>OY970353.1:0-3565998 GCA_963718495.1 uncultured Solirubrobacterales bacterium | reverse complement strand
GCCCAGGAGGAAGCCCGCATCCTCAAGCACAACTACATCGGGACCGAGCACATCCTGCTCGGCCTGCTCCGCGAGGAGGAGGGCCTCGCTGCCCGAGTGCTCGAGTCGCTGGACATCACCGTGGAGCGTGTGCGCGCGCAGGTCGTCCGGATCGTCGGATCCGGCGAGGAGGTCACCTCCGGTCAGATCCCGTTCACCCCGCGCGCCAAGAAGGTCCTCGAGCTCGCCCTCCGTGAGGCGCTGAGCCTGGGCCACAACTACATCGGCACCGAGCACATCCTGCTCGGCCTGGTGCGCGAGAACGAGGGCGTCGCCGCCCGCATCCTGCTCGATTTCGACGCGGACTCCGAGAAGATCCGCAACGAGGTCATCCGCATGCTCTCGGGCCCCGGCGGCCGCCAGCGCCAGGGCACCGGTCAGGCCGGCGCGCAGGGCGAGGGCAAGAAGTCCTCGAAGCTGCTCGACCAGTTCGGGCGCAACCTGACCAAGCTCGCCGCAGAGGGCAAGCTCGATCCCGTCGTCGGTCGCGAGACCGAGGTCGAGCGGATCATGCAGATCCTCTCGCGCCGCCAGAAGAACAACCCCGTGCTGATCGGCGAGCCCGGCGTCGGCAAGACCGCCGTCGTCGAGGGCCTCGCGCAGCAGATCACCAGCGACGAGGTGCCCGAGACTCTCAAGGGCAAGCAGATCTACACGCTCGACCTGGCGGCACTCGTCGCCGGCTCGAAGTACCGCGGTGAGTTCGAGGAGCGCCTGAAGAAGGTGATGAAGGAGATCACCCAGCGCGGCGACATCATCCTGTTCATCGACGAGCTCCACAACCTCGTCGGTGCCGGTGCTGCCGAGGGCGCGATCGACGCGGCCTCGATCCTCAAGCCGGCCCTCGCCCGCGGCGAGCTGCAGACCATCGGCGCGACGACGCTCGACGAGTACCGCAAGTACCTGGAGCGCGACTCCGCGCTCGAGCGGCGCTTCCAGCAGATCCGCGTCGAAGAGCCCTCGCAGGAGGAGACCGTTCAGATCCTCAAGGGCCTGCGCGATCGCTACGAGACCCACCACCGCGTCGGCATCACCGACGAGGCGCTCGAGGCCGCGGCCGAGCTCGCCGCCCGCTACATCTCCGACCGTTTCCTCCCCGACAAGGCGATCGACCTGATCGACGAGGCCGCCTCGCGCGCCCGGATCAAGTCGATGACCTCGCCCCCCGTCTACCGCGAGCTCGAGGAGGAGATCGAGACCACGCGGCGCGACAAGGAGGGCGCGATCGAGGCGCAGGAGTTCGAGAAGGCCGCGAACCTCCGCGACAAGGAGCGCCAGCTCACGAACAAGAAGCGCGACCTCGAGGAGCAGTGGCGCTCCGGCGAGTCCGGCGAGCGCCCGGAGATCGGCGAGGAGGAGATCGCCGACATCGTCTCAATGTGGACGGGCATCCCCGTCTTCAAGCTCACCGAGGCCGAGACCCAGAAGCTGATGCGCATGGAGGACGAGCTCCACAAGCGCGTCATCGGCCAGCACGCCGCGATCGAGGCGGTCTCGAAGGCGATCCGCCGCTCGCGCGCGGGCCTCAAGGACCCGAAGCGCCCGACCGGCTCGTTCATCTTCCTCGGCCCCTCCGGCGTCGGCAAGACCGAGCTCGGCCGCACGCTCGCCGAGTTCCTCTTCGGCGACGAGGAGGCGATGGTTCGCATCGACATGTCCGAGTACATGGAGAAGCACTCCGTGTCGCGGCTCGTCGGCTCGCCACCCGGCTACATCGGGTACGACGAGGGCGGCCAGCTCACCGAGGCCGTGCGGCGCAAGCCGTACAGCGTGCTCCTGCTCGACGAGATCGAGAAGGCGCACCCGGACGTGTTCAACATCCTGCTGCAGATCCTCGAGGACGGCCGGCTGACGGACAGCCAGGGCCGCACCGTGGACTTCCGTAACGCGATCGTGATCATGACGTCGAACGTCGGCGCTTCGGAGATCGCGAAGAACACCGGCATCGGCTTCACCGTCGGCGACGCCGAGGGCGGCGTCACGTACGACGACATGAAGACCCGGATCATGAGCGACCTGAAGAAGGTCTTCCGGCCGGAGTTCCTCAACCGCATCGACGAGGTCATCGTCTTCCACAAGCTGGCGAAGGACGAGATCCGCGAGATCGTCGAGCTGCTGCTCAAGCGCATCCGCGAGTCGCTCGCGGAGCAGGAGCTGTCGCTCAATCTCTCGGACGAGGCCGCCGACCTGCTGGTCGAGAAGGGCTGGGACCCGGCGATGGGCGCTCGCCCGCTGCGCCGCGCGATCCAGCGCTACATCGAGGATCCGCTCGCCGACGAGGTGCTCTCGCAGAACCTCGAGCCCGGTTCGACGGTCGAAGTCGACCGCCGGCCCGAGGAGGAGCGCGAGAAGGACGAGGCCGACCTGCCCAAGGACGACGAGGTCAGGATCACCATCCACAAGCCGGCGCGCAAGCGCGAGGCCGTGGGTGTCGGCGCCAGCGGCGACGACGATTCGTCCGGCTCGGGCGATGGTGGCGACGACAGCCCGGCAGAGCTGCCGGACGAGCCCGACGTGCTGCCGGACGTGCCGGACGCGCCTCCGGCCGACGACGACGCCAAGTAGTCACCGCGCCCGAGGCGCAGCTCTCAGCGTTTGACGCGGCGACAGCGGCGAACCCGGTCGAACGGGTCGGCGATGGCGCGGGCGCAGCCTGTGATGAGATCGCGGCGGCCGTCGCGGGCGCGCACGAGGCGCCCGCCGGTGAACTCGTCGCGACCCGCTCCCCCGTCGAGCGTGTCCCGCTTGTCGCCGTAGAGATGGTCGTCGCCGCCGCGCCCGTAGATGCGATCCCGCCCGCGGCCGCCTCTCAGCACCTCGTCGTCCATGCTCCCGATGAGCGTGTCGTTGCCGGCCTCGCCGGACACGACCGCGCCGACATCCACGCCGGGGCTGGCGGACAGGACGATCCGGTCATCACCGTCGAACAGGTCGATGACGTCCTGGTAGCGAACGTCGTCGAGCACGCATTCGGCGTGGCGAGGCTTGATCAGTCTGCAGCCCTCGCCGGCCTTCACACCGGCGCTGTCGGAGATGCGGACCTTGCCATCGCGGAGATACCGGATCGCGACCCGGTTCCGTTCGCCCCGGCCGGCTTCGTAGGCGAGCCAGACCCCGCTGCTCTGCGAGCTGACGATGTCGAAGACCGCGACCTCGCTCGCATGCGCCGCCGCGGGCGCCATGGCCACGGCCGCGGCGAGGGCGAGCATCGTCTGGATGGTTCGCGGCACCTTTTACCTCGGCGGTGGCACGATGTCGAACTCGCAGGTCTGGGAGCTGGATTCTTCGTGCGTGGCGGACCCCGGGAACACGCCGGTCACCTTCCATCTACCGATCGCGACATTCCTCCAGAAGAGAAACTCGAAGTTGCCGGCGGCGTCGAGGAACGCGAGCACTGTCCCGGGAGATCCATCCGGTGCCTCGAGCTCCATGTAGATGAAGCCGGACACTCCTCCAAGGTCGGAAGTCCCGGGGATCGAGAGGTTCGCCGTCGTCTGGATGTAGGAGGGCCCGGGCGGGCAGAGAAGGTTGATGGATGTCGGGATACGCGGGGGGCTGCCGCTCGTGACGACGAATGAGCAGCCCGCACGCGATTCCCGGCGCTGTCCGTCGCCGCCGAAGTTGGCTTCGACTCTCCATGTGCCTTCGGCCGGCACCGCGAAGGAGACGGCGTACCCGCCAGCCGCGTCGGTGGTCGCACCGATCGTCTGCTTCGATCCGTTCGGGGCGGTCACCTCGAGCGCGATCGGTGAGCCGGCCTTCGCCGGTACCAGTAGGCCGTCGACGCCGGCCGTGTCGCCTGGCTCGAGTCCGGCCGGACATGCGGTCGTCAGTGTCGTCGCGGTGCCGAAGGTGGCGTCGCGATCCACGAGCACCGATGCCGAGCCCGTGCGCCCGTCCCCATCGGTGGCCTCGAGCGTGACCTTCTGAAGACCCGCCTTCAGCGGTGCGTCGATGAAGATCCCGTTCCCGAGGGGCACACCGTCGGAGAGCCACCGGTACGAGCAGCAGCCGTTCGGGCGCGCGGCAATCGCCAGGCCGTCGAGCCGCTCAGGGCGGCCGGTATGCGCGGCAGAGCCTTTCCTCGGCGATGCGATGCCCACGAGCGGCGGCTGTGGCGGGAGCTGCGAGAGCACGGCAGCCTGGGGATCGACGACGCGCGAAACGTCGTTGTCCGGACTCGTGTTCGCGGTGTCGATGAGCGCATTGCGCACCTGCCCGGCCTTCAGCGAAGGCTTTGCCGACATCACCAAGGCCGCGGCTCCGGCGACATAGGGCGCTGCGGCGCTCGTGCCCCCCACCGTGGTCAGGGCTGACTCGAACTCGCCGTTCGTCTCGGTGAAACCCTCCAGTGCGCCGGTAGACGTGGTCGCCACCACGGCATGGTCAAACGGGCCGAAGATCTCGACGTCGCAGGACTTGTTGCCGCAGCTCTGACGACCGAAGTTCGATTCTGGATCGCGCGTCGTGCGGTCGACGTCGACGCCGCCCACGCACAGGACGCCCCCGCTTTCACAGGGAAAGGTGGCAGTGCTCTCGACGCAGGCTCCCGCCTTGCATGCCTCGGCATCGACGTCGCCGCTCTGGTTGCCCGCCGCAGCGACCAACAGGACATCGGCCGCGGCTGCATCGGCGAAGATGTCTGCGTACGGGTCGCCCATGTAGTCGGCGGCCGGAGCCAGGCCGGTGCTGAAGCTCATGTTGATGATCCGGACGTTCAGGTTCAGCGCGAGAAGAACCGAGGTCAAGGTCGAGGCGCCGTCGTAGCCGGGGGTCCTCAACGTGACCGGGTAGACGACGGGAGCACCCGAGCCGGCGACGCCTTTTCGATTGTCGGCAACGGCCGCGAGCGCCTGGGTGACCTGGTAGCCGTGGGCCGTTTGCGGCTGGCCTATCGCCTTGGTCGCCTGCAGGCTCTCGCGCGGCAGGTCGTAGTCGCTCACGAAGCCGTCGTCGATGACCGCGACGCGAACGGATGAAGGCTTGAGTTTGTTGGCCATTTCGAGACGCCGCCACGCGTCGCCGGTGCCGTACGCGTTGGGTCCCTGGTCGGTGAACAACGCCCCGCGGAAGGCATCGTGGCTCCCGTTGTGAACGGGCTGGAGGTCGGTCTGGTCCTCCTGCGATTCGCCGTCGAGGAACCGCTGCCCGGGGAACGCCTGGTTGAGCGAGGCATCGGGCTTGAACACGAGATTCGGGGCGACGTGGAGACCTCGCGCACGCTCGTCTGCCGTGATGGCGAAGGTGTTGAGGCCCGCGGCACTCGAGGCCCTGAGCGTCCCGTGGCTGGCCGGCTCGAGCTTCCTGAGGTCGTCGACGAGCCCCTCCCGGCCATTCGCGGAGATCCGGGCGCCGGGCGGGAGGAGGATGTGATGAATGGAGTGCTTGGCCCGCGGGGACGACGTCGAGCTGATGAGTTTCCCGCGGGTGCGGCGCAGCAGGCCGGCGAGCCCGCGCCTCCCGCGGGTGGAGAAAACGATCTCGCGCTCGGCGAAGTCTGTCTTGACACGGCCGACGGCGAAGGACGCCACCGGTCGGGAGGGCGCCCCCGGCGCCGCCGGGAGTGAGGGCAACGCGGGTCGCAGGCGCTTGTCCACGCGAACCTTGAGCTTCAAGCCGCACGCGCCCTTGCGGCGCTGCCCGGCGACCAGGCGCCGGCCCAGCTTGCGAGCACCGTCCACTACCGGCCTGGCCGCGGTCGCCCGGCGACCGCGCAGGGTGCGAGAGCGAACGACGACTTTCGTCAGCGACTTCGCGGCGGCGCACGGCCGCTTGCGAATGAGCCGCCCGGCGGAGCGGATCGGGCCGCGCAGGCGCGCGGTCTGGCGTTTGCCGAGCGTCTTGGACGCCTTGGTCAGATGCCGGTCGATCTTCTTGACCGCCGGCGGCAGCTTGGGTGCCGCCGCGGCGTCGTCCGCGGGTGCACCGAAGTTGACAGCAGCGAGCACGACGATCGCGACGAACCTCAGGACGCGGGAAGGATCTCGGAGGTCTCCCGCGGCGGGCGCGGCGTCGACCACTTCGACTGGGCCCAGGCCGCCTGCAGGCCCGGATCGCCGGAGCTTGACCCCATGCCCGTCGGCCCAGGCGACCACGAGCCTCCCGTTCGGACTGGCCCCGACCGCGGCGGAGTCGCGGGGACTGACGTCGAGAGCGTTTCGGCGTGCCAGGCGGCGTCGGCGGGTGTGGTGCAGATGCACACGGAGATGCCGAGAAACGATCGCGAGTGCGAGGGTCGCCGCCAGCCAATTGGGCATGGGGCACATATTCGGCCTCCGTAGTCCCTGCCGGCAAGGGGCAGATGTCCCAGGAGAGCTGGGAAAAGGCTTCAGGACCGGGCGAGGCATCCCGACTCACCCGGGACACGGGGACGGCACGGGTATCTACGATGGGGCGATGAGCCAGGTCGAGATCAAGGTCCGCGACGGCGGGCCGTACAAGGTGACCGGCCCGATCCGCCTCGTCGACGCCGACGGCAAGCCGATCCCGCTGCCGGCCGGCGACAAACCAATCGTCCTATGCCGCTGCGGGCACTCGAAGAACAAGCCGTTCTGCGATCAGAGCCACAAGGAGCACGGCACGGGGGACTAGGGGTCGACGACCGCGACGACAAGTTCCCGGCTACCCGGGACTCTGGTCCCTTGCGGTCTGGGCGGTCATCCGTGCAGCATCCGCCTCATGTTCCCCAAGGCGCTGCGCACCGTTCTTTCCATCCTCGTGGTCGGTGTCGCGTTCGCTGCCGCCGGCGCCGTACCGGCGGTCGCGGCTCCCGGCGACCTCATATTCAGCGGATGTCTCGGCAGCGCACAGGGCTGCGTGCCAACCAGTCCAGCAAGCGCCATTACGGATGGGGGCGACGCGGCGCTCTCCGCCGACGGACGGCATCTCTACGCGGCGAGCCCGAACTCCAACGCCGTGGTCCACGTCGATCTGCTCACGGGAGCCACGGACTGCGTCGGTCAGCTCGCCGGCTGCGCGGGCGCCGAGGCCGGCGCAGCGCCCCTGAACAAGCCGTCGGCGCTCGCCCTGACGAGGGACGGCACGCTGTTCGTCGCGGGAGGCACGACCTTCGCCGGCGCTCTGCTTCGCTACACCACCAATGCTGGGGGAAAGCTGACCTATGCCGGATGCATCGGCCATTCCTCGGACGGACCGGATTGCACCGGTCATGCGTTCGACGATGACCTCCTGAGCGCCGCGAAGGACGCGGTCATCTCGCCGAACGGCCGCTTTCTCTACGTATCGACCATCAATGCCGTCAACATCTTCGAGTTGCCGGGGGCCGCCGCACCACCCATCGCCCGCGGCTGCGTGTCGAACGGCCGTATCCAGTGCTCGGACCCGGCAGGCGACGCGGGCGGATTTCTGGCTTTCTCGCCCGACGGGCTGCACCTCTACAGCACGAGCTCCACCACCCTCAACCACTCGACCGTGAACCAGACGACCGGCGCGCTCACCGGCGCCGAGTGCTTCCGGATCCAGGGAGGCCCTCTCGAGTGCACTCCCTACACGCAGACGAACGCCCTCGACGGCGGAACGTCGCTGCTCGTCCATCCCTCCGGCGGCAGGCTCTACCGCGCCGGCGGGAAGACCCTGAGCACCTGGACGCTCGGAGCCAACGGCGTGATGAGCTTCGCGGCCTGCGTCGGCAGCCTGGCCGGCTGCTCGCCGCTGCCCTTCGGCGGGTCGCCTGGAATCGAGGGGATGAGGAGTCTCACCGCGTCGCGCGACGGCGCCCATCTGTACGGCGGGAGCGACTTCGGGCTCAACGTCAAGCGCTTCGCGGTCGGACCGACGCGACTGCCGGCTTACGCGAGCTGCATCGGGAACAGCAGCCCTCCCTGCACCGGGGTGGCGTCGCCGAACGCCTTCGACAGGGTGCGCGGGCTGGCCGCTTCGCCTGACGGTCGCATGCTGTACGGGGTCGGCGCCAGGGCAGTGCTGCGGATGGCGATCGAGAGCCCGGGGGCCGCGCCTGTCCGCGCGCGGGTCAGCGGCCTGCGCATCTCGCCCAGGCGCTTCGTCGCCAAGCGCCGCGGGAGCAGCGTCGGACGATCGGGCGCGAAGGTCGTATTCCGGCTCTCGAGCGCGGCCGATGTCCGCTTCACGATCGAGCGCCGCACGTCCGGACGCCGCGTCCGCGGGCGCTGCGTCGCACGGACGCGCGGCAACCGGCGCGCCCGGCGCTGCACGCGATTCGTCCCTCGCCGAGGCAGCTTCAAGGTGAAGGGCAAGGCGGGCGCCAACAGCTTCCGGTTCACAGGACGGCTTCGCGGCCGCAAGCTGCCTGTGGGCAGCTACCGGCTGGTCGCTACGCCGGTCAACCTGCCGATCGAGCGGTCCGACTCACGCCGTGCCGGCTTCGACATCTCCAAGGCAAAGCGCAAGCGCCGGCGCTAGACCTGAGCACGACGCTCCGGATGAAACCTCCGATCCTGCTCACCATCCCCGTCCTCGTGATTGCCGCCAGCGTGGCGCTCACCCCGCTTGCGGTGGACGCGAGGGCCTCGGACATCGGCGCCGAACACGCGAGGAAGAAAAAGGCGAAGAAGCCGCGGAAATGCCGCCTGCCCGGGCGCACGGTCGGCCGCACGGACGAGATCCGGGTAACCGCACGTGGGCGAAAGGTCTTTGCCTGCGCGAAACGAGTTGGACGAACCTTCACCCTGGCCGGAGATGCGTTCGACACCGGGTACCAGAACGGATTCTTCCTCCACGCAGCCGGGCGCATGGCGATCACTACGGCCGCCGACTACGAGTTCGGAGATCCCCCTTACGTCTCGACCAAGGTGACCAACGTCCGCACCGATCGCGCGCTTTACAGGCTCGCGCGGTATACCGCGGGACAGCGCGGGACGCAGGTCGAGCGCGTGTTCGCGCGACCGAGCGGGGCCGCGGTTGCAGTCATCTCGACGGGAACCGCGCCGCTCGTTCCGGTGGGTCTGACCTTCGGCAAGGGGCGGTTCGTGCCCGACGGAGTCCGGGTCGTGTCATTCGCCAGGCGGGGTCGGCAGAAGATCCTCGACGAGGGGCCTCCCGGTTCGATCCCGCCCGTCTCGCTCACCCTGCAGTCCGGGGCGGTTGAGTGGTTCCACGACGGTCAGGTGCGCTACGGCACCCCGTGACGGACCGACCGCCGGCCGGGGCGGTTAGATTCGGGCAGTGATCGCCGGGGGGCCGCAGTTCTAGCCGCAATCTCAATCCCTCCCGAGGTGGTCGTGCTCGGAGTGGCGAGCGGGATCGGCTACGGCCTGCTCGGCGTCGGGCTGGTGCTCACGTTCCGCGCGAGCCGCGTCCTGAACCTGGCTCACGGCCAGATCGGCGCTTTCGCGGCCGTGATCCTGCTCGAGGCGGCGAACGCGGGGGCGCCCTACTGGGCGGCCGCGGCGGCGGCCGTCGCGAGCGCGGCCTTGATCGGCGCGGCGGTCGAGGCCGGCGTCGTGCGGCGCATGGCATCCGGCCCGCCGGTGATCGCCATGGTCGCCACGCTCGGCGTCGCGCAGGTCCTGCTGCTCGCATCGCAGGGGATCGGCCGCTCGGCCACGGCGCGCGAGCTGTATCCACAGCCGGCGGGCATCCCGGACTTTGATGTGGGTGTCCTGACCGTGGTGCCCGCGAACGTCGCGCTCCTCGTGCTCGGTCCGGCCATCGTGCTTCTCCTGTGGCTCGTGCTCGGGCGGACGGGGATCGGGCTGGCGCTGCGAGCAGCTGCCGCCAACCCGCAGGGGGCGCGGGCCCTCGGCATCCCGGCCGGGCGGATGGCGACGCTCACGTGGGCGGTGGCGGGCGCGCTTGCCGCCTTCACAGCGATCCTCGTCGTGCCGGCCACGTCGGGCTTCCCGACCGCCGAGGCGCTTGGGCCGAGCCTGCTCCTGCGCGCGCTCGCGGCGGCGGCGATCGGCCGCTTCTGGAGCCTGCCGGCGACCCTGGCCGGCGGCCTGGCCATCGGCCTGATCGAGCAGGTCGTGATCTGGAACACCGACCAGACCGCCTACGTGTCGTTGATCCTCCTCGGCGTGGTGTTCGTGGCCATGCTCCTCTTGCGCCCGGCCGGCGGCCGGCTCGCCGAGCAGGGCAGCTGGGCGATGGTCGCGAGCCTCCCGCGGCTGCCCGCTGCGGTCGCCGCGCGGCCCGCTGTACGCGCCGCGCGCCTCGCCGCCGCGGGCGCGGCCGTCGCGGCGGCGGCCCTGGCCCCGCTCGTCTTCGATTCGCCGGAGCTCCTCGACATCGCCTGCATCGGTATCGCGGGCGTGTCCGCGTGGCTGGTCGTGGCGCTCGGCGGCCAGCTGTCGCTCGGCCAGTTCGCGCTGGCGGGCGTCGGGGCGACGTTCGCCGCGAACTTCGCCGCCACGACCGGGAGCCCGGTGGCGGGGTTCGCCGCGGCGATGGTCGGCGGCGGCACCGTGGCCGCGATCCTCGCGCTTCCGGCGCTACGCGACCGCGGCCTCGGCCTGGCGGTCACGACCCTCGCCTTCGCAGCCGCCGCCGTCCCGATCCTCGGCCAGGACTGGGCGCTCGGGTCGGCGGCCGAGCCGGCGCGGCTCGTCGACGGCGAGACGGCCTCGTACGAACTGGCGCTCGCGGTGCTCGTGTTGAGCGTGGTGCTCGCCGCGCGCCTCGCGGCCGGCCCGGCAGGCCGGCGGCTCCGCGCCGCGCGCGACAACGAAAGCGCGGCGCGGGCGCTGGGCGTGCCGGTGGCGGGCCTGCGCCTACGGTCGGTGGCGCTCGCCGGCGCCGTCGCCGGGCTGGCGGGCGCCCTCCTCGCCCAGGGGCTGTTCGCGGTCACGCCCGACCAATTCCGCGTCACCACCGGGATCGACGCGGTGGCCGTTGCCGTGGTCGGCGGCCTGGGCTCCGCGCTCGGCCCGCTGCTCGGCACGGTCGCGATAGTCGCGGTGCCATCGCTCGCGGGGTTCTCGAGTACGGCGCTCGCTGCCGTCGCGATCGGCTGGCTGGCGATCCTCATCGTGGTCCCGGGCGGGCTCGCGAGCGCTGCGGTGCGCCTGCGCGACCGCGTGCTGGTGCGGGCGGAGGCCGCGCCGGCCCCCGCCGCCGCGCCGCGGGCGTGGACAGCACCGGCGGGCCCGGCGCCCGGCCGCCTCGAGGTGGGCGGTGCGAGCGTCAGCTTCGGCGAGGTCCGCGCGCTCGACGGCGTGTCGCTGGTCGTCGAACCGGGCGAGGCCGTGGGGATCGTGGGACCGAACGGATCCGGCAAGAGCACGCTCGTGGACGTCATCTGCGGCGCTGTGCAACCGGGGGCCGGCACAGTGTCGCTCGGCGGTGAGGACATCGGCTGGATGAGCCCGAACGAGCGCGCCGGCCGGGGTCTCGTGCGCTCCCAGCAGGACGGGCGCCTGTTCCCGACGCTCACGCCCCTCGACCTCGTGCAGCTGTCGCTCGAGCGGAATCTGCCCGAGCGGATGGTCAGCGGGGTGTTCCGCGGCAGCGGTGGAGCCCGCACCGAGGCGCTGGCGGCGCTGCGGGGCCTCGGTCTGGCCGGATATGCCGAGATGCCCATCCGCGAGCTGTCGACCGGCACGCGGCGATTCGCGGAGCTGGCGGCGATGCTCGCGAGCCGGCCGTCGATCCTCGTGCTCGACGAGCCGTCGGCCGGGATCGCGCAGGCCGAGCGCGGCCCGCTCGCCGAACTGCTGAACGAACTCCGCGAGCGCGGAGACCTGAGCCTGGTCGTGATCGAGCACGACCTCGAACTGGTCGCCGCGGTGACCGACCGGATCGTGCGGCTCGACGCAGGACGTGAGGTGGGGGCGCCCGCACAGGCGCCCACGCCGGCCACGCCGCGGCCGGCTGCGCCCGGGCCCGCGCCCGAACCGGTGCTCGAAGGGCGCGGCCTGCGCTTCGCGTACGACGTCGACCCGATCCTCGACGGCGCCGACGTGGTGCTCGGCCGCGGCGAGTTCGTCGCGGTGCTCGGTCCCAACGGCGCCGGGAAGTCGACGCTGTTGCGGGTCTTGTCGGGGTTGCTGCGGCCGGACGGGGGCGCCGTCCTGCGCGCCGGCGCGGACGTGACCGGCGAGCCGGCCGATGCCCTCGCCCGCGGCGGCCTGGCGGTCGTCGAGGCAGGCAGCGCCACCTTCGGCCCGTTGACGGTCGCCGAGTCGCTGCGCCTGTCGCTCGCCGGGGGTGACCCGGCCGAGGTCCTGGCCGAGTTTCCCGAGCTCGAGCGCCGGATCGGGACGCGGACTGCCGCGCTCTCGATGGGCGAGCGGCAGCTGCTCGCGCTCGCGCAGGCCTTCGCCCGCCGGCCCGACGTGCTGCTCGTCGACGATCTCGGCCTCGGGCTCGCGCCTGGTGCCGCCGACCGGATGACGGCGGCGCTGGGCGCCATACGCGCGCGGGGCGCGGGCGTGATGGTCGTCGACCAGTCCTACGAGCTTCTGCTCGGCCTGGCGGACCGGGCGTACTGGTTGGAGGACGGGCACATGCGGTTCGCGGGCGATCCCGCGGCTCTACGCAGCCGCAACGATCTCCTGCGGCCCGTTTTTCTCGCTCCGGCCTAAGCCGGGGTACCATGGCGACATGCAGGGGGACGCTGGACAGGAAGATCTCGCTTGACGAAGCTTCGGGCGCTGTGGATGCGCGCCAGGGCGACGTCCACGCGCCGGCGCGCGAGCATCGTCGCCGGGGTATGCGCGGTCGGCGGGGTCTTCGTCGTCTTCGCGGTCGGTGCGACGGATCCCGTCGATCCTGCGACCCTCGCCGGCGACGCCGGCCGGGAGGCCTCGCGCACCTTCGGCGGCGCCGACGGCGGCACGACGACCGCCGCGGAGCGGGCGCGGAAGAAGGCCGCCGCGGCTGACGGCGACGCGGAGGGCGGCGGCAGCGGCTCGGGCGAGCCCCTCGCCGCCGGGGTCAAGCCCGGCAAGGGCATCGACAACCTGCTGAAGAACCTCGGGGTCCCCAAGAAGCGCGATGGGCCGGGCGCGAAGCAGGTGAGCACGCCGGTCACGATCGGGATCGACTACCAGGAGGCCGGCGCGGCCAACTCGTTCTTCCGCGCCTACGGGGTGGACGCGGGCGCCGCCGACCCGGCGTCGCAGGCGCAGGCCGTCGCCGAGTGGATCAACCAGCGCGGCGGGATCGGTGGCCGCCGGCTGGAGCTGCAGATGCGTCGCTACGACTTCTACCGCGAGCGCCTGTCCGTGCTCGACGCGGCCACGTGCAACGTGTTCAGCAAGGCGATCGCGGACGTCGACCGCCATGCCTCGACCGACATCCTCATCCCCTGCCTCGCCAAGAAGGGCGTGCCGACGTTCGTCAACGCGCAGTCGAGCCCGGCCATCGGCGATTTCAACCGTTACCCCGGCCTCCTCTATTCGAGCGGGTCGGCGGCCATCGACCGTCCACAGGGCGCCTACATCCGCGGGCTGAAGGCCGCCGGGTTCTTCGCCAGGGGCACGCGCGTCGGCGTGTTGCGCAGCACCGGGCTGCCGCAGCTCGACCACGCCCACAACGCGCTCCGCGGTGCCCTGACGAACGAGGGCATCAAGGTCGTGGCCGACGTCCCGGTGTCGACGGAGGACGTGGCGTCGTTCCTCGTCACGGAGACGAACGCGATGCTGAAGATGCGCTCCGCGCGGGTCGACAGGATCGTCGCCGTGGACGAGAACGGCGTGGTGCTGGGCCAGTTCATGCGCAACGCCGAGAACCAGCGCTACCGGCCCCTGTACGGAGTCAACTCGATCGCCTCGCCCCAGTTCCTCGCACGCGAGACGCCGTTGCGCCAGCTGCGCGGCGCGATCGGCGTCGGCTGGTCGCCGCTGGTCGACGTCCCCGGCGGCAGCGACGCCGACAACCCGGTCCGCGACCAGTGCGACCAGATCTTCCGGGCGTTCAAGGTCGCCGTCGGTGACCGCACGCCGTTCGGGCACTACACCGCCTACCACGTGTGCGACTCGGTCCTGCTGATTGCCGCGGCCGTCGCCCAGAGCGGCGACGCGTCCGTCGGCGGCCTGCGGCGCGGCATCGACAAGGTCGGCCCCAGGTGGACGTCGCCCCTCGCGCTGGGAACCAGCCTCGGCAACGGCCGCGCCGACGGAGCGGCGCGCTGGCGCATGTTGCGCTTCGGCGATGACTGCCGCTGCTTCCGCTACGACGGGCCCGAGCACTCCTTCTAGCCGCGGCGTCGGCCTACACCTACGCCGCGACCGCCTCCGGCCGCGGCGCCTTGCGCCGGCGGGCGCCGGAGAGCCATCGCCCGAGGCCGCCCTGGGGATCCGCCGCCAGCTCGAGCGGGAACGCGGGCGGCTCGTGCTCGGCTATCCACGCGGCTGCGATGCGCACCTCGTCGACGGCGTCCGGCGGGACCGACCGGGCGGGAGGGGCTTGCGCGAGCGCGGCCCGGCTTCGCGCGCGGATCTCCAACGCCGGCGGCAGCGGCCCCCAGTCGACGATTCGCCCCGCGACGATCCAGAACGCGTCGTGGCCCTCACCGGCCGGGTGGGCGGCGACGACGAGCCGCGGAGCGGCGTCGACGGCACGCAGGACGCCCCCGAGGCGCTCGAGGAGGATCTCTACGCGCTCGCGGCGGCGCAGCAGCGCCGCCGCGGCCTCGTAGCGGCGCGCGGCCGACGCTGCCCGCAGGCGGCCTTCGATCTCGTCGAGCAGTGCGTCACGCGCGCCGCCGGGGCTGTCGAAGAGCGCCATCGCCTTGTCGATCTGGCCGCGGTAGGCGTTCGGGTCGAGGTCGCCGAGACAAGGCGAGCAGCAGCGGTCCATCTGACCGTAGATCGAGGGGTGCTCGCGCCGGCGCAGCGCGCGGCCGCAGTGGCGGAGCTTGAACAGCGAGCTGAGCTGGTCGGCCAGCTCGCCGGCCAGGCGCTTGCCGCGCAGCGGGCCGATGTTCACCGCGTGGCCCGGGGCGGGCTCGGACGACACCTCGAGGATCGGGTACTCGACGTCCAGCCGGCAGCGCACGTACGCCCAGCGGTCGGTGCGCTTGAGCGCGGTGTTGCCCGCCGGCCGCCACTGCTTGATCAGCCGGTTCTCGAGGATCAGCGCCCCGAGCTCGGAGTTCGTGGCCTTGTAGTCGACTATCTCGGCCCGCTCGGTCCAGCCGGCCGGGGCACAGAAGTGCGCTCGCGCGCGGGTGCGCAGCGACACCGACTTGCCGACATAGAGGGGCCGGCCGCGGATGTCGCGGAAGATGTACACACCGGGATCCTTCGGCAGCTGGGAGAGGTCCGGGCGCTCCTCTGGCGGCCGGTAGCGACCGGGCGCCTTGTCCTTGCGCGGCGCGCGGCGACGCGGCCCAAGCAGACCCAGCGCGTCGCCGATCGTTATTGCGTTCGCGCACAGCTTCGGCAGCAGCGCGCACAGCACCTGGCCGCAGGTCACGGCGTCGGGGAGCGCCCGGTGCACCTCGTCGACCTGGATGCCGAGCGAGTCGGCCAGCGAGGCGAGTCCGCGGCGGCGGATCAGCGGCGCGAACTTGCGCGCCAGCGACACCGTGCAGAACACGGGCGGGGCGGGCCAGTCGATGCCGGCACGGTCGAACGCCTGCTTCAGCACCCGCTCGTCGAACCCGGCGTTGTGGGCCACGAGCACCCGCCCCTCCATCCGCCGCGCCAGGCCGGGCAGGACGGCCTCCGGCCGCGGCGCCGCGTCGACCATCGCCTGCGTGATCCCCGTGAACCGCTGGATACCGCGCCGCAGCGGGAGATTCGTGCGCACAACGGAGCTCCAGCGGTCGTGCAACTCACCGCCGCCGACCAGCACGCAGCCGACCTCGGTCAGCTCGCACTCGTCGCCCCACAGGCCGTTCGTCTCCGTGTCGACGGCGAGGAACTCGGCGGAGGCAAGGGGTAGGGCGAGCAGATCCACGGGCGTCCCATCCCAGCGCCGTCCGCGGATCGATTGCAAGGCGCGTTGCGCGCGGCGCGGCATGGGAAGATGTGGCATGGCCGCAGAACAGGGGGGTAGGGCGCGCGTCTCGACGAGCATCGCCGTGGTCGCCGCCGCATTGGCGGTCGAGGCGTTGATCGTCGCCGGCTGGGCGACCGGCAACGACGGTACGGCCTCGATCAGGATCGCGGGGTCGGTCGTCACCGGCCTGTTGTTCGTCGCCTGCGGAGTCGTCGCCCGCCACCGAACCGCCTATCCGCGGATGGGATCCGTCCTGGTTCTCGCCGGATTCCTCTGGATGAGCGAGGACCTCGCGGTCATCGGGTACGACCTCGCGGACTCTCTGCAGGCGCTGACCACGGAGATGTCCAATGTGGCGGTGGCACTCGCAGCCCTCGCGTTCCCGACCGGCCGGTTCCGGGGCCGGGCCGATCGCGGCGTCCTGATCGTGCTGCTTGTCGGGATCGGGCTCGGCATCCTCGGCGAGGTCGCGAAACCGGGGGAATGCTCCCTCGGCTGCGTCACCGGCTACGAGCCGACCATCCAGTTGTCCACGGCAGACTTGATCGCCGATATCGGGACGGCCGCGATGTCGGCCGCCCTCCTCGCGGGTCTGGCGATCCTCATCGTTCGCTGGCGGTCCGGCACCAGGCCGGCGCGCCGCATGCTCACGCCGTTCCTCGGAGTGGTCGGCGTCCTGGGGGTGATCAACAGCCCGGTGTTGGTCGGGATGCGCGGCGTGCCGTTCGCCGATCTGCAGCCGCTCTCCTACGCGCTGATACCGCTCGCCTTCCTCGCCGGGATGCTGCGCGTACGCCTCACACGTGTGAGCCTCACCGGCGTTGCCCGTGAACTGCGGCAGCCCGCCTCCCTGGCTGAGGTGTCGTCGGTGCTGCGCCGGCGCCTGGGGGACGACCGAATCGCCGTGTGCGCCCTGGACGGCGATACGTGGCGCGACGAGCAGGGCGCCGAGGTGGCGCCGCCGGCGGCCCACGGGGCGACGGCCGTGACGGAGATCACCCGCACCGACGGGAGCGTGCTGGGCGTGCTCGTGCACGACCCCTCGATCGCCGAGGACACGGAGCTGATCGAGGCGCTCGGCGGCATCCTCCGGATGACCCTCGAGAACGAGTCGCTGCAGGGCGAGGTGACGGCACAGCTGGCGCGCACGGCGGACGCGGCCGATGGCGAGCGCCGCAGGGTCGCCCGCGATCTGCACGACGGGGCCCAGCAGAGCCTGGTCGGGCTGATGCTCGACGTGTCGGCCCTGCGCAACCGGCTCGCGGCCGAGAGCTCACCCGACATCCAGGCGCTGCTCAGCTCGATCGAGGCGGGCGCCGGCCGATCGCTCGACGAGCTGCGCCGGCTGGTGAACGACATCGCCCCACCCACGCTTGCCGACGATGGGCTCGGCCCTGCCGTCGAAGAGCTCGTCCGGACGATTCCGGTTCCCGTCGTCCTCGAGGACCGGTTGAACGGGCGGCTGCCGGCGCCGCTCGAGTCGGCGGCCTACCTGATCGTGTCGGAGTCGCTCGCGAACATCGTCAAGCACGCCGAGGCCCACGTCGCCCGTGTCCGCCTCAGCAGCGACGGAGGTGTTCTCGAGCTGGCCATCAGCGACGACGGCCGCGGCGGCGCGGACCGCGCGCGCGGCTCCGGCATCCGGGGTCTGGACGATCGTGCCCGGGCGCTGGGAGGCTCGCTCACGCTCACGAGCCCGCCCGGGCGGGGGACCACCGTGGCTGTGGAGCTCCCACTCGGGGGCCGTTCCCGCCAGGCGGAGGAACAGGGGCAGTGGGAGCGGTGAAGGTCGTCCTCACGGAGGACTCGCCGATCGTCCGGGCCGGGATCGCCCGCCTGCTCGGCGATGCCGGCATCGAGGTCGTGGGTCAGGCCGACGACGTCCAGTCGATGCTGCGGGAGGTCGGGCGGTCCCGCCCCGACGCCGTGATCATGGACATGCGGATGCCCCCGACCCAGAGCGTGGAGGGACTGGACGGTGCCAAGGCTCTGCGCACAAAGTTCCCGGCCGTCGCCGTGCTTCTGCTTGCCCAGCATGTCGGTTCACCGGAGACGCTGCGGTTTGTCGAAAGCTGCGAAGGCGGGATCGGCTTTCTGCTCAAGGACCGGGTTGCGGACATTGAAGTGCTGACGAGCTCGGTGAAACGGGTGGTCCGGGGGGAAACGGTGCTCGATCCCGAGCTAGCGCGGATGATCGTGGAGACGCGCCAGCAGTCGACCGCCCTGGCGACGGCGACCGTGCGCGAGCGCCAGGTCCTGGCGCTTATGGCGGAGGGGCTCAGCAACCAGGCGATCGCGGATCGCCTGGTCCTTGCTCTGCGCACCGTCGAGATGCACGTCGGGCAGGTCCTGAAATCGCTTGGCCTGCCCGCCGATGTCGATGCGAACCGCCGCGTGCTGGCCGTCCTCGCCTACCTGCGCGTGGACGACCGCCTGCTGGGCTGAGCGCGCGCGCCGGCCCGCCTTTCGGCGGGGCCGGCCCCCTCGGCGCTCAGCGTTCAGTCGGTTGTCGGAGGACCCGTCGGCGGTTCCTCTTCCTCACCGCCACCCGAGGTGGGTGGGAGCTCGAGGCGAAAGGTGCCGACGGAGAGCTTCAGGAGGCTGGGGCCGATCGAACCAAGCTCGTTCTTGTTCGAAGACAGGCTCGTGTCGAGCCCGAGCCCGCTGCTGGCGGGAATCGAGCCGAGCGTGCCGGCCGTCGAAAGGCTCGCGTCGATGCCGAGCCCGCTGGTGGGCGAGATGGGGCTCAGCTGGTTCAGCGGGTTGTTCACGCCGATCGGGTCTGCCGGCGTGTAGTGGAGGTGGACGATCGGCTTCACCGCCTCCGTGTGCTTGAGCTTGATGAGCAGTGCCGATGCACTCGCGGGAAGGGCCGCGAAAGCCACGCAGGCGAGCGCGGTAAGGCAGATGGTGCGCGTACGGATCATCCGTCGACAACTTCTCCTGGTGAGTCTCATCGGCGCCTCCCGGTTGCGAGTTTGAAGCGAGCGTAAGCGCAGACCGGGCACCCGGAAACACGACCACGGTTTCCCGCAGGGGGCGAAAACGTCCTCCCGCGGCCCTAGGTTGGATGGATGCCCCGGGCCAACACGATCCACGTCTGCTCCGCCTGCGGGCACGAGGCGCCCAAGTGGATGGGCCGGTGCCCGGGCTGCGAGGAGTGGGGGACACTCGTCGAGGAGGCCAAGCCGGCGAAGGTGCCGGGCGGCCGCCCAGGCCCCGCCAGGTCGGCACGGGCGCTCACGCCGGTCCCGCTCGCGCAGGTCGAGGCCCCCAAGGTCGCCCGCCTGAGTACCGGCATCGGCGAGCTCGATCGCGTGCTCGGCGGCGGAATCGTGCCCGGGTCCCTGGTCCTGCTCGGAGGGTCGCCGGGCATCGGAAAGTCGACGATCACGGCGAGCGCGCTCGGCAACCTGAGCGCGGCCGGCCACAGGGTCCTCTATGTCTCCGGCGAGGAGTCGGCGGCCCAGGTCAAGCTGCGCGCCGACCGGCTCGGCCCGGCCGCGCTCAGCGTGCCGATCGTCGCCGAGACGGACGTCGAGTCGGTGATCGCCACGATCGCGGCCGAGCAGCCCGACGTGTGCGTCATCGACTCCGTGCAGGTGATGCACGCCGCCGAACTGACGGGCGCGCCCGGGTCGGTCGGCCAGGTCCGCGAGGTGGCCGGACGGCTGATGCGGGTGGCGAAGGCTCGCGGCGTCGCGGTGATCCTCGTCGGCCACGTTACGAAGGAGGGCGCGCTCGCCGGCCCGCGGGTGCTCGAGCATCTGGTCGACTGCGTGCTGAGCTTCGAGGGGGAGCGCGAGCGCACCTACCGCACCCTGCGCGCACTGAAGAATCGCTTCGGCTCGACCAACGAGGCGGGCGTGTTCGAGATGCGCGACGAGGGGCTCGTCGAGGTGCAGGACGCCTCCGCCCGGTTCGTCGCCGAGGCGACCCGCGCGGCCGGCTCGGTGATCCTCTGTGCGATGGAGGGGTCGCGGCCGCTGCTGGTCGAGGTCCAGGCGCTGGTGGCGCCGACGGACATGGTCCCGCCGCGGCGGATGGCCAACGGTGTCGACCGCAACCGCCTCGCCCTGGTCCTCGCCGTGCTCGCCCGGCACTCCGACATCAAGGTCGGTAGCGCTGATGTCTTCGTGTCGCTGGCGGGCGGCGTGCGCATCGACGAGCCGGGCGCCGACCTGGCCGTCGCCCTCGCCGTGGCGTCGGCCGCGCGGGGCGTTCCGCTCGGTCGCGGGAAGGCTCCGCTGGCCGCGTTCGGGGAGCTCGGGCTTACTGGCGAGATCCGTCACGCGGCCCACCCGGATCGTCGTCTCGCGGAGGCGAAGAAGTTCGGCCTGGGGACCGTTCTGGCGCCGGGCAAGGAACTGCCCGATCTGCGCCGGGCGCTGCGGTCGTGCCTCGGCGAACCGTCGCCCGACCAGCGCCGCGCGCCGCCTGACCGCATGGTCGGCGGTCCGACGGCCGCCGCTCGAAACGCGGCCGGGCGGCCAGTGGCCACCTAGCGGACCGTCCGGGTGCGAGAACCCCGGGTTCGCGCCCTCAACGGTTGGTGCACCACAACCCGGAGGTTTACGATGAAAGCCATGCCCGCTGCGCCGACGATGACGGCCGAAGAGTTTCTCGAGCATCCGCCGTTCCAGGGCCGTCGCGGCCTTCAGCTCGTTGCGGGTGAGGTCGTCGTGAACGAGCCAACGTTCCTGCACTGGGCGGTGCAGAACAAGCTCTTCTCGGCGTTGGCGGAGTGGATCCGGGCGGGGGATCGGCGCGGATACGCGAACGGTCCGGCCGACGTGCGTCTCGACACGGGACATGTCCTGGTGCCCGACGTGCTCTGGTATTCCGCGGAGCGGGCGCCCGACATCCGCGCCCAGCCGCCGTATCCGATGCCCGACCTCGCCGTCGAAGTGCGGTCGCCATCCACGTGGAGCATCGATATCGGCGCCAAGAAGTCGGCGTATGAGCGGCACGGACTTTCGGAGTTGTGGCTCGTTGACACGGTTGAGCCCGGGCAGGTGCTCGTTTTCAGGCGCTCCAGTCCGGCCGCAGTGGTCTTCGACCTCTCGTTCGACCTGGACCCAGGTGACGAGCTCACCTCGCCGCTTCTGCCTGATTTCGCCGTGGCGGTGGCCGGCGTCTTCGACGTCTGACCGCGGCCCTGGTTTCGCGGACCTGGTCCGTTCCGCCACCACCCACGTAGGCTCCGCACCCACCGGCCGACCCGCTCCACGAGTGGCCTGACCTCGCGGAGTTCGCAAGATTCCGCACTAGCAGGCGTTTTCAGAGGCAGTTCCGTACAATCCATGGGGTGCCGTACTCCGGGGATGACGTTTCAGAGCTCGAAGCTCGGCAGGAACCAAGACTCGTAAGGGCGCTCGAAATGATCGCTCCCGGCACCGCGGTACGGGAGGGAATCGACAGCATCGTCCAGGCTCGTTCGGGCGGTCTGATCTGCGTCGGAGACAGCGAGGAGCTCGCGTTCCTCTACTCCGGCGGCCTCAAGCTCGAGGTCGACTACACGCCCGCCCTGCTGTTCCAGCTGGCGAAGATGGACGGCGCGATCATCCTCAGCTCGAACGGCACGAAGATCCACTTCGCGAACGTCCAGCTGATGCCGGATCCGACGATCATGTCGCTCGAGACCGGTACCCGGCACCGGACCGCCGAGCGTGTCTCGAAGCAGACCGACGCGCTGGTGATCGCCGTCTCGCAGGCGCGCAGCGTGGTGTCGCTCTACCTCGACGGTGCCAAGTACATCCTCGAGGACATCCCGGTCGTCCTCGCCAAGGCCAACCAGGCCCTTGCGACGCTCGACAAGTACCGCAGCCGCCTCGACCAGGTCTCCACGCGGCTCACCGCGCTCGAGTTCGAGGGCGGCATCGACGATGCACGACGTGCTCACCGTCCTCCAGCGCGTCGAGCTCGTCACGCGCATGGCGGTCGAGATCGAGCGCTACATCGTCGAGCTCGGAGCCGAGGGCCGGCTGATCGAGATGCAGCTCGAGGAGACGATGGTCGGAGTCGCGGCCGAGAAGGCCGCGCTCGTATCGGACTACATCGCCGAGCCCACCGAGGAGAACTTCGCAAACGTGCTCGACACTCTGGCGCGGCTTCCGCACCAGGACCTGCTGGACTTCGGTCGCCTCGCCGAACTACTCGGCCACGACCGCAAGCTGAACACACTCGACCACCCCGTCTCGCCACGGGGCCACCGGGTTCTCGGGCGCATCCCGCGCCTGCCGAAACTGGTGGTCCAGAGCATCGTGCGCGAGTTCGGCGGTCTCGACGAGATCCTCGCTTCCAGCGATGGAGAGCTCGAGTCCGTCGAGGGCGTGGGCGACATGCGTGCCAAGGACATCCGCGAGGGCCTGCGCAGGCTGCAGGAGATCAACCTCGTGGATCGCTACCTGCAAACTTGACCAAGACGCCCGGGCCATGGCCGGCCGGGGCATTTCTACGAGGAGGAACGTCATTTCCGAGACGGCAATTGAGCAAGAGATCACGGACCTCGAGATCACCCGTGAGATCCCCAACATCGATTACGAGATCGGGGACAACGTCGTGTATCCGCACCACGGTGCAGGCAAGGTCCTCAAGAAGGAGATGAAGGTGGTGCTGGGGGAGAAGCGCAACTACCTCACCATCCAGATCCTTCACAACGACATGACCGTCATGGTCCCGTGTGAGAACGCGGGCAAGGCGGGGCTGCGCCGCGTCATCGGCGAGGAAGCGGTCGCGAAGGTGGTGGCGATCCTCCAGGACGCCGTCAGCGAGATGCCGAAGAACTGGAACCGGCGTTTCAAGCACAACCGGGAGAAGATCAAGACCGGTGACGTGTACGAGCTCGCCGAGGTCGTTCGCAACCTCGCCATCCGCGAGAGCGAGAAGGGCCTCTCGACGGGCGAGAAGCAGATGTACACCCGCGCGAAGAAGATCCTCGCATCCGAGCTGATGTACGCGCTCGAGATGGACGAGGACGGCGCGGAGGAGCATCTCGACACGCTGATCGAGAGCGCGCACGAGGACCGGATGGCCGCGACGGCGCTAGCCCTTCAGGGATATTTGCCGTGGTCGTGGGAATCATCCCGGCCGGCGGCAGCGGCGAACGCCTTGGTGCCGATCGGCCCAAGGCGTTCGTCGTCTGTGGGGGCCGGCCGCTGCTCGACTGGAGCGTCGACGTGCTCGCGCGAGGTCTGCGAGCGGGTCGTCGTCGCCGTGCCCGAGGGCTACGAGTCGGGCCGTGACCGCGTGCGCGGAGCCGACGTGCGCTCGGCGTCGGTCCGGGCCGCGCTCGCCGCGGCGCCGGAGGCGACAGTCGCGGTGGTGCACGACGCCGCGCGTCCGCTCGTGACCGCGGACCTCGTGCGGCGCTGCGTCGCGGCGCTGGACGAGTCCGGCGTGGACGGCGCGATCGCCGCCGCGCGCGTGACCGACACGTCAAGGAGGCCGACGACGACGGGCGCGTCGCCCGGACGCTCGACCGCTCGAAGCTGTGGGCTGTGCAGACCCCGCAGGTGTTCCGGGCCGACGTGCTGCGCAGCGCGCTCGACGTGCGCCACTCGGTGCTCGCCGCGGCGACCGACGACGCCGCCCTCGTCGAAGCGGCGGGCGGCAGCGTCGCGGTGGTCGAGGCCCCGCCCGAGAACCTTAAGGTCACGACCGAGCTCGACCTGCTCCTGGTCGAGCGGCTGCTCGCCGCCCGCGCCTGATGCTGACCGACTACCACGTGCACCTGCGGCCCGACGACGACGGGACCGACGCGGAAAAGTACTTCACGGTCGCGAACGCCCGCGCGCTACCGCGAGGCGGCCGGCGAGCGCGGGATCGCCGAGCTCGGCGTGGCCGAGCACATCCACCGGTTCGCGCAGTGCCTCGACATCTGGAAGCACCCGTGGTGGGTGCGCAACGCGGTCGACGACCTCGACGAGTACTGCGAGTTCGTCCGCTCGGAGACCGACCTCAAGCTCGGTATCGAGGCCGACTTCGTGCCCGGGCGCGGAGGACCGCACCGCCGAGCTGCTCGACGCGCGCGAGTGGGACTACGTCGTCGGCTCGATCCATTTCCTGCGCGATCGCGCGCTCGACCTGCGCGAGTGGGACGTCTGGGAGGGAGCCACCGCCGACGAGGTCTGGTCGCGCTACTTCGAAACGCTCGGGGAGGCCGCCGCGAGCGGGCTGTTCGACATCCTCGCCCACCCCGATCTGGTCAAGGTCTGGGGCAAGGGCGCCCCTGTGCCCGATGGCGATCTGCGCCGGTTCTACGAGCTGGCGATGGAGGGCATCGCGGGCTCGGACATCGCGATCGAGGTGTCGACCGCCGGGCTGCGCAAGCCGGTCGGCGAGATCTATCCGGCGCGCGAAGTTCCTCGAGCTGTGCCTCGAGGCCGGCCGGCCCGTCGCGCTCTCGAGCGACGCTCACGTGTCCGGAGGACCTCGGGCACGAATACGATCGCGCCGTGCGGCTGGCTGCGGGAGGAGATGGGAGTCGAACGAGATCGCGGTGTTCGAGGGCCGTGAGATGCGGCTGGAGCCGCTCGGATGAGCGCGCGGTCCGGCATCGGCTACGACTCGCACCGGTTCGCCGAGGGTCGGCCGCTGATCCTCGGCGGGGTCGAGATCCCCTCCGACCGCGGCCTCGATGGCCACTCAGATGCCGACGTGCTCACCCACGCGGCGATCGACGCCCTGCTCGGCGCCGCCGGGCTCGGCGACATCGGCCAGCACTTCCCGGACACCGACGAGCGCTGGCGCGACGCCGACTCGATCGACCTGCTCGGCGAGGTCTGCCGCTTCATCAGCGAGCACGGCTGGACCGTCCGCCACGTGGACGCCACCGTGATCTGCGAGGCGCCCAAGCTCGGACCCCACCGCGACGCGATGCGGGCCACCCTGGCCGAGGCCATCGGTCTGGCGGCGCTCGAGGTGAACGTGAAGTTCACGACGAACGAGGGCATGGGGTTCGTCGGCCGCGGCGAGGGCATCGCCGCCCTCGCGGTCGCGACGGTCGAACGGCTCGATTGAGCGGCGCGCGGGTAGGTTCGCGATCGTGGATCGCGACGAACTCGCCGGGACGGTGATCATGGGCAAACCCTCTGCCCCGGGTTGTCCATCGTCGGAGCCACGGAGTCGCCGATCTGTCGCAGTGCCGCGCGAGCACCGCGAGCACCGCGAGCACCGCGAGTACCAGGGCGAGGCGGTTGCGGTCGATCCCGTTGGCCACAGCTCGCCGGCGTGCATCACCACTCAGGCGGGCGACCTTCGGAGCTCCGACCTGGGGCGGGGTGGACGTTTCGCCCCCTGCGGGAAACCGTAGTCGTGTTCCCGGGCTCCCTGTCTGCCCATACGCTCGCCTCCGAACTCGCAACCAGGAGGCGCCGATGAGACTAGCCAGGAGAAGTCGTAGAGCCGCGATGACCGCGGCAGCAGTCGCAGTCGTGGCAGCAGGGCCCGCAGCAGGCGGGGCGCAGGCGGTCGATCAGTTTTACTGCAGTGCCGCCGAGTACGTCAGCTACAACGCGAATGGGACCCCGCGCGCGTTCGGCCTACAGGCCAACCCGCAGTACTCGCCGTGCGTCACGGACTCCGCCAGCCGGGGCGCAGGGGTGAGCCTAAACGGGCTCCTGCGGATCATCATCAGAGGGAATGCCGGGTACTACGCACAGACCTTTTTCACCGGAGCTCCGCCGCGGCAACGAGCGGCTGCGGAGCTCAGAGCGCCCGGCCGGTTTGCGTTCGCAAGCTGGGAAGGCTGTAGCGGGGCCAGCTCGCAGACCTTCACGTCCGGACGCGTGGGCACGCTCGTGGTCGACGGTCGGCAGATCGACGTCGGGGAGGAGCAGCTCACGCTCACCCGACGCGACGGCGTAAGGATCAAGACCAACGAGGAGATTCGGACAGCCGGCTACATCGAGCGGCGAGCGGTCCAGTACTTCCGGCCCGGGCAGACGCGACCGTTCCTGATCGAGGGTGAGGCCATCTCCGGCTGCAACGTCGTCGGCGGCGGGGGCGGCGGGGGCTGAGCGACCCGTGGTTCAACCCGGGCGGCCCCGATCGGCCGCCCGGTTAACCCCGGCGTTTCGCATCGACACCGGCCGGGCAGGCCGAGCGATTTCAGGACCTGCCCGGCGTGCATCTCGACGGTGCGCCCCTCCGCCATCAGCGTGAAGGTCACGACGGACGAGGGGAATGGGCTTCGTCAACGGCCGCGAGGGTATCGCGGCGCTCGCGGTCGCCACGATCGAGCGGCCCGATTGAGCGGCGCGCGGGTAGGGTTCGCGATCGTGGATCGCGACGAACTCGCCTTTGCAGGCATCGCCCGTCAGGCCGACCTGGTCCGCGACGGCGAGGTGTCCTCCCGGGAGCTGGTCGGGCTCTACCTCGAGCGGATCGGGCGACTCGACAAGGAGATCAACTCGTACCGGGTCGTCTACGACGAGCAGGCGCTGAAGGACGCCGACAAGGCCGACGCGCGGCGAGCCGCCGGCGAGTCCCGGCCGCTGCTCGGCGTGCCGATCGCCGTGAAGGACAACATCGACCAGGCGGGCGAGGCGACCACCCACGGCACCGACGCCTACGGCGCGCCCGCCGAGCGCGACTGCGAGCAGATCCGCCGGCTGCGCGAGGCCGGTGCGGTGATCATCGGCCGCACCCTGTGCCCCGAGCTCTCGATCGTCGGCGCGACCGAGTCGCCGACCTGGGGCGTGACGCGCAACCCGTGGAACACCGACCGCACTCCGGGCGGCTCGAGCGGCGGGAGCGCGGCCGCCGTCGCGGCGGGGCTCGCGGCCGGCGCATCGGCGTCCGACGGCGCCGGGTCGATCCGCATCCCGGCGGCCAACTGCGGGCTCTTCGGCCTCAAGCCTCAGCGCGGGCGCGTGTCCACCTCCCCGGACCCCGAACACTGGTACGGCATGAGCGTCTACGGCTGCGTGACCCGCACCGTGCTCGACACGGCCCTCTATCTCGACGCCGTGGCAGGGGCGATTCCCGGCGACCTCGACTCGGTGCCGCCGCCCGAGCGGCGCTTCGCGGAGTCGGCGAAGACGCGGCCGGGCAAGCTGCGGATCGGCCTGTCGTTCAGGCCCCAGCTCCCCGCGCGGATCGACAAGGACGTGCGCCGGTTGACCGAGGAGACCGCCGAGCTCCTGCGCGGCCTTGGCCACGAGGTGGTCGAGCGCGAGGTCTCGTACGGCGACATCGGTAGCTCGATGCTCCCTCGCTATCTCAAGGGCACCCAGCAGGACGCCGCAGCCATGGCTCGGCCGGAGCGGCTCTCGCGCCGGACGCGTGGGTTCGCCAAGCTCGGCTCACTGATCCCCGACCGGCTGCTCGCGAAGGCGCGCCGCGACGAGGAGCGCCACCGCGCGCGCCTCAACAACTCCTTCGCCGACTGCGACGTGCTGCTCACCCCGCAGACCGCGCGGCCCGCGGCCGGCGCCACGGAGTGGGAGGGCCGCAGCGCCCTCTCGGCCGTGATCCGCATGGGGATGGTTTATCCGTACACGGCGGCCTGGAACGTCACGGGGCAGCCGGCCGCGTCGGTGCCCGCCGGGTTGTCGCAGGACGGCCTGCCGATCGCCGTGTCGCTGATCGGGCGCACCGCGGACGAGGCGACGCTGCTGTCACTCTCCGCGCAGATCGAGGCCGAGCGCCCGTGGGCCGACCGGCGCCCGGTCGTCAGCTGACAGCGACAATCGCCGCATGGCCGGCCGCTTCACTGTCCTTCTCGCGACACTCGCCGTGCTGTGCGCGTTCGCGCCCGCGGCGCAGGCCGGCGACCCGCTCTGCCTGACCGCCGACGACGCCGACCTCCAACCCGCGCTGCCGGCGAAGCCGCTGCGCTTCGGGATCACGCCCGAGGTGGCGGGCAGCGCCGGCGCGGGCCAGGGCGCTTCGCGGCCGGCCGACGAGGCGAAGACGGTGGCGGCGCTGAAGGATCTCGCCGTTCCACGCCGTGCGCTGGTGCTCCGGCTCAACCGGATGTTCTCGGCCGACGGGCAGGCCGGCATCGATCGGTTCGCCACCCTCGTCGACCACTACGCCCGTGCCGGCTTCACCAGCGAGGTCCAGATCCGCTACCACCCCGCGCCGGCGCAGGAGGGCGACATGGGCGCCTGGGAGGGCTTCGTCCGGGCGGCGGTCCGCACCCTCGCGCCGCGCTCGGCCGTCGTGGCCCTGTCGGTCACGAACGAGGTGAACCTGCCGCTCTCGTCCAACACGTCCGACGGCGCGTTCCGCGGCGCGCTCGACGCGATCCCGCGCGGCATCGTGGCCGCGCGCGACGAGGCCGACAAGATCGGCCGCTCGGATCTGCCTGTGGGCTTCACCTACGCCTGGCGCTGGCTGCCCACGAACGACCTCGACTTCTGGCGCGGGCTCGGTAGGCAGTCGTCCCCGGCGTTCCGGCGCGCCCTGTCGTATGTCGGCGTGCAGGCTTACCCGGGGCTGGTCTGGCCGCCGTTGCGCATCCCGGGCAGGACGGTCGGCGACGAGGTCGTCGAGTCGCTCGCGGTGCTGCGCCGCTGCTACATGCCGCTGGCCGGGCTCGGGATGTCCACGGCGCTGTGGGTCAGCGAGAACGGCTATTCAACGGGTCCGAACCGCCGCACGGGCGAGGGTCAGGCAGCAGACGTGCGGTCGAGCGTCGAGGAGGTGGCGAGGGTGTCGGGAACGCTCGGTGTGACCGAGTACCGCTGGTTCAACCTGCGCGACAACCTGTCGACGGGCAGCGATCTGTTCGCGGCCGTGGGGTTACTGCGGGACGACTACTCGCCCAAGCCCGCGTTCTTCGAGTACCGGCGGTTGATGGAGCGGTTCGGAGCTGATCTACCGCCGCCGGCTCCTCGTTGCCTGGCGTCCCGCGCGCGGATCTCCGGCTCCGCGGTCGGCTCCGCGCGGCTCGGGGCGTCGCGGGCTCTGCTGCGCCGACGGCTTGGGCCCGCGACGGCTTCGCGGGGTCGGACGTTGCGGTGGTGCGTGGCGGGGGGTGGTGCGCTGCGGGCTCGCTTCGATGCTCGGGCGCGCGCCGTTCTTCTGGCAGCGACGGCTGGCGGGTACAGGGCGCGGTCGGTGCGGGTTGGCCTCGGCCGTGGGCGGGCGTTGCGGGCGCTGCGTGGCGAGCGCTCGGTGGGCCCAGGCGTCTTCGTCGTCCGCGGCTCTTCCCTGGTGGTCGTGATCCGGCGCGGGCGGGTCGGGGCCGTCGCCGTCGCTGCCTCCCCGTTGCGCCGGAACCCCCGGCGCCTCCGAGCGGAGCTTCGCGCGGCCGGAATCCGCCTGTCGTCCTGACTCAGGTTGCTCCTGGCACCCTGGGGCAGGACGGTAGGGCTCAGCCGGCGAGTTTACGGGCGAGGAACTCGGCCTCGGCCGCCACCACGCGCTCGCCGGTCGACTCGTCGAGGAAGGCGGTGAAGTGGTCGCCGTCGTACTCGAGCGTCTCGGCGCCGGCCTTGCGGGCGAAGCGCAGCGCGTTCGCGGCGGGGGTGACCTCGTCCGAGCGGCCGACCACGACGAGCATCGGGGCGTTGATCCGTCCGCCGAGCCGGCCCGCCCACAGGTGGGCGGTCTGTAGCAGCATCCGTGTGCAGTACTCGTTGACGAAGGCGGTCCCGTCGGGGACGGCTGCGAGGTAGCGATCGGCCTGGTCGCCGTAGAAGATGGCTGCGGCGTGGGCGCGGTCGGCGATCGGCGCGGTGACCGGCGGCCGTCCGCGGCGCGCTGCGATCTCGTCTCGCGTGCCGAGCGCCGCGATCTTGCAAAAGCGCGCAAGCCCGAGGTTGACCATCGTCGCGAACACGTTGCTGTTCGGGCAGCGGGCCACGCCCGCTGCGATGCGTGGGTCCTCCGCGATCATCTCGATTGCCCGCGCGCCGCCGAACGAGTAGCCCCAGATCCCGATACGGGTGAAGTCCCTGCGGGCGTGGGCGAGCGCGGCGCGCCAGTCCTGGCGCTGGACGGGCGCCGTGATCAGCTGGCGCGGCTCGGCGCCGCTGCCGGCGTTGATGTGGCGGTAGTCGAAGCGCAGCGTCGCGACGCCCGCCTGCGCCAGCGCCGCGGCGACCGGATCGGTGCCGGTCTGGCGCGGCAGGCCGAAACCGTGGCCGAGCACCACACAGGCCTGCGCGTCGCCCGGACCGTCGAGCGTGGCGGCCAGCTCGCCGCCCTGGGCGACTGGAATGCGGAGGTCGGCTGCAGCCACGTCGGGATTTTCGCGGATACGCTGCGGCGGTGCGCACGATCCGCATCCACGACACCCTCAGCAACGAGCTGAAGCCCCTCGAACCCCGCGAGCCGGGCAAGGTCGGGATCTACGCCTGCGGCCCGACCGTGTACGCCCGCGTGCACGTCGGCAACGCCCGGCCGTTCGTGGTCTTCGCGCTCCTGAAGCGCTTCCTCGAGCACGAGGGCTACGAGGTCACCCTGGTCGAGAACGTCACCGACGTGAACGACAAGATCTACGACGCCGCGCGCGAGGCGGGCGTGCCGAGCAGCGACCTGGCCGCCGAGATGACAGCCCACTACATCGCGGACACCGACGCTCTCGGGCTCGGGCGGCCCGACCACGAACCCAGGGCCGTCGAGACGATCGAGGAGATCAAGCACCTGATCGAGGCGCTCATCCATTCGGGCCACGCCTACGACTCCGAGGGCGACGTGTACTTCAAGGTCCACAGCTTCCCCGAGTACGGCAAGCTCTCCAACCGCCCGCGCGAGGAGATGGAGCAAGGGGAGGGCGACGATGCGACCCCGCTCAAGCACGACCCCGCCGACTTCGCCCTGTGGAAGAACACCAAGGCCGACGAGGACACCTCGTGGATGGCGAAGTGGGGACTCGGGCGGCCGGGCTGGCACATCGAGTGCTCGGCGATGGCCGAGAAGTACCTCGGCACCGACTTCGAGATCCACGGCGGCGGGTCCGACCTCGTCTTCCCGCACCACGAGAACGAGATAGCCCAGACCGAGGCCGCGCGGGGCGAGCCGCTCGCGCGCATCTGGATGCACAACGGGATGGTCCAGATGGGCACGGAGAAGATGGCCAAGTCGGTCGGGAACATCCACCTGCTCCACGCAGCCATCGAGCAGTACGGACGCGACGCACTGGTCATGTACTTCACCGGCGGCCACTACCGGCAGCCGATCGCGTTCTCCGGGGAGGCACTCACCGAGGCCGGCCGCGCCGTCGACCGCGTCCGCGAGCTGGCGCGCCGTCTCGACCCGGCCGCCCCGGCGCCCGAGGGCCTCGACGCGTACGCCGAGCGCTTCTTCACGGCGCTCGCGGAGGATTTCAACACGCCCGCAGCCCGCGCCGTGCTGTTCGAGTGGGTCGGCGAGGCCAACCGCAGGCTCGACTCCGGCGAGACGGTAGGCGCCGGCGCCCTGGCGGACATGCTGAGGATGCTTGGGCTCGAGAACCTGCTCGACAGCGCCGACGACGAGGGCGACGAGGAAGCCCAGAAGCTCCTCGAGGAGCGCGAGCGGGCGCGCGCGGACCGCGACTTCGACCGCGCCGACCGGCTGCGCGACGAGCTGGCGGCGCGCGGCTACGAGGTGCGCGACACGCCTGCGGGCGTCCGGCTCGTCCGCACCGACTGATGGTCGTCTACGGCCGCAACCCCGTCCGCGAGGCTCTGCGCGGGCGGCGGCAGTCCCAGATCGAGCACGTGTGGGCAACCGAGAGCGCCGCGCAGGAGCCCTGGCTCGCGGGGGTCGACGTCCAGGTCGTTCAGGCGCACCGGATCGAGGGCATCTGCGAATCGCCCGATCACCAGGGCATCTGCGCGGAGGCCGGCGGCTACCCGTACGGCGATCCGTCGCGCATGCTCGTCGACGACGACGCCCTCGTGGTCGCGCTCGACGAGGTGCAGGACCCGCAGAACCTCGGCGCGGTGATCAGGGTGGCCGAGTCAGCGGGGATCACCGGGCTCGTGATTCCGGACCGGCGCAGCGCCGAGGTCACGCCGGCCGCGTGCAAGGCGTCGGCCGGGGCGGCGGAGCACCTGGTGGTGGCCCGGGTGGGCAACCTCGCCAACTGGCTTGCCGACGCGAAGGAGACGGGGGCGTGGGTCTATGGCGCGGCGGCGGACCCGGCGGCGGTGCCCTACGACGCGCCCGACTACTCCGGCCGGGCCGTCATCGTGCTCGGCTCGGAAGGAAGAGGGCTCCGCCCGCGGGTGGCCGGCGCGTGCGACCAGCTGGTGCGGCTTCCGCAGCACGGGCAGGTCAGCTCGCTGAACGTCGCCACGGCAGCTGCGGCCGTCTTGTACGGGATCTTGCATTTTCGCGGCGGAGGTCTTGACAGGGCGACATAACGCCGTCAGACTGCCGCGGAATATAAGGCTGGACTGGAGCTTCAGACTTCAGCCGGCATATGAACGCGGCGCCAGGGGAGGTAACGCGTCCATGACCTTACTGGGCCCTTCTTGCAGGGGACCTGGAAGGAGTCCGTCATGGCTGCAGCACCCCAAATCACGCCGAACTCTCAAGCTAAAGTTGAGCTTGAGGACAACTACCTCATCGCCCTCGCCAAGCAGGGCAGGCCGGATGCGTACGACAAGATCGTCAAGCGCTACCACGGCTTCGTACGGCTGAAGGCGAGCTCGTACTTCCTCATCGGAGGCGACTCCGACGACCTCATCCAGGAGGGCCTCGTCGGCCTCTACAAGGCCGTACGGGACTTCCGCACGGACCGCGAGTCGAGCTTCCGCAACTTCGCGGAGCTCTGCATCACCCGCCAGATCATCACTGCGGTGAAGACCTCGACCCGCAACAAGCACACGCCGCTCAACGAGTACGTGTCCTTCTCACAGACGCCGGCCGCGTCCGGTGGCGACGGCGATCCGACGCTCGACGAACTGCTGCCCGGCCCGACGGTGCACGATCCGGTGAACCAGGTGATCTCCAGCGAGGAGCTGCGCAGCCTCGTGGCGTGCCTGTCGAGCGTGCTGTCCGAGCTCGAGAGCGCCGTTCTGTCGCTCTATCTCGACGGTCGTTCCTACGAGGTCATCGCCGAGCGGCTGGATTGCGACACCAAGACGGTCGACAACGCCCTCCAGCGGGTGAAGCGCAAGGTCGGGGCGCATCTGGACTCGCGCGCAGTGCCCGTTTAAGCCCCCTGGACGAATAGCCCGGTTTCCGGGCGATTCACCGTGGGCAACGCCGGTTCACACCCCCACTCTAAGGAGGAGTGAACCATGATCGGAATCATCATCACACTGCTGGTCGCGGCGCTCGCATACATGCTGCTCGTAGCGCTCACCGGATCCGCGATCCTCGGCCTGGTGGCCGCGATCCTGATCCTCATCGCCGGCGTCCCGAGCGGTGGCTTCGGGCTCGGCAGCCGCTTCGGCGGAGGCGGCCGAGCCGCCTAAGTCGAGGGAGCGCCCAGGGCGGGCTCAGCCCGTCGACAGCACCGCGTGGCTCGTGACCGCTCGTGCGATCACGTGCTCGCCCTGGGTGATCTCCGCCTCGGCGGAGGCGATCCGCCGGCCGGCCTTCACGCACCGGCCGCGGCAGATCAGCGTCGTTCCCGGCAGTGCCGCCCGCACGAACTGGACGCTGAGCTGGATGTGAGGGGCGGGGGCACCGTCGGGAAGCTGGGCGTGGACCGCCCACCCCGTCGTGCTGTCGAGCAACGCGGTCAGGTAGCCGCCGTGAACGATGCCGCCGCCGTTGAGATGCTCCGGCTGCGGATCGGTCTCGATGAGCGCGCCTTCCTCATCGGCCTGGATCACCCGGAACCCGAGCAGCGCCGCGAACGGCCCCGGGCCGATCCGGTCCTCGTCGGTTGCGATCTGGGGGCGGTCTGAAGCGCTCATGCGGGAAGCCGGAGACCGGACTCGAACCGGTGGCCGTCCGCTTACAAGGCGGGTGCTCTACCAACTGAGCTACTCCGGCGCGAGGCACGAGTCTAGGCGCCCCGGCGGCCCCGAAGCCGCCTAGGCGTCGGCGTCGGCGTCCGCTACGACCAGCTCGATGTTCCCGTGACCGTTCGACGACACGGGAATCTCCGGCGGCTCGTCCTCGTCCTCGGTGTTGAGGCGGCGCTCGAGCTCGCCCAGCACCAGCCCGAAGAGGGCGTGGCGCCAGAACGACTGGAGGAAGGCGTTGCGGCGGCCGAAGACCTTGGGCAGCTCATGGGAGCGCGGGTGGTAACGCTCGACCAGCGCCAGCATCGGCCACGTGGCCAGATGCTCTACGGTCGCGGCTGCGAGGCCCCTGGCGGCCGGCGGGCCGGGGATGAACGGGCGCAGGTGCGCGTACGAGGCGCCGAAGGCGGCGCCGTTGGCGAGGTGGATGGCGAGACCGGGCAGCTGCCAGCCGTCGCCCTTGGTGACCGCCTTGCCGAGCAGCTCGACGTCGTCGTAGTCGACCCCGAAGGCACGCTTGTCGGCCGGCTGCTGGGCCGCCCACACGGCCGCGGCGACCGCGCCGGCGATTGCTCCGTTGACTGTACGCCTGGTCTCCACTCCTTCCGGAGCGTAACGGGACAGAGCTGTCCGGGTAGGGGAGGGAGATGGCGACGCGCGTCTCACTGCCGCCCGCCCCGCCGACCGACGGCGAGGACCAGCGGCTCTCACCCCACCACGAGCGAGCCCGCAGGCGCGGGGTCAACCCGTTCGTCTACTGGCCCGTGCGCGCGGTGCTCCTCCCGTTCTTCCTCGTCTACTTCCGTCTGCGCCGCGAAGGGCACGAGCACGTCCCGGACGGCGGCGTGATCCTCGCGGCCAACCACCGCAGCTTCCTCGACCCGTTCGTCATCGGCGCCTGCCTCAAGCGGCCGATCTACTTCGTCGCCAAGAAGGAGCTGTTCGACAGCCGGCTCCAGGCCTGGTTCCTCAACAGCCTCGGCGCCTTCCCGATCAAGCGCGGCCAGTCCGACGACGATTCGATGGCCACGGCTCTCGAGCTGCTCGCGCGCGGGGAGGCCGTGGTGATCTTCCCCGAGGGCACCCGCCACCGCACCGGCCCGCTGCGCGAACCGCGGCGCGGCGTCGGCCGCATGGCGCTCGAGGCCGGCGTGCCCATCGTTCCCGTGGCCGTGCGCGGCACCGCGAACGTCCGCCGCGGCTGGCTGATCCGGCCCGCCAAGGTCCGCATCCGCTGCGGTCGTCCCCTCACCTTCCCGCGCGTCGACGATCCGTCCCACGGCCTGGCCGCCGCGGTCACGTCGCGGATCTGGCCGTGCGTCGAGCTCCAATGGGCCTGGCTCGGCGGCGAAGTTCCCGAGCGCGAGGCAGAGCCCGCCCGAGAGGCGGAGCTCACGGCGGCCTGAGAGGCCCCCCGGGGTAGGCTGGGCGATGCGTGGAACAAGCAGACAAGATCCGGCTCGACGCCGACTTCACCGAGCTCTACTCGACGCACCTGCGGGACGTGTACAGCTACTCGTACTACCGGGTGGGGAATCACCACGACGCCGAGGACCTCACGGAGCAGACCTTCCTGCAGGCATACCGGCACTTCGAGCGCGCCCAGCGCGAGTCGAACGGGCGCCCGCTGCGGCCGTGGCTGATCCGGATCGCGCACAACCTCGCGGCGAACTACTACCGCGACCGCTCGCGGCGCCCGCAGACGCAGCTCGAGGATGCGGCGATCGTGTCCGCTCCACACGACACGGAGGACCTCGTCGAGGGCCGGCAGGAGCTGCGCGCCGTGCTCGAGGGAGTCTCGAACCTGCCGGACGATCGGCGCGAGGCGCTGATCATGCGGTTCGCGCTCGACATGGACAACAAGGAGATCGCGCGCGCCCTCGACCGCAGCGAGGGAGCGACCAAGGTGTTGATTCATCGAGCGATCAAGCAGCTCGAGCAGGAGCTGCGGGAGACGGAAGGTGACCCGGCATGACTGAACTGGGCGACGTCGAGGCGCTGCTGCGCTCCGCGCTCGTGCCCGTCGAGCCGTCCGAGCGGCTGACCGACCGGCTGGAGCGCAGCCTCACCGAGATCACCGACCTCGCGGCCGACGAGCTGGCCGACTGGGAGCTCTCCACGATGCGCGACCCGCGCAACTGGGTGCGCCCCGTGGCCGCCACGGTCGTCGGCACTGCCGCCGCCGGCGCCCTCGTCCTCGTCCGCGCCCGTCAGCAGCATCGCAAGAAGCAGGGCAGCGGGATCGACGCGCTCGAGAAGAGCATGCGTCAGGTCGCCGACGACCTGCAGAAGCGCCTCGACCGCTAGTTCGCTCTAAGTCGTCGAGGGGTCCGGCGCGTCGGCGCCGGCACCGTACGCGGCGATGCCCGCGAACCCGATCAGGAGGTGCAGGATGTTGTCCTCCGTGTTCAGCGGGATCAGGCTGAACAGCACCTCGTCGTCGCCCATGGCCAGGCCGACGATCCCAAGCAGTGTGTAGGCGATGCCGACCACGAGCGCGAAGGCCCGCGCCGCGTCACGCGATCCCACCACTAGCAGCCCGACGATTCCCGTGAGAAGGTGCACCGTGTTGTGCCAGCCGTTCACATCCAGGATCCCGAGCGCCGCGGCGCGGTCGAGTGAGTCGCCCGTGGAGAAAGCCGCTTCGTAGAAGAAGCCGATGATGCCGCCGATCACCAACAGGACACCGATGACGAACGCGAACACCTGCGCTGGGGAATTCGTCTCCACGGCGGGCATTCTCCATGATCCAGCGGAGGGTTGGGCGCGTACACACCTACAACCGTGGGCAAGAACGAATACATGACCCGCCTCGCCGATGAAGAGGTGATGGCGCTCGTCCAGACCGGCGACGCCCGCGCATTCGAGCTGCTCTACGACCGCCACGGGGGCGCCGCGTTCTCGGTGGCGTACCGGATGGTCCCGAACCGGGTGACCGCCGAGGACATCGTCCAGGAGGCCTTCCTCTCAATCTGGCGCAGCCGCCTGCGCTACATGCCCGACCGCGGCAGCGTGCGGACGTGGGTGCTGGGGATCGTCCATCACCGCGCGATCGACGCGCTGCGCCGCAACCTCGTGCACGACAAGCGGCGCGCGAGCGCCGAGGGCATCGAGGAATGGCAGGAGGCGAAGGAGCTGACCGACGTCGAGGCCGCACGCCGCCTCGAGGCGCGCTCGGTCCGGGCGGCGCTCGAACAACTGCCCGACGAGCAGTGCCGTGTAATAGAACTTGCCTACTTCGGCGGTTTCAGCCACTCTGAAATCGCCGCGATGCTGGATCAGCCGATCGGCACCATCAAGGGACGTATGCGACTGGGTCTCGAAAAACTCCGTGGATCCCTCGCCGGCGAGGTGGCGGCCCCATGAGCGTCGACCGCCATCAGATCCACGAGGAGAGCGTCGGCGCCTACCTGCTCGGCGCGCTCGAGGAGGCCGAGGTCGCGCCCTTCGAGGAGCACCTCGACGAGTGCCCCGTCTGCCGCGACGAGATCGAGCGCCTGCGCCCGGCCGTCGACGCGCTACCGCGCTCGGTGGCGCAGGTGCAGCCTTCACCCGGCCTCAAGACCGCGCTGATGGCGCAGATCGAGGCCGAGGCCGAGCTCGAGCACGGCGCGCCCGCCCAGCCGAAGTCGCGCGGGAGCTTCCTCGACCGTTTCCGTGCTGGTTCGCGCACGGCGTGGGCCGCCAGCGCGCTGGCGGTCGTGGCGATCGCCGCGGGCGCCTTCGCCCTCGGCCGCAACGATGCCGCCAGCGGCGACCACGTGGTGACGGCGAAGGTCAGCGGCATGCCCGGTGCGACGGCGAGCGTCTCCATCCCCGACGACGGCGACGCGGCCACCCTGCGCGTGCACGGGATGCCGAGCCTGCCTCCCGGCCAGACGTACCAGGCCTGGGTGCAGCGCGGCGACGAGGTGATCCCTGGATCACTGTTCAACGTCGGCTCGGACGGCAATGGCGCGACAGCGGTCGACACCGACCTGCGCGGCGCCGATGCCGTGATGCTCACCCGTGAGCCCTCGCGTGGCTCCCGGTCGCCGAGCGGCGAGCCGGTCCTCGCGATCTCGCTGTAGGAGCGATCACTACCCTCCCGCTGCGTGCAGACCTGTTACCGCCACCCGGGGCGCGAGACCGGGGTCTCGTGCTCCAGTTGTGAGCGGCCGATCTGTCCCGACTGCATGACGGTCACCCCGGTCGGCATGCGCTGCCCGGACTGCGCCCGCCAGACCACGAAGACGCGCAAGGCGCGGCCCTCCGGCGGCTCCGTGGCCTTCGCCGGCGACCAGCCGACGCTGACCTACATCCTGATCGGCATCAACGTCGCCGTCTGGCTCGGCGGCGCGATGTCCGGCGCCAGTGCCACCGGCAGCGGCGGCCTCGGCGGGTCGACGATCATCAACGACGGCTCGGTGTCGCGCTTCACCATCGACCAGGGCGAGTACTGGCGCCTGCTCACGTCCGGCTTCCTGCATTCCGGCTTCATGCATCTGCTGTTCAACATGTTCGCCCTGTACGTGCTCGGCACCCTGATCGAGCCCGCGGTGGGACGGGTGCCGTTCGCCATCGTCTACTTCGTGTCCCTGCTCGCCGGCGGGTTCGGGGCGCTGTTGCTCGAGCCGGACGCTGCCACGGTCGGCGCCTCCGGCGCGATCTTCGGCCTGATGGGCGCGGCGCTGGTGCTGATGCGCAATCGCGGTATGAACCTGATGGAAAGCGGCCTTGGGATCTGGCTCGGGTTGAACCTGCTGATCACGTTCACGATTCCCGGCATCTCGATCGGGGGCCACCTCGGCGGCCTGGCCGGCGGCATGCTCGCCGCACTGCTGCTGTTCGAGGTCCCGGACCGCGTGCGCGTACCGGCCGCGGTGCCAGCCGTGCTCGCGGGGCTGATCGGCGTGGCGGCGGTCATCGCCGCGATCTCGATCTCGGCCGGCGCCGCTACGGGTTTCTGAGACGGCCCCGGGCTACGGCGCGACGCGGTCGTAGGCGGTCTGCAGCTCGGCCAGCATCCTGTCGCGGCCGAAGCGCCTGGCCACAAGCTCCCTGCCCGCCGCGCCGAGCGCGGCGGCGCGCGCCGGATCGGACGCCAGCTCGCGGAGCGCCGCGGCGAGTGCGGCCGGATCATCCGGCGGGACCAGCAGGCCCGTGCGGCCGTGCTCGACCGCCTCGACCACGCCACCCGCGTCGGACGCCACCACGGGCAGGCCGGCGGCCGCGGCCTCGAGCGCGACGAGGCCGAGCGGCTCGGGCCGCTTCGACGGGACGACCACTGCGTCCGCGGCTCCGAGGACGGTGTCCACGTCGCGCCGGAAGCCGAGGCGCAGGAGCCTGTCGCCCACGCCGAGCTCGGCTGCCAGCGCGTCGAGCGCCGCGGCATCGGCCTCCGCGCCGGGCACCGGGGCCCCGGCGACGATGCCGATCGCGCCGACCCCGGCGAGCTCCGGCGCGGCGAGCGCGCGGGCGAGCACGTCCTGGCCCTTCCAGTCGCTGATCCGCCCGACGAGGGCGACGGCGAACGCCTCCTGCGGGACCCCCAGCTCGGCGCGGGCCGCTGCGCGGGGCGGTGGGGCAGGCTCGCGCGGCAGGCCGTCGCGCAGCACGGCGACGTTGGGCGCGCCGCCGAACTGGACGGCTACGGCCTCCGAGATGCAGGCGACAACGCCCGCGCGCAGGATGCGCCGCCGCAGGAGAGGCCACAGCGCTCCCGTCGCCGCGCCGCCCGCGCCCGCGTAGATCTCGCGGACGTGGACGACGTGACCGGCGCCCGCCGCGCGCGCCACGGCGCCGCCGGACAGGACGACCGACGTGTTGTCGTGGATCACGGCCGCGCCGGCCTCGGCAGCGAGCGCGCCGACCTCGCGGCGATCGGCGCGCGCGGCCCGGGCCAGCCGTGCCGCGCCCACGGGGTTGGCCAGCCGGCGTCGCAGCACCGCCAGGCCGGGTCGCACGACGACGCGTGCCCCGGCGTCCTCGAGCAGCGGTCCCAGCTCGCCGCTCTCGGGCAGCACGCACACGGCGCGCCAGCGCCCCGGGTCGAGCCCGCGCGCTATCGCGAGCAGCTGGACGTCGGCACCGTACAGCCCGGCCGACGAGTGCAGGATGAGAGCGGTGCGTGCCACGCCGGCGGTCAGCCGCGGGCCTCGACGCGCGTCTTCAGGTCGTCGACGGAGCGCTGCATCACCTGGTCGGTGAGCAGCGACACGATCTTGCCCGGGAGCCAGAGGCCAGGATCGATGCGCAGCGAGTAGGTGGCGAGGGTCGTGCCGTCGCCGAGGTCCTCGAGAAGGAACTCGCCGTCGACATCCTTCACGTCGCCCTCGACGTACTTCCACGCGAGCAGGTGGGGCTCGTCGTAGCTGTAGTCGAGCGTGTACGACACCGAGCGGATTTTCGCGTCGATCTTGAACTCCACGCGCTTGCCGTGCCCCGCGCCGTCGCGCGTGTGGACCGTGCACTCCTTCACGGCCGCCTGCCACTCGGGATAGGTCTCGAACTCGACGAGCGCGTCGAAGCACGCCTGCGGCGAGCCGCCGACGATCCCCTGCCGTTCTGCCCGCTTGCTTCCCACTCGCGGCTATCCAATCGCGGCGGGCGGACGCGTGTCGATCTCGGCGAACCGGCCCGGCGGGGGCGCCGGCACGCGATCCGGGTGGAACAGGTGCCCGAGCAGCTCGATGCCGTCGACGAGGCGCGGCCCGGGACGCGAGAAGTAGGCAGATGCATCGACGGCGACCACGCGCGCGCCGAGCGGTGCGAGAGCGCCATGGGCGGCGGCCGTCTCGCTCGCGGCCTGTTCGGTCGCGTAGCCGCACGGCATCGACACGACGATCTCGGGCTCGAGCGCGGCCACATCCTCCCAGCCGGCGGTGCGCGACTTCTCGCCCGGGAGGCCGAGCAGGTCGGTGCCGCCCGCGATCTCGATCATCTGCGGCACCCAGTGCCCACCGATGAAGACGGGGTCGAGCCACTCGATGGCGGCCACCCGCGGCCGGTCCGCTCCGGCAACGGCGTCGGCCACGGCCTCGATGCGCCGGCCCGCATCCGCCGACAGCTCGCGGCCGGCCTCCTCGGCCCCGGCGGCCGCGGCCAGCCGGGGGATGTCGGCGAGCACCTCGCCGAGGCTGGCGGGATCGAGCGAGAGCACCTGGGGCCGGGTCTCCAGGCGCCCGGCGGCGGCGACCACGTCGTCGTACGACACGGCGCAGACCTCGCACACCGCCTGGGTCACGATCAGGTCGGGGGCCAGCTCCGCGAGCTTCGGCTCGTCGAGCTCGTAGAGCGCACGACCCGCGGAGGTCCGGGCCCGCACGGCCGCGTCGATCTCGGGCGCGGAGAGGCCTTCACCGATCACGCTCCGCGTGAGATGGGGGAGCCGTTCCATCACGCCGGGCGGGTGATCGCACTCGTGGGTGACGGCGACGACCGCGTCGCCCAGCCCGAGGGCGAAGAGGAGCTCCGTCGACGATGGGACCAGCGAGACGATACGCATGCCTAGACTCCTGAGCATGGCACTTCTCGAGCAGGAGGAGATCGACCGCCGCCTGGCGGATCTGGACGGCTGGGCGCTCGACGGCTCCGCCATCAAGAAGGACTTCGACCGCGGCGACTTCGCCGGCTCGGTCGCGTTCGTCAACGAGATCACGCCGATCGCCGAGGACATGGGGCATCACCCCGACCTCTCGATCTCGTGGGCGACGGTCGGGGTGACGATCACCAGCCATTCGGCGGGTGGGCTGACGGCCGCCGACTTCGAGCTCGCGGGCAAGATCGACGCTCAGGTCGGCTGAGCCCTCTGGTAGCTTGGCTGCGTCCTCTGATGAGCGACGACGAACCTCCTCGAAGTAGGCCCGACCGCACCCCGGCGCACGTGACCGCCGGCGCTCGATGACGACCGAACTCCTGTTCCTGCTCGGCCTGGTCGTCCTGGTCCTGGCCAACGGCTTCTTCGTCGCAGCCGAGTTCGCCCTCGTCCGCGCACGCTCGTCGAAGGTCGACCAGATGGCCGAGGAGGGCGAGCGTGGCGCGGCACTGGCCGCGAAGCAGATCGACGAGATCAACGAATACCTCTCGGCCTGCCAGCTCGGGATCACGATGGCCTCAATCGGTATCGGCTTCCTCGGCGAGCCGGCGATCGCGAGCCTCCTCGAGGAGCCGCTCGGGGACGTCGTCGGCCACGGCACCGCCGTCGCGATCTCGTTCGCGATCGCCTACCTCCTGGTCACCACGGCGCACATCACCGTCGGGGAGCAGGTCCCGAAGATCTACGCGATCACGCACCCCGAACCGGTTGCCCGGCGCGCGGCGCGGCCGCTGCAGGGCTTTCGGGTGACCTTCAAGCCCTTCATCTGGGCGCTCAACAGCGTGTCGAACTGGATGCTCCGGGCGCTCGGTGTGAATCCGGAGGCCGAACTCGAGGACGTCTCGTCATCCGACGATCTCAAGATGATCATCGCCAGGAGCGCCGGCGGCGGGAAGCTCGATGAGGGCGAGGCGGGGATGCTCTCCGGGGTCTTCCACCTCCACGAGCAGGAGGCGCGCCAGGTGATGACGCCGATTCCCGCCGTCGTCACGGTGGACGTGTCCGAGACGGCCGAGACCGCGCTGCGCAAGGCGATCGACTCGGGCCACACGCGCCTCGTGGTGACGGAGGAGGGCAACACCGACCGGATCCGCGGCATCGTCCACAACAACTCCCTCGCACGGCGCGTCCTCAACGAGGGGCCGGACGCATCGATCGCGGGGAGCGTCAAGGACGCGCTGATCGTGCCGGAGACGAAGCCGCTCGACGACCTGCTCGCCGACCTGCAGCGCGAGCGCGCGTCGCTCGCCGTCGTCGTCGATGAGTACGGGCGCACCGCCGGCATCGTGTCGATCGAGGACATCGTCGAGGAGGTGGTCGGGGAGATCGCCGACGAGACCGACCCGGCCGTCGCCGGAGTGCGCCAGCTGGCGAACGGCGACTGGTGGGTGCGGGGCCACGTCCCGATCACCGACCTCGAGGACTATGGGATCAAGATCCCGGTCGAATCCGACGCCTACAACTCTGTCGGCGGCTTCGTGTTCGGCGAGCTCGGCCGGCTGCCGAAGCGGGGCGACATGGTGCGCGCGGACGGTTATTCGCTGCGCGTCGAGTCGGTGCGCGAGAACCGTATCGAGGCGGTCCGGATCCGAGACCACGGGAACGGTGCCCCCGAGGTAGCCGACCCGGGGGAGGTCCGCGAGGCCTCAGAAGGCGCCTAGGCACGCGATTTCCGTCCGCAGGCGCGCGTAGCTTCGATCGGCAAGTTCCAACGCGAGGAGGTCTTGCCCGATGTGGAGCATCAAGCTCACCGACGCGCAGCGCGACTCGGTCCGGGCGTTGATCCGGGCGCAGGGTGCGCTCGGCCCGTCGCTGGCCGGTGCACTGGAGGCACTCGACTACGGCCGCTGGGACGACCTGCCTGACGCCGAGCTCCCGTGGGAGCGAGTGACGCAGCTTGCGCGTGTCCAGGGCTGCGGCGAGGCGGACGTGGTGTGGGATCTGGCGTCCGGCATGCCGGTCCGGCAGCCGCCCGCGGCCGCGTGACACTGGCGTAAACGCCATGTGAAGGTAGGATGGCGCGATGGCTCGCGCTGGGAGGACGCGTCTCGTCGTACTGATGGCTGTCGCCGTGGTGCTCGTCTGCGCTGCCCCGGCATCGGCCGTGATCGTCGATCCGGCGTACGTCCACGCCCACCGCGGCGGCCCATTGGTGAACGGCGCGCCGGCCTACCCGGAGAACTCGCTGCCGGCGTTCGCGCATGCCGCCGCCGGCCACTACACGCTCGAGCTCGACGTGAAGATCACGAGCGACGGCCTGCCCGTCGTCATCCACGACGACACGCTCGACCGCACCACGAACTGCTCCGGGGCCGTGCGCGCGCGCAGCGCCGCCGACCTCGCCGCCAACTGCCGCCTCGATGTGAACGGGCTGGCCGGGACCGTCGCGAGCGCGCCGATCGCCTCGCCGACCGAGCCCGTCCCGACGCTGGCCCAGGTGCTCGCGCTCGCGGTCGCGACCGGTTCGCCGATCAACCTCGAGATCAAGAACCTGCCGACCGACGGCGACTTCGACGTTTCCCCCAACTACGCCAACCGGGTGATGGACGTGGTGCTCGCAAGCGGGATCGCCCCGTCGAAGGTCATCATCCAGAGTTTCTGGCCGACGAACCTCTCGACCGCGGCCCAGCGCATGCCGGGCGCGGCCCGCTCGCTGCTGACCCAGAAGGAGCTCGAGCTGGTCGGCCCGGTCGGTGCGCTGCTGTTCAGCGCCAAGTGGGTCTCGCCCGCCTGGCCGTTCGCGCTGCCCACCACGATGCTGCTCGCCAACCTACTCGGCCAGAAGGTCGTGCCGTATACGCTCGATCAGGCCGGGAGCGTGCAGACGGCTTACCTGCAGGGCGCCGACGCGGTGATCACCAACGACCCGCCGATGGCCCAGGCGGCGCTGCTTGCCGTTCCGTAGCGCCCAGCGAAGCTAGGCGTTCTTCGGCAGGCTGATCGCCTGGATGATCGGGCGCGAGCTGCCCGCCTCCCAGGCGAAGAAGCCCTGCCCGACCTTGCGGCCGAGGCTGCCCTCCGCGATCAGATCGCTGACCGCGGGCGGCACGTCGAGGCCGATCGAGTCGGCGATCGCCGCTGCCACGTCGAGGCCGATGAAGTCGAGCAGCGCGATCGGTCCCATCGGATGCGCGCAACCGAGCTTCATGCACGTGTCGACGTCCTGGGGCGGGAGGTCGTTCTCGACCATGAAGCCGACAGCATCGAAGAGGTACGGGAACAGCAGCCGGTTCACCACGAACCCGGCCTTGTCCGGCACCTCGACGCCGGTCTTGCCGAGCGCGTCGCACAGCTCGCGGAAGCGGGTGTGGGTCTCCGGCTGCGCGGCCGGGGGGAACGCCAGCTCGATCAGGTCCATCCGGTCGACCGGGTTGAACACGTGGAAGGCCGCGAAGTGCTCGGGGCGGCCGGAGGCCTCGGCCAGAGCGTCGACCGAGAGCGACGAGGTGGTGGTCCCGACCAGCGTCTCGGCCGGCAGGATCCCGTTGAGGCGGCCGAGGACGTCGCTCTTGACGGCGAGATCCTCGGCGACGCACTCGACGACGATGGTGCGGTCGGCCAGCGCCTCGAGGTCGGTGACGACCGCGCAGGCTCCGTCGAGCTGCGCGCGGGCGCGCTCCGCCGATGCTTCGCTGCGGGCCCAGAGGACGGCGTCGCCGAGCCCTCCCGCCACCTTGCCGAGGCCAGTGGCGATCGCGCCGGAGCCGACTATTCCGAGTAGTTCGTGCATATGCGGCCGGGGAGCCTATTCGGAAGCGCCCTCGAGGCGCTTCACGAGCGCGTCGAGGTTGAGCTCCTCGAGTCCCTTGCCGACAGCCTCGAGCTCGTTCGCGCACCAGTCGACGAGCGTGCGGCCCTCCTTCACGAGGTCGAGCGTCTCGCGCAGCCCGGCCTCGCCCGAGTCGAGCCGCTTGATGATCTCCTCGAGCCGCGCCGCAGCCGCCTCGTAGGACTGGGGCTCGTGCGCGGGCTGGGGGATCTCGCCGGTCATTCGTCCTCGATCCTCGCAGCCACGCTGTCGTCGTGGAAGCGAACCGACACGCGGCCTGCCCGGCGGGCGGCGCCGGCGCTGGTGACGACCTCCCCCTCCGGCGTCTCGACCAGCGCATAGCCGCGCTCGAGCGTGCGCTCCGGGTCGTTCGCCTCGAGCGCGAGCCGCAGGCGCTCCAGCTCGAGCACCCGGCGCCGGAGGTCGGGCCCTGCCGCGGCGCCGGCCTTGCGGCCGAGCACCAGCGCGCGGGTCCGCGTTTGCGCGGTGAGCTCCGTGGTGCGGCGCGCGCCGGCGGCGCGGAGCTCGCGCGTCATCTGATGGAGCCGGGCGCGATGGCGCGCGATGTGCTCCGCCGGGGCACGGGCGAGGGCCGCCAGCCGCCGGGCGCGGTCGATCACGGCGCGGTTGCCGCACACCTGCAGGTGCCGCGCGGAGCGGGCCATCCCCTCCCGCGCCGCGACCACGTCGATCCGCACCGCTGCCTCCGCGGCATGGGTCGGGGTCGACGCCGACACGGCCGCGACGTCGTCGATCAGCGTGCGATCGGTGTGGTGGCCGACCGAGGCGATGACCGGCACGCCGAGCAGCGCGACCGTCCGGCACAGCGTCTCGTCTGAGAAGGCCATCAGGTCCATAACGGAGCCGCCGCCGCGGGCCACGACTATCGCGTCGACCTCGGCGAGTGCGGCCAGATCGGTCAGCGCCCGCGCGATCGCCGGGGCGGCGCGGCGGTCCTGGACGGGCGCAAACCCCCACACGAGCCGGCCCGCCCAGCCGCGGCGGCGGAGGCCGGCGAGCACGTCGTCGCGCGCCTTGCCGGACTCGCCGGTGACCACGCCGATCGAGCGCGGCAGCGCGGGGAGGGGGAGGTGTTGCTGCGGGCGGCCCTCGCCGGCCAGGCCGTCCGCCGCGAGGCGCCTGCGCAGCCGCTCGATCTGGGCCAGCAGCTCGCCTTCGCCCGCGACCCGCAGTGCCGTGGCCCGGAAGGAGAACGACGGCGACGAGGTGGCGCTGCCGGGGTAGTAGTCGCAGCCGCCGGCGAGCACCACCTGGGCGCCGTTCGCGAGCGGCACGTCCGCGCGGTCGTAGTCCGAGCGCCACATCGCGCAGGGGAGCGCGCCGCGCGTGTCGCGCAGCTCGAAGTACACGGCCTTGGTGCGGACGCCGAGGTTCGACACCTCGCCGAAGACCTGGACGCGCGCGAGGCCGCGCAGCTGGCCGCGCAGGGCCTCGGCGTAGTCGCCGACGGCGAACGGCCCCTTGAGCTCGGAGCCCTCGATCCCCGCCGGGCGGGCGTCGGCGGGGTCGCTCACGCGGCCGCGCCGCGCGCGGCGGAGGCGAGCGCACGCACGATCGCGGGGCGGTCGCCCATCGGCATGCAGAGCAGCGTGTCCGCCCCGGCGCGCTCGAAGGCGGCGATGCGGGAGTCGATCTCGGCTGCGGGGCAGCAGATCGCGCAGGCGTCGATGAGCTCCGGTGTGATGGCAGCAGCCGCGCCCATCCGGTCACCCGCCCCGAACAGCTGCTGGACCTCGCGGGCCGCGTCACCCTGGCCCCACCGCTCGGCCGCCTCGACGTAGAAGTTCTTCCCCTTCGCGCCCATCCCGCCGAGGTAGATCGTGAGCCACGGGCGGGCCATGTCGCGCGCCTTGTCCACGTCGTCGTCGACGCACAGCAGCACGACCGGCGCCACATCGATCTCGTCGCGACGGCCGCCTTTGCCGATCGCCTCCATCAGGTCGCCGGCCGTTTCCGGGTTGAACAGGAAGGGGAGCCAGCCGTCGGCGATCTCGCCGACCTGCTCGATCGCCTTCGGCCCGAGCGCGCCGAGGTAGACGGGGATGTCCGGGCGGGGCGGTTTGATCAGCAGCTTCAGCGGCTTGCCGAGGCCGGTTCCGCCCTCAACGGGCAGCTGGAACTCCTCGCCGTGGTACTCGAGGGCGCCGTCGCGCGCGAGCGCCGCGCGGATGATCTCGACGTACTCGCGCGTGCGCGCCAGCGGGCGCTTGAAGGAGGTGCCGTGCCAGCCCTCGGACACCTGCGGACCGGACACGCCGAGCCCGAGCCGGAAGCGGCCGCCCGAGAGGGTGTCCAGCGTCGCGGCCGACATCGCCGTCATCGCGGGGCTGCGCGCCGGGATCTGCATGATCCCGGAGCCGAGGCCGATCTGGTCTGTCACGGCGCTGAGGTGGCCGAGCACCGACACCGTGTCCTGCCCCCACGCCTCGGCGACCCAGACGGAGTCGAGCCCCTCCTCGTCGCCGAGCTTCGCGAGTTCGATCGTCTCTTCGGGAGAGAACCAGGGCCAGTAGGCGAGATAGAGGCCGATGCGCATCCGCAGAGCCTACCCCGGCGGGTAGGCGGATTTCAGCAGTGCGAGGACCTGCGGGAAGCGGGCGGCGGCGCTCACGATGTCGCCGCCGGAGATCAGGGTCCGGTACACGACCGTCCCGTGGAGAACGTCGATGGCGAAGTCGATGTCGAGGTCGGCACCGAGTTCGCCGCGGTCGACGGCCCGCTCGATGATCGTCCCGAGTCCGGCCCGGATGTGGTCGATGAGGTTCTCCACCACGAAGGCGTGCAGCTCCGCGTCGTCGATGGCCTCGGCCAGTAGCCGGGCGATGGTCAGCGGGGTGTAGTCCTTGGCCGCAAGCTTGGCCCGGCTGGCTGCGACCCAGGTCCCGAAGTCGGCGTCGAGAGATCCCTGGTCCTCGCCCGCTGCGGGCGGTCTGATCAACGGGATGGCGTCCTGAACGAGCTCGCGCTTCGACGGCCAGCGGCGATAGATCGTCGTCTTGCCGACCTTGGCGCGGGCGGCCACCGCCTCGATCGTGAGCGCGCGGTAGCCCGAGTCGCCCACCTCGCTGAGCGCGGCCCAGAGGATGCGCTCGTGCGCCTCGGCGCTGCGTGGGCGGCCAGGACCGCGAGCGGGCGCCTCCTGGGCGCCCGCCGCGGTGTTGCTTGTCGACTTGGTGGGACTCACGCGCGTGCCGGCTCCGCGCCGAGGGAGCGGGCGCGTTCGGCCGGGATTGCCGTGAACGCGATCGCCGCGCCCGCGAGCGCCACTCCGGCGGCCACGAGCACCACGTCGCCCATCGAGCTGACGAACGCCGCACGGCCGGCATCGAGCAGCGCGGAGCCGCTCTCGCCGCCGAGCTTGGCCGCGAGGCCCGCGGTGGCTCCAAGCGAATCGGATGCCGCCGCTGCGGTTCCTGCGGGCAGGTCGGCGGTCGTGGCGTCCATGCCGTCACCGTAACCGCTGGACAGGAGGCTGCCGAGGATGGCGACGCCGAACGAGCCGCCGACCATCCGCGTGGTGTCGTTCATCGCCGACCCGACACCCGCGTGCTCCCGCGGGAGGGCGGTCATGATCGACTCGGTGGCCGGAGCCATCGTGGCACCCATGCCGATCCCGAGCAGGGCCATCGACAGCCCGACCAGCCCGTAGCCGCTGCCGATGTCGATCAGCGACATCGTGGCCAGCGCCGCGCCGACGATGGTCAGCCCCGCGGTGACGACCGGCCGTGCGCCGAACCGCTGCGCGAGCTTCTGCGACAGCGGCGCGGCGAGGATGAGGCCCACGGCGACGGGCAGCGTCCGGATGCCTGCCTCGAGCGCCGTGTAGCCGAGCACTCCCTGGAGGTACTGGGTCAGGAAGAAGATCGACCCGAACAGGGCGAACGAGACCAGGCCGATGGCCGCGCTGGCGCCCGCGAAGGCGCCGTTGCGGAACAGCCGTACGTCGAGCATCGGTGCAGGGTTGTGCAGCTCCCAGCGCGCGAAAGCCCCCAAGAGCAACACGCCGGCGCCGGCGACCGCGAGAACGAGCGGGTGCGTCCAGCCCTGCTCCGGCGCCTCGATGATCGCCCAGACCACGGCCGCGAGGCCGGCGATCGAGAGACCCGCGCCGACCGGGTCCAGCTTGGCCTCTTCGGGGTTGCGGGACTCGGGGATGATCGCCAGCGCGCCCGCGATGCCGACCACGACGATCGGCAGGTTCACGAGGAACACGGAGGTCCAGTCGAAGTGCTCGAGGAGCCAGCCGCCGGCCACCGGGCCGATGGCCACGCCGAGGCCCATCACGGCGGCCCAGATGCCGATCGCCTTCGGCCGTTCGCTCGGCGGGAACACGTGGGTCAGGATCGACAGCGTCGTCGGCATGATGAACGCACCGCCGACGCCCATCAGGGCGCGGCTGGCGATCAGCTCGCTGGATGACGACGCGAGCGCCGACAAGGCGGACCCGGCGCCGAACACAACGAGCCCGAGTACCAGCGAGCGCTTGCGCCCGAACCGGTCGCCAAGGCTCCCGGCGGTGAGCAGCAGCCCCGCGAACACGAGGATGTAGGAGTCGACGATCCACTGCAGCTGGCTCGAGCTGGCGCCGAGCGACTCCTCGATGCTCGGCAACGCCACGTTGAGGATCGTGTTGTCGAGCGAGATGACCAGCAGGCTGAGGGACAGGATCGCAAGGATCCACCAGCGCCTGGGGTCGGGGTTGTCGTGCTCTGCCTTCATGTCTCCTGTCTCCGATCTGGTTACGAAACGAAACCGTTGCGTATCGAATAGGTGGGCGAAGGTAGCACGACCGACGACAAAACGCAACGAACGCGTTTCGTAAACCTCGTGCGGTAGTGTGCGCGCCGCCCGTGGACCTGACGCTCTCCCCCAACGAGCAGGCCTTCCGCGACGAGCTACGCGAGTGGCTCGGAACGAATCTGCCCGGGGCGGAGCCGCCCGGCGGCGACGAGGACTTCGACCGCGTCTTCGACTTCCGCAAGCAGTGGCAGTCGAAGCTGCACGACGCCGGTTACGCGGGCCTGTCGTGGCCCGAGGAGTACGGCGGCCGCGGCGCGACGCTGATCGAGCAGGCGATCTTCGGCGAGGAGATGGCGCGCGCCAAGGCGCCGCAGACGGCGAACGTGCTCGGCCTGGTGATGGGCGGCCCCGTCGTCATCGCCCACGGCAACGACGAGCAGAAGCAGCGCTACCTCGAGCCGATCCTGTCGGCCGAGGAGATCTGGTGCCAGGGCTTCTCCGAGCCGGAGTCGGGCTCCGACCTCGCCTCGCTGAAGACGCGGGCCGTGAAGGACAACGGTGGCTGGCGCATCACGGGCCAGAAGGTCTGGACCACGATCGCCCAGTACGCGAAGTGGTGCATGCTCGTGGCGCGGACCGACCAGGACGCGCCCAAGCACAAGGGCCTCACCTACTTCCTGCTCGACATGGAGCAAGAGGAGGTCCAGGTCCGGCCGCTCACCCAGATCACGGGCGAGTCCGAGTTCAACGAGCTCTTCATCGAGGAGGCCTACGTCCCCGACGAGAACATCGTCGGCGAGGTGGGTGACGGCTGGAAGGTCGCGATCACGACGCTCATGCACGAGCGCGCCGGCCTCGGCGCCGCTGCCGCGGCGTCGGTCAGGATCTCGCTCGGCCAGCTGATCGAGCTCGCGCAGGAGCGCGGCGTCGCGGATGATCCCGTCGTCCGCCAGAAGATCGCGGGCCTGCTGATCGAGACCGAGGCGCTGCGCCTCAACGCGTGGCGCGGCCTCAGCTCGATCATGAAGACGGGCATCCCGGGCCCGGAGGGGTCGCTGCCGAAGCTGCAGTGGTCGGCCGTCAACCAGGGCCTGACCGAGCTCGCAGTGGACATCCTCGGCGAGGAGGGCACGCTGCGCGACAGCGACTGGACCTACAAGTTCCTCCGCGCGCGGGCCAACTCGATCGAGGGCGGCACGACCGAGATCCTCAAGAACATCATCGCCGAGCGGGTCCTCAACCTCCCCAAGCTGCGTTAGGCGGGCCATGAACTTCGACTTCACCGACGACCAGCAGGCGATCAAGCGCACCGCCAAGGACATGCTGGCGGATCGCTTCAAGGCCGAGAAGGTGCGCGAGCTCGCCGAGGCCGAGCGCTACGACGACGCCAACTGGGCCGAGTTCTCCGAGCTCGGCTGGCCCGGGATCTTCATCGCCGACGAGCACGGGGGCCAGGGGCTCGGCACGGTCGAGCTGACCATCCTCGCGGAGGAGCTCGGGTATTCGCTTGCGCCGACTCCCTTCCTCGCCAACGCCGCCGCCGGCCTCGTGCTGGCGCACGCCGGCAGCTCCGATCAGCAGGCGGAGTGGTTGCCCGGCATCGCCTCCGGCGAGGGCCGCGGGGCCGCCGGCCGTGCCACCGACGGGGTCGGCACTTTGATCCCCGACGCGGAGGGCGCCGACGTGATCGTGCTGCTCGAGGGCGACGGGGGCAGCGTCCACGCCGCCGCCGACTGCGAGATCGAGCCGATCCTGACCATCGATGCAACCCGCCGCTTCGCGCGTGTCACGCCGAAGGGCTCCGGCGAGCCGCTCGGGGGCGATCCCGCGCCGGCGGTCGATCGCATCCTCGTCGCGATCTCGGGCGAGATCACCGGCGTCGCCCAGAAGGCGATGGAGATGGCCGTCGAGTACGCGCGCGATCGCAAGCAGTTCGACCGCCCGATCGGCGCCTACCAGGGCGTCTCGCACCGCTGCGCCGACATGCTGCGCGCGGTCGAGAGCACCCGCTCCGTCGTCCTCTGGGCCGCGTGGGCGGCCGAGGCCGAGCCCGAGACGCTGCCGCTCGCCGCCGCGATGGCCAAGGCGCAGGCCTCGGACGCCGGCTGGGAGGTCACCTCGTCATCGCTCCAGGTGCACGGCGGCATCGGTTTCACCTGGGAGCACGACCTCCACTTCTTCCTCAAGCGCGCCAAGACCGACGCCGCGCTGTTCGGGGGCTCCAAGGAGCACCGCGAGCGCGTCGCCGAGCTGAGCGGGCTGCGCGCCGCTGCCGCGGCGTAGATACTGCCCCCAATGGGGGCCGAGCAGACACAGCTGCAGCTCGTCGACGGCTTCTGGCGCTTCTGGAGCGGGAACCTGGTCGACAAGCTCGCCGATGAGGACTTCCTCGCGACCGCGCGCGAGACCGAGGCGCTGATCGGCAAGGACTGGGACTTCGTCCCGGATGAGGGCGTCCAGGCACTGGGCATCACGACCGGGCACCGCGGCCTCGAGGGCTTCATCGCGATCTGGTCGCGCTGGCTCGAGGCGTTCGAGTCGTGGGAGGGCATCCTCGTCGGCGCGCCTGTGCTGCTCGAGCGCGAACGAGTCCTCGCTCGGCTCGACGTGCGGGCGCGGTCCAACGCCGGCGTCGACCTCCGGTTCTTCGCCGGGATCCTCTACTACTTCGACGGCTTCGAGCTGCGGCGGATCGTCGGCTACCGCACCTGGGACAAGGCGCTGGCCGGTGCGGGTATCGACGAGGCGCAGGTCGACGCGCTCCAGCGGGAGAGCGCGCGGGTCCTGGAGGAGGGGTGATGGATTCCTCGCGCGCGCCCGCGACCCGGGCACCTTCGTGGTCGGCTCCGACTGGGTCGCCGAGCGCGAGCGCGACCCGGTGCTGCCGGCGGGCGGCTAGCCGAGGCCGGACTCGGCGGCGTCGAGGCTCGGCAGCCCCGGCTCGCCGTGTCGGTGCCCGCCGCGGTGCTCGGACCCGCGCGCAACCTCCACCAGCCGCGCGATCTCCGCTCGCCCTCGACCCGGGCGGGGTGATCCGCCGGAAGGCCTGCGATCAGGTTCTGGATCCGGTTGCGCAGGTGAAGCGCGAAGTGCGGGGCCGAAGCACCCATGAGATGGCGGACGTCCTCGACGGTCGGCTCGCGCTGCATCCGGTCGGGGTTCTCGAACTCGCTCATCCGGGCGGGAGTCTACGGCGCGTTGGGCTGGACGGGGACCAGCTCGGTGATCTGGTCGATCCGCCCCTGCTCGTCGACCGAGACCTGCTTGTCGTCGCCGAGGATCCAGACCTTGTTGAACACCGCCTGGCCGGGGTCGTCCTCGTAGCCGGGCTGGACGCTCAGCAGATAGGCCTCGAGCGCGCGCGGGAGGGTCCGCGCGTTGTCGGTCAGCAGCATCGGGGCGAAGACGCCGCGCGTGCCGAGGATCGCCGCCGGCGCCGCGTCGAGCGGCCGCGACGTGTTCGCGAGCGAGAAGTTGTAGCCCGGTACGACCACGCCCCAGCCGAAGTTCCCGCGGTTGTAGCGGGCGAAGGCGATCGCGTTCTCGACGGCGTCCGGGCCCTCGATGCGGTTCACCTTGCCGAGCTTCGCGAGCTCCTTCGCGGTCTTCTCCGAGATCGACCGACTTCGGGCCCGAGGAGGTAGATGTTCGGCTTGCCGTGCGCCTTGATCGCCTTCTCGGTGGCGGCCGGGATGGAGTCCCGCTTGGCGAACAGGACGGCGTCGCCCGAGCGGGCGGCCCACGCCGCCGCGGGCACGGCGAACTCGGCCCGCTCGCCGCTCGCGACCACCACGTTCTGGGAGGCCTTGCCGCGGGCCGCCGAGAAGAACCGGTCGATCGCCGCCGCGCGCTCGTATGCGTCCTTGCCCTCGATGATCGCGGTCTTGTAGCCGTCGGGCGTCTGGGGCTTCGAGCCGATGCGGATCACCTGGGCGTCCTTCGAGAGGTCCGAGCCCTTCGGGTTCAGCTGCTTCAGCGTGTCGGTGGTGATCGGCGGAAGTTCGCCGTCGACGGAGAGGAGCATGGGCGCGCCGATCGGGTTCCCGGCGAGCACGCCGGCGGCGACCGCGCCCTGCCAGTCGCCGGTGTCCACGAGCACGACCGCGGTCGGGCGCGAGGCGTCGCTCGTGGCGGGGAAGACGGCGCTCGCGATCCCGGCCGCGTCGGCGGCCGCGTCGCCGCCGCCGACCCGGACGTGTTCTTCGTCGCGCTCGACGGGAAGCCGAGCTTCGTCGCGGCGTCGTCGTCGCTCGACGGCGTGCCGAGCTGGGGCGGGCGGCTGTCGTCGTCGCCGATGCTGCAGCCGCCCAGCGCGAGGGCCGCGACGGCGGCTGCGATCAGACTCCTCCGGGACACGAGGGCGCACTGTAGCCGTCGCGGTTGGCGCATCCGCCGCCGGGGGCGTTCAGTACCATTTTTCGCGACGCGATTGACTGGTCAGTCAACCAACGCCGCCGACCACGGAGGAACTGGGGAACATGGACTTCAGGCTCAACGACGAGCAGCTCGAGTTCCAGCAGCACTGCCGCCGCTTCGCGCGCGAGGTGATGCGTCCCGCTCGCTGCCAAGCACGACCGCGAGCAGTCGACCCCGTGGGAGGTCATCAAGACCGCTCGCGAGTGGGGTCTCCAGGGCACCGAGCAGCTGATGCGCACGGGGGCCGACCCCGAGGGCATGATGAGCGTGATCTACGCCGAGGAGCTCCACTGGGGCTGCGCGGGCATGGCGCTCGCGATCTCCGGCTCCGGTCTCGCGGCCGCCGGCATCGCGGCCTCGGGCACGCCCGAGCAGGTCGCGCAGCTGGGTCCCCGAGTGCTTCGGCGACGGCGACGAGATCAAGCTCGGCGCCTACGCGGTCACCGAGGCCCAGGCCGGCTCCGACGTCAAGTCGCTGCGCACGACCGCCGTGCGCGACGGCGACGAGTGGGTCCTCAACGGCACCAAGGTCTTCATCACCAACGGGGGCATCGCCGACGTGACGGTGGTCGTCGCCGTCGTCGACCCCGAGCTCGGCCACCGCGGCCAGGCGTCGTTCGTCGATCGCGAAGGACGCGCCTGGGCCTCAGCCAGGGCAAGAAGGAGGACAAGATCGGCATCCGTGCCTCGCACACCGCCGAGGTCGTGCTCGAGGACTGCCGGATCCCGGTCGAGAACCTGCTCGGCGGGATGGACAAGCTCGAGCAGCAAGCTCGAGCGGGCCCGCAACGGCGAGCGCGGCGGCTCGTCGAACGCGCTCGCGACCTTCGAGATCACCCGCCCGCTCGTCGGCGCCTCGGCGCTCGGCATCGCGCAGGCCGCCTACGAGTGGACCCTCGAGTACCTCGAGGGCCGCGAGGACGAGAATGGCCCGCTGCTCGAGCAGCAGCGCGTCCAGCAGGTCGCTCGCCGACGTCGCGACCGAGATCGAGTCGGCTCGGCTGCTCGTCTGGCGCGCGGCCTGGATGGGCCGCAACGGCGTGCCGATGACCGGCGGCCAGGGCTCGATGTCCAAGCTCAAGGCCGGCGACGTGACGATGTGGGCGACGACGACCCTGATGGACCTCGTCGGCCCCGACGCGTGGACCACCGAGTTCCCGCTCGAGAAGTGGTTCCGCGACGCGAAGATCTACCAGATCTTCGAGGGCACGGCCCAGGTCCAGCGGCTCGTCGTCTCGCGCATGCAGCGGCGCGAGTACCAGGAGCGCCTGACGGCCGCCGCAGACGCCCTCGCAGCGGCCTAAGCGCCACAATCAGGGGGTGGAGTTCGCGCTCGCCCCCGGCCCGATAGTCCTCGTCCTCTTCCTCGAGGCGCTGTACGTGCGCGCGATTCGCGTGCTGCGCGGGCGCGGCTACGACGTGCCGTTCTGGCAGCAGGTCGCGTGGCACTCCGGCGTCGCGCTGACCGCGATCGGGCTGCTCGGCCCGCTCGACGCCTGGGCCGAGGAGCTGCTGGTCGCGCACATGGGCCAGCACCTGCTGATCGCCGATCTCGCCGCCCCGTTCCTGCTGATCGGGATCCGCTCACCCGTCTACGTCTTCCTCCTGCCGAAGCCGATACTCGTCCCGCTCGCCCGCCGCAAGCGGCTGCGCGCCGCGTTCAGGGTGATCCGCCGCCCGCTCGTGGCCATCCCGATCTGGGCCCTGATCCTCTACGGCTGGCACTTCTCGTTCACCTTCGAGGCGGCGCTGACCAACGAGTGGGTCCACCTGCTCCAGCACTGGACTTTCGTCGGCGGTGCCATGCTCGTGTGGTGGTCTGTGATCGAACCGAAGAAACGCCGCCTCCCGGGCGACCTGTGGAAGGTGCCCTACATCATCGGAGCGCGCCTGACTGGAATGTTCCTGGGTATGGCATTCATCATCATGCGCACGCCCGCCTATCCGGACTTCTACGGGAAGACGGCGCCCGAGCACGGGTGGTCCGCGCTGACCGATCAGCAGGTGGCGGGGGCGATGATGCTGGGCCTGGACCTGATCGTGATGCTGTTCGGCCTCGCATTCTTCTTCTACCGCAGCTCGCAGGAGCACGACGCGGCCGAGCGCGCGGCTGCCGTGCCGTCATGAGGCGGCTCGCCGGGGCTCTGCTCGTCGGCCTGGTCGTACTCGCCGGCTGCGGCGGGGGCGACGACGACAGCAAGGGCAACGACCCCGTCCCCGACCGGAACGCTCAGGCGAAGACCGCCGAGGAGAAGGCGATCCGGGGCTGGATCCTCGTCCTGAACGCCGGCAACTACGACCAGGCGGCCGACTACTTCGCGCCCGGCGCGCTGATCGAGCAGGGCCGGCTCGCGCGGCTGCGCACCCACCGCGAGGCCGTCGCCTTCAACTCCTCGCTGCCGTGCAAGGCGGAGGTCACCGACATCGAGGACGAGGGCGAGACGGTGCTCGCCGCGTTCAAGCTCCGCCGCGGCCCGGGCGACCCGGCGAGCTGCGGGGGCAACGGGGTGCGGGTCCGTTTCAAGTTCCGGGGGACGAAGTTCACCGAGTGGCGCCAGCTGCCCGAGTCCAGCGACCCGGCGGGCCAGAGCGCCTGAGCTACGAGCCATGACCCAGGCGGGTTGTCTCATCGAACGGCTCACCGACGGCGGCCCGAGCGAAATAGTTTCATCCGTTGCTCCTTCTTAGGGCCTATGGGCCCCAACATCGAGCAATCGATTGCTCCCGCAGGGCCCCCATAGGGGACTCCGGGGAGCCACCAATTACAAAGCGGCCCCTAGCGCCTAGCCGCGCTCGGCCTGCAGCTGGTCGCGCTCCCGGAGCCGGTTGTCGCGGCGGACCTGCGCCTCGCGGGCGCGGCGCAGCTCGTCGTCGCTCTCCGGCTCGGTCGGCGGCACCGCGGCCGGCTGGCCGTTCACGTCGAGGGCGACCATCGTGAAGTAGGCGGTCGAGGTGTGCTCGACCTGGTTCGTGTAGACGTTCTCCTTCTCGACCCGCACGCCCACCTCCATCGACGTGCGCCAGGCGGCGTTGACCATCGCGCGAACGGTCACCAGCTCGCCGACGAAGACCGGGTGGATGAACGTCATGCGGTCCATCGCCGCCGTCACGACCCGGCCGCCGCAGTGGCGGATGGCCGCGATGCCGGCGACCTCGTCGCACAGCTTCATGATCGTCCCGCCATGCACGTTCCCGGCCGTGTTGGCCTCGGGGATGCCCATCCAGCGCGTAAGAACCGACTCGGACTGCGAGGGCGGGCGCGCTTCCACGTAGCCACTAGTCTACGGCCCAGGTTCCCCGCAACAACGCCGAAGGAGCAGCTCGATGCCAGGTATGGGTGGGCGCATGTCCACAGTCATCAAGTCGAAGATCTCGAGGATGCTCGACAAGGCCGAGGACCCGGGCGAGACGCTCGACTACGGCTACCAGAAGCAGGTCGAGCTGCTGCAGAACGTAAAGAAGGGGATCGCCGACGTGGTGACCTCCAAGAAGCGCCTGCAGATGCAGTCCACGAAGATCGAGCAGCAGGTGGTGAAGCTCGACACCCAGGCGCGCCAGGCGCTCTCACAGGGCAACGAGGAGCTTGCCCGTACGGCGCTCGAGCGCAAGACCATCGCCCAGACCGAGCTTCAGGGACTCGACACGCAGGTCAAGGAACTCGAGACCCAGCAGGAGCAGCTGATCGCGAACGAGCAGAAGCTGCGCACGAAGATCGAGACCTTCCGCACCAAGAAGGAGGTCATCAAGGCCCAGTACTCCGCCGCGGAGGCACAGGTCAAGATCTCCGAGGCCGCCAACGGCGTCGGCGAGGAGATGGCCGATCTCGGCATGGCGATCCAGCGTGCCGAGGACAAGACCGAGCAGATGCGCGCCCGGGCCGGCGCCGTCGAGGAGCTCGAGGCGGCCGGCGCGTTCGACGACATCACTCAGATCGGCGGCGGCCAGGACGACATCGACCGCCAGCTCGCAGCAGCTCGGCTCCGGTGCCCAGGTCGACGACGAGCTGGCGAAGATGAAGGCCGAGCTCGGCTCCGGCGGCGGCAGCGACGCGCCTCAGCTCGAGGGCGGGGAGGAGTCCAAGTGATCGTCCGGATCTCGGGTGAGGGACAGTTCGAGCTGCCCGACGCCGATGTCGACCGTCTGAACGGGCTCGACAACGACGCGGTTGCGGCGGTCGAGGCCGGCGACGAGACGAAGTTCGCCGAGCTCTGGCAGCAGATGCTCGAGCTGGTCGCCGCCGACGGCACGCTCGCTCGCCGAGGACGAGCTGGTCGAGTCCGACGTGATCCTGCCCCCGCGCGACGTGACGTTCGCGGAGGCCGCTGGCGAGTTCACCGGCGAAGGCCTGATCCCAGATTGAGCGACTGAGCCGTCCCGCCTGGTGACGTCGTAGGGGCGGAACCCCGCCGGGGGTCCGGGGGCGGGAGGCCCCCGAACGCTTCCTAGAGCGGGATCTCCCAGAGCGGGAACCAGCGCGCAAGCTCCGGCTCGAACGGCAGCTCGGAGTCGAGCTGCGCCTTCAGCCGCAGCTCGTGCTCGGAGTCGCGCTGCTGCTCGCCGGCGGAGGGCACGAACGGGTAGTAGAGCCCGCGCTTGAAGTTGTAGATGAAGTAGACCCGCTTGCCCTTGTCGTCGAACGGGAAGACCGCGCACAGGATCCGGTCGCCGTAGCCGCCCGCCTGGAGCTCGCCCGAGATCACGTTGAGCGAGACGACGAGGTCGTCGAAGTCGGGGTCCTTCAAGACCAGCCAGCGGTAACCGAACTCGTCGTCGGCGGAGGTGAGCGTTCGACCCGGTCTCCTGGGCGGAGCTCGTCGAGGAGCTCCTTGGCGTCCTTGAGGATCTGGTCGAAGTCGGCGGTCGCCAGCGGCTGGAAGACGATGCCCGCGTCGCCGGCGGTCTTCAGGCCGAGCCCCGTGTCCATCGCGATGTACGCGGTGGTCATCGCGAACAGGCGGTCCTTCGCGGCGGGGCCCGCGAGCTTCTTGCGCCCCCCGAGCAGAGCGTCGAGGAAGCCCACTAGAGCGTCGGCGCGGCCTGGAGCTGCGCCTCGATCTGCTGGAGGCGCTCGATGCGCTTCTCCATCGGCGGGTGCGTCGCGAACACCGTCTGGAGGAAGCCCTTGACGCTCGGCGGGCACGATGAAGAAGGCGTTCATCTCGCTGGCCGCGCGGAGGTCCTGCTTCGGGCATGGTCTCCATTGCGCCGGAGATCTTCATCAGCGCCGAGGACAGCGCGCTCGGCCGGCCGGTGATCAGCGCGGCGCCGCGGTCGGCGGCGAACTCGCGGTAGCGCGACAGGGCCATCATCAGGAAGAAGGAGATCGCGTAGACGGCGGCCGAGATGCCGATGATCGCGAACACCGGCAGGCCGTCCTCGTCGTCGCCGCCGAACCAGAACGCCATCTGGAGGATCATCGAAGCGACGCTGGCGAAGAAGCTGGCGATGGTCATCACGAGCACGTCGCGGTTCTTCACGTGGGTCAGCTCGTGCGCCATGACGCCCTCGAGCTCGGCCGGCGAGAGCATGTTCATGATGCCCGGTGCTGGCGCAGACGGTGGCCGACTTCTGCGACCGGCCCATCGCGAACGCGTTCGGCACGCTCGGTGTCCATGACGGCGACCTTCGGCTTGGGCAGGTCGGCCTGGATGCAGAGCCGCTCGATCATGGCGTGCAGACCGGGGGCCTCCTCGGGGGTGACCTCCTTGGCTCCGATCGAGAGCAGCCCGATCTTGTCCGAGAGGAAGACCTGCGCCAGCGTGAGCAGGACGACGAACCCGAGGATCATCACCGCGCTGCCGCCGGCGGCGACCAGTACGCCGACGAACACGACGTACAACAGCCCGAGCAGGAACATGGTGAGGAGCATCCGTAGCTGGAGCCCGGTGTCGCGTCCGAATGACGTCTTCTGAGTGGCCACGGGTTGAAGTGTAGAAGGCGGGTGCAGGATCCTTTGCACAGCGCCGGAAATCGAGGATCTGGAGGGTCCTGCTTGCTACGGTGATCGCTCGTCCGGGTCGCCCGGAATCCGTTTCGGAGCAGGGATTTACCAGGATTCCAGGTGCCCGCGCCCGTGCGCGGCGGACGCAGCAACCATGCGCAAGTACTTCCTCCTCACCCTCGTCGCGGCGATCTCCGCCTATGTCCTGCTGCCCCTTCCGGGCCAGTCGGCGAGCCTCGACCAGCGCATCCAGGGCAAGCGGGCCCAGGTCGAGAAGAAGAAGCGCCAGGAGGGCGTGCTCACCTCGACCATCCAGCGCTACAACAACCGGATCTCCTCGCTCCAGGGCGAGATCAACAAGACCCAGCGGCGCCTGGGCGTCGTGCAGGCCGACCTCGACGAGGCGCGCAACGATCTGCTCGAGACGCGCGACCAGCTCGAGGGCGCCCGCGACAGGCTCGCCAAGGCCCGCGCCGAGCTACGCACGGCACGCGGCGCGCTGGCCGACCGCCTCGTCGAGCTCTACAAGTCCGACCAGCCCGACCTGCTGACCGTGATCCTCAACGCGAACGGCTTCACCGACCTGCTCGAGCGAACCGAGTTCCTCGAGCGGATCTCCGACAACGACCGCATCGTCGTGAACCGCGTCCGCGTGCTGAAGGCCCGCGCCGAGAAGGCCGAACGGCTCCTCGCCGACCTCGAGCAGCGCAAGCAGCAGGCGGCCGAGACCATCCTCACGCGCCGCGACGACATCGCCGGCGCGCGCGACCGCCTCGCCTCGAGCCAGGGTGACCTGCGCAGCGTCCGCAACGGCCGCCGCGCCGTCCTCTCCAAGGTGCGCACCGACAGGCACGCCCTCGAGGACCATCTGGCGGGCCTCGAGCGCGAGTCGGCCCGGGTGCGCAACCAGCTGGGCGGCGATCAACCCGGGCCCGATCAAGCGCGGCAGTGGCAGCATGATCTGGCCGGTGAACGGCCAGTTCACCTCGCCCTTCGGCATGCGCTGGGGCCGGCTGCACGCCGGCATCGACATCGCTGCGCCGACGGGAACCCCCATCCGCGCGGCCGACAGCGGCAAGGTCGTGCTGCTCGGCTTCACCGGCGGCTACGGCAACTACACCTGCATCGCCCACTCGGCATCGCTGTCCTCGTGTTACGGCCACCAGTCGGGCTACTCGACCTCCAACGGCGCGTCGGTCAGCAAGGGTCAGACGATCGGCTTCGTGGGCAACACGGGCAACTCGACCGGCCCGCACCTGCACTTCGAGGTGCGCGTCAACGGGAATCCGGTCGACCCGATGGGCTACTTGTAAGCCTCGAAAGGGGGGCTCACGCCCCCCTTCGCAACCCCCCGTGCCATATGGCGGCCGGCCGTGGGCGCTAGCGTCCCCGCCGTGCTGCCGGAGATCGAGCTTGGCCCACTGACCCTGCAGACCTTCGGGATCTGCTTCGCGCTCGGCTTCGTCGCCGCGGGTGCGCTCGTCGCACGCCGGCTGGTCGAGATCGCCAAGCCGGTCGACTGGGCCTACGAGATCATCTTCGCCGGGCTCGCCGGCGGCCTGATCGGGTCGCGGGTCGACTACCTGCTCCAGAACTGGAGCGATGTGAGCGACGACCTGCTCGGGAACCTGTTCTCGGGGTCCGGGCTGGTCTGGTTCGGCGGTGCGGTCGGCGGTGCGATCGGGGTGCTCCTGTGGGCGTGGTACCGCGGCTTTCTCGGCCTGCGGCTCCTCGACCTCTGCGCCCCGGCGCTCGCGCTCGGCTACGCGATCGGCCGCGTCGGGTGTCAGCTGTCGGGCGACGGCGACTACGGCAAGGCGACCGACGCCCCGTGGGGCATGGCCTACCCCGAGGGGACCGTGAGGACGCTCGAGGAGGTGCACCCGACGCCGATCTTCGAAGCCGTGGCCATGGGCCTGGTCGCGCTCGCGCTGTGGCACCTGCGCGACCGGTTCCGCCCCGGGGTGCTGTTCGCGATCTACCTGATGCTCTCCGGGCTCGAGCGCCTGCTCGTCGAGTTCATCCGCCGCAACGATTCCGTGATCGCCGGGCTGACCCAGCCGCAGCTGATCAGCGTCGTGATGATCGCGGGCGGGGTGCTGATGTTCATCCGCCTGCGGGACGCGCCGCCGGGCGCGCCCCGGGCGGCGTAGCCGGGAGCGATCGCCGCGGGACCGCGGCGCCGATCGCCGCGAACCCGCACAGGGCCAGGGCGACCGAGGCGCCGGCCGCGCTGCCGAGCTGCTGCGAGGCCGTGATGCCGGCCAGCCCCGCGAGGACGGCCACCCCTCCGCCGGCGAGCATCGCGCGGCCCGGGGTGGCAGCGTGGCGCCGGACGGCCACCGCCGGGGCGACCAGGACCGCGAGCACGAGCAGGCTGCCGAGCCCCTGGACGGCCACGGCGAGCGCCGCCGCGAGCAGGAGCGCCAGCGCCAGCCGGACCAGGTCCGGGCGCACCCCGAGCGGTCCCGCCGCGCCGGGGTCGAAGGCCACGGCCACGAGCGGGCGGTGCAGCGCCACGAGCGCGCCGCTGCCGGCGACCGCGAGGACCGCCGCCGCGACGAGGTCGCCGTCGCTGACGCCCAGCGGGTCCCCGAACAGCAGCTCGCCGAGCCGAGCCGGGGTCTCGGGCTCGAGCGCCAGCAGCGCTCCGAGGCCGAACGCGCCGGTGACCACCACTGCGGTTGCCGTGTCGGCGCCGATCCGCTCGTCGCGGGCCGCCAGGGCCACGAGTGCCGCCGCCACGGCCACGCCGCCGGCCGCGCCGAGCAGCAGCGGCGCGCCCGCCAGCGAGGCGAGCACGAGCCCCGGCAGCATCCCGTGCGCGAGCGACTCGGCCGCATACGAGAGCCGGAACGCCACGATCCAGAAGCTGAGGCCGCCGCAGATCGCGCCGAGCAGTGCCACCTCGAGCAGGGCCCGCCGGTCGATGCCGGAGCGCCACGGGTCGATGAGGAAGTCGAGGACGTCCATCAGTGCTCGTGGTGCTGGACGGTGATCACGCGCAGGGGCGAGCCCTCTTCCTCGATCACGACGATCTCTGCCCCGTAGGTGGTCTCGAGCACGGACCGGGTGAGCACGGCGTCCGGCTCGCCGAACGCGACCTGGCGGCCGTGGAGGCAGAGCACGAGGTCGAACTCGCGCGCGCTGTCGACGTCGTGGGTCGACACCAGCAGCGTCCGGTTCTCGGCGCGCAGCTCGGCGAACAGCGTGACGATCCGCTCCGCGCTTGCGGGGTCGACCCCGGCGAGCGGCTCGTCGAGCAGGAGAACGGCCGCGTCCTGGACCAGTGCGCGGGCGAGCAGCACGCGGGCGCGCTGGCCGCCTGACAGCTCGCCGAACCGCCGCGCGGCCACGTCGGCCAGACCGACGCGGTCGAGCGCCGCGTCCGCCGCGCGGCGGTCTTCGCGGGCGGCGGGCCGCCACCAGGCCCCGCGGGCGAGCGAGCCCATCAGCGCCACGTCGCGCGCGCTCACGGGGAAGTCGAGGCGCGCGCGCTCGGTCTGTGCCTGGACCGCCGGCCGGCCGGCAGTCTCGAGCTCGCCGGAGAGCGGGGCCAGCTCGCCGGACAGGCCGCGGAAGAGCGTGGTCTTGCCGCCACCGTTCGGGCCGAGCACGCACACCGAGCGGCCGGCGGCAACCTCGAAGTCGAGCCCGTCGAGCACGGGCCGGCCGTCGTAGCCCAGGACCGCGTGGCGAGCGCTGACCGCGCCCCTCACGCCGCCACCGCCGCGCGGGGGCGGCGCCCTCGCGCCGCGACCACGGTCGCGCAGATCCCGTACGCCGCCGCGCCGAGGACGGCGATCGCGGGGCCGGGGGGTACGTCGAGCCAGACGGACAGGTAAAGCCCGGCGACGCTCTGCGCGACGCCGACCAGCACGGCCACCCGCAGCAGCGCCGGGACGCTGTTGGTCAGCAGCAGCGCGATCGCCGCCGGCACCACGAAGGCGGACGTCACGAGCAGAGCGCCGACCGCCGGGAGCGCGGCCACGACGCCGACCGCCACCAGCAAGAGGAGTGCGAGATCGGCGCGCCGCGCAGGGACGCCGAGGGCGGCCGTCCCGGCAGGATCGAAGGCCAGCGCGGTCCAGGCGCGCCCGGCGGTGGCCGCAGCGGCGATCGCGACTGCGGCGATCGCGGCCGTCAGGGCGACGTCGCTCCCGGCGAGACCGATCGAGGTGCCGAAGAGGAGCCGGTCGACGCTCGCCGGCGACTCGAACACGTCGCTCGCGAGGATCACGCCGATCGCCAGCGCGGCGACGAGGATCAGCCCGGTCGCGGCGTCGCCCGGGTCGCGCCCGCGGCGGCCGGCGCGCTCGACGGCACCGGCGTAGCCGAGCGCCACCGCGAGAGCAGCCAGCGGGGCGGCGATCCCGGCCGCCTCGGCCACCACGAGGCCGGGGAACGTCGCGGTGCCCGCGGCGTGGGTGAAGAACGCGAGCCGCCGCAGCACCACGTAGGTCCCGGCGATCCCGCCGGCCACCCCGAGCAGGACCAGCTCGATCAGCGCCGTGCGCAGGTACTGCAGCTCGACCAGATCGGCCGGCGCGGGGAGCGACGCGAGGGAGAGCACCGCCAGATCGTAAACGAGAATCATTCTCGCTAACGCGGACCGCAACAGAATTCGCCACAATCACCGCTAAAGGTTGTCCGGGTCGTGGTCGATGCGACTACGAGGTACCTCACTTCATGAAAGCGAATCGCGCCTACATCGCAGGCCTCGGCACCACCACGGTGATGATCGCCTCCGCGGTTCTCCTGCTTGGCGTCGTCAGCGCCCTCGTCGCCTTCAACGGCTGGCCCGGCGCGGGCATCGCGCGTGACGTGGGCAGCCTCGTCGTCAAGGAGCCCGCGACGTCGGTGCGGGTGACCGGCCCGGCCCAGCTCGTGGCCGAGGGCCTGCCCGCCGCCGAGGACGTCGCCACCCCCGACGCCGCCGCCGGCACGCCGGCCGACGGCGCCGTGGCCGCGGGCCAGGCCGGCGTACCGCCGATCGGCCCGATTCCCGTCGCCGGCGTGGGCGAGGGCGACACCCCCGGCGTCACCCCGACTCCGCCCGCGATCACGAACGGCCCCGTCGTCCCGGCCGCTCCCGGCAGCGGCCCGACAGCCGCGGGCCTTCCGGCCCTGCTGCCGGACAACGAGGCGGGACGCGGCATCTCCGGTCTGACCAACACGCTCGGCGACACCACCCAGGGCGTCACCGGCACGCTCGGCGACACTGTCGGCGTCCTCAGCCCGGAGCTCGGCGGAGTGCTCACCGGCACGGGCGGGGTCCTGTCCGATCTCCTCCGCCAGCTCGGCCAGACGCGCTAGAGCTGTTTCTCGATGAACCTCACCGAGAGGTTCTGGATCTCCAGGTCGTGCTGCAGCGAGCGGTGGTGACCGCCGGGGAGGACGACCAGGCGCTTGGGCTCGTGGGCCGCGGCGTGCAGCTCCTCGCTGACGGTGTAGGGCACCTGCTCGTCGCCGCGGGCGTGCAGCAGCAGCAGCGCGGTGCGCTCGCCGAGCCGGGTCACCGCGTCGTGCACGCTCTCGCTCTCGAGCCACGCCTCCGTGGCCGGCCGGTCGATGCGGAAGTCGGCGGCGATCCGGCCCGAGCGCATCCCGCGCAGCAGCAGGCTCTCCGGTGCCGGGCAGATTGCCACCACCGCGGCGATGTCGGGGTCGCGCGCGGCGGCCAGGATCGCGCACAGGCCGCCGAGGCTCGAGCCGCGTAGCGCGACAGCCGGGGCGTGCTCGCGCACCAGCGCGCACATCGCCAGGGTGTCGTCGATCGCGGCGGGGCCGAACTCGCCGTCCGACCGGCCGTGGCCGCGCGCGTCGTACGCCAGCGCCGCCAGCCCGCGCTCGCGGCAGACACGGCCGAAATCGAGGTGGCTCTCCTTCGCCGACCCGGCGCCGTGGAGGATCACCACGCCGCCGCGTGGTTCGGAGTCCGGCAGGTACAGCGCGTAGCTGATGCCCGCGCGCTCTCCCAGCTCGGGCTTCGGCGGCGGGGCGTGCTTCATAATCGCCAACCCTATGGCCGCCGAGGACACAGAGCAGGCGCTCGCCGCCGACCATTCGCTCGGGCCGGCGGCCCACGTGTACCCGCTCGGGTCGCGCATCAACGCGGCCGGGCGGCTGGAGATCGGCGGCTGCGACACGATCGAGCTCGCGCGCGAGCTGGGCACTCCGGTCTACGTGTACGCCGAGGACGACCTGCGCGAGCGGGCGCGCCAGACCCAGGCGGCATTCACTGCCCGGAGCGAGAACGTGGAGGTGCTGTACGCCAGCAAGGCGTTTCCGTGCACCGCGGCGCTGAAGGTCTTCGCCGAGGAAGGGCTGTCGTGCGACGTGGCGTCGGGGGGCGAGCTGCACCTCGCGCTCAACGCCGGGTTCGACCCCGCCCGCATCTACATGCACGGCAACAACAAGTCGGAGGCCGAGCTCGAGGCCGCGGTGGCCGCCGGGATCGGCCACGTGATCGTCGACTCGTTCGACGAGATCGACAGGCTGGAGCGCATCGCCGCCGGCGCGGGGCAGAAGGTGCTCGTGCGCGTGACGCCCGGGATCAGGCCCGACACGCACGCCAAGATCGCCACCGGCCAGGAGGACCAGAAGTTCGGCATCCCGCTCGCCCAGGCCGGCGCGGCGCTCGAGCGCTGCAGCGACGCCGGGCTCGATCCGCGCGGCCTACACGCGCACATCGGCTCGCAGATCTTCGACCTCGACGTGTACGAGACGCTCGGCGAGGTCCTCGCCGGCCTCGGGGAGCATCCGGTGATCAACGTAGGCGGCGGCTTCGCTGCCGCCTACACGCGCGACGAGCGCCCGCCGGCGGCCGACGAGTATGCCGAGGCGATGCTCGCCGCCCTGCCCGCGGGGGCGACGGTGCTCTGCGAGCCGGGGCGCTCGCTCGTCGCGAACGGGGGCGTGACGCTCTACACGGTCGGCACCGTCAAGGACATCCCCGGCGTGCGCACGTACGTGTCCGTCGACGGCGGCATGTCCGACAACCCGCGCCCGATGCTCTACGGCGCCGTGTACGAGGCCGAGATCGCCGACCGGTTCGGCGATTCCACCCCCTGCCGGATCGCCGGGATGCACTGCGAGTCGGGCGACGTGCTCGTGCCGGAGGCCCGGCTCGAGGAGCCGCGGGTGGGGGACGTGCTGGTCATACCGGCCACCGGCGCATACGGTCACGCGATGGCCAGCAACTACAACGCGGTCCTGCGCCCGCCCGTGGCGTTCTGCCGCGGCGGCGAAGCGCGGGTCGTAATCCGCCGCGAGACCCTCGACGACCTCACCCGGCGTGACGCCTGACACCGGAGGGACGCCTCTGGGCAAGCAGCCGGCTCGGCCGGGTGCGCAGCCAGAGCTGTTCCGCATCGGCCTCCTCGGTCGGGGCACGGTCGGCGGCGCCTTCGACGATCTGCTGGACAGCCGCGCCGACGCGATCGAGGCCGAGGTCGGCCTGCGGCCGGTGATCTCCGGGGTGCTGCGCCGCGACAGCGGCGACTTCGAGGAGATCCTCGCCGGCAGCGACCTGATCGTCGAGTTGATGGGCGGGATCGAGCCTGCGCTCGACTATGCCCTGCGGGCGATCGCGGCCGGCAAGCATGTCGTCACCGCCAACAAGCAGCTGCTCTCCCAGCACGGCGAGGAGCTCTACGCGGCGGCCGCCGAGGCGAACGTCCAGCTGCGCTACGAGGCTGCCGTCGCCGGGGTCGTCCCCGCGATTCGGGTGATCGGCGAGAGCCTCGCCGCGGCGCACATCGACCGGGTCTACGGGATCGTCAACGGCACCACGAACTTCATCCTCAGCGAGATGGCCCGCACCGGCGCGTCGTACGAGGACTCGCTGGCCCAGGCGCAGGAGCTCGGCTACGCCGAGGCGGACCCGACCGAGGACGTGACCGGCAAGGACGCGGCGGCCAAGATGGCGATCATCGCCCGGCTCGCCTTCGGCGCGCCGATGTCGCTCGACCAGGTGCCGCACGAGGGCATCGAGAAGATCCGGGCCGACGACATCGCCTACGCGAAGGAGTTCGGGCTCTCGCTGAAGCTCATCGGGACCGCCGAGCGGATCGGCGACGGGCTCGCCGTCCAGGTGTACCCGGCGTTCCTGTACGCGGGCCACCCGCTGGCGTCGGTCAACGGCTCGTTCAACGCCGTGACGATCGAGTCGCCGGCGATCACCGAGATCACGCTTTCCGGTCCCGGTGCGGGCGGGATCCAGACGGCCTCGGCGGTGCTCGGCGACGTGGTGTCGGCGATGATCCCGCCGCCCAACCTGCCGCCCCCGGCGGTGCAGCTCACCGCCCTGTCGGACATCGAGTCGGCGTTCTACGTGCACGTCGAGGTGGCGGACCGCCCGGGCGTGCTGGCCCAGGTGGCGCAGGTGCTCGGCCTGCAGGACGTGTCGATCAAGTCGGTGGTCCAGAAGGGGCTGGGCGAGGACGCGCGGCTCGCGATGGTCATGCACCCGGTGCTCGAGTCGAAGTTCCGCGCCGCAGTCGAGCTGATCTCCGGGCTCGACTTCGTGCGCTCCGAGCCGCGCGTGATCCGCGTGATCGAGGAGACGTTCGAGTGAGCCTCTGGCGGTACGCGGACAAGCTGCCGGTCGAGCCCCTCGTCTCCCTCGAGGAGGGCTGGACGCCGCTCGTGCCCGCGCCGTACCTCTCGCGCGAGACCGGCTGTGAGGTTTACCTGAAGCTCGAGGGCGCCAATCCGACCGGCTCGTTCAAGGACCGCGGGATGACCGTGGCCGTGTCGGCCGCGGTCGAGGAGGGGGCGGAGGCGGTGATCTGCGCATCGACCGGCAACACCGCCGCGAGCGCGGCCGCCTATGCCGCGCGCGCCGGTCTCAACGGGGCGGTGATCGTGCCCGAGGGCAAGATCGCGACGGGGAAGCTCGCGCAGGCGCTGATGCACGGCGCGCGCGTGATCTCGCTGCGGGGCAACTTCGATGAGGCGCTCGCGCTCGTGCGGGAGCTCACCGACAAGCACCCGATCGCGCTGGTGAACTCGGTCAACAAGTACCGGATCGAGGGCCAGAAGACTGCCGCCTTCGAGGTGCTCGACCAGCTCGGGGAGGCCCCCGACACGCTCTGCATCCCCGTCGGCAATGCCGGCAACGTCACGGCCTGGTGGAAGGGCTTCGGGGAGATGGACGCCGCCCCCGTGCTGCACGGCTACCAGGCCGCGGGCGCGGCGCCGCTGGTCGACGGCGCGCCGGTCGCCCAGCCCGAGACCGTGGCCTCGGCGATCCGCATCGGCAATCCGGCGCGCTGGGAGGACGCGATGAACGCGTTCACCGCCTCGCGCGGCCAGGTGCGGGCGGTCACCGACGCCGAGATCCTCAGCGCGTACAAGCTGCTGGCCTCCCGCGAGGGGATCTTCTGCGAGCCGGCCTCGGCCGCGTCGGTGGCGGGCCTGCTGAAGCACGGGGCGACCGGGAAGGTCGTCTGCGCGCTGACCGGGCATGGCCTCAAGGATCCGCAGACCGCGATCGACCAGGCCGCGTCCGTGATCCCCTGCAAGGCCGAGCTCGACGCGGTCGAGGCCGCGGTCCTGGGGGACCGGTGACCAACCGCCGCCGGCTGGTGATCGTGCCGGCCTCGTCGGCCAACCTCGGCCCGGGCTACGACGTCCTCGCCGCTGCCGTCGACCTCGAGCTGGTGCTCGAGGTCTCGGAGACGGGGACCTTCGGCGTGGAGTGCGACATCCCCGGCATCCCGCTCGACCGGACGAACCTCTGCGTGCGCGCTTTCGAGGCGCTGCACCCGGCCGACGGCATCCACTTCCGGATCACCTCGGAGATCCCCAACTCCCGCGGGCTGGGGTCGAGCGCGGCGGCGATCGTCGCCGGGCTGGTCGCGGCGGACCACATGTACGAGCTCGACGCGTCCCTGTTCGACCGCGCCGTGGAGCTCGAAGGGCATCCCGACAACGTCGCGGCCGCCCTCTTCGGCGGCTTCGTGATCTGCGACGGGGGCGACCCGGTGCGCTTCGAGCCGCCGGAGGGCCTCGAGGGGGTGCTGGCGATCCCGCCCGATCCGGTCGCCACCACGGCGGCCCGAGAGGCGCTTCCGGCCGAGGTGCCGATCGCCGACGCCGTCCACAACATCGCCAGCGCCTCGCTGCTCACGCTCGGCCTCGTGCGCGATGACTTCTCGCTGATCGGCCGCGGCCTGGCCGACAGGATCCACCAGGACCGGCGGGCTCATCTCTACCCACGCTCGATGGAGCTGGTCGGCCGGGCGCAAGAGCTCGGCGCGGTCGGGGCGACGATCTCCGGCGCGGGCCCCACAGTGCTCTTCTGGTGCCATTGGGAGCAGACCGGCGGCGTGCTCGACGCGCTGAGCCGGGCTGCGCCGGAGTGCGTGGCGCGCCGGGTGCAGTTCGCGCCCGGGGGCGCCGACGTCAAGGAGCTCGGTTGAGCAGGTACGAGGTGTTCGCCGCGGGCGGCCTCGTCACCCGCGACACCGCGGCCGGGCTCGAGATCCTGCTCGTCCATCGCCCGCACTACGACGACTGGAGCCTTCCGAAGGGCAAGCTCGACCCCGGCGAGGGCTTCGAGGAGGCCGCCCTGCGCGAGGTGCTCGAGGAGACGGGGCTGCGCTGCGAGCTCGGCGCGGAGGTGCCCGGCACCGAGTACCACGACCGCAAGGGCCGCTTCAAGCAGGTGCGCTACTGGCGGATGACGGTGCTGGATGGCGAGTTCGCTCCGAACGACGAGGTCGACGAGCTGCGCTGGCTGGGGCCGGCCGAGGCCCGCGCGCTGCTGACGTACGAACGCGACGCCGCGGTCCTCGACGGCCTGTAGCGCCGGCGGCCGAGGCCGGCGCCCCGGCTACAGCGAGCGCAGGAACCGCGTCGCGGCCTTGCGTGAGGCGGTCAGCTTCTTGTCGGCGAGGCCGACCTCGGCCACCTTGCCGCGCCGCACGCGGACGACGATGCGTGCCTTGGGCGCCCGCGCCAGGTACCAGCGCGAGGAGCCGATGCGGATCGGCTTGACCTTGCGGAAGCGCCTGCGGACCGTCTTCTCCGACGAGCCCGGCCGCACGCCCTTGAGCTTGTGAGTCTTGCGCGCCGAGAGGGAGATCACCGTGCGCCTGTTGATCCGCCGCCGCTCGCGCTTGCTGAGCGGGAGCAGCATTTTGAGCGTCGGGTGGCCGGTCCGGATCGTGCCGCCGCCGACGAGGCAGTAGGTGTCGAAGGCCGTCGTCTTCTTCGTCAGGCTGGCCTTCGGGTAGGCCTTGCGGACGCTCGTCCGGGCGCGGCCGAGCACGGCGCGGTCAACCGTCTTGCTCTTCGGGGACTTCTTCGACGCGACGGCGCACAGGCCGGCGCCCTTGCCCTGGCGGGGGTCGCGGACGATCAGCTCGACGTCGCGGTCGCGCGCGGCGCCGGTGGCGCCGGGAGCCACCTGCGGGTCGTTCCACGCGAAGGAGCGGCCGAGCGAGGCGAGTTGATCGGTGGTCAGCGAGGCGGCCGGCGTGCCGGGCGGCGGCACCGCGGCGGGCGCGGCGTGGTCGACCGGCGTGCCGATGATGGAGACCGTGCCGTCGGCGTTGTCCATGACCTCGAGCAGTCGCTGCTGTTGCGGCCAGTCGGCGATGGCGGCCGTGGTGATCTCCCACCAGTTGGAGTTCTTCGGGCAGCCCGCGGCCCGGCCACACCCGTAGACGCGGTTCGCGTGGGCGTGGCCCGCCACGTAGGCGATCACGTTGGGGTAGCGGTCGAACAGCGACACCACCTCGGGCCCGAGGTGCATCGGGACGGAACTGCGCGGGTCGAGGTCGCAGCCGATCCCGTGCCGGACGCCGGCGGCGTTCGGCGGCCCGGAGTAGGCGCCGCCGGCGCTCGGGTAGCTGCCCGAGCACGAGCCGGCGGCCTCGTCGGGCGTCGCGGAGCTGAGCGAGCGGGTGGGGTGGTGGCCGTAGAGGACCACGAGCCTGCCGGTGGCCTTGGCGTCCTCGAGCTCGCCCCACGAGCCAGCGCCACTGGGGCTCGTCGATGTTGCCGGCCGGGGAGCCGATGACGGAGCCGCCCTCGGAGACCGTGTCGAGCGAGATGAAGCGCAGGCCCGGCCGCGGGTCGAAGCTGTAGTAGCTCGCCGAGTAGCCGGACGCCTGGTTCTCGCCGGGGTTCACCTTGGCGAACCCGTGCGCGTCGCCCTGCGTGCCGAGCGAGTAGATGCGCTTCAGCTCGACGCGGTCGGAGAAGCGCCGGCCGGGATCCGGCGGCACCGGGAAGCCCTGGCCCTGCGCGAAGGCGCCGCGGGCCGAGAGGGTCGCCGCGGGATTGCTGTCGAAGGGCTTGAAGCAGCCGACGACGAGCTGCTCGTCGGTGGCGTTGGTGTTGAGGTTGCCCTGGACGCCGCCGTCGTGGTTTCCGTTGGCGACGTAGGTCGGCACGCTCGCGCTGCCGCGGCGCAGGCCGTGGGACACGAACGGCTTCTCGGCCCGGTCCATCAGGCCCGGGTAGGCGGGCCACTGGTCGAAGAGGCCGGCCGGCTCGTCGGGGTCGTAGAAGTTGCCGCTGCCGTTGCCGATCTCGTAGTCGTCGTAGTCCTGGACGCCGGTGTAGCGCTGCGCCTCGTCGTACGGACGGCCCTTCAGCGCGAGCTCGTCGAACGGCTTGCACTCGGCGTAGTCGTTCTTGCGCTCGCCGCTGTTCGGGTTGATCGTCCGGCCGCCCTCGATCAGGTCGCGCGACCAGAGGTTCTCGTTCAGTTGCTGGTTGTCGGCCTGGTCGCCGGTGACGAGCGCGAAGTTCATCAACGCCCTGAAGCCGCCGCGCGTGCGGTTCGGGCTGGCCTGCGTGAAGTTGGACAGCTGGCGCATCGACGCGTCGATCACGAACGGCATCAGCGCCTCCTGCGGGCGCCACGAGTAGAGACCGGTCGGGCGGTTGTCGAACAGCTCGATGCGCGCCGGCGACTCCTCGTCCGCGAGCTGGAAGTCGCTGAGCTGGGCGAAGTAGGCGAGCGAGCGCCGCCGCTTGCTGCGGTTCACCTGCGCCTTGGCGCGGGGCAGCTCGCGCACCACGCGTGCGGTGCCCGGGCCGTCGCCGAGGGCCGCGAAGCCGGGCCTGGACCCGTCGAGGGGCCCGAGCGGCTGGATCGTCCCGCCCGCTGTCGTGCGGCCGAGCTGGCCCTGGGCGGTGCCGGCCAGGGCGGCCAGGACCACGGCGGCGAGGAGCAGTGTCTTGAGCGAGCGGTTGGGCATGGCAGCGGTGGTGCGTCCCGGACGGGACGCAGTCACCGTAGCGGTGAACCCGGCTTCAGCCCGTAGGTTCCGGTGGTACCCGGCCGGCCCAGGGGGATGCCTCCTCGAGCTGGCGCGCCACGGCGAGGAGGAGTCCTTCGCCGACCGGGGGACCGATGAGCTGCACCCCGGTGGGGAGGCCGTCGTCCCCCTGGAACACCGGGATGGAGATCGCCGGCTGCCCGGTCACGTTCGATGTCGCCGTGTACGGGGTGAACTCGCCCGACTTCTTGAACTCGTACGCGGGGTTCTCGCCGCACGGGTCGATCTCGCCGTGCTTCACGGGCCGCTTGCCCAGGGCCGGGGTGAGGACGAGGTCGTACTCCCGCCAGAGGGCCAGGACCCCGCGCGAGAACGCCTGCAGCATCACCGTGGCGCCGACGTGCTCGGGCCCCGAGAACCCGAACCCGGTCTCGTGCAGCCACTGGGTGAGCGGCTCGACGGTGTCCGGGCCGGCCTTGTTGCCGCTGACGATCTCGCCGTGCATCACGCTGGCGGCCACGCCCACGGACCACAGGACCGTGAAAGTCGGCAGCAGGTCGGCGTCCTTCCACGGCGCCGTGACCTCCTCGACGCGATGGCCGAGCGACTCGAGCAGCTTGGCCGCCTCGCGGGCGCCCCGCTCGCACTCCGGGTCGAGCTCGCCCTCGACCGGCAGGTCCATGGTCAGGGCGATGCGCAGCTGCCCGGGATCCCGCTGCGCCAGCTCGGCGAACGGGGCCTCGGGGGGCGGTGCCCACGTGGCGTCGCCGTGCTCGGGCCCCGACATGAGGTCGAGCAGGGCCGCCGAGTCCGCGACCGTGCGGGTGAGCACGCCGTCGGTGGAGAGGAAGTGGTCGCCGAGGTCCGGCGCGCGCGAGATACGCCCGCGCGCCGGCTTGAGGCCGACGAGGCCGTTGCACGCCGCCGGGATGCGGATCGAGCCGCCGCCGTCGCTGGCGTGGGCGGCGGGAACGACGCCTGCCGCCACCGCCCCGCCGGCGCCGCCGCTGGAGCCGCCGGTGGTCCGCTCGGGATCCCACGGGTTGCGGGCGGGGCCGAAACGGCGCGGCTCGGTCACGGGCAGGATCCCGAACTCCGGCGTCTGCGTCTTGCCGATGAGGATGAAGCCGGCCTCGCGGAACCTGCGCACCTGGGCGTAGTCGTAGTCGGGTGTGAATTCGCCGAGCAGGTCCGAGCCCTGCGCCATCCGCCAGCCGGCGACCGGGGCGAACAGGTCCTTGATCGGGAACGGCACGCCCGCGAACAGGCGTGGGTCGCCGGGTTTCACCTCGTCGGCCGCCGCCAGCGCCGCCTCGGCGTCGACCAGCGTGAAGTGGTTCAGAGATTCGGTGGCGGCGATCCGGTCGAGCGAGGCCTGAACCAGCTCGCGTGAGCTGACCTCCCCGGACCGCACCTTCTCCGCCAACCCCAGCGCGGACTCCCTCAGCAAGTCGGACACGGGCGGGAGACTATTCCCTCGGCCGCGCCGGCTCAGGCCGGAGCGAGCGTGCGGATCGTCTCGTGCTCGGCCTCCCAGCCGAGGCGCTCCGCCACCTCGGACGCGAGCGCCAGGTAGTCGCTGCCGAGGTCCGGCCGGCTGTCGAGGATCGAGACCCCGCGCTCGGCCGACTCGGCGTAGGCCACCGACCGCCGGATCGGCGTCGAGAAGACCTTGTCGCCGAACCGCTCCTTGAGCTGGCGGTGCGCCTCGCGCGCGTGGTTGGTTCGCAGGTCGGCGATGTTGAGGACCACGCCGAGCAGCTCGAGGTCCGGGTGGAGGTTCTCCTTGGCCAGCTCGACCACCTCGAGCGCCTGCTCGACACCCTGCAGGGAGAAGTACTCGGCCTCGCTCGAGATCAGCGCTTGGTCGGCGGCGACTATCGCGTTGACGGTCAGGAGTCCGAGCGAGGGCGGGCAGTCGATCAGGATCGCGTCGTACTGGCGGCCCGGCTCGCGCAGCGCCCGCCGCAGCGTCATCTCGCGGCCCATCTTCCCGCTCAGCACCAGCTCGGCCTCGGCGAGCCCGAGGTTCGCGGGGAGGACGTCGTCGTGGATCGCGTCCAGCGCGCGCGCCCGGCCGGCCAGCACGTCGGCGATCGTCGGGTCGGCGTCGGCGGGCACGTCGAAGTAGTCGGACAGGTTGCCCTGCGGGTCGAGATCCACCGCGAGCACCTTCATCCCGGCGCGGCGCAGGACGTCGCACAGGGTGCGGGTCGTGGTGGTCTTGCCGGTGCCGCCCTTCTGGGAGAGGACGGTGATGGTCGTGGCCATGCTCGGGCGATCATCGCAGAGCTTCGTCTGGGGCCGAAATCCGGCCCGCCGCTGGTACTCTGTGCGAGCCGTCGACAGTGCCAGCAGCCCCTGTCGGGGGACTCTCATCTATGACCGGAACAGCAACACACGGGGCCCCCCGGGGCTTGTACGACCCGAGCTACGAGCACGACGCCTGCGGCGTGGCGTTCGTCGCGCGCCTGCGCGCGCCCGCTTCGCACGAGGTCGTCGAGCGGGCGCTGGTGGCGCTGGACAACATGGAGCACCGCGGGGCGGAGGGCGCCGACCCGGAGACGGGCGACGGCGCCGGGATCCTGATCCAGATCCCCGACCGCTTCCTGCGTGAGGAGCTCGGCGGGGCCGGGATCGACCTGCCCGCGTTCGGTCGCTACGGCGTCGGCGTGTGTTTCCTGCCCGCCGCGGTGGAGGCGCGCGAGCGTGCCGCCGAGGCGATCGAGGAGATCGTCAAGGCCGAGGGCCAGGAGGTCCTGGGCTGGCGTGAGGTGCCGGCCGACGCCACCCACTGCGGACGGGTCGCGCTGGCGTGCGCGCCGCACATCTCGCAGCTCATCGTCGGCGCCGGATCCGAGGTCGAGGATCAGGACGCCTTCGAACGGGTCCTGTACGTGATCCGCCGCCGGATCGAGCAGAAGCGCATCGCCGACCTCGCGCTCCCGAGCTTCTCGAGCCGGACGGTCGTCTACAAGGGCATGCTCAAGGCCCCGCAGCTGCCGGGCTACTTCCCCGATCTCAAGGATCCGCGCGTGGAGAGCCGCCTCGCGCTCGTCCACTCGCGCTTCTCGACCAACACCTTCCCGAGCTGGGAGCTCGCCCACCCGTATCGGATGCTCGCCCACAACGGCGAGATCAACACGCTGCGCGGCAACCGCAACTGGATGCGGGCGCGCGAGGACCAGATGTCCTCGCCGCGGTTCCCGACCGACCTCTCCGACCTTCAGCCGCTGCTGCACGAGGACCTGTCCGACTCGGCCAGCCTCGACGCGGTCTTCGAGCTCCTCGTCCTCGGCGGCCGCTCGCCGTCGCACGCGATCTCGATGCTCATCCCCGAGGCGTATGAGGGCCGCGAGGAGCTCCCGCCGGAGGTCAAGGACTTCTTCGCCTACCACGGGTCGCTGATGGAGCCGTGGGACGGCCCGGCGGCGGTCGCCTTTTCCGACGGCCGCGTGATCGGCGCGACGCTCGACCGCAATGGCCTCCGTCCCGGCCGCTGGCTCGAGACGCGCGACGGCTGGGTCGTCTTCGCCTCCGAGACCGGCGTGCTCGAGTTTCCGCCCGAGGAGGTCGTCGCCCGCGGCCGCCTGCACCCGGGCAAGCTCTTCTTCGTCGACCTCGAGGACGAGCGCATCGTCGGCGACGAGGAGATCAAGGCCCAGCTCGCCCGCCGGCACCCGTACAAGGAGTGGATGGCCGATCGCGTCGTCGTCATCGACGACCTGCCCGAGCGGAGCCCGCGCGTGCCGCGCGTCGAGCCGCTGCGCGCCCGCCAGCTGGCGTTCGGCTGGAGCGAGGAGGACCTCCGGGTGCTGCTCGCTCCGATGGCGCGCGACGGCGCCGAGCCGTCGGGGTCGATGGGCAACGACAAGGCCCTCGCCGTGCTCTCCGACCAGCGCCCGCCGCTGTTCGACTACTTCAAGCAGCTGTTCGCCCAGGTCACGAACCCCGCGATCGACCCGATCCGCGAGACCGTCGTGACCAGCCTGATCTCGCGCATCGGCCCGGAGCTGAACCTGCTCGGCGAATCGGCCGACCACTGCCACCAGCTCGTGATGAAGCAGCCGATCGTTCTCAACACGAGCCTCGAGCGGATCCGCCAGGTCGACCACTACGTGTTCGAGTCGCGGACGATCGACATCACGTGGCCGGTCGCGGAGGGCGCGCGAGGCATGGAGCGCCGGCTCGAGGAGATCTGCGAGGAGGCCTCGCGCCTCGTCGAGGGTGGGATGACGATCCTGATCCTGTCCGACCGGAACGTCGGCGCCGAGCGGGCCCCGCTCCCGTCCCTGCTCGCCACCTCCGCCGTGCACCACCATCTCGTCCGCGAGCGCACGCGCCTGCGCTGCGGCCTCGTCGTCGAGACCGGCGAGGCGCGCGAGGTCCACCACATCGCGTGCCTGATCGGTTTCGGCGCGTCCGCGGTGAACCCGTACCTGATGTTCGAGTCGCTCTCGGCGCTGCACCGCGACGACCGCCTGACGGACGGCCTCGAGCTCGACGATGCCCAGGCGGCCGTCGTCAGGGCGCTCGGCAAGGGCCTGCTCAAGATCCTCTCCAAGATGGGGATCTCGACGATCCGCTCGTACAGCGGCGCGCAGATCTTCGAGGCGATCGGCATCGACTCCGACCTGGTCGACCGGCATTTCACGGGGACGAAGTCGCGCCTCGGCGGCATCGGCCTCGACGTGATGGCCGCGGAGTCGCTCGACCGCCATGCGCGCGCCTACCCGGCCGCCGAGTCCGACCTGCTGCCCTCCGGCGGCGTCTACGCCTGGCGCCGCGACGGGGAGTTCCACGGCTGGAACCCCGAGACGATCGCGAACCTCCAGCACGCCGCGCGCAGCGAGGGCCCCGACGCCTACGAGCGCTTCCGCACCTACGTCAACGACGTGGCGGTCAAGCGCTCGACGCTGCGCGGGCTGCTCAAGCTGCGCGACGACGTCGAGCCTGTCCCGCTGGACGAGGTCGAGCCCGCGAAGGACATCGTCAAGCGCTTCAAGAGCGGCGGGATGAGCCTCGGCGCGCTGTCGCCCGAGTCGCACGAGTCGCTCGCCGTGGCGATGAACCGCCTCGGTGGCAAGTCGAACACCGGCGAGGGTGGGGAGGATCCCGTGCGCTTCACCGACGAGCGGCGCTCGTCGATCAAGCAGGTCGCGTCGGGCCGCTTCGGAGTGACGATCGACTACCTCGTCAACGCCGATGAGCTGCAGATCAAGGTGGCCCAGGGCGCGAAGCCCGGCGAGGGCGGCCAGCTGCCGGGCCACAAGGTCGACGACTACATCGCGCGGCTGCGCCACTCGACCCCGGGCGTCGGCCTGATCTCGCCGCCGCCGCACCACGACATCTACTCGATCGAGGACCTCAAGCAGCTGATCTACGACCTGCGCTGCGGGAACCCGAACGCGCGCATCTCCGTCAAGCTCGTGTCCGAGATCGGCGTGGGCACCGTCGCCGCGGGCGTCGCCAAGGCGAACGCCGACCACGTGGTCATCGCCGGCCACGACGGCGGCACGGGCGCCTCGCCGCAGTCCTCGATCCACCACGCGGGCATCCCGTGGGAGATCGGCCTCGCCGAGACCCAGCAGACGCTGCTGCGCAACGACCTGCGCTCGCGGATCCTCGTGGAGACGGACGGCCAGCTGCGCACCGGCCGCGACGTGGTCATCGCGGCGTTGCTCGGCGCCGACGAGTACGGGTTCTCCACGGCTCCGCTGATCGCGCTCGGCTGCGTGATGATGCGCGTCTGCCATCTGAACACCTGCCCCGTCGGCATCGCGACCCAGGACCCGGTGCTGCGTGAGCGCTTCGAGGGCCAGCCCGAGCACGTCGTCAACTACCTCTTCATGGTCGCCGAGGAGGCCCGCGAGCTGATGGCCGGCCTCGGCGTGCGAACCGTCGACGAGCTGATCGGCCGCACCGAGCTGCTCAGGGCCGACGACGCGGTCGACCACTGGAAGGCGCGCGGCCTGGACCTCTCGCCGCTGCTGGCGGTTCCGGAGGAGATCGACCCTGACGCGCCGCGCCATCGCACCCGCGCTCCCGAGCCCGTGCTCGACGACGCGCTCGACCACGAGCTGATCGCGGCCTGCCGCGCGGCCATCGACTCCGGCGAGCCCGTCGAGCACTCGGTTGCGGTGCGCAACCGCAACCGCACGGTCGGCGGCCTTCTGTCGAGCGAGATCACGCGCGCCCGCGGCGCCGCCGGGCTGCCCGAAGGCACCATCGACATCAGGCTCGAGGGCTCGGCCGGCCAGAGCTTCGGCGCGTGGCTCGCGCCGGGCGTGAGCCTCACGCTGACCGGCGACGCGAACGACTACGTCGGCAAGGGCCTGTCCGGCGGCACGGTCGTCGTCCACCCGCACCCCGACGCCGCGTTCGCGGCCGAGGAGAACGTCGTGGTCGGCAACACGGTCCTCTACGGGGCCACCAGCGGCAAGGCGTTCTTCCGCGGCTACGCGGGCGAGCGCTTCGCGGTCCGCAACTCGGGCGCGCGCACGGTGGTCGAGGGCGTCGGCGACCACGGCTGCGAGTACATGACCGGCGGCCGCGTCGTCGTGATCGGCCCCACCGGGCTCAACTTCGCCGCCGGCATGAGCGGCGGCATGGCCTACATCTACGACCCCGATGGCGCCTTCCCCGCGCTGTGCAACATGGAGCTGGTCGGGCTCGAGGAGCTCGTCGGCGACGACGCCGAGGAGGTCCGCACCCTGATCGCCGAGCACCACGAGCGCACCGGCTCGCCCGTCGCCGAACGGCTGCTCGGCGACTGGGAGAAGGCCCGTGCGGACTTCGTGAAGGTGATGCCGCACGACTACAAGCGGGCACTCGAAGAGGCCGCCGCCGCGTCCAGCCAGACGGCGGCGCACGCGTAGCGATGGGCGAGCTCGGCGCGTTCCTGCGTATCCACCGGGTCGGCTTCGAGAAGCGCGACCCCGAGCAGCGCGTGGACGACTACAAGCAGTACTTCGACCTCCCGCCCGAGGAGACGCTCCGCGAGCAGGGCGCCCGCTGCATGGACTGCGGCGTGCCGTTCTGCCACGAGGGCTGCCCGCTCGGGAACCGCATCCCGGACTGGAACGACCTCGTCTATCGCGACCGCTGGCGTGACGCGCTCACCCAGCTGCACGCGACCAACAACTTCCCCGAGTTCACGGGCCTGATCTGCCCGGCGCCGTGCGAGTCCGCGTGCGTGCTGCAGATCAACGACGACCCGGTGACGATCGAGCAGATCGAGCTGGCGATCGTCACGAAGGGCTTCGACGAGGGCTGGATCTCCGCCAATCCGCCCGAGCGCCGCACCGGCCGCACCGTCGCCGTGGTCGGCTCCGGACCGGCCGGCCTCGCGGCCGCCGCGCAGCTGAACGGGTTCGGGCACGAGGTCACCGTCTACGAGCGCGACGAGGCCCCCGGCGGCCTGCTGCGGTTCGGCGTGCCGGACGCGAAGCTCGAGAAGTGGATCATCGACCGCCGGACGAAGCTGATGGAGGAGGAGGGGATCAGGTTCGAGTGCGGCGTCGACGTCGGCCGCGACCTCTCGACCTCCGACCTGCGCGGGCAGCACGACGCCGTGGTGATCGCGATCGGCTCGCGGGTCCCGCGGCCGCTCGACGTGCCCGGCTCGGAGCTCGCCGGCGTGCATCCCGCGATGGACTACCTCTACCAGCGCAACCGGTTCGTGGCCGAGCAGGAAGGCCGGAAGTTCTTCGAGACCCCGGAGGACCAGCGGATCGTCGCGGCCGGCAAGCGGGTCGTGGTGGTCGGCGGCGGCGACACCGGCATGGACTGCATCTCGAATGCGATCCGCGAGGGCGCGGCCGACGTCCAGATGCTCGACGTCTACCCCGAGCTGCCCGCGTCAGGGCGCGATGCCTTGACGCCGTGGCCGCTGCCGCCCAAGCGCACGCTCAGCACCTACGCGCTCGACGAGGGCGGCAAGCGCCAGTGGGCGTCGCAGGTGACCGAGGTCGTCGGGGAGGATGGCCGCGTCGCGGGCGTCCACGCGCGCCGGGTGGAGGGCACCTCCTCCCGCGACCTCCGCGCCGTGCCCGGCAGCGAGTTCGACCACGCGGCCGACCTCGTGCTCGTGGCCATCGGCTTCACCTCACCCGAGCACGCCGGGCTCGTGGAGGACCTCGAGCTCGACCTCGACGCCCGCGGCAACGTCAAGGCCCCCGTCTACGGCACGCGCCAGGACGCTGTGTTCGCCTGCGGCGACGCGCGCGTCGGCCAGTCGCTCGTGGTCACCGCGATCGCCGAAGGGCGCCGCTGCGCGAAGATCGTCGACCGCCATCTCGGCGGGACGGGCGTGGCGCGTCCGCGTACTGCGGACTCGCTGTTCGCGTATGAGGACGACGACCCCCACTCGCTGCGCAACCAGGCCGAAGTGGCCGGCACGGTGACGGTGGGGGACGCCTTCTGGTCCGGGCCGTCTCGCGACTGATTCCCTAGACCGTCTGCACCTCCCGGTCTCCCGCGAGCTGCATGAAGTGGAGCGCGAACCGCCCCACGCCGAGCACGTCGCCGTCGTCCAGTTCCGCGAGATCGACCCGCTCGCCGTTGCGGAACACGCCGTTCAGGCTGCGGTCGTCGAGCACCTTGGCGCCGTCGGCGTCGCGGTACACGAGCGCGTGCCGGCGCGAGACCGACGGGTCGTCGAGCCGCACGTCGGCTGACAGGCTGCGCCCGATCCGGGTCCAGCCGTCGGCCAGCGGCAACACCCGCACGGTGTCGTCCAGCTCCACTGCCAGGTAGTCGCCGGCCGCGATGTCGCCGGCGTCGGTGAGCGCTTCGCGCGCACCGGCCAGCCAGTCGGGAGCCGGCTCCGCCGCGAGTGCGGCGGTGTCTTGCGTTTCCTCCGTGGCGAACATCGAGGCGCGGCGGAACTGCGTTCCCTCGCAGCGTGCACACTCCGGTAGATGGTCGCTCTCCCTCAAGACGACGGCGAAACCGCACGCCTCGCACTCGAAGGACCCTGCCCCCGCAAGCGTTCCTGAATCGAAGGACTGCATCATCCGTTCTCCTCCTTGGGGACTTGTGCGGATTCTAAACGAGGTACCCAAATGCCCGTGAAGAGGAAACGCCGCTCTCTGCATGAATTCCGCCAGCGAGAGCCGTTCCGGGAGGAATTCCCGCAACGTGCGGGAACAGGGCCGCATGCCCGACATCGCCGCCATCCTCCTCCGCAAGTCCGTCGGCGCGCTGAAGAGCGGTAGGCCCTTCTGCTCGAAGTGCCATCGCACCCCGCTGGTCGGCGAGCGTATGCACGAGACGGTGTCCGGGCGTGTGCTGTGCGACCTCTGCGCGCTGATGCTGCCCGAGGACGACCGCCGGTTCGTACGCACGGAACGCGTGCACGCCTCCGAGCGGCATCTCCAGGCCAAGCCGCACATCGCCGCTTAGGAAGTTGACCGGGGCCTCCCGCCCCCGGACCCCCGGCGGCGTCGACCCCACGGCCCCACCAGGCGGGTTCGACCGTTGCGGCATTCCCCGTAGAATCCCGGCCAGTGCGTCAGGTCACCGTCAGCCTCGTCATCTCCGCCCCGCGGGAAGAGGTGTTCGATTTCGTCTCGGACCTGTCGCTACGCCCGTCGTGGAGCGACCACTACCTCGCCGAGTTCCGGCTGGCGCGGGCGAACCCCGTCGGCCTCGGCGCGGCCGCGCGCTTCAAGTTCGACCGGGGCAAGAACACGAGCGACTGGGCGGAGATCGACGTCACCGAGTGCGACCGCCCGCGGCGGATCGTCGAGTCGGGGCGGGTCGGGCGCAGGGGCCGCTCGCGTTTCGTCGCCGTCTACGACTTCATCCCCGAGCACGGCGGGACCCGCGTGGAGATGAGCACGCTGGCCGAGCCCGCGACGCTCGTCGACAAGATCAAGCAGCGCGGCGGCCACCGCTGGATCAAGCGGCAGACGCGGATCGCCCTCGAACGCCTGCGGAAGATCTTCGAGGACCCGCCGGCCGGCGAGCTCAAGCGCGCGACGGTCGGGGGATACGACGACTACAAGGCTCCGCGCTTCGGTGCGCACCCCGGGGCCCGCCGTGGTGACGCCGCCGCTGCCCAGGACGCCTAGCAAGCGGCCGTTTCCCATAGACTGCCCGCCGTCCATGCGCCGTCACCGCCTCATACGCCATCTGGCCTGCGCCGCCCTCGCACTCATGGCGGTGCTCGCGCTCGCGGCGTGCGGCAACCATGCCGAGCAGGGCGTCGAGGAGCCTGCCCGCGAGGGCCTCAGCCTCCCGCTGGGCGGCCTGCACTACAACGTCTTCCTGACGCGCGAGCTGAACCTGAGGATCGAGGAGGACAAGGCCTACTTCGATCGCCCGGCCCCGCCCGGCGAGTCGCTCTACGGCGTCTTCGTCCAGGTCTGCAACCACGGCGACGAGCCCAGGCGCAGCGCCGACCACTTCGAGGTCATCGACAACCAGGGCACGCGCTTCGAGCCGCTGGAGATCGACCGCAGGAACCCGTTCGCCTACCGGCCCAAGGTGCTGGCGCCCGACGAGTGCACCCCCGCGTCCGGCAGCGTCGCCCAGCTCGGACCGACCGGCGGCATGCTCGTCCTGTTCCAGTTCCCGCTGCAGAACACCGAGAACCGCCCGCTCGAGCTCGAGATCATCGGCCCGTTCGATGTCGAGAAGGGCAAGCGCGAGAAGCTCATCTACGAGCTCGATATTTAGGCGTACCGCCCCGGCCGGCGGTTACAGCCCGGCCTGCAGGACCGTCTTTGCTGCCGGCGCTGCCACATCGCCGCCCGAGCCGTTGCGGACGAACATCGCCGCTACCGCGATCCTGGGCTTGGCGATCGGCGCGAAGCTCGTGAACCACGCGTCCGTGTTCTCGGGGCCGCTCTCGATCGGCTCGCCGTCCGGGCCGCGCGTGTCCTCCAGCTCGGCCGTGCCGGTCTTGCCGGCGACCTTGACTCCAGGGATCTGAGCCAGCGTCCCGGTGCCGTAGACCACGACGCCCGCCATCAGGCCGGCCAGCTGCTGCGCGGTCTTGCGCGAGGTCACCTTGATCGGCTTGCGGCGCAGGCCGGGCTGGAGCGTGGGCAGGTAGCGCAGTCCGCCGGCGGCGATGGTCTGCGCCACCGACGCGAGCTGGAGCGGCGTGGCGAGCACGCGATCCTGGCCGATCGCCGTCGAGCCGACCGCGAGCGGATCGACGATGTCGGACGCCGGCGGCATCGTGCTCGGGACCTCGCCGGGGACGGTCGGCTTCGAGTTCCAGCCGAAGCGCTCGGCGGTCTCGACGAGGCCCGCCGAGCCCACCTTCACGCCGAGAGGGGCGAAGACGGAGTTGCACGAGTGGGCGAACGATTCGGCCAGCGTGCCGCCGCACAGCTCGCCGTTGGCGTTGTCGAGGTCGACGCCGTCGATCACCGCATGGCTCTCGACCGGGAACTTGTCCTTCAGCGCGACCTTGCCCGCGTCGAGGGCGGCCACGGTCGTGACGATCTTGAACGTCGAGCCGGGCGGCTGGGGGGCCGAGAAGGCGATGCCTGCCAGTGCCCGGATCTCGCCGTTGCGGGGGTCGACCGCCGCGATCCCGCCGAGCCGTCCCGCGAGGGCCGTGACCGCGGCTGCCTGGACGCGGCTGTCGATGGTCGTCCGCACCGGCGTGGCGGGGCGCGGTCGGCTCGTGGCGATGACCCGCCCGCCCGCCTTCAGCGTGCCGCCCGGCGTGCCTGCCACCTGCGGCTCGAGCGCGCGCTCGAGCCCCGTCATTCCGACCGCCGTGTCCGGCGGGAAGCCGCGCTCGTAGAGCGCGAGGCGCGCCTTCGCGTCCGCGGGCTTCGTGATCTCGCCCGCGATCGAGCCGCCGACCTCCTCCGGGTGGGTGCGGGCGTCGCCGGGGCCGTCGGCGAGAACCTTGCCGTCGGAGGACACGATCTTCGCCCGCGCCGGTGCCTGCGTCTCCCGCTCGAGTCGCTGGCCGGCGGCGAGCCCGGGGAAGACGAGGTCCGGCGCCCAGTCGACTGCCTCGTCCGCGACCGGCACGGCGACCTCGCCCATGACGGTGCCGAACACCTTCGTGCGGACCGTGACCGGCACGCGGACCTTGCCGTCGCCGCCCCCGGCGGGCTCCGCGACGGCGATGGCGGTCGCCGTGGACGTGGCGCCCGCGTTGGCGTACGCCTGCTCGAACGACGAGCGCGAGTAGCGCGCCTTGGCCCCGTCGGAGAGGAGGTCGTACATCGCCGTGTAGTCGCCCCGCTGCCACGCGCTCGTGAACTGCTTCGCGACCCTCTCAGAGCCGGATTCGGTGGCCTTGCCGATCAGCAGCCCGCCGCCGAACGCGACTATCGCGGCGGAGCCCAGAACCGGGAGAGCCCTGTGCGTCAACCGGCGGCGCCGCTCATACGCGGACTGGCTCGTCACAGCCGGGCAGCGTACTGCCTGCGGCGCCTGTACCGCCCCGGTTTGCGGGCGGCCACTACCGTTTCGCGCCTGTGACGGAGCTCGACTGGATCATCCTCGCGTTCACGCTGCTGATGGGCCTGTGGGGCTACGCACAGGGCCTGATCGTCGGTGCGCTCTCCCTGGCCGGGTTCGCGGGCGGCGCGATCGTCGGATCGCGCCTCGGGCCGCTGGTGCTCAGCGAGGGCGCGGAGTCGCCCTACGCGCCGCTGGCCGCCCTGGTCGGCGCGCTGCTGATCGGCGGCATCCTCGCGTCCGGCCTCGAGTTCCTCGGCTTCAGCCTGCGCCAGCGCCTCGGCGGCGCGCTCGGGCGCCTCGACGGCGCCGGCGGGTTCGTGCTCGCCGCCTGTCTCGGGCTCGGTATCGCGTGGATCCTCGGCGCCGTGGCGCTGCAGACGCCCGGCGCGCGCGAATTCCGGGACACCATCCAGCGCTCGGCGATCCTGAGCGAGCTCAACGACCATCTGCCGCCGTCCGGCCCGATCATCAACGCGCTGGCGCGATTCGACCCGCTGCCGCAGATCAACGGGCCGAGCGCGAACGTCCGCCCGCCGGATTCGGCGATCGCGCGCGACCCCGAGGTGCGGGCCGCCGGCGCCAGCGTGGTCCGGATCCTCGGCACGGCCTGCGGTCTCGGGGTGCAGGGCTCCGGCTGGATCGCCGGCGACGGCATGGTGGTGACGAACGCCCACGTGGTGGCGGGGCAGGACGACACGACGGTCCAGCTCGACGGCTCCGGCACCCGGCACGACGCCGACGCGATCTGGTTCGACGCGCGCAACGACATCGCGATCCTCCGCACCGATGCGGCACGGAGCCGTCCGGCGCTCAAGCTCCGGATCGACGCCCCGGTCGGCACGTCGGCGGCGATCCTCGGCTTCCCGCAGAACGGCCCCTACGACGTCGAGCCCGGGCGCCTGGGCTCGACCCGGTCGGTGCTGACGCAGGACGCCTACGGGCGGGGCCCGGTCAGCCGCCGCATCACGTCGCTGCGCGGGCTCGTGCGGTCCGGGAACTCCGGCGGCCCGATGGTCGACGGGGCCGGGCAGGTGGTGACGACGATTTTCGCCGCCGCGACCGGCTCGGGCAGTGGAACGGGATACGGCGTGCCCGATTCCGTGGTCGCCGGAGCGCTCCGAAAGGCCGCAAGGCCGGTTGATACCGGGGCATGTGCCGAGTGACGCCGGCGGCGTCCGCTAGAAATCACCGCTGCAGATGACCCGGACCCGCAACTACATCGCCCTCTTCCTCGCCTGCGTGGCTGCGCTGGCCGTCGCCGCCAGCGCGGGCGGCCAGGCGCAGAAGAAGCCGGCCAACCCGTGCCTCGACCCCGTCAAGGCGGCCACGCTGCGCTGCCCGGACCTGAAGATGACCAAGCCGTTCGACCTCGAGCTCGACCGCAATGCCGTGCGCGGCAAGGTGGTTCTGCGGGCCGGCAACTCCGTCGACAGCGTCGGCGCCGGCCCCGCCGAGGTGTTCGGCGTGCGTACCAGCAAGTACCGGATGCGCGCCCGCCAGCGGATCTACAAGCGGGCCGGCGGCCGGATCGGCATCACCACCGGGGCGCGCCTCTACTTCAAGTTCATCCCCGGCCAGGGCCGCTACTGGAAGTTCGACCATGCCGCGAAGTTCGAGCTGTTTCGGCGCGACTCCACCGGGAAGCGCACCAAGCGCGTCCGCACCGGGCCGAAGGCCGTCTACTGCCTGCGCGACCTCGAGCACACGCGGCCGTTCCTGCCGCGCTCGCCCAGGCGGACCTATCCCAGCTGCAACAAGAGCGGGCGGACGACGAAGGTCCGGCTCGGCACCTCGGTCGGCTGGTCCGACGTCTATCCCGCCTCGTACCACGAGCAGTGGATCGACGTGACGGGGCTGCGCGGGTGCTTCGACTTCGTGCACACCGCCGATCCCCGCAACGGGATCTACGAGTCGAACGAGAAGAACAACGCCGCGTTCGTGACCGTGAAGCTCCCCTTCAGGAAGGGGCGCCAGCGCTGCCCGGGCCGGGTGTCCGCGCCAGGCAAGCGACCGCGCGGCGAGCCGGAGCCGGACGAGTACTACTGATCACCGGGCGTCAGGTCAGCAGACCGTTGCACCGGGCCGGCAGGGGCGGGGATCCGGGGTGGGGACGGGATCTGCGACCCCGGGCGGCTCGTCGACGACTGCCGGCGGATCCGGCTGAGCCACTGGAGCCGGTGTATTCGCCTGTGGGGGAGGGGCGTTCCCACCGCCACCGCCACCGCTGCCGCCGCCGCTGTTGCCTTCGCCGCTCCCCGAGTTCCCTCCGCCGCCCGTGCCTGGCTCGACCAGCACATCGCCAGGTGCGACACCTGCCGCCTCAGCCGCGAGGTTATGCAGGAGGCCGGGCGCAGCTGGGCCTGGACGATCACGTTGCGGTCCGGATCGTCGTCCGGGTCGCCGGGGTCGGCGGCACCGACGCCGGCGCCGACGGGGACGGCGGACTCCGGGATCTCGTCGGTCGGCCGCGTGCGCTGCTGCTTGCGCATCAGGTCGTAGCAGGCGTTCCGCGTGGCGGTGAACAGGTAGGAGCCGAAGTTGAGCTGCTCGCGGTCCCCGATCGCCGGGAGGCGCCGCATCACCTTCACGAAGGCGTCCTGCGTGGCATCGGCGGCGTCGTCGGCCGAGCCGGTGACGCGGACGGCCAGGTTGTAGGCCCGCGCCTCGTACCGCTCGTAAAGAGTCGCGAAGGCGTGGCCGTCGCCGGCGGCTGCTGCGCGGGCGAGGCGCTCCTCCTCGCGGGCGAGGCGATCCTCGGCGACTGAATCCGGTGCCGCGGTCGCTGCCATCGACGGCAAGGTAGCGCGCTTTGCGGCCGAGCGAAACAGGGTAGGCAGGCTCGGCAGCGGCGGACGGGTGATGGTTGGGAGGGACTCTGCGTGGGCCATTTCTTGTCCCTCCAACGCACGGCCGGTGACCCGAATTACGCGCCCATCGGCCCGTCATGCGTATCGTGGAGCCGGAGAATCATGGGTAAGACACTTGTCGTCTCAGAGAAACCATCGGTAGCGCGCGACCTCGCGGCGGTCCTCCCTGGCTCGTTTCCGCAGGCCAAGGACAAGACGTACCTCGAGGGCGACGACTACGTGATCACGTGGGCGGTCGGCCACCTCGTCGGCCTCGCGCCGCCCGACGCCTACGACGACAAGCTCAAGAAGTGGCGCTACGCCGACCTGCCGATCCTGCCGGAGAAGTTCAAGCTCATCCCCAACGACGACCGGGCGAAGAAGCAGCTGTCGGCCATCCACAAGCTGATGGCTCGCGAGGACGTCGACGAGGTCATCAACGCCTGCGACGCCGGGCGCGAGGGCGAGCTGATCTTCGCCTACATCTACGACATGGCGAAGGTCCAGCCGCCGGTCAAGCGCCTGTGGCTCGCCTCGATGACCAAGAAGGCGATCGAGGACGCATTCACCCGCCTGCGCGACGGCGAGGAGATGGAGTCGCTCGAGGACGCGGCACGGTCGCGCTCCGAGGCCGACTGGGTGGTCGGCATGAACGCCACGCGCGCGGCGTCGATCCGCCTGCGCAGCGCCTTCGACGGCGCCGTGTCGCTGGGGCGCGTCCAGACTCCGACGCTGGCGCTCGTCGCCCGGCGCGAGGAGGAGATCCGCGCGTTCAAGCCCGAGCCGTACTGGTTGGTCGAGGGCGCATTCGCGGCATCCGGTGATCGCAGCTACTCCGGGCGCTACATGGGCGGCAAGCGGATCGGGGAGGACGAGGCCAAGACCATCGTCGACGAGGTCAAGGCCGCCGGGACCGGCACGATCACGAAGCTGACGAAGAAGGAGGAGCGCGAGAAGACGCAGATCCTCTACGACCTCACCTCGCTCCAGCGCCATGCCAACACGCTGTACGGCTTCTCGGCCCGGCGGACGCTCGGCGCCGCCCAGCGGCTCTACGAGGAGCACAAGGCGATCACGTACCCGCGTACGAACTCGCGCTTCCTGACCGGCGACATGGTCGACGAGATCATCCCGACGGTCGAGCTCGTCGGCGCGAACCCCGGCTACCGCAAGGCGGCCGAGTACGTGCAGGCGCTGAAGGAGCTCCCGCTCGAGAAGATCATCGACGACTCGAAGGTCCAGGACCACCACGCGCTGATCCCGACCAACGCCGAGCACAACCTCGACAAGATGGGCGCCGACGAGCTCAAGATCTTCGACCTCGTCGCGAAGCGCTTCCTGTCCGTCTTCTTCCCCGACGCCGTGTTCGAGCGCACCCGCATCGAGACGACGGTCGCCGAGCACATCTTCCGCACCAGCGGCCGCCGCCTGGTCGAGGCCGGCTGGCGCTCGGTCTACGGCGAGGAGGTCGATGCGAAGCCGGAGGGCGAGGAGGACTCGGGCGGCGACCAGATGCTGCCCAAGCTCGACGAAGGCGAGGACTCCGAGGTCCGCAAGATCGAGTCGCTGCGCAAGGAGACTCAGCCGCCACGCCGTTTCACCGAGGCGTCGCTGCTCGCGGCCATGGAGACCGCCGGCAAGGACATCGACGACGCCGACCTGCGCGAGGCGATGAAGGAGTCCGGTATCGGCACGCCGGCAACGCGCGCCTCGATCATCGAGCGGCTGATCGACGTCGGCTACATCGAGCGCGAGGGCCGCGCGCTGCACGCCACCGAGAAGGGCGTGATGGTGATCCGGCTGCTCGGCGAGCACGCGCTCACGTCGCCGTCGCTCACGGGCGACTGGGAGCACCGCCTCGGCAAGATCGAGCAGGGCAAGGACTCCCGGCCGGCGTTCATGAAGGACATCGCCAAGTTCGCCACGGAGACGGTCGCCGAGCTGGACAAGCTCAAGGAGGTGAAGATCGAGCGCGCCAACCTCGGACCGTGCCCGGTCTGCGGCCGCGACATCATCGAGAATCGCAAGGGCTACTCGTGCTGGTCGCGCGAGGACCCGGGCTGCGGCTTCGCCATCTGGAAGCTGAAGGCCCGCAAGAGCCTCGGCATCTCGGTCGCCAAGGAGCTGATGGTGAGCCTCAAGGAGTCGATGGAGCGTGGCGACGAGCCACCCGTCGGCCGCACCGCGAAGCAGATCACCGGCTTCCGTGGCCGCTCCGGCCGCTCGTTCCGCGCAAAGCTCAAGATCTCGCCGCGCGAGGAAGAGGACGCCGTCGGCAAGTGGAAGGTCGACTTCGACGAGGAGTGGGCCAACCGGCCGATGAAGGAGCAGGAGGAGGCACGCGCCTCCGACGACGGCGGCGACGACGCGGGCGACAGCCCGACCGCCACCGACGCGATCGCCTCCAGCGCGTAGCCCGCGCGGACCGCGGCTAGGCCGTGGTCACGATCTCCGAGATCAGCGACTCGATCTCGGGGGGCCCTGAATCGCCGACCCAGACCACGCGGCCGGGGAAGTACGGGTTCGACGGACCGTCGTCGTGGCCCATGAAGACGCTCTCGTAGAGCCAGCTGCCGGTGTTGGTCAGCTGGATGCCGCTAGGTAGCCACCAGCCCTCGACGTCGCCGGGCAGGGGGCCGCAGCGATGCGTGTGACCGAAGATCACGTGGCGCGCGTCGATCCCGAGCCGGCTCACCACCTCGCCCATCGCCCGCAGGCCGGCACGGCGCAGCTCGACCGCGCTGAGGTCGTTGCGCATCGGCCCCAGGCCTGCCGCGTTCAGCCCGGCGACGCCCGCCGGGACGGCCAGCTTCGCCAGCGCGTGCCCCGCCAGCGAACGGCGGCCGTCGGGGTTGATCGCCTTCCAGACCGCGCGCGAGGTGCCGCCGCCCTGGGACTTGAGCGGTTGCTCGCCGCTCTGGGCGACGCGGTGGGCGAACGCGTACAGCGGCGCCAGGGCAGCCTCGTAGTCGTCGACCCGGGCCGGCCCGCCGTTGCGGGCGAACCCGGAGGCTGCGAACCAGCGCGCGATCAGGCTCGCGAGCACGGACTCGGGGCGGGGGACGGTGAGGTGCAGGTCGACGTAGTGGCCGTGCATGGCGACGACGTCGGCGCGGACGCGCACGCCCGGGTAGGCGAGCGTGACGCGCGTCTCGGGCATCAGGGCCGCGATTGCCCCCGCGAGGTCGCCGTAGCCGTACTCGAAGGTGTTGTCGATCGCCAGCGGCGCCCGCGACGTGCGCCGCGCGCGCTCGAGCGCCGGGGCGACCAGCTCGTAGTCGTGGTTGCCCGGCACCAGGACCAGCTCCCTGCCCGCGGTCGCGTCGCCGATCGCGCGCAGGACGTGCTCGACATCGGCGAGGACCCGCGCGACGGGCTGCTCCCGAAGCTCGAGCAGGTCGCCGAGGATCACGACCCGGTCGGCCCGGGACAGGGCCGCCGTGAGCACTCCGCGGGCCTCCTCGCCGCGCGCGATGTCCGCGCCCGTGAGGGTTCCGAGGTGCAGGTCCGAGACGATCGCGGTGACCACGGCCAGCATCTTGGCAGGGCGCTTGCGGAGACCCCTATTCTGCAAAGCACGTGTCCCTGTTCTGCCGCCACGGCCGTTTCACCGCCGACTGCTCCATCTGCTCCAAGGGGACGGTGCTCGAGCAGGGAGCGGGCACCCGGCGGCGCGCGAAGCCGCGCAAGGCCGGTGGCGCCAAGGCCGCGAAGGGCGCGGCGCCCGTGTTCAGCGGGCCGCACGTGGCGACGCCCGTGTATCTAGATGCCGACGACGTGCGCTACGTGGTCCGGCTCGAGAAGGTGCCCGGCGGCGTGCGCCTGGCCGAGTGGGCCGGTTCGGAGCTGCGCCGGCGCGCTCCCGAGCTCGACCTCGCCGACCTCGCGGTGCTTGCGACCGGCGCCGGCGAGGCGCTCGCCGCGCGCGACGCGGACCGGCTCGCCGCCGCGGTCGCCACGGAACCCGCCGAGACGGGTGGCAGCGAGCCGGGCGTGAGCCGCGGCCGCGCGGGCGACTTCAAGGAGGAGCTGCGGGTCGAGCCGGTCGGCGACGGCCGCGCCCGCGTCGCGCGCTGGGTCTTGCGGCCCGGCTCGGGCTGGGAGCTCCAGGACGCCGCCCCGATGCTGCCGGCGGCCCGCTTCGCCGAGGCGCTCGCAGACGCCGCCCGGCGCGGGCTGCTCGCCGGAACGGCGTCAGAGCCGGGCGACGCGATACGACTGTAGGTCAGTGGCCCTGACTTCCGATACGTGCCGCTGAAGCTCGTCACCGGCCCGGCGAACGCCGCCAAGGCCGGCGCGGTGCTCGGCGCCCTGCGCGCCCGCCTCGACGAGGCGCCGATGCTCGTCGTCCCCGCGTTCGAGGACGTCGAACACAACCAGCGCGAGCTCGCAGTGCGCGGAGCCGTCTTCGGAACGACCGTCGTACGCCCGGCGGAGCTGTTCCGCGAGATCGCGCGGCGCGCGGGCTACGAGGCCACGACGGCCCCTGATCTCCGCCGGCGGCTGATCGTCGCCCGGGCGGTGGCGGCCAGCGACCTCGCGGTGCTCGCGCGCTCCGCTTCGCACGAGGGCTTCACCCGCGCGGCCGACGGGTTCGTCCGCGAGCTGGGGCGCTCGATGGTCGAGCCCCAGCGCCTGACCGTGGCGCTGCGCGCCTGGGCCGACGGCGGACCGCGCGCGCGCTACGCCGAGGAAGTGGCCGAGATCTACCGCCGTTACCGCGGCGGGCCTGGACGCGGCCGGCCTCGTCGACGACGAGCTGTTCGCGTGGCGCGCGCTCGACGCCCTGCGCGGCGACCCCGCCAGCTGGGGGCCGACCCCGGTGTTCGTCTACGGGTTCGACGACTTCAACCCACTCGAACTGGATGCGCTCGAGACGCTCGCCAAGCACGCGCGCGCCGACGTGACCGTGTCGATTCCGTACGAGCCCGGCCGCGAGGCCTTCCGGGCGACCGCCGGGGTCCGCGAGGACCTCGCCGCGCTGGCCGACGAGGTCGAGCATCTCGAGGCGGTGTCGGACCACTACGACCCGGAGTCCCGCCCGGCGCTCCACGCGCTCGAGCGCGGCCTGTACGCCGACGACCCTGAGCAGGCCGAGCCCGCCGCCGCCGTCCGCCTGCACGTCGCGGGCGGGCAGCGGGCAGAGGTCGAGCTGTGCGCGCGCGGAGGTGCTCGCGCTGCTGCGTGGCGGCACGGCGCCCGGCGCCGTCGCCGTCGTGTTCCGCGACCCGGCCGCCTACGCGTCGATCGTCGAGCAGGTCTTCGGCGCGTACGGGATCCCGTTCTCGATCGACAGGTCCGTCGAGTTCGAGCACACGGCCGTCGGCCGCGGGCTGCTGGCGCTCCTGCGCTGTGCCTCGCCAGACGGCACCACCGAGGACGTGCTCGCCTACCTGCGCACGCCCGGCGTGCTGAAGGTCCCGGCGCTTGCCGACCGGCTCGAGGCGCGCGCGCGCCGCGCCGGGCTGACCAGCGCCGGCGAGACGATCGAGCTGTGGAACGAGAAGGTCGGCCCGTTCCGGCTCGACGCCGTCGACGCGCTGCGGGACGCGCGCGACGTGCCGCAGCTGCTGACCCGGATCGGCCGGCGCCTGGAGGCGCTCCTGGCCGGCCCGTACAGCCGCCAGGCCCACGTGCTCGCCGGCGCCGAGCTGGACGATGCCCGGGCCTTCCGCGCCGCCCATGCCGCCGTGCGCCAGCTCCACGCGCTCGCGACCGCGGACCCGCGCGCCATCGACCGCGGCCAGATCGCCACGCTGCTCGGCGACCTCCAGGTCCGCACCGGCGAGAACCCACAGCCCGACCGCGTCCAGGTGGCGACGCCGGAGAAGATCCGGGCCCGGCGCTTCGACGCGGTCTTCGTCTGCGGGCTCCAGGAGGGCGAGTTCCCGCGCGGTGCGCCCTCCGAGCCGTTTCTCAGCGACGACGACCGCAGCGCGCTCGCAGCGGCCTCTGGGCTCGTGCTGCCGCAGCGCGAGGACCAGCTCGAGCGCGAGCGCTACCTCTTCTACGTCTGCGCGTCCCGCGCCGAGCGGCTGCTCGTGCTCAGCACCCGCACCTCCGACGAGGACGGCAACCCGCAGCCGCGCTCCTTCCTCGTCGTCGAGGCCGAGCGGGTGCTGCCGGGGCTCACCGAGGCCGCCACGGCTCGCTCGCTGTCCGACGTCACCTGGGATCCGGCGACCGCCCCCAACGACGCGGAGTGGGAGCGCGCCGTGGCCTGGCTCGGCGAGCGCCGGACCCCGGCGGCCGTGGGCCCGCTCGCCGAACCGCCTGCGCTGGCGGCCGTGGGCGAGCGCGACACGGTCTCCGCGGGCGCGCTCGAGCACTACGCGGGCTGCCCGGTGCGCTGGCTCGTCGACGACTTCCTGCGCCCGGACAGGCTCGAGCCCGACCCCGAGGCGATGGTCCGCGGCTCGTACGCGCACGGCGTCCTCGAGATCACCTTCCGCACGCTGCGCGAGGAGACCGGGGACCGCCGCGTCACGCCCGCAGAACCTGGCCCGCGCCGAGGCGATCATGCTCGACGCGCTCGAATCGCAAAAGGGCGAGTTCCGCCTCGCGCCGAACCAGACACGAGTCCGCGCCGCCGTCCGGCGCCTCGAGTTCGACCTGCTCCGCTACCTGCGCCACCAGGCGACGTCGACTTCGGACTACGAGCCCGAGCACCTCGAGCTGCGGTTCGGATTCAAGGACTGCGAGCACCCGGCGGTCGAGCTCGACGGGCAGCGCGTGCGGGGCATCATCGACCGGGTCGACGTTCACGCCGGCCGCGCCGTCGTGCGCGACTACAAGAGCGGGAAGGTCGACAGCTACAAGGCCGCCGACTGGGAGAGCTCCGGCCGGATCCAGGCCGGCCTCTACATGCTGGTGGTGCGGCAGCTCCTGGGCCTCGAGCCCGCCGCCGGGCTGTACACGCCGCTCGGTGGGAAGGACCGCCGCTCGCGCGGGCTCGTGCAGGCCGATCTCGCGGGCGAGGTCGGCGACGACCTCGTGAGCAAGGACTTCCGGGACGACGACGAGTTCGCGGGCCAGCTCGAGCGGGTGCGCGAGCGGGTCGGCGAGATCGCGGCGCAGATGCGCGCCGGGCGGCTGGCCTCGTGCCCGGCCACCTGCGCCTATCGCGGGGGCTGCTCGTACCCGACGATCTGCCGGGTGGAGGCGTGACGGAGTTCACCCGTGACCAGCAGCGCGCGATCGATCGCCGCGACGGCTCGATCCTCGTCAGTGCGGGGGCGGGCACGCGGCAAGACCTCGGTGCTGGTCGAGCGTTTCGTGCGCTCGGTGATCGACGACGGAGTCGCCGTCGAGTCGATCCTCGCGATCACCTTCACCGAGAAGGCCGCCGCGCAGATGAAGGAGCGCGTCCGCGCCCGCTTCGAGGAGCTCGGCCGCCGCGAGGAGGCCCGGGCGGCCGAGGGCGCGTGGATCTCGACGATCCACGGCTTCTGCGCGCGCATCCTGCGCAGTGCACGCGCTGACGGCGGGAATCGACCCCGAGTACCACGTGCTCGACGGCCTCGAGGCCGAGCGCCTCGGCATCGATGCCTTCGATCGCGCGCTCGCGCGAGTTCGTGCGCGACGAGTCCGACGCGGGGCGGCTGCAGCTCGTGGCGGCCTACACGCCGGACCGCCTCGCGGACATGGTGCGCTCCGCCTACGGCCACCTGCGCAGCCGCGGCAAGGAGCCCGACCTGCCCGTCGTCGACCCGCCCCCGATCGCCGACGAGTACGAGCGGGTCGTGGCCGCGGCGGCGGCGGCGCTGGCCGAGCTCGGCGGCGTCGAGGGCAAGATGGTCGAGCGCCAGCGCGAGCGCGCTCGAGCGCTGCGCCGAGTTCCTCGCGGGGTGCGACCCGGCTGTCCCGGCGGACCCGATCGTCGCTGACCCAGTTCGAGCCAAAGGCGGGGAACGTGAACGCGCTCAAGAGCGGTGCCTTCGCCGCCTACACGGAGCGCTGGGCGGACTACCTGCTCCTCTGCAACCGGTTCCGCGAGCAGGCCGACCACGTCCTCCTGCGCGAGCTGGTGCGCTCGTTCGGAAACCACTACGCCGAGCGCAAGCGGCAGCGCTCGGGGCTCGACTTCGACGACCTCGAGGTGATCGCGCGCGACCTGCTGCTCGCGGACGAGGGGATCAGGAACCGTTACCGGGAGCGGTTCTCGCACGTGATGGTCGACGAGTTCCAGGACACCAACCCGCTCCAGAACGAGCTGCTGGGCCTCGTCGAGAACGACAACCTCTTCCGCGTCGGCGACGAGCGCCCAGTCGATCTACCGCTTCCGCCACGCCGACGTGAGCCTCTTCCAGAAGCACCGCGACGAGGCGGTGCCGGCCGGCCGCGCCGAGCGGATCGGCGTGAACTTCCGCAGCCGGAGCCGATCCTCGACGCCGTCGACCTCGTCTTCGAGTCGCTCTGGGGCGACGACTACGAGCCCCTGCGCGCGCCCCGATGACGCAGCGCCGCCCGGACCCGAGCCGGCCGTCGAGCTGCTCGTGGCCGACCGCGAGCAGGGCGGCAAGCGCTGGCGCGAGCACTTCGCCGCCGCGACCGGGGGGACCGATCCGGCGAGCCACCCGTTCGGCGCCACGATGGAGGCCATCACGTGGTGGCGGGCCGCCGAGGCGCGGGCGCTGGCCAAGCGGATCGACGAGCTGACCGGTCCCGGGGCGCCGTTCGACCGCAGCGACGCGGTGATCCTCGTGCGCGCCACGACCCACCTGTCGGCCTTCGAGCGGGCGCTCGAGGAGCGCGGAGTCGACACCTACGTGATCGGCGGTCGCGGCTACTGGGACCAGCAGCAGGTCGCCGACCTGCGCGCCTGGCTCGCCGCGCTCGCGAACCCGCTCGACGGGCTCGCGCTCTACACGGCGCTGGGGTCGCCGCTGGGCGGCGTCGGGCTCGACGGGCTCGTCGTGATCGGCGCCCTGGCCCGCGCGCGGGGGTGCGACCCGTGGGAGGTCGTCGAGGCGGTCGCGGGCGGGGAAGACGTCGGCCTCGCTCCGGGCGACGCGCAGGCGGTCGGCGCGTTCGCGGAGCGGCTGCGGGGCGGACCGCGCGGTCGCGCCGCGGATCTCGATCGAGACGCTGATCGACCGGATCGTCACCGAGTCGGGCTACGACCGGCACGTGCTCGCGCTGCCTGCAGGCGACCGGCGGATGGCAAACATCCGCAAGCTCATGCGGCTGGCGCGCGAGTACGAGGCCGACGCCGGCCGCGACGTGCGCGGGTTCATCGACTTCGTGGCCGAGCGCGACCTGATCCAGGAGCGCGAGGGCCAGGCGCCGCTCGAGGCCGAGGATCTCGACGCCGTCCGGCTGATGACGGTCCACCGCGCCAAGGGGCTCGAGTTCCCGCTCGTCGCGGTCGCCGATCTCGGCAAGGAGGGCACGCGACGACGACAGCCGCCCTGCGGATCTCCGAAGACGGGTCGCGTCGGCATCCGGCTCGCCCAGCTCGGCGGTGGGGCCATCGACAGCGAGCAGCTCGCGCGGATCAAGGAGCGCCAGAAGGTCGAGGACGAGGAGGAGGAGCAGCGGGTGTTCTACGTCGCCATGACCCGCGCCGAGCAGCGCCTGATCCTCAGCGGCGCGACCGACCTCGTGAAGCTCCCGCCGCCGGAGCCGATGCGCGAGCCGATGCGCTGGATCTGGCCGGCGCTCGCGCCCGCGCTGCCCGATCTCGGCGGCGACTCGATCAGCGAGGTCGTCTACGAGGGGCGGCCCGTCCGCGTGCGCGTGCGCCGCCTGGCGCCCGACACGGTCGAGGAGGTCCTGCCGGCGCCCGATCGGGTCCCCGCGCCGCCCGAGCGCGAGCCGGCCGGCCTCGAGGCCCTGGCCGCCCCCGCGCTGGCCGCTGTGCCCGTCCCCGCGGCGCTCCCGGTGAGCCGCCTCAGCTACAGCGCGCTCGGCCGCTACAAGCGCTGCGGCTACCGCTTCTATCTCGAGCGCGCGCTCGGCCTGCCGGACGCGGAGACGCTCGACCTCACCGGCGGGCACGAGCCCGAGCCCACCCCCGGCGGCGAGCCCCCGGCGCTGTCCGGACTCCTGCGCGGGGGGATCGCCCACCTGCTGCTCGAGGAGATCGACTTCGGCCGCCCGGACCCGCCCCAGGCCGCGGCGATCGAGGCACTGATCACCGGCGCGGGCGAGGAGGTCCGCGAGCACGAGGTGGCCGACATCGGCCGGCTCGTCGAGGGCTTCCTCGACAGCCCGCTCGCCACGCGCCTCGGCAAGGCGCGCTCCGTCCACGCCGAACGGCCGTTCGCGTTCACGCTGACCCCGCCCGGGGCCGGCGGGCGGAGCCTGCTGCTGACGGGCTTCGTCGACGTGCACGCCGAGGAGGAGGGCGGCGGGGTGCTCGTGGTCGACTACAAGACCGACCGCCTCGACCAGCAGACCCCCGCCGAGCTCACCGAGCGCCGCTACGCGACCCAGCGGATCGTGTACGCGCTGGCGGCTCTGCGCTCGGGCGCCGAGCGCGCCGAGATCGCCTACTCGTTCCTCGAGCAGCCGGACGAGATCGTCTCCGCCCACTACACGGCGGACGACGTGTCGCGCCTCGAGGAAGAGCTCACGGAGCTGGCCGCCGGGGTCGTCGCCGGGCATTTCGAACCTGCTTCGGACCCGAACCGTTTCCTGTGCGACGGGTGCCCCGGAAGGGCGGGTTTGTGCAGCTGGGACCCTGACATGACCACCCGGGACCCGGAAATTGCAGCCTGAGCGCAGGAAATTGCAGCCTGAGCGCCCCCAGAGCGGTTTTCCGTCCATGGCGGCGCGTACCTTCAGCCGCATGCCGCTCTGCTTCATAGAGCCCAAAGAGGCGATTCGTGTCATGGCCGACTCGGTTGGACGAGAGGCACGCCGGCAGCTGCTCGGGGAGGTGGTCCGCGCGTGGGTCGACGAGATCCCCGAGGACGAGCTCGAGGGGCACTACGCGAAGGCCGTCGAGGTTCTCGACGACGACGATCTGTCGATGCTCGCCGCGTGGCACGCCTCGCTCGAGGTCGGCCAGCCGATCGCCAACAAGGAGTTCCTGCTGAAGGCCTTCCCGCGCCTCGGTGAGCACCGCCGCGAGGCACTGCGGATCGCCGCCGGCTTCCGCGGCGACGAGGCGTTCGAGGCGGGTGTGAGCGAGGAGCAGGCGCTCGACACGGTCCTCCCGTGGCTGTCCGAGCAGCGCACGGTGGAACTCGCGGCGGAAGCGGTCGAGCTCTACTGCTGGGACCGCCTGGGCTCCGACAACTGAGGCGCAGCACCCGCCGACTCCTGCTGGGCCTCGTCGTCGTCGCGCTCGCGGCGATCGCCGGTGTGTCGTCGGGCGGCTTCGGTGAGGGAGGGGCGTTCGGGCCGGCCGACGACGCGCCGGTCGCCGGGCCGCCGCTGCCGGCGGGGGCGCGGGAGGTGGCCGTCGACCGGGTGGTCGACGGCGACACGGTCGAGCTGGCCGGGCTGGGCAAGGCGCGCATCATCGGTGTCGACACGCCCGAGGTCTACGGCGGCGCCGAGTGCTACGGACGCGAGGCGTCCGACTTCACCGAGCGCCAGCTCGGCGGGCAGCGCGTTCGCTACACCGTCGGCCGCGAAGATCGCGACCGCTACGGGCGGCTGCTCGTGTACCTGTGGCTCAGCGACGGGCGCTCGTTCAACGCCCTGCTCGCCGACCGCGGCTACGCGACCCCGCTGACGATCCCGCCGAACGACGACTACGCGGGCCGCTTCGCGGCGCTCGCCCGCCGTGCGCGCGAGCAGGGCCGGGGGCTGTGGGCGAAGGGCGCCTGCGGCTAAGGCCCCGCGCGGCCGGCTGCGGGCGAAAAAAAAATGAGACACAGACCTCGCGCTTGAGGAGCGCGCCTTCGGTGGCCGAAGCCTCCGGGGCGGCGCGGCGGGCCTTACACCTCGTGGCCTCGCTCTTTGCGCTTGGTCCGTGTCTCGAAAGTCAAGAAATCACGCCGCCCGGCCGCGGTCAAGACCACTGGACGGATGACCCCGCAGTTTGGGCGGAAACGCGGAGCCGGGCCAACCGGCCGGCCCCGCGTGTCCCGCCTAGTTGCCCAGCGGGGATAGTCCCCCCTCGGCCGGGGAGTAGGCGGACGGCAAACGCGAGTCCAAGTACGCGTCCACGCACGACCCTAGGTGCGGCGCCCCGATTTCGCAAGATAGACCGGTACGCACCGCGTGCAAGTTCGGACGATCGGGCGCGGCTGCGGGCAAAAAAAAATGAGACACAGACCTCGCGCTTGAGGAGCGCGCCTTCGGTGGCCGAAGCCTCCGGGGCGGCGCGGCGGGCCCTACACCTCGTGGCCTCGCTCTTTGCGCTTGGTCCGTGTCTCGAAAGTCAAGAAATCACGCTGTTCGATCCCGGTCAAGAGCGCCGGACGGATGACCCCGCAGTTTGGGGAAAACGACGGACCGACGATGGACGCTAGAAGCTGCGCAGCCGGCCGAGCCGGCGGCTTGCCCAGCTACGCCAGCGCGGCCTCGACCTCGGCGCGAGCCTGCTCGGTCGTCTCGAAGACAACGGCGTGCATGCCCAGGTCGCTCGCCGCGTCGCAGTTCAGCTCGATGTCGTCGACGAATACGCACTCGGATGCCGCCACACCACCGAGCCGTGCGAGCGTGAGCTCGTAGATCGCGGGGTCGGGCTTGCGCAGCCCGACGAATGCCGAGTCGACGACCACCTCGAAGATCTCGTCGATCTCGGGCAGCATCGCGCGCCACTTCGGCTCCCACTCGCGGACGTTGTTCGTGAGCAGCGCCATGCGCAGGCCGCGCCGGCGCAGGTCGGCCATCAGCGCTATCGCCTCGTCGTTGCGCCGCAGGTGGGAGAAGTAGGTGGCGGTCAGCGACTCGAGCGGCTCGCCGAGCTCGGCCTCGAGCCGGGCGATGAACTCGCGCTCGCTGATCTCGCCGCGCTCGAGGGCGAACAGCGGCGACTCGCCGTGGCGCTCGGCCGCCGCGGCCATCGCCAGCCCGAGATCGGCCAGCTCGATGCCGGACTCCTCCTGCCACGCCTTGAACGACTCCGCGAGCGGAGTGGTCAGCACGCCGCCGAAATCGCTGATGACCGTGGTCCTCACGCGGCCTCGGGGTCTTCGCGCACCCACAGCTCGTAGCTGCCGATTCCCTCGTAGGCGCCGAGCCGCCAGCGGAAGATGGCCGCGTGGACCTGCAGGCCGTCGAGCTCCAGCGACGTGCCGGCGACTACCGTGCCGGAGCCGCGATGGGGGAATTCCTCGCCCGGCAGCCACAGCTCGAGGCCGGCGCTGCGCTGACGGCCGTCGCCGTCGAAGACCGTCGAGATGCGCGTGTCCTCCACGGAGTGGGGCTCGCCGTCGACGAGCAGCCAGCCGGCGTTCTCGCTGCTGTCGTGCCCGACCGCCCCGCGCGGCCGTCGGCCCACGGCGAGGAATGCGTGTCCGTGGTCGAACAGCGCGGACACCGTGCGCAGCGAGTCGATCTCGCTCCACTCCGGCGGGGTGCTCGTCTCGGAGACCGTCCCGAGGCAGTCGATCGCCTGCCCGGCGGCCACCTGGCCGGTGACGCGGCACACGTGTGTCGTCACGCCGCGCAGCGATGCGCCCTCGGCGACCGGCTCGAAGCGCAGGTCGAAGGCGTCGGCCAGCTCCGCGTGCCAGCCGCCCTCGCCCGCGTCGATCTCGGGCCCGTCGGGCAGCACGCGGGCTCCCGCGCCCTCGTAGAGCAGAGTCGCACCGGAGCGCGCGCTGGCGCACAGCCCGTGCTCGGGGTCGAAGAACGCGATGGCGGTCGGGACGTCGCTCACCGGTCGAGCCGCGGCTGGTCGGTGGGCGGGGGCTCGCTGGCTGTGCCCTCGACGTCGTAGTCGCGCCCGGGCCGGGAGCGGCGAACGGCGTCGGCGGTGCCGGCCACGAACCGGATGCGCTTCTCGAGCGGCCTGACCGCGATCCGCCGGATCACGGCTCGCGTCGGCGGGATCAGCAGCGCGAGACCGAAGATGTCGGTGATGAAGCCGGGGGTGATCAGGAACGCGGCGCCGAAGATGACGGCGACGCCGTCCTGGACCTCGCGGTGGGGGAGCCGGCCGGCCTGGAGCGCCTCGTTGAACCGGCGCCAGACGGCCCGGCCCTGACTGCGCAGCAGGAGCGAGCCGAGGACGGAGTCGGCGGCCAGGAGCAGGATCGTCGGCACCACCCCGATCGCGTCCCCGACCTTGAGGATCACATACAGCTCCGCCAGCGGCAGGACGATGAAACCGGCGATCAGCAGGAGCAGCGGCATCAGCCGAACCCTACTGACGGCTAAGCTCTGGGCCATGGCCGAAGAAGTGACAGTCGACGACGTCCGCGAGGCCCTCGAGAACGTGATCGATCCGGAGCTGGGACTCGATTTCGTCGAGCTCGGGCTGGTCTACGACATCGTCGTCGAGGGCGACGAGGTGTCAATCACCTTCACGCTGACCTCGCCGGGCTGCCCGATCGGGCCGCAGGTGAGCGAGCAGATGGACGAGTTCGTCGGCGACCTCCCGGGCGTGACCAAGGTGACGACCAAGATGGTCTTCACCCCTGCGTGGACCCCCGACTTGATGTCGGAAGACGCCAAGTTCGCGCTCGGCTACTGAATCTCGCGCAGCAGGCCGGAATCGACCTGGTAGACGAAGCCGCGGACCGTCGCGTCGGCTTTCAGGAACGGCGACTCGCTGATCTTGCGCACGCCGTCGCGGACACTCTGGTCGACGTCGGAGAAGGCGTGGATGCTCCACTCGCGGGAGGCCTTGGCGTGATCGTCGAGATCGCGCGCGAACGCGTCGCTGTCGAGTCCCTCGAGGCCGCAGTCCGAGTGGCCGATCAGCATGACCTCGACGGTCCCGAGCTTGTGCTGCGACAGCGCCAGCGAGCGGATGACCTCGTCGGTGACCACCCCGCCGGCGTTGCGGATCACGTGGGCCTCCCCCTCGGCGAGGCCAAGCAGGCCGTACGGGTTGACGCGTGCGTCCATGCAAGTCACCACCGCCACGCGACGCGCCGGGGGCGCGGTCAATTCACCCTTGTCGAAGTCCTCGGCGTAGGCACGGTTGTTGGCGATGAGATCGTCGGTGGCGCTCACGGCGCCGATTCTAATCTCAGTTGATGGCCCCGTTGCGGTTCATCACCGACTCGTTCCCGGACGACCCGGCGCTCGACACGGCCGTCTCGCGGGCGCTGATGCTCCGGGTGGCCGCCGGTGAGCTGCCGGACACGCTGCGGATCGCCCGCCCGGGCCGGATCGTCGCGTTCGGCAAGCGCGACGTGGTGGCGCAGGGTTACGCCGAGGCAGTGTCCGCCGCCCGTGGCGCGGGCTTCGCGGCGATCGAGCGGCTCGCCGGCGGGCGGGCGGCCGTCTTCCACGAGGACACGATCTCGTTCGCCCACGCCGTCGCCGACCCCGAGCCGCGGACGCGGGTGACGGAGCGGTTCGACGCGACGGCGGGTCTCGTCGTCCGCGCGCTGGCCCGCGTCGGGGTCGACGCCAGGGTCGGCGAGGTGGAGGGCGAGTACTGCCCGGGCGAGCACAGCGTGAGCGCCCGCGGCGAGCGGAAGCTGATGGGCGTTGGCCAGCGGCTGGTGAAGGGCGGCGTCCATATCGGCGGCGTGCTGGTGGTGGCCGGCGCGGAGCTGGTCAACGAGCCGCTCGTGCCCGTCTACGCCGCGCTCGGGCTCGACTGGCGGCCGCAGGCCACGGGGAGCGTCGCGGACGAGGTCCCGGGCATCACGTGGGATGGGGTCGCGGAGGCGCTGCGCGCCGAGTACGAGGCGGCACATGGCATCGAGGCGGCCGCGCTCGACGCGGACACGCTGGCCCTGGCGCGGCGGCTCGCGCCCGGGCACGAATCGCCCGCCGGAAACTGAACTGCAACATGGAGAGGTGTGAATGCGGTGTGATTGGGGCCATGGCCGAACTCAGTCGACGCGATCTCCTGCGCTCGGGCGCCCTTGCCGCCGGTGCGCTCACACTTGGACCCGCCTTCGTCAAGGAAGCCCTCGCTGCTCCCGCGCGCGCCGGGGCCTCGCCCTACGGGCCGCTACGCCCGCCGGACATCAACGGCCTGATGCTGCCGCCCGGCTTCGAGTCGCGGATCATCCATCGCAGCATGGGCGTGACGCAGGGGACCGGCTACTCGATGCCGATGTTCCCGGACGGCCAGGCCACCTTCCGCACCGCCGACGGCGGCTGGATCCTGACCACCAACCACGAGACCCTTGCGGTTGTCGGCGGCGGCGCGAGCGCCACCCGTTTCGGTCCCGACGGCACCGTGCGCAGCGCGCAGCGCATCCTCGGCGACACCGACGTGAACTGCGCCGGCGGTCCGACGCCATGGGGCACCTGGCTGTCGTGTGAGGAGACCGAAAGCGGGCTTGTGTTCGAGACCGACCCGGCCGGCCGGCTGGCCTCCCAGCCGCGGCCGGCGCTCGGCGCGTTCGCCCACGAGGCCGTTGCGGTCGATCCCGTCGAGGGCCTGCTCTTCCTCTCCGAGGACAAGCCCGACGGCAACTTCTACCGCTTCGTCCCACGGGACTACCCGAGCCTGAGCGCCGGTGTGCTGCAGGCCGCGGAGCTCACCGCGTCGGGCAGGATCGTGTGGCACAACGTCCCCGACCCTTCGGGCGCTACGACCACCACGCGCTCGCAGGTGCGCGCCGCCACCAAGTTCCGCGGCGGCGAGGGCCTCTGGTACGCCGAGGGCATCGTCTACTTCACGACGAAGGGCGACAAGAAGGTCTGGAGCTACAACGTCCGGACGAACAGGATGGAGGTCCTCTTCGACGCGGTCAAGGCGCCGAACGCGTCGCTCAACGCCGTCGACAACGTGACGGTCTCGCCGACGGGCGACGTCCTGATCTGCGAGGACGGCGGCAACCTCGAGATCGGCCTGATCACGCCCGACCGCCAGGTCTCGCCGCTGCTGCGGCTCCCGGGGCCCGCGCACAGCGGCAGCGAATTATGCGGCGTGGTGTTCAACCCCGCCGGCGACCGCCTCTATTTCACCTCGCAGCGGGCGCAGACCCTGCTGCCCGTCAAGAACGCGGCCGGCTCCGGCATGGTGTTCGAGGTCAGCGGGCCGTTCGACCAGCCGCGCGGGCGCCGCCGCGCGCCGGTGTACGGCCCGCCCGCGGGCGAGGCGCGTCCGAACGGGCCGCTCAACCCGGCGGGCGACGACGACGACCCGGGTGTCCGGGTGTCCGTCGCCAAGAAGATCTCGCGCGGCGGTCTCACCGGGCGGGGCCTCGCGGTCAAGGTCGCGGTCGACGAGCCCTCGCGCACGACGATCACGCTGACGACCACCTCGCTCGCCAAGCCGCGCCGGGTCGACGGCATCAGGCGGCCGGTCCGCTCGCGCCTTGCAAGCGCGTCGCTGCGCTCCGAGCAGGCCGGCACGCAATCCGTGCGTCTGCGGCCCTCGAAGCGGGTGCGGCGCTCGCTGGGCAAGCGCAACCGCGCGCTCAAGGCCCGGCTGACGGTGCAGACGCGCGACGGATCGGGGAACGTCCGGGTGGTGACGCGGACGATCGCGATCGGCGGACGCCGGGCCCGCCGCGGGCGCTGAGGGCGGAAACCGATAAAACGCGAAGAACCGCGACGTTTCACCCGTCAGCATGTTGGAATGGTGACGATGGGTATCCGAGGACTCAGCGCGGCAGCGCTCGCACTCGCCACTTTCGGTGGACTGCCGGCCGCGGCCCTAGGCGCCGAGCCGACCGGCCGCTACCAGGTGGTCTTCAAGCAGTCGACGACCGCGCGCTCGTCGTCCGCGCTCTCGGCCGTGCTGGCACGCGCCGGCGTGACGAAGGCCGGCCGCGGGGCTCCGGCGCTCGGCGTAGCCACCGTCGACGGCAGCGCGGCCGCGCTCGCGCGGCTGCGCCGCGACCCCAAGGTCGAGGCCGTCTCGCGCGAATGGAAGCGGGACCTACGCGCCGTGCCCAACGACGCCGCGCTCAACTCCCCCGATGACGAGCATCCCAACCCCGGCGGTGCGCCGCTCCAGTGGACACTCGCGCGCCAGAACTTCCCATCGGCCTGGAACGTCACGACGGGGAACGACGCCGTCGTCGCTGTGCTCGACAGCGGCATCGACGCGAACCACCCGGAGCTCGCGGGCAAGATCCAGACGGCCGACGCGTTTGGCACCAGTGCGTCGGCCGGGACCGACGAGGACGGCCACGGCACCCACGTCAGCGGCCTCGCGTGCGCGGCGACCAACGACGGCATCGCCACCGCGGGCGCCGGCTACAACTGCCGGCTCGCCACGGTCAAGATCCCGCGTCTGTTCGACGAGGACATCATCAACGGCATCGACCGGGCGGTCGCCCGTGGCGCCGACGCGATCAACATGAGCTTCGGCGGGGGCGGGCCGAACGCCGCGCTCGATCTGGCGATCGACCGTGCCGTGGCGGCTGGTGTCGTGCTCGTGGCCGCCGCTTCGAACGATGCCGTCTTCGACCAGGGCGCACCTGCGGCCCAGCTCCAGCCCGACGACGCGCCCGACGTCCTGGCCGGGCGCGGGCTCGTGGTCACCGGAGCCGATTTCTTCGACCAGAACCCCGGCGTCGGCCGCGGCACGCAGGTTTCGATCGCCGCCTACGGGTTCTTCCACGCGACCCTCGGAGCCCCGGGGATCATCTCGACCTACCCGGGCAACGACACCCCGCGCGAGCACGAGGAGGTCCAGATCCTGCCGCCCGCCGTGTTCCCGCCGTGCGACTGCCGCCGGGCGGTGGGCGGGGACGGGCGCTACGCCTATCTCCAGGGCACGTCGATGGCGACGCCGCAGGTGTCGGCGGTAGCCGCGCTGATCGGCGCGCTCAACCCCTCGCTCTCGGCGGTGGAGAAGATCCGGATCATCAAGCAGACGGCGCGCCGCTCCGGCGGCTGGACCCCGGAGCTCGGCTGGGGGATCCTCGACGCCGGCAAGGCGGTCGATGCCGCCCGTCGCGTTGACCGCACGCGCCCCGCCTCGAAGGCACGCGCCAAGCGGACGGTGCGCCTCAAGCGCGGCAAGAAGAAGATCCGCGTGCGCTTCCGCTGGTCCCAGAGCGATCTTGCCGGGCGCTCCGGCCTGCTGCCGTCCGGCGTCAAGGGCGTCGACCTGTACGTGAAGAAGGGCCGCGGGCGCTACAAGCGCGTGCGCAGGAACAGCCGCGCGAAGACCGCGGTGCTGAGCCTCGCCGCCGGCAGCTACCGGGTCTACACCGTCGCGACCGACAACGCGCTCAACCGTGAGCGGTCGCCGCGCGCGGCCGATGTGAAGCTGACGGTCAAGAAGCCGAAGCGCGCGCGCCGGCGCTAGCCGCCGCCTGCACCAGCTCGTCCAGCGACTCCGCCAGCATCGCCGCGAAGTCGCCGATGTCGGACATCGCGTCGTAGTCGCCGAGCAGGCCGAAGTCGAGCTTGCCGTTGTAGCTCATCGCGGCGATCGCCAGCGCATGGTTCTCGGGCAGGAACGCCATCGGGATGATCTCCTGCATCTCGCGCCCCATCAGGTACAGCGGGAACTGGGGGCCGGGCACGTTGGTCACGATCAGGTTGAACAGCCGGGTCGAGAAGTTGAGCCGCGAGGCCATCGCCAGCAGCGTCGGCGGGGCGAAGTCCTCGAGGCCGGAGATCACCTCGGCGCCGAGCGCCTGCTTGGACTCCTTGATGCCCTGCATCGACTCGCGCACGATCTGCAGGCGCTCGACCGGGTCCTCGGCGTATACGGGCAGCGGGCCGCGCATGGCGGCGATGCGGTTGCCGAGCGCCCCGTGCTCGTCGGCGGCGCGGATCGAGACGGGCACCAGGCCGCGCAGCTCGAGCCCCTCCGTGCGGGTGCCGCGCGCCCGCAGCCAGCGCCCGAGCGCGCCCGCGACGACGGTCAGGAACGCGTCGTTGACCGTGCCGCCGAGCCCGTTCTTGATCTGCTTGAAGTCGGCGAGCTGAGCCTGGTGCCACCACACGCGGCGGTGTGACCCGATCGGGATGTTGAACGGCACCTCGGGCGCCGGGTTGAAGCCGGCCCAGGCGACCTCGCCGACGCCCTCGGCGGCCTCGCGCGCCCATTCGACCGACCGGCTGGGTGACCGCACGACGCCCGGCGGCGCCGCCGGCCAGTCGCCCGGGCGTGCGGACGAGGCCCTTGACGCCCTCGCGCGACGAGCTCGGCATCGGACGGCTCCGGAGCCGGGACCCAGCCGTCGCCGTCGGGGTCCGGGGCCTGCTCGGGGTCCGGCTCCAGGTCGAACAGCACCGTCGCGATGTCCACGCCGGACACCCCGTCGACGAGGGCGTGGTGGGTCTTCGAGATCAGCGCGAACTCACCCGTGTCCAAGCCCTGGACCATCCAGATCTCCCACAGCGGCTTGGAGCGGTCGAGCCGCTGGGAGAAGATCCGCCCCGCCAGCTCGCGCAGCTGCTCGATCGACCCGGGGCTCGCGAGCGCGGTGTGGCGCACGTGATAATCGATGTTGAAGCGTCTCGTCGTCGATCCAGAACGGCCGTCCCATCTCGAAGCGCGGGAACGCCAGCTTCTGGCGGTAGCGCGGCACCAGGCCGAGCCGCGACTCGAGGTGGGCGACGAAGTCGGCGCGGTCCGGCGGTGGGCCCGCGAGCACCACGATCGCCCCGACGTGCATGTGGGAGGTGTGCCGTTCCTCGTGCAGGAACGAGGCATCGACAGCGCTCAACCTGTCCTTGTGGCCCTGCGCCATGCGCGCACCTTAACCACGAAGCCGGGCCGCACGCCACAATGTCCGGGTGCGCCGCATCGCCCCGCTCATGTTGATCGTTCCCGTCGTGCTCGCCGCCGGCTGCGGCTCGGACGCCGAGCCCGCCGAGGCCAAGCTCAACCGCTTCAGCGGCGCTGCCGCCTACGAGTCGGTCAAGCGCCAGGTGGCGCTGGGCCCGCGCCCCGCGGGCTCACCGGCGTCGCGTGCGCTGGCACGGCGCCTGCGCAGGAGCCTGCCGAACGGCCGCTACCAGGCCGTCCCGGGCGGCCTGCGCAACGTGATCGGCAGCGTCCGCGGGCGCGATCCGCGCCGGGTCGTCGTGGTCGGCGCTCACTACGACACCAAGGACCAGCCCGGTTTCGTGGGCGCCAACGACGGCGCGTCGGGCACCGCGATCGTCACCGAGCTCGCCCACAGCATCAAACCGCGCCGTTTCCGGCCGACGATCGTCTTCGCCCTCTTCGACGGCGAGGAGTCCCCGGCGGGCACCGCGGACGGGGACTTCGAGGCGCGCGGCCTGCGCGGCAGCAAGGTCGCCGCCAAGCGCTACAGCGGGGCGGAATCGATGATTCTGCTCGACTTCGTCGGCGAGAAGGGGACCCGGATCCCCCGCGAGGCCAACTCCGACCCGGTTCTGTGGCGCAAGCTGCGTGCGGCCGCGCGGCGGGCCGGCGTGCCGGGCACGTTCCCGGCGCGGGAGTCCGGCGGGGTCATCGACGACCACGTCCCTTTCCTGCGTCAGGGAGTGCCCTCGATCGACCTGATCGACTTCGACTTCGAGTGTTTCCACCAGACCTGCGACGACCTCTCGGTGATCTCCGCCCGCAGCCTGGACGCGGTCGGTGAAACGGTCCGTGAGCTCCTACGTACACTCTGAGTGATGCCTTCAGCACCTGAGAAGCTGCTGCTGGCGGCTCCGCGCGGCTATTGCGCGGGCGTCGACAGAGCGGTACAGACAGTGGAACGCGCGCTCGAGCTCTACGGGCCGCCCGTCTACGTGCGCAAAGAGATCGTGCACAACAAGCACGTCGTCGCCGGCCTGCGCGAGCGCGGCGCGATCTTCGTCGACGACGAGGCCGAGGTCCCCGAGGGCGAGACGGTCGTGTTCTCCGCCCACGGGGTCGCGCCGTCGGTGCACGCGAAGTCCCAGGAGCGCTCGCTGCAGACCATCGACGCGACCTGCCCGCTCGTGACCAAGGTGCACGTCGAGGCCAAGAAGTTCGCCGCCGACGGCTACACGATCGTCATGGTCGGCCACGCCGGCCACGAGGAGGTCGAGGGCACGATGGGCGAGGCCCCCGACAGCATCGTCCTCGTCGAGACCGAGGCCGACGTCGAGCAACTCGAGGTCGACGATCCCGACAAGGTCGCGTTCATCTCGCAGACCACCCTGTCGGTCGACGAGACGGGCGCGATCATCAACAAGCTGCGCGAGAAGTTCCCGAACATCACGGGCCCGCGCACCGACGACATCTGTTACGCCACGACCAACCGCCAGATGGCCGTCCGCCAGATGGCGCGCGAGTGCGACCTCGTGCTCGTGATCGGGTCGAAGAACTCCTCCAACTCGAACCGGCTCGTCGAGGTCGCGCGCGACCACGGCGCCGACTCGTACCTGATCGACAACGAGACCCAGGTCGACGAGCAGTGGGTCGAGGGCGCGAAGGTCGTCGGCATCAGCTCCGGCGCGAGCGCCCCCGAGGAGCTCGTCCAGCGGCTCGTCGAATGGTTCCGCGAGCGCGGCACCACCGACGTGTCCGAGTACGAGGTCGTGCAGGAGGACGTGCGCTTCATGCTGCCCAAGGAGATCCGCAAGGCCCTCGCCGCGCGCGAGCTCCCCGTGGCCGGCGGCAGCTAGCAGCGTTTTTCGGCCTTCGGGCACCCTGCCTGCCGGGTGCCGGCATCCAGGGGCCAAACGTCCCGTTTGCCGTCAGATCTGCCGGGATTCGGGACGTTCGCGGCGAAATGGCGCCGCTACCGCTCTGCGCGAGGACCAGCGACCAGTAGAGGACGCCTCAGCCCGAGACGGGCGCCTTCGGCGTGAACTGGAAGCCGTGGATCCGCAGGCCGGGGTCGTCGGCGACGACGGTCCCGTCCTCGAGCTCGTAGAGGCCCGGCTCGACGGTTCCCGACAGGGCGGCCCAGGCCGAGCCCGCGTCGTACTCGACCTTCGCAGCGGCGCCGGCGTCGGCGGCCTCGATCCAGTCCTCGCCGTCGTGCCAGTCGCGCACGAGTTCGAGGCGCGCGCGCTCGTCGGGCAGGACGACCTCGGCGGAGATGTCCGTCATCAGCGCCCCTGGAGCGTCCTCGGGGCGGATCGGCGCCATCGGCGCGGGGAACTCGCGGTCCGGGTCGATCTCGCGCAGCGCCTCCTGGATGGCCAGCTCGCAGCCCTGGTAGTCGCCCTCGCCGTAGTGGATGTCGCGCAGCTGGTTCTTGTTGTCGAAGAGGTAGCGCCCGGGCCAGCCGCGGTTGCCGTAGTCGCGCCAGACCTCGTAGTCGGGGTCGAGCACGACGGGGTACGGGATCTCGAGCCGCTCGACGGCGCGGGCCACCACCTCGGGGTCGCGGCCGAACGAGTACGCGGGGGAGTGGACGCCGATGATCCGCAGGCCGTGATCGAAGTAGCGGCGGTGCCACTCGGCGAGATACGGCGCGGTGCGCAGCGAGTTGACGCGCGCGGTGTCGAAGAACTCGACCAGCGCGATCTGGTCGGTGACGAGCTTGCGCATCTGCAGGAACGCGACGCCGATCCATTCGAGGCCCTGGGGGAACTCGGGGGGATGGATCTCGGCTTCGGCAGGCGGGCGCACGGGGCACGGAAGCATGCCGCATGCGGGGGTCCCACGCTGGTCGGCGGCGTTGTACGCAACGGCCAAGTTCGGGCTACGACATCCGTCCAGCTCAGAAACCCTCTGCCTAAGGGGGGTTAAAGGGTGACTACAGTGGGGGGAGATATCCCCCCTCTCTTTCACCCCCCAAGCCTCAGGAGGAGTCCGTGCGCAGGAAGCACATGATCGGCGTCGTTATCGGCGTCCTGGCGATGGCCTTTGCAGCAGTCGCGGTCGCCAGCCCGCAGTTCACCCAGAAGGCCAGCGTCAAGATGAGCACCAAGGGCGGCAAGGTCAAGGCCGGCTCGTCCGTGGGCATCACCGCGGGGCTTCAGGCCAGCGATCCCGGCGCGACCCCCCAGGGCAACCTGAAGGCTGCCAGCAAGGTCGTCATCACGCTCCCGAAGGGCACCAAGACGAACACCAAGGCCGTCAAGGAGTGCACCGCGGACGAGAGCGGCATCAAGAACGGTGAGTGCCCGGCATCGTCGAAAATCGGCGGCGGCAAGGCGAAGGCCACCGTCTTCAACCGCACGAGCAACATCCTGCTCGCGGACGGCGTCTCGGAGACGATCACCGCGTTCGCGGGCAAGCAGTCGGTCATCTTCCTGCTGACCCCCGACAGCGGTCTCGGCGCCACGCTCGTGATCCGCGCGAAGCTCTCGAGGAGCGGCGTGCTCACCACGACGGTGCCAAAGCTCCAGGTTCTCGGCGCCAACGTGATCCTCACGGACTTCAACGTGAAGCTGAAGGCGAAGTCCTCGGGCAAGGGCAAGAAGGCCAAGCGCCTCCTGACCGCACCGAAGAACTGCACCAAGAAGGGCTTCGTGACCACCGCGAAGTTCACGTATGACGATGGCTCGAAGAGCAAGGCCATCAAGACCACGCAGAAGTGCAAGAAGTAGCGCGCAGGCGCTGAGCAGAGCTGTACCGGCGGCCCGCTTCGGCGGGCCGCCGTCGTTCCGGGAGGGCCCCCGGGTCAGTAGTCGATGACCGACAGGATCAGCTCGGGCGTGACCCACAGCTCGACGGCGGCGGCCGCGAGGATGATCGGCACGGCGATCGCCACCGTGACCCAGGTCGCCGCGAGCAGCTCCTCCCAGCGGCCCTGACGGCTCGCGATGATCCAGGCGGCGAGGGGGAGGAAGAGGGCCGTGAGTTCCGGGATCGCGTGGGGGAGCAGGCAGAGCAGCAGCTCGCCCGGGCCGAGGCCGAGCTGGTTCGCCACGTCGGCGGTGCCGTGGCCGAGGATGAACGCCTGGGTGGCGAGCGAGAAGGTGGTCGCACCGATCACGAAGACGATCGCCAGCGGGCCGGCTTTCTCATGGATCCAGCGGTCGAGGCCGCTGCGGTGCGACGCCGACAGCGGGAGTGCGCTGCCCGCGATGAAGCCCGCGACGCAGGCCATCGCGTGGAGCGCGAGCACGAGCCCGTTGCGGATCAGGATGTGGATGTAGTCCGAGAAGTGCGTCGGCGCGTTGAGTCCCGGCAGGATGACGCGCGTGGGATCGGGTGTCGACAGGCGCGCCACTCCCCAGGCGGCGAGCAGCAGCCCGACCGCCGTCGCGAGGCTGAGGACGAACCAGGGACGCAGGATCGAGCCCGGGTCGTCGTTCCAGGCGCGGAGGGTCCTGCGGGTGTCGTCCATCCCCTGGACGAGGACGAGGTCGTTGACGGCCACTCCCTGCCCATCGGCGGAATGGGCGGGGCGCATTAGCGCGGCTAGGGTCGGGCTCGTGAGTCACTCGAAGAAGAATCTCCGCGAGGTCGAGGATGCAGCCGTGAAGGGCGGCTTCTCCGACACACAGGAAGCGCGCTTCGCCGGCGGCGAGCTGAAAGCCGAGTCGACAGGGCTGGCGTACATCGTGCTGCGGCCCGGGAAGCGCCAGCCGTTCGCCCACAAGCACGACAACGCCGAGGAGATCTTCGTGGTCCTGTCCGGGTCCGGGCGGTTCAAGCTCGACGACGAGGTGCTCGACGTCGGGCCGATGGATGCGATCCGCGTCGCGCCTCCCGTGACGCGCTCGTTCGAGGCCAGCGACGAGGGCCTCGAGGTCCTCGTGTTCGGTCCCAGCCACGACGGCGACGGCGAGCTGGTCGAAAACCACTGGGACTCCTGATCGGTAGTATTGCTTGACGGTTATATAGCTGTCACGCTATATTAGGCGTGATGGCGATGGCGACGACCTTCGACGTCCTGGCGGAACCGATGCGCCGGCAGATCCTCGATCTCCTACGCGAGCGGCCGCGCCCGGTCGGCGAGCTCGTCGAGCGCCTCGGCCTGAGTCAGCCGGGCACGTCGAAGCACCTGCGGGTGCTGCGCGACGCGGGGCTGGTGAAGGTCCGCAAGGACGCTCAGCGGCGCTTCTACGAGGTCGACGCCGAGCCCCTGCACGACATCGACGCCTGGCTCGAGCCCTACCGGGCCATGTGGGCGGGCCACCTCGACGCCCTCGAGCGGCATCTCGACAAGAAGGAGGAACGATGAGCACCAGCACCAGCCATCTCGGGACCGTCTCGCGCGACGGGGACGGCTATCGCCTCGAGTACGAGCGGCACATCGCGCATCCGCCCGAGCGCGTCTGGGCGGCGCTCACCGAGCCGGGCGAGGTAGCGGGCTGGCTGGCGGCGATGGAGGTCGGCGATCTGGCGGTCGGCGCCGAGCTCACGCTGCGCTGGCTCAACGACGGCGGCACCTTCGCGGCCACGATCACGGCGCTCGAGCACGGGCGGATGATCGAGTACGCGGGCGAGGGCCTTGGCCGCGTGCGCTGGGAGATCGCTGCCGACGGCGACGGCTCGGTGCTGCGCCTGGCGCACGTCACGGGCGGCGACGTCACGTATCTCCTGCCTGGCTGGCACACCCACCTCGAGCACCTCGACGACGCGCTCGCCGGCAGCCCGGTCGAGTGGGCGACCTGGGCGCGCGACCACCAGCCGCGCCTCGGCGAGCTGCGCGCCGATTACGCCGCCGCGGGTGCGCTGCGCGACGGCTTCTACGACACCACGGGCGAGCGACCGACTGTCCGCTTCCTGCGCCTGCTCGACCATCCCCCCGAGCGGGTCTGGCGGGCGGTCACCGAGCCGGCCGAGCTGGCGCGCTGGTTCCCTGCCGGGATGGAGATCGACCTGCGGCCGGGTGGCGCGATCAAGTTCAGCTTCGCGGACGACGGTGAGGTGGTGGAGCTCGACGAGCCGCGGGTGTTCGCGTTCACCTGGGGCGCCGACGAGCTGCGGTTCGACCTGGAGCCGGCGGGTGCCGGCTGTCTGCTCTCGTTCACCCACGTGCTGGGCGACCGCGAGATGGCCGCCAAGACCTCGGCGGGCTGGGACGTGTGCCTCGATCGCCTCGCGCGCTCGCTCGCGGGCGAGGACGTGCAGGCGCCTGGCGGCGAGCCGACCCCCGAGTGGCGGGCGCACTACGCGCGCTACGTCGAGGCCGGATTCCCGGCCGGCTCACCCGTACCGGGCGACTGATCGGCGCCGAGTACGGCCAGGGCCACCGCAAGCGCCACCTCGGCGCGGGGCTGCAGCGAGTCCGGCTGGATGAACTCGTCGGGGTGGTGGGCATGGCCGCCTCGCGGGCCGAGCCCGTCGATCGCGAGCGGAATGCTCGTCGCCATGTGGCTGGCGTCGCTCGCCCCGCCGCGGCCGCCGGCCACGATTTGGCGGCCGAGGGCCTCACCCGCCCGGGCGAGGACCGGCGCGGACTCCGCGACGGTGTCCATCCCCGGCCACATCCGGATCCGCTCCGCTGTGATCGCCACTTCGTCGACGACCGCCGGGATCGTCTCGATCAGCTCCTCGATCGCCGGCAGGCTGAGCGCGCGCACGTCGCAGATCAGCTCCCCCGCGGCCGGCACGACGTTGAACGCCTCACCCGTGCGCATCACTGTGGGCACGGCGGTCAGCCGGTCCGGTCCGTCGGGGTCGTGGTGCTCGTGGAGGCGCTCGGCGACGGTCGCCAGGGCAAGCAGCGCGTTGCGGCCCTTGTGCGGCGCCGCCCCCGCGTGCGCGGCGCGTCCCTCGGCGAGCACGCGGATGGTGCCGGCGGCCTTGCGCCGGACGATCACGGCGTCGTCGCCGGACGGGGAGCGCTCACCGGCCTCGAAGCAGAGGCACGCGTCGAACCCGGCGAACCGCTCGGCGTGGGTGAACGGCTCGCTGCGCCACTCCTCGTCGTTCACGAGCAGGAGCGCGACCTCCGCGTAGTCGGCGCGGCGGTCGGCCAGCGCGCGCTGGACGCCGAGTGCCAGCGCGACCCCGCCCTTCATGTCCACGGTGCCCGAGCCAGTCCAGCGCCCGTTCGCGCGGATGAGGGGGATGTGGTCGTCGTGCGCGATCACGGTGTCCACGTGCCCGAGCAGCAGCAGCCGGCCCTCGCCACCGCCCCGCAGGCGCAGCACCGTGTCGGCCGCATGGTCGGCCGACGAGCACGGGACGCGCTCGATCTCGGCCGCGTCGGGCGCGAACGCCGCGCACAGCGCGGAGCACTCCTCGGCCCCGTGCCGGTCGCCGGACGGCGACGACACGGCGACGAGCGCCTCGATCTCCCGCTCGGCGCGCGCGGCTATTTCGGCTGCGTGATCCTGGATCCAGTCGCCGGTCAAGGCGACGACGCTACATCAGCCGATCGAATCGACCATCTCGAGCTGAATCAGGCGATTGAGCTCGATCGCGTACTCCATCGGCAGCTCCTTCGTGACCGGCTCGATGAAGCCGTTCACGATCATCGCGGCCGCCTCTTCCTCGGTCAGGCCGCGCGACTGGAGGTAGAACATCTGCTCGTCGGAGATCTTGCCGACGACCGCCTCGTGGGCGACCGTGACGTGCGGGTTCTGGATCTGGATGTCGGGCCACGTGTCCGACCGCGACTGCGGGTCCATCATCAGCCCGTCGCACTGCACGCGGGCCTTGGAGCCCTGCGAGTTGTGGCCCATGCGGACCAGCCCGCGGTAGCCCATCACGCCGCCGTCCTTGGAGATCGACTTGGCGAGGATGTTGGAGGTGGTGTTCGGCGCGAGGTGCACGACCTTGGCGCCGGTGTCCTTCCACACGTCGCCGGAGGCGACGCCCACGTTGAGGTGGTCGGCACGCGCGTGCTCACCCATCAGGAACGAACCGGGGTAGAGCATCACGACCTTGGCGCCCATGGAGCCGCCGACCCACTCGACGGTGCCCTCGGCCTCGACGATGGCCCGCTTGGTGTTCAGGTTGTAGATGTCCTTCGACCAGTTCTGGACCGTCGTGTAGCGCGCCTTGGCGCCTTCCTTGACGAAGATCTCGACGACGGCCGAGTGCATCGAGTTGACGCTGTACGTCTGCGCCGTGCAGCCCTCGATGTAGTTCACCTCGGAGCCCTCGTCGGCGATGATGAGCGTGTGCTCGAAGGTGCCCTCGTTGGCGCCCTCCATGCGGAAGTAGGCCTGCAGCGGAAGGTCGACCTTCACGCCCTTGGGCACGTAGAGGAACGAGCCGCCGGACCAGACCGCGCCGTGGAGCGCCGAGAACTTGTTGTCCTGCGGCGGGACGCACTTCTTCATGAAGTACTCCTGGACGAGGTCCGGGTACTCCGTGATGGCGGTGTCCATCGAGCAGAAGAGGATGCCCATGTCGGCGTATTCCTTCTTCAGGCCCTCGTACACGGGCTCCTGGCGCCAGACGCCGACGACGCCGGCGAGGTGCTCGCGCTCGGCCTGCGGGATGCCCAGGTCCTCGTACGTCTTCTTCATCTCCTCCGGGACGTCGTCCCAGGAGTCGAAGCGGCCCGCCGTGGGCGGGCTGTAGAGCACGAGCTCGTCGAGGTCGAGCCCCGACAGGTCGACGCCCCACGTCGGCACGGGCTTGCGCTCGTAGATCTCGAACGACTTGATGCGCAGCTCGCGCATCCATTCGGGCTCGCCCTTGATCCGGGACAGTTCCTCGATCACCTCGCGCGAAACACCCTTCTGGGAGATGAGCTGTCCCTGCTCGTCTTCCTTGATCGGGCTTGCTGCGGGGATGCGGGTCTTGTCTGGAGTAGCCATAGTCCTGGGGATCGGGGTCGATATCCGTTCGCTGGAGTCGGATATGAAGTCTACCGATGACCTCGGCGCGGCCCGGATCGCACGTGCGGGGGACCCACGGAGAACCGAGTTAGGCTAGCCTAACTCGCCGTGAGCAGAAGGAAACTCATCATCGCGCTGGTCGTCGGCGGGCTCGTGATCGCCGGCGGAATCGTGGCCCTCATCGCCTCCACGTCGGGCTCGAGCGACGAGGTCGTCGTCTACACGGCTCGCTCGCACTATGGCGAAGAGGGGCCGTTCAAGCAGTTCGCCGACAAGGAGGGCGTCGAGCTGACCCTCTTCGGCGGCGACGCATCGAGCCTGTACGAGCGGATGAAGACCGAGCAGGGCGATCCGAAGGGCGACGCGCTCATAACGGTCGACGCCGCGAACCTGTGGCGCGCCGAGCAGGCCGGGCTCCTGGAGAAGATCGAGTCGCCGACGCTCGACCGCAACGTCCCCGCGAACCTCCGCGACCCCGACGGCGAGTGGTTCGGCCTGACGGTGCGCGCCCGGACGATCATGCGGTCGAAGGACCGTGTGTCGCCGACCGCGGTGACCACCTACGCCGGCCTCGGAGACCCGCGCTGGAACGGCAAGCTCTGCCTGCGCTCGGGCACCAGCGACTACAACATCTCGTTCGTCGCCGACCGCATCGCGAAGGACGGCGAGGCGAAGACGAAGAAGATGCTCGAGAGCTGGATGGCCAACGATCCGCGCATCCTCGGGTCCGACGTCGACGTGTTGAAGGCGATCGCCTCCGGCCGCTGCGACGTGGGCCTGACGAACTCGTACTACCTCGGCCGTGAGCTCGAGGAGGATCCGGGCTTCCCCGTCGTGCCGGTCTGGGCCGACCAGAAGGGGCGCGGCACCCACCTCAACCTCTCCGGGGTCGGGGTGATCAAGGGGGCGGCCCATGCGGCCGAGGCGAAGAAGCTGGCCGAGTTCCTGACCTCGCCGTCCGAGCAGCAGGTCTTCGCGAGCAACAACCACGAGTTCGGCGTCGATCCCGACGTGAAGTCGACGAAGGAGATCAGCCAGTTCGGCACCTTCAAGCGCGATCCCATCAGCGTCGCCGGCGCCGGTGAGCATCTCGACGACGCCGTCAGGCTGATGAACCAGGTCGGGTGGAACTGAGCGCAGCCGTCGGCGGCCGCGCGCTGGCGCGCGGCCGAGGGGGGACAAAGCTCGACGGCTGGGCCGTCGCGACGGTCCTGATCGCCGCGCTGGTCGCCGGGCCGCTGCTCGGCCTTCCGCTCAGCTTCATCACGGGGGGTGACGCGATATCCGACTTCTCGGGGCTGCTGCCCGAGGCGCTGTCGGCCACCGCGATCCTCGTGGTCGGCGTGGGCATCGGCACGTTCGTGCTCGGCACCTCGCTCGCGGCGCTCGTCAGCTTCTTCGACTTCCCCGGCCGGAGCTGGATCGAGTGGGCGCTCGTCCTGCCGCTCGCGATGCCGGGCTACGTGTTCACCCTGTTCGTGCTCGGGGCCACCGAGTACGACAGCTGGCCGTCGGAGCTGTGGCGCTCGCTGTTCGGCGACGGCGCCCGCCTGCCCGACCCGCGCTCGGCGATCGGGGCGGTCCTGATCTTCACCCTCGTGCTCTACCCGTACGTGTACCTGCTGGCGCGCGGGGCCTTCCTGTCCCAGTCGCGCACGCTGGTCGAGCAGGCCCAGGCGCTCGGCCTGTCGCGCCGCGCGGCGCTCGTCCGGGTGGCCGTTCCCCTGGCGCGGCCGGCGGTGATGGCGGGTGTGGCGATCGCGCTGATGGAGGCGCTGGCCGACTTCGGCACCGTCAACCTGCTCGGGGTCCAGACCTTCACCAACGCGATCTACAAGGTCTGGTCCGGTGCGTTCGACCGCGATGCGGCACTCCAGCTGGCGACGCTGCTGGTGAGCGTGACGCTCGTGCTCGTGCTGGTCGAGCGGGTCGCTCGCGGCAAGCGCCGCTATGCCGAGGAGAGCGCCCGCGGACGCGCCCTCGAGCCCGTCCGGCTGAGCGGCTGGCGCGCGTTCGCGGCCGTCGCCGGCCCCGTCGCGCTCGTCGCGGTGATCGTCGCCGCGCCGGTCGCCCAGCTCACCGCTTGGTCGATCGGGTCGATCCAGGACGGGCTGCTGGCGCCGGAGTTCGCCACCCAGGCGCGGAACTCGCTGATGCTGGCCGCCATCGCCGCGATCCTCGTGCTCGGGCTCGCGCTCGTGCTCGCGTACGGGCTGCGGTCCACGCGCGCGTCGCGCCCGGTCGGCGCGGCGGTGCGGGTGGCGACCATCGGCTACGGCGTGCCGGGGTCCGTCGTCGCCGTGGCGGTGCTGCAGCCGCTCGGCTGGGTCGATCACCGGCTCGACGACCTCAGCGGCCTCGGCCTCGTGTTCACCGGCACCGTCCTCGGCCTCCTGTGCGCGTACGCCGTGCGGTTCCTGGCGCTCGCCTTCGGGCCGGTCGAGACCGGGCTCGAGCGCGTGCCGCGGTCGCTCGACGAGGCGGCGCGCGGGCTCGGCTCGGACCGGCTGGACGTCCTCGCCCGTGTTCACATACCGCTGATCGGAACGGGCATGCTGACCGCAGTGCTGCTCGTGTTCACAGAGGTGATGAAGGAGCTCCCGGCGACGCTGCTGCTGCGCCCGCTCAACGGCGACACCCTCGCCATCGGCGTCTGGCAGGCGACCACCGAGTCGTTGTTCGAGACCGCCGCGCTGCCCGCGCTGCTGATCGTCCTCGTGGGCCTGGGTCCCGTCGCCGTCCTCATCCGCTTGTCGCGCAGGGCGGTGCGATGAGCGTCTCCGTCACCGCTGCCGAGAAGTCGTTCGGCAAGACCCACGCGGTGGCCGGCGTCGACCTCGAGATCGCCTCGGGTGAGCTGGTCGCGGTCCTCGGGCCGTCCGGTTGCGGCAAGAGCACCCTGCTGCGGCTCATCGCCGGCTTCGAGCGCCCCGACGCGGGGGAGATCCGCGCGGGCGGCGAGCTGCTGGTGGGACCGGGCGTGTTCATGCCGCCGGAGAAGCGCCGCGTGGGCATGGTGTTCCAGGACTACGCGCTGTTCCCGCACCTCGACGTGGACGCGAACATCGCCTTCGGCCTCGGCCGCCTGACCGCGGCGGAGCGTGAAGCGAAGGTGCGCCGCACGCTCGAGCTCGTCGGCCTCCAGCACAAGGGCAAGTCGTATCCGCACGAGCTCTCGGGCGGCGAGCGCCAGCGCGTGGCACTCGCCCGCGCGCTCGCGCCCGAGCCCGAGGTCGTGCTGATGGACGAGCCGTTCTCGTCGCTCGACGCGACGCTGCGCGCGGGCCTGCGGCGCGAGGTCGAGCTGATCCTGCGCGAGGCCGAGGCCACGGCCCTGCTCGTGACGCACGATCAGGAAGAGGCACTCTCGCTGGCAGACCGGCTGGCCGTGATGCGGGCGGGGAGGATCGTCCAGGTCGGCAGGCCCGAGGATGTCTACGCGCGCCCGAACGAGCGCTGGACCGCCCAGTTCGTCGGCGAGGTCAACGTGCTCAGCGGCGTCGCCCACGGCACGGGTGTCGAGACCGAGCTCGGGGTCTTCGACCTGCCCGAGCCGGCGGCCGGCGAGGTGCACGTGGCGGTGCGGCCCGAGCAGCTGGAACTCGACGCCGACCACTCGGCCAACGCCGAGATCGTCGACCGCGAGTTCCGCGGCCACGACGTGCTCTACCGCCTGCGCCACGAGGGCGGCCGCACGCTCGCCGTACAGCTGCCGTCTCTGGTCTTGTACGACGTCGGCGCCCGGGTGTTCGTGCGGCCGGTCGAGTCGGCTGTGGCGCCCCTGGTGGACTGACGGCTCGCCGAGTAGTGCGACGGCCGGACTCCTCTGCTTCATGGCAGACAATCTCGAAACGGTTAGGCGCGCCTATCAGGCGTTCAACCGCCGGGACTTCGACGCTCTGGTGGAGACGTAGGACCCCGGGATCGAGTGGCACCAATTCACCCAGTTTCCCGACCGAGAGGTTTATCGCGGGGCTGAAGCCGTGCGAGATCGGTTCCTGACCTAGACAACTGGCAAGGTGCCGTCGGGCGAGCCCTCGTTCCAGAGCTTCCCGTCGTGATCGGTTACGGGGGTTCGTCTCGCGGCGGGCTTGTACCAGGCCCTCGGCATTTCCCGAGCCGAGATGTGCGCAGACCTCGACGAGACATACGCCGACTTCCACATACGTGGACGGCGTGGCTGTCCAGCCGAACGTCGCTAGTCGACGGTCCCGATCGCGATCGGCGCGGGCCGCAGCCCGTTCGCCGACCTGGACGAGCACCTGAAGCTCGACGTCGTCGACGAGCAGCGCTTCGCGAGTGGAGCCCTCGCGCAGGTCCTGGCTCCGAAGCGTTGGGCCCGGGCCGCGGACCCGCCAGGAGTAGGCTCCCGGCCATGAAGCTCTACGTCTGCCACGGAACTTGGATGCCCGCCCCGCGCAAGGGCGGTAAGCACCCCTGCGGGGTCGCGTACAAGGCGCTCACGGAGGCCGGCTACGACCCCGAGGTCACGAAGGTCCGCGGCTGGAACATCCTGCCCGACGCGTTCAACGGCGGGCGCAAAGAGGTCAAGGAACTCACAGGTTCGATCACGGTGCCCGTTCTGATCACGGATGACGGCCAGACGATCACCGAGTCGGCGGAGATCGCTGCCTGGGCGAAGGCGAATCCGGCGACCGCCTGACAGACCGCGCGGGCGCACGTAGATGGTCTGGCTCTGCCTGGCCATCGTCTACGTCGTCTGGGGATCGACGTACCTGGGCATCCGCGTGGTCGTCGACACGATGCCGCCGCTGCTCGCGGGCGGCGTGCGGTTCGTGATCGCCGGCGCGATCTTCTGGCTCGTCCTGCGCATCCGCGGCGGAGCCGCGCGGGTGAAGATCAACCGCAGCCAGCTGATCAGCGCGACGATCGTCGGCGCGCTGCTGATCGTGGGCGGCAACGGGTTCGTCTCGATCGCCGAGCAGGACGAGCCGTCGGGCGTCGCCGCGCTGATCATGGGCGCGATCCCGTTGTGGGTCGCGCTCGAGCGCGGGTTCGTCGGCGACAAGCCGTCGCGCACGACGATCGTCGGCGTGATCATCGGGTTCCTCGGCCTTTCGGTCCTGCTGCTGCCCGGCGACCGGCCCGGCGACGCGGCGTTGTGGGCCGTACTGCTCACGGTGCTCGCCTCCTTCTGCTGGGCGACCGGCACCTTCTTGTCGCCCCGGCTCGACATGCCGGCGGACCCGTTCCTCTCGACGGCCTGGCAGATGCTGCTCGGCGGGGTGCTCGGAACCCTGTCCGGGCTTCTCATCGGAGAGGGGGGTGATGTCCACTTCGCCGAATTCTCGGACGACTCCATCATCGCGTTCCTCTACCTCGTGTTCATCGGGTCGCTGGTCGCGTTCACGGCGTTCACGTGGCTGCTCCAGAACGCGCCGGTCTCGCTCGTCGCCACCTATGCCTTCGTGAACCCGATCGTCGCGGTCGTGCTCGGCGCGCTGATCCTCGACGAGGAGATCACGGCGACGGTGGTCATCGGCACGCTCGCGATCGTCGCGTCGGTCTGGGCCGTCGTCAGGCAGGAGCAAGCGGATAGCCTGCCGCCACCACCAGAGGTTCCGGCGATCGAGAGGGAGCGCGTGTGACGACGGTTCGGGAGAGCGTGTTCGAGATGCTGCGGGAGCGCGGCATGACGACGATCTTCGGCAACCCTGGCTCGACAGAGCTGCCGATGCTCGCCGACTACCCGTCGGACTTCAACTACGTGCTCGGGCTCCAGGAAGCCGTCGCGGTCGGCATGGCCGACGGCTATGCCCAGGCGAGCGGGCAGCCGGCGCAGGTGAACCTGCACACCGCGCCCGGCGTCGGCAACGGCATGGGCGCGATCTTCAACGCGCAGGCGAACAAGACGCCGCTGCTCGTGACGGCCGGCCAGCAGACGCGCTCGCTGATGACGCTGCAGGCGAACCTGACCAACCGCGACGCGACGCGGATGCCGCACCCGCTCGTCAAGTGGAGCTACGAGCCGCCGCGGGCCGAGGACGTGCCGCACGCGATCGCGCGCGGCATCCAGCTCGCCTCGCTGCCGCCGAAGGGCCCGACGTTCGTCTCGATCCCGATGGACGACTGGGACAAGGACGTGGACGACGACGCCGTCGCCCATCAGACGGGGCGGCGGACGGACGGCCGTGCCGGCGCGTCGCCCGACGCGGTAGCCGCGCTCGCCGAGCGGCTGAAGAACGCAGAGCGCCCGGTGTTCGTCGCGGGCCCGGACATCGACGCCTCCGGCGGCTGGGACGCCGCCGTCGCGCTCGTCGAGGCGCAGAACCTGCCCGTGTGGGCCACTCCGGCGCCCGGCGGCGGGCGCATCGGGTTCCCCGAGGGCCACCCGGCCTACCAGGGCGTGCTGCCCCCCGCCGTCGGTCCTGTCGGCGAGGTCCTCGCCCAGTACGACCTCGTGATCGCGGCCGGCACCTCGATCTTCCCGTACTACCCGAACATCGCGGGGCCGCTGCTGCAAGGACGGCACCGCGCTCGTCGCGATCACGAACGATCCGGACGAGGCGTCGCGCGCCCCGATGGGCGACGCGATAGTGGCCGACGTGAAGCTGACGCTGGAGGCGCTCGGCGCCGCGGCGGGCAGCAGCGACCGCGAGCCGCCGCAGCCGGTCGGCGATCCGGTCGACATCGAGCACACCTCGCCGCTGGCGCCGACATCGATCATGCACGCGGTCGCCGGCGTCTGGCCGCAGGACGGCATCGCCGTCGTCGAGTCGCCGTCGTCGACCCTCGCGGTGCGTAACCAGCTACGGCTGTCCCAGCCCGGCTCGTACTTCTTCGGCGCGGGCGGCGGCCTCGGCTTCGGCCTCGCGGCGTCGATCGGCGTTCAGATGGCCCAGCCCGACCGCCCCGTCGTCTGCATCCTCGGCGAGGGCTCGGCCCAGTACGCGATCACCGGCTTCTGGAGCGCCGTCGCCTACAACGTGCCCGTGACGTTCCTGATCGTTCGCAACGAGGAGTACTCGATCCTCAAGTGGTTCGCCGGGCTCGAGTCGGTCGAGGGCGCGCCCGGCCTCGACCTCCCGAAGCTCGACGTGGCCGCCACGGCAGAGAGCTACGGCGTGCCCGGCACGAAGGTCACGGAGGTCGACGAACTGCGTGACGCGTTCGCGAAAGCCGTCGCGACGGACGGCCCGAGCCTCGTGGAGGTAGCCGCCGCCCCGGGCATGAGCATCGCATGACGCCTGCAGACCGTCGCATTCCTGCGTCCTCGGTCGCTCGTGTGCAGAGCACACGTCGCTCCCTGCGTCCTTGGACTGCTCGGTTTTCGGCGTCATGATCCTGGCGCCGGAGACCGCGCGGATCGGCCGCCCCGGCGGCCCCCCGCACGACGACCGCGCGCCCGACAGCCTCGCCACCGGGTCGGACCGCGGGCTGGTCGCCGATCTGGAGCGGCTCCTCGGCGCCGACGGCGTCCTCGGCCGGCCGCACGACCTCGTCCGTTACGCGTCCGACGCGAGCCCGTACCGCTACTTCCCCGAGGTCGTGGCGATGGCGCGCGGGGTGGAAGACGTGCAGAAGCTGCTCGCCTACTGCCGCGAGAACGACAAGCACCTCACGTTCCGCGCCGGCGGGACGAGCCTCAACGGCCAGGGCCAGACCGACGGAATCCTCGTCGACGTGCGCCGCCACTTCCACGGCGTGAAGGTGGAGGAGAACGGCGAGCGGGCGCGCGTGAAGCCGGGGACCGTGCTCGGGTTCGCCAACCGCGTGCTCGCGCCGCACGGGTTCGGCCTCGGCCCGGACCCTGCGTCGACCGACGCCGCCTGCGTCGGCGGCGTCGTCAACAACAACAGCGGCGGCATGCGCTGCGGGATCACGTGGGACAGCTACTCGACCGTGCGCTCGATGACGCTCGTGCTCGCCGGCGGCGCGGTCGTCGACACGGCGGCGCCCGACGCCGAGCAGCAGTTCGCCGCGGCCGAGCCCGAGCTCGCCCAGGGCCTGCTCGACATCCGCGCCGAGCTGCTCGCCGACACCGAGCTCGCCGAGCGCGTGCGGCGCAAGTTCGAGATCAAGAACACCACCGGCTACCGGCTGTGCGCGTTCCTCGACGCCGAGACCCCGCTCGAGATCTTCCGCCGCCTCGTGATCGGCTCGGAGGGCACCCTCGCCTTCGTCGCCGAGGTCGTGTTCCAGACGCGCCCGCTGCCGCGCAAGACCACGGTCTCCTGGCTCCACTTCCCGTCGGTCGACGCTGCCACGGACCCGGTGCCGGGCCTCGTCGCAGCAGGCGCGCGCGCGTGCGAGCTGATGGTGGCCCCGGCACTGATCGCTGCCGCCTGGACCTGGCCCGGTTCGCCCGAGCACTGGAAGGAGCTGCCGCCCGAGTCGGCAGCCCTGCTGGTCGAGTACGGGGCCGACACCGATCGCGAGCTCGAGGCGAAGGTTGCCGCCGCCGAGGAGCTGCTGGCCGGGCGCGACATGCTCCGCCCCAGCGCGTTCACGCGCGAGGCCGAGGCGATCGAGTTCGCCTGGATGGTCCGCGAGGGGCTGTTCGGCCTCACCGGGCGGCTGCGGCTGCCGGGCACGTCGCTGATCATCGAGGACGTGTGCGTGCCGCCGGCGCGCATCGCCGAGTGCGCGAAGGACCTGATGGCTCTGCTCGGCGAGCACGGGTTCCTGCCCGGCGTCGCCGGGCACGCCTCGGCCGGCAACCTCCACTTCAACCTCACGCCCGCGCTCGGCGACCCCGCCGACGTCGAGCGCTACGAGGCGTTCATGTCGAAGCTCGTCGAGCTGATCGTCGAGAAGTACGACGGCTCGCTGAAGGCCGAGCACGGCACCGGGCGCAACATGGCGCCGTACGTCGAGCTCGAGTGGGGCGAGAAGGCGACGGCGATGATGTGGAAGGTCAAGGCGCTCGCCGACCCGCACGGGCGTGCTCAACCCGGGCGTGGTGCTGAACCGCGATCCCGGCGTGCACCTGAACAACCTCAAGTCGACTCCGGCGATCGAGGAGGAGGCGACGGCCTGCGTGGAGTGCGGGCTGTGCGAGCCGGTCTGCCCGAGCCGCCACACGACCACCACGCCGCGGCAGAGGATCGTGCTCCGGCGCGAGATGGCCCGCCAGGACGAGGGCTCGCCCGTCTACGAGGCGCTGCTGGCCGACTACGAGCACGAGGCGATCCAGACGTGCGCGGCCGATGGGAGCTGCCAGCCGGTATGCCCTGTGGCGATCGACACCGGCAAGCTGATGAAGGTCTTCCGCGAGCGCGAGCGCACCGCGCGCGAGGAGCGGGTGGCCCTCGCGGTCGCCAAGCGCTACGGAGCGGTCGAGCGCCTCGCCCGTGCCGGCCTGCGCGCGGGCGACGTGATCGGCGACGACGCCGCGAGCGCCGCCCCCGAGTTCCTGCGCAAACGGGTCAGCGCCGAACTCGTGCCCACCTGGCCGGACGACATGCCGCCCGCCGCACCGGGCCGGCTCCCCGTCACGTCGCGCGGCGCGGCCGCCGCGGTGTACATGCCCGCCTGCATCAACCGGATCTTCGGCAACCCGCGCGGCCACGACGCGTCGCTGACACTGCCCGAGGCGCTCGTCACCGTCTCCGCCCGGGCCGGCAAGCCGCTCTGGATACCGCCGGATGCGGGCGGCAACTGCTGCGCCACGCCATGGTCGTCGAAGGGCTACAAGCAGGGCGAGGAGTTCATGACCGCCAAGGTCGCCGACTCGCTGCGGCGCTGGACGAAAGACGGCACCCTCCCGGTCGTGATCGATGCGGCGTCCTGCTCGCACGCCCTGGCGGAGGCGTGTGAGGGCGTCGAGGTGATCGACTCGGTCGAATGGGCGCACGACCACCTGCTGCCCGCGCTCGACGTGAAGCGCAAGCTCGGCTCGATGGCCGTGCATCCGACCTGCTCGACGACCCACATGGGCCTGCGCGGCAAGCTCGAGGGGGTCGCCGCCGCACTCGCCGAGGAGGTCGTGGTTCCGATCGGCACCACCTGCTGCGGCATGGCCGGCGACCGCGGGCTGCTCCACCCCGAGCTGCCCCCGTCCGCCCTGCGCGACCAGGCGGCCCAGCTCGAGGGCCGCGACCTCGATGCCTGCGTGTGCAGCAACCGCACCTGCGAGCTCGCGCTCCAGCAGGTCACCGGCCGCGCCTATGGCTCGTTCGTATTCGAGCTCGAGCGGCTGACGCGGTAGGCCGTTGTGATCCGGGCGTCCCTATTGGCGATGCTCGGGACCCTGCTGGTGGCGGGGCCGGCGGGCGCGGCCGTGCGGGAGATCCCGTCCGGTAGGACGCTCGTGGTGGTCGGCCAGCAGGACGCGGCCGTGATGGACGATCACACGGCCGCGATCGGGCGCGAGCCCGCCGGGGTCATGTGGTACGTCGATCTCTGGAAGTCACCCGCGGACATGCGGCCGGATCTTGCGCGGATCGAGCGGCACCTGCGCGCCCACCCGAACTCGACGCTGCAGCTCGGGGTCAGCTTCGGGTCCATATCGACTCCTCAGCTGACCCGGGCCCCGTTGGTCCCGGCTGGGCTTCTCGACGGGCAGATCACGACGCTGGCGAACTGGCTGAAGCGCCTCGACACCCAGGTGTTCCTGCGAATCGGCTACGAGTTCGACCTGCTCGGCGGGCAGTACGGCCCGCCGGCGGTCTACGTGCCCGCCTACCGCCACGTGGTCGACCGGCTGCGCGGGGCCGGGGTGTCCAACGTCGCCTACGTATGGCACTCGGCGGGCGCCGTCTGGCGGTTGACGGACGCGTCGAAGACCCTTGGTGAGCTGCAGCCGATCAAGGCGTTCTACCCCGGTCGGCGCTACGTCGACTACTTCGCCATCTCCTACTGGGGCGACTCGTGCTGCGCCGGCCGGTCGGGGCCCCAGGCCCGGCGGGAGTACGAGCGCCGCACCCGGGTGCTGCTCGGAGAGGCAAGGGAGATGGGCCTGCCGCTCATGCTGGGCGAGGCGACCCCCGCCTACGTCGGTGCCGACAGCGGCCGCGCGAGCGTCGAGTGGCTCGCCGCGATGTTCGGACTCGTCGAGGAGTTCGACATCCGGGCGCTCGCCACGATCGTGCCGGACTGGCGCGCGGGCGGGTTCTTCGCGGCCCCGTTCTGGAACGGGTACTGGCCCGACGCCCGGATCCACAAGTTCGCCGACACCCGCGCGCGCTACCTGGCCGAGACCGCCCGGCCACGCTACGTCCACGGCTGCCGCGACCTCGTCGCCTGGCTGCGCGCCGAGGCGAGCGAGCCCTGCCCGCGCGCGACTGCCGTGCGTCCGCGCGTGTCGCTGGTTCTGCGCCGCCGCGGCGCCCGCTGGGCGTTGACGGGCGTGATCGCGTCTGGCCACGGAGGCGCGGCACTCGATTCGGCGCGGGTCACGTTTCCGCGCGGCCTGACCCGGGCGGGGCGGCGTTCGCTCCTCGTGCGCGCAAGGCGGGGCGGAGGGCGGCGGATCGCGCTGCGCGCCGCAGGCCTGCGCGCGCGGCGCGGGCTCGCGCGCCGGCTTCGCACCGCGACGGGGCGGCGCGGCAGCGTCCGGATGCGGGTGCGGGTGCGGGATGCCGGCGGACACGTGATTACGCGGGTGGTGCGGGTGCCGGTCCGGCGGCGTTAGCGGCGTAACGGATCCGGCCCGTGTGAGACCGTGACCACATGCGCAGGCTCACGATGCTCCTTACGGCTGCCGCGCTCGCGTTCGCGGGCTGTGGCGACGACGACTCGGGCGACTCGGCGAAGGCTCCCGCGAGCACGGGCGCCGATACGGGCAACGTCGCGGCCCCTTCGCCGGCGGAGGAGAGGCCGGAGCCGAAGTCCGCGGCCAAACCCACCGGCACCAAGATCGTCGTCGGCGACTCCCAGTTCGGGTCGATGCTCTACGACTCGCGCAAGCAGGCGATCTACATCTTCGAGCAGGACCCGAAGGGCAAGACCGTCTGTTACGGCGAGTGTGCCGTCGCTTGGCCGCCCGTCTACACGGAGGGCGAGCCGCAGGCCGCGAAGGGTGTGAAGCAGTCGCTGCTCGGCACGGTCAAACGCCGCGACGGGCGCAGCCAGGTGACCTACAACGGCCACCCGCTCTACTTCTACGTCAACGAGGCCCCCGGCGAGGTGCGCTGCCACAACGTGTTCCTCAACGGCGGCACGTGGTGGGTCATCGCGCCGGACGGGCAGCGGCGGGCGTAGCTACTCGCCGATCTCCTCCGGGGGCGGGGCGAGCCCGCCCCCCAGCCTCACGAACAGCTGGACCAACGGCCCGATCCCGAAGGCGAACGCGAGCGTGCCGATGCCGACGGTCCCGCCGAGTAGGAACCCCGCAACGGTGACGGTCGCCTCGATCCCCGTCCGCACCAGCCGCAGCGAGCGGCCGGTGCGGTTGTGGAGGCCCGTCATCAACCCGTCGCGCGGGCCGGGCCCCAGCCGGCACGTGAGGTAGATCCCGCTGCCGATACCGACGATCACCACGCCGCCGAACATCACCAGGTAGCGCAGCCACAACGCGTCCGGCGGCTCGACCACCTCGAGCGTGACCCCGAGCGACACGCCGATCAACAGCGCGTTCATCACCGTGCCGAGCCCGGGCCGGGTGCCGAGCGGGATCCACATCAGCAGCACGCAGCCGGAGACGATGATCGTCATCTCCCCGATACCGACGCCCGTCTGGTCGGACAAGCCTTGTGCGAGGACGGTCCACGGAGAGTTGCCGAGCTCGGCGAGGACGAGGCAGGCCTCGCCGATCCCGAAGATCCACAGCCCGAAGATCAGCCGCGCGAAGGTGCGCGGGTCGGTGCGCCAGAGCGATTCGTTCAGGACGCTTCGACGGCTTCCTTGATGCGGTCCGCGAAGTTCGGCGCGTCCTTGCGCGCCGCGCTCAGCGCGAGCGGCAGCAACAGCTTCCCGAGGCCGTGGCCTTCGAGCAGGTTCCAGATACGGACCTTGGTCCCGGCGCCCTCCGCCGACAGGTCGTAGCCACCCTCGGTGGCGGTGATGCTGTTCTTCGTCTTCTCGGCCCAGCGGATCTTGGCCGGCCGCTCGAACTCGGTGAGCTCGAACTGGCGGTTCGATTTCATGCCGGCGTCCTTGACGGTGCTCTCGAAAACCGTGCCGACGCCGACCGGACCGTCAGTGAGCTTCTCCATCTCCTGCACGCGCGGGCTGAACTTGGGGTCGTTCGTCCCATCCGCCAGGAAATCGAAGACCTCCTCGATCGGCTTGTCGATCACAGTGCTGCCTTCGAAAGTCCCGGCCACGCCCGCCTCCAGATTCGGTTGACGACAACCCTACTCAGGGCGCAGATGCAGGATCTCGGCGCCGTACTCGGCGGCCAGCCGCTCGGCGATCAGCGACCTGTGGCAGGCCTCCGGGTCGCGCTCCACGCAGAGCAACGCGGCGGCGCCCTTCGGCGGGAGCTCCTCGACCAGGGCGCCGAGGTCGGCGTGGTCGAGGATCTCGCGGGTGTAGCGCTTGCTGTACTCGGGCGCGAGCTCGACCCGGGACCGCTTGCCGACCCGTTGGCGGTCGTCCTCGGCGTACTGCAGGTGGCGCAGCTCGGTCGTCGGGGCGAGTTCCTTGTGGTGGCTGTACGCGATCCCGGCCTCGGCGAGGGCGGCCTGCAGCCGGCGCGAGTTCGCCCAGGCATAGCGGCTGCCACGCACCCCGCGGCGCTGGCGCACATCGACGACGAGCCGCACGTCGGCGACGCGCAGAGCGGCCAGGAACGCGTTCAGGTCGGCCTCGTAGACCCCGATGGTGGCGACGGTCGGCGCGATGGTGGAGAACCTAGCGGGGGCCCTTGGCGGTGGCCGAAAGCGGCCGCCCCAGGTACTCTCGTGCCGTGGACCGCGTGCAGGGGGCATGTGGTGTTTGGCGCTGGGCAGCCCTGGGGCCGCCCCCAGTGATCGCTGCCACGCCCCTCGCCCTGGCCATCCGCGCCGCCGCCGATCCGCCGCTCTCGCAGTGCACCGACCGCAGCAGCGCCTGCCTCGCGGCCGTCGCGCGCTCCTACGTCGACGCCCTGCGCAGCGACGATCCGGCGGTTGGCGACAAGGTACGTGCCGCGCCGAACGTCCAGCGCTGGGAGAACGGCGTCCACAATGTCGTCGCTCGGCCCGGCCTCGTGGCCGCGCTCAGGCGCACGCAGCCCCTCGTCGCGGGGGTCCGCGATGTCCGCTACTTCACCGAGCGCAGCGGCAGCGAGGTGTTCGCCGTCCTGTGACCTGGCCGCCGGAACCGAGGTCGCGGCGTGAGTTCCTCGGCGGCTCTGCGCGGGTTGGCGCCTACGGCCTCGCGCTGCCGCTGCTCCTCGACGACCTCCTCAAGACCACGATCCCCGCCCGCCCGGCACCGTGTGCGATGCCGCAGGGCTTTCCGGCAGGCGTCCCGCTCGGGCGCAAGACTTTCGAGAACTGGGCCCGGGACCTGCGCGGGGAGAACATCTGGACGGTCGTGCCGCGCACACCCGACGATGTGGTCGCCGCGGCCAACTGGGCCCATGCGGCCGGCTGGAAGGTCCGCCCGATCGGATACATGCACGGGTGGAGCCCGTTCTCCATCGTCAACGGGACGAAGTGCGACGACCGGGTGTTGCTGATCGACACGACCAAGGGGTTGACGAGCGTCAGCGTCACCGCCGGCGCCGAGCCCTCGGTCCGCGCGGGCGCGGGCGCGAGCCTCGACGCGGTGGCCACCGCGCTCGGGAACGCCGGCCTCGGCTTCACGAACACCCCGGCGCCCGGCGACATCACGGTCGGCGGGATGCTGGCGGTCGGCGCTCACGGAAGTTCCGTTCCCGCGGTCGGCGAGCCCGCCGGCACGCCGGGCCGGTTCGGCTCGATGAGCGGCCGGGTGCTCGAGGTGACCGTGGTGGCATGGGATGCGGCCGCCGGCCGCTACGGGCTCCGAACGATCAGCACGTCGACCACGGAAGGGGCGGCCCTGCAGACGGCGCTCGGCCGGGTGATGGTCGTCGAGGCGGTGCTCCGCGCGGAGCCCGACGTGAACCTGCGCTGCCTCAGCCTCCTGAACGTCCCGGCCGCGGAGCTGTTCGGTACCTCTGGCCGCACATTCAGCTCCTACCTGGACGAGGCGGGGCGGGTCGAGGTCATCTGGTTCCCGTTCACGAAGAAGCCGTGGCTGAAGGTCTGGAGCGTCAGCCCCCAGAAGCCCGCGTCGTCGCGCGCGGTAACGGCGCCTTACCCGTACCCCTTCTCCGACAACATCCCGACCCAGATCTCGGTGCTGGCGGAGCACATCATCGAGGGCAACCAGAGGGCGACGCCGCTGTTCGGCACCACCATGTACGCGGCAACGACGGCCGGGCTCGCCGCCACGGCGTCCGCGGACATCTGGGGCCCCGCGCGGATGACCCAGCTCTACATCAAACCCACCACGCTGAGGGTGGCGGCCAACGGCTACGCCGTGCTCACCAACCGGTCGAACGTCCAGCGGGTCCTTGCCGAGTTCTACAAGCTCTACCAGCGGATGGTCGGACGCGAGGCCGCGCGCGGGCGCTACCCGATCGGCGGCCCGATCGAGATCCGTGTCACGGGCCTGGACGAGGCGGGCGTGGCGGGGCCGGGTGCGCCCGGGCCACTGCTCTCCCCGATCCGTGCTCGGCCGGACCGCCCAGACTGGAACGTGGCGGTGTGGCTCGACGTTCTCTCCTTCCCCGGCGCGCCCGGCTCGTTCGCGTTCTACCGGGAGTTCGAGCGCAAGCTGGCGCGGAAGTACGACGGAAGCTGGGCGCTGATGCGACCCGAGTGGTCGAAGGGCTGGGGATACACGAGCGCAGGGCCGCACACCTCGCCGCAATGGCTCGACGGGTATCCCGCCTCGACGCTTCGCGACGGTTATTCCTCCGGCGGCGACTGGGACGCAGCTGTGGCCGCGCTGCAGGCGCTCGACCCCCACGGGGTCTTCACGAACGCCTTCAGCGAACGCGTCGTCGCCTGAGCGGGCCGGCTAGGTCGGCCAGCTGGCGTCGCCGGTGGTGGCGCCGCGCATGACCTTCAGCGTCAGCAGCGCGCACTTGCGGCGGGTGGGGGAGATGTCGATCCCGAGCAGGTCGATGACCCAGTCGGCGCCGAGCTCGGCGACCTCGTCGGCCTTCATCCCGATCAGCTCCTCGCTGGAGATCGAGGCGGCCGCCTGCGAGATCGCGCAGCCCTGGCCGTGGAAGCGCATGTCGGTGATCGTGCCCTCGTCGTCGACGACCAGGTGCACGCCCAGCTCGTCGCCGCACAGCGGGTTGTGGTCGTGCGCCTCGAGGTCGTGCGGTTCGAGCGTCCCGAAGTTCCGTGGGTTCTTGTAGTGATCGAGGATGTAGTCGCGGTAGAGGGCGTCCATCAGAGCGGCTCCTGCAAACCGGCGCATTCCTGCGTCATCGGTCGTTCGTGTGCAGAGCACACGTCACTCCCTGCTTCCTTGGACTGCTTGGTTTCCGGACCCGCCGCGCACCACGACTTCACAGCGCGAACACCTCCCGGGTCTCCTGGAGCGCCGCGATCAGCCGGTCCACGTCGTCGGTGTTGTTGTAGACGTGGAAGCTCGCGCGGGCGGTGGCGGGCACGCCCATCTCGCGCATCAGCGGCTGGGCGCAGTGGTGGCCGGCGCGGATGCACACCTGGGCGCGGTCGCAGATCTCGGCGATGTCGTGCGGGTGCACGCCCGCGAGCTCGAAGGAGACGACGCCGCCGCGGCGCGTCCGGGTCGATCGGCCCGAAGCCGCGGATGCCCTCGACTTCCTCGAGGCGGTCGAGGGTGTAGCCGGTCAGCTCGCGCTCGTGTGCGCGCACGTTGTCGATCCCGATCCCGGCGAGGTAGTCGATGGCCGCGCCGAGCCCGACCGCCTCGGCGATCGGCGGAGGTGCCGGCCTCGAACTTCCACGGCAGCTCGTTGTAGGTCGAGGAATCGAAGCCGACCGAGGAGATCATGTCGCCGCCGCCGAGGAACGGAGCGCATCTCCTCGAGCAGCTCGCGGCGACCGTGGAGGACGCCGATGCCGGTCGGGCCGAGCGCCTTGTGGCCCGTCCAGGCGTAGAAGTCCGCGCCGATCGTGGGCAGGTCGACGGGCATCTGCGGCACCGCCTGGGAGCCGTCGACCAGGGTGATCGCCCCGGCCGCGCGGGCCCGCGCCGCGATCTCGGCCACCGGGTTGATCGTGCCGAGCACGTTCGACACGTGGGCGACGGCCACGAGCTTGACCTTGCCGCCGGCGAGCACCTCGTCGAGCTCGTCGAGCGAGAGGCGGCCGTCCTCGGAGACGCCGAGGTAGCGCAGCGTCGCGCCCGTCTCCTGGCACAGCATCTGCCAGGGGACGATGTTGGAGTGGTGCTCCATGTGGGTCAGCACCACCTCGTCGCCGGGCCGACGTGGCGCCGGCCCCATGAGTAGGCGACGAGGTTGATCGCCTCGGTCGCGTTGCGGGTGAAGATCGTCGTGGCCTGTCTCGCCGCCGACGAACGCGGCGATCCGCTCGCGCGCGCCCTCGAACAGGTCGGTCGCGTCCTGGGCCAGCTTGTAGACGCCGCGGTGGACGTTGGCGTTCGAGCGCCGGTAGTAGGAATCGAGCGCGTCGAGCACCGCGGTCGGCTTCTGCGACGTCGCCGCCGAGTCGAGGTAGGCGACGCCCGTCTCGAGCAGCGGGAAGTCGGCGCGCACGGCCTTTTGCGCAAGCGCGGGGCTCGGCCCCGAGCGCAGCGAATCCTGTCCATTCTGCGCCAGGCCCGCCATGGCTAGCTCTCCGCCCGCTCCCCGATGAACTCGCGCACCTGGTCCTCGGCGGCGGCGAGCTTGCGCGCGATGCGCTCGCGCACGAGCGTCTCGAGCCCCGGTCGTCGAGCCGCTGCACGACCTCCTCGAAGTAGCCCTCGACGAGCACGCGGACGGCTTCGCCGCGCGGGATGCCGCGGCTCTCCATGTAGAAGATCTGCTCCTCGTCGAGCTCGCCGACGGTTCCGCCGTGCGAGGCGCTCACGTTGTCGGTCTCGACGATCAGTGAAGGAATCGCGTCGGCCTTCGCCTTCTGTGAGAGCAGCATCGAGTGGGTCTGGAGATACGTGTGGGTCTCCTGCGCGCCGGGTCTGATGTCGATCAGGCCCTCGTACGACGCGCGCGACGCTCCGGTGAGCGCTCCCTTCCAGACGGTGTCCCCGGCCGTGTGGCCCGCCTCGTGGCGGTCGGTCGTGAACAGGTCGAGGTGCTCGTCGCCCTCGGTGAAGTAGAGCCCCGTGTGGCGCATGTCCGAGCCCTGCTCGGCGGTGATGATGTCGAGCGTCTGCTTGGTCAGCCGGCCGCCGAGGTGCACCGGGATCCAGCTGACGAACGCGTCGCGGCCGATCTCGACGCGCTTGGTGGAGATGTCGTAGACCTCGCCCGTGCCCCAGTCCTGGAAGTGGGCGACCTTCGCGCGGGATCCCTGGGCCGCGTACAGCTCGAACGCGCCGGCGTGGAGCGCCTGGCCCGCGAACGCGGCGCCGAGCAGGTACTCGCGCAGGAAGAAGTCGGAGTTCTCCCCGGCAACCACGAGCGTGTGCGCGTACTGGGCCGTGCCGGCCTCGTCCATCAGGTAGATCGACTGGATCGGCTTCTCGACCCGCACGCCCTTCGGCACGTATACGAACACGCCGCCCGTCCAGAACGCGGCGGTCGCCGCGGGAAACTTGCCCTCGTCGGCCGACAGCCGCTGCATGTAGTGCTCCTGCACGAGGTCGGGGTGCTCCTCGGCCGCCTGCTCGAGCGGCATGACGATCACGCCCTGGGCGGCGATGGCCTCGTCGACCTGCACGAGGACGGTGCTGGCGCCGCGCTGGACGATCAGCGCGCCGGGCTCGCCGTCGAGCGCGTCGGCGACCACGCCGGGCAGCTCGTCGACCGACTCGACCGGCTCGTAGCGGCGTGGTTCGAGGGCGTCGAGGTCGAGGTTGCGCAGCGACGTCGTCCAGAAGCCGGAGCGGCGCCAGTTGGGCAGCTCCTCGCCCTCGTAGACCGCGAGCGCGGCCTTGCGGCTGTCCTCGAGCCAGCTAGGAGGCATCGCCGGCCGCGACCTCCTCGCGGATGAAGTCGTAACCCTTCTCCTCGAGCTCGTCTGCGAGCTCGGGGCCGCCCTCGCGCACGATCCGCCCGTCGAGCATGATGTGCACGAAGTCGGGCTTCACGTAGTCGAGGATCCGCGTGTAGTGGGTGATGATGAGCGAGCCCATCTCGGGGCCGCGGAGCGCGTTGACCCCTTCGGAGACGATGCGCAGGGCGTCGATGTCGAGGCCCGAGTCGGTCTCGTCGAGGATCGCGATCTCCGGGCGGAGCATCGCGAGCTGGAGGATCTCGGCGCGCTTCTTCTCGCCGCCGGAGAAGCCCTCGTTGAGGTAGCGCTTGGTGAAGTCGCGGTCGATCCGCAGGAGCTCCATGTTCTCGCCGAGGACCTTGCCGAACTCCTTGACCTTGATCGGCTCGTCGCGGCCCGCGTTCACGGCCATGCGGAGGAAGTTCGCCACCGACACGCCCGGGATCGTGGCCGGGTACTGGAAGGCCATGAACAGGCCGGCGCGGGCGCGCTCGTCGGGGCTGGCCTCGGTGAGGTCGTCGCCGTTGAAGAGGATCTCACCCTCGGTGACCTCGTAGGTCGGGTTGCCCATGATCGTGTTCGCCAGGGTCGACTTGCCCGAGCCGTTGGGGCCCATCAGGGCGTGTGTCTCGATTCTTCTCGACCTTCAGGTTGAGGCCACGCAGAATCTCGCGCTCCTCGATCCGGACGTGCAGGTTCTTGATCTCCAGGCTCATGCCGTTGCCTTCTCCAGGTTCTTCTTTGCGTGGGCCGGCCGTGCGAGCTCGGCCAGCGTGATGTCGTTGAGGGTGCGGACGATCGACCCCTGCACCCGGGTCCAGAGCAGCTTCGTGGGACAGGGGTCGTGTCCCGGTTCGCCGTCGCGCGCACATACGAGCGCGCCGTCGGCGCCTGCGGTGATGCACTCGATGGGAGCGATCTCGCCCTCCAGGGCAGAGACCACCTCGGCCATCGTGATCTTCTCCGCGGGTCGTGCCAGAGAGTACCCACCGCGTGCTCCGCGGCGGCTCTCGACCAGCTCGGCGCGCCGCAGGCGCGCCACGAGGTGCTCGAGATAGGCGAGCGGCAGCCCCTCCGCGTCGGCGATCGCCGCGAGCGAGATCGGCACCGAGCCGCCCTCGCGGGCGAGATGCGCCATCACGCGCACTCCGTACTCGGCTTTGGTCGAAAACATCATCGGCGAACCCTAAATCCTACTTGAGTGGTCGGAGAAGGCCTTGGGCCTTCCGCAGGACGTCTTCCACCTGCGCCGGCTCGAATCGGACCTGGGCTCTGGAGAAGCGCAGCGACGTCAAGCCGGCGGCGACGTGGATCTGGTCGCGACGGAGGTCCCGGGCCTGCTGTTGCGCGGTCCGGTGGTAGGTCAGTCCATCGGTCTCTACGACGAGTCCGAGATCCGGCCAGTAGAAGTCGACCCTGAAGTCGTTGACCCACGCCTGGGTCAGCGGCCTCCCGAGTCCCGCCCGCCGGGCGATCGGGAGGAACCGCCGCTCGAGCTGGCTGTCGGTCATCGTGAACGTTCGGTGGTCGAGGGCGCGTCTCAGCCTTGCGACCCCGGGGACGCCGGCGAACTCGTCGAGCGACGCGCGGAGCGTCTCGGGGTCGATGAGGCCGTGGTTGTCGGCCTCGTTGATGACGCCTTCGAGTGGGTCCAGAGCAAGGCACGCGGCAAGGTCGACGATCGTCTGCGCGGGTGAGGTGACCGGGATACCGCGGTGGTAGTGCCCCAGCTCGACGGCTCGGCGGTGCACGACGATCCCCTCGCGGCGCCGCTGGCTCGGCGACGTCACATGGATGGCGCCTCGCCAGTCCCTCCAGATGCCGTAGTGGACAGCCGCGCTCCAGTGGCTGATGAGGGCAGCCGGCCCGCACGCCAGGACGGCGGCCATCAATCGGCCCTCCTGCGTGAGCGCGGGGCGGCCGACGACATAGACACCGACGTAGACCGGATGCAGCCGGCCGATGGCGATGCGGTGCTTGATCGCCTTCGTCGAATAGCCGAGCTCGAGCAACTGCTCGTGGGTGATCAACCCGTATTGACTCCGCACCAACGCCCACAGCCGTCTTCGGATCGATTGCTCCCTCAAGTCCCTCATAGGGGCCCTGAGGGAGCAATCGATTGAATTTCGCCCCCTCGGTGAGCAGTCCGAGCGGCGGAACGGCTGCGGGCTCGCGCCTAGCGCCCGCTCCGCAGGATCCGCAGGTCGTGCGCGAGCGCCTCGGGGGTGGCCTTCTCGATCGGGAACGCGACGCGCTGGTAGCCGCGGGGGTCGACGAGGACGAACCGGCCGCTGTGCTCCTGCGTGATCGACTGCGGCTGCACGTGGTAGCCGCGCCAGAGTGGGGCGAGCTCGGCGCGCGAGCCGAGCACCCAGCGCATGCGCTCGTTGACCCGCTGCTCGAGGTTGAATGCCTGGGCGCTGCGCTCGGTGTCGCGCGGCGGGTCGACCGCGATGGCGATCGCCGGCAGGTCCTCGCCGAGGTCGTTCAGCGCGCCCTTGGCGGTCTGGGCCTGCGCCGGGCAGCTGTCCTCGCAGGTCGAGTAGAGGAAGGTGACGAGTACCGGCTTCCCGCGGAACGAGGCCATGGAGATCTTCCTGCCGCGCTCGTCGCTCAGGGAGAACGAAGGCGCCCGCACCCCCGCGGGAAGGGTCGATCCCTCGAAGCGGAGGGGGCCGTCCCCAGGACCTTCACCGTCGGTGCCCGTCTTGGAAGCCGCCAGGGCCACGGCGCCCAGCGCGCATACGCCCACGATCACCAGCGCCATGACCACCCGCGGATTCACGCGGGGGAGGCTAGGGGTTACGGCTCGACGAGGCCGCGCCTGATCGCGTAGCGCACGAGCTCGACACGGTCGCGCATGCCCAGCTTCGCGAGCAGGTTCGCCCGGTGCGACTCGATCGTCTTCTCCGACAGCTGGAGCGCGTCGGCGATCTGGCGGTTCGTATACGCCTCGGCGATCAGCTTCACGACCTCGAGCTCGCGCGGCGTGAGGTCGTCGGCCGGCTCGGTGCGGCCGTCCTCGGTCCACTGCTTCATCAGGAGGCGCTGCTCGGGGGAGGAGAGGAACGGCCGCCCGCCGGCAACCGTGCGGATCGCGTCGATCAGGTCCTGGTCGGCGCCGCGCTTGGGGATGTAGCCGGAGGCGCCCGCCTCGAGCGCCTCGAAGAAGTAGCCGTCGTCCTCGTGCATCGACAGCATCAGCAGCTGGATGCGCGGGTCGTGCGAGTGGATCTGGCGCGCGGCCTGGAGGCCGGTCAGGCCGGGCATCGACACGTCGAGCACTGCCACGTCGGGCCGCTGGGCGAGGGCGGACTCGACCGCGTCGAGCCCGTTCTCCGCCTCGCCCGCCACGTCCATGTCGGGCTGGCGCGCGATCAGCATCGAGAGGCCGGAGCGGACGATGCCGTGGTCGTCGGCGATCAGTACGCGGATCACGGGACCCTCAGCGTGATCTCGGTGCCGGCGCCGGGGGCCGACCGCAGGTCGAGCTCGCCGCCGATCAGCCGCGCACGCTCGGCCATGCCCTCGAGCCCGAACCCCGACTGGCGGGCGGCGACCGGGTCGAACCCGCGGCCGTCGTCGCGTATGTGAAGCTCGACGGCTGGGCCGCTGGTCGTCAGCTCGAGCTCGACGAGGTGGGCGGCGCCGTGGCGGCCCACGTTCGACAGCGCCTCCTGGGCGACGCGGTAGACGGCCGTCTGCTTCTCGTCGTCGAGCGCAGCCGGGTCGCCGCTGGCGACGAGGCTGGCCGGGACGCCGGTGCTCTCCTCGAACCCGCGCACCTGGGCCTGGAGGGCGGGGAGGAGGCCGTGGTCGTCGAGCACCGTCGGACGCAGCTGGCGCGCGAGCGCGAGGAGCTCGTCCATCGCCTGCGTGGCGATCGCCTTCAGCTCGACGACCTCGTCGAACTGCTCGGCGGGCACGTCGTGCGACAGCGCCTCCAGCCGCAGAAGGATCGCGGTCAGCGCCTGGTTCACCTCGTCGTGCAGGTCACGCGCGACACGACGGCGCTCTTCTTCCTGCGCGCGAATCACGAGCTTGCCGGCCTGGCGGCGCTCGGCGTCGACGCGCTCGAGCATGCGCTGGAAGGACTTGGCGAGCCGGTCGATCTCCTCGACCTCGTCGGAATCGACCTCGAACGTGGCCGGCTCGGAGGGGTCGATCCGCTCGATCCGCTCGATCAGCCGCTCGAGCGGCGCGAACCGCCGCTGGAGCATCCACAGGTTCACGCAGAGCGTGAGGACGATCGCGAGCGCAAGGATGGCGAACTGGCGCGGCTGCTCCGTGGGCGAGATGTCGAAGCCGGCCGCGATCGTGGTCGCGAGCAGCGTCGTGGTGACCAGCAGCACGTTGACTGCGGTCACCTCGCCGATAAGGGAATCGTTGCTTCGTTTCATCTGGAGGGCCTGCGTCGGGATCGGTTTTCGGCCCCGTTGGACGGATGGGGTCAAGACCCCATATCGGCAGGAGCGGCCAAGACCGACAATCGGAGTGAAGCTTGAGTGGGAACGACGCACCCACAGCGCTTCCACAGTTGGGTCTGGGTAGGTCGGCCGGGGCGTGTGAGGGCGCGCCCCGGCCGCTCTCTTTCTGAGACCGGTCAGGTGCTACCTTCCATTTCCCCCGAAACCCGACAAGGTTTCAGGTGTCGCTACACTTTCTGAAGTAATGGCAGCCCGGACAGGGACGGAACAAGTGACGCTCAGCGGTGCGGAGCTCCTCCGCAGGACGAAGGAAGAGATCAACGAGGTGGACCCCAAGGAGGTCCACGAGGCGATCGCCAGCGCAAACGGCAGCGCACCCGTCATCGTCGACGTGCGCGAGCAGCACGAGTTCGAGGCATCGCACCTCCCCGGCGCCGGTCCACGTTCCGCGCGGCCACCTCGAGACCCGCATCGAAGGCGCCGCCGGCGATCGCGCCTCACGCGTGATCCTCTACTGCGCGTCGGGCAACCGCTCCGCGCTTCGCCGCCAAGACGCTCGAGAACGAGCTCGGCTACGAGGACGTCGTCCTCGATGACGGGCGGCATCACTCTCTGGAAGGACCGCGGCTACGAGGTCGAGACCCCGCGGCGCCTGACCGCGGAGCAGCGTGAGCGCTACTCGCGCCACATCCTCGTGCCGGAGATCGGCCTCGAGGGCCAGCTCAAGCTGCTCGACGCCAAGGTCCTGCTGCTCGGCGCCGGCGGGCTCGGCTCGCCGACCGCGCTCTACCTGGCCGCGGCCGGCGTCGGCACGATCGGCATCGTCGACGACGACGTCGTCGACCTCTCCAACCTCCAGCGCCAGGTGGCGCACTCGAACGCCCGGATCGGCGAGCCGAAGGTCGACTCCGCCGAGGTCGCCATCAAGGACATCAACCCTGACGTCGAACGTCGTCAAGTACCAGACCCGCCTCGACGCCTCGAACATCATGGAGATCATCGAGGGCTACGACGTGATCGTCGACGGCGTCGACAACTTCCCGACGCGCTACCTCCTCAACGACGCGACGGTGCGGCTGAAGATCCCGGTCGTCTCGGCCTCGATCCTCGGCTTCGACGGCCAGCTGTCGGTCTTCGCGCCCGTACGAGGGCCCGTGCTACCGCTGCCTCTACCCGACGCCGCCGCCGGCCGAGCTCGCACCATCGTGCGGCGCGAACGGCGTGCTCGGAGCGCTGCCGGGCGTGATGGGCGTGCTCCAGGCGATCGAGGTCGTGAAGCTCGTGACCGGCTCCGGCGAGCCGCTGATCGGGCGCCTGCTCCTGTACGAAGCGCTCGGGCACGACGTTCACGAATCTCAAGCTCCGGCGCGACCCCGACTGCCCGATCTGCTCGCGCGAGCCGAGCGAGATCTCCGACGAGGAGATGGGCGTCTTCCCGGACTACGAAGCGTTCTGCGCCGCCGCGGGCTAGGCTTCCGCGCCTCATGCCGACCGCGAAGATCCCACCGGTCCTGCGCGCCTCCACCGGGGGCGAGAAGGAGGTCGACGTAGCGGGCGAGAACGTCGGCGACGCGCTTCGCGCGCTGGCCGCCGCGCATCCTGCTACCGAGACGCAGCTGTTCGGCGACGACGGGTCGCTCAACCGCTACGTCAACGTCTACCTCAACGACGAGGACGTCCGCGTGCTCGACGGGCTCGAGACCGGCGGTGAAGGACTCGGACACGCTGGTGATCCTGCCGGCGATGGCCGGCGGCTGACCTGCGGCCGCCAGGCCTGTCCCAGCCGCTGCGACGCAGCTATCCTTTCTGAAGCATGGCGTTCCCCCCGGTAAAGAATCGCCCCTGCGGCGGAAGCTACGCCGACCTGGTCGCCGCCATCGGCAACACGCCGCTCGTGGAGCTGCGCCGCCTCTCGCCGAAGCCTGGCGTGCGTATCTGGGCGAAGCTCGAGTCGGCGAACCCGACGGGCTCGGTCAAGGACCGCGTCGCGCGCGCGCTGATCGAGGATGCCGAGGAGAAGGGCGCGATCGGCCCCGGCCAGACGATCCTCGAGCCGACGTCGGGCAACACCGGCATCTCGCTCGCGATGATCTGCAAGCGCAAGGGCTACCCGCTGAAGGTCGTCATGCCTGACAACGTCACCGAGGAGCGCACCCAGCTGCTGCGGATGTACGGCGCCGAGATCGTCTACTCGCCGGGCGAGCAGGGCTCGAACGGCGCCGTCGCCCTCGCGCTCGAGATGGCCGAGGCGGACGCGTCGTACTACATGCCCTACCAGTACGGGAACGCCGCCAACCCGAACTCGCACTACAACGGCACCGCCGTCGAGATCCTCGAGGAGCTCGACGAGGTCGCCGCGTTCGTCGCGGGCCTCGGCACGGGCGGCACCCTGATGGGCAACGGCCGCCGCCTCAAGGAGGAGAACAGCGACACGCTCGTGGTGGCCGCGGAGCCGCTCCAGGGCGAGCTCGTCCAGGGGCTGCGCTCGCTCGAGGACGGGTTCATCCCGCCGATCATCGATCTCGAGCTCCTCGACCGGAAGATCTTCGTTTCCAACCGCGACTCGGTCGTGTGGACCAAGAAGCTGCTCGAGGAGGAAGGTCTCTTCGCCGGTGTCTCGACCGGGGCCATCGCGTCGATCGCGGTCCGCGTCGCCGAGCAGCACGTAGATGAAGGGCAACGTCGTCTTCGTGGTCGCCGACGACGGCTGGAAGTACCTCAGCTCCGGCGTCTACACCAAGCCGATCGAGCAGCTCGAGGAAGAGGGCGTGCTCGACTCAGCCAGCTTCTGGTAGGCCGCTCGGCGGCCTCGACGTGGCCTGGGGCGCCGAGCCGGTCTCCGGCGCGCGCGCCGGGTCCTCGTCCTCGGTCTCGTCCTCATCCGGGTAGTCCGGCAGGTCCTCGTCGGTCGGATCGACCAGATCCGGATCCGGCTCGTCGTCGCTGTCGAAGTTCGTGGCGTCGGCAAACGATGCGCGCATCTCGGACATGCCCTTGCCCAACGAGCGCGCGAAGTCCGGCAGCCGCTTCGGCCCGAGCACCAGGAGTGCGAACACCGCGAGGACGATCCATTCGGGGCCTGCAGGAGTCATGAAGGCGATCGGAGCCATCGATTGCAGGCTAGCGCTCGAAAGCTACTTGCGCACGTCTACGGTGCCGGTCATGAACCGGTGGTAGACGCAGTAGTAGGAGAACTTGCCCGGATCGTCGAAGCGGATGCTCTTGCTCTCGCCCTGGTCGAGCCGGCCCGTGTCGAAGGCACCCTTCACGCCCGGGTCCGTCTCGGCGGTGTGGGGAGCCTTGTCGCGGTTGGTCCACGTGACCTTGCCGCCCGCCGCGACGACGATGGGGTCGGGGACGAACGCGAAGCTCGCGATGTTGTCGGTCACCGCCGACTTCGCAGCGGGAGCGGAACCGGAGTCCGAGTCTGAGTCGCCGCCCCCGTCACCGCAGCCGCCGATGGCGGCCGCCGTGACGATCAGGGCGACGGTTGGGAAGAGCCGTTTCAACTGACTACTCCCCGCCGGTCTCGAACGCGTCCGGGACCGGGTTCTGCTTCAGCGCCTGGCGCAGAACCACGAGGTGCTGGCCCTCGTTGGCCATGATGCTCGCGCCGGCACTGAGTAGCTCCGGGCTCTTCAGCTTGCCGTGGGCGTCGTAGTACGCCCCGACGGCCGCCGTCTCGAGCTCGATGGCGAACTCGAGGATCGACTTGGCGTCGCCGCCGGCCGCCTCGGCGAGCCCCTCGACGTCCTCGGCCATCGTCGGCTTCGGCGGCACCTTGCCGCCGAGCTTCTTCTGGGCCGCGATCAGTGCGTCGGCGTGCTCCTGCTCCTGCTCTGCGAACAGCTTCGCCACCGCGCCGGCAGGGCCGAGCTTCCCGCTTGCGGCGGCCGCCGTGTAGGCGAACACCGCCTGCTGCTCGAGGCCGATCGCGGCCTCCAGGATCGCCGCGTCGCCGTCGGCCTGGGCCATGGCGTTGCGTGCGTTCAGCAGGAACGGGATCGAGCTCGCGGCCAGCACGGCACCGCCCGCGATGAGCCCGCGCTTCATGAGCTCACGGCGCGAGTCCTCGTACTCCACGATGACCGCGGTATCGACGTCTGCGTTGTCGATGATCAAGATCTTGTCGTCCATCGGTCTCTATGCCTTTCCGGTGACGAACGCGTCCGGCACCTGCTTGGCGGCGTCGCCGCCGTTGAGGGCACCGAGCAGCACGGAGACATGCTCGGCCTCGTTGGTCTCGATCGCCGCCGCGGACTGCCGCAGTTCCGGGCTCGAGAGCTTCGGGATCGCTCCGATGTAGGCCGCGATCGCCATGTTCTCGAGGTCGTTGGCGAACTTGAGCACGTCCGTCTGCGTCTTCAGCATCGGGAAGCCCTTCGCGTACTCCTCGGCTGCCTTGGCCTTGTTGGGCGTGCCGCCCATCTGCTTGATCGCCTGGGTCAGGGCGTCGGCGTGCTCCTGCTCGTGCTCCAGGAACTGCTTGCCGACCGCCAGCACCTCGCCCTTGAGGAGCGCGGCGCCGGCCGTATAGGCCGCGATCGCCGTGTTCTCCAGGTCGAGCGCCGAGTTCAGGATTGCGACATCCTGCTCGCTGCCGCCGGCGTCCGACGTGCTGGTGCTCGCCGATTCCTTGTCGTCGTCATCGCCGCAGGCGGCGAGGAACATCGCCGATCCGCCGACCGTAGTCAGCCCTGCGACGCGGAAGAAGTCCCGTCGCGAGCGCGGATCGCGCAAGCTCAGGAACGGTGGGGACGTCATGGAACAGGTCTCCTCTCGATTGCCTTCGCGGTGTATTCGGGAAAGAGGCCCAGTTGGATCAGAGGAGCGCTTGCGTAGGCTTCGCGGAGTGCGGATGACGCGGGCCCAGTACGACGAGTTGATCGCCCACGCGCGGGAGGACGTGCCGAACGAGTGCTGCGGCTATCTGCGCGCCAAGGACGGCGTGGTCGAGGAGACCTTCCGTGCCGACAACCCGCGCAAGTCACCGTACGGCTACGAGCTGGGGTTCGACGCTCTGCTCGCGGTGAACGAACTCGACGACGAGGGCTACGAGGTGGGGATCTACCACTCGCACCCGCGCAGCCATGCGGAGCCCTCGCAGACGGACATCAACCTCGCGGCCTATCCCCACTGGACCTATCTGATCGTCAGCCTCCTCCCGGAGGAAGGCGAGGTGCGGGCTTGGAAGATCGCGGGCGGAAAGGTCTCCGAGGTGGAGATCGAGGTGAGCGGGTGAGCTCGACCGGCTCGCTCGCGTGCCCCACCTGCGACCGCCGCTATCCGCTGGACGCGCGCTTCTGCGACGACTGCCAGATGCCCCTCGTCTACGTCGGGCGCGAGGAGGGCGAGGTCCGCGACGAGGCGCACGAGCGCGCCCGCAAGATCGATCCGGCGTACACCGAGGGCGAGCTCGTCCGCGTCGCCGGTGGCCGCAACCAGGCCGAGGCCGAGCTGATCCAGGGCATGCTGCTCGAGGAGGGCGTGCCGAGCGTCCTGCGGCGCAGCGCGGGATTCGACGTGCCCGACTTCCTCGCCGCCGGGCCGCGGGACGTGATGGTGCCCGAGGCCGGTGCGGAGGCCGCGCGCGGCGTGCTGATGGAGGCCGAGATGGGGCCGCAGGAGCCGACCGAGGCGGAGGTCGCGTTCGGGCCCCGCGCGCTGCGGCTCGCGCTCGCGATCTTCGCCGGCGCGCTCGTGACCGCGCTCGTGGCGCTCGCCCTCGCCGAGCTCGCCGGGTGAAGATCGCGACGTTCCTCGCACCGCGTCTGCGGCCGCTGTACGCCGCGGTCGCCGCAGCGGCCGGGGCCGAGCTGGTCGAGGGGGAGTCGTTCGACCAGCTGGCGAGCGGGGAGGTGGACGCGGCGTTCCTCTGCGGCCTGCCCTACGTCCTGCTGCGCAACGAGGGCTTCGCGATCGAGCCGGTCGCCGCGCCCGTCTTCACCCATCAGCGCTACGCCGAGCGGCCCGTCTACTTCTCCGATGTGGTCGTGCGTATCGACGACGACGCGACCTCGGTGGATGACCTCGCCGGGCGGCGGATCGCATTCAACGAGACGGCGTCGTGGTCGGGCTACGGCGCTCCGCTCGCCGCGGGCCTCGAGTTGAGCGTGCCGACTGGGAGCCACGCGGCCTCGATCGCCGCCGTGCTGGCGGGCGACGCCGACGCGGCCGCCATCGACAGCCACCTGCTCGAGCTGCTCGCGCCCGCCGGCGTGCGGACGGTCGCGGAGCTCGGCCCGTGGCCGGTCCAGCCGCTCGCGGCGGCGCCGGGGCTGGCCGCCGCCGAGTACGGCCGGCTCCGTGCCGCGGCGTTCGAAGTGGTCCCGCCCGCGGACCTCGGCGTCGCCCGGTTCGTGGCGGTCACGGACGCGGATTTCGCGCCCATTGCCGCCGCACTGCCGCGGGCGTAGAGTCGGCGAAACCGACCAGAGGAGCGCTTCCATGTACGTACGAGTGGCCAGGTTCGAAGGCGGCGACGCCGACTCGATTCGCGCCAGCGCCGCGGAGATCAAGGTCCGTGCCGAGTCCGGAGCGCCCGAGGGGGTCGATTCGACGGGCTTCACGTTTCTCATCGACCCGGATGGAGGCAGGGCCCTGGGACTCGGTTTCTTCGAGACCGAAGAGGCGATGAATGCCTCCGAGGACGCCCTGGACGCGATGAGCCCACCCGCGGGCGGGCTGGGGCAGCGTGTGTCGGTCGAGCGCTACGAGGTCGCGTTCGAAGCCAAGACGTAGCGACTGGCCGCCTGGCCAGCCTGCGGGATAGAGTCCCGCGCATGGATTTCTCGCCGTCGGATCGTGTCGCTGAGCTGCGCGAGCGCGTCAACGCCTTCATCGACGAGCACGTGATGCCGGTCGAGGTCGAGGCGATGCAAGCGCTCGATCACGAGGTCAAGCCGGGCGTCGCCTATCCGCCGATCATGGTCGAGCTGCGGGAGAAGGCGAAGGCCGAGGGCCTGTGGAACCTCTTCATCCCCGACGAGGAACACGGGCCCGGTCTGACCAACTGGGAGTACGGGATGCTCTGCGAGGACATGGGGCGCAGCGTCGCCGTCGCCCCGATGGTCTTCAACTGCTCGGCGCCGGACACCGGCAACATGGAGATCCTCGCCCAGTACGGCACCGACGAGCACAAGCAGCGCTGGCTCGAGCCGCTGCTCAACGAGCCACATCCGCTCTTGCTTCTCGATGACCGAGCCCGAGACGGCGGGCTCGGACCCGACGGGCCTGATGACGCGCGCCGAGCTCGACGGCGACGAGTGGGTCATCAACGGCCACAAGTGGTTCACGTCCGGCTACAACGGCGCCGACGTGGCGATCGCGATGGTCGTGACCGATCCCGACGCCGCGCCGCACCAGCGCGCGAGCATGATCCTCGTCCCGATCGACACGCCGGGCTTCATCGGCGTGCGCCCCGTCTCGGTGATGGGCCATGACGAGGGCCCCGGTCACTGGGAGGTGCGCTACGAGGACGTCCGCGTGCCGAAGGAGAACCTGCTCGGCCCGCAGGGCGGCGGCTTCGCCATCGCTCAGGATCGCCTCGGCCCGGGCCGCATCCACCACTGCATGCGCGCGATCGGCTCGGCCGAGCGCGCGTTCGAGCTGATGTGCCGCCGCGCCCACACGCGCGACCGCGTTCGGCGGGCCGCTCGCCGAGAAGCAGTTCGTCCAGGACTTCGTCGCGAAGTCGCGGATGGAGATCGACGCCGCTCGCCTGATGGTGCTGCACGCCGCCTGGAAGATGGACACCGAGGGCAAGCGCGCGGCACGCCAGGAGATCTCGATGACAAGGTCGTCGCCGCGCAGATGCACCAGGACGTGTGCGACCGCGCGATGCAGGTCCACGGCGCGCTCGGCATGTCCGACGACACGCCGCTGTCGATGATGTGGCGCCAGGGCCGCTGGCTGCGCATCGCCGACGGGCCCGACGAGGTGCACAAGATGGTCATCGCCCTGCGCGAGCTGAACCGCTTCAAGCCGCGCGAGCCCGTCGAGGCGTGACCTCCTCCGACACCGGCCTCAGCGACGAGCAGCGCGACTTCGTCGCCGCGATCCGTGACTTCTCGGCGCGCGAGTGCACGCCGGAGAAGCGCGCCGCGCTCGACGGCGACCGCAACCACTCCGAGGCGATCGCCAAGCAACTCGCCGGCCTCGGCTGGTACGGCCTCCAGATCGAGGAGGAGTACGGCGGCTCGGGCGGGACGTTCCTCGACGCCGCGCTCTTCCTCGAGGAGACCGCAGCGCGGCCTGATCCCAGTCGACGAGCTACGGCGTGACGCTGATCGTGGTCGGTGCGATCAACCGCTTCGGGACCGAGGACCAGAAGGCAGACCTGTTGCGCAGGGTGACCGAGGGCGGCAACCTCGCGATAGCCATGTCCGAGCCCGACTCCGGGTCCGACGTTGCGTCGCTGAAGTGCCGCGCGCGCCGGGACGGGGACGACTGGGTCCTCAACGGCACGAAGATGTGGATCTCCTACGCGCGCGAGGCGAGCCACACGCTGGTGGTGTGCCGGTCCGAGGAGGGCTCGCAGAAGCACTACGGCCTGTCGATGATCTTCGTGCCGCGCGACGCCGACGGCATGACGCTCAACCCGATCGAGACGATGGGCGGCGACCACACCAACGAGCTGGTACTCGAGGACGTGCGCGTGCCGGCCGAGAACCTGCTCGGGCGTCGAGGGCCAGGGCTGGACCCAGCTGATGGCCGGGCTCAACAAGGAGCGGGTGATCCTCGCCGCGCAGGCTCTCGGGATGGCGCAGCGCTCGTTCGACGACACGCTCGCCTACGTCAAGGAACGCGAGCAGTTCGGCAAGCCCGTCGGCTCGTTCCAGGCGCTGCAACACCGCCTCGCCGACCTCGCGACGGATCTCACCCGCACCCGGCTGCTCGTGCGCTGGGTCGCGCAGCTGACCGACGAGAACCCCGACGTGATGCTCCCGGCCGAGGCGTCGATGGCCAAGCTGGCCGCGACCGAGCTGGCGAAGAAGGCCGCGCTCGAGGCCGTTCAGATGGGCGGCGGCGACGGGCTACGCGAGCGAGTTCCCGATGGAGCGGCACCTGCGCGAGGCCGTGGTGACGACGATCTACGGCGGCACCTCCGAGGTGCAGCGCGGGCATCATCGCCAAGCAGCTCGGGCTCTAGCCCGCGCCGCGCCGCGCGCCGCGGCGGCTCAGCTTGACGTGGCGGCCGCCGCGGCCGGCCGTGCCGAACACGGCTGCGGGCTCAGTCCTCGGGAAGGTCCTGCTGCTCGACGCGGTCCGAGGGGTGGATGCCGATCAGCTCGAGCGGCTCGTCGGCGGCGCTCGTGAACTTGTGCGGGGTCTCCGGCGGCACGACCACGATGTGGCCGGGCCCGACGTCGACCTCGTCGTCGCCGACGGTGAACCGCGCCAGGCCCGCCTGGACGATGAAGGTCTCCTCGTAGGGGTGGACGTGGAGCTGCGCGCCGCTTCCTTTCGGGTGGCGGGTGACGAAGCACGAGATGCTTGACCCGTGGTCGCGCCCCTCGAAACGGGCCGCGCGTTCGCTCAGTCTCAACGTCTCGATATCGACGATCTCGGGCATCGGGCCGAGCCTAGCTCAGCACGGAGCGTGGGATACTGGGCGGAGGATGCCGCAGGAGAACATGGAGATCCTGCGGCGGGGCAGCGACCGTTTACCGGGGACACGACAGCCTCCGGAAGATGGTGCGGGTAGGGCGAGCGGCGTTGAGACCGAATCGCCGGCTGCGTACATCGCCGACCTGGGGAACAGCAAGGTGATCCGGGCTCGGACATACCTCGACCCAAGCGAGGCCCTCGAAGCCGTGGGGCTGCCGGAGGAAACCCCCTTTTCACACGGGGGCGGGGAGCGCGATACTGGGCGGACGATGTCGCAGGAGAACGTGGAGATCGCGCGCGGCGTTGTCAACGCCTGGAACCGGGGGGACCGGGAGGGCTGGCTGGCGGCTGCGCATCCGGATATGGAGTGGTCGTCGGCGGTCCTGCGAGAGGTGCAGGGGGCTGACACCGTAACCACGGGGCGAGCGGCGATCGAGCAGTTCTGGGACGACTGGCGCACCCTGTGGGACCTCGAAGTCGACATTGTCGAATGGCGGGATCTCGGTGACACCGTCCTGGCGCTGGGGTCTATGCGCACGAGGGGAAAGGCCAGCGGGGCCGAGATGGTGCGTCCGGTCAGCTACGTAGCCGAGTTCGACGCCGGCCTGATCCGGAGGATGACCGCTTACCTCAGCCCCGAGGAAGCCCTCGAAGCCCTGGGGCTGTCGGAGTAGGCGGCGACTCTTCGCTTTGCACGAGAGCGGGGCGTAACGGCGTACACCGGCAACCGAAGCGATTTAGGATCATCCGATGATGGCCCCCTATCGGCGCGACCTGTTCTTCCCGTCGGGCGACGCTCGCTGCCATGCGTGGTTCTATCCCTCCTCCGGCCTGAGTGAAGGCGAGTCAGCGCCCACCCCGGTCATCGTGATGGCCCACGGCCTCGGCGCGATAAAGGCATTGCGGCTCTCGGCGTTTGCGGAGCGTTTCCAAGCTGCCGGGTACGCCTGCTTGGTGTTCGACTACCGCCACTTCGGCGACAGCGAAGGGCAGCCGCGCGAGCTGCTCTCCATCAGCCGCCAGCGCGCAGACTGGCGCGCCGCCGTCGCCTATGCCCGCTCGCTGCCGGACGTTGACCCCGACCGCGTCGTGGTGTGGGGCACCTCGTTCGGCGGCGGTCATGCCATTGCCACCGCCGCCGCGGACCCTTCGTTGGTCGCTGCGATTGCACAGTGCCCCTTCACCGACGGCTTGGCCTCGGCACGGCAGATCTCGCCGCTGGGCACTGCCCGTCTGACCGTCGCCGCCGCGAAGGATCAAGTCGCTCGGCTGACGGGTCGCCCGCCCGTCCGTGTCAAGGTCGCCGCGCATCCCGGAGAGGTTGGGCTGATGGACGCACCTGACGTTATCGAGGGGGTGCTGGGGCTCCTGGAGGCGTCCGGCCTCACGGAGGCCGAGTACCGCAATGACGTACCGGCCCGCGTGGCGCTCGAGATCCCGCGCGACGCCCCAGGCAGACAAGCAGGCCGGGTGCGCTGCCCCATCCTTTTCTGCGTCTGCGATGCCGACACCGTCGCCCCGGCCAAGGCCACACTCCGTCACGCAGCCAAGGCACCACGCGGTCAGATCCACCGCTACCCCGTCGGCCACTTCGACATCTACATCGGCGACGAGTTCGAGCGCGTCATCACCGACCAGCTCGCATTCCTCAACAAGCACGTCCCGCCCGCCGCCTAGGTCGAAGTAGCCGGGCGCTCTTTCGCTTTGCGTACGGGGCGCCCTCTCACCGACTAGCCGCTCTGCGCGAAAAGCGAGAAGCGAGGCTACGCGAACGCGGAAGCGCGGGATACTGGGCTGCGATGTCGCAGGAGAACCTGGAGATCATCGCGGTCAATACGAAGCCTGGACTGCGGGGGATATGGAACCGATCGCCGCGGATTAGGTCGCCCGACGCGGTCGCTCGTCTGCCGTCCGACTGGCCGCACCAGGAAGGACCTGCGGTCGGCAAGCCCGCGATCTTGGGCAAGATCGTTCGGCTCGAGATCGCGGGCGAACGCAGAACTGGTGACCCGCCTGGTGGCGCGGACTCACGGACTGGCGACGCTCTGCTCCGCGAACCCTGCTCAGCTCTGCGTCAGCGCCGCCAAGTAGTCCGTCCAGCCGCGGGCGACGCTCGCCGAGGGCCTGCCGAACGCTCCCTCGATCGCCTTCTGTGAGCTCTTCCACTCCGGCGTCGCCGCCAGCTTCACGCACGCTTCCGGGCCGGCCTCCTGCTCGAGCATCGCGAAGACGGTGCCGCCGAGGATCCACGCGTCGCGCGGCGACGGCGGGAACCGAGGGCGGCCGCCCTCGCGCAGCCGCCGTGCGATGGCTCCGCGCAGGTGGGTGACCTGGCCGGCGAGGTAGGTGGCGCCGCCCTCGGTGAGCCACATGCTCTGCACGTAGTGGCGGAAGGTGCGGACGCCGAACGGAGGTGGGAGGGCGGGGTTGTTCGCGCCGATCACGAGATGGGCGTACTCATGGCGCGGGCTGAGCAGGAGCGCCGGGCGCGATCCCGGTGCCTGCGACGAGCGCCGCACGAGGGCCTCCGGCGACAGGACGTGGATCTCGCCGCGGGCGAACCAGCCCGCCATGTAGCGGCGCCCCGCGGGCGCGGACACGGTCCGGGCGAGCGGAAGCCATGGGTGCGCCAGCGCCAGGAGCGCCGGACGCGGGTGGATGACGACAGCGACGTGGCCGGGCAGCTTCTCGAACAGCGGCTCGAGCCGGTTGCGGAAGCCCTCGAGGTCCGACAGCACGGACGCCGCCGCCTCGGCTTCGACCGATTCGTGGCGTGCGGTGAAGGAAAGGGATTCGGTCTCGACCCAGGGCAAACCGGGTCAGACGCTACGGCCCGAGGCCGACGCCGTGCTCGAACGTGCCGCGGTCGAAGAACTTCAGGTCCGGCGCGGCGGCCGCGCCCTGGGAGCCCACGTCGTACATGCGGCGCGGCTCGCCCCAGACGGCCGGCGTCGGCGACTTGAAGCGCTTGCCCAGCTCCGTCGCGGCGCGTTCCGCCGCCAGGCGCAGGGCGCCGCTCTTCAGCGTGCGGAACGCGTAGGCCTCGCCGAGGGTGATGTCGAAGGCGTGGGAGCGGCCCGGCGAGCCCATCAGATCCCTGACGCCGGGGCCGGACGGGCCCTTGTAGATCCCGTGGAGCCCGATCTTGCCGGCCTGGACCTTGAACTCCTCCCAGGTGGCGACGCCCGGGTGGACCTTCCCGTTCGAGCCGACGCGGTCGTAGTTGCCGTCCCAGCCGAGCAGCGTGTCGAGCACCCGCGCCGCGCCGCCCGAGGCGCCCCGACGCGCGCGCCGCAGCTGCTTGGTGAAGAACGGCCGCTGCTGAGCGGTGGTTCCGCTCGTGCGGTTGATCGCCATGCTCGCGTCGAAGCTCGGGTTCTTCACGACGCGACCGGCGAGCAGGCGGATCAGGCGGACCCGGTGGAACGGGCCGGTGGCGCGCTCGCGCGCCTCGCCGTCGCCGTTCGTCCAGTCGATGGAGGGCACGTTGTTCCACTGGAAGAGGAAGCCCTGGCGCGGGTTGATGATGTACGGGTCCTTGCGTCGCGGCAGGAAGCCGCGCCACTCCGCCTCGCCGGTGCCGGGGTAGGGGAGGCGCTCGTCGAAGTTCTTCGGGCGCAGCGGGTGCAGGCCGGGGTGCCAGTAGCCGATGTTGCCGCGGTCGTCGGCGGCGATGACGTTCTCGTTCCACGTGACCTCGAGCAGCGCCTTGTCGGCCTCGTAGACCGACTCGGCGTCGTTCAGCCCGGAGAGGCCGACGATCGACTCGATCTCACGGCCCCAGGTGTTGTAGCGGCGGGCGTAGGCGACGTTGCCCGCGCGCTCCTGCACGGGGCCGTGGACGGTCCGGCAGATGCGCTCGACCTTCGAGCCGGCGATCCGCGACGGCTGGCCGCCCTCGAGCAGCGCCGGGATGCCGGTCGGCGACGCGCGCCAGTTGAAGCGCTCGTTGCGGCAGTTCATCCGGCGTTCGCGGCCCTTGAACTCGTAGGTCTCACGGCCGGTGAGCTTCTCGGCGTAGAGGTCGTTCGTGTCTGACAGGCCGGACGTGAAACCCCACGCGACCTTGCCGTTGTGGCCGATGCCGACGACCGGGATGCCCGGCGCGCTGACTCCGCGCAGGTCATGGCCCGGGTAGTGCAGCTCGAACTCGACGAACAGCTCCGGGATCTGGAAGCCGAGCTGGGGCCCGTTGAACATGAACGCGTTGCCCGGCGCGGCGTTCTGGATCTTGCGCCGGGTGCAGCGCCTGCTCTTGCCGCGCCCCTTGCAGACCTTGCGCGTCTTGACCGGCCGTCCGATGCCCCACATGTAGGAGCCGCCGCGCGGGATGATCCGCCGCTTCTCGCGGGCCGCGCGGGCCTTGTTCTGTGCCGCGAAGCGGGCGGCGGTCGGCAGCTTGACGCCGGCGAGGAACGCCTGCGAGCGCTTGAACGACGCGATCTCCTGCTTGCGGGTGCGGCCGGGCTGCGACGGGAAGCGTCCCTCGCTCGCCGGGACCGTCGGGATGCGGCCCGGCGTGCGGAGCGGCAGCAGCCGGGCGAACGCCTTCGGCCCGAGCTCCTTCAGGGCCTGTGCGTTGCGCAGCTCGGCACCGTCGCTCTGCGGCACGGTGCGGGCGAGGAAGATGCCGATGCGGAACGAGTCGCGCAGCGTCCAGTTCGGCGGCAGGGTGGCGAGCGCGGGGAACTCTCCGGGCAGCTCGAGCGGGTTGCCGAGCACGTGCCGCACGTACGCGTTGATGCCGTCGCGATAGCCCTCGAAGCGGTCGACCATGGCCTGCGGCGTCTGGCGGATCATCTCGTCGACCTCGCCGTCGGTGTAGTAGTCGCGCCGCGCGATCAGGTCGTCGTCGAGGTACTCGTCGCCGAGCAGCTCGGCGAGATGGCCGCTCGTCGCCCGGCGGAACAGCTCGAGCTCGGTGAGGCGGTCCTCGGCCACCGCGTAGCCCACGCCGAACCAGGCATTGACGTCCCCGTCCGCGTGGACGTTCGGGACGCCGAACTTGTCGCGGGTGATCCTGACGCCCGGCTTGATGATCTTGCCGACGCCCGGCTCGTCGAACAGCTCCGACTTGTAACGGAAGTTCTCGAACAGGGAGACCTGGTCGTTGAGGTGCGGTGATCCGGTGCCCTCGAGGATCCCGGTGACCGGCACGAAGCCGCTCTGCCCGGGCGGGAGCACCGACTTCGCGTCGATGAGCCTGGCCCCGGCCGGGGCGGCGGTGGCCGCGAGCGCGGCGGCGGCCAGCGCGACGACGGCGATGCGGCGCATCAGCGGCCCACGCCGTGCTCGATCTCGACCGCCTGCTGGAACGTCGGCCGGTTGATCCAGTGGATCACCGGCTGCTCGGCGGCACCGAGGCCGCGGAACCAGATCGCGTCCCAGCAGAAGACGTTCGGCCCCTTGCCGCGGCGCGGATCGGCCGGGCCGAGGCCGGGCTGCTTGCCACAGATGTTGTCGTGCCCGTAGAGCTTTTCGAGCGAGTCTCCGAGCGCTGCGCCGAGCGTGTTCGCGAGCACCGACCGGCATCGGCCCAGCGTCGCCTTGCGACCCTTGGCCGCGCCGCAGTAGGTGCGCGAGTAGCGGTTCCTCTTCGCCAGTGTCTTGAGCTTGGACTTGCGCAGGCGCTCGTTGCCGAGCAGCGTGCGCAGGTCCTTGTGCAGCAGGCCGTAGGTGCCGCCCTGGTAGGCCGACCCGAGGTGGGCGCCGTGGTTGTTCGGGTCGTTGTCGAGGTTCTTCGCCCCGATCGCGCGGGAGTAGAAGTCGGCGCCCAGCGCCGGCTCGAGCGCGCCCTTGACCATCCGCGGCCACCAGGCGTCGAGGATGCGGATCGCCTCGAGATGCTCGTAGGTGCCGTCGCGGTTCTGGTCGCGGCGCAGGCCGCCGGCGGCCACCCAGGCACGCAGCTTGCCGGTGGCGTCGCGCAGGCGGGCGTCCTTCGGCGTGCCGAGCACGCGCAGCAGGTAGGGCACGACCTTGACCGCGCGCAGGTCACTGGAGCCGGCCACCTCCATCGCGTCGATCAGGTTCGGCAGCGTCATCTTGCGCCCGCCGCGCAGGCGCTTCGTGACTTGGTCCTGGAGCAGGTTGGAGCGGTACAGCGACGTGTACTCCCAGTTCAGGTCCGCCGCGCGGTAGCCGCGCGCGCCCTTGTTGTTCCAGTTGACTATCCAGTCCTGGTCGATCGTCTGCGGGTGCTTGGAGATCGACGTGTACGAGGCCCGGTAGCCGTCGGGGTCCAGGCCGCGCCAGGCGTGGCTCGAGGCGACGGGGAAGTTCGGGTCGATGCCCTTCGCGCGGACCGGGTCGTCGCCGCTGTTGAGGTAGGCGATGTGCTTCGAGTCGGCGTAGAACCAGTGGAACGTGTACGGGATCCTGTACGCCGCGCGCTGGAAGTCCTGCGGATTGCGCATCGCGTTCGGGTCGTTGAAACGCGAGATGCCGATCGCGGCGTCCGCCTCGTGCATGTAGGTGGAGCGCAGCCGGGTGTAGGCGACAGGCCTGCCCTTCACCAGCGCGCGCGCCTGCACCAACCCGAACTTGGAGCGCAGCGCTTGGAGCGTGAATCCGCCGGCAGGCGTCCCGTCGGCGAGGTTCGGCTGGAAGTAATTGTGGTTCTCGAGCCGATCGAAGGGGATGCAGCTGCCCTTGTAGATGTAGTGGTTGGAGGCCTTCGTGGGCTTCCCGCCGCCCGGCTCGCAGAGCGGTACGGAGAAGGTGTCGATGATGTCCTGGCTGGCCGACGTGGCGCTCCATGCGTAGTCGCGGCCGCGGCCGAGTGTCACGTACAGGCCGACGCCGTTGAACGCGGCGCCGCGCGCGTCGATCCCGGGCCCGTGGAGCTCGACCTCCCACAGGATCTGGGGGTTGAAGTAGCCGGTCTGCGGGCCGAACACGGCCAGCGGGTGGCCCGAGGCCGACTTGCGGCCAGAGACGAGCAGCGCGTTCGACATCGAGCGCGGGAGCGATTTCAGCGACCCGATCACGCCCTGGACCGCGCTCTGCGCGTTGGCCCGCGCGGCCGAGCGCGCGCCGCCCGTGGCACCGATTGTCAGCGGGTAGTTGACGACCGAGCCGCGGTCGGGGAGGGCCACGGTCCCCTTCGCCGCCTTCTTGGGCGTGGGCATCGACGTGAAGGTCTTGCCGCGCACGGTGACCGGGGCCTCGGCGTCCTCGTCCGAGCGCATGTCCTTGAAGACCTGCTTCCCGCGCTTGGTGCCGAAGCGCCGCACGGCCGACTGGTAGGCGAGCGCGTTGCGCAGCTCGCCGCCGCCGCCCTTGCCGAAGATCGAGCCGACGAGGGTCGCGGTGGCGACGATGTCGGTGACCTTCCACGGCGTCGGGCCGCCCGGCTTACCGAGCGCTACGTATTCACCCGGCAGCAGCAGCGGGTTGAGCTTGCTGGCGCCGATGTACGCGTTGATGCCGTCGGCGTAGGCCTGCACGTCGCTCTGGATCTTGGATCCCTCGGCGCCGTAGAGGTCGTCGAAGTCGTCGTACTGGCGCTGGAAGTCGGTCTCGCGGTAGGGCGCCAGCGACCAGGTGCCCTCGTCCATGCCCTTGTTCGCGCCGCCGGCGAACGAGCTCAGCTTGCTGCGCCCGGCGTTGCGCAGCACGTCCATGAAGAAGAGGCGGTCCTGGGCGTTCGCGTAGCCCGCGCCGAACATCGTGTCGGCGCGGGTGGTCCCATACACGCGCGGGACGCCGAAGCCCTTGTCGCGGATGATCGTCACGCCCGGCCGCGGGGTGACGGTGCTCTCGACGTCGCCGGCCTGGACACCGAAGGTGGCGTCCTTGAAGAAGTCGGTGATCCGCGCCTGGGTCAGCCCCGGCGTCGCGTAGACCAGGTTCTCGTACATCCGCAGCTGGTCCTGCGAGTGCTTCGGACGCTGGCCGAGCGCCACGTGCGACGCGAGCTCGGTGCTGTTGAGCAGCCCGTTCGAGCCGGGCGGGAGGATGTTGTAGAAGCCGCCGCCGTCGTTCGTGCCGTACGGCAGCGGCGCCGAGGCATGCGAAGCGGGCGCGACCGAAAGTCCCGCCAGGAGAACAACGAGCCAGATCCCTCCCCGCAAGCGCAAAGCCGCAGCAACCTACCACCGGCGCGGGCTGGCCGCGCCGGTGGGAAGCCGAAGAGGATAGGACTGGCGGCGCACCCGGCCGAGCCGGGTGCTTGCCCGAACGGCCTCTACGCGAGGACCGGGACCGCGTCCGAGGCGATTGCCTCGATCTCCGCGGCGGCCCGCTCGAACTCGTCGTCGCTGAGCACCGGCGTGCCCTCGAAGGGCAGGTCGCGGTGGAGCTCGATCCACGAGCGGCAGCCGTGGTACTCCGGCCGTACCTTGACGGTCACCGGACGCGGGATCCGGTAGGTGCGCAGGAGGATCACGTGCATCGGGTGGCGGCGCTTCCATTCGAGCCGCTTCTCCGCGTAGTCCGTGGTCCAGATGTAGTACGGGGACAGCGCGTCGATGGCGCGCGGATCCGTGATCAGGTAGCTCGCCGCAACCTCGGCCCACGCGCGGATGCGCACGCGGTCGGGCTGGACGATGCCGCCGTCCTGGAGCAGCGCCCGCGCGGGCGGGTCGCCATCCGGCCAGACACCCTCTTCGAGGGCACGGCCGAGCTCGGGCATATGGGAATCACGCACCAGGTCGTTGCGCTGGTGGTCAAAGGTCGGATACAGGAAGAACCGATCGTGCTCGATCTCGAAGTGCTTGTTCTCTTCGCGAATTCCACCCTTACGCAGGGTGAGCAGCTGCTCACCCTCCGCGAGGGCGCGCACGGTCACAGCCCACTCCTTGAAAGCAACTGGCATAGGTAAGGAAACCTCCGGGCCGCACCGGGAAGCTGGCTTTGAGGGGCCGGCGCGGGAAAGGCATTGTTACTGACCGGTTTCCCTATTTCAAGCCGGATTTCGTGGCAATCGGCTCTATCACCGCGGCGAAATCGTGTTCCGCCGTGGCCGCCGTCGCGCGGCTTCGCGGTAGGCCTCCTCGACGGCCTTGGACACGGCCGGATTCACGCCAATTGCAGCGGCTTCTTCGATATAGCGGTGCACGTCCTTGTGCATGTGCTCGAGCTTGAACAGGGGGTCGAAATCGGCGTCCAGCATCGGCCTCGACTTCAGGGCGACCATCGTCGAATTTCCCGATCCGGAGGTCACCACCTCGATTACCTTGGCCGGATCGAGGCCTGCCTTGCGTGCCACGACGAGCCCTTCGGCGAGCGCGGCGGCGTTCACGGCGGCGAGCGTGTTGTTGATCAGCTTGATCAGGGCGCCGTGGCCGAGCGGCCCCGCGTGGAGGACCAGCGCACCCATCGCGTCGAACAGCGGGCTGGGCCTGTTCGTACTCGGCGGCGTCGCCGCCGGCCATGATCGTGAGCGTGCCGTCCTCGGCCTTGGGCCGCGATCCGGTGACGGGCGCGTCGATGAAGGCGATGCCGCGCGCGGCGAGCCGCGCGCCGATGTCGCGCACCGCCGTCGGGCCGATCGTGGACATGTCGATGGCCAGGCCGCCGTTCTCGCCGAGTCCGTCGGCGGCGCCGCCCGGGCCGAGCAGCACCTCGCTCGACCTCCGGCGTGTCCGGCACCATCGTGATCACCACGCCCGCCGCCGCGGCTGCGGCGGCGGCCGACCCGGCGACGACCACGTTGTCGTGCTCGGCGGCGAGCGCCTCGGCCTTCGCGCGGGTGCGGTTCCAGGCCATGACCTCGAACCCGGCGCGGGCCAGGTTGGCGGCCATCGGCGCGCCCATGATGCCCAGGCCCAGGAATGCCGACTCGTCTCAAACATCGCCATGTCCGCCACCTCCGGGGGTCTCGATTCGCAGCCGGTCGCCGGCCGCCAGCTCGCCGCTGATGCCTTGGGCGGCAGCTCCGTCGCCGTTCAGCGTGTTCCTACCAGGCGCGCCCGGGCTCGCCGCCGGCGGCGCCGGGCGGGGCGTGGCGGCGGCGCTCGGTGATCAGCGAGAAGCGCATCGGCTCGAGCGCCTCGAGCTCGCGGATCACACCGTCGCCGCCGCGGTGCGCGCCCGGCGCCGCCCGAGCCGCGCCGCACCGCGTACTCGACCGCCCGCAGCGGGAAACTCGCAGCTCGAGCGCCTCGATCGGGCGTGTTGAGCGTGTTGCTCATCGCCACGTGCACGGCGCTCGGCCCGTCCGCGTCGGCGCAGGCGCCCTGGCCGCCGCCGAGCGTCTCGTAGTAGGTGAAGTTCGTCGTTGCCCAGGGTGAGGTTGTTCATCGTGCCCTGCCCGAGTGCCCGGCCGAACGCTGCCAGCACGAGGTCGGCGACGCGCGACGAGGTCTCGACGTTGCCGGCCGGCGACGGCCGCCGGGAAGCGGGCGTTGAGCAGCGAGCCCTCCGGCGCGATCGACCGTCAGCGGCCGGTAGGCGCCGGCGCAGGCCGGCACGTCGGGGTCGGTGAGCACGCGCAGGGCGAAGTAGCAGGCCGAGACCGTCACGGCGAGCGGGCAGTTCAGGTTGCCGTCGTGCTGGCCGGCGCTGCCGCTGAAGTCGAGCTCGAGCTCGTCGCCGTGCGACCGTGGCGCGCAGCCTCAGCTCGAGGTCGCCCGTCGGCGCCCTCGAGCACGTCGGCGGCAGTTCGCTCGCCGTCGTCCAGCTCGGCGATGCGCGCGCGGGTGCGCCGCTCCGCGTAGTCCTGGGTCGCGGCTATGCCCTCGCCGCAGCTCGTCCGTCCCGATGCGTTCGGCGAGATCCGCCAGCCGGGCGGCGCCGGTGCGGTTGGCCGCGAGCTGGGCGCGCAGGTCGGCGAAGCGCTCGCGCGGGCCGCGCATCCGGCCGGTCAGCTCGCCGAGGAAGTCGAGGTCGAGCTCGCCGGCGCGGGCGAGGCGGGTCGGCGGCGATCACGACCCCCTCCTCCTCGAGCGTCCGCGAGTCGGCCGGCATCGACTGCCCGGCTCGGCGCCGCCGACGTCGGCGTGGTGCGCGCGGCTGGCGGCGAACCCGATGAGGTCGTCGCCCGCGAAGACCGGCGAGACGACGGTGATGTCGGGCAGGTGCGTGCCGCCCGCGAACGGGTCGTTGAGGATCCAGGCGTCGCCGGGCGCGTGGTCCTCGCCGAGGACCGCCGCCACGGCGCTCGGCATCGCGCCGAGGTGGACCGGGATGTGCTCGGCCTGCATCGCCATCCGGCCGGCGGCGTCGAAGAGGGCGGTCGAGGCGTCGCGGCGCTCCTTGATGTTCGCCGAGTGCGCCGAGCGCACGAGCACCACGCCCATCTCGTCGCAGGCCGCGCGCAGCGCGCCGAGCATCACCTGGAGCTCGATCGCGTTCACGGGTGGCGCTCCAGGATCAGGTCCGTGGCGCCACGCGTCAGCGCGCCAGCCGGCGGGCACGACGACCGTGGTCGTTCCGTCGAGCGGGACCACCGCCGGCCCCTCGATGTCCGACATCCCGCCGCCGGCGCCCGACGGCTCGACGGTCTCGCCCTGCAATGCGGCCGCGACCCTGACCGTGACCAGCTCCAGCTCGGCGCCCCGGTCCGCGTAGCCGTAGCGGTCCTCGTGCGCGGTGTCGAACGCGGCCCGCATGCCCGTCGGCGCTGGGAGTGAGCCCGCCGTCGATCGGGAGCTCGAAGGCCTGGCCGGCGTAACGCAGCTCGTAGGTGGCGCGCAGCTCGGCATCGGGGGCGCCGAGCTCGTCCCGGCCGCGTTCGCCGAGGCGCTCGACGGCCGCGGCCACGGCGTCCGCCGTGATCTCGTCGCCGGCGAGGAGCACGCGACTCGACCACGTCGCGGCGGCGCTCGGAGACCGCGAGCCCGAGCGCGGACAGCACTCCGGACGTCCGCCGGCACGATCACCTTCGCCATCCCCAGCTCGTCGGCGATCGCGGCCGCCGTGCAGGGGCCCGGCGCCGCCGAAGGCCACGAGCGCGAGGTCGCGCGGGTCGATCGCCGCGCTCGACGGTGACCACGCGTACCGCCGCGCCATCTCGAGGTTCGCGACCCGGCGGATGCCGGCGGCCGCCTCCTCGATCGACAGGCCGAGCTCGCTCGGCCAGCGGCGCGAGCGCGCGCTCCGCGGCGGCGCCGTCGAGCGCGACGCCGCCGGCCAGCGGCTGCTCGGCGTCGAGCAGGCCGAGCAGCAGGTTGGCGTCGGTCACCGTCGGCTCGGTGCCGCCGTGGCCGTAACAGGCGGGCCCGGGCCGGGCGCCCGCCGACGCGCGGGCCGACGCGGAGCGCGCCGCCGGCGTCGGCCCACGCGATCGAGCCGCCGCCCGCGCCGACCGTGTGGATGTCGACCATCGGCAGCGCCAGCTCGCGGCCCGCCGACCTCGCGCCCGCCGGTCACGGCCACGTCGCCGTCGAGGACCAGGGACACGTCGCACGACGTGCCGCCCATGTCGAGCCCGACCGCGTTCTCCGCGCCCGCGGCCGCGGCCGCCCGGGCCGCCGCGACGGCTCCGCCGGCCGGTCCGGACAGAACGGTCCACGACCCGTGCTCCGCGGCGGCGGCCGCGTCGACCACGCCGCCGCTCGACAGCATGATCTCGGCGCCGGGCAGCCCGGCGGCGCGCGTGCGGTCGGTGAGCCGGCGCGAGGTAGCGCGCGCAGGAGGGGAGAGACGGCGGCGTCGACGACCGTGGTGGCCGTGCGCTCGTACTCGCGGAACACCGCCGCTGTCGCGTGCGAGCGCGACACGTGGGCGTCCGGGAGCGCGTCGCGGACGATCTCCGCGACAGCGCGCTCGTGCTCGGGGTGGAGGAAGCCCCACAGCAGGCAGACGGCGACGGATTCGACGCCCGGGCCGAGCGCCGCGAGGCGCTCGCGCAGGAGGTCCTGGTCGAGCGGCGTCGATCACGCCGCCGGGGCCGCAGCGCTCGGGCGCGGCGACGCGCAGCTCGGGCGGGACGATCGGGTCCGGGCCGGCGACGCAGAGGCGGTAGAGGTCGGGCCGCGCCTGGCGCCCGAGCTCCTCGATGTCGGTGAAGCCCTCGGTTGCGACGCAGGCCGTCCGCGCGGTGCTGCCCTCGAGCAGCGCGTTCGTGCCCACGGTCATCCCGTGGACGAACCGCTCGACCTCGGCTGCCGGGCGCCCGGCGAGAGCGGCCTCGACCGCCGCCAGGACGCCGGCCGACTGATCGTCAGGCGTGGTCGGCGCCTTGCCGGTCCCCGCCACCGCGCCGTCGTCGATCAGGACGGCGTCGGTGAACGTCCCGCCGACGTCGACGCCGAGGATCATCGAACCGGACGCTACGCGATGACCGCGCCCGGTTCATTCTCGGTTGCGGACTAGGCGGCGATCGGCGTCGCGGCGGCCGGCTGGGCCTCCGCGGGCTCCTCGAGGTGCTTGTGCGAGGGGCAGTACTTGCTCGCCGGGCAGCGGCACGCGCTGGCAGCAGGTTCCCTTGCGGGTCGTGGCGTGACAGCACAGAGGGCTGCCGTCGAACGTCACGCCGTCGCGGGCCTGCGTGTCGACGTACTCGACCGCGAGCGTCACGTGCTGCTCGAATCACGTTGTACACGTGCAACTGCTGCCGACATCGGGAACAGCGCGCGGACATCGTTGAACAGCGTTCGCACCGGCTTGGCGAAATAGTGGCGGTCGAGCGCCAGGCGCTCCACTGCCGACTCGCATTCGCGCAGCAGAACTGCCCGCGAAACCGTTGCATTTCGATCCTGTGCCACCGCACTCGAGAGTTCTCGGTAGATGGCGCGACTGAATTGGTACATCTGGGCCTCCCTATCCCTAACCGACGACACTCCTCCGTGCGTCGCCTTGCAACTCCTCTGAGGGCCATTTGAGCATCGGCCTGTGAAGTGACAACGAACCAAACATTAATTTCGTATTAATCAGCGCAAAGTCGCGCCGGGTCCGCTATGCGCCGGGAGTGAGCAACCAGTCCATTCGCCGCTGGGCGTAGAGCAGCGGCTCGCCGCGCTCGTGGCGGCCGCCGACCAGGTCGCCGATCAGGATCGTGTGGTCGTAGCGCGCGAAGGTCTCCGCCCGGCGGCAGCGCAGGTAGGCGAGCGTGTGCGCGAGCTGGGGCACGTCGTCGTCCCACTCCCACTCGAGCCCGCCGAACTTGTCGTCGCCCTTGCCGGCGAACACGCGCGCCAGCGGCTCCTGCCCGGCGTGCAGGAGGTGGACGCCGAAGTGCTCGGCCGCCGCGAGCGCGTCGTGGCAGCGCGACGACTTGTCGATCGAGACGAGGAGCGACGGCGGGTCGGCGCTGAACGACACGACGGAGGTGGCCGACAGGCCGCACTCGTGGTCGTCGGCGCGGCGGGCGGTGATCACCGCCACGCCCGAGGCGAGCGAGGCCATCGCCTCGTGGAATAGCTGCTCGACGTCCACGTGGTCGGAATCTACTCCCAGTGCTGAAGCGTGGCCGCACCGTCGCCGCCGACGACCGAATGCACGCCGGCGAGCTTCGGGTCGGTGTCCGGGAAGTCGCATGCGCTGGTGGGCGCCGCGGCTCTCCTCGCGGGCGAGGCAGGCGGCGGCGACGAGCCGGGCCACTGGGAAGGGGTCCTCGGCGAGCTCGCGCAGCCCGGCAGCGTCGCGGCGGATGCCTGCCAGGCGCCAGAGCGCGTCGCGTGTCGACTGCGCCGGCGGCGCGGGCAGCTCGGCGGGCTCGCCCGGCGAGTCGTCGCGCGGCAGCGCTTCGTCCATCGCGACCACGGCCGCGCGGCGGCCCAGGACGAAGCACTCGGCGAGCGAGTTCGACGCCAGCCGGTTCGCGCCGTGGAGGCCGGTGCAGGCGCACTCGCCAACGGCGTACAGACCCGCAACCGATGCCCTGCCGTCGAGGTCGGTCGCTACGCCGCCCATCGTGTAGTGCGCGGCGGGCGCCACGGGCACGAGGTCGCGCGCCGGGTCGATGCCTGCCCCCCGGAGCTTCTCGACGATGTTCGGGAAGCGGCCCGCATCGACCATCCGCATGTCGAGGTCGACGGCCCGCGAACCGCTGCGCTCCAGTTCGTCCGCGACCGCCAGCGAGACCGTGTCGCGCGGCGCCAGCTCGTCGACGAAGCGCTCGCCGTTCGCGTCGTGCAGGGTGGCGCCCTCGCCGCGGACGGCCTCGGTGATCAGGAAGCCGTCGGCGTCCCCGTCGACCCGCAGCGCCGTCGGATGGAACTGCATGAACTCGAGGTCCGCCAGCTCGGCGCCGGCCGCGTGAGCCAGCGCGAGGCCGACCCCGACGGCACCTGGCGGGTTCGTGGTCCGCGACCACAGGGCGGCCGTGCCGCCGGTCGCGAGGATCGTTCCCCGCGAGGCGATCCGCAGGGACCGGTCGCCGCTGCGGGCGGCCACGCCCACGCAGCGCCCGTCGTCGATCAGCAGGGCGGTCGCCGTCGTGCCCTCGAAGATGTCGATCCGCTCGTGGGTCGCGGACACCGCGGAGAGCTGGCGGGTGATGCGGCGCCCGGTGGCGCTCCCGCCGGCGTGCACGATGCGGCGCACCGAGTGCCCGCCCTCGAGCCCGAGCGCGAGCGCGCCGTGGCGATCCGCGTCGAAGCGCACGCCCAGCTGCTGGAGCTCACGGACGCGGTCGGGCGAGTCCTCGCACAGCACCCGGACCGCGCTCTCCTTGGCCACGCCGCGTGCAGCCGCGATGGTGTCGTGGGCGTGGCGTTCCGGTGAATCGTCGATCGCGAGCGCGGCGGCGATCCCGCCCTGGGCCCAGTAGCTGGCCGACTCCGCGAGCGGGGAGCGGGAGACGAGCGCGACGCGCGCGCCCTCCCGGGCCGCGCAGAGCGCGGCGAAGAGGCCTGCGGCGCCGGCTCCGACGACTGTGACGTCGGCGCGGAACGTGGTCGGTTCGGTTCGGTCCACGGGGGGAAGGGTCGGGGCCCAGGGCGGGGTACCGTAGCGGCATCGGACCACCGCTCTTCCTCTCCCACCCGGCGTCGCTCGAGCACGACACCGGCCCGCATCCGGAGTGCGCCGACCGGATCGTCGCCATCGAGCGCGTGCTGGGCGCCCAGGACTGGCTCGGCTACGAGCGCCGCGAGGCGCCGCGGGCCAGCGACGAGCAGTTGGAGCGGGTCCACCCCGCGGCCCACATCGAGAACGTGCGCGGCCACTGCGAACGGGCCGAGCCGTTCGACCTCGACACCCCTGCGGGCCCCGGCTCGTGGGAGGCGGCCCTGCGCGGCGCCGGCGCGGCGTGCGCGCTCGTCGACGCGCTGCTCACGGGCGAGGCCCCGACCGGGTTCTGCGCGACGCGTCCGCCCGGCCACCACTGCGAGGCCGACCGGGCGATGGGCTTCTGCCTCTTCGCCAACGTCTCGATCGCTGCCCGCCACGCGCAGGCGGCGCACGGCGCCGAGCGGGTCCTGGTGCTCGACTGGGACGTGCACCACGGTAACGGCACCCACGCGATCTTCCACGCCGACCCGAGCGTGCTGTTCGCGAGCCTCCACCAGTGGCCGTTCTATCCCGGCACCGGCGCGCTGGCCGACGCCGGCTCGGGCGCCGGGGAGGGCTTCACGCTCAACCTGCCGATGCCCGCGGGCTCGGGCACCGACGAGTGGCTCGGCGCCGTCGAGCACATCGTCGTCCCGGCCGCGCGGGCGTATCGCCCCGACCTGATCCTGGTCTCGGCCGGGTACGACGCGCACGCGCCGACCCGCTCGCCCAGTGCCGCCTCGGGACCGGCGACTTCGCCGACCTGGCGCGCCACGTCGCGGCGCTCGCCGGCGAGCTCGGCGTGCCGGCCGGCGCCGTGCTCGAGGGCGGCTACGACGTCGACGCGCTCGCCGAGTCCGTGGCGGTCACGATGGACGCGCTGAGCGCCGGGCGCGAGCCGCGCAGCGTCGCGGCAGGCGAGCTCGTCCGCGCCGAGGCCGAGCAGGTCCGGCGCCACTGGCCGGACATCTAGATCCGCGATCCAGATTGCGGATCTAGGGCGCCACCCGCTCGGCGGACGCGCCCTCGTACTGGGCGGCCAGCCGCGCGACGTCCTTCTGAGCCGCCGCCTGCGACGGGTATTGCCCGGCGAAGACGACGAACTCGCCCTTGTCCTCGAGGCTCGGGAAGTCGGCAGTGCGGATCACGCCGAACTTGTCGGGCCCTGCGTTCGCGGTCCTGGCCTGGTCCTGCGCTGTCGCCTCGTCGGGCGCCGACTGGACGACGACGGTGTAGCCGGTCACTCCCTTGGGCCAGCTGTAGAACCCGTTGGCCTTGGTGATCGGCGACGACTTCTTCTTTGCCGCTGCCTTCTTCGTCGCGGCCTTTTTCTTGGCCGGCTCCTTGACCTGGATCGGGGTGTCGGCCACGTCCTTGTCCGCGTTGTCGTTCACGGCACGCCAGCCCGCGACGGCGACGATCAGGAGGACGAAGCCGACCGCGAGGGTGATCGCCAGCGGCAGCTTCCAGCTCGGGGCGCGGCGGTAGTCGAGCGCGATCCTGGAGCCGCACTCGAGGCAGATCAGCTGGCCGCGCTCGGCCTCGGCGCCGCAGGTCGGGCAGTTCTCCGTGGGGGAATCGCTCGTCATTCGCTCCCGCCGCCGCGCCGGCGCAGACGGCCGAACAGCCGCCCGGCGGCGCCCGGCGGTTCGGGGGCGGGGAAGTCGGCCAGCGGGGGCAATGCGCCCGGGCCCTTGCGCTCGGGCGGTTGCTGCTGCCCGGCTTCCTCCGCGGCGGGCGGCTCCTCGGCCTCCGCGGCGGGCTGCTCCTCGGCCTCCGCGGCTGGCTGCTCGGCTCGGCTCGGGCTTCTCGTCGGGCCCGAGCTTGAGGACGGGCATGTCGATCGTGTGGAGGCGCAGGTCGTCGGACAGGGGCTCGCCGACCGGCTCGGGCTTGTCCTCGGCCTCCGGCTCGGGCTCCGGCTTCGCCTCGGCTTCGGGCTCGGGCTCCGGCTCCGGCTCCGGCCTCGGGCTCAGCGGTGGCTTCGGGCTCGGGCTCCGCGCCGGCCTCTGGCCCCTCGCCGGCCTCGGGGTCCGGCACCGCGGCCATCTCGCTGGTGATCTGCGCCATCTCCTCCGCGGCGGGCGAAGGCGCGGCCGGGGGCGGCGGGGGCGGGGCCGCGGGCGCCTGTCAGCTCGGCGACGGCGGGCGCGCCGCACGCGGGGCAGTAGCGCGCGTCGGTCGAGAGCAGGGTGCCGCAGTTCTCGCAGCTGCCGGCGATGCCGGAGGCGACGAGCTCGAGCAGCGTCGTCTCGTCCTCGAGCGCGTCGGCCAGCGCGCGGACCTCGGCGTCGACCGCGGTCAGCTCGGCAGCCTTGGCCTGCAGCAGCTCGGGCGCGCGGCGGCCGTGACGGTGCAACTCGAAGACCAGCGCGCCGAGGTCGAGCAGCAGGGCCTCGCGCACACGCCGCTGCTGGCGCAGCCGGCGGCGCATCCGGCCGCGCTCGCGCGCGCCGGGACGGTGCGGCTGCTGGGCCGCTGCTGAGGCATAGAACTGATCGTTCGAATCGGCCATTTACTGGGGAATCGTGGGTCGGGCGCGGCTCGCGGCCTCGTGCGGACTACCCGGACCGGCGGCTGACCATAACATCGCTCACCGCCCCTCCAAGGCCTCCTGTACCACCCGGAGGATCCCCTCCCGCCGCATCTCGAGCGGGAACTCGGTCAGAACACGGTCACGCGCCGCCTGGTGCGCCTGGGGCCCGAGCGCGAGAGCGGCGCTGATGCCGTCCGCCACGGCTCGCGGGTCCTGGGATTCGATCAGCACTCCAGCGCCGTCGACGACCTCGGGCATGGCGGTGACGTTCATCACCACAGGTACGCAGCCGGCGAGCATCGCCTCGGTGACCGCCAGCCCGAACCCCTCGTGGCGGGACGGCTGGACGTAGACGGAAGCGCGCGCGTAGAGGTCCTCCAGCTCCTCGTCGGACACCCAGCCCTTGAACTCGACGTTGCCGCCCGCAAGCGAGCGGAGCTTCTCGATCGCGTCGTCGAGCGGCTTGCCGACGAACACGAACTGCACGTCGGGCAGCTCGCGCGCGGCCTCGACGAACGGCTGGTGGCCCTTCTGGACCAGCGTCCCGGCGTCGATCGGGCCGACGGTGAGCGCCAGCCGCTCGCGCGGCTGCGCGGGGTCGATCGGGCCGAAGGGGTCCGGCACGCCGTGGTGGATCACCGTGACGGTGTCCGGCGGGATCGGCGTGTTCGCCGCGATCTCGCTGCGGCTGTACTCGGAGTTCGTCACCAGCCGCCCCGCGCGTCGCATGATCCAGCGACTCGCCCAGCGGCGCAGGCCGCCCTGCTGGTAGCCGAAGCCGATGTCCGGCATGTTCGCGGTGTCGAACCCGCCGCTGATCTGCACCGACGGCTTGCGGAAAAGCCAAGCGAGCGTGATCGGGAAGAACGAGTGCCACGACGCGAACCACGAGAACACGATGTCGGCGCGCAGCATCGCGGGCACCAGCTTCACGAGGTTCGGCATCCGGCCGGGCTGCTCCCAGTCCTCGATCTCGTACTCCTCGGCGAGGATCTCGCGGTCGATCTCGACGAAGCTGGGGCGGCGGCTGTAGACGTAGAGCAGCCGCGGTTTCGCGCCGGTCACGACGCCGCCCCGGCCGGCTCGGGGGCCGGCACGCCCTCGACGAACGCGCGGTGCCACTCGGACAGCTCGAGCAGGCAGTAGAGGACCCGCTTGTGGTCGGACGTGCAGTGACGGTGCGAGGTCACGAGGTGCCCGACGGTGGCCGGGTCGATCAACTCCCCGAGCGGGCTCCCCTTCGAGTAGCGGCGCGCGACCTCCTCGCCGAGCGACTCGCGCAGCCACGCGTCGTAGGGAGTCGAGAAGCCGTGCTTGGGCCGGTCGACGATCTCGGCCGGCAGCATCCGCCGCATCGCCCGGCGGTGCAGCCGCTTCCCGGATCGCGGGCGCACACGCGCGCGAGCGGGAATCCGCTCGACGAACCGCATCAGCTCGACGTCGAGGAACGGAACGCGCTGCTCGAGGCTCGCGGACATCGACATCTTGTCGGCGCAGATCAGGAGGCCGTCGGGCAGGAAGAGGCGGGTGTCGAGGTAGAGCGCCTGCTCGACCAGTCCGCGGTCGCTCACGTCGCCGAGCACGTCCGAGGCGAGCGCGACGCGCTCGGCGGCGGCCTCGTCGCCGTGCCCGCCGACGAGCCCCTGTCGGACGTTCTCGTCCGTGATCTCGACCAGCCGGACGAGGCGCTCGGCCGGCGACATGTCGCCGAGCAGCCGCGCCGCGCGCCGCACCCGCTCGTTGCCGTCGAGCATGCGAGCCGCTCCCCGCAGCGGGGCGGCGAGCGGGCCGAGCTTTCCTGCCACGCCCAGCGCCGCCGCGGCCTGATGGCGGCCGTAGCCGCCGTGCGGCTCGTCGGCGCCCTGGCCGGACAGCACCACCTTCACGTCGCGTGCGGCGAACCGGGACAGCTGCATCAGCGCGGGGGCCGACGGGATCCCGCACGGCTCCTCGAGGTGGCGCACGGCGACGGCCAGCTCGGCGAGGAAGTCGCCCTGCTCCATCGCGGTGTCGTGGTGGTCGGTGCCGATCACGCGCGCCGACTCGGCCGCGTAGGCGCGCTCGTCGAGCACGTCCCCGTAGCCGGGGAAACCGATCGTGAACGTCTGGGGCGCCTCCGGGACCCGGGCGCGCATGGCGGCTGCGATCGCGGCGGAGTCGACACCGCCGGAGAGGAAGGCGCCGTACGGCACGTCGGACATCATCTGCCGCTCGACGGCGTCGGTGAAGCGGTCCGCGAGCTCGGCGGCCAGCTCGTCGTCGCTCGCGCCGGTGATCGTCTCGCCCGGCGCCTCGCGGTAGCTCGACACCCGCGGCGGCCCATCCTCCGGCGCGACCAGGATCGCCGCAGGGGGCAGCTTCGAGATGCCGTCGAACAGCGTCCGCGAACCCGGGACGAAGCGGCAGGCGAGGTAGTGGTCGAGTGCGATCGGATCGACGCGCGGCTCGACCAGTCCCGTCGCCAGCAGCGCGGTCACCTCCGACGCGAGCGCGAGGCGGCGCCCGTCGCTCCACCAGTACACGGGCTTGATGCCGAACGGATCGCGCGCCGCGACGAGCCTGCGGGTGCGGGCGTCCCACAACGCGAACGCGAACATCCCGTTGAGCTTGCGCACGCAGTCCTCGCCCCACTCCTCCCAGCCGTGGACGATCACCTCGGAGTCGGAGTGGGTCGCGAACGTGTGGCCGAGCGCTTCCAGCTCGGCGCGCACCTCGAGCTGGTTGTAGATCTCGCCGTTGACGACGGCGGTGACCTGCCCGTCCTCGGAGTGCAGCGGCTGCGCGCCGCCAGGCACGTCGATGATCGCGAGCCGGGTGTGGCAGATCGTTGCGGGGCCGAGCCTGTCGACGCCCTCGCCGTCCGGTCCGCGGTGCCGCAGGGCGGCGGTCATCCGCCCGGCAGCGTCTGCCGAGACGGTGCCGGCGGGATCGAGGATGGCGCCCAGGCCGCACATAGGCCCCGCATCTTCGCGCACGGGCGTTTCCGCGGAAACGCCCGTGCGGGGCGAGGGCGCTCAGAGGTAGCAGTAGTGCGTCATGTCGAGCCAACCGGTTCCCGTGGCGTCGCCGCTCACGGTCGTCTCGCCATCCCAGATGTTACATGCGGAAAACGCCGTACCCCAGGTCCCCGAGCGGGGCCCCGGCGCACGCCGCGAGAGCGTTTGCGAGCACCTTGCGGGTGTCGCGCGGGTCGATGATGCCGTCGTCCCAGATCCGGGCGCTCGAGTAGACCGGGCGGCCCTGGTGCTCGTACTGGTCGCGCAGCTTCGCGCCGACCTCCTCCTGGCCGACCTCGCGCATCACGGTCGCGGCCTGCTCGCCGCCCATCACGCTGATCCGCGCGTTGGGCCACATGAAGAGGAAGCGGGGGGAGTAGGCGCGGCCGCACATGCCGTAGTTGCCCGCGCCGAACGAGCCGCCGATGATCATCGTCAGCTTCGGCACCCGCGCACACGCGACGGCGGTCACGAGCTTCGCCCCGTCCTTGGCGATGCCGCCGGCCTCGTAGTCGCGGCCGACCATGAAGCCAGTGATGTTCTGGACGAACAGCAGCGGGATGCCGCGCCGGTCGCACAACTCGATGAAGTGGGCGGCCTTGAGCGAGGACTCGCTGAACAGGATCCCGTTGTTGGCGATGATCCCGACGGGGTGGCCGTCGAGGTGGGCGAACGCGCAGACGACCGTCGTCCCGTACAGCTCCTTGAACTCCTTCAGCTCGCCGCCGTCGACCACGCGGCGCAGCACGTCGCGCACGTCGTAGGGGGTGCGGCTGTCGAGCGGGACGACGTCGAGGATCGTCTCCGGGTCCTCGGCCGGCGGGCGCGGCGCGATCCGGTCCCACGGCGCGGCGCGCATCGCCGGGAGCGTCGAGACGATCCCGCGCACGATCTCGAGCGCGTGGTCGTCGTCCTCGGCGAGGTGGTCGACCACGCCGGAGGTGCGCGCGTGGACGTCGCCGCCGCCCAGCTCCTCGGCCGTCACCTCCTCGCCCGTCGCCGCCTTCACCAGCGGGGGGCCGCCGAGGAAGATCGTGCCCTGCTCGCGCACGATCACGGTCTCGTCGCTCATCGCGGGCACGTAGGCGCCGCCGGCGGTGCAGGAGCCCATCACGCACGCGACCTGTGGAATCGCGAGCTCGGACATCGTCGCCTGGTTGAAGAAGATCCGGCCGAAGTGCTCGCGGTCGGGGAACACGTCGTCCTGCATCGGGAGGAAGGCCCCGCCCGAGTCGACGAGGTACACGCACGGGAGCCGGTTGTGCAGTGCCACCTCCTGCGCGCGCAGGTGCTTCTTGACCGTGATCGGGTAGTAGGTGCCGCCCTTGACCGTGGCGTCGTTGGCGACGACGACCACGTGCCGGCCCTCGACCACGCCGATGCCGGTGACGATGCTTGCGCCCGGAGCGTCGCCGTCGTACATCTCCTCGGCGGCCAGCGCGGACAGCTCGAGGAACGGGGCGCCGGGGTCGCACAGCCGCTCGACGCGGTCGCGCGGCAGCAGCTTGCCGCGCCCGACGTGGCGCGCGCGGGACTTCTCGCCGCCGCCGGCGCGCACGCGTTCCAGTCGCGCCTCGAGGTCGGCGATCAGCTCGAGATGGTCATCGCGGTTGCTCATTGCTCTTGCTCCGGCTGGGCCTCCGTCACGGCCACGAGCGCCTGACCGAGCGCGACCTTGTCGCCGGGCTTCAGCTCCAGGCCCTCGACGGTCCCGGCGCGGGGCGCGTTGATCGACAGCTCCATCTTCATCGACTCCAGGGTGAGCAACAGGTCGCCCTCGCCGACCGAGTCGCCGTTGGCGACGTGGACGAGGAGGACCGTGCCCGGCATGGGGGCCTCGAGCGATCCGGCCAGCGCGGCCGCGCCGCTGCGCGCGACCTTCTCGGTGCGGACCTCGAGGTGGTGGCCGTCGCGGGCGATCCAGACGGCGTCGCCGGACACGGCGACCGCGTAGCGGCGCTCGACCCCGTCGAGCTCGACGCGCACTGCGTCGTCGCCGGCCGGGCGGATCGCCGCGACCCAGGAGCGCTCGCCGACGCTGACCCGGCCGCCGCCGACGCGCGCCTCGCCGTGGCCGTCGAGCGCGCGGCGCCAGGGACCCTCGGGCGTTGCCGAGCCCGCGGCGGCGAGCATCGCCGCCGGGACCAGGTCCACCGGCGGCGTGGAATCGAGGTCCTCGAGCACGCGCTCGAGCAGGCCGGTGTCCTGCTCGCCGGCGCGCACGTCGTCGCGCGCGAGCAGCGTGCGGGTGAAGGCGGCGTTCGTCGTCACGCCGACCAGGTCGAAGGTGGCGAGTGCCCGGTCGAGGCGGGCGATGGCGGTGGCGCGGTCGGGGCCGTGGGCGATGACCTTGGCGAGCATCGGGTCGTAGCTGGTGCCGACCTCCGAGGCGGCGCGGACGCCGGAGTCGACTCGCACCCCGGGGCCCGAGGGCTCGCGGTAGACGCGGACCGTGCCGGTGGCGGGAAGGAAGCCGGCCGCGGGGTCCTCGGCGTAGAGCCGCGCCTCGATGGAGTGGCCGGACGGGACCAGGTCGGCCTGGCCGAGGGCGAGCTGCTCGCCGGCCGCGACGCGCAGCTGCTGCTCGACCAGGTCGACGCCGTAGACCAGCTCGGTCACCGGGTGCTCGACCTGGAGGCGGGTGTTCATCTCGAGGAAGAAGAACTCGCTCGCGTTGCCGGGGGCGATGAACTCGACCGTCCCGGCGCCGGTGTAGCCGCACGCCTGCGCTAGCGCGACGGCGGCGTCGCCCATTCGCGCGCGGAGCTCCGGGGAGACGACGGGGGAAGGAGCCTCCTCGACGACCTTCTGATGGCGGCGCTGGAGCGAGCACTCACGCTCGCCGAGGTGGACGACCGCGCCGTGCGTGTCGGCCAGCACCTGAACCTCGATGTGGCGCGGGCGCTCGAGGTAGCGCTCGATCAGCACGCGGTCGTCGCCGAAGGCCGCGAGCGCCTCGCGCTTGGCCGCCGCTGTCGCCTCCTCGAGCTCGCCGGCCGAGCGCACCACGCGCATGCCCTTGCCGCCACCGCCCGCCACGGCCTTGACGACGACCGGGTAGCCGCCGTCGTCGCCCGCGGGCACGACCGGCACGCCGGCCGCGGCGGCGGACTCCTTCGCGCGGCCCTTGTCGCCCATCAGCTCGATCGCCTCGGCCGGCGGCCCGATCCAGGTGAGCCCGGCAGCTGCGACCGCGCGGGCGAAGCCTGCGTTCTCGGACAGGAAGCCGTACCCGGGGTGGATCGAGCACGCGCCTGCAGCGGCCGCCGCGCGGAGCAGCTCGTCCTGGTCGAGGTAGGACTCGATGCGGATCGCCACGTCGCACGCGTCGGCATGTGCGGCCCCGGAGTCTGCGGCGGTGACGACCGCGGCGGTCGGGAGGCCGAGCGCGTGCGCGGTCCGCGCGACGCGGATCGCGATCTCGCCGCGGTTGGCGATCAGGACGGGGCCGAGTTCGTGCATCGCCGCGCGAGAATACCGAATAGCTGTTCGAATTTCGAGTGGACATTCGAAGTTCTGCCTCGTACGATCGGCGCGTGGCGGCGCCACCGAACAGACCCGCGTTGCGCGAGCGCTACGACCGCCGCCGGGACGAGGTGGTGCTCGGCGCGGCGCGCGTGTTCGCCGAGCGCGGGTACGACCAGACCTCGATGGGCGACCTCGGCGCCGAGCTCGACATCGCGGCGGGCGGGCTCTACCACTACATCGGGAGCAAGGAGCAGTTGCTCATCTCGATCTGCGACGAGCTGACCGCCCCGCTGCTCGGCACGCTCGGCGAGCTGGCCGCGGCGGACGAGCGGCCCGCGCGCCGGCTCCGCGAGTTCGTCCGGATCTGGGTCGCCCACGTGGTCGAACACCGCGACCACCTGCTCGTGTTCCAGCAGGAGCGCCACGTGATCGAGCACGGTCCGCAGTGGCGCGGCGTGCGCCGCGATCGCAAGCGCTTCGAGCAGTTGCTCGACGATGCGCTCGCGCAGGTGCAGGACGCCGGGGAGCTGCGCCTCGCCGATCGGCGCGTCGCGCTCTCGGCACTGCTCGGGATGGTCAACCACACGGTCCAGTGGTTCCGGCCCAGCGGCCGGCTCAGCGCGCAGGACGTGGCCGACGGCTACGTCGAGCTGATCCTGTCCGCCTGAGCGCTTTTGTCACACGAGCGCGCCCACGAGTCGCCCGCCCGGGCGCAGCATCGGCCGTCCACTACCAGGAGGTCGATCCGATGTACGGAATGCTGGGACTTGCGCACGCGCGCATCGCGCAGGCGCTGCACTCACAACGCGGTCAGGGGACGGTCGAGTACGTGGCGCTGATCCTGCTGGTGGCGCTGATCATGGCCGGCGTCGTCGCCGCGATGAAGGGCTTCAAGACCGACGAGGGCAAGGAGCTCGGCGACGTGATCCTGGGCAAGATCAAGGAGTCGGTGAAGAAGGTCACTTTCTAGGATTTCGGGACCATCGGTGCACTGACGGCGACGACCGAGCCTGGCCAGGACACAGGGAGGCCGTAGTGCTCTGCGCACGGCCGACCGAGGACGCCGCCAGGCGACGGTTCGCAGCCGTCAGTGCGACGATGGCGGCGGTGGACTCGCCCACACCAGAGCTGCCCGTCGCCGTTTTCGATTCCGGCGTCGGCGGCCTCACCGTCCTGCACGAGTGCCTCGTGTCGATCCCGAACGAGGACTTCCTCTACCTCGGGGACACCGCTCGCTTCCCGTACGGCACGCGCACGCCCGACGAGCTGCTCGCCTACTCGCGAGAGCTCGCGCAGATCCTGCTGGAGCGCGGCGCGAAGCTGATCGTCATCGCCTGCAACTCCGCCACCGCGGCCGCTCTCCCCGCCCTGCGCGCCGAGCTGGAGGGGATGGTCCACGTGATCGGGGTGGTCTCCCCCGAGTCGCGGCTCGCGGCCGCTTCGACGGAGAACGGGCAGGTAGGCCTCATCGCAACGCCGGCGACGGTCGCGAGCGGCGCGTATGACCGCGCGCTCGCCGAGGCGTCGGCCGGAGCGGCGACCCTGCACGCGGTCGCCTCGGCCGAGCTGGCGTCGCTGATCCAGGCCGGCGGGGAGGTCGACGAGGAGACCGTCGCCGCGGTCGAGGCTGCCTGCGCGCCGCTCAAGGAGGCGGGCGTCGACACGGTGATCCTCGGTTGCACCCACTACCCGCTCGTGCGGCCGATCCTCCAGCGCACGCTCGGCCGGGGCGTTCACATCGTCACGTCGGGCGAGGCGATAGCCGAGGAGATCGAGCACGAGCTGGCGCAGACGGAGCTGACCGCGGCGTCCGACAACGCCGGCGCCTACCACTTCCTCGCGACCGGGGATCCCGAGGAGTTCCGCCGCCTCGGCACCCGCTTCCTGCAGCTGCCGATCGCCCGGGTCGGCCACGTCGCGGTGGACCTGGAATAGGTTTCCACCAGTGAGAGCCGATGGCCGCACAGCACCCGACCAGCTGCGCCCGGTGACGTTCACCCCGGGTTTCGTCGGCAGCGCCGACGGCTCGGCGTTGATCGAGGCCGGCGGCACGCGCGTGATCTGCACCGCCTCCATCGACGAGAAGGTCCCGAAGTGGATGCAGGGCCGCGGCAAGGGCTGGGTCACGGCCGAGTACGGGATGCTCCCCGCGTCGACCGGCGACCGTAAGCAGCGCGACATCTCGAAGGGCCGCGCCGACGGGCGGACCGTCGAGATCCAGCGGCTGATCGGGCGCGCGCTGCGCGGCGTGGTGGACTTCGAGGCGCTCGGCGAGCGTACGGTGTGGATCGACTGCGACGTGCTCGAAGCCGACGGCGGCACGCGCTGCGCGTCGATCACCGGCGGCTTCGTGGCGCTCGAGCTGGCGCTGCGCGGGCTGGTCGAGAAGGAGCTGCTGACCGACGTGCCGCTGAGCGGGTCGGTCGCCGCCGTGTCGTGCGGCGTGGTCGACGGCACGCCGCTGCTCGACCTCGACTACCCGGAGGACTCCAACGCCGAGGTCGACATGAACGTGGTGATGACGGGCGACGGCGGGCTCGTCGAGGTCCAGGCGACGGGCGAGCGCACGCCGCTGTCGCGCACCTCGCTCGACGCGCTGCTCGAGCTCGCCGCCGGCGGGGATCGAGCAGCTCCGGGCGGCGCAGGTGGCAGCGGTCGCCCAGGCCGTCGCCTGATCCGATCGGCGCCATGCGCCTCGTACTCGCATCCCGCAACGCCCACAAGGTGCGCGAGCTCGCCCCGCTGCTCGCCCCGCACGAGCTCGTGCCGCTGCCCGACGAGGTCGAGCTGCCGCCCGAGGACGGCGCCACGTTCGAGGAGAACGCGCTCGGTAAGGCCCGCGCCGCGTGCGCGGCCACCGGCGAGTGGGCCGTGGCCGACGACTCGGGCATCGAGGCGCTCGCGCTCGGCGGGGCACCCGGGATCTACTCGGCGCGCTTCGCGGGGGAGGGCGCGACCGACGAGGAGAACCTCGCCAAGCTGCTGCGCGACGTGCCGCCGGACGGCGACACGCGCGTCGCGTACGTGTGCGCGCTGGTGTTCGTCACGCCCGACGGGCGGGAGCGTGTCGCCGAGGGGCGCTGTACCGGCCGGCTCGTCCACGAGCCGCGCGGCGACGGGGGCTTCGGCTACGACCCGGCGTTCGTGCCCGACGACTACGGACGACGGCCGCACGATGGCCGAGCTGAGCCCGGCCGAGAAGGACGCGATCAGCCACCGCGGGCGCGCGGCGCGGCTGCTGCTGCGCGAGCTGGCCGCCGAGGCGCCGGGATGATCGACCCGGTCGGCGCCATCGGCCCGTACGCGCAGCGCCCCAAGCAGCGCGCGGCGGCCGTCTCGATCATCTCGAACAGCGTCCTGATCGTGCTGAAGGTCGCGGCGGGAGCCGTCACCGGGTCGATCGCGATCATCACGGAGGCGGCGCACTCGAGCATCGACCTGATGGCGTCGATCGTCGCCTTCGTCTCCGTCCGCAAGGCCGACGAGCCGGCCGACGAGAGCCATCCGTGGGGGCACGACAAGGTCGAGAACCTCGCCGCGGCGATCGAGGGGATGCTGATCCTGGTCGGGGCGGGGCTGATCGTGTTCGAGTCGGTCCGCCGGCTGCTCGACCCGCCCGAGGTCCACTCGATCGGCATCGGCATCGCGGTGATCGGCTTCTCGGCGATCGCGAACCTCGATCGTCTCGGCCTACCTCTACAGGAAGGCGGACGAGACCGACTCGCCCGCGCTCGAGGGCGACGCGGCGCACCTGCGCACCGACGCGATGACCTCGGCCGGGGTGCTCCTCGGCCTCGTGCTCGTCGAGGTCACCGGGATCGAGTGGATCGACCCCGCGACGGCGCTGCTGGTGGCAGTCGCGATCATCGCGGCGGGCGTCCGGATCCTCACCCGGTCCAGCCGCGTGCTCGTCGACGAGGCCCTGCCGGAGTCCGAGCTGCGCTCGATCGAGGAGGCGATCAACGGCTTCGGGCGCGAGGAGGTGGTCGGCTTCCACAAGCTGCGTGCTCGCCGGGCCGGCAGTCGCCGCCATGTGGACCTGCACGTGCAGTTCCGCGAGGGCACGACGCTGCACCGCGCGCACGACCTCACGCACGAGCTGCAGCGCGAGATCGAGGACAAGCTCCGCGACGCGGACGTGCTGATCCACCTCGAGCCGGAGGACACCGCCCCGCGGCCCCCGGACAGCGCTCCTAGGTCAGGTTGACGGCGGCCGCCGCGCCGACCGCGACGAGCACCGCGGCGTAGCCGGAATAGCCGTTGACGAGCAGCAGCAGGGCGGCGACCAGGCAGAGGCCGACGGTCACGAGCCAGGAGATCCGCTGCAGGGACACGGCGCTATTCTGACCCTATGGCCAGCGAGACGCTCGACGACCGCATTCCGCAGCGGTTGGTCGAGCAGGCGGCCGACGTCCGCTCGGCCGTCCTGATCGATGCCGCGGGCAACCTGGTCGGCGCGAGCGAATCCGATCGCGACCGCGCTCGCAAGCTCGCGACGCTCGCCGCGGACCTGGTCTCGGCCGCCGACGCGGTCACCGACGGCCCGGTCGAGCAGATCGAGGCCCATCCTGGAGGGTGGGTCGGTCTTCGCGGTGCGCGATTCGCGCCACGTGCTCGCCTGCGTCGCCCGGCGCCAGGCGCTCTCCTCGCTCATCCTCTACGACCTGCGCATGGCGCTTCAGGGCATTGGGACCGCCGCGTGAGGGAGCAGCCCAAGGGGACGGTCGCGCGGGCGACCGCGATCGCCGAGGGGGTGGCGAACGCCGTCCGCCGGCGCCAGCGCGAGCGCGCCCCGCGCGTGCTGCTCCACGACCGCCCCGGGTTCCCACACGTTCTGCACCCGGGCGCCAAGGGCCACGACGAGGCAATTGACATAGCCGAGCGCATGGTCGCGCTCGTGGGCGAGGAGGGGGCGAGCGACGGCGCCCCGTCGGCCCGCGCCGCTCGCCGCGATCGCCGCGCCAAGGGCGAGAAGTGACGCTCGTCGACTCCGGGCTCGCGGGCCGCGTCATCGAGCGGGCGCTCGCTCACGGCGGCGACCTCGCCGAGCTGTACGCCGAGGATCGCGCGGCTTCTCGCTCGCGCTCGACGACGGCCGGGTCGAACGGCCCCAGGGCGGGCACGAGCGCGGCGCGTCCGTGCGCGTCGTGCGCGGCGAGGCGAGCTACTTCGGTCACGTGGACGGCCTCGACGAGGGCGAGCTGCTCGCGCTCGCCGACTCGGTCGCCGGTGCGTGTGAAGCGGCGAGCCCGCGGGCGCGGCTGCGCTCGGTCGCGGCCGCGGCACGCGACCGGCATCCGATCGCGGCAGCGTCCCGAGGACGTCCCGGCCGGCCGGTAAGGCCGACCTGCTGCGCGCCTGCGACGAGCGCGCCCGCGCCGCCGGCGCCGAGGTCATCCAGGTGACGGTCTCGTACGGGGAGAGCGGCGCGTGGTCGAGATCTACAACTCCGACGGCGTGGCCGCCGCCGACGACCGCACCCGCGTGCGGCTGTCCACCCAGGTGGTGGCCCGCGTGGCGATCGGGTCGAGACGGGCAACGAGACGCGCGGCGGGCACGCCGGGTTCGAGCTGCTGGCGGTGGAGCCCGAGCTGGTGGCCGAGGACGGCCGCGCGGCGCGCGCTGACGCTGCTCGACGCCGTCGACGCCCCGAGCGGCCGGCTGCCCGGTGGTCGTCGGCAACGGCTTCGGCGGCGTGCTGCTGCACGAGGCCGTCGGGCCACGGGCTCGAGGCCGACGCGATCCAGAAGCGGGCCAGCGTCTACGCCGGCCGGATCGGCGACCGGCTCGCGCGAGGCGGGCGTGACGGCCTACGACGACGGCGCCGGCCGAACGAGTGGGGCAGCGACGGCATCGACGACGAGGGCACGCCGACCCAGCGGACGACGATCATCGAGGACGGCGAGCTCACCTCCTTCCTCTACGACCTCCAGCGCGCCCGCGCGGACGGCGTCGCCTCGACCGGCAACGGCCGCCGCGAGTCGTTCCGCCACCTGCCGGTCCCGCGCATGACCAACACCTACTTCGCGCCCGGCGAGGCCACGCCCGAGGAGCTGATCGCGGGCGTCGAGCACGGCCTGTACGCGGTGTCCTTCGGCGGCGGCCAGGTGGAGCCGGCCACCGGCGACTTCGTTTTCGGCGTGTCCGAGGGCTACCTGATCGAGGGCGGCAAGGTGACCGCACCGGTGCGCGGGGCCACGCTCGTCGGGCAACGGCCTCGAGGCGCTGGCCGCGATCGACGGGATCGCGCGGCGACCTCGCCATCGCCACCGGCTACTGCGGCAAGGCGGGCCAGAGCGTGCCGGCCGGCGTCGGCCAGCCGCACGTGCGCATCCGCGAGCTGACCGTCGGCGGCACCGGGTGAGCGAGCCGACCTCGGAGGCCGTCGCCACGCCAGGCCGTCGAGGCGGCCCTGGCCGCGGGCGCCAGCGACGCCGAGGCGTGGTGTCGAGCGCTCGACCGGCGCCAGATCCGCGTCTACGACGGCGCGGTCGAGAGCCTGACCGACGCCGGCGGGCGCGGGCATCGGGATCCGGGCCTTCGACGACGACCGCTGGGGCTACTCGTACGGCACCGACCTCTCGGAAGCCGGCCTCGGCGAGGTCGCGGCCGCAGCCGTCGACGTCGGCCGCAGGTCGCCGACCCGACGAGCCCGAGGCCGGGCTGCCCGAGGAGTTCGGCGCCACCGAGGTCGACGGCCTCGCACTCGGCCGCGATGGCCGACTGGACCACCGAGCAGAAGGTCGACCTCGCGCTGGCGCATCGACGCCGCGGCGCGCGCGCCCGGGACGGGATCTCCCAGGTCGAGAACACCGTCTACCGGACGCCGCGAGGGCACGGCGGCGATCGCCAACTCGCGCGGTTTCGCCGCCGGCCTACGCGGCCACCCAGGCGTGGGCCTACGCGTCGGCGTTCGCCGGGCGAGGGCGACGACCTGATGACCGGGCTCGGCATCGACCTCGGGCGCGACCCGGGCGAGCTCGACCCGGAGGCCGGATCGGCGGCGAGGCGGCCGACCGCGCGCTGGCGCTGCGCGGCGCCCGGCGGCCGGACGAGCCGCCGTTGCCCGGTGGTGCTCGACGCGTTCGTGGCGGCGTCGTTCGCGGGCTTCATCGGCGCGATGCTGTCCGCCGACGCCGTCCAGCGCGGGCGCTCGCTGTTCGCCGGGCGGCTCGGGCGACGAGGTGGCCGACGCCGGCGTTCGTCGCTCGCCGACGACGGCCGCCGCGCCCGACGGCCCGGCCAGCGTCCCCGTTCGACGGCGAGGGCTCCGCTACCCGGCGGACGCCGCTGATCGAGGCCGGCAAGCTCGCCGGCTACCTCTACGACGCGCGCACCGCGCGCAAGGACGGAACGCGCCACCACCGGCAACGCGGGGCGCGGCTCGTACCGGTCGCCGCCGTCCGTGGGGACGACGAACCTGCTGGTGGAGCCGGGCGACGACAGACGCTCGCTGAGCTGTTCGCGGAGGCCGGCGACGGGCCTGTACGTGACCGACGTCGCCGGCCTGCACTCCGGCGTCAACCCCGTGTCCGGCACCTTCTCCGTCGGGCGCCAGCGGCCTGCTCATCGAGGGCGGCGAGGCCGGCTCGCCGGTGCGCGAGATCACCATCGCGGGCGACCTCGTGAGCATGCTGCGCGACGTGCCGCGCGGTCGGCTCCCAGGCGCGCTGGGTACCGCTCGCGGGCAGCGTCCAGGCGGCTCCGCTGCTCATCGGCGAGATGGCTGTCTCCGGTTCCTGAGCGCCGGCTCTAGCGGATGGGGTGCTTCTTGTCGCCCGCGAGCAGCCGCTGCGGAACCTGGTTGAACCGCCAGGTCTTCGCGCTGCGGCGGGTGAAGACCCAGACCACGTCATAGCGGTCGCCGGGCCACTTGGCCGGGACGGCAGGGATGACGGTTCCGAAGGCCTTGGCGATCTGCGGGATCAGGTGATGCTGAAACGAACCGAGGGGCGAGCCCGGGGTGGCCATGAGCGCCAGCGCGATCGCCTCGACGTCGGCGGATTCCTCGCTCAGGACGTCCATCTGGCGCACGGGCAGCCCGAGCCGCTCGGCCAGGGGGGTGACCGTCTGCAGCGGGCGTTTGCTGCCGGCCGCGCCCGGGTTCGACGCGAACAGCGCGGTCGGGCGGTTCAGGCCTGCGCGCGGCTTCCCGTGCGCAGGGTCGAACAGAGCGGTGAGAGCGCCCGCGCGCGTCCAGCCGCGCACGGTCAGCGACTGGAAGTCCTGATCTCCGCTTGCCAGGACACCCAGCGGCGGCCCCGTGTCGGGCTTCTCGCCGTGCCGGATCAGCATGATCCGGCGGGATCGCCGAGCGGGCTCGGCGGCCGCGGCGTCCGCAATCGGGGTGAGCGCGGTGAGCGCGGCACCCGCGCCGGCCGCCGCCCGGAGCGCCTCGCGGCGGGAGAGGTGGTCGTCGGCCATGCCAACCATACTGTGGCAAGTTGGCTTTCCAGAGCGGTTCTCCGTCTTGCCGAAAGGGCGCAAAATGCGGCCTGGACCGGCCACAAACCCGCTTTCCAAGCGGAATCGACAGTCGGTCGTCCGCCAGCGCTGTTACGTTCGCCCAACTGTCCAGATTCCTTTACGAAGGAGGAGCACGTGACGAAGTCCGAATTCGTCGATGCAGTGGCCGCTGATTCCGGTCTGTCCAAGGGTGATGCGAGTTCTGCCGTCGACTCGGTGTTGAGCGTCATCGAGGGCACCCTCAGGGGTGGCGGGGAGATCGCCTTCACCGGCTTCGGCAAGTTCTCCGTCGCCGAGCGTGGTGCACGCCAGGGTGTCAACCCCCAGACGGGTGAGCGCATCCAGATCGCGGCGAGCCGCGTTCCGCGCTTCTCGGCAGGTAGCGCCCTGAAGAAGGCCGTCAAGGGCGGCTGATCCCCCCCGCGCACTTTGCGGATCGGCTCGCGGCGCTCGTAGACGAGCGTCGCAGCCGAGTAGTTCTTGGACTCGACCCCGACCCGGCCGTTCTCTGGCCGGGCGCGGTCGAGGGAGCGGATGGTGGCGACGCACGTGAGCGAACCGCGGCCGCCGTCGCGTGGCACTGCCGCGCGGCGATCGAGGCCGCGGGGCCGGCGTGCGTCGCCGTCAAGCCGCAGCTCGCCTGCTTCGAGCGGCTCGGTCCGCCCGGGTGGGCGGCGCTGGAGGCCACGCGCGACGCGGCCCGTGAGCACGGGCTGCTCTTCCTCGCCGACGGCAAGCGCGGCGACGTGCCCGTCACCGCGTCCGCCTACGCACAGGCGCTGGTCGGCGCCACGCCGGGGCCGTTCGGGCGAGATCCCCGGTCTCGGCGCCGACGCGATCACCGTGAACCCCCTGCTAGGGCGCGACTCGCTCGAGCCGCTGCTCGACTCCGCCGCGGCCGGGGGAGCAGGGGTCTTCCTGCTCGTCAACACCTCCAACCCCGGCGCGGCCGACCTACAGGATCTCGACGCCGGCGGGGTGCCGCTCCACGAGCACATGGCCGGCCTCGTCGACGATCTCGGCGCCGAGCGCACCGGCGACTGCGGCCTCTCGCTCGTCGGCGCGGTCTGCGGGCGCCACCCGCCCCGAGCGCCTCGTGCGCCTACGCGAGCTGATGCCGCGGGCGATCTTCCTCCTGCCCGGGGTCGGCGCCCAGGGGGGAGCGCGGACGCGCTCGGCGCCGGCCTTCGCGCCCCATCCCGCGGCCGGCCTGGTCACCGCCTCGCGCTCGATAGTCAACGCTCATCGCGAACGCGGCGGTGAACCGGCGCTTGCGGCAGCGGCGGCCGCGGAGGATCTGAGGGCTGTCGCGTGGAACCTATGACCTGAGGGTCCGCTCCCTATCCTGGGGCGCGATCGAAGGCCATGTCCCCGCAACCCAACCGCACCCCAGCGCGCCTGGTCGCGCCCATCGCCCTGGCAGTAGTGGCCGTGCTGGTGTTCGTGGTGATCGCCGGCTCGGGCGACAGCTCGGACTCCGGCACGGACAAGACGACGGCGGCCAAGACCGAGACACAGGCCGCGAAGGTCAAGACGACCAAGGCCGCCTACACGGTGAAGACGGGCGACACGCTCGGCGGGATCGCCGTGAAGACCGGTATCGAGGTCGAGACGCTCCAGACCCTCAACCCGGAGCTCGACCCGCAGGCGCTGGTGACCGGTCAGAAGATCAAGCTACGCGAGTGATCTCACGCCTCTGCGCGGCTGCGCTGGTCGTGCTCGCGCTCCTCGTGCCCGCCACCGCGGCGGCGGCCCCGGGCGACCCCGACCTGCCGCGTGCGAAGGCCGCGATCCTGATCGACGCCCGCGACGGCGAGGTGCTCTACGCCAAGAACGCGGAGGCCGAGCGGCCGATGGCGAGCACCACCAAGCTGATGACGGCCCTGCTCACGCTGGAGAACGCGAGCCTGGACGACGTGTTCACCGCGCCGGCCTACAACGCCGCGACGGCCGAATCGAAGATCAACCTCGCGAAGGGCGAGCGCATGCGGGTCGACGACCTGCTCGAGGCGCTGCTGCTCGAGAGCGCGAACGACGCCGCCGCGTCGCTTGCCGTCGGCGTCTCCGGCTCGCGGCCGGCGTTCGTGCGGCGGATGAACGGCCGCGCCGCCCAGCTCGGGCTCGACGAGACGAGCTACGCCAACCCGATCGGCCTCGACGATCCGGCCAACCACTCGAGCGCGCACGACCTCGCCCTGCTCGCCCGGGTGCTGTTGCGCAACGAGACCTTCGCCCGGATCGTCGATTCGCCCTCCGCGACGCTCGAGACCGGCGCGCGCAGGCGCGTGATCGGCAATCGCAACGATCTCGTCGGGGCATACCCCTTCGTCGACGGTGTGAAGACCGGCCACACGGGCAGCGCCGGCTACGTGCTCGTCGGATCCGCCCGCGGCCCCGGCGACTCGCGTGTGATCAGCGTGGTCATGGGCGAGCCGAGCGAGGCCGCCCGCGACGCAGACTCGCTGACGCTGCTGCGCCACGGGCGCTCGCAGTTCCGCAGCAAGCAGGTCCTCGACGCGGCCCGCCCGGTCGCCGTGGCGGACATCTCCTACCGCGACGAGAAGGCGAAGCTCGTGCCCGCGCGCCGGGTTTCGGTGGTCTCGCGGCCCGGCCAGAAGGTCACGACCCGGGTCGACGCGCCGGACGAGCTGGAGGGCGAGCTGCCCGCCGGGGACCGGGTCGGGCGGATCGCCGTGCTGCGCGACGGCAAGGTCGTGGACCGTGTTGCGCTGGTCACGGCCGACGAGGTGCCCGGGGCCGGGCCGTTGCGCAAGGTCGCGTCGGCGGTGGGGGGCGGGTTGACGCTGGTGCTGCTTCTGTTCATCGTTAGCGCCGGTGCGCTCGTGTCGATCAGGAGGCGTAGAAGGCGCCGCTCGCGCGAGCGTCAGGAGCGCCGCCGTGCGGAGGCCCGCGCCGCGCGCGAGGCCGTGGAGCCGGAACCGGTAGCGAGCGACTCATGATCATCACCGTCACCCTCAACGCCGCGATCGACAAGACGCTCGCGGTACCCAACTTCCGCCTCGGTCGCCGCCATCGCGCCGTCGAGCAGACCTCCATGGCCGGCGGCAAGGGCGTCAACGTGGCGCGGGCGCTGAAGTCGCTCGACCAGCCCGTGATCGCCACCGGCGTGGCCGGCGGGCCGGTCGGCACCCGGATCATCGAGCAGCTCACCGACGAGGCGATCCTCAACGACTTCGTCCGAATCCGCGAGGAGTCGCGGATGTCGACGGCCGTCGTCGATCCGACCTCCGGCGAGCAGACCGAGATCAACGAGCGCGGCCCGACGGTGTCCGAGTCCGAGCTCGAGCTGTTCGTCGACAAGCTGCTCTACCTCGCCCAGGGCGCCGCGATCTGTGTGTTCTCGGGCAGCCTCCCGCGCGGGGTCGACCCCGGCCTCTACGAGCGCCTCGTGGCCGAGCTGCACCGCCTCAACGTGCTCAGCGTGCTCGACGCCGAGGGCGAGCCGATGCGGCTCGCGACGCGCGCGGCGCCGAGCGTGGTGAGCCCCAACGAGCTCGAGGCCGAGGAGCTGGTCGGCCACGAGTTCGCCGACGACGAGGACCGCACCGTCGGGGATCCGCGAGATGGTCGAGATGGGCGCCCGCGAGGCGATCATGACCCTCCCGGACGGCTGCCTGGCGCCTGCTCGGGCGGCGAGCACGACCCGGATCGGCCGCGCAAGCTGATCCGCGCGACCCTGGACCCGCTCGAGCCCGTGTCGTCCGTCGGATCGGGCGACGCCTTCCTGGCCGGCTACATCGCGGCCCGTTACGAGGGGCGCTCGGACGAGGAATGCCTGCGCTATGGGGTGGCGTGCGGCGCGGAATCCACCCAGCACTTCGGTGCGGGAGTCGTGAATCCGCGCGAAGTCGCCCGACTTTCCGGGGAGGTTGCGCTGGACGTGCGCGACGCCCCGCAGGTCCACGTGGCGCGCTGATACCTTGACTGGTTGACAGGAAGGCTGCGCGCCCGGCCGAGCCGGGCGCTTGCCCAACGACGTTTTTTCGTCCGCCGCCGAACCTAAGGTTGCCGCCATATGGAAGTTGAGATCGGTCGAGGCAAGAAGGGCCGTCGCGCCTACGGCTTCGATGACATCGCCATCGTCCCGTCACGCCGCACGCGGGACCCCGATGACATCGACATCAGCTGGAAGCTGGGCGACTACCACTTCGAGCTGCCGCTGCTCGCGTCCGCGATGGACGGCGTCGTCTCGCCGCGCACCGCAGGTGAGCATCGGCCGGCTCGGCGGCCTGGCCGTTCTGAACCTCGAAGGCGTGTTCTCGCGCTACGAGGACGCCGAGGAGCAGCTGGAGCGCATCTCCACGTTCTCCAAGGACGACGCGACGCGCGAGATGCAGAAGATCTACAGCGCCCCGCTCGATCCCGAGTTGATGGCGCACGCGGATCCGCGAGATCAAGGAGCAGGGCGTCGTCGCCGCTGCCTCCCTGACGCCGCAGCGCGTGCGGGACTACTACGAGGTGGCGCTCGACGCCGGCATCGACGTCCTGGTCATCCAGGGCACCGTGATCTCGGCCGAGCACGTCTCGACCGACGAGTCGCGCCCGCCGCTGAACCTCAAGGAGTTCATCCGGGCCGAGCTTCCGCCGAGCGTCCCGGTCGTGGTGGGCGGCTGTGCCTCCTACTCGACGGGCCTCCACCTGATGCGCACCGGCGCGGCGGCCGTGCTCGTCGGCGTCGGCCCCGGCGCCGCGTGCACCACGCGCGGCGTGCTGGGCATCGGCGTGCCGCAGGCAACCGCGATCGCCGACGTGGCGGGTGCGCGCTCGCAGCACATGCTCGAGACCGGTGAGCTACGTCCAGGTGATCGCCGACGGCGGCATGCGCAACGGCGGCGACATCTCGAAGGCGTTCGCCTGCGGCGCCGACGCTGTGATGATCGGCTCCCCGCTGGCGCGTGCGTTACGAGGCCCCGGGCCACGGCTACCACTGGGGAATGGCCACGTTCCACCCGGAGCTGCCGCGCGGCGCGCGCGTGCAGACCACGCAGAACGGCACGCTCGAGCAGATCCTGCTCGGCCCCGCGCACGAGAACGACGGCACGTTCAACCTGATGGGCAGCCTGCGGACCTCGATGGCCACGTGCGGCTACCAGGACATCCCGGCGTTCCATCGTGCCGAGGTCATGGTCGCCCCCTCGCTCCAGACCGAGGGCAAGCAGCTCCAGCGCGATCAGGCGATCGGCATGGGGGCCCAGTCGGCCGCCAAGGCCGCGCCGGCGTCCGACGGCGTGGTCAACGGCAACGGCAGCACGGCGGCGGACCCCGCCCTCGTCGAGTAGGTGGAAACCACGGCCGTCAACGTCCCGGAGCCTGCTCCTGGGACCGATACGGCCACCGACGAGGTCCTGGTCCTCGACTTCGGCGGTCAGTACTCACAGCTGATCGCGCGCCGCGTGCGCGAGTGCGGCGTCTTCAGCGAGCTGCTGCCGCACGACGTTCCGCTCGAGGAGATCGGCAAGCGGCGGCCGAAGGGGATCATCCTGTCCGGCGGCCCCGCGTCGGTCTACGCGGCCGAGGCCCCGCAGCTGCGCAACGAGCTGCTCGAGCTCGACGTCCCGGTGCTCGGCATCTGTTACGGCATGCAGGCGATGGTGCTGAACCTGGGCGGCAAGGTCGAGGCCGCGGAGGTCGGGGAGTTCGGCCGGTCGAACCTGACCGTCAAGGAGCCCGGCACGCTGCTGGCCGGCCTGCCGGCGGAGCAGAGCTGCTGGATGAGCCACCGCGACACGGTCTACGAGGCGCCGCCGGGCGCGGTCGCCCTGGCGTCATCGACCGAGTCGCCCGTCGCCGCGTTCGAGGACTCCGCGCGCGGGCTGTACGGGATCCAGTTCCACCCCGAGGTCGTGCACACCCCCTACGGCACGCAGATCCTCACGCACTTCCTCCAGGACATCTGCGGCTGCGACATGGGCTGGAACGCCGCTTCGGTGGCCGACGAGCAGATCCGCCGCATTCGCGAGCAGGTCGGCGACGGACGCGTGATCTGCGGGCTCTCCGGCGGCGTCGACTCGTCGGTGGCGGCGCTGCTCGTGCACAAGGCGATCGGCGACCAGCTGACGTGTGTCTTCGTCGACCACGGGCTGATGCGCAAGAACGAGGGCGAGCAGGTGGTCGCCGCGTTCCGCGACCACTTCAAGGTGCCGCTCGTCGCGGTCGACGCCGAGGAGCGCTTCCTGCGCAAGCTCGAGGGCGTCACCGAGCCGGAGGCGAAGCGCAAGACGATCGGGGCCGAGTTCATCCGCGTGTTCGAGGAGGAGGCGGCCCGGATCGAGGGCGCCGAGTTCCTCGTCCAGGGCACGCTGTACTCCGACGTGATCGAGTCCGGCGGCGGCCACGGCGCGGCCGTGATCAAGTCCCACCACAACGTCGGCGGCCTGCCCGAGGACCTCGAGTTCGAGCTCGTCGAGCCGCTGCGCGCGCTGTTCAAGGACGAGGTCCGCCAGGTCGGCCTCGAGATCGGCCTGCCCGAGCGCCTCGTCTGGCGCCAGCCGTTCCCGGGCCCCGGGCTCGGCATCCGCATCGTCGGGGGCGAGGTCACCAAGGAGCGCCTGGAGATCCTCCGCGACGCCGACTACGTGCTGCAGGACGAGATCCGCGGCGCCGGGATGTACCGCGACCTGTGGCAGTCGTTCTGCGTCCTGCCCGGCGACCTGCGCACCGTCGGGGTGCAGGGCGACGAACGCACCTACGGCTACGTGGTGGTGATCCGCGCCGTGACCAGCGACGACGCGATGACGGCCGACTGGGCCCGTCTCCCGTACGACCTGCTCGAGCGCATCGCCTCACGGATGATCAACGAGATCCGCCAGGTGAACCGCGTGGTTCTGGACATCACGTCCAAACCGCCGGGAACTATCGAGTGGGAGTAGCGGCCTCCACCGCCTCGGCCTCGCCGTTGAAGATGTCGAGCCGCGTGATCAGGCCGCCGGTCAGCTCACAGACTTGCCGCGGGCCATCTCGACCTCGATGCCGCTGCGTCACGGCCAGAAGTCGTCGTGCGTGTCCACGTCTTCCTGGACATCGTCGATCTTCTTGGAGGCGATGACGAGGACGACGTCGGACTCGGTGTCGTTGTGCACGCTGCGCACCGACGGCCCGGGTATCCGGACGCACGTGCCGGGTCCGGCAACGAACTCGTCGTCGCCGATCTTGAAGGTCAGGTCCCCCTCGAGCACGAGGTAGATCTCCTCCTGCGTCTTGTGGCTGTGGCCGTAGCTGCCGCGCCCGCCGGTGTCCGGTGGCATCCGGCGCCAGGACAGGGCTGCCTGCTCGGCATCCACGCTGTACGTGAGCATGCGCATCTCGCCGGGGTAGTCGCCGAGGACGTCGGGAGCATCCTCGAGCGCGATCTTCGTGTAGTCGGCCATGCGCGGAACCTAACCGGCTCGCGTGCGCCTGACCAGGGGTGGCTAGGAGTACGCGTCCCAGGCCTGGAGGCTGGGGAGCGGGTCGAACGGCCTGCCGCCGCTGTACCAGCCCGGGGCGCCCCACAGCTCCATGTGGAGGTGGCAGCCGGAGGCGCGCCCGGTGTCGCCGACCGACCCGAGGCGCTGACCGGTGTAGACGCGGTCGCCGGCCCGGAACGGCGACGGTTCGGCGAGATGCATGTAGGCGTAGTCGGTGCCCGTTCCGTCGGCGTCGATGACGATGTAGTTGCCGGCGCGCGACTGGGTGGACTTGACCTTCACCTTGCCGCCGCGGGCGGCCGCGAGCGGCGTGCCGCACTTCGCGAACGTGTCCTGGCCCTGGTGGCCGTAGCCGCCGCGCCCGGCCCCGAAGCGCCCCGCGGAGCCGCCGTAGTCGTGCTTGCCGCGGATCGGGAAGTACCAGCTGAAGAGGTCGAAGGCGTCGCGATCGGCGTTCGCCGTCTGGGCGCTGCGCGCGACGGCGCCGGTGCCCGCCGCGGCTGTGAGGCGGAAGGAGTAGCGGCCCTGGCGCGCCGCGGCCGTGCCCTCGCGCCCGTTCCAGATGACGGTCTGGATGGTGCCGAGCGGCGGTGGCGGGGGAGTCCAGGTGCGCACCACGGTTCCGTCGGCGCGGACCACCTGGATGGTCACGCTGCTCGGCGTCGCCCCCGAGATCCGGTACTGGAAGACTACGGTGCGGCGAGACCCGAAGAACGCCTTGACGCGGCTCGTGCCGGTCTCGAGCCGCGGCGCGCCGGGTTGACGCGGGCCTGGCACGGGGCTCAGCGTGGGGTTCGGGTCAGGCGGGAGGGGCGGCAGGATCGCGACGGCCTTCGACGCCCGCGAGCGGACCTTCTCCGAGACCATGGCCGCCACCGGGCCGGTGATCGCCCCGTGCGGGACGCGGACCTTGAGCCTGGTGGCGCTCCCGGGACGGACCTTCACGTAGAGGTCGTCGTCCTTCCCGCGGGTGCCGAGGAAGATCACGACGGTCGTGCCCGTGAGACCGGTGCCGCGCAGCTGGCAGGGTGCTCCCCGGCCGCGCGCGCTTGTGGGAGGCGCATTTCCGGGTGCAGACGACCTTCTTGACGGTCGGGCGCTCGACGAACACGACGCCGCCGGCGCCGCCGTCGCTCTCGAAGGTGCCGTTCTGGGCGCCGGCCGCCGCGGGAACGAGCAGCGCGACGCACGCGGTCGCGAACGCCACGCTGGGAAACCTCTGAAGCTGTGCGACAGCGGAGGAGCGGATCCTCTGCATCGATCGGCGGCCTTTCTCTTTCCCGGCCTACGGGGTTAGCTGACGGGCTCGCGCTGAAAGAGTTGCGCTACGGCCTCGCGCCCTGCTGGGCTCGGCCGATTCGCCCCTTCGGGCACCGCGGACGCGGCACCCGAATGGTTCCCCCGCTCCCCTTGGCTACCTCGGTACACCTCGGGGACTCGGCAGGCTCTGAACTGGGGGGCAGTATAAACACGGTGCCCGGCGGGGTCTCCGTGCCGTTTCGCGGCGCGTCTGCCACACTATTTCGCCGGCCGCCTTTACGGGCGGCCGCCTTTACGAATGAAGACCTTACGTCGCCACCCCCGAGAACCGCGAGCGCGAATGGCTCGTCGTCGATGCCGCCGGGCAGACCCTCGGCCGGCTGGCGACCCGCATCGCGGACACGCTCCGGGGCAAGCACAAGCCCGAGTACACCCCGCACTGCGACGTCGGCGACTTCGTCGTCGTCGTCAACGCAGAGCAGATCGCCGTCACCGGCAAGAAGCGCGAGGAGAAGCTCTACTACCGCCATTCCGGCTATCCGGGCGGCCTTCGCAGCCGCACGCTCAACGAGATGCTCGAGCGCCGGCCGGAAGAGGTCATCCGCCTCGCGGTCAAGGGGATGCTCCCGCGCAACCGGCTCGCCCGCCAGCAGCTGCGCAAGCTGAAGGTCTACGCCGGTCCCGACCACCCGCACGCAGCGCAGCAGCCGAAGCAGATGGAGATCGATGCCTGAGATGTTCGACGACGAAGACGCCCCCGAGGAGACCCCGCAGGACGAGGCCCCGCAGGAGGAGGCCCCCGCGGAGGAGACTCCCCAGGCCGACGCTCCGGCCGAGGAGGCGCCCGCCGCCGAGGAAGCACCGGCTGAGGAAACGCCCGCCGAGGAAGCACCGGCCGAAGAGGCAGCTCCGGTAGCCGAGGAAGCGGCCGCCGAGGACGATCCCGCCGAGGAAGCGCCGCCGAGGACGCTCCCGCCGAGGAAGCACCTGCCGCCGAGGACGCTCCCGCCGAGGAAGCCTGCCGCCGAGGACGCTCCCGCGGCTGAGGAAGCTCCCAAGCCGAAGCCCAAGAAGAAGAAGAAGGAAGACGGCGGCGACAAGCCCGACGTCATCCCCGGCGCGCATCTCGAGCCCGACCTTGTCCTCGAGGAGTCCCGCGCCGAGCAGAGCGCTGCCGCCGCCGAGATCGCCGCCGCCGAGGCTGCGCTTCAGGCCGAAGGCGACGACTCCACCGCCGAGGGCGACGAAGCTCCGGCCGAGCCCGCGCCGCTGCCGACCCCCATCCTCGAGCTGGCCGCCGACGCCCGCTACCAGCGCGACCGGCAAGCGCAAGAGCGCCGTCGCCCGCGTGACGCTGAAGCCCGGCACCGGCGTCTACACCGTCAACGGCCGCGAGCTCGACGTGTTCTTCCCGCGGCCGTCGCTGCGGCGCATCTGCCGCCAGGCCCTCGAGACGCGTCGGCCTGCAGGAGCGCATGGACGTCGTCGCGCAGATCCACGGCGGCGGTGTGTCGGCCCAGGCCGGGGCGCTGCGCCACGGCATCGCCCGCGCGCTCGTCGAGGCCGACCTCAACCTTCGCGGCGAGCTCAAGCGCCGCGGCTTCCTCACGCGCGATCCGCGCGTGAAGGAGCGCAAGAAGGCCGGCCTCAAGAAGGCCCGTAAGCGCCCGCAGTTCTCGAAGCGCTAAGACTGGTCGCGGTCTCATCGGCGCGCTCTTCGGCACCGACGGCGTACGCGGCGTCGCGGGCGGCTTCCTGTCCGCCGACCTCGCGCTGTCGCTCGGCCGAGCCGTCACGAGCGTCGCGCCCGGCACCGCCCCGCAGGTTCTGATCGTCCGCGACACGCGCGAGTCGGGCGAGATGCTCGAGGCCGCGCTCGCCGCGGGGATCGCCGCCGCCGGCGGCCACGCGCTGCTCGGCGGCGTCCTGCCCACCCCCGGCGCCGCCCTGCTCGTTCGCCGCCACGGGTTCGACCTCGCGGCCGTCGTGTCCGCGTCGCACAACCCCTATCGCGACAACGGCATCAAGTTCTTCGGCCCCGAGGGCACCAAGATCAGCGATGACCAGGAGGAGCTGATCGAGCAGATCGTCGCGGGCACCCAGGCGCCCAGCAGCCGCCGCGGTGGGGCGGGTGCGCGAGCTCCACGGCGCCGGCGGGCGACTACCTGCGCGAGCTCGAGCTGCGCTTCCGCGACCTCGACCTGGCCGGGGTGCAAGGTCCTGCTCGACTGCGCGAACGGCGCGACCTATCAGCGTCGCCCCCGAGATCTTCCGCCGCCTCGGCGCCGACGTCGAAGCGATAGCCACCGAGCCCGACGGCCGCAACATCAACGACGGCTGCGGCTCGACCCACGTCGAGACGCTGGCCGAGCAGGTGGCGGCCGGCGGACTGGGACCTCGGCTTCGCCTTCGACGGCGACGGCGACCGTGTCCTGGCGGTCGACGGCAACGGCGCCGTGGTCGACGGCGACGAGCTGATCGCCCTGGCCGCGCTGCACCTGCGCCGCGCCGGGCGGCTGCCGGGCGGCGGCGTCGCGGTGACCGTCATGACTAACTACGGCTTCCACACCGCGATGCGCGAGGCCGGCGTGGAGGTGGCGATCACGCCCGTCGGCGACCGCCACGTGCTGGCCGAGCTGCTGCGCCGCGACTGGGCGTCTCGGCGGCGAGCAGTCGGGCCACATCATCGACACCGGCTTCGTCCCGTCGGGCGACGGCACAGCGTCGGCACTGCTCACGCTGGAGGCGCTCGCGGGCGCTCCGCTGGCCGAGCGCCAGGGGATGGAGAAGCTTCCGCAGGAGCTGGTCAACGTGACCGTGCGCGACCGCGGCGCGCTCGCCGGCTCGGAGACCGTAGCGGCGGCGATCGAGACCGAGTCGAAGGCCCTCGAGGGCCGCGGCCGCGTGCTGGTGCGCGCGTCCGGCACCGAGCCGCTCGTGCGCGTGATGGTCGAGGCGCCCGACGCCGCCGAGTGCGCCGAGATCACGGGGCGGCTCGTCGCGGTCGTCGAGCGCGAGCTCGGCGCCTAGCCGGGGCCGGCCCGGGCACCCGGGTACCCTCTGTCGTCTTCATGTGCGGCATCGTCGGATACACGGGCAGCCGCGGCGCGCAGGAGATCCTGCTCGCCGGGCTCGAGAAGCTGGAGTACCGCGGCTACGACTCCGCGGGCGTCTCCCTGGTCACCGACGGCCAGGTCGAGACCGTCCGCGCCGTCGGCAACCTGCAGGCGCTCAAGGACGCCGTCAACGGCTCGGTGAACGGCGCGGTCTTCGGCATCGGGCACACCCGCTGGGCCACCCACGGGCGCGTCACGGAGGCCAACGCGCATCCCCACGACGACACGTCGGGCAAGGTCCACATCGCGCTCAACGGCATCGTGGAGAACTGGACGGACCTCAAGCGCGAGCTCGAGGCCGGCGGGGCGCAGTTCACCTCGGAGACCGACGCCGAGGTGGTCGCCCACCTGATCTCGGCCCGCTACGAGGGCGACCTCGTCGCCGCCGTCCGCGCCGCCTACGCCGAGCTGCGGGGCCACTACGCGTTCGTCGCGGTGCACGCCGACGAGCCCGGGCTGCTGGTCGGCGCGCGCAAGGAGTGCCCGCTCGTCGTCGGCGTCGGCGACGGCGAGAACTTCATCGCCTCGGCGATCCCCGCTTTCATGGCCGCCACGCGCCGGGTCCAGCTGGTCGAGAACGACGAGATCGTCGTCGTGACGCCCGAGGGCACGCAGTTCATGTCCGCCGACGGCGCGCCGATCGACCGCGCGGTCGAGGAGGTCGACTGGGACGAGGAGACCGCCGAGAAGGGCGGCTACGACAGCTTCATGCTGAAGGAGATCCACGAGCAGCCCGAGGCCGTGGCCGAGACGGTCGCCGACCGGCTTGCGCACGACACGGTCGAGCTCGGGGACATCGGCGTGACCGACGACGAGCTGATGGGCCTGCGTCGCGTGGTCATCGTCGCCTGCGGCACCTCGTACCACGCCGGTCTGATCGGCCGCTATGCGATCGAGACGTGGTCGCGGGTGCCGGTCGAGATGGATGTGGCCTCCGAGTTCCGCTACCGCGACCCTGTGATCGACGAGCGCGACCTCGTGATCGGCATCACCCAGTCGGGCGAGACCGCCGACACGCTCGCCGCGATGCGGCTCGCGCGCGAGAAGGGCGCCAAGGTCCTCGCGATCACAAACGTGATGGGCAGCCAGGCCACGCGCGACTCCGACGGAGTCCTGTTCACCCGCGCCGGCCAGGAGATCGGCGTCGCCGCCACCAAGACCTTCGTGTCGCAGGTTGCCGCGATGTACCTGTTCGCGCTCAAGCTGGCCCAGGTCCACGAGACGCTCTCAGCGGAGCGCTTCGCCGGCCTGGTCGCCGAGCTGAAGGGAATGCCGGACCAGATCGAGAAGCTGCTCGAGACGGTCGACCCGCCGGTCGAGGCGATGGCCGAGCACTGGCGCGACGCCGGGTTCTTCCTCTACATCGGCCGCCATTCCGGCTTCGCCGTGGCGCTCGAGGGCGCGCTGAAGCTGAAGGAGATCGCCTACGTCCCGACCGACGCCTACGCGGCGGGCGAGATGAAGCACGGTCCGATCGCCCTGCTCGACGAGCAGACCCCCGTGGTCTGCGTGGCGACCGACTCGCCGGTGCTGGACAAGGTCCTGTCGAACGTCTCCGAGGTGCGCGCCCGCGGCGCCCACGTCCTGGCGGTCGCCACCGAGGGCAGCGACGCCCAGGTGGCCGAGCACGCCGAGGAGGTCGTGACGGTGCCGCGGACCGACCCGATCCTGCAGTCGCTGCTGGCGGTGATCCCGCTCCAGCTCCTCGCCTATTACATAGCCCGGGGCCGCGGCCTCAACGTGGACCAGCCGCGCAACCTGGCGAAGACCGTCACGGTCGAGTGACCGGGCTGCCGGCCTGGCTCGACCCGCTCTACACGGGCGCCGAGATGCGCGCGGTCGACGAGTGGGCGATCGAGACGCAGGGAGTGCCCGCGCTCGACCTGATGGATCGCGCCGGGCTCGGGCTCGCGCGGCTCACGGCGCGGCTCGCGCGGCCGGGGCCGATCCGGATCGTCATCGGGAAGGGCAACAACGGCGGCGACGGCCTGGTCGCGGCGCGCTTCCTGCGTGAGGAGGGGCGCGAGGTCGACGTGCTGTCGGTCGTTCCGCTCGACGAGCTGACCGGCGACTCTGCCGCGAACCTGGAGCGGCTGCCCGGCGATCCGCCGCGGCAGCTGGCCGGGGGCGACCTCGAGGGCTCCGGCGCCGTCGTCGACGCGCTGCTCGGCACCGGGTTCAGCGGCGAGCCGCGCGGCCCGGCCGGCGAGGCGATCGGCGAGATCAACGACATCGGCGAGATCAACGAGCTCGCGGAGCACGACGTTCCGGTCATCGCCTGCGACGTGCCGTCCGGAGTCGACGCGAGCACGGGGGAGGTGGCGGTGGACGCCGTCGCCGCGACGGCCACCGCGACCTTCCACGGCGAGAAGATCGGCCTGCGCGTGATGCCGGGGGCCTTCCACGCGGGCGAGATCGAGGTGATCGAGATCGGGATCCCGCGCGGCGCGCCCGTTCCGGCCGACCGCCGGCCTCATCTCCGACCGGGTGCTCGACCTGTATCCGCCGCGCTCGCGTCACGGGTCGAAGTTCGACTCCGGTGTCGTGACGATCGTCGGCGGCTCGCGCGGCCTGACGGGCGCGCCGGTCCTGGCGGCCCTCGCCGCCCAGCGGGCCGGAGCGGGCTACGTCAGGTCGCGGTGCCGGAGTCCGCGCAGGCCGCGGCCGCCCAGAAGCTGCTCGAGGCCATGCCGCACGGGCTGCCCGAGGAGGACGGCGCCCACTGCCTCGGAGGCATGGATGCGCTCGAGCCGCTTGCCGGCCGCGCCGGCGCGCTGGTGCTCGGCCCGGGGCTCGGCCGGTCCGAGCCGGCTCAGGAGTTCGCCCGCGCGGTGGCTGCGAAGTTCTCCGGGGCGCTGCTGATCGACGCCGACGGCCTCAACGCCTTCGCCGGCCGGCTCGAGGATTTGAGGGCGCGCGACGGGGCGGACCCTCCTCACCCCCCACGCGGGCGAGCTCGGCCGGCTGCTCGACCGGCCGTCGGCCGAGGTCAGCGAGCACCGCCTCGCGTGCTGCCCGCGACGCCGCCGAGCGGAGCGGCGCGACCGTCCTGCTGAAGGGCGACGACACGATCGTCGTCCAGCCTGACGGTCCGGTCGCCGTCAATCCGGGCGCGACGCCCGCCCTCGCCACGGCCGGTACCGGCGACGTGCTCAGCGGCCTCGCCGGTGCGCTGCTCGCGAAGGGCCTCGACGCGTTCACGGCCGGTGCGCTGGCTGCGCGTGCCCACGCGCGGGCCGGGATCGCGGCGGCCGCGCGGCACGGGGCCGACCACGTGATCGCGTCGGACGTGATCGACTCGCTCCCGGACGGCCTTGGTGCGGCCGACCGGTAGGCTGCCCGCCGTGGCCAAGACCGTACGCGACATCATGGAGCCCGATCCCGAGACCGTGTCCCCGGACACGAAGGTCGAGGACGTCATAGCGCTCCTGCGCACGAACGAGCTTCCGGGCGTGCCCGTGGTGAACGAAGGCGGCCGCTGCGTCGGCATCGTCACCGAGGCGGACCTGATCCTGCCCGACGAGGACGGCGACCTGCACCTGCCGCACTACGTGAACATCTTCGGCGGAACCGTCTTCCTCGAGCCGATCAAGCACTTCGAGGATCGCCTGAAGAAGGCCTTCGCCTCGACGGCGGCGGACATGATGACCGAGAACCCGACGACGGTCGACCAGGACACCAGCGTCGAGGAAGCCGCGCGGATCGTCCACGAGAGCGGGCACAACCGGCTGCCGGTCACCGACCACGGGCGTCTCGTCGGTGTCGTCACCCGCCTCGACCTGCTCGGCGGCCTCGTCTCCTGACATGACCGCCCCCGAGCGGGCGCTGGCGCGGATCCGGCCGCGGGCCATCGAGCGCAACTGCTCGACTCTCGCCGGGCGCCTGACAGGCGGTGCAGAGCTGTGCGCGGTGGTCAAGGCGAACGCGTACGGGCACGGCGACCATCACGCCGCACGGGCGGCGAAAGCGGGCGGCGCGGCCTGGCTGGCCGTGGCCACGGCGGGCGAGGCGGTCGAGCTGCGCCGCCACGGCCTCGACGGGCGGATCCTCGTGATGGGCGCGCTCACACCGGCCGAGCTGCGGGCGGCGCTCGAGGCCGACGCCGACCTCGTCGCGTGGCGGCCCGAGTTCGTGGCCGCGGCGGCCGAGCACGCGATCCCCGGAGCGCGCCCGCCGCGGGTACACGTCAAGCACGACACCGGCATGGGGCGCCTCGGTGAGCGCGACGGCGACCGGGCGCGGGCCCTGGCCGACGCCGTGGCCGCCGAGGATCGACTCCACTTCGTGGGTGTGATGACCCACTTCGCCACCGCCGACGAGCCGGACAGCGAGCTGTTCGGCGAGCAGCTCGCCCGGTTCTCCGAGTGGGCGGCCGATGTGCGGTCGGCGTACCCCGACGTGATCGCCCACGCGGCCAACAGCGCCGCGACGCTGCGTGACCCGGCTGCGCACTTCGACCTCGTGCGCTGCGGGATCGCGATCTACGGGCTCGACCCGTTCGGTCAGGACGCCGCCGCTCACGACCTGGAGCCGGCCCTCCAGCTCGAGTCCTACGTGGCGCGGATCGATCGTTTCGAGGCGGGGGAGGGCGCCGGGTACGGGCGAAAGTGGACGGCCGAGCGGGCCACGCAGGTCGCCACCCTCCCGATCGGGTACGGCGACGGCTGGCGGCGGGCGCTGACCAACAACTGCGACGTGCTCATGGGCGGGGTGGCGCGGCCGCTCATCGGCACCGTGAGCATGGACAACATCACCGTCGATCTCGGTCCGGATCACCGAGGTCGCCGTCGGTGACCCGGCCGTGCTCATCGGGTCGCAGGGCGACGCGCGCATCACCTGCGAGGAGGTGGCCGCCCGGCTCGCGACCATCAACTACGAGGTCACCTGCGGCCTCTCAGCCCGCGTCCGGCGCTTCTACGAGCCGTGACGGGGGCGGCCGGGACAGGCCGGCTCGAACAGGCGCCCGCCGTCGCGACGGCGCGCGCGGCGCTTGCCGGGGCGGATGTGGACGCGTGGCTGGTCGGCGGGGTGGTGCGCGACGCCATGCTGGGGCGCCAGCTCGCCGACGTGGACCTCGCGGTCGCCGGCGACGCGCGTGAGACGGCCCGCGCTCTGGCCGCCGCGATCGGCGGGCCGGCCTTCGAGCTGTCCGCCGAGTTCGGGGCGTGGCGGGCGCTGGACCGGACAACGGCACGAGCTACGACGTCACCCGCCTCCAGGGACCGACCATCGAGGAGGATCTCGCCGCGCGCGACTTCACCGTCAACGCGATGGCGGTTCCGCTCGCGGGCGGCGAGCTGCTGGACCCGGCGGGCGGCGCGGACGATCTCGCCGCGGGGGTCCTGCGCGTGGTCTCGCCCGCCGCCTACGAGGCGGACCCGCTGCGCGCGCTGCGGCTGGTGCGGTTCGCGGCCGAGCTCGGGCTCGTCCCGGATGCCGAGACCGAGCGCCTGACGATCGCTGCCGCGCCGCGGCTCGCGGAGCCCGCCGCGGAGCGGGTCTACGCCGAGCTGCGCCGGATCGTGGGCGCGCCCGATCCTTCGGCCGCCCTGCGGCTCGCCGACCGTCTCGGTGTCCTGGACGCCGTGCTCCCGGAGTTGCGGGCGCTCCAGGGGATCGACCAGAGCCGCTTCCACCACCTCGACGTGTTCGACCACACGCTCGAGGTTCTCGACCACGTCGTCGCGATCAGCGCCGACCCCGAGACCGTGTTCGGCCCCCACGCGGAGCGCCTGGCGGCCGTGCTCGCGGAGCCCCTCGGCGACGGGATCACGCGCGGCGACGCGCTGCGGTTCGGGGCGCTCTTCCACGACATCGCCAAGCCCGCAACGCGCGGCGTGCGCGCCGACGGCCGCGTGACGTTCGTCGGCCACTCGCGCGCGGGCGAGCAGCTGTCGGCGGAGGTACTGCGCCGGCTGCGGGCGGGCGAGAAGGTCGTCGCGCTGACGGCGGCGCTCGCCCGCGAGCACCTCGTGCTCGGCTTCCTCATGCACGAGCGCCCGCTCGGACGGCGCGCGCTGCACACCTACCTGCGCCAGACCGAGCCGGTCGAGGTCGAGGTCACCGTCCTCTCGGCGGCCGACCGCCTCGCGACGCGCGGCGAAGGGCAGGAGCCGTGGATCGCAGGGCCACCTCGAGCTCGCACGCGAGGTGATGGGCGCGGCGCTCGACTGGCGTGAGCACGGGCCGCCGGTGCCGCTCGTGCGCGGCGACGAGCTGGCGCGCGAGCTGGGCATCGAACCCGGCCCGCAGCTCGGGACCCTCCTGGCCGCCATCGAGGCGGCTGCATATGCGAATGAGGTGGACACCCCGGAAGGGGCTCTGGCGCTCGCGCGCTCGCTGCGCGAAGATCGCCCCCGATGATCATCGATCTGGCGGTGTACGAGGACGGGCGCCGGCGACCCGGAGAGCTCGGGCTCGACGAGGCGTTCGGGCTCTGCCGCGGCGCCGACTCGTTCGTCTGGATCGGCCTCTACGAACCGACCCACGACGAGTTCGACGCCGTGCGGCGGGAGTTCGACCTCCACGAGCTGGCGGTCGAGGACGCCATTCACGCGCATCAGCGGCCGAAGCTCGAGGTGTACGGGGAGACGGTCTTCATCGTGCTCAAGACGGCGCGCTACGTGGATGAGCTGGAGGTCGTCGAGTTCGGCGAGATCCTGCTGTTCGTCGGCTCGGGGTTCCTCGTGACGGTGCGCCATGGCGAGGCGAGCTCGCTGCACGACGTGCGGCTCGCGGTCGAGGACGATCCCGGCCGCCTGCAGCGCGGCCCGGGCGCCGTGCTGCACGCGATCGTCGATCGCGTCGTCGATGACTATGCACCCGCGATCGAGGGCCTGCGGATCGACGTCGAGGAGGTCGAGAACGACGTCTTCGCCCCGGACCGCCGCAGCTCGGCCGAGCGTATCTACAAGCTCAAGCGCGAGGTGCTCGAGTTCACGCGGGCCGCCGCCCCGCTGGTCGAGCCGATCGAGCAGCTCGCGTCGCGCGACTACCTCCACGTCCATCCCGAGATCCGCCACTACTTCCGCGACGTGAACGATCACCTGATCCGCGTCCACGAGCAGCTCGAGAGCTTCCGCGACATGCTTACGAGCGTGCTCACCGCGAACCTGACGCAGGTCAGCGTCCGCCAGAACGAGGACATGCGCAAGATCTCGGCCTGGATCGCGATCGCCGCGGTGCCGACGGCGATGGCGGGGATCTACGGGATGAACTTCGACACGATGCCCGAGCTGCGCTGGGACTACGGCTACCCCCTGATCATCGGCGTGATGGCGATTGTCTGCGCGCTGCTGTTCTGGCGGTTCAAGAAGGCCGGCTGGCTGTAGGGTCTCGGCCGTGGCCGACGACTGCATCTTCTGCAAGATCATCGCGGGCGAGCTGCCGTCCGAGCGCATCGACGAAGACGAGCACACCGTCGCGTTCATGGACATCAACCCGTGGGTCCGCGGCCACGCGCTGGTGATCCCGCGCAACCACTCGAAGGACCTGTGGGAGATCCCGGAGGCGGACCTCGCCCACACCGCGGCGGGGGCCAAGCGGCTCGCGCTCACGATGAAGGAGCGCCTCGGCTGCGACGGGGTGAACCTGCTCAACGCGTGCGGCCCGGCCGCCTGGCAGACCGTCTTCCACTTCCACATCCATGTGATCCCCCGCTTCGAGGGCGATCCGCTGCGCCTGCCCGGGCAGCCCGCGCCGGCGGACATGGACGAGCTCGCCGCGGTCGCCGCCGAGCTGCGCGGATGAGCGTTGCCAACTACGTGCGCGAGGGCGACGTCGGATACGTCGTGATCGACAAGCCGCCCGTCAACCTGTTCGACCGCGAGCTGACCGGCGCGATCAGCGACGCGGTCGGCGAGGCGGCAGCCGATGGCGTCCGCGCGCTGCTGTTCCGCGCCGAGGGCAAGCTCTTCACGGGTGGCGTCGACGTCGAGGTGTTCGACGACCTGGGCGAGGAGCGCGCGCGCGAGTTCGCCGCCGAACTGCTCGCCCTCACGCACAGGATCGAGGATCTGCCGTTCCCGACGATCGCCGTCGTCCACGGTCTCTGCCTGACGGCCGGGTTCGAGCTCGCGCTGGCCTGCGACATGATCTGGGCGAGCGAGAAGGCCAAGTTCGGGTTGGTCGAGATCGTCGTCGGCGTCACGCCGTTCATGGGCGGCACACAGCGGATCGCCGAGCGGGCCGGGCCCGCGCGGGCCCGTGAGCTGGTGATGAGCGGCGATCTGTACCCGGCCGCGACGCTCGAGAGCTGGAACGTGATCAACCGGGTACTGCCCGCCGAGCGCCTCGGGGGCGAGGCGGCCGAGTTCGCCGACCGGCTTGCCGGCGGGCCCACCCGGGCGAACGCGGCGACCAAGAGCATCGTCAGGGCCCAGCTCGAACACGGCACGCGCGGGGCCGACGAGCGGACCCCCGACATCGCGGCCGAGCTGTTCGAGACCGAGGACCTGAAGGCGGCGGTCAAGACGTTCCTGGCCGAGGGACCCGGCAAGGCCACCTTCATGGGCCGCTGACCCCTGGTAGCGTTCGCGCGCGGTAGGAACCGGCGGGGGAGCCGGTTCACGAGAAAAGGGAAGGTCCTGGAGAATATGGCGACCGGAACGGTCAAGTGGTTCAACGACGACAAGGGCTTCGGCTTCATCACTCCTGATGAGGGCAGCAAGGACCTGTTCGTCCACTACAGCGGCATCGACGGCGGGGGCTTCAAGACCCTGGCCGAGAACGCCAAGGTCGAGTACGACGAAGAGGACGGCGACAAGGGGCCCAAGGCGGTGAACGTCCGCCTGATCTAGGCGAACGCATTCGTGGCCAAAGAAGAGAAGATCGAGATGGAGGGCGAGATCCTCGAAGCCCTCCCGAACACGATGTTCAAGGTGAAGCTCGACAACGACCATGAGGTCCTCGGGCACATCTCGGGCAAGATGCGTAGGCACTACATCCGCATCCTCCCGGGCGACAGGGTCAAGATCGAGCTGTCGCCCTACGACCTGTCCCGCGGGCGGATCACCTACCGTTACAAGTAGGAATCCGCCAGGCGGCCGCCGAAGGTACCGGCGGCGTCGCAACTTTTGCCCGCTAGCGTGTTCAAACCTGCCGTGCTCAAGCGAATCCTCCCGATAGCAATGTGTGCCGCCGCACTGGCCGTCCCGGCCGGCGCCTCGGCCCGTATCACCGAGATCGGCACCGCCGATCCTGTTGCCGCGAGCTGCCCCGTGGACTGCACGGCGCTGTCGAAGGCGACCGGCTACCAGGGCCGCTCGAACAAGGTGCGGAACCCGATGGTGATCAAGTCGCGCGGCGCGATCGTCGCGTTCACCGTCCAGCTCGGCAAGCCCGCCGCGGAGCAGATCGCGTTCTTCGGTCCCCGCTTCGGCGCGAAGTCCACGGTACGTCTCTCGATCTTCCGCAAGGGCAAGGGCAGGAAGAAGCGCACGCTGCGGCTGCTGCGCCAGAGCGAGGTCTTCGAGCTGAACGACTACTTCGGGTCGTCGCCCCAGTTCTTCCTCAAAAAGGCGCTCCCGGTCACCAAGGGCTACGTCGTGGCGATCACCTCGCCGACGTGGGCTCCCATCTTCGCGACGAAGAAGTCGCAGCCGTCGATGACGCTCTCGAACACCAACTGGTGGCGCGCCTCGCGCACGAAGGAGCGCGACAACGACTGCAAGTCGATCACCCGCAACGCGACGGTGACCAAGGTCAATTCGGTCACCACCTTCGGGTGCGACTACTTCGGGGTGCGGCTGTTGTACACGGCCACGTTCATCCCGGATCCCAAGAAGACCAGCGGTAGCTGACCTTTCGTCGGTTCCCCCCTTCCCGGCTCGGCGCCGGAGGGGTACGATCGGGACGTGTCCACTGAGGGGTGGATATTCATGGTCGGGTTCCGCGTCTTCGATGTGGGGCTTCTGCTCGTCTGGCTGATCTGGTTCATGCGCACGCGCGATGCTTCCGACGACCCGCCCGAGGAGGGCGGAGGCGGAGGCGGCGAGACGCCGGACCCCAAGCCGAAGCGCGGCCCCGGGGGCGGCGGCCTGAAGCTGCCCGTCGGCCGCTGGGCCCCTGCCGACCGCTCGCTGCTGCAGCGCGGCCCGCGGCGCCCCGACCGGCGCCGCGGTCCCGCCCAGCCCATGCCGCGTCCGCTGCCGGGGCGCGTACGCGTGCCGGCCGTGCAGCCGTCGCGGCTGACGGACCGGTAACGGCGCAGCTTCAGAGCGCACCGCGCGCCCTTGGGCGCGTGGGTGGTGTTTCGTACACGGGAGGGATCAATCGCACGCCGCCGGGTGCGCTTGGCAGAACCGCTCGAAGCGGCCCTCGGGCGTGTCCGGCGGGGGGAGTTCCTCGGTGTCGCCCGACGTGACGGTGGCCTCGCCCGGGATCTCGGGCTCGGGCGCCACCGCTGTCTCGGAGTCGGTCGACGGGCTGGTCGTGGATTCCGCGGCTGTATCGGCCGGCGGGGGAGTCGTGACCGGGGGCGGCTCGTCGTCACCGCCACAGCCTGCGGTGGCGAGCAGTGCCGTCAGCGCGGCCGCGAGAAGCGCGCGGCGCCGGGCCGAGCGGCTACTCGCCGTCGGAGCCGGGAGACGAGCCACCGGAGCTGCCGTCGCCGCTGCCGTCGCCGGAGGGCGCTTCGGCGCCGCCCGAGTCGTTGTCGCCGCCGTCGTCATCCGACGGGGCCTGGGCGCCACCGCTGCCCTCACCCTCGGTCTCGACGGGGGTGGTGTCCGTGGCGGGGGCGCCGCTGCTCGTCTGGGTGGCGGGCGCCTGCTCGGTCGCCGCGGGCGTGGTCGAGCCGGCGTTGTCCTTGTCGTCGTCGCCGCAGCCGGCACCGATCAGCGCCGCAGCGGCCAGCGCGAGTGCGGCAGCGCGGCGCACGGCGCGCACTAGTCCTCGAGGGCGGGGAGCCGCCGCTCGCAGTGCGGGCAGTCGTTGAGGTCCTTCTGGACCAGTTGCTCGAGCGAGCACCCGCACATGCGGAGGTTCTCGATCGAGTAGGGGAGATTGCTCGGCGAGGGCGCGAGCGGGGTCAGTTTGCCGACCACCTCGAACGGCTCGCCGCTCTCCTTGTCGACGTAGACCTTCCCTGGCTCGACCTCACGAACGAGCTCACGATCGGAGCGGGCGCGCAGGCGGTACTTCTGTCGGGCGCTCATCGCGCGGCACACTACCAAGCGGGTGGCCGGGAACGGCGCCTTCCGGCGCCCGGAGCGGATAGTGTTCCCGCCCGTGACACCACGCACGAAGAGGTTCACCGGGCTCGCTGTCGCCGCATCGCTGGTCGCGCTGGCCGCCAGCGGATGTGGGCGTGAGGAGGAGCCGGACCTGGTCAACGGCAAGACGCAGTTCGTCGAGAACTGCGGCTCGTGCCACGCGCTGGCCCGCGCCGAGACGAAGGGCACCCAGGGGCCCGATCTCGACGTGGCGTTCGCCCAGGCGCGGAAGAACGGCCTCGGCGCCGACACGTTCGCCGGCGTCGTCCACGATCAGATCAAAGGCCCACTGAAGAACAGCATCATGAAGGCGAACCTCGTCGAGGGCCAGGACGCGCGTGACGTGGCCGAGTACGTCGGCCGGGTCGCCGCGACCGAGGGCAAGGACCGGGGCGCACTCGCCACGGCCGGGGCCCCGAAGGTGTCGAACAAGCCGATCGCGGCCAAGGCCGGCAAGCTCCAGATGGACGCCAACCCGTCCGGTGCGCTGGCGTACGAGAGCACGAAGGCGATAGCGCCGGCCGGCTCGCTCGAGATCGCGATGCTCAACCCGGCCTCGATCGATCACGACATCGCCCTCGAGGACGAGAGCGGCAAGGAGATCGGCAAGGGGGCGACCGTCGGCAAGGGCGGCACCTCCGACTTCTCCGCGAACCTGAAGCCGGGCACCTACACCTTCCTCTGCACCGTTCCCGGCCACGCGGACGGCGGCATGAAGGGCACCCTCACCGTCGAATAGCACCCGCTCCCGGCTGCCGATGGCTCCGAGCCCCGAGAGCCGCGCGCCCGACCTTTCAGTCGTGGTCTCGAGCTACCAGCGCAGCACGCTGCTCGGTGAGCTGCTCGACTCGCTCGCTGCCCAGGAGGCCGAGAGGGACAGCTTCGAGGTGATCGTCGTCGACAACGGCTCGACAGACGACACCCACGCCGTGCTGGCGGCCGAGCTCGAGCGCAACAGGCTCGACTTGCGCCCCGTCCGGCTGGAGCAGAACGCGGGCGCGGGCGGCGGCCGCAACGCCGGCTGGCGCGCCGCCCGGGCCCCGCTCGTGGCGTTCACCGACGACGACTGCGTCGCCGACCCCGGCTGGGTGAGCGGCCTGCTCACCACCGCCCGCGAGAACCCGGGCACGCTGATCGGCGGGCGGACCGACGCGCGCCCCGACCAGGCCCACAATGTCGGCCCGTTCTGGCGCACGCAGGTGATCCACGCCGCCGGGCCGGCGTTCCAGACCTGCAACCTGCTCTTCCCGCGCGCCGTGCTCGAGCAGCTCGAGGGCTTCGACGTCGAGACCTACCGCGGGGTCGGCGGCGAGGACACGGACCTCGCGTGGCGGGCGATCGAGGCCGGCACCGAGGTGGTCTATGCCGACCACGCGCGGGTCTACCACGTGGTCGGCCGGGTCGGGCCCGTCAAGCGGCTGAAGATCGCCGCGCGCTGGCACGACGGCGTCGGGTTGTTCGCCCGCCACCCGGGGCTGCGCAAGGAGATGCTGCTGAAGGGCGTCTTCTGGAAGCACGGCCACTATCTGCTGCTGCTCGCCCTCGTCGCCGCCGCGCTGCCGAGCCGGATCGGCCCGGTGCGGCTGCGCTGGCTGCGCTTCGCGCTCGCCGACCCGTACTTCCAGGCCGTCCTGCGGCGCGGTCACGCCGAGGGCGCCAGTATCGCCACGTCGCTCCTGCTGGCGCCCTACTTCATGGTGTTCGACGTGGTCGAGACCGCCGCGATGCTGCGCGGCTCCGTCCGCCACCGCACGCTCGTCATCTAAAGCAGCGCGGCGAGCGGCCCGGCGATCGCCGGGGACGCGGCCAGCAGGCCGGCAGGCTCGCCGGGCAGGTCGCGCACGTCGGCGCCTGCCTCGCGCGCGATGAGCCCGCCGGCGGCCCAGTCCCACGGCTGCAGCCCGAGCTCCCAGTAGCCGTCGACGCGCCCCGCCGCGACGGAGCAGAGGTCGAGCGACGCGGCGCCGGCGCGGCGGATGTCGCGGACGTGGGGGAGAACCCCGCGCAGCGTGTCCGCCTGCACGGCGCGGCGGTCGGGGTCGTAGCCGAACCCGGTCGAGATCAGCGCGGTGTCGAGCCGATCGGCGCCGCTGACCTCGAGCGGCTCCCCGGCCAGGAACGCGCCCTCGCCGCGGACCGCGGTGAAGGTCTCCCCGCGCGTCGGGTCGTGGACCACGCCGACCGGCCACTCCGTCGCGGTCCTCCAGGGCGATGCTGACGGCCCAGGTGGGGATCCCGTAGAGGAAGTTGGTGGTTCCGTCGAGCGGGTCGACGACCCAGCGCCGGCCGCTGTCCGCGTCGCTGTGGGACCCCTCCTCGGCGAGCAGGCCGTCGGTCGGGCCGCTCGGCGGTCAGGACGGCTTCGATGACGGCCTCGGCATCGCGGTCGGCGTCCGAGACGAGGTCCGTGCGGGTCGACTTGCGCTCGACCCCGCGGGCGGGCCCCCCGAACCTGCCCAGCAGTAGGTCGCCGGCCTCGCGGGCCATCCGCAGAGCCAGCTCGAGGTCTTCCGCCGCCGAGCTCAGAGAATCGCGCGGAGGCCGAAGACGAGCGCGACGACGACGGCCGCGATCACGATGACGTAGAGCGAGGAAGCGGAACGCCTCCTGCTCTGAGCGGACCGGGTTCAGCACGCCGCTCAGATGAGGTAGACCGTCGTGTAGACGACGATCCACATCACGTCGACGAAGTGCCAGTAGATCCCCGGCACCTCGACGCCCGAGATGTTCCTTGGCGGTGAAGTGGCCCGCGGAACGCCCGGACGGTCGCGAACGTGAGCAGCGTGAGCCCGACGAAGACGTGGGCGCCGTGGAGGCCGGTCAGGCCGTAGAAGATCGAGCTCTGGGCGTTCTCGGAGATCGCGAAGCCGATGTGCACGTACTCGTTGACCTGGATGCAGAGGAACGTCGCGCCGAGCAGCAGCGTCGTGAGCAGGCCGATGCGCAGAGCGCGCCGGTTCTCGTTGCGTGCGCCCTCGAGCGCCCAGTGCATCGTGAAGCTCGACGACACAGGATCGCGGTGTTGAAGCCGGCGATGACCTTCGGCAGTTCCTCGCCGGCTCGCCGGCCACGGGTCGTTGTTCACGACCCGGATGAAGAAGTAGGCCGTGAAGAACGCTCCGAAGAGCATGATCTCGGAGATGATGAAGAGTAGCATCCCGAGCGTCTGGGAGTCGATCGCGCGAGCGCTGGTTTGCCTCGGGCGGCCCGTGATGGTCGTGATGGTCGTCGTGGTGGCCCTTGTCGGCCGACGGGACGCCGGGGACGGGGAAGGAGGCGGACTCCATCAGGCGCTCGCCCCCTCGCGGTCGTCGGACACGACGTGGTGCACGGGCTTGTTGGTCGCGCCCTGGACACGCCCGATGAGGTCGGCCCGCAGCCAGCCGGACTGCGTCTCGGGCAGGGTCGAGATGACGACCTCGTCGATGCCGTAGAAGTGCAGCGCGCTGCTGGATCGCGGTGAACGGATCCGGGTGGGTGACCTGGCCGATGGCCTCGAGCCCCTCCGCCTGCAGGCGCTCGAGCGTCTGCGCCAGGCGCTTGTGGGCGTCGGCGTCGCCCTCGCCCGACTGCGGGGAGATGACGATGAAGCGGTGCGGGCCGTCGGCCGCGAGCGCCTTGAGCTGGTCGATCAGAGCCTGGCCGCCGACCGTCTGGTTGGCGACGACGAGGGTGCGGATCGCGTCCTCGTCCTCGTCGCGTCGAGGTCGACGACGACGTGCTCGACGGGGCGGCGCGTGGCCTGCTCGACGCGCGTGATCAGGTCCTGGCGCAGCCACCCCGAGCGGGTGTCGGGGTGCGTCGAGACGATGATCTCGTCGTAGTCGTGCTCGCCGACGGCGTCCATGATCGCCGAGTACGGATCGGGGTCCATGACCTCGCCGTCGGCCTCGATGCCGGCCTCGCGCAGCTGGGCGACGGTCATCTGCGAGACGGTTCTCCGCGGCGCTGCGGATCGAGTCCGTCGTAGATCACGTAGCCGTGCCTGGGCTGGTTCTGCGGGCAGATCACGTGCACCCCGACAGGACCATTGTCGGCGTGCCGCTTGACCGCGTCGATCAGCGCCTTGCCGGTCACCGTCTCGTTGGCGACGACCAGGATCTGCTTCCCGTCAGCCATGCTCTACGGGACCTCCGTGGGCGGCGGGCTTGCCGCCGCCCGCCGGGGCCGGGCTGCCCGACGGGCGCCTTCTGGTCGCCGAAGACGGCGTGCACGGCGCCGGGGACGCCGTACTCGTACGGACCGCCGACGACCGTCGGGATCTCGTCGAAGTTGAAGATCGGCGGCGGCGAGGACACCTGCCACTCGATCGAGTGGGCGCGCCACGGGTTCGCGGCCGCCTTCGGGCCGTTCCGCCAGCTCGTGATCATGTTGTAGAGGAAGACCAGGAACGACAGGCCGAACAGGAACGCTGAGATCGAGATGAAGCGCGTTGAGCGTGGCGAACTGGTCGGCATAGTCGGCCACGCGGCGCGGCATGCCGTCGACGCCGACGAGGTGCATCGGGCCGAACGTCAGGTTGAAGAAGACGAACGACAGCCAGAAGTGGACCTTGCCGAGGCGTCTCGTCGTACATCCGGCCCGTCATCTTCGGGAACCAGTGGTAGAGGCCGGCGAAGATCGTGAACACGCTGCCGCCGAACAGCACGTAGTGGATGTGGGCGACCACGAAGTACGTGTCCGAGACGTGGATGTCCACCGGGATGACCGCGAGCATGATCCCGCTGATCCCGCCGAGCGTGAACATCGTGATGAAGCCGAGCGCGAACAGCATCGGCGTCGTGAGATGGATTACGCCCTTCCAAAGCGTTGCCGAGCCAGGAGAAGATCTTGATCCCGGTCGGCACCGCGATCAGCATCGTCGTGATCATCATCGGCACCCGCAGCCACGGGAACATGCCCGAGACGAACATGTGGTGGGCCCAGACGGTGAAGCCCGAGGATGACGATCGCCACCAGCGAGAAGGCCATCATCCGGTAGCCGAACACCGGTTTACGGGCGTGCGTCGAGATGACCTCGCTGATGATCCCGAAGCCCGGCAGCATCATGATGTAGACGGCCGGGTGCGAGTAGAACCAGAAGACGTGCTGGTACATCAGCACGTCGCCGCCCGCCGCCGCGTTGAAGAAGTCGGTGCCGAGCGAGCGGTCGAGCAGGACGAAGAACTGCGAGCCGGCGATGAACGGCGTCGCGATCACGACCAGCAGCGAGGTCGTGAAGTTCGCCCACACCAGCAGCGGCATGCGCCAGAACGTCATGCCCGGCGCGCGCATCGTGATGATCGTGACCAGGAAGTTCAGCGCGGTGGCGATCGATGACGCGCCCGCGAACTGCACGCCGATCGTGAAGAACTGCTGTCCCGAGCGGCGTCTCGGTCGACAACGGGGCGTAGGCGGTCCAGCCGGTGGCGAAGGCGCCGCCCTCGACGAAGAAGCTCGCGACCATCATCACGCCGGCCGTCGGCAGCAGCCAGAACGACAGCGCGTTCAGGCGCGGGAACGCCATGTCCGGCGCGCCGATCATCAGCGGGATGACGTAGTTCGCGATGCCCGGCGAACACCGGGATGATGAACAGGAAGATCATCAGCGACGCGTGCACCGAGAACAGGCCGTTGTAGGTGTTCGGATCCACGAACTGCGTGCCCGGCTGGGCCAGCTCGGCGCGGATCAGCATCGCCATGCAGCCCGCCGAGCGATGAAGAACAGGAACGTCGTGACGATGTACTGGATCCCGATCACCTTGTGATCGGTGTTGACCTTGAAGTAGTCCTTCCAGGTCTTGGCGCCGTGGCCCGAGTGGTCCTCGGCGACGCGTCGGCTTGCCGGCGGCCCAGTAGAACCAGTAGTCGAAGCAGCCGATGCCGACCAGGAAGGCCAGCGGCATCGCGATCAGGCCGACCGTCGTGTAGCGCCGTCCAGTCGACGACCTCCCAGCCGTACAGCGCGCGGACGAGCGAGCCACGAGGCCGATCGAGAACGCGTAGGCGAGTGGGACGGCGAGTCAGCGCCCGGTACCAGCCCGGGGCCGTGAACTTGCCGACGGCGGCGCTCACTTCGACTTCCCTCCGCTCACAGCCAGAAGGTACTTCACAAGCGTGTCGATCTCAGCCTGGGACAGCTGATTCTTGTAGTCGGCCGGCATGACGCCGTCCGGGAAACCGGGCACGGTGAATGCCGCCGGGTCGGTGATCGCAGCCTCGACGTACTCGGCGGCGGACTGGTTCTCCTGCTTGCCGTACTTCGCGGCCGCGGCCGCGAGGTCGTCGAGGCCGGGGCCGACCGTGCCCTTTGCGTCGGCGTCGGCGAGCGTGTGGCACGCGTCGCAGCCGGTGTCGGTGAAGATCTGCTTGCCCGCGGCCGCGGTGTCGGCCGCTCCGCCGCCGCCTGCTCCGCCGCCCGTGCCGCCGGTGACGGCGCGCTTGCTGCGGTCCGCGATCCACTTGTCGAACGCGGCGGGGCGGACCACCTGGACAGCGCCGCGCATCGTGGAGTGGCCGATGCCGCACAGCTCGGCGCACACGACGTCGTAGTTGCCGAGCTTGTCCGGCGTCAGGCGGATGTTGGTGGTGAGGCCCGGGCACCGCGTCGGTCTTGAGGCGGAACTCGGGCACCCAGAAGTCGTGCAGGACGTCGTCGGTGTTGACCTTGAAGAGGATCGGCTTGTCCTTCGGGAGTACGAGCTGTGCGGACTTGACCTTCCCGTTGTCCGGGTACTCGAAGCTCCACGCGAACTGGCGGCCGGTGACCTTGACGATCATCTCCTCCGGCTGCTTCTCCTCGAGGTTGTCGAAGACGATCCAGCCGTAGGCGGCGAGCGCCGAGACGATCAGGAACGGCACCGTGACCCAGAGCGACCTCGAGCTTGGTCGAGCCGTGGATCGGCTCGCCGTCGCTCATGTCGCCGGGGCTGGCGCGCCACATCCACATCGCATAGCCGACGACCCCCATGACGAGGACGAAGATCGGCACCGAGAGGATCAGGGTGACGTCGTAGAGGGTGTCGATCTCGCCGCCGAGGTCGGTGGCGTCGGTCGGGAACCAATCGATCGCGAGCGCAATGGCGATGCCCACGACGTTTGCGATCGTGGCCACCACGATCACGGTGATCACGGGATGGCGCTTCAGCATGCCGTCGCAGGAGCGGCCGGGTGCGCAGCCAGTCGTGTTGTTGGGCAAGCAGCCGGCTCGGCCGGATGCGCAGCCAGTCGTGTTGTTGGGCAAGCAGCCGGCTCGGCCGGATGCGCAGCCAGTCGTCTAACCCCTCTCACGGCGCGCGAGTCTATGTCACCCGGAGGATGTGCGTGGCGCGGTCGGGGCGCGCTTGCACGTAGATCGGCCGCCGGCGGTAGGCTTGAGCCGATCGGCACTAATCGGTGAATGCGGCAGAAGGGAGATCGCTTTGCAGGTGCGGGACGGGATGAGCTCGCTGGTTCTCACGATCAACCCGGGGCACAGCCTCGCGGACGCGGCGCGGGTGATGGGTGAGCGCGGCGTCGGTGCGGCGGTCGTCATCGATCCAGATGAACAGGGCCCGGGGATCATCACCGAGCGCGACATCCTCGTGTCGCTCGGCGAAGGCCAGGACCCGGCGACCGAGAAGGTCTCCGACCATCTCTCGGCCGGGCTCGTGTTCGCCGCCCCGGATTGGTCGCTCGAACGCGCCGCGGAGGCGATGGTCAGAGGCGGCTTCCGCCACCTCGTGGTGATCGACGGGAGCGACATCGCCGGCGTGCTCAGCATGCGCGACATCGTGCGCTGCTGGGTGCAGGACTACGCGACGAGCGAGATCAGCGCGCCGAGCTGAACTGCGGCGCGGCTAATGCTCGAGCGGGAGCTCGGCGGTCTCGCGGCGGGTCGCCGCGGTCCACTTGGCGATCGAGATCAGCGTGATGGCGAGGCCGATGCCGAAGACGTACCAGCTGATCACCACGCCGACGACGGCGATGGTGATGCCGAAGGCGCAGACCACCGGGAGGTACGACGGGTCCGGCAGGTGGATCGGCTCGCCGGCCGGCGGAATCGCGCCGTCATGGTCGATCTCGTCGGCCATCAGTAGACGAAGCCGACGACCCAGGCGGCCGCGAAGACCATCAGGGCGATCGCTCCGGCGATCAGGCCGGTACGGAGGTTGCGCTGTGCGAGACGGCGGTCCACGGGGGTCGTTCTACCAGAAACGCCGGGCCGATCGTCGCGCAGGCGCCCCGGCGTTCCATAGGATCGGCGCGCTTTGGTCGTGAACCTGCTCACCGACGAGGCTGCGCTCCTCGAACGGCTCAAGGCCGGCGACGAGGCAGCCTTCATGGCCGTCGTCGAGGCGTGGGGGCCGGGAATGCTGCGCCTCGCGCGCGCGCACGTCTCGAGCGCCGCCGTTGCCGAGGAGGTGGTCCAGGAGGCCTGGGTCGGGATCCTCAAGGGGCTCGACCGCTTCGAGGGCCGCTCGTCGCTCAAGACGTGGGCGTTCCGGATCGTGTCCAACACCGCGAAGACCCGTGGCAAGCGCGAGTCGCGCACCTTGCCGTTCTCCGCGGTGGGCTCCGGCGAGGAGGAGGATCGCGGGGCGACCGTCGACCCCGATCGTTTCCTCGGCGACGGGACCGATGCCCCGGGCGCCTGGCAGCGCCCGCCGGAGCGGTTCCCGGAGCAGCGGCTCGAGGACGCCGAGACCCGCGACGCCGCGCTGGTGGCGATCGCCGAGCTGCCGCCGCGCCAGCGGGAGATCATCACGCTGCGCGACATCGAGGGCTTCACCGCTGGGGAGGCATGTAACGCGCTCGACGTTTCCGAGACAAATCAACGTGTGCTTCTCCACCGCGCACGTGCCAAGGTCCGCGCCGCTCTGGAAGAGCATTTCGAGGCCGTGGAGGACAACGGATGAGATTCCTACGCCGAAAGCCGAAGCCGCTCAGCTGCCAAGAACTGGTCGAGCTGGTCACGGACTACATCGAGGGCCGGCTCCCCGCCGCCGACCACCGCCGCTTCGACGCGCACATCGCCGACTGCCCGCACTGCACCGCGTACCTCGACCAGATCCGCGCCTCGGTGGCCGTCGTCGGGACGCTGAGCGAGGAGACGCTCCCGCCCGGGGCCGCGGACGCCCTGCTCGCCGAGTTCCGTGACTGGAAGCTCGCCCGCAGTTAGGCCCGCGGCCGCGCGCATGACCTTCCCACGAGCGCGCATGGCTCGGCCGCCCCGGCCTGCGCGAGACGACCGACACCGTTCGCAACACCTACCGCCCGGCAGCATTCACGCTCGCGCCAGACCTCACCATCCATTCCGTCTACAACGGCCTCTGGTACCTCGGGCGGCCGTCGGCCGAGGAGTTGCGCCGCGACCTGCGCGACAGCACGCGGTCCGTACGGGACGACTGGGAGCTGCCCCGCGCATGACGAGTTTCGCCTACATCGCGTGTGTAACGCGCACGGGGGTGACGCGACTGACGCACCGATGGACGAGCCTGCCTTCTCCGGCCTGTTGCTCGTGGTGGCGGTCGCCTTCGCCGCGCCGTTCCTGCTCGGGTTCTTTCCCGGCCTGCGGCTGCCGGCCGTCGTACTCGAGATCGTCGCGGGCATAGCGATCGGCCCGTCCGGCCTCGGCTGGGTGGAGATCGACGCGACGATCGAGGTGCTCGCCACGATCGGCCTCGTCTTCCTGCTCTTCCTCGCCGGGCTCGAGATCGAGTTCGACCGCCTGCGCGGCCGCGTGCTGAAGCTCGCCGGCGGCGCCTGGGTGCTGTCGTTCGGCCTCGCGCTGGTCGCCGGGCTGGCGCTCGGGGTGGGCGGCCTGGCCGAGACGCCGCTGCTCGTCGCGGTGATCCTGTCGGCGACCTCGCTCGGCGTGATAATCCCGGTGCTGAAGGACGTGGGCGAGATCGAGTCGCAGTTCGGCCAGCTGGTCGTCGCGGCGGGCTCGATCGCCGACTTCGCCGCGATCATTCTCCTGTCCGTCCTGTTCGCCGGTGAGGGCGGCACCGGCGCGACGCTGGTCTTGATGGGCAGCCTGTTCGTGCTTGCCCTTGTCGTATTCCTGGTGGTCCGCGGCGCCGAGCGCTCGATGCGGATCAGCGCCGACCTGCTGCGCTTGCAGGACACGACGGCCCAGATCCGGGTGCGCGGGGCGATAGTCCTGCTGATCGCGTTCGCGGCCGCGGCGGAGCAGCTCGGCCTCGAGGTGATCCTCGGCGCGTTCGCCGCCGGGGCCGTCCTGACGCTCGTCGACCGCGACCAGCAGATGACGCATCCCGAGTTCCGCCGCAAGCTCGAGGCGATCGGCTTCGGCGTGTTCATCCCGATCTTCTTCGTGACGAGCGGCCTGCGGTTCGACCTCGGCGCCTTGCTCGACGACCCGTCGAACCTCGCGATGGTTCCGGTGTTCCTGCTCGCCCTCGCCCTCGTACGCGGCCTACCGGCGCTGCTCTACCGCCCGCTCGTCGGGCGCGAGCGGGCGCTGGTCGCCGGCCTCTTCCAGGCGACCTCGCTGCCGTTCATCGTCGCTGCGACCGCCATCGGGCGCGATCTCGGGCTGATCGGCGGCGCGGAAAGCGCAGAGTTGATCGCCGCCGGTCTGCTCTCCGTACTGCTCTTCCCGCTCATCGGGAGCGTCCTGCTCCGCGGGACGCCCCGCGTCCACACCCAACCGACCGAAGGGACCGTATGACCGGCTCGCAATCCGACTACTCAGATCTCAACGCCCTGTTCATCAACTGCACCCTGAAGCGCTCGCCGGAGGTGTCGAACACCGAGGCGCTGGGCGGCCTGTCGAAGAGCATCATGGAGCGCAACGGCGTGACCGTCGACGTTGTGCGGGCGATCGACCACGACATCGCGACCGGGGTCTGGCCGGACATGACGGAGCACGGCTGGGCCAAGGACGACTGGCCGGAGATCTACGCCAAGGTCGACGCAGCGAACATCCTCGTGCTGCTCTCCCCGATCTGGCTCGGCGAGAAATCGTCGGTCTGCACGCAGGTGATCGAGCGCCTGTACGGCAACAGTCACCTGCTCAACGAGCACGGCCAGTACGCCTACTACGGCCGGGTTGGCGGCTGCCTGATCACCGGGAACGAGGACGGCGCCAAGCACTGCGCGATGAACATCCTCTACTCACTCCAGCACCTCGGCTACGTGATTCCGCCGCAGGCCGACTCCGGTTGGCTCGGGGAGGCGGGACCCGGCCCGAGCTACCTCGACCCGGGATCCGGCGGCCCGGAGAACGACTTCACGAACCGGAACACCACGTTCATGACGTGGAACCTCATGCACATGGCCCGCATGATCAAGGACGCGGGCGGGATTCCCGTCCACGGAAACCAGCGGTCGGACTGGGACGCCGGCTGCCGGTTCGATTTCGTCAACCCTGAACATCGCTAAGGAGGTCCCATGCTCTGCACCCTCACAGCACGCAAGCTCAAGCCGGGCGGCTTCGACGACTTCACCGCCGCCTTCGAGAAAGTGACGGAGACCACGCCGCCGGAGGTGCTGAAGCGATGGTCCAAGGTCTACGTTACGCGCGACGTGGCCGATCCCGACGTAGTCCTCACCTTCGGCCTCTTCGACGGGACGCTCGAGGAGTTTCGCGCCATCCAGTCGGGCGGCGAGGGGGGCCCGCCGGACCTCGTCGGGGACCTGGTCGAGGAGGTCCTCCTCGACGGCTCGTACGAGGTGATCCGTGAGATCACGCCCTGACCTGCCCGAATCGGCTTAGATAGCCGCATGCGCGGCGGAATCGATCTCGGCGGCACGAAGATCCAGACCGTCGTCGTCGACGCCGCCAACTCGGTGCTGGGCCAGGCGCGGCGGCCGACGCCGCAGTCCGGCGGGCCGATCGCGATCGCGACGGCGATGGCGGAGTCGCTCGGCGAGTCGGCCGGACAGGCCGGGATCGGCATCGACTCGCTGGAAGGCGTCGGCGTCGGGTCGCCCGGCGACGTGGACAGCCACGCCGGCGCCGTGTCGGGCGCACGCAACCTGTCCGGCTGGACAGGGACCTTCGCGCTCGCCGCCGTGCTGCAGGAGCAGCTCGGCACGCGGGTGGAGCTCGGCAACGACGTGTCGGTGGCCGTCGACGCCGAGGCCGAGCTCGGGGCGGGCCGGGGCCGCGGCTCGATGCTCGGGGTGTTCTGGGGCACCGGGGTCGGCGGCGGCATCGTGCTCGATGGGAAGTCCTGGGTCGGCCGCGGCGCGGCTGCCGAGATCGGCCACGTGGTGGTCAAGCGCGGCGGCCGGCGCTGCCCGTGCGGGCGCAAGGGCTGCATGGAGGCCTACGCGGGACGGGCGGCGCTCGAGGCCCGAGCGCGCAAGCTCGCGGATCGCGGCGAGTCGACGCAGCTGTTCCGGATCATGGAGAAGCGCGGTCGCGACCGGCTGACGAGCGGGATCTGGGCGCGGGCGCTCGACCACGGCGACGGGCTCGCCACGAAGCTGCTCGACGAGGCGGTCGAGGCGCTCGGGACGGGTATCGCGTCGTCGGTGAACCTCCTCGACCCGGAGGTCGTGATCATCGGCGGCGGCCTCGGCCTGCGGCTCGGCGAGCCCTACCGCCAGCGGATCCTCGAGGCGATGATGCCCCACCTGTTCGTCGACTCCGACCCGCCCGACGTCGTGCTGGCGGAGCTCGGCGACCTCGGCGGGGCGGTCGGCGCGGCGCTGCTGGCCCGGAGTGCCGCGGAGGCGAGTTGACGGTTTTCGGGGTCGACGTCGGAGGGACGAAGGTCGCCGCGGGCGCGGTCACCGGAATCACCATCGAGAAGCACGTCGAGCATCCGACCGAGCTGTCGAGCGCGGCGGCGCTGCTCGACGGGATCGCCGCCGCGGTCGCGGAGGTCGAGGCCGACTGCGGCCGGCCGGACGCGATCGGCATCGGGATGCCGTCGCAGATCGAGTTCGCGACGGGCACCGTGCTCGCGAGCGTGAACATCCCGCTCCACGGCGTGCCGCTGCGCAAGGAGCTCGGCGACCGCTTCGGCGTGCCGGTCTTCATCGACAACGACGCGAACTGCGCGGCGCTCGCCGAGGCCCAGCTCGTGCCCGACCCGCCGGCGCGCGAGCTGGTGATGATCACGCTCGGCACCGGGGTCGGCGGCGGGATAGTCATCGACGGCAAGATCTTCCGCGGCTCGACCGGGCTCGGCGCCGAGCTCGGGCACATCGTGATCGACCCGCACGCCACGGGTGAGGCCCCGCCCGGGGATTTTCCGCGGCCGGGATCGCTCGAATGGCTGTGCAGCGGCACCGGCGTCGAGCGCGAGGCCACGCGCCGCGCGGCGGCCGCCCCGGCGAGCGCGCTCGGCCGGGTCTACGCGCGCTCGCGCCGCGTCACCGGCCGCGAGGCCGTCGAGGCCGCCCGCGGCGGCGACGCCGAGGCGCTGGCCGTGTTCGCGTGCCATTCGCAGTGGCTCGGCATGGGGATCGCGAGCGTGGTGAACCTGTTCGAGCCCGAGCGAGTGCTGCTCGGCGGCGGGCTGTCGGCGGCGGCCGAGTTGTTTCTCGACGGCGCGATCGAGGAAGCCGCCCGCTGGAGCCTCCCGACGCTGTGGGAGCGTACGACCGTCGAGCTGGCGCGGGGCGGCCCGAGCGCGGGCGTGCTCGGCGCCGGACTGCTCGCCGCCCACGAGTTGGATGGGTCTTGAGCACAGCGGTGATACTGCTTAGCTGGGAATAGAGAGAGACAAGGGAGCGAGATGAGCACGACGATCGACCAGGCGGAACTCGAGGAACTCAGCATCAACACGATCCGCACGCTCGCGATCGACGGCGTGCAGAAGGCGAACTCCGGCCACCCCGGCGCCCCGATGGCGCTCGCGCCGATCGCCTACCAGCTGTTCGCCCGCACGATGAAGCACAACCCGGCGAACCCACGACTGGTTCGACCGCGACCGCTTCGTGCTCTCCGCCGGGCATGCGTCGATGCTCGTCTACTCGATTCTCCACCTGTCCGGCTACGGCGTCTCGCTCGACGACCTGAAGAACTTCCGCCAGCTCGGCTCGCCGACCGCCGGGCCACCCCGAGTACGAGGCCGACGGCGCCCCGGGCATCGAGGTGACCACCGGCCCGCTCGGCCAGGGCATCTGCAACGCGATCGGCTTCGCGCTCGCCGAGCGCATGCTCGCCGCGCGCTTCAACCGCGACGGCCACGAGGTCATCGACCACCACACGTACGCGATAGCCAGCGACGGCGACCTCCAGGAGGGCGTGTCGTCCGAGGCCTGCTCGCTCGCCGGCCACCTCGGGCTCGGCCGGCTGACGGCCTTCTACGACAACAACCACATCCAGCTCGCGGGCCCGACCGACTGGGCCTACTCCGAGGACGTCGGCAAGCGGTTCGAGGCCTACGGCTGGCACGTGCAGGACCTCGGCGAGGACATCTCGCTCGAGCGCCAGGAGGCCGCGATCGCGGCCGCACACGAGGTGACGGACAAGCCGTCGCTGATCATGCTGCGGACGCACATCGGGTTCGGCTCACCCAACAAGGTCGACAGCCAGAAGGCGCACGGCTCGCCGCTCGGCGAGGACGAGGTACGGCTCACCAAGGAGGCCTACGGCTGGGACCCGGACGAGCATTTCCTCGTGCCCGACGCGGTGTCCGCGCACTTCGGCGAGCGCGCCGAGGAGCTGGCCGGCGGCGAGGCCGAGTGGAACGAGCGTTTCGCGGCCTACAAGAGCGCCCATCCGGACCTCGCGGCTGAGCTGCAGATGGTCATGGACGGCGGGCTGCCGGACGGCTGGGACGCCGACCTCCCGCGGTTCGACCCGTCGGACGATGCCGTCGCGACCCGCAAGTCCTCACAGGAGGTCATCCAGTGGGCGGCGTCCAAGGTGCCGCACCTGGTGAGCGGGTCCGCCGACCTCGAGCCGTCGACGCTGACGTTCATCGAGGACGGTGGCTCGGTGAGCCGTGACGACTACTCGGGCAAGCAACGTCCACTACGGCGTGCGCGAGCACGGCATGGGCGCGATAGTCAACGGCCTCAACCTGCACGGGCTGAAGGCGTTCGGCTCGACGTTCTTCAACTTCCTCGACTACATGAAGGGCGCGGTGCGCCTGTCGGCGGTGATGGAGCTGCCGGTCATCCAGGTGTACACCCACGACTCGATCGGGCTCGGAGAGGACGGGCCGACCCACCAGCCGATCGAGCACATGGCCCACCTGCGCGCGACGCCGAACATGCACGCCGTGCGCCCGGCCGACGCGAACGAGACGGCGCTCGCCTGGCAGTTCGCGCTGAACCAGACCGAGGGCCCGGTGTGCCTTGTGCTGAGCCGCCAGAACCTGCCGATCCTCGATCCCGACTCGATCCCCGCCGACGCGGTCGAGCGTGGCGCCTACGTGCTCAAGGAAAGCTCGAAGGGCGAGGCGCCCGACGCGATCCTCATCGGCACGGGCTCGGAGGTGTCGATCTGCGTCGAAGCCGCCGAGCAGCTCGAGGGCGACGGCGTGGCGACCCGCGTGGTGAGCATGCCGTGCTGGGACCAGCTTCGCCGCCCAGGACGCCGGCTACCGCGACTCCGTGCTGCCGCCCGAGTGCCGCGCTCGCGTCTCGCTCGAGGCCGCGGCCACCTTCGGCTGGGAGCGTTGGGTGGGCGACTCCGGGGTAGCCATCGGCATGACGAGCTTCGGCGCCTCGGCGCCCGCGAAGGAGCTGTACGCGCACTTCGGCCTCACCGCCGAGAACGTGGCGAAAACCGCGAAAGAACTGATCGACGACGGAGGAGCGGCATGAGCATCGCAGCAGAGGTCAACGAGCGGCTCGCCGCACTCACGGAGGCCGGCACCAGCGTCTGGCTGGACCAGATCCGGCGCGGGCTGATCGAGTCGGGTGAGCTGCAGCGCCTCGTCGACGAGGACTCGCTGGGCGGTGTCACGTCGAACCCGGCCATCTTCGAGAAGGCGATCCTCGGCTCCGACGACTACGACGCGGACATCGAGAAGCTCGCCGGCGAGGGCAAGGACGCGAGCGCAGATCTACCTGAACATCGCGGTCCGCGACGTGCAGATGGCGTGCGACGTACTGCGACCGGTGTGGGAGGAGCGCGGCCACGCCGACGGCTTCGTGTCGCTCGAGGTCGAGCCGTCGCTGGCGCACGACACCGACGGCACGCTGACCCAGGCTCGTGAGCTGTGGGCGGCGGTCGACCGGCCGAACGTGATGATCAAGATCCCCGGCACTCCCGAGGGGCTCGCACGCGATCGAGGACGCGATCGCCGACGGCATCAACGTGAACGTGACGCTGCTGTTCAGCGTCGAGGCGTACGAGACGGTCGCCAAGGCCTACATCGGCGGCTCGAGCAGCGCCAGGAGGCCGGCGAGGCCTCGACGTGCACTCCGTCGCGAGCTTCTTCGTCTCGCGCGTGGACTCCGAGGTCGACAAGCGCCTCGAGGAGCTCGGGCGCGAGGACCTCAAGGGCAAGGCGGCGATCGCCAACGCCCAGGCGGCCTACCAGTCGTTCAAGAAGATCTTCCAAGGCGACCGCTTCGCCGAGCTCGCCGCGGCCGGCGCGCCGGTGCAGCGGCCGCTGTGGGCATCGACCGGCGTCAAGGACCCGAGCTACCCGGAGACGAAGTACGTCGACGGGCTGGTGGCCCCCGACACCGTGAACACGATGCCGATGGCGACCCTGCTCGGCCGCGGCCGAGAGCGCGGAGATCAGCGGCGCGACCGCCGACGAGGACCCGTCGGACACGCTCGCGGCGCTGGCCGACGCGGGTATCGACATGGACGACGTGACCGACAAGCTGCTGCGCGACGGCATCGACGCGTTCGTGACGCCGTTCGAGAAGCTGATGGCGGGGATCGAGTCGAGCCGCGAGGCGGCGATCGAGGGCCGGCCCTCGACGATCGAGGCCTCGGGCCCGGACGACCTGCTGCAGGCGGTGGCCGAGAAGGTCGACGAGGCCATCTCCGAGAAGGTCGCCGCGCGCGTGTGGCGCAAGGACGAGACGTTGTGGGGCGGTCCCGGCCCGGAGATCGGCAACCGGCTCGGCTGGCTGACGATCTCGGAGTCCATGCTCGAGGCCGCGCCCGGCCTGAAGGAGTTCGCGGCTCAGGTCAAGGCTGAGGGCTTCACCGACGCGGCCCTGCTCGGCATGGGCGGCTCCAGTCTCGGGCCGGAGGTTCTGCGGCGGAGCTTCGAGCGGCTTCACCGACGGGCTGAAGCTGCACGTGCTCGACTCGACCGACGCCGCGGCCGTGCGTGAGCTGGAGGCCAGGCTCGACATCTCGCAAGACGATCTTCATCGTGTCGTCGAAGTCGGGCGGGACGGTCGAGACGCTCTCGCACATGAAGCATTTCTACGAGAAGAGCGGTGGCAACGGGAGCCAGTTCGTCGCCGTGACCGACCCGGGCAGCCCGCTGATCGGCATCGCCGGCGAGCGCGGCTTCCGGCGCGTGTTCGAGGCCGATCCGAACATCGGCGGCCGCTACTCGGTGCTGTCGTACTTCGGCCTCGTGCCGGCGGCGCTGATGGGCATCGATGTCGAGCAGCTGCTGCAGTCGGCGCAGGAGGCCGAGCAGAACTGCAACTCGTTCGATTCCAGCGTGTCCAACTCCGGGCTCTGGATGGGCCTCGCGATGGGCGTGATGGCCGAGCACGGCCACAACAAGCTGACTTTCGTGGCCTCGCCGCGGATCGGCAGCGTCGGGCTGTGGCTCGAGCAGCTCGTCGCCGAGTCGACGGGCAAGGAGGGCAAGGGCATCCTCCCGGTGGCCGACGAGCCCGTCGGTGCTCCGGAGAGCTACGGCGACGATCGCGTGTTCGCGTACCTGCGCGACGGCGACGAGCCGGACGAGGACCTCGACGCGAAGATGGAGGCGCTGGCCGACGCCGGCCAGCCCGTCGTCACGGTGTCGACGCACGGGCCGGGTGACCTCGGGCGGATCTTCTTCTTCGCCGAGTTCGCGACGGCCGTGGCGGGCTGGGTGCTCGGGATCAACCCGTTCGACCAGCCGAACGTGCAGGAGGCGAAGGACAACACGAACAAGGTGCTGGACGCGTCCGAGCCGCCGCACGTCGACGACGCCGACGACGCCGCGCTCGGCGCGCTGCTCGGGGAGGCCGCCCCGCCGCGCTACGTGGCGATCATGGGCTACGTCGCCCCGTCGGAGGAGTTCGACGCGGCGGTCCTGGATCTCCGCGCGCTGATCCGCGACGAGACGAAGGCCACCACCACGTACGGCTACGGCCCCCGGTTCCTGCACTCGACCGGCCAGTTCCACAAGGGCGGCCCGCCGGAGGGGCTTTTCCTCCAGCTGATCCATGACGGCCCCGAGGACGTGGCGATCCCCGACGCGGACTACACGTTCACCACGCTCAAGAATGCCCAGGCCACGGGCGACGTGCTCACCCTGCGCGACCACGGACTCGCAGCCGAGCGGGTACGGCTCGAGGGTGACGACCCTGTCGCCGGCCTGAAGGCGCTGACCGAGCGGGTGCGCGGGCTGCTGTAGCGCACCTTCGGGCCCGGTAAAGGGTTTCGGCCGCATGCCGATGCATGCGGTCATGCCCATCGGGACCCGTCATAGCGCGCTCGCCGCGGCCGTGCTCGCGCTGGCCATCCCGGCCGCGCCTGCGCACGCGAAGCCGATCTCGAAGCCGAAGACGATCCGGGTCCAGATCACGGAGTACTACTCGCCGCCCGAGCGCGCGTTCGACGGGCGCAAGGTCAAGGCGCCGGGCCTCGGCACGAAGCACAGGGTCGACTTCCTCTACTCGGCGAAGGGGATAGCGATGGAGGGCGACGGCGTCGCCTCCGGCGGGCGCCACATCCACCTCTGCGACGGCTTCGGGCTGGGGTACCTGACGGTCGGCGGCCGCAGGTGGAACATGCGCTCGAACACGCCGAGCTGGCTCGCCGCCTATTACTGGAAGAACCGCCGCGGCAGGATCACCTACCCGCTCGACGCCGGCGGCTGGTCGGACGGCCGCGGGGTGCGGTTCCGCGGCCCGCGCGGGACCAGGTTCTGCAGGGGCAGCTCGCGCGACATCCGCCCCTACGCGACGGCCGCGGTGGACCCGCGGCTGATCCCGCTCGGGTCGCGGCTCAAGGTCTCGTACTACCAGCGCAACGGCAAGTCGCGCTCGGGGTGGTTCAAGGCGACCGACACCGGCGGGGCGATCAAGCGCCGTCACATCGACGTCTACCGCCCGTACCCGACGGCGGACGATCCCGCGCGCAACCTGCGCTCCGTCCGGATCCGGGTGATCCCGCCGAAGCGCTGAGCGTTGGGTGAGTGCGCGGCGAAGGCTCAGGCCTACGGGTCGCCCGCGCCCGGCTCCTCGCGCGCGGGCACGGCCGCTGCCGCCGCCGCGTCGCGCCGCGCGCCGGTGACCATCAGCCCGACGAGCCGCGAGACCACCATCGCGACGTAGGCGAGCCCGGCCAGCTGCTCGATCATGTTGACCGAGCGGGCGAACGGCTGGACCGGGACCACGTCGCTCAGCCCGGTGCTGGTCAGGGTGGTGAAGCTGAGGAACAGCAGCTCCATCCAGCTGCGCTCACCCGACGGGTCGACCGCCGCCGTGAAGCTCCCCGGCTCGATGGCCTGGACGACCGTGTACGTGTAGGCGAACGCCCATGCGACGAGCGTGAACGTCGCGCCCACGGCGTACAGCTCGTCGCGGGTGATCTCGTGGTCCTCGAGCATGTAGGCGATCAACGCCCCGGCGGCGTAGAAGTAGAGGATGGCCTCGAGCGCCGAGGAATAGGGGAGGAGCGCGTCGTCCTGGGTGATCGCCTGGATCAGCAACAGGAGGGTCGCCGGGACGGCGAGCACGATCCCGAACGAAGTCCACGCCGGCGAGCTGCGCACGGCGAGCAGCACGAGTCCGAGGATGGCGATCCCGAAGACGCTGAAGAGGGCGCGCCCGGCGGCGCCGTCCTCGACGAACGGGTAGACGAGAACCGCGGTCAGCTGTGCGGCGAGGAGGACCGCCGAGGGCTCGCGGCGGGCAAAGCGGAGCATCGGGTGAAAGTAGTGTTTGCATCCGACGCCCCGACGTAGGAAGAATGCAGCCTCCATGGCGACCGCTCCCACAGACACCGAACAGGCCAACCCGCTGACCGAGGGCCTCGAGCGGCTGCCGATCGCCCCGACGATCCTCACGATCTTCGGCGCGACGGGCGATCTGTCCAAGCGCAAGCTGCTGCCGGCGCTCTACAACCTCGCCCACGACGGCGCCCTGCCGGAGCGGTTCCACCTGATCGGCAGCTCGCGCTCCGACATGCCGCACGGCGACTTCCGCGAGCTGGCCGAGAACTCGATCAACGAGTTCTCCCGCCGCAAGCCCGACCAGAAGGTGCTGAGCGCGCTGCTCGAGAACATCAAGTTCATCGGCGGCAACTTCGACGACGACAGCGTCTACGAGAAGATCAAGCAGGTCGAGGCGGAGTTCGACGACGACGCGGGGATCGTCTTCAACCGCGTCTACTACCTGTCGACCTCGCCGTCGTTCTTCTCCGTGATCGTCGGCAAGCTCGGCGAGCACGGCCTCGAGAAGCGCGACGACTCCGACCGTGCGCGTGGTGATCGAGAAGCCGATCGGCACGAATCTCGCGGAGGCGCAACGAGCTCAACCGGGACGTGCTCGACGTGCTCGACGAGGACCAGGTGTTCCGGATCGACCACTACCTGGGCAAGGAGACGGTCCAGAACATGCTCGCGTTCCGGTTCGCCAACGGGTTGTTCGAGCCGATCTGGAACCGGAACTTCATCGACAACGTCCAGATCACCGCGTCCGAGGACCTCGGCATCGGCACGCGCGCCGGCTACTACGACACGTCCGGCGCGCTGCGCGACCTGGTGCAGAACCACATGCTCCAGCTGCTGTGCCTGCTGTGCATGGAGCCGCCGGTCAACTTCTCCGCCGACGAGGTGCGCGACGAGAAGGTCAAGGTGCTGCACGCCGTGCCGGCGCCCGATCCCGACAAGGTCGACGACATGGCGCGTGCGCGCGCAGTACTCGGCGGGCACCGTCGGCGGCGAGGAGGTGCCCGGGCTACCTGCGAGGAGAAGGACGTGCCGGAGGACTCCTCGACCCCGAGCTTACGTGGCCCTCCGGCTCGAGGTCGACAACTGGCGCTGGGCGGGCGTCCCGATCTACCTGCGCACGGGCAAGCGGCTCGCGCGCAAGGTCACCGAGATCGCCGTGACGCTGAAGCCCGTGCCCGCACCTGGCTTTCCAGCAGGACGGGTCGGTCGGCGTACAGCCGAACCAGATCGTCATGACGATGCAGCCCAACGAGGGCGTCTCGATCTCGCTCGGCGCGAAGATCCCCGGCAGCCGGATGCGCATCCGGCCGGTGAACATGGAGTTCCTCTACGGCACGGCGTTCCTGTCCGAGTCGCCCGAGGCCTACGAGCGGCTGATCACCGACGCGATGCGCGGCGACGCGACGCTCTTCACCCGCGACGACGAGGTGGAGGCGCAGTGGCGCATCTGCGACCCGATCCTCGAGGGCTGGGCCGACAGCCCCGGCCCGGTAGCGCAGTACGAGGCCGGCTCGGCGGGCCCGGCGGAGGCCGACAAGCTGCTTCGCGACGGGGACAAGTGGCGGACGATCTGAGCGGCGGGGAGGAACGCCTGAGCGAGATCGCGGGCGACCGCGACGTCTCCTGGATGGAGGGCGTCTGGCACCAGCGGGACGTGACCCCGTCGGAGATCGCCGACGCGCTGCGCGACCTGCTGCGCCGCCGCCACGCCGAGAGCGAGTCCTACGTCCCGGCGCGGGTGCTCAACCTGGTCGTGATCTGCGATCGCGACTGGCGCGGCGAGATCCAGAACCGGCTCGAGAACGTTGGCCGCTACCACGCCTCGCGCACGATCCTCTGCTGCGTCGAGCCGGGCCGCAAGTCGCTCGACGCGCTGGCCACGATGACCGTGTCCGGCGATCCGCGCCCGGGCGAGATAGCCCTCTGCCACGAGGAGGTCGTGGTCGACATCGGGCCGCAGCACCTGCCGAACCTCGACACGATCGTCGACCCGCTGGTGGTGTCGGACCTGGCCACGGTCGTGTGGTCGCCACACGGCTACCCGGAGGCGGTCGATTCGGTGCGCCACCTCTCGCAGGTGGTGCTGGTCGACTCGGTGAACGAGCCCGATGCCCACACGGCCATCGCGCGGGCGCACGAGCTGTCGACGGACAGCTACGTCGTCGACCTGGCCTGGCTGCGCTCGACGCCGTGGCGCGAGCGCGTCGCCGCCACGTTCGACCCGCCGCTGTGGCGCCAGGAGCTCGCGAAGATCTCGACGGTCACGTCCGCCACCAGCCCAGCTCGGTCGTCGCAGGGGTGCTGTTCCTCGGCTGGCTGGCGTCGCGGCTCGGCTGGGAGCCGGGCCAGATGGTCGCCCAGGGCGGCTCGCTGCACGGGCACGCCGCACGGCCACCGCCAGGACGTCGACCTGTGCCTCGAGCCCGACGAGACGATGAGCACGCCGGGCCTGGCCGGGATGCACATCGAGACCGCCTCGGGCATGAGCATCGCCCTCGACCGCGGCGCGGGCGGCCTGCAGCGCGCGCGCGCCGCACGCGCGACGGTGCCGAGAGCGAGTGGACCGTGATGGGCGCCTCGCGCGGCGAGGCGGGCATCCTCGGCGAGGGGATCCGCCAGGCGCTGCTGCGGGACAACACCTACAAGCGCGCGCTGGCCGCAGCGGAGACCATGGTCAGCTGTGAGCGAGCGCCGGAGCACGGTCGTCGACGACGTGGCCGCGAGCCGGCGCGGCGGAGCGGCTCGCGGAGCTCGCGGCTGCGGGCGGACACGTCGCGCTGGCCGGCGGCTCGACCCCGCGGGTCGCGTACGAGCGGGCGGCCGGCCTCGTATCGGACTGGTCGCAGGTCACGGCTGTGGTTCGGCGACGACCGCTGCGTACCGCCCGACCACGAGCACTCGAACTACCGCATGGCCAAGGAGGCGCTGCTCGACCGGATCACCGGCGCGCAGCCGGACGTCCGCCGCATCAAGGGCGAGCTCGGCCCGTACCCGGCCGCCGACGACTACGAGCAGCAGCTCGCGCGATGCGTTCGGGGAGGGCGTCCCGGAGCTCGACCTGATCCTGCTGGGCCTCGGGCCCGGACGCCCACACGGCGTCGCTGTTCCCCGGCGACGACGAGCTCGGGAGCGCGAGCGCGCTGGCCGTGGGGGTCGAGACTCCGGGCATGGCGCCGCTGGTGTCCAGGGTGACCCTTACGCTCCCCGTGTCTGAACGCGGCCCGTGAGGTGATGTTCCTGATCTCCGGTGAGGACAAGGCGGAAGCTGTCGGCCGTGCATTCGGCGGCGCCTCCGACCCCTCGGCGCCCGCGAGCCTGGTGCGCCCGGCGAAGCTGACCCTGGTGCTCGATCCGCCGGCTGCCGCGGGGCTCGGGGCGCGAGGGTGAAGAACGAGCGGTCGATAGCCCATTCGGGCGCCTGGCGCATCCATCAGATGACCGGCGACCGGAGCCGGGTGCCGCGTTCCCGCCGATCGCCGACTACGGCTTCCTGTCCGACTGCGAGACCACGCGCGCTCGTCGCGCCGAGCGGCAACGTCGAGTGGCTGTGCCTGCCGCGGTTCGACTCGCCGAGCGTGTTCGGCGCGATGCTCGACCGCGACGCGGGCAGGTTCCGGCTCGGCCCGGCCGACGTCGAGGTGCCCGCCGACCGCCGCTACCTGCCGGGCACGATGGTGCTCGAGACGAGCTGGGGCACCCGCGGCGGCTGGATCGTGGTCCGCGACGTGCTGCTGATCGGCCCGTGGCACCACGAGCACGAGCGGTCGCGCACCCACCGCCGCTCGCCGACCGACTACGACGCCGACCACGTGCTGCTGCGCATGCGTGCGCTGCGTCAACGGCGAGGTGCAGGTGCTGCTCGACTGCGAGCCGGTGTTCGACTACGGCCGCCAGCCGGCGCGACTGGGAGTACACCGGCGCCGGCTACCACGAGGCCGACGGCAACGGCGCGAGGGCATCGACGTCGAGCTGCAGCTGACCACCGACCTGCAACCTGGGCTTCGAGGGCTCGCGCGCCACCGCGCGCACGCTGATGAAGCGAGGGCGACACTCGCTTCGTCGCCCTGTCGTGGTCCGAGCACCCGCCGCCGAAGACCTACGACGAGGCCTACGCGCGGCTCGTCTGGACGGCGCACCACTGGCAGCACTGGCTCGACCACGGCGAGTTCCCGGACCACCCGTGGCGCATCTACCTCCAGCGCAGCGCGCTGACGCTGAAGGGCCTGTCCGTACGCGCCGACCGGCGCGCTCGTGGCGGCGGCGACCACGTCGCTGCCCGAGACGCCGGGCGGCGAGCGCAACTGGGACTACCGCTACACCTGGATCCGCGACTCCACGTTCATGCTCTGGGGGCTCTACACGCTCGGCTTCGACTGGGAGGCCAACGACTTCTTCTACTTCATCGCCGACGTGGCCGAGGCCGAGCAGGGCAACCTCCAGATCATGTACGGCATCGACGGCGAGGGCGAGCTCGACGGAGTCGACGCTCGACCACCTCTCGCGGCTACGAGGGCGCCCGCCCGGTGCGGATCGGCAACGGCGCCTACAACCAGGACCAGCACGACGTGTGGGGCGCGGTCCTCGACTCGTTCTACCTCCACACGAAGTCGCGCGACCGCCTGCCCGAGCGCATCTGGCCGATCCTCGTGAAGCAGGTCGAGGCGGCGATCGAGCACTGGCGCGAGCCCGACCGCGGCATCTGGGAGGTGCGCGGCGAGCCGAAGCACTTCACCTCGTCGAAGCTGATGTGCTGGGTCGCCTGCGACCGCGGCGCCCGCCTCGCCGAGATCCGCGACGACCTCGAGACTGGCCGACCGCTGGCAGGCGCGCGGCCGACGAGATCCAGGACGACATCTGCGAGCAACGGCGTCGACGACCGCGGCGTGTTCACGCCAGCACTACGACACCGACGCCCTCGACGCGTCGATGCTGCTGATGCCGCTGGTGCGCTTCCTGCCGCCCGACGACGAGCGCGTCCGCGCCGACCGTGCTGGCGATCGCCGACGAGCTGATCGAGGACGGCCTGGTCCTGCGCTACCGCACCGAGGAGACCGACGACGGGCTCGCCGGCGAGGAGGGCACGTTCACGATCTGCTCGTTCTGGCTGGTGTCGGCGCTCGTCGAGATCGGCGAGGAGCGGCGGGCCACGGCGCTGTGCGAGAAGCTGCTCTCGCTACGCCAGCCCGCTCGGGCTCTACGCCGAGGAGATCGACCCGCGCGTCGGGCCGCCACCTCGGCAACTTCCCGCAGGCGTTCACCCACCTGGCGCTGATCAACGCGGTGATGCACGTGATCGATTCCGACCAGGGCGGCAGCGGCACCGTCCTCGGGCTCGACCGCGACCTCGGGCCGCGCCAGCCCTAACCGAGCAGCCCGCCGGTCACACCTCGTCGGCCCGCGTGCTTGACCGCCCCCCGGGATGCGGTTAGCGTCGGCGGTCCAGCCCGTACCACCAGTCGAGGGGGATTTGACTTGGCACCGGAAGCGTCCAGCAGCGTAGAAACACTTCAGCTCTACCGGCGCGCGACGAACTACATCGCCGCGGCCATGATCTATCTCCAGGACAACGCGATGCTGGAGGAGCCGCTCGAGCACGACCACATCAAGCATCGCCTGCTCGGGCACTGGGGGACGGTCCCCGGCCTCAACCTCATCTACGCCGGGCTGAACCGGCTGATCCTCGAGCACCAGGCGAGCATGCTGCTGGTGACGGGCCCCGGCCACGGCGCGCCGGCGAACCTCGCGAACCTCTGGATCGACGGCTGCCTCGAGGACGTCTACCCCGAGATCTCCCGTGACCGCAAGGGCCTGGCCAAGCTGATCCGCGACTTCTCGTGGCCCGGGGGCTTCCCGAGCCACGTCGCCCCGATCGTGCCGGGCACGATCCACGAGGGTGGCGAGCTCGGCTACGCGCTGGCGACGGCGTTCGGCGCCGCGTTCGACAACCCCGACCTGATCGCCGTGGCGATCATCGGCGACGGCGAGGCCGAGACGGGCCCGACGGCGGGTGCGTGGCACTCGAACAAGTTCCTCAGCCCGAAGGGCGACGGGGCGGTCCTGCCGATCCTGCACCTCAACGGCTACAAGATCGCCAACCCGACGATCTTCCACTCGATGTCCAACGAGGAGATGACGAAGCTCTTCGAGGGCTACGGCTGGCATCCGCTGATCGTCGACGGCCCGACCGACGGGCTCGACGCCGAGCTCGGCGCGGCGCTCGACACGGCGTACGGCGAGATCCGCGAGCTGCAGGACCTCGTCCGCGGCGGCGGCCAGCAGCCCGACCGGCCGCGCTGGCCGATGATCGTGCTCAAGTCGCCGAAGGGCTGGACGGGCCCGAAGGAGGTCGACGGAATCAAGGTCGAGGGCACCGCGAAGGCCCACCAGGTGCCGGCGATGGGCGCGAAGTCCAACCCCGACCACCTGAAGATCCTCGAGGACTGGCTGCGCTCGTACGGGCCGGAAGACCTGTTCGACGAGAACGGCGCGCCGGTCCAGGCGATCCTCGACGCGACGCCGACCGGCGAGCTGCGGATGGGGGCGAACCCGAACGTCAACGGCGGCAAGGTCCGCAAGGACCTCAACATGCCGCCGCTCGAGAAGCACTCGGTGGCGGTGGAGAAGCCCGGCGAGACGACGGCCAGCGCGCTGATGCAGCTGGGCGAGTGGTACGCCGACATCTTCCGGCTCAACGACGAGGAGAAGAACTTCCGGATCGTGTGTCCCGACGAGGTGGCCTCGAACCGGCTCGGTGCCGTGTTCGAGGCGACTGACCACACGTGGGAGTGGCCGCTGCTCGACCAGGACACGGGCCACGCGCACGAGGGCCGGGTCATGGAGGTGCTGTCGGAGCACAACTGCCAGGGCTGGCTCCAGGGCTACGTCCTGACCGGGCGCCACGGCGTCTTCCCCTGCTACGAGGCGTTCATCCCGATCGTCGACGGCATGGTCAACCAGTACTCGAAGTTCCTCAAGATGTCGCGCGACGAGGCACCGTGGCGCGAGCCCCCGGCGGGGCTCAACTACCTGCTGACCTCGGTCGGCTGGCGCCAGGACCACAACGGGTACTCGCACCAGATGCCGGGCTTCATCAACTCCATGCTGAACCGCAAGGAGGATGCCGCCCGGGTGTACCTCCCGGCCGACGCGAACACGCTGCTGGCGACGATGGAGAAGGTCCACAAGTCGACCCGCACGATCAACCTGGTGATCGCGTCCAAGCACCCGATGCCGCAGTGGCTATCGCTCGACGAGGCGCGTGAGAACGTCGACAAGGGCGCCACGATCTGGGAGTGGGCGAGTACCGAGATCGGAGACCCGGACATCGTCCTCGGAGCCTGCGGGATGATCTCGACGATCGAGATGCTGGCCGCGGCGGACCTGCTGCGCAAGCACGTGCCGGAGTTGCGCGTGCGGTTCGTCGGCGTGAACGACCTGTTCACGCTCGCCAAGGCGGAGGCGCATCCGCACGGGATGGACGACGCCGGGTTCGAGGCGCTCTACACGAACGACAAGCCCGTGCTGTTCACGTTCCACGGCTACGCGTCGGCGGTGCATCAGCTGATCCACCGCAGGCCGGCACAGGAGCGCTTCAGCGTCCGCGGCTACGCCGAGGAGGGCACCACCACGACGCCGTTCGAGCTGCTCGCGATGAACGGGGTGGACCGCTACCAGCTGGCGATCGACGCGCTGTTGCGCGTCGACGTCGACGCCTCGGAGGCCGTCCGCGGCATGTCCGGCGCGTTCGCCACCAAGTCGATCGCCGCCACCCAGGAGGCGATCACGGCACTGACCCAGAAGCGCGAGGAGCTGCGCGCCTACGTGACGACGGAGGGCAACGACCCGCCCGAGTTCACGGACTGGGCCTGGGGCTCCGAGTACAAGGGCGGGTGACCCACAGGGTCTACGTCGCAGGGACCGAGCCGCACTGCGGCCGGTCCCTGGTCGCGCTGGGGATGGTCGAGCTGCTCGCCGCCCGGTCGGGGCGGGTCGGCTACTTCCGTCCCGTGGTGGCAGCAGCGCCCGATCCGCAGACCGAGCTGGTGCGCGCCCGCTACGGCGGCGCCGGTGCGGCGGCGGTGCGGCACGGCGCCACCGCCGACGAGGCGCGCGCGACGTTGTCGGCCGGCGGCGTCGAGGCGCTCGAGAAGCAGGTGCTCGCGGCGTTCCGCGCGGCCGAGGCCGAGCACGATGCGATCGTGGTCGAGGGCCTCGACTTCGAGCCCGGTCTTGACGCGGAGCTCGATGCCGCCATCGCGAACGCCCTCGGATGCCCGGTCCTGGGCGTGGTGGGGTGCCGCGACGCGGAGGATCCGGCTGCCGCGGTCGGGCTCGGCCGGCAGGCATTCGAGCGACGCGGGTGCGACATGCTCGGGTTGGTCGCCAGCCGCGTCCCGGCGGAACGGGCGGAGGCGACGCGCGCGGCGCTCGCCTCGGCCGGCGGCGCGCCGGTCCCGGTGATCGAGGAGCAGCCAGAGCTGGCCTTCCCGACGGTGGCCGAGGTCGCCACCGCGCTCGGCGCCGATGCGGTTGGCGGAGGCGACGGACTCGATCGTGACGTCCGCGCGGCGCGCGTGGCTGCGATGGGCGCCGAGAGCTTCCTCGAGACGCTCGCGGAGGGAACCCTCGCGATCGTGCCGGGCGACCGGGCGGACATCCTCACCGCCGGGCTCGCGGCGGCCGGCTCGCAGCACGTGGGCGCCCTCGCCGGGATGCTCATCACCGGCCCGGCGGACCCCCCGGCCGCGGTCGGGAAGCTGCTGGCCGACGCGTCGTTCCCGGTCCTGCGAACCGCGGCGGACACAGACGCCGCGGCGGCAGCCGTCGCGGCCGTCCGCCCGCGCCTCGGCCCGGACACCGAGCGACGGGTGGCCAGCGCGCTCGGGCTGTTCGCCGCCAGCGTCGACCAGGCAGAGCTGGGCGCTCGGATGGCGCTCGCGCGGCCGGCGCGGCTGACCCCCGCGATGTTCGAGTACGAGCTGATCGAGCGGGCGAAGGAGGAGCCACGGCACATCGTCCTGCCCGAGGGCGACGACGACCGCGTGCTCGAGGCGGCCGACATCCTGCTCCGGCGCGGCGTGGCGTGGCTGACGATCCTCGGGAACGAGGACGCGGTGCGTGGCCGGGCGGCGACGCTCGGCCTCGACCTCTCGCGCGCTCAGCTGGCCGACCCGGCGACGTCGCCGCTGCGCGGCGACTATGCGGGGCGCCTGTACGAGCTGCGCAAGGAGCGCGGGATGACCGAGGAGGTGGCGCACGAGACCGCCGGCGACGCCAACTGGTTCGGGACCTTCATGGTCCAGACCGGCGCGGCCGACGGCATGGTGTCGGGCGCCGCGCACACCACGGCCGACACGATCCGCCCGGCGTTCCAGCTGGTCAAGGCGCGGCCGGGCGTGTCGGTGGTGTCGAGCGTGTTCCTCATGTGCATGCCCGACCAGGTCCTCGTGTTCGGCGACTGCGCCGTCAATCCCAAGCCGGACCCCGACCAGCTGGCGGACATCGCTATCGGCTCGGCAGAGACCGCGTGGTCGTTCGGCGTCGAGCCGCGCGTCGCGATGCTCTCGTACTCGACCGGAACGTCGGGCAAGGGCGCCGACGTGGAGGCGGTGACGGCCGCGACCGAGCTCGCCCGCTCGCGCCGGCCCGACATCCCGATCGAGGGCCCGATCCAGTACGACGCGGCCGTCGAGCCGACGGTGGCGGCGAAGAAGCTGCCGGACTCCGACGTGGCCGGCCGCGCGACGGTCTTCATCTTCCCCGACCTGGAGACCGGGAACGTGACCTACAAGGCCGTTCAGCGCTCGTCGGGGGCTGTTGCGATCGGCCCCGTCCTGCAGGGCCTGCGCAAGCCGGTCAACGATCTGAGCCGCGGCTGCCTCGTGCCGGACATCGTCAACACGGTCGTCATCACGGCAATCCAGGCACAGGAGGCGGGGGGTCGCAGCACCTCGCGGCTGGCCCTCGCGCCGGCGCAAGGTTGACGCCTGCCCCTGCGATCGGTGAAGATGCGAGCAATGGGGGTTTCTTACGTGAGGATGGCGCTGTGAGCGCGGTGGACGAGGCGCGCGAGCGGTTCGAGGCGGGCGACGCCACCGCCGCGCGCGGGCTCGCGCTGGCGGGCCTCGAGGCAGAGCCGGATTCCGTCGAGCTGCTGCGAGTCGCCGGCCGCGCCGGCGTCGACGCCGGCGTGCCCACGGCCATCGACGAGCTGCGCCGCGTGACCGAGCTCGCCCCGGGCGAGGCCGCCTCCTGGCGCGACCTCGGCGATGCGCTGGCCACCGAGGGCCGTACCGCCGAGGCCGGCGACGCGTTCCGCAAGCTGCTCGAGATCGAGCCCGAGGACGAGGGCGGCCTGACCGCGCTCGGCCACAGCGCCTTCGCCGGCGGAGCCAGCGACGAGGCGGTCGGCCTGCTCGAGCGCGCGGCGCAGAACTCGTCCGGCGCGTCGACCGCGGTGCTGAGCCTGGTCGACATGTACCGGACCCTGGGCAAGTTCGAGGAGGCGCTCGCGGCCGCGGAGCGCGTCAGCGAAGCCGCCCCGGATGACCCGCTCGCCACGCTCGACGTGGCGGAGCTGAGCCTCGAGCTCGGCAAGACCGACGCCGCGGCGGCCGCCTTCGCGAGCCTGCGCGACACGGTCGACACGCCCGAGCACGAGGTGGCGGCGCTGCACGGGCTCGTCAAGACCGAGCTGTCCCGCGACGACCTTCAGGCCGCACTCACCCACGCCCGCGAGGCGCGCGCCATCGACACCGTCGGCGTGACCCGCGGCGTGCTGGCGTACCTCGAGGCGGAGACCGGCGGCGAGGCGGCGCTGGCCGAGCTGGCGCGCGACGCGTCAGCCGGGATGCTCGCCGCCATCGAGGCGCCGCCGACCCGCGACGAGGTCGTGGCCGCAATCGACACAACGCTGCGCTACGCGCGGCTCGAGTGGGCAGGAGGCGCCCGTGGCTGAGGTCCAAGCTCCGAGTCGCCCGGCGGTGCCGGAGTGGCAGCGGTGCCCGTCGTGCGAGGCGTTCGTCTACCACAAGCGCCTGAAGCGGAATCTGCACGTCTGCCCGGAGTGCAACCACCATTTCCGGCTCGGGATCCGCGATCGCCTCGACATGCTCCTCGACGACGGCAGCTTCGAGGACCTGTCCGGCGACCTCGAGCCCGCGGACACGCTCGGCTTCGTCGACTCCAAGCCCTATCCCGACCGGATCGCGGCTGCCCAGAAGAAGACCGGGGCGAAGGCCGGTGCGCTCTACGGGCGCGGCGCGATGGACGGCCACAAGCTGGTGGTCGCCGGGATCGACTTCGACTTCATCGGCGGCAGCATGAGTGGCGCCGTCGGCGAGGCGATCACACGCGCGGCCGAGCTCGCCCTCGAGGAGCGCGCGCCGCTCATCGTGATCTCGGCGTCCGGCGGCGCCCGCATGCAGGAAGGGTGCATCTCACTGATGCAGATGGCCAAGACGAGCGCCGCGCTGGCTCGGCTCTCCGAAGAGGGAATCCTCTACATCTCACTGCTCACCGATCCGACCTACGGTGGCGTGAGCGCCTCGTTCGCGACGCTCGGCGACGTGCTCGTCGCGGAGCCCGACACGCGCATCGGGTTCGCCGGGCCGTCGGTGATCGAGCAGACGATTCGCCAGAAGCTGCCCGAGGGGTTCCAGACCGCCGGGTTCCTGATGGAGCACGGGATGCTGGACATCGTCGAGGCGCGCGAGGGGCTCGGCCGCTCGCTCGGCAACCTGCTCGGGTTCCACGAGCAGGCAGAGGCGGCGCGCGGCGGCGGCGCGGCGCGCGCGGAGCGGCTGCCCGAGCACGACGGTGCCGCTCAGATCACCGACCCCGACTCGATCTCGGCCCGCGACCCGTGGGAGGTGGTGCAGCTCGCGCGCAACATCGAGCGCCCGCACACCCTCGACTTCCTCGGCCACGTGTTCGACGACTTCATCGAGCTGCACGGCGACCGGATGTTCGAGGACGACAAGGCGATCGTCGCCGGCCCGGCGCTGCTCGGCGACCTCGCGGTGATGGTGATCGGGCACCAGAAGGGCACGACCACCAACGAGATGATGGAGCGCAACTTCGGCATGCCGGAGCCCGAGGGCTACCGCAAGGGCCGGCGCCTGATGCAGTACGCCGCGCGGTTCGGGATGCCGATCGTCACGCTCGTCGACACGGCCGGCGCCTACCCGGGCCTCGGCGCCGAGGAGCGCGGGCAGTCGAACGCGATCGCCGAATCGATCCTCGAGATGTCCCGGCTCCCCGTGCCGACCGTCACCGTGGTCACGGGGGAGGGCGGCTCGGGCGGCGCGCTCGCGCTCGCAATGAGCGACCGGGTGCTGATGCTCGAGAACTCGTACTACTCCGTGATCAGCCCGGAGGGCTGCGCGACGATCCTCTTCAAGGACGCCGCCGCCGCGCCGCGCGCCGCCGCGGCCCTGCGGATCACCGCACCCGACCTGCTGCGCCTCGGCGTGATGGACGCCGCGGTGCCCGAGCCTCCCGACGGCGCGCACACCGACCACGTCGCGACCGCCGCCAACGTCAAGACCGCGCTGGTCGAGCAGCTGAGCGATCTGCTCACGCTGTCGACCGACGAGCTCCTGAAGCAGCGCTACGAGCGGTTCCGGAAGTTCGGGACCCCCGGGCAACAACCAACCCTTCCGCCGATCGAATGAGGACCGAGAGGAGCCGATGACCGACCCCGCGAACCAGGCCACTCCCGACGAGGAGCTGCTGCAGTCCGTCTGGACCGAGGCACGCGATCTCGTCAAGAAACTCGAGGGCACGTCGGTCCAGCGACTCGCGGTGTCCGCGGGTAACTGCTCGATCGAGATCGAGCGCGGCGCCGCGCCCGCCGGCCCGGCCGCGCCCGCGCCGGCGGCCGAGCCCGACCGGCGCGTGTTCTCCGGGTCGTTCGCGGCCCTGAACGTGCCGGACGCCGCGGCCGACAACCGCGTGCCGGTCCTGGCGCCGCTCGTCGGCACCTTCTACGAGGCCTCACAGCCCGGCCAGAAGGCGTTCGCGACGGTCGGAGACGTCGTCGATGCCGGCCAGACCGTTTGCATCGTCGAGGCGATGAAGCTGATGAACGAGGTGGCCACGACCGAGGGCGGCAAGGTCGCCGAGATCTGCGTGGCCAACGGCGACCCGGTCGAGTTCGACCAGGTCCTCATGTACCTCGAGCCGGCCGAGGACTAGAGGGCTTCCGTGTTCCAGAAGGTCCTGATAGCCAACCGTGGCGAGATCGCGCTGCGCGTCGCGCGCGCGTGCCGCGAGCTGGGCATCAAGTCCGTCGCCGTCTATTCGACCGCCGACAAGGAGTCCGCCGTCGTCAAGTTCGCCGACGAGGCGGTCCACATCGGGCCGCCGGCCGTCGGCAAGAGCTACCTGCACATCCCGAACATCATCGGTGCGGCCCAGAAGACCGGGGCCGACGCGATCCATCCCGGCTACGGGTTCCTCTCCGAGGACCCGTTCTTCGCCGAGATCTGCATGGACAACGACATCACCTTCATCGGGCCCAAGCCCGACGTGATGGAGTCGGTCGGCGACAAGGCGATAGCCCGCAACAAGATGCAGGCCGCGGGGCTGCCGCTGCTGCCCGGCACCGTCGACCCGGTCCAGACCGTCGACGAGGCCAAAGAGGTCGGCGAGTCGATCGGCTACCCCGTGATCATCAAGGCCGTCGCCGGCGGCGGCGGCCGCGGGATGAACGTGGTCTACAAGGGCGAGGACATGGAGCGCCTCTACACGATGACGCGCTCCACCGCCCAGGCGATCTTCAAGGACTCCGCCGTGTACATCGAGCGCTACATGGAGGCGCCGCGCCACACGGAGGTCCAGCTCGTCTGCGACGGCCACGGCAACGGCGTCTACTTCTTCGAGCGCGACTGCTCTGTCCAGCGCCGGCACCAGAAGCTGATCGAGGAGGCGCCTTCGATCCACCTCGACGCCGCGCAGCGCAAGGACATCGGCGAGCGCGCCGTGGCCGGCGCCCTCGCGGTGGGCTACACGGGCGCCGGGACGATGGAGTTCCTGCTCGACCACGACGGCACGCTGGCGTTCATGGAGATGAACGCGCGCATCCAGGTCGAGCACCCGGTCAGCGAGATGATCACGGGGATCGACCTGATCCAGGAGCAGATCAAGGTCGCCGCCGGCGAGAAGCTGTCCGTGGCCCAGGACGACCTCGAGGTGATCGGCCATTCGATGGAGTGCCGGATCAACGCCGAGGACCCGGAGCGCGATTTTGCGCCGGCCGCCGGGACGCTCGACACCTACGTGCCCCCGGGCGGCCCGTGGACGCGGGTCGACTCGCACTGCTATCCGGGCTGGACCATCGCTCCCTTCTACGACTCGCTGATCGCCAAGCTCATCGTCTGGGCGCCTGATCGCGGGGGCGCGATCGAGCGGATGGATCGCGCGCTGTCCGAGTTCCAGATCGACGGCCGCGGCGTCAAGACAACGATCCCTTTCCATCGCTCGGTTCTCGCCGACGAGCAGTTCCGCTCGGGCGACGTCACCACGGCGTTCCTCGACGGGTTCTTCGAGCGCCAGAAGTAGCCCACGACAGGAGGAACGACCATGGCAGTGAACTGGCAGAAGGAGCCGCCGTCGGAGCCGGTCGGCGAGCCGTACATCGTGTCGGTCGACGATCTACCCGCCGACACCCGCCGCGGCGGCGAGGTGCGGACGATGCTGAGCCCCAAGGGCGCCGGTTCGCAGTCCGGCTTCATGGGCGTCGCGACGCTCAAGCCGGGCGACAGCATCTCCGAGCACTGGCATCCGTTCTCCGAGGAGTTCATCTACTGCGTACGCGGCACGCTGACCGCCGAGCTGAACGACGAGAAGCACGAGGTGACCGCCGGCCAGGCGCTCTACGTGCCGTTCCTGATGAAGCATCGCCTGCGCAACGAGGGCGACGAGGAGGCGTTCATCGTCTTCCACCTCGGGCCGCTCGCGCCGCGGGCCGACCTCGGCCACGTGGACACGGAGTAGCCGGCCTCAGTCGCCGCGCCCTACGGTCGCGAGGCCGTAGGGAAGGATGTCCGCCCCGACCGGCAGGGCCGCGAGTCCGATCGGTGAGAGACGACCGTCGGTGCCGATCGTGAACGCTTCGACGAAGTTGGCCTTCGCCGCTTCGGGGCCGCGGGGGGCATCAGCGCTCTCGGCCGTCGAAAGGGAGTAGACGACCTTCTGCTCCGGATCGAACGCGAGGTTTGCAACGGCTCCCTCGACCTGCGACTTCTCGGTCTGGATCTGGCGGAGATTCTCGCCGTTCGCGGAGACCGCGTACACGGAGATGTCGCGGGTGGCGCTGTTGCCGGTGTAGAGAAAGCGCCCGTCGTTCGTGATGATCGCCCAGCACGGCGCCCGGCCGGCATTCGGGAAGACCTTGATGAAGCTCAGGCGCCCCGTCTGCTCGTCGTATCGGTAGGCGGTGGTCTTGTTGGCCCCGGCCGCGAGGTAGTAGACGACAGGCTGCGTTGGGTGGGCGACCATGCCGTACGGGACCTGTCCGGTCTCCGGGGGAAGGAACGGCGGGATCTCGGCGTCGGCGTACACCTCACGCGGGAACCGGTAGGGAGATCCGGGCGCAGGAGTGAGCCGCCCGCCGTCGATCGTGAAGGAACGCAGGTTTCCGTCGAAGAACCCGGCGTCGAAGACAACCCGGCCGTTCGGTGAGAAGGCGGCCGCCGTGGGCCCGCCGCTTGGGGTGGGCACGGAGTTGACCCGCTTGAGCGCCCCCGCCGGTGACACCGAGAACGAGGTGAGGTTCGTCTGCGGTGGATTGCCCGGCAGCTCCTCCCCGGGCCGGACTCCGTGGTTCACCACGACGAGGTGCTTCCCGTTGAAGCCGGTCGCGACGGGCGCATAGCCGCCGGACGGGAACGGCGAGCCCTCGACGTGCGTGAGGCCGCCGGTGGCCTTGTCGATCCTGAACACGGCCACTGTGTCCGAGCCCTGGTTGACCGCGAACAGGAACTTCCCGTCCTTGCTGACGGTGACCTGGGTGTCGCCCGCGAAGCGCCCGAGCGAGGCGCTGGGGTCGAACCTGCCGCCGGCGCCCTTGGTCGGGTACTCGGTGACCCGCAACGGCGCCATCGAGCCGCCCTTGTCGTGGGCTACGGCGACGACGCTGTTGGCGTTCTCCCCGGGGCGGTTGGAGAGCGTGTAGGCCCAGCCGGCGACGTCGGCGGGCACGGCGCCCGAGTCCGCGCTTGCGGGCTCGTCGTCGTCGCCGTTCGTGAGCACCAGGACGACCGCGACGAGCGCGAGCCCGACGGCGGCGAAGAGGGCGATGCTCGCGGCCGGACCTAGCTGTGTTGAACCCTTCATGTGGCACCCCTTGCGTGTCGTCGGTCCTATCCGTCGCGCTGCAGCACGGCGATCCCGTACGGGAGCGTGTCGCGCGGCACCGGCAACGTGACCGAGCCGTTCGGCTCGAGCGAGCCGTCGTCGGCGACCGTGTAGGCCTCGATGTAGTTGGCCGGCGAAGCCCGCTCACCGAGCGGGTTGTCCGGGCTGTCCGAGGTCGCGACCGTGAACAGGAACTTGTCGCTGGCGTCGAGCTCGACGTTCGCGATCGTGCTCTTGGTGATGCCGCGCTGCAGCTCGATCCGCTTGAGCTTGGCCCCGTCTTCGGAGATGCCGTAGGCGGTGACGCTCAGCGAGCTGTTGCCCGTGTAGAGGAAGCGCCCGTCCTCGGTGATGTCGATCCAGCACGCCGCGATGGTGTCCGGGTTGTCCACTTGGCTGGCGAACGTGAGCCGGCCCGTGACGGGGTCGTAGCGGTAGGTGGCCACCTTGTTGGCGACGGCCGCGATGAAGTACGCGAACGGCTTGGACGGGTGCACCCCGACCCCGTAGGCGAGCTTGAGAGTGTTCGGGTCCGACCCGGGCGGGCCCTGGGCGCCCTTGGTGACGCTCGCCGGGAACTGCTGCGGGGACCCCGGTGCCTGGCCCAGTTTGCCGTCGCCGGCAACCGTCAGTGAGTCCAGCGTCGATGAGTAGAACCCGGTTCCGAACACGACTTTGCCGGCCGGGTCGAACAGCGCAGCGGTCGGTCCGCTGCCCGGCGCGGGAACGACGTTGACGGGCTTCAGCGCACCTGTGGCGGAGACCGAGAAGGACGCGTAGTTGGTCTTCTGGGGATCCCCGGGGACCTTCTCGCCGGGCACGATCCCGTGGTTGACCACCACGAGGGTCTTGCCGTTGAAGTCGGTCGAAGTGGGCGCCCTGCCGCCGGACGGGAAGGGCGACCCCTCGACGTGCTCGAGCGATCCGGTGGCCCTGTCGATCTTGAAGACCGCGATGGTGTCCGAGCCCTGGTTGACGGCGAAGAGGAACTTCTTGTCGGGGCTGATCGTGATCTGGCCGTCGCCGGCGAGCGCTCCGAGCGACTCGCCCGGGATCAGGCCGGCGCCGGAGCCCTCCGTCGAGAACTCGCGGATCCGCGCGGGAGCCACGCCGCCGTTCTTGGCGTAGTCGACGGCGACGACGCTGTTCGCGTTCTCGCCGCCACGGTTGGAGATGGTGTAGACCCAGCCGGCGGTGTCGGCGGGCACGGACTCCGAGCTGGCGGTGGCAGGCTCGTCGTCGTCGTCGCCGTTGGTGACCACGAGGACTATCGCGACCAGGGCGATCATCACCGCGGCGAAGATGCCGATGCTCGCGGCGAGCGGAAGCCGGGGCGACTCCTTCTTCGCCTTGCCGCCGGGCGGCGGTCCGCCTGCCTGGGGCGCGGCGGGAGGCGGGCCCGCCGGCGGCACGGGCGGCACCGGGTCCGCGGGCGGCGGTGTGGCGCGCGCGGCCGTCGGCTGGGCGCCGGGTGCGATCGGCCGGGCCACGGTGGCGTCGGTCGCGGGGATGTCGCGGGCGCGGGTCGGCTGATCGCCACCCGCGATCGGGGCCTCCGACTGGGGCAGCGCGACGTCGACCGCGATCTCGTTGTGCCCGACCTTGACCGTGCCGCGGATCGTGATCGTGGTCGGCCCGTCGAGCTTGCGCCCGTCGACCTCGGTTCCGTTCAGCGAACCGAGGTCCTCGACCTCGACGCCGTTCTCGACCGGCCGCAGCGCGACGTGGCGGCGCGAGAGCTCCTCGTCCGCAATCGTCAGATCGGCGTTCTCACGCCCGATCACGATCTCGCGGTCGATCTCGAGTTCGCTGCCTGCAGCCGGCCCGCTACGGACCGTGAGCTTCCTCTGCATCCGGCCTACTCCCCTTGACCTGGTGGCGGGCCGTCTCCCGTCGCGCCGGGCGGCGGTCCGCCTGCGCCGGGTGGCGGGCCATCTCCGCTCGCGCCGGGCGGGGGACCGCCGGCGGAGGGGACAAGTTTCGCGGTGTCCTTCGCGGGTCCGGCCGGGCACTGCGCGACGGGGTTCGCCGCGACGAACAGACCGCGCGGGTTGTAGAGGAACAACCACGCGTTGAGCGGCTTGTCGGCGCTCACCTGCTGGCCCAGGACCGTTCCGGGCTGGCCGCCCTTCTCGACGCGGTACTGGACGCCGGCCAGGCGGCGGATCGCGCCCTCGGCCGGGACGTACAGGAGGGCGTCGGGCTTCGCCGGGTCGAGCTTGCCGTCGGCCAGGTTCTTCGCGTTGACGTACTCGATGGCCCCGCCGCTGCCGTTGCCGGCCGGATCGGAGCACACGGGCGCGTCGGCCGAGGGCTGCGGCGTGAAGCCGTCCTTCAGCGCGTTCGGCTCGTTGATGTACCGGCCGGAAGCGCGGCGCGCGCCGACGGCGGCCTCGGCCTCGGCCGGGTCGCCGAACTTATAGCCGCCGATCGCGTCGCGGGACGCGGCGGGCGGGCCGGGGAGATCGGAGCCGCCGTCGAGGTCCATCTCGCCCTCGATGTACTTGACGACGTTGCTGCCGGTCGGTGCCGACGCCGGGCCGCGCGCGGCGACGGCGACTGCGGTCGTGATCGTCCCGGTGCCGCGGGCCTTGGCGAACTTCCCGGTGCCGTTGACGACCGTCCACTTCTCGTAGGTCTGGCCGAGCACCGCGTCCGGGCCCTCCGGTTCGGTCACGTCGCCCTCGGCGGCGAGCGACACGGAGTCGCCGTCCCTCGAGGTGAACGTGTAGATCGCGTCGTAGGTCCGCTGCGGCGGCGGGCCGCTCTCGTCGAGGTACTTGTCGAGCGTGAGCCGGTTGATGCCGTGCGGCGCGCCGACCGTGCGCATGTAGATGTCCAGCTGGCGCTGCTTGGTCGGGTTGTCGAAGGTCTCGATCGAGTAGCCCTGGGCCATCAGCGAGAAGCGGTTCCCGTTGCTGCTGGAGGAGGAGGACGACGACTCGTCGTCGCCGTTGTCCACGAGGAGCAGGATGGCGAGGAGGGCGACCATCACCGCGACGAAGATGCCGATGCTGGCGCCGAGCGGCAGCTGGGGCGATTCCCGCTTCGCCGAGCCCTGCGGCGGCCCGCCGGCGGGGGCGCCGGCCGGCTGGGCTCCGGGCGGCGCGGCCGGGGGCGGGGGTGGAGGGGGCGTGGTGGCCCGGGCCGCCGTCGGCTGCGCGCTCGGCGGCACTGCACGGGCGACCGTGGCATCGGGCGCCGGGGCCGGGATGTCGCGGGCGACGGTGGCGTCCGAGGCGGGGATGTCGCGGGCGCGGGTCGGTTGATCGCCGCCCGGGATCGGGGCGGCCTTGGTCGTCTGCGGCAGGTCGACCTCGGCGGTGATCTGCGTGGTGCCGAGCTTGATCGTCCCGCGGCCGGTGATGGTCGTGGTGCCGTCGAGCTTGCGGCCGTCGACGAACGTGCCGTTGAGGGAGCCGAGGTCCTCGACCTCGATGCCGCCGTCGACGGGGCGGATCGCGGCGTGGCGGCGCGAGAGCTCCTCGTCCTCGATGGTCACGTCGGCGTTCTCGCGGCCGATCACCAGCTCGCCGTCGAGCTTTAGCTCGCGGCCGGCCAGTGGCCCGGCGGTGATTTGAAGTGTTCTCATCCTGCACCCCCTTGCCGACTACGGATACGGCGCATCCTGATCGCCCACCCTAACCCGTGCGCTCGACCCAGGTCAACGCCAATTTGGGCGTTACGCGTACTGGATGATCGCCGCGGCGGTGAACCCGGCGAGCGCGATGAACGCCGAGACGGTCCGCAGCGTGTGAGCGTGGCTCCACGTGCGCCGCAGCTCGACCCAGTTGGTGGCGATCGTATTCATGTCCCACGCCTCGATCCGGCGCCAGATCGGCCGGTTCGTGCCCTCGGAGATCAGGGCCACGCCGACCATGCCGGCGGTTGCGAGCGCGGTGGCGATCTCCGCACCGGTCTCGGTGAGCTGGGTCGTGAGGTAGACGCCGAGGAACAGCACGATCACGCCGCCGCCGAGCGCGATCTTGTGGAAGAAGTGCATGTTGATGCCCTGGCACGTGTTCAGGTAGTCCTGCGCCTGGCGCGAGTTCATCAGCGGAAGGATCGACGTCTGCATGATCCAGAGCGTCCCGAACTGCAGTCCCGACCACGCGACCGCCAAGAAGAGGATTACCGCCTCGGTCTCCATGATCTTCCTTTCCCCCCGTCTGCCGTCTTGGACGGGCATTGCCTGAATAGTGAGCTGAGAAGGAAGCCCTACCGCCGATGGGCGGCTGAGTCAAGTGCGGGGCCCGTCACGCCGGCGCGTTTGCCCAGCCGCGGGGGCGTGGGTTATCGTCGCGCCGTGGCCGAGGTCGACCCACCCGGCGGCGCTGACTCCCTGGATCGCAGTCGCATCGCCAGGATCCTGCGCCGCACACAGCTCTTCCGGCGCGTGCCGGACGCGGTCGTCGACCGCGTCGCGGCGGCGCTGGTGCCGCGGTCGGTGGCTGCCGGCGGCGTCGTCACGTCCGAGGGTGATCCGGCGGACAAGTTTTACATCGTCGAGGCCGGAACTCTCGTTGTTTCCGGGGATTTCTCCGGTCAACGGCGCGAGCTCGGCCGCCTCGGGCCGGGCGACTTCTTCGGCGAGGTCGCGCTGCTGCACGGCACCGCCAGCGCCGCCGCGGTGCACGCCGAGACGGCCGCCCGCCTGCTCACGCTGACCGCCGACGAGGTGCGGGCCCTGATGGAGCAGGTGCCCGAGATTGACGCCGCGATCCGCGCCGCCGTGCAGACGCGCAAGGCCGAGCGGGTGGCCAACAGGCTCGAGGTCGAGCACCACAACATCGCGAAGATGCTCGAGCGCAGCGGGCAGATCACGATCGGCCGCTCGGAGGAGAACGACCTCGTGTTCGCGGCGCCGACCGTGTCGCGCGACCACGCCGTCATCCGGCTCGACAACGGCCGCTGCCGGCTGACCGACCTCAACAGCACGGCCGGGACCTTTCTCAACGGGAACGAGATCCGCGGGACCGTCGAGATCTCCGACGGCGACGAGATCTCTATCGCCGACCACCGGTTCATCTTCGACCGCGAGCGCTCGGCGCAGCTGGTGGGCGCCCAGGGGATCCGGCTCGACGTGACGAACTTGCGCAAGGAGGTCGGGGACGGGAAGACGTTGCTGCACGACATCTCGCTCTCGATCCTCCCCGGCGAGCTGGTCGGGATCGTCGGGGGAAGCGGCGCCGGCAAGACGACGCTGATGGACGCGATGTCCGGCGTGCGCCTGGCGACCGGCGGCGAGGTCCGCTACGACGGCCGCGACTACTACGCCGAGATCCCCCAGTACCGGCACACCCTCGGCTACGTCCCCCAGGACGACATCATCCACCTGGAGATGCCGCTGCGCCTGACGCTGCGCTACGCGGCGCGCCTGCGGCTCCCGCGCGACACCCCGCCGGAGGCGATCGATGCCGCCGTCGACGACGCGCTCGCCGAGCTCGACCTGACCGCACGCGCCGACGTCCGCGTCGGCGCGCTCAGCGGCGGGCAGCGAAAGCGGGCCAGCATCGGCATCGAGCTGCTCACGCAGCCGCGCATCTTCTTCCTCGACGAGCCGACCTCGGGCCTCGACCCGAGCACCGACCGCAAGATGATGGAGCTGATGCGCAAGATCGCGGACGACGGCAGGACCGTCGTGCTGACGACCCATGCGACGGCCAACGTCAAGCTGTGCGACAAGATCGTGGTGCTCGCCCGCGACGGCCACCTGGCGTTCGTCGGGCCGCCGGACGAGGCGCTCGAGTACTTCGGGGTGTCAGGCTTCGACGCCATCTACGACCGCCTCGCGGACGAGCTCACCCCGGCCGACTGGGGCGCGCGTTTCAAGGCGAGCCCCGAGTACGCCGCGCTCGCGGCCGGGCAGACCGCCCCGCGCGCCGAGAGCGACTCGGAGGCCGCCAAGGCCGGCGGCGCGCACAGCCGGCGCGGCTTCGGGCACGCGCTGCACCAGTTCAGCGTCCTCAGCCGGCGCAACTTCGACCTCTACGCGCGCTTCCCGACGAACTTCATCCCGCTGGTCATGCAGCCCGTGGTGTTCACCCTGCTGCTGCTCGCGCTGTTCGGCACGGGGCTGTTCGAGCCGGACGTCGAAAACCCGAACGCCCCGCTCCAGCTGATCTACATCCTGACCTTCATGGTCTTCCTGTTCGGCCTGTTGTACGGCGTGCAGGAGATAGTCAAGGAACGGGCGATCTTCTTCCGCGAACGCCAGGTGAACGTCGGGGTCGTGCCGTACCTGTTGTCGAAGACGAGCTTCCTCGGGCCGCTGCTCGTGGCCGCCTGCTTCATGATGACCGCGATCCTGCTGGTCACGAACCGGCTGCCGGACTTCGAGCTGGACATCTACGCGCCGCTGCTCGCGATCCTCTGCATGACGGCCTTCGCAGGGCTCGCGCTGTCGCTGTTCATCTCGGCGGCGGTGAACACCTCGCAGCTGGCGACCGACCTGCTCACCCCGTGGATCGCGCCGCAGGTCCTGTTCGCGGGAGCCCTGTTCGCGGTGCCGTCGATGAACTTCGTCGGCAAGATCATCGCCGCGCTGACCGCGGTCCGCTGGTCGTTCGAAGGGGCCGTCGCGTCGGTCGACCTGAAGGCCCTGTTCGAGCAGGGCAGCTCACCGGTCGCGGAGTCGCTGCTGATCCAGTACAAGGACAGCTTCAACCACTCGCCCGGCCTCTACCTGGCGATCCTCTCGTTGTTCGCGATCGTGCCGCTCGTCGGGGCCGGCATCGTGCTGGTCAAGAAGACCCAGCCGCGCTGAGCGGCTAGCTCGGGTCGTCCTCGCGGCGGGCCAGCAGCGTCTCCATCATCGTCGAGATGAAGAACTTCCGGGCGCCCTCGGGATCGGTCATGTCGCGCGGCTCGGCGAGGTGCTCGTCGAGCTTGAGCTCGAGCTCCTGGATCGCCGGCTGGCGACCGAGGTGGGCGGCCACGTCGGGCAGGAACCCCTCGATCTCCATGACCCGGACGACGGTGGTCCCCTTGAGGAACACCTGCGTCCCGACCAGGCGGCCCTTCACGTTCCCGTCCTCGTCCTTGACGATCGGATCGGGGCGTTCGTAGTTCTTGAAGAGCTCCCTGACGGCGTCCTCGGATCCCGGCTTGATCTCCCACAGCAGGGCCCAGTGATCGGACATCCTCTTCTCCTAGCGTTGATGGGTGCGGAGCGGGCGACACTAGTCCCTGGGGGCGCGGGTTGCAAAACGCCGTTGTTGACAGCGCCCGACGCCGTTGAATAGGTTCGCCGCCCGATCGGAGGAAGCCCACATGTCCCACTGGTTCGCGTTGCTGTACAAGCTCAAGCCGGGCACCGAGGAGTCGGTGACGCAGCTCTTCCAGGAGAGCGGGCGCCCCGACCACGAGGTCAAGGACGACGAGGGAAACGTCGTCGGAACGCTGCTGCGGACGATGGTGTTCATGGGCAGCGAGGCCTGTGTCCGCGTCATCGAGGTCGACGGCGACATGGCGATCGTCGCCCGCCACATGGGGCGCCAGGAGACCGTGCGCAAGTTCGAGGAGGGGATCGAGGAGCACCTCTCCGAGCCGCGCGACATGCGCTCGCCTGAGGGCGCCCAGGCCTTCTTCCGGCGCTCGGGCATGCGCCTCGTGCTGGATCGCCAGCACGATGACTGACGGCCCGGTAGTAGTCACCGGGGCGACGGGGAACCAGGGCGGCGCGGTCGCGCGGGCCCTGCTCGACGGCGGCCGGCCCGTTCGCGCGCTGGTCCGCGACCCGGACAAGCCCGCGGCGCAGGAGCTCGCCGCGGCCGGGGCGGAGCTGGCGCAGGGCGACATGGAGGACCGCGACTCGCTCGACCGCGCGCTTGCCGGCGCCGCGGGCCTGTTCGGCGTCCAGAACTTCTGGGAGGCCGGCGCCGAGGGCGAGGTGCGGCAGGGCAAGCTGCTCGGCGACGCGGCCGCCGCGGCCGGCGTCGGCCACACGGTCTATTCGTCGGTCGGCGGCGCCGACCGCGACAGCGGGGTGTCGCACTTCGACACCAAGTGGCAGATCGAGGAGCACCTGCGGTCGCTGGACATCCGGCTCACCGTGCTGCGCCCGGTGTTCCTGATGGAGAACTTCAACTCGCCGATCTATCGCGGCGGGCTGGCCAACGGGGTGCTGCCGATGGCGCTGAGCTCCGACCGCGAGTTCCAGCTGATCGCCTGCGCGGACATCGGCGTCTACGCGGCCAAGGCGTTCGCGGACCCGGGCGAGTGGGCCGGCCGCGGGCTCGAGATCGCGGGCGAGGAGCTGACGCCGGGCCAGGCCGCCGCGCTGTTCGCCGCCGCGCTGGACCGCGAGATCGGGCACGTCAAGCCACCGGGCGACGTGCTGCGCAACATCAACCCCGAGGTAGCGGAGATGTTCGAGTGGTACGAGCGCGCCGGCTACGAGGCCGACCTCGACGCGCTCGCCCAGATCCACCCCGGCCCCGTCCAGCTGCGCGACTGGATCGCGTCGAGCTGGGACGGGCCGGCCGGTTAGCCGAGGAGCGCAACCCGCCCGTGAGGGCGGGCGAGCACCGCAGGTTCCGTTTTACCCGGCTCGCCCCCGCAGTCAGACCCTCAGCCCGTCTCCATCATGTGGACGAGGTTCGCGTAGCTGTCGCGCAGGCTCGTCTCGATCATCTTGCTGATCATCGGCGCGCCGAGCTTCGCGCCGCCCTTCGGCTCCCACGACATCGTCATCGAGACCTGTGTCGAGCCGTCGGCGAGCCCCGTGAAGTCGATCACCGCGTCGGGCCGGACCGATCCGGAGATCGTCTCGAACGCGACCCGCTGGTTGGGCACGAACTCCGTGTAGCGCAGGTCGGCGTCCATCGACTTGCCCATCGGGCCCTTGATCACCTGGCGGTACTCGGTCCCGACGCCCTTCTCGCCCGGCGACGTCTGCTCGATCTCGACGACGTTCGTGCGCCACTTCGCGTCGTTCTCGGCGTCCGCCATGAACGCGAACACCTCTTCGACCGGCTTCTTGATCACAACTGTCTCTTGCCATTCCATCCGTCTCGATCCTCCGATCGTGTCTGCCGCTTACAGCCCGAACAGCCGCTCGGCGTTCCCGCCGAGCACCGCGTCGCGCTCCTCCGCCGGGATGTCCAGCTCGCGGACCAGCTTCAGCCCGTGCTCGACGGGCACCGTCGCCGGCGGCGAATCGGTGCCGAACAACATCCGCCCGCTGCCGAACACGGCCAGGTCCGCGGCCAGCGCGCCCTTGCTCGAGGTCGCCGTGTCCACGTTGACCAGGGCCAACTCCTCCGACGGCACGATCCCCGGCGTGTCCTCGGGCGCGCTCCCGGGAGGCCCCGGCACACGCTCGCCGCGGGCGACGTCGAGGCGCTCGGCCAGCAGCGCCAGCGCGCCGCCGGCCATCGGGGCGATCAGCTCGAGCCCGGGGCGCTGTGAGAGGGCGCCGGCGAAGGCGAGGCGGGCGAGGCAGGCGGTCACGTCGTTGAAGCGGGCGACATGGGTGACGAGCCGGAAATCGCCGGCGGCGTCGAACCCGACGGGTGCGGCGGGCGGGTGCAGGAACACCGGGACGCCGAGCTCGACGGCCATGTCGAAGAACGGGCCGGCGTTGCCGGCGTCGACGTACTCGCCGCGGACGCTGGTGTTCACCATCAGGCCGACGAAGCCGCCGTCGCGGACGGTCGCCGCGGTCTGCTCGTGCAGCGATTCGTCGAGCGGGTTGGTGTACGCGTAGGCGCGCAGGGCGCCGCGGTGCGCGGCCACGGTCTCGGTGAGCCACTCGTGGAACGACGCGAGCCGGTCGAGCGGCTGGGCGTAGTTGTCGTGGCCCGGCAGCGGGACCATCGTGCCGAAGCCGACCGGGCTGCCCACGATCGTCATGTCGATCCCGGCGGCGGCCTTCTGCTCGATCATGCCGTCGACGTCCGTCAGCGACGGCGGCATCGGGAGCATCTTGGCGAGCTCCGGATGCGTCACATGGCCGTGTACGTCGACTACCACGTCAGCCGGTGCTTGGGGCCTCGTCGACCGGCCACGGGTAGTCGGTCATCCCCGAGAGGCGCTCCTGGAAGGCGATGATCGCCGCCACGTCGAGATCGCCGAGGCCCTGCGACTGGGCCGCGGTGAGCATGCTGTAGGCGGCATCGGAGACCGGCAGCGGCACGCCCAGCTCGGCGCTCTCGGCGAGCACGAACTTCATGTCCTTGCGCATCAGGGAGAGCTTGAAGGCCGCGTCCTCGAACTTGCGCTCGGCCATCATCGGGCAGCGGAAGCTCATCACCGGCGAGGCATAGCCGCTGCCGGCGATCATCGACAGGATCGCCTCGCGCGGCAGGCCCGCCTTCTCGCCGAACACCACTGCCTCCGCCAGCGCGGGCATCTGCACGCCCATGAGCATGTTCACCACGAGCTTCATCGTCGCGCCCATGCCGTTGCCGCCGAGGTAGGCGAGCTGCTTGCCGAGCGTCTCGAGGATCGGCTCGATCGCCTCATAGGCCTCCTCGGGGCCCCCGACCATCACGCGCAGCTCGCCGCTGCGGGCGTGGAACGGGGCGCCGTAGACGCAGGCGTCGAGCACGTTGTAGCCGTCGGCGCCGGCACGCTCGGCCAGCGCGCGGGCGAAGTCCGGCGGCACGGTGCTCATGTCCACCACGTAGCCGCCCTTGGCGAACGTCTCGAACACGCCGTCGTCGCCGTAGAGCATCGTGTTCACCACGTCGTCGTTGGCGAGGCTGAGCATCACCACGTCGGCGTCCTTCGCGGCGTCCGCCGGGGTGTCCGCGAGCCGCCCGCCGAGCTGCTCGATCTCCTCACCCTTCGAGCGGGTGCGGTTGTAGACGCTCACGTCGTAGCCGGACTCGACCAGCCGGCACGCCATGCCGCCGCCCATGTTGCCCAGGCCGATGTATGCCAGTCGCTGCTTGTCCATGTTCCTCCAGATGTGGTGGTGAAAGTGCGTCTCGCGTCAGGAGCTGGCCATCACGCCGCCGTCGACGAAGATGACCTCGCCGCTCACGAAGGCGGCGGCCGGGCTGGCGAGGAAGAGGGCGACTCCGGCGACCTCCCGCGGGGTGGCGAACCGGGCCAGCGGGATGCGGTTCTTCATCATCTGCATGAACGGGGCGTCGTCGGCCGCCTCGCGCATCATCGGGGTCGGGACGAAGCCGGGGGCGATGCCGTTGACGTTGATGCTGTGCTGGCCCCATTCGGTGGCGAGCTGCTTGACGAGCAGGTTCACGCCCGCCTTCGACGCGCCGTACGGCGTGAAGCCGCGGCGCCCGCCCGCGACGCCGCGCGTCGACGAGAAGTGGACGATGCTCCCGCCCGCCGCGGCGGCGATCATCGCCTCGCCGACGGCCTGCGACAGCCAGAAGGCGCCGCTCAGGTTGATGTCGAGGACCTCGTTCCAGGTCTCCGGGGTGACCTCCTCGGCCGGCCCGTGGCGCTCGATCCCCGCCGCGTTGACCAGCACGTCGATGCCGCCCAGCTGCTCGACCGCGGACGCGACCCCCGCGCGGCAGCCGTCCCTGTCCGCCACGTCGATGGCGAGGCCGATGGCCCCGGAGCCGATCTCCTCGGCCGCCGCGGCCGCCTTCTCGGCAGACCGGCCCGCCACCGCGACGGTGGCTCCCGATCCGGCCATCAGCTGCGCGGTGAGGAGGCCGATCCCGCCGTAGCCGCCGGTGACGAGGACCCGTTTGCCGTCGAGGCTGAACAGCGCAGCGGTGTCTGCGTTCGAGTCCCCCATTCGGCGCGACGCTAACAGGAGGGGAAGGGCGGCGCAAACGGCCGCCAGAGGGCCGACCGCGTTGACAGAGGACGCGTGCCGCCGGTAGGTTCGCCGCTGATCTGCAACCTGCTAGGAGGCATTCGCGTTGACAACGACTGGGGGGGCTGCGCCCGGCCCGGCGTCCGCATTGAGGCGGACCGCGGTCACTGGCGTTGGAGTCGTGGCGCCCGGCGGTGTCACGCGGGAGACGTTCTGGGAGCAGATCACCGCGGGGCGGACCGCCACGCGGCGGATCACCTGCTTCGATCCTGAGGGCTTCCGCTCCAAGATCGCGGCCGAGGCGGACTTCGACCCGCTCGCCGCGGGGCTCAGCGAGCACGAGCGCCAGCGCCAGGACCGCTACATCCAGTTCGCCACCGCCGCCGGCATCGAGGCGATCGCGGACTCCGGCCTGATGCTGGAGCAGACCGAGACCGAGGCCGACCGGCAGGCGAGCCAGAGCGGCGTGGTCACCGTGCCGCCCGTGAACGGCGACCGGATGGGCGTCGCCCTCGGATCCGCGGTCGGCGGCACGAAGGTCCTCGAGGACGGCTTCGTCGCCGTGTCGGACCGCGGCAAGGAGTGGCTGGTCGACCCGGACTACGCGCCGCCCTTCCTGTACGAAGGGCTGATTCCCTCGAGCCTGGCCAGCGAGATCGCCTACAGGTTCGGCGCCACTGGCCCGTCGGTCGTGGTCTCGACCGGCTGCACGTCGGGGATCGACTCGATCGGCTACGGCCACCAGATGATCCAGGACGGTGAGGCCGACATCGTGATCGCGGGCGCGTCGGAGTCGCCGATCTCCCCGATCTCGATGGCCTGCTTCGACCCGATCAAGGCCACTTCGAGCCGCAACGAGGACGCCGCGCACGCCTCGCGCCCGTTCGACGCCGAGCGCGACGGGTTCGTGATGGGCGAGGGCTGCGGCATCCTGATCCTCGAGGAGCTCGAATCCGCGCTGGCGCGCGGCGCGCACATCTACTGCGAGGTCGCGGGCTACGCGAACCGCGGCAACGCGTACCACATGACCGGTCTCCGTCCCGACGCCCTGGAGATGACGGAGGCGATCAAGGACGCGATGCGCCAGGGCGGGACCCAGCCCGAGGACATCGACTACATCAACGCCCATGGCTCCGGGACCAAGCAGAACGACATCCACGAGACCGCCGCGTTCAAGAACGTGCTCGGGGAGCTCGCGTACAAGGTCCCGATCAGCTCGATCAAGTCGATGATCGGCCACTCGCTCGGGGCGATCGGATCGATCGAGATGGCCGCCTGCGCGATGGTGATCGACCGCGGCATCGTGCCGCCGACCGCCAACTGGGAGAACCGCGACCCGCTCTGCGACCTCGATTACACGCCGAAGGTGGCGCGCGAGACGCCGGTCGCGTGCGCACTCTCGACCGGCAGCGGGTTCGGCGGGTTCCAGTCGGCGATGGTGTTCTCGGTCCCGCCCGAGCTGCGGGAGGTGGGCGCATGACCACCGAGCACGTGACGCCGACCGAGTACACGACCCTGCCCGACCACTCGCGCCGGATGGGGATCACCGGCGTCGGCGTCGTCGCGCCGAACGGCATCGGGAACGAGGCCTGGTGGTCCGCGACGGTCGCCGGCACCAGCGGCCTCGACGTGATCAAGCGCTTCGACGGCTCGCGCTACGACGTGAAGGTCGCGGGCGAGGTCGACGGCTTCAACGCCGACGACTACATCGAGAAGCGCCTCCAGGTCCAGACCGACCGCTGGACGCACATGGCGCTCGGCGCCGCGCAGATGGCGTTCGACGACGCGGCGTATGACCCCGCCGAGCACGACGAGTGGACGCAGAGCGTGATCACCGCGTCGTCGTCGGGCGGCAACGAGTTCGGCCAGAAGGAGATCCAGGCCCTGTGGGGGAAGGGCCCCGGCTTTGTCGGCGCCTACCAGTCGATCGCGTGGTTCTACGCGGCGACCACCGGGCAGATCTCGATCCGCCACAACATGAAGGGCCCGTGCGGGGTCGTGCTCGCCGAAGGGGCGGGCGGCCTCGAGTCGATAGCCCACGCGCGGCGCAGCATCCGCCGCGGCGTGCACACCGTGGTGGGCGGCGGCCTCGAGGCGCCGATCGGCCCGTACGCGATCACCTGTCAGCAGGGGAACGGCCTGCTCAGCACCGACGCCGACCCGGCCACCGCCTACGTCCCGTTCGACGCGAACGCCACGGGCTACGTGCCCGGGGAGGGCGGGGCCATCATCCTGCTCGAGAACGTCGACACCGCCAAGGAGCGCGGCGCGCCTCAGGTGTACGCCGAGATCATCGGCTACGGGGCCACCAACGACGCCCATCACTGGCGCGACCCCGAGCCCGGGGGCCATCAGTTCTCGCGCGCGATGACCATCGCTCTCGCCGACGCCGGCATCGAGCCGGAGGAGATCGACGTGGTCTTCGCCGACGGCTTCGGTACCCCCGACCGCGACCGCGCGGAGGTCGACGCGCTCAAGTCGGCGCTCGGGACGCACGCCCAGAAGGTGCCGGTGACGGTTCCCAAGACGATGTACGGGCGGCTCTACGCCGGCGGTTCCTCGCTCGACCTCGCCGCGGCGGCGCTCGCGCTCCGGGACGGGAAGATCCCTCCGACGATCGGGCTCTCGGAGCCGGCCGACGGCTGCGATCTCAGCTTCGTCACGAAAGCGACGGACGCCAAGCTGGGCACAGCGCTCGTTGTCGCCCGCGGCTACGGGGGCTTCAACGCCGCCGTCGTGCTGCGGCGAGACCCCTGAGCGCGGTGGCGAACCTGCGCGACCTGTCGTCGGTCTCGATCGGCCGCGGCCTGACGCCGTTCGCCGCCCTCGAACGGTCGGCGCTCTTCGCGGGACTCGGGCACAAGGAGGTCATGGACCTCACGTTCACGATGCGCCCGCGCTCGTTCGCCACGGGTGAGGAGATAGCCCAGGCGGGATCCCCGGCCGAGCGCGTCCACGTGATCACGTCCGGCCTCGTCCGCGCGGTCGCTCTGCCCGGCCGGCCCGGCGGGGCCAAGCGGCGGATGGGCGAGGCCATCGGCGCCGCGTCCGTGCTCACCGGCGAGCCGCACCCGGAGACGGTCGTGGCGCTGATGCCGACCGAGACGCTCTCGCTCGAGCGCGACGAGTTCACGGCGCTGCTCGAGCGTGTTCCCGCCATCGAGCGCAACGTCGCGCGGATCGTCTACCGCCGCTTCGCCCACACGCTGCGGCGCGAGGCCGGCGCCGGCGAGCGCGGCGAGGCCGTCGCGCTGGTGGTCTCCGAGGGGCTCACCGGCGCGATCGACGCGGTGGTCGCCGCGGCCCGCTCGGCGAGCGCGCTCGGCGTGGCGGTCCTCGACACGCGCGAGGGCCTCGACGCCGCGCTCGAACAGGTCGACGGCGCGCTGGCCGACCACGGCACGGTGCTGCTCGTTGCGCGCGCCGAGGGCCGGTCGGCGCCGCTCCTCGGGGAACACACCGATCGCGTGGTGGCGCTGGTCGAGCGCCCGGGCGAGGTCGCGGGGCTGGACTCCGGCGGCGCCGAGCCACAGCTCTTCGTGGCCGGGCCCGCGACCGACGCGCCGGGTGTGGTGCGCACCGTGGCGCGCGGCGACGACGCCGCCGCGGCGGGCATCCCGCCGGCCGACGTGGCCTGGCTGGGGCGCCACCTCACCCGGACCAAGGTCGGTCTGGCGCTCGGCGCGGGCGGTGCCAAGGGCTTCGCGCACATTGGTGCCCTCGCGGTCCTCGAGGAGGACGGCTACACGATCGACTACGTCTCCGGCGCGAGCATCGGCGCGATCGTGGGCACCTTCATCGCGCTCGGCCACGGCGCCGGCGAGATCGACACGCTGTTGCGCGAGACGTTCTCGCCCGAGGTCGTGGCGGAGGTCTTCCAGATCTCGCTCGCGGGCACGTCGACCGGGCTCGAGCTTCTCACCCGCCTCCTGCGCGAGACCACCGGCGAGCGCACCTTCGACGACGTCGAGATTCCCCTCACGCTGATGAGCGCCGACCTCACCAACCTTCGCCCCGCGCCCTTGCGCGACGGGACGCTCTGGGAGGCGCTGCTCGCCGCGACCGCGCTCGCCGGCATGTTCCCCCCGCGCGAGCGCGACGGCGCACGGCTCGTCGACGGCGTGGCCCTGGTGCCCGTCCCGACCGGCGCCTTGCTCGAGGACGGCGCCGACGTGACGGTCGCCGTGAACCTGATGAGCCGTGACACGCTCGAGGCGTGGCCCGGCGAACCGGATCCCGAGCCCGAGCCGGACAAGATCGGCTCACGCTTCCTCGCCACGCTGCTAGAGGTGATGGACCTGATGCAGCTCGACGAGAGCATCCGTCACGCGGAGCTCGCCGACGTCACGGTGACGCCGCGTTTCGGCCCGTCCACGTGGCGGGACTTCGACCTCGCAGATCGTTTCGCGGCCTCCGGCCGCCTGGCGATGGAGGAGCAACTACCTGCGCTCCGGGCGATAGCCCGGCCCGGCGCGATCACCGCAACCCAGACCCCAGGAGGACAGCATGGCTGAGACATTTACTTTCGAGGACGCGAAGAAGATCCTCGTCGAACGGGTCGGCGTGCCCGAGGACTCGATTCGCGACGATCCGGACCTGAGCTTCGAGGACATGGGCCTCGACTCGCTGGCGCTCGTCGACGTGCAGCTCGCCATCCAGCAGGACTATGGCTTCCAGATCCCGGACGAGGACGGCGCCGAGATCGAGACGCTCGGGGGCGCCATCGCGTACGTGAACCGCCGCCTGGCGGAGGCCGGCTGATGGCGGGCCACACCGACAACGAGGTGGTCATCGCAGCGCCGCTCGACTACGTGTGGAAGCGCATGATGGACATCCCGAGCTGGCCCGACCTGTTCAGCGAGTACGCCAAGGCGGAGGTGGTCGAGGAGGACGGCAACACCATTCAGTTCCGGCTCACCACGCATCCGGACCCCGACTACGAGGGCAAGGTGTGGAGCTGGATCTCCGAGCGGGTCGCGGACCCGGACACCTACAGCTCGAAGTCGCGCCGGATCGAGACCGGTCCGTTCGAGTACATGAACATCGAGTGGTACTTCGAGGAGGTCGACGGCGGGACCAAGATGCGCTGGGTCCAGGACTTCTCGATGAAGCCCGAGGCACCGGCCGACGACGCGGGCGCCGAGGAGTACATGAACAAGAACACCAAGGTCCAGATGGGCGTGATCAAGGAGCGTCTCGAGGAGCAGGCAGGGGAGGAGTCGTGAAGGGCCGCGTCGTCTTCATCGTCAAGCTCAAGCCCGAGGTCACGGGGGACCAGTTCCTCGAGGCGTACGAGGCGGTGCGCTACGTGGTCGCCGGCGGCGTGAAGGGCCACATCGTCGACCAGGTGTGCCAGTCCGCCGAGGACGAGCGCACGTGGTGCATCACGAGCGAGTGGGACAACATCGAGGACTTCTACGCGTGGGAGGAGACCGATGAGCACCGCGACCAGGCGCGCCCGATGCGGGAGTGCATGGAAGAGGCCCGGTCGTACAAGTTCGTCGTCAAGCAGGAGACCGGGGCGGAGGCCCGCAGCTGATGATCAAGCGTGGATTGATAATCGCCAAGATCAAGCCGGGCGCGGAGGACGAGGTAGCGAAGATCTTCGCCGAGTCGGACGGCACGGATCTGCCCGCGAAGGCGGGCGTCAGGCACCGCAGCCTGTTCGTGATGGACGACGTGTACGTCCACTACCTCGAGACCGACGAGGACTTCGCGGAGGCCGTCGACAGCGTTCGCGACGACCCGGCCTTCAAGGAGATCAGCCGCCGCCTCGACGAGTTCATCACCCCGTACAACCCCGAGACGTGGAAGTCGCCGAAGGACGCACAGGCGCGCGAGTTCTACAGCTGGGATCCGGAGGACTAGCCCAGGGGGCCCCGTGAACGAGAGCATCGGCGTCGGCAGTGACGTCGGCGGTTATCGCGTCACGTCCTTGATCGGGCGCGGGGGGATGGGGGCCGTCTACGAGGTGGAACAGCCGGCGACGGGGCAGCGGTTCGCGCTCAAGCTGCTGCTGCCCGAGCATTCCGCCAGCGAGGAGTTCCGGCGCCGGTTCGGCCGTGAGGCGCGCTACGCCAGCGCGCTCGAGCACCCGCACATCATCCGCGTGCACGAGGTCGGCGACGCTGCCGGCCAGCTCTACATGGTCATGGACCTGGTGATCGGGTCCGACCTCGCCGCGACCGTGACGGGGCGCGGACGGCTCGAGCCCGACGAGGCGATCGAGATCCTCCGCCAGGTCGGCGATGCGCTCGACGCCGTCCATGCGGAGGGCCTGGTCCACCGCGACGTCAAGCCCGCGAACGTCGTGCTCGCGGAACTCCCCGCGGGGGAGCCCGTGCACTGCTATCTGACCGACTTCGGGCTCAGCAAGGCGCCGTCGCGGGACAGCGGGCCGCTCACCGCGCTGGGGTTCTTCGTCGGCACTTCCGACTACGTCGCGCCCGAGCAGATCAGGGCCGAGGATCTCGACGGCCGGGCCGACGTGTACTCGCTCGGCTGCATGCTCTACGAGTGCCTCGTGGGCGGCCCGCCGTTCGGGCGCAAGGCCGAGGAGAGGCTGCTCTTCTCGCACCTCCAGGATCCCCCGCCGCTGGTCACCGAGCACCGCCCCGACCTCCCCGCGGCGATCGACGACGTGGTGGCGACGGCGATGGCCAAGGACCCGGCGGACAGGTTCCCCACGTGCGCCGCGCTGATCGAAGCGGCCGCGCTCGCGCTGGGCGCGCCCGCGGCAGTGCCGGAGCCACCGCCCACCGTCCTCATCCTGCGGGTGATCCTCGGCCCGGCCGCGGGGACGGAGATCGCGGTCGCGGACGAGCTGGTGATCGGCCGCGAGGCGGCGAGCGAGGGCACGCTCGGCGGCGACCCGGAGCTCTCCCGCACCCACGCCCGGGTGTACATGGATGCCGAGGGCTGGGCGCTCGAGGACCTCGGTTCGACCAACGGGTCGCACGTCAACGGCACCGCGGTCGAGGGGCCGGTGTTCGTATCGGTCGGGGACATCCTGCTCGTCGGGGGCACGGAGATCGAGGTCCGGGCGGGGGAGGAGCCGGCGGCCGCGGAGCCGGAGCCCGTGGAGGTCGCGGAGCCCCTGGCGGCGGAGGCCGAGTCCGTGGAGGTCGCGGAGCCCCTGGCGGCGGAGGCCGAGCCCGCGGACCCGCCGCCCGTCCGGCTGTCGCTGCGGATCAGGCTCGACCCTGCCGCCCACGAGCTCCGCGTGGAGTGCGGCCAGGAGAGCGTCGCTCTAGAGCCAAGGTCGGAGCCGGGCGCGTGGCAGCTTCCCGGCTGATTCGTATCCGGCTTGGTCGCTATCCCGTCCCGCCGTCCCAGCCCGCGACCACGGGACCAAATCGCGCCCTCCATGGGCGCTATTTCGACCATCGATGCGCCTGGTTCACACGGGGACGGGATCGTGCCCGCAGCGGGTCAGTCGGTGACGACTTGCCAGCCGTCGTCGCCGCGGCGTAGCCGCGCGGAGTCGGGCGAGCCCTCGACGCCCAGGCTCGCCTCGCCGGCAGCGAGGTCGATCTCGACGCGCAGGCTGAGAGCCGGGGCGCCGGCCGGTGCGGCTTCGGGCTCGGCCTCGGCGAGAGGCTCGGGCTCGGGCTCGGGCTCGGCGACAGGCTCGGGCTCCGCGACCGGCTCGGGCTCGGCGACAGGCCCGGCCTCCGGCGCGGCCACAGGCTCGGGCTCCGCGACCGGCTCCGGCTCCGGCTCCGGCTCCGGCAGACCCTCGACCACCAAGCTCGTCGCGCCGAGCTCGATCGTGTCCCCCTGTGCGAGCACGGCCGGCGCCATCAGCCGTGCGCCGTTCACGAAGGTGCCGTTCGTCGAGCCGAGATCCTCGACGGTGAACTCGAAATCGCCCGCGCGGGCGATGCGCGCGTGCCGCCGCGACATCTCGATGTCGCCGGCGAGGCGTCCCGGTTCGTCGCTCGAGCGGCCGAGTTCCAGCTCGCTGTCGACCATGAACTCCGTGCCCGCCGCGTTACCCGCGGTCACGACCAGTCTGAGCTGTCCCGGGTCCCCCGTCACGGGCCCAACCGTACCACCGGCCCGGGCGTCCTCCCGTCCCCGTTTTCGCCTGTTGCCTTCCTCCCTGCCGCGTGAGAGGATCGGCGCAGATGGTCAGCATTCGCGCAAGGGGGGGCCGGGTCGCCGGCCAGGCGTTCGTGATCGACACCGACAAGGTGCTGGGCCGCGACGCCGCCGACATCACGATCGACGACGAGGAGCTCTCGCGGCGTCACCTCGCGCTTCGCCCCGGCGACGGCTTCCTCGTGATCGAGGACCTCGGGTCCACGAACGGCACGTTCGTCGACGGGCGCCCGATCGTGACGCCGGTCCAGCTGGCCAACGGGGGCCGCTTCACGGCCGGCAACATCGAGTTCGAGGTCGAAGGCATCCCCGTGTCCCAGCCGACCCGCTCGGCGCCCGTCGCCGCCGCACCCCCGGCACCCGCCGCCGGCGGCACCGTGGCACCGGTCGCGGTGGAGCCGCCGCCGGTCGCCGTCCCCGCCGCGCCGCCCCTGTCGGGCGTGCGTCGAGGGCCCGCCCCGGAGCCGGCTCCGATGGGCGCGTTTGCGCCGCCGACCCGCTCTCGCGGCGGCGGGCTTGCCTCCCGCTCATGGGTTCCCGTCGCGCTCTCCTACGGCACGGTTGTGGCGACGGCAATCGGGCTCGTCGTCTACTTCGCCGAGCGAAGCTGACGCGCCCCCGGGCGCGCGCGGCCCGCTACGTACCGAAGTACAGGATCAGCGCCAGCGCGATCAGCGTGAGTAACGCGAGCGGCGCGAGCTGCGCCTGGCGGCGGACCTTCACGTCGAGGAACTTCTCGAGCTCGGGCTGCCCCCGGCGTTCGGGCTCGCCAGGGCCATGGGCTTCGCCCTGGAGGATGTCGGCGCTCACGTAGGCGGGCTGGCGCGGCGCGGTGATCAGCCCCGCCGGTACCGCCCGGACGGCGGACGGCTCGGCTGAGACCTGCTGCGCGCTGCGGGCCTCGATCACGGTGACCCCGATGAGCAGCTCGTCGCCGGGGTCGAGGCGCGCCGGGCCCTGCACCTCGTTGTGGTTGAGGAACGTGCCGTTCGCGGAGTCGAGGTCCTCGACCACGGCGGATCCGTCGGTCGCCGGGCTCACCCGCGCGTGACTGCGCGAAGCCTCGCCATCCTGGAGAACGATGTCGGCGCCCTCGTCGCGGCCGATCACGACCGGGCGGTCGAGGCGCACCTGGAGACCGGCACCGGGTCCTTCGACGATCTCGAGAGTCAGGTTGGACACGCGGCGCGAGCATAACCGCGCGCCGGGGCCGCTGCAATTACCCGATTTCTGGGGTTGCCCGGGCCGGAGACGGTGGACTAGGGTGAGCAAATGGCCGCCGGAACTCCACGGGACTCCACCCTCGCCGTCGTCGGCGACGGCTTCGGGTCGCTGCTCGTCCACACGACCGCTCGCTACCTCGGGTTCGAGAACTCCGACATCTCGGTCTTCGGGCCGAGCGACAACCCGGTCGGGACCTACCAGCAGTTCGCCACCAATCTCGGCCAGACGGTCCTGCGCTCGGAGTCCGAGTCGCACTTCCTCGCACCGGACTGGCCGACGTTCGCGCAGATGGACGCGTGGGCGCACAAGTCTCCGGCGGTGCTGTGGCGGACCGTCAAGCGCAAGTACAACCCCGGGGTCCCGGAGATCCTCACGGAGGCCCACATCGTCAAGCAGCGCATGGGCTGGGAGGAGTCGCGCGTGCCGCTCCGGGTCGGCTGGGTGCAGCGCGAGCTGCAGCCCACGCCGCACTTCCTGCTCTACGACGAGCAGGCGAACTTCATCGGCCGCACCAAGCACGTGATGCTGGCGCCCGGCCACGGGCCCCTCGCGTTCCCGCCCGTCCTGGCGAAGGCGCGCAAGGACCCGCGCTTCGGCGACCGTATCGTCCAGGCCTACGAGCCCAAGCAGTACGCGCAGGGCGGCCGCTACATCGTTCTCGGCGCGGGCATCGCGTCGGTCAACGAGTGGGCGAACATCCTCGACGCGGGCGGCTCGTGCCTCGCGCTGACCCGCAGCCCGCAGCCCGAGACCCAGGACCTCAACGTGCCGCGCTGCCTGTTCGAGTCGCGCGGCATCGACGCGTACGTGTCGCTCCCGTGGGAGGAGCGGGTCCAGTTCCTCGGCGACGTGCTCAAGGGCACGAAGCCCAAGCGCCGCGAATGGATCACGCGGATCGAGGAAGGGACCGCGCAGGGGCGCTTCGAGGCCCTCGTCGGCGAGATCGACCAGGTCGACGACGGCCCCGCCGGGATGCGTGTACATGTGTCGAGCCGCTTCGGCGAGGACCCGGGCTGGCTCGACGTCACCGGGGTCGTGGCCGGCACCGGCTTCAACAAGTCCGCGCTGACGATCCCGCTGCTGCGGCGCCTGATCGAGCACTACCAGGTGCCGATCTCGGGTGGCCGGATGAAGCTCCAGACGAACTGCGGCGTGCCCGGCATCGACCGGCCGGAGTCGCGCATGTGCTGCATGGGCCTGATCGCCAACAACGTGATCCCGCACGGCGACACGATCGCGGGGCTGAAGTACGTCGGCCGGCGGTTCGTGGCCGACTGCGCGCGCGCGGAGCGGTTGAAGAAGCGCCCGTTCCCGTCGCGGCTGGCGCTGCAGTTCTCGATGGGGCGCGAGGTGTCCGCCGCGCTCCGCACAGTCGACTCGACACAGCAGCTCGCATAGGGGGAACCAAGCAATGTGCCCGACAGTCCTCGGCCGTGTCCAGACCCGCTGGGCCATCCTGATCATCCCCGCGATCGGCGCGACGATCATCTCGCTGATCACGGGCAACGAGGGCTGGATCGTGCTGATCGGGGTCTACTTCGTCCTCGGCGTCGCGCTCGACACCGCGTTCTACCCGTTCATCATCAAGTGGCAGCCGCCGTGGCTGACGTTCGTGCTGGCGGCGGGCGAGTTCGTCCTGCTCTACATCCTCGCCCAGGTGCTCGAGGTCGGGCTCACGCCGGCCGAGGCGATCATCTTCTACTGGGTGGTCTGGGTGATCGCCATCTGGACCAAGGTTGTGATCCTGCCGCTGCTGTCCCTGAGCTGGATCGAGAACGCCGGCGAGTTCCGCTCGACCGACTGGTCGGTGCGGCCCGAGTACGAGCCGCTGGCGGTCGTGCCGTTCGCCGCCGCGCCGGAGGGCGCGGGGCCACCCGCCCTGGCCCGCCAGTTCTCGGCGGTCAACGAGTTGCCCGCCGAGCTGCGCAACCTACCGAGCCCGTCGGGCCTGCACCGCGTGCCGTCAGGCAGCTGAGCGAAGCTCGGCTGAGCTCAGCTCGGAGCCTGGCCGTCTGGCGGGGCCGGTTTGGAACGGCTCACCGACAGCAGTGCTTCGCTTGTCACACGTCTCGCTCTCCCGTAGCACGGCTCGGCGCCGCTGCGCGCGTTATTCGTCTCATAGGCGGAGCGGCGCGCACGCTCCCGAGGGACGGCCAACGCAACAGGACGCGCTCGACGAACAGGTCCGTACAAACACCGCCGCCTCATCAGCCGCAGTAGACGCCGAGCCGCGCAACCGCTCCCCGCAGAACCGTCAGGCAGCGAGCTCTTCAGCGACCTTGGCGAGGGCCGTCGGCCCGTCGGCCGAGAGCGTCTTCACTTCGGGGTCGATCTGGCGGACGAGCCCGCCGAGGACCCGGCCGGGCCCCAGCTCGACGAACGTGTCGCAGCCGGCCCCGATCAGCGTCCGGACGCAGTCGACCCAGCGCACGGGGCTGGCGATCTGCGCCACGAGCGCCTCGTGGACCTCCGCCGCGGTCGTGCGCAGCTGGCCCGAGGCGTTCCCCGCGAGCGGGACGCGCGGATCGGCCCAGCTGAGGCCATCCATCGTCTCCGCGAGCTCGCTCTGGACCGGTCGCATCAGCTCGCTGTGGAAGGCAGCCCCGACCTGGAGGCGCAGCGCCTTGCGGGCGCCGGCGGCCTCGGCGAGCTCGATCAGCTTCAGGATGCCCGCCTCCTCGCCGGAGCAGACGAGCTGGGAGGGGGTGTTGAAGTTGGCGGGTGCGACCGTGCCGGCGGCAGAGGCCTCGGCGCAAAGTTGCTCGACCCCATCGGCGTCGAGGCCGATGATCGCGGCCATCGCGCCCGGCACCTCGTTCTGCGCGCCGGCCATCAACGCGCCCCGCTGCGAGACCAGGCGCACGCCGACGTCGAACGGAAGCGAGCCGGCCGCGACGGAGGCCGTGTACTCGCCGAGGCTGTGGCCGGCCACGTGGGTGGGCTCGAGGCCCGCCTCGCCGGCCAGCTCCGCGACCGCGAGCGACAGCGCGAACAGCGCGGGCTGCGCAACGTCCGTGCTCGTCAGGTCCTCCTGCGGGCCGTCGGCGCACAGCTTGCCCAGCGGCAGGCCGGACGCCTCCTCGGCGGGGGAGAAGTACTTGTCGAAGACCTCGGGGCGCTGCTCGCGGATCTCGGCCCCCATGCCGACCTTCTGCGAGCCCTGCCCGGGAAACAGGAAGGCGACGGTCGTCATGGGGAGTCGAGCCTCCATTCGCCGTCGCGCTGCTCGAAGGTCACGACGCCGCCGCCCTCGCCGAACTGCAGGCGGGCCGTGGGCGGATCGAAGTCGATGTCGATGCGCAGGTCGAGGGCCGCAATCGCCGCCGCGACCTCGTCCGAGGCGGGCGCGGTGGCCTCTTCGAACGGCGGGGCGGCCGTCTCGACCGGCTCGGGCGCGGGGTCGGCCGCCGCGCGGCCCTCGAACGGCTGCTCGACGAACAGTGTGGTCGATCCCAGCTCGAGCGCGTCGCCGGGGGTGAGCAGCTCGGGCGCCTCGACGGCGCGCCCGTTCAGGAAGGTGCCGTTGCTCGAGCCGAGGTCCTCGATCGTGTAGCCGTTGGGGGTGTTGGTGATCCGCGCGTGGCGGCGCGAGATCTCGAGGTCGCCTCCGAGCGCGCCCTCACCCTCGGCGTCGCGGCCGATCTCCAATTCCGCTTCGATGCGGATCTCGGCTCCGAGCGCGGAGCCGGCGGTCACGAGCAGCTTCAGCATGCGCGGGCAGGCTATCTCGCCTGGCCTGCGAGCGCCAGAGCGCGGGACGAGGTCAATCCACCTCGTCCCAGACCGACACGACCTGGGCGAACGCCACGTCGGCCGTGTGGGTCAGCGACAGGTCGAGCTGGCGCAGGCCGCGCCGCACGGCGATCGCGGCAGCCTCGCCGTCGAGTTGCAGCCGCGGCCGCCCGGCGTCGTCGCGCACCACCTCGACGTCGGTCCAGCGGATGCCTTGCGCGACACCGGTGCCGAATGCCTTCAGCACCGCCTCCTTGGCGGCGAAACGGGCGGCGAGGTGCTCGTACTGGCGCCGCTTCCCGCGGCAGTACGCGATCTCGCCCTCGGTGAACACGCGCCGCTGGCGGTCCTCGGTGGTCATGACCCGCCGGATCCGGCCCACTTCCACGACGTCGATCCCGACGCGGATCTCGGGCTCTCCGTCCCTGCTCGCCTGTGGCCGCCACATGTCCCGGCAGCCTACGCTCAGCGGTTCCCCGAGCGTCGTCCGTCACGTAGGGTTGGCGCATGGATTCGGGGGCCAGCGTCGTGCGGAACCGACTAGTCCTGCTCTACGTGGTCGTCGCCGTGGTCGTCGCCGTGGGCACGATCGTCATCGTCGCCGCGGGCGAGAACCGCGAGGCACAGCCGAACATCGCGGGTGGCTACGACACGCAGGGCACCAGCGCCTGTCTCGGCGCGCGGTTCGACATCAAGCAGTCGGGCCGGTTCGCGAACCTCGACAACACCAAGGGCGACCTCTCCGGCAAGCTCGAGTTCGAGGAGGGGCACCTCACGGGCGACGTCGAGTGTGTCGAGGGCGGCAAGCAGGAGATCGACGCGCGTGCCGCCGACGGCAGCGTGCGCGGGACGGTCGGCGGCGAGCGGTTCCGCGCGGTCCTCAAGCGCGACGTCCTGCCCGCTGGCACGCCGAAGCCGCAGGCGCCCGGCTCGCTGGAGGGCGAGTACGACATCTCGCCGCGGTCGCCCTGCCTCGGAGGCAAGGTCGAGGTCGAGGGCCACGGGCCGTACGACGTCGTGTCGAAGGAGCGCGATCTCGCGGAGCTCGAATACGACGACGGCGCGGTGGAGGGCGTGGCCCATTGCCCCGGCGGCGTGACCCGGCCTGTCTACGGCGAGGCGCTCGGCCGCACGATCAACCTGACCCTGTTGCCTCCGGGTGAGGAGCCGCCGACTGGCGGGGCCGCGGCCCCGGCCGGCAGCGAGCGGGTCGTGGCCACGAAGCAGCGCGAGGCGGGCAGCCTGTTTGCCCAGTTCTTCATCGCGATCGCGGTGGTGATGCTCGTCGCCCGGCTCGCGGGGATGGGCGCTGTCGCGCTCCGCCAGCCACGGGTCATGGGGGAGGTGCTGGCCGGTATCGCCCTCGGCCCGACGCTCCTCGGGGCCGTCGCTCCGGACATCGAGGCGGCGTTGTTCCCGACGGACGTGATCCCGTACATCGGGGTGGTCTCGCAGCTGGGGCTGGTCTTCTACATGTTCCTCGTCGGCCTCGAGGTGGACCTGTCCCAGCTCAAGGGCCGGCTGGGCCAGGTCGCGGCGATCTCCAACGTCAGCGTCGCCCTGCCGATGTTGCTCGGCCTCGCCGTCGCGCTGCCGATGTACGAGCTGGTCGGGCCCGACAAGAAGTTCATCGCGTTCGCGCTCTTCATGGGCGTGTCGATGTCGATCACGGCGTTCCCTGTGCTCGCCCGGATCCTCGTCGAGCGGCGGATGCTCAAGCGGCCGGTCGGGGTGCTGGCGCTCGCCTGCGCGGCCGTCGACGACGTGACCGCGTGGTTCCTGATCGCGCTCGCCACCGCCGTGGCCGTCGCCGGTAGCGGTTCCGAGGTGCTTTTGACCATCGCGCTCGCGCTGGTGTTCTGCCTCGTGATGGGCTTCGCGGTGCGGCCCCTGCTGGGCCGCGTGTCGATCGCCTACGAGGAGTCGGGGACGGTTCCCGGCGGCTGGATCGCGCTGATCTTCGCGGGCGTCCTGGTCTCGGCCTTCGCAACCGAGGAGATCGGGATCGCGCTGATCTTCGGCGCGTTCGTCATGGGCCTGATCATGCCTCGCCACGCCGGCTTGACCGAGGACATCACCGGGCGCGTGGAGACGTTCACGATCACCCTCCTCCTGCCCCTGTTCTTCGCGTTCACGGGCCTCAAGACCGACATGGGCCTGCTCGACAGGCCCGAGCTTCTCGTGCTCACCGGAATACTGCTCGTGGTCGCGATGGCCGGGAAGCTGGTCGGCGCGGCCGCGGCCGCCAGGTTCACGGGCTTCGGCTGGCGCGAGTCGGCCGTGATCGGGACGCTGATGAACACGCGCGGCCTGACCGAATTGATCGTCCTGAATCTCGCGCTCGAGAAGGGCGTGATCTCCGACGCGCTGTTCGCGATGCTCGTGATCATGGCCCTGGTGACGACGCTCATGGCGGGCCCGCTGTTGCGCCTGCTCGACCCGCGCAACGAGCTGGGCGCGCCGGTCGAGGAGGAGCTGATCGAGGCGCGCGAGATGTCGATGGCGGAGTTCCCGGCGCTGACCGTGCCGAAGGAGGCGATCCTCGTGGCGCCGCGCAGCGACGAGGCGCTCGCCCACCTGTCCGCCCTGGCCGAACCGCTCGCCAAGTCCGACCCACCGCGCGAGGTGATCATCGCGCGGCTCCTACGGCCGCCGCGCGGCGCCTCGGCGCGCGGCGCGCTGCAGACGGAGAACATGCACCTCGCCGCGGCCTCGACGGCAGCCGAGGCGGCTCGCAACGATCTGATCGAGACCGGCGTGGCGGCCCGCGCTGTCGCGTTCGTGTCGACCGACGCCGGTGAGGACCTCATGCGCCTGTCGACGGCGGAGGAGGTCTCGCTGCTGCTGATCGACGGCCGCCGGCCGCTGCTCGGCGACGGTGTGCCGCGCGGGGAGGTCGGGCACGTACTCCAGCATGCGCCGTCCGACGTCGGCGTGCTGGTCGCGAAGGAGGGCCAGCGGGTCCTGCCGTCGCCCGATCACGGGGTCTGCGTGCCGTTCGGAGGCGCCGAGCACGACTGGGCGGCCCTCGAGATCGGTGCCTGGATCGCCGCATCGGCCAACGCGCCGCTGAACCTGCTCGGCGCCGCCGGGCAGAGCGACGAGCGCGCCGCCGTCACGCGCCGGCTGGCGGACGCCGGGCTCCTGGTCCAGCACCACGCCGGGGTGGCCTCGACGCCGATCGTGGCCGACGAGGGCCGCGAGGGAATCCTCGCTGCGGCCGCGGGCGCGGGGCTCTTGGTGGTCGGCCTGTCCGAGCGCTGGCGCGAGGAGGGTCTCGGGCCGATGCGCTCGGCCATCGCCCGTGCCGCGCCCGCTCCGGTCCTGTTCGTCCGTCGCGGCACCCGCCCGGGCGCCCTGGCCCCGCGCGACGAGGTCACCCGGTTCGGCTGGTCGACGGCCGGCGCCGGGCCCACGATGGACCTGTAGATGGCCCGCAACTTGCGCAAGGTCCGGTGTTCGTGCACATAATGAGACTGATGAGATCGCGCTTGCAACTCGTCGTCGGGGGCCTCGTTACCGTCGCCGCGACGTTCGCCCTGTCCGTGCCGGCCGCCATGGCCGCGCCGCCGCCGAACGACAACTACCTCGACTCGCACCAGATCAACTCGCCCGGCCAGAAGCTGGACCGCGACAGCACGCTGCGCGTCGCACCCTTCAGCACGCTCCAGGCCACCACCCAGACCGACCTCTTCGCGCCGAAGGGCACCGGCGGCGGCGCCGAGCTCACCCGCTGCGGCGTGATCAACTACGGCAAGACCGTCTGGTACGACTTCTTCCCGGACGTGACCGGCCTCGTCCGGCTGCAGGCCAATGGCTACGACTCGCTGCTGCGCGTGATCCCGTACGACGTGCGCACCAGCAAGCCTGACTGGAACCGCTCGCTGTGCTCGAACCAGCAGTCGAGCAGCCACGAGGAGTTCTTCGTCCGGGTCAAGAAGGGTGCCGCGTACACCGTCCAGGTTGGCGCCGTCAACGGCGTTGCGGGCAACCTCGAGTTCCTCTTCGATTTCCTCGCCGACCAGGACAACGACAACGTCCTCGACTCGAACGACGACTGCCCGAAGGTCAAGGGCAGCGGGAGGAACGGCTGCCCGCCGCGCCTGCGCGGCGCGGTGACCTTGCGGGCGATGCCCACGGCGAACGGCATCCGGATCCTCGGGCTCACGGTCGCGACCACCAGGAACGCTCGCGTCCAGGCCTCCTGCACGCGCCGCGCCTGCCGCAAGCAGGTCGTCAAGCGTTCGCGCGGCACCGCGCGCATGCGGCGGCTCACCGGCGCGAACCTCGGGGCCGGGTCGAAGCTCACGATCCTCGTGACGAAGAAGGCGGCGATCGGTCGCTGGATTCAGTACCGGATCGTGCGCGGCAACTTCAAGAAGACCGAGCGCTGCCTCAACCCGGGATCGCGCAAGCCGCGCCGCCGCTGCGGATGACGGGCAAGTCGATCGCGCTGGTCGCGCTGGTGGCGCTCGTCGCCTTCGGCGCTGCCTTCGGGATCGCCACGGCCGCCGGCGGCAGCAGCGACAGCGAGCCGGCGGGCCCGCAGGAGATCGAGATGAAGTCGGGGTCGCCGGCCGTGCCGGGCCTCGGCGCGCCCGCGGCGGTGCCGGCGCTGCGGCCGGCGCCGGCACCTGCACCCGCTCCGAGTGGTGGCGGCGGATCGGCGCCCGCCCCGAGCGGCGGTGGCGGTTCGGCACCTGCACCTGCACCTGCACCTGCACCTGCGCCGTCGGGCGGCGGTGGTGGTGGTGGCTCCGGGGGCGGCGGCGGGGGCGGCGCCATCCTCGAAGGTTGAGCACGGCCGGCTCCGTTCCCCGCGCCCCAGACCTTAGACTCGAAGCCACGTGCTGAACCCAGGGACAATCGTCGCGGGCTATCGCGTCGACGGCGTACTCGGCGAAGGGGGCATGGGGGCCGTCTACAACGCCACCCAGCTCTCGCTCAACCGCACGATCGCGCTCAAGGTCCTGGCGACGGACCTGAGTTCGGATCCGACCTTCCGCGAGCGCTTTCGCCGCGAGGGCCTGCTCCAGGCCCAGATCGAGCATCCGAACATCGTCACTGTCTACGAGGCGGGCGAGACAGAGCACGGCCTGTTCCTCGCGATGCGCGTGGTCCGCGGGCCGACCCTGAAGGAGCTGATCCTCGACGGGTCGCTCGATCCGGCGCGCACGGTGCGGATCCTCCGCCCTGTCGCCGAGGCGCTCGACACCGCGCACGAGGTGGGGCTGATCCACCGCGACGTCAAGCCGCAGAACATCCTGCTCGGCGCGCGCGATCACCCGTACCTGGCCGACTTCGGGCTGACGAAGGCGCCGGACGAGGCCGGGAGGCTCACCGACACCGGTCAGTTCGTGGGCACCATCGACTACGTGTCGCCCGAGCAGATGCGCGGTGAGGGGGCCACGAGCGCCAGCGACGTGTACGCGCTCGCCGGCGTGTTCTACGAGTGCCTGACCAGCGAGGTGCCGTTCTCCAAGCCCAGCGAGGCCGCGGTGCTGTTCGCCCATATGACCGAGGAGCCGCCGAAGCCCACGGCCAAGCGGCCCGAGCTGCCGCCGGAGATCGACGAGGTGATCGCGAAGGGCATGGCGAAGGAGCCGAACGAGCGGCAGGCGACCGCGTCGGACTTCCTGCGCGACGCGGCGCGGGCGCTGGGCGTCGGCGCCGCGGACACCACCCAGTCGGCGATTCCCGGCGGCGCCGGCGCCGGCGAAGGCCCCGGCGCCCCGACCGCGGCCGCTGGAGTGCCCGCGCCGGCCGGTGCGACCGTGCGCGCGGGAACGCCCACCGCCCCGGCCAAGGCCCCGATCGCCGCCGGCGCGCCCACGAAGGCCGCTGCCGCCGCGACAGCTCCGCCCGCCACCGCGGCGCCCTCGCACCGCCGCCTGATCGGCGCGCTCGTGGCCGCCGCGGTAGCCGCCGCCGTCGCCGGTTTTGTCCTCGGCAGCTCAGGCAGTGACGAGGGCGAGGAGGCGTTCACCAGCTCCGCCTCGGCCGGCGACGTCGAGCTGTCGTTCCCCGACGGCTGGGAGCGCGTGGGCGGCGGTGAGAGCTCGATTCCCGGCCTGGAGCCCGCGTCGCCGCTCGTGCTCGCGCCCGCCGGTGGTGGCGCCGACAGCGTCGTCGCGGGCACGGTCAGCCCAGTCGGCCCGCTTCTGCTGCCCCCGTCGTTCACCCGTCTCCTGTCCGGCACCCCGCGCGGCCAGGCAGTCCGCCTCGGCGGCGCCGAGGCGCTGCGGTACACGGGGCTCCGCCCGCGCGGGCTGACCGGAACCGCGACTGTGTTCGCGGTCCCGACGAGCAACGGCGTGGTCACGGTCGCATGCCGCGAGGCCACGCCGGCATTCACCACCGACTGCGGGCGCGTGGCCGAGACGCTGAAGCTGACGGGGGCGAAGGCGCTGCCGCTCGGCCCGAGCGAGGCCTACGCCGAGGCGCTCGGCGCTGCGATCACGAAGCTCGACAGCAGCCGCGCGGCCGGGCTGAAGGCGTTGCGCTCGGCGCGCTCGCAGTCCGCCCAGGCCGCCGCCGCGCGCCGGGTGAGCCGGGCCTACGCAAATGCGGCTGCGGCTGTCGGACGGGCTCCGGCGGGCCCGGCCGAGGCTGCCCCGACGGCCGCGCTGCGCCGCGCGCTGACGAGCGCCGGCCGCGCCTACGCGCAGCTGGCCTCAGCCGCTGCGCGCGACAACGCCGGCGCGTACCGGGCCGCGGGCAGGTCGGTCAGGCGCGCCCAGCGTCAGGCGACGCAGGCGGTGGCCGAGCTGAAGCAGCTCGGCTACGACGTCGGCTGATCGCCCAGCGACCACAGCGAGATCTTCTGCTCGCGCCCGCGGACCTCGAACTCGCCGACGAGGAACAGGTCGTCCGGCACGTCCTCGAGGAAGTCGCGGGTCGACTGGGCGAGGAACAGCTGGTGGTCGGTCCCCTTCGTCATCCCCTCGATCCGCGAGGAGGTGTTGGTCACGTCACCGATCGCGGTGTACTCGAGCCGCCGCTCGGAACCGACGTTGCCGGACATCACGGGGCCCGAGTTCAGCCCGATGCCCATCCGGAAGCCCTCGCCGAGCCCGCTGTCGCGCAGCGATTCGTTGAACCGGGGCAGCCGGATGTCGAGCATCTCGCGCGCCGTCGCGAGCGCCCGGTCGGCGTGGTCGTCCTGCCCGATCGGCGCGCCGAAAACGGCCATGATGCCGTCGCCCATGTAGGCGACGAGGGTGCCGCCGTGGTCAAGGATCGCGTCGCTCATCTCGGTCAGGTAGCGGTTGAGCACCTCGATCACCTCGTCCGGCTGCATCGACTCGGCGAAGCTCGTGAAGCCGCGCAGATCGGTGAACATGACCGTGCCCTCGCGCTGGACGCCGCCGAGTCGCAGGCCCTCGTCGGCGCGGGAGAGCACGTCGTCCACGACGTTCTCGGGGACGAACCGGGAGAACATGTCGCGCACGCGCTCGCGCTCGAACGCGGCGGTGACGTAGTGGATGGCGAGGGCGCCGATCGAGGTCAGGACCAGGGCCACCATCGGGTAGACGAACGAGAGGACGGTCCCGCTGTTGAACAGCAGCTGCGCCGCGACGGTGAATACGACGCCGGCCAGCACCGCCAGGCCCAGCGCGCGCAGCGGGGAGAGGCCCAGGCTGGCAAGCGGCGCCAGCATCCCCAGCGCCACGATCAGGAGGTAGTTGACCCAGTCAGGGCCGCTCTGGAGCGGCAGGCCACGCCTGACCGTCTGCAGTGCGTTGGCCTGGATCTCGGCGCCCGACATCTCCCCTTCGGTCCCGGTGGTGGAGGTGGGGTGGACGTCCTGCAGCGACGGTGCCTCGGGTCCGATCACCACGTATTTGTCCTTGAAGAACCCCTTCGGCAACTTGTTCTGGGCGACCCGCGAGAACGAGACCCCGGGGATCGTCTCCGGACCGCCGTAGTAATCGATCCAGGCCTTCCCGTCGTCGAACTTGTCCGTGCTGACCCTGCGACCCGACCCGACCTCGGCGGTCACCACCCCGAGGGACTTCAGCGTGTCGGCCTCGTAGGCGATCTTGCGGATGATCCCGCCCGGGTCGGTGGGGAACACTCCGTTGCCGGCGCGGGCGCCCGTGACCTCGAGCTGTTCCTGGCCTTGCCCGAGCAGGTTGACCCCGCCCTTGCCGTCGGTCTCGGTGAACGACAGGACGGCCTTGCCATCGGCATCGAGGAGGGAGTTGAGGAGCGCGTTGTCCTCCGCTTCGCTCTCGCTCGGCTCGGAAAATTGCACGTCGTAGGCAACGGCCTCCGGGCCGTCCGCCATGACACGGTCCAGCGCCTTGGCGTGCACGTCGCGCGGGAACGGCCAGCGCAGGCTCAGGTCTTGGAAGGTGGCGTCGTCGATCAGGACCATCACGATGTCGTCGGGTGGCTTCTGGTCGCCGCGGACCGAGAACCGCGCGTCCACCGAGTCGAGCTCCAGGCCGTCGAACGCCTCGGTGGCGTAGGCCACCACGCAGACGCCCGTGAGGATCACGCCGACGCCGACGAACAGCAGCGTCCGCAGCCGCTTCGTGCTCCCCCTCATTCGCCCACCGCCAGTGCCAGCGCGAAGAGCGCGACGAGGTGGAACGTCTGGTCGACCGCGGCTGCCACGGCCAGGTTGGCCGGGTCGAGCTTTTTGACGCGGGTCATGTAGGTCCGCAGCAGGCGCCCGTCGTCCTGGATGAAGTGCGGCACGGCGACAGCAGCTGCGGTGCCTGCCAGCGCGAGCGCCGACAGATCGCCGGCAAGCCATACGAAGGCGGGTACGAAGCACAGCGTGTAGGTGGCCACGTGCGCCGCCAGCGCACGCCCGCTCTCTCCGCCGGAAAGACCACCCTGCTTGGTGCGCGCCTGCCAGTCGGTCTGGACGGCGTAGTCGCCCACCAGGTGGCAGAGAACGAACACGGCGAATACCTCCACCCAGGGCACGGCGGCGACTCTAACCCGTACGGGTGTGTGGATGCGACATGCGCCTTCGCGCACGGGCGCCCGTTAGTCTCGCCACCATGGGCCCCGTCGCGTCCGAAGACTCACTCCCCAACGGCGCTGAGCTCGCCGGGCGCTATCGCGTCCAGGCCCCCCTGTCGTCGGGCGCGATGGGTGCGGTGTACACAGCGGAGGACACGGAGACCGGCGAGCGCGTGGCCATCAAGCAGCTCCTCGACACGCGCCACGAGGCGCGGTTCGACATCGAGGCTCGCCTGCTCTCGCAGCTGCGCCACCCGCGGGTCGTGCGCGTGACCGACCATTTCGCCGAGCCGTCTGGGAAATACCTGGTCATGGACCTCGTCGAGGGGGCCGACCTCGGCAAGGTCCTCGAGCGCGAGGGGAGACCCGGCCTCCCCGTCGACAAGGCGATGGAGTACTCGCGGCAGGCCTGTGAGGCACTTCAGTACGTGCACGACCAGCAGATCGTCCACCGGGACGTGAAGCCGCAGAACCTGATCCTGAGCGATTCGGGCGTCGTACTGGTCGATTTCGGAATCGCCACCGAGATGACCGACACGGAGCAGGGCACCGTGGGAATTGGCACTCCGCGGTTCATGGCGCCCGAGGTGTTCGCCGGTGGCGTGGTGTCGCCGCGCAGCGACGTCTTCGGCATTGCGGCGACGCTGTGGACCCTGATCGTCGGCAAACCCCCCGTCTACGCGGACAAGACGAAGCTGACCTCGATCATTCCGGGGCTCTCCGAGGAGGTGGAGGACACGATCCAGGCCGGCCTGCAGATGATTCCCGAGCGGAGGGTCGCGTCGGTCACCGCGTTCGCAAAGGCGCTCGGCGAGCGGCTCAAGACCGAGGGCGAGTCGCTCGCGCTGTCCGTCGAGCGTCCCGACGCCCCGCGGAACCTCCTCGAGGCGATCGTCAAGACGGCGGCGGGCGTGTTCGAGGCCGCCGCATCGTCGATCGCGCTCACCGACCGCACGACGGGCGAGCTGGTCTATCAGTCGGCGTGGGGGGCGGGGGCGAGCGAGATCGTCGGGGTCCGGCTGCCGCCCGGTGTCGGCATTGCGGGCTCCGTGATCGCCAGCGGCCTGGGCGACGCCGTGGATTGCCGCAACGATCCGCGCTTCGCCCAGCAGATCGCGGCGGGCACCGGGTACGTGCCCTACACGATGCTCGTGATGCCGCTCAAGCGCGACGACGAGGAGCAGCCGATCGGCGCCATCTCGTTCCTCGACCGCCGCGACGGCGGCCTCTACGGCCCGGCCGACATGGAGCGGGCGACGCTGTTCGCCGACCTCGCCGTCGCCGCGATCGACGTCGAACCGATGGCCTTCACGAGCCTCGGCGAGACGCGGATCCGCCCGCGCCGCATCGACTAGAGCCGGCTACGGGGCCTTGGCCAGGTAGCGCTTGCCGGCGCGGAGGATGATCGTCTTCTTGCGGTGGAAGTCGCGCACCGCCACACGACCGCGCTTGACGCGCGTCAGGGTGCCGTCGCAGCGGTCCTCGACGGTCCAGTCGGTCCCGCGCACGGTCGCGGCGCTGTAGCGCCCACGGGTGCGGTAACGGCCCTTGCCGTTGCCGCGCAGGCGCCGGATGCGGCGCTTCTTGCGTTTCGCGGATTGCGCGTCGCCCTTGCGGACGCTGCTGCCGCAGTTTCTGAAGCTGCCGCCCTTGAGGCGCAGCTCCGTCAGGCCTTTCCGCGAGCGCTTGCGCGACTGGAGCACCTGGAACAGACCGCCGGAGAACTCGCTGTCCTGGATGCCGGTTCCGCCGGTGCGCGACACCGTCAGCCGGACGCGCCCGCGGCGCGAGTCGACGAACGAGCCCATCTTGAACTCGCGTGGCTCGCGCAGCGCGCTGAACGGCTTGCCCTTCCGCTGGCTCGCCTGCACCTTCGCGGCCCCGGCGAGCTCCTCGACCACGAGCCGGGTGCCGAGCGCGGGGCCCAGCACCTTGTAGCCGAACGACGTGGTCTGGGCGTTGTCGCACAGGTCGACCGCCTTCGGGGTGAAGGTCTTGGTGCCGCGCCGCGCAGTGTCGATCCGCGGCGCGCCCGAGGGGTTCTGGGTAAGCCCGCTGATCGAGTCGGCCGCGTTCACGTTCACCTTCACCGCGCGCTTGATCACGAACACCTTGAACCTGTTCGGGTTCTGCACGGCGACGGTCGGGTTGGTCCGGTCGACGACAACCGTCGGGAAGTGGTGGTTGAACTCGCCTCCGTCGACCTCGCCCGTCGGGAACGAGTCGCCCCAGAACTCGACGGCCCGCCGCCCCTCCGGGAACGTGAGCGTGCCGGACGCCGTCGCGTTGCCGGACAGTGGGACGGTCTGCGTGGGACCGCCGTTGACCTTGTAGCGGAAGCCCTCGAGGCCGTTCGCGGTCGGCGTGACCGTGAACGGGATCTTCCCCTCACGTGTGCAGTCGGGCACCTCGAGCGTCGCGCGGCCGTCGAACTCGAACGCGCCGATGTCGCAGAGTGCTCCACTTGCGTGGGGCCGCGGGGCCCCGCGCTGGTCGTCGTTCTGGCTGCAGTCGCCGCTGTCGATCAGCGCGTTCGGAGGGAGGCTCAGCGCCTGCGTCGGCGTTTTCCCTCCGTTGTCGGTGAGCGGCCCGAGCAGGCCGCTGCTGACCGGATCGGGCAGGTCGTCCCCGTCGACGAACACGGGATCACAGGTCGAGTCACTCGCCGCGTTGAAGCCGCTCGAGGTGAGACCTCCGGGGCCGTTGCCGCAGTTGCCGCCGGTGTTGCCGGACACGACGGTGTTGTGCAGGTCGGTCGCCCCGGCGCGGTCGAACACTGCGGCGCCGCCTGTGCCAGACAGCACGTTGGAGGCGATCGTGGCCGAGTCGATCGTCGCGGATGTGCCGCCGGCGAAGATCGCAGCACCGCCCGTGTTGGCGGGCGCCCCGGTCACGGTGAGCCGGTTGCCGGAGACGGTCGAGTTGACCAGGTTCAGGGAGCCGGTGCCGAGGAAGATCCCGGCACCTCCGCTGTCCGCGCCGGACGCGGAAGCCGCGTTGGCATACACCGTGCTGTTCTCGATCGTGAGGGCGCCGGCCAGATTGGCGATGCCGCCACCGCCCCTGTTCGCGGTCGCGGTCGAGACCGTGTTCTGAGTCACCGACGAGTCGATGATCGTGAGGGCAGCGGGGCCGCCGTGGTACACGCCGCCACCGCCGGCGAGCTCGCACGCCCCGTGCGGTACTCCGTTCCCGCCGATGATCCGCAGTCGCTCGAGCGCTGCGGGAGCGGTGTTGGCCGCGCAGATCACCCGCTTGCCGCCGACGGCTCGCAGCGTCACGGCGCTCGAGGTCGCTCCCTGGCCCACGATGGCGATTCCCGTCGTGAATGCGATCGGGTTCTGCAGGTTGTAGGTGCCCGGCGGCACGTTGATGACGTCGCCGGTGAAGGCGCCGGCGACCGTCTGCCGCAGTGAGCCGGGCCCGGAGTCGTTCGTATTCGTCACAGACAGCGAAGCGGCGCCCGCTCCCGCCGGCAGGACGAGGCCGGCGGCGAGGACTGCGGCTGTCGCGGCGAGTCGCCTCACAGCCGTAGTGTGCCCTATGGGGCCTTGGCCAGGTAGCGCTTGCCTGTCCGGAGCTTGATCGTCTTCTTGCGGCGGAAGTCGCGGACGTCCACGCGGCCGCGCTGGACCGATGTCAACGTGCCGTCGCAGCGATCCTCGGTGGTCCAGCGGGTGCCGCGCACCGTGGCGGCGCTGTGGCGTCCGCGGGTGCGGTAGCGGCCCTTGGCGTTGCCGCGCAGACGGCGAATCCGGCGCTTCGAGCGCTTCTTGCGCGCGGCGGTCTCTGCGGCGGAACTCTTTCTGCCCTTGCCGCAGCGGCTGAAACTGCTGCCCTTCAGCCGCAGCTCGGTCAGACCCCTGTCGCGCCTCTTGCGCGCCTGGAGGATCTGGAAGACACCCGCGCCGAACCGTCCCGCCTGGGTCTTCCCGCGCTTGTCGGTGGCCGTGGTCAGACGGACGGTGCCCGTCCTGGTGTCGAGGAACGATCCGACGGGGATCTGCCGGGCCTCCGCCAGGGGTACGAACCGACGGCCCTTTATCGGCGATTTGTAGGCCGCGCTGCTCGCGCGGACCGGGACGCTGACGTAAACCGTGCCGCCGGCGGGCTCGACGTTGACGGTCTTGCCGAGCACGGGCGCCGGCAGCACCGTCGCCGTGTAGCGGGCGACGGTCCGGTTGCCGCAGTTGTCGGTCGCCGTGCGCTCGACGGTCTTCGTCCCCGGCGTCCTGGTGTCGATCGGTATGCGCGCCGCCGTGGGGTTCGCCGCCAGCCCCGATGTCGCGTCGCTCGCGGTCACGGAGACAGACGCGGTCTGCCCGATGAGGTAGGCGGTCTTGCCCTGGTCGCTGCGGAACGTCACCTGGGGCTCCGTCGCGTCGGCGTAGACGGACGTGGTGTGGTGGGCGAACTCCGGGCGGGTGTCCTGCGATTCGGTGATCGGGAAGCCGGCCCAGTACTCGATCGTGTGCTGCCCGTCCGGGACCGGCACGAGCGCGAACCGCTCGAGGATCGGGCCGTTGCCTCCGGCGCGCGGGTTCTGGCCGGGTGTCGTGCGGACCGCGCCGCCGTCGACGCGGGACAGGACCGACTTGAGCTCCTCGTTGGATTTCGCGGGCTCGACGTCGACGCGGATGGCGCCGGTCGTCAGGCAGGACGGGGCGGCGCGCGCCGTCGAGAGGCCGTCGAAGTGGTAGGCGCCGATATGGCAGAACCCATCGATGAACCGGTCCTGACCGCGCTGGTCGATCAGGGGGCAGTTGAGATTGGCGCTGTCACCCGCTGCCGGGCTGTCGGGCAGCAGCGCCCGTGTCCGCGTCGGACCGCCGTTGTTCTGGAACGGCCCGAGCCGGGGGTCGGCCTCGGGCAGGTCGCCGTTGGCCGGGAGGAGGCCACAGCTGTCGCCGTCGTCGGGGGTCTCGAGGTTGAAGGTGAACGGCAGGTCGGCGAGCACGTCGCCGGAGCCCGCGCAGTTCGCGCTGTCAACGGAGTTCGCAATGATCAGGTTGCGCGCGATGAACGGGTCGCTGCCCGTGTAGAGGGCCTCCCCGGGGGTCTGCGCACCCGTCGTCGAGTTGTTGCTGAAGGTGTTGTTCTGGAGCGTGTCGCCGCCGTTCGCGCTCATCACGGCGCCGCCGCCGCTGTTGCTCGGCACGGGGTCGTCCGAGTCGAGCACGTTGGCGTGCAGCGTCGAGTTCGTGATCGAGAGGAGGTCGGCGCCGCTGTTCTGGCTCACGGCGCCGCCGCCTGTCGTATTGAGCGGCCCGTGGAGGATCGCGGTGTTCTCGCTGATGGACGCACGGGTCAGGTTGAGCGCTGCCTGGGAGTAGATGCCGCCACCCGCGCCGCCCACGCTCGGCCCGGGGTACGTCAGGTCGAACGTGTTCCCGTCGAGCGAACTGTCCGTGAGGGTGAACTCGCCGCCGCGCGAGTGCACGCCGCCGCCGCCGTTGTTGCCGCTGGTGGCTGCACCGATCGTGACGCTGTTGGAGTTGATGTTGCTGGTGGTGACGTTCGTCGGGCCGGAGTTCACGTAGATGCCGCCGCCGCCGCCGTTGCCCCCGCCCGTCAGCTGGACGTCGTTGCCGGCGATCGTCGAGCCGGTGATCGTCGCCGTCGATCCGCTGTTGTCGAAGATCGCTCCGCCGCCCGTCACGCTCCCCGAGGGCGCGCTGACCGTGTTCCCGGTGGCGACGACGCCGGTGAGGGTCGCCGAGGTGCTGCTGTTGTCGAAGATTGCCGCGCCGCCGCTGCTGCTGAAGGCGGCGCCGGAGCCCGTTATCGAGTTGCTGGTGAACGTCGAGTTCGTGACGGCGAGCGAGCCGCCGTTGATGTAGATCGCTCCGCCGACGCTCGCGCTCGGCACGGCCGCCGCGAAGTCGGTCTGGTTCGCGCTGAAGGTGCTTCCGATGATCGTGGTCGAGTCACCTTGGGAGAAGATCGCGCTGCCGCCGGCCGGGCCGCCGTCTGCGCCCGCCGACGAGTTGACGGCGTTCCCGGCGAACGTCGTTCCGGTGACCGTCAGCGCGCCGTCGGCCATGAAGATGCCCGCGCCGACGACGAAGGACCCGCTGGATGTGTCGTCGATCACGTTGCCGCCGATCACGCTGTTGCGGACGATCAGCCCGTCCGTGCCGTTGTAGCGGATGGCGGCCCCCTGCTGCGATCCACCCACGTCCCCCCCGGTGATGGTCACGCCGGTGATCTCGGTGGCGCCTGGGGTCGCCGGATTCAACTGGAGGACCCGCCCATTTCCACCGGCGTCGATGACGGTCTTGCCGGCGCCGGCCCCCGTCAGGAGGAACGGCTCGTCCGCATCCAGCTGCTCGAACGGGAGGTTGTAGGTGCCGGCCTTGGCCACGATGGTGTCGCGTCCGTCGGCCGCGTCAAGGGCGTCGAGGGCCTCGCGTAGCGTGCAATCGCTGTTGCAGATCCCGTCATCGCCATCGTCTGTCGTGGTGACGGTCAGGGTCGCCGCCCCGGCGCTCGGCACGGCGAGCAGGAACGTCGCGGCGATGGCCGCGAGAACTGTCCCTGCGCGGCTTCGCTCACATCGCCTCACCGGCTTCGACCTTCCCATGGATTCCCCTTGCCTTACGTGATGTTCGTCACGGCCATCAGGCCGCGCGTGCCAGGTAGCGCTTACCGCGCTTCAGCTTGATCGTCTTCTTGCGGCGCAGGTCGCGTACGTCGACGCGCCCGCGGCGGACGCTTGTCAGCGTACCGTCGCAGCGGTCCTCGACGGTCCAGACGGTCCCTCGCACCGTCGCCGCGCTGTAGCGGCCACGGGTGCGGAAGCGGCCTCTGCCGTTGCCGCGCAGGCGCCGGATCCGGCGCTTCGAGCGCCGGGCATCATGGGCCAGAGCGCTCGTGCGGCCCTTGCGCCGGCCGCTGGTCCCGCAGTTCTTGAAGCTGCCCCCCTTCATCCGCAGCTCGGTGAGCCCCTTCTGGCTGCGCTTGCGCGACTGCAGCACCTGGAACACCCCCGAGCCGAAGCGGGCCGTCTGCTTGCGGCCCCTGCTGTCCCGCGCGCTGGTCAGGCGGACGGTCCCGGAACGCGTGTCGACGAACGAGCCCATCGGGATCTGGCGCGCCTCGGCGAGCGGAACGAACCGGCGGCCCTTGATCGGCGACCTGTACGCCGCCGCGCGTACCCCTGAGCTCTTACCGCGCGGCAAGCTCACGTAGACCGTGCCGCCGGCCGGCTCGAGGTTGAACTGCCTGCCCAGCACCGGTGCGGGCAGCTCGACGGTGAATGCCCGGCTGGCGGGAGACGCGTCGGCGTTTCCGCCCAGGTCGAAAGCCCGCACCTCGAATGTGTGGGCGCCGGCCGCCACGGCACCGGTCGTGTGTGGCGAGCCGCAGGAGCTGAACGGCGCGGGAGCGACTCGGCACTGGAACGCGGTGCCCGGCTCATTCGAGAAGAACGCGAATGTAGGGGTGGTGTCGGTGGTGGTGCCAGGACCGGAGACGATCGCCGTGTCGGGCGCTGTCAGATCGATCTCGTAGGCGCCGATGTCGCAGGCCGGCCCGTCGGGCCGCGCGCGGCCGCGCTGGTCGGTGGCCGGACAGCCGGAGTTGTCGCCGGCATTCACCGCGGGGGTGCCGGCCGCCAGGGCGTGGGTTCGCGTCGGGCCGCCGTTGGCGGCGAGGGGGCCGAGCTGGGGGTTCACACCCTGTTGGTCGCCGGCACCGTCGAGCTGGCAGTCGGTCGCGCTCTCGATGTTGTGTCCCTGGCTCGTGAGCGGGGCACTGCAGTTCCCACCGTTGTTCGCGGCGATGATGGTGTTCTTGAGCGTGGCGGGTCCCGCGATCCCGCCGCCCCGATTCACCGGCGCGGTGTTGCCGGTGATCGTCGAGTTGAGGACTGTCACCGTCCCATTCGCGGTGCGCTGGATCCCCCCACCGCCGGTGAGCGACTGCGCCGTGTTGCCGCTGATCGTGCTGTTCACGACCGTCACGGGCACCTCCGCCTGGATGCCGCCGCCCGCGATGTTCGTCATGTTCCCGCTGATGGTCGATCGGGTGACGGTGAGGCTGCCCGCGCCGGTGGTCGTGTCGATACCCCCGGCCTGTGAACCGCTGTTCGCGGTCACCGCGCTGTCGGTGATCTGCACCGCGGCGCTGTCGGCCTGCCGGATGGCGCTGCCCCGGGCGCCGGTCAGGGTCACGCCCGTCAGTGCCACGACGCCCGCTACGGGCGTCGAGGCGGTCAGCACGCGCGACGCCGTACCGTGGGCATCCATTGCGATCGCGTTGATCACCGTCGCGCCTGCCCCGGCCCCTCTGATCGTGAGCGGGCCGGTGATGTTCAGGTCGTTTTCGTTGTTGCCGAGTTCCTGGCCGTCCTCGCGGGTCAGCGCGTACGTTCCAGCACGCAGCACTATGACGTCGGCGCCCGCCGCCGCGTTGGTCGCGTCGACGGCGCTTCGCAGGCTGCAGTCGACTGCCCCGCAATCGCCCGGCACGGGATCATCGAACCGCGTGACCGTGAAGACAGCCGCCCCGGCCGCAGCCGGCGCGGAGCAGACGAGGATCGCCACCGCAAGTGCAGCTAGCCCGGCGCGCCTGATCGCCCCCGTGGTCACCGCAACCAGAACGTTTGCGGCGGGCCGAAGTTGCGCTTAGGGCGCCTTGGCAAGGTAGCGCTTGCCCGTCCGCAGCTTGATGGTCTTCTTGCGGCGGAAGTCGCGCACGTCGACGCGGCCGCGCTGGACGGAGGTGAAGGTGCCGTTGCAGCGGTCCTCGGTTGTCCAGCGGGTGCCGCGGACCGTAGCCGACGAGTAGCGCCCGCGCGAGCGGAAGCGGCCCTTCGCGTTGCCGCGCAGGCGGTTAAGGCGCTTGCGCGACTTGCGCCGCTTGCGGCGCGATGATTCGACCTCGCTGGACACGTTCACGAAGCCGCAGCGGTTGTAGTTCGTGCCCTTCAGCCGCAGCTCCGTGACGCCCTTCTGGCTGCGCTTGCGCGACTGGAGGATCTGGAACACGCCCGAGGTGAAGCGGCCGGCCTGCGTGCGGCCGCGCGTATCGCGCGCGCTGGTCAGGCTCACCGTGCCGCGGCGCGTGTCGATGAACGAGCCGACCGGTATCTGACGGGCCTCGTTCAGCGGGACGAACTTGCGGCCCTTGATCTGCGCGGCGCGCGCCCCGTTGCTCGCGGGTGAGAGCGAGGCGCCGCGGGGGAGCGAGACAGTGACCTTCCCCGACACCGGCGCGACGTTGACCTGCCGGCCGAGCACCGGCGGCTTCACGAGCCCGCGCCGGACCTGGAAACGATCCACGGCGGCCGCCATGTCGAGCACGCCGCCCGAGACGGACTTGCCCGCCCAGGCGGGCACGCGGGTCGCGCTGTCCATCATCGCGGCCTTCACCTGCGCCGGGCTGGCCGCCGGGTCGAGGCCGAAGAGAACGGTCGCCACGCCCGCGGCGATCGGCGGGGCGTAGCTGATGAAGCACTGCGGGACGTTCGCCGTCCCGCCGCCGTCGGCGGTGACGACGTTGTTGCGGACGGGCACGGCGAGGTCGACGACCCGTGGGCCGACGCGGCCGCAGTCCGGTCCGCCGGTGGGCGACGATGCCGTCACGCACATCACGTTCGGCAGGTCGAGGTTGCACGGCTGCTCGTCCAGCGGGTCCGCGTCCAGCGGGCCGTCGTTGCCGGACGGGATGGCGATGAAAAGCACGTTGGGATGGTTCGCGATCGCCGCCCGGAAGCCAGCCTCGAACGACGGGGTCGAGCCGAAGAGGGTGTGGAAGGCGATCACCCGGGCGCCGCGATCGGCCGCCCAGTTGATCGCTGCGGCCTGGATGTACTGGAAGCAGCTGTCGAACTCCCAGCACGAGCGCAGCGCGATGATCCGGGCGTTGGGGGCCACTCCCGCGGTCCCGATCCCGTTGCCCACCTGCGCGCCGAGCGCCCCCGCAACCAGCGTCCCCGTGCCGGCGCTCCCGGGCGGGGCGTTCGGGTCCGGGTCGGGCGTGAGCACCGGGCCCGGCGGCGGGTTGAGGTCGTTGCCGATCAGGTCCCAGCCGGGCTGGCCGGCCAGGACCGTGCCCTGGCTGAAGCCGTCCGGTGAGGGCGCGGGCACGTTCGCGGGTAGCCGGAAGAGCCGGTTGACCAGATCGGGGTGGTCGATGTCCACTCCGGTGTCCGGGAGGAACACCGGGATGTCGACCGGCTTACGCGCGAACGCGTCGAGCGCAGCGGAGTGGTGGATCAGCGCGAGCGGCTGCTGGGCGCCGTAGAGGGGGTCGTTCGGAGCGCCCGCGGCCGTGGCCGCGGGCAGCACGAGAGAGGCCGCGATGACTAGTGCAATGGCCCCCTTTCGCATCGGGCCGAACATAGCACGGCGCCTATGGCGCGGCCGTCGGTCTAGAGGCCGGCGGCGGCGCGCGCCTGCGCGATGTACGCGGTGGCGCTATCGGGGCGATCGCCGGGATCCTTGGCGAGGCCCGCGAGCACGGCCGAGCCGAGCCCGGGCGGCAGGTCGGTGCGCTTGACGGCGGGGTCTGCGGGCGGGTCCTGCAGGTGCGCCCAGAGCACGCGCATGCCCTGCCGGTCGGCGAACGGCGGTGCGCCCGTGAGGCACTCGTAGAGCACGCAGCCGAGCGCGTAGACGTCGGTCGTGGCCGTCACTTCCTCGCCGCGGATCTGCTCGGGCGCCATGTAGTCGAGCGACCCGACCGTCTGACCGGGCCGGGTGAGCAGGCTGCCCTGGGTGTCCTTCGCGAGGCCGAAGTCCGTGATGTGGGCGGACCCGTCGGCGTCCATCAGGATGTTGGCCGGCTTGATGTCGCGGTGGATCAGGTCGTTCGCGTGCAGCGCGTCGAGCCCGGCGGCGACCTCGGCGCAGGTCTGGAGCGCGGCGGCCACGGCCAGCTTCTCCTCCTGCTCGATGCGCTCCTGCAGGTTGCCGCTGCCGACGTAGCGCTGGGCGAGGTAGGGGATCCCGTTCATCTCTCCGGTATCGAGGACCGGTACGACGTTCGGATGCTGGACCTGCTGGGCGATCCGCGCCTCGCGCTCGAAGCGCTTGCGGAACACCGCGTCCGACGCCAGTTCCTTCTTGACGACCTTGAGCGCGACGTCGGTCCCGCTCTGCCCTGTGGCCCGGTAGACGCGGCCCATTCCGCCGACGCCGAGCACGGCCACGATCGTGTACGGGCCGATGCTCTCGCCGATGGCGGCGTCCGCCGGGTTGCTTGCCTGGTCTCCCACGCTGGGGGTCAGGCTATGTGATCGGCAGCCCGGGCGCTATAACAGCCGCCATGCCTGACTTCACGCCGGGGGCGGAGTTCGCCGGCTACAGGATCGAGGGCCCTGCGGGGTCTGGCGGGATGGGGGTGGTCTGGCGGGCGACGCAGATCGCGCTCGACCGGCCGGTGGCGCTCAAGCTGATCGCCGAAGACCTCACCGACGATCCGCTGTTCCGCGAGCGGTTCAAGCGCGAGTCGCAGCTGGCGGCCGCGATCGATCACCCGAACGTGATCCCGGTCTACGAGGCGGGCGAGGCCGAGGGCCGGCTGTTCATCGCCATGCGGTACGTGCCGGGCGTGGACATGGCGACGCTCCTGCGGACCGAGCAGCCGGATCCCGTGCGGGTGATCGGCCTGGTGTCGCAGGTCGCGGCCGCGCTCGACGCCGCCCACCGCGGCGGCCTCGTGCACCGCGACGTGAAGCCGGCCAACGTCCTGATCGCCGATTCCGGCGAGAGCGAGCACGCCTACCTGACCGATTTCGGGCTCACCAAGCGCACCACCGCCGCGAGCGGCCTCACGCGCACGGGCGAGTTCGTCGGCACGCTCGACTACGTCGCGCCGGAGCAGATCGAGGGGAAGGCGGCCGACGCCCGCGCCGACATCTACGCCCTCGGCTGCGTGCTGTTCCACGGTGTGACGGGCAGGCGGGTGTTCGAGCGCGACAGCGACGTGGCAAAGCTCTACGCGCATCTGCAGGACTCGCCGCCGCGCGTGTCGGAGACCGCACCGCAGGCGCCGGCCGGGCTCGACGCCGTGGTAACGCGGGCGCTCGCCAAGGACCCGGCCGAGCGGTATCCGTCGGCCGGGGATCTCGCGCGGGCCGCGCGGGCGGCGCTCGAGGGTCACACGATCGAAGCGCCGGAGCAGAGCGTGGCCACCGGCGCCGCCGCCCCGACGAGCGCGGCGGCGACGGTGCCCGCCCCGGCGCCGCCGCCGGTTCCCCCGACGGTCCCTGCCGCCACCGAGGCCCTGCCCCCCGCCGGCCGTCCGCCGCGCCGCGGACTGCTGTTCGGCGGCGCCGTGGCGCTCGTGCTGGCCGCCGTGGCCGCGGCGGTGGTGCTCGCTGGCGGCGGTGACGACCGCGACTCTGGGGGCGGTGGGGGCGAACCGGCGGTCGACGTGAACTCCGTGCCGAAGATCGCCGCCACGATCCGCGTCGGCGACGGGCCGGACGGCGTCGCCGCCGACGGCGACTTCGTCCTGGTCGCCAACGCGAAGGACGGCACGGCGACCCTCGTCGAGGCGAAGACGGGCGAGGTCGCCGGCCGGCCGGTCGAGGCGGGGGAGAACCCGGACAGCGTGGCCGGCGCCAAGGGCGTCTTCTGGGTCACCGCGACCGACGAGGGCGAAGTACACCGGATCGAGACGGAGTCGGGGGCGGCGGTCGGCGCCGGGACCGCCCCGGTCGGCGGGGCGCCGGAGGGTGTCGCGCTCAGCGACCAGATGGTGTGGGTCGCCAACGCCGACGACGGCACGGTGAGCCGGGTCGACCGGGCGTCGGCGACGCCGGTCGGCGATCCGGTCGAGGTGGGCCGCGAGCCCGCGGGCGTCACCGTCGGCGTCAACACGGTGTGGGTCGCCGACAGTGGCGATGACAAGGTCACGCGGATCGATCCGGCGACGGCCCGGACGATCGGGTCGCAGATCCCCGTGGGCGACTACCCGCGGGCGATCGTCGAAGCGGGCGGATTCGCGTGGGTGACCAACGCCCGCGACGACACGGTCACGCGCATCAACGCTTCGACCGGTCAGGTCACGGGAGACCCGATCCGGGTCGGGAAGACACCGCGCGACATCACGGCCGGGGCCGGGCGGATCTGGGTCGGCAACGCCGGCGACGGCACCGTCACTGCGATCGACGCCAAGACGGGCCGCGTGGCCGGCAGCCCGACGCGGGTCGGCAAGAACCCGATCGGGCTGGCCTTCGGCGCGGGTTCGCTGTGGGTGGCCAACATGGACGACGACACGCTGATGCGCATCACGCCCTAGCGGCGCTGTCCAGGATCCGTGCAATCAGGGCTCAGTAGTAGCCCGTCGCTGCCGATATCTGGAGAGATGACTCCCGCCGCAGTGCTGTCGCTCGCACGCGCGAGAGGCGGCGAAGCCGCCCTCCGCCTGCTGCCCGACGAATCCCTCGCCAGGCTCGCCGCGCGCGGTGACGCGCGGGCGTTCGCGTTGATCTACGAGCGCCACCACCAGGAGCTGTTCCGCTACTGCCGCTCGATCACCCGCAACTCCGAGGACGCGGCCGACGCGCTGCAGTCGACGATGGCCGCCGCCCTGCGCGCGCTGCCGGGTGAGGAGCGCGCGATCTCGCTGCGGCCGTGGCTGTTCCGCGTGGCCCACAACGAGTCGATCGCGCTCATCCGCCGCCGCCGCCCGACCGAGGAGCTCGGCGACGAGGCCGCCTCGCTGCCGGACCCGCACGGTCAGGCCGCGCTGCGTGAGCGCCTCGGCCGGCTGATGGGCGACCTGTCGCGCCTCCCCGAGCGTCAGCGCGGCGCAATCCTGATGCGCGAGATGAGCGGCCTCACCTACGCCGAGATCGGCTCGGCCCTCGATGTGTCCGCCGGGGGCGCGCGCCAAGCCGTCTACGAGGCGCGGATGGCGCTGACAGAGCTCGAGGCCGGGCGCGACATGGACTGCGACGAGGCGCGCGTCGAGCTCTCGGGCGGCGACGGCCGCGTGCTGCGCGGCCGCCGGCTCAGCTCCCATCTGCGTGGCTGCCCCGAGTGCCGCGGGTTCGGCGACGAGGTCGCCGTTCGCCGCTCCGCCCTCCGCGTCCTCGTCCCGCCGCTTCCCGCCGCTGCGGGCACCGCGATCCTCGGCGGCATCCTCGGGGCCGCCGGCGTCGGCGCGGGCGCCGCCGGGTCGGCCGCGATCGGCGCAGCGGCCGGCGCCGCCACCAAGAGCGCGGCCGCCGTCGCGCTCGCCGTGGCCGCGGGTGTCGGCACCGTGGAGGTCGCCACCCACGTTCCGGCCGAGAAGCCGTCTCGCGCGCCCGCCGCGCAGAGCGACGCGCCACGCGCCGCCGCCGGGCGCAAGGCCGCGCCCGCGCACACCGTCCACGCCGACGCGAACGCCGCCACGGGGCCCAGGCAGCGTGCCGCGCGCGAGGTCGATCCCCACCCGGCCGCCGAGCGCCGCCACGACACCGGCGGCGATGAGGGCAAGCGCGTCCTCGCCCACGTGAACCCGCGCTCGCAGAAGCGCGCCCCGGCCGCCGAGCCGCAGACGCCGGCGCCGGTCGCCGAGACCTCCCCGCAGCCCGCGCCGACCCCGGCGCCGCAGCCCTCGCCCACGCCGCCGCAGGCAGCATCCAAGACCAATCCGCTGCACGACTACATCCGCAAGACGGCGCAGACGGCAATCGGCATCGGGCTCCAGCAGACCCAGCAGGCGCTGACCATGTCGCAGGAGCTGCTGCAGCGACTTCTCAATCCGCGCAGATAGGTCCTGACGTTTCGTGGACCTGCGCGTTGTCATTTCAGAGGCATCGCAACCCGCCTCGGAAAAAGGCAAACCCGCTGTGAGGCGGGGGCGCAAAACAAGGGGCCTCGGCCGAAAGCCGAGGCAGCCCAGTTGCCCAAGGAGGATCACAATGAAGGTCAGCACCCGTCTGGCCGCGGGCGCCGCGATCGTGGCTTGCGCCGCAGTCCCGGCCACCGCCGCCGCGAAGCCCGTCTCCCAGCAGGACGTCAAGAAGCAGGTCGCCGCGGCTGACAAGTCGCTCGACAAGGTCGTCTCGCTCGTCAAGCGCAACCGTGACGGCGCGGCCATCGTGCATCTGCGCGACTACCGCCGCCACGTCAAGAAGGCCACCGCGCAGACCAAGTCGCTCCGCCGCAAGGCGACGCGCTCGAAGTCCGGTGCCAAGGCCTACGCCGGTTCCGTCAAGAAGCTCGGCCTGATCAGCGACGAGTGCGCGGACGCACTCTCGACGGTGGTCGACGACGTCACGGGCGATGCGCAGGTCACCTTCGCGGAGACGCTGAAGGCCTGCATCATCACCCGCGAGAAGCTGGTCGAGCAGCTCACCGCTGTTCTCGCCGATGCCCCCGAGTCGGCGAAGCCGCTGATCGCCAAGGTCATCGCGCTTCTGTCGACCCAGGGCGCCGATGAGGCCGGTGACATCACCGACCAGCTCGGGACCCCGGGCTTGCCGCCCGCCGTCGCGGACATCCTGAAGGACTGCCTCGAGATCGCCACCGGCGCCATCGACCAGGCCCAGGATCGTCTCCAGGGGATCCTGGAGTTCGTCCCGCCGTTCGTGCGCCCGCTGATCGAGCAGGCGCTCGACCTGGTGACCAAGCAGATCGACTCGGTTCAGGACATGGTGAAGACCCTGCTCGAGAACCTGCTCGGCGACGTGTCGGGCCTGCCCGGCCAGCCGGGTGGCGGGGAGACCCCGACCACCGATGGCGGTGGCCTGTTCGGCAACCTGCCGTTCTTCGGGATCCTCCAGGGCATGTTCGGGGACGGCTTCCCGTTCAACCTGATCCCGGTCAACCTGCCGTTCAACATCCCGGGCTTCGGGTTCGCGACGCGCTAGCCCACCAGAAGTTCAAGAACCGCCCAGCGACGGGGCGCGGTGCTCAGGCACCGCGCCCCGTCTGCGTTCGGGGACCGCCCGGCTACGCTGGCGCGGTGCGCTGGATCGTCGACGGCATGAACGTGATCGGGACCCGGCCCGACGGCTGGTGGAAGGATCGCCACGCGGCGATGGTCCGGCTCGTCGACTCGCTCGAGCGCTGGTCGGCCGCCGACGGCGGCGACGTGACGGTGGTCTTCGAGCAGCCGCCGCGCCCCCCGATCCGCTCGACGGTGATCGAGGTCGCGCACGCCCCGCGGGCCGGCGCGAACTCGGCCGACGACGAGATAGTGCGGCGGGTCGAGGCCGAGGCGAATCCGGGCATGGTCCGCGTGGTCACGTCGGACAACTGGCTGTCGGACCGGGTTCGCGACGCAGGCGCCACTCCCTACCCGTCGCAGTCGTTCAGGACGCTGATCGAGGATCACTGACGAGGCATTGCTCGGAGGCGGAGGTCTCGTCGCGTGACGATGTGTCTCCGCGGTCGGGGGACCTCCCTCGCGGTGATCGCAGCAGCCGTCCAGCGTGACGTTGATGGAGTAGCGAAGCGGTCGCATGCCGATCAATCAACGGTCGGATGAAGCCGATCCCGTAGCTGGTCGTTTCGTGGCTAGCCGAGCTCCAGCCGCATCAGAACCCGCGGAAAGCGGTTCAGCACCGAGTCGGTGTCGGCCGCTTTGGTGAAGCCGGCCTTCTCGAAGAGTCCGCGGGTGCCGACGTAGGCCATCGTGAGGTCGACCTTCTCGTCCGCGTTGTCGACCGGGTAGCCCTCGAGGATCGGGGCGCCGTTGTCGCGCGCGAACTCGATCGCGCCCTGCAGCAGGTGGTGCGAGATGCCCTCGCCGCGGTGCCCGGGCCGTACCCGAATGCACCACACCGACCAGACGGGGGCGTCGTCGACGTGCGGGATCTTGCGGTTGCGCGCGAACGTCGTATCGGCCCGAGGAGCGACCGCCGCCCAGCCGACGACCTCGTCGCCGTCGTAGGCGAGCACGCCGGGCGGGCCTTCACCAATCAGTTGCTTGACCCGCTCGCCGCGGGCGGTGCCGGTCAGCTCCCGGTTCTCCTTCGACGGGATCCGATAGCTCAGGCACCAGCACACGTTCGCGTCGGGCCGTTTCGGTCCGACCATCGTTTTCACGTCGTCGAAGACGGCCGCGGGCCGCGTCTCGATCGCCATGAGTGATGGGATACCACAGGCCGCACGCGGTCCTCAGTCACGAAACGATCGGAGGTCACGGACGGCCCGTGGGGCGCGCTCGTGACCGAGGCGGAAGACGAGGGGACCGTCAGCGGCTGGACCGCCGACGACCCGGTGATCCAGCGCGGCGAAGGCTTCAGCTACGACATCTTCCCGATGCCGAACGCCGTGACCGCGCCACGCTGACCGGAGGCGCCTACAGCTGCGCGTCGAGAACCATCGACCCGAACAGCAGGGCGAGGTACGCGAGCGAGAAGAGGTAGAGCCAGAGGGCGGAGCGGCGGTCGGCGCGGCGGTAGAGGCGCACGGCGCCGCCGATGAAGACGGCCCCGAGGACCACCGAGCAGACGAGGTACGTGACGCCGAAGCCGCCCGCGCAGAACGGCAGCTGCGTCACGGCGTACAGCAGGATCGAGTAGAGCAGGATCTGCTTGCGGGTCTCGCGCTCGCCGCGGACCACCGGCAGCATCGGCACGCCCACCTTGGCGTACTCGTCCTTCATCAGCAGCGACAGCGCCCAGAAGTGGGGCGGGGTCCAGTAGAAGACGATCGCGAAGAGGTAGACCGCGGTCCAGGAGAGGCTGCCGGTCGCGGCGGCCCAGCCGACGAGCGGCGGCACGGCCCCGGCGGCGCCGCCGATCACGATGTTCTGCGGGGTCGAGCGCTTGAGCCACATCGTGTACATCAGCGTGTAGCCGAGAAAGCCGGAGAAGGAGAGGGCGGCGGCGAGCGGGTTGACCCCGACGGCCAGGATGGCCACCGCGAGCGCGCACAGCGTGAGGCCGTAGATCACGGCGGCGCGCGGCGACACGCGGCCGGAGGCCACGGGGCGGTTGGCGGTGCGCTTCATCGCCGCGTCGATGTCGCGGTCGTACCAGTGGTTGATGGCCCCGGCCCCGCCGGCGGACAGGTAGCCGCCGATGCAGGTGAGGAGGACGAGCGAGAGCTCCGGGTCGCCCGCGACGTACATCGTCGTGACGGTGGTGAAGATGAGCAGCGACTGCACCTTCGGCTTGGTCATCTCGACGTAGTCGGAGACGACCTGCCGAAGGCCGGCGGCCCGCGGCGCTACTGCGACGCCTGCGGCGTTCCTGCTCATGTGCCCGTGACGACCGGCTGCGCGACCGAGCCTGCGGGCGTGCCGCCCTTGGCGACCTCGCGGCGGATGTCCTTCATCGGCTCGACCGAGCGCACGCGGGGGATCACGTCGAAGTTGTTCTCGGGCGGCGGCGACTGGACGTACCACTCGAGCGTGTTGCCGCCCCATGGGTCGTTACCGGCCTTCTTGCCCTTGCGCCAGCTGATCAGCGCGTTGACCACGGTGATCATCACCCCGATCCCGAGCAGGAACGACCCGATCGTCGACGCGAGGTTGTAGCCGGACCAGCCGGCGTCGGCCGGGTAGTCGTAGATGCGCCGTGGCATGCCCGACAGGCCGGCCGAGTGCTGCACCAGGAAGGTCAGGTTGAAGCCGATGAACATGACCCAGAACGAGATCTTGCCGAGGCCTTCGCTCATCATCCGGCCGGTCATCTTCGGGAACCAGTAGTAGAGCCCGGCGAAGATGCCGAACACCGATCCGCCGAACAGCACGTAGTGCAGGTGGGCGACCACGAAGTACGTGTCGTGCAACTGCCAGTCGACCGGGAACACGGCCAGGATCACGCCGGATATGCCGCCGATCACGAACAGCGCCGGAAGCGCGGCGGCGAAGTAGAGGGGGGTCTTGAAGATGATCGACCCCTTCCACAAGGTGGCTATCCAGTTGAAGATCTTGATTCCCGTCGGCACGGCGATCAGGAACGACGACAGCATGAAGAAGACGAGCACGACCGTCGGAGTCGGCGTGGTGAACATGTGGTGCGCCCACACGATCAGCCCGAGGAACGCGATAGCCACGGTCGCGGCTGCGATTGCCTTGTAACCGAAGATCGGTTTCCGAGAGAACACGGGGAGGATCTCCGAGATGATCCCGAACGCGGGCAGGATCATGATGTAGACCTCGGGGTGCCCGAAGAACCAGAACAGGTGCTGCCAGAGCATCGGGTCTCCGCCGCCCGTGGGGTCGAAGAAGTCCGTGCCGAAGTGCCTGTCCGTGAGCAGCATCGTCACCGCCGCGGCGATCGCCGGCAGGGCGATGATCAGCAGGTAGCTGTAGACGAGGATCGACCACACGAACAACGGCATCCGGCCCCAGCTCATGCCGGGTGCGCGCATGTTGTGGATCGTCGCTACGAAGTTGATCGCGCCGACCATCGACGAGATGCCGGTGAGGTGGATCAGGAAGATCCACGCATCGATGCCGCCGCCTGGTGAGAAGGCATCGTCGGAGAGCGGGGCGTAGGACGTCCAGCCCGCCTCCGGCGGCGAGAAGAAGATGCTCATGTAGAAGGCGATGCCGCCGAACACGAGGAGCCACAGCGAGAGCGCGTTGAGGCGCGGGAACGCCATGTCGCGCGCGCCGATCATCAGCGGCACGAAGTAATTGCCGAACGCGGCCATCACGGGAACGATGAAGAGGAAGATCATCGTGGTGCCGTGCAGGGAGACGAGCCCGTTGTAGGTGCCCGGGTCGATGGCCGTGCTGTCCGGCGTGGCCAGCTGGAGCCGCATCAGCAGTGCCTCGACGCCACCGAGGATGAAGAAGACGAAGGTGGCGACGAAGTACATGATCCCGATCTTCTTGTGATCGGTCGTGGTCAGCCACGCGAGCCAGCCCTTCGGCGGCTCCTTGACCTGGCCGTGCATGACGACCTCGGGCACGGAGGCGGTGGTGGGTGCTGTTCCTATCGCGGCCATCGTTTCTCCTACCGTCCCGCCCGTTCGCGCGCGCGCCGCTGTGTGGCAAGGTCGTCCTGGGCTTGCTTGATGTACCGCTTCTGGCGCCGGATGAACGCTTCATACGCGGCCGGCGACACAGCGCGCACGACGTTGCGCATGTCGGCGTGGTTCTCGCCGCAGAGCTCGGCGCACTGGCCGGTGTAGGTGCCTTCCTTGTCGATCCGGAACCACGTCTCGTTGGTGAAGCCGGGAACCGCGTCGGCCTTCCCGCCGAGCTTCGGGGCCCACCACGAATGCTGGACGTCGGAGGAGGTCACCTTGAGCACCACGGTGGTCTTCGTCGGCACGACGAGCTCGTGGTAGCTGAAGACGTCGCCCGGGTAGTCGTAGCGCCACAGGTACTGCTGGCCGTTCACGCCGATGGTCAGGAACTTCCGCCCGTCGGGCGGGTTCGGCTGGTCGACGGAGGCCACCTCGACGCCTTGGGCGAGGCCGCCGGGCTTGGACTCAGCGGGATCCTGGATGTCCGGGAGGAAGATGAACGTGACCACCGCGAGCACGACGAGGATCAGCGCGGCGCCGATCGTCCAGCCGAGCTCGAGCGGGGTGTTGCCGTGGATCTGCGCCGGCTCGGGACCGTCCTTGCGGGCGCGGTACTTGACGAGCGCCCAGATCAGCGTGCCCTCGACGATCAGGAAGATGACCAGCCCGACGTACAGGATGATCTTGTAGAGCGAGTCGATCTTGTCCGCGTTCGGCGAGCCGCCGGACTCCGGCGTGAACACGTCGGCGAGCGCGCTCGGGGCGGCCACGAGGGCTGCGAAAGCGGCTGCGGCCAGCACTGCGAGCGCCAGCCGACGGCGGGTTGCGGACGAGAGGTGCGTCAAGGCGCGGGCATCATATCGGCGGAGCCCGGATGCAGCCCTGGGGCTCAGGTCCCGGTGAACTCGGGCTCGCGCTTCTGGATGAACGCCATCCCGCCCTCGATGAAGTCGTTCGAGCGCCCGAGAGCGTGCTGAAGCTCTGCCTCGAGGGCGAGCTGCTCGTCCATCCGGGTGTAGATCATCGCGTTGAGCGCCTGCTTCGCGCTGGCGTACGAGGCGGTCGGGCCCGTGGCCATCTTCGCCACGAGCTCCTCTGCCGCCGGCATCAGCCCAGCGTCGGGGAAGACCTTGTTGATCAGGCCCCAGTCGAGCGCCTGCTGGGCGGGCACGCGCTCGCCGAGCATCGCCATCTCGAACGCCCTCGCCTTGCCGACACGAGCCGGGACGAAGAGCGTCGAGCCGCCGTCGGGCATCAGGCCGATGTTCACGAAGGCGAGCTGGAAGAAGGAGGATTCGGTCGCGTAGACGATGTCGCAGCTGAGTGCGAGCGATACGCCGATCCCGGCGGCGGGGCCGTTCACGGCGCAGATCACCGGCTTCGGCATCGTTCGCAGGCCGACGATGATCGGGTGGTACAGCTCGTGCAGGCGGCGCTTGATGTCCGGCTTGCCGTCGGGCGCGGCCATGTCGAAGCCGGCCTTCAGGTCGGCGCCGGAGGAGAAGCCGCGGCCCGCGCCGGTGAGCAGGACCGCGCGCACGGAGTCGTCGGAGGAGGCCTTCTCGACGATGTCCTTGAGGTCGAGGCCGAACTGCGTGTTCCACGCGTTGAGGTTCTCGGGCCGGTTGAGCGTGATCCGCCCGATCCCGCCGTCCTGCTCCCAGATCATCGTCTCGTAGCTCATGGCGCGGCAGCCTAATGCGGCGCGGCGGTCTTTGGCTGCGCGGCCAGTCGTATCCTCCGTCCCATGCTCCTCGACACCGTCGAATGGCTCGGTCACGCCGGTTTCCGCATCACAGCGCCCGGCGGCGTGATCTACATCGACCCGTACCGGGTCGAGGACGGTGCGCCGCCTGCCGATCTGATCCTGGTGACCCACGGCCACTACGACCACTTCTCGCCGCAGGACATCGAGCGGCTCACCCACGACCGCACCTGGCTCATCGCGCCCGCCCTCGTCGCCGAGCGGGCGCGCGGCCGCGTGCGCGCGATCGCGCCCGGGGAGGAGCTCGAGCTCGACGCCATCCACGGCGTCGGCGTCGCGGCGGTCGCCGCGTACAACACCTCCAAGAGCGACAGCGACGGGAACGCGTTCCACCCGCGCGCGGCGGGCGGGGTAGGTTTCGACATCAACGTGCGCGGAGAGCGGCTCTACCACTCCGGTGACACCGACGTGATTCCAGAGATGGACGCCGTCGCAGGGGTCGACGTCGCGCTGCTCGCCGTCAGCGGCACCTACGTGATGACCGCCGACGAGGCCGTCGAGGCGGCGCGCCGCATCCAGCCGCAGGTGGCCGTGCCGATGCACTGGGGCGCCCACATCGGCGACCGCGCCGACGCGGACCGCTTCGCCGAGCAGGCGCCGGTCGAGGTCAAGATCCTGGAGCCGGTGAGTTGACGCCGTCCGCCGATCTCCTACGCAAGATCGCCGTGACGGATCCCGAATTGGCCGCCCGGGCGGTGCTGATGTTCATGCCGGCCGCCGCCCTGCGGATCACCAAGCCGCTCGTCTACGACGTGGCCGTCGACGGCCACGGCATCCATCGCGTGACCCTCGCCGAGGGCCGTGGGCGGATTGATCCGGTCACCGACGCCCAGGCCGCCGACGGCAGCGCCGACTTCCGGCTCGGGCTCGACCCGGCCACGCTCGTGTTCATGGCCACCGGCGGCGGCAGCCCGCTGCGTCTCGCGCTCGCCGGCCGCCTGCGGATCCGCGGCAAGCGCCGCCGCGCGCGCCGCCTCAAGCAGGCCGCGCGCGGGCCCGAGCCGACGTCGGCCGATCTGCTCGCTGCGGGCGGGCGGCTCGACCCGGACGTGGTGTTCCGGCTGCTCCCGCACTCGATCGACCCCGCCTGGACCGAGGGCCACGCGTTCACCGTCGGATACCACCTGACCGGCGCGGGCGGCGGCCACTGGTACGCGCAGGTGCGCGACGGTGCCCCCGTCGGCATCGCCACCGAGGCGCCGCCCGGCGGCCCCGACGTGCAGGCGACGCTGGCGATCGGTGACTGGCAGCGCATGGTCGCGGGCGAGATGACTCCCGCGACGGCGATGCAGCAGCGCCTGATCGAGGTCGACGGCGCGCTCTACCCGATGACCCTCCTCGGCCGCTGGATCGACCGCGCCCAGGGCGCCGACGACGCCGAGCTCGAGCGGGAGGCCCTGCAGGCCGAGGTCCAGCAGTCCCGCCGCGGGATCTGGGGCTCGGCGCCGGCCACCGGGCCCGGCCAGGGCGATCCGGGCCACATCGGCGAGACCGGCGCCCGCGCGGAGGGCGGCCTGCTCGGCTACCAGCAGCTGTACGCGCTGTGGGAGCGTCAGGGGTGGGCGGTGCACGAGCTCGACTTCTCGATCGACCAGCGCCACTGGCTCGCGACCCCGAGCGCGGCGCAGGCGAACACCCTCTGGAGCCTCGGCTCGTTCTACGTCGCGGAGGAGCGGGTCACCTCGGACCTCGCGCCGTTCCTGCTCGCCGCGCCGAGCGGGGAGATCGAGATGTTCCTCGCCACCCAGCTCGTCGACGAGGCGCGCCACGCCGTGTTCTTCGACCGCTTCGGGGCCGAGGTGATGGGTCTCGAGGCCGACGACTTCCGCGGCCGGATGGCCGAGGTCGAGTCGCGCCTCGAGCAGCCGTGGCGCGCGGTCTTCGACGACGGGCTGCACGAGCTCGCGCTACGGATGAAGGCCGCGCCCGACGATCTCGACCTGTTCGTGGAGGGCATCGCGGCCTACCACATGGTCCTCGAGGGATTCCTGGCCGTGACGGGGCAGACGTTCATCCGCAGCTACATGGAGGAGCACTCGGTCTACCCGGGGTTCTGCAAGGGCTTCGGCCTCGTCGAGCGCGACGAGCACCGCCACATCGCCTTCGGGGTCCGCTTCCTCAAGGACGCCGTCGACTCCGACCCGCGCCACCGCGCGACCATCGAGCGCGTGGTCAACGAGCTGGCGCCCATGGCGGCGCTGACGTTCGTGCCGCCGTACGTCGACGACCCGCGCGAATGGCAGACCTACGGCCGTCACTCATCGGAGTACTACGGCTTCGCCTACCGCACGCTGAAGCGCCGGATGAGGGTGCTCGGGATCGACATCCCGCCGCCCGACGAGCTGATGCCCGGCGCGATCGAGGAACCACGCCCGGCCGAGCTGCCGGCGTCGACCAGCAGGGGGGTGCCGACCGACCTCGTGCCGACGGCCTCCAATGGCCACCCCGGCAACGGCAACGGGAGCGGGCAGCTCACCGCGCCGCGCGCTCTGCCGCCTCGTACACCGCCTCGAATCGAGCCGCCAGAGAGCTCCACGAGTAGCGGCTCCTGATCTGGTCGTAGGCCGCGTCGGAGCGGGCGCGGCGCCCGTTCGCGTCGTTCACCGCGGCGACCAGCGCGTCGGCCAGCTGCTCCTCGGAGTCCACGTCGACGAACCAGCCGTTCGGCTCCGGCTCTGTGTTGACGAAGCTGAGCGGCCCGCCCGAGCGGGTCGCGATGACCGGCAGCCCGCATGCCATCGCCTCCAGGAAGACCTGGCCGAACGGCTCGTTCTGCGACGGGGCGACCATCACGTCGGCGCACGGCAACCCGTCGGCGAGATCGGAGTGCCCGCGCCAGCCGACGAAGAAGATGTCGCGCTCGCCGACCTCCTTGGCGACCGTGTACGGATGCTGGCCTTCCCACTCGCCGGGGAAGCCGCCCCAGATCACGAGCGGTGCGCGCCGCTCGAACCTGTCGCGGGCGCGCGCATACGCGCGGATGAGGAGCGGGACGCGCTTGAAGTCGAGGAACCGGCCGACGAAGACGAGCACCGGGTTCGGCTCGCCCGTCGCGGGATCGGCGAACGCCTCGAGCTGCTCGGGGGTGTGGCGGATGCTGCCGGCCTCACCCGACTCGTCCCAGCCGAGGCCCTCGTCCACGAGCCAGCCGCGCCAGCGCGCGAGGCGCTCGGCGCCGGTCAGCTCGCGGCGGTCGAAGAGATCGGTGTCGACTCCGTTGGGGATCCACTCCACGTCGTCGCCGCTGACGGTCGGGAGCAGCCGGGCGGCCTCGTCGCGGTCGTGCGGCGAGATCACGATGAACCGGTGGGCGTTGGCGGCGGCCGCGCGCAGGCGCTCGGTCCAGTGGCGGCCGTGCACCCAGCCGCGCTCGGCCAGCTCGGCGTCGGAGAGCTTGTCGATCGCGTCGATCATCTTCAGATCGGTGCCGTGCAGATGGGTCACCATCGGCGTGCCGGGGTAGGCGGCGGCAAACGCCTCCTGCAGCGGGCTGAGGTGGTGCAGGTGGAGCATCTCCGGCGCGCCGCGCTCATCGCCCTCGATGAAGACCTTCCACGCGGCGACGATGTGGTCGCCGAGCTCGGGACTCACCGTGGCGAACATCCGGTCCGGCACGCCGGCCCGGTCCTCGAACGACGGATGGAGGGGGATGGGGGACACGGCGAGCGGGTCCTCGCCGCGCCCGTACGCCTCGACGGCCGGGGTGTAGTCGGCGCCGCGCACGTCGAAGCCGTCGAAGAACGTGGCGGCGTTCGTGCGCTCGCCGGGGCCGCCGAGCGAGCCGCACACGAGCCGCGTGTGCCAGTCCACGCGCTCGAGTGCCGGCGCGAGGTAGCGCACGACCTGGGCCGAGCCTCCGCGCGGGTAGAACAGGAGGCCCATGGTCAGGTCGTGGCTCATGCCCGGACCCTAACCGCGCAGGGAGATAACGTGCCTCGGCTGTGAAGAGCACGCGCGCTCTACGAACGATCGCCTGGGGCGCCGTCGCCGTCGGCATCGCCGCACCCCTGGTTCGCCACCGGTTGAAGCTCAAGCCGCCGGTCGTCACTGCCCTGAGCTTCAGCGCGCCCCCGGCGCTCGCGCTCGCCATGCCGCGCTCGAAGCTCCGCGACGCGGGCATCTACGCGCTGCAGATGTGGGCCTACTACGCCCACTACGACATGCCCGACGATGACCCCGACGCGCTGCTGCGGCGGACGCGGGTCGGCTACCCCGCGAGGGCCGACAAGGTGCTCGGGCTCGGCGAGCTGCCCACCCATCGGCTCCAGCGCGCGCTCGCGAGGCCCGGCGAGCTGCGCAAGCACGATGTCCTGCTCGCGTCCATCCACTGGAGCTGGTTCCTCGTGCCGCACGGGACCGTGGCCTGGCTGCTCGTGCGCCATCACGACCAATACGTGCGCGGGGCGGTGCTGATGGCGGCGACTTTCGACCTCGGCCTGGTCGTCTATTGGGCGGTCCCCACGGCGCCGCCCTGGTACGCCGGCGAGTCGGGCCGCATCGAGCCCGTGCGGCGGATCATGGTCGAGGCGGGGGAGCGTGTCTGGAAGGGCGCCTGGCGGCACCTTTACGATTCGCTGGAAGGAAATCCCTTTGCCGCCATGCCTTCCCTCCACTTCGGTACATCGGTGATGGCAGCCAGGGTGCTCTCCGACGTCGGACGGGGGCCGGGAGCGCTCGGCTGGGCCTACGCCTCATCGCTCGGCTTCGGCCTGGTCTATCTCGGCGAGCACTACGTGCTCGATCTGCTCGCGGGATTCGCCCTCGCCGAGACGGTGCGCCGTCTCGCACCGGCTGCCACACCGCCGCTGTTGCGCGCCGCTCGCGCCATTCAGCGGCTGGAGCCGGGGGTCGCGTGAGATCGGCGGACGGACCGCCTCCGCGCCCCGGGGTGCCACCCCCCGATACGGAGCTGCCCGACGCCGCCCAGGCTTTCGAGGACGAGGAGGAGGACGCGCGGATCGCCGGCCTCGGCTCGCTGCTGACCGACCGCCGGAAGCTCCTCACCTTCACCGCGATCATCGTGATCGCGATCGCGGCGATCTACATCCTGATCCCGAAGATCGTCGGCCTCGACGTCGCGCTCGACAAGCTGCACGACGCCACCTGGTACTGGATCGTGGCAGCCGTCGGCTTCAACGTGCTCGCCTTCGGGTCCTACGTGATGCTCTTCCGCGGGGTCCTCGGCGGCCGCACGAACGACCCTCAGAACGACGAGGTGCGAAAGCGGCTCGACTTCAGCGCCTCGTACCAGATCACGATGGCGGGGCTGGCGGCCACGCGCATCTTCTCGGCTGCCGGCGCCGGCGGGATCATCCTCACCTACTGGGCCCTGCGGAAGGCCGGCATGCCGCGGCGCCGATCGGCCTGCCGGATGGTCGCGTTCCTCGTGCTCACCTACTCGGTCTACATGCTCGCCCTGGTGCTCTTCGGGATCCTCCTCCGGACGGGTGTCCTGCCCGGAGAAGCGCCGACCGGCGGCACCACGGTGCCGGCGGCGATCGGCGGCTCGTTGCTGCTCTTCCTGCTCCTCGTCGCGCTGATCCCGGGGAACCTCGAGCGCCGTCTGTCGCGCTACACGGGTGAAGGCCGCTGGTCGAAGCTGGCGCAGCGTCTCGCCACCGTTCCGGCCACGCTGGCGATGGGCGTGCGCACGGCGCTCGACTACATCCGCCATCCGCGCAGCGGCGCGCTGGCGGTCGGCGGCGCCATCGGTTTCTGGGCCGCCCAGATCGGGATCCTGTGGGCGAGCTTCGAGGCGTTCGGGGGCGACGTGTCGTTCGGCGTGCTCGTCCAGGGCTTCTTCATCGGGCATGGCGGCGAACCTGATCCCGTCGCCCGCCGGCGGGGTGGGTTCCGTCGACGCGGGGATGATCGGGGCGTTCGTCCTGTTCGACATCCCGAGCGACGTCGTCTTCCCGGCTGTGCTCACATACCGGGTGATCGCCTTCTGGCTCCCGATCCCGCCTGGGATCGTCGCCTACTTCCATTTGCGCCGCACCGTGGCCCGCTGGGAAGCAGGAGCGGGGGGTCTATACTTCACAAAGTAAAGTGACTGCGGAGGCACCATCGGCATGAGCCAGAAAATCGAGAACGTGATCATCATCGGGAGTGGCCCGGCCGGTTACACGGCGGCGCTGTACACCTCCCGCGCCGATCTCGAGCCGCTCGTGTTCGAGGGCTTCCAGTGGGGCGGCCTGCTCCAGCAGACCACCGACGTGGAGAACTATCCCGGCTACCCGAAGGGCATCATGGGGCCGGAGATGATGCAGGACCTCCGCGACCAGGCCGAGCGTTTCGGCACGCGCTTCATCACCGACGACGTGACCCGCGTCGAGCTGGCCCAGGAGGGCGGCATCCACAAGGTCTTCCGTCGGCGACGAGGAGTACCTCGCCAGGAGCGTCATCCTCGCGATGGGCGCCGAACCCGAAGAAGCTCGGCGTCGAGGGCGAGGACGCGCTCGCGTCGAAGGGCGTCTCCTACTGCGCCACCTGCGACGCGGCCTTCTTCCGCGACAAGCCGACGATCGTGGTCGGCGGCGGCGACACGGCGATGGAGGACGCGACGTTCCTCGCGAAGTTCGCCAAGGACGTGAAGATCGTGAACCGCCGCGACGAGTTCCGCGCGTCGAAGATCATGCTCCAGCGGGCTGAGGACACCGAGAACATCGAGCTGATCACGCCCTACGTGATCGACAGCTTCCAGTCCGGCGAGAACGGCTCGCTCGACCGTGCCGTGCTGCGCGAGGTCGACGGCGACGGCGAGCGCACGCTCGAGATCGACGGCGCGTTCATCGCAATCGGCCACGAGCCCAACTCGCAGATCGTGCAGGGCCAGGTGGAGACCGACGACGAGGGCTACGTGCTCGTCGACGGCCGCTCGACCAAGACCAAGCTGCCGGGCGTGTTCGCGGCGGGCGACCTCGTCGACCGCACTTACCGTCAGGCGGTGACCGCGGCCGGCTCAGGCTGCGCCGCGGCGCTCGACGCCGAGGCGTACCTGCGCGACACGCCGCCGGACCCCGAGGCCCACTGGGCGTCGGATCCGGACAAGGTCGAGGCGGCCGGCGAGGCCGTCGCGCAGCAGTAGCTCAGTCGAGGTCGAGCAGGGCCCAGGCGGCCCACTCGCCGATCGTCCGCTCGCCGGCGAGAGCGGCGATCTCCCATGAGATTGCCCGCTTGACCGAGGTCGCGACCAGCGCCTGCGGGAGCGCGCGGCGCACGCGGCACGAGATCCTGACCGGGACGTGGATCACGGCGGTGTGCCGCGGGACCGGCTCCGGTCGCCGCACCGTGCGCCCGAGCAGCAATCGCAGGTAGTCCCGCGCCGGCCCGTTGAGGGCCGGCGTCACCCGCGCGCCGGCCGCTACGTCGTCGAGGTGGGCGACGGCCTGGCGCTCCCGCGCGCCCATCGCCTTGCGCAGGTCGAGCAGGGCCAGGTGCGATTCAGCGGCAAGCGCGAGGCCGAGCGACGGCGGCACCTTGAACCGGCTCGCCTCGACCCAGGCGCGCGAGATGCCCGGGGTCAGCTCGACCTCGGTCGGCTCGTGGCGCTCGTACGGGCGGCCGAGGGGTGCGTCTTCATCGATGACCGCCTCGAGGCGCGAGACGCTGAGAAGTTGCGACATCGTAAATAAAATACGATGTACGTAGGACGGAATGCCTCGAGGACGACGACCCATCTCGGCGCGCGGACGGCTCTTCGGGAGCGACGTGACCTTCGCCGTCCTCGTCGCGACCAGCGAGCGCCGCGAGCCGTTCCGCTCCGTCGACCTGTTCGAGGAGATCGGCGCCACGCAGGAGACGGTCAGCCGCGAGCTCGCAAAGCTCGCCAGCCTCAACATCCTCGAGGCGGTGCCCGAGGCGGGAAACGACCGCGAGCTGCCGTATCGCCGCGGGCGGTCCGCGCTCGCGCGGCAGGTGCGGCGGCTGCCGCGGTTGATTGAGGCGGAACTGCGCGACTAGGCCGTGCGAAAGGACCTGGTTCGCCTCGGGTCAGCGGTCGCGCGGGCGCTTGGTGCCGTCTGCCGTGACCGGCGCTGCCGGGCCGGCGTCTACTTCAGCTGGTGAGCGCCTGCCTCGACTCCTGGTGCCAACCGCTCGCTCGTCGCGGTGCATTGGCACACGGCGGCCTGATACCGATCAGCCTCCGTCAACCGGCCACCGCCGGCGCGCACATGGCACAGCGTGTTGATCCGGGGAGTCAATTGGCTAGGCACCAGCAAGGGCGTGCGCCGCCAGTTGCTGATCGCACCGTCCGCCGCGGCGCAGTACGGCTGGGGCAACTACACCTTCCTCTAGCCCGCCTGGACCCCTTAGGCTCCGCAGCGATGGGGGAGGTGTGGACCAACTGGGCCGGTCAGCAGCGATGCGCGCCCGCCCGCATCGAGCGGCCGACGAGCGAGGCCGAGCTCGTTGCTGCGGTCAAGCGGGCGGTGGCCGACGGCCTGACCGTGAAGGTCCCCGGCAGCGGCCACTCGTTCACCGACGCCGCCTGCACCGACGGCGTCCTGATCGACATCGCAGGCCTGAACAGCGTTCTCGCGGCCGACAGCGACACCGGCCTCGTCACGGTCGAGGCCGGCATCACCCTGAACAGCCTCGGCAAGGAGCTGGCCCAGCGCGGGCTGGCGATGGAGAACCAGGGCGACATCGACGCCCAGACGCTGGCCGGGGCGGTTTCGACCGCGACCCACGGCACCGGCGCCGGCTTCGCGAACATCTCCGCGCAGGTGCGTGGCCTGCGGCTCGTGACCGCGAGCGGCGAGGTGCTCGACATCGCCGGTGGTGATGACCTGCTCGCCGCGCGCGTGGGCGTCGGAGCGCTCGGCGCGATCTCCGCTGTGACGCTCCAGGCCGTGCCGATCTTCACGCTCGAGCGCCGCGACGAACCGCGCTCGCTGCGCGAGACGCTCGGCAACTTCGAGGAGATCGCGAGCAGCGCCGACCACTTCGAGTTCTTCACGTTCCCCTTCACCGACGTCGCACTCACGCGCACGAGCACGCGCAGCGATCGCGAGCCGGAGCCGACGCAGAAGGTCGAGCTCGTCCAGGAGACGCTGATCGAGAACGCCGCCCTCGGCGCGCTCGGCATGCTCGCGCGGCGGTTCCCCGGAGCGAGCCCGAAGATCGCGCGGCGCGCCGGGGGCCTGATGACCGGCTCGGTGAAGGTCGACCGCAGCCACAACGTCTACGCCACCAAGCGGATGGTGCGGTTCACGGAGATGGAGTACGCGATCCCGCGCGAGAACGGCCCCGAGGCCCTGCGCCGGGTGATGGACATGATCGAGCGCCGGCAGCTGCCGATCGCGTTCCCGATCGAGTTCAGGGTGGTGAAGGGCGACGACGCGCTGCTCTCGACCGCCCACGACCACGACACCGTCTACATCGCTGTTCACCAGTTCCGCGGTATGGAGTACGAGACGTACATGCGCGGCGTCGAGTCGATCATGGACGACTACAACGGCCGCCCGCACTGGGGCAAGCGCCACTACCAGACGGCGGCCTCGCTGGCCCCGCGTTACCCGGGCTGGGACACGTTCATGGCGGTCCGCGACAGGCTCGACCCGGACCGCGTGTTCGCCAACGACTACACGCGCCGGGTGTTCGGGCCGTAGCCGCCTACAAGAACGTCTTGCCCTCGCCGCGGTAGGTCGGCAGCTCGTCGACCACGGCGCCGTCGCTCAGGACGTACAGGCGGTCGAAGCGCTCGCACAGCTCGCCCGCCTTGGCGTGACGCAGGTAGACCTTGTCGCCGATGGCGAGCGAGCGCGCCGCCGCGCCGCTGACCGGCGTCTGCACCTCGCCGGTGCCCTCGAGCGAGTCGAGCTTCAGCCCGGCCGGGAGCCAAGGCGCGGGCATCCGGTCGGCCGCGCCCGCCCCGGAGGCGAGGTAGCCGCCGCCGAGCAGCGTCACCGTCGCGGGAGCCGGCCGGCGGACGACCGGCAGGGCGAACGCGGCGCCGGGGCGCAGCGAGAAGGCCGAGTAGTTGTCGAACAGGGTCGGGCGCGTAGAAGCCCGACCCGGCGGTCAGCTCCGTGACGGCGTCCTCACGCGTCGTGGTCTGGAGGCTGCCGGTGCCGCCGCCGTTGACGATCTCCACGGGCGCCACGGCGCGCACGGCGGCGACCACCTCCGCGCGCCGCTCGGCGATCTCCGACACCGAAGCCTTCTGCATCCGCCTGATCGCGATGCCCTGCAGCGGCTTGCCGCGCGGCTTGTCGCCGACACCGGCGATGTGGCCCTCGTACGCCATCAGCGCGGCGAGCTCGAGGCCCGGCCGCCCCGCGATGTCGCGCGCCAGTGCCGCTGCGGCCTCGGGCGTGCGGATCGGCGAGCGCTTGGGGCCGATCTTCACGCGGCCGCCGGCGATCCAGAACGAGGTGTCGAGCTCGATGCACACGCGGATCGGCGCGGCGGGGGAGGGCGCGGCGGCCGCGATCAGGTCGAGTTGCTCGGCCGAGTCGACCATCACGATCGGGCGCCCGCCGTCCTCGAGCGCCCCGAGGTCTGCCAGTGCGGCACGGTCGGCGGTCGGGTAGGCGAGCAGCAGGTCGCGGTGACCTAGCTCGTAGAGCCACAGCGTCTCGGGGAGCGTGAACGTCATCAGCCCGCGGAACGCCGGGTCGCGGTCGAGGATGCCGCCGATCACGGCGCGACAGCGCAGCGACTTCGTGGCCACGCGAATCGGCTTGCCGGCGGCGCGGCCGATCATCTCGTCGGCGTTGGCCGCGACCGCGTCCATGTCCACGAAGGCGAACGGGGCCTGTACGCCGGCGAAGGCCCGGTCGTAGTACTGGCGCTGCTCCTCGCTCCCCATGGGCGGATCATCCCAGGGGATAGCGTGGCCGGGATGGGAGACCCCGCGCCCCCGCCGCGCAACGCATTCGACGCGGTGCCGCCAGTGGTTCTCGTCGTCGCGGCGATCGCCTCGATCCAGTTCGGCGCATCGTTCGCGAAGTCGCTGTTCGACGACGTCGGGCCGGCCGGGACCGTGACGTTGCGCGTCCTGTTCGCCGCCATCGTGCTGGTCGCGCTGTGGCGTCCGCGGATCCGCGGCTACGCCGGTAATCAGTGGCGGCTGATCCTCGCCTACGGCGTCTGCCTCGGCCTGATGAACCTGACCTTCTACGAGGCGCTCGACCGCATCCCGCTCGGCGTGGCCGTGACGCTCGAGTTCGTCGGCCCGCTCGGCGTCGCGATCCTCGGGTCGCGGCGGGCGCTGGACGTGGTGTGGGTCGTGCTCGCGGGCGCCGGCATCCTGCTCCTGGCCGATCCCGCCGGCGGTTCGCTCGACGAGACGGGGATGGCCCTGGCGCTGATCGCCGGCGTGTTCTGGGGCCTCTACATCTACGTCGCCGACGTGGCCGGCCGTGCGATTTCGGGGTCCGCGTCGATCGCGCTGGCCATGTGCGTCGCGGCACTGGTCGTATTGCCGTTCGGCATCGAGCAGGCAGGGGCCGACCTGATCTCGGCCGAGGTGCTCGTGATCGGATTCGGCGTCGCCCTGCTCTCCTCCGCGATCCCGTACACGCTCGAGCTGGAGTCGCTGCGCCGCCTCCCCAAGCGCGTGTTCGGCGTGCTGATGAGCCTCGAGCCCGCGATGGCCGCCCTCGCGGGCCTCGTCGTCCTCGGCGAGGTGCTCCACGCGCGCGAGCTCACCGGCATCGCGCTGGTGGTCGCCGCGAGCGCCGGGGCGGCGCGCGGGTCCGGAGCCCTGACGCCGCGCGATTAGGCGGAGGCTTCTTGCTCCATGGCAGGAGCGGGCGGGTCCGGCGAACGGCGCGCCGGAAGGGCGGGCCCAGCGGCCAGACGTCCGGTTTCCCGTCAGATCTGACGGCATTCGGGACGTCTGGGTCCTTGAGATCTCAGGTGATCGATCGCATCGCGCGACGAGCGGCGGCGTTCTTCGGCACCGACGGGGATACCCTCCACACATGGCCGCGATCGAGAGCCCTGAGACCGTCGGGATCCGCCCCTTCCACGAGTTCGACGAGGCCAACGCCACCTGGCCCCGGGGCGCCAGGCTCGAGGCCATCCGCTCTGCGGCCGACGTGTTCCGCGCGCGCTTCAAGCAGCAGGGCGAGGTGCGAGGCGTGCGCACGATCGACCTCGTGGCTGCCGCCTACCCGACGCGCTACGCGTTCGGGGGCGCAGCGCGCGGCGGGCTGAACCCCTACCTCAACATCCTCAACCGCCTCGTCGTCGTCCAGTTCGAGGACTTCGCCGGCGACCTGAAGACCCTGTGCTGGGAGCCGACCGTGCCGGAAGGGTCGAGCGAGGCACCGTTCTACGCCCAGCTGATCGACCGCTACGGGCATTGGGTGGCCGACAACGTGGCGTCGAAGGAGTACAACACCGTGGCGTCCGCCCTCGCCCTCTGCGGGCTCACGCCGGCCGACGTCGACTACGTGTCGTTCGACCATCTCCACGTGCAGGACATGCGCATCCTGATGGGCACCACCCAGGCCGTCGAGGGAGAGCCCGAGCCGCGCCGCCCGTTCTTCCCCAACGCGAAGTTCCTCTGCCAGCGCAAGGAGGTCGACACGTTCCGCTCGCCCCACCCGATGCAGTGGGCCTGGTACGTGCCCCGCGGCATGGACTACGTGATCGAGGACAACCTCGTGTTGCTCGACGGCGACGTCGAGCTCGGGACGGGGGTCGCGCTTGCGTGGACGCCCGGTCACACCGACGGCAACCAGTCGCTCGTGGTGAACACGCCGGACGGCGTCTGGGTGAGCTCGGAGAACGGCGTCGCGGCCGACAACTGGCATCCGCACCTGTCGAAGATCCCAGGCGTCCGCAAGGAGGCGGAGTTCATGGGCCGCGAGGTGATCCTGAACTCGAACACGCTCGAGGACTCGCTCGACCAGTACGACTCGATGGTCAAGGAGAAGGCGCTCGCCGATCCCAACCGGGACGATCCGCGCTGGAAGAACGTGTTCCCCTCGTCGGAGCTCCCGGACTGGCGCCGGCAGTGGCCGATCGTGCCGAGCTTCACCTACGGGGGCATGGATTACGGCGCACTCGTCCCCCGCTTGCCGTAGGTTCTCCCGTACGCCCGCAGGGGGGGCGGCTGATTTGCAGAGGATTCGCGCTTCTATATTCGCAGCGCTTGCGCTGGGGCTCGCCGCTCCGGCAACGGCTGCTGCCGACGCAATGGTCTTCGCGGGCGCCGACGACGCGCTCGATCAGGTGCTGTTCACCACCTCGCAGCGGCTTGTGCCGCAGGACGTGGACTCGGCCGTCGACCTCTATGAGCGCAGCGGCGGCGTAACGCGCATCGTGTCGATCGGGCCGAGCGGCGGCAACGCGAACATCGGCGTGGTCTTCGATGCGGTGTCCGCCAGCGGCGACCGCGTCGTCTTCGAAACCGACGAGCGCCTGACGCCCGACGACACCGACGCCTACCGCGACGTCTACTACCGCGAGAACGGCGCGCTCCAGCGCGCGTCGAGCGGGGAGGGGCCGGGCAACCCGGCCTTCAACGGCAACGGGAACCACGACGCCTTCTTCGTCGGCTTCGACCGCGGCAGCGGGAGGATCGCGATCGAGTCGAACGAGGCGCTGCGCACCAGCGACGAGGACACGACCGTCGACGTCTACGTCCGCGCCAACAGCACGGTGCGCGTGTCGGTCCCCCCGACCCAGAACGCGCAAGGCACCGGCAACGGCGCTCAGCCCGCGCACTTCGACGACTTCGGCCAGGGCGGCTTCCGCGTGTTCTGGCACAGCGACGAGCAGCTGTCGACCGCCGACGACGACCTGGGCCGCGACATCTACATGTGGGACGACGGCGACGATGACGAGTTCGTCTCCGACAGCGACGGCGCGGACACCGACGACGACGTGACGTGGGCCGGCGTCGGCGAGGGCGGCGACCTGCCGGTCTGGGAGACCGCCGAGCAGGCCGTGGACGCCACGGACGACGACGACGACGTGGACGCGTACTCGCGCGACCTGAGCGCCGGCGTGACGATGAACGAGAGCGCCGCCTTCACCGCCGCCGGCGTCGACGTCACGGCCGTCGCGCCGACCTCCGGCAGGATCTTCGCGGAGTCGGCCGAGCAGGTCGATGGCGACACCGACGCCTTTGCCGACGTCTTCGGGCTCCAGAACGGTGTCGCCACGCGCCTTTCGCTGTCGAACGGAACTTTCCCCGCCACCTTCGCGGGCGCCGACGAGGACGGGTCGAACATGGTGTGGTCCACGATCGAGCAGGTCCCCGGCAAGGGCGACACCGACTCGGCGCTCGACCTCTATGAGACCGAGGCCGGGGTGTCGGCTCTCGCGAGCGCCGGCCCGACCGGCGGCTTCGGCGCCTTCTTCCGTGGCTACGCCGAGGACGGCAGCCGCATCCTCTTCACCTCGCAGGGCAACTTCGGCGCCGACGTGGATGGCGCCACCGACGTGTTCGCCCGCGCCGGCGGGACGACGACTCGCGTGACTCCGGGCAGCGGCCCGGTCGCGGTCACCTTCGGTGCCGCGTCGGCCGATGCGACGGGCATCGCGTACACCACCCCCGAGACCCTCACGGCACTCGGCGACGGCGACGGGGAGAGCGACGTGTTCAAGACGCTCGCCGGAGGCATCACCACGCTCGAGACCCCCGACGTGACCCCGCCCGACACGCTGATCACGTCCGGCCCCTCGGGCCTCACGCGCTTCAACCCGCCCGGGTTCGGATACACGTCGAACGAGCCGGGCGCGACGTTCGCCTGTCGCGTCGACGGCGGCCCCTACGTCGCCTGCGGCAGCAGGAACGAGATGGGGCAGGGCGCGCACGTGATGCAGATCCGCGCGACCGACCGCGCCGGCAACGCCGACCCGACGCCGGCCGCGCGCAGCTTCGAGATCGACTCCGTCGGGCCCAAGCTGGGGATCTCCCGCCGGGCCCGCCGGGCCGACAGGCGCGGGCGCTTCAAGCTCACCGTCTCCTGCCCCGCGGCCGAGCACGGCGGCTGCGCCGGCAGCGTGTCGCTGAAGAGCCGCATCCGCCTTCGTGGCCGCTCGCGCACGATCACCTTCGCGGCCAGGTCGTTCCGGCTGCGCTCGGGCCAGCGGGCCGCGCTGGCGCTCAAGGTCTCCGCGCGCAACCTGCGCGTGCTGCGCCGCATCCGCCGCGCCACAGTCGCCGTGAACGCCAACGCGAGGGATGGTCTGGGCAACCTGGGCTACAGCGTGGCGAAGGTCGCCCTGAGGGCGCCGCGAAGCAATCGGTAGCGTTTCGGGGGTGACCCATCCCGACAGCTTCGGCGCGCGCGCGACATTCGACGTGGGCGGCGCCTCCCACGAGATCTTCCGCCTCGACGCCCTGCAGGAGAAGTACGACGTCGCGCGCCTGCCGTACTCGCTGAAGATCCTGCTCGAGAACCTGCTCCGCAACGAGGACGGCGGCGCCGTCACACAGGAGACGATCGAGTCGGTCGCCAAGTGGGTCGCCACGGACGAGCCGTCGCAGGAGATCGCCTACAGCCCGAGCCGGGTCCTGATGCAGGACTTCACCGGCGTGCCCGCGATCGTCGACCTCGCCGCGATGCGTGACGCGATGGACGAGCTCGGGCGGCGACCCCGCGAAGATCAACCCGCTCGTGCCCGTCGAGCTGGTGATCGACCACTCGATCCAGGTCGACAACTTCGCCGAGCGGCTCGCATTCCAGAAGAACGCCGAGCTCGAGTTCGAGCGCAACCACGAGCGCTACGCGTTCCTGCGCTGGGGCCAGACGGCCTTCGACGACTTCTCGGTGGTCCCGCCGAACACCGGCATCTGCCACCAGGTCAACCTCGAGTACCTCTCCCGTGTGGTCGAGTCGCGCGACGGGCAGGCCTATCCCGACACGCTCGTCGGCACCGACTCCCACACCACGATGGTCAACGGCCTCGGCGTGCTCGGCTGGGGCGTGGGCGGCATCGAGGCCGAGGCCGCGATGCTCGGCCAGCCCGTGTCGATGCTGCTGCCGCAGGTCGTCGGCTTCAAGCTCGAGGGCGAGCTGCCCGAGGGCTCGACCGCCACCGACCTCGTCCTGACCGTCACCCAGATGCTGCGCGAGCGCGGCGTGGTCGGCAAGTTCGTCGAGTTCTTCGGACCGGGGCTCGCCAACCTCCCGCTCGCCGACCGCGCGACGATCGGCAACATGTCGCCGGAGTTCGGCTCGACCTGCGCGATCTTCCCGGTCGACGCCGAGACGCTGCGCTACCTCGAGTTCTCCGGCCGCCCGGCGGAGCGGATCGAGCTCGTCGAGGCGTACACCAGCGAGCAGGGCCTCTTCCACGACGAGGACGAGCGAGGAGGCCACGTACTCCGACACGCTCGAGCTCGACCTGACGACCGTCGAGCCGAGCCTGGCCGGCCCGAAGCGCCCGCAGGACCGGATCTCGCTGTCGAACGCGGCCGAGGACTTCCTCGCCGAGCTGTCGGAGCAGGCCGAGGGGAAGAACGACCACGGCGGCAACGGCTCGCGCCAGTCCTTCCCGGCCAGCGACCCGCCGGCGTCGATGGCAGGGCAGGACGAAGGCGAGGACGACGGCGAGCCCGCCCACCAGCACGGCACCGCCGTCGCCGACGTGCCCAAGGCGAGCGCCAAGGTGTCGATGAACGGCGAGGACTTCGACCTCGAGGACGGCGCCGTGGTGATCGCCGCGATCACGAGCTGCACGAACACGTCGAACCCGTCGGTGATGCTCGGCGCCGGCCTGCTGGCGCAGAAGGCCGTCGAGAAGGGTCTGACCCGCAAGCCGTGGGTCAAGACGAGCCTCGCGCCCGGGTCGAAGGTCGTGACCGACTACCTCGACCGGGCGGAGCTGATCGAGCCGCTCGAAGCGCTCGGCTTCAGCCTCGTGGGCTACGGCTGCACCACCTGCATCGGCAACTCCGGCCCGCTGCCGGACGAGATCTCCGCCGCGATCACCGAGGGCGATCTGACCGTCTGCTCGGTGCTTTCGGGCAACCGCAACTTCGAGGGCCGGATCCACCCCGAGGTGAAGATGAACTACCTCGCCTCGCCGCCCCTGTGCGTGGCCTACGCGCTGGCCGGCCGGATGGACCTCGACCTGCTGAACGACCCGCTCGGCGAGGACGGCGACGGCGAGCCGGTGTACCTGAAGGACATCTGGCCCTCCCAGAAGGAGGTCAACGCCGCGATCGAGTCCGCGATCGAGTCGGACATGTTCCGCAAGAGCTACGGCGAGGTGTTCGAGGGCGACGAGAACTGGCGCGAAATCGATACCCCGGAGGGCGACCGCTACGAGTGGGGCGAGGACTCGACCTACGTCAAGCGCCCGCCCTACTTCGAGGGGATGCCCGCCGACGCGCCCGAGGGCTTCGACGAGATCAAGGGCGCGAAGGCGATCGCCATGCTCGGCGACAGCGTCACGACCGACCACATCTCCCCGGCCGGCGCGATCAAGAAGGACACCCCGGGTGGCAAGTACCTGCTCGACCACGGCGTCGAGCAGAAGGACTTCAACTCCTACGGCTCACGGCGCGGCAACCACGAGGTGATGATGCGCGGCACGTTCGCCAACGTGCGCCTGCGCAACCAGCTCGCGCCCGGCACCGAGGGCGGCTACACGAAGAAGGACGGCGAGGAGCGGTTCATCTTCGACGCGGCCATGGAGTACGAGGAGGCGGGCGTGCCGACCTGCGTGCTCGCGGGCAAGGAGTACGGCTCCGGCTCGTCGCGCGACTGGGCGGCCAAGGGGCCGCGCCTGCTCGGCATCAAGTTCGCGATCGCCGAGAGCTACGAGCGGATCCACCGGTCGAACCTGGTCGGGCATGGGCGTGCTGCCGCTGCAGTTCCCCGATGGCGAGACCGCCGAGTCGCTCGGGCTCGACCGGCTTCGAGACCTTCGACCTCGCCCCGCTCGAGGACGGCGCGCGCGAGCTGAAGGTCACGGCGACGCCCGAGGACGGCGGCGACGCGATCGAGTTCGACGCGCGGGTGCGGATCGACACGCCGAACGAGTGGCTCTACTACCGCAACGGCGGCATTCTCCACTTCGTCCTGCGCCAGCTGCTGGAGAGCTAGCCGCGGCCGGGCCTAGGCCTCGGCGCGCTTGCGGATCGCTCGCAGCCAGGCGTGGCGGATGAGCGCGCTGCCGGGGTGGATCAGGCGCCAGTAGCGACGGAACCGGCGGCGCGCGCCGTCGTCGGTCCCGTCGATGCGCGTCTCGGTGATCAGGCGCGAGCCGTGGCCGTCCGGCTCGACGCGGAAGTTGAACACCGTCTTGGCGTAGCCGGGCTCGGAGAAGCTCTCGAAGTCGGCGGCCGTGACGCGGCGGATGTCACCGCTCGGGCGCCAGAAGCGGCCGATCCCGCCGACGACCAGCTCGGACGGGGTGTCCTCCAGCACGACGAACCCCATCCGCTGGAACGCCTCGAGTGCGGGCACGCGGGGTGCCGGTGGCCGCTTGCGGGCGAGGATCGCGGGAAGGGAGCGAAGCGCCATCAGGGCCACGGCGATGGGCACCTCGGCCGTGCTCACCGCGCGGGCCGACTCCATGGCCGTCGCGGGCGAGCTGGCCACGCGCGTGGAATGGACCTCGGCGCGATCGGGGTCGGGCATGTAGGTGTCGATCAGAAAGGTCATTTGACCAGAAGGATGTTCTAGAATAGTGTTCTAGTCAAATGGAAGCCGCCACCACACGGCGGAGTACGCGCGACGCGATCCTCGACGCTGCTCTCGCCGCCTTCAACGAAAACGGCTTCACGGCGACGACGATCGAGGACATCCGCGCCCGCTCGGGCGCCAGCACGGGCTCGATCTACCACCACTTCGGAGCCAAGGAGGAGATCGCCGCGGCGATCTACGTCGGCGCGCTCGGCGATTACCAGGCCGGCCTGCTGGCCGTGCTCCGCGCCGCTCCCGACGTGGAGGCAGGGATCCGCGGCATGGTCCGCCACCACCTGCGCTGGCTCGTGGCCAACCGCGAGCCGGCGGCGTTCATCATCAACCGGCGGGAGACCGAGGTCCGCGCGGCCACCGAGGAGCCGCTGCGCGCGCTGAACCGCGACGTGTTCGCGGCCACGAGCGAGTGGTACGGCGCCCACGCCGCGGACGGTGACGTCCGTGACCTGCCGTTCGACCTTCTGTACTCGATCGTGCTCGGGCCGGCGCAGGAGTACGCGCGCCACTGGCTCGCAGGTCGTTCCAAGACGTCGATCAAACGGGCGGAGCAGACCCTGGCCGATGCGGCCTGGGGCGCCGTCGCCCTGAAGGGAGCCGAATGACATCCCCGGCCACCGCAGCGCCGTACCGGGAGTTCATCGCCGACGCGCGGGCCGACGCCCGCGCCCTCGTGCTCGTGGAGCGCGACGGAGCGCGCGCGACCGTGACGATGAACGACCCCGAGAAGCTGAACACGCTGAGCGCACCGCTCACGATCCAGCTGCACGACGCGCTCCGCGAGCTCGTCGCCGACCTCGACGTCCGCGTCGTGATCCTCACCGGCGCCGATCCCGGCTTCTCGGCCGGCGGCGACCTGGCGCTGATGGAGGGGTACGCCCATCCGGTCACGGAGGCCCGCGAGGAGGGCACACCCGCGATCTGGCGCTGGATCCGCGACGAGTTCGGTGGTGTGGTGAAACCGATCGCCCGCTACGACCCGGCCGCCGGCGTCGGGCTGGCGTTCGCCTCGCGCGACCTATCCTCTGCTCGGACGCGCGATCGTCCGCGTTCGAAGATCGGCTGCTGCCCGAGGTGGGGAACAGCTGGCTGCTCACCAGGCGGCTCGGCTACCAGCGCGCGTTCGAGCTGTTCGCGCGCGGCGAGCACCTCTCCGGGCAGGAGCTCGCCGATCTCGGGGTGGCCAACGCCTGCGTCCCGCACGCCGAGCTGCTCGCCGAGGCGGAGGCCTGGGCCGGGCGGCTCGAGCGGCTGCCCGACCACGTCCTGCGGATGATGAAGCCCCTTCTGCGGCAGGCGGCGGACATGACGTGGGATCAGGCGATCGCCCTCGAGGAGTTCGCCGAGCCGAATGCGTTCACCACCCGCGCCCACCGCGACGGCGTGGGGGCGCTGCTGCGGTAGCCGATGCTCGCGGGGATCTCGCCACAGGGCGGGTCCTAGGACCCCTCTCCGGTCAGCCGGCGCTCGACCGACTCCACCTTGTCGTCGAGCGTCTGGCCCGGGCGGTCATGGCGCTCGTCGAGCTTGAGGACTGTGTACACGCGCGGCACGCCCTGCTCGAACGGCACGGCGTGCAGCTCGCCGACGAGGGCGAGGATGTCGGCGGTCTCGCCCTCGAGCGACGTGCCCATGGCGTGCATCCGGTAGCGGACGCGCTCCTGGGCGGCGAGACGCCGCTGGATCTCGGCTACGTACTCGCTCGCGCTGGGACCGGGGCGGCCGAGCGCGAGGACGGTGAGGTCGGCCGTGGCCATCAGCTCTTGTCGAGGTGGGTGCGGTTCGTGCTGATCACCACGGGCTCGGCCGGCGCGGTGCCGACGGCGGTCGCGGTCTCAGACATCCGCCAGCCCCATGCCGAGATCCGCCGCCCGGCGCAAGGCCGGCGCCACGCGGTAGCGCGGGTCGTGGCGGTCCGACCACAGGCCGTCGAGCGCGGCGACCACATTCGTCACTCCGATCGCCTCGCCCCAGGCGACCGGCCCCTCCGGGTAGTTGAGACCGAGCTTGGCGCCGGTGTCCACGTCGGCGGCCGTGCCGACGCCCTCGCCGACCGCGAACGCAGCCTCGTTGACCATGCAGGGAAGGATGCGCCCGAGCACCAGGCCCGGAGCATCGCCGACCCACTCGTGGTGCAGCCCGAGCTCGCCCGCGAGCGCCTCGGCCGCGGCGCAGGCCGCGGCGGGCGTGGCGGGCGTACGGGTCAGCTCGACGAGACGGCCGGGCGGGAGCAGGCAGAAGCCCACAGCGGTGGGGTCCTGCGCCGCGAGGCTCGCGTGCGCGCAGGAGACGAGCTCCGCGGCGAGCCGCTCACCGGCGTCGTCGGCCGGCTCGGGGGCGGCCGGGTCGTCGGGACGATGGCCCTCGCCCGTGTAGTCGTAGTAGCCGCGGCCGGACTTGCGCCCGAGCCTGCCGGCGGCGGCCATGCGGGCCTGGATCGGGTTGGGCTTCCAGCGCGGTTCCCCGAACGACAGCGCGTCGAAGCTCTCGGCTACCGCGAGGCCGACGTCGATGCCGACCATGTCCATCAGCTCGAACGGGCCCATCCGGAAGCCGCCGCCGATGCGGCAGATCCGGTCGATCTGGTCGTGCGGGGCAACCCGCTCCTGGAGCAGCCGCAGCGCCTCGGTGTAGAACGGCCGCCCGCAGCGGTTGACGAGGAAGCCGGGGCCGTCGGTCGCCACGATCACGGACTTGCCCATCGCCTCGCCGGTGGCGCGCGCCACGGCCAGCGCGTGCTCGCCGGTCTGGTCCGCGGCGATCACCTCGAGCAGGCGCATCAGCGGTGGCGGGTTGAAGAAATGCATGCCGACGACGTGGTCGGGCTGCGCCGCGGCGCCCGCGAGCGAGCTCACGGGGATCGACGACGTGTTGGTGGCCAGCACGGTGTCCGGGCCGCAGATCTCGGACAGCGACGCGAACAGGTCGCGCTTGAGCTCCGGCCGCTCCGGGGCCGCCTCGATCACGAGGTCGCAGCCGGCCAGGCCCGCCAGCTCGCCCACGCCCGACAGGCGCGCAGTCGCGCCGTCGAGATCGTCGAGGCGGCCCTTCTCGGCGAACTTCGCCAGTCCCTTGCGCGCCCCGGCGAGCCCCCGCTCGAGTGCCTCCGCGAGCGGGTCGTGCAGCCGGGTCTCGATGCCCGCGGCCGCGCCCAGCTGGGCGATCCCGGCGCCCATCGTGCCGGCCCCGACCACACCGATCACCTGTGGGGTGCTCATCGCCCGTGAAACTCCGGGCGGCGGCGCTCGAGTAGTGCCTGGAGCGCCTCCACGTGGTCCTCGGTGGTCGCGGCGAGCCGGCGCAGGCGCCGCTCCTCCGCGATGCCGCCGGCGAGCGTCGTCTCCTCCGCGGCGAGCACCGCCTGCTTGGCGAGGCGGGCTGCCTCGGGCGGGCGCGCGGCCACCACCTGGGCGAGCTCGACGGCCTCGTCGAGCCAGTCGCGCTTGCCGGCCACCCGGTTCAGGAGGCCGAGCTCGAGCGCCTCCTCGGCGGTGATCCGCTTGCCCGTCAGCACCAGCTCCATCGCGCGCTGCTTGCCGATCAGGCGGGTGAGCAGCTGTGTGCCGCCGCCGCCGGGGATCAGGCCGAGCTGGATCTCCGGGTGGCCGAACTCCGCGTTCTCGCCGGCCACCACCAGGTCGCACGTGCAGCGCCAGCTCCCAGCCCGCGCCGAGCGCGAACCCCGACACGGCGGCGACGAGCGGCTTGGAGCAGTCGCGCACCCGGGACCACGCCCCGTCAAGGCTCGCGGCGGCGCCGGCCTGGGCCAGCTCGACATCGGCGCCGGAGGCGAAGACGTTCTGGCTCCCCGCGACGACGATGCAGCGGACCTCCGGGTCGGCGTCCCACTCGGAGACCTGCTCGCCGAGGCGATCCATCATTCCCGGCGTCAGGGCGTTCTGCTGCTCGGGCCGGTTGAGGTGGGCGATGGCGACCGAGCCACGGCGCTCCGTGGCGACGATCGGGCCGGGTTCGCTCGGCGCAGACCGCACGCCGCTAGGTCATCGCGTTGAGGCCGGTGACCTGGCGCCCGATGATCAGCTTCTGGATCTGCGTCGTGCCCTCGTAGAGGGTCGTGACCCGGGCGTCGCGCAGGTAGCGCTCGACCGGGTGGTCGTCGACGTAGCCGGAGCCGCCGTGCACCTGGATCGCGGTGTTGGCGGTCCGGACCGCCGCCTCGCTCGCGTACAGCTTGGCGACCGAGGTCTCGAGCGTGTTCGGCTCGCCGCGGTCCTTCAGCCAGCCGGCCTTCCATACCAGGGCGCGTGCTGCGTGCGTGTCCACGACCATGTCGGCGATCATCGCCTGTACGAGCTGGAAGGCGCCGATCGGGCGCCCGAACTGCTCGCGCTCCTTGGCGTAGGACACCGACGCGTCGACGCAGCCCTGGCAGATGCCGACGCAGCCGGAGGCGACGCTGAAGCGGCCCGAGTCGAGCGCGGTCATCGCGATCTTGAAGCCCTGGCCGACCTCGCCGAGGAGGGCGTCGTCGCCGACCTCGACGCCGTCGAGCGCCAGCTCGGCCGTGTCGGAGGCGTGCAACCCGAGCTTGCCGTGGATCTCCTGCGAGGAGAAGCCGGGGGAGTCGGTGGGGACGATAAAGGCGGCGAGGCCGCGGTGGCCCTGCTCGGGGTCCGTCTGGGCGAAGATCAGCGCGAACTTCGCCACGTTTCCGAGTGAGATCCACTGCTTCTGGCCGCTGATGCGCCAGCCGCCGTCGATCTTCTCGGCACGGGTCTTGAGGTTCGCGGCGTCGGAGCCGGTGTCGGGCTCGGTCAGGCCGAAGCAGCCGAGCGCCTCGCCCGAGCAGATGCCGCCGATCAGCTCCTTCTTCTGCTCCTCGGTGCCGAACTTGGCGATCACGGAGCCGACGAGCGAGGTGTTCACGGAGATCACGGTCCGCGCCGAGCTGTCGGCGCGGCCGACCTCCTCGACGATCAGGCCGTAGGTGCTGTAGTCGATCCCGCGGCCGCCGTACTCCTCGGGCAGGATCGGGCCGATGAACCCGATGTCGGCCATCTTCTTGACCAGCTCGTGGTCGAAGCGGCTCGTCGCGATCGTTGTCGCGCGCCCGGGGCATGATCTCGCCGTCGGCGAAGTCACGCGCCGTGTCGCGGACGAGCTTCTGCTCGTCGGTCAGCTCGAAATCGATCACGAGCGGCAGCCTATGGGCAAGCCGCTCGTGATGTTCAGCCGGGTCGTGTCAGCGTCGGTCGCGGCCCCCGCGGCCCGTACGCCTGAGGATGTAGACGAACTCGCAGTTGCGGGTGCGGCGCAGCTCGTTCGTATTGATCCTCACCCGGTCGCGACGGCCTGATCCGCAGTCGACGAACGCGGGCGGTGCGACCGTCGCGGCGTTGATGGTGTCGTTACCGGACCCGCCGTAGACACGGTCCTTGCCGTTGCCGGTGTGGATGCCGTCGTCGCCCGAGCCCCCTTCGAGGATGTCATTGCCGTAGCCACCCTGGAGGCGGTCCTTGCCGCTGCCGCCGCGGAGGCGGTCGTTGCCGTTGCTGCCGTCGATGAAATCGTTCCCGGAGCCGGCCTCGATGCAGTCGTTGCCCCGACCCCCCGACACACGGTCCTTACCGGCGTACGTGAAGATCCGATCGGATCGGTTCGTCCCTGTGATCCGGTCCGGGCCGTTGGTGCCGACGACGCCCAGTCCGAGCCCGTACTTGCCGCCACTACCGCGGCACGGACTGGTCTGATAGCCGCCGACCTGGCCGATCGGCACGAGCCGCCCGCCTCTGGGCAGGTCGAGGCAAGAGCCGGTGCCCGGGTTGAAAGCGGTGCCCGCGGGACACGTGACGTTGGTGATCACGCACTGGCCGTTGGCGTTCTTGACCGAGCCCGCGGGGCACGTCGTCACGCACTGCTTGGTGATCGGATCCTGAGCCGAGCCCGGCGGGCAGCTCTGGGTGTCGATGATGCACTCACCGGCCGTGTTCGGGCTGCTGCCCGGTGGGCAGACGCCCGGCGGCGGCGGCAGCACGCGTTCCTTCGTGTCGAAGAACGTGCAGGTGACCGTCTCGCCCGGTTGCAGCTCGATGGTCGCCCGCCGCTGTGCGGTGTTGAAGCTGGTGTCCGCAGCCTTGTTCTCCGAGCAGCCGACCGCGTCGAGCGTGTACGGCGCCGCGGGCGCGTCCTGCGTCACCGTGTGGCTGCCGGCGGGGACCTCGGTGAAGGTCTGCGTGCCGTCGTCCTGGAGCGTGAACGGCGACGGCGTGAGGAACGCCGAGGTGGTGAAGGAGAAGTTCGTCGTGTTCGGGTTCTCCTCCGGAGCGGTCTCCTGCTTGACCTCGATCGTGCCCTCGGGGCACACGTCACCGGCGTAGCCGACGAGCGACTCACCGGCGCCGATCTCGAGGATCTTGTTGTCCGCCGGGCCGACGATGAGATGGAGCGCTCGGCGGAGGATCTCGCCGGCCGGGTCGTTGTCGGGCTGCTGGCCCGGAGCGTCGCCCTCGTTCTCGTTGAAGCCGAGGTGGATCACCGGATCGCCATCGATGATGATTTCTTCACCGTCGGGCGGCAGCTCGATCACCTCGCCGTTGATCGTGATCTTCGCGACCGTGGTGGTCGCTTCGAACGCCGGCCGGTTGTCGTCGTCGCAATAGGCCCTCGTCCTGGTGTCGACCGCGTCGAGGTTGATGACCAGCGGGCCCAAGGTCACGGTCACGTCGGCGATGCCGGCCCGCGACACCACCTGCTGCTCATACGACTCCCTGCCGGCGTCGCACTCGTCGTTGTCCTCGGGGTCCACGACCGGGTTCGGGTCGTCGTCGGCACAGAGCACGTCGGTCTGGGCGAACGCGGCGTCGGCCGAGATCACGGCATCCGCCGGGGCGGGCGGGATCGTGATGTTCGGGATGGACTGCGCGGTGTCGGCGCAGGGCGTCTTGTTCTTGTTGCCGACGAGCGGCTCGATGAGAGGGATCGGGCCCGAATCCGGCAGGACGCCGACGCTGAGAACGCTCGAACGGCAGTCCCAGTTCGGGTCTGCTGCGCTCGCCGATGCTGCCGGTAGAGCTGAAAACAGCCCCACGACCAAGATCATGAGTCCTACTACGCGGCCCTTCGCTGGCATCAAGTCCCGCCCCTTCTGCGTTTGTCCTCGCACGTATTGCCGCCGAGACCCCTTTGAGTCCGGCGGATTCTACCCCTCCGGCCCGGAAAGCAACACCTCCAACCGTCGCCCAGAGCGGTCAACAGGCTGGATTCTCGATAACCGTCGCGAGTCCTTGTCCAACGCCGATGCACATCGTGGCGAGGCCGAAGCGGCCTCCACGGCGCTGAAGCTCGTGGGCGAGGGTGCCGATCAGGCGCGCTCCGGAGCACCCGAGCGGATGCCCGAGCGCGATCGCGCCGCCGTTCACATTCAGCTTGTCGTGCGGCATCCCGAGCTCGCGGGCGGAGGCGAGCGCCTGCGAGGCAAAGGCCTCGTTGATCTCGACGAGGTCGATGTCGTCGATCGTCAGCCCGGCGCGCTCGAGCGCCTTGCGGCTGGCCGGGATGGGGCCGATGCCCATGTAGCCCGGGTCGACGCCGGCGGCGCCGCTCGCCACGATCCGCGCCAGCGGCTCGCGGCCGAGCCCTTCGGCACCGGCTGCGGAGGTCAGCACGAGACAGGCGGCGCCGTCGTTGATCTGCGACGAGTTTCCCGCCGTCACGCTGACCCGCCGTCGCGGAAGATCGCGCGCAGCCCCGCGAGGCGCTCGAGGGTCGTGTCCGGGCGGGGGCCCTCGTCGGCGTGAATCGTGACCGGGTCGCCCTTGCGGCAGCGGCACGTCGATCGGGACGATCTCGGCGTCGAAGCGGCCGGCCTCGTGCGCGGCCAGCGCGCGCCGGTGGGACTCGAGCGCGAAGGCGTCCTGGTCCTCGCGCGACACCGAGTAGCGCTCCGCGACGTTCTCGGCCGTCTCGCCCATCGACTCCGTCGAGTGCAGCTCCGCCATCCGCGGGTTGACGAAGCGCCAGCCGATCGTGGTGTCGACGAGCTCCATGCCCCCGCGGGGGTAGGCCTTGCCCGGCTTGAGCGCCGACCATCGGCGAGCGGGTCATCGACTCGACGCCGCCGGCCAGGCACAGGTCGCCCTCGCCGAGCTTGATCGCGCGCGCCGCCTGGTTCACGGCCTCGAGCCCGGACGCGCACAGGCGGTTGACGGTCACGCCCGGGGATCTCGACGGGCAGCCCCGGCGAGCAGGAGCGCCCATCCGCGCGACGTTGCGGTTGTCCTCGCCCGCGGCGTTGGTGCAGCCGAAGTAGACGTCCTCGACCTCGCGCGGGGTCGAGCCCGGTGCGCTCGACCGCGGCGCCGATCACGTGGGCGGCGAGGTCGTCGGGGCGCACGACCGCGAGAGTCGCCGCCGTAGCGGCCGATCGGGGTGCGCGACGGCGTCGACGATGAAGGCTTCCGGCACGGCGGCGATGGTACTCAGGTGGTTGATCTGATCGCGCCCATGCGGCGTAGACTCGTCCGATGGACGAGTTCAGCGCGTTCGTGTTCGGATCGATCGTCGTCGTCGTTCCTGATCCTGATCGCGCTCGGCAAGTACTACCCCGGCAACGGGCTGCGACCAAGTCGACTGGAAGCCGACGCGCTCGCCGGAGGTCGAGGTCCAGAACGAGATCGACGACCTCGACCAGATGCTCGAAGCCCAGAACGAGCGCCGGCGCGCGCACCGGCCGGCCGGAGATCACCGAGGACGACATGCACCTGCAGGTCGCCGACGACGAGCGCTGGCGCCAGGAGCAGCTCGCGCGCTACGACGACGAGGACGACGAGCAGGGCGCCACCTAGCCGTGGCGCGCGTGCTGATCGTCGGCTGCGGCGGCCGCGGCCGGGCGCTGGCGCGGCCGCGCTGGCCGATGACGGCCACGCCGTCCGCGGCACGAGCCGCTCGGCCGGCGGGGTCGCGGCGATCGAGGCGGCGGGCTTCGAGGCGCGTCCTGGCCGACCCGGACCGGCTCGGCACCGTGCTGCCCGCGCTGGCGGGGGTGAGCGCGATGGTCTGGCTGATGGGCGGGCGCCGACGCGCCCGGCGGTGAACTCGGAGCGGCTCGCGGGCGGTGCTCGAGAAGCTCGTCGACACGCCGGTCCGCGGCTTCGTCTACGAGGCCGCCGGAAGCGCGGAGCCGGCGGTGCTCGCGGCGGGGGCCGAGCTGGCGCGGGCGGCGGCGGACACGTGGCACATGCCGGTCGAGGTGGTCGAGGCCGACCCGGCAGCCGATCGCGCGGCGTGGGTGGCTGCGATGCGCGCGGCCGCGGCGGCGGTGCTGACCTAGAAGGTGATGCTGGCGCCGAGGGCGCCGAGGATCACGATCAGCACCGAGAGGATCGTAAGCGCGACGGCCAGCCCGGCGGCGCTCACCCAGGCGTGGCCGCCCGCGTCGGCGACCGACGAGAGAACGCGCGCCTTTGGCGCGGCGACCGGCTCCGGAGCCGCCGCGACCGGTTCGCTCGCGGCCTCAACGACGTGCAGCTCCGGTGGCGCGGGCGCGATGACGGGAGCGTTTGCCGGCTCGGGCGAGGGCAGGGCCGGCTCGTCGACTATGTGCTCCGCGACGAACCGGTCGACGAGGCCGTCACGGGCCTGGCTCAGGCGCCGGTCGTGCTCGACGCAGCGCGGGCAGTTCGCCAGATGGCCGTCGAGGACACGCGTGCCGCGATCGTCGAGCTCGCTGTCGCGGCGGTCGGACAGGAGCCGCTCGGCGCGGCCGCACCAGCCGCTGCCGGGCAGCGGGTGGAGCGCGCGGCGCAGGGCGGTGCGCGCCTGGGCGAGCGCGGCCGCCAGCTCGGCGGGCGTGAGGCCGGCGGCCTCCGCGGCCGCGGCACGGGTCTCGCCGGCGACGTCGACCAGCGCGAGCGCGGCGACGGGGCCGGGGGCGAGGCCGGGAAGCTCGAGCGCTACGTGCTCGCGCGCCGCGTCAGGATCGACCGGGCCCGGCGGGCGCGAGGGAACTGGTCGCAAGCGTGGCTGCTCCATCGCCGCGAGGATACCCCGCTTCGAGGAAGCGGTCGGCGAGCGCGCCGACGAGCCCCGGCAGGCGCCGCTCTCCGCGGGCGAGGTTGAGCTGGCGCTGGGCACCGGTCTGCTCGGCCATCGCGGCTATCGCGTCGAGCTCGGTCTCGCAGCCGAGCGCGGCGGCGTGGGGGCCGCACGCCTCGAGGAGATCGGCGACGAGATCCCGCGCCGGTACGCGGCGTCTCCTTCAGGGGATCGATCAGCCGCGCCTCCATGCCGTCGCGGGCGGCGAGGAAGCGGTTCTCCTCGAGCGCCTCCTGGAGACCGAGGATCGACGCCGGCACGTAGCCCTCCTCGACCTCGAGCCGGGCGATGCACTGCACCAGCGCCGCCAGCGCCGTGGTCTCCGGCACCGTGCTCTGGGCGTCGAGGATCCGCACCTCGACCGTGCCGAAGCGCGGCTGCGGGCGCACGTCCCACCAGAGGAACGTCGGCTCCGGGAACGCCTCGCAGCGGATCAGCGTGTCGACCGCGTGGACCCAGTCCTCGTAGTCGCGGAAGGCGCGCGGGATCCCGACCCGCGGGAACGCCTGGAAGAGCGGCGTGCGGGCCGACGCGAGACCGGTGTCGCGGCCCTGCCAGAACGGCGAGTTGACCGACAGGGCGAGCAGCAGCGGGCATGTGGGCGCGCATCCGGTTGAACAGGCGGATGCCCTCGCCCGGGCCGCGGACGCCGACGTGGATGTGGAGGCCGAAGGTGGGCTCGCGCCGGGCGAGCTCGCGCATCGAGCCGTAGACGGCCTCGTAGCGCGGGCCCGTGGACACCACGGTCTCGTGCCAGACCGTCGACGGGTGGGTGCCGGCGGCGGCGGCGCGCAGGCCGAGCGGGCCGAGCTCGCTGTCGAGTGCGCTGCCGCAGCGCGAGCAGCTCGCCGCCGAGCTCCGCGCGCGGTGCGGTGCACCCCGGTGCCCAGCTCGAGCGCGGAGGTGTGGGTCTCGGGCGTGACGTGCGCGAGCAGCTCGGGCGGCAGGCGGGGAAGCACGCGGTCGATCTGCTGGGCGAGCGACCAGTCGTGCGGGTTGAGGAGCATGACCTCCTCCTCGGCGCCGAGCGTGTACTCGCTGCCCCCGTTCCAGACCGCCCAGGCGGGGAGCCGGCCCGCTCATGCGGCCCGCAGCTCGGCCGGCGTTGCGGAAGCGCGCCGCGGCCTCGACGAGGCCGCGGAAGAGCGCCGTCTCCTCCGGCCTGGCGGTCAGCGTCTCGGCGTGCCACTGCACGCCGACGAGGAAGTCGCGGCCCGGGCGCCTCGATGCCCTCGATCACGCCGTCGGGCGCCCAGGCCACGGCGCGCAGACCGCGTCCGAGCTTGCGCACGCCCTGGTGGTGGAACGAGTTGACCCGCGGGCGCTTGCGCCGCATCAGCGAGTACAGCTGGCTCGCGGTGTTCACCTCGACCCCGTGCGTCACCCGGTCGCCCGGGCGCCGTCTGGCGGTGGTCGATGCGTCGTGCCCGGGCGGTCGGGGAGGTGCTGGTGCAGGCGTGCCGCCGCGGGCGATGTTGATCGCCTGGGCGCCGCGGCAGATCGCGAGGATCGGGCAGGCCGCGCGTCGTCGGCCTGCGCGGGCGACGTCGAGCTCGAACTCGTCGAGCTCCGGCTCGACCGGGCCGAGCTCCGGGTGGCGGCGCTCGTTGTAGGTCGCCGGGTCGAGGTCGGGGCCGCCGGACAGGCAGATGCCGTCGAGGCGGTCGAGCAGCGGTTCGATGGCCGCGATGTCGAGCGGCGGCATGACCAGCGGCAGCCCGCCGGCCGCCTCGATCGCGCGCAGGTAGGTGAGGCCGAGCGCCATCTCGCGCCGCGGCGGCTCGCCGTGCTCGGTCTGGTCGACGCGCGCGGCGATCCGCACCTCGGAGGTCGACACGCCGATCAGCGGTCGCCCGCCGCCGCTCATTGGCCGAGCACCCATGTGTCCTTGCCACCGCCGTTCTGCGAGCTGTTGACGACGAGCTCGCCGGCGCCGAACGCGACCCGCGTCAGGCCGCCCGGCACGACGGCGGCGCCCGGGCCGCCGCCGTCGACGAACGGGCGCAGGTCCACGTGGCGCGGCGCGAGCGCGCCGTCGACGACCGTCGGGTGCGTCGAGAGGAGCACCAGCTCCTGCGCGACGTAGCCCTGCGGGTTCGAGGCCACGCGCCGGCGCACGGCCGTGTGGACGTCGGCGGTCACGCGCGGGCCGACCACCACGCCCTCGCCGCCGAACCCGCCGCGCGGCTTGATCACCAGCTCGTCGAGCCGCGGCTCCAGCTCGGCGAAGACGCCGGGGTCGCCGAGGTCGTAGGTCGGCACCGATTCGAGCAGGGGCTCCTCGCCGAGGTAGAAGCGGATCATCTCCTCGACGTACGCGTGCGCGAGCTTGTCGTCGGCCACGCCCGCGCCGAACGGGTTCACGACGACGAGCGTGCCGGCGCGCAGCGGCTCGAGCAGCAGGTCCGCCACCCAGGTCGCGCGGCCGTGCTCGTCGCGCAGACGGTCCTCGTCGGTGCGCCGGTAGACCACGTCGACCTGGCGTTCCCGCCCGTCGCCGGTGCGCGCGAGCAGCTCGCCGCCGCGCCGAGCGCACGTCGCCGGGCACGACCAGCGGGATGCCGGCTGCCCTCCGCGAGCCGGCGGTGCTCGTACCAGGCCGTGTTCTGTGGCCCGTCGGTGAGCAGGACCACGAACGGGTCGTCGACGTCATCGGGGGCGGCGGCACGGAGCATCGCCGCCGAGTAGCTCGAAGGCCACGGCGGGGTCGAGCCGCGCGGCCGGCGGCGTCGCCGGGCAGGCACGCGTCGAGCGCCCGCCGCGCGGCCAGCGCGTAGACGAGCCCCGACGGTGTGCGGATGTTGTCCTCGAGCACGCGCAGGACGCCGTCGGCCCCGCGCACGAGGTCGAGGCCGGCGACGTAGCCGCTGGTGTCCGGGGACGTTCCGTTCAGCCACGGCTCGTAGTGGTCGGCCGACTCGTACACGCGCGCCGGCACGATCCCGGCCGCGGTGATCGCGCGGTCGCCGTAGACGTCCGAGATGAACGCGGCGAGTGCGCGGGTCCGCTGCCGCAGCCCGCCGTCGAGCACGGCCCACTCGGCGGCAGCGATCAGGCGAGGGATCGGGTCGACGACGAAGGCGCTCCCCGCGCCCGAGCCGAATGAGACGCCGGCTGCCGCGAGCTCCGCCGCGACCGCGTCGGCGAGTGCGGTCAGGTTGGTCCCCGCAAGGCCCGCAAGCAGATCCTCGTAGAACGGTCGCGGAACGCCCGTGGAGGCGAAGGCCTCGTCGACGGGGCCGGCCTCATAGCCGGGCGCCGTCGCAGGGGAATCCGTTGCGTCCACGAGTCCGCTCACCACCTCAAGCCTAGAACTGCGGTCCAGGGGTGCCTTTGGCCTTTTGGCCAAAGGTTCCCGCCAAGGTGTCTACCCGTGTCGAGCCGCTTCAGGCGTCGAGCGCCTCGAGCAGGCTCTGCACCATCCGCGCCGTAGCCCCCCACACCAGCGTGGGGCCGACGGTGTAGGTCGGGGTCCTGATCGGCACGCCCTTGCGGATCAGCCGCTTCGACGCATATCCCGCGCGCAGGTCGCCGAGCGAGAACTCCAGCACCTGCGCCACCTCGGCCTCCTGCGGGCGCCACGTCTGGCCGGCCTCGATCACCCCTACGAACGGGAACACGCGGTAGCCGGTGACGAACGTGCCGACCGGCGGAAGCGCGCCGACGAGGTCGACGCCGTCCTGATCGAGGCCGATCTCCTCCTCCGCCTCGCGCAGCGCCGTGGCGCGCAGGTCCTCGCCGGGCTCCTGGCGCCCGCCGGGAAACGAGATCTCGCCGGCGTGGCGGCGCAGGTCGGCACGCCGCTCGGTGAAGACCGCGTGCAGGTCGCCGTCGCGCTCGAACAGCGGCACGAGCACGGCGGCGTCGGTCGTGCCGCTGGCGTCCATGGCCGCCGCCTCCGCGGGGGTGATCAGGCGGCTGCGCAGTTCGTCAGGGGTCGCCACCGGGCGTATGATCGCGCCGATGGCGGTCGTGGACGACGCAGAGGCGTGGCGGCGGCAGGTTGGCGGGCTGGCTCGCTTCTATTTGCTGCTCGCCGCCGGGTCGCCTGCGATCGAGGTCACGGAACACGGGGACCTGATCGCGGCGCGGACGCCGGGCGTGCCCGAGCGGTCCGTCCTGAACGCCGTTGTCTACTCCAGCACCGCCGCGCTCGGCGGCGCCTACGAAGAGGTTGCGGCGGGCTACGACGCCATCGACGCGGCCTGGACGGTGTGGGTCCCCGACATCGACGACGTGGCCCGCGGCCTCCTCGCCGACAACGGCCACGTCCTCGACGCCGACCCGGAAGCGATGATCTGCGACCTCGCCGGCATCGAGCGGCCCGCCGAGCCGGAGGGCTTCGTGCGCGGCGCGAGCCTGGACGCAGTCGGCGCGCTCAACGACGCCGCGTACGACACCGGCGACGAGTTCCAGACGGCGTTCGCCGGGCACACGGGCGACGGTCTCCTGACCTACACCGCCGGCCCCGGACCGGACGCGGGGCTGGTGTTCTGCGATGTGGACGACGACGCGACGGTCTGGCTCGTCGCGACCACGCCGGCTGCGCGCGGCAAGGGCTACGCGACGGCGCTGATGCTCCACGGGCTCGCCGACGCGCGCGAGCGCGGGCGGACGACCTCGACCCTGCAGGCCACCGACGCCGGCCTCCCGCTCTACGAGCGGATCGGCTACCGCTCGATCGGCGAGATCCAGATGTGGGAGAAGCGGACATAGGCCAGGGCATGTCTTCCCGCCTCAACGTGGTCCGCGACTGCTACCGCGCCTTCAGCAGTGGGGACCGCGGCCTGATCGAACCGCACCTCAGTGCCGACCTCCGTTTCTCCAGCCCGCCCGACCCGGGCCTCGACCTCGACGGCTACTGGGACCTCTGCTGGCCAGGGGCCGGGAGCGGGATTGAGTTCGCGTTCGAGCGGCTCCTCGAGCACGGGGAAGAGGTCTTCGTGACCTACGAGGCCACGCGCGCCGACGGCACGCGCTTCCGCAACACCGAGGTATTCACCTTCGCCGGCGATCAGGTCGCCCGCATCGAGGTGTACTTCGGCTGGGACCTGGACTAGGCCTGTGCGAGCGCCTGGGCCGCCAGCGCGTCGATCCCGTCGCGTGACCTCGCGACGGCGAGGAAGCGCTTGGAGTGGCAGAACAACGCGTCCTCGACGCCGGTGAGGGCGGCCAGATCGGGGCCGTCGAGCCCGGCCCAGTCGGCCGGGAGGTCGAGGCGGTTCTCGAACGTGCCGAGCTCGCGCGGGATCGCGGCGAGGCCCCAGCCCTGCGTCTTCGGGTGGATCACGAAGAGGGCGTCGGGCGCCTCGGTGATGACCACGTACTTCCAGGGTGCGTTCTGCGGGAGGACGATGAGCCGGGGGTCGGTCCGCTCCGCCAGCGCCTTGCGCACGACGCGGGATGCGCGGATCCCGGACGCGGCGGACGCCACCTCGCGCGTGAGCACCTCGGTCGCGAACGCGACGGCGGCGTCGAACCTGGCGCGCTCCTCCGCATCGGTCAGATCCTCGTCCCAGCCGGCGTTCATCGCGGCGACGACATCGCCGACCGTCATCGGACGCACGTCCTCGACCAGCATCTGTGCCAGCTGGTGCCCGTTGTCGTTGGCGTCGATGCCCTGGACCAGGACCCTGTCGACGAGCTCGGCCACGTCCGCGTCGTCGCCGCAGACCCGCGTGCCGAACTCCTTCCAGACGAGGCCGAACGACGCGTAGCCCACGCCGTTCGGGCGCTCGCCGGCTCCGCCACGCTGGTGGTGGTCGAAGCCCCCGGCTCCCGGATCGTCCGCGAAGCCCACGTCGACGCGCAGGTCGGCGGCGGCCTGCAGGTCGCGGTCACGGGTGCGCACGATGTCGAGCGGCTCGCCGAGGAGCGACAGCGCGGCGACGGCGAACACCTCGTCCGCGTGGAACGAGCCGTCGTGTGTCGCTACGCGCATCAGGCGAGGAGCGCAGGCCGGCCGGCGAGGCCGGTCGAGCACCGCAGGTCCGTTTTCATACGAGCTCGACGCGCTCGTCGAACATCACTTCGCCCTCGAGCGTGCGGTGCACGGGGCACTTCGCGGCGATCGTCAGGAGCTTCTCCCGCTGCTCCTCCGGGATCGAAGATGGCAGCTTCACGACCATGTGGAACTTCGTGACCGACCCGCGCTGCCCGGGCTCGTAGTCGACGTCGACGACCACGTCGCCCACGTCCCAGCCCTTGCGGCGCGCGTACATCTCCATCGTGATCGCCGTGCAGGACGCGAGGCTCGCGGCCAGCAGCTCCTGCGGGCTCGGGCCGCTGTCGTCGCCGCCGTGGCTCGCGGGCTCGTCGGCGGTCACCTCGTGCGAGCCGATCTCCACACGCTGCTCCAGCTTGTCCCCGACCCGGTACGCGACTGCTCTCACTATTTGCCTCTTCCTTCGAACAACTCGGGCGCGTCCTCGTCCGCGAAGCGGGCCATTGCGTAGACCGCGTCGGACGCGCGGTTCAGATACCTCAAGACGGTGTCATCGGCCAGTTCCCCGGCGAGGTTGAGCTCGTCGACCCGGCGCTCGGCACGTCGCACCGCGGTGCGCGCGACGTCGAGGCGCGCGGACAGCTCGCTGCCGCCCGGGATGACGAACTTCGGCGGGAGGTCGACCCGGTCCATGTAGCGGTCGATCACGTCCTCGAGCGCGGTGACCATGTCCTCGGTCACGCGCGAGACGCCCGGCTCGAGCCGGGCCTCCGCCTCGGGCGAGGTCGCCAGCTCGGCGCCGGCGATGAACAGCTCGTTCTGCATGCTCAGGATGTCGTCGTACAGCTCCGACCCGCGCTCGGCCGCGGCGCGCGCGAGCCCGAGCGCGGAGGCGGCCTCGTCGACCGATCCGTACGCCTCCGGGCGGCCCGAGCTCTTGGGTACGCGGCCGCCGTACCAGAGGCCCGTCGTCCCGTCGTCGCCCTTGCGGGTGTAGATCTTCATCCGGCTTGTTACTGAAGCAGGTTGAAGACGAGCCCGGTGGGGATCTTGGGGTAGAAGTAGGTCGACTTCGGGGGCATCGACTCACCGGCCTCGGCGACCTCGCGCACGCCGTCCGCGGGCGTGCCGCGCATGAAGAACCCGGCGTCCACGCGGCCCGTCTCGACGGCACTCGGCCGCGTCCTCGAAGTTCTTCGAGTAGGCGAGGCCGTTGAGGTGCGAGATGTCGTCCTCGCTGAGGCCCAGGGCGCCCTTGAGGATGATCGCCTCGAGCACCGCGGTGTCGAGCCGGCGGTACGGCTCGGGCTTGCCCTCGAGCGCTGCGTCGGCGATCGACTGGTCCTTCAGCGTGAGCAGGTAGGGCTGCTTGTGGAAGGCGTCCATGTAGCCCATCTGCACCCGGCCGTCCGGGTCGCCGGCGGGCTCGAGCGCCGCGCGCTCGACCTCCTCGACCTCGAAGTCGCGCTTGAGCGCGTCGCGGATCGCCTCCTGCTTGTCGCGGTGGTCGGCGAGGTCGGTCAGCAGGCGGTGGGTCGGGAAGACCGTCAGGCCCGGGTCGGTCAGGGCGCAGAGGAACATCAACACGTAGCCGCCCTCGTCACCGACCTCCTCGTGGTAGACGCGGGCCGTCTCGTAGCGGTGATGGCCGTCGGCGATGAGCAGCTCCTTGCCGTCGAGCAGGCCGGTGAGCGCGGCGACGCCGGCCTCGTCGGCGACGCGCCAGAGGGTGTTGAGGGTGCCGTCGCCGTCCTTCGCGGTGGCGAACGGCTCGCCGGCGGTGGCGCCCGCGAGGGTCTGGGGAGCCACGCCCTCGGGGTCGGGGAAGAGGCTGAAGATCGGCGACAGGTTCGCCTTCGTCGCGCGGGTCAGGCGCAGGCGGTCCTCCTTCGGGCCCGGGTGCGTGCGCTCGTGTGGCCGGATCTGGCCGGGGCCGTAGTCCTCGACCTTGACCCGCGCGAAGAACCCGGTGCGGACCAGCTCGCGGCCGTCGGGCGCGTCGTAGCGCTGCTCCAGTGCCCAGTAGGCGGGCTCGTCCTCCTCGAGGAGCGTGCCATCGGCGCGCCAGGCGGCGAAGGTCTCGGCGGCGTGGTCGTAGATGTCCCCGCCGTCCGGGTCGACCGGGAGGTCGATCTCGACGACGTTCGCCGGGCTCTGCGCGAGCAGGGCCGCGCGCTGCTCGGCGTCGATCACGTCGTAGGGGGGAGCGATCACCGCTTCGAGCGAGTCGACCTTGTCGAGGTCGTAGCGAACGGTCTTGAGGGGGGCGATCTCTGCCATCGCGGCGGCACAGTACAGGCTACGCCGCGCAGCGGCCGAGCCGGCTGCTTGGCCGAACGGCACGCTGCCCTTGACGCGCGGATCGGCTCTCGTTAGACCTGCTGCATGGCCACCGCCGAGACCGTCCACGCCGCCTGCCCGCACGACTGCCCGGACACCTGCGCGATGCTCGTGACGGTCGAGGACGGCAAGGCGACGGCCGTGGCCGGCAACCCGGATCAGCCGGTGACCGCCGGGTTCTTGTGCGGGAAGGTGTCGAACTATCTCGACCGCGTCTACGCCGGCGATCGGATCCTCACCCCGCTGATCCGTACCGGGGCGAAGGGCTCCGGCGAGTTCCGCGAGGCGAGCTGGGACGAGGCGCTGGAGCGGGTCGCGGGCGGGCTGCGCGAGGCGATCGACACCCATGGGCCCGAGGCGCTGCTGCCGTACAGCTACGCGGGCACCCAGGGGCTGATCCAGGGCGACGTGATGAGCGCCCGGATGTTCAACGTCCTCGGGGCGTCGCAGCTCGAGCGCACGATCTGCGCGACAGCGGGGATGCAGGGCACGGGGGCGACCCAGGGCATCTCGCCCGAGGTGGACCCCGAGCTGTGGCCGCTGGCCAAGCACGTGATCGTGTGGGGCTGGAACCCGATGTCCACCGCGCCGCACCTGTGGCGGCTGCTGCTCGAGGCGCGGCGCAACGGCGCGAAGCTCGTCGTCATCGACCCGCGCCGCAGCCGTACCGCCCGCGTGGCCGACGAGCACGTGCGGCCGCTGCCGGGCACCGACGGCGCGCTCGCGCTCGGGATGATGCGGGCGATCGTCGACGCCGGCGCCCAGGACGAGGAGTGGTGCCGCGCGCACACCGAGGGCTACGACGCGCTGCTCGAGCGGCTCGACGAGTACCCCGTCGAGCGCTGCGCCGAGCTGTGCGGCGTGGCGGCCGGGGACATCGCCCGCATCGGGCTCGAGTTCGCGGCGGCATCGCCCGCGTTGCTGCGGCTGGGTGTCGGCGCCCAGCGCCACATGGGCGCGCCGATCGCCTACCGCACGATCTCCTGTCTTCCCGCGCTGACCGGCGCCTGGCGCGAATCGGGCGGGGGCTGCTCCTACATCCCGATGCTCACCGCTGCCGCGGTCTCCGACCACGTGCTGCGCCACGACGACCTGCGGACGGGCGACCCGCGCACGATCAACATGTCGCAGATCGGAGACGCGCTGACGGGCGATCTCGATCCGCCCGTCGCGGCGTTCGTCTGCTGGAACTCGAACCCCGCCCAGGTGGCGCCGGACCAGGACAAGGTCCTCGCCGGGCTTGCGGCGCGACGACCTCTTCACCGTCGTCCTCGAGCAGTTCCTGACCGACACGGCGCGGCACGCCGACGTGGTGCTGCCCGCCACGACGGCGCTCGAGCACCTCGACGTCGTGTTCTCCTGGGGGCACCACTACTTCACGTGGAACGAGCCGGCGATCGAGCCGCGCGGGGAGGCGGTGCCGAACACCGAGGCGTTCCGGCGGATCGCCGCGGCGCTCGGGCTCGACGCCCCGATCTTCTCCGAGACCGACGAGGAGCTGGTCGCGAAGCTGCTCGCGGGCGACCCCGGCGGTATCGGGCTCGCCGAGATGCGCGAGCGCGGGTTCGCCAAGGTGGTCCACGGCAAGGGCGACGCGCCGCACGCCGACGGCGGCTTCGGCACCGCCACCGGGAAGCTCCAGCTCGAGACGCCGTTCCTCGCCGAGGTCGGTGTCGACCCGGTGCCGTTCTACGACCCGCCGGCGGAGCTGGGCGATTCAGCGCTCGCCGCTCGCTTCCCGCTCGCGCTGCTCACGCCCAAGACGCACCTGTTCCTCAACTCGACCTTCCCGAACCAGGAGCGCCAGCACTCGGCCCAGCCGAAGCCCTACCTCACGGTCCATCCCGTCGATGCGGCGCCGCGCGGGCTCGAGGACGGCGGGCGTGCGCGCGTGTTCAACGACCGCGGGTCGGCGCTCCTCGACGTGGAGGTGTCCGACGACGCACGCCCCGGCGTGGTCATCGCGCCGATGGGGTGGTGGTCGGCCGACTACGAGGGCGGGGTGGGGGCCCAGGCCACCACCTCGCAGCGGCTGACGAAGCTCGGCAACGCGCCGATCTTCAACGACAACCGGGTCGAGGTGGAACGGGCCTAGCCGTCCGCATGGAATAAGCGGGTTGCCTGGCTCTAGTATCCACCGCTCGGGGCGTAGCGAAGCCTGGTATCGCGCGGCCTTTGGGGGGCTGAGATCGCTGGTTCAAATCCAGTCGCCCCGATCGTAGGTTCAAGAACGGCGCCGAGGCGCCGTGCCATTTCCGCGAAGCCCTCGGCGACGTCGCGCCGGTTGAGGGCACCGGGTCAGTCGCCGGGCCAGACGCCGGTGGCCTTCTCGAAGCCCTTGGCGCCACCGCGGTCGACGGCTGCCTTGACCACGGCGAAGATGGCACCCTGGAGCGCCGCTGCAGGCAGCACCTCGCCCCAGCCGTACTCGGACTCGCGAGGGTTGGGAGGGTCCCCCTCGCCGGAGACGCGCTTCCAGATCTGCTTGAAGATCGCGCCGCCGAGCAGGCCGCCGAGGACGCCGAAGATGATCCCGAACGGGGTGTAGAGAGCTTTCGCCACGTCTCAGCGCCGCCTCAGGAACACGATCAAGGCCAAGAGCGCGGCAAGCCCCGCACCCGCGGCGATGAGCGGCGTGCGGTTGCTCTTCACGGTCGCTCCGGCCTCCGCCGCGGCGTGCTGGGTCTGCTCCTTGGCGTGCTCCGCCGTCGCCTTCGCCTGATCCTTCACCGCGCCTGCCTTCTCCTGCGCGTGAGCCTTGGTCGCCTCGGCTTTCGCCTTTGCCTGCGCCTTCACGTCGGCCTTGGCGGCGAGCGCCTCGACGGTGTCGCCGAGGTCCTCGCGGGTGTCCTCGATGTCCTTGCGGAGCTCGTCGATCTCAGTGGTCTCGTCCGTGCCGGTCGGCTTGTCGGTCATCGGTGCGCCGCCTCCTTGACCTCGTCGATGTCCTGTCGCGAACTGTCGACGGCCTGCTCGGGCAGGGGTGGCGTCGCTTGCTCGATCTGCGACTTGCCCGCAAGCGCGGCGATCCCGGCGGCCGCGAGCAGCGCGACGCCGGTGATCAGGGCGGCGAGCCACGCGTCGACGGCCGTGGCCAGCGCGAGCGCGCCGGCGGCGAAGAGGAAGCCGACTCCGTAGAGGGCGATCAACCCGGCGCTGCCGAACATGCCCACGCCGATACCGGCGTGCTTGCCCTTCTCCTGCAACTCGAGCTGCGCGAGGCGTATCTCCTGGCGCACGAGCGTCGAGGTCTGCTCGGAGACCTGGCGAACCAGATCGCCGATCGGCTGTTCCTGTTGTGGGGTCGTGACTCCGGCCATGTGGCACGGCTTCCCCGTGCTCGGCGGCAGAAACCCGAGTCAGGCGCGCTCGGGCACTACGACCGGGATCTCCCAGTCGGCGCGCTCCTGGTACTCGTGGGTGGTCCGCTCCTCGCCCGACTTGTTCCTCTTGGTGGTCAGAAGAATGATCTCGGCACCGCGCCACTCGTGACCGACCGCGTGTTCGGTCTCGCGGTAGCGGCGCACGTGCTCTGCTCCGAAAAGCTCGTCGACCGACGTCATGCAGCCGACGTCAGCGAGGGCGGCGTTGACGGCGGTGCGAGTCTTTCGTGCATCTCCGACCGCACCTTCACCGATGACCGCTCGCTGCTGCTCGCGGTGTTCACCGATGTCGTGACGCGGGCCGAGGGCCCCGAGGCGCTGACGCTGCTCGAGCGCACCGTCGAGCTCGCGCGCGCCGCGCGCGGCGGTGACGAGGAAGCCGTCCGCGCCCTCGCCGATCTCGTCGCCGCGCTCGACATCGAGACTGCGGGGGTGCTGGTCCGGTCGCTGACGCGGTGGTTCCAGCTGATCAACCTCGCCGAGGACAACGACCGGATCCGCCGTCTGCGGGCGCGCGAGGCGGAGGAGGCCCCGGCCCCGCGGCGCGGGTCGCTGCGCGACGCGGTCGAGCGGCTGCGCGACGACGGGCTCGACGCGACCGCCGTCGGCGAGCTCCTGGCGCGCGCCGAGGTGAGGCTCGTCCTCACGGCCCACCCGACGGAGGCGCGGCGGCGCACGACCATCGAGAAGCTCGCGCGCGTGTTCGGGGTGCTGCGCGACCTCGACGAGCGGCCCGGGCTGACCGAGGCGCAGGCCGCCCGCCGGCTCGCCCCGACCGTCCAGGAGTTGTGGGGCTCGGACGAGCTGCGCGCCGTGTCGCCGACGGTGCTCGACGAGGTGCGGGCGAGCCTCATCTGGTTCGTCACGACGCTCGCCGCCGAGGTGCCCGAGGTCTACCGCGATCTCGAGCTGGCGATCACGGAGGTCTACCCTGGCGCCGACGTCCCGGTGCCGCCCCTCCTCGGCTTCGGCTCGTGGATCGGCGGCGACCGCGACGGCAACCCGAACGTCACGCCGGAAGTGACCGCCGAGGCGCTCGGCGTGATGCGCGAGCGGTGTCTGCGGCTGCTCGAGTCCCGGGTCGAGCTGCTCGCCGGCCGCGCATCGTTCTCGGACCGCATCGCGGGCGCCGCGGTCGGCCTCGAGCCGGTCCTCGAGCGCGGGGAGCGCGACTTCCCGCGCCTTGCCGCGCAGCTCGCCGGGCTCAATCCCGAGGAGCCCTACAGGCGCGCGTTCACGTTCGTGCGCGAGCGGCTGCGGGTCACACGGCGCCGGGAGCCGCGCGCCTACGAGAACCCGTCCGAGTTGCTTGCGGACCTCCGTGTCGCGGAAGCGGCGCTGAACGCCGGCCCAGGCGCCCTGGCCGCCCAGGGCGACCTGCACGACGTGATCCGTCAGGTCGAGGTGTTCGGGTTCCACTTCGCGAAGCTCGACATCCGCGAGCACGCGCACCGCCACCGCGCCGCCCTCGAGGAGATCCTCGGCACGCTCGGGGTGCGGCGCGACTACGCGGCCATCCGCGACGACGAGCGCTGCTCTCTCCTGACCGACCTCATCGCCGATCACCGGCCCGTGATCCCCGAGGACATCTCGGGGTTCAGCGACGACACCCAGCGCCTCGTCGGCTCGTTCCGGCTGTTGCGGCGGCTGGTGCAGACCGAACATCCCGGCGCGGTCGAGGCTTACGTGATCTCGGGCACCGAGGGGCCGGCGGACGTGCTCGAGGTCCTCCTGTTGATGAAGGAGGCGGCCCTCGCGAGCGCCGGAGGCGAGAACGCGATGCTCCGGATCGTCCCCCTGTTCGAGGCCGCGGGCACCCTGCGTGAGGCGCCCGCAACGATGGACAAGCTGCTCACGAACCCGGTCTACCGCGCGGCCCTGCAGGCGGTCGGGGACGAGCAGGAGGTGATGATCGGGTACTCGGACTCGAACAAGGACGCCGGGTACGTCGCTTCTGCCTGGACCACCTACGACGCGCAGGAGCGGATCGCCGAGGTGCTCTCGGGGCACAAGGCCTCCTGGGTCTTCTTTCACGGCCGCGGCGGTTCGCTCGGGCGCGGCGGCGGCCCGACGAACACGGCGATCCTGGCGCTGCCGGCAGGCACCGTCGACGGCCGGCTCAAGATGACCGAGCAGGGCGAGGTGCTCGCGGCGCGCTACGCCGTCGCGGCGGTCGCCCATCGCGAGCTCGAGCTCACCACGAGCGCGGCGCTGGTCGCCGCGGTCGACGGCCGCGGCTCGCGCGACCCGGCGTTCGCGGTTCGCAAGGCCGAGGTGATGTTGCGGATGTCCGATCAGTCCGAGCAGGCGTACCGCCGGCTCGTGCACGACGACCCCGACTTCCCCGAGTTCTTCGCGAACGTCACCCCGGTCGACGAGGTGTCGCGCCTGCGGCTCGGCTCGCGGCCGGCCAAGCGGCGCGACGACGGCGGGATCGACCAGCTGCGCGCGATCCCCTGGGTCTTCGCCTGGACGCAGTGCCGGATCGTGCTGCCCGCCTGGTACGGGCTCGGCACCGCGCTCACCGACGCACGGCGCCACTTCGGCCTCGAGGCGCTGCAGGCGCTGGAGGCGGCGTGGCCGATGTTCGCCGGGCTGCTCGCGAACGCCGAGATGGCGCTCGCAAAGGCCGACCTCGCGATAGCCCGGCGCTACGTCGAGCTGTGGGACGACGAGCAGCCCCGGGAGCGGATCTGGACGGCGATCACCGAGGAGTTCGAGCGCACCGAGCGCGAGCTGCTGCTCGTCCGCGGCGAGGAGCGGCTGCTCGACGGCGTGCCGGTGCTGCAGGCGTCGATCGACCGCCGCAACCCGTACGTGGACCCGCTGTCGTTCGTGCAGGTTGAGCTGATGCGGCGGCTGCGCGCGGGCGACGGGGATGCCGACGACCGCTTCGGCCGGGTGAGCCTCATGACGATCAACGGCATCGCCGGTGGCCTGCGCAACACCGGCTAGCGGCCCCGCTCAGACGGTCGCGATCAGGTCGGCGACCGACTCGACGATCCGGTTCGGCAGGTAGGAGAACCGCGCCGCCGTGCGCTCGTCGCTGATCCCCGTCAGGACGAGCACCGTCTCGAGGCCGGCCTCGGTGCCGGCGACGATGTCCGTGTCCATCCGGTCGCCGATCATTACCGTCGTCTCCGAGTGGGCCTCGATGGCGCGCAGCGCCGAGCGCATCATCAGCGGGTTCGGCTTGCCGACGAAGTAGGGGCTGACTCCGGTGGCCGTCGAGATCAGCGCCGCGACCGAGCCCGTCGCGGGCAGCAGGCCGCCCGGCGACGGCCCCGTCGGGTCGGGGTTGGTGGCGATGAAGCGCGCGCCGTGCTCGATCAGCTGGATCGCCTTGGTGATCCGCTCGAAGCTGTAGGTCCGCGTCTCGCCGAGCACCACGTAGTCGGGGTCGAGCTCGGACAGCGTGTAGCCGACGTCGTGCAGCGCGGTGGTCAGCCCGGATTCCCCGATCGTGTACGCGGTGCCCTGCGGGCGCTGGTCGGAGAGGAACTTCGCCGTCGCGAGGGCCGACGTCCAGATCGACTCGGCCGGCACGTCGAGCCCGCTACGCCGCAGGCGCGCAGAAAGATCGCGCGGCGTGTAGATCGAGTTGTTGGTGAGCACCAGGAACGGCTTGCCCGCCTCGCGCAGCCGCGCGAGGAACCGATCCGCGCCCGGGATCATCCGCTCCTCGTGCACGAGCACCCCGTCCATGTCCATCAGGTAGCTCTCGCACGGGCGCATTGGGCCGCAGGGTACCCTGGCCCCGCCAGCCCCTGTAGCTCAGCTGGATAGAGCACTCGCCTTCTAAGCGAGATGTCCCTGGTTCGAGTCCAGGCGGGGGCACTTCAGGAGTACGCTCCGCTCGTGGCGGCGTTTGCACAGGTGGGCTCGCCCGTGCGGCTCGCCGAACTGGTGGCGTCGCTGTCCTACGCCACCGATCTGGGGCGTGGTCAGCCGCTCGAGCACACGATCCGGCAGACGCGAATCGCGCTGCGCCTGGCCGACCGGCTGGGAGTCGTCGCGGACGACCGGGTGGCCACCTACTACGTCGGCCTGCTGGTGAGCGTCTACTGCCATGCAGATGCGCGCGAGCAGGCGATGTGGCTTGGCGACGACATCGAGCTGAAGGCAGAGGTCTACGAGGCCGACATGGAGTCGCTGCGGGCGCTTCTGATGACCTTGCGCCGAGTTGGGGCCGGCGATGCCGGCCTGGCGCGGGCGTGGCGCATCCTCGCGTTTCCGGTGCGTGGGTGGCGGGACGTGAGCTCCTTCATGCGTGTCCATGAGACGCTTCAGTCCCAGTTTGCGCAGCGGATCGGGCTGCCTGCGTCCGTGACGGACGCGCTCGCGCTGTCCTACGCCCGCTGGGATGGAAAGGGCGAGCCGGCGGGTGTCGAGGGCGAGCACATCCCACTGGCGGTCCGAATCGTCGCGATCGCCGACCTGGTCGAGGTCTACCACCGGACCGCCGGCGTAGAAGCCGCCCGCGCCGTTGCGCTGGAACGCGCCGGAGGGCAGCTCGACCCGGCTCTCGTCGGGCTCTTCCGCGACGCGGCGGGCGAGTTGCTGGCCGGGCTCGACGACGGGCGGTCGTGGGACGAGGTGATCGCGGCCGAGCCGGGCCTCGAGCACACCGTCGCGGGCGAAGATCTCGATGGTGTGCTGGAGGCGATGTCCGACCTCGTCGACATGAAGTCGCCGCACATGGCCGGCCACTCGCGCGGGGTCGCCCGGCTCGGCGCAGAGGCGGCGCGGCACTCGGGGATGGCGGAGACCGAGATCGCCGCCGTTCGCCGCGCCGGGTTCGTGCACGACCTCGGGCGCCTGGGAGTCCCGAACACGATCTGGGACAAGCCGGGGCCGCTCACGGCGGCCGAGTTCGAGCGCGTGCGCCTGCACCCGTACCTGACCGACCGGATGCTGGCGGGCCTCGGAGCGCTGGGCGCGGTTCGCCGGCTCGCGGCTCGCCACCACGAGCGTCTCGACGGCTCGGGCTATCCGGGCGGTCTGCGCGCGCCGGATCTCTCACCGGCGGATCGGCTGCTCGCGGTCGCGGACGCCTACCACGCGATGACGGAACCGCGCCCCTACCGCGACTCGCTCACGCCTGCTGCCGCCGCCGCCGAGCTGCGCGAACAGGCCCGCGCAGGCAGGCTCTGCGGCGACGCCGTGGTGTCCGTGCTGAAGGCCGCCGGCCATCGGGCGCCGGCGCGGCGCGACTGGCCGGGCGGTCTCACCGCGCGGGAGGTCGAGGTACTGGGGCTGCTCGCCCGCGGCGACGCCAACAAGGAGATCGCCCGCAGGCTCGTCGTGACCCCGAGGACGATCGCGAGCCACGTCGAGCACATCTACACGAAGCTCGGCGTCTCCTCGCGCGCGCAGGCGACGCTGTTCGCCACCCAGCACGGGCTCGTGGGCAGCTTCGAAGCGACCGAGCAGCCCGCGCCGAGAAGATCGGCTGAATAGCCGATGACCGGCGGGTGCCGCGGATCTAGGTTGGCGCCATGGAAACCCGCCCAGACACGCCGCGCCTGTACACCTGCCATCTCGCGAAGAAGGGCGCCGCCTGGCACCCGTGCGCGATCGCCGCGAAGGCACTCGATGAGGTCGGCTTCGACTACGAGATCGCGCACGTGCGCGGATACGCGAGCATGCCGTGGACGTGGCCGACGCGCCGGCGCGACCGCGCCGGCGTGAGGGAGCTGAGCGGGCGGAACTCCGTCCCGGTCCTCGTGCTCGAGGATGGCGAGGTGATTGCAGGGTCTGACCGCATCAAGCGCTGGGCCGCCGTGCGAGCCGCACAGGCCTCCTCACCGGCGGCCCGTGGCGACGTCGAGGCCCGCTCATGAGCGACGTGACACGTACGATCGGGCGGTGGAAGCCGACGCCGACAGCGAGTTCGACTACGACTGGATAGTCGTCGGCTCGGGCTTCGGCGGCAGCGTCTCGGCGTTGCGCCTGTCCGAGAAGGGCTACAGCGTGGGCCTGCTCGAGGCCGGCCAGCGCTACGAGGACGACGATTTCGCGAAGTCGGCCTGGCACACCCGCAAGTACGTCTGGGTGCCGTCGGTCGGGAACCGCGGGATCCTGCGGATGTACTTCTTCAAGGACGTCGCGATCCTCGCCGGCTGCGGCGTCGGTGGTGGGAGCCTCGTCTACGCCAACACGCTCTACGTGCCGCCGAGCGAGTTCTTCGCGGCCGAGGAGTGGAGCCACCTCGGCTCGTGGGAGGCGGACCTGGCCCCGCACTACGCCGAGGCCAAGCGGATGCTCGGCGCCACGTCGCTGCCGTTCGAGACCGACGCCGACCGCCTCTTCCGCGAGCTGGCCGACGACATGGGCGTGCGCTACCACCGCCCCGAGGTCGGCGTGTTCTTCGGCGAGGCGGGGAAGACGGTGCCCGACCCCTACTTCGGCGGCGAGGGGCCCGACCGCACGGGCTGCATCCGCTGCGGGGCGTGCATGGTCGGCTGTCGCAACAACGCGAAGAACACGCTGCGCAAGAACTACCTCTGGTTCGCCGAGCGCAACGGGACGGAGATCATGCCCGACCGCCACGTGCTCGACATCCGCCCGATCGGGGCCGAGGACGGGTCCGAGGGCTACACCGTCACGAGCGTCCGGCCCGGCACCTGGTTCCGCCGCAAGCGCGAGACGCTGACCGCGCGCGGAGTGGTCGTGAGCGCAGGTGCCGTGGGCACGAACTGGCTCCTGCGCTCGTGCAAGGACTTCGGCTCGCTGCCGAACCTGTCGGACAGGCTCGGGGAGGGCGTGCGCACGAACAGCGAGGCGCTGCTCGCGGTGACCGCGAAGAAGGACGAATACGACTTCCACAACTCCGTGGCGATCACGTCGAGCATCTACCCGGACGACGTGACGCACATCGAGAACGTCACCTACGGCACCGCCGGTGACGCGATGGGGCTGCTGTTCACGATGCTCACAGCGGGCGGCACGCGCGTCACCCGCCCGCTCAAGTGGGCGGGCCAGGTGTTCATGCACCCGATCCGCGCGTCTCGCCTGCTCTGGAAGCGCGGCTGGGCGAAGAAGACGGTGATCCTCCTCGTGATGCAGACACTGAACAGCTCGATGCGGCTGAAGCCGGTGCGGGTCGGGCGGCGGCGGCTGCTGCTCCAGACCGAGCAGGACCCCGACAACCCGAACCCGACCTGGATCCCGGCCGCCAACGAGGCGGCTGAGCGGCTGGCCGAGAAGATGGGCGGCATCGCGCAGAGCAACCTGCCCGAGGCGATCCTCAACACGCCCGCCACGGCGCACATCCTCGGTGGCGCGCTCATCGCCGGAACGCCCGAGGCGGGGGTCGTCGACAGCCACCAGCGCGCGTTCGGGTACGAGAACCTCCTCGTCTGCGACGGATCGGTGGTGCCCGCGAACCCGGGGGTGAACCCGAGCCTGACGATCACGGCGCTCGCCGAGCACGCGATGACCTGGGTGCCCGAGCGCGCGGTTGAGCCGCCGGCGCAGGGGTAGTGACCGGCCATGGCGGCCGGAGTCGTACATTCGCGGCGGACCTCGAAGCTCCAGACCCTCAAGCGCACCGCGAAGGAGTTCTCGGACGACAACCTGACCGACTGGGCCGCGGCGCTCACCTACTACGCGGTGCTGTCGCTGTTCCCGGCGTTGATCGCGCTCGTGTCGATCGTCGGCCTCGTCGGCGATCCCGCCGACGTGACGCGGACGCTCACCGACATCGTCGGCCAGGTCGGCCCCGACTCGGCGGTCGACACCCTGACCGGTCCGATCGAGGGCATCACCGAGAATCGCGGCTCGTCCGGGTTCCTCCTCGCCGCCGGCATCGCCGCCGCGCTGTGGTCGGCGTCGGGCTACACCGGTGCGTTCATGCGCGCGTCGAACCAGATCTACGAGACCCGCGAGGGCCGGCCGTTCTACAAACTGCGCCCGCTCCAGCTCCTCGTGACGCTGGTCATCGTCCTGCTGCTCGCGCTGGTCGTCCTTGCCCTCGTGCTCACCGGGCCGCTCGCCGAGGCCGTCGGCGACGCGCTCGGGATCGGCAGCACCGCGATCACGATCTGGGGCATCGCGAAGTGGCCGGTGCTCGCCGCGACGATCCTCGTGATCATCGCGATCCTCTACTACAGCTCCCCCAACGCGAAGATCCGCGGGTTCCGCTGGGTCACGCCGGGCAGCCTCTTCGCCCTCGGCGCGTGGGTGGTGGCGTCGGCACTGTTCGCCCTCTACGTGTCGAACTTCGGCTCCTACGACAAGACTTACGGCACGCTCGGCGGGGTGATCAGCTTCCTAGTCTGGATGTGGATCACCAACCTCGCAGTCCTGTTCGGCGCCGAGCTCAACTCGGAGATCGAGCGCGGTGTCGAGCTCGAGCAGGGAGTCGAGGGCGCCGAGCGCGAGATCCAGCTGCCGGCGCGGACCCAGCCGAAGGACTAGCCGGAGGATGGCCCGTGGGCGGCGGGTAGTCTCCGCCGCCGTGCCGCCGACCGCCTTCGAACTGGCCACCGCCGTCGAGCCGCTCGGCGACGGGCGCTACGCGGCGTCGGTCGACACCACCTGGTCGGCCCCGATCGGTCCCAACGGCGGCTACATCGCCGCGATCCTGGTACGCGCCCTGCTGGCGCACGCCGACCCGGACGGCGCGCGCCGGCTGCGGTCGTTGACGCTGCACTACCTGCGCCCCCCACAGGCCGGGGCGATCGAGGTGCGGGTCGAGACGGTACGCAGCGGGCGGCGCTTCTCGACCGGTCGCGTCAGCGCGTTCCAGGACGGCAAAGAAGTGGTCGCCGCGATCGCGGCGCTCGGAGCGCCCGACCTGCCGGGGGCGGGCGGCTGGGGCCCTACGCTGCCGCCCGCTGCGCCCGCGCCGCCGCGCACCGCACCGGTCGCGGCCGTCGGCGCCTACGAGGCGGGCCGCGGGAAGTGGCTGAACCCCGACACGAGCCCGGCGGAGATCGCGAAGCACGTCCGGATGGCCCCGGTGACAGGGGCGGAGCCGTTCTCCGGCGAGAAGCTGGCGCCGGGCGCGGCGGCGCGGGCGGGAGGCTGGGTGATGCTCGGCGAGGCGCAGCCCATCGACGCGGCGGTGGTCGCCCTCGCCACCGACATCTGGTGGCCGCCGTCGTTTGGGCCGCTCACCGCGCCCGCGCTGGCACCGACCATCGACCTCACTATCCACATCCGCGCCGACGTGCCGCCCGCCGGCGTCCCGGATCAGCCGATCTTCGGGATGTTCGAGACGAAGGCCAACGACGAAGGCCTCATCGACGAGGACGGCATCCTCCTCCTCGCCGACGGAACGCTACTGGCGCAGAGCAGGCAACTGGCCCTGCTCGCGCCGGTAACGCCTGACTCCTAGCGCCTGCGGTCGACCCTCCGCAGGATGTAGATGAACTCGCAGTTGCGGGTTCGCCGGATCTCGTTCGTGTTGATCCGAACACGATCGCGGCGGCCCGAGCCGCAGTTCACCCGCACCCGCGGGCCGACGGTCGCGGCGTTGATGATGTCGTTGCCCGAACCGCCGTCGACGATGTCGCGGCCGTTGCCCGTGTGAATCGAGTCGTTGCCCGAGCCGCCGAGCAGGCGGTCGTTCCCGTCCTCGCCGCGCAGGAGGTCCTTACCGGAGCCGCCGATCAGCCGGTCGTTGCCGTTGCTGCCGCTGATGCGGTCGTTGCCGGATCCGCCGTCCAGGCGGTCATTGTCGGGGCCACCCGAGAGCCGGTCGTTGCCGGAGCCGCCGAGGAGCACGTCCTGCCCGTTGCTGCCATCGAGGATGTCGCGGCCCGCGGCCCCCTCGATGCAGTCGTTGCCACGGCCGCCGGATACCCGGTCGTTACCCCCGAACGGGAATATTCGGTCGTCCAGGTTGGTACCGGTGATCCGATCGGCTCCGCCCGTCCCGAGAATCGCGAACTGCGCTCCCACGACACGGTCGCGGCAGACACTCGACCGCAGGTCGCCGAGCACTCCGATCGTCCCGCCGGCCGGCCCTGCCTCACAGGTCAGCGAGCCGGGGAGGAGGATCGTGCCCTCGGGGCAGCGCACGCTCGTCGAGATGCACTGGCCCTGCGGGTTCTTCGCGGTGCCGGGCGGGCAGCCGGTGCTCGTCACGATGCAGTTGCCGTTCGCGTCCGGGGTCGACCCCTCCGGGCAGACCACCGTGCCGGGGCCGGGCCGGAAGTTGACGAACGTGCACGACACGGTCTCGCCGGCCGCCACGTTGATGCTCGCCGTGCGGGCGGCGACATCGGTCGTGGTGTTGCCAGACGCGTCGGCGCAGTCGATCACCGTCAGCGTGTACGGCGTGGCCGGTGCGTTCTCGGTGACCGAGTACTCGCCGGGCTCCAGCTCGCTGAACGTCTGGGTGCCGTCGTCCTGGAGGTTGAACGCCGCGGGGGTGAGGCCGGTGGTCGTGAAGCCGAACGTGGTGGAGTTCGGGTTCTCCTCCGGGGTCGTCTGCTTCTTCACGACGATCGTGCCCTTGAGGGCCTTCTCGTTCGTGAACGTGCAGATCACCGTCTCGCCGGCCGCCACCTCGATGTTCGCGCGGCGATCGGGCACCGACACGGCCGAGTTGGTGGTCGCGTCGACGCACTCGATCCTGTCGAGGCTGTACGGCGCGGCCGGAGCCGTCTCGGTGACGGTGTAGGAACCGGGCTCGACGTTGTTGAACACGCGCTGGCCGTCGTCGCGCAGCGTGAACGCGTCCGGCGTCAGGCCGCCGGTGGAGGTGAACGCGAAGTCGGTCGCGGCCGGATCCTCGTCCGGCTCCGTCTCCTTGCGGATGATCACCGTGCCCTTGGCTTCCTGCTGGTTCGTGAACGTGCAGGTCACCGTCTCGTTGCCGGCCACGTCGATGTTCGCCGTGCGGGTGGCGAGATCGGTCGTGCTGTTGCCCGTGGCGTCGATGCAGTCGATCGACTCGAGGTCGTAGCCGCCGGTCGGGGCGTCTTCGGTGATGCTGAACTGACCCGGCTCGAGATCGGTGAAGGTCTGCTCACCGTCGTCCTGCAGGCTGAACGTGCCCGGCGTGAGCCCGCCCGTGCTCGAGAAACCGAAGCTCGTCGCGTTCGGGTCCTCGTCCGGTGAGGTCTGCTTGCGGATCACGATCGTGCCGCGTGGCGCGCGCTCGTTCGTGAACGTGCACGTCACGGTCTCGCCGCCGGCGACGTCGATCGACGCCCTGCGGTCCTGCACGGACATGGTCGTGTTGCCGGTCGGGTCGCTGCACTCGATGTTGGCGAGGCTGTACGGGCCGATCGGCGCGTCCTCGGTCACGGTGAACTGACCGGGCTGGACCTCGCTGAAGGTCTGCACGCCGTCATCGGAGAGGCTGAACGTCCCCGGGGTCAGACCGCCGGTCGAAGTGAAGCCGAAGCTCGTCGAGTTCGCGGCCTCGTCCGGTGCGGTCTCCTTCTTGATCACGACGCGGGCCTCGGGACAGACGTCCTCGTTGTAGCCCACGGCGGACTCGCCGACGACAACGTCGGCGATGGCTCCGTCGGACGGCACGCTGGCGTGCAGCGCCCGCCGTGTCAGCCCGCCGCTCGTCGGCCCGGCGGGCTGGACGCCCTCGGTGCCGATGCGCTCGTTGAGCGCCAGGCGGATGATGCCGAGGTCGAGGATGAACTCATCCCCATTGGGCGGAAGCTCGATCACCGTCCCGTTGACGGTCAGCTTCACCACCTTGCTCTCGCTGGTGAACGCGGGCCGGTTGGTGGCCTCGTCGCAATAGGCGCGCGAGGTCGATTCGACGGCTTCCGCCTGGATGACGAATCCGCCCAGGCCGATGACGATGTCGGTTGCGCCGGCGCTGGAGACCACCTGCTGGGTGATCGGCGGCGTGGCGTCGCAAGTGTCGTTCTGCGTCTCCGGGCTGCCGGGGACGGGGGGCTCGTCGGGATCGGGGTCGTCCGACGAGCAGAGGATCTCCGTGCGCGCGGTGATCGCCGAGGCGGACAGCACGGGCAGCATCGCGTTCGGGATCTGCACGGCCGGCAGTCCGGCGCTGTCGTCTGCACAGACGGGATTGTTCTCATTCGCCGTCGCGGGCTCGACAGTGAGCCCCGCGAGGAGCGTCACGCGCGCCGCGCTGGCGTCGCAGGTGTAGGCGGGGGCTGCCTGGGCCGCGCCCAGGCCGGGCCCGGCCAGGCTTGTCACCACCGCGGTCGCTACGACCGCGAGTACTGCCCTGCATCTACGAGTCCCCACTGTCTGCTCCCCTACTCAGATCTTCCGGCACTATCCGAAGCTCTAGCTAGCAGAGTGCCCCAACCTCCGTCAACGAGGTTACCGCCTTTGGGCGACGGCTCGCGCCGGGCGGATCAGGAGCCCCCGAGGGCTGCGGTGATGGCCTCGTCGCGGTGGTAGAACCACTCGAACCGGGCGGGGACGTCGCCGGAGAGGGTCCAGAGATGAAACTCGGTCTGCTCGAGATCCATGCCGCTCCCGCGGCCATGGCCCCGGAACGTGACGGTGACGAGCGCGTGCCCGGCCACCTCCTCGAACTCCTCCGGCGTGTGGCTGGTGGACTCCCACGCCGCAGCGGTGGCGGCGAACGCGGCGCGCACACCGTCGTGGCCGAAGCGCGCTCCCGGTTCGATCGCGTCCTCGGGGCTCACCCAGGCGATGTCCGGAGCGACGAGGGCGAGCAGGGCCTCGAGGTCGGAGTCGAACACCTCGTAGATACGCCGGGCTACCGCGGTCGCGGGCGACACGGGCCCAGTATCGCCGCTCGCGCTACCCGCGTGATGAGGGCGTGCGGCCGCTGACCGCTCGGAGCATCGCGCGCAGGTCGGCGACCTGCCCGAGATGCCCGAGCTTCTCCGGGTTCACCACCGAGCGGATCGCCTGGATCTGGCCGTCGGCGATGTCGACCGTCAGGACGCCGATCAGCCGGCCCTCGGGATCGAGGTACATCACGCCGGGCTGGCCGTTGACCTCCGCCGGCCGCATGCCGACCTTCCAGCGGCGGAACTGCCCCCCGAGGCGGAGGACGAGGCTCCGGACCTTGTCGCGGCCGAAGATCGGGCGTGGCGAGGCGGGAGCGTTGCCCCCGCCGTCGCCGTAGAGCACGACGTCGTCGGCGAGCAGCGCGAGGAGACCGTCGGTGTCGCCCTCGTCGATCGCCGCGAAGAACTTCTCGGCCAGGCGCTCGCGCTCGGCCTTCGACGCCTCGAACCGAGGCTTGCCCTCGTCGACGTGGCGCCGCGCACGGACCGCGATCTGGCGCGTGTTGTCCGGGCTCTTCCCGACGATCTCGGCGATCTCCGGGTAGCTGTAGTCGAACGCCTCGTGGAGCAGGAACACCGCGCGCTCGACCGGCGACAGCTGCTCGAGCACCACGAGCAGCGCCATCGACAGCGAGTCCGCCGTCTCGGCGTGGTCCGCGGCGTCGGGCGCGGGCTCGGAGTCGGTGAGCAGCGGCTCCGGCAGCCAGGTGCCGACGTACTGCTCGCGCCGCACGCGCGCCGAGCGCAGGTGGTCGATCCCCAGCCGCGTGATCACGGCCGACAGCCACGCCTTCGGCGACTCGATCTGCTCGCCGTCCTCGACGGCGCGGTGGTAGCGCAACAGGGCCTCCTGGACCAGGTCCTCGGCCTCGCTGACGCTGCCCAGCATCCGGTAGGCGATCGAGAACAACAGTGGACGTAGCTCTTCCATGTGCCCTCAGACGAAACGGCCGGCCTGGATGTGACGTGTCACGGTCGCGACCCCCTGTCTCGTCTCAGGGGGAAAGCGAAAAAAGGAGTCACCATGAAGATCTTCCTAGCAGGCGCATCCGGAGCCATCGGCAAGCGGCTCGTCCCGATCCTCGTCGGGAAGGGCCACACGGTCACGGGAACCACTCGCACGGTGGTCAAGGCGGACGCGATCCGCGCCCAGGGCGCGGAGGCGGTGGTGGTCGACGGGCTCGACGCGGAGGCGATGCGGGCGGCGGTGCTCGCGGCGGACCCGGACGTGGTGGTCCACCAGATGACCGCGCTTGGCGGCGACATCGACTTCCGCAAGCCCGACAAGGCGTTCGCGGAGACCAACCGGCTGCGCTCCGAGGCGACCGACACGCTCCTCGCGGCGGCGCGCGAGGCAGGGGCGCGGCGGTTCGTGGCGCAGAGCTTCGCGGGCTTGCCGTTGGCCCGCGAGGGCGGGGCGATCAAGTCCGAGGACGCCCCGTTCGACCCCGACCCACCGGCGGCCATGGCGCCGGCGCTTGCGGCGATCCGTCACGTCGAGACCGCGGTGATGGCCGCGGAGGACATCGACGGCGTGGTCCTGCGCTATGGCGGTTTCTATGGGCCCGGCACCGGGATCGACCGCGACGGCGACCAGACGGAGATGGTCCGCAAGCGCCAGTTCCCGCTGATCGGCAACGGGGCCGGCGTCTGGTCGTTCATCCATATCGACGACGCGGCGAACGCGACGCTCGCGGCGATCGAGGGCGACGTCACAGGCGTCTTCCACGTGGTCGACGACGAGCCCGCGCCGGTCGCCGAGTGGCTGCCCGCGCTGGCCGCCGCCGCGGGGGCGAAGCGACCGCGGCGCATCCCGGCGTGGGTCGCGCGGCTGGTGGCCGGCTCCTACGCGGTGACGATGATGACCGAGATCCGCGGCGCCGCGAACGACAAGGCCAAGCGCGAGCTGGGCTGGCAGCCGGGCTGGCCGACCTGGCGCGAGGGCTTCGCGGCGGTGCTGCGCGGCTGACCTCAGCATGAACGTCCCGAATGCCGTCAGATCTGACGGCATTCGGGACGTCTGGCCTACGGCCGGGGTGGTTCGCCGCTTTCCGCCGCGGCCGAGGGCTCAGCAGCCGCCGGCGACCATGTCGAGGCACTCGTCGCCGCCGAGGGAGTACGCCGAGCGGAACTTGCGCGACAGGCCGTGCCCGCCGCCGGCGTCGTAGTTCTCGCGCAGGCGCTGGGTGCCGGTGGCGCCGGCGCGCTCCATGTCGCCGTACAGGTAGCGGTCGAACCAGGCGAGCGAGTAGTGCAGCGCGACTGCCTCGGACCAGGTCGACGTGTACGACCACGTCACGTGCGACCAGGCGAGATGGCTGGCCGACTCGATCACGATCTCCTGCGTGTCGATCCCCCGCGCGCGGGCGGCCTCGAAGCCGTCGAGCTTGCCGGCCGGGTCGCTGTCGGGCGTCGGGGTGGTGGGGAGGATAAAGGTCTCGTAGTCGGCGCCCTGGCCCTGGATCGGCACGTCGCCGGCGTAGCCGGGGCCGAGGTCGGATTGGGCCGAGATGGCCTTGACGATGCCGCCGTGCGAACCGACGGACTGGACGGCTCCGGCGCCCATCGAGTGGCCGGCGGTGCCGACGCGGTCGGTGTCGAGGTCGGCCGCGAAGGGGTTCGCGCCGGAGACGAACCAGTCGATCGCCGAGCGCAGCTCGGAGACCGGGTCGCCGCGGTTGAAGCCGTCGGACTTGCCCTGGCCCGTCACGTCGTAGGTGAGGACCATGTAGCCGTTGTTCGCCATCCCGGCGGCGAACCAGCAGTACATCGGCTGGGCCGAGAGGACACCGGGCGAGTAGACGACGCCGGGCAGCGGGGCGCTGAGGCCCTGCGCGTCGAGCTGGGCCTGCGACGGCGCCCAGACCGTGGCGGCGAGCGTCTGCCCCGCCGCGTTGGTGATCTCAACCTCCTGCTTGCGGCCGGCGAACGTGCCCTGGTCGCGGTAGCCGGAGCAGCCCGGGTCGCCGTTCCACGGCCAGTTGGCGAACTGCTCGAGACCGCGGCGCGGGATCTTGTCGCTCTCGTGGGCGAGCGTGTCGGTGACGTTCTTGACGGTCTGGACGACGGTGCCGACCGTCCGAACTGGATCGGTGACGTGGTCGATCGTCTGGCCGTACGACTGGAGCCAGTTGGCCGTCTCGTCGTAGGCGGCCGCGCTAGCCGGCAATGCGCAGGCGAGGGTTACCCCCGCAACAACGATGTGCCTCCCGAGTCGCATCATGAACGCGAGCGTACATCAGACGGCCGGCGCAGCGCGCCGCGCGAGCCCGAACGCCTCGGCGACCAGCTCGTAGGAGCGCCGGCGCTTCTCGTGGTCGTGGGTGATCGTCACGACGAGCACCTCCTCGGCGCCGTACTCGGCGGCCAGGCGCTCGATCCCCGCGCGCACCTGGTCGCCGGTGCCGAGCACCATCCGGCGCTCGCTGGGCGGCCCGGCGTTCTCCCGTTCGAGGTAGTTCTGCGCGAGCTCGACGGGCGGCACCTTGATCAGCCGGCCCTGGCGCAGCATCCGCATCGCCATCCGCGAGCTGGCAGACAGCTCGAGCGCCTCCGCCTCGGTGTCGGCGGCGATCGCCCACACGCCGATCGACACGCGCGGCGCGGGGAGGCGCTCGGAGTCGGTGAAGTCGCGCCGGTACAGGTCGGCGATGCCGGCACCGTCGGGGTTGATGAAATCGGCGAACGAGTACGGCAGGCCGAGCTCGGCGGCCCAGACGGCGCTCTGCGGCGACGAGCCGAGCAGCCACACCTCCGGCGCCTCGGGAATCCCGGGCAGGACCTTCGACAGCCGCGCGAACGGATGGTCGGGCGGCAGCCGGTCCTCGAGGTAGGCGAGCAGCTCGGCGAGGTGATCGCGGAAGTCGTCGGGCGGCTGCTGGCGCACGCGCTGGAGGGCGAGCGCCGTGAGTGGGTCGGTGCCCGATGCGCGGCCGAGGGCGAGGTCGATCCGGCCCGGGTAGAGGCCGGCGAGGAGGCTGAACGTCTCGGCGACCTTGAACGGCGAGTAATGGGGCAGCATCACGCCGCCGGAGCCAACGCGGATCCCCTCGGTCGCCGCCGCCACCGGGCCGATCAGCGCCTCCGGGCTCGGGCCGCTGAGCATCGGCCCGCCGTGGTGCTCGGCGAGCCAGTAGCGCGTGTAGCCGAGGCTGTCGCACAGCTGCGCCAGGTCGATCGTGTTGCGCAGCGCGTCCGGTCCGGTGGAGCCCTCGGCGACCGGCGTCTGATCGACGACGGACAGGCGGAGGGCGGGAGGGGCCATGCGAGCGAGACTAGACGGAGGGCCTTTGGGCGAGCGTCCGGCTCGGCCCGGATGCGAAGCCGTTCTTTATCTATCGGTACTCTGGCTTGCGATGCCTACTTCACTCGTCACCGGCGGCGCCGGCTTCCTCGGATCGCACCTCTGCGACTACCTGCTCGGGCGCGGTCACCGCGTGATCTGCGTCGACAACCTCGAGACGGGGTCGCTGCGGAACATCGACCACATCCGAACGCCGGAGTTCGAGTTCAAGATGTTCGACATCATCACCCACTTCGAGGTGGACGAGCCGGTCGACTTCGTCTACCACATGGCCTCGCCGGCGAGCCCGATCGACTACGCCCGCCTGCCGCTCCACACGCTGAAGGTCGGCGCCTACGGCACGCACAACGCGCTCGGCCTCGCCAAGGCGAAGCGCGCGCGCTTCCTGCTCGCGTCCACGTCCGAGGTCTACGGCGACCCGCTCGTCCATCCGCAGAAGGAGGACTACTGGGGCAACGTGAACCCGATCGGGCCGCGCGGGGTCTACGACGAGGCAAAGCGCTACGCCGAGGCCCTGACGATGGCCTATCTGCGCCAGCAGGGCGTGGACACGCACATCGTCCGCATCTTCAACACGTACGGCCCGCGCATGCGCCCGAACGACGGCCGCGCGGTGCCCACGTTCCTCAAGCAGGCCGTGGCCGACCGCCCGGTGACGGTGTTCGGCGACGGGTCGCAGACGCGCAGCTTCTGCTTCGTCGACGACCTCGTCCGCGGGATCGTCGCGCTCGCCGAGTCGGACGTGCACGAGCCGGTGAACATCGGCAACCCGAACGAGATGTCACTGCTCGAGATGGCGAAGCTGGTCGTCGAGCTCACCGAGTCGCGCTCCGAGATCGTGTACGAGGCCCTGCCCGTCGACGACCCGCAGGTCCGCCAGCCCGACATCACGCGTGCGCGCGACCTGCTCGGCTGGGAGCCGGAGGTCGACCTGCGCGACGGCCTCGGTCGCACGATCGAGTCGTACACGGAGACGCTCGGGTCGCTGCCCGCCTCCTGACCATGGGGTCCGAGGCCAAGAACCTCGAGGTGATCGTCAAGGCGATCGAGCAGCACGACCGCAACTGCGAGTACCCGGCGGTGGCGGTCGAGATGAACCCGTACGAGGTCGAGCGCCTCGGCTGGGACACCATCAAGGGGCTCCCGATCCGCACCAACCCCGACCTCGGCACGGGGATGTTCAACGTGGTCTGCGGCAAGGGGGAGGACGAGCCCGAGCTCGAGGAGAGCGTCGAGGCGATCGCCGAGGACCTCGTGCCGGTCGGGGCGCCGCTGACGCCCCCGGACGAAGAAGAACGCACCTTCTAGTTAAACCCGGTCAGGTTTAGGGTATTTTTGGTAGTCTGCCGTCATGGCAGTCGCCGCGACCCCGACCACGATCCAGGAGCTGCTCGTCCGAGCGGTCACAGAGCGCCTTTCGGCGCTCGACTCCGAGGCGCCAGGTGAGGTATTCGGCGCCGGGTACGCGAGGTTCGCCGGCTACTCCGCGCCGTTCGAGATCCAGCGGATCGACCTCGACGAGGTCGTGCCCGTCGGCGATCAGGTCGTCGCCCTGCTCTACCAGCGCGGCCGCGACACCGGTGGCTCGTGGTCGGAGCGTCGCCTGTCCGCGGTCTACGCCCACGCCGGCGCGGGGCCCCGCCTGTACCCCTCCTGGGTGGCCGGGCTCGACGCCGCCTCGCGCTGGTAATAACGGAACGCCGCGCACCGGGCCGAGCCCGGCGCTTGCGCGACAGCCACCTCTCACCGTCAACACCGCGTTTGGCGGCTCACGTAACGTGAGCGGCGGAATGCGACCCGAGGACCGCCGCACCAAGATCGTCGCGACGATCGGACCAGCCTCCGACAACCTCGAGACGCTCGCCCGCATGATCGAGGCGGGTCTCGACGTGGCGCGGCTCAACTTCGCCCACGGCTCCCCCGACGAGAAGGCCGAGACGGCCGGCCGGATCCGCGCCGCCGGCGAGATCGCCGGCAAGCCCGTCGCGATCCTTCAGGACCTGCCCGGGCCCAAGCTGCGCGTCGGCGAGCTGGTCGATGGGATCGCCGAGCTCAAGCCCGGAGATCATGTGACCTTCGTCTGCGGCACCGAGGAGCGCGGTTCCGCAGAGCGCATGTCCGTGGGCTGGGCGGGCCTCGCGGCGGCCGTCGACCCGGACGAGGTGATCTACCTCGCCGACGGCAGCATCAGGCTGCGTGTCGAGGCGGTCCGCGCCGGCGAGTGCGAGATCGACGCCCGGGTCGAGATCGGCGGCCACGTGGCCTCCCGCCAGGGCCTCAACGTGCCGGGCGAGCTCACCGAGCTGCCGTCGGTCGGGGCCGAGGACCTCGAGCTGCTGAAGGTCGGGGCCGACATCGGCGTCGACATGGTCGCGCTCAGCTTCGTCCGCCGGCCGGAGGAGGTCAGCGATCTGCGCAAGCACACCCGCGCGCCGCTGATCGCGAAGATCGAGAAGCCGCAGGCGGTGGCGAACCTCGAGCGGATCGTGGAAGCGGCCGACTGCCTGATGGTCGCGCGCGGCGATCTCGGGATCGAGCTGCGGATCGAGCAGGTGCCGCTCGTGCAGAAGCGGATCATCGCCCAGGCCGGGAAGCTCGCACGCCCGGTGATCACGGCGACCCAGATGCTCGATTCGATGGTCACCTCGTCGCGGCCGACGCGCGCCGAGGTCACCGACGTCGCCAACGCGATCCTCGACGGGACCGACGCGCTGATGCTGTCCCAGGAGACGGCGGTCGGCGCGTATCCGGTCGGCGCCGTGGAGATGATGGCGTCGATCGCCAGGACCACGGAGCGCGAGGCTCCGTACTCGCGCTGGAACGAGGAGCGCGTGCGCCGCGTCGCGCGCGGCGATCAGGACCCGGCGTACACGATCGCCTACAACGCCACCTCGGCGGCGCGCCAGCTCGACCTCGCCGCGATCGTCTGCCCGACTCTGTCCGGGCGATCGGCGCGGCTCATCTCCGCCCACCGCCCGCAGGTCCCCGTCATCGTGCTCTCGCCGAGCGAGGAGACGATCCGCCGCTGCCAGCTGATGTGGGGGGTGCGTGCCGGGTTCGTCCGCCGCCACGAGGTCACCGAGGAGCTCATCGCCGAGGCCGGCCGCCGCGTGGTCGAGCTCGGCTGGGTCGAGGAGGGCCGGCTGATCGGAATCACCGCCGGCCTGCCGAGCGGGAAGCCCGGCACCACCAGCCTGCTGCAGATCCAGCCGGCCGGCGCCAACTGGGACGCCTGAGCAGCGCCTGGACGGCGGTCCAGGACGGGGACGCCGATTCAAGAACGGCGGTCGCGTGGCCGATGGACGCGGCATGCGCCGCCAAACCGCCCCCGCGTTCATCTTCGTCCTCGCAGTCATCGCCTGTCTCGCCCTGGTTCCCGCCGCAGGCGCGAAGCAGAAGGTCAAGAGCCAGCCCCACAAGTCGCCGAACACCGGCGCACCGGGGGCTCCGTGCAAGCCCGTGGCGTTCGAGGGCAAGCGGCCCGCGCCGGGCGGCGCGGTCGACACCACGATCCTCGGCCCGGACGCCCCGGCGCCGTACGAGATGGGTGGCGCCACGAACGCCGAGGACCGGGACGCACCGCCGCGGCGCGTGATGATCTTCATCCACGGTGGCGCCTGGTACGTCGTCGGCCGTGAGGCGCTCGAGGTCCAGCGCACGCTCGCCGACCAGTGGCGCGGCGCCGGCTGGCAGACCTACAGCACCAGCTACCGCGGCTGTCGCAAGAGCGTCCAGGACGTCGTGAAGTTCTACGACCTCATCCGCGCACGGGTCGGCCGTGGAGTGCCGATCTGCCTGTTCGGGCAGTCGGCCGGCGGCCACCTCGCGCTGATGCTCGCCTCGCGCCGCGACGACGTGAGCTGCGTCGTCTCCCTGGCCGGCCCGAGCGATCTCGCTCGCGCCGCCAAGCAGGGCAAGGCCGAGGCCGCGGCGGGCACCGGGCCGGCCGCGCTCGCGCAGGGCACCAAGCTCGGCAGCGGCTACGCCAAGTCCGCGTTCGGCAAGCGGAACCTCAAGGTGATGAGCCCGCTCACGCGCGCGAAGAAGATATGGGCCCGCCTGTTCCTCGCGACCGCGAAGAACGACGCGCTGATTCCTGGCCGCCAGGACTACAACCTCGCCGCCACCCTCGCGCGCGTGCATCCCGGCTCCTACGTCGACGTGTTCCGTCCCGACCCCGGCAGTCATCTCTTCATCCACGGCACGGCCAGCGACGAGTCGATGAACAGCGTCCGCGAGCGCCTGCGCACCCTGGTGGCCCCGTTCGGGTCGGCGCCCGCAGAGGCCGCGCCGGAGCCGGAGTTCGAGCTGCCCTGGCCGTTCACGGGCTTCGACTTCTTCAAGAAGTTCCTGCGGCGCTAGGACCCCGGCGTGACACTCGTTACGCCGCTTGGGGGATGGCCGTTCCACTTGGGGGTGGCCGACAGCCGCGTTCGGCAGTAGGGTCGGGCATCGACTGCGCCGGGTGGGACCGGCCGTACTCACGATGCCGAGCGGGGAAAACGAACCGGGAGAGCGCGGCCAAAGCGTCGCGCGCATTGCCGCCATAGGTGCGGTGGTAGTCGCCGTCGTGCTCGTGGCCCTCGTGATGTTCGGCTTGGGCAGCGACTCGTACACCGTCAAGGCCCGCTTCCTGAGCGGTGGCCAGCTGGTGAAGGGCAACCTCGTCGACATCGGCGGCACGCAGGCCGGCCTGGTCAAGTCGCTGAAGGTCACCGAGGACGGGAACGCGGAGATCGAGCTCGAGATCGACGAGAAGTACGCCCCGCTGCGGGTCGGCACGCGCGCGATGATCCGCCAGGGCAGCCTCGCCTCGCCGAGCAACCGCTACGTGCAGCTGATGCTGCCGTCCGAGCGCGAAGCCGGGCGCGACATCGCCGACGGCGGCGTGATCACCGAGGAGCGGACGACGACCAACGTCGAGCTCGACCAGTTCTTCTCCATCTTCGACCGCCCGACCCGCAAGGCGCTGTCGGAGTTCTACAAGGGCAACCGCAACGCGTACGCCGGCCGCGGCGAGGCGGCCAACCGCGGCCTCGCCTATCTCAGCCCGCAGCTCGCGGCGTCGACGCGGCTGTTCGAAGAGCTGCGCCACGAGCCGCCCGTCCTGCGCCGCTTCCTGATCGATTCCGAGCGCCTCGTCACCGCGCTCGCCGATCGCCGCGACGACCTCGCGGCGCTGATCGGCAACCTCAACGCGACCACGCGAGCGCTGGGCAGCGAGAAGGCCGCGCTGGCCGAGGTGGTCGAGCGGTTCCCGCCGTTCATGCGCCAGGCGAACACGACCTACGTGAACCTGCGCGGCACGCTCGACGAGCTCGAGCCGTTCGTCGACGCGTCCCGGCCGGTGGCGCGTAAGCTGGGCCCGTACCTCGACGACCTGAAGCCGTTCGCGCGTGAGGCTGTGCCGACCGTGCGCGACCTGCGGGTGGTCCTCGCGCGCGGGGGCGCGCGCAACGATCTGCGTGAGCTGAACAAGACGTTCCCGGCGCTGGCTGACATCGCGGTCACGAAGAAGCGCCGCAGCATCGACTTCGGCGTCGGTGCGAAGGACGTCGGCGAGGGCCGCGGCGCGTTCGCCGAGCTCGGCGAGTCGCTCAAGGCCTCGGCGCCGATAGTCGCCCACGGCCGGCCCTACACCCCCGACCTGTTCGGCTGGTTCGACGACTTCTCACACACCGGCGCATACGACGCGCTCGGCAGCTTCTCGCGCGTGCAGACCTACATCAACGCGTTCTCGGTCGAGGCCGGTATCCCGACCCAGCTGATCCCGCTGGCAGATCGCACGAAGTTCTTCCGCAACCAGGCGCGGCTGCGCCAGGTCAAGCGCTGCCCCGGCGCCGCCGAGGCGCGGGCCGAGGACGGCTCGAACGTCTTCAGCGCCGACGAGCAGCGTGAGCTCGACTGCCGCGAGGCCGACCGCGCGACGGGTGACTACTGATGCGCCGCGCGATCTCCGCTGCCGTCGTTCTCGCCGCCGTCGCGGTGGCCCTCGTGCTGGTCGGGGCCAGCGGCGATCAGAAGCGCATCGAGAAGACATACGAGATCGAGCTGGACAGCGCGTTCGGCCTCGTCGACGGTGGCGACTTCAAGGTCGGCGGCGTGAAGGCAGGCACGACGACGGGCTTCGAGCTCACCCGGCGCGAGCCGTACCGGGTGATCGTCACCGCCGAGGTGAGCGAGCCCGGGTTCGACTCGCTGCGCGCCGACGCCCGCTGCGAGGTCCGCCAGCAGTCGCTGATCGGCGAGTACTTCGTCGACTGCGACAGCGGCCGCTCGGAGAAGCACCTGCCCGACGGCGGCCGCGTGCCGGTCGCGCGGACGGCCTCGACGGTTCCGCCGGATCTCATCAACACCATCCAGCGCAAGCCCCAGCGCGAGCGCTTCCGGCTGATCCTGTCCGAGCTCGGCACCGGCCTGGCGGGCCGGCCGCAGGAGCTGAACGAGGTGATCCGGCGCGCCCACCCCGCGTTGCGCGAGCTGACCGAGACGATCGGCGTGCTGCGCGCGCAGAACCGCACGATCAGCGCCTTCATCGCAAACTCCGACCAGGTCTCCCAGGCCGTTCATCCCGTCCGCGAGCAGGTCGCCCGCTGGGCCGAGGAGGCCGCCGACCTATCCGTCATCCAGGGCGCCCGCTCGGAGCAGATCGGCCGCTACTGGAACAAGGTGCCGGAGTTCCTGGCCGAGCTCCAGCCGACGATGGCCGAGCTCGACAAGACCGCGACCGCGCAGATCCCGGCATTGCGCAAGCTCGGCGGCGCGGCGCCGGAGCTGACCGCCTTCCTGAAGGAGGCGGAGCCGTTCGCCAAGGCGACGCGCGGCTCGATCGACGATCTCGGCGAGTCGTCCGAGGCCGGGGTCAAGGCCCTGCGGCGCTCGCGCGACGAGATCCGCGAGCTGCGCGCGCTGTCCGTGAACGCCCCGACGACGGCCAAGCCCCTGCGCCAGTTCCTCGAGACGATCGACGACCGCCAGCGCTCGACCGAGAACGACCCGCAGGCGCGGATCTCCGCTCCGCCGGCGCCGGACAAGACGGCCTACACGGAGGGCCACGGCTTCACCGGCATGGAGGGGCTCCTCAACTACATCTACTTCCAGACGCTCGGCATCAACGTGTTCGACGAGTTCGGCCACCTGCTGCGCATCGGGATCTTCACGCTCGGCAACTGCTCGCCCTACTCGGCGAAGCCGTCGCCCGCGCTCCAGAAGCAGTGCGGCTCCTACACCGGCCCCTACCAGCCGGGCGTCAACGCGCCCGATCCGACGCGCAACGGCGTCGCCGCGGCCGAGGCCGCCGAGCGCGCCGGCCCGGCACCCACCAGGCCTGAGTCGCAGCCCCGCGGCGCGGGCGAGCCGGAGGCGCCGCCCGTCGCCGGCCTGCCCGATCCCTCGAACCCGCAGCCCGCTCTCCCCGAGGGCGTGCGTGACCTGATCGACAACCTCTCGGGGGCGCTCGGCGGCAAGAAGAAGAATCCCGCCGCGCAGCAGGCACCGTCCCCCGCCAACCTCCTCGACTTCCTCCTCGCGCCATGACCCGCCGGCCCCGCTCATCCATCGCGGCGAGCCCGGTCCTGGTCGGGTCGGTCACGGTGCTCGTCGCGATAGTCGCGGTCTTCCTCGCCTACAACGCGAACCAGGGACTGCCGTTCGTGCCGACCTACGACGTCAAGGTCGAGCTGCCCGGCGGATCGAACCTCGTCGTCGGCAACGAGGTCCGGGTCGGCGGCTTCCGCGTCGGCGCGGTCAACGAGATCCGGCCCGGCGTCGCGCGGCCCGGGCAGACCGCGGATGGCCAGACCCAGGACGCGCGCTCGATAGCGGTGGTCGAGCTCAAGCTCGACAAGGCGATCGAGCCGATCAGCACCGATACGCGCGTGGTGATCCGGCCGCGCTCGGCGCTCGGCCTCAAGTACATCGAGCTGCACCCGGGCCGCGCCCGGGCCAAGCTCGAGCCCGGCGCGACGATCCCGCTCGCGCAGTCGACCAAGCCGGTCGAGCTCGACGAGTTCTTCTCCACCTTCGACGAGGAGTTCCGCGTCAACCAGCGCACCGCCCTGTCGGGCTACGGCGACGCCCTCGCCGGCCGCGGCAGCGGCATCAACCAGGCGATCGCCGACCTCGTCCCGTTCATGACGAACCTCGAGCCGGTGATGCGCACGCTGTCGGACCCGCGCACGGGCCTCGGCGAATTCCTGCGCCAGGCCCGCACGACCTCCGGCCAGATCGCCCCGGTGGCAAGCACATACGCCCGGCTCTTCACCGACATGGGCGGGACCTTCGAGGCGCTGACGCGCCACCCGGACAAGCTCGGCAGCGCGATCGAGAAGCTGCGGCCGACCCTCGACGTGGCGGTCGAGAGCCTGCCCGTCCAGCGTGAGTTCCTGTTCGAGGCCGGGAGGCTGGCGAAGCAGCTCGGCCCGGTCGCCGACCAGATCGAGCGCTGGCTGCCGCAGGCCGGCGACGCGCTCGCGACCGGCGTGCCGGTGCTCCGGAAGGCGCCGCCGTTCTACCAGCGCACCCGCAACGTCTTCCGCTCGCTCGACGACCTCGCGGCGAACCCGAACACCCTGCTCGGCCTGAAGGACCTGCGCCGCACGCTCGAGATCACCACGCCGCTGCTGCGCTACGTCGCCCCGTACCAGACGGTCTGCAACTACTGGGTGCTCTACTGGACCGCGATCTCCGAGCACGTATCCGAGGACGTGCCGTACGGCACGCTGCAGCGCTCCAACCTGAAGTCGGACAGCCGCACCCAGGACAACCGCCTGAGCGACTCGACGGCCGAGAAGCCGGTCGACGTCGGGCCGGGCGAGGATCCGCAGACCTCCAAGGAGCTGCCGCTCGGCGAGCCCACCCAGGCCCTCCACCGCGGCGCGTACGAGCCGGCGATCGACGCACAGGGCAACGCCGACTGCCAGGTCGGCCAGCGCGGCTATCTGAAGGGCCCGCTCACCACGGGCAGCCGCTACAAGCCGAACGAGACCGGCGGCCGCGCCGTGGTGCTCGACTCCGACCTGCCCGGCCTCGCCGGGCCCACGCAGCGGATGCGCGAGCTCGGCATCCGCGGGCTGGGAGACGTGCCCTGATGCCGCGCTTCTCCGACATCCCGCGCGGCGGCCCGCCCGGGCGCGGCCTGACCCCGTTCCGGGCCGGCCTGATCGCCGCCTTCGTGATCGTGATCGTCGTGTTCTTCGCGTTCACGAAGTCGAACCCGCTCGCCAACCCTTACGAGCTGACGGCGGTGTTCGAGAACACGAACAGCCTCGCCAAGCGCTCGCCCGTGCGGATCGCCGGCGTCGACGTGGGCAAGGTGGTCGACATCGAGTCGCTCGACGACGGGTCCGGCATGGCGAAGGTCACGATGGAGATCAAGGACAAGGGCCTGCCGATCCACAACGACGCCACGCTCAAGGTCCGCTCGCGGCTGTTCCTCGAGGGCAACTACTTCGTCGAGCTGAAGCCAGGGACGCCGAACAAGCCCGAGCTCGGGTCGGGCGGCGTGATCGGCCCGGATCGCACCGCCGCGCCGGTGCAGCTCAACCAGGTCCTGACGACGCTCCAGTCCGAGACGCGCGAGGACCTGCGCACGCTCCTCAAGGAGCTGTCGGCCGCCTACGAGGGCAAGGGCGCGAAGGGGCTCAATCAGGCGATCGAGCACTGGGAGGAGGCGTACCGCACCACCTCGCAGGTGAGCGACGCCACCCTCGGTACCGAGGAGCACGACCTGTCCAGGGTCCTGCGCGGCCAGGCGAAGGTGTTCGGCGCGCTGGCGCGCGACCAGCGCGCGCTGAGCGACCTCGTCACCGGCCTCAACCAGACCGTCGCGGCGTTCGCCTCGCAGGAGGACAACCTGCGCGCGTCCGTGCCGCTGCTGCGCAACGTCCTGCGCGAGGGCAAGCCGGCGCTCGAATCCCTCAACAGCGCGCTGCCCGCGGTTCGGCGGTTCGCGCGCGACGCGCTGCCGGCCGCGCGGTCGTCGTCGCCGACGCTCGACGCGCAGATCCCGTTCATCCGCCAGGCACGCCGCCTGATCGCACGCCGCGAGCTCGGCGGCGTCGCCCAGCGCCTGCGCCGGACGGTGCCGGTGCTCGCCGACCTCAACACCCGCACGCCCCGCAGCCTCGCCCAGACCCGCGCGCTCGCCGCCTGCCAGAACCGCGTGCTGGTGCCGTTCGCGAAGACGCCGATCCCGGACCCCGACTTCGACTGGCACACCGGCGAGCCGTTCTTCGAGGAGTCGTCGCGCTCGCTCGTCGGCCTGTCGGGCGAGAGCCGCATCGCCGACGCCAACTCGCCGATGTTCCGCGTGCTCGCGGGCGGCGGCCCGGCCACGGTGCAGCTGCTCGGGACGACCCTCGACAAGCCGCTGTTCGCCCAGGCGCTGGCGCCCCTCAACGGCACTCGACCCGTGAAGCCGACCCAGCGGCCCGTATTCCGCCCGGGCGAGCCGTGCGAGAACCAGGACGTGCCGGATCTCAACGCCCTCGGCGGTCCCGTCCGACCAGCAGGTCACGCCGCAGGCGTCGGCGCCGCGCTCGAAGGCCGACCAGCTCGGGCTCACCAAGTCGCTGCGCAAGCTGAAGGACTTCACCGCCAAGGTGCGACCGCGGGCAAGCCCGCGCGTGACCCGATCGGCGGAGGGCGGGTGCGATGAAGCGCGCGATCCGCAACCACTGGCGCGACGTCGTTGCGATGATCGGGCTCGTAATCATCGCCGTCGGGGTCGGCGGCTACATCCTCTCCAACCAGCGCCTGCGCTTCCCGTTCCTCGAGGAGGAGCCGTACGCCGTCTGGATCGAGCTGCCCAACGCCCAGGGCGTCACGCCCGGCCAGGGCCAGACGGTCCGGGTCGCGGGCATGCAGGTCGGCGACATCGGCAAGGTCGAGCTCGCCGGCGGGGTCGCGCGCGTGCGGATGGATCTCGAGGTGGAGTACGACGACCTCGTGCACACCGACGCGACGGTGCTGCTGCGCCCGCGGACCGGCCTCAAGGACATGTTCCTCGCCCTCGATCCCGGCACGCACGCGAAGCCGGTCGTGAAGGAGGGCGGGACGATCGGGGTCGGCAACGCTCTGCCGGACGTGAACCAGGACGAGATCCTGGCGATGCTCGACGCCGACACGCGCGCCTATCTGAAGCTGCTGGTCAACGGCGCCGGCGGCGGCCTGCGCAATCGCGGCGGCGACCTGCGTGAGGTGTTCCGCCGTCTCGGCCCGCTGCACCGCGACCTGGCGGTGCTCAACAGCGAGGTCGTCAAGCGCAAGCGCAACCTCGCCCGCCTCGTGCACAACTACGGCGGCACGATCGACCGCCTCGGCCGCGAGGACGCCGAGCTGGCGGCGCTCGTGTCCGGCCAGAGCAAGGTCTTCACCCGGCTCGCGCGTGAGGACGCGCGCATCTCGGAGGCCGTGCGGCGGCTGCCCGGCACGCTCGCGCAGACCGAGAAGACGCTGGGCAAGGTCAACGAGCTGGGTCGCGTCGTCGGGCCCGCGCTCGACGCGATGCGCCCTGCCGTGCGCCAGCTCGACGAGGCCAACAAGCGAGCTGCGTCCGCTGGCCGAGAAGGGCGAGCCGGTCCTGCGCGAGAACGTGCGCCCGCTCGTGCGCGCGGCCCGCCCGTACCTCGACGACGTGCGCCCGGCCGCCACGAACCTCGTCAAGGCGAGCCCCGACCTGCAGAAGTCGTTCTACGAGCTCAACCGCTTCTTCAACATGGCGTCGTACAACCCCGGCGGCCGCGAGAAGCTGACGGGGAACTACAACGCCGACCGCGCGCGCCAGGAGGGCTTCCTGTTCTGGGCGGCCTGGGTGGCGCACAACTCCAACTCGCTGTTCTCGACCGCCGACGCGTCGGGCCCGTACCGCCGCGTGCTCCTCGCCGCCAGCTGCACCACCTACCGCGAGATGCTCGACCAGGCCGGTGCCGCGGCGCCGCTCCTCGAGCAGGTGCTCGGCATCGAGAAGCTGCTCGCCGACCTCGACCTCTGCCCGCCCTCGTGAACAAGGATCCGCTCACAAGAGGGCAGATGGCCGCTGTCGCCGGGTTCACGGCCTCGGTCGTGTGCCTGCTGCTCTACCTGTGGATCGCCTTCGGCGGCGCCACCCCGCTGAGGCCCGAGGGCTACCGCGTGCAGGTCCAGTTCGACGAGGCGGCGCTGCTCGTCGAGCAGGCCGACGTGCGCATCGCCGGGCTCAACGTCGGCAAGGTGGCGACGAAGACCCTCGACGAAGGTGCCAGCGTCACCGTTGCGGAGCTCGAGATCGACGACGAGTACGCACCGATCCCGCGCGACTCGCGCGCGACCCTGCGCCAGAAGGGCCTGCTCGGCGAGACGTACGTCGAGCTTTCCCCGGGCACGTCCGACGGGCCGCAGCTCGAGGACGGCGACATGCTGCCGACCGGCGCGGCGCAGGAGACCGTCGAGATCGACGAGATAGTCAAGACGTTCGACAAGCCGACCCGCGAGGCGTTCCAGGGCTGGGTCAAGGAGCTTGCCGCTTCGATCGACAAGGGCCGCGGCGAGAGCCTCAACGACGCGCTCGGCAACCTGCCGGGCTTCGTCGCCCGCGGCGACGACGTGCTGCGCGTGCTGAACGAGGAGCGTCCGGTGCTCGGGCGGCTCGTGCGCAACGGTGGTCGCGCGCTCGGCGCGGTCAACGAGCGCCAGGGCCAGCTGCGCGAGCTGATCGTCAACGCCGACGAGTTCTTCGGCGCGCTCAACTCGCGCAACGACGCGCTGGCCGACACGGTCTTCGTCCTGCCCACGTTCCTCGACGAGACGAAGGCGACGCTCAGCCGCCTGCGGACCTTCTCGACGAAGGCGGCGCCGCTGATGCGCGACCTGACGCCGGTTGCGGAGGACCTGCGCCCGACGCTCGCGCGACATCGGGCGCCTGGCGCCCGACCTGAAGGGCTTGTTCAAGAGCCTCGACCCGATCATCGACGAGTCGGGGCGTACCCTGCCTGCCGCGCTCGCGTTTCCTGAGCGGTGCCGAGCCCTTGTTCGAGGGCCTCCACACCTACCTCCCGGAGCTGAACCCGATCCTGTCCTTCGCCGACTACCAGCAGGCCCAGCTCGCCGACTTCTTCATGAACTCGACCGGGTCGATCGGGGCGACCCTGCCGCCGATCAGCTCCGACGAGGGCCCGCGCCACTACCTGCGTCAGTACGGCGCCATCAACTCGCGCGGGCTCGGCATCACCCACAAGCGCCCGAACTACGAGCGCGGCAACGCCTACCCGGCTCCGAACTACCTCTCGCGCAGCCGCGGCTTCGGCATCGTCGAGTCGTTCGACTGCAAGCCGGCCGGCGGCGTCCAGAAGGATCAGAAGGAGGGGCTCGCCCCTTGCTTCGTCCAGACGGGATCGCTGTGCGACGGGCGTAAGTTCCCGCATGTCGGCCGCGGTCAGGCGCCGGTCAAGAAGGCGCCGACCCCGAACGAGGGCCGGACGCCCGCGCGTCCGTGAGTCGCCTGCCACGGGTAGCGGTGGTGGGCGCCGGCCCCGCCGGGCTCACGGCCGTCGCCGAGCTCACGCGCGCCGGGATCGACGCCCACGGCTTCGAGGTGTCCGACCGCGTCGGCGGGCTGTGGGCCTACGGCTCGCCGCTCTCCGGCGCATACCGCTCGCTGCACCTGAACACCAGCAAGGCACGTACCGAGCTGGCGTCCCACCCGATGCCCCAGGATTGGCCCGACTTCCCCAGCCACGAGCACATCGGCGAATGGCTCGCCTCGTACGCCCAGGACACCGGCGCGGCCGAGCGGATCAGCCTGTCGACCCCGGTCGAGCACGCGGAGCGGCTCGCCGGCGGCGGCTGGGAGCTCGAGCTCGGCGGCGCCCGTGCGGGCGAGCGCGAGCGCGTCGACGCGCTGGTCGTGGCGAGCGGCCACAACTGGGAGCCGCGCCTGCCCGACCCGCCCTACCCGGGCGACTTCGCCGGTGAGCAGGTGCATGCCCACGACTACCGCGAGCCGGACCTGCTCGCGGGCAAGCGGGTGCTCGTCGTCGGTATCGGCAACTCGGCGATGGACATCGCCGTGGAATCCTCGACGGTCGCGCACCGCACGTACCTGTCCACCCGGCGCGGCACGCGGATCGTGCCGAAGTACATCTTCGGCAACCCGGCGGACCAGACGAGCCCGCTGCTCGCGAAGCTGCCGTGGCAGGTGCGCCAGCCGATCACGCACGCGATCCTGCGGCTCGCGGTCGGGCGCCCCGAGAACTACGGGCTGCCCGCGCCGAGCCACGGGTTCCTGCGCGGCCATCCGACGATCAGCGACGCGATCCTGTCGCGCCTGACCCACGGCGAGATCACGCCCAAGCCCGGCATCCGCGAGCTGGCGGGCGAGGAGGTGCTGTTCACCGACGGCACGAGCCCGCCGATCGACGTGATCATCTGGTGCACGGGCTACACGATCACCGTGCCGTACGTGGACAGCGAGGTGCTCGGCTCGGAGCCGGCCGACCTACCGCTGTACAAGCGGATCTTCCACCACGACCTCGACGACCTGTTCTTCATCGGCCTCGTGCAGACGACCGGCTCGGCGATCCCGGTGGTCGAGCGCCAGTCGAACCTGCTCGCCGAGTATCTGACCGGCGACTACGGGCTGCCGAGCGCCGACCGCCGCCGCGCCGACGCGGAGCGCCGCGCCCGCGCATCGGCCAAGCGCTACGGGGAGAAGGGGCGCCCGCACCTGCGCGTGGAGTTCGACGGCTTCATGCGCGAGCTCGAGCAGGAGCTCCGCAAGGGCCGCCGGCGCGCACCCGGGACTCCGCCGCTCGCGGCGCGCGTGTCCGCGGAGTCGCCGGTTTGACGCGCGTCGTGATCACCGGCGCCGGCGGTGCGATCGGCGGCGCCACGGCCACCGCGCTGCGCGGACGCGGCTGCGACGTGGTCGGCCTCGACCTGCGCGGCGACGAGGGCGCGAAGATCATCGAATGTGACGTGACCGACGCGGAGTCGGCGCGCGCCGGGGTGGACGCCGCGATCGACAGGCTCGGCGGCGGGATCGACGTGCTGATCAACAACGCGGGGGTGGGTGGCCCGGCCGCTGCCGGTGAGCGCTCCGGGCCCGGAGGCGCGCAAGATCATCGAGGTCAACCTGTTCGGGGCCTGGAACGTGACGGCGGCCGCCATCGACCGGGTCGCCGAGAGCCGCGGCCGTGTGGTCTTCGTCGCCTCGCGCATGGCCTTCCTCGGCCTCCCGCTCGGGGCCGCGTACGCCGTGTCCAAGCGCGGGGTGACCGCCTACGCCGATTGCCTGCGCGCCGAGTACGGCACCCACGTGAGCGTGTCGTCGGTGCACCCGGCGATGGTCCGCACCCCGATCCACGACACGACGAAGGCCGCCGGGCTGAGCCTCGACGGGGTGTCGACCGAGGAGCCGCTCGAAGGTGTGGTCGAGCGTCTCGTGCAGGCGTCGCTCGACCCGCGCCCGAAGCGCGATGCGGCGGTGTCCCGGGCGGGGAAGGTCCAGCTGTGGGTGGCGCGCCACGCGCCGAAAGTCGTCGACCGCGTCGTCGCCCGCCAGGTGCGCGGCCGGGTCGAGTCCGGCGCGTTCGACTCCGCCGCGCTGGCGGACGGCCTCCGCGCCCGTCACGGGAGGAAGTAGGTGGAGGACGGCGGCGTCCTGACGAACGTGTTCCTGCCTCTCGGGCTGGCGTTCATCATGGGCAGCCTCGGCCTGACGCTGGTGATGGCCGACTTCAGGCGCGTCTTCGTGCTCCCGCGCGGGGTGTCCGTCGGGCTGCTCAACCTGTTCCTGATCGCGCCGCTGCTGGCGTTCGGCGTGGCCGAGCTGTACTCGCTCTCGCCCGGATTGGCGGCCGGCCTCGTGCTGCTCGGTGCCTCGCCCGGCGGCACGATGGCCAACCTGCTCACCCACCTCGCGCGCGGCGACCTCGCGCTGTCGGTGACGATGACGGCGGTGTCGAGCGTGGCCTCGGTGATCACGGTGCCGATCTACCTCACGCTCGCGGCCGAGCACTTCAACGCGGGCGACATCGCCGACGAGATCAGCATGGGCGGCGTGGTCGTCCGCGTGTTCCTGATCACGATTGTCCCGCTGGCGACGGGCATGTACCTGCGCCGGCGCAACCCGGCCTGGGCCGACCGCGTGCAGGACCGCGTCAAGCGCGTCTCGCTCGGGCTGTTCCTGTGCATCATCGTCGCGGCGGTCGCGTCGGAGTGGGAGACGATGACCGACAACTTCTCCAGCGTCGCGCTCGCCTGCCTGACCCTGAACGTCGCCGCGATGACGGTGAGCTACATCGCGGCGAAGATCGCTCGCCTCGACGACGCGCAGTCGACGGCCATCTCGATGGAACTCGGCGTGCACAACTCGACGCTCGCGATCACCGTTGCCACGGCTGTGTCGACCGAGCTGGCGATCCCGGCTGCGGTCTACAGCGCGTTCATGTTCATCACCGCGGGGCTGTTCGCGCGGCTGATGTACAGGCGCAACGGGGGCGGGGCCGCGCCCGCCGTTCCGGCCGTCGAGACGGCCTGACGCTCAGCCCGACGAAGGCTCGCTGAATGGCCTGAAGGTGGTGGTCAGCAGCCGCATCCCGCGCGGGCGCGTGACCGCGAACAGGACGACCTCCGCCACGTCCTCGGCGCTCATCATCTCGTCCAGCTCCGGGTCGCCCGCGGTGCGTCCGGTCCCGATCGCGAACTCGGTGTGCACGCCGCCGGGGCAGATGTTCGTGGCGCGCACGCCGTGCTCGCGCAGCTCGTGGTCGAGCGCGCTGGTGAAGCCCACCTGGCCGAACTTCGACGCGTTGTAGACGGCCTCGCCGGGGAAAGCGCGGATCCCGGCCACGCTCGCCAGGGCTACGAAGTCGCCGGCGCCGGACTCGATCAGGTGGGGGAGGGCGGCGGCCGCGGTGTAGAGCGTGCCCTTGAGGTTCACGTCGATCATCGCCTCGAGGTGCGCGGGGTCGAGCTCGAGGAACGGGCCGTAGGCACCGACGCCGGCGTTGGCCACCGCGATGTCGAGTCGGCCGAATCGTTCGGCCACCTCCGCCGTGGCGCTCTCGACCGCGGCGCGGTCGCGCACGTCGCATTCGACGCCGAGAGAGCCGTCGAGCCCGAGGTCGTCGCCGCGTCGCGAGAGCAGCCCGACCTGCGCGCCGGCGGCGTGGAGTCCGCGGGCGACGGCCGCGCCGATGCCGCCGCTCGCGCCGGTCACGAGCGCGGCTTTGCCGTCGAGGGGCTGCATCGGGCTGAGCCTAGCCCGCGGCTCGGATAGCCGCGTCGCGTGCGTCGAACCACTCGCTACGAAGGTTTGCAGCCGCCTTAGGGGTGAGCGACGGGACTCGAACCCGCGACCGCCTGGACCACAACCAGGAGCTCTACCAACTGAGCTACGCCCACCAAGCGAGAGCCAGGGTACTAGCCCCGCTCCGCCATGACGCTTTCAACAAGCCAGGCGTCGCGGGCCGCGCGTCCCGTTTCCCGGCATATATGTCGGGAAACGGGACGTTCGCGCGGTCTGAGGCCGCCGCTGCCCCCCGATCGGGGGGTTGTGAACGCCGGAGCCTCGACCTGCGGGCCCCGGCGGGTTCAGGATCCGTGATCACGGGAGGCAGGCCGCACCGACCGATACGGCTGCAGTCGGCTACCCACTCCCGCGCAGTGCCACTGCGAGGCCCGCGCCGGCGTTCTCCCGAGCCGGCGCGGGGCCTTCGCCACCGCCCGCCTCGGACAGCATCGGACGGCCGGCAGGATTCCCGCAAGCTGCGGCGAAGGTTCCCTGTGGCGCCGAGGCACCTTCCCATGTAAGACTGGGCAGATGGGAGGCAGGGCTCGCGGTCTGGCAGCGGCGGCACTGGTGTGCCTGTGTGCGCTCGCGATCGGCGCTGCGCTGACTCTCCCGGCTCCGGCGCAGGCCGCCACCGTCTGCGTGCGGCTCCCCACCGGGCAGATTCTCAACATCCCGCTGAGCAACCTGCCGACGATCGGCGGCCTCGTGGTCCCGTGCGGCGGCGGCACCGGGCTGATCACGCCCGCGCCTGCCCCGCCGACCACCGCCCCGGCGCCGGCCGCTCCGCAGGCTCCCCAGCTGGGCGCAGGCTCCGAGCAGCAGGGCGGCGGCCAGAAGGACCCGAAGGGCGACACGAGGCAGGGCGGAAAGGGCGGGCAGAAGAACGGAACCGACGGGGCCGAGCCTCAGGTCGAAGGTGAGGGTTCGCCGCTGCGGGCGAAGCCGCGTCGCCGCGCCGACTCCGTTGCGCAATTCGGATGGTTCGCCGGCGACTTCGAACCCTGGGTTCATGGACGCGCTTCCGGGTCCTTCGGTTGCGCAGGGTGTGCCGAATTTCGTGATCCGCAAGTTCCGTGTGCCGGTGTTCCTGTTGCCGATCTACCAGGCGGCGGGTATCCAGTACGGGATTCGTTGGGAGGTGTTGGCGGCGATCAATGAGATCGAGACCGATTACGGCCGCAACCTGAACGTGTCGTCGGCTGGTGCGCTGGGGTGGATGCAGTTCATCCCCTCGACTTGGAGGATGTATGGCACGGATGCGAACAAGGACGGCAAGAAGGATCCGTACAACCCCGTTGATGCGATCTTCGCCGCCGCCCGTTATCTGAAGGCCGCCGGCTACCAGGACTCGGTCCGTAAGGCGATCTTTGCCTACAACCACGCCGACTGGTACGTCGACTCCGTCCTGCTGCGCGCACGCCTGATCGCCGGCGTCCCGGCCGACCTCGTCGGCTCGCTCACCGGCCTGACCGAAGGCCGCTTCCCCGTCGCAGCACGCGCCCGCTACGCCGACGACCTCCAGGAGGCCAAGCCCGGCACCGCAGCCCGCGAGCAGCGTGGAGTGCGCATCTTCGCCGCCACCGGCGCCCCGGTGGTCGCCACCAACGACGGCGAGATCAAGAAGATCGGCAGCTCGCGCAAGCTCGGCCGCTTCATCGTGCTCCAGGACGTGTACGGCAACCGTTACCGCTACACGCACCTCGGCTCGGTCGCCGCGCACTACCCCGTGCCGGTGGAGGACGCGGACGCACGCACCTCGGCCAAGGCGATCAAGGCCAACGCCGACCCGGCGCCGAAGGCACCCGCCTCGGCCGGCGCGCAGCCGGAGCCGAAGACGGCGAACGTCGCTGCCCGGCAGGCGCCCGCCGCCAAGGCATCGATCCCCGTCAAGCAGCGCCTGTTCGCGAACCCGGAGATCCCGGGAGCGAAGGAGTCGGGCGGCCTCGAGCAGCTGCTCGACCAGAAGCTGCGCAAGTCAGGCGGCCTCGAGACCTACCGCAACTACTTCTCGCGCCCGTTCGGGGTCGAGGCGAAGAACGTCCGCCTACGCCGCCTGAAGGCCGGCGCTCGGGTGATCGGCGGCACGATCCTCGGCCGCGTCGGCAAACCGGACGCGGGCCGCGCCTCCAACATCACATTCGAGATCCGGCCCGCGGGCCGCGGCGCCCCGAAGATCGACCCCAAGCCGATCCTCGACGGCTGGAAGCTGCTCGAGGCCACGGCCATCTACCGCGCCTCGGGCCGCAACGCCCTTTACGGGGATTCCGAGGCCGACGGGATGTCGATCGGCCAGATCATCCTGCTGCCCAAGCCGCTGCTCGAGAAGCGCGTGCTCTCGGACGAGCGGATCCAGATCTACCCGGGTGGCGAGCAGGACATCAAGTCGGGCCAGATCGACCGGCGCGTGCTCGCGACGCTCGAGTACCTCGCCGAGTCCGGGCTCAAGCCGACGGTGTCGAGCCTCAAGGGCAACCACGGCTACCTGACCGCTTCCGGGAACGTGTCCCATCATTCCTCGGGCAACGCCGTCGACATCTCGAGGATCAACGGGGTGTCGATCGCCGGCCATCAGGAGCCGGGCGGCATCGCCGATCAGACCGTGAAGCGGCTGATGCGCCTGCAGGGCACGCTGCGTCCGAACCAGATCATCTCCCTGCTCGACTACGGCCAGAACACGGTCTCGATGGGTGACCACGACGACCACGTCCACGTGGGCTTCCGCCCGCTCTTCGGTGCGAACCGCAAGCTGGGAGCACAGGCGCTCGCGGTGCTGAAGCCGGGCCAGTGGTCCGACCTCATCGACCGCCTCGGCAAGATCGACAACCCGGTGGTGCCGACCAGCCCGTCGAAGTACGCGCTGCCGGTCAAGAAGGCCAAGCGGGGCTCGAACGCCCACCGCGGCGAATAACTGCGGATCGGGTTTACCGGCGCTGCTCGACGAGCCGCGCCCGCAGGCGCTCGAGCTCTTCGGGCCGTAGCCCGTTCTGGCCGAACCATTCCGCGGCGCCGGCCTCGCCGCCGACGGCGTCGATCACGCCTTCGATCGTGAACGCCGGGGCCTCGAGCAGGTCGGGGCGGTCCTCGACGAGCTTGCGCACCAGGGCCAGGCCCTCCTCGTCGGCGCCCCAGGCCGTGGCGAGCCGCGCCGCGACCCCCTCCATGTTCGGCTCCGTGCGGCTGTAGTCGGCCACCACCTCGGCGCGCGGCACGCCGGCGGCGAGGAGTAGGAGCGCGACGGCGACGCCGGTGCGGTCCTTGCCGGCCGAGCAGTGCACGAGCACCGCGCCGTCGGTCTCGCTGACCAGGCGGGCGATGCGGACGAGGCTGTCGGCGCCGGTGGCCACGATCTCGCGGTAGATCGAGGCGAGGTCGAACTTGTCGGCCGAGGACTCGGTGGCCATCTGCACGGGGTTCGCGGCGGCGAGGAGCGGGAGCGACACGATCACCGTGCCCGGTGCTGCGAGCGGATGGCCGTCGGCGCTTTCGCCCGACGAGCGCAGGTCGACCACGAGCGCCGGCGGCCACGGGTCGAGCGGGGGAGGGGCGTCGCCGGCGTAGGGCGCATCGGAGCGGTAGAGCACTCCCGGCCGGATCCGGCCGCCTGCGGCGGGCAGGCCGCCGAGGTCGCGCGCGTTGGCGAGCAGACGGTTCAAGCCACCACTCGCGCGCGCTCTTCGTGCTCGGCCGCAGGCATGACCTCGGCTACGTTCTCCAGCGACATCGTGGGTGCCAGTATCGCGCCGGCGGCTGGACGACGGCGGGGCGCGTAGTCTCGCGGCGGTGGCCCGCGAAGAAGGTCTCAGTCACGGAGTCGTGGACGTGCGGGTCGGCCTGCCGCTCGCGCTCCTGTCTGCCCTGTCGTTCGCGCTGTCCGGTCCTCTCGCGCGCGGCCTGATCGACGCGGGGTGGAGTCCCAGCGCCGTGGTTCTCGCCCGTATCTCCATCGCCGCACTGGTGCTCGCACCCGTCGCTGCTCGGGCGATGCAAAACCGCTGGAACCTGTTGCGGGACAACGCGCGCCTCGTTCTGGCCTACGGGTTGGTGCCGGTGGCGCTGACGCAGGTGGCGTTCTTCTATGCCGTGGCCGCGATGGACGTCGGCCCCGCCTTGCTCATCGAGTACACGGCGCCTGCCGCCATCGTCGTGTGGTTGTGGTTGCGCCATGGGGAGCGACCGAGCCGTCTCACGCTGGCGGGTGCGGGCGTCGCGGTGGCGGGGCTGGTGTTGGTCCTTGATCTGCTGTCTGGCGCGGACTTGGCGGCGGACGGCATCGTGTGGGCGCTGATCGCGATGCTGGGCGCCGCGACGTACTTCGTCCTGTCGGCAAGGGTGAGCGATTTGCCTCCGCTCGCCCTCGCCGGTGGCGGCCTGGCCGTCGGTGCGGTCGCACTGGCCGTGCTCGGCACGGCCGAGATCCTGTCGATGCGCTCGACGACGGCCTCGCCGACCTACGCCGGCGAGGCGGTTGCCTGGTGGGTGCCGTTCATCGGGCTCGGCGTGGTGACCGCCGCCATCGCCTACACCGCCGGGATTGCCGCGAGTCGGCGCCTCGGCTCGCGATTGGCGTCGTTCGTTGCGCTCCTGGAAGTCGTCGCAGCGGTCTTTTTCGCGTGGCTCCTGCTCGACCAGGAACCAGACACGCTGCAGCTCATCGGCGGCGTCGTCGTCGTCGTCGGTGTGATCGTCGTCAAGCTCGGCGAGCCACGGGTGCGCCCCGATCTCGGGGGCATCGATGCCAGCGGGCTGGCGCGCAGTGAGGGTGCCCGATGATCGTGCAGCGGCGCGAGCGATTCGCGCGCCGGCGCATGTCGACTTCAGCCCTCCCGGTCGTCGAGCTCGGGGAGGACGCCGTCGTCGCGCCAGCGGTGGAAGGAAGGGTCGAGCAGCTTGTGGAGGGCGCCCTCGGGCAGCCACGCGAGGGTCTCCAGCTCGAGCGCGTCGAGGAAGCCGACGTGCCCGGTGCGCATGTCCTCCACGCGCAGCCGGGGGCCGTTGCCGGCGGTGTCCACGCTCACCTGCACGGCGGCGAACTCGCTGGCTATCTCGATCTCGCCGGCCATCAGATCAGGAACGCGAGCGTGTAGAGCGCCCTGTCCCGGTCGACGAGGAACACGTGCTTGGCGGCCATGCGCAACCCGTCGTCCGTGTCGCGCAGGCGGTACTCGACCCGTCCGGCCCAAATCTGGGTGCCGCGGTCTCGCGACTCAGTGACGATGAAGTTGGCCCCGGCGTGGATGTCGCCGTTCTCCGCCTCGCCCATGCAGCTCGATGTTCGACATCACGCGCCGCAGTGAAGAGGGAGGCGTCTGCGCGTGGCGCTTGCCGGTGTGGAACTGCTTGACCCGGGTGGCGATCCGCGCGCGGTTGTCGTGGATCACCGACATCTGGCCCGACGGCGCGGCGGTCGGGCCGCCGGCCGGGACCCAGTACTCGCCGTCGTCGGTCCACAGCGACTCCCACGCGTCGTACTCATGCTCGTCGGCGAAGCGCGCCTCGCGGTAGATGAACTGCTCGACGGCACGGAGCAGGTCTAGATCGAGGGCAGTCATTCCTCCGCCTCCATCAGCTCGCGGTAGTGGCGCCAGATCGCGCGCTGGGGCACCTCGTCGGTGGCGTCCCCGATCGTGTGGCCGTTGTCGTCCTGGCGCTCGCGGTGCAGGCCGCGCTTGAGCACGAGCCACTCCGGCCGCAGCTCCTGCACGCCGCGCTGGTTGCGCTCGTACATCTCCGAGTCGTCGGCGAGCAGGAACCCGGCCGGCCCGACCGACCCGATCGTCTGGGTGATCATCCGCGGGTTCATGTCCTCGCCGCCCTTGTACTGGACGGCGGTCACGTGCTGAACGGTCTGGTCGACGGCGAGCGGCTGGAGCACGAACAGCTGGATCTCGGCGATGAAGAGGTTGGGGAAGACCATCACGTGCGGGGAGCCGTCGATGAGGATCTCCTCGTGCTTGCGGCCCGTGGGCGGCCTTCATCGCGTCGACGTACTTCGGAACCCGTTCCGGCTTCGTCCCGAACCAGCCGAGTGGCTGGCCGATCCGGCGGAACTCGGGGCGCAGGTCGTTCTCGGTGTGGCCGTTGCCGAGGTCGCGGGCGACGGCCGTCGACTTCTCCCCGTAGAGATCGCCGATGCCGCTGTCGGCCACGCTGAAGATCGACGCGTGCACGAACTGCGGGTGGTACCCGTCGGTCTCGTTCTCGAGCAGCATCTTCCAGTTGGCCTTGACCTTGTGCTTGAGCCAGCCGGCGGTGAGCTCGACCTCGCCGGTCGGGGACAGGCCCACCAGGCGGTCGAACGCCTCGCGCGCGTCGCCGAGGTGCTCGAGCAGCGACGGGCCGTCCTCGGCGAACGAGCCGAACACGAACCCCTGGTAGCTCGCGACGCGCGAGACGCGCCCGAGGCCGAGGTTCTTCTTCTCCTCGCGCCCGCCGTAGCCGGAGTTGAACGGGTAGCCGAGCAGCTTGCCCGTGTTGCTGAAGGTCCAGCCGTGGTACGGGCAGCGGAAGGCGCTCGAGTTGCCCTTCGCCGCGTCGCAGACCATGTTCGCGCGGTGCGTGCAGCGGTTGAGCAGGAGGTGGATCTCGCCCTGCTTGTCGCGGCTCATGATGATCTGCTGCGGGCCCGATCGACTTGAGCACGTAGTCGTTCGGCTCGGGCACCTCGCTGACGTGGCCGACGTAGACCCACGTCCGGTACCAGATGCGTTCGAGCTCAGCGGCGAAGATCGCCTCGTCGGTGTAGAGCGACCCGTGGACCCGGTCGTGCTCGATCAATGCGCCTAGATCGGGGAGCGGCTTGACAAGCGCCATGCGGTGTATCGTACACTCTGTCCGGACACTACGTGTAGGAGCGTTCGATGACCGTCGCAGGAGCCGCCGAAGTGGATCTCGCCGAGGTCGACCTGCTCGACCCGGAGTGGTTCGCGGAGGGCCCGCCGCACGACTTGTTCGCGCGCATGCGGCGCGAGGAACCGGTGCGCTGGAACGCGCTCGCCGACGGCACGGGCTTCTGGTCGGTCACGCGCCACGAGGACATCTCCGCGGTCAGCCGCGACACCGTGACGTTCTCGTCGTGGCGCGCCGGGATCTTCATGAACCCGGACCAGGTGATGCCGCTCGACGTCAACCGCAACCTGCTCCTCTACAAGGACCCGCCCGAGCACACCAAGTACCGGCTGATCCTGCAGACGGCGTTCACCCCGAACACCGTCGCGAAGGTCGAGGACGACATCCGCGCGCTCGTCACGCGGACGATCGACAAGTTCGCCGGCGACGGCGAGGCCGACCTCGCCAAACAGCTGGCGATCCCGGTTCCGCTCGGCGTCCTTGCCGAGATGATGGGCCTTCCTGCCGAGGACACCGAGAAGCTCTTCGAGTGGACGGAGCTGATCGAGGCGGCGCAGCGCTCACCCGAGCCGGCGGCCGCCACCGAGACCTTCATGGCGATGGCCGCGTACCTGCACGAGCAGATCGCGCGCCAGGCGGAAGAGGGCGTCGAGGACAGCCTCGTGATGCGGCTACGCGCGGCCGAGGTCGAGGGCGAGAAGCTCGACGACTCGGAGATCCTCGTGTTCTTCGGCCTGCTCGTGTTCGCCGGCAACGACACGACCCGCAACACGCTCGCGTCGGGGATCAGCACGCTGCTCGACCACCCCGACCAGCTCGCCGAGCTGCGCGAGGACCCGAGCCTGATCCCGGACGCCGTCGAGGAGATCCTGCGCTACACGTCGGTGGTCAACTACTTCGTCCGCACCGCGACCACCGACACCGAGCTCGGCGGGCAGCAGATTGCCGAGAACGACAAGGTGATCATCTGGTACACGTCGGCCTCCCGCGACGAGTCGATCTTCGACGACCCGGATACCTTCGACATCCACCGCGGGTCGAAGGACCACAAGGCTTTCGGCGGCGGGGGCCGCCACTTCTGCCTCGGCTCGGGCCTCGCCCGGCTGACGCTGAAGGTGACCCTCGAGGAGACCATCGGGCGGCTCGGCGGGCTCGAGCGCGCCGGCGAGGTCGAGTACCGCCCGTCGTCGTGGGCGCACATGCTCACGAGTCTGCCCGTGCGTTTCGAGGCGGAGTAGCCGCGCTACTCCGCCCGGTGGGACACGACGTTCACGACGGTCCCGCTCGGCTCGCGCAGCATGAAGCGCCGCACGCCCCAGTCCTCGTCGCGAATGGGATAGACGATCTCGAGGCCGCGCTCGACCGCCAGCGCGTGGACGGCATCGACGTCGTCGACCCCGACCGAGATGCCGGGCGCGGCGGGATCGTCGTTGCTGATGATCGTGACCTGGACGGCCGGATTGTCCGCTGAGGCCACCGTCGCGACCCAGCCGAGGTCCATGACGGTCTCGAACCCGAGGAGGTCGACGAAGAAATCGCGTGACTCCGCGGGCCGATCCGACTTGATGTTCGGTACCGCCCGGCTGATTCTCACGCCCTGTGTTCCCATATCCGCACCATAGTGTCGGTGACGTGACGGGCGACAACTTCGATCGGGACTCCTGGGAGCAGCGTTGGTCGAAGGTGCTGGGTGACGACGGCCACGACGTGTCGCAGCGCCAGCCGAACGCGTATCTCGTGGCGGAGGCGGCGGACCTACCGGCCGGCATCGCGCTGGACGCCGGTGCCGGGCACGGGGCGGAGACTCGCTGGCTGGCGGAGCGCGGCTGGAGCGTTACGGCAGTCGATTTCTCGGCCACGGCCCTCGGCCACGCCCGGGAGACCGCGGAACGGCTCGGCGCGGAGGTGGCCGATCGCATCGAGTGGGTCGAGGCAGACCTGGGCACGTGGGCTCCCGCGCCTGGGCGGTACGACCTCGTGTCTTGTATCTACGTACACGTGGCCGGGTCGGTGGAGGAGATGGTTCGGCGCCTCGCCGCGGGGGTGACGCCCGGCGGGACGCTGCTCCTCGTCGGCCACCGGCCAGTCGACCCGGCGACCGGCGCGCGGACGCGCGCGGCGGGTCAGGTCCAGGTCTCCGTCGAGGCGGCCGTCGCCACGCTCGATCCTTCGCGCTGGGAGATCCTCATCGCCGAGGAGCGCCCGCGTCAGGCGGCCGGGAGCGGGGTGGACGCGGTGGTGCGGGCGACGGCCCGCGCTGGCTCCGCCTAGCCTTGGCGGCCGTGGATCTTCAGCGCCGCATCGTCTCCCGCCAGGGAGAGTTCCTGCTTTTCGCCCTGACCCCACCGCGGTTGTCGACCAGTTCCGAGCAGGCTCAGGAGATCGCCGACGTCACCCTCGCGCGCCTGCAACCGCTCGGCGTGGACGGCCTGATCCTCTACGACATCGACGACGAGTCCGACCGCAACCCCGACGAGCGGCCGTTCCCGTTCCTGCCGACGATGGACCCGGCCGACTATCTCGATCGACACCTCCGGGACTGGCACACACCGGTGGTCGTCTATCGCGCGACGGCGAAGTACACCGAGCAGGACCTCCGCACCTGGCTGAGCGCCCAGGACACCACCAGGCGGATGGCCGTCTTCGTCGGCGCCTCCTCGCAGGAGAAGCCGGTGGCGACGACGCTCAGCACGGCCCAGCAGTTGCGCGCCGAAGCGCAGCCGGATCTGCTCCTGGGCGGTGTGGCCATACCGGAGCGGCACACCCGCAAGGGCGCCGAGCACCTTCGCCTGGTCGCCAAGCAGGAGGCCGGGTGCTCGTACTTCGTGACCCAGATCGTCTACGACGTCAACGCCGCCAAGAACCTCGTGTCTGACTATGCCTACGAGTGTCGCGACCGCGGTATCGATCCGGTCCCGATCGTGTTCACCCTGTCGGTGTGTGGCTCGATGAAGACCTTGGAGTTCCTCCGCTGGCTCGGCATCGACGTGCCGCGCTGGATCGAGAACGACCTGCGCCACGCCACCGACACTCTCGACGCGTCCGTGGAGCATGCCGAGGCAGCCGCGCTCGAGCTGATCTCCTACTGCCGCCGCTTGGGCGTTCCGTTCGGCATCAGCGTCGAATCCGTCTCGATCCGCAAGCTGGAGATCGAGGCGAGCGTGCGGCTGGCGGGCCGGCTCGCCACCGCGCTCGTGCGCTGATCCGGGGGTTCGGCTACAGCCGCCTGAGCGTGATCGGCAGCCCGTCGGCCGGAAACGGGCCGGTGCCGTAGGTCATCGGCGGCTCGTAGCCCGCCGGGACCGACCACGAGTTGCGCAGCAGCAGCTGGTGCATGATCGCCTTGACCTCCATCGAGCCGAAGTGCATGCCGATGCACTTGTGCACGTTGCCGCCGAACGGCATCCAGGCGAACTTGTGCGACGCGTCCTCCTGGCGCTCCTCGCTGAAGCGCTCGGGGTCGAACACGTCGGGGTTCTGCCACCACGGCTCCATGCGCTGGGTCGGATAGATGCCGAGCATCAGCAGCGTGCCGGCGGGGATGTAGTGCCCTTGGACCGCGGTGTTCTTGATCGACTGGCGCGCGATCATCCCGACCGGCGCGCAGATGCGCAGGGTCTCCTTCATCACCAGATCGAGCGAGGGGAGAGCCTCGACATCGTCGTAACCGATCGTGGGCTTGCCGAGCGCCTGTGACTCCGCGCGCAGGCGGTCCTGCCACTCGGGGTGCTTGGCGAGGTGGTAGCCCATCATCGCCACGGTGATCGTGCTGGTGTCGTGCGCCGCCATCAGCGTGAAGATCATGTGGTCCACCACGTCGTCGTCGGAGAAACGCTCGCCTTCCTCGCTCTCGGCATGGCAGAGCACGCTGAACAGGTCGTCGCCGTTCCCGGCGCGCTTCTCGGGGAGCTGGGCGCGGAAGTAGTCCTCGAGCAGGCGCCGGCTCTCGAGCCCGCGGTGCCACCTGCCGCCAGGCACGTCGGCCCGGATGATCGCCTGGCCGCCGTGGACCGTGTGGATGAAGGCCTCGTTGAGGCGGTCGGCCTCGGCGCCGAGGTCGGCGCCGACGAACACCTCGGTCGCGATGTCGAGCGTGAGCGCCTTCGCGTGTGTGTGCAGCTCGAAGCCGCTGCCCGCGTCCCAGCGCGCGATGCCGCGCTCGATCGCGGGGTTCATCGCCTCGACGTAGCTGACCAGCCGGTCGCGCTTGAACGCCTCCTGCATGATCCGGCGGTGGTGGCGGTGCTCTTCGAAGTCCATCAGCATCACGCCGCGGTCGAAGAACGGGCCGATCAGGTAGTTCCAGCCCTCCTTGTTCGAGAACGCCTTGTCCCGGTTGGTGAGGACCTCCTCGATCCCGTCGGGACCGAGCACGAGGACGAGGGGCCTCCCGAGCACGTTGCCCCAGTTGATCGCGCCGTACTGCTCGTAGGAGCGCCGCGCGAACATCACCATGTCGCCGAGGACCGTCAGCGAGTGGCCGATGACGGGCAGCCCGGCCTCGCCCATGACCGGCGCCAGCCCGCTGCCCGGCGGCGGCTCGGCCAGCGGCTTGGCCGGAGTGTGCACCCGCTCGGCCACCGCGGCCACGGCGCCACGCGCGCGGATCGTCATCGGGGAGTCGGTCACGGGCTTAGCTTCTCACCCCATGCCCATCATCAGCCCGCCGCTCACGTTGATGACCTGTCCGGTGACGAAGTCCGAGCCGGGCGAGCACAGCCAGTACACGCCGCGGGCCGCCTCGTCGGGGGTGCCGCCGCGGCCGAGCGCGGTCACCATCGACACGCCAGCGCGGACCTGTGGTGACACGCCGAGGGTGATCGCACCCGCGTCGGTGCCGGTCTCGACCTGGCCGGCCGAGCCGACCTCCGCCGTGAGGCGCGTCTCCACGAAGCCGAACGCCACCGAGTTCACGTTGATCTTCAGGCCACCCCATTCCTTCGCGAGCGCCTTTGTCAGACCCGTCACGCCGCCCTTGCCGGCCGAGTAGGCGACCTGGCCGGCGTTGCCCATCACGCCCGCGAGCGAGGTCACGTTGACAACCTTGCGGAACACCTCGCGGCCGGCCTTCATGTCCTCCTTGGCCGGCTCGCGCAGGTGCGGCGCGGCGGCCCGCAGGACGCGGAACGGCACGACGGTGTGGATCGCGAGCATCGCGTCGAACTGCTCGTCGGTGATCTTGTGGATCGGCCCGTCCCACGCGTAGCCGGCGTTGTTGACCACGATGTCGAGCTTGCCGAACGAGTCGATGGCGGTGCCGACGAGCCTGTCGCACTCGCCGCTCGCCGTGAGATTGCCGACGTGCACGGCGCTGCCGTCGAGGTCGGCCGCCACGGCCTTGGCCGCGTCGCCGTCCATGTCGCTGACGAGCACCTGCGCCCCCTGCGCCGCGAGCTGGCGCGCGATCTGCTCGCCGATGCCGCGGCCGGAGCCGGTGACCAGCGCCGCCTTCCCGTCGAGTTCTCCCATCTCTCAGGCCTCCAGTTCAGAGCCGACAACGGATACGAACGACACGCATGCTCCCGGCTGGCCGCCGAGATTGTGCGTCAGCCCCAGCTTCGGGTCGTCGAGCTGGCGCTCGCCGGCCTCGCCGCGGAACTGCAGCCAGCACTCGAACAGCATCCTCAGCCCGCTCGCCCCGATCGGGTGGCCGAAGCTCTTCAGCCCGCCGTCGGGGTTGACGGGCAGGTCGCCGTCGAGGTCGAAGTCGCCGTTCATCACGTCCTTCCAGCCCTCGCCGCGCTCGGAGAACCCGAGGTCCTCCATCAGTACCAGCTCGGTCGGGGTGAAGCAGTCGTGTACTTCGGCCATCGAGATCTCCTCGCGCGGGTTCTCGATCCCGGCCTGGCGGTAGGCGTCCTCGGCCGACGCTACGACCTCGTGAAAGCTGGTGAAGTCGTAGCTCGGGTCGACCGGGCCCTGGGCGGCGCCCGCCACGAACGACAGACCCTTCACGTACATCGGCGTGTCGGTGTAGCGGTGGGCATCCTCGGCGCGGACGATCAGCGCGGCCGCCGCGCCGTCGGCGACCCCGGAGCAGTCGAAGATGCCGAGGTCGCCGGCCACGATCGGCGACGCCGCGATCTTCTCCATCGGCACCTCCTTGCGGAACTGCGCGCGCTCGTTCAGCGCGCCGTTCTTGTGGTTCTTCCAGGCGATGCGGGTGATGACTTCCTTCAGGTCCTCCTCGGACACGCCGTACTTCTCGCGGTAGGCGGGGGCGAGCAGCGAGAACATCGCGGGCGCGCTCGGCTCGGACGCCGTCCCGTCGTTGGTGGTGGGGGGCACGACGAGGCCGGAGAAGCCGGAGTCCTTCAGCTTCTCGCCGCCGACCGCCATCACGCAGTCGTAGGCGCCGGACGCGACGGCGTAGCTCGCGTTGCGGAAGGCCTCGGAGCCGGTGGCGCAGTAGTTCTCGACCCGGGTCACGGGCTTGTTGTCGATCTTCAGCGGCCGCGACAGCGTCATGCCCGACGTGCCGGAGCCCATCGTCCCGAGCCAGTAGGCGTCGACCGTGTCGGCGTCGAAATCGGCGACCGAGGCGCGGCATTCCTCGACGGCGTCGATCAGCAGGTCGTCGATCGAGCGGCCCCAGTGCTCGCCGAACTGCGTGCAGCCCATCCCGACGATCGCCACGCGATCCTTGATTCCGTTACTGGCCATCAGCCCGTCTCCTCGCTCGTGATCGGTCGCGCCTTCCAGAAGTAGTTGTGCACGCCGGCGGCGCTGTACATGCGGCGGAAGGTCAGCTCGACCCGTGTGCCCACGGCCACCTGCGCCGGGTCGCAGTCGGTGAGCTCGCACGTGAAGCGCCCGCCGTCGTCGAAGTCGACGGCCGCCGTGACCACCGGGGGCGCCAGCGAGTACGCCAGCCGGTCGAGGGTGAAGGTCGTGACGGTGCCGCGCTTGTCGGCGAGCGGCGCCGCCTCCATCGCGTCGACCGTGCCGCAACCCGTGCAGACACGCTGCGGCGGCACGTGCACGTGGCCGCACTCCGTGCAGCGGGTGCCGACGAAACCGAACTTCCAGTCGGCCGCGCGCGCCGCCGGCGGCGCCTCGGGGCGGCTCGGGTCGGGCCGGCGCGGGGGTTCGCGCTCGAGCACTCCGCGCCAGGTGAGGAAGGTCGCGTAGTCGATGTCCGTGGCCAGCTCGGCCTGTGCGCGGGCCCCGCCGCCCGGGCGGTCGAGCAGCTTGTCCGTGGTGCGCAGCACCAGTGCGTCGGCGCCGTCGGCGGCGCTGATCACGAGGATCGTCTCGCCCGCTGCGGCGCGGTCGAGCACGTCGGTCAGCGCGAGGCCGGCCTGGGCCGCGCCGAGGTAGCCGAGCACCTGCTCGAGGCCGGCGGCCGCGGCGTCGCCGAACGTCTTCGCGGCAGCCTTGGCGGCGCGGGAGTGGGGGGAGGCGATCACCACGTGGTCGGCCTGCGCTATGCCCGCCGCCGCCAGCGCGCGGCCAGCCGCATCCTCGATCAACGGCAGGTACTCGCCGAGGCCGAAGCGCTCTTCCCAGGTGCTCGAGTTCTGCTCGCCGGGGGCGCGCCAGCGGTCGAGGAACTCGGCTGTCGCCGAGGCCTGGCCGATGACCTCTGCCACCACGTCATCGCCGTCGCCGAAGAGGAAGGCGGCAGCGCCGTCGCCGCCGCCCGCCTCGTCGGCCGAGCCGGGCCGGCCGACGCGCACGTCGGAGAGGACGGCCAGGCCACCGTCGCCGGCCGCGGCGCGCAATGCGCCGACGGCGGAGCGCACGGAGCCGACGTGGTCGGTGGCGAACACGTCGCCGGCGAGGCCGAGGGCGGCGTGGATCGCCGTCGCGTTCGTCTTGTCGGCGTAGGCGGGCGCGGTGGTGGCGAAATGGACGGCGCTGGGGGTGAAGGACCCGTTCCAGCGTGCGCCGCGGGCGGCCTCAACGCCCATCGAGGTCGAGTCCTCGTCGTATGACGCCACCGAACGGGTGCCCTTGCCGCCGCCCTGCCCGAGGGTCGCCCGGATCTGGCCGCGGTCGAGCCGGTGGCGGGGGACGTAGGCGGCGTAGGAGACGATTCCGTGCATCGGGTGAATATATCGGACAGAGTGTCCAGCCGCACTGTACGATTTTCAGATGTCCACCGCAGACCCCGTCATCAAGCCCGACCACACCACGAGCCTGCGCCCGTCGATCTTCGGCGACGAGCACAACGCCCTGCGCGAGTCGATCCGGTCGTTCGTAGACCGCGAGGTGGCCCCGCACGTGGTGGAGTGGGAGGAGCAGACGTTCCCCGACTCGATAGTCAGGCGGATGGGGGAGCTCGGCTTCCTCGGGCTTTCGATGCCGGAGGAGTACGGCGGCCAGGGCGGCGACTATTTCGCCAACCTCGTCCTCGCCGAGGAGATCGCGCGTGGCGGCAGCGGCGGATTCCTGATGGGCCTCTCCGTCCACACCGACATGGTCATGCCGCCGCTGCTCGAGTTCGGCACCGAGGACCAGAAGCGCGAGTGGCTCACGCCCGGCATCGCCGGCGAGAAGATCTTCGCGCTCGGCATCACCGAGCCCGACGCCGGCTCAGACGTCGCGGCGATCCGCACCCGCGCGGTGCGCGATGGCGATGGCTGGGTCATCAACGGCGCCAAGACCTACATCACGAACGGCGAGCGCGCCGACATGATCGCCCTCGTCACGAAGACCGACCCGGATGCCGGCTACGACGGGTTCACGATCTTCCTCGTCCCGATGGACACGCCCGGGGTCGTCCGCGAGCAGAAGCTCGAGAAGATGGGCATGCACGCTTCCGACACTGCGCTGCTGGCGTTCCAGGACGTCCGCGTGCCGGACTCGGCGATCCTCGGGCAGGAGGGCAAGGGCTTCTACCACATCATGTGGGAGCTCCAGGCCGAGCGCCTGATCGGCGCGGCGGGCTGCCTGGCGTACGGCCGGTTCGCCTTCGACAGGACGCTCGAGTACGCGTACGAGCGCAAGACCTTCGGCAAGCCGCTCGCCGCCCACCAGGCGATCCGGCACAAGTTCGCCGAGATGGCGACGGAGCTCGAGGCCGCGCGCCAGCTGATCTACGCGACGGCGGCCGCCTACGCGGCCGGGGCCTACAACGTGCGCGAGATCTCCATGAGCAAGCTGAAGGCCTCGCGCGTGGCATGGGCCGTAGCCGACGAATGCGTGCAGATCCATGGCGGCGCGGGCTACATGCGCGAGTACCCCGCCGAGCGCGTGATGCGCGACATCCGGCTGTACCGGATCGGCGCCGGCGCCGACGAGATCCTGCTCGACGTGATCGGTAAGTCGCTTGCGCCGTAGTTCGCGCAAGCACCCGGCTCGGCCGGGTGCGCAGCGACTCCTTCATCGAGCAAGCCGGACCCGGTCGTACACTCTGTCCGGACACTCGCATGCCCTCGATCACCCGCAAGAGCCAGAACTCCAGCCGCGCCGATCGCCGTGCGCAGATGGTCGAGCGTCTGCTCGAGGTGGTCGAGCGCTTCCTCAAGGAGGGCGAGACCTTCACCGAGCTGAGCGTCGAGCGGCTCGTGCAGGAGGCCGGGCTCTCGCGCTCGACCTTCTACGTGTACTTCGAGGACAAGGGCGACCTGCTTCGCGCGCTCACCGAGGACGTGATCATCGAGATCAACAACGCCGCGCGCATCTGGTGGGAGCTTCCGCCGAGCGCCACGAAGGACGAGGTGCGCGCGGGCATCGGCGAGCTGATGGATGCCTATGTGAAGCACGAACTGCTGATGGGTGCGGTGGTCGAGACGGCCGCCTACGACGAGGGCGTGCGGGAGGGCTACCAGCAGATGATCGACATGTCCGTCGCCAACGTCACCAAGCATTTGCAGGAAGGGCAGAAGGATGGCTTCGTACACACGGAGCTCGACCCGTCGCCGGTGGCGAAATGGTCGACCCTGATGACCGAGCGCGGGCTCTACCAGCTCGTGCGCGGCGCCCCGAAGGCCGGCCGCGACAAGCTGCTGGACGCGCTCACCGACATCGTCTGGAACACCTTCTACGAGGGGACGCGCTGACGTGCCGTCCGTGACGCGCAAGAGCCGCACCTCGCGCACGCAGCGCCGCGACGAGCTGCGCGACCGGCTGCTCGAGATCGTCGAGCAGCTGATCGCGGAGGGCGAGACCTACACCGAGCTCAGCGTCGAGCGCCTCGTGCGCGAGGCCGACGTGTCGCGGTCGACGTTCTACGTCTACTTCGAGGACAAGGGCGAGCTGCTGCGCGCCTGGTTCGCGGAGATCATCGACCAGGTCTCCGCCGCCGCCGAGGAGTGGTGGGCGCTCGGCGCCGACGCCACGCGCGACGACCTGCGCGAGGCGCTCGAGCACGTGGTCCTCGCCTATCGCCCGCACGCGACGCTGATGGCCGCCGTCTACGACGCCGCCTCCTACGACGCCGCCGTCCGCGAGGAGGTCGAGGTAATGATGGGCCGCAACATCGCGGGCCTGCGCAAGCACATCAAGACGGGTCAGAAAGCGGGCTACGTCTCGCCCGATCTCCTGCCCGAGGAGACCGCGGCGTGGCTCACGTGGATGGCCGAGCGCGGGTTCCACCAGCTCGTCCCGCAGGCGGCGGAGGAGGACCTCGGCCCGCTGATCGACGCGTACACCGACGTGGTCTGGAACAGCCTGTACGCGTTCGCGCCGAGCCGGAACTAGCGCGGACGGTCCGCGCGCGGTGAGCTCTCTCGACGACGTCCGGTTGCGGCTCGATCGCATCCGGGCCGCCGTCGGCGAGATCGACCCGGTGTTTCTCGACACCCCGGCGTGGCCGTGCGTCACGCTCGGGGAGGAGCTCGGATGCGATATGACGCTGAAGGTCGAGACGCTCAATCCCGTCCGCAGCTTCAAGGGGCGCGGCACGGAGACCGTGTCGGCCGCCGCGCGCGAGCAGGGCGCGTCGCGCGTGATCTGCGCGAGCGCCGGCAACCTCGGGCAGGCGCTGGCCTACAGCGCGCCGCGCCGTGGCCTCGAGGTGACCGTGGTGGCGGCGGAGACCGCCAACCCGCTCAAACTGCGGCGGATCGCGGCGCTCGGCGCGACCGTTCGGCTGGAGGGTGAGGACATCGAGCCCGCGCGGGCGCTCGCGCGCGAGCTCGCCGAGGCCGACGGCTGGTACCTCGTCGAGGACAGCGAGAACCTGGCCACCTGCGAGGGCGCGGCCACGATGGGGCTCGAACTGGTCCGCGACGATCCTGAGCTGGACATCGTGCTCGTGGCCCTCGGCGGCGGCGCGATGGCCACCGGCGTCGGCTACGTCATGCGCTCGCTCGCGCCGCACGTCGAGACCATCGGGATCCAGCCGCGCGGTGCGCCCGCGATGGCGTTGTCATGGCGCGAGCGGGAGGTGGTGGAGAGCGAGACGATCGACACGATCGCCGACGGCGTCGCCGGTCGCTGCCCGATACCCGAGGTGCTGGACGACCTGCTCGTGGTGATGGACGACGTGGCGCTCGTCGGCGAGGATTCGATCAAGGCGGGGATGCGCTTGATCCACGAGCACGCCGGCCTCGTGGTCGAGCCGTCCGCCGCGCTCGGCGTGGCCGCCGTTCTCGAGCACCCCACGCGGTTCGCGGGCCGGCGCGTGACCACGATCCTGTGCGGCAGCAACGTCGCCGCGGAGGACTTCGCGCGCTGGACCGTGGACTCCGCCCCGCGTTAGGTCGGGCCGGTGGCCCCTCGGTCCGGATGGGTCTCGCGCAGCTCGTCGGCGAAGCGCCGCCCGTCGCCGTCGGGCAGGTTCACGTCGAGGAGCACGCCGTCGGGCTGGCTTTTCGCGAGGACGGAGCGGGCGTCCTCGGCGCGGCCTCGGAGGGTCGGCTGCGCGACCCCTGAGCGCAATGGGGAGAACTCAACAATCCGAGGTGCCGCCCAGCCACGGGGGACCCCGTACGATCGCCCCGTGCCACGGCTCGCGATCCTCCTCCTCGGCGTTGCGCTCGCGGGGGTGACCGCCGCGCCTGTGGCGGCGGCTCCGAGCGCGCCCGAGCGCTGCGGCAAGCCCATCGTCGCCGGCGGCCAGCCCGCGCTCGTGGCGGTCGTCATCGACGGCATCACGAGCAGGGAGGAGGACACGGGTACCGCCGATCCCCTCGGTGTCGCCAACTGGTGCCCGGCGACTCCCGCCGGCGGCGAGCGCCATTACCCGCGCGGGCTCGAGTGGGGGCTGCGCGTCTGGGCCGGGTTCACCACCGGGCCGGGCGTCCCGCACACCGCCGCCTGCCTGCCGCAGGGCGGCCTCGACCGCGGAAGCTGCCTGGTCAAGGCGCTGGCCGATCGCGGCGCGGTGATCCTGCCCTTCAGCTACACGGGGTCCAGCGTCACGCGCGGGCCCGGCGGGTCGTCGTTCGCGTTCAAGGGCTACACGTCCGAGGACACCCTCCAGCCGCCGTCGGTGTCGATCGGCCGGCTCGAGTCGATGCTCGCTTCGATCCAAGCGGCGTGGCCCGCCGCGCGCGTGATCGTCGTGGCCCACAGCTATGGCGGCGTGCTGACAGAGGCCTGGTGGCGCAAGCACCGGCGCGACGACGACCGGGTCGACCGGCTGTTCGCGCTGGACTCGCCGATCAACGGTGTCCCCCTGTGCCCGCTGACCGCGTTCATCTACGGCGCGCAGGTGGCGGAGGAGCTGTGCCGGCGCTGGTTCGCGCGCGACGAGCTGAACCGCCAGGCGCTCGCGCTCGACGTCGACAACCTCTTCGTCCCGATCGCCGCCCCGAACGACCCGGCCTACAACAACCCGATCGGGCCCGGCGGGATCACGGTCTCCGGCGGCGGCGGCCTGCGCGCCGAGCTGCTCTACCGCTGTCCCGACTCGGGCGCGGATCCGGCGTCGCCGTGCATCGCGCCCCCAAGCGTCGTCGCCAGGGACCCGGCGTGCGATGCCGCCGGTCCCGGTCTCTTCGGCCGGACGGGCCACCACCTGGTGATCGCCTGTCCCGCCGTCGTGCGCCGGATAGCCGCGGCCGCCGACCCGGGGCTACGCGTTGCACCGCGCTGCCGCACGACGCCGGTGTCGCGCCCGGCGACAATCGCGCTCGGATGTCGCCGCACGGCAGCCCGGGTGCGGAAGCTCCGCTGGTCCGCGTTCGGCGCCCCGGCCGCGCGGGGGACCGGCACCCTGCGCGGGCGGCGCGTTCGCGTCGTCCTCGCGCGGCCACGGCCGTGCGATGCGGCCCACCGCTTCGTCTACACCCGGCTGCGGGTCGAGCGGCGCGGGCGCGTCGTGGCGCGCGACCGGCCGCGCTGCGGGCGTTAGCGCCCGAACTCGGGCGGGCGCTTCTCGCTGAATGAGGTGACGCCCTCGCGCGCGTCGGCCGTCGCGCCGACCTCGGTCATCGCCTCGAGCTCGGCCGCCAGCCCGTCGCGCATGGATCGGGTATCGGCGGCGCGCAGCAGCGCCTTCATCCGCCTGTAGGCCTCGGGCGGGCCGGCGGCGAACCGCTCGGCGGTCGCGCGGCCCTCGGCGGCCAGGTCGTCGAGCGGGACGACGCGGGTCACGAGCCCCCAGTCGAGAGCCTCACGTGCGCCGAGCACCCGGTTCTCGAGGATCAGCTCGCGGGCGCGCATCGGGCCCACGAGGCGGGGAAGATGCCACGAGCTTCCGCCGTCACCCGTCAGGCCTATCCGCGCGAAGCCGGTTGCGATCTTTAGGTTGTCCGCGGCCACGACAACATCGGCGCCCCATAGGAGCCCTAGACCGCCGCCGGCGGCTGCGCCCTGGACCGCGGAGACCACCGGGATCTCCGCCTCGGCCAACGCGGCGAGCGATGCGTTGAACGGCTCGACCATCGCGCGCAGCTCGTCGGCGAGGCGGTCGGCGTTGGCGGTGAAGTGGCCGAGGTCGCCGCCGACCGTGAAGGCCGGGCCGTCCGCGCAGACCAGGATCGCCCGCGCGGCTCCGGGGGCGGTGGCGCGGGCGATCGCCGCCTCGAGCTCGGTGATGAATCGCGGATCGATCGCGTTGCGCCGGTCCGCGCCGACGAGCCGGATCTCCGCGACGCCGTCCGCGATCGTGAGGCTGACGCGCTCAGCCATCGAGCGCCCCCCGCCAGATCGCGGTGTCCGTCAGCTGCGTGAGCGCGACCACGCGGTTCCCGTCGATCGTCCACAGGTGGTTGAAATGGGCGTCGAACTCGCGGCCGGTCGCGCGGCCCGGCCGCGATAGCGGCCGCTCACCAGCACACGGTCGCCCTCGCACGCGATCCACTCGTCGGGGTAGGGGAGGACGGCGAAGTCGCGCCGATTGCCCACCACACCTCCTCGATCATCGCGTCCGGCCCGGAGTGGACCCCGGCGCCGACCGGCATGCCCGCGGCCGCCTCGCCGGTGAAGTCCGGCGAGAGGACCTCGCGGAGCTCGTCCTTGTCGCCCGTGCCGAGGGCGGAATAGATGCGCTCGACCAGCGGATGGGGGTCTGCCATGTCGGCATACCCTACACCTCGTACAGCTTGTCCGGACACAACGTCGGAGCAGGTCGAGAGGGTTGGCATGGCGACGAAGTCGAAGGTGGTGGCGATCACGGGCGGGCCGGCAAGTCGCCCGTCCCGGGCGGGGCCACCTACGCGGCCACGAAGGCGGGAGTCGTATCGCTCACGGAGACGGCCCGGGTGGAGTACCGCGGTAGCGGGACGAGGAACGGGCCCGCGCGTCAGGCGCCGGTACCCATGCCGCCGGAGACGCCGAGCGTCTCGCCCGTCACGAATGAGGCCTGCTCGGAGCTGAGGAAGGCGACCACATCGGCCACCTCCTCCGGCGTGCCCAGCCTGCCGACGAGCGTGGCCGCTTTCATCGCGTCGATGATCTGCGCACCGAGCTCGCCCAGCTCGCGCTTGGCGTCGAGCAGCGGCGTATCCACCGGGCCGGGGAGGACGTTGTTGGCGGTCACGCCGTAGCGCGCGTTTTCCCGTGCGATCGACTTGGTGAAGGCGATCACGCCGCCCTTGGCCGCGGCATACACCGAACCGCGCTTGGAACCCAGCCGTCCGGCCTCCGAGGACACGTTGATGATCCGCCCGTAGCCGGCCTTCTGCATCGGCGGGAGCGCCGCGAGAGTCGTTGCCAGCACGCCCTCGAGGTTCACGGCGATCAGGCGCCGCCATTCCGCGGGGGTGGTGTCGGTGAAGAACGCGTTCTGGTCCACGCCGGCGTTGTTGACGAGCGCGTCGAACGGACCGGCCGTCTCGACCGCAGCGATCGTGGCCTCCGAGTCGGCGACGTCGAAGATCAGGCCCTGCCCGCCGATCTCGGCGGCGACGGCCTCCACCTGCTCCGCCGTGCGGCCGCTGACCGCGACCTCGAAGCCGTCCGCGGCGAGCCGTCGGGCGATCGCCGCGCCGATGCCGCGTCCACCTCCCGTAACGAGCGCCCGCCGAGCCATCGTGGACCGGATACTATCCGGTCGCGCATGCTGTCCTGACAGACTGTCCGTTGACCCCTGGGAGAAGATCTCATGACCGTGACCGACCTGATCCGCACCCCCGACGAGATCTCCGCGGACTGGCTGGGCGCGGCGCTCGGCCGCGACGGCCTCGAGCTCGGCGCGGTCGACAGGATCGGTACCGGCCAGATGAGCCAGAGCTATCGCGTGGCGTTCACCGCCGGCGGCGCGAGTGACAGCGTCGTGGTCAAGCTCGCGTCCGACGACGACACGAGCCGGGCCACCGGCGTCGGCCTCGGTGCCTACTGGCGCGAGGTCTCGTTCTACCAGCAGCTCGCGGCGCGGATCGGGTCGCCGCTGCCCGCCTGCCACCTCGCCGAGTACGACAAGGCCGAGGGGTGGTTCACGCTCATCCTCGAGGACGTCTCGCCTGCCACGCAGGGCGACCAGATCGCGGGCTGCAGTGTCGATGAGGCCCGGCTCGCGCTCGGCTCGCTGGCGGCCGTCCAGGCGCCGGTGCTCGGCGATCTCGCGCTCGGCACGGCCGACTTCCTCAACCAGCCGAACCCGCTCAACCAGCAGTTGCTGCAGGCGCTCATGCCCGGGTTTCTCGAGCGCTACGGGGATCGCGTGGCCCCCGAGCATGCCGAGTTGTGCGAGCGCTTCATCGCGAGCCAGGACCTGTGGGAGCGCGACCTCCGCCCGCCACTCGGGCTGGTCCACGGCGACTACCGCCTGGACAACCTGCTGTTCGGGGGCGGCACCTGCACCGTCGTCGACTGGCAGACGGTCAGCTGGGGCTCGGCCATGCTCGACGCCTCGTACTTCGTCGGGGGTGGGCTCAGCGTCGAGGACCGCCGCGCGCACGAGGAGGAGCTGATCCGCGGGTACCACTCCGAGCTGCGTCGCCGCGGGGGTCGAGGGGTTCAGCTTCCAGACGTGCTGGGACGAGTACCGCCGCCAGGTGTTCCACGGCCTGGTCATGTGCATCGCTCCGGCGATGCTCGTCGTACAGACCGACCGGGGCGACGAGATGTTCATGACGCTGCTCGAGCGCTACGCACAGCAGGCGATCGACCTCGGCTCCCTCGACCTGCTGCCCGAGCCGGGCGCCAGGCCGGCGCCGCTGCAGCCGTCGCCGGAGGACGAGGGACGCCACTCGCCCGGGCCCGAGCCGCTGTGGAACGAGAGCTGGTACTTCGACGTGGCGAGCGAGTCGGGCGACCTCGGCGTCTACCTGCGCCTCGGTCGCCTCCCGAACCAGGACCACTGCCACTACATGGCGTGCATCTGCGGGCCGGACCGCCCGACCGTGATGATCGTGGAGGAGGCGCCGTTGCCCGACGCGGCCGACGACGCGCAGGTCGTGGACAAGGACGGGCTCCACGCCGAGCACCACTGCGAAGAGCCCTTGGAGCGTTTCCGCGTGACGTTCGGGGGAGAGGGGCGCACGCACGAGGACCCGGCCGCGATCCTGCGTCGGGGCCGGGGGCGATCCCGTCGAGGTTGCGCATCGACCTCACGTGGGTCACGGACGGCGTGCCCTATGCCTGGCGGCAGTCCAGTCGCTACGAGATCCCCTGCCGCGTATCCGGGACGGTGACCGTCGGTGAGGAGACGATCGACGTCGAGGGCCCCGGCCAGCGCGACCACTCATGGGGCGGGCGCGACTGGTGGGCCGTCGGTTGGATGTGGAGCGGTCTGCACCTCGAGCGACGGCACGCGCACCCACGCCGTCGGCGTGCCGCAGATGCCGGGGTTCGGCGTCGGCTACGTGCAGAAGGGCGACGAGCTGGTCGAGATCGAGAGCGTGACCGCGACCGAGGATGACGGGCCCGACGGCCTGCCGCAGACGGCGCGGATCGAGATGGGCCCTGATCTCCCGACCCTCGCGGTCGAGCCGCTCGCGTTCGGGCCGATGGTCCTGACCGCGCCCGACGGCCGCGTGACCCACTTCGTCCGCGCGCTCTGCCGCGTGCGCGACGAGTCCGACGGGCGCGAGGGCCTCGGCTGGGTCGAGTGGAACCGCATCCAGAGCTGAGCCGCGCCGCACCCTCCGCTGCAGACGTCCCGTTTCCCGTCAGATCTGACGGGAAACGGGACGCCTGGCTGGTGTTCGGTCAGCTGCCGCGGTAATCGGGGTTGCGGCGCTCGATGACCGCGGCGAGGCCCTCGCGGGCGTCGTCGGTGCCCGAGAGGCGCGAGACGGTCTCGCCCTCGTCGGCCAGGCAGTCCTCGACGGCGCGGCCGAGGCCCTGCCACAGCAGGCGCTTCGTCTCCCCGAGCGCGAGCGTCGGGCCCGCGGCGAGCGCGGCGCCGAGCTCGGCGCCGCGCGGCGTCAGCTCAGCGTCGGGCACGACCTCGGTGATCAGGCCGATATCCAGCGCCTCCGCGGCGCTCAGCACCTTGTCGGTGAGCGTCAGCTCGAGCGCGCGGCGATGGCCGACGATGCGCCCGAGGGTGACCGAGGTGCCGGCGTCGGGCGCCATCCCTACGCGCGTCGCGGCCGACATGAACCGCGCCGACTCGGCGGCGATCACGAGGTCCGCCGCGCACACGAGCCCGAGCCCGCCGCCGCCCGCCGCGAAGCCCTGGACGATCGCGACGACCGGCTTGCGCAGCCCGATCAGCCCGGCCGCGACGAGGTTCAGCCGCGCCGTGGCCTCGCGCAGGTAGTCCGGCAGGCCGTCGCCCTTCGAGGCGAAGTCGCGCACGTCGCCGCCGGCGCAGAAGTTCTTGCCCTCGCCGCTCAGCAGCACGGCGCGGATGCGGTCGTCCTCGCCGCACAGGTCGATCGCCTCGGCCAGCGCCTCGAGGGAGTCGGCGGTCAGGCCGTTCGATGCCTCGGGCCGGTTCAGGCGCAGCCACGCGAGCCCCGAGCCGTCGAGATCGAGCAGAACGTCCCCCTCGGTGATCAGGCCGACAGTCACGACGAACTCCGGGAAGTCAGCTCACCGACACCCGCGCCCGCGATGTGATCGACGACAGCATCGATCTCCATCGCCAGTCCGTCGGCGAGGGGGCCCTCCAGGCCATCCCACACCAGCGCCTTCACCCGCGCCAGCGCCGCGGGGCTCTTGGCCGCGAGCCCGCGCGGCGAGCGACGCCACGCCGGCCTCGAACTCCCCCGGCTCGAACGCCCGGTAGGCAAGGCCCCATTGCGCGGCATCCCCGCCGGACAGCCGGTCGCCGCTGAGGATCAGCCCGAGCGCGCGCTGACGCCCGGCGAGCCGGGGCAGTCGCTGGCTCGAGCCGCCGCCGGGGATCTGGCCGAAGTTGGTGTGGTTGTCGGCGATGCGCGCGTCGCTGCGGACCACGGCGAAGTCGCACGCCAGCATCAGCTCGAACCCGCCCGCCATCGCGTTGCCCTCGACCGCCGCGATGACCGGCACCGGCAGCTCCGCGATCGCGCCGCAGGCCGCGCCGAACGCCTCGAAGAGCTCCCGCAGCGCCGCGGCGTCGCCGAGGATCGGCTCGATCGCCTTGAAGTCGCCGCCGACGCAGAAGTGGCCGCCGGCGCCGCGGATCACGATCACCCGCGCCGCGCCGGCGAGCTCGCGCAGCGCCGCCTCGAGGTCGCGCGCGAGCTCGGTCGTCACGGCGTTCATCGCATCGGGCCGGTTGAGGGTCAACCAGCCGACGCCGTCGTCGGCGACCTCCGTGAGGACCGTGCTCATCGGCAAAGCCTCTCAGAGCCCGTAGGTCTTGCCGATGATGTCGCGCTGGACCTCGCTGGTCCCGCCGTAGATCGTGCCCACGAGCGTGTTCTTCACGTGACGCACCATCCCGTACTCGGTGGCGTAGCCGTAGCCGCCCATCATCTGCATGCCCTCGAGCGCGACCCGGCGGGCCGTCTCGGTGACCTTCAGCTTCGTCATCGACGCCTCACGCGCGAGGATCGTGTCGGGATCGGCCTCGACCCGGCGCGCGACGTCGTAGACGAGCAGCCGGCAGCACTCGATCTCCGTGGCGAGATCGGCGATCCGGTGCTTCATCGCCTGGAAGCTCCCGATCGGCTGGCCGAACTGCTCGCGCTCCTTGACGTAGGCGAGCGTGTCGTCGAACGCGCGCCGCGCCTGGCCGAGGAACATGCCCGACATCAGCAGCCGCTCCCCGTTCAGCCCCGACATCAGCTGGGTCCAGCCGCCGTTCTCCGTCCCGATCAGCCGGTCCTGGGGCACGAACACGTCGGTGAAGAAGACGTCGTTGGTCTCGCGGCCGCCGAGGGTGTCGATCAGGCTGATCTCGACGCCGTCGAGGTCGGTCGCCACGTCGAGCATGCTGATCCCGTCGTGGCGGCGTGGCCCGTCGCCGGTCCGCGCCATCAAGAGGATCCGCTCGGCGAACTGGGCGTTCGAGGTCCACGTCTTCTGGCCGTTGACGATCCAGCCGCCGTCGGCCGGGGCGGCCTTCGTCCGCATCGCGGCGAGATCGGAGCCTGCGCCGGGCTCCGAGAAGCCGAGCGCGATCACGCTGCCCGCGCAGACGGCGCTCAGCAGCTCGGTCCGCAGGTCGCCGGTCGCGTGGTGCTCGATCGCGTTCGCCGACGTGAGGGCGGTGGTGATGCCGAAGACCGGGAGCTTCGCGTAGAAGAGCTCCTCCATCAGCAGGCACGAGTCGACTATCGATCCGCCCCCGCCGCCGACGTCCTCGGGCAGCCCGATGCCGAGGTAGCCGAGCTCGGCGAGCTTGCCGTACAGCTCGGGGTTGTGCGTCTCCTCGTCATGGTCGGTCAGCGCATCGAACTGCTCCTGCGTGCCGCACTCGCGCGCGGCGAAGTCGCGCAGGGCCTCCACGAACATCTTGCGGTCGTCGGTCAGGTGGTCAGCGGTTGCGGGCATCACTCTCCTCTGAATTCGGGATCGCGCTTCTCCGTGAAGGCGCGGACGCCCTCGGCGTAGTCGAAGGTCGTGGCGTGGTCCTGCTGGAGCGAGGCCTCGAGCTCGAGGTGCGCGGCAAGCTCGGCCGCGGTCTTGGCGCGCAGCGCGCGCTTCATGTTTCCGATCGCGACCGTCGGGCCCGCAGCGAGCTCCGCGGCGAGCGCGGCGCCCCGCTCGGCCAGCTCGCCCTCGGCGCAGACCTCGTCTACGAGACCCCATTCGAGGGCCTGCCAGGCCGGCAGCCGGCGGCCGAGCATCGCGAGCTGGGTCGCGCGACCATGGCCGATGCGCGCGGGGAGGAGGATGGTCGCGCCGGCGTCAGGGATCAGGCCGAGGCGCACGAAGGCGAGCAGGAAGTACGCGGACTCGGCGGCGACGACGAGGTCGCACGCGAGCGCGAGGGAGAACCCGATCCCCGCCGCCGCGCCCTGCACCTGGGCGACGACGGGCTTGTGCGCCGTACACAGCTCGAGGATCACGGGGTTGTAGATCTCGCGCAGCCGCGAGCTGAGGTCGGGATCGCCGTCCGGGGTGAGGTCGCGCGGCGCCTTCACGTCGGCCCCGGCCGAGAACGCGCGCCCGGCGGCGGTGATCAGGATCGCCCGGGCGGCGGGATCGGCGGACGCGGCGCGCACGGCGTCGAGCAACTCGCGGCCCAGCTCGGGAGTCCAGGCGTTGAGCGCCCGGGGGCGGTTGAGCTCGATCCGCGCGACACCGTCGCGCCGTTCGTAGAGGATGTCGTCGTAAGTGGCCAGCACTGCGTGAAACCCATGGTACAGTCTGTCCGGACATAGTGTCCAGCGAACTAGCGATGACCTCTCGGAATCACCTCCTACGGGACCTACGTCCCCCGCCACCGCCTCCAGCTCGCGGAGCTCGGCGGCGCGCTCGGCACCCGCGCCGGCAAGGGCGCCCGCGTGGTCGCCTCGTTCGACGAGGACTCGACGACCATGGGCGTCGAAGCAGCCCGGATCGCGCTCCCGGACGGCGACCATCCAGGTTCGATCCACTTCGCAACGACCGCGCCCGCCTATGCCGACAAGACCAACGCCAGCGCGATCCATGCCGCGCTCGACCTCGGACACGAGGGCTTCGCGGTCGACGTCGCCGGCTCGGCCCGCTCTGGCGTGGGGGCGTTTCGTGCCGCCGCCGCGGCGGGCGGGCTGGCAGTGCTGTCCGACCTGCGCACCGGCCGCCCAGGGTCGGCAGACGAGCGCGAGGGCGCCGACGCGGCCGCCGCGTTCGCCTTCGGCGCTGCCGAAGGATCCCTCGCCGAGATCGTCGCCGAGGCCTCGTCGACCGCCGAGTTCCTCGATCGCTGGCGCGCTCCCGGCGAGCTGGCATCGAGCGTCTGGGAGGAGCGCTTCGGCGTCGAGGCCTACCTGCCGCTCGCGCGCGACACGGCGGCCCGCGCCCTCGCCGAGGCAGGTGTCGCGGAGCCCGACCACGTGATCGTGTCCTCGCCGCACTCGCGCGCCGCCAAGGCGATCGCGAAGGCGCTGCCCGCCCGCAGCGAGAGCGCCCCGCTCCCGATCGGCTATGCCGGCGCGGCCGACGCCGCTCTGCGCCTCGCCGCAGTGCTCGACGTGGCCGACCCGGGTCAGACGATCCTGCTCCTCACGGCGGCCGACGGCGCGGACGCGACGGTCCTGCGCACCACCGCCGCCTTGAGCGACGGTCGCCCCGCGGGGAGCGTCGCCGACCAGCTCGCCGGCGGCCGCGACGTGCTCTACGCCACCTACCTGACCTGGCGCGGCCTGCTCGACCGCGAGCCGCCGCGGCGTCCTGAGCCGGACCGCCCGGCCGGCCCGCCGTCGGCGCGTTCGGAGGCGTGGAAGTTCGCCTTCGTCGGGTCGAGGTGCACGCAGTGCGAACGCGTCCACGTACCGCCGACCCGCACCTGCACCAACTGCCGCTCGGTCGACCAGATGGAGCGGATCCGACTGGCCGAGCGCGGAGGCGCCGCGGCGACCTTCACGGTCGACCGGCTCGCATTCTCGCTGGCGCCGCCGGTGATCGACGTGGTGGTCGACTTCGACGGCGGCGGCCGCTACACCCTCGAGCTGGCCGACGCATCGCCGGACGAGATCGAGATCGGCACCCGCGTCGAGATGACCTTCCGCCGCCTCTACACGAGCGGCGGCGTGCACAACTACTTCTGGAAGGCGAGGCTGCGGTGGCTAGCTCAGGGATCAAGGACAGGGTCGCGATCGTCGGCATGGGCTGCACCGAGTTCGGCGAGCACTGGGACCGCTCGGCCGACGACCTGCTCGTCGACGCCACCGAGCAGTGCTTCGCGTCCACTCCCGGCATCGGCAAGGACGACGTCGACGCCTTCTGGCTCGGCACGATGAACTCCGGGCAGTCGGGCTTGGTGCTGAGCAAGCCGCTGAGCATCGACTACAAGCCCGTGACCCGGGTCGAGAACTTCTGCGCGACGGGGTCCGAGGCGTTCCGCGGCGCCTGCTACGCCGTCGCGTCGGGGGCGTACGACCGCGTGATGGCGGTCGGGGTGGAGAAGCTGAAGGACTCCGGCTACTCGGGCCTCGTGCGCTCGAACGTCGCGAGCGACGGCACCGCGCCGGAGCTCTCGCTGACGGCACCGGCGGCGTTCTCGCTTCTCGACCCGGCGTACTGCAACAAGTTCGGGGTCGACCAGGGTGAGATGCGCGAGGCGATGACCCACGTCGCGTGGAAGAACCACATGAACGGGGCGAAGAACCCGCGCGCCCAGTTCCGCAAGGAGGTGTCGAAGGAGACAGATCGAGGCCTCGCCGATCGTCGCCGGGCGCCTCGGCGTGTTCGACTGCTCCGGCGTCTCCGACGGCTCGGCGTGTGCGCTGATCGTGCGGGCCGAGGACGCGTACGAGTACACCGACAACCCGCTGTACGTGAAGGCGCTGTCGATGATCGCGGGCCCGGCGAGCGGCCCGATCGATCCGGGCTACGACTACACGACCTTCCACGAGGTGGTCCACTGTGCCCGCGACGCCTACGCGCAGGCGGGCGTGACCGACCCGCGCGAGGAGATCTCACTCGCCGAGGTGCACGACTGCTTCACGCCGACCGAGCTGGTGCTGATGGAGGACCTCGGCTTCTCCGACCGCGGCGCGGCGTGGAGGGACGAGCTGGCCGGCGAGTTCGACCTCGGCGGCCGCCTCCCGGTGAATCCCGACGGCGGGCTGAAGAGCTTCGGCCACCCGGTCGGGGCGAGCGGCCTGCGGATGCTCTTCGAGTGCTGGCTGCAGATGCGCGAGGAGGCCGGCGAGCGCCAGCTCGACGACCCGAACCTCGGGTTGACGCACAACCTCGGCGGCCGCCCGGGCACGTGCGTCTCGTTCATCTCGATCGTCGGCCGGGAGCTCGGATGACCACCACCGAACAGGTAGACACCCTCGTGATCGGTGCCGGGATGGGCGGCGTCTGCGCCGCGGCCCGGCTCGCCGCGGCCGGCCGGCGGCCGCTGCTCGTCGAGCGCTCTGACCGCGTCGGCGGGCGTGCCTCGACCTATGAGGTCGATGGGTTCAAGCTCAACACCGGCGCCGTCGCCATCGAGTTCGGCGGCGAGATGGAGCAGACGTTCAAGGACGTCGGCGCGACGCTCGACCTGCGGTTCCCCGAGCCGGCCAACCTGTTCCGGATCAAGGGCAAGAACATCAACCCGGCCAAGGGCGGCTGGTCATTCCTGCTCGACCAGATCACCAAGAAGGGGGCGAAGCTCCTGACCCAGCTCGGCGGCGCGCGCAAGGGCGACATGCCGGATGAGCAGCTGACCCTCGAGGAGTGGATCTCAGGCGCGACCTCCAACCAGACGGTCCATCGCCTGTTCCGCAACCTCTCGGCGGCGATCTTCGCCGTCAACGCCGACGAGATCCCCGCGCGCGCGTTCCTCACCTACTTCATGCAGAAGGGGGCGTTCAAGCACTTCGGCTTTCATCCCGACGGCACGATCGGCGTGTGCCAGGCGCTCGCCGACGTGGTCGAGCGAGACGGGGGCCAGGTCTGGCTCGACAGCGAGGTCACCGCGCTCCACGTCGCGGACGGTGCGGTGACCCGCGCGACGATCCGGCGCGCGGGCAAGGACGTCGAGGTGAGCTGCGGCGCCGTGATCTCGAACGCGGGCCCGGTCGCGACGATCGGCCTGGTGGGGGAGGAGGCATTCGGCGCCGAGTACGTCGAGTCGATCCGCGCCAAGGCCCGGCCGACGGCCAACATCATCATCCACGTCGCCAGCCGCGAGCCGCTGATCGACGCGCCCGGCCTTGTCGTGTTCTCGAACACCGAGCGCGTCTGCAACATGGGCAACCTCACGGCCACCTGCCCCGAGCTGGCGCCCGAGGGCTGGCACCTCGCCGTCGTCTATGCGGTGCCGCGCCCGGCCGTCGGCGACTTCGACTCCGAGAAGGAGCTCGAGCTGTCGCTGAAGGAGCTCCACGACGAGCTGCCGGGCATGACCGACGCGCGCGTGCTCGACGCCCGCGTGATGCGCGACGAGTGGCCGGCGCAGCGTGCGCTCTCCGGCTACGAACTGCCGCGCGAGACGCCGCTCGACAACCTCTTCAACGTCGGCGACGCCGTGCGTGAGTACGGCGACGGCGGCACCCAGGCGTGCGCGGTCACGGCGAAGCTGGTCACGGACGAGCTGCTCGGGGCAGGCGTCCCCGCATGAAGATTCCGGCGAAGGCGTAGCCTTCACACATGCCGTTCGGGAGGCATTGCGTCGTTGTGACGCTCGCTGCGCTGGCCCTGGCCGCGCCTGCACAGGCTGCCCGGCCCGAGACGCTGCCGGCCGGCGCGAAGTGGTCCGAGACCTACATCGAGGCGGCCGACGGAGCCAAGCTCCATGCCGACATCCTGCTGCCGGAGAACCTCCCCAAGGGCGGGAAGGTGCCGGTGATCCTCTCGATCGGCCCGTACTTCAACCGTGCCGGCCAGGAGGGTCCGTACGGGGCAGTGGCCGGCGTCCCGTTCTACCCGCTCGTCGACCCGGGTCCCTCGGACCGCTTCCGCGACTTCGTCGACGGCGCCAAGCTGATGGAGCGCGGCTACGCGTTCGTGATGGTCGACCTGCGCGGGTTCGGCGCCAGCTCGCGCTGCCTCGACTGGCTCGGCCCGGGCGAGCAGGAGGACGTGCGCGCCGCCGTCGAGTGGGCCGCCGAGCAGCGCTGGTCGACCGGCAAGGTCGGGATGTACGGCAAGTCCTACGACGGGTCGACCGGGCTCGTGGGCGTCGGCCTGCAGCCGAAGGGGCTCGCCGCCGTGGTGTCGCAGGAGCCGGTCTACGACATGTACCGCTACCTGTACGCGAACGGCGTCCGCTACCCGAACTCGCTCGGCACGCCGGCGCTGTACGGGGCGATCGCCAGCACGCCCGGGCCGCTCCTCGCGCCGCTGCCGTACAACCTGAACGTGCTGACGAACCCGACCTGCGTGATCGGCAACTTCCTCGCCCAGCAGCGCAACGACCACACCTCGGACTACTGGAAGGCGCGCGACCTGATCCGCCTCTCGCGCGGCTCGAAGGTGCCGCTCTTCCTCACCCAGGGCTTCCTCGAGAACAACACGAAGCCGGACGGCGCGTTCGACTATTTCAACGCCGTGGAGGGCCCGAAGCGCGCCTGGTTCGGCATGTGGGACCACGTGCGCGGCAACGACGTCGACGACGACAAGCGGCTGAAGATGGGCCGCAAGGGCTGGTTCGACGAGGTGATGCGCTTCTTCGACGAGCACGTGAAGGGCATCGAGGGCGCCAGCGCCCAGGACCCGCCTGTGGTCGTGCAGACGAGCGACGGCACCTGGCGCGGCGAGCAGAGCTGGCCGCCCGGCGACGCGGTCCCGCACGTGGTCCCGCTGCGGCCGGGCAGCTACCTCGACGACGCCTCCGTGTACGGCACCGGGCCGGGCGCCGCGTCGTCCGGCGTCTGGACCGTCTCGCCGCCGCTCGGTCACGCCGCCCACCTGGCGGGCGTGCCCGATGCCGCGCTGCGCCTCGATCCGTCGGCGGCCGGGGCGAACCTCGTCGTCAACCTCTACGACGTCGACCCGCAGGGCAGCGCGGTCCTCGTCAGCCGCAACACGATGATCGTGCCCGGCCGGCGGCCGCGCGCGGCTCGAGCTGTACGGGAACGACTGGATCTTCGACGCCGGCCACCGCGTCGCCGTGCTCGTCACTTCGAGCAACTCGGAGTGGTGGCTGCACGCCGCCACCGACAAGACGGTCGGCCTCGTCGATGGCCGACTGCGCCTGCAGTGGCTGCGCTACACGCGGCCCGAGCAGCTGCCCGGCACGCCGGCGCTGCGCCTCGAGGAGTACCGCGAGGACGCTCCGTTCACGATCCCGGCCGCGACGCTGCGCGACGCCACGGTGCCCGGCTTCCCGCTGCCCCCGGCCCAGCGCGCCCGCCCCGTCGCCCTGACGTTCACGGTCAAGGCAAAGGGCCGTGTCCTCCACATCACGGGCGCCGACGACGCGCGGCGCCGCCTCCGCGTCACTGTCGCCCGGAAGGGGGCGAAGCGGAAGATCGTCCGCAAGGTGCGCGCCGACGCCGCCGGCCGCTTCAGGCTGCGCGTGCGCGTCGCGCGCAAAGCTCGCTACAACGTCACCGTGAGCGGCGGTGGCGAGCAGCGCCGGAAGGCAGCGGTAGTCCGCCGGTGACCCCCCGGGCGGGGGGTAATCGCGGTTCGGCCCGTAGCCCTCGCCCGTCCAGGGAGATATGGGTAGGTGATGACCGAAGTCGCCCTCTTCCGCCCGAACGACGAACCGTGCCTCGTCGCGGCGTCGCTGAGCTGCCCCGGATGCCTGTCCGGCGCGGTCGACTGGTCGTTGTCGGCCGACGGCCTCGAGGCGCACGCGCACTGCCACTGCCGCCACTGCGGGCACGAGCGCACGGTCGAGCTGAGCGGCTTCCAGGAGCTTCGCCTGCGTATCGACCGCGAACGGGTCGAACAGGCATCCGTGTAACCAGCGGCCCTGAGCGACGTTCACAACACACATGAACGACGCGGCACTGCGCAGCGCGCGGACGGGAGTCCTCGACATGATCGTCGCGCTGCTGTCCGAGCTCGACGGCGGCGCCGACCACGGCGCGCGCGACTTCTACGACCGCTTGTGCGAGGCGCTCTGCCGGATGACGTCGATGGATCGCGCCGCCTTGCTGCTGTACGACGACGCCCGCCGCCTCGTGGTGCCCGTCGGCTCGCACGGGATCCCGCGCGAGCTGCTCGACCAGATCTACGGCACGCTCGACGAGACGCCGATCGCCCAGCGTGCGCTGGTCGAGGACCGTGTGATGGTCGCGTCGGATCCAGACCTCGGCCTGCCTGCGCGCTACTCGCGGTTCGCGGGCGTCACCACGATCACCTGCACTCCCGTCGCCGCCGGCGGGCGCCACCTCGGCGTGATCTTCGCCGACCGCGGCGGCGGCCGGTTCGAGGTGAGCGACGACGAGCGCGACGCGATGTGGTCGCTCGGCAAGACCGCGGCGCTGGCAGCCAGCGCCCAGCTCGCGACGGCGCGCTCCGCCCGCGCCCGGATGCTCGCCGCCCGGATCGATCTCGCGCGCGACATCCACGAACGGGTGATCCAGCGGCTCGCCGGCGTGGCGCTCGCGATCGGCTCGACCGATGAGCTCGCCGGCGAGGAGCGCGAGCGCTGCGAGCACGAGCTCGCGGCCGTCCTCGGCGAGCTCCGCTCAGCGCTCGCCAAGCCGCTCGCCCCGCCGCTGCCGGCGCCCGGCGGGCCGACTCTCCACGCCGAGCTCGAACGGCTCGAGCGGCTCGACCGCAAGCCGCCGCTCGAGGTCAACTGGCAACTGGAGGGCGAGCTCCCCGCCGAGCTCGACCCGCTTGCCCGCTCGGTGCTGGGCGAGGCGCTGCGCAACGTCGACAAGCACGCGCGGCCGACGCGCACGACCGTCACGGCGAGCGACGGCGACGGGGCGTTCAGCCTCGAGATCCGCAACGACGGCGTCGGCGCGGCCGGTGACGACCTCGTGCGCGGTGCCGGGCTCGGGCTGCGCATCGCCGCCTTCGAGGCGCTCGAGCACGGCGGCATCGTGGAGCACGGGGGGGACGGTGACGAATGGCGGGTACGGCTCGTCGTCCCACTGCCGTGAGCGGCGCCGGCGCCAAGCGCAGCGTGCTCGTGGTCGACGACCACGACGTGGTGCAGTGGGGCTTCCGCCTCCTGCTCGCCCGGCAGGACTGGGTCGAACGCTGTCTCGTGGCGAGCACTCCGGACGAGGCGATCGCCCTCGCGACGCGCTACGAGCCCGACGTCGCTCTCGTCGACCTCTTCCTCGGCAGCGCATCGGGCGCCGACCTCGGCCAGGCGATCCAGCGCGCGTCGGCACGGACGCGGATCCTGCTGATCTCCGGCGCCGGCTGGATCTCGCCGAACGCCGCCAAGGCGTCGGGCGCGGCCGGCTTCGTGCCGAAGGACTGGGCCGCGGGCGACCTCGCCGAGGCCGTCCGCAAGGTCGCGAACGGCGGGTCGGTCTTCGTGACCCAGGACGACGCTCCGGAGGTGCTGCTGACCGACCGCGAGCGCGAGGTGCTGATCCACATGGCGCGCGGCGCGACCAACGGCGAGATCGCCACGACGCTGCACCTCTCGGCGCACACCGTCAAGGAGTACACGAGCTCGCTCTACCGCAAGCTCGAGGTGCGCAACCGGGCGGAGGCCGTGGCGCGGGCCGAGCGGATGGGGCTGGCGGGGTAGGTGGACCCGCCCACCTGGGGGGTTTGCGGTGCTGACCGGTTCACAGCGGTCGCCCGGGGGTGAAGACTGACCACATGAATACCACCATCGAGACGTTCTTCGACGTGATCCACGCGGCGGCGCCGGCCGACGAGCCCGGCGACGAGCGGGATGACCTGCCGCGCGTCGGGGATGCGGCCGACGACGCCGTCGCACACGCGGTCCTGACGGCCGGATCGTTCGTGCCGTACTCCACCTGACCGCCTGGACGCGCCGCTCGGCGCGCCCGCCCGCTAGAACAGGCGGATGCGCCGGAGCGTCGCCTGCCTGTCGGTCGTAGCGGCACTCGCCGCCCCGGCGCTCGCCCGCGCGCAGGCCCCGCCCCCGAATTCAGGCGCGCCGGGCGCCCCGTGCGTCCCGGTGGCCTTCAACGGCACACCCGCTGCGCCCGACACCTCGCTCGACACGCACTCGCTCGGCCCCGCAGCCCCCGCGGCGTACGAGATCGGGCCGCCCGCGGGCGGCGGACGCGCACGGCGCGTGCTCGTCCTGATCCATGGCGGCACCTGGTACGTCGTGGGCAAGACGGCGCTCGAGGCCGAGCGGGCACTCGCCGCCGAGTGGCGCCGCGCGGGTTGGGAGACGATCAGCATCACCTACCGCGGCTGCGGCGCGAGCATCCCGGACACGCTGCGCTTCTACGACCTGATCCGGGCGCGTGCCGGCACCGGCGTTCCCGTCTGCCTGCTCGGCCAGTCCGCCGGCGGACATCTGGCGCTGATGACGGCCGCCCAGCGCCCCGACGTGGCGTGCGTGATCTCGGAGGCCGGGCCGAGCGACCTCGTGAACGTCGCGCAGCAGGGACGCGACCAGGCGCGCAGCCGCGGGCCGGAGGGGCTCGAGGCGGCTACCGCGGCGGGCGTCAACATCGTCAACTCGACATTCGGCCCCGCCGGGCGGCGTGCCGCCAGCCCGATCTCCCACGCGGCCCGCATTCGCGCCCGGGTCCTCGCCGCGACCGCGCGTGACGACATCCTGATCCCCGGCGCGCAGGACGACGGGCTGGTGCGTGCCATTCGCCGTGTGCGCCCCGGCGCCCATGCCGTCAGCCTTCCCCTGGCACCGGGCAGCGAGCTGTTCATCCATGGCACCGCGAGCCCGGCGGCCATGGCGGAGTTCGACCGCGCGGTGGCGGAGCTGGTCGCGCCGTTCGGCGTTGCGCCCGGCGCCCGCGGCGAGCCGGCGCCGGCGCTGCGCTTCGGCTTCTGAGCTCGCCCCGCTCGACACCCTCTGCCAATCGCACCCGCGCGGCGAGCCGTTTGGCGGAGAACGACCGATATTCCGCCGCTCCGTGCCAACCGCCGCGCAGGGACGCGCGGGTGACACGGGACGTACGACGCCAAGGCACGCGGCCCCGGTCCCCCGCGGGCCGGGCGGAACCGCTGCGCTAGGCGGACTGGCGCTCGTCGTCGAGCGGCTCGGCGCTCGCGGCCGGCGGCGCGTCGCCCGGCTCGAAGCCGACGTCGCGCATGAAGCGGCGCATCTCGCCGATGTAGGCACTGCGGCCGGTGTGGATCACGTGGTTGCCGGGGAACCAGTGCAGCCGCGGGCGGCCCCAGTGCTCCCACAGCAGCCGGCTCTGCTCCGGCGGCGCGAGCCGGTCGCCGAGGCCGCCGATGATCATCAGCCGGTCGCGGCCGACGACCGGGGCATAGTTGAGCGGTGAGTGCACGGCCACCGACGCCGCGGCCTCCTCCTGCGGGATCCCGAACGCCCGCAGGCTGGCGGCGAGCAGGATGTTCGCCGGGAACCAGTCGCGGACCAGCTCGGAGATGTGGGTCACGGGCGCGTTGGGCACGACGATCTTCAGCCGCGGATCGACCGCGGCCAGCAGCGAGCTGACGTAGCCGCCGAGCGACAGCCCGGTCACGCCGATCTGCTCGACGCCGGTGCCCTCGAGGTAGTCGACGAAAGCCCGGAAGTCGTGCACCGCCTGGGCGATGCCCTCGTTCAGGTTGGACAGGCCGCCCGCGAAGATCCCGGCGCCGTCGATCAGCCCGCGATTGCCGCGCTTCCCGTGGAAGGGGATGACGTACATGAGGATGTCGTAGCCCTGGCGGTAGAACCACTCGAGCCGGAAGAACTGGCTGTTGAGGCGGAAGTCGGAGGCCCCGAAGCCGTGGATGACGCACAGCGTCGGGCGCGGTCCGTCGTCATGGATCCAGTGCTGGGCGAAGGCCGAGCGGTTTGCCCTGAAGCCGGCGTAGCGGGCGCGCAGCTCGCGGTTCTGGGCCACGTACGGGCTCTCGAAGTGCAGCGTCTCGCCATGCGGCGCGGGGCGCGAGTCAACCCGGATGCCGGCCGGGGGAGGGGGGAACGCGACGGACGCGTCGCGTTGCTCGGCGAGGTCGCGGTAGAACTCGAGCCGCTTGCGCTCCTTGCGCGCGTCGCCCGAGAGCACCCACGGCGCGCACGCGACGGAGACGGCGGACGCGAGCGCCGTGCGCAGCACGACATCGGCCACGACAGTGCCCTCGACCACCAGGCGCTTGTCGAGCGACAGGGCCGCGAGGGCCTCTGCTTGTGGTTCCCCCGCCACGAGGACACCAGTATCCCCTAGAAACGGAGAATCTGCCTCATTCTCCGAACGTGTCGATCACCGCGCGCACCCCGTCGAGGCCGCGGAACGGCGCCGGCCACAGCAGCGGGGTCTCGTAGAGGCCGTCCCACTCGGCGGCGAAGCGCTCGCGCACCTCGTCCGGCGTGCCGGCGAGAGCGATCGTATCGATCATCTCGTCGGTCACCGCGCCGATCATCGCGCCGCCGTCGCCCTTCTCCCAGCCGGCCCGGATCGCGGCCGCCTGCTCCTCGAAGCCGTGCAGCCGCAACACGGCCTGGTAGGCCGAGACGGTCGAGTTGAAGGCGATCAGCGCGGCCGCCTCGCCGCGCGCGGCGGCGCGGTCCTCGTGGACGCAGCAGTTGATGTAGCCGGCGATGGGGACCTGCTCGTCGCGCCCGGCGCGCTCGGCACCGCGTGCCAGCGCCGGCCGGACCACCTCGTCGACATAGCGCCGGGTGAAGAGGGGATGGCCGACCAGCCCGTCGGCGACGGCCCCGGCGGCGGCGATCATCGGCGGGTTCACGCCCGCCATGTAGATCGGGATGGTCTCGCGCACGGGTACGCGGGGCACCGCGGTCGGCTTGATCGACACCCGGTAGAAGCGCCCCTCGTGCTCGACGGGGCCCTCGTGGAGGCGCCACAGGTCGCGCAGCAGCGGCACCAGTTCCTTCATGCGGGTGGCGGCGTGCTCGCCGTCGAGCCCGTGCCACTCGCGCTGCATCCGCTGGGTGCCGGTGCCGAGCCCCAGCGTCAGGCGCCCGCCGGACATCTCGTCGAGGTCCGCCGCCTCACCGGCGAGGACCACCGGCGTGCGGCCGAACCCGTACGCGATCGCCGAGCCGAGGCCGATCGACGTAGTCGCCTGCGCCATCGCGGCGATCCCGACGACGGCCGAGTGGTCGTAGAACTCGGTGGCCCAGATCGACGGGAGCCCGGCCGCCTCGGCGAGCCTGGCCGCTGCGGCGAGATCCTCCAGCGACGTGCGGGTGACCACGATCGAGGGCACGGCCGCAACCGTACCCCCGATCGCGCATCAGCCGGCTACGCCGCTTTCTCGAACGCGAGCTCGAACTCCTCGTTCGCTGCCGTCTCGGCCTGCGGCGGCACCGGCTCGAGGACGGTCAGCGCCACGGCGACCGCCGCGACGACGAACGCCGCCCCGATCGCGAACGCGAGCGTGTAGCCGTCGGTCAGGGCCGAGGCCTGGCTCGCGCCGTCCGCGAGCAGGTCGTCGGTGCGGGTCGTCGAGAACGTCGCCAGCACCGCGAGGCCGAGCGCCCCGCCGACCTGCTGGGTCGTGTTGACGATGCCCGAGGCGAGCCCGGCGTCCTCCTGCGTGGCGCCCGACATCGCGAGCGTCATCATCGCCGGGAAGCACAGGCCGGCCCCGATGCCGAGCAGCAGCATCGTCGGCAGCACACCGGTCCAGTAGCTCGAGTCGACCCCGACCTGGGTGAACACGAGCAGCCCGGCCAGAAGGCTGACGAGGCCCGGCACCAGCACCCGGCGCGCGCCGTAGCGCGTGACGAGGTTCGGCGAGACCCGCAGCGACAGGATCCCGATGCCGATCGACACCGGGAGGAATGCCACGCCGACCTCGATCGGCTCGAACCCGAGCACGCGCTGCAGGTACAGCGCGCCGAGGAAGAACATGCCGAACATGCCGGCGACCATCAGGATCTGGACCAGGTTCGCCCCGGCCATGTTGCGGTTGCGGAAGACGCCGAGCGGCATCAGCGGGTTCCTGGCCCGGGTCTGCTGGTAGATGAAGCCGGCCAGCAGGCCGATCGCCACGGCGCCGAGGACCAGGGTCCGCGCCGAGCTCCAGCCGTTGTCCGCCGCCTGCACGATCGTGTAGACGCCCAGCATCAGCGAGCTGGTGATCAGCGCCGCGCCGGGGATGTCCGCGCCGTGGTCGAGGCCGATCCCCTCGTCACGCTCGAGCAGGCGCGTGGCCCACAGGCCCGCGCCGATCCCGATCGGGAGGTTGACGAAGAAGATCCAGTGCCAGCTGATCGCCTCGGTCAGCACGCCGCCGAGCAGCAGCCCGATCGACGCTCCGGCCGACGCGACGAACGAGTACACGCCGATCGCCTTCGCCTGCTCGCCCGGCTCGGGGAACATCGTCACGATCATCCCGAGGATCACCGCCGACGTCAGCGCGCCGCCGATGCCCTGGAGGAAGCGCGCCCCGATCAGCATCTCCTGGTTCTGCGCGAACCCGCACAGAGCGGAGGCCGCGATGAACAGGGTCAGGCCCGCGAGGAACACGTTCTTGCGTCCGAGCAGGTCGCCGAAGCGGCCCGCCAGCAGCAGCAGGCCGCCGAACGGGATCAGGTACGCGTTGACCACCCACGCGAGGCTCGACTGGGAGAACCCGAGGTCGTCCTGGATGGAGGGCAGCGCGACATTCACGATCGTCGCGTCGAGGATGATCATCAGCATGCCGGTGCACAGCACATAGAGGGCGGTCCAGCGCCGGCGATCGGCTCCGTCCGCCGTGGACTTCTCGGTAGGTCTGGCAAGCGTCTGTGGCATAGGCGTCCTCGGGTCGCAGCGTATGGGTCGAACTACGACCGTAGCAAATCGTTTCGCGGGAGATAGTCCCGTACGAAACTATTGTTGACGAACTGCGCGGCGACGCGGCGGCTGCGAGCAGGGCGACGGCGTGGACAGGGGGCCGTCGATCAGCCTGTTGAGAGCGGCGAGCAGCGTCTTGCGCTGGGTGGGGCTGAGATCGGAGAGCACGTCGTCGTGTACCTGCTCGACAACGGCCTCGGCCTCGGACACCTTGCGGCGACCGGCCTTGGTCACGTGGATCACGTGGGCGCGGCGGTCCTTGGTCGACGGCATCCGCTCCGCGAAACCCGCCGCTTCCAGGGAATCCATGGTGACGACCATTGTCGTCTTGTCGAGCCCGACCTCGTGGGCGATCTCGGACTGCGTCTTCTCCCCGGCGAGCGCGCTCTGCAGGATGCAGTAGCCGCGCGGAGCGAGGCCGACGGCCTCGAGGCGCCCTGTGAGCTCGATTCCCAGCGCGTGGCTGGCCTGCGAGAGAAGCCAGCTCAGGTTCGTGGTGAAGAGCTCCGAGCGGGCGTCGGGGGGAGCCGGCGGGATCTTGGTGGCGAGGCCCATCTATGACAAGGGTAACAGCGGATGCTCCCGCTATTTATGTTCTGCTCCGGAACGATCAGCCGGCGGAGCGTTCAGCGGATGCGCAGGCGCAGGCTGCGCTCGCGCACGTACCCGCTCTTGAACTCACCACGGGTCTGGACCTCGGCCACGTAGCGGCCGGGACGCAGCCCGGCCGTGCGCAGGCGGCGCGTGGTGAGCCCCGCCGGCAGCGCGAACGCCCGCATCGGCGCATAGGCGCGGCGCCGGGTGCTCGTCCGCTTCAGGCGCACGCGCGCGAGGCCTGCCTGGTCGGCTCGCAGGCGCAGGACGACCGACCCGCCGCGGCGCGTGAGCCGCGCTCCCGTCAGCCGCTTCTCGGGGCAGGCGGGGTCCATGTAACAACGCAGCGGCGGCTCGTCGGCGACCGGTGTGCCCTGTCCGGAGCTGCCAAAGATGGCCGGTAGGCGCACCGCGAGGTCGATGAGGTCGGCGCGCGGGAAGAAGAGGAGGTTCGCGCAGACGGAGCGGGAGATCCGCGCCGGGTCGGCCGTTCCGGGGTGGGAGAGCGCGTCCATCACCAGCTCATAGGCGACGGCGTCGCCGGCCATGGCGATGTGGTCGAGGCCCGCGACCGGGAAACGGCGCCCGGGGCAGATGTCCTGGATCTGGATGCTGCGGCCCGCGCCATAGGGAAGCTCGTTGGACCGTGGCTGGGGCGTGACCGTGTCGTCGAAGAGCGTCGCGACCGCCGTGTACGACGGCCCTGCCGGGAGCCGGCGGCGGGCAAGCTGGTTGGCGAATCGCGAGCCGGCCGAGATCTGCTTGAACGCGGCGATGCACATCCCCGCGCAGCCGCCCGAGAGCGCCCTGCTGCGGTTGTCATACGCCCCGGCGAGGCCGACGAAGTCGTCGACCATCGGCGCGAGATCGGCCCAGACGCGCAGCGCGAACACCGGCTGGAAGCCCCCCTGGCTATGGCCGACGATCGAGAGCTTCCGTCCGCCGGACCGCCGGTGGACCTCCCGGATCCCCGTGACCACGTATTCGACCGAGCGCTGGACGTCGCCGGTCGCGTAGTTGGGCATGTCGACGGTGCACACGCCGTGGCCGGTCTCGAGGAGCGCCTTGCGGTAGCCCCAGTGCCAGTTGCCGTCGGCGTCGACGTTCGTCCCGTGGACGAGGAGGACGGGGAGACCCGGCGCGCGGGCGAGGTCGCCGTAACAGCGCAGCGCGCCGAGGCGCGAGGCCGCGGGCTCGACCAGCGCGGGGGGCGGGTCTGCCGCCGCGGCGGGCGCGGGGACCGCCGCGCAGGCGGCGAGGAAGAAGAGGACGAGGGCGCGGCGCACCGCGCCACCCTACGACAGCGATCGGCCGCGCGCGTCAGCCCGTGAGCACGTCGCGCTGCGGGTCCGACCCGGGCTCGCGGTCGGCGCCGAAGCGCTCGATGTCGGCGATCGCGGAGTGGATCTCTGCCCGCCACCAGTCGAGGTTCGCGGGCGGGGCGCCGAGCATCCGCTCGAGCTCGCGGGAGAGAGCGGCGAGGCCGACTTCCACTTCCCTGAGCTTCCTTACCGGGGTTGCGTCGGCCACGAGCCGAAATTACGCGGCGGTGGTGCCCACCATCTGTGAGAGACATCACACACCGGCGCGATCAGGCTTCGGTGGCCTCGATCAGGAGCCGTCCTCCGGGCGCCACCGACACGGTTCGCTCCCCGGCGATCAGCGCCTCCAGCTCGGCGCCGACGAGCTCGCGGCGCCAGCCGGTCAGAGCGCGCACGCGCGTGCCGTCCTCGCCGCGGCGGACCGCCGCGACCAGAGTCGTCAGCTCGGACTGCGTGGCGATCAGCTCGGTCGCGATGCGGTTCTCGGCGGCGCGGTGGCGCACGACCGCCTGGGCCAGCGACACGAGCGGCGCCTCGGTCGAGTCGCGCCGCGGCGCGGTGGGCGGGGGATCGGGCGCGGGCTCGCCTTCGGAGGCCGCGATCTCGGCCAGCAGCTCGGAGCCGCGGCGGTGCAGCGTCTGCGGCGGCAGCCCGCGGATGTTCTCGAGCGCCTTCTTGTCGGCGGGGCGGCGCCGGGCCAGCTCGACGAGCGCCTGGTCGGGCACCACGTAGGCGGGCGGCCGGTCGGCCTCGCGTGCCACCCCCTCGCGCCAGCTCGCGATGCGCCATGCCGCCGCGCGCCCCTGCGCGTCGAGCCGCCCGAGCTTCGGCAGCTTCTCGTATGCGCGCTCGGGCGAGCGGACGTCGTTCGACTCCTCGACCACGCGGCATTCCTCGGTCGCCCAGCTGAGCCGGCCGACGGCCTCGAGCTCGCGCTGGACGGTCTCGCCGAGCGTGAGCAGGCAGCGCGCGTCGTCGGCGGCGTAGGCGAGCTGGCGCTCGGTCAGCGGGCGGCGGTCCCACTTCGTGAACCCCTCGCCGCCGCGCAGCTTCACGCCGAGCACCCGGTTCGCGAGCGACTCGTAGCCCTCCTGGTTGCCGAACCCGAGGAAGCCGGCGGCGACCTGGGTGTCGAACACGTTCGACGGGTCCGTCTCCCAGGTCCGGCGCAGGATCGCGACATCCTGGCGGCCGGCGTGGACCACCACCTGGACGGATGGATCGGCGAGCGCTTCCGCCAGCGGGCCGTAGTCGAGCTCTGTCTCGGGGTCGAGCGGGTCGAGTACGTCGGTCCGCACGCCGGACTCGGCGCTGGGGTCCGGCACCGCCACCTGGACCAGGCACAGCTGTGCCTGGTAGCGGCGCTCGGACACGAACTCCGTGTCGATCGCGAGGCGGCCGTGCTCGGTCGCCAGTTGGGCCAGCTCGGCGGTCACGGCCCGAGCCTACCTGGGCGCATCATGGGCTCCCCGTTCAGGGCCGTCCGCCGCCGGTGATGCCGGACAGCAGGTCGAGCAGATCCTGGATGACCTCGGTCAGCGTGCCGACGGTTCCGATCGGCAGCGCGATGCCGACCGGCGGGAGGAAGCTGAGGCGACGGTCGATGTCGGCGACCCCGGCCTGGAGGGCCTTCGACGCGGTGCGGGCGCCGTCGGCCGTGCGCCGCAGCGACGCGGTACGGCGGTCCCGCGCTCGCCGCACGGCCTTGCAGCGGCGGCCGTCGGAACCGAACGCGCGCTCCACGGCGCCGACGCCTGCGTCGAGCGCCGTCGCCAGCCGCGCGAGCTCCTCATCGAGGAAGTTGAGTTGCTGGGCCAGCGCGCGCGCCTGCTCGGCCGATGCGAAGTTCCGCTGTCCGGCGGCGTCGGGCGGCAGCGCCACGATGGCGGCCACGTCGCGCCCGGCCCGCTCGCCGGCGGTCAGGGTGGTGGAGATCAGTCGCGAGATCCGGGCGAACGACGGCGCCTGGGAGCGGCGCACGACCCGGAACGAGCGCTTCGTGAACCGGATCCGGTCGCCGGGCCGCAGCGCGGCCGGGGTGCGCAGGCGCGCGCGTGAGATGCGGGCCGTGCCCGGGTGCACGCGCGCGCAGCCGGACACACCGCGCTTCGCGACGAGCACCGGGACCCGCACCGTCTTCTTGCCGGCGACCGGGCTGCCGATCACGTTCGCCGTGGTGGCGGACGCAGTCGCGGGCACGGCCGGCGCCAGGCAGGCGATCAACATAAAAATCTGGATCCGTCCGGGTGCCGCCATCGCGCGTTTCCCTCCGCGCTCGCCGTCTCGAGCCTGTGATGATGGCGCACCTGTGACCGGCAAGGCGCACCTAACGCTCATCGCCGTGGCGCTCTTGGCGTCGACCCCGGCAGCCGCCCAGGCGGCAAGCACCGAGCGCATCGGTGCCTCCGCCCAGGGCCGCCCGATGGTCGCTCGCTGGCAGGGCCCGCGCGACGCCCACGCCGTGGTGCTCGTCGTGGGTGCGATCCACGGCAACGAGCGCGCCGGAATGGCGGTCACCCGCCGGCTGCGCCGGGCCCGCCCGCCGCGTGGAACCGCCTACGTCCTGATCGACGCGGCCAATCCCGACGGCGTGGCGCGCGGCACCCGCCAGAACGCGCGCGGGGTCGACCTGAACCGGAACTTCCCCGTCGCCTGGCGCGGCGGCGGCCAGCCGTTCGACACCTTCTACCCGGGCCGGGCGCCGCTGTCCGAGCCGGAGTCCGCGGCGCTCGCGGGTTTCATCCGCCGCGTGCGCCCGCGAGTGACCGTCTGGTACCACCAGCAGCTGAACCTCGTCGACCGCTCCGGCGGCGATCCGGGCCTCGGCCGCCTCTACTCGCGCCGGTCGGGCCTGCGGGTCGGCGACGCGGGCACGCTGCCCGGCACCGCCACGCGCTGGCAGAACCGCCGCCTGAAGGGCGACACTGCGTTCGTCGTCGAGCTCGGGGCGGGCGCGCTTAGCGCGCGCGGGGCCCGCCGCCACGCCGGCGCCGTGGCCGCCCTGGCGCGGGCGGTCGCGCCGCCGCGCGAGCGGCCGCTGCCGATCCCGTTCGGCGACCGCCGCCGCGCCGAGATGCGCGCGTACGCGCGCCGCCACTACGGCATCGACCGCTGGCAGCTGCGCAAGCCGCGCGTGATCGTCGAGCACTGGACCCAGAACGACAGTGTGCGCCAGACCTACGACACGTTCGCCCCGGACGTACCCGATGCCGAGCTCGGCGAGCTGCCCGGGACCTGCGCCCACTACGTGATCGGAAAGGCCGGCGACATCCACCGCCTCGTCCCGCTCAACACGATGTGCCGGCACACCGTCGGCCTCAACTGGACGGCGATCGGGATCGAGCACGTCGGCCGCAGCGACGCGCAGCTGCTCGGCAACAGGCGCCAGCTGGCGGCGTCGCTACGCCTGACCCGGTCGCTCCAGGGCCGTTACGGGATCGCCACGAAGAACGTGATCGGGCACGCCGAGAGCCTCTCGAGCCCGTACCACCGCGAGCGGGTCGCGCGGCTGCGCACTCAGACCCACGGCGACCTGCGCCGGCCGGCGATGCGGCGCTACCGCCGGGCACTCGAACGACTTCCCCAGCCGGCCTCGCTGCGGTAGATTCTGCCGATGGCAGACAAGGTCTACGTCGACAACGACGAGGCGGTCGCCGCCTGGGACACGGTCCTCTTCGACCGCTTCAGCGAGTACCGGCACATCTTCGTCACCGCGCTGTCGCAGTTCAGCGACGTCGCGATCCCGGCCGCGCCGCCGCAGGCCGGCGACCGGATTGTCGACATCGGCTGCGGGTTCGGCGACACGGCCCGCCAGCTGGCGCTCGTCGCCGGCCCGGAGAGCCACGTCACGGGTATCGACGCCGCGGCGCGGTTCATCGGCAAGTCGCGCGAGGAAGCCGCCGCAGCGGGCATCGAGAACGTCGAGTTCGTAGTGGCCGACGTCGAAGCCGAGGTCCCCGGCGGCCCGTACGACTACGCCTTCGCGCGCATGGGGACGATGTTCTTCGCCAACCCCGTCGCGGCGATGCGGAACGTCTTCGGTGCGCTGCGCCCCGGCGGCGTCCTCAACATGGTCGTCTGGCGCCGCAAGCTCGACAACGAGTGGATGTTCCGGTCCGAGGAGGTCGTGGACCGGCACGTCCCCAAGCCCGACGCGGAGGAGTCCGACGCCCTGACGTGTGGCCCCGGGCCGTTCTCGATGGCGAACGCCGACACGGTCAGCGACATCCTCAAGCACTCCGGGTTCGAGGACATCGCCCTGCGGCGGATCGACATCGGAATGGTCGGTGGGGCCGACGCGCAGGAGGCCGTCGACGTCGCGCTCGCGCTCGGTCCAGCGGCTGAGACGGTGCGGCTCGCGGGGGACGACGCGGTGCGGGTCCGTCCTGCCATCGAGCGCGACCTGCTGGCGCTCGCCGGCGAGTACGCCTCGGAGTCGGGCCAGATCGTGGCGCCGGCGTCCGCCTGGGCGATCACTGCCCGCGCGGCCGGCGCCTGACGCTCCACGCGCGCCGACCCCAGAACACGGCGAGGTCCGCGACCACGCTCCAGGCGTGGCCGAGCGGGCCGGTTACGAGCCACGCGGCGAGGCGCTCGGACGGCCCGCGGGACAGTGGGGGAGGTCCTGTGGACAAGGCGGGCCACGCTATCGTCATGCGCCTTCACATGGCCACCGTCACCACCAACAAGACCGACCTCGGCGACTCGCGCGTACGCGTCGAGGTCGAGGTTCCGCCCACCGAGCTCGAGAAGGAGCTGAACTCCGCCGCCGGCGAGATCGGCCAGGAGATGAAGGTCGACGGCTTCCGCAAGGGCAAGGTCCCGGCGCCCGTCGTCCTCCAGCAGCTGGGCCGCGAGGCGGTCCTCGACGAGGCAGTCCGCCGCGGCCTGCCCACTTGGTACGAGGAGGCCGTCAGCGCAACCGGCATCGCGCCGGTCGGCAACCCCGACGTGGACATCTCCGACCTGCCGGAGAAGGGCGCGCCGCTGGCGTTCAGCTTCGAGATCGGCGTGCGGCCCGAGGCCAAGCTGGGCGAGTGGAAGGGTGTCGAGGTCGGCCGCCGCGAGCCCGACCCGTCCGACGACCAGGTCACCGCCGAGCTCGAGCGCGCCCGCGAGTCGCTCGCCTCGCTCGAGACGGTCGAGCGCGCCGCCGGCAAGAACGACTTCGTGGTCATCGACTTCACCGGCACGCTCGACGGCGAGCCGTTCGAGGGTGGCGAGGCGCGCGGGTTCCCGCTCGAGCTCGGCTCGGGGCGCCTGATCGAGGGCTTCGAGGAGCAGCTCGAGGGCGCGAGCGCCGGTGACGAGCGCACCGTGAAGGTCACCTTCCCCGACGACTACCAGGCCGAGAACCTCGCCGGCAACGACGCCGAGTTCGCGGTCACCGTCAAGGAGGTCAAGGAGAAGCGCTTGCCCGACCTCGACGACGACTTCGCGGTCGAGGCGGGGGGCTACGACTCGCTCGACGAGCTCAAGGAGGAGATCGCCGGGCGTATCCGCGAGCAGCAGGAGGTGGAGATCGAGCGCGAGTTCCGTCAGGCCGCCGTCGACTCCGTCGCCGCGGGCGCGACGGTCGACATCCCGCAGCCGCTGATCCACGCCAAGGCGCACGACATGTGGGGCATCACCGCGCGCCGCCTGTCGCAGCAGGGCCTCGACCCGGCCCAGTACCTCCAGCTGACCGGCAAGACCGAGCACGACCTGATCGACGAGTCCGAGCCCGAGGCCGAGCAGGCGCTGCGCCGCGAGGCCGCGCTGGCCGCGCTCGTGGAGCAGGAGGGGATCGAGGTCTCCGACGACGATCTGCTCGAGGCGCTCCGCGAAGCGTCCTCGGGCCCCGGCCAGAAGCCGCCGAGCGAGAAGGCGCTCCAGCGCTCGCTCAAGAAGGCCCGCGCGGCGGGCCAGGACGAGGCGCTACGCGAGGACATCGCCATGCGCAAGGCGGTCGACATGATCGTCGAGCACGCCGAGCCCATCTCCGTCGAACAGGCGAAGGCGAAGAACCTCATCTGGACGCCGGAGAAGGACGAGGCCGAAGCCGGCCCGTCCGAGCTCTGGACGCCTGGCGACTAGCTTGCGCGACCGCTACGGTCGCCAGGCGTCCTTACGGCCCTAGCGCAAGCTCATGAGCCGGCTCGGGCGCAGGTTCAGCTGTCGGTCGTCGTGACTGCGACGGATGCGTCGAAGAACACCCGCAAGGTCACCAAGAAGCTGACCGTTCGCTAGCTCTGGACGCCCGGCTCGTGATGCTTGACCCGCCCTCGGGACAGGAGTTGAATACGTAGGTCAACCACAGGGAGGCAGACATGCCAGCACCAGCGTTCGACGAAGCGAAGCTGGAGCAGTTCCTCGGCAGGGCGGTCGGCGACATGGGCGCTGCGATGAGCGCGCCGCTCACACTGCTCGGGCGTGATCTCGGGCTCTACAGGGCGATGGCCGGAGCGGGTCTGCTCAGTTCGGCCGACGTGGCCGAGAAGGCGGGCTGCGATGAGCGGATGGTCCGCGAGTGGCTCGCCAATCAGGTCGCCGGCGAGTACGTCGAGTACGACGCGGACGCGGAGCTGTACGAGTTGCCGGAAGAGCACGCGATGGCCCTCGCGTACGAGGACAGTCCCGCGTACGTGATGGGGGCGTTCGACATCATGGCCTCGGTCTGGGCCGACGAGGCGAAGCTCGCCGGCGCGTTCAAGAGCGGCAACGGGCTCGGCTGGCACGAACACGACGGGCGGCTCTTCTGCGGCACCGCGCGGTTCTTCCGTCCCGGCTACCAGACCCATCTGGTGCCGGAGTGGATCCCGGCGATCGAAGGGCTGCAGGCGAAGCTCGAGGCCGGCGCCAAGGTCGCCGACGTCGGGTGCGGCCATGGTGTGTCCACGATCCTTATGGCGCAGGCATTTCCTGCGTCGCAGTTCACGGGGTTCGACTACCACGACAAATCGATCGAGGAAGCGCGCGAGCTCGCCGCGGCGGAGGGTGTCGGCGACCAGACGACGTTCGAGGTTGCCAGCGCCCAGGACTTCCCGGGCGACGACTGGGATCTCGTGTGCAACTTCGACTGCCTGCACGACATGGGCGATCCGATCGGGGCGGCGAAGCACACGGCCGGCGCGCTCGCCGACGGCGGCACGTACATGATCGTCGAGCCGATGGCCGGCGACACGCTGACGGAGAACGCGAACCCCGTCGGGCGGATGTTCTACGCGGCCTCGACGATGATCTGCACACCGGCGTCGGAGGCGCAGGAGGTGGGTCTCGCGCTCGGGGCGCAGGCCGGGCAGAAGCGGCTCGAGGCCGTGCTCGGGGAGGCGGGTTTCAGCCATGTCCGGCGAGCGACGGAGACCCCGTTCAACATGATCCTCGAGGCAAGGGTCTGAACCGTTGCCGGGCCGGGCCGCGTGCGGCCCGGCCCGCGTTGGCGGGCGCAACCCCGTTGCTAGACTCGGCCTCGCCGCCGGCCGGACGCAGTGAACGCTGCTCTGCCTCGCGGAAGGATTCCGATCGAGAAAGCGAAACAGAGCGAGAGCAATGAGCCCACTGGTCCCGATGGTCGTCGAGCAAACCTCTCGCGGAGAGCGCGCGTTCGACATCTACTCCCGGTTGCTGAACGAACGCATCGTGTTCCTCGGCACGCCGGTCACCGACGAGATAGCCAACCTCATCGTCGCCCAGCTCCTCCACCTGGAGTCCGAGGATCCCGACAAGGACATCTCGCTCTACATCAACTCGCCGGGCGGCTCCGTGTATGCGGGTCTTGCGATCTACGACACGATGCAGTTCATCAAGCCCGACGTGCAGACGATCTGCGTCGGCATCGCGATGTCGATGGGCGCCCTGCTCCTGTCGGGCGGCGCGGAGGGCAAGCGCATGAGCCTCCCAAACGCGAAGATCCTCATCCACCAGGTCTCCTCCAGCTTCCAGGGCCAGGCGACGGACATCGAGATCCACGCCAAGGAGATCATCGACGTGCGCAAGCGCCTCGACGAGATCCTCGCCCATCACACCGGCCAGGAGCTCGAGAAGGTCGCCAACGACACCGAGCGCGACTACTTCATGAGCGCCGAAGAGGCTAAGGATTACAACCTCATCGACCGAGTGATCTCCAAGCACTGATGGATTAGGTATGGCGCGCCCCACGGACTCCAACGAACAGCTCCTCTGCAGCTTCTGCGGCAAGTCCCAGCGCCAGGTCAAGAAGCTGATCGCCGGTCCCGGCGTATACATCTGCGACGAGTGCATCGATCTCTGCAACGAGATCATCGACGAGGAGCTGACCGGCACCTCGACCTTCGACCTCGAGAACCTGCCGAAGCCGAAGGAGATCCACGCCGTCCTGCAGGAGTACGTGGTCGGTCAGGACCCGGCCAAGCGGGCGCTGTCGGTGGCGGTCTACAACCACTACAAGCGCGTGCAGATGATGCAGGCCGAGGGGGAGTCCGGACCTCGAGCTGCAGAAGTCCAACATCCTGCTGCTCGGTCCCACCGGCTGCGGCAAGACGCTGCTCGCGCAGACGCTGGCGAAGATCCTCAACGTCCCGTTCGCGATCGCGGATGCCACGGCGCTGACCGAGGCCGGCTACGTCGGTGAGGACGTCGAGAACATCCTTCTCAAGCTGATCCAGGCGGCCGACTTCGACGTCAAGAAGGCCGAGACGGGGATCATCTACATCGACGAGGTCGACAAGATCGCCCGCAAGGCGGACAACCCGTCGATCACGCGCGACGTGTCGGGCGAGGGCGTCCAGCAGGCGCTCCTGAAGATCCTCGAGGGCACGGTCGCATCGGTGCCGCCGCAGGGCGGGCGCAAGCACCCGCACCAGGAGTTCCTCACGATCGACACCACGAACATCCTCTTCATCTGCGGTGGTGCATTCGCGAACCTCGACAAGGTCGTCGAGCGGCGGATCGGCCGCAAGGGCGTCGGCTTCGGCGCCGAGGTGTCGTCCAAGCACAACAAGGACACCGGCGAGCTCTTCGAGAAGGTCCTCCCGGAGGACCTCGTCGAGTACGGCCTGATCCCGGAGTTCATCGGCCGCCTGCCGGTCATCTCCGTGATCCACCAGCTCGCCCAGGAAGACCTCGTCACGATCCTGACCGAGCCGCGCAACGCGCTCGTCAAGCAGTTCGAGCGGTTCTTCCAGTTCGACGGAATCGACCTCGTGTTCGCCGAGGATTCGCTCTCCGCGATCGCCGACAAGGCGCTCGAGCGCGAGACCGGCGCCCGCGGCCTGCGCTCGATCCTCGAGGAGACCCTCCTCGAGGTCCAGTTCGAGCTCCCCTCGCGCCGCGACGTGCGCAAGTGCGTCGTGACCAAGGAGACGATCTCGAAGGGCCTCAACCCGACGCTCGTCACCGAGGCCGCTAAGGAAGAGCCCGGCGAGTCGGCCGCCGAGTCGGCCTAGCCGCGCCGGCTGCTAGTCGCGCAGCTCGGGCCGCGTCCGGCGGCGCTCGACGTTCAGGCCGCCCAGCAGCGAGTAGGCCGCGTCCGCCACGCGTCAGACGCCGCGGTGCGTCCCTGGCATGAGGCGGCCGTTCGGCGACCGCGGGTCGTCGGCGGGCGTGGCCGGCTCCTTGGCCACCTCTTCCTTGTGCTCGTTCGCGGCCTCGTCCTCGACCACGTCGTACGAGCCGTCGGCCTTCAGCTTCACCGTCAGCTTCGCCTTCTTGCCGAGCAGCTCACCGTTCTGGCCCCGCGGGGCGTGCATAGCCATGGGCCCAGGATAGCCTCGCCAGCGTGACCCCGGACGAGTTGAAGGAGACCTGCCTCGCGCTTCCGGGCGCGGTCGAGGAGTTCCCCTTCTCGCCCGGGCTGTCGGTCTTCAAGGTCGCCGCCAAGGTGTTCGCCCTCACGCCGCTCGCCGACGAGCCGCTGCGGATCAGCCTCAAGTGCGAGCCGGGCCTGGCGCTCGACCTGCGCGCCACCTACTCCGCCATCACCGCTGGGTACCACCTGAACAAGAAACACTGGAACACCGTCGTGGTCGGCGGCTCGGTCCCTGACCAGCTCGTCACCGACATGGTCGAGGACTCGTGGGACCTCGTCGTGGCGAGCCTTCCCAAGCGCACGCGCCTGGCGCTCGGGCACCCTGGACCGGAGTAGGTTGGGCGCGTGGCCGTCGCGACGCACCGCTGCCCGGAATGTTCGCGCGAGTTCACGGCCGCGAGTACCGTCGCCTACGTGGAGTGGCGGACGCGGCTCGCGCTGCACAACTCGCAGCCGGGGGCCGACGTCGCGCCGCGCGCGCCGGTACCCCGCTGGGGCTGGGCCGAGGCCCCGCCCTACCAGCCGGGCTAGCTGCCCGAGGCGGGAAGGCCGGCGGCCGCCAGCGCGGCAGCGTGCTCGAAGCGGAAGTGCGCCTCCACGACCACCTCGCCATCGAAGCGGGACACGTTCCAGAACGAGACCTCCTGGGGCACGCCGCTCCCGCTGCCCTTCACCGCCCAGCGATAGCGGGACACGAGCCAGTCGCCCCGCTCGCCGTATGCCTCGACCTTCAGGCTGCTGATCTCGAAGCTGTCGAGCAGGCGCTTGTACTCGTTCACGATCTCCGCCCGGCCCGTGAAGGGTCCGGGCTCGGGCCAGCCCTCGAGCGGGGTCATCACCGCGTCGGCCGCGTAGAACGACTCCAGTCGCGCCCAGTCGCCCGCCTCGAATGCGGTGGCGGCGTCGAACGCCATCTCTTTCTTGCGCGGATCCATTGCGGCTCCTAGAGGTCGTAGCCGCCGAGCGCGACCGTCGCCTCGTCGTAGTGCTCGCCGGGCACCTGCAGATAGATGTCGCCGCGTCCGTGCTTGTCCGGCTCCCAGTCGGCGGTGAGTGCGGCGGGGATCCCGAGCTCGGAGAGCCGGCCCGCGAACGCGCTGGCGGTGCCGACGTCCTCGTACTCCTCGACCGTCTCCCAGCCGTCGAAGCGCGGATCGCCGATGTGGACCTGGGGGTCCTTGAACTGCTTCGGCCGCCTGCGCAGGAAACCCATACCTGTCCGCATTCTGCACCCCTCGGTTCAGTTCTGCAGAAACGGGTCGATGCGGGGGGGCAAGGTCTCGGCCCTCCTTCATCATGCCCGCCAACGTCATGGGCGATCGTGGCCCCGCGGGCACGGCCGGCACTGCCGGCGCGGCAGGCCCGTGCGGCCGACACGGTCAACGCACTCTCGTACACGGTGAAGGGCGCCGTGGATTCGGGCAGCCGCGTAGTCGCGCAGGCGTTCTGCGCGACGCAGTAGATCCTCCGCAGCGGCCCTCGATCCGCGTCCGGACCGCGCGACGCTAGCGCTCCTCATCCCGCTCGTGAAGCGGTGAGAGAGGTCTTGCGCCCTTTCACAAACGCAGGGGTCGGCAATTTTTCACCGAAGACCGCAACGTGTTGTCCGGAGGAAGGTTGTAGGCTGCTGATGCAGTAACCGCCGAATCCGCGTCCCGGCAGGGGCTCGGAGCGGGGGAACCAGCGGTCGCCGGAGACGGCGACCTGGGGCGAACGCCACGTGATCGTGGCGAAGCGCAAATCCAGCGCGAGCCCGTCAGCTAACCCCGCAGGCAACGCAAACCAATGAGCTTTCGTGCCAGGACATTCCTGACGCTGATCGTCGCCGCGCTAGCGGTGGCCGTCGCGATGCCCGCAGGGGCCAGCGCTGCGCGCTATGGAAAGCGCACGCTCAAATCCGGCATGTCCGGAGGTGACGTCAAGACGCTGCAGAAGTACCTGCGCCGCGCCGGCGCCCGGGTTCGCGCCGATGGGTCCTTCGGCCCGTCGACCAAGCGCGCACTCCAGCTCGTCGAGTCCGATCTCGAGCTCCGCACCGACGGCAAGGCCAGCCGTAAGGAGCAGCGCGCGATCAAGAACGTGCTGAGGAACCCGACGAGCGGTGGTGCCACCTACGTCGCCCCGCCGCCGCGCGACAAGGTCGTGCCGGGCGAGAACGGCAAGGTCACCTCCGACGGCTTCGCGATCCCGCCGGCCTCGGCGCCGCAGGCCGTGAAGGACGTCATCGCCGCCGGCAACAAGATCGCCAAGACCCCGTACAAGTGGGGCGGCGGGCACGGCAGGTGGAACGACACCGGCTACGACTGCTCGGGCTCGGTCTCCTACGCCCTCCACGGCGCGCGGTTGCTGAGCAGCCCGCTCGTCTCCGGCGACTTCCCCGCGTGGGGCCGTCCCGGCCGCGGCAGCTGGATCACCGTCTGGGGCAACAGCAGCCACGTCTACATGTACGTGGCCGGCATGCGGTTCGACACGAGCGCCCGCAAGACCGGCGGCTCGCGCTGGACGATGGTGAAGCGCTCGAACTCCGGGTTCGAGGCTTCCCACCCCAAACGGGGCCTCTAGCTCTCTCGCTCAGTTGCCGCCCGGCTGACAGGGCGGCAGCAACGGACGGGCTCTCACCGTCCGGCCCCCGGTCGTATCCCTCGCCGGATCCCGCAGCTATGGCGGCGCGCGCACGCCGCCGACGCCGCGCGCGGGATCCCTTCCGCTTCATGGCAGGAGCGAGTGGATCGGCGAACGGCTCGCCGAACGTATCCAGGGGCCAAACGTCCCGTTTGCCGTCAGATCTGACGGGATTTCGGACGTCTGCGGCGAAACGGCGCGCCGCTGCTCCGCGCGAGGTGCGGACAAGTCGTCCGCACCAGCTTGCAGCGCTCCTCGGCGATGCGGTCGGCGGTGGGCGATCTCGTAGACCGTCCGCGCGTTTGTCTCGAGGTGATGGGCGAACGCCCGACGGCCGATTCGGTGGACCTTCGGTGGCGGCCCGCTTGCGCGGAGGCGGCCAAGCTACTACCCGCGAACGAGCTTCTTGTACGTGATGCGGTGCGGGCGGTCGGCCTCCGCGCCGAGGCGCTCGTGCCGGTTCTCCTCGTAGGCCTCGAAATTCCCCTCGAACCAGCGCACCTGCGAATCGCCCTCGAAGGCGAGCACATGCGTCGCCACGCGGTCGAGGAACCAGCGATCGTGCGAGATCACCACGGCGCACCCGGCGAACGCGAGCAGCGCCTCCTCGAGCGCGCGGAGCGTGTCCACGTCGAGGTCGTTGGTCGGCTCGTCGAGCAGCAGCAGGTTGCCGCCCGACCGCAGCAGCTTGGCCAGATGGACCCGGTTGCGCTCTCCGCCCGACAGCACCCCGACCTTGCGCTGCTGGTCGGAGCCCTTGAAGTTGAAGCCGCTGACGTAGGCGCGGGAATTCATCTCCTTGTCGCCGACCTTGATCTGCTCGTAGCCCTCGGAGATCTCCTCCCAGACGTTCTTCTCCGGGTCGAGGGCGTCGCGGCTCTGGTCGACGTACGCGAGCTCGACCGTGTCGCCGAGCCGCAGCTCGCCGGCGTCGGGCTGCTCGGAACCCGTGATCATCTTGAAGAGGGTCGTCTTGCCCGCGCCGTTGGCGCCGATCACGCCGACGATGCCGGCGGGGGGCAGGGAGAAGTTGAGGTCCTCGATCAGCAGGCGGTCGCCGAAGCCCTTGCGCAGATCCTTCGCCTCGACCACCAGGTCGCCGAGCCGCGGGCCGGCCGGGATGTGGATCTGGACCTTGTCGAGCTTCACGTTCTGCTCCTCGGCGAGCAGATCGTCGTAGCGGGCGAGCCGGGCCTTGCTCTTCTTGCGGCGCCCCTTCGGGTTCTCGCGCACCCACTCGAGCTCGGCAGCGATCGTGCGCTTGCGGGCGGTGTCCTTGCGGTCCTCCTGCTCGAGGCGCGCCTGCTTCTGCTCGAGCCAACCGGAGTAGTTGCCCTCGAACGGGAGGCCGCGGCCGCGGTCGAGCTCGAGGATCCAGCCGGCGACGTTGTCGAGGAAGTAGCGGTCGTGGGTGACCGCGACGATCGTGCCCTTGTAGTCCTCGAGGTGCTTCTCGAGCCACGCGACCGACTCGGCGTCGAGGTGGTTCGTGGGCTCGTCGAGCAGCAGCAGGTCGGGCGCGCTCAGCAGCAGACGGCACAGCGCCACGCGGCGGCGCTCGCCACCGGAGAGCTTGGACACGTCGGCGTCGGCGGGCGGGAGGCGGAGCGCGTCCATCGCGGTCTCGAGGTGGGTGTCGAGGTTCCAGGCGTCGGCGGCATCGATCTGGTCCTGGACGCGGGCGAACTCGTCGGCGGTGTCCTCGCTGTAGTTGGCCGACAGGTCGTTGAAGCGGTCGAGTAGGTCCTTCGTCGCGCGCACGCCGTCCTCGACGTTGCCCTTCACGTCCTTGGACTCGTCGAGCTGGGGCTCCTGCTCGAGCATCCCCACGGTGGCTCCCGCGCGGAGCTCGGCGTCGCCGCGATAGTCCTGGTCGACGCCGGCCATGATGCGCAGCAGGGTCGACTTGCCGGAGCCGTTGTAGCCGAGCACGCCGATCTTCGCGCCCGGGAGGAAGCTGAGCGAGATGTCCTCGAGGACCTTCTTGTCCGGCGGATGGGTCCGCGAGACCTTGTACATGGAGAAGATGTAGTCAGCCATTGCGACCGGCCACGGTAGCGCGCCTCGGCTCGCGGAGCCCTCCGCGAGCCGAGGCGGTTGCGCTATCGCTGGATGCCGACCTGCCCGAGCTGGGTGCGCGGGCCCTTCTTGCCCTTCTCCTGAAGGCGCGCCGTCGCGACCTTGCCGCCACCGCGGCGTGGGTGACCAGCGAGACCTTCACGCGGTCGAGGATGTTGTCGGGCTCACGGAGCTCGAGGCCGTTCGAGCCTGCGGAGACGACGGGCGCCTCGGCATGGGGGGGCGTGGCCGCGAAGCCAGCGATGACGGCCGCGGCTGCGGCGATGGTCCGGCGGCTGAGGAGTGTGACGGAGTCGTGGTCATGACCAGCCACCGTGGGCACACAGCCGCGAGTTACGCTCCGCCCATGCAAGCTTTCCGGGAAGCGGTCGAGAACAAGGACATGGGAGCCGCGTTCGGCCTCCTCGCCGAGGACGTGGTGTTCAACTCCCCGGCCGTCTTCAAGCCGTACGAGGGCAGGGAGGCCGTCGCGTTCATCCTCAGCCACGTCGTCGAGGTGTTCGAGGACTTCGAGTACACACACGAGCTCGCCGGCCCCGACGGGATCACCGGCCTCGTGTTCCGGGCCCGGGTCGGCGACAAGCAGCTCCAAGGCTGGGACTTCATCCGCGAGCGTGACGGCAAGATCGCGGAGCTGACCGTGATGATCCGTCCGTTCTCGGGCCTGCAGGCGCTGCTCGAGGCGATGGGCGAGCGGATCGCCGCCGCCCAGGCCGCCGCGGCCGGCAGCTAGACGGCCGTGCTCGACATCCTCCAGATCGCCGGGGCGATCCTGATCCTGATCGCGTTCATCGCGGCGCAGCGCGGGGCGATGTCGCCTCAGGCCACGTCGTATCTCGTGCTGAACTTCATCGGCTCCGCCCTGCTCGCCTATCTCGCATGGCACGACGAGGACTGGGGCTTCCTCCTGCTGGAGACGGTCTGGGCGATCGTCTCGGCGTGGGGGCTGATCCAGACGCGGCGCCCGGATACGCTCAACGCATGAAAGAGCTCACCGCCGGCGTCTGGCAGCTGAAGGGCAAGCTGCCGCTCCCGAACGCGATCAACACCTATCTCGTCGACGACATCCTTTTCGACGGCGGTGCAAAGTTCGACACCGGGCCGATCCTCAAGCAGCTCGAGGGCCGCACGCTCTCGGCGCATGCGATCACCCACGGGCATCCCGACCATCAAGGTGCGAGCAAGGCCGTCAAGGAGAAGTTCGGCGTGCCGGTGTGGGTGGGGGAGAAGGACGTCGCCAAGGTCGAGAACCCGCCGTTGATCAAGGAGGAGCAGCCGTCGAACGCGATGAACAACCTCTTCTTCAAGACGATGGCGGGGGATGCGGTCACGGTCGACCGGGCCTTGAAGGAGGGCGACGAGGTGGGCGGCTTCACGGTGCTCGACACCCCCGGGCATTCGTTCGGCCACGTGTCGTTCTGGCGCGAGTCGGACGGCGTGCTGATCCTCGGCGACGTGCTCAACAACATGGACATCTACACGGGCATCCCCGGGCTGCGCGAGCCGAAGAAGGCCGTCACGCCCGATCCGCAGACGAACCGCACCTCGATCCGCCGCCTCGGCGAGCTGGACCCGAAGCTCGTGCTGTTCGGCCACGGCGCACCGCTGCGCGACACCGCCAAGTTCAAGAAGTTCTGCGCGAGCGTCTAGCACCCTCCGCCGCCTAGACTCCCGGCGGTGCCGGACCGCCTGAAGGCCCTCGAGGCCCGCACCCGCTACGAGCCCGCCGAGGTGGAGGCGCGCGTGTTCGCGCGCTGGGAGGAAGCCGGCATCTTCCATCCGGAGCCGACCGGCACCCCCAACGAGAACTTCTCGATCGCGGTGCCGCCCCCGAACGTCACCGGCGTGCTGCACATGGGCCACGCGCTCAACGCGTCGATCCAGGACCTGCTGGTGCGCCGCGCGCGGATGCGGGGCGAAGAACGCCAAGTGGATCTTCGGCACCGACCACGCCGGGATCGGCACCCAGGTGAAGGTCGAGCAGGCGCTCGCCGAGGAGGGCAAGACCAAGGAGGACCTCGGCCGGGCGGAGTTCGAGCGCCGCGTCTGGGAGTGGCGCGAGGAGCACGGCGGCCAGATCACCAACCAGTTCAAGCGCCTCGGGGCGTCGCTCGACTACTCCGACGAGCGCTTCACGATGGACGACGCGTACGTCCGCGCCGTCGCCCACGTCTTCGTGCGGCTCTACGAGAACGGCCTCATCTACCGCGACAACTACATGGTCAACTGGGATCCCGGCACCCGCTCGGCGATCTCGGACCTCGAGGTCGAGCAGCGCACCCAGGAGGACACCCTCTACATGATCGACTACCCGCTCGCCTCGGGCGGCGGGTCGGTCACGGTGGCGACGGTCCGGCCGGAGACGATGCTGGCCGACACGGCGATCGCGGTGAACCCGGCGGACGAGCGCTACACGCGCCTGATCGGAGAGCACGCGATCCTGCCGCTCGTCGGCCGCCGGCTGCCGATCATCGCCGACGACTACGTCAAGACGGACTTCGGCACCGGCGCCCTGAAGATCACGCCCGGCCACGACCCCAACGACTTCGAGATCGGCCGCCGCCACGGCCTCGAGGAGATCTCCGCGATCGGCGAGGACGGCCGGATGACGGAGGCCGCCACCGAGCGCTTCGCCGGCCTGGCGGCCGAGGAGGCGCGCGCTGCCGTGGTCGCCGCGCTGCGCGAGGAGGGGCTCGTCTCCGGCACGCAGCCGTACACGCACGACGTTCCGTTCTCGCACCGCTCCGGCATGCGGATCGAGCCGCTGATCTCGCTCCAGTGGTTCTGCGACATGGAGAAGCTCGCCGGCCCCGCGATCGCCGCGCTCGACGACGGCGAGCTGCGTTTCCACCCGCGCAACCAGGGCGACGTCTACCGCCGCTGGCTGGAGAACATCCGCCCCTGGTGCGTGTCGCGCCAGCTCTGGTGGGGCCACCAGATCCCGGCCTGGTACCGGGGCGACGAGACCTACGTCGGCCTCGAGCCGCCGGAGGGGGAGGGCTGGGAGCGCGACCCCGACGTGCTCGACACCTGGTTCTCGTCGGCGCTGTGGCCGTTCGCCACGCTCGGCTGGCCGCGAGGAGACCCCGCAGCTGAAGGCCTTCTACCCCGCCGACGTCCTGTCGACGGCGCGGGACATCATCTTCCTGTGGGTCGCCCGCATGGTGATGTTCGGCATCGACCTCACCGGCGAGCTGCCGTTCCGCGACGTGCCGATCCACGCCGTCATCCAGGCGCCCGACGGCCGCCGGATGTCGAAGTCGCTCGGCACCGGGATCGACCCGCTCGACGAGATCGCCGAACATGGGGCCGATGCCGTGCGGTTCGGCCTGCTCGCCATGTCGTCGACCCAGGACGTGCGCTTCTCCGCCGAGCGGGTGCGCCAGGGGCTCGATCTCGCCAACAAGCTCTGGAACGCGTCGCGCCTGATCCTGACCCGGGTCGATCCCGACGCGCCTGCCGTCGCCCGACCACGCCGAGACCGCCGAGGACCGCTGGATCCTGTCGCGGCTGGAGCGGGTCACCGAGCGCGCGAACGAGCTGATCGATCGCTTCGAGCTGTCGGCCGCCGTGCTCGAGCTGTACGACTTCTTCTGGTCGGAGCTGTGCGACTGGTACCTCGAGCTCGCCAAGCCGCGGCTGTACGACGAGGAGGGCGATCGCACCGCGGTCTCGGCCACGCTGCTCGAGAGCCTCGACCGGACCCTGCGGCTGCTGCATCCGGTGATGCCGCACGTGACCGAGGAGATCTGGTCGTTCATGCCCGGCGAGCGAGGCCTGCTCGCCACCACCGCGTGGCCCGAGCCCGACGCGGGGCGGCGCGATCCCGAGGCGGAGGCCGCGGTCGAGCGGGCGATCGAGGCGATCACCGCCGTCCGCCGCTATCGCGACGAGGCGAACGTGAAGCCGTCCGCGATCCTCCCGGCGCGCCTGCGCGCCGGCGGCTACGACGGCACGGCAGCCGCCGTCGCGCGGCTGGCGCGGCTCGACCTGGACGCCGCCGGCGACGCCGCCGCCGCCGAGGTTCCGGTGGCGGGGGGCGCGATCGAGCTGCTGCCCTCGGAGGATTTCGACCCGGGTGCCGCGGCCGCGAACGTCGACGCGCCGCCGGGCGGAGCTGGAGGGCGAGATCGCCCGGCTCGAGAAGAAGCTCGCGAACGAGGGCTTCGTCGAGAAGGCGCCGCCCGCCGTGGTCGACGGAGAGCGCGCGAAGCTCGCCGACTACCAGGCGCAGCTCGACGCGCTCGAGGACCGATGAACTTCCCCGAGGCCGAGGAGTACCTGCTCGGGCTCGAGCTGTTCGGCATGCGGTTCGGGCTCGACCGCATGCACAAGCTGATGACCACGCTGGGCATGCCGCAGCGGCGGTTCGCACAGGTTCACGTGGTCGGCTCCAACGGCAAGTCGTCGACCGTCCGCTTCACCGCCGCCCTGCTGGCCCGTCACGGGCTCGCGCACCGGCAGCTACACGTCGCCCCACCTGCGTTCGTTTCGCGAGCGGATCGAGATCGGCGGCGAGCCGGTGACCGAGGAGAGTTTCGCGGCGGCGGTCGAGCGCGCCGCCAAGGCGGCCGCGCTGGTCGAGCGCACCCTCGAGCCCGATGACGGGGTGACCCAGTTCGAGGCGCTCACGGCCGCCGCCTACCACGAGCTGGCGCGCCGCCGGGTGGAGGTCGCCGTGATCGAGGCCGGGCTGGGCGGCCGCTACGACGCGACCAACGTGATCCCGTCACGGGTCCAGGTCCTCACCGGCGTCGGCCTCGAGCACACACGCTGGCTCGGGCCGACGATCACCGACATCGCCGAGGAGAAGCTGGCCGTCGTGCGCGATCACGCGACGCTGGTCATCGGGGCGGATCTGCACCCGGATGCCCGGGCGGTGGCCGAGCGTGTCGCCGCCGAGCGCCACGCGCGGCTCGTGGTGGCGCCCGAGTTCGCCGGCCGTCCCGACACCGACGGGGTGCGCCTGCGGTCCGCGGGCGCCTATCAGCGCGCCAACTTCGCGATCGCCTGCGCCGCCGCCGAGGCCTTCCTGGGCCATGCGCTCGATCCGGCGGTGGTCCGGGCGGCGGCGGCCGAGACCCGGGTGCCGGGGCGGATGGACGTGGTCGGCGACGCGCCGCTGACGATCCACGACGGCGCCCACAACCCGGCCGGCGCCCAGGCGCTGGCGACCGCCCTGCCTGAGGCGCTCGGCGAACGCTCACCGCGGGTCGGCGTCGTCAGCGTGCTCGAGGACAAGGACGCGAGCGCGATGCTCGGGGCGCTGCTGCCGGCGTTCGACAAGGTCGTCTTCACGCGCTGCGCCAATCCGCGCGCCCTCTCGCCGGGCACCCTCGCGTCCCTCGCCGCGCAGGCCGGCGTGGCCGGCGCCGAGACGGTCCCCGACCCGCGCGAGGCGGTGGCGCGCGCAAGATCGCTTGCAGGACCGGACGGCGCCGTGGTGGTCACGGGGTCGATCTACCTCATCGCCGATCTGACCCGCGGCGAGCAGGGCAGGCGCGCCTCCTCGATGTAGAGTCCTCGCGCTATGGACCGCGGGGATGGACCCAGCTTCGGCGCGATGATCGGTCTGGTCGCGCTCATCGTCGCGACCGTGATCCTCGTCTTCTTCGGCGTGGGCTACGCCATCGGTCGCATCTTTCTGTGAGCGGTCCTAGGCCGTGGGGCAAGCGCTCGGCTCCGCCGGGGCGCAGCCTTTGTTTGTAGACTCGACCGTTCTCATGGGTGCCCTCGCCGTCTTCGGCATCACGAACGACGGGTTGAACCTCGCCGTCAACCTGCTCCTTCTCTTCCTCGTGGTCTTCTGGATCGCGCTGGTGTACTGGACGTACGCCGACGCGCGGCGCCGGATCGAGGACCCGATGCTGGTCGGCTGCGCGACGGCTGCCTCGTTGTTCCCGTTCGTCGGCACGATCGTCTACACGATCGTCCGCCCGCCGGAGTACCTCGAGGACGTGCACGAGCGCCAGCTCGAGATCGCCGCCGCCGAGGCGCGCCTGCACGAGATCGAGCAGCACACCTGCCCGTACTGCGACTACGAGATCGAGAAGAGCTTCCTCCGCTGCCCGAGCTGCCTGCGCCGCCTGCAAGCGAGCCGTGCGGCACGTGCGGCAAGCCGCTCGACCCGCGCTGGAAGATCTGCCCCTACTGCGAGTCCGAGATCGCGCAGGCGGCGCCGCAGGCCCAGCCGGTCCGCCGAAGAGCGGCCCCGCCGCCCGAACGGCCGGCGCGCGTAGAGCGTCCCATCGCCGAGACCCACCCGGCGACCCGCGAGCGCCCCGCCGTGGCACCGCCGCGCGAGGAGCGGGCTCCGGCACCCCGGCGCGAGCCGCTCCCTGCCCCGGCACCGGCGCGGGAAGAGCGTCCCGCTCCCAAGCGCCCCGCCGCGAAGCGCACCGGCCCCACGCCGAAGCGCCCGTCCCCGGCGCGCGAGGATCGCGGCGGCGATCGCACCCAGTCTTCGCAGCGCCAGGCCCCGCTTCCGACGGCCGAGCAGCGCGCCGCCAGCGGCGCCAAGCAGCGTCCGAAGAACAGCAATTCAGGTTCGGGTCCGCGCGAGCCGCGCCCCTCGCAGCCAGACGGCGGCGAGCGGCCGGCCGGCGAACGCGCCCGATAACCCTCACGAAAGGAACCATCCATGGCAAGGACACTGATCCTGGTCAAGCCCGACGCCTTCGAACGTCGCCTCACCGGCGAGGTCCTCGCCCGCTTCGAGCGCAAGGGCCTCACGATCGCCGCACTGAAGAAGATGGACGTCAGCCGCGAGACCGCCGAGGAGCACTACGCCGAGCACAAGGAGCAAGCCGTTCTTCGGTGAGCTCGTCGACTTCATCACCGGCGGGCCGCTCGTCGCCCTGGTGCTCGAGGGCCACGAGGCCGTCAAGGCCGCGCGCCAGCTCATCGGCGCGACAAACCCCGTCGAGGCCGCGCCCGGCTCGATCCGCGGCGACTTCGGCCTCGAGGTGCAGACGAACCTCGTGCACGGCTCCGACTCCGACGAGTCGGCGGCGCGGGAGATCGGGATCTTCTTCCCCGAGTTGTAGGGCGGATGGTCCTCGCTTCACGGTCGCCGCAGCGCCGGGCGATCCTCGAGCAGCTCGGAATCGAGTTCGAGGTGGTTGTGCCCGCGGTCGAGGAACTGACCGCGGGCGAGCCCGAGGGCGCTGGTCGTGTCGAGAACGCGCTGCGCAAGGCGCGCGCGGTGGACGGCGACCGGCGTCCTCGGGGTCGACACGGAGGTGGTGCTCGGCGGCCGCGTCTTCGGCAAGCCGGCCGACGCCGCGGCGGCCCGCGCGATGCTTGCCGAGCTGTCCGGCCGCGACCACGAGGTGTGGTCCGGGATCGCACTCGTGGAGCCCGGCGGGCGCGAGCGCAGCGCGTCGGTGAGCACTGCCGTGCGCTTCCGGCACCTCTCCGACGCGCAGCTGGACTGGTACGTGGTCGACGGGGGAGTGGCAGGGGCGCGCGGGCGGCTACGCCATCCAGGGCCGCGGCGCGGCCCTGGTGGAGGCGGTCGAGGGCGATTACAACAACGTCGTCGGCCTGCCGGTCGCCGCGTTGCTGGAGCTGGCGCCGGAACTGCTCCCGGCCGCGTCCAAGTAACACCTGCCACAGCTGAAACCCTTCCGGAACGGTGGTGTTGGTCAGGTACACTGCCCCGTGGGTCTGCGCAGCTGGGACGTTCCTCGTCGCAGAACCCGGTGCAGGGCGTGCTGTGCCCCTTGCGCAGCGCCTATCCTCACTCCACCTTCCATGGGCTTCTTCTCCAACCTCACAGGCATGGGCGGCCGCGACATGGCGGTCGACCTCGGCACGGCCAACACGCTCGTCTACGTACGCGGGCGCGGCATCGTGCTGTCCGAGCCCTCGGTCGTCGCGATCGACTCGCGCACCGGCCGAGGTCCACGCCGTCGGCATCGAGGCCAAGCGGATGCTCGGCCGCACGCCCGGGCACCATCCAGGCGATCCGCCCGCTCAAGGACGGCGTGATCGCCGACTTCGACGTGACCGAGCAGATGCTCCGCCACTTCATCCAGAAGGTGCACCAGAACCGCTGGGCGCACCCGCGCGTCGTGGTCTGCGTCCCCTCGGGCGTCACCGGGGTCGAGAAGCGCGCCGTCGAGGAGGCCTGCCTCTCGGCCGGCGCCCGCCAGGCCTACCTGATCGAGGAGCCGATGGCGGCCGCCATCGGCGCCGGCCTCCCGGTCGGCGAGCCGACCGGGCAACATGGTCGTCGACATCGGCGGCGGCACCAGCGAGGTCGCGGTGATCTCGCTCGGCGGCATCGTCGTGTCGCAGTCGATCCGCATCGGCGGCGACGAGCTCGACGAGGCGATCATCAACTACGTCAAGCGCGAGTACAAGCTGATGATCGGCCAGCAGACCGCCGAGGAGGTCAAGCTCGAGATCGGCTCGGCGTTCCCGCTCGACGAGGAGATGCAGGCCGAGATCCGCGGGCGCGACCTCGTGTCCGGGCCTGCCGAAGACGATCGTGCTCACGAGCGAAGAGGTCCGCCTCGCGCTCGAGGAGCCGCTGCAGGCCATCATCGACGCGGTCAAGGAGACCCTCGACCGCACGCCGCCCGAGCTTGCCTCGGACATCATGGACCGCGGCATCATGCTGGCAGGCGGCGGCGCGCTGCTGCAGGGCCTCGACGAGCGCCTGCGCGACGAGACCCAGATGCCCGCGCACCTCGCGGAGTCCCCGCTCACGTGCGTGGCCGTCGGCTCGGGCGGAGCCTCGAGGAGTTCGAGGCGATCCACCGCGCCAACAAGAATTCCCGATCGAGCCGGCGCCGCTAAGCGCGGCGCCCGGCGAGTCCGGACGATGTTCGACTCGCAAAGTCGTCCGCCGCAGACGGGCGGCACTCGCGATGTTCGTGGTGCTGTCGATCGTGCATGCTCACCGCGTGGTTCGGTGAGTCCGGTGGCGGTTTCTTCCACACGCTCCAGAAGGGCGCGCAGGAGGCGTTCGCGCCGCTCGAGAGCGGCGCCGACCGCGCGCTGAAGCCGTTCCGCGACCTGGTCGGCTGGTTCGGCGACACGTTCGACGCCAAGGACGAGAACAAGAAGCTGCAAGGCCGAGAACGAGGACCTGCGCAAGCAGCTCGGCGAGACCGGACCGCGCGCGCGACGCCGCAGCAGCTGCGCGGCGCTCGTCGGCTCACCCGCGACGACGGGCTTCCCGCGCGGCCACGGAGCCGGTCGGCGCGCGGGTGATCGCCCGCTCGCCGACCGTCTGGTACTCGACGGTCAAGATCGACAAGGGATCGAGCGACGGCATCCGGCGCAACCAGCCGGTGATCGCGGCCGGCGGGCTGGCCGGCAAGGTCACGACGCGTGACCGGCGGCAACGCCGAGGTCACGCTGATCACCGACGCCTCGAGCGCGGTCTCGGCCCAGGTCATGCCGACGGCGCGAACGGCATCGTCAAGCCCGAGGTCGGCAAGCCCGACGACCTGCTGCTCGACTTCGTCCAGAAGCGGTCGCCGGTCACCGAGGGCACGACCGTGGTGACCTCGGGCTTCACGTCCTCCGAGGTCGACTCGCTGTTCCCGCGCGGCATCCCGATCGGCCAGGTCACCCGCGTCGACCCCGACGAGGTCGACGCTCTACCAGCGCGTGCACATCAAGCCGTTCGCCGACCTGCGCCGCATCGACTTCGTCCAGGTGCTCACCGCGCGCGGCGCCCCGGCCGAGAGGCCGCGGTGGGCGCGCCGTGATCGTCACGCCCGGCACCTTCGTCCGCGCGGGGCTCCTCGCCCTCGCCGCGGTGATCCTGCAGATCTCCGGCTTCGGCGCCGTGCACGTCTTCGGCGCCTACCCGGACCTCATCCCGCTGGTCGTGGCCGCCGTGGCGATCTACGCGGGCAGCGTGCCCGGGCGCCGCGATGGGCTTCGCGACCGGCTTCCTGCTCGACCTCGCTCGTCGGCCAGACCATGGGCGCTGTCGTCGCTCGTGCTCACGGCCATCGGCTACGGCGTCGGGCGCTACCGCGAGGTGCGCGATCCCGCCCACGGCCTGATGCCGATCCCGGTAGGCGCGGTGGCCACCCTCGGCGTCGGGCTGGCGCTTACGCCGCCGTGTCGTTCATGCTCGACGTGGGCGCCTCGGTGAGCGCCGCTCGTGCTCCGCGACATGCTGGTCACGACCGTGCATCAACGCCCTGCTCGCGCTGCCGGTCTTCTGGATCGTGCCGCGCGTCCTGCGCCCGGTCGCTGCTCGTCGACCCGCGTCGAGACCAGCCGCCGCCGCCGGCGCGGCCCGAGCGAGGCCGGGCCCGATCGGCCTTCGCGGCCTGGGGGCCTGACGCGTGTACCTCGACCACGACAAGCGGCCCGCAGCTCACGCCCGCAGCTCGCGATGCGCGTGGCGATCGTCGGCGGCATCGCGCTCGTCGCGTTCGCGGTCATCTTCTTCCGGCTCTGGTACCTGCAGGTGCTGTCCGGCGACAAATACCGTCGCCGAGGCGAACGACAACCGGTCCGCGACGATCAAGATCCAGGCGCCGCGCGGCGAGATCGTCGACCGCAACGGCAAGGTGCTGGTCGACAACCGCACCGGGCTGGCCGTGCAAGATCTCGCCGAAGGACCTGCCCGAGATCCGAGGCAGACCGGCGCGAGGTCTACGACGCCGGTCGGGAAGGTGCGTCGGGATCCGCCGGCGCGCGCGTGCGACGCGAGGTCGAGCGAACAGCTGAAGGCGCTGCCGTTCGCGACCGGCGACGGTCAAGAGCGACGTGCCGCAGAACACCGTCGGCTACCTGCTCGAGAACCAGGACGCGCTTCCCGGGGGTCACCGTCGAGCGCGTGTTCCTGCGCTCGTACCCGCACAAGCGAGATCGGCGCGCACGCTGTTCGGCATCGTCAGCGAGGTCACCGAGGAGCAGCTGACGACACGCGCTACAACGAGCGTCACGCTCGGCGACCGCGTCGGCCAGTCCGGCATCGAGTACGCAGTACGACCGCTACCTGCGCGGCCGCAACGGCGCCGCCGCGGCTCCAGGTCGACGCGCTGGGCACGCTGCGCCGCGAGCTCTCGCACGCGCCAGCCGGTCCAGCAGGGCGCCAGCTGCGGCTGTCGATCGACCTCAACGTGCAGAAGGCCGGGCCAGCAGGCGCTCGGCGGGTCGCCGGGCGCGTTCGTGGTGATGAACGTCAAGAACGGCGAGGTGCTCGGCGCTGGGCAGCGCGCCGTCGTTCGACCCGAACATCTTCTCGCAAGGACGCATCAGGGACTCGGACTACAAGCGCGTGAACTCCGAGGAGGCCGGCGAGCCGCTCTTCAACCGCGCGATCCAGGGCGGTTACCCACGGGCTCGACCTTCAAGCTGGTCACTGCCGCGGCCGGCGCTCGAGGGCGGCCTGATCACGCCCGACACCGTGGTCAACGACCCCGGCTCGATCAAGGTCGGCGGCGTCACCTTCAAGAACGCGGGCGACGTGGTCAACGGCGGCGTCGCGCTGCGCCAGGCGCTGACGGTCTCGAGCGACGTCTTCTTCTACAAGCTCGGCCTGGCGGCGAACGGCCAGGGCGACGGCAACCTGATCCAGAACTGGGCGCGCAAGCTCGGCCTCGGCCGCCGGACCGGCATCGACCTGCCCGGCGAGGAGGAGGGGCTCGTACCCGATCGCAAGTGGCGCAACGACCTCTACAACCAGAAGCCGAAGCTGACGGACCGCCCGTGGAGCGTCGGCGACAACATCAACCTCTCCGTCGGCCAGGGCGACCTGCAGGCCGACCCGCTCCAGCTGGCGGTGGCCTACGCGGCGATCGCCAACGGCGGCACGCGTCGTCACCCCGCGCCTCGGCGAGCGGCATCGAGGACCCAGGCGGGCGCCCGGTCCAGGAGTTCGAGGCACCGCCCGCCGCGCAAGCTCGAGCATCAAGCCCGAGAACCGCCAGGCGATCCTCGAGGGCCTGCGCGGCGTCGCCCGAGCGAGCCCGGCGGCACGGCGTCCGGCGTGTTCGCCGGCTTCAAGATCCCGATGGCCGGCAAGACCGGCACCGCCGAGAAGGGCGCCGGCCGTCCCGACCAGTCGTGGTACTGCGGCCTCGGCGCCCTACCCGTCGATCCAGTACGTGGTCTGCGCGACGTTCGAGAGTGGCGGCTTCGGCGCCGACACGGCAGCGCCCGCCGTGCGCCCGATCATGTCGTCGCTCTTCGACGTGAAAGACCAGGGGCCGACCGAGGGCGGGGAAGCCGGGGTCTACGCACTGATGCAGGCGACGCCCTTCGGGACAACCGTGCGCGGGTTCCGCGACGGCGCGATGCCGCGCTACGTACGCATCGACGTGCTGCTCCTGCTCGCCGTGCTGGGGCTCATCGCGTGCTCGCTCTACACGATCGCGCAGGCCACGCAGGACGACATCCCGGGCGAGCCCGAACTACTTCGTCCACCGCCAGGCGCCTACATCGGCGTCGGCCTCGATCCTGATGTTCGCTCGTCTCGCGCGTTCGACTACTCGCGCCTCCGCGAGTGGAAGGCGGGGCTGTACGTCGTCCTGCTCGCGTCGATCGTGCGTCGTCTACGGCCTCGGCTCGGTGGCCGCGCGGCTCGCGGCGCGCGATCGAGCTGCCGTTCTTCCAGCTCCAGACCTCCGAGCTCGGCAAGGTGCTGCTCATCCTCACGCTGTCGGCGTTCGTCGTCGATCGCATGCGCCGGCTCGGCGACCGCGAGACCACGAGCAGCATCATGCTGCTGGCGCTGATCCCGGCGATGCTGGTGATCGCGCAGCCGGACCTCGGTACCGGCCTCGTCTACATCTCCATCGCGCTGGTGATGCTGTTCGTGGCCGGCGCGCCGTGGACACCACTTCGCAGCGCTCGGCGCGCTCGGGGCGACGGCGATCGTGATCGTCCTCGTCGCGGCGCCCGCGGTCGGCGTCGAGGTGCTCAAGCCGTACCAGATGGATCGCCTCACGGCGTTCGTCAACCCGTCCGAGAACCCCGCGGAGGAGGGCTACCAGCAGGCCCAGTCGACTGATCGCGATCGGGGCCGGTCAGAAGACCGGTCGCGGCGACGAGGCGACGCAGACGCGAGCTCAACTTCCTGCCCGAACACCACACCGACTTCGTGTTCTCCGTGGTGGGCGAGGAGTTCGGCTTCTGGGGACGGCACTCGTGCTGTCCCTGTTCGCATTACTGATCTGGCGAGCGCTGCGCATCCTCACGATGGCCAAGAACCTCTACGGAACGCTCATAGCGGCTGGCGTCGTGGCTATGCTGATGCACCAGATCTTCGTAAACGTGGGCATGACCATAGGAATCATGCCCATCACCGGCGTCACGCTGCCGCTCATGAGTTATGGCGGCTCGTCGGTGTTAGTCACCTTTATCGCTCTCGGCCTTCTGCAGAGCGTCCACGCGCAAGCGCGCGAGACCGCATTCGCGAAGGGCCGGGACCTAGCTTTATGAGAGGGAAATTTGAGAAAGCAAGTACTCGTCACGGCCGACCGTGGCGAAACGCGTGTCGCCATCCTCGAGGCGGAGGGCACGCCCCCCGCTGAGGGCGAACGCAGTCAGAAGGAACCGCAGTGGAGGGTCGGCGAGCTCTACATAGAGCGTCGCGGCTCCCGCTCGATCGTCGGGAACGTCTACAAGGGCAAGGTCGACAACGTCCTGCCCGGCCTCGAGGCCGCGTTCGTCGACATCGGCCTCGAGAAGAACGGCTTCCTGCACGCCGATGACGTGGTCATCCCCGGCGTCGAGGTCGCTCGCCGCGGCCGCGCCGGCGGCAAGGGCAAGCGGATCACCGAGCTGCTCAAGCCCGGCCAGGAGATCCTCGTCCAGGCGGTCAAGGACCCGCTCAAGACGAAGGGCCCGCGCCTGTCGATGCAGCTCTCGATCGCCGGCCGCTACCTCGTCTACGTGCCCGCAGGGCGAGGGCATCGGCGTCTCGCGCCGGCTCGACGACAAGGAGCGCGAGCGGCTGCGCAAGCAGTCCAAGGGCCTCGAGCTCGGCGACGGCGGAGCGATCATCCGCACCGCCGCCCAGGGCGCCAAGAAGCAGGACTTCGAGCACGAGATCAAGTACCTCCACAAGCTCCACGACGTGCTTGCAGAAGCGCTCCGAGGAGACCACGCGCGCCCGACGATGGTCTTCCAGGAGGCCGACCTGTCGGTCCGCGTCGTGCGCGACATCTTCTCCGACGCAGTTCGAGCGCGCGATCGTCGACGACCAACAGCAGCACCACCGGCTGGAGTCGTTCTTCACCCGCACCGCGCCCGAGCTGCTGCCGCGGCTCGAGCTCTACGAGGACGAGAAGACCCCGCTGTTCGAGAAGCTACGAGCATCGACCAGGCGATCCAGTCGACGCTCCGCAAGCGGGTGGACCTGCCCTCGCGGCGGCTACCTGATCATCGACTACGCCGAGGCGATGACGGTCATCGACATCAACTCGGGCTCGTTCACCGGTCGCGGCAAGGGTGCCCGGCTCGAGGACACGATCACGAAGACCAACCTCGAGGCGGCCGACGAGGTGGTCCGCCAGCTGCGGCTGCGCGACATCGGCGGGATCATCGTCATCGACTTCATCGACATGTCGCGGGCGCGCAACCGCGACGCCGTGCTGAAGACGCTGCGCAAGGCGCTCGACGAGGACCGCACCAAGACCTACGTCGTCGAGATCTCGCCGCTCGGGCTGGTCGAGATGACGCGCCAGAACGTGACCGAGGGCGTGCGCGAGATCCTCACCAAGACCTGCCCGACCTGCGACGGCGAGGGCGTCGTCCTGTCCGAGGAGACGGTGGCCATCGAGGTCGAGCGCAAGCTGCGCGAGCTGGCGGCGGAGCGTCCCGGCACCTCGGCGTTCCTGATCCAGCTCCACCCGCGCGTCGCCGCGCTGCTGGCCGGCGGCCCCGGCCGCCCGCTGCTGGCGATCGAGGAGGAGACGCGGCAAGCACTTCCACTTCGAGGGCACCGAGGCGCTCCCGATCGACCACTTCCAGGTCGCGCTCGAGGGCTCCCGCGAGGAGGTCGAGGAGCGAGCGCTCCCGTTCCGCGAGGGCGAGGAGGTGCTCGTCACGATCGAGGAGCCGCACATGTACGCCGAGGACGACGCCGTCGCGAAGCTCGACGGCTACGTCATCTCGGTGGCGGGCGCGGGCAAGCTGCTCGGCAAGAAGACGCTCGTGCGCATCGAGAGCGTCGGCCGCTCGGCGGCGTCGGCGACGCTGGTCGAGGGCGCTGAGGTCGTGGACGCTCCGCCGAAGCGCAACAACACCGTCGGCCCTACCACGGCCGACGACGACGAGCGCAAGCCGCGCCGGCGTGGGCGACGCGGCGGGCGCGGACGGCGGAAGAAGGAAGAGGGCGAGGCAGGTTCGGAGCCGGCTGCCGCGGCGGCCGACACCGACCAGTAGTCGCCCGGAACGGGCGCGGCACAAGGCCGCGCCCGCCCGGACCCGTCGCGGACGTCGGAGGATGGGAGATGTCGCCCGCAGGCCCGGCGCTAGAGGTTGCGCGCCGGTGACGGTGCGCTTCACCGTGACGGGCGAACCTGAACGTTCCCTTTCCACTTCCTGAAGATCGTCTGAAGGAGGGGTACGCTGCGGTGCTCGGCCGGCCAGCGCCCGGCCTGCGCTCCTCGCTGGGGGCCGCGACAGGTCGGAGGGCGCTACACTCCCCGATCGGCGCGGCCTGCGTTGAACGGCGGCGCCTTTCCTTTGCCATGTCCTACGCAATCGTTAAATCCGGCGGTAAGCAGTACCGCGTCGAGAAGGGCGACACGCTCCTCGTGGATCGGCTGCGCGACGACACGGGCGCGAAGGTCGCGCTCGAAGCGCTGCTTTTCAAGGGCGAGGACAAGGACGACGCGGTGTTCGCCGGCGATGACCTCGGCAAGGTCAAGGTCGAGGCGACCATCGTCGAGCATGTGCGGGGCAAGAAGATCCACGGACTCAAGTTCAAGCCCAAGCGCGGGTACAAGCGCCGCTACGGGCACCGGTCGGAGCTGACGCGGCTCGAGATCGGCGAGATCAAGCTGCTCAGCCGAAAGCCGGCCGCGAAGGCCGCCGAGCCCAAGGCGGAGGCCAAGCCCGAGGCCAAGCCCGCGCCGACCCCGGCCGAGGACGCTCCCAAGGGCGAGGTCGCCGAGCCGGCCGCCAAGCCCAAGCCGAAAGCCCCGGCGAAGGCCGCGGCCACCGGCGACAAGCCCGCCGCCAAGAAGCCTGCTGCGAAGAAGCCGGCGGCCAAGAAGCCCGCCGCCAAGAAGCCCGCGAAGGAGGACTCGGATGGCTCATAAGAAGGGCCTCGGCTCCAGCCGCAACGGCCGCGACTCGAACGCGCAGCGTCTCGGCGTCAAGGTGTTCGCCGGCCAGGCAGTAACCGGCGGCGAGATCATCGTGCGCCAGCGCGGCACCCGCTTCAAGCCCGGTGACGGCACCGGGATCGGCAAGGACGACACGATCTTCGCGAAGCGCGCCGGCACGGTGCAGTTCGCCACCGGCCACCGCGGCCGCGTGATCACCGTCGAGCCCGCCGCCGCCGAGTAGGCGTCGCCACATGCCGACCTGGGCCGACGTCGTCGCGATCGGGCTCCGGTTCCCCGCGGTCGAGAGACCGGCAGAGACGCGGGGCTAGGCCGTGTTCGCGGATCGCGCACGCATCTTCATCGCCGCCGGCGCCGGCGGCAACGGCTCGATGTCCTTCCGGCGCGAGGCACACGTGCCCAAGGGCGGGCCCGACGGGGGCGACGGGGGTCGCGGGGGCGATGTCGTGCTCGTGGCCGACCCGTCCCGGCGCGACCTGCAGGAGTACCACCGCGGCGCGCACCTGAAGGCCAGGCGCGGTGGCCACGGAGAGGGCTCGAACCGGCACGGTGCCGACGCGCCCGAGCTGGAGATCCGCGTGCCGCCGGGAACCACGGCCGAGGACACCGAGCGCGGCGCGCGCTGGGATCTGACGCGGCCGGGGCAACGCGCCGTAATCGCACGAGGCGGAGGCGGGGGCCGCGGCAACAAGGCGTTCGCCACCCCGACCCGGCAGGCGCCGCGGATGGCCGAGCGGGGCCTGCCCGGCGAGGAGGGCTGGCTCGACCTGCATCTGCGGCTCCTGGCGGACGCCGGGCTCGTCGGGCTCCCGAACGCGGGGAAGAGCTCGCTGCTCGCCCGGCTCACCCGGGCGAACCCGAAGGTCGCCGACTACCCCTTCACCACGATCAACCCCGCGCTGGGGACCATCGAGGCCGACGAGCGCCAGCTCGTCCTCGCCGACATCCCGGGCCTGATCGAGGGCGCCAGCGAGGGCGCGGGTCTCGGACACGAGTTCCTCGCGCACGTCGAGCGCTGTCGCCTGCTCGTTCACGTGGTCGACCTCGCGCCGCTCGACGGGTCGGACCCGGTGGTCAACCACGCGACGGTCGAGGCCGAGCTGGCCGACCACGGGGCGGGGCTGGCGGACCTGCCGCGGATCCTCTGTCTGTCGAAGTCCGACCTGGTCGAGCCGGAGGTCGCGGAGGCGGCTGTCGCCGAATGGGCGGACCGGCTCGGGAAGGACGCGCTCGCGGTGGTGCCGACGTCGGCCGCGACCGGAGCGGGGCTGGGCGATCTGCGCGCGGCGATCGTGCGCAACGTGCCGCCCGACCAGACCGATGAGCAGGCCGCGACCGAGGTCGAGGCCGAGCACCGCGTGTACCGGCCGGGCGCAACGCGCAACTTCGAGGTGACCCAGACGGGCCCCCGGCGCGTTCAGGGTCGAGGGCGAGGGCATAGCGCGCCTGTTCGCCCGTCACGATCTCGGCAACGACGAGGCGTTGCGCTACATCGAGGAGCGGCTGCGCCGGATGGGTGTGATCCGCGCGCTGGAGGCCGCCGGGTTCGAGCCCGGTGACGACGTCGAGATCGGCGGGACGGTGTTCGAGCTCGACCCCGGGTCTCCGCTGTGACCGGGCGATCCGCTAGAACCGTCGGAGTGCGCATCCCCCTCTTCGCCGCCGCCTGTGCCGCAGTCGCCCTCGCGGGTTGTGGCGACTCGCTCGGCGCGAGCGATGCCGAGGACACGGTCAGGGATTTCGCCAAGGCGACCACCGCGGGCGACGGCGAGACGTTCTGCAAGGACCTCGTGACCCGCGAGTACCTCGCGCAGACGACGCTGGCCACCGGGGACAAGGTCACGGAGCAGTGCGTCGACCAGATCAAGAAGTCGAAGGGACTCGACGTGAAGGTCACGAAGATCTCCAAGACCAAGGTCGACGGCGACACCGCCACCGTTACCGCCGAGCTCGAGTACCAGGGCACGACCCGCCCGCAGGTCTTCCGCCTGAAGGAAGAGGACGGCCGCTTCAAGCTCACCGCCGCCGAGCGGTAGCCGCGCGCGGCCCCGGCCGTATCCTGCCCCGGTGGCCCTGACCGTCGTAAAGCTCGGATCGAGCATCGTCGCCGACACCACCGGCGAGGTGCGCCTCGACGTGCTCGCGCCGATCTGCGACGCCGTCGCCGCGCGCCACGCCGCGGGCGACGAGGTCGTGCTCGTCACCAGCGGGGCCATCGCGCGCGGCATGCGGCTGATGGCGCTGCCCGCCCGGCCCGGCGCGATGGACGAGCTCCAGGCCGCCTCGGCGGTCGGGCAGGGGAAGCTCTACCGCCACTACGACGAGCTGCTCGCCGAGCGCGGCGTGCCGAGCGCGCAGGTCCTGCTCACGTTCTTCGACATCTCCGCGCGGACCCACTACCTCAACGCCCGGCGCGACGCTGCGCAAGCTGCTCGACTGGCGGGTGGTGCCGGTCATCAACGAGAACGACACGACGACCACGGACGAGATCTCCTTCGGCGACAACGACTTCCTGGCGGCGCAGGTGGCGATCCTGCTCGGGCGCCGACCTGCTCGTCCTGCTGACCGACACCGACGCGCTCCACACGGCCGACCCGGCGAAGGACCCGGCCGCCGAGCCGATCACGGACGTGCACGACTTCGAGTCGCTCCAGGGACTCGACATCGGTTTCTCGGCATCGCCGCTCGGCTCGGGCGGGATGCGGTCGAAGGTGGTCGCTGCCGAGATGACGACGGCGGCCGGCATCCCCGCCGTCGTGGCGCGCGGCACCGACGCCGACGCGGTCGCGGCCGCCGTGTCGGGAGAGCCGGCCGGAACCCGGTTCCATCCGCAGAAGGGCAGGGTCTCGAGCTTCAAGCTCTGGCTGCGCTACGCCAAGCCGACCCGCGGCGCGATCGACGTGGACGCCGGCGCCGAGCGCGCGCTGCGGGAGCGCGGCACCAGCCTGTTGCCGGTCGGGATCGTCGAGGTGGGCGGTGACTTCGGGGCGGGCGACGCAGTCGACGTGCGGGCCTCGGACGATGGTGGCCGCATGATCGGGAAGGGGATCGTCAACTATTCGGCGGCCGAGCTGCGGCGCATCAGCGGGATGAAGTCGGAGCAGGTCCTCGAGGTGTTCCCGCGCGCCGCCGAGGAAGCCGTCCACCGCGACTACTTCGTCCTCGTCGACTAAGGGAGGCGCGCTGCGCCTGCGCTCCCCGCACGACCGGGAGATCCTTCGCCTCGCTGTCCCGGCGCTCGGGGCGCTGGCGGCCGAGCCGCTGTACATCCTGGCGGACACGGCGATGGTCGGGCATCTCGGCACTCCGGAGCTGGCGTCGCTCGCGATCGCGGGGACGCTGCTGACGGGCAGCTTCACGCTGTTCAACTTCCTCACCTACGGGACCACCGCCCAGGTCGCCCGGTTGCACGGGTCGGGCGACGAGCAGGGAGCGGCGGCGCTGGGCGCCCAGGCGCTGTGGCTCGCGACGGCGATCGGCGTGGCGGTCATGGCGCTGATGGCCGCGTCGGCCGTGCCGCTCGTGGACCTGATGGGCGGCAAGGGGGAGACGGCTGACCTCGCGGTGACCTACATCCGGATCGCGGCGCTCGGCCTGCCCTTCGCGATGATCGCCCTCGCCGGCCAGGGCTGGCTGCGCGGCATGTCCGACCTGCGCACCCCGCTGGTGATCTTGGTGGTCGCCAACGCCGCGAACATCGTCCTGGGGCTGACTTTGATCTACGGCCTCGACATGGGCTTCGTCGGGTCGGCGTGGGCGATGCTCGCCGCGCAGGCGGGGATGGGTACGGCGTTCGTCTGGGCAGTCCTGCGACCGGCAGGCGGCGGCTCGCGGCGGCCGCGGTTCGACGCCATGCGCCCGCTGCTCGGCATCGGCGGTGAGATCTTCGTCCGCACCGCGGCGCTCTACACGTCGTTTCTCGTCGCCGGGGCCGTCCTCGCGCGTGTGGGCTCCGACTCGCTCGGCGCGCACCAGATCGCCTTCCAGCTGTTCGTCTTCCTCGCGCTCGTGCTCGACTCGATAGCCATCGCCGGGCAGGTCATCGTCGGCCGTGCGCTCGGCGCCGGCGACGCCGAGGGCGCCCGCGTGGCGGCGCGGCGGATGATCGAGCTGGCAGTGTGCGCCGGGGCGGTCTTCGGGGCGATCATGTTCGCGCTCGGCGACGTGATCCCGCACGCGTTCACCTCCGACGAGGCGGTGATCGACCGGGCGGAGGAGATCTGGTGGCTGTTCTGCCTGATGCAGCCCGCCAACGGGGCGGTGTTCGCCCTCGACGGGATCCTGATCGGCGCGGGCGACACCAAGTTCCTGATGTGGGGGATGCTCGCCGCGGCGCTGGGCGCGTTCGCACCGGTGGCGCTCCTGTCGTTGCACTTCGACTGGGGGATCGTTGGAGTGTGGTGCGGTCTGGTGCTGCTGATCGCGGTGCGGCTCGTGACGTGCCTGTGGCGGTTCGCCGGCGGCAGGTGGGCGGTCACGGGCGCCGTGCGGGATTAGCGCCCCAGAAGGCGCCTGAGCGGGCGCGGTACCCTTGGCACATGGCAACCACCGTCGCCTCCGTAGCGGAGATCTGCGCCCGCGCGCGTGACGCGTCGAAGGTTCTGCGCAAGCTCGACGCCGATACGCGCAATGCCGGGCTGCTCGCGATGGCGGATGCGCTCGAGGCGCGCTCGGGCGACATCCTCGCCGCCAACGCGCGCGACATGGAGCAGGGCGCCGAGGACGACCTGACCGACGCCCTGCTCGACCGCCTGCGACTCGACGAGGCGCGTCTGGCGGCGATCGCCTCCGACGTGCGCGACATCGCCGCGCTGCCGGATCCCGTCGGCGAGACCATCGAGGAGTTCACGCTCGACAGCGGGGTCGTCGTACGCAAGGTGCGCGAACCGCTCGGGGTCATCGCCGTGGTCTATGAGGCGCGCCCGAACGTGACCGTCGACTGCTCCGCGCTGTGCATCAAGTCGGGCAACGCGATCGTCCTGCGCGGATCGTCGATGGCGGGCCATTCGAACGCGGCGCTGGCGCAGGTCGCGGCCACCGCGATCGCCGAAGCCGGGCTGCCCGACGGGTCGATCTCGATAGTCACCGGCGGCGACCGCGACGAGCTGCGCCAGATCTCGACCCAGGACGACTTCGTCGACCTCGTGATTCCGCGCGGTGGCGACGGCCTCAAGAACGCGCTCAAGGAGCACGCGACGGTGCCGGTCCTCTACGCGGCCGCCGGCAACTGCCACCTCTACGTGGACTCGACGGCCGACCTCGACGACGCCGTCGCCATCACGCTCAACGCGAAGGTCCAGCGGCCGAGCGTCTGCAACGCGATCGAGACCCTGCTCGTCCACGCCGACGTGGCGGGCGATTTCGTCCCTCGGGTCCTCGCCGAGCTGACGGCGGCAGGCGTCGAGCTGCGTGCCGATGGGCGCGCGCGCGCCGCAGCCGGGGAGCTCGGCGACGCGATCGCCGAGGCGACCGAGGAGGACTGGGCGACGGAGTACCACGCGCTGGTCCTTGCGGTAGGTGTCGTCGACTCCGCCGCCGAGGCGATCGACCACGTCAACCAGTACGGCTCGGGCCACTCCGAGGCCGTGGTGACGGGCTCGGACGAGGTCGGCGACGCCTTCGCGCGGGACGTCGACGCCGCCGCGGTGTACGTCAACGCTTCGACCCGGTTTACCGACGGTGCCGTGTTCGGCATGGGCGCGGAGATCGGCAACTCGACCCAGAAGCTTCACGCACGCGGCCCGATCGGGGTCCGCGAGCTGACGACCTACAAGTTCGTCGGGCGCGGCACGGGCCAGGTCCGGGAGTAGCGGCCTGCGGGTCGGCATCCTCGGCGGCGCGTTCAACCCACCGCACGTGGGGCACCTGGTCTGCGCCCAGGAGGCCTGCGCGCAGCTCGGGCTGGAGTTCGTCGAGCTGATGCCGGTGGGTGCACCGCCGCACCGCGAGATCGCGGGCGATCCGGGTGGGGAGGAGCGCCTGCGCATGTGCCAGGCCGCCGCGGCGGGTGACGACCGGCTGCGGGTGTCTCGGATCGAGATCGACCGGGACGGGCCGTCGTACACCGCCGACACGCTGCGGGCCATTCACGGCAACCATCCAGACGACGAGCTCGTGGTGATCCTGGGCGCCGACCAGGCCGCGCGCCTGCCGACGTGGCACGAGCCGGAGGCCGTGCTCGAGCTCGCGACGGTCGCGGTGGCGAGCCGCGGCGGGGTCGACCGGGAGCAGGTGGCAGCAGAGTGCGCCGGCCTCACGGGAGCCGACCGGATGTGCTTCTTCGACATGCCGCGCCTGGACATCTCCTCGTCCGAGATAAGAGCCCGTAGCGCGTCCGGTCGTCCGATCCGGTATCTCGTACCTGACACAGTGGCTGAGTTGATCGCAATGAAGGGCCTGTACGGCAGCACCGGCGTGGTGACGGCCGAATGACCCCTGAGCAGCCCGTGGCGGCCGATCGCGCGTCCGGCATCGCCCCGGCCGACCTGGCCGATCGGATCGCCGCCATCGCGTCCGACCGCAAGGCGATCGACATCCGCATCCTCGACCTGCGCGGGATCGTGGGCTACACCGACTACTTCGTCGTCTGCTCGGGCAACACCGAGCGCCAGACCAAGGCGATCCACGACGCGATCTACCGCGAGCTGAAGGACGACCAGGGCCTGCTTCCGCGCCGCGAGGAGGGCATGCGCGAGGCACGCTGGATCCTCCTCGACTATCTCGACTGCGTGGTCCACATCTTCACGCCGCAGGCGCGCGAGTTCTACCGTCTCGAGAACCTCTGGGGCGAGGCGCCGAGCCGCGACGTCGAGTAGTTCTCCATCCGACATGGATGCGAACATGCGTTCGTGTCCATGGATGAACTGAGTACCGACCAGAAGGGCAACATCGCCGAGCAGGCGATAGCGCTGGCGGCGACGCGGCTGGGAATCGAGGTGTACGCGCCGGTCGGAGAGGGTGGACGCGCGGATCGGGTTTTCTTGGTCGGAGAGCGAGCGCTGCGCGTGCAATGCAAATGGGCCGCGCGCCAGGGCGATGTGGTGGTGGTCAACGCCCGCTCGTCCCGCCGAGTCGCAAACGGCCACCGTCGTGGGGTCTACACGGCTCGGGACGTCGATGCCGTCGCCGCCTACTGCGCGGATCTCGACGAGTGCTACTTCATCCCGATCGAGCGGATGGACGGCCAGTCCCAGGTCTTCCTCCGCCTGGGGCCGGCGGCCAACGGCCAGCGCGCGTGCATCTGGTGGGCCCGCGATTTCGAGTTCGCGACGATAGACTGGGGTCGGCTCGGGGCTATAGCTCAGCTGGAAGAGCGCCTGCATGGCATGCAGGAGGTCGCCGGTTCGAGCCCGGCTAGCTCCACTCCCGATGTCGTCGAAGTCGGCGCGAACGAGTTCCGCAAGCGCTTCGGCTGGTACATGCAGCGCGCCGCGGCGGGGGAGACGTTCGACATCTCGAGGCGGGGCCGGCCGCTCGCGCGGCTCGGCCCGCCCGGTCTCTCCTCGGCGTTAGAGGAGTCCGCCGCTGACGCCGGTGGATCCGGCGGTCCCTGAGCCGCCACCGCCACCGCCGGGCGTGCCGCCGGTGACGCTCGAACCGCCGGTCACGTTGACCACCGCGCCCGAGCCCGGCACACGGTAGGCGCCGATCGACGGGCCACCGGCGCCGCCGCCGCCGTGTCCGCCGCGGCCACCTGCGCCGCCGTTGCCGCCGCGGCCACCGGCGCCGATCTCGCTGTTGCACTGGCAGCCGCCGTTGCCGCCGTTGCCACCGGTGCCGCCGTTGCCGCCGGTCCCGCCGGCACCGCCCGCGCCGCCGTTGCCGGCCTGGACGCTCGACGTGTCGGCGACGTTGACGGTCGAACTGCTCACGTAGATGCCGAACGAGCCGCCGCCGGCGCCACCGCCCGCGCCGGGCGTGCCCGCCGCGCCGCCGGAGCCGCCACCACCGCCGCCCGAGCCGGCGCCGTCGATGCACGTAAAGCCGGTCTGGCCAGACCCGCCGCCGCCACCGCCGCCGCCGGAGCCATTTGTACCGGTCCCACCGCCGTTGCCGCCGGTGCCGGTCCATGTCAGCGTGCTGCCGGACGCCGCGGTCGACCCGCCGCCGCCGTTGCTGCCGGTGCCACCGTTGCCACCGGTGCCGCCGGCGGTGCCGTTGCGCTCGTTGCAGCCGGAGTCATCCGCGCCGGGGCCGGCGGTGCCGCCGTTCGGCCCGCTGCCGGCGAGACCGTTGTCGCCCTTGAACCCGCTCGAGTCCTCGCCGCCGTCGCCGCCCCGGCCACCGGCGAAGCCGCTGCCCGTGCCGCCGGCGCCGCCGGCGCCCTCGGCGTCCTGGTTGTCGATGTTGCCGTTCGCGCCGTTCCCGCCCGTGTTGCCGGCGGCACCGGTCGAGCCGTTGCCGCCGGTGGCGCCGCCGCTCCCGTTGCCGGCACGCACCGTCACGCGCTGCAGTGTCAGTGACGAGCCATTGATGGCACGGATGCCGTACGCCGAGCGGTTCGCATCCGCGCTACCGCGCGCCGTGAGTAGCTGCAGGGTCACACCGGTGTCGGCGTCGGCCAGCGCGCCCTGCGGCGAGCCCGTGATCTCCGTCGCGACCGACGCCGAGCGCGAGGTGAACCCGCTGCCGTAGCCGCCGGCGACGATCTGGCCGCCCTGTAGCTGCGCACCCGCGGTCTCGGCGAACGTGCCCTGGCCGACCAGCACCTGGACGCGGCCACTCAGGCCCGCCTGTGCGATGGCTGCGTTGACCGTCCGCTTCGCCGTCGCCGGCGTGGTGCCGGCGTTCGAATCCGAGCCCGATGTCGAGACGAACACGGCGTCGGCGATCTTCCCATCGATGCCGTCGCAGTTCGTGTCGGCGAACGCCATGTCGGGCAGGTCCGCCGCACCCGTGTTCTGGCTCGGGTCGGTCGGGGCGCAGTCGAGCGAGTCGGGCGTGCCGTCGTTGTCGTCGTCGGCATCGCAGACGTCACCCTGGGCGTCGCCGTCGTTGTTCTCCTGGCCGGTGTTGGCGTTGGTCGGGCAGTTGTCGCCCGTGTCGGCGACCGTGTCGTTGTCGTCGTCGGGGTCGCAGGCGTCGCCGAGCGCGTCCCCGTCGGTGTTCTCCTGGCCGGTGTTCGCATCCGTGCGGCAGTTGTCGGTCGCGTCGGCGACGTTGTCGTTGTCGTCGTCGGCGTCGCACGCGTCGCCCTGGGCGTCGCCGTCCGTGTTCTCCTGGCCCTGGTTGGCGTCGGACGGGCAGTTGTCCCCGCCGTCGGCGACGGTGTCGTTGTCGTCGTCGGGATCGCAGGCGTCGCCCTGCGCGTCGCCGTCGTTGTTCTCCTGGCCGGTGTTGGCGTCGGAGCGGCAGTTGTCGGTGTCGTCGGCGACGGTGTCGTTGTCGTCGTCGGCGTCGCAGGCGTCGCCCTCGGCGTCGCCGTCGTTGTTCTCCTGGCCGGTGTTCGCGACCTTGGCGCAGTTGTCGCCGGTCGTCGGCGACGGTGTCGTTGTCGTCGTCGGCGTCGCAGGCGTCGCCCTCTGAGTCGCCGTCGGTGTTCTCCTGGCCGGTGTTCGCCACGGTGCGGCAGTTGTCGGTGTCGTCGGCGACGGTGTCGTTGTCGTCGTCCGCGTCACAGGCGTCGCCCTGCGCGTCGCCGTCGGTGTTCTCCTGACCGGTGTTGGCATCGGTGCGGCAGTTGTCGTCGCCGTCCGCCAACCGTGTCGTTGTCGTCGTCGCCGTCGCAGGCGTCGCCCTCGGCGTCGCCGTCGTTGTTCGCCTGACCGGTGTTCGCGACCGTCTGGCAGTTGTCGCCGGTGTCGGCGACGGTGTCGTTGTCGTCGTCGGCGTCGCAGGCGTCGCCCTCGGCGTCGCCGTCGTTGTTCGCCTGGCCGGTGTTGGCCACGGTGCGGCAGTTGTCGGTCGTCGTCGGCGACGTTGTCGTTGTCGTCGTCGGCGTCGCAGGCGTCGCCGTCGGAGTCGCCGTCGGTGTTCTCCTGGCCGGTGTTCGCGTCGAGTGCGGCAGTTGTCGTTCTCGTCGGCGACGGTGTCGTTGTCGTCGTCGGTGTCGCAGGCGTCGCCGAGGGCGTCGCTGTCGGTGTTCTCCTGGCCGGGGTTCGCGACCGTGGCGCAGTTGTCGGCGTCGTCGGCGACGCCGTCGTTGTCGTCGTCGGCGTCGCAGGCGTCGCCGTCGGACGTCGCCGTCGTTGTTCGCCTGGCCGGTGTTCGCGTCGGTGCGGCAGTTGTCGGTCTCGTCGGCGACCGTGTCGTTGTCGTCGTCCGCGTCGCACGCGTCGCCGTGCCGGTCGCCGTCGTTGTTGGCCTGATCCGTGTTCGCGACCGGCGCAGTTGTCGGTGTCGTCGGCGACGGTGTCGTTGTCGTCGTCGGCGTCGCAGGCGTCGCCCTGGGCGTCGCCGTCGTTGTTCTCCTGGTCCGGGTTCGCGACGGTGTCGCAGTTGTCGTCGGTGTCTGGCCTGCCGTCGTTGTCGTCGTCCTCGTCGCAGGCGTCGCCCTGGGGGTCGCCGTCGTTGTTCGCCTGGTTCGCGTTGGCGACCCGCGCGCAGTTGTCGGTGTCGTCGTTGACGGTGTCCCCGTCGTCGTCGGGATCGCAGGCGTCGCCGAGCGTCGCCGTCGAGGTTCGCCTGGTTCTGGTTGCCGGTCGTGCGGCAGTTGTCGGTGTCGTCATTGACGGTGTCGTTGTCGTCGTCCTCGTCGCAGGCGTCGCCCTGCGGGTCGCCGTCCGTGTTCTGCTGGTCCGTGTTGCCGACGACCTTGCAGTTGTCGGTGTCGTCGTTGACCGAGTCGCCGTCGTCGTCGGGATCGCACACGTCGCCGAGGGGATCGCCGTCCAGGTTCGCCTGATCGGTGTTCGCGGCGAGATTGCAGTTGTCCGCGGTGTCGTTGACGGAATCGTTGTCGTCGTCGGGATCGCATTCGTCCCCCTGCGCGTCCCCGTCGTTGTTCTTCTGATCGGTGTTCGGCTGCGTCGGGCAGTTGTCGCTCGCGTCGGCGACGTCGTCGCCGTCCCTGTCGCCGTCGCAGGCGTCGCCCACTCCGTCGCCGTCCTGATCCTCCTGGCCGGGGTTCGCGTCGAAGCGGCAGTTGTCGGCCGTGTCGGCCTGGCCGTCGTTGTCGTCGTCGGCGTCGCACGCGTCGCCGCGGCTGTCCCCGTCGTTGTTCTCCTGATCGGGGTTGGCGACGGTCGGGCAGTTGTCGTCGCTGTCGTCGACGGAATCGCCGTCGTCGTCGGTGAAGCAGACCTTGCCGGTCGATCCGGCGCTCGCCTCTCCCACGTACACGGTCCCGAGCACCGGGCTCTCGATCGCGACGGCGCGCTGGGTCAGCTTGCCGGCGGTGGCGATCTTCTGGTTGACGTGGATGACCACCGCGCCGACGTTGATCGTGGTGGGAGCGGTGCTGGTCGTGGCGCGCACTCGGAGGCCCGCGACATAGATGGGGCCGACCTCGCCCGTCGCGCTGAGATCGACGCCGTTGGCGCCGCACTTCGCGGTCACCTGTGAGCGCAGCGAGACGATGCGGATCGCCGCGGCGCCGGCGCCGATCGTCAGCTCCGTGGCGCCGGTCTTCGAGACCGCGACCGGTCCCTTGCCGGGTCCGCTCGGGACGCCGGGCGTGATGTTCGTGGTGGCTGAGAGCGCCTGGGCGCGGATCACCGGGCTGGGACCGGTGTCGAGGCCGGCGCTGCCGTCGACGCAGGGCTGGAACTGGTTGTTCGCGATGAACGGCTCGAACCCGACCGCCTTGACCGCGCTCGCGCGGCAGTTCAGCGTCCCCGGGGAGGAGGCTGCGTCAGCGGTCCGCAGCGGGGTGGCGACCCACGCTGCAGCCGCGACGACGAACACCATCGCTGCGAGCGCAGCAAACCTCCACGCACGCGTACCCCTGCCCCGGTTCGTCACTCACGCCTCCCAGTCGAGTCTCCCTGTCCCGGCGGCGTCCTCCCACGGACACCCCGACGAAGTCCTCCCGCGGACCCCGACGGCGCCAGCTTGGCGGAGGTCGCGCGGAAATGCAACTGGCGGAGCGGGACGGGCGATACGATCGAGCCATGCCCGACCGCCTCTACTTCACGGAGTCCGACGCCGCGAACGAGCTGATCGCCGCCGATCCGATGGCGCTGCTCGTCGGGTTCGCGCTCGACCAGCAGGTCACGGTGCAGAAGGCCTTCGAGGGCCCGCTGGTGATCAAGGAGCGGGTCGGCTCGCTCGACGCCGCCACGCTTGCCGACGCCGACCTCGAAGCCGTCTTTCGCCAGAAGCCGGCCGTCCATCGTTACCCGGGCTCGATGGCGAAGCGGGTCCAGGATCTCGCCGCCCACCTGCGCGACGAGTACGACGGCGACGCTGCCCGCGTCTGGACCGATGCCGCCGACGCGGTCGAGCTGAAGGCGAACCTCGAGGCGCTTCCCGGGTTCGGCGAGATGAAGGTCAAATCGATGGGGGCGGTGCTCGCGCAGCGCTTCGGCGTCGAGATCGCGGAGCCGCTCGTCCCCTGGCACCCGACCCTCGGCGCCGTCGACTCGCCCGCCGCGCTGGCGGAATACCAGGCTGCCAAGAAGGTCCACAAGGCGGAGTGGTCGAAGAAGCCCGCTCCGGCCGCCCGCTAGCCCTGGCCGCGCTCTTCACCCCGCAGCACCGCGGCGGCTCCGGCTCGCCCCTCGTCTGCATCCACGGGTTCACCGACACGTGGCGGACGTGGGAACTCGTGCTGCCGGCGCTCGAGCGCCGCCATCACGTGCTCGCGCCGACGCTCCCCGGCCACGCCGGCGGCCCGGGCCTCCCGGACGAGATCACCGCGGACACGATGGCCGACGGCGTCGAGGCGGCGATGGACGCCGCCGGCATCGCTACGGCCCACATCACCGGCAACTCCCTCGGCGGGTTGGTCGCCCTCGCGCTCGCGGGCCGGGGGCGGGCGGAGTCCGTGGTCGCGTTCGCGCCGGCCGGCGGCTGGGCGGCCGATGACGAGGCGCCCCGCGCCACGCTCGAGCACTTCACGCAGATGCAGCGGCTGCTCGCAAACGCTGCGCCGCAGGCAGACGCGATCGTGTCGAGCGCCGAGGGCCGCCGCCGCGCGACGTCGTTCGTCGCCGAGCGCTGGGAGCACATCCCGGCCGAGCTGATCGCGCATCAGATGGTCGGGGCGGCCGCCTGCGACGCCGGGCCGCTGATCGCGTTCGCCGCGCGCGCGGGCTGGCCGCTCGATCCCGCGGGCATCGACTGCCCGCTGCGCTTCGCCTGGGGCACGGCGGACCGCATCCTCGGCTGGCCATCCGCGGCGGCTCGTTTTCGCGACGAATGGTTCCCGCATGCGGACTGGGTCGAGCTCGACGGCGTCGGCCACTGTCCGCAACTCGACGTGCCGATCGAGGCCGCCGAGCTGATCCTCGGCGTCACCGCCCGCTAGCGGGCGTCGTCCGTGAGATAATTACATCGCGCGATGTCGCATTCATCGGCAAACCCGCTGGCGAAGTACGCCCTGATCGCGGCGATGGCGGTCGGGAGCGTCGTGCTCTGGCTCGGCATCCCGGTGGGGTGGCTGTGGCTCGGGTCGATGCTCCAGGCCGACTCGCAGCAGACCGGGTTCGGGCCGTACATGCTCGTCATCGCCGGCATCGTCGTCTCCGCCGTGCTGATGGCCAAGCTGCTGGCGAAGCTCAACCGCATCTACGGCGCGGTGATCGGCGCCGAGCCGGTGGTCCGTGTGCGAATGCCGTGGCACCGCAGCATGCGCGGCGAGGACGATTCGCGCCTGCCGCGCAGCGTGCTCGACGTCGTGATGGTGTGCAGCGTCTCGGCGGCGCTCATGGTGTTCGGAATCTGGTTCTTCTTCTTCGCCGGATCGCCGCTGCCGAACTCGTGAGGAGAAGCGGTGGAAATCTGCCTATGCAATGCTTAGGCAGATGGCAGACCTCACCCTCGGTGAAGCGGCTGCGGCCATCGGCGTCAGCGCCGACACGCTGCGGCGGTGGGACAAGCGCCGGCAAGCTGGCGACCGTCCGCGACAGTGCGAATCGCCGCCGGGTTCCGGCAACGGAGGTCGAGCGCCTGAGCGGTCGCCCGGCGCGCCACCGCGCCGGCGATGCGCTGTCGGCGCGCAACCGCTTCCCGGGTGTCGTGACCTCGGTCGAGGTCGACGGCGTGATGGCGCTGGTCGAGATCGAGGCGGGGCCCCACCGCGTGACGGCCGCCGTGACCCGCGACGCCGTCGAGGAGCTGGGCCTCGCGCCCGGAGTGCCGGCGATTGCCGCCGTCAAGGCGACGTCGGTGATGGTCGAGCGCGGCGCGTGACCGCTCGCCGTGCGCCGCTCGTGCTGGTCGCCGCGCTCGTCCTGATCGCCGTACCCGGGTGCGACGGCGACGACGGGAGCAGCGCCGGCACGGCGGGCTCGGAGAAACCCGCCATCACCGTGTCCGCGGGGGCGTCTCTGCGCGCGGCCTTAACCGACTACGGCAAGAGCTTCGACGGTGCAAACGCCCGGTTCAGCTTCGCCGGGTCCGACGAGCTCGCGGCGCAGATCCGCAAGGGCGTCCGGCCCGACGTCTTCGCGGCCGCCAATACGAAGCTCCCCGAGGACCTGTACGCGGAGGGCCTGGTCGAGAAGCCCGTCGTCTTCGCGGGCAACCGGCTGGTCATCGCCGTGCCCACCGGTTCCGACATCGACTCGCTCGACGACCTGGGCGAAGCCGGGCAAGAAGCTGGTGATCGGCGCCGCAGGCGTGCCGGTCGGCGACTACACGCGGAAGGTCCTCGACCGGCTGCCGGAGGCCGCGGCGAAGGCGATCGACGGCGAACGTGAGGTCCGAGGAGCCCGACGTGAAGGGGGTCGTCGGCAAGCTCACCCAGGGCGCGGCGGACGCCGGGTTCGTCTACGTCACGGACGTCGAGGCGGCGAGCGGGAAGCTGACGGCGGTCGGCCTGCCCGAGGAGCTGCAGCCGAGCGTCGACTACGGGGCGGCGGTGGTGAAAGGGCGCCAAGCAACCCGCCGCGGCTGCGGACTTCATCACCGGGCTCCTGGGCGGCGGAGGGCCAGGCAGCGCTGGGGGCCGCGGGCTTCGCGCCGCCGCCGGCACAGTGAGCGTGCCGCCGCGCGCGTTCGCCGGGCTGCTGGTGGTTGCGCTGACGGCGGTGCTGCTCTTCCTCACGCTGCCGCTCGTCGCGATCTTCGTCGACTCGAGCCCTGCGGATCTGATCGACGCGCTGGGCCGCGACGGCGCGCTCGACGCCCTGCGCCTCAGCCTCGAGGCCACCACGATCGCCCTCGCGATCATCGTGCTGGCCGGCACGCCGGCGGCCTGGCTGCTGGCCACCCGCCGGTTCCGCGGCCGCGCGCTGGCTGTCACCCTCGTCGAGCTGCCGCTGGTGGTGCCGCCGGCCGTGGCCGGGATCGCGCTGCTCGCGGCGGTCGGCCCCTCGGGCCTGCTCGGCGAGCCGCTCGCCGACGCCGGGGTCGAGCTCGTATTCCAGACCGCAGGCGTGGTGCTCGCGCTCGTGTTCGTGGCGAGCCCGTTCTACATCCGCGGGGCGATGGCGGCGTTCGAGGCGCTCGACCCGGCCCTGCTCGAGGCCTCGCGCACGCTCGGCGCGGGCGAGGCGCGCACGCTCGCGCGCATCGCGATCCCGAACGCCGCGCCGGGACTCGCCGCCGGCGCCGCGCTCGCATGGGGGCGGGCGCTGGGCGAGTTCGGCGCCACCCTCGTCTTCGCGGGCAGCCTGCAGGGAGTCACGCAGACGGCGCCGCTGGCGATCTACGGCCGCTTCGGGGACGACTTCGACGGCGCGCTGGCCCTGTCCGCGGTCCTGATCGCCGTCAGCGGGGCGATCCTGCTCGGCGTGAAGCTGCTGCCCGCGCTCGGGACGGCGGACGATGCTCGCGCTTGAGGCGGCCGGGCGGCTCGGCGCCCTCGACCTCGACATCACGCTCGAGGCGGCGGCGGGCGAGGCGCTGGCGCTGGCCGGACCCTCCGGCGCGGGCAAGACCACCGTCCTCCGCGTCGCCGCCGGGCTCTACACGCCGCCGCGTGGCGCGGTCGAGTGCGGCGGGGAGCGCTGGCTCGACACCGGCACGGGGCTGAACGTGCCCGCCGAGCGGCGCCGCGTCGGGTACGTGTTCCAGGACTACGCGCTGTTCCCGAACCTGCGCGGGTGGGAGAACGTCGCCTACGGGTTGCGTGGCACCGGCCGCGCCGAGCGCCGCCGGCGCGCGTGCGAGCTCCTCGACCGCTTCGGGGCGGGCCATCTCGCCGACCGCCGGCCGCGCACGTGGTCGGGCGGCGAGCGCCAGCGCGTGGCCCTCGCCCGTGCGCTCGCGCCGGAGCCCCGCGTGCTCCTGCTCGACGAGCCGCTCACGGCGCTCGACACGCGCACGCGCGCCGCGGCTGCGCGCGAGCTCGCCGAGATCCTCGCGGCGGCGAAGGTGCCCGCGCTGCTCGTGACGCACGACTTCGAGGAGGCGGCGGTGCTCGCGGACCGCGTTGCCGTCGTCGATGCGGGGCGGATCGTGCAGTCGGGTGCTGCGGCCGAACTCGTCGCGGCGCCCGCGTCGGCGTTCGTCGCCGACCTGACGGGCGCGGTGGTTCTCGCCGGCTCGGCGCGCCCGGGGCGCGACGGCCTCACCGAGGTGGTGCTCGACGGGGGAGGCACCGTCGTCAGCACCGACGCCCGGCGACGGGCCGGTCGCCGTGGCGGTGCACCCGTGGGAGATCGCGCGTCGAGCGGGTGGGTGCGCCGGCCGGCGGGGGCTCCCCGCGCAACCGGTTGCCGGCGACTGTCGCCTCGGTCACGCAGCTCGGGAACCGCGTGCGGGTCGGGCTCGCGGCCGGTCAGCCGCTGACGGCCGAGCTGACCACCGCGGCTGCGGACCAGCTCGGGCTCGCGCCCGGCGTGGCCGTGTCGGCGTCGTGGAAGGCAACGGCGACGCGGATCGTCGCGCGCTGACGCGGGGTCAGTCCGGCGCGACCCAGCTCGGCACGTCGAGCTCGTCGAACGGGCTCGCCCGGCCTCCGCCGCTTGGGCTGCGACGGCTGGGCGCACTCTCCTCGTCGCGGTCCCGCTCGCGCTCTGGCCGGGGCCGTGGCCGTGCGCCCGCGCCGATGTCCGGCATGGGCGGCCCGGGGCCGACACGCAGGTCGGCCTGCATGCGCTTGTGCGCCGCCGTGACATCGCGCAGGATGCGCTCCGCCTGCTCCTCGAGCGAGCGGCCCAGCTGGCGCAGCCCGCCGGTCAGCGCGCGGGCCTCGGCGAGCACGTCGGCGGCGGACTTCTCGGCTGCCGCGATCCGGCCCTCGACGGCGGCCTTTGTCTGGCTGCGCAGCTCCTGCGCGTCCTGACGCGCCTGCCCGAGCACGTCCTCGGCGTCGCGCTTGGCGTCCTGGACGATCTGGATGGCCTCCTTCTGACCGCTCTCGAGCTCGCGCTCGACGGTCTCGCGCCCGCGCTTCACGATCTTCTCGCGCTCGGCCTCTGCGTCCGCGCGGATCTGCGCGGCCGCGTCCTGCGCGGCCGCCACGATCTGCTCGACCTGCGCTGCGGCGCGGTCGGCTGCGGTCTGAGGGTCGCTCATCGCCGTGCTGATTCTCCCAGAAGGTCCAGGCAGAAAGCGACCGCTGCACGGTTCAGCACACGCGCGCGCTCCCACATGAGGAAATGCCCGGCGTCCGCGACGATGAACGGCCCGACGATCTCCGGGAACGCGACCTCCATCCGCTGCGGGAAAGTCGGGCGGGATCACGTGGTCCTCGGGCCCGTACAGGACGAGGGCGCGGTGGGGGTTGCGCTCGAGCACCCGCGGCGGCTCCGGGGCCCTGCGTGCGCCCCGCGCACGTACTCGTAGTTCGCGATCGACGCGCGGAACTGGCTCGGCGTCGCCGAACGGCTCGGTCAGGAACTCGACGTCCTCCCGCGTCGAACGATCCTGGCGCCGCCCAGAACCGCGGGCCGTACATCTGCGCGACGTAGCGCGCGCCGCTTCTCGGGGGTGTCGCAGCTCGGCGGCGAGGCCGTCGGCCTCGCGCGACTGGCGGCGGAAGTAGTCGGATGTCTGCCGCGTCTCGCGCGGGGCAGCTCGGCCGCGAGGCCCGCGGCGGCGTACTCGTCCGGCGAGCACCGGCGGGATGGTGTTGAAGAGGACCTGGCGGTCGACGAGGCCCGTCGAAGCGCAGCGACAGGTCCTGTATGAGCGACGCCCGCCGAGATCGCCGCCGCAGACGACGCAACGGTCGTGGCCGAGGTGTCGGCGAGCAGCGCCTGGAGGTCGCGGGAGTGGGCGGCCACGTCGTAGCGCTCGTCCGGCGCGAGGCCGGAGTCGCCGAACCCACGCAGGTCGGGCACGATCACCTCGAACCCCGCGGCCGCGAGCGGCGCGATGTTGCGCCACCAGATCCGCTGGTCTCGGGCCAGCCGTGGACGAGCAGGAGGGGAACGCCGCCCGCGCCCTCGTGGACGTAGGCGAGCTCGGCGCCGTTCGACCTCGGCGCGGTGGATCGCGAACGCCGCGGGGTCGAGGTCGGCCACGGGACCTGATCGGCATGTGGGATGAACTGGCCCGTCGATAACCTCCGGCGGCGCCGATGGATCGCTACGACGCCAAAGCAGATCGAGCCCGTGGCAGCAGGTGTGGGCCGACGAGCGCACCTGGGAGGTGTCGAACGAGGCCACGACGAGCGCCCGACCGCCTACGTGCTCGAGATGCTGCCCTACCCGTCGGGCGAGCCGCACATCGGCCACCTCAAGGTCTACTCGGTCGGCGACGCCGATCGCCCACTTCCGCCGCCGCAACGGGCTACCGCGTGCTCCACCCGATGGGCTACGACGCGTTCGGCCTCCCCGCCGAGAACCACGCGATCAAGACCGGCCGGCACCCGCGCGAGTCGACCGAGGCAGTCGATCGCCGAGTTCCGCCGCCAGTTCCGCGAGTGGGGCGTGTCGATCGACTGGTCGCGCGAGTTCGGCACCCACGAGCCCGCGCTACTACCGCTGGACCCAGTGGCTCTTCCTGCGGCTGCTACGAGAAGCGGCCTCGCCTACCGCAAGGAGGCGGCGTCAACTGGTGCCCCAAGGACGCCACGGTGCTCGCCAACGAGCAGGTGATCGACGGTCGCTGCGAGCGCTGCGGCACGAGGTCGAGCCGCGCCAGCTCGAGCAGTGGTTCTTCAAGATCACCGACTACGCCGACCGCGCTGCTCGACGACCTCGAGGACATCGACTGGCCGGCCCACGTCGTGACCATGCAGAAGAACTGGATCGGCCGCTCCGAGGGCGCCGAGGTCGTGTTCCGCTGCGACGCAGCTCGGCAACGACTACCCGGTCTTCACCACCCGCCCCGACACGCTGTTCGGCGCCACCTTCTTCGTCATGGCGCCCGAGCACCCGGACGTGCTCGAAGCTGAGCGACTCCGCAGGAGGTGCGCGAGTACGTGCGCCGCGCGCTCACCGAGTCGGCCGAGGACCGCGGCGCCGACGACCGGGAGAAGACCGGGGTGCGCGCTCGGCGCGCACCGTCACCAACCCGGTGAACGGCGAGCAGATCCCGATGTTCGTGGCCGACTACGTGCTGATGGAGTACGGCACCGGCGCGATCATGGCCGTGCCCGCGCACGACGAGCGCGACCACGCGTTCGCGAAGAAGTTCGGCCTGCCGATCCGCGAGGTGGTCGCAGGCGGCGACGACGTGCAGGACGCGGCGCAGCAGCGGCGACGGGCCGCTGGTGAACTCGGGTCGCTTCGACGGCATCGCGCAACCGCGAGGCGTTCGAGCGCAGATCGTCGACTGGCTCGCCGCCGAGGGCAAGGGCGAGCCGCGCGATCAACTACCGGCTGCGCGACTGGCTGCTCTCGCGCCAGCGCTACTGGGGCTGCCCGATCCCGATCGTCCACTGCGAGACGTGCGGCGCTCGTGCCGGTGCCCGACGATCAGCTGCCGGTCGAGCTGCCCGACGTCGACGACTACGCGCCCGAAGGGCAAGAGCCCGCTCGCGGCGGCCGAGGACTGGGTTTCCGCCACCTGCCCGAAGTGCGGCGGGCTCGGCACGTCGCGAGACGGACACGATGGACACGTTCGTCGACTCCTCCTGGTACTTCCTGCGCTACTGCGACGCGCGCAACGACGAGGCGCCGTGGGATCGTGAGGCGGTCGACGTGCTGGATGCCGGTCGACCAGTACATCGGCGGCGTCGAGCACGCGATCCTGCACCTGATGTACGCGCGCTTCTTCACGAAGGCGCTGGCCGACCTCGACCTGCTCGGGGTCCAGGAGCCGTTCGCGCAGCCTGTTCACGCAGGGGATGGTCACGCGCGACGGCGCGAAGATGTCGAAGTCGAAGGGCAACGTGGTGTCGCCCGGCGAGTATCGTCGCAGCGCTACGGGGCCGACACCGCGCGCTGCTACATCCTCTACGTCGGCCACCCGGCCGAGGGCGGCGACTGGGCCGACGAGGGCATCGAGGGCATCCACCGCTTCCTGTCGCGCCTGTGGCGCGCCGGCGCGACGACGCGCCGCGCGAGGCCGAGCCGGACGACCCCGCCGGGCGAGCCGACCGAGCTGCTGCGCAAGGCCCACTGGGCGATCGACAAGGTCACGCGCGACCTCGGCGAGCGGTTCGCCACCCACACCTCGATCGCGGCCGTGATCGAGCTGGTCAACGAGATCTACCAGCGACCGCGACGAGCTTGTCGCCACGCCGGAGGGCGCCTCACAGCTGCGCTTCGCGGTCGCCACGGCGGCGTCGCTGCATCTTCCCCTTCGCGCCGCACCTGGGCAGCGAGGTCTACGAGTCGCTGACCGGGCGGCGGGTCTGGGAGGAGCCGTGGCCCGAGGCCGACCCGGCGCTGCTCGCCACCGACACGCTCCGAGCTCGTCGTGCAGGTCAACGGCAAGCTGCGCGACCGGATCGACGTGCCGGCGGACGCCACCGACGACGACCTCGAGCGGCTCGCGCTCGCGAATCCGAGAAGGTTCAGGCGCAGCTCGACGGGAAGGAAGATCGTCAAGGTGATCGTCGTGCCCGGCAAGCTCGTCAACGTGGTGGCCCGATGAAGCGGGTGTCGGCAGGCCCGCTCGTCGCGATCGCGGGCGCGCTCCTGCTGTTCGTCTCGCTCTTCCTCGACTGGTTCGAGCCCGGCATCAACGCGTGGAAAGCCTACGAGGTCCTCGACCTGGTGCTGATGGGGCTCGGGATCGCCGTGATCTCTGCGTCGCTGGACCGTCTCGACGCGCACCTGCCCGCCACGCCGCAGCTGCGCCACGGCATGCTGCCGCTGTCGGTCGCGGCCCTGGCGATCACCCTCGCCCAGATCCTCAACCACCCGCCCGCGGCGATCGGCCGCGGCAACGAGATCGGCATCTACCTGGCCATCGGCGGCGCGGCCCTGATGGTCGGCGGCGCGGTCGCAGCCGTGGCCCGCTTGTCGGTCGGCTTCGAGCCGCGGGACGGCGGCGCCGCATCCGGCGAGCCGAAATCTCCGACGGGAGCCGGTTCCGAGGACCCGACCGAAGTCGTCGCGGGGAACGTCGACTGACGGACGCAGCGTATGTCGCCGTGGTCGGCCCGGCCGAGGCCACGACGGCCGAGGCCGAGACGGCCTGCGAGGTCGGGCGGCTGCTCGCCCAGCGCGGCACGCTCGTGATCACGGGCGGGCGCGGAGGCGTTATGGAAGCTGCCTGCCGCGGAGCCCGCGAAGGCGGCGGGGTGACGCTCGGGATCCTTCCGGGTGAGGACCGGACGGCCGCCAACGAGTACGTCGACGTGGCCGTCGCGACCGGCCTCGGCGAGCTGCGCAACGGGTTGATCGTGCGGGCGGCCGATGCGCTGATCGCGGTCGGGGGGGCGTACGGGACGCTGACCGAGGTAGCCCTCGCCCTGCGGACGGGCACGCCCGTCATCGGCCTCGCCACGTGGACGCTCGAGCGGGCGGGGATGCCCGACACGTCGATCCGCCCGGCGGCCTCGCCGGCCGAGGCCGTCGAACTCGCGCTCGCGAGCCTCTAGGCTCGCGAAATGGCCGACTCCAGCGACGCGCCGTATCTCGCCGCTCTGCGCGCCTACGCAGTCCGCAACCCGGGCCGGCTGCACGTGCCCGGCCACAAGGGCGGCCCTGGGGCCGACCCCGAGCTCGCCGAGGCGCTCGGCGAGCCGGCGCTTGCGATGGACATCCCCGCGCTCACCGAGGGGATCGACGTGGGCCTCGATCCGACCCCCTTCGAGGAGGCGCAGGTGCTGGCCGCCGAGGCGTGGGGGGCGGCCCGCAGCTGGTTCCTCATCAACGGGGCCTCGCAGGGCAACCACGTCGCGCTGCTCACCCTTGCCCACGCCGGCGACCAGGTGGTGGTCCAGCGGAACGCCCACTCGTCGACGATCGACGGGCTGATACTCGCCGGCATGAGGCCGACGTTCGTCGCCCCCGAGGTCGATCCGGCGCTCGGCATCGCACACTGCCTGGCGCCCGCGACGCTCGACCGGGCGCTCTCGAAGACGCCGGAGGCGGTCGGCGCCACGGCGATCTCGCCGACGTACTTCGGTGCCGTGGCGGATGTCGCCGGGCTGGCCGAGGTCGCGCATTCGCACGGCGTGCCGCTCGTGGTCGACGAGGCGTGGGGGGCCCACATGGCGTTCCACCCGGACCTGCCGGCCCACGCGCTGTCGCTCGGCGCCGACCTGGTGATCTCGAGCACCCACAAGATCGTCGGCAGCCTGACCCAGTCGGCGATGGTCCACCTCGGCCGCTCGGCCGCAGGGCGGATCGACCAGACGATCGTCGATCGCGCGGTCACGCTCGTCGAGTCGACGAGCCCTAACTCGCTCCTCTTGGGCTCACTCGACGCCGCTCGCCGCCTGGCCGTGACGCGCGGGCATGAGCTGCTCGGCGAGACGATTGCGGCGATGGAGGAGATCCGCGCGGCGGTGCGCGCTATTCCGGGCCTCGACGTGCTCGACTCCTCGCTCGCCGGCGCGCCCGGCGTCCACGGCTACGACCCGCTGCGGCTCGCGATCGACGTCCGCGGCACGGGCGCCAACGGCTACGACGTCGCGAGCCTCCTGCGCGGACGCTCGGACATCTACCTCGAGCTCGCGGGCGAGAACGTCATGGTCGGCGTGTTCGGCATGGCGGAGCCGGCCCGCCCGCAGGGCGAGCGCCTGGTCGCGGCCCTGCGCGACGCCGTCGGCGCGCTCGGGGACCGCCCGGACCGCCGCCGCGAGGAGTTCGCGCCGCCACCGCCGTGGGGCGAGCTGGCGATGTCGCCGCGTGAGGCCTTCCTCGGGCCGCAGGAGGTCGTCCCGGTCGCCGACGCCGTCGGGCGGATCGCCGCCGAGTCGCTGGCGGCCTACCCGCCCGGGATCCCGAACGTCCTTCCCGGCGAGCGACTCACCGCGGAGACGCTCGAGTACATCCAGATCGCCATCGAGCATGGCGGGAGCCTGCGCGGCGCGAGCGACCGCAAGCTGCGCACGATCCGGGTCGCGGCCGAGGACGCGTGACCATGGAATGGGGGCTCGCCGACGAGACGTCATCGCTCGCCGAGGTGCTGGTCGGCCCGCCCGACCATTTCCGCTGGCTCCCGACGAGCGCTATCTCCAAGGCCGCGCTCGCCGGCGGCCGCGAGCTGACGCCCGCCGACGTGCTGGCCGCGCACGCCGAGCTCGTGGCGGTCTTCGAGCACGCGGGCGCCCGCGTCCACCGGCTCGAGCCCGATCCGGCGCTGCCCTACCAGGTGTTCGCCCGCGACTCGAGCATCTGGTGCGACGCGGGCCCGATCGTGACCCAGTTGCACCAGTGGTGGCGCCGCGGCGAGTATGCGCCGGTGATCGGGTTCTACGAGGCCGCGGGGATCCCGATCCACCGGATGGTGACCGCGGCCGCGCTCGAGGGCGGCGACCTCGTCGTCGTCGCGCCGCGGGTCGCGGTCCTCGGCTATTGCGACGAGCGCACCCAGGAGCCGGCCGCCCAGCAGGTGGCCGGCTGGCTGCGCGACCTCGGGTGGGAGGTCCGCCTCCAGCCGTTCGACCCGCATTGGGTGCACATCGACGTGCTGGTCTGCATGGCGGCCGCCGGGCTGGCGGTGTTCTGCGCCGACGCCGCGCCCGACGGGCTCGGGAGCTGGCTGCGCGGGCACGGCATCGAGCTGGTCGAGGTGAGCCCCGACGACGCCTTCGCGCTCCGCGCCAACGTGGTCGCGCTCGGAGCCGATCGGGTGCTCTCGACCGCGGGGTCGGCGGCGAACGGACGGCTGCGGGCGCTCGGGCTCGAGGTCCACGAGCCCGACCTGTGGCCGTTTACGATGGGCGGCGGCGGCCCGCACTGCCTGTGCCAGCCGCTGCGGCGGGGGGACGGAGGTTGAACCCGGCGCGCGTCATCGCCGACCTGCAGGAGCTCCACCGCCGCACCGGGGGCCCGGAGGGCGCGCGGCGGATCGCGTGGACCGACGAGTGGCAGGCCGCGCGCGACTTCCTCGGCGAGCGGCTCGCGGAGCTGCCGGTGCGCGTGTCGGTCGATCTGGCCGGGAACCTGTGGGCCGAGCTGGAGGGCAACAGCAGCGAGATCGTGGCGGTCGGATCGCACCTGGACTCGGTGCCGAACGGCGGCTGGCTCGACGGCTCGCTCGGCGTGCTCGCCGGGCTCGAGGTCCTGCGCACCATCTCCGAGAGCCGGCGGCCGGCGCGGACCGTGGCTCTGGTCGACTGGGCCGACGAGGAAGGCGCGCGCTTCGGGCGCTCCCTCCTCGGCAGCTCGGCGTTCGCCGGCACGCTCGATCCGGACGCCGTGCGGAACCTGCGCGACGCGGAGGGGACGCCGCTGCCCGACGCCCTCGCCGCGTTCGGAGTCGACGTCGACACGATGGGCACCGCCGGCGAGGGGCGCCGGGAGCGCCTGTCCGCGTATCTCGAGCTGCACATCGAGCAGGGGCCGGTGCTCGAGGCGACGGGCACCTCGTGCGCCGCCGTCAGCGGCTGCGTGGGCATCGACCGCCGCCGGGTCGTCCTCCAGGGCGTGACCGCGCACGCCGGGTCCACCCCGATGGAGCGGCGCGTCGACGCGGGCGTGGCGGCGGCGCGGGTCGTCGCCGGGCTCCCCGAGATCGCGCGCCGCCACGGCGGCGTGGCGACGGCGGGCAGGATCGACCTCCAGCCGGGGATCGCCACGGCCGTGCCCGGCCGCGCCGAGATACTGATCGACCAGCGCCAGCTCGACCCAGCCGCGCTGGCCGCGATGAACACCGAGCTCGACCAGCTGGTCGCGGCCGCTGCCACCCGGGAAGGGTGCACCGCCCACAGCGAGCCGATCTGGACGCTCGACCCGGTTCCCTTCGACGCCGCCCTCGTGGGACGTGCGACGCGGGCGTGCGAGGCGGTTGGCGGGGCGGAGGTGGCGCTTCCGAGCGGGGCGCTCCACGACGCCGCCGAGATCGCCCGCGTGGCGCCGTCGGCGATGATCTTCGTGTCTTCCACGCACGGGCTCTCGCACACGGCGTCCGAGGACACGCCGATCGGGCACCTCAACGCCGGCATCACCGCGGTCGGTCGCCTGATCGACGGAATCGTCTCCGCGGCGTAGCGCTTCCGTCACGGCCGGAGGCCCGCAGCTGCGCCACGCGCGCCTAGCGTCGGGCGCGTGCCCGAGAACCTCGACCTGAAGCTCGTCGCCTGCCTCCTGGCGGCTGCCACGGCAGCGTTTCTCGGCGCCCGCGCGCTGGGCGGTGGGAGCGACGACGGCGGGACCCCGGTACGGATCGGCGAGCCCGCGGCCGCGGCCCCGCGCGGCGGCGGGCGGGCACCGGGTGTCTACGTCCACGTCGTCGGCGCCGTCCGCCGGCCGGGGCTCTACGAGGTCCCTGCCCGCTCGCGTGTTGCCGACGTGCTCGACCGCGCGGGCGGGCCCAGCGCGAAGGCCGATCTCGCCGCGGTCAACCTCGCGGCTCGCATCCAGGACGGCCAGCAGATCGTCGTCGCGCGCGCCGGAGCGGCCCCGGCCGCCGGACCGGTGGGGCCGCCCACGGCGGGCGCAGCAGGCGCGGCGCCGGCACCGGGCGCCACGGTGAGCCTCTCGACCGCGACCGCCGAGCAGCTCGACGCCATCGACGGGATCGGCCCGACGCTCGCCCAGCGGATCGTCGCCGAGCGCGCCCGGCGCGGCGGCTTTCGCTCGATCGGCGACCTCGGCTCGGTCGACGGCATCGGCGACGCCCGCCTGGCGCGGCTGCGCCGCGCGCTGGCCCCGTGAATGCGGGGCGGCCGCTCGCCGGCCGCCCGCGCCATGTCTGCCTCGCGGCGCTCGCGGCCGGGCTCGCGTGCGCGCCGGCCGGGCGCCCGGCGGCGCTGGCAGTCGCCGGGGCTGCCGCGGCACTGGCGGCGGTTGCGGGGGACGTCCGCGTCGCGGTGCTCGCCGTGGCGGCGGTCGCCGCGGGCGTCGTGATCGGCGGAGCCCGGCTGGCCGGGCTCGAGGCACCGCGTCTCGCACTGGGTCCGGACGGGCCCTTCAGCGGGCGCGTCGAGCTCCTCACGCATTCGCGGCCCGGCCCGTTCGGCTCGCGGGCCGAGGTGCGCGTCGTGGGCGGCCCTGCGGCCGGGGCGAAGCTGATCGCGCTGTTCGGGCGGGAGGAGCGGGTACCGCAGGGGATCGGTTCGCGCGTGCGCGTGCGCGGGCAGATCGGAACCCAGAAGCGCCGGCCTGAAGCAGAATTCGACTACGCCGCGTTCCTGCGCCGGCGCGGCATCGCCGGCGAGCTGCGGGTGATGGAGATCGGCGCCGCCGAGCGGCCCGGCGGCCCGGTCGATCGTGCGCGGCGGCGGGCCGAGCTCCTCCTCGAGCGCCGCCTGCCGCCGCCTGCCGCGGCGCTGGTGCGGGGGATGGTCCTCGGCGACGACCAGGCGATCGATGAGTCCGTCCGGGCGGACTTCCGCGACTCGGGCCTCGGCCACGTGCTCGCAGTGAGCGGTCAGAACGTGATGCTCCTAGCCGCGCTCGCGCTGCCGCTGCTCGCCGCCGGGCGGATTCCGCCCCGCGCCCGCCTCGCGGTGACCGGCGGTCTGATCGCCGTCTACGTGCCGCTAGCCGGTGCGGGGCCGTCGCTGCAGCGAGCGGCCGTCATGGGCATCGCGGCCCTGGCGGCGGCCGGCCTTGCGCGGCCGGCGTCACGGGCGTATGCGCTGCTGCTCGCGGCCCTGATCACGCTGGCGATCGACCCGCGTGCCGCGGCGGACCCGGGCTGGCAACTGTCGTTCGCCGCGGTGGCGGGCATCCTCGTCCTTGCCCCGGGTGTCCGGGCGGCACTGCGGCCGCTGCCGCGCCCGCTCCGCGACGGGCTCGCCATCACCGTCGCCGCCGGCCTCGCGACGGCGCCGCTGCTCGCCTTCCACTTCGGCGCTGTCCCGCTCTTCAGCATCCCCGCGAATCTGGTCGCGCTGCCGCTCGTGGCTCCGATCATGTGGCTCGGGTTGCTCGTCACCGCGCTCGCGCAGGTCGCGGCGCTCGGCGGGCCGTTCGCGCTCGCCGCGCGCCCCGCCGCCGGGGCATGCGCCAGTGCCCTCGCGCCGCTCACCGGCGCGCTCACGTCCGTCGCCGCCGCGTTCGCCGACATCCCCGGCGCGGTTCTTCCGGTCGCGGGTGGCTCGGTCGTCGCGGCAGTGGTCGGCTACGCGGTGCTGGCGGCGTCCACCGTCGCGGTCCGCCTGTCGTGGCGCCGTGGGGCGCTGACCCGAGCCGAGGCCGGCGCACGCTGGCGGCGCGCGCCCGGCCGCGTCCGGCGGGCCTGGCTGGCTGCGGCCGTCGGCGCGTCCGCGTTCGCCCTCGCCCGCGTCCTTGCCGGTCCGGCGGCGCCGGACGAGGTGACGGTCTCGTTCCTCGATGTCGGCCAGGGCGACGCAACCCTGATCCAGGACGGCCGGGGAACGGCCGTCCTGTTCGACGGCGGCCCGCCCGAGGGAGGGGTCGTGCGGCGGTTGCGCCGAGCGGGGGTCCGGCGGCTGGCGGCCGTCGTGATGACCCACCACTCCCGCGATCACCACGGGGGGCTGCCCGCCGTCTTCCGGCGCTTCCGCGTCGGGGTCGTGTTCGACGGCGGCGACGGCACGCATGACCCCGCGTTCCGGCGCGCGGTCGCCGTGGCCCGTCGCGGTGGCGCCCGCGTCGTGCCGATCACGGCGCCGCTCGCGTTCGCGGCGGGTGGCATCCGCGTGCGGTTCCTCTCGCCGCCGCCGCGTCCGGAGGGGCCGCCCCCGGACGATCCGAACCCGCGCGCAGCCGTCGCGGTGGTGGGCGTCGGTGGCCTGGACGTGTTCCTCTCAGCCGACGCCGAGCCTCCGGCCCTGCTCGGCCTCGACCTACCCGACGTCGATCTCATGAAGGCGCCGCACCACGGCAGCGCCGACCCGGGCCTGCCCGAGCTCCTGCGGCGGCTGCGCCCGGAGGTCGTGTCGATCCCGGTCGGCGCCGCCAACACCTACGGCCATCCCGCGCCGTCGACCGTCGCGGCGCTGCGCCGCGCGCGGATCCCGACGTGGCGCAACGACCGCCACGGCACGATCCGCGTGCAGGCCGGCGGCGGCGGCGTGCGAGTCCGGGCCGAGCGCGGTTCTCGGTGAGCCACCTCACACAGCGCGGTGGCGGACGCTCGTATGGTCCTCTCGTGTTGAACGCAGGCACCGAGTCCGCGAAACAGCGGGGGCCAGTTTCGGATGGGGGTCGGACTCGGCCGCCTCGTTCCACAGGCACGACCCGCCACGCCGCAGAACGCGGCGCGGCGGGTCGCCGCCACCTGATCAGCCTGGTCCGCCGGGCCCTCCGCGCGCCGCGGCGCTGAGGCCGCCGGACCCGCCCCTACGATGCGGGGGTGGCCGATCTCAAGCCCATCTACCTCGTCTCCGGCGACGACGATGCCAAGATCGACGAATGGCGCGGGCGCCTGCGCTCACGGGCGGAGCTCGAGCACGGGCCGGGCGCGCTCGAGACCTTCGACGCGGGGTCGACCTCGGCCGAAGCCGTCGCGGCCGCGCTGGCAGCGCTGACCTTCAACACCGGCACCCGTTACCTGATGGTCGACGACGTCGGCGCGTGGAAGCCGGATGCCGCGGAGCCGCTGGTCGACGCCATCTCGCCGCCCCCGCCCGACACGGTGCTCATGCTGGTGGTCCGCGGCAAGCCGCTGAAGGAGTTGATCAAGGCCGTCGAAAAGGCCGGCGGCGAGATCCAGGCCTACGCCGGGCCGAAGCCGTGGGAGATCGTCGGCTGGGTGCGCGACCGCGGGAAGGAGATCGGGATCGAGCTCGACCCGGAGGCGTGCCAGCTGCTCCTGTCGATCGTCGGGCCGGGCCAGCACCGGCTCACCCGTGAGATGGAGAAGATCGCGATCGCGGTGCATCCCGAGCGGCGGGTGAACGCCGACGACGTCGAGGAGCTCGCCGCCGGGGACCACACGGGGAAGCCTTGGGACCTGGGCGATCTCATCATCGACGGCGACCGCGAGGGGACCTTGCGCCTCGCGGAGGAGTTGATCGTCGCGAAGAGCGCGGCGGCGCTGGTCGGCCCCGTGGTGGGGCGGCTGCGCGAGGTGCTGTTCGTCGCCGAGCAGCTCGACGCGGGCGTCTCGGAGGGCGACATCGCGAAGCAGATCAAGCCGGGGTGGAAGGTCAAGAAGCTGATGCCGGTCGGGCGGCGGGCCGACCAGACGCAGCTCAAGCGCGCGCTCATCCGTCTCGCCGACCTCGAGTTCGAGCTGCGCGGCGGGCCCAAGGCCCGCCGCGAGGAGTCGATCGCCGTGACGCTGACGCTCGCGGCAGCGGCCGCCTAGCGCCTAGCCGGCGCCGCCGTACGGATACCACCAGTCCTTCTGGGTGATCTCCGTCTCCATGTGCACGTGCTTGGTCTCCTGAAATGCCTCGAGGCCCTCCTGGCCCAGCTCGCGCCCGAGCCCCGACTGCTTGAAGCCGCCGAACGGCCCGGCGTCGTTGTCGGTCAGCGGGTCGTTGATCCAGACCGTGCCGGCCTTCAGCTCGCGCATGCAGCGCACCGCCGTGGCCAGGTCGCGGGTGTAGACGTTGGCGCCGAGGCCGAAGCGGGTCGAGTTCGCCAGCTCGATCGCCTCGTCGAGCGACCCGACGCGCACGATGGGCGCCACGGGGCCGAACGTCTCCTCGCGCAGCAGGTCGGTCTCCGCCGGCGCGCCGGTGACGACGGCCGGTGCGTAGAAGTGGCCGCGCTCGTGCCCGGCGGTCCCACCGCCGGTGAGGAGCTCCGCGCCGGCTGCCACCGCGGCCTCGACCTGGGCCTCGACCTTCGCGCGCTGCGGCGCCGAGACCATCGGTCCGAGGTCGGTGTCCGCCGCCAGCGGGTCGCCGACGACCAGCGACCGCGTGTGGTCGACGAAGGCGGCGACGTAGTCGTCGTACAGCGATTCGTGTACGTAGAAGCGCTCGGCGCTGGTACACACCTGGCCGGCGTTGAGGTACGCCGCCCAGGCGCCGCCGCGAGCCGCGATCTCCACGTCCGCCGCGACATCGGGGCAGACGATGAAGGGGTCCTTGCCGCCCATCTCGAGGTTGATCCGGGCGACGCGCTCCGCGCAGGCGGCCGCGATCCGCTTGCCGGTCTCGACCGAGCCGGTGAACGCGACGCAGTCGACGCGCTCGTCGGCAGTGATCTGAGCGCCCACGTCGCCCGCTCCGGCGAGCAGGGCGACCACGCCCGGCGGGAGCGGCGCCAGCGCGTCCGCGAGCATCAGCGTCGAGATCGGCGTGACCTCGCTCGGCTTGGCGACGACGGGGCAGCCGGCGGCGAGCGCAGGCGCGAGCTTCCATGCCAGCAGCAGGAGCGGGTAGTTCCACGGGACTATCGCGCCGACCACGCCGACGGGCTCCTTCAGCACGAGCGCGAGCTGGGTCGACTCGATCGGCGGGATCACCCGGCCCGCCGATGCGCGCCCGAGCTCGGCGTAGAAGTCGAACGCCGCGGCGGTCCAGCCGACCTCGTCGGAGTTCTCGATCAGCGGCTTGCCGCCCTCGAGGGTCATGACCCGCGCGAGGTCATCGGTGTTCTCGCGCAGCAGCCGCGCCACCTCGTGCAGCAGCTCGCCGCGCTCGCCGGCGGGCATCGAGGCCCAGCCGCGCTGCGCTTCCCGCGCGGCCGCGACGGCCGCATCGACCTGCTCGGGCGAGGCGCTGCCGACCTCGGCGACCGTCTCCTCGGTTGCGGGGTTCTCGACGGCCAGAACGGGCCCGTCGCCGGGAACCTGCTCGCCGTCGATCAGCAGCCGCGTCTCCACCGCGGCGAGCATATCGCCGGGGGCTCCCGCCCCCGGGCCCCCCGCCGGCGCTGGCCCTACGTCCCCACGGGCTGGCTTGGCGTCAGGTCGCTGAGGCGCGCAGCTTCGCTGCGCGGGACTTCTTACGGGCGCCGGTGTTCTTGTGGATGGCGCCCGAGCGCACGGCCTTGTCGATCCGCGAGGCGACCGAGCGATACTCGGTCTCGACGGCATCGCCGTCCTTTGCCTCGACGGCGTCCTCGAGCTTCCGGAAGCCGGTCTTGATCGACGAGGTGTACTGCCGGTTCTCGATGCGCTCCCGCTCCGTCCGGAGGATGCGCTTCTTCTGTGAGGCGATGTTGGCCATGAACAGCGGCGTAGGGTAGCGCACCCGTGGCGAAACCAGATGGCGGGCGCCTCGCCCGCAGCACAGCGTTCTTCTCGGCTGCCACCGGCCTCTCGCGCATTCTCGGACTGATACGCGAGGTGGTCGCGGCCAGCTACTTCGGCGTGTCCGGGGCGATGTCGGCGTTCACGATCGCCTTCCAGGTCCCGAATCTCATCCGTGCGCTGTTCGCCGACTCGGCGCTGCAGGGCGCGTTCGTACCGGTCTTCACGGAGCTGCTCGAAAAGGGGAAGAAGAAGGAGGCCTTCGAGGTCGCCTCGAGCCTGTTCTTCCTGATCCTGCTCGTGCTCGGCTCGATCACCGCGCTGTTCATTCTCTTCGCCGAGCCGATCATGTCGCTGTTCGCGCCGGGCTTCGACGACAACCCGGCGCTCAAGGACCTCACGGTTGGCCTGTCGCAGCTGATGTTCCCGATCGTCCTGCTGCTCGCGCTGAGTGGCGTGGTCGTCGGGATGCTGAACAGCTTCGAGCACTTCGCCGTCCCGGCGCTCGCGCCGTCGGCGTGGAATCTCGTGATCATCGGCTGCCTCGTCGTGCTCGTCCCGCAGTTCGAGGGGCAGGACCAGGTCTACGCCTACGCGATCGGCGTCCTCGCGGGCACGGTGGTCCAGTTCGTGCTGCCCCTGCCCTGGTTGCGCGGGCGCGGCGGGCATTTCTCGTTCAAGCTCGACTGGCGCAACGAACACGTGCGCCGGGTGCTGTGGCTGATGCTCCCCGTGACGCTCGCGCTGGGGATGATCAACCTGAGCCTGCTGATCAACTCGCTCGTCGGGACGCTGGTGTCCGACGAGGCGCCGGCCGCGATCGACAAGGCGTTCCGTATCTACCAGCTCCCGCAGGGCCTGTTCTCGATCTCGATAGCCACGATCCTGTTCCCGACGCTGTCGAAGCTCGCCGCCCGCGACGCGTTCGGCGACCTGCGCCGGACGATGGCCAACGGCATGCGCCAGATCATGCTGCTGCTGGTGCCCAGCGCGGTCCTGATGGCCGTCCTCGCGGTCCCGATCACGCGGCTGATCTACGAACGCGGCGAGTTCGACGCGGAGGCGACCGACTTGGTGGCCACCGCGCTCGTCTGGTGGTCGATCTCGCTGCCGTTCCAGGGCGTCAGCCTGCTGTTCTCACGCACGTTCTTCAGCATGCAGCAGCCGTGGGCGACGACGGCGCTCGCGGTGGTGAACATGCTCGTCAACACCGCCGTCGCGTTCGCCCTCTACAAGCCGTTCGGGATCGCGGGCGTCGTGCTCGGCACGGTCGCCGGCACGCTGGTGATGACGTGCGCACAGGGCTGGTTGCTGCGGCGCGAGCTCGACGGGATCGAGCTCGGCCGGTCGTTCGACGCGCTCGCGAAGCTGCTGGTGGCCTCAGCCGGCCTCGCGCTCGCCGCCTACGGGGCGTGGTGGGTACTCGACGACCTGCTCGGCACGTCGTTCGCCGCGCAGGCGGTCGCGGTGACCACAGCCTGCGCGGCCGGCCTCGGCGTGTACATCGCAGCCGTCTGGGCGCTGCGGGTCGAGGAGGCGCACCAGCTAGTGCGCCTCCTGCGGCGCGGCTGAGCTAGCTCCCGACGGGGGCGTCGGCCAAGGCCTCGTCGTTCAGCTGGGTGGTCACCGCGCGCACCAGGTCGACGATCTCCTGCGGCGCCTTCTCGGGCGACCCGGCGTCGAACGGGGGCTGGGGGTCGTACTCGATGCCGAGCTGGACGCACTGAGCGACCTCGGGGCCGTTCATCTTCGCGACCAGCGCGAGCGCCATGTCGATGCCGGAGGACACGCCCGCGGCGGTCCACACCTTGCCCCGCTCGACCACCCGCTCGCCGGTCGGCTTGGCGCCGAGCTCGCCGAGCAGCTCCATCTCCATCCAGTGGGTGGTGGCGTCGAGGCCGTCGAGGATCCCGGCCGCCGCCAGCACGAGCGAGCCGGTGCACACGGACGTCGTGTAGGTGGTGATCGCGTGGACCTGCTTGACCCAGTCGATCAGCCGCTCGTCCTCGAGCAGGGCGCGCGTGCCGATCCCGCCCGGGACGAGGAGGATCTCCGGCTCGCCGGCATCCTCCCAGCGGCCCTCGGCGAGGATCGTGAGCATGCGGTTGTCGGAGCGCACCGGCCCTGCGTCCGGGCCGAGGAAGCGGACCTCGACGCCCGGCACGCTCGACAGCACCTGGTACGGGCCGATGGCGTCGAGGGCGGTGAAGCGGTCGAACAGCGGGATGGCTACCTGCATGGGGGCTCCTTTGGTCAGGGGGGACCCGCGCCGCCGGCCGAGCCGGCTGCTTGGGCAACGGCGGGGGGACCCGCGCCGCCGGCCGAGCCGGCTGCTTGGGCAACGGCGGGGGGACCCGCGCCGCCGGCCGAGCCGGCTGCTTGGGCAACGGCGGGGGCGTCGTGTCCGACGCCGCGAAAGCGGTCTCGATACTGGCCCGGGCTCACTCCGAGCCTGCGCCGGAAGGCGCGGCGGAAGGTCTCGACTGTCCCGAACCCGCACGCGACGGCCACCTGCTCGGTGCCGGTCGCGGTGGTCTCGAGCAGCTGGCGGGCGCGCTCCACGCGTACGGCCTCGACGTAGGCGGCCGGTGTCATGCCTACCTCGCGCTTGAAGGCGCGGGCGAAGTTGCGCACGCTCATGCATGCCGCGTCGGCCAGCGCCTCGACCGTCAGGGCCGCAGCGGGGTCGGCCTGCACGCGCTCCTGGGCCTCGCGGATCGGTGCCCGCTCGGCGGTCTGCGCGGAGAGCGCGACGGAGAACTGGGTCTGCCCACCCGGCCGCTTGGCGAAGACCACGAGCCAGCGCGCCACCTCGAGCGCGGCGTCGCGCCCGTGATCGTCCTCGATCAGCGCCAGCGCGAGGTCGATCCCGGCGGTCACGCCGGCCGAGGTCCAGACGTCGCCGTCACGCACGTAGATGCGGTCCGACTCGACCTCGATTGCCGGGTGCTCGGACGCCATGCAGCTCGGCCGATGCCCAGTGCGTCGTGGCACGGCGACCGTCGAGGAGCCCGGCGCTGGCGAGCAGGAACGAGCCCGTGCAGACGGAGGTCACGCGCCGGGCACGCGCGGCGGCCGCCTCGATCGCGCCGACGAAGCGGGCGTCCCCCTGCGCCGCCCGGACGCCGAGCCCGCCGGCGATCATCAGGGTGTCGATCGGGGCGCTGTCGGCCGCGAGCGCCATGTCGGGGGTGATGTTCAGGCCACTGCCGGTCTCGACCGGTCGCGTGCTCGGTCCGGCGACGACCGTCTCGTATGAACCCACGCCGAGGCGGTCGGCGGTCCAGAAGCACTCCATCGGCCCGGTCAGGTCGAGGGTCTGCATGGCGTCGAAGGCGACGAGGACGATGCGACGGCGGGTAGCCATGGGCAAATGGTTGCGCAACGCCCGTCTGTCTGCAATGCCACGTACCGGACGATTTCGGCCAGGCGCCCTGCCCCGCCCGGCACCGCAGCGACCCCTAACCTACGCGGGCCGTGGCCGCGCCCGCCCAGAACATCCGCAACTTCTCGATCATCGCCCACATCGACCACGGGAAGTCGACGCTGGCCGATCGCATCCTCGAGGTGACCGGTGCCGTCGAGTCGCGCGAGCACCGCCCGCAGCTGCTCGATTCGATGGACCTCGAGCGCGAGCGCGGGATCACCATCAAGGCCCAGGCGGTGCGCGTGGAGTACACGGCGCTCGACGGCGAGACCTACCGCCTGCACCTGATCGACACGCCCGGCCACGTCGACTTCACCTACGAGGTCTCGCGCTCGCTGGCCGCGTGCGACGGGCGCCGCTGCTCGTCGTGGACGCCGCCCAGGGCGTCGAGGCCCAGACCGTCGCCAACACCTACCTCGCCGTCGAGGCCGGGCTGGAGCTGATCCCGGCTCTGAACAAGATCGACCTGCCCGGCGCCGAGCCCGAGCGGGTCGCGGACGAGATCTCCGAGCTGCTCGGCGAGTCCACCGAGGACATCATCCGCATGTCGGCCAAGACGGGGGAGGGGATCACCGAGATCCTCGAGTCGATCGTCGCCAAGATCCCGTCGCCCGCCGGCGACACCGAGGCCCCCGCGCGGGCGCTGATCTTCGACTCCGAGTTCGACCAGTACCGCGGCGTGGTCGCCTACGTGCGGGTGGTCGACGGCGAGCTTGTCGAAGGACGACCCGATCGTCGCGATGCAGACAGGCACCGAGGCGGAGATCGACGAGATCGGCTTCTTCGGCCCGACGATGAGGCCCGTCCAGACGCTCAACGCGGGCGAGGTCGGCTACGTCATCACCGGCATCAAGGACGTGTCGCAGCTGCGCGTCGGCGACACCCTGACCACGAAGGTCAGGCCCGGCCGTCCGACCCGCTGCCCGGCTACCGCGAGGTCAAGCCGATGGTCTTCTGCGGCCTCTTCCCGGTCGACACCGACCGCTTCTCCGACCTGCGCGACGCGCTCGAGAAGCTGTCGCTCAACGACGCCGCGCTCTCCTACGAGCCGGAGACCAGCCAGGCGCTCGGCTTCGGCTTCCGCTGCGGCTTCCTCGGCCTGCTGCACATGGACATCGTGCGCGAGCGCCTCGAGCGCGAGTACGACCTCGAGCTCCTCGCGACCACGCCGAACGTCGAGTACGACGTGACCCTGACCGACGGCACGGAGCTGATCGTCCACTCGCCGTCCGACATGCCCGACCCGGCGCGGATCGAGGAGATCCGCGAGCCCTACATCCGCGCGACCATCCTCTGCCCGAAGGAGGACGTCGGCGCGGTCATGGAGCTCTGCCAGGACCGCCGCGGCACGCACGTCGACATGAGCTTCCTGTCCGAGGAGCGCGTCCAGCTCCACTACGACCTCCCGCTCGCCGAGATCGTGCTCGACTTCTTCGACCAGCTGAAGTCGCGCACCAAGGGCTACGCCTCGCTCGACTACGAGCTCGATCGGCATGCGGCCCTCGAAGCTGGTCAAGCTCGACATCCTGCTCGCCGGCGACCAGGTCGACGCGCTGTCGATGGTCGTCCACAAGGACAAGGCCTACGACGGCGGGCCGTGGCCTGGCCGAGCGGCTGCGCAAGCAGATCCCGCGCCAGCAGTTCGAGGTGGCGATCCAGGCCGCCGATCGGCTCGCACATCATCGCCCGCGAATCCGTCAAGGCCGTGCGCAAGGACGTGATCGCCAAGTGCTACGGCGGCGACATCACGCGCAAGCGCAAGCTGCTCGAGAAGCAGAAGGAAGGGCAAGAAGCGGATGAAGCAGGTCGGGCGCATCGAGGTGCCGCAGGAGGCGTTCCTGTCGGTGCTCACGCTCGGCGACGAAGGCGATTGAGACCGCTCTGAGGGCTGCTCCGCCCGCTCTGCGAGCGGGTTTGCCAATCCTTAAGTGCCGTTTAGGGCACGGGCGTAACTTCATCGTCGTGGCTACCGCAATCGCACCCGATCCGACTCTCGATTCCCTCCAGCTCTTCCTGGACGGGATCGCCAAGACCCGTCTCCTGACAGCGTCCGAGGAGATCGATCTCGCCAAGCGCATCGAGCGCGGCGATCTCGAGGCCAAGGACCGCATGGTGCAGGCCAACCTCCGTCTCGTGGTCTCGATCGCGAAGCGGTACCGCAACCAGGGCCTGGACTTCATGGAGCTGATCCAGGAGGGCGCGATCGGCCTCGTCCGCGCCGTCGAGAAGTTCGACTTCCGCAAGGGGTTCAAGTTCTCGACCTACGCCACGTGGTGGATCCGCCAGGCGATCTCCCGCGCCGTCGCCGACAAGTCGCGCACGGTGCGGATCCCGATCCACATCAACCAGATGCTGCAGAAGCTCGACGGCGCGCAGCGCCGGCTCGAGGCGGTCGGCGATCGCGAGTACTCGACGGAGGAGATCGTCGCCGCGGCCAAGCTCGACATCGACATCGACGAGGCCGACCTGATCATGCGCGCGTCGCGCTCGCCGGTCTCGCTCGACAAGCCCGTCGGCAACGGCGGCGAGGACGACGCCGCCGAGCTCGGCCACCTGATTCCCGACGAGCAGCGCCGTGTCGCCGTTCGACGCCGCGGTCGAGAGCCTCGAGCGCACCGGCCTGCGCCGCGCGCTGGAGAACCTCTCCTACCGCGAGCGCCGCGTCGTGGAGCTCCGCTACGGGCTCTTCGGCGAGCAACCGCGCACGCTCGACGAGGTCGGCCGCATGTTCAACCTCACGCGCGAGCGCACCCGCCAGATCGAGGAGCACGCGGTCCGCAAGCTCGGCTCGCTGGCCGAGGCGCAGGGCCTGCGCAACCTCGCTGCCTAGCCGAACCTCGTCTGAATAGAGTCCCGGGCCATGCCTGTGGACACCGCTGCGAAGGGCAAGAAGTTCCCGCCCTTCACCTACGAGATCGGCAAGGAGAAGATCGCCGAGTACGCGTACGCGATCGGCGAGGACAACCCCGTCTACTTCGACCGCGCGGCCGCGAAGGACGCCGGCTTCCGCGACGTGCCGGCGCCGCCGATGTTCGCCGTCGTCTACTCGGCCGGGGCCATGGTGCCCGGCGATCTTCGACCCCGAGGTCGGCCTGAACTTCGCGATGATGGTCCACGGCGGGCAGGAGTTCGTCTGGGGCGAGCCGGTCGTCGCCGGGCGACGAGATCACCACCGTCGTCGAGGTCAAGGACATCTTCGAGAAGGACGGCAAGGGCTTCTACGTCTTCGAGTCCGTGTCGGCCAACCAGGACGGCCAGGAGGTCGTGCGCGCGACCTGGACCAACATCGTGAGGGGAGTCTGAGATGGAGACCGGCGACAAGATCCCCGAGCTGAAGGTCACCCCGGACCGCTTCCTCCCGCACCGCTACGCGGGTGCGTCGGGCGACTTCAACCCGATCCACATCGACAGCGAGCTCGCGCAGCAGTTCGGCCTGCCGCGGCAACATCCTCCACGGCCTCTACGGCGATGGCGCTGGTGGCGCGCGCCAACACCGCGGCCGTCGGCGGCGACCCGCGCAGCGCTGAGGCGGCTCTCCGTCCAGTTCCGCGGGATGGGCGTGCCCGAGGAGGAGATCACGGTGAGCGGAACGGTCGTCGAGGCCGGTGACGGCCGGATCGTCGTCGACACCGTCGCCGAGCAGGGCGGGAACGCCGATCATCAAGCAACGCGCAGGCCGAGCTCCGCTCACCAGACCCTGACCTGGCGTCGGACGATGCAGTCTCCGCGCCAGCAGTTCATCCTGCGCAAGGTAGTCGAGGGCCGCAACGCGCTCGACAGCCCGGTCGGCTCCAGGTGGCTGGCCGAGCAGGACGATGTCCCGTGGGGGCCGTCGACGGTCCGCGCCGAGCTTGCGCGGCTCGAGGACGCCGGCCTGCTCGAGCACCCGCACACCTCCGCCGGCCGGATCCCGACCGACCGTGGCTACCGCTTCTACGTCGACGAGCTGCTCACCGGCGACGACCTCCCCGCGGTCCGCAAGCGGCGTCGAGCTGAGCGCCATCCGGCGCGAGGTGGACGACGCGATGCGCGCCACGACCGAGCAGCTCTCGCAGGTGACGAACCTCCTCGCGCTCGTATCCGCCCCGCCGATCGAGACCGCGACGATCCACCGCGTCGAGGTGCTGCTGCTGCAGCCGCAGCGTGGCGATGGTGGTGGTGATCACCTCGACCGGCGGGGTCACCAAGCGGGTGATCTCCTACGACGACCGGCTCGACCCGGGGCTGGTGGCGTGGGCCGGCAGCTACCTCAACGAGGCGCTCGGGGGCATGGACGTGGGCGCGCGGATGCTGCACTCGAAGCTCGCGGATCCGCAGCTCGAGCCGGCCGAGCGCGGGTTCCTCGAGACCCTGGCTCCCGCCTTCACGGAGCTCGAGGACAGCGCCGGCGACACGCTCTTCGTGGACGGGCGCGGCCCGGCTGCTCTCCGAGCACCGCTTCCAGGAGCTCCCTCAGATCGGCGACCTGATGGAGGTCCTCGAGCGGCGGGTGGCGCTGCTGTCGATGCTGCGGATGTCGCTGTCCGAGCCGAGCGTCTACCTGCGGATCGGCGGCGAGAACACGGCGCCCGAGCTGCGCGGGCTGAGCATGGTCGCGGCCAACTACGGCGTCGCCCGGCGCAACCTCGGCGCCGTCAGCGTCCTCGGGCCGGTGAGCCTGGACTACCCGCGCGCCATCATCGCGGTCCGCCAGGCGGCCGCCGAGCTGTCGCGCTTCGTCGGCGAGATCTACGACGGCCGATGAAAGCCGACGCCTACGAGACCCTCGGCGTCGAGCGTGGCGCCGACGAACGCGAGATCAAGAAGGCCTTCCGCACGCTCGCGCGCGAGCTGCACCCGGACGTGAACAGCCATGACCCGGCGGCCGAGGAGAAGTTCAAGGCCTGGCCGAGGCGTACGAGGTTCTCAGCGACCCGGAGCGGCGCTCGGTCTACGACCGCTACGGCTGGGACGGGCTCGATCAGCGGGGGTACGCGCCGCAGTCGCACGGGTTCGGCTCCTTCGGCGACATCTTCGACGCGTTCTTCGGCGGTGACCCGTTCGGCGGCGGGCGCCCGGGCGGCCCGGTACAGGGCGGCGACGTCGGCGTCGAGGTGGAGATCACCCTCGAGCAGGCGGCGCGCGGCGCCAGCGTCGACGTGTCCTACGACGCCGTCGAGACCTGCGAGCACTGTCACGGCAACCGCGCCGAGCCCGGCACGCCGATCGAGACCTGCGAGCGGTGCGGCGGGGCCGGGCAGCTGCGGGCGGTCACGCGCACGGCGTTCGGCCAGATGGTCCGCACCCAGGCGTGCGACGTCTGCCGCGGGGAGGGCAAGATCGCGAGCACGCCGTGCGGCGAGTGCCAGGGCCAGGGAGTGCGCGCCGACCGCAAGACGCTGTCGATCGACATCCCGCCGGGGATCGCCGACGAGCAGCGCGTCCGCCTCACCGGGCGCGGCCACGCCGGCGATCGGGGCGGGCCCGCCGGTGATCTGTACGTGCTCGTCCGGGTTGCGGCCGACGAGCGCTTCCTGCGCGACGGCAACGACCTGATCACGGTCGTCGACGTGGCGGCGCCGGCGGCGGCGCTCGGCGCGACCCTGAGCGTGCCGACGCTCGACGGCGACGAGGAGATCGAGGTCGAGGCCGGCACGCAGCCGGGCACGGTCGTGACGCTGCGCGGGCGCGGTATGCCGGCGATCGGCCGCGGGCGGGCGGGCGACCAGCAGGTGGTGCTCAACGTCGTGATCCCGCGCAACCTCAGCGACCGTCAGCGTGAGCTGCTCACCGAGCTGCGCGAGAGCATCACGGACGACAACCTCCGCGCGGCGGAGTCGGAGTCGATCCTGTCGAAGGTCCGCCGGGCCCTGCGGTGATCCGGCTCGCGGTCCGCGCGCCGGCGGCCGCCGCGGAGATCGTCCTCGCCGCGCTGCTCGAGCTGGCGCCGGGCGGGGTCGAGGAGGTCGATGGCGACGGCTTCGTCGAGTTCGCCGTCTACGGGGCGCCCGGCGAGCTGCCCGAGCTCGACCCGGGCGAGGCCGAGGTCGGGGGTGTCCGCGTCACGGTCAGCGGTACCGAGGTGCCCGACGACTGGGACGAGCGCTGGAAGCGGTTCCACTCGCCGGTGCTCGTCGGCGGGCGGCTCTACCTGCGCCCGCCCTGGGAGGAGGCGCCGGTGCGCCCCGGCGTGGTCGATCTCGTGATCGACCCGGGTCGCGCGTTCGGCACCGGCGCGCATCCGACCACGCGACTCTCGCTGGAGCTGCTGCTCGGCGCGGAACACGGTGGATCGCTGTGTGACCTCGGCTGCGGGTCGGGCGTGCTCGCGATAGCCGCGGCCCGCCTGGGCTACGGCCCGGTCGAGGCGGTCGACTCCGACCGGCTGGCGGTCGAGGCCACCCACATGAACGCGCGCGACAACGGCGTCGTGCTCGACACGGTGCGTCGCGCGAACCTGCGCGAGGAGGCTCCGCCGCCGGCCGAGACGGTGCTCGCGAACCTCATGCGGCCGTTGCTGCTGCGTGTCTCCGAGCTGATCGCGCACACGCCGCGCACGCTGATCTTGAGCGGCCTCCTCGACAGCGAGGCAGACGAGGTGGCCGCGGCGTTCGCGCCGTTGCGCGAGCAGCGGCGGCTGAGCGACCAGGGCTGGTCGGCGCTGTTGCTCAGCTCCGGTTGACCGCAGCGCACCCGGGTGGGAAACCATCACCGGGGGTAGAGGCATGACGTCGCCAAGACGATCACGGATCCTCGCCGTAGCGGCACTCGCACTCACTGGAACAGACGGGCTACCGACACGGTTCTGGTGTCGGTAGAGGTGCCGGCAGCGGGCAGCTACACGCTCGAGGGAACCGCGCAGTTCCTCGATTTCCAGGAGAGCGGCACGGACCCGGCCGACTGACGCACGGCGGACGGCGGGCGCGCGAACGGGCGCCCGCCGATCAGCTTTCCTTGGCGGCCTCGACCCGCGCGACGGCGCCGGCCACCTCCTGCCACCAGGCTCGGGCCTCGGGATCGCGCGCGGTCTCGATGCGATCACGGCACCAGCGGAACAGCTGGCGCGCGCCGCCGGTCGCCACGAGACCGTCGCCGGTCACAGCGATGCGGCCGTCCTCGAGCACGACGAGTGCACCCGGACCGCCACGACGCGTGCGCAGCGTGCGGACCACGGCGACGCCGCCGATCGCACCCGGCGCACCGGCATCCCCGTGCTCGGACCTCCACGGCTTCACGCTGAATACCCTCGCCCGGCTGGTGAGCGCGGGGACGGTGTAGACAGGCTCGTGGAACGGGCCGTCGCGCCAGCGGCCGAACAGCTCCTCGACCTCCTTGCGGACGCTGCCGCTGACCAGGATGTGCATCCGGTCGCCGGCGGCGATCTCGGTCGAGCCGCGGGGGAGCAGTGCCTCGCCCTCGCGGACGATCACGCTGACGAGAGCCTCGCGCGGAAGTCCCAGCTCGTTGACGAGCCGGCCGGCGGCGGCGTCACCGTCGCGCACCGGGAACTCCACGACTTCGGCCCCGAGCTGCCGGATGGCCCCGACCTCCATCAGCGGGCGGTGTGACTCCGGCTCGTTGCCGGTCACGCCGAGCACGCGGGCGAGCGGGGCGAACGTCGCGCCCTGTACGAGCGTCGACGCGATCACCACGAAGAACACGATGTTGAAGAAGTCGCCCGCGCGGTCGACGTCCTCGATCACCGCGAACGTGGCGAGCACGATCGGCACCGCGCCGCGCAGGCCGGCCCACCCGACGAGCAGGGACTCGCGGGGGCTGAACCCGAGCGGCAGGGTCGCTGCGGCGGCGGCGATCGGCCGCGCGACGAACATCAGGACGCCGGATATCAGCAGCGCCTCGCCCGCGATGCCGCCGAACTCGCCCGGATCGACGAGCAGGCCGAGGCTGATGAAGACGGCGATCTGGCTCACCCATGCCAGCCCGTCGTGGAAGTCGTCGATCGTGCGCTTGCCGGGGATCGCGACAGTCCCCAGCACGAGCCCCGTGATGTAGACCGCGAGGAACCCGGAGCCGTGGAGCACGTCGGCGGCGCCGAACGAGCAGGCGGCGGTCGCGATCGATGCGACCGGGTAGAGACCGGGGGTCGAGAAGCGCGCCGCTTGGAACGCGCGCGTGGCGAGCCAACCGACCACGATGCCGATCGCGAGGCCGATGGACAGCTCGATCACGGCCTCGAGGGCGATCGCGCCGGCGCCGTGGGGCGGATGGGTGAGCGCTTCGATCAGGCCGATGACGAGCACGATCGCGACCGGGTCGTTGAAGCCGGACTCGCCCTCGAGCGTGCGCGCCAGGCGTCGGTCGAGGCTCGACCCGCGCAGGACGGAGAAGATCGCGGCGCTGTCGGTGGCGGCCACGATCGAGCCGAGCAGGAGGCCCTCGGTCGTGCTCAGGTCGAGGAGGCCGCCTGCCGCAAGGCCGACGATCGCGGCAGTCCCGAGCGTGCCGACGACCGCGAGCGACAGGCTGGGCGCGAGGACGGGTCTGATCTCGGACCAGCCGGCCGCCAGGCCGCCTTCGAACAGGATGAGGGCGAGGGCGACGATGCCGACCGTCCGCTCGAGCTCGAAGTCCGACTCCTGGTCGCCGAAGTCGATCCAGCCGAGGCCGTCGGACCCGATCGCCATACCGAGCGCGAGGAACAGCAGCAGGCCGGGGACGCGCAGCCGGCCCGCGACGAGCGACGCAGCGATACCGCCGGCCAACAGCGCGCCGGCCGCGAGAATCTGCCCGCCGTCCTCCATACGGGAACCCTAAGGACCAGGCCGGGGCACCCCGGCGGCATCCGGAACTCCGAGCAGGTCGGAAACTATGTGGTCGGGCTCGAGGCCTTCGGGGAGAAATTCCTCGCGGGCGCGGTTGACCCACACCGTCCCGAAGCCCAGCTGCCGTGCCGTCGCGAGGTCGTACCTGTGGCCGAACGCCACGTGGAGGATTTCCGGGGCCTGCAGATGGAGCGCGTCGAGTGCACACGTGAACGGCTCGGTCCGCGGCTTGTAAGCGCGGGCCTCCTCGGCCACGATCACGGTGTCGAACTCGATCTCCGGGATCTGGCGCAGGGTGTGCTCCATGATCGCGTGGTCGCTGTTCGAGATGATCGCCAGGCGCAGCCCGGCGGCGGCGAGCGCGCCGAGCGCCGGGACGGTGTCCGGGAACGGCTGCCAGCACTCCATCGAGCGCTGGAGCGCGATGCCTTCGCGCTCGTTCCAGTGGTACCCGCGCTCGCCGCACCACGCCCGCAGCGAGTCGCTCAGGACCGTGCGGTACGAGCGGTAGGGGCCCTGGATCTCGTCGAACTGGAGCTCTTCCCAGCGCCTGCGCAGTTCCTCGCCCGACGGGGGGCGGTCGTCGCCGCAGCGCCGCGCGAGGTCGTACAGGAACGCCGCGAGGCCGCTTTCCCAGTCGATCAGCGTCCCGTAGCAGTCGAATGTCACGGCCTTGAGCTCTGGCATGGCTCCTACACTTGCAGGGATGGCATTGCTCGAGGAGATCCAGGCCGACGTCAAGGGCGCGCTCAAGGCGGGCGACCGCGAGCGCGTGGGCGCGCTGCGCCTGATCGCCTCCGAGCTCCAGAAGGCGGCGAAGGAAGGCGGGGAGGACGGCATCCAGATTCTCCAGCGCGAGCGCAAGCGGCGCCTCGAGTCGGCGGCCGCCTACGACGACGGCGGCCGCGCCGATCTCGCCGACGCCGAGCGGCGCGAGGCCGAGCTGATCGCCGAGTACCTCCCGGCGCAGATGTCCGACGAGGACCTCGCGTCGATCGTCGGCGACGCGGTCGCCCAGAGCGGAGCCACCGGCCCGAAGGACATGGGCAAGGTCATGGCGCTCGTGATGCCGAAGGTCGGCGCGCAGGCCGACGGCAAGCGCGTCAGCTCGGCCGTCAAGGAGCTGTTGACCCCGTGAGGAAGCAGCTCGAGCTCACCAACGACGTGGCAGCGGAGCTCGCGGGGGCCAACGACGCGATCATGCGCACGCTCGAGGAGCACCTCGAGTGCGACATCTTCCTGCGCGGCAACGTGCTGACCCTCGACGGCTCCGACTCGGACGTGGCGACGGGGGAGACCGTCGTGCGCGAGCTCTCGGACCTGATCGGTCAGGGCCACGACGTGAGCCCGGGAACGATCGCGGCGATCGACTCGGCGCTCGAGCGTCACGAGAGCCCGAGCGAGATCCTCGAGGACGTGATCTGGCGCCACCGCAGCCTCAAGGTCGCACCGAAGACCGTCAACCAGAAGCGCTACGTGGACGCGATCCGGCGCCAGACGATCACTGTGGGCATCGGCCCGGCGGGCACCGGCAAGTCCTTCCTCGCGGTGGCGATGGCCGTCGCGGCGCTCCAGCGGCGCGAGGTCAACCGCATCGTGCTGACGCGGCCCGCCGTCGAGGCCGGCGAGCGCCTCGGGTTCCTCCCGGGCGACCTGATGGCGAAGGTGGACCCGTACCTGCGCCCGCTGTTCGACGCGCTCTACGACATGCTCGAGCCGGAGAAGGTCAACCAGTACCTCGAGCGCGGCGTGATCGAGGTGGCGCCGCTGGCGTTCATGCGCGGGCGCGCGCAGCCGCTCGACCGGCAGGTGCTCACCCCGTCTGGCTTCTGGCCGATCGGGTCGCTCGACGTCGGCGACATGGTGATCGGCTCGAACGGTCAGCCGACTCCGGTTCTGGGCGTCTACCCACAGGGGCGCAAGGAGGTCTTCGAGGTCCGTGCGCAGGACGGCGCGACGACCCTTGCCTGCGCTGAGCACCTCTGGTTCGTCACGACACCCGACGATCGCAAGCACGGGAAGGCCGGGCGGGTCGTAGAAACGCGCGACATGGTGGGTCGTCTCCGTCGCCATCACCAGCACCGGTTCGAACTTCCTCTGATCTCCGCGCCCGTGGAACAACTTGAGCGTGCAGTCCCCATCGAGCCGTACGCGCTCGGCCTGCTGCTGGGCGACGGTTGCCTGACCACGACCACCACGCCGGGCTTTTCGACGGCCGATTCGGAGCTCGCCCAGGCGCTCGAGGACGAGCTTCCTGGCATCGAGGTCAAACACAAGCGCGGGCCCGACTACATCCTGCGGAACAGGGCCGGTGGGCGCGGTGGCGTCATCGCGGCGAACCCGGTGACCGTCGCCCTGCGCGACCTCGGCCTCGCCGGCACCCGGTCGAACAGCAAGTTCATCCCGCGGGAGTATTTGGACAACTCGGCAGAGATGCGCCTGGCGCTGCTCCAGGGCCTACTTGACAGCGACGGCGGGCCGGTCCGGCAATCCGGACGAACCTGCCGCATCCAGTACACGACCTGCTCGCCGCGTCTGGCGGACGACGTGACATATCTGGTCCGCTCCCTCGGCGGCATCGCGTACCGCCGCGTGCGTCCTGCCGCGGGGCGTCGCCCCGGACGAGCCAACGGGCGCCCGGTGCACCACCGCTCGGACGCGTTCGTCTTCGACATCCGTCTGCCGACGGGCCTGGAGCCCTTCCGGCTGAAGCGCAAGCGGGAGGCTTATGGCACCGACGGTGGTGGCCGTCCGATGCGGTTCGTGGAGAGCATCGAACCCGCGGGAGAGGCGGAGACCGTGTGTATCCAGGTCGCCGCGGAGGACTCGCTCTACGTGACCGACGACTTTCTCGTCACCCACAACACCCTGAATGACGCGTTCATCATCGTCGACGAGGCGCAGAACACCACGCCGGAGCAGATGAAGATGGTGCTCACGCGGCTCGGCTTCAACTCGAAGATGGTGGTGACCGGGGACGTCACGCAGGTCGACCTGGCCAAGGACCAGCGCTCGGGTCTCGTCGTGATCGGCGACATCCTCGAGGACGTGGAGGGCATCGAGTTCGTCCGTCTCGGCGGCGACGACGTGGTCCGCCACAAGCTCGTGCAACGGATCGTGGCCGCGTACTCGAAGTACGCCGAGCAGCAGGCGCCCGAGATCCGCAGCGCCCGTAAAGCGGTTCGGCGAGGAGCGCAGCCGGATCGTTGATCCGGTGAGCACCGCAGCTTTCCTTTGACCGAGATCGAGGTCATCGACGCGCCCCCGGGCTGCGATCCCGAGGGCGCCGCGCGTGCGGCGCTCGCGGCCGCAGGCCCTGATGACGAGTTGCACCTCGCCATCGCGTTCGTCGGCCCTGGCGAGATCGCCGCGCTGAACTCCGAGCATCGCGGCAAGGAGGGCCCGACCGACGTGCTCTCGTTCCCGGTCGACGAGACCGGCCCGGCGGCGGGGCCGCGCGAGCTCGGCGACGTGGTGATCTGCCCCGCCCACACAGAGGACCTCGACGAAGCGGTCGTCCACGGTGTGCTCCACCTGTGCGGCTTCGACCACGAGACGGACGCGGGCGAGATGCTCGCGCTCCAGGACGAGATCGTGGGAAGGCTCCGGTGCTCGCCCGACCAGCGCTCGGGCTGCGCGCCTCCGCAAGGGCCGCTGCGGTGACCCGCTCCGGCTTCATCGCTCTGGCCGGCAGGCCCAACGCCGGCAAGTCGACGCTCGTGAACCGCATCGTCGGGGACAAGGTCGCGATCGTCTCCGACAAGCCCCAGACGACGCGCCGCGAAATTCGCGGAATCGCGACCGGCGAGGACTGGCAGCTCGTTCTCGTCGACCTGCCCGGCGTGCAGAAGCCGCGCGACGTGATGACCGAGCGGATGCAGCGCCAGGTCGAGCGCACGCTCAAGGACGCCGACGCGGCGTTGTTCGTGCTCAACGGCGAGCACGATCCCGGGCCGGGCGACCGGTACATAGCCCGCGCGATCCAGAAAGCGGGCATCCCCGCGGTCACGGTGCTGAACAAGATCGACAAGCTCGACAAGGGGCGCATCGTCACGGTGCTCGACCTCGTCGGCCAGATGGCGCCCGCGGGGGAGATCTTCCCGATCTCCGCCCGCCGCGGGACCGGGATCGAGCCGCTGCTCGAGCACCTCCTGGGCCTGCTGCCGGAGGGGCCGTTCATGTATCCGCCCGACGAGCACAGCGACATGTCCGAGCAGCTGCAGCTCGCCGAGCTGATCCGCGAGCAGGTGCTGCGGCGCACACACGCCGAGCTGCCGCACGCCGTCGAGGTCGAGGTCCTGGCGATCCACGAGCGCGAGGAGGACGGCCTGCTGCGGATCGAGGCGAACATCTGGGCCGAGGGCGAGAGCCAGAAGGCGATCCTCGTCGGCAAGGGCGGCCGGATGATCAAGGCGATCGGCACGGCCGCCCGCAAGGAGATCGAGACCTCGACCGGGCACCGGGTGCACCTGGACCTGAAGGTCCGGGTCCGCAAGGGCTGGCGCAAGGACGACGGCCTGCTCGACCGCCTCGGGATCGACTAAAGCGGCGCGCTGCGAGAATCACCCGCGTGGACGACATCGAGATCCGCTTCGACGACGACGGCCTCGTGCCGTGCGTCATGCAGGACGCTCGCACCGGCGAGGTGCTGACCCTCGCGTACATGAACGCCGAGGCGCTCGAGCGCACCCGCACGACCGGGGAGATGCACTTCTGGAGCCGCTCGCGGGGTGAGCTGTGGCACAAGGGCGCGACGTCCGGGAACACGATGGCCGTTCGCGCGCTGCGCTACGACTGCGACGAGGACGCGCTGGTCGCGCTCGTCGACCCGAGCGGGCCGGCGTGCCACACCGGCGAGCGCACCTGCTTCCACCGCGGCGACATGGATCCGCAGGCGGGTGAGGCCCTGGCCGAGCTCGAGCGGACGATCGCAGCGCGTCGCGGTGCCGATCCGGAGTCGAGCTACACCGCGAAGCTGCTCGCCGACCCGGCGTTCATCGGTGAGAAGGTCCGCGAGGAGGCGGAGGAGGTCACGCGCGCCGCGGCGGAGGAATCCGACGAGCGAGTGCGCGAGGAAGCCGCCGACGTGCTCTACCACCTCGCCGTCCTGCTGGCCGCCCGCGGGCTTTCATATGCCGACGCCTTCGAGGAGCTCAATGCCCGTCGCCGCTGACGGACTGGAGGTGACGCCCTCGCTGGAGGAGGCGCGTGAGCTGGCGCGCGAGCACACGCTCGTGCCGCTCCGTCACACCTTCGTCGCCGACACCGAGACCCCGGTCTCGGCCTACCTGAAGCTGAGAGGGCAGGGACCCTCGTTCCTGCTCGAGTCTGCGGAGCAGGGCCAGCGCTGGGGGCGCTGGTCATTCCTCGGCTTCCGCCCGCGGACGGTGATCCGGATCGACGCCGGCGTGCTGACGGTCGGCGGCGAGGAGCAGCCGCTCGACGATCCGTACGCGGTGGTCCAGGCCGAGCTGGAGCGCTACCGGGTGGCCCCCCTCGAAGGCCTCCCGCCGTTCGCCGGCGGCGCCGTCGGGCTGTTCGGCTACGACCTCGTCCGCCACGCCGAGCCGACCGTCTCCGAGCGCAACCCCGACGTGATCGGCACGCCGGACCTGGCGCTGATGATCTCGGACGTGCTCGTCGCGTTCGACCACCTCCGCCATGAGGTCACGATCCTCGCCAACGTATTCGTGGAGGATGACGTCGAGCGCGCCTACGCCGAGGCCGCCGAAGCGATCGCCGAGGTCCGCGCCCGCCTCGCCGAGCCGGCACCGCAGGCCGACGCCGGTCGCCGCGAGCCGCCCGCTTTCGAGTCGAACATCGGGTCGGACGGCTTCGCCGCCGCGGTCGAGCGGTGCAAGGAGTACATCCGCGCCGGTGACGCCTACCAGATCGTCCCGAGCCAGCGCTGGAGCGCCGACAGCCCGGTCGAGGCCTTCTCGATCTACCGCGGCCTGCGCGCCGTGAACCCGAGCCCGTACATGTACTTCCTCGACTTCGAGGACTTCGAGATCGCCGGCGCGTCGCCGGAGTCGCTCGTCAAGGTCACCGGCCGCGTGGCCCAGCAACGACCCGATCGCCGGCACGCGGCCGCGCGGCGCGAGCGGGGCCGAGGACAAGGAGATCGCGAAGGGCCTGCTCGCCGACGCGAAGGAGCGCGCCGAGCACGTGATGCTGGTCGACCTCGCGCGCAACGATCTCGGCCGCGTGTGCGAGTACGGGAGCGTCAGCGTCGACGAGCTGATGATCGTCGAGACCTACTCCCACGTGCTGCACATCGTGTCCGCCGTCTCGGGCACGCTGGCGCCCGAGGCCACGCCCATCGACGCTCTGCGTGCATCGCTGCCGGCGGGCACCCTGTCGGGCGCGCCCAAGATCCGCGCGATGCAGATCATCGACGAGCTCGAGACGGTCGGCCGCGGGCCGTACGGCGGGTCGGTCGGCTACCTCTCGTACACGGGCGACCTCGACACCTGCATCTACATCCGCTCCGCGCTCGTCAAGGACGGCCGCGTGCTACGCCCAGGCGGGCGGCGGGATCGTGGTCGACTCCGACCCGGAGTACGAGGTGCGCGAGACCGAGCACAAGGCCGGCGCGGTGTTCGCCGCGATCGAGCTCGCGTGTAGGCAGGGGCACTGGCCGTGAAGGTGCTCGTCGTCGACAACTACGACTCGTTCACCTACAACCTCGTCCAGTACCTGGGCGAGTTCGGCGTGGAGCCCGACGTCGTGCGCAACGACGCCGCCACCGCAGACGAGCTGCTTCGCCCGCGGAGCCGATCGCCTGATCGTCTCGCCGGGCCCGTGCACGCCTGACGAGGCGGGCGTCTCGATGGACGCGATTCGCGTGTTCGCGGCCGCCGGGGTCCCGGTCCTCGGCGTCTGCCTCGGACACCAGGCGCTGGCGCAGGCGTTCGGCGGGAAGGTCGTTCGCGGGCGAGCCGATCCACGGCAAGTCGGCCACCGTCAAGCACGACGGGAAGACGATCTTCGCCGGGATCCCGTCGCCGTTCGAGGCTGGTCGCTACCACTCCCTCATCGTCGACCCGGACCTGCCGCCGGAGCTCGAGGTCTCGGCGACCCGCGGCGACACCATCATGGGCATCCGGCACCGCGAACTGCCCGCCGAGGGCGTGCAGTTCCACCCCGAGTGCGTCCTGACCGGCTACGGGAAGGGCATACTGCGCAACTTCCTGGGGACCGAGGACTGACGCGATGCCCAATCCGACACTCACCGAGGCGATCGACCGCCTCTGCCGCGGCGAAGCCCTCAGCACCGACGAGGCGGCCGCCTGCCTGCGCGAGGTCATGGAGGGCCGCGCGTCCGAGGTGCAGACCGCGGGGCTCCTGATCGCGCTGCGCACGAAGGGCGAGACCGTCGAGGAGATCGCCGGGTCTCGCACGTACGATGCGCGAGCTCGCGACGCCCGTCGAGTCGGCCCATCCGGACCTCGTCGACACGGCCGGCACGGGTGGGGGACGCCCGACGTTCAACGTGTCGACAACCGCCGCGTTCGTCGCGGCCGGCGGCCGGCTGCCGCGTGGCCAAGCACGGCAACCGCTCGGCGACCGGCCGATCGGGCTCGGCCGACGTGCTCGAGGCGCTCGGCGCGCGGATCGACCTGGACCCCGCCGCCGTGGCCACCTGCATCGACGAGATCGGCTTCGGGTTCATGTTCGCGCCCGCGCACCATCCGGCGACGAAGCACGTGGTGCCGGTTCGCAAGGAGCTCGCCGTGCGCACGATCTTCAACTTCCTCGGCCCGCTGACGAACCCGGCCGGCGCCACGCGCCAGCTGATCGGCGTGTCAGAGCGGCGCTTCGTCGACATCGTGGCCGCGGCGCTGCGCGAGCTTGGTGCCGAGCACGCGCTCGTGGTCACGAGCGACGACTCGCTCGACGAGCTGAGCGTGTCGGGCGCGACCCGGGTCGTCGAGTTGCGTGACGGGAAGATCGAGGCCTACGACGTGACGCCGGAGGCCGTCGGCCTGGCGCGCTCGCACCAGGACGACGTCCGCGCGGGCACGCCCGAGGCGAACGCCGAGATCGCGCGCGCTGTCGTCGGCGGGGCCCCCGGAGCCGATCGCGACCTGACCGTCCTCAACGCCGGGGCGGCGATCTACGTCGGCGGGGCGGCGGATTCACTCGAGGCGGGCGTCCGGACGGCCGAGCAGGCGATCGACTCGGGCGCCGCCAAGGAGACGCTCGACGGCTTCATCGCGCGGACCGTGGAGCTCGCGGCATGAACGAGCGCCTGGAAGGCCTCGTGCGGGCGACCCGCGAGGCAGTCGAGCGACGCAAGCGGGAGTTGCCCGCGGCCGATCTCGAGCGCACCGCGCTGGAGCTCGTGCGCCACGACGAGGCGCGCCCGTTCATGGAGGCGCTCGCCCGGCCCGGCACCTCGCTGATCGCCGAGCACAAGCGGCGCTGCCCGTCGGCCGGCGAGATCCGCGCCGGGGCGACCGTGACCGACGTCGTGCAGGCCTACGAGCGTGGCGGCGCGGCGGCCGTGTCCGTCCTCACCGAGGAGGCGCACTTCGGCGGATCGCTCGACGATCTGCGCGAGGCCCGTGCGGCGGTCGAGCTGCCGATCCTGCGCAAGGACTTCACGGTGGACCCGTACATGCTCTTCGAGGCCAAGGCGGCCGGCGCCGACGCGATCCTGCTCGTCGTCGGGTCGCTGCGGGAGGGCGAGCTCACCGACCTCTACGAGGCGGCGCGCGGCCTCGACCTCGACGCGATAGTCGAGATCTCGCGGGCCGACGAGCTCGAGGCGGCGCTCGAGATCGACGCCGACGTGATCGGCATCAACAACCGCGACCTGACCGACTTCAGCGTCGACATCACGCGGACGTTCGACCTGCTGGCCGACATCCCGGCCGGCAAGACCGTGGTGTCCGAGTCGGGCATCTCGTACCGCGAGCAGATCGACGAGCTCGAGCGCGTCGGCGTCGACGCGGTACTCGTCGGCGAGACGGTGATGCGGGCCGACGAGCCCGAGCTCGCAGTCCAGGCGCTCGCCGGTCACGAAGACCCCGCCCAACCGTAAAAACCCGTTCCCTATGCTCGGGGTGATGGCCACCGCGCCCGACCTCGACCCGACGGCCGTCTCCGAACTCGGCGCCCGCCTGCGGGGCAGCGTCGCCGCCGCCGTGAAGGTTCCCGACACGGCTCTCCGCGACTTGCTGGTCGCGCTGCTCGCCGAGGGCCACGTCCTGATCGAGGACAACCCCGGGGTCGGCAAGACGGCGCTCGCGCGGGCGCTCGCCCGCTCGGTCGAGGCGGAGTACGCGCGCGTGCAGTGCACCGCCGACCTGCTGCCGGCCGACGTGGTCGGCACGAACGTCTTCAACCAGCGCGAGGCGCGCTTCGAGTTCCGGCCCGGGCCCGTGTTCGCGAACGTGGTCCTCGTCGACGAGATCAACCGCGCGTCGCCGAAGACCCAGTCGGGCCTGCTCGAGTGCATGCAGGAGCGCCACGTGACGGTCGACACCCACACGCACGACCTCGCGCGCCCGTTCATCGTGCTCGCCACCCAGAACCCGATCGAGTACGAGGGCACCTATCCGCTGCCCGAGGCACAGCTCGACCGGTTCATGGTCCGCGTGTCGCTCGGCTACCCGTCGGCTGTCGACGAGCGCGACATGCTCTCCGAGCACGGCGAGCAGCGACCGGGTGCTCGACGTGCAGCCGGTCACTACGGTCTCCGAGCTACTCGCGGCACAGGACGCGGTGGCGCGCGTGACACGGCTCCGACGCGCTGCGCGAGCTACGTCGTCGCGCTGCTCGACGTGACCCGGACCGATCCGCGCGTCGAGCTCGGGGCGAGCCCGCGCGCCGGGCTGATGCTGTTCCGCGCGGCGAAGGCGCTGGCCGCGCTGGAGGGCCGCGACCACGCGCTGCCCGACGACGTCCAGGAGCTCGCGCCGGCCGTGCTGACCCATCGTCTGCTGCTCCGCTCCGACATCGGCCCGGACGGCGGCGCCGAGGTGATCCGAACCGCGATCGAGCGCGTCCCGGCGCGATGACCCGCGCCGCCGGGGTCGCACTCCTCGGCGGGATCCTGGCGCTGGCGGCGCCGCTGTTCGACGTGGGCTCGCTCGGGCTGCCGGGCGTGGCCCTGCTCGTCATCGCCGCCGGCGCGGCTGTCTGGGTCACGCTCGCCGCCCGCGGGGCGCGGGTCGAGCGGTGCTCTCGGCCCGCCGACCGTCGAGGAGGGCGCGCCGTATCCGGTGTCGGTCACGCTGCGCAAGGGCGTCCTGCCGCCACCCGGGGGCGAGCTCCGGGACCCGCTGCTCGACGGCGCCGCTGCGGCTCGGCCGCCACGGCGCCGGCCTTGCCACCGAGGTCCGGTTCCCGCGGCGCGGGCGGCGGACGCTCGAGCCCGCGACGCTGGTGATCCGCGACCCGCTCGGCCTCGCGGCGCGGGCGCAGACAGCCGCGGTCCCGCCGACGAGCTCCTCGTCCTGCCGCGGGTCGAGCCGGTGCGGGCCGCGCCCGCCGCCGGATACGGCGCCGAGGCGCGCGCGGCCGGCCTCGAGCGCGCGGGGGAGGGGGCGCCGCTCGGCGGGCTTGACGGCTCGGTTGCCGAGCTCGACCTCGACGGCCTGCGCCCCTACCGGCGCGGGTACGCCGGCGAGCCGGATCCACTGGCCGGCGGTTGCCCGCAGCGGCGAGATGCTCGAGCGCCGGCTCGTGGCGGACGCCGACTCCGCGCCGCTGGTCGTGCTCGACAGCTCCGCGCCGGGCTCGGAGGAGCACCTCGACATGGCCGTGCGCGCCGCGGCCTCCCTGTGCGTGCTACCTGGCGGGGCGCGGAGGCTGCGCGCTCCTCCTCGGAGGGGAACGCCGGCCGGCGCCGCTGGCTCCCGACCTTGCCGCCTGGCCCGCGCTGCACGCGCGGCTGGCGCTCGTCGCCGCCGGAGCGCCGCGGCCCCCGCTGGGCCGCCTGCGGCGGGTCGGCGCCCTCGTCTGGGTCACGGCGCGGCGGGGCGCCGCCGCGCGGGCTGCGGCGGGCGGCCGGGGGCGGGGCCTGGGTCGTCACGCCGGCGCCCCCGGAGGGCACCGCGGCCGCGTTCACCGTCGCGGGCTGCACGGGAATCCGTCTCACCAGGACGGCGGCTGGGGCCGCGGCGTGACCGCGACGGCCGTACGCAGACCCGCCACGGCCCCGCAGCGGAGCCCTCGTGCGGTCCGCTCGCCGTGGCTGGCACTGATCGCGTTCTTCGCCCTCGCGGCGTTCGCGGCCGCCCACTGGGCGACTTTCGTGGCGAACCCGCCGACGGCGCGCGTCGCCGGAGCGGTCGCCGTCGCGACGGCGCTCGGCGCGGCGCTGGCGGCCATCGGCTCCGCGGACCTCCCTCGCGCCGCCCGGCACGGCGCCGCTGCACTCGTGAGCGTGGCCGGCCTCGCCCTCGCGCTGAACGTGGGTGGTCTACCCGACCATCTGCTCGTGCCGGGCAACTGGAGCGACCTGGCCGACGGCCTCGACCGCGGCCTGTCCGGCATCCGTGCGGTCGACTGGCCCTACAACGGCACGGACGAGTGGGTCCGCCGCACGATTCTCCTCGGCGCACCGGCGCTGCTGTGGCTGGCGGGCGGTGCTGGCCTTCTGGCCGGCCCGCGGGCGTCCCGCGGCCGTTCTGCGGGTCCTCGGGCTGACTGCCATCCTGGCCGTCTACGTCGTCCCGGCGACCGAGCACGACCCCGGCGGGCGCTGTGCTCCGCGGCCTGATCCTGTTCGTCCTGCTCGCCGCCTGGCTGTGGCTCCCGAGGCTCGGCCGCCGCGACGCCCTGCCCGCCGCGATCGCGCTCGTGATCGCCGGGCTGGTAGCGGTCCCGGCCGCCGTGGCGCTCGATCCCGCAGCACCCGGTGATCCGCTACGGCGCCTGGAGCTGGTTCGGCGGGCGCACCGTCACCTTCAGCTGGGAGCACGAGTACGGCCCGCTCGACTGGCCCCGCCGCGGGACCACGCTGCTCGAGGTCGAGTCGCGGCGGCCGCTGTACTGGAAGGTCGAGACGCTCGACCGCTTCGACGGGCTGCGCTGGACCCGCTCGCGCGACAACAACTCGATACCGAGCGGTGCCGAGATGCCGCCCGATCCCGACGAGCGCTGGGAGCGCCGGTTCGAGGTGACCGTCCGCGCGCTCGAGTCGGACTTTGTGGTCGTCGCCGGGACGCCGCTACGGGCTGCTCGGGCACCGGTTCCGACGTTTCGGTGGCGCCGGACGGGACCGTCCGCCGCCTCGAGAAGCCGCTGCGCCGCGGCGACAGCTACAGGGTGCGCGCGTACGTGCCCGATCCGGCGCCGGCGGAGATGCGCGCGCAGCCCGGCGGACTACCCCGTGAGCTTCGCCCAGTACACGCGCATCGCCCTGCCGCGGGCGGGGGAGACCGCGATCGACGACGCGCGTGGCACGGGCCTCGGCCGGCCCGAGGTCAGCGTGCCCCTGCGCGGTGACGGGTCCGCCGCCGACCTGCAGGCCACTGCCGGTGAGCTCCGGGCGTCGCCGTACGCCCGCGTGTACGACCTCTCGCAGCGGCTGACGGCGAACGCGACGACGACCTACGACGCGGTCGCCGCGGTGCGCTCGTACCTGCGCGACAACTACACCTACAGCGAGCGGCCGCCGAGCGCGGACTACCCGCTCGAGGCGTTCCTGTTCGAGGACAAGATCGGCTACTGCCAGCAGTTCTCCGGGGCCATGGCGCTGCTGCTACGCATGGCAGGCATCCCGGCGCGCGTCAGCGCCGGCTTCTCACCTGGATCGCGCAACCGCGACGCGGGGGAGTACCGCGTGCGCGACCTCGACGCGCACTCCTGGGTCGAGGTGTACTTCACGGGCATCGGGTGGGTCACGTTCGACCCGACGCCGTCTGGGGCCCCTGCGGAGCGCTCTGGCACGCTCGCCGACCCGGCCCCGATCAGCTCGCCGGGCGATTCTGCCGACCGCGCCGATCGCCCGGACGCGGCGACGGGCGGCGGGGCCGGAGCGGACGCGGGCGAGTCGGGCTCGGGCGGCGGGATGGGTTTCCTGGGCTGGCTGGCAGTGGGCGCCGCACTGCTCGGCGCGACCGCCGGCGGCGTCGCCCTGCGGGCTCGCCGCGCGCGCCGTGACCTCGGGCCGCAGGAGCTGGCCGGCGCCGGCCTGCGCGAGCTCGAGCGGGCTCTGCCGCGGCTCGGGATCGCCGTCCCGCCCGACGCGACGCTGCTGTCGCTCGAGAAACGCGTCGGCAGGGCCGCAGGTCCCGTCGCGGCGGGCTACGTGGCAGATCTGCGGCGCGCGCGCTTCGGCCCGCCCACGCGGCGCGGGATCCGGCCCGCGGGCCGGCATGCCCTGCGCCGCGGGCTCACCGCTGCCCGCGGCCCCTTCGTCTGGCTGCAGGGGCTCGTGCTGCTGCCCCCGTGGGGCCCGCGCCCGCGGCGTCCACTTATGAAGTCTTGAAGTGAGTTGCCTACAACTCCTGTCATGAACCCGACCACGCCCCCTTCCCGCTCTTCGGCTTCCAACCTGATCTCCGGCGCCCTCGGCGGCCTCGTCGTGCTGATTCTCGGCGCCGTGCTGATCGCGACCGACGTGATCGACACCGGCGACACGAAGACCGAGGTCGTCCGCAACAGCGCGACCACGCCGATCGCCGATCGCAGCGAGGACGGCAAGGGCAAGTCGGTGCGCGACATCTACCGCGCCGAGGGCAAGGGCGTGGTCTTCGTCCAGGCCCAAGGGGTGAGCGACGGCGAAAGCTCGCCGTTCGGGCTCCCGCAGGAGAACCAGGGCACGGCGACCGGCTCGGGCTTCGTGGTCGACAAGGACGGCACGATCATCACCAACGCCCACGTGGTGTCGGGCTCGGACAACGTCAAGGTCCGGTTCGAGGACGAGGGCAGCAAGCTCATCGACGCCGAGGTGGTGGGGCGCGACACCTCGACCGACGTCGCCGTCCTGAAGATCGACCCGAGCGACGTCAAGGGGCTCACCCCGGTGCCGCTGGGCGACTCGTCCAAGGCGCAGGTCGGCGACGCGGTCGTCGCCATCGGCAACCCCTTCGGGTTCAGCAACACGGTCACCACCGGCATCGTGTCGGCGCTCCAGCGCCAGATCGAGGCGCCGAACGGCTTCCCGATCAAGAACGTGATCCAGACCGACGCGTCGATCAACCCCGGCAACTCGGGCGGCCCGCTGCTCGACGCCGACGGCCGCGTGATCGGCATCAACTCGCAGATCGCGACCGGCGGCTCGCAGGGCTCGGTCGGCATCGGCTTCGCCGTCCCGATCAACACCGTCAAGGACCTCCTCCCGCAGCTCAAGAAGGACGGTGAGGTACAGCACGCCTACCTCGGCGTCCAGATGACCCCCGTGACCGCGGAGATCGCCCGCGACCTCAACCTGCCGGTCAAGAGCGGTGCGCTGCTCCAGGAGGCGACCGACGGCGGCCCGGCCGACCGGGCCGGCCTGCGCGGCGGCGGCACGCCGACCAGCCAGGGCATCGCGGCCGGCGGCGACGTGATCGTCAAGGTCGACGGGGAGGAGATCAAGGGCCCGGACGACGTCTCGGCCGCCGTGTCCGACAAGAAGCCGGGCGATAAGGTCGAGATCGAGTACTACCGCGGGAACGACAAGAAGACGGCCGAGGTGACGCTGGGCAAGCGCCCGCAGAACCTCCAGGCCACGCCGCAGCAGGATCAGGGCGGCGGCGGCATCCCACAGATTCCCTAGGCACCCCGCGCCGGTCGCAGGCGGTCCATGGCCGTCTGCGACCATTAGCGGCGTGAACACGAAGGTCAAGATCTGCGGCATCACCACCCTGGACGACGCCGAGCTGGCCGTCGGGCACGGTGCCTGGGCCGTCGGGATGATCCTCTGGGACGGATCGCCGCGCGTCTGCTCGCCCGAGCAGGCCCAGGCGATCGGGTCGGCGCTCCACCGCCGCGCCGAGGTGGCCGGCGTATTCGTGAACGCGACACTCGACGAGGTTGCGCTCGCGGCCGACGCGTACCAGCTCACGCTGCTCCAGCTGCACGGCGACGAGGGACCGCTCTACTGCCGCGAGGCGGCCCGTCGCACGGGTTGCCGGGTGATCAAGGCGATGCGGGTCACCGACGCCGCGTCCGTGCGGGATCTCGGCGCGTGGGGGACCGACTTCCACCTGCTCGACTCCTTCGCGCAGGGCAAGTACGGCGGCACCGGCCAGGTTTTCGCCTGGGAGCTCGCCCGTCATCACCCGGGGACGGTGCCGCTGATCCTGTCCGGCGGCCTGCGGCCGGACAACGTCGCCGAGGCGGTCGAGGTGTCGCACCCGTTCGCCGTCGACGTGGCGAGCGGCACCGAGGCCGAACCCGGGCGCAAGGACCCGGCGCTGGTCGCCGACTTCTTCGCGGCGGTCGCTTCGACCGATCCCGAGCCCGAGCCGGAGGCGGAGCCTGCCGATCCCGAGTCCGCCGATCCGACACCGGCCCCATGACCGCGCCGGTCGAATCGCGCGAGCGGGAGTTCGGGCCGTACGGGGGCCGCTTCGTCCCGGAGACGCTCGTGCCCGCGCTGGACGCGCTCGAGACGGCCTGGATGGAGGCCCGTGCCGATCCCGCCTACGGCGAGGAGCTGGGCACCCTTTTGACGGACTACGTCGGCCGGCCCAGCCCGCTCTACCGCGCGCGGCGTTTGTCCGAGGTCGCCGGCACGACCGTCTACCTCAAGCGGGAGGACCTCAACCACACCGGCTCGCACAAGATCAACAACGCCCTCGGACAGGGCCTGCTCGCGAAGCGCATGGGCAAGACCCGGATCATCGCGGAGACCGGGGCCGGCCAGCACGGCGTCGCGTCGGCCACGGCGTGCGCGCTGCTGGACCTCGAGTGCATCGTCTACATGGGCAGCGAGGACATCCGCCGCCAGAAGCCGAACGTCGAGCGCATGGAACTGCTCGGCGCGCGGGTCGTGGCGGTCGAGGCGGGCGCGCGCACCCTCAAGGAGGCCGTCAGCGCGGCGATCCGCGACTGGGTCGCGAACGTCGGGAACACCCACTACATCATCGGTTCCGCGGTCGGGCCGGCGCCCTACCCGGCCCTCGTGCGGGATCTCCAGCGCGTGATCGGCGACGAGGCGCGCAAGCAGGTGCTCGACGCGGAGGGCCGGCTGCCGGACCGCGTGATCGCGTGCGTCGGCGGCGGCTCGAACGCGATCGGCGCGTTCGTGCCGTTCGTGCACGACGAGGGCGTCGAGTTGATCGGCGTCGAGGCCGCCGGCGACGGCCTCGAGAGCGGCCGCCACTCGGCGCCGCTGACCACGGGTGCGCGGGGCGTCCTCCACGGCGCCCTGTCGGCGGTCCTCCAGGACGCCGACGGCCAGGTGCTCGAGGCGCACTCGATCTCGGCCGGGCTCGACTATCCGGGCTCCGGGCCCGAGCACGCGTGGCTGCGTGACGAGGGCCGCGTGCGCTACGTGGCCGTCGAGGACGCCGACGCGGTGGCCGCCTTTCGCCGCCTCTCGGAGCTGGAGGGGATCATCCCGGCGCTCGAGCCGGCCCACGCTCTCGCGTGGCTGCTCGCCAATCCCGGCCGCGGCGCGGTCGATCTGCTCGTCCTGTCCGGGCGGGGGGACAAGGACCTCGCCGAGGTGCTCGGGCAGTGAGCCCCGCCGACGGGGCGGCGCGGATCGCCGCCGCGTTCGCCGGCCACGGCCGGCGGGCCGCGCTCATGCCGTACCTGATGGGCGGCTACCCCGATCCGGGCGTCTGTCGCCACGCGTGCGAGGCAGCCATCGACGCGGGGGCCGACCTGATCGAGCTGGGGATCCCGTTCTCGGACCCGCTCGCCGACGGGCCCGTGATCCACGCGGCGGCCACGAAGGCGCTGGGCGCCGGTGTGCGTCCCGACGACGTGCTCGGGATCTGCGAGGCCGTCAGCTCGGAGTGCGCGATCGTGTTGATGGTCTACGCGAACACAGTCCTCGCGGCGGGCTCGGACCGCTTCGCGGAGCGAGCGGCCGGTGTCGGAGCGGCCGGCCTGATCGTGCCCGACCTGCCGCACGACGAGGCCGAGGGGTTGCGCGAGGTCTGCGACGCCGCCGGGGTGGCGCTGGTGCCGCTGGTCGCCCCGACTACCCCCGCCGACCGCCTCGCGGCGATCTCGGCCGACGCGCGGGGCTTCGTCTACACGGTCTCGCTCACAGGGACCACCGGTGAGCGCTCCGCCCTGCCGGAGGACCTGGCGGACACCGTCGAGCGCGTGCGCGCCGCAAACACTGTGCCGGTGGCCGTCGGCTTCGGTATCTCGACTGCCGAGCAGGCGAGCGCCGTGGCGGAGCTTGCCGACGGCGTGATCGTGGGCAGCCGCTTCGTGCGCGCGGCGGGGGAGGGCGGAGCCTCCGCCGTCGGGGCCCTCACGAGGGAGCTCGCGGAAGCGCTTCGGTAGCCGCAGTCGACACCGTCTGTGGAATTGTGGAACAATCCTGCCGATGGCAAGGATTCAGATCCTCAGCGCGGCGGTGCTCTTCGGCACCACCGGTACCGCCCAGGCGCTCGGCCCGGCGGCCGACCCAGCCACGGTCGGGGCCGCGCGCATCGCCGTCGGTGCGCTGATCCTGATGGCGCTGGCCGCCGCGACCCGTGCCACGCGACGGATCGACCCAAGCATCGCCCTGGTGGCCGCGGGCATCTGCGTCGCGCTCTACCAGGTCACGTTCTTCGAATCCGTGGCGCGCACCGGCGTCGCCGTGGGCACCGTGGTCGCGCTCGGCTCGGCGCCCGCGTTCGCCGGGTTGTTCGGCCGCCTCGCCGGGGGCCAGGCCCTGTCCGCCGGCTGGGCCGCCGCCACCGGCCTCGCTTCGGTCGGCGTCGCGCTGCTGGCCCTGTCCGGTGGCGGGAGCGAGGCCGACCCCGTCGGCATCGCGCTCGCGCTCGGCGCCGGGGCGGGCTACGCGGGCTACACCGTGCTCGCCAAGCTCGAGCTCGACCGCGGTGAGCGGCCGGAGTCGGTGATGGCCGGCGCGTTCGGCATCGGCGCTCTCGCGCTGGTCCCGCTGTTCGTCGCCGGCGACACGACGTGGCTCGCGGGCGGCGGCGGCATCGCCCTCGCCCTGTACCTCGGCGCGGTCCCCACCGCGCTCGCCTACGTGCTGTTCGCGCGTGGCCTGCGGCGCGTGTCGGCAGCCGAGACGGCCACGCTGACCCTGGCCGAGCCCTTGACGGCCGCCATCCTCGGCGTCGCGGTCCTCGGCGAGCGTCCCGGCGTCATGGCCGCGGCGGGTGCAGCGCTCATCCTGGCCGGCCTACTGCTGCTCGCCGCGCGCCCCACGGCGCCGGCCGCAAGCCGGCTCGAGCCGCGCGGCGCTGCCGTCGCGGCCGGCTGACCGCCCGGGCGGCCACAATGCCCGCCATGCCCGAGCCGGAGGCCCTCAACCGCGTATCGACCGTCGACGCGCTGGTCGAATCGCTGCGCGCGCGGATCATCGAGGGCGACCTCGCCGCGGGCGAGCGGCTCGTGGAGAAGGACCTGACCGAGGCCTACGGGGTCGCGCGGCATTCGCTGCGGGCCGCGCTGCGTGACCTGGCGGCTGCCGGGCTCGTGCGGGTTGAGCCCAACCGCGGCGCCCGTGTGGCGTCGCTGTCGGCGGAGGAGGTCCGCGGCCTGTACGAGCTACGCGCCGCGCTCGAGGCCGAGGCCGCGCGCCTCGCGCTCGGGCACGGCGGGGGAAAGCTGCCCGCCGCCGTCGGGGATGCGGTCGACCACCTCGCCGAGGTCTGCGCGCGCAACGCGCCGGCGTGGGCCGACGTCGCCGCTGCCCACAACACGGTCCACACGGCGATCGTGGCCGCCGGCGGGAGCGAGCGCATCGCCCGGGCTCACGCGGCGCTCGACGGCGAGCTGGCGCTGTTCCTCGTCCACCTCCGGCCGCACTGGAGCCTGCCGCGCATGGCGACGGACCATCGCGAGCTCCTGCGCGCGCTCGAGGTCGAAGGGCCCGAGGCGCTGCGCCGGCACCTGCGCGAGTCGATGGAGGAAGTCACGGCCGCCATTGGTAGGGTGCCGGGCGATGGCTGAGACGAAGACCGAGGCCGCCCAGCCGGCCAAGAAGCCCGCCGCACCGCGGCGCTCGCCGAAGGTCAAGGCGGTCCATGACCTCGTCGTGTCGTACTTCGACGCCGTCTCGTCGCGCGACCCGGAGCGGATGGCCGAGCACTGGCACCCGGACGGGGTGGTCGACCTCGTCCCCGTCGGCGTGTACCGCGGTCCCGATGGCGTTCGCGAGTTCTTCTCCGGCCTCTTCCGGGCGATCCCCGACATGGAATTCGTCGTCGACCAGATCACCGCCGACGCAGAGCGCGCGGCCGTCCAGTGGCGTGCCTTCGGCACGTTCGACGGCGGGCCCTTCCAGGGCATCGAGGCCACCGGCCGCCACGTGGAGGTGCGCGGCTGCGACCTCCTCGAGATCACCGACGGCAAGCTGATGCGCAACACCGCCTACTACGACGGAGCCGCGTTCGCGCGTGCGATCGGCATGCTCCCGGCGGAGAACTCGGCGGCCGACAAAGCCGTCGTCGCAAGCTTCAACGCAGTAACAAAGTTGCGCCGCGCCGTCGGCGCCCGGACCGGAGGCTCCACTTGATCGTCCTCGTCACTTTCACCATCGGCCTGGTCATCTGGCTGGTGCTCTGGGCGTTCGGGATCAAGGCGTTCGACGCCTTCCTGATCACCGGCGCCATGACGATCGGCGCGGCCGCCGTGCAGATCTCCAAGCCCTACATCGATCAGATCCTCAAGGGCACGCCAGTAGCGCCGGGCGAACGCTGACCGGCTACGGTCGGGAGACCGTGGCGCGACTGGTCAGCATCGCGGCGGTCCTCGCCGTCGCGCTCAGCGGCTGTGGGGGCGACGATGGCGGCGACGATCCGCCGGCGCACGCGCACGGGGAGAAGCTGTCGGTCTATGTGAGCGTGCCGCGCACGGGGCCCGACGGACCGGCCGGCGCCGCGGTGCTCGCGGGCGCGCGCCGCGCTCTCGCGGACGCGGGTGGCGAGGCGGGCGGGAAGCAGCTGCGGATCGTCCCGACGTACACCACCCGGCCGCAGGACGACGAGACCTGGGATCCCGGGACGGTCGAGGCGGGGGCCGACCGCGCCGCCGAGGATGCGAGCACGATCGCCTACATCGGGGAGACGGGCCGCGGCGCCTCCGCGGTGTCGCTGCCGGTGACGAACCGGCGCGGGATCCTCCAGGTCTCGCCGCTGGACTCCCTCACGAGCCTGACCCGCAGGGCGCCGGGCAAGCCACGTGCCGGCCCCGAGCGCTACTACCCGGACGGCCGGCGGACCTTCGTCCGGCTCGTCCCGAACGACCTCGCCGTGACCGCGGCCCTCGCGCAGCTGAGCCGGGGCAACGACCGTGTGGTGCTCGTCAGCGGCGGCGACATCGGCGCCCGCGAGCTGGCGTCGTCGGTGGCCAACCGCCTCCGCTCGCAGGGCCGCGAGCCGGTCGACCAGATCAACCTGCGCAACGACCCGGGGGCGATCTCCGACGCGGTCGACGACGTCGTCGAGGCGCGGCCCGGCGCTGTGATCCTCACCGGGTCGGGCGAGCCGGCCGCGGCCCCGCTCCTCGCTGGGCTCGCGGGCAAGCTGGACGCGGGCGTGCCGGTGCTCACCGACGCCGGCCTCGTGACGACGGCCCGTCCGGCGCCCCGGCCCGCCCGCACGCTGGCCGTGTCGCCCGTGCTCCCGGCGGCCGCGCAGCCGGCGCGCGGGCGCCGGCTCTTGGGACGCGGCGCGTTCGCCCGCCCCGAGGGCCTGTACGGCTACGCGGCGATGGCCGCGGTGCTCGACGCCGTGTCTGTGGGGGGGTCGCATCGCGCGGCCGTCACACGGGCCGCGCGGGCGACCGGGTCGCTGGCGACCCCGATCGGCAGGCTGGCGGTGCGCCGTTCGGGCGATGCCGGCCGCGCGGCCGTCGCCGTGTACCGCGTGCCGCCGGACGGCGGCGCCACGTTCGACCGCCTGTCGCCCTGACCCGGCCCGCCGGTGGGAAATCACCACTGCGTTGCCAACCGCCCGGCGATAACCATAGGATCACCGCAGATTCAGTCCATATCCCTAGGAGGGACGTTTTGCGAGTACGGTGGATGGCAGTTCTCTGCTGCCTCTTCGGAGTCTTCGCCTTTGCCCTGGCGGCATGCGGCGACGATGACGACAGTGGCGGCGGCGGCGGCGACAGCGGGGCTATCGAGGGCGACAACCTCACGATCTACTCGAGCCTGCCCCAGCAGGGGGCCTCCGGGCCTCAGGCAAAGGCGATGGAGAACGGCGCGAAGATCGCGCTGGCTCAGCGCGGCGGGAAGATCGGCAAGTACAAGATCACCTACAAACCCCTCGACGATTCGCTCGCCTCGAGCGGCGCGGCAGATGAGGGCAAGGCCGCGCAGAACGCACGCACGGCAATCCAGAACAAAGACACGATCGGGTACATCGGCGAGTACAACTCGGGTATCTCGAAGGTGACGATCCCGATCCTGAACAAGGCCGGCATCGCCCAGATCAGCCCGGCGAACACGTACGTCGGCCTGACGACCGACGCGCCCGGCTCGGAAGCCGGTGAGCCGGACAAGTACTACCCGTCCGGCAAGCGCCACTACGCGCGCGTCGTGCCGACGGACACGATCCAGGGTGCGGCGCTCGTTGCGGCGGCCAAGCAGGATGGCTGCGAGTCGGCCACGATCTGGAACTCGAAGACGACGTACTCCGCGGGTCTGGCACGCAACGTGCAGATCTCCGCGAAGGACAACGACCTCACGGTCGAGGCCAACGAGGGCATCGACCCGAAGGCCCCGAACTACCGGTCGCTGGCGGCCAAGATCAAGTCGGACTGCTTCATCTACACCGGCGAGATCGAGTCGAACGGCATCCAGGCGCTCAAGGACGCCGCTGGGAACAGCAACGTCAAGTTCCTGTACGGCGGTGACGGCATCGTGCTCAACGACACGGCCGACCCGAAGAAGGGCCTGCCCGCCAACATCGCGTCGAAGTTCAAGGGCACCATCGCCACGCTCGATCCGAAGGCCTTCGGGCCGGAGGGCAAGAAGTTCTTCGCGGACTACTCCGCGAAGTACAACGTCGCGAGCCCCGATCCCTACGCGATCTACGGCTACGAGTCGATGGCCCTGATGCTCGACGCGATCGCCAAGGCGTCGGACGACGGAAAGAAGGATGTCTCGCGCGACGATGTCATCGTGGAGATCTTCAACACGAAGGGTCGCGAGAGCGTTCTCGGGACGTATGACATCGACAAGAACGGCGACACCACGCTGACGGACTACGGTCTCTACAAGATCGAGGACGGCAAACTGGCGTTCGACCAGGTCCTGAAGGCCCAGCAGTAGGGCCGACCTACCGCGATGGGGGCGTGTTCCGGCCCGGTGGTCTTCCACCGGGCCGGCCGCCCGCCATCCGGAATCCCATCCCACGGACGGAGGACTGAACTGACTTGGAAGCTGGCTCGGTAGCCCCGCGGTCCCGGGTGCGTCGCCGCTCGTACGGTGAGCTCGCCGCCAAGCTGATGTCGGACTACGGGCTGATCGCGATCTTGGTCATCCCGATGATCTACTTCGCGGTCGACGACCTGCGGACCGAGGGCAACCTCGTCCGCCTCGGCGACAACCTCGTCGCCGGCCTCTCCAACGGCTCGATCTGGGCGCTCGTGGCCATCGGCTACACGCTCGTCTACGGCATCATCGAGCTGATCAACTTCGCCCACGGCGACCTGTTCATGATCGGGTCGCTGACCTCGGTGGCCCTGTTCGGGACGATCGGGCTGACGCTGGTGACGGGCCCGCTCGGCCTGGTCTTCGGGCTCCTCCTCACCCTGATCCTCACGATGATCGCGACCGGGTCGCTGAACGTCCTGATCGAGCGCGTCGGCTACCGGCCGTTACGAGACGCACCCAAGCTGGCGCCGTTGATCACGGCCGTCGGCTTCTCGTTCATCCTGCAGAACGTGGGCCAGCTGTGGATCGGCGGCTCGCAGCAGGGAGTCGACGACCTCGTCCGCCAGGGCCAGGAGCTGTTCACCGTCTTCGGCGTGTCGGTGAGCCGGGGCGACGCGCTCGCCGTCGGGGTGACGGTGCCGCTGGTCGTCGGGCTCACAGTCTTCATCGCGCAGTCGCGGCTCGGCAAGGCGATGCGCGCCACCGCCCAGGATCCCGAGGCAGCGAAGCTGATGGGGATCAACGTCGACACGACGATCTCACTCACCTTCCTGCTCGGCGGAGTGCTGGCCGGCGCGGCGGGTCTCGTCTACGCGCTCTACCAGACCAACATCTGGTTCTTCCAGGGCTTCAAGGCGGGCCTGATCGCGTTCACCGCCGCGGTGATGGGCGGCATCGGCAATCTCAAGGGCGCGGTGCTGGGCGGCCTGATCATCGGCATCGTCGAACAGACCTCCGACAACCGGATCGGCCCGGAGTGGACGACCGTGATCGTGTTCGGTTATCTCGTCCTGATCATGACCTTCCGCCCGCAGGGCCTGATCGGCGAAGAGACGCGGGAGGCCGGATGACGTACGTGAACCGCTACCGCGCATGGAAGCACTCGACGCTCGCCACGACGATCGTGATCCTCGCCGGCCTCGCGCTGCTGCCGTACATGATGAACCCGCTCGACGCGAAGCTCGACTTCATGATCTTCGCGCTCGGCTACACGATGATGGCGCTCGGCCTGAACATCGTCGTCGGCTTCGCGGGCCTGCTCGACCTCGGCTACGTCGCCTTCTACGCGATTGGGGCCTACAGCGTCGGCTGGTTCGCGTCCGACTTCTTCTCGAGCGCCAACGGCGGCGAGGGCTTCCACATCGGCGTCAACGAGTTCACCAGCAACCTGCCCGGCATCCACCTGAACTTCCTGCTGCTGATCGTTGTCGCGATGATCCTGTGCGCGATAGCGGGTGTGCTGATCGGGTTACCGACGCTGCGCCTGCGCGGCGATTACATCGCAATCGTGACGCTGGCCTTCGGCGAGATCATCCATACGATCGCCGAAAACGGCGACAAGATCACGATCCCGGTCATCAACCACAAGCTGACGAACGGGCCGACGGCGATCTCCCCGGTCGACCAGCCGAAACTGCCGTTCCTCGACCAATTCGACTCGGCGTTCAACCTGCGCCCGTACTTCTGGCTCGGGCTGGCGATGCTCGCGGTGATCCTCTTCATCAACTTCCGCCTGCGCGACTCGCGTCTCGGCCGGGCGTGGATCGCGATCCGCGAGGACGAGGTCGCGGCTGCGTCGATGGGCATCCCGCTCGTGCGCGTGAAGCTGCTCGCCTACGCCGCGGGCGCGGCGATCGGCGGCGCCGCCGGCGTGTTCCTCGGCTCGTACAACAACGCGATCAACTCGAACCAGTTCCTGTTCTTCTTCTCGATCCTGATCTTGGCGATGGTCATCCTCGGCGGTCTCGGCAACATCTGGGGGGTCGTCGCCGGCGCGACGCTGCTGTCGTTCATCGACCGCTACCTGATCCCCGACGTGCTCGATGACGTGCCGACGAAGCTCGGCCTCGACTTCCGAACCTCGGACCTCAACTTCGCGATCTTCGGGTTCCTGCTGGTACTCGTGATGGTGCTCAAACCCGAGGGGTTATTCCCCGAAGGGCGACGAAAAATCGAGCTGCACGAGTCCGCCGCCGTCGACGAGGGCGGGATCTGATGGACGACGCGATCCTGGAGACCAGGGAGGTGTCGAAGATCTTCGGCGGGCTGGTCGCCGTCGACAACATCGACTTCTCGATCCCGCGCAAGTCGATCGTGTCGATCATCGGGCCGAACGGCGCCGGAAAGACGACGTTCTTCAACATGCTCACGGGCCTCTACCGGCCGAGCACGGGCGGCATCTGGTTCGAGGGCAAGGACATCACGATGATGCGCCCGGACAAGATCATGGGGCTCGGCATCAGCCGCACGTTCCAGAACATTCGCCTGTTCCCCACGATGAGCGCGATCGAGAACGTGATGGTCGCCGAGCACCGCCAGATGAAGGCGGGGATCTTCCGGTCGATCTTCCGCCCGCCGAGCACCGTCAAGGAGGAGCGCGAGGGCCGCGAGAAGGCGCGCGAGATCCTCAGCTACGTCGGGCTCCCCGAGCGGGTCTTCGAGGAGATGTCGATCAACATGTCCTACGGCGACCAGCGCCGGCTCGAGATCGCGCGCGCGCTCGCCGCGGACCCCCAGCTGCTCCTGCTGGACGAGCCGACGGCGGGCATGAACCCGCAGGAGTCCGCGCGCCTCACCGACTTCATGCAGAAGCTGCGCGACGAGCGCGGCCTCTCGATCCTCCTGATCGAGCACGACATGCGAGTGGTCATGGGCGTGTCGGAGCGGATCACCGTCCTCGACCACGGCAACAAGATCGCCGAGGGGGACCCGGCTGAGGTGCGGGCCGACCCGCGTGTCGTCGAGGCGTATCTTGGGAAGCGGGAGTCGGAGAACTGATGGCACTGCTCGAGGTGAACGACATCCACACCTTCTACGGCAACATCGAGGCGCTGAAGGGCATCTCGGTGAAGGTCGAGGAGGGCGAATGCGTGACCCTGATCGGCTCCAACGGCGCCGGGAAGTCGACGACGCTGCGCTCGATCTCCGGCCTCAACCCTCCGCGTGAGGGTTCGATCCGGTTCGACGGCCAGGAGATCGGCGAGCTCGCCCCGCAGGAGGTGGTCAAGCTCGGGATCTCGCAGTCGCCCGAGGGCCGCCACTGCTTCCAGCGGATGACGGTGCGCGAGAACCTCGAGCTCGGCGCGTACCTGCGCAAGGACACGGATACGATCGGCAAGGACCTCAAGCGCGTCTACGACCTGTTCCCCCGGCTCGAGGAGCGCGAGAAGCAGAAGGCGGGCACGATGTCCGGCGGCGAGCAGCAGATGCTCGCCATCGGCCGCGCCTTGATGGCGGAGCCGAAGCTGCTCCTGCTCGACGAGCCCTCGATGGGCATCGCGCCGATCCTCGTGGAGCGGATCTACGAGACGATCGCCGAGATCAACCGGCAGGGCACGACGATCCTCCTGGTCGAGCAGAACGCGAATTTCGCCCTCGAGGTGTCCACGCGCGGCTACGTCCTCGAGACGGGAACCGTCGCAATCGCCGACGACACGTCGAAGCTGCGCGAGAACCCCGACGTCCAGAAGGCGTATCTCGGCGGATGACCCTGCTCGCGGTCATCGGAACAAAGGCGCTGTGGCTGACGTACGTCTGGCTGATCTCGGCGGCCGCGGCGGCGTGGCTGTCCGACCGCAAGGGGTATGGCGAGCGACCCGGGCTTGCCACGGGGCTGCTGCTCTCGGCCGTCGGCCTCGTTATCTGGCTCGCGTGGCCCCCGCGGGCCGACAGCCGCTGGAAGATCCAGGGCGCCTTCGGCCGCAAGGCCGGCGGCAAGACCCTCGCCCAGGCCCGGGCCGAGCGCGACACGGAGTCGTAGGCCCGGACGGCGCCTGTGTCCGCTCAGCGGCAGCAGGCGTATCTCGAAGCATCGTGTGAGCGGGTCTGGGGGCTGGTCGGAGAGCCGGAGCGCTACCCGGAATGGTGGCCGCGGGTGATCGAGATTCGCGGCGAGCGCTTCGAGGAGGGTGACGAATACGCCCAGATCACGCGCGGCCCCGGCGGCGATCAGGAGTCGAACTTCCTCCTCGAGCGGCGCGACGACCTCCGCGAGGTCCGCATCTCCTGCCAGCTGACCGGGATGTACGCCCACTGGCTGCTGACCCCGGCCCAGGGCGGCACGTTCGTGGAGCTGGAGATGGGCATGCAGGCGCGCAGGACCACCGACCGGCTGTTCGATGCCGCGCTCGGGCGGCGGTACTTCCGCCGCTGGGGGGAGGAGTCCCTCGAGGGGCTGGCGCGGGTGATGGCCGCCCCGACGGGCGGCTAGGCCACCCGTCTCCGCCGTCGGCTTCGGCGCGGCGCTCTCGCGCCCGCACCCCAAACCGCGTGCGCGCTACCGGCCGGTCGCGGCGCGCAGCGCGTCTTCGAGATCGGGCCGGCGGAACTCGTAGCCGAGCGCCTGCAGGCGGGCGGGTAGGACGCGCGCGCCCGTGGTCACGATCATCGCCATCTCGCCGTAGAGGGCCTTCACGGCCAGCGTCGGCACGGGCGCGATCGCCGGGCGGTGCAGCACCCGGCCGAGCGCCTTCGACAGCTCCTTGTTGGTCACCGGCTCCGGTGCCGTCACGTTGATGGGCCCCGTGGCGGCATCGGTGTCGAGCACGAACAGCAGTGCGCCGACCACGTCGTCGGTGTGGACCCACGGCATGTACTGGCGGCCGCCGGCCACCGGGCCGCCGACACCCGCCTTGAACGGCGGCAGCATCTTCTCGAGCGCGCCGCCGTCCTCGGAGAGCACCACGCCGGTGCGGGTGGTCACGACGCGGACGCCGTGCTCCCCGGCGGCCAGGGCCTCCCGCTCCCAGTCCACGACGAGCTGGGCGAGGAAATCGTCGGCCGCGGGGGCCGATTCGTCGACGGCCTCGTCGCCGCGTGCCCCGTACCAGCCGGTGGCGGACTGCGAGACGAGCACGCGAGGGCGCGGGTCCGCCGCCGCGATGGCCGCGACGAGGTTGCGTGTCGTGAGCACGCGCGAGTCGCGCAGCTCCTGTTTGGTGGAGTCGCTCCAGCGCTGGGCGATCGGCTCGCCGATCAGGTGGATCACTCCATCGGCGCCGGCGATCGCGGCGGCGGGCGGGTGGTCGGCCTGCGGGTCCTTCCATTCGAGCGCGGTGGCCGAGTCGCCGAAAACTTCGCCCGCCCGGCCGGCATCCCGCGACAGCACGGTGACCTCGTCGCCGCGGTCCGCGAGGGCCCGTACGACGAGCCGCCCGAGGGTCCCCGTCGCGCCGGTGACGGTCACCCGCATGTCAGCTCCCCGGCAGCGAGAATTCCGCTGTCTCGGACGAGAGCGGCACGGCGCCTGTCTGCGCTGCCTCCTCGGCGACGGCCTTCGCCACCTCGCGCGCCACATCCCGGTTGAAGACCGAGGGGATGATGTAGTCGTCGGCGAGCTCCTCGTCGGCGACCGTCGCCGCGATGCCGCGTGCGGCGGCGAGCTTCATCTCCTCGGTGATCTTGGTCGCGCGCACGTCGAGGGCGCCGCGGAAGATCCCCGGGAATGCGAGCACGTTGTTGATCTGGTTCGGGTAGTCCGAGCGGCCGGTCGCCATCACGCGGGCGTACGGGGCCGCCTCCTCGGGCTTCACCTCGGGGTTCGGGTTCGCCATCGCGAACACGAACGGGTCCGGGTTCATGCGCGCGAGGTCCTTCGCCGAGATGATCCCCGGCCCGGACAGGCCGACGAACAAGTCGGTGCCCTCGAGCGCCTCCGTCGGGCTGCCCGAGCGGCATTCCTGGTTGGTGTTCTCGGCGAGCCAGCGCTTCGGGGCGTTCATCGAGCCCGACGCGTAGTCGTCGCGGTCCGAGTGGATAGCGCCGTAGCGGTCGCAGGCGATGAATCGGGAGATGCCGGCGCTCATCAGGATCTTCGCGACCGCTACCCCGGCGGCGCCGGCGCCAACCATCGATACCGACAGGTCCTCGATGTCGCGGCCCGTAAGTCGGCAGGCGTTGATCAGCGCGGCGAGGACGACGATCGCGGTGCCGTGCTGGTCGTCGTGGAAGACCGGGATGTCGAGCTCCTCGATCAGCCGCTGCTCGATCTCGAAGCAGCGCGGGGACGAGATGTCCTCGAGGTTGATGCCGCCGAAGGTGGGGGCGATCAGCTTGACCGTCTCGATGATCTTCTCGGGGTCCTTGGTGTCGAGCGCGATCGGGAACGCGTCGACGTCGGCGAACTCCTTGAAGAGCATCGCCTTGCCCTCCATGACGGGCATCGCCGCCTCGGGGCCGATGTCCCCGAGCCCGAGCACCGCGGTGCCGTCGGTGACCACGGCGACCGTGTTCGCCTTGATCGTGTACTTGAAGGCCTTCTGGCGGTTCTCGGCGATCGCCTCGCAGACGCGCGCGACGCCGGGCGTGTAGGCCATCGAGAGGTCGTCGCGCGACTTCAGCGACGCCGCCAGGCCGGTGTAGATCTTGCCGCGCCGGTGCAGCTCGAAGGTGCGGTCGGTGGTCTCGAGGATTCGCGCCTCGCGCACGCTCTGGACCGCCTTGACGACGCGGCCGCGATGGTCGCTCGTCTCGCAGTCGATGGTGATGTCGCGGATCGTGCCCGATCCGCCGGCCTCGACCGTGTCGACGGCCACGATGGCGCCCCCCGCCTTGGAGATCGCCGATGTCACCCGGCTGAGGGTGCCCGACTCGTGGGGAAGCTCCACTCGGAGCGTCAGGGAGAACTGTGCGCTGGGGGTCGGCACGGGCGGCGACGGATCCTATAGAGGCGCCATCGTAGGATGGGGGCGTGGCCGCCGATTCTCCCCGCGAGCTCTACCTGATCGACGGCAACAGCCTCGTCTATCGCGCGTTCTTCGCTCTGCCCGAATCGATCGCCACGTCGCGCGGGCAACCGACCAACGCCATCTTCGGGCTTCGCGTCGATGCTCGTGAAGCTGATGACCGAGTACGGCCAGAAGCCCACGATCGTGGCCTGGGACGCCGGTATGTCGGGCCGAGTCGAGACGTATTCCGAGTACAAGGCCGGCCGCCGCACCCGCCCGGACCTGCTCAAGGAGCAGTGGCCGCGCGTTCGAGCCGCTGGTCGACGCGTTCGGCTACACCAACGTGCGGGTCGAGGGCTACGAGGCCGACGACGTGATCGCGACGGTCGCGACGCGGGCCAAGCGAACAGGGCGTCGCCGTCACCGTCGTCACCGGTGATCGCGACATGTTCCAGCTGGTCGAGGACGGCATCGTCGTCATGGCGACCGGCCGCGGCATCACCGACACCAAGATCTACGACCGCCAGGCCGTGATCGACCGCTACGGCATCCCGCCGGAGCTGATCCCCGACTTCTACGGGCTCAAGGGCGACACCTCGGACAACATCCCCGGCGTCCCCGGGATCGGCGACAAGACGGCCGCCACCCTGCTCCAGGAGTTCGGCGACCTGGACACGGTCCTTGCCAGCGTCGACAAGATCTCCGGCGCCAAGCGCAAGGAGAACCTGACCAACCACGCCGACGACGCCCGGGTGTCGCGCGAGCTCGCCCGCGCCCAGCGCGACGTGCCGATCGAGCTCGACCTGGACGAGTCGATCGCCCGCGAGCCGGACCGCACGCGGCTGCGCGAGACCTTCCGCGAGTTCGAGCTGCGCGACCCGCTGCGCCGCCTCGAGGAGGTGTTCGAGTCCGACGAGGAGGCCGCACCGCGCATCGAGCCGTCGTCGACACGCAAGGTCCGCGCGCGTACGGCGGTGCCCGCGGCGCTCACCGAGGCAGGCGACGACCACCCCGCGCTGGTGGCCGAGCGCCCCGCGCCACCCGAGGACCAGCTGCCCGGGTTCGGCGACGACGGCCCGCTGCGGTTCGCCGCGTATGGCGGCGGCGGGGAGGTGCTGGAGGGCGAGGCGGAGACGCTTGGCGACGTGACCGCCGGGTGGGGCGAGCGGCCGCTGATCACCCACGACTGGAAGGCCATCGCCGTCGCGGAGGATCCATGCCCGGCGCCGCCGCTCGCGCACGACACGCTCGTAGCCGGCTACCTGATCGATCCCGCCCGGCGCGGTTACCCGCTCGAGGAGCTGGCCGACGACCTGGGCATCGGTGCGGACGTCGACGGCGGCGGCCCGCTCGCCGAGCGCGCTGTCCTGGTCCACGTGGTGGCCGAGCGCCAGCGCGAGGCGCTCGCCGAGCTCGGCCTGGAGAAGCTGCTGGAGGAGATCGAGCTGCCGCTCGTCGACGTGCTCGTGGAGATGGAGCGCGCCGGGATCCAGCTCGACGTGGCGCAGGTGCGCAAGATCGGCGAGCCGGGTGGGGGAGGAGGCGGCCGCGCTCGAGCGCGAGATCTGGGAGCTCGCAGGCGAGGAGTTCACGATCGGGTCGCCACAGCAGCTCGGCGTGATCCTGTTCGAGCGTCTCGGGCTGTCGAAGAAGCGGCGCGGCAAGACCGGGCTTCTCGACCGACGCGCGCGTGCTCCAGGCGATCCGCTCCGAGCACGAGATCATTCGCCAAGATCGAGCAGTGGCGGGAGCTGACGAAGCTCAAGTCGACCTATCTCGACGCGTTCCCCGACCTGCTCGGCCAGGACGGTCGCCTGCGCACCACGTTCAGCCAGGTGACCGCCGCCACCGGCCGGCTCTCGAGCAACAACCCCAACCTCCAGAACATCCCCATCCGCACCGAGCTCGGGCGCGAGATCCGAGCCTGCTTCGTCGCGTCCGACGGGCACCAGCTGATCTCAGCCGACTACTCGCAGGTCGAGCTGCGGCTGCTGGCCCACATCGCCGGCGACGACGTGCTGAAGGAGATCTTCCGCCGCGGCGAGGACGTGCACACGGCCACGGCCGAGCAGATCCTCGGCGGCGCCCCCGATCCCGGCACGCGCTCGAAGGCGAAGATGGTCAACTACGGGATCGTCTACGGCCTCTCCGCGTACGGGCTGGCGGACCGCCTGCAGATCCCGCAGGACGAGGCACAGGAGTTCATCGACGCCTACCTCGAGCGCTTCCCCGCGGTCAAGAAGTTCATCGACGACACGATCGTCCAGGCCACCGAGGAGGGCTTCGTGGCCACGTTGTTCGGGCGGATCCGGCGCATGCCCGAGATCCGCGCCCGCAACCGCCAGACCCGTCAGCTGGGCGAGCGGCTCGCCGTGAACATGGTCATCCAGGGCACGGCGGCCGACATCATCAAGGTGGCGATGCTGCGCTGCCGCGACGCCCTGCGGGACGCCGGGCTGGAAACGCGGATCGTGCTCCAGATCCACGACGAGCTGCTGTTCGAGGCGCCCGAGGCCGAGATCGCGCAGGCGAGCGAGATAGTCGAGCGCGAGATGGCCACCGCGTTCGAGATGGATCCGCCGCTCGAGGTCGACGTCGGCGGCGGGGCCGAACTGGATGGAGGCGAAGTAGTGGATCGGTGGGTCCCCGTGCTCGCGACCGTCGCCGCCGGCGGGCTGGTCGCGATGCAGGCGCCGATCAACTCCACGCTCGGCAAGGCAGTCGGCACGTTCGCGGCGGCGTCCGTGTCGTTCGCGGTGGGGCTCGTCGTGCTGGCGTCGATCACGGTGCTGTTCGGAGGCGGGTTCGGCGACGTCGGCAACATCGCCGACCTGCGCTGGTACTACCTGACCGGCGGGCTGCTCGGCGCGGCGTACGTCACCACCGTGCTGGTGTCCGTCCGCACGCTCGGCGCGGGCGGGGTGACGGCGGCGACGATCGCCGGCCAGCTGGCACTATCGGTGGCGCTCGACCGCGCCGGCGTTCTCGGCCTCGAGGAGAAGGCGCTCACGCCGGCGCGCGTCGCCGGCCTGGTCCTCCTCGCCGCCGGCGTGTTCCTGGTCGTCAAAGACTGACTGCCGCCGAAAGGCTGGTTACCCGCTCGACGAGCGGATGTCGGTCCAATTTCATCCCGCAGTGCCAGTCCGCGACCGCAGGATGGAATCGCACCCTCCACGGGCCATATCTCAGCCTCGGACACGGTTCTCGGATGTGGGGATGAGATCGGACCCTGCAATCAGTGCGTGGGTTGATGGCTCGACGCGGGCCCCCGCCGCTGCTCCGGGAGCGCGAGGGCGCGCCGGCGGAGCGCGACGATCGCTCCCAGCCGGGCGACCACGGCCAGCTCCTTCGCCTTCAGCTGACGGTCGGTGAAGCGCCGGACCTCGACGTCGCCGGTCGCTAGGTCGCTGTCGCGCCAGCGGTCGCCCTCGAAGATGTGCTCGCCTCCGTGCGTGAAGAACGAATCGACCTCGATGCCGAGCCGGAGCTCGGGCCAGTACAGGTCGAGCTCGTAATCGCCGACCTGCACGTTGTAGAGGGCGGGCGGGAGCTCGCCCTCGCGGACGAGCCGACGGAGGATGCGCTCGTTGTCGGACCTGGTCACGGCCGGACGGCCCGCAGAGACGATTTCGCGCAGCTTGCCGATCCCGGGTGTGCCTTTTGCGGTGTCGACAGCGCTGCGGAGCTTGTTCATCGAGGTGAGGTGGTTGCGAAGCGCAAGCGCGCACTCCGCCTCGAGCTGGTCGAAGTCGGCCGTTCTCGCCCGGTCGACCAATGTCTGGTCGATCGAGGTGACGGGGATCGGTCCGACCCAGTGGATGTCCGCGTGCTGCAGCCGGTCGCCTCTGCTTATGGTGATCCCGGTCCGCTTGGGCGGCGTCATGACGTCGAGGGCGACGAGCTCGACCGGCTCCGGCGTGCGAGGCGTCAGCCCGCGCAGCCAGGTGACGGTCGTCCCGGCAGCGGCGCCTCCCCGCGGGAGGGACAGGATTGCGCCCAATATCTCTCCCCTCAGCTCGGGGTCGCCCGTTCCCAAGTAGTAGACCCCACGGTGCCAGGCTCGCCAGAGCCCGCGGTTGCGTCGCCCGTAGGCCGCCTTGCGGCTGAGCCCGCAGATGCGCACCTGTTGGTCGCTGACAAATCCGAACTGGCGCCCCGCCAGGTCTGCGACCGCGGCGTCCCCGGGACCTTTCCGGTCGCGGGACTGTCCCGCGTTACGCGAGAAGCGCCTCAGGACGAGATTGTCACCGCTCACGGCACCATCTCGTCCCTCGTCACCCTGACCGCGGCCGAGGACGGGATGACGCCCTGTTTGATGGGAAGCGTGGCCCTCACTGAGCCCTCGAGGGCGTGGCGCCCCGAAGTTCGCCCCCGCACCGCGCGGCGGGCGACGCTCAATCGCCTGGCGCGCTAGGCAGCGGCTGCCGCGACCGGCCGCGGCGCGTGCTTGCGCGGGGCGGGACCGGCGAACTCGGGCGGTGCGATGCGCAGGTAGTGCCCGAACGCCCAGTCGACGAGCGACTTGCGCTCCATCTGGAAGCAGATCTTGTTCGTCAGCCGCGGATGCAGGCGCGGGACTGTCTTCTGCGCGTTGAGCATCCAGCGGAACTTCCACTCGTGCGAGGCGTTGAACGCGCCGTAGGAGTGCAGTGCCTGCTCGCGGGTGCGCGTGCCGGCCAGCGACCGAGCGCAGCTCGCGGCCGGCGGCGATGCCGAAGTAGAACGCGGTGCGGATGCCCTCCGCGGTCAGCGGCAGGCAGTGCCCGGCGGAGTCGCCGGTGAAGAAGATGCCGTCCTCGGCGCGCCGCGCGCAGCTTGTGCGGGATCCAGTTGCCCTGGTAGCGCACGGCCTCGGAGCCGAGGTCCTCGGCGAGCTTGACGGTGTTGTCCTTGACGTGGAAGCGGGGGTCGAACGAGCCGACGCCGATCCGCAGCTCGTCGCGCGCGGGGAAGCTCCAGCCGTAGCCGGCGGGCACGATCGAGCGGTCGATCCAGATCGCCAGGTCGTCCGCCGAGCCGTTCGGGTGGACCTCGAGGCCGCGGGAGAGCGGGGCGTCGGGCGGCTGGTAGCCGGCCGTCGGCGGCCAGCATCGCGGCGCCAGCCGAGCGCGTCGACGATCAGCGGCGCGGACAGGTCGCCGCGGTCGGTGTGGACGATGTGGCCGGTGCGGCCGTTGACCTTGGCGGTCTCGAACTGCGCGTCGCCCTGGGCGGCGAGCAGCGCGCACAGCTCGCCGGTAGTCGAACGTCGAGAACGTCCACGGGAGCGGCCAGCGGGACGTGCCGTGCGGGGTGCCGACCACGAGCTCGCCGAAGGTCTGGCGGTGCGAGCCCATCAGGTCGAGGGCCTCGAGCCAGCGTGTCGGGATGCCGCAGGCCGAGGTCTGGCGCTCGCCGATCTCGTAGCGGTCGATCATCAGTACCCGCGCCGGCGAGCCGTCCGCGCGCAGCGCGCCGGCGAGCTCGCGGGCGACCGCGAGGCCCGCGAAGCTCGCCCCGCAGATCAGGACGTCGTAGTCGCCGTCGAGCGGGGTGCGCTCGTCGCCGCGCTTCGTCTTCCGTACCGGCATCGGCACCGGAGGGTACCTGCGTTTGGGCAAGCGGCGGGCTCGGCCCGGTGCGCAGCCTGCTGCGTAACCCGCCGCGGCGCTACCCTTTCCGGTCGCAGTCAGTAGCTCTACTCCGCAGTACCTACCTACAAGGACAACCACCACGTGACCACCGAAGTAGCCCCGCTTTCCACCCCGAAGCCCGTCGAGGGCTCCGACGGCCTCCTGATCGAGGTCGACGGCGAGATCGTCCCCAACTACGACGCGACGCTCGTCCCCTTCGAGGAGGGCGATGTCGTGACCGGCAAGGTCGTGCGGATCGACCAGGACGAGGTCCTCGTCGACATCGGCTACAAGAGCGAGGGGGTCATCCTCTCCAACGAGCTGTCCATCCGGAAGTCCGTCGACCCGCATGACGAGGTCGAGCTGGGCGAGGAGGTCGACGCGCTCGTCCTCACCAAGGAGGACCAGGACGGCCGCCTGCTGCTGTCCAAGAAGCGCGCCCGCTTCGAGAAGGCGTGGCGCCGCATCGAGGCCGCCGCCGAGTCCGGCGAGCCGGTCGAGGGCACCGTCATCGAGGTCGTCAAGGGCGGCCTGATCATCGACCTCGGGGTGCGCGGCTTCCTGCCCGCCTCGCTCGTCGACATCCGCCGCGTGCAGAACCTCGACGAGTTCATGAGCCAGAAGATCGAGTGCAAGGTCATCGAGCTCAACCGGTCGCGCAACAACGTCGTCCTGTCCCGCCGCGCGGTCCTCGAGGAGGAGCGCAAGGAGGTCCGCCAGCAGATCCTCGACCGCCTGCAGCCCGGCCAGGTCGTGGAGGGCGTCGATCTCGAACATCGTCGACTTCGGCGCCTTCGTGGACCTCGACGGCATCGACGGCCTGATCCACATCTCCGAGCTCTCCTGGAGCCACGTGAACCATCCGTCCGAGATCCTCTCGATCGGGGACATCGTGCCGGTCAAGGTGCTCGACATCGACCGTGACCGCCAGCGCATCTCGCTCGGCCTCAAGCAGACGCAGGACGACCCGTGGCAGCAGGTGGTCGACACCTACAACCTCGGCGACGAGCTCGAGGGCGAGGTCACGAAGGTCGTCACCTTCGGCGCGTTCGTCGAGATCATGGACGGCGTCGAGGGCCTCGTGCACATCTCCGAGCTGGCCCACCACCACGTCGAGAACCCGCGCGAGGTAGTCGAGCCCGGCAACAAGATCAAGGTCAAGATGCTCGAGATCGACTCCGAGCGCCGCCGCCTGTCGCTGAGCGTCAAGCGCGTCGCCGGCAACGAGCCGCCGCCCGGCATGGAGACCAGCGGTGGCGGAGGCGACGATCTCGGCCCCGTCCGCGATCTCGGCCTGTCCGACGACGTCTTCGCCGGCCCGGACGTGAGCGGCCTGAGCGACCTGCGTGCGTCGCTGACCGCGGCGGAGGCGCCCGCGCCGGAGACCGAGGCTCCTGCTGAGCCGGAGGCCCCCGCGGAGCCGGACGCCGAGACGCCGGAAGCACCTGCTGAAGAGGCGGAGGCTCCCGCCGAGGAGCCGGAGGCCGAGGCACCGGCCGAGCCGGAAGCACCTGAAGCGGCGGAGGCCGACGCCCCCGCTGAGCCCGAGGCGGCCGCTGAGCCCGAGGCACCGGCGGAGGAGCCGGAGGCCGAGGAGGCCGCGCCCGAGCCCGACGCAGAGCCCGAGGCGCCCGCCGCCGAGGGCGACGAAGAACCGCCCGCCGAGTCCTGAGACAGCCAACGCGGGTGCTACGGTCGGCCGCCCATGGCCGGCACGAGCGTCCCTTTCGTCGGGCTGACAGGCGGGCTCGGCGCCGGTAAGTCGACCGCGCTCGCCGCGCTGGCCGAGCTGGGCGCCGCGACGCTGTCCACGGACGCGGTGGTGCACGATCTCCTCGCGACCGACGCGGTGCGCGACCAGCTGGTCGAGCGGCTCGGGTCCGAGGTGGCGCCCGGGGGCCGGATCGATCGCGCCGTGGTGGCCGCGAAGGTCTTCGAGGATCCCGACGACCGCGCCTGGCTCGAGGCGACGCTGTGGCCACTCGTCGCCGAGCGCGTCGTCGAGTGGCGCGCCGAGGTGGAGGCGATGGATCCACCGCCGCCCGCCGGGATCGTCGAGACGCCGCTGCTGTTCGAGGCCGGGATGGAGGCGGCCTACGACCACACGATCGCCGTGGTGGCCGACGAGGCGGTACGGGCCGAGCGCGCCGGCGCGCGGGGTCATGCCGCGGTCGAGGAACGGACGGGACGGCAGCTCTCGCAGGAGGAGAAGGCGCAGCGTGCGGACTTCGCGGTGCGCAACGAGGGGACACCTGAGGAGTTGAGGGAGAAACTGTCCCAGGTCCTTGCGACCATAGGAGCCGGATAGAGCAGTGGCCCAAGCAGCCCACCCCAATGCCCGGGCCCGCCGGAGCGGGCCCACGCGCACCGCCGCGCGCAGCCGCGCCCGCGCCCGCGGGCGGATCGTGGCGCTGCTGGTGGCGGCAGCGGTCGGCGGGGTGGCCGCGCTGACCATCGCCGGCATCGGCCCGCTGGCGGAGACCGTGCGGGAGATCACCCTCCCCCTCAAGCACGAGGACATCATCCGCCAGCAGGCGGCTTCGAAGGGCATCGACCCGGCGCTGATCGCGGCGGTGATCTACGAGGAGTCGAAGTTCCGCGATCAGACCTCGCACGCCGGGGCGCGAGGGCTGATGCAGATCACGCCCGCCACGGCCGAGTTCATCGCCCACGACTCCGGCGGGACGGCCTTCAACCAGGCGGACCTCGCCTCCCCCCAGATCAACATCTCGTACGGCGCGTACTACCTGCGCTACCTGCTCCGCCGCTACGACGGCAACGAGGCGCTCGCCGTGTCGGCGTACAACGCCGGCGAGACCAACGTCAGCAAATGGATCGAGCGCGCGGGCGGGGAGGGCAGCTTCGACGTCGGGTCCGACATCCCGTTCCCCGAGACGCGCCACTACGTGGACAACGTGCTCGACCGCCGCGGCGAGTACGCCAAGCACTACAAGGACGAGCTCGGCCTCTGACCGGGCCCTGAGTAACCTCAGCCGGGTGCCGCCGTTCAAGGTCAATTCCGCCTACATCCCGATCGCGAACCAGGCGGACGCGCGTGACGAGCTCAGCCGGGGGGTCGAGGCGGGGGACCGCTTCCAGACGCTGCTCGGTGTGACCGGCTCCGGCAAGACGGCCACGATGGCCTTCACCATCGAGCAGATCCAGCGGCCGTCGCTCGTGATCGCGCACAACAAGACGCTCGCCGCGCAGCTCTGCAACGAGTTCCGCGAGCTGTTCCCGGACAACGCGGTCGAGTACTTCGTCTCGCTACTACGACTACTACCAGCCCGAGGCATACGTCCCGGCGCAGGACCTCTACATCGAGAAGGACTCCTCGATCAACGAGGAGATCGACCGGCTCCGCCATGCGGCCACCGCGGCGCTGTTCGGGCGCCGCGACGTGATCGTCGTGGCGAGCGTGTCGTGCATCTACGGCATGGGCTCGCCCGGAGACCTACGACCGGCAGATGCTGCTCCTGAAGCCGGGTGAGATGGTCGACCGTGACGGTGTCCTGCGCAAGCTCGTGGACATCCAGTACTCGCGCAACGACACCGCCCTCGCGCGCGGGACGTTCCGCGTCCGCGGCGAGACGCTCGAGGTCTTCCCCGCGTACGCCGAGACCGCCTACCGGGCCGTCTTCTTCGGCGACGAGGTCGAGGCTCTGCACGAGTTCGACCCGCTGACCGGCGAGGTACTGAAGGAGCTCGAGCATGCCGCCGTCTGGCCGGCGACGCACTACGCGACCGACCAGTCGACGATCGAGCGGGCGGTGGTCGAGATCCGCGACGAGCTCGAGCTGCGGACGAAGCAGCTCGAGGCCGACGGCAAGCTGCTCGAGTCGCACCGCCTGCGCCAGCGCACGCAGTTCGACCTCGAGATGATGCGCGAGCTCGGCTTCTGCAACGGCATCGAGAACTACTCGCAGATCCTCGACGGGCGCGGCCCCGGCGACCGCCCGTACTGCCTGATCGACTACTTCCCCGACGACTTCGTCTGCTTCATCGACGAGTCGCACCAGACCGTGCCGCAGATCGGCGGGATGTACGAGGGCGACCGCTCGCGCAAGCTGACCCTGATCGAGCACGGCTTCCGCCTGCCGAGCGCGCTCGGACAACCGGCCGCAGACGTTCGACGAGTTCCTGCAGATCACCCCGCAGGTGGTGTTCGTCTCCGCGACTCCCGGCGATTACGAGCGCACGCACTCCGAGCGCATCGTCGAGCAGATCGTGCGCCCGACGGGCATCGTCGACCCCGAGGTCGAGGTGCGCGAGACGCGCAACCAGATCGACGACCTGATGAACGAGATCAGGGCCGTCTCCGAGCTGGGGGAGCGGACGCTCGTCACGACGCTGACCAAGAAGATGGCCGAGGACCTGACCGACTACCTGCATGGAGTACGGCGTCCGCGTCCGCTACCTGCACTCCGAGATCGACACGCTCGAGCGGATCCAGATCATCCGCGAGCTGCGGCTCGGCGAGTTCGACGTGCTGGTCGGCGTGAACCTGCTGCGCGAGGGGCTGGACCTCCCGGAGGTTTCGCTCGTCGCGATCCTCGACGCCGACAAGGAGGGCTTCCTGCGCGGAGAGACCTCGCTGATCCAGACGATCGGCCGGGCGGCACGGAACGTGCGCGGCAAGGTGATCATGTACGCCGACAAGGAGACGAAGGCGATGAGCACGGCGATCGGCGAGACCGACCGCCGGCGCGCGATCCAGGTGGCCTACAACGAGGAGCACGGGATCACGCCCTCGAACATCTCGAAGGGCATCTCCGACATCGGCGCGTTCCTCGTCGCCGAATCCAAGGTGCCCGGCAAGTCGCGCCGCAAGCGCTCGGAGCGCGAGGAGGCGATGACCGCCGAGGAGATCGCCAAGACGCTCGTCGAGCTCGAGGAGGAGATGCTCGCCGCGGCCGACGACCTGCGCTTCGAATACGCGGCGAAGCTGCGCGACGAGATCAAGGACCTCCGCCGCGAGCTCGATTCGGTCGAGGCCGAGCAGAGGTAGCCGGGCAAACGTTTGCAGTGCGTCCGGTGGTGGCTGATTGGGCTACGCTGGGCCGAACTCCCTGCAAGAGATAAGGAAGGACTCACTTTTCGTGGAGCTTGATCGGGACTGGATCCAGCGGACTGACTTTCCGCAGGCCCGCCGGGGCTATGACCCCAACGAGGTAGATCGCCATCTGCGCGAGATCGCTGCTGCGGTGGACGATCTGCATGCCGCCGCGGCGGAGTCCACCGAGACCCCGACCGTCGCCGGCACCGCCGCCGAGCAGGTACGGGCGATCGTGCAGGCGGCCGAGACGAGCGCCGGGGAGATCGAGGCCGGCGCGCGCGCCGAGGCCGAGGGCGTGGTCGCCGAGGCCCGCAACGAGGCCGCCCAGGAGCGCGAGGCGGCCGCAGGCGATGCCGCCCGTACGCGCCAGGAGGCCCAGTCCACCGCTGCTGAGCAGATCAGCGGCGTCGAGACGGCCGCCGGCGGCATGCGCGAGCGCGCCCACAGCGTGGAGACCCAGCTGAGCGGGCTGGTCGACGAGCTGCGCGAGGCGATCGGATCGCTCGCACAGCAGGTCCGCACCAGCTCCGCCGAGGTCGAGTCCGATCTCGTGGCGATCCGCTCGGGGCTCGGCGAGCTCCGCGAGGTGGATCTCGGTCCCGCCGTCGCCGCCCCGGTGGCCGCCGCGGACGCCGAGGAGGATCCAGACGATGCGCCGGCGGACGAGCCGGAGCAGCGGGACATCGAGATGTCGCAGGAGACGATCGAGTACGCCGCGATCTCCGAGGAGGACCTCGAGGAGGCGGAGGAGGACGAGCCGAAGGAGGCTCCGGTCGCCGGCGAGGGTGCCGAGGGCGCCCGCCTGATCGCCCTGAACATGGCGCTCAACGGCACTCCGCGCGAGGAAACCGCCCGCTATCTCGACGAGAACTTCGACCTCGAGGACAGCGGCGCGATCCTCGAAGACGTGTACGCCCGGGTGGGCGGGTAGCGCTCGGCGCAGCACCCTGATCGTCACGAACAGGTGTTCGTTCCGAGTGCTTGCGTACACTCGGTTATGTGAAGTCGCCGAGTGACGCGCTGGTCATCTCTGGGGCGCGTGAGCACAACCTCCGCGACCTCCATCTGACGCTGCCGCGCAACGCCCTGGTGGTCATCACCGGGCTCTCCGGGTCGGGCAAGTCGAGCCTCGCGTTCGACACGATCTACGCCGAGGGCCAGCGCCGCTACGTCGAGTCGCTGTCCGCCTACGCGCGCCAGTTCCTGGGTCAGATGGACAAGCCCGACGTCGACTCGATCGAGGGCCTGTCGCCGGCGATCTCGATCGACCAGAAGACCACTTCGCGCAACCCGCGCTCGACGGTCGGCACCGTCACCGAGATCTACGACTACCTGCGCCTGCTGTGGGCGCGGATCGGCCACCCGCACTGCTACAACTGCGGCGCGCCCGATCGCCGCCCAGTCGGCCGAGCAGATCGTCGACCAGGTCATGATGCTCTCGAGGAGGGCACCAAGTTCATGGTCCTCGCGCCCGTCATCCGCGGGCCGCAAGGGCGAGTACGGCAAGCTCTTCGAGGAGCTCCGCGCCGAGGGCTTCACCCGGGTCAAGGTCGACGGCGAGATGCGCCGGCTCGAGGAGGAGATCGACCTCGACAAGAAGTACAAGCACGACATCGCCGTGGTGGTCGACCGCCTGGTGATGCGCGGCGATCTGCGCAAGCGCCTCGCCGACTCGATCGAGACCGCCGTCGGCGCTGGCCGAGGGCATCATCGAGGTCGAGCTGACGTCGAGACCGGCGAGGTCACGACGTACTCGGAGCGCTTCGCCTGCCTGAACTGCGGCACCTCGATGCCCGAGCTCGAGCCGCGCATGCTTCTCCTTCAACACACCCGCACGGCGCCTGCCCGCGCTGCACCGGCCTCGGCTCGCAGATGGAGATCGACCCCGAGCTGATCGTGCCCGACCCGTCGCTGTCGCTCGGCGGAGGGGGCGATCCTGCCGTGGTCGACCAGCGCCTCGAACTACTACGAGCAGATGACGCAGGCGATCGCCGAGAAGTGGGAGGTCGACCTCGACACGCCGTGGGAGGACCTGGCCGGAGGACGTCCGCGAGACCTTCCTCTACGGCACCGACGGCGAGCGCATCTACGTCACCTACCGCAACCGCTACGGGCGCAAGCGCTCCTACATGACCCGCTTCGAGGGGATCGTCAACAACCTCGAGCGCCGCTACCGCGAGACCGACTCCGACTACTCGCGGGAGAAGATCGAGGAGTACATGTCGGTGCGGCCGTGCCCGGACTGCAAGGGCGCGCGCCTGCGGCCGGAGAGCCTCGCCGTCAAGGTCGGCGGGCTCGGCATCCACGAGCTCACGCGCATGTCGGCGCGGCGCTCGATCGAATGGTTCGATCGAGCTCGAGCTGATCGACACCGAGCGTCAGATCGCGCGGCTGATCCTGCGCGAGATCGACGAGCGCCTGCGCTTCCTCGACAACGTCGGCGTCGGCTACCTGTCGCTCGAGCGCGCGGCGGCCACGCTGTCGGGCGGCGAGGCCCAGCGGATCCGGCTCGCCACCCAGATCGGCTCGAGCCTCGTCGGGCGTGCTCTACATCCTCGACGAGCCGTCGATCGGCCTGCACCAGCGCGACAACGAGCGGCTGATCGCCACGCTGCGAGCGCCTGCGCGACCTCGGCAACACCGTGATCGTGGTCGAGCACGACGAGGGCACGATGCGCGCCGCCGACCACCTCGTGGACCTCGGCCCCGGCGCCGGCGAGCACGGCGGTCGGTTGATCGCCCAGGGCACGCCCGGACGAGGTCATGGCGTGTCGAGGCTTCGGCGACCGGGCAGTTCCTCTCCGGCGCTCGGTCGATCCCGGTGCCCGCGAAGCGCCGCCGGCCGGCCGGCCACATCGAGGTCGTCGGCGCCGCGCAGAACAACCTGCGCAAGCGTCGACGTCAAGATCCCGCTCGGGGTGTTCTGCTGCGTCACCGGGGTGTCCGGGTCGGGCAAGTCGACGCTGGTCAACGACATCCTCTACAAGGCCGTCGCCAACCGCCTGCACCGCGCGAAGACGCGCCCCGGCGCGCACCGGCGGATCACCGGCCTCGACCAGATCGACAAGATCATCAACATCGACCAGTCGCCGATCGGGCGCACGCCGCGGTCGAACCCGGCCACCTACACCGGCGTCTTCGACTCGATCCGCGACATCTTCTCCAGCACGCAGGAGGCCCGCGCCCGCGGCTACAAGCCGGGCCGCTTCTCCTTCAACGTCAAGGGCGGGCGCTGCGAGGTCTGCCGCGGCGACGGCCAGATCAAGATCGAGATGCACTTCCTGCCCGACGTGTACGTGCCGTGCGAGCAGTGCGACGGCAAGCGCTACAACCGCGAGACGCTCGAGGTCCGCTTCAAGGGCAAGACGATCGCCGACGTGCTGGAGATGCCGGTCGAGGAGGCGGTCGTGTTCTTCGAGCACATCCCCAAGATCAAGCGCAAGCTGCAGGCGCTGCACGACGTCGGGCCTCGACTACATCCGCCTCGGCCAGCCCGCGACGACGCTCTCCGGCGGCGAGGCGCAGCGCGTGAAGCTCGCGACCGAGCTGCGCCAAGGTCGCCACCGGCCGCACCCTCTACATCCTCGATGAGCCCACGACCGGCCTCCACTTCGCCGACGTCGCAGCGCCTGCTCGAGATGCTCGCAGCGCCTGGTCGACTCCGGGCAACACGGTGGTCGTGATCGAGCACAACCTCGACGTGATCAAGACCGCCGACCGCATCATCGACCTCGGCCCCGAGGGCGGCGAGGAGGGCGGCAAGATCGTCGCAACCGGCACGCCGGAGCAGGTCGCGGCCAAGGAGGGCTCGCACACGGGCCGCTTCCTGGCCGACATCGTCGAGCCGGCGAAGACGAAGACTCGGCGCAAACTGGCAGCGGCGGCGTAGCGGCGGCCGCTAGGTCCCGCCGGGACGCTCGCGCAGGAGGCGCCGGACCTGCTGGATGGCGGCCATGCGGCGGCGCGCGCGGATCGCGGCCTCCATCAGCGACGGGGCCTCGGAGGTACAGCAGACCCCGACGGCGCAGGTCACCGGACCGGTCGCCAGCGGCATGGTCTCGGCCTCGAGGGCGAGGTCGAAGCGAGCTGCCCAGCCGTCGGCCCCGGCGCCGTCCGTGGCGTGGAGCAGGATGCAGAACTCGTCGGCGCCGGTGCGGGCGATCACGTCGACCCCCCGCAGGGTCTTGTGGAGCGCCTCGTTGCAGGCGCCGAGCACCTCGTCGCCGACGTCCTGCGAATGACGGCGGTTGATCACGTCGATCCCGTCGACGTCGAGGATCGCGACGGTCAGGACCTCGCCCGTGCGGGCACGGCGGAGTTCCTCGCGCTCCAGCAGCTCGGCGAACTTCTCAGGGACGACAGGACCTGGATCCACTTTCCACTTGATCGGCAGCGCCGCCCCCGTCCTCAACCGCGAGCGGGAGGCCGGAATCGGCCTCCCGCTCATATCTAGCACTCCGCGGGGCCTCAACCGGTGTAGAGGACGCCTCCGAAGCGGCACTTGTTCGCCTGGCCGAGCACGCTCGTCCCGGCGTAGAGGTCACGGGTGAACACCTCCGTGCCATCGGGCGCCGCCGCGAAGCCGTCGCCCTCCTGATCGAACGAGGGCGTGCCGGCGACGGCCTGCGAGCTCACGAGGATGCCCGTCTCGTTGGACTGCAGGTTCGGATTGTCGGCGTTGCCCTGGATCACCACGCCGTTGACGTTCGTCTGGGCGATGATGTCGGCGATCTGGTCGCCGCCGTCGACCCGGCAGCGCGCCGTGATCACGAACGGCCCGGCGCGGAGCAGCTCGCGCGTGCCGTTGGTGTCGAGCGTGAACGCCTCGACACGCTTCGGCGTCAGGCCGGCGAAGCCGCGGGCCTCGGTGGCCAGCTTGACCTCGCCGAACTTGCGGGCGTCGAGCCGCTCCTCCTTGATCGGCACACGGCCGAGCGCGTCCTTCCCGATGTCCCTGCCGGAGGCCGAGTAGTTCCGGATGTCCCCGCCCTTCACGTCTCGGATGTCCGCGCCGGTCAGCGAGTTGTTCGGGACGTTCGCGCCCGTGATCGTCAGTGCGTAAGCGGTGCCGCCGAGCGCCGCGAACAGCGCCACGAGCGAGATGATCAGTGCCGGCGAGGGCCGGTTGCGCAGGATGCGCTTCATCAGGTTCCTGCCTCCTTGGTCTGGGGTTCAGTTCCTTGCAACATGCCCGCCGCGGCGGTGTTGCGGTCAGGCGCGGCGTGCAATGAGTCTGTCCGCGCGGCGCACGAGCGCGCGCGGGACGAAGCGCGAGAGGCGGCTGCGGTTGTCCGCAACGAGCCGGTAGGAGCGCTCGGCGGCGCCGGGAAAGCGGCGCAGGAGGGCCGCCACGGGCCCGCCGCCCGGCACCTCCGCGAGGATCGCGGCGAGGGCCGCTCCCCCTGCTTGCTGCGGCTCGCCGGGGCGGGCCGTGTGCACCGCCGCCAGGCGCTCGGTCTCCGCCTCGCCGGGCAGCAGCTGGGGCGCGCGGTCGTCCTGGAGCGCCACCGGCACGAGCCGGCGGCGCCGATCGAGCAGGAGCAGGGCGCCGAGGGTCGCCCGGCAGAACCCGCAGTCGATGTCGTAGAGGACGGTCAGCGGAGCCATCCCCGTCGAGCTTAGATGGGTGCCAGATGCGAAGCTGGCTTACGTGGACCCCGGCCCGTACAGGACGTGGTGGCGCAAATGGCGCTGGTACGAGCGCAACTCGCTGCCGTGGAACCGCATTGCCATCCATCGCCAGCTGGCCCGCCGCGGCGCCTACTGCCGCTGGCCGATCCAGGGCAACGTGCTCGAGGCCCTGCGCGACGGCAGGCTGGAGGTGGGGGACGGAACGATGTTCGAGCCGCAGGTGTGGCTCACGGTGCCCGGCGAGGCGCGCCTGCGGATCGGGGCCGGCTGCTTCCTCAACATCGGCGTGATGATCGCCGCGCACGAGCTGGTCGAGATCGGCGACCACTGCATGTTCGCCAACGGCTGCTTCGTCAGCGACGCTGCGCACCGCTTCGACGACCCCGAGAAGCCGGTGCCGTGGCAAGGGTTCACCAGCAAGGGGCCGACCAAGATCGGCGACAACGTCTGGTGCGGGGCGAACGTGGTCGTCGCGGGCGGGGTGACGATCGGCGAGCGTTGCGTGATCGGCGCCAACAGCGTCGTCACGCGCGATCTGCCGCCGCGCACCATCTGCGCCGGTGCACCCGCCAAGCCGCTGCGCGAGATCGAATACCCGCCGCCGGCGTAATTCCGCCGGGGGCCGCCGCGTTGGGAGGGAAATCGCCCAATCGACACGGAGGTTCCCCATGCAGCGCTTCGACATTCGCCGTCCCTCGCCCGCTCTGATCATCTCGGTGATCAGCCTGTTCATCGCTACGAGCGGGGTCGGCTACGCGGCGGCGACCATCGGCTCGTCGCAGATCAAGAACAACTCGGTGCGCGGCAAGGACATCCGCAACAGCACCATCGGCGGCAAGGACGTCGCCAAGAACGCGCTGACGGGCAGCGACATAGCCGAATCCAAGCTCGGCAAGGTTCCGAGCGCGACGAACGCCACCAACGCCCAGAACGCGTCGCTTGCGGCCAACGCCGCCCCCGGTGCGATCGGCGCCGGTGAGCTCGGCAAGGTCGTTGTCCGCGCCCTCGAGACCCAGATCGCCGACGGCGGCGTCGACGGCAAGACCGTCCCGTGCGCCGCGGGTGAGAAGGCCATCGGCGGCGGCGGCCGGTTCGTGGGTCTCGGCGGCAAGGACCTGGCGGTCTTCTCGTCGGGCCCGGACCTCGCCAGCGGCGAGCCCACCAATGGCGGGGAGTTCAACGCCTGGCGCAGCACGGCGCAGAACGCGACGGCCGGCGACACGCCCGGCAACGCCAAGTTCACGTCCTACGCGGTCTGCCTCCAGCCGTAAGGGACGGCAGAGGAGCAGGAACCAACGGCCGCCCCAGGGATGGGGCGGCCGTTGTTCGTTCTAGTGGGTGTGTCCCGCGAGCAGGTCGCGCAGGCGCGCGGACTCGTCCGGCGCCATCGTGTAGCCGTGCTCGGGCTCGGGGTAGCGGCGGGTGCGTACGTCCTCCGCGAACCGGCGAACGCCGGCGACCATCTCGCCGCGGACGTCGGCGTAGCGCTTCACGAAGCGCGCGGCGTGGCCGTCGTAGATGCCGAGCAGGTCGTGGAACACGAGGACCTGGCCGTCGGTCGCCGGACCGGCGCCGATGCCGATCACCGGGATCTCGAGGCTCGGCATGATCGCGTCGGTCACGTCGCTCGGGATCGCCTCGAAGACGATCGCGAAGCAGCCGGCCTCCTGGAGTGCCGCAGCGTCCTCGCAGACCTCCAGCGCGCGGTCGGCGGTGCGGCCCTGCGAGCGGTAGCCGCCGAGCGCCGTGGCGGTCTGGGGCGTCAGGCCGACATGGCCCATCACCGGGATGCCGGCGTCGACGATCGCCTGGGCGCGCTGCACCGAGGTGCCGCCGCGCTCGAGCTTGACCGCGTCGCAGCCGGCCTCCTTGACGAACCGCTGGGCGGTCTGGACGGCCTGTTCGTCGGAGACCTCGTAGGAGCCGAACGGTAGGTCGCCGACAAGCATCGGGATCTCGAGGCCGCGCCGCACCGCGGCGGCAGAGCATCAGCATCTCGTCGACGGACACCGGCACGGTGCTCGGGTAGCCGAGGACGGTCATGGCTGCGGAGTCGCCGACGAGCACGACGTCCACGCCGGCCGCCTCGGCCACCTGCGCGCGACGGGTAGTCGTACGCCGTGATCATCGCGATCGGCTCGCCGAGGGCCTTCTTCTCGGCGAGGGCGGAAAGGGTCACCGGCTTGCCCTTCGCGGGCGGCGCTGTTGCCTTCGGCCGGGCGCTCATGACAGGAGCTCCGCGACGGCGTCGTCGACGGTGACGATGTCGTTGTCGGCGTTGACGTGGACGACCACGCGGCTCGTAGGTGTCGAGCTCGGCCTCGTCGTACTCGGCGTAGGACACGACGATCACCTTGTCGCCGGTGTGCACGAGCCGGGCGGCCGCGCCGTTGACCTGCATGTCGCCCGTGCCGCGGGTCCCGGCGATCGTGTATGTCTCGAAGCGGGCGCCGTTGTCGATGTCGAGCACGTGGACCTTCTCGTGCTCGCGGATGTCCGACGCCTCGAGCAGATCAGGGTCGATCGTGATCGAGCCGACGTAGTTGAGATCCGAGCCGGTCAGCGTCGCCCGGTGGATCTTGGACTTGAGCATGGTGCGTCTCATGACTGTGTCCCTCCAAGGACTCTGTTGTCGATCAGGCGGGCGCGGCCCACACGGGCGGCCACTGCAAGCAATGTCGAGCCGTTGACTCGCTCGACGGGGTGAAGGGTTTCGGCGGATCGGAGCTCCAGATACTCGGGCTCCACCTGCGCGGCCGCGAGCTCCGCGCGGGCAGCGGCGAGGACCGCCGCGGCATCGCGCTCGCCGCTCGCGACGGTGGCGTCGGCGGCGGCGAGGGCGCGGTTGATGGCTGCGGCGCGCACTCGCGCTCGTCCGGGCTGAGGTAGACGTTGCGCGAGCTCATCGCGAGGCCGTCCTCCTCCCGGACGGTGGGACACACCTCGACCCGCACGGGGATGTCGAGATCGCGCACGAGGCGCTGGATCACGAGTGCCTGCTGGGCGTCCTTCTGGCCGAAGTACGCGACGTCCGGCTGCGCCATGTTGAACAGCTTCGTGACCACGGTCGCGACGCCGTCGAAGTGCTCCCGCCCGCGGCGCTCGGGGTCGCCGTCGAGCACCTCGGTGATGCCGGTGACGGAGACGGTGGTGGCGAAGCCGTCCGGGTAGACCTGCTCGATCGGCGGGGCGAAGAGGAGGTCCGCGCCCTCCTCGGACGCGAGGCCGGCGTCGCGCTGCTCGTCGCGCGGGTACGCGCCGAGGTCCTCGCCGGCGCCGAACTGAGTGGGGTTGACGAACAGCGAGACCACCACGACGTCGCAGTCGGCGCGGGCGTGCCGCATCAGCGACAGGTGCCCGTCGTGGAAGGCTCCCATCGTCGGGACCAGGCCGATCGAGCGGCCCTCGCGACGGGCGGGGGCCAGCGCGGCGCGCAGTTCGCCGACGGTGCGGATCGTCCTCATGCCGGCACCTCGGCGGCGGCGAGGTCGCGGGTGCGGGCGATGAGCTCGTCGAACAGAGCAAGGAGTTCGGGCGCGGTGGCGGCGACGGCCTCGCGCTGACGGGTGACGGTGGCCTCGTCGCCGCGCGCCACCGGGCCGGTCAGCGCGGCAGCGGGGCCGCGCTCGGCCCAGTTGTCGACGGTGGCCTGGACGAGCGGGCTGAGGAGCGCGCGGGCCTCGCCGGCGTCGAGCCCCGCGCCCGCGGCGACGCGCTCTGCGGCAGCCTCGAGGGCGACCAGGTAGTTGGAGGCGATCGAGGCGGCCGCGTGGTAGGCGGCGCGGCCGGAGTCGTCGATCTCGAACGGGCGCATCCCGAGGGCCGTGGCCAGCTCGGTGGCGGTCGTGAGCGCGGGGTCGGTGGTCCCGGCGACCGCGCAGCCCGCGCCGGTGAAGCGCTCCGGGCCCTCGCCGCCGGCGAAGGTCTGCAGGGGGTGGAGGCCGAACGCGGACGCCCCGGCGGCCGCGAGCGCCGCCAGCCCGGTGGCGCCGCTGGTGTGGCCGATCAGCGGGGCGCGGCCGGCGGCGGCTGCCGCGGCGGCAGGGATTTCGGCGTCGGGGACGCACAGGATCGTGACGTCGGCGGGCGCCGGCGCTGCACCGCGGCCGAGCGGCGCGGGCACGTCGTAGCCGGCCGCGCGCAAGGCTCCGGCCAGGGCTGAGCCCAGGCGCCCGGCGCCGACGACCGTGATGCGCAGCGGCTGCCGCGCAGGGGTGTTGGATGAGTTGTCCATCTTCCGCTCGGACGCTCGGTATGAGCTGCCCGTCGGTAGGGGGGTTGTAACGGTCCACTCCGGAGTGCGGTAGCGGCCGTCCACAAAGGATACCGCTGACTGCGGTTTTTTCCATCGCGGCGCATACCCCCTGCACAGGCGCCGGATCTAGGCTGTCGCCATGCCCACCGCAGCCGAGCGCCGGCAGGATCTGGTCGCCCTGTTCAAGCAGGTCCGGGCGTGCACCATGTGCCCGCTCCACGAGAGCCGGACCCAGGTCGTCTTCGGTGCCGGGAACGCCGATGCGGATCTGATGTTCGTCGGCGAGGCGCCCGGATTTCACGAGGACCAGCAGGGCGTGCCGTTCGTCGGCCGGGCCGGTCAGCTGCTCGATCAGCTGCTCGCGGGTCACGGCCTCGAGCGCGGCGACGTCTTCATCGCGAACGTGCTGAAGAGCAGGCCGCCGGAGAACCGGGATCCGGCGCCGGCCGAGATCGAGACCTGCAAGCCGTACCTGTTCCGCCAGATCGAGCTCATCCAGCCGACGATCATCTGCACGCTCGGGAACTTCTCCACGAAGCTGCTGCGCGGCTCGAGCGAGGGGATAACCCGCGTCCACGGCCAGGCCTACCTGCAGGAGCTCGGCGAGCGGACCGTCTGGCTGTACCCGCTCTTCCACCCGGCCGCGGCGCTGCGCACGCCGAAGGTGAAGGAGATGCTCGCCGCCGATTTCGGACGGCTCCCCGAGCTGCTCGCGCTCGGCCCGCCGGCGCAGCGCGGGGATCCGCCACCGCCGCCTCCGGCGCGGGAGGACGACGGCGAGCGGGACGACGACGACCTGCCCGAGGTCTCGGCCGACCAGCTCGGGCTATTCGGCTGACGACCCGGGTAGATCGGGGAATCAGCGCGTGGAGCGCCGTTCCCGCCGCCCGCCGCCGTAGTCGTCGTGCGCGGGGTCGCCCCTCCCTACGCGAGAATCCACGGCGGTGATCGTGGAGACGGACAGCGCGGAGGCCACCGAGGCCGCCGGGGGCGACCTCGCAGCGCGGCTGCGGGCGGGCGACGTCGTGCTCGTCAGCGGCGACCTGGGCGCGGGCAAGACCACGTTCGTGCGCGGGGCCGCGCGCGCTCTCGGAGTGGAGGGGCCCGTGACGAGCCCGACGTACACGATCGGGCACGTCCTGCCCGGGCGGGAGGTCGAGCTGGCCCATCTCGACCTGTACCGCCTCGGCGACCTCGCGGGGGAGGACCCGGCGCTGCTGGACGACTACCTGACCATGGACCGGATCGGCTTCGTCGAATGGCCTCAGATCGCCGAGTCGGCGCTCCCGCGGGTGGCGGCGCGGGTCCGGATCGAGCACGCGGGCGGCGACGCCAGGCGGATCGAGATCGTATGAACGTGCTCGGCCTCGACGCGTCCACGGCCGCGGTCGCGGCGTGCGTCCTGCGCGCGAATGGCGAGGCCTTCGAGGCACCGGCCGGGTCGCCCGGGCAGCATCCGGCGCACGGCTCGGAGCTGCTCGCCGCCGCGGCGGGCGCCCTCGACCGGTCGGGCCTGGGCTGGGGCGATCTGGACGCCGTTGCCGTCGGAGTGGGTCCGGGGGGCTTCACCGGGCTGCGGATCGGGGTCGCCACGGCCCGTGGGATCGCAACGGCGCGCGGGATCGAGCTGCGACCCGTGTCCTCGCTCGCAGCGCTCGCCGACGGCGCTCCGGAGGATCTCGTGCTGGCGCTGATCGATGCCCGGCGCGGCGAGGTGTTCGGCGCGCTCTACGACGGCGGCGAAGAGATCTGGCCCCCGTTCGCGGCCGCTCCAGAGGCGATCGCGGAGCGCGTTCGCAGTGCAGCGGTCAACCCTTTGGCATGCGGGGACGGGTCGGTACGATTCCTGGACGTCCTCGGGACGGCCGGAGTCCGCGTCGCGCCCGGCGACTCGGAGTTCCACAGCATCAGTGGGCTCTCGATCTGCCGCCTGGCCGCAGCCGCCGCTCCGGCGTCAGCGGGGGCGGTCCTGCCCCGATACCTACGCGAGCCCGACGCCAAGCCAGCCACCCCGTGACCCCGAACCGCTCGAGATACGCCGCCTCACCTACGCGGACCTGCCGCAGGTCATCGCGATCGAGCGCCGCGCGTTCACCACGCCCTGGTCGCTCGCCATGTTCGTGCTCGAGCTGTCGAAGCCGACGGGTATCTGCCTCGCCGCGACGCGTGGCGGCCGGGTCGTGGGCTACTGCGTGTGCTCGCGCTACGACACGGTCTGGCACATCATGAACGTGGCGGTCGACGACCGGCTGCGCCGCCAGAACATCGCGACGCGCCTGCTCGACCACCTGTTCGACGTGGCCGATGGCGACGGCGAGCAGTACACGCTCGAGGTCCGGACCTCGAACGATGCCGCGATCGAGCTGTACGAGCGCTTCGGGTTCCGCTCAGCGGGCAGGCGGCGCGGCTACTACCACGACAACCGCGAGGACGCCGTGATCATGTGGCGGACGGCGCCGGGCGGTTCCGCGACCAGCGATGCCGCCGCGGGCGGCGCGCGGGTCGCCGGCGCGTGATCCTCGCGCTCGAGACGAGCTGCGACGACACCTGTGCCGCCGTCGTCGACCACGACGGCCGGATCGTGTCGAACGCGATCGCCTCGCAGGGCCTGCTCCACGCGCGCTACGGCGGGGTCGTGCCGGAGATCGCGTCGCGCCGCCACCTCGAGCTCGTCGACGCGGTGCTCGCGGACGCACTCGAGGCCGCGGACGCGGCGCCTCGACGACGTCGAGGTGGTCGCGGCCACCCGCGGTCCCGGCCTGATCGGTGCCCTGCTCGTTGGGTTCTCATACGCGAAGGCGCTGGCGGCGGCCCGCGAGCTGCCGTTCGTCCCCGTCGACCACCTGCGCGGGCACGTGCTCGCCAGCACGCTCGGCGACGAGCCGATCGAGCCGCCGTTCGTGTGTCTGGTGGCGAGCGGCGGTCACACCTTCGTCGCCCGTGTCGACGACCCGGCGGACGGCTATTCGATCCTCGGCGAGACGCTCGACGACGCTGCCGGCGAGGCGTTCGACAAGGGCGCCCGGCTGCTCGGGCTCGGATACCCGGGCGGCCCGGCGCTCGACCGGCTCGCGGACGGCGGTGACCCGGCCGCGTTCGAGTTCCCGCGCTCGGGGCCCGGCGAGCTCGACTTCAGCTTCTCGGGGCTGAAGACGGCGCTGCTCTACAAGGTGCGCGATCTCGGCGAGGAGGCGACGGCGGCCGCCGCCGCCGATCTCGCCGCGAGCTACCAGGCGGCGATCGTCGAAGCCCTGACGACCCGGCTGGCCCAGGCGGTCGACCGGGAGGGCGTGGCGCGGGTCGCCCTCGGCGGCGGCGTGGCGGCCAACTCGGGATTGCGCCGGCGCTCCCAGGAGGTCTGCGACGAGCTGGGCGTGCGGCTCTGGGTGCCCCCGATCAGCCTCTGTACCGACAACGCGGCGATGATCGCCGGCGGCGGCCCGGTTCTCCGCCCCGATCGAGTACCCGGGCTACCTCGAGCTCGACGCCGCCGCACGCCCGTGACGGTCCTGACGTTCTACGGGAAGCCGGGCTGTCACCTCTGCGGCCCGGCCCGGGAAGAGGTGGCGACTGTCGCCGAGGAGCTCGGCTGCGAAGCTCGTCGAGGTCGACATCACCATCGATCCGGAGCTGTTCCGCCGCTACGGAGAGCGGATTCCGGTGGTCGCCGCGGACGGCGAGGAACTGCTCGAACTGCGCGTCGACGCGGCCGGCTTGCGCAGGGCGCTCGGTAGAGTGGGCGAGCCGTGAGCACGACCCGACCAACCCCGATCCTCGACGACAGCGCCGGCGAGCGGCTGTCGCTCGGCGTGGCCGCGCGACTCTCGCGCTATCTCCAGGTGCTCACGCAGGCCAAGAAGATGGGCAAGGAGACGATCTCCTCCCAGGAGCTGGCCGACTACACCCACGTGAACTCGACGCAGATCCGCCGCGACCTGTCGGGGTTCGGCAAGTTCGGCAAGCGCGGCGTCGGCTACAACGTCGATTCGCTCGTCTCGCAGATCCGCAAGATCCTGCGGACCAGCGGCCAGCACAACATCGCGCTGTTCGGCGCCGGCCACCTCGGCCAGGCGATCGCCGGCTCGGACATCTTCGCCGACCACGGATTCCGGGTCGTCGCGATCTTCGACACCGACCCGCGCAAGATCGGCAAGCAGGTGACCGAGCAGCTCGTCGTCCAGTCGTTCGACGACATCTCCGCCGTGGTCGCCGACGACGAGATCGTCGTGGGAGTGATCGCCGTGCCCACCGACGCCGCCCAGGGGGTGGCCGACGAGCTCGTCGGGGCGGGCGTGAAGATCATCTTCAACTACTCCGAGGCGCTGCTGCAGCGTGCCGCCGGAGGTCACGGTGCACACCTCGAGCCCAGCAGTCGACCTGCTCTACGCGCTCTACTTCTACCTCACCTGAGCCCGATGCTCGACATGGCGCGCGCCCGGGAGGTCTTCGAGGCCTCCGAGGACTTCACCGTCGGGATCGAGGAGGAGTTCGAGATCCTCGACCCGGCCGGCCGCGCGCTCGGCCAGCGCTTCGAGGAGCTGCGCGACGCGCCCAGGAGGACGACGGTCCTGGCCGACGTCGGTCGCCGGCGAGCTGATCGAGTCGGAGATCGAGATCCGCTCCGGCCGCGGCGCCGACTTCGCCGACGCCGTGGCGTCGCAGCGCGAAGCGCGCGCCCGCCTCTTCGCCCTCGCGGCCGCGACACGGAGCCGAGCTGGCCGCGACGGGCACCCATCCGTGGAGCGCCTGGCAGGACCAGCAGATCATCGACACCGAGCACTACCGCCGGGTCGAGGACGGCCTGAAGTACGTCGCCTGGCGCAACAACACCTTCAGCCTGCACGTCCACGTCGGGGTCCGCGGCGCGGACCGGGCGATCGCCGTCTGCGACCGGCTGCGCCCGATCCTGCCCGAGCTGCTCGCGATCTCGGCCAACTCGATCTTCCTCGACGGGCGCGACTCGGGCCTGCAGTCGGTGCGCACGCAGATCTTCACCAAGAGCTTCCCCCGCTGCGGCATCCCCGAGCCGTTCCTCGGACTGGCAGGCGTATGCCGACTACGTCGACTTCCTGGTGCGAACCAACTCGATCGTCGAGCACACGCAGCTGTGGTGGAGCGTGCGGCCGCACCACTGCCTTCGGCACGGTCGAGGTGCGGATCTGCGACGCCCAGTCGAGCGCCGAGGAGTCGACCGCGCTGGCCGGCCTGATCGTCGGCCTGCGTGGCCCAGGCCGCGCTCGACCACGACGAGGGCGTCGCCTTCGAGCACCCGCCGGCGCGGCTCGTCGAGGAGAACTTCTGGCGCGCGATCCGCCACGGGCTCGACGGCCGCCTGATCGACCTCGAGCGCGGCGAGGAGTTCCCGGCCGCCGCGGTCCGGCGACCGGCTGATGGCGTGGACCGCGCCCGCCCGCGGCGCGCTCGGGCATCGACGCTGCAGCTCCCCGAGGAGACCGGCGCCCAGCGCCAGCGCCGGGCGCTGGCGCGGCGGCGCCACGATCGAGGAGATCTTCGCCGCCGAGGTCGATGAGGCCCGGCGGACGTATGCTCCCGCGGAGGTGGAGGCATGAGCGAACCAGAACTACCCCAGCAGCCCACGGAGGAGGAGCTCCGCGCGGCGCTCGAGGAGCAGATGCGGACGATCCGCGTCGACGACGTGATCCTGCAGACGGTCGCGACGCTGGTGAACCTCGCCGCCCGCCGGCTCGGGCTCGCCAGCGACGACCCGGCCGAGCGCGACCTCGCGCAGGCCCAGCAGGCGATCGACGCCGCCGAGGCGCTGGTGCCGTTCTGCCCGCAGGAGCAGCTGGAGCCGATCCAGCAGGCGCTCTCGCAGCTGCAGATGGCCTTCGCGCAGCAGGCCCAGGCGCCGCCGGGCGGACCCGAGGGCGCCGCGCCGCCGCCGCCCGCGGAGCAGCCCGGTCCGGCTGAGCCTGACGACGCCGCGGAGCGCGAGGCGGCACGCGCCAAGATCTGGACTCCGCCCGGCGCGTGACCGTCGGGATCTTCGGCGGATCCGGCTTCTACAGCTTCCTCGACGACGTCGAGGAGATCGCGGTCGACACGCCCTACGGGCCGCCGTCGGCGCGTATCCGGATGGGGGAGGTCGAGGGCACGCAGGTCGCGTTCATGCCCCGGCACGGCGACGATCACGCGCTGCCTCCGCACCGCATCAACTACCGCGCGAACGTCTGGGCGATGCAGCAGGTCGGCGTCACGCGCATCCTCGGCCCGTCCGCCTGCGGTGCGCTCAAGCCCGAGCTGCCGCCCGGCACCTTCGTGGTCTGCGACCAGTTCGTCGACCGCACCCGCGGGCCGTGAGGACACCTTCTACGACGGCCCGCAGACGACCCACGTGGCGGCCGCCGAGCCCTACTGCCCGGACCTTCGGCGCGTCCTCGTGGAGAGCGCCTCGGAGCTCGAGATCCCGGTCGTGGACGGGGGAACGGTCGTCGTTATCGCCGGGCCGCGCTTCTCCACGCAGGCCGAATCGCGCTGGTTCGCGGCAGCCGGCTGGGACGTGGTCAACATGACCCAGTACCCCGAGGCGTGGCTCGCCCGGGAGCTCGAGCTGTGCTACGCCAACGTGTCGCTCGTGACCGACTACGACGTCGGTCTGGAGGGCGTTCCGGGGGTCGAGCCGGTGACCGCGGAGGCGAGCCTTCCGGGTTTTCTCCGAGAACCTCGATAGACTGCGCGCGCTTTTGTTCCGGGCGGTGCCGAAAGTCGGGCCGCAGCCGGACGACCTCTGCGCTCGCGCACTGTCGAGCGCAATCGTCCACTGAGACGCTCCTGCGGGAGCCACCCGGTGCGTCGCCCGTAAAACGAATCACACGGAGGATTACCCCCCTTGACTGACTTCCTGACCGATCACGGCACGCTGGTTGCGCTCGTATGCGCGGCCTGTGCGGTGATCTACGGTCTCACAACTGCGCGCTGGCTGCTGGCGAAGTCGCCCGGCAACGAGCGCATGCAGGAGATCTCCGCTGCGGTCCAGGAAGGCGCCAGCGCCTACCTGAACCGCCAGTACCAGATCATCGCCGTCGTCGGCGTGGTCCTGGCGATCCTCCTGGCAATCGCCATCGACGTCCGCACCGCGATCGGCTTCGTGATCGGTGGCGTGCTTCTCCGGCGCCGCCGGCTTCATCGGCATGAACGTGTCGGTGCGCGCCAACGCCCGCGTGGCCGAGGCCGCCCGTGGCGGCATCAGCGCCGGCGCTCGACGTCGCCTTCAAGGGCGGCGCGATCACCGGCATGCTGGTCGCCGGCCTCGCGCTGCTCGGCGTCGCCGGCTACTACGGCGTCCTGCTGCTGTTCGACGTGTCGCCGAGAAGGACGCCGTCGACGCGCTCGTCGGGCTCGGCTTCGGCGGCTCGCTGATCTCGGTGTTCGCCCGACTGGGCGGCGGCATCTTCACGAAGGCCGCTGACGTCGGCGCCGACCTCGTCGGCAAGATCGAGGCCGGCATCCCCGAGGACGACCCGCGCAACCCGGCGGTCATCGCCGACAACGTGGGCGACAACGTCGGCGACTGCGCCGGCATGGCGGCCGACCTGTTCGAGACCTACGCGGTCACGGCCGTCGCGGTCATGCTGCTCGGCGTCCTCACCTTCGGCCGCTCGACGTCGACGCGGCCGTCGTCTACCCGCTGGTCATCGGCGGCGTGTCGATCATCGCCTCGATCATCGGCACGCTACGCGGTGCGCACCACGACGGACAACGTCGAGGGCGCGCTCTACAAGGGCCTGATCGTCTCCGGCGTCCTCGCCGGCCGCCGCTTCCTGCCGGTCACGCTGTGGCTGATGGACGACCTCCGCTTCGAGTCGGGCGTCTCGGCGATCCTGACCGGCGGTCTCGCGGTCGCTCCCAGCGGCATGGACCTGTGGTTCTGCACGCTGATCGGCGTCGGCGTCACGGCGCTGCTGTTCGTGATCACCGACTACTACACCTCGACCCGCTTCCGCCCGGTGCGGACCACGGCCGAGGCGTCGGAGACCGGTCACGCGACGAACATCATCCAGGGCCTCGCCCAGGGCTTCCAGTCCACGGCCGCTCCGGCGATCGTGATCGCGCTCGGCATCCTCGGCGCGAACGAGCTGGCTGGCATCTACGGCATCGGCGTCGCGGTCATGGCGCAGCTGTCGCTGACCGGCCTGATCGTCGCGCTCGACGCGTTCGGCCCGATCACCGACAACGCCGGCGGCATCGCCGAGATGGCGGAGCTGCCGGAGGAGGTCCGCAACGTCACCGATCCGCTCGACGCGGTCGGCAACACCACCAAGGCCGTCACCAAGGGCTACGCGATCGGCTCGGCCGTGCTCGCGGCGCTCGTGCTGTTCGCGGCGTTCGTCGAGGAGCTGCGGGTCGAGGCTGGCCAAGGAAGGCGAACGATCCTCGGCTTCGAGATCTCCGAGCCCGAGGTGCTCGTCGGCCTGCTGATCGGCGGCATGATGGTCTACCTGTTCGCCGCGCTCTCGATCGAGTCGGTCGGCCGCGCCGGCGGCCGGTGGTCGGAGGAGGTCCGGCGCCAGTTCAAGGAGAAGCCCGGGATCATGGAGGGCACCGAGAAGCCCGACTACGCCCAGCTGCGTGTCGATCGTGACCGCCGCGGCCCAGCGGAGATGATCGCTCCCGGCGCTGATCCCGATCGTGATCCCCGTGGTGGTCGGCCTCCTGTCCTACCAGGCGCTCGGCGGCCTGCTGATCGGCGTCATCGTCGTCGGCTTCTTCGCCGCCGTCTCGATGACCTCCGGCGGCGGCGCGTGGGACAACGCCAAGAAGCTGATCGAGGACGGCGAGTACGGCGGCAAGGGCTCCGAGGCCCACGAGGCCTCGATCACCGGCGACACGGTCGGTGATCCCTACAAGGACACCGCCGGCCCGGCGATCAACCCGATGATCAAGGTCGCGAACATCGTCGCGATCCTGATCATCCCGCTGATCGCCTAGAGCGGTTTCGCAGATTCACGGCGTTTCGCGCCCCGTCCGGCCTCTACGGCCGGGCGGGGCGCGCGTCGTTCTGGGCCGAGGGCGCGAGCGCCCCTACCGGGGACAGGACCCGGCGGGCCTGCAACGCCGGAGCCACAACGAAAGCCCGGCTGAGCACGAAAGCCCCGTGGAGTAGGTTCCCGCGCTGATGGCTGAGAGGCGGCCAAAGAGCGTCGGGCTCGAGCGGGTGCTCGGCACCGGTGCGCTCTGTTCGCGACCGCCTACGGCAACGTGGGCAGCTCGATCTACTACGCGCTCGGGCTGGTCGCGGTGCTTCGCGCTCGGCCTGACGCCGGTGGTCTTCCTCATCGCCGGGCTGATCTTCGCTGCGACGGCCGCCACCTACGCCGAGGCGACCACGATGTACCCCGAGGCGGGCGGCTCGTCGTCGTTCGCGCGCCGCGCCTTCAACGAGTTCTGGTCCTTCTTCGCGGCCTGGGGCCAGATGCTCAACTACATCATCACGATCGCGATCTCGGCGTTCTTCGTGCCGCACTACCTGGCCGTGTTCTGGGAGCCGCTCGGCGAGTCGCCGGGCGACGTCGTCGGCGGCATCGTCGTGATCGCTGCTGCTGGCGGTGGTCAACATCCGCGGGCGCGAAGGAGTCGACAGGGCTCAACGTCTTCCTCGCGGTGGCGGACTTCCTGACGCAGGTCGTCCTGGTGGTCATCGGGCTGGTGCTCGTGTTCGAGCCCGAGATCGCTGGTCAACAACGTCGACCTCGGCACCACGCCGACCTGGCGCGACTTCCTGATCGCGATCCCGGTCGGGATGGTCGCCTACACGGGCATCGAGACGATCTCGAACATGGCCGAGGAGGCGAGGGACTTCGGCACGACGATCCCGCGCGGCGATCGGCGGGGTGGTCGGCGGCGGTCGCCGTCATCTACGCGTTCCTGCCGGCGGTCGCGCTCTCGGCGATGCCGGTGGAGAACGGCGAGACCCTGCTCGCGCCTGCCGAAGGACGAGGGGGGCTACGCGGACGACCCGATCCTCGGCGTGGTCGAGAACATCGAACCTCGGGCTTGCTCCAGCACGCCGGCTGAGATCTACGTCGGCGTGCTGGCGGCGACGATCCTGTTCATCGCCACCAACGCCGGGCTGATCGGCGTCTCGCGCCTCACCTACTCGATGGGCCAGCACCGCCAGCTGCCCGAGAGCCTGCGGCGGCTCCATCCGCGCTACCGCACCCCGTACGTCGCGATCGTCGTGTTCGGGCTGATCGCGTGCCTGACGATCGTCCCGGGCCAGGCCGACTTCCTCGGCAACGATCTACGCGTTCGGGGCGATGCTCTCGTTCACGTCGCGCACGTGGCGGTGATCGGCCCTGCGGAGCAACCCAGCCCGACATGGAGCGCCCGTACCGGATACCCGGGTCGATCCGCTGGCGCGGCGTCGACTATCCGCTGCTGTCCGTGATCGGGGGACTGGCGACGGGTCTGGCATTCGTCGCGCTCTCGGTCCTCAACATCGAGGTGCTCGATCTCCGGCGCTGCTGTGGCTCGCGATCGGCGATGACGGGCTACGTGCTCTACCGCCGCAACCAGGGTCTCAGCCTGACCGAGACCACGACGAAGGTCGTGATGCCGAAGGCGATCGTCGAGCACGAGGTGGAGTACGAGTCGGTGCTCGTGGCCTTCGAGACAGGGCCAGTACTCGCCGGACGCCGTGGGGACGGCCGCGAAGCTCGCGGCGCGGCGCCGGCGCGGCATCCACGTGCTCGTGACGATCACCGTGCCCGCCAACACCCCGATCGGCGCGACGCTGCCCGAGGCCGAGGCGAAGGCCCAGCAGGCGATCGACTCGGCACGCGTGCTACGGCGGGCGGCGCGTGACCGGCCACTGGGAGAAGGTGCGCGCGGGCGAGGCCGGGCGCCGGATCGTGCAGGAGGCCCAGGAGATCCGTGCCGCGGCGATCGTGATGCCCCTGCCGCCGAAGCGAACCGGTCAGGGCAGCGTGTTCGGCAAGACGCTCGAGACGGTGCTCGCCGACCGCCCGTGCCGGGTGATCATCAACTCCGTGCCGTCCGAGTCCGCCGACGAAGGCGGCGTAGGATGGCGGCCGTGTCCGGCGGCGGGTATCTGACGACACAGCGGTTCCTCGGGCGTGCTGATGATCGTCATCGGCATCGCGATGGCCGTGTCGGCCGTCGCGCGTGGCGGCGGGCCGCTCGCGCTCGGCGTCGTGCTGGGCGTGCTCTTCGCGGCGCTCGGGCTGGCCCGGCTGTAGCTGGCACGGGCGACGGGGCCGCGCGCCGACCGATGAACGGCGACCGCCGCTCGGCGAGCAGGGCTGCCAGCCAGGTCGGCGCCGAGTTGCGCCGCCGCGGCGGCGAGGCCGAGGCGCGGATCGCGCGCGGCATCGGCGAGCCCGCCCTGTTCGCGATCGCGCTCAGCGGCGTCGGCGCGACGATCTATCTCGTGCTCGGCGTCGTGGCCGGCGACGCGCTCGGGCTGACGCCGATCGTGTTCGCCCTGTCGGGCGTCTTCTTCGTGGTGACGATGCTCACCTACGTCGAGGCGAGCTCGCTCCACCCGGAGCGGGGCGGCGCGTCGATGTTCGCCCGCTACGCGTTCGACGAGCTGTGGAGCTTCATCGCCGGCTGGGCGATCCTGCTCGACTACCTGATCGTGCATGGCGATCGGCGCGATCGCCGTGTCGCACTACCTGGCGGCATTCTGGGGCGGTATCGACGATGCCGGGGTCGAGGTCGCGATCGCCGGGCTCACCATCATCTACGTCGCCTGGGTCAACTATCCGGGGTCTCACCGCGGAGCGCTACCGGACGGTCCTGCGGCTGGCGCTCGTCAGCATCGTGCTCTTCGCGGCCCTGATGGTCGTGGGCCTCGTCCAGCTGTTCGACCCGTCGCTGATCACCGACTCCGTCGATCTCGGCGACCGGCCGGAATGGGGCGACGTGATCTTCGCGGTAGTCGTGGCCTCCGTGGCGCTGACCGGCATCGAGGCCGCCTCGGGCCTGGCCGGCGACCTCCGGGTCGGCCGCCGCGGGCTGAGGCGGGTGACGATGGCCACGAGCGCCGTCGCGCTGGTCCTGTTCGTCGGCGTGTCGGCCGTCGCGCTGATGGCCGTGCCGGTCGAGAACGGGGTCACCGAGCTGGGCGGGAACCTGATCGAGGCGCCGCTGCTCGGAGTGGTCGCCGAGTTCGACCCGCCGTGGCTCGCGGAGGCCTTCGCGCTACGCGGTCGGCGCGATCGGGCGCGCTGGTGCCGTGCTCGGCCGTCAACGCGCAGATGCTCGGCATCGGCCGGCTGAGCTACTCGCTCGGCACCCACCGCCAGATCCCGAGCCTCCTGTCGCGGCTGTCGAGGCCACTCGACGCCGTACGTCACGATCGTCGTCGCGGCCGTCCTGGCGTTCGCCCTGACGATCCCGGCGGACATCGAGTTCCTCGCCGGGATCTTCGCGTTCGGGGCGATGATCGCGTTCACGCTCGCCCACCTCAGCGGTGATCGTGCATGCGGTTCACGCGAGCCGGACCGCCCGCGCGCGTTCCGGGTGCCGCTGAACGTGAACGTCGGCAAGGGTTCGATCCCGATCCCGGCGGCGCTCGGGGCGCTGTTCGTCGGTTCGGCCGCGCTGGATCAGCGTCCTGATCCTGCACGAGGGGGCGCGCTACTTCGGCGCCGGGTGGATGGCGTTCGGGCTCCTGCTCTACGTGATCTACCGCAAGCAGCAGGGCAAGTCGCTCACCCAGCGGTTCGACGATCCCCGAGGCGCGTTCTGCGCGAGCGCGAGGAGGTCGAGTACGGGTCGATCCTCGTCCCGGTGTTCGGCGAGGACCTCGACGACGACATCGTGGGCACGGCGGGACGGCTAGCCGCCGAGGAGGCCGAGGAGGGGGAGGGCGGCGCGGTGCTGGAGGCGCTCTACGTGTTCAAGATGCCGATGTCGCTCCCGATCGACGCGCGGGTGCCGGATGAGCGCGTCAAGGCCGCCCGCCAGGCGCTGGCCCGGGCCAAGGAGGTCGGCGAGGAGTACGAGGGGGTGGAGGTGGCGACCGCGATGGTGCGCGGTCGGACCGTCGGCTCGGCGATCGTCAACGAGGCCAGGCGGCGGGGGGTGGAGGCCATCGTGCTGGCCGCCGACAGGCCGAGCCGGGTCCGCGGTGGCGGCATGCTGGGAGGCCGCGCGCCGGGTCGCGACCGCTTCGCCGACGAGGACACCCGCTACGTGATCGAGAAGGCTCCCTGCCGGGTGATCCTCACCGCTCCCGCCGAGAAGTAGCTGCGAGCGACTATTCTGCGAAACATGTTCGTTGTGATCGTCGGTTGCGGGCGCGTGGGCTCGGCAATCGCCAAGTCGATGCTCGCCGAGGGGCACGAGGTCTCCGTCCTCGACGAGGACCCCGATGCGATCGCGCTGCTGAATCGCGGACAGGACGACAGCTGGGAGGACCTCGGCGGTTCGTTCACCGTCGGCACCGCCCTCGAGATCGACGCGCTGCAGGAGGCGGGCATCGAGCGCGCCGACGCGTTCGTCGCCTCCACCGACGGCGACAACACCAACCTCGTCATCGCCCAGATCGCCAAGCGGCGCTATCGAGATCGAGCGCGTCGTGGTCCGTGTGCTCGACCCGGCCCGGGCGAAGTGGTACTCCGAGCAGGGCCTTCAGACGGTCTGCCCCACGCAGACCGCCATCGAGCTGCTCGAGGCCGCGGTCCGCGGCCAGATCCGTTTCGAAGGGGTGAGCGGCTAACCGTGTACATCCTGATCGTCGGTGCCGGGAAGGTCGGCTGGAACCTCGCGCGCGAGCTCATGGGCGCGCGGGAACGAGATCACGGTCGTCGAGTCGTCGCGCCAGCGCTACGAGACGGTCGAGCGAGGAGCTCGAGCACTCGATCCAGTACGGCGACGGCACCGAGCTGTGGGTACTCGAGCGCGCCGGCATCGAGCGGGCCGACCTCGTCATCGCCGTCACCGGCGACGACGAGGACAACATCCTCATCTGCCAGGTCGCGCGCGAGAAGTACGGCGTCGAGCGCGTCGTAGCGCGCTGCAACAACCCGCGCAACCTCGAGCACTTCGAGCTGCTCGGCGTCAAGCCGGCGGTTTCGGCGACCGACCTGATCCTGCGGCTGATCGAGCACGAGGTGCCCAAGTACGGGCTCGTGCATCTGCTCGACCTGCCCCAGGAGCGGCTCGAGATCATCGAGCTCGAGGTGGCCGAGCGCTCGGCCGCCGATGGCGTGGCGGTCAAGGACCTCGGCCTGCCTGACGGGGCGCTGGTGATCTCGATCCTGCGCGACGGCGGCGGTTCGGTTCCCACCGGCGAAGCGCTGGTGCACGCCGGCGACGAGGTCCTCGTGGTGCTCGACATCGGTCTCGAGAACGAGGTCACCGCGCGCTTCGCCGAGCCGTCCAGCGTCGCCTGATGGCGCGGCGGAAGGTCGATCACCTGCTGATCGGCGGTGGCATGGCTGCCGCCAACTGCGCCCGCCACCTGCGCGAGGGCGGGGGCGAGGGCTCGATCCTCCTCGTCGGCCGCGAGCCCGAGCCGCCGTACAACCGGCCGCCGCTGTCGAAGAAGTACCTGACCGGCGACGAGTCGCGCGAGGACACGTTCTTCCGCCCGGACGACTGGTGGGGCGAGAACGACATCGAGCTCCTGACCCGGACGAGCGTGATGAAGCTCGACACCTCCGAGCGCTTCGCGACCCTGTCGAACAAGGAGGAGGTCGAGTTCGGCACGGCCCTGCTCGCGACGGGGGCGAACGTGCGCCGCCTGCGCGCCGACGGCTCCGACCTCGACGGCATCCACTACCTGCGGGCGTTCGGCAACTCCGACGCGATCCGCGCCGACGCCGAGCAGGCCGAGCGCGCGGTGCTGATCGGTGGGAGCTACATCGGCTGCGAGGTGGCCGCGTCGCTGACCCAGAAGTTCGGGCTGAAGTGCTCGATCCTGATGCAGGAAGACGTGACGTTCGACCGCCAGTTCGGGACGGAGGTCGGCGGGTTCTTCCAGGGCGTGCTCGAGGAGCACGGGGTCGAGGTGCACGGGGGCGACGAGCTCGAGCGCTTCGAGGGGGACGGCGAGCGGGTCACGAAGGTGATCACTAAGGGTGGTCGTGAGCTGCCCTGTGATCTGGTCGTGGTCGGCGCCGGCGTGGCGCCGGACGTGATGCTCGCCCGCGCTGCCGGGCTCGAGATCGGTGAGAGCGGTGGCGTGGTGGCCTCGCCCTCGCTCGAGAGCTCGGTTGCCGGGATCTACGTCGCGGGGGACATCGCCGAGTACGACAGCACCATCCACGGGCGCTCTTTGCGGGTCGAGCACTGGGACGTCGCGTTCAACCACGGCAAGACGGCTGCCGCGGCGATGCTCGGCGGCGCTCAGGCGCACGACGAGGTTCCGTACTTCTTCTCCGACCTGGCCGACTGGGCGTCGATGGAATACGTCGGCCCGGGTGCCGGCGAGCCGGTGGTGCGCGGCTCGCTCGCCGACGGCGACTTCACGGCGTTTTACGTCGACGCGGGCGCGGTGGTCGCGGCGCTGACGGTCGGGCGCTCGGACGATCTCGAGCACGCGCGGCGGTTCATCAAGGAGAACGCGCGGCCGGATCCGACCGCGCTCGCCGACGAGAGCACTGATCTCGCCGGCCTGTAGGGGAACTGGGGGACAGGGACTCGAACCCCGATAACAGCCTCCAGAGGGCTGGGTCTTGCCATTAGACGACCCCCCAAATTGGGACGCAGACGATAGCGATTTCTGTCCGACGGGGATGCGAACATATGTTCGATGGATCGACGCCGGACCCTGACACGAATCAAAGTGCGAGTCCTTCTCGACCAAGGGTTGAGTTCGGCCGAGGTGGCTCGCGTACTGGGGATCAGCGCCCCCACGATCACGTATCACCGGCGGCGCCTCGGGCTGGAGATCGCGGATCGATGCGGCCGCAGACACGACTGGCGGGCGATCCAGGACTACTACGACAAGGGCCACTCCATCCGGGCGTGTGCCGAGCGGTTCGGCTTCTCCACGCAGACTTGGCACGAAGCGGCGAAACGCGGTGACGTGGTGGGGCGCCCCCACTCAAAGGCGATTGATCACTACCTTGTCGCCGCGGGACCGAAGCCGGCACGGGACTACCTGAAGCGCCGCCTGGTCGAGGCCGGGCTCAAGGAGGACCGGTGTGAGGGGTGCGGCATCTCCGAGTGGCAGGGGAAGCCGCTGTCCCTGGCGCTGCACCACGTCAACGGCAAGGGCCGGGACAACCGCCTCGAGAACCTCCAGATCCTGTGCCCGAACTGTCACTCGCAGACGCCGAACTTCGGGGCGAAGAACCGCCGCCGCGCGGCCTGAGGCGGCTAGGCTCCGCAGCATGTGCCGATCAGCCGCCCTCTTCGCCGCAGTCGTGATCGCCCTCGGAATCGCCGCGTGCGGCGAGGACAAGGATGGGGGGTCCGTCAACGTCGAAGGAAGCACGGGCACGTCGACGTCCGGCACCTCGGCCACCGGCACGGCGCCGACCGCGACGACCGAGGTGCCGCCCGTCGGCGCGCCGGTCGCCGAGATCGATCTGAAGATGACCGACTTCAAGTTCACGCCGGCAGATCCGACCGTCGCCAAGCCCGGGATCGTGCTGATCAACGCGACGAACGACGGCCAGGCCCCGCACGCGGTCGAGGTCGAAGGGCCTGACGGCGAGGCCGAGACGCCGACCATCGCGCCCGGCAAGAAGAACACCCTCAAGGTGAACCTCGACAAGCCCGGCAGCTACACGTGGTATTGCCCCGTGGGCAACCACGAGGAGATGGGCATGAAGGGCAAGATCACCGTCAAGTAGGCCTGGGCCGGCTGCAGCGCCCGCCAGGCCGAGCGCCTAGGCGGCCTGATCGGACCAGTCGCGGTACAGGCGCGCGTACGCGCCGTCCGCCGCGACCAGCTCGTCGTGCGTGCCCTGCTCGGCGATCCGGCCGTGGTCGAGCACGACGATGCGGCCTGCGCCGCGGATCGTCGAGAGCCGGTGCGCGATCACGATCGCGGTGCGCCCCGCCAGGAGCCGCCGCAGGCCGTGCTCGATCTTCGCCTCGGTCTGCACGTCGACGTTCGACGTCGCCTCGTCGAGGATCAGGATCCGCGGGTCGGCTGCCGCTGCGCGGGCGAACGCGACCAGCTGGCGCTGGCCGGCGGACAGGTGGCCGCCACGCTCGCCGACCTCGGTGTCGTACCCGTGCTCGAGCCGCTCGATGAACTCGTGCGCGCCGACGGCCGCAGCCGCCGCCTCGATCTCCCCGTCGGTCGCGCCGGGACGGCCGAACGCGATGTTGTCGCGGATCGTGCCCGAGAACAGGAAGCCCTCCTGCGGGACGATCCCGAGCGCTGAGCGCAGCGAGTGCTGTGTGACCGAGCGCAGATCGTGGCCGTCGATCAGCACCCGCCCCGACTCGGGGTCGTAGAACCGCCCGACGAGCTTCGCCAGCGTCGACTTGCCGGCGCCGGTCGCTCCGACCAGCGCGACGGTCTGGCCTGGCGGAACGTGCAGGTCGATGTCGCACAGGGCGAGCTTCTCGCCGCCGTAGGTGAACGAGACGCCCTCGAACTCGATCTCACCGCGGACGGTCGGGAGCTCGACCGCGTCGTCGGCGTCGCGGACCTCGGGTTCCTCGTCGAGCAGCCCGAAGATCTTGTCGAGCGCGGCCATGCCCGCCTGGTAGGTCGTGTAGAGCTGCGAGAGCTGCTGGATCGGGTCGAAGAACGTCTGCAGGTAGAACACGAACGAGGCGAGCACGCCGATCGACACCGCCCCGTCGACAACCTGGTTCCCGCCGTAGATCAGGATCGCCGCGGTGGCAATCGCCGACAGCAGCTCGACCGCCGGGAAGTACACGGCGTTGAGATGGACGGTGCGCATGTTCGCGACCCGGTTGTCGTCGTTGAGCTCGGCGAACCGTTGCTCGTGGCGCGGCTCCTGGCCGAACGCCCGGACCACCCGCACGCCGGACAGCGTCTCCTGGAGGTACGCGGTGACCGACGCGATCTTCTCGCGGGTCAGACGGTAGGCGCCCGTCGAGGCGATGCGGAAGATCAGGCTCGCGGCGAGCAGCATGGGAAAAACGAGGAACGTGATCAGCGCGAGGCCGGGGTCGAGCGCGATGAGGATGGCGGCGGTGCCGAGCAGCGTCAGCGATGCGGCGAAGAGGGTCACGATGCCGTCGCTGACGAGCGAGTCGAGCGCCTGGACGTCGTTGGTCAGGCGCGAGATCACAACGCCAGACTTGGTGCGCGAGTAGAAGCCGATCGACAGCGACTGGATGTGGGCGAACAGCCTGGTGCGGAGGTCCTGGAGCGCGCGCTGCCCGACCCAGCTCGTCAGGTACGTCTGGAAGTAGGTCCCGATCCCGTACAGCGCCGCGGAGGCGAGGAAGACGAGGGTGATGACCGTCAGCGCGTCGGTGTTCCCGCCGCGGATGCCGTCATCGATCGCGCGCCCGGCGAGGTAGGGGGGAGCGAGCGCCGCGGCGGTCGCCACGAGCAGCGCGATGAACATCAGCACGACCCGCGTCCGGTACGGCCGCAGCAGCGCGAGCAGCTTGCGCAGCTTGCGCGTCCGGCCGCGCTCCCCGCGGAGCGTGTTCCACAGGTCCGTCACCTATCGGAGCTTAGAGGCGCCCTTCGCTGTACCGTGGACTCGATGCGGTCTCGCGGCGCGGTTCTCGCAGGTCTGTGCGCGGCGGTGCTCGCGCTCGCGGCTGCCCCTGCGCAGGCGGCCAAGCACTGCGAGGCGCCCGGCTCGCGCTGGGCCCGCGCGACGCCCGCCGAGGCGGGGATGGACGCCGCCCGAGTGCGCGGCGCCGTGAACCGGGCGATGTCGAACGGCTCGTTCACGTTCCGGATCTACCGTCACGGGTGCCTCGTGGCCGACAACGCCGGCTCGCCGTCCGGCGGCTCGCAGCGGTACGAGAGCTGGTCGCTGGCGAAGTCGGTCGTCTCGCTCGCGTTCGGCCGGGCGTTCACGCTCGGCCTGATCAGCCCCGACGACCCGCTCGGCGCGCTGATCACCGAGGCCGACCAGCCGCACGGCAGGGTGACGCTGCGCAACCTGCTCACCATGACCAGCGGGCTCCGCTGGACGGCGCTGCGGGACTACAACATCTTCACGCCCGACCGGCTCGGCAACGCGCTGACCGTCGGCTTCGACCATGAGCCCGGCACCTGGTACGAGTACTCACAGAACGGGCCGGCACTGGCCGCCGAGGCGATCGCCCGCGCCACGGGCGGCGACTTCCAGGACTTCGTGCAGCGCGAGCTGTTCTCGCCGATCGGCATCCACCCCGGCACGTGGCTGTGGGCGCGCGACACCAAGGGCCATACGCCCGGCTTCTTCGGCCTCGAGATGCGCACGGACGACTTCGCGCGCCTCGGCGAGCTGATGCGGCGCGGGGGCCTCTGGCGCGGCCGGCGCCTGCTGTCGAAACGCTACGTCCGCGAGGCCGTGACCCCCGCGAAGACCAACGGCTGTTACGGCTGGCTGATCTGGGTCAACCGGTCGAAGCCGTGCGTGCGCCCGACCATCACCAAGCGGCCGGTGAGCCCGACACGCGCACTGCCGACGCTGCCGCCCGACCTCTACCGCTTCTCCGGCCTCTTCGGCCAGATCGTGGCCACCTTCCCGTCGCAGGGCGTGGTGATCGCCCGCAACGGGCTCGACTCGCCGATCTCGCTGTCGGAGACCGACTGGGAGCGGCCCGTCTACGAGGAGGTCATGCGGTCGATCAAGGACCAGAAGATCCCGCGGCCGGCGGATGCGGACGAGAAGCCGCCGCCGCTTCCGGAGGAGGACTACGGCTTCCAGACCAGCTTCACCGAGCTCGATCAGGTGCGCGATGGCGAGTTCCCGCCGCCGCTGCCGCCGGCGGGCCCGCACCGGGCGCGCGCCGTGCTGATCGGCGACGAGCCCATGCGCGCGTCCGCGCGCGGGACGACCGGACTGCAGTTGAGCTGTCCGGCGCGCTGGCCGGGCCGCGTCGCGCTTCGCTGCCGCGGCACCGCTTCGATCGGCGGCGGCCGCTCGGCGAGCTACGACATCCCGCCCGGCGCAACGGCGACCGTGCCGCTGCGCCTGCCGCGCGCGTCGTTCCGGCGCATGGCACGTGCGGGCGCGAGGGCCGCGAGCCTGATCGGCCGCGCGACCACCGCCGACGCCACGCCGGGCGGCGTCCCGGCCGCGCTGGCCGTGACCGTGCGCCCGCCGCGCGCGGCGGCCAAGGTCGCGGTCAGGGCACGGATGACGGGATCCCGGGCTCTCGTCCGGGTGGGTTGTCCCCGGCGGGCTCCCACGACGACCTGCCGGGTCGGCGTCTCCGTGCGCCGCGCCGGCCGCGTCGTGGCCCGCGCGACGATGCGCGTGCGCCGCGGCCGAGCTCGCACGGTGTCGCTGCGGCTGGGTCGCAGCGCGCCGGGGCGCCTTCGGATCAACGCCGAGAGTCGCGCCCGGGGCCGGGTGCCCCGCACGACCAGCCGGACCATCAGCGTCCGCTGACGCGACAACGTCCCGCGCTGTACCTCAGGGGGTACGAAACGGGACGTTCTCGGCGTCCGCGCCGCTCAGAGCGGGTCGGCGACGTAGTCGTCGGGCACGACTTCGCCCTCGTCCTCGTCGGGCGCCAGCCGGCCGGAGGCGATCTCGCGGTAGATCTGCGACCGCTCGAGCAGCTCCGCGTGCGTGCCGCGCGCGGCGATCGCGCCGTCCTCGAGCACGACTATCTCATCGGCCAGCGAGATGGTCGAAAGCCGGTGGGCGATCACGAACGTCGTGCGTCCCTCCATCACCTCCGCGAGCGCCGCCTTGATCTGGGCCTCGGTAGTCGCGTCGACGCTCGAGGTCGCGTCGTCGAGGATCAGGATCCGCGGCTGGGCGAGGAGCGCGCGGGCGATCGCCACCCGCTGGCGCTGACCGCCCGACAGCGTGAGGCCGCGCTCGCCGACGAGGGTTTCGAAGCCCTCGGGCAGCTCGGAGACGAACTCCTCCAGCCCTGCTCGGCGGGCAGCGTCACGGACCTCAGCGGCCGCCGCGCCCGGGCGGGCGTAGGAGATGTTCTCCTCGAGGCTGGCCGAGAACAGGAAGGCGTCGTCGGACACGAGCGCGATCTCGTGGCGCAGCGACGGCATGTCGATGCCGCGCACGTCGGCACCGTCGATCAGCACCGCGCCCTCCTGCGGGTCGTAGAGCCGGGGGATGAGCAGCACGAGCGACGTCTTGCCCGAGCCCGTCGGGCCGACGATCGCGACGGTCCGGCCGGGTTCCACGGCGAGGTCGACGTCGCGCAGCACCGGCGGGCCTTCGTCGTAGCCGAAAGTGACCCCGCGCAGCTCGACGCGGCCGGCGCCCGCGGGCAGCGGCGGGGCCCCGGCGGGGGTGGTCAGGCGCGCGTCGCGGTCGAGGATCTCGAACACCCGCGCACCCGAGGCCACGGCGCGCTGAGCCATGCCGAGCGACACGCCGAGCATCCGCATCGGCCCGGTCAGCATCAGGACATAGCCGTAGAAGGCCACGAAGTCGCCGACGGAGATCGTGCCGTTGATCGCCTGGCGGCCACCGACGATCATGATCCCGGCGAGGCCGAGCTGGGGCACGAACGCGAGCAGCGGGTTGTAGAAGGCGCGCAGGCGTGTGGACACCATGGACTGGTCGAACACGCGCTTCACGGCGTGGTTGAAGCGCCGCAGCTGGCGCTCCTCCTGGGCGAACGCCTTGACCACCCGGACGCCGGAGATGTTCTCCTCGGCCTCGGCCGTGAGCTCGGCGATCCGCTGCTGGACCTCCTGGCTCGCCGGGCGGTTGAGCATCCCGTAGCGCGAGGCGGCCCAGATCACGAACGGCATCGGCGTCAGCGCGATCAGCGCGAGGAGCGGGTTGACGAAGAACATCACGACCGCGGCGATCACGATCGTCAGAGCGGCCTGCATCATGAAGATCAGCCCGTAGCCCAGGAAGAACCGCACCGACTGCAGGTCGACCGTCGCCCGCGACATCAGCTGGCCCGTCTGCTGCCCGTCGAAGAAGCCGAGCTCGAGCGACTGGAGGTGGCGGTACATCAGGTTGCGCAGGTCGTACTCGACGCCCAGCGAGACGCGGCCCGCGACCAGGCGCCGCACCACCGTGAACACCAGGCGCAGCGTGCCGGCGGCCATGAGCGCGCCGGCGAGCGGCCACAGTGACCCGCCACCGTCGTCGATGTCGTCGATCGTCACGCCGACGATGAACGGGATGAGCACGGCCATCCCCATCGCCAGCGCAGCGAGGATCAACGACGTGGCTACGCCACCCTTGTAGGGACGCAGGAAACCGAGCAGGCGTACGAAGATCCGCACGCCATGACTTTACTTAGTGAAGTTGGCCTCCACGACGTCACGGCGGTAGTCGAAGATCTGCGCGAGATCGCGGCGCACCAGCGGCCGCGCCAGCTCGCCCAAGGGCCACAACGGGAGCGCGTAGCGGACCGTGTCGCGCATCAGCGTCCCGCCGTCACGCGCCTCGAACTCGTGCGTGTGGTGCCACAGCCGGTAGGGCCCGGCGAGCTGGCTGTCCACGAAACGCACCCCGGGCTCCCAGTCGTCGATGCGCGTCAGCCAGTCGAGTGCGAGCCCGTGCAGGCGTAGCCGGTACTGGATCAGCGCGCCCGGCCGCATCTCGATCGGCTGCGGCGTGACGACCCGGAAACGGAGCAGGGGCGGCGTGATCCGCTCGAGGTTCACCGCGTCGGCGAAGAAGGCGAACACCTCGTCCACCGGGGCGCCGAGCAGCTGCTCGCGCTCTAGCCGGTGGACGCGCACCGGTCAGTCTGAGACGAAGTAGAACGGGTTGGGGTACTTGAACGCGCGCTCGGCATGCCCGCCGTCGAGATCCGACTCCTGGTCGCCCACGTTCGCCACGATCACGTAGCCGCGCTTCTCGATCGCCGCCCGCGCGCCTGCCTTGTACTCCTCCGTGTGCAGGCCGGACGGCTTGAACTCGAGCCCGTCCCAGGCCGGGAAGCCGACCGCCTTCAGGTTCGCCTCGGTCGGGATCCGCGCGATGTCCGGGCGCCCGGTCACGAAGAACACCGCCACGCCCCGGCTGCGCGCGTACCTGTAGAGCTGGACCGTCGGCTCGATGGCCTGGCCGACGCCGAGCGCGATCGGCAACACGCTGCCCACCGCCATGAATCCGCCGAGGTACATCCCCGGGTAGTTCGAGAGGCTCGTCTCGTCGATGTCGAGCAGGATCGCCGGCTTGCCGTTGATGCGCTCGGGCGCGACCCGCTTCGTCGCGCACCTGCGCGAGCGGCGGTAGAAGCCCTCGTGGGTGCCGGAACGAACGCGCCGGTAGCGCGTCTTGCAGGTCTTCACACGGCGCACGGGCTTCGCGTCGTCGTCGAGCCGGCGCTTCAGGTAGTCCTTCGCGGCCTGGCCGACGAGCCGGAGGTCGCGCGCGTAGAGGCCGGAGCTCTGGTACTTCGAGAGGGAGTAGGCCAGCTCGCCAGCGCCGACCGTGCCTTCGATCCCGATCTGCGGCAGGCCGACCGACGTCGGCCTGATCCCGACGTACGCCTCCCCGTCGTTCGAGAGGTACGTCGTGAGCGCCTCGGTGCCCTTCTTGCCGCCGGCGGCCGATCCGGCAGGGGCGGATACCAGCAATGCCACGAGCGCGAGCCCGGCCAGAAGTCCTCCCCGCAGATGCATCGTGCGCATCGTATGCATTCGGCGGCTGCCGAGGCGGAAGTAGCTCGGGGAGGACTCGAACCTCCGACCTCACGATTATGAGTCGTGCGCTCTAACCAGCTGAGCTACCGAGCCGTGGGCGTCCGAGTGTAGATACTTCGGCCCATGTCCGAGACCGGCGCACCGCTCCTCGTCGCCGTGCCGAACGTGTCCCAGGGACGCGACGGGCGCCGCATGGAGGCGATCGAGAAGGCGTTCCATCCCGCGCATTTCCTCGACATCCACGCGGACCCCGATCACAACCGCTCCGTCTACACGCTGGCCGCGCACCAGGGCGACCTGGCCGACGCGCTCGTGAGCGGGGCGCGTGCGGTGGTCGAGGCAGGTCGATCTGACCGAGGAGGGCGGCCTGCACCCGCACGTGGGCGCGCTCGACGTGATGCCGGTCGTCTACCGCTCCGAGGAGCAGCGCGGCGCCGCCGCGGCGGAGGTGCTCGCGGCAGCAGGGCGGATCGGCGCCGAGCTCGAGCTGCCGGTGATCCTCTACGGCGAGCTGGCGAGCCGGCCGGAGCACGCCGAGCGCGCGTGGCTGCGCTCGGGCGGACCGCAACGGCTGGCGGAGCGGATCGCGAGCGGCGAGGTGGTGCCCGACTTCGGGCCGCGCGCCGCGCACCCGACCGCTGGGCGTGTGCCTGGCCACCGCGCGGCCGCCGCTGATCGCCTTCAACCTCGATCTGGCGACCGACGACCTCGATCTCGCCCGCGAGATCGCCGCCGAGATCCGCGAGTCGGGCGGCGGCCTGCAGGGCGTGCGCGCGATCGGCCTGATGCTCCCGCACGCGTGGCCGCGCACAGGTGTCGACGAACGTGCACGACTACCGGGCGAGCCCGCTGCGCGAGATCGTCGCCGCCGTCGCGGCGCGCGCGGAGATCGCCGAGGCGGAGCTGATCGGGCTCGCGCCGGAGGCGGCGTTCGAGGGCTTCCCGGCCGGACGTGCCACTGCGCGCGTTCGTCCCGGAGCGGCACCTGCTCGAGAACGCACTACGATCCGTGCGCTGATGGAGACCGGCAACTAGATGGCGCAGACCAAGAAGAAACGCAGCCGCAAGCATCGCGGCACGCCGGCGGGCACGATCGAGCGGGCCGGCCGGACCGGTCGCCCGAAGACCCGCGCGGACGCGAAGAAGGTCGCCGCCCAGCGCCGGCAGGAGCGCGCTGGACACCCCGCCGACCTGGCGCGGTGCCGTGAATCGCGCGGCCATCGCCGCGGTCGTCTTCGCGGTGCTGGTGGCACTGGTGTTCGGCAAGCCCGCCCAGGCGATCCCGCTCGGGCTGTTCATGCTCCTGCTCTACATCCCGCTCGGCTACGCGACCGACAAGGCGATGTACAACTTCCGCCAGCGCCGCAAGCAGCAGAGGTAACCTCAGCCGCTATGGAAGTGCGCATGTTCACCGTCGGCCAGGTCGCCGAGAACACGTTCCTGTTCCGCAAGGAAGGGGCGACCGAGGCGCTCATCGTCGACCCCGGCGACGAGGCCGAGAAGTTGCTCGGCGCGATCGACGAGCTCGGCGTCGAGCTCGCGGGAATCCTGCTGACGCACACGCACTTCGACCACGTCGGCGCCGTCGCGCCGATCGCCCGCGCCACAGGCGCCGAGGTGTGGGTGCCGGAGATCGAGAAGCCGGTCCTGGCCGACATCAACAGCTACGTGCCGTGGCCCGGCTTCGGCCCGTTCGAGAACTGGGACGCCGAGCACACCCTCGCCGGCGGCGAGAAGCTCGAGCTGGCCGGCTTCGAGATCGACGTGCTGTTCACCCCCGGGCACAGCCCCGGGCACGTGACCTTCTCGATCCCCGACGAAGCGGCGATCTTCTCCGGCGACGTGCTGTTCCAGGGCTCGGTCGGCCGCGTCGACCTGCCGGGCGGCGACTGGTCGACGCTGCTCGAGTCGATCCGCAGCTGCTGGTGGACACCCTGCCGCCGGAGACGGTCGTTTATCCCGGGCACATGGGCATCACGACGCTCGGCGCCGAGCGCGCGACCAACCCGTTCCTGGCCGAGCTCGCGGGCTAGATGGCGGGCGCGAAGCTCCAGGCCCCGCGGGGCACGTTCGACGTGCTGCCGCGCCGACGCCCAGGCCGCGCCGCGAGCTGCACCGGCGCGCGGGCGCCGTGCTCGGCCGCGCGGGCTACAAGCCGTTCGACACGCCGATCATCGAGGTCACCGAGCTGTTCGCGCGCGGGGTGGGGGAGTCGACCGACATCGTGCGCAAGGAGATGTTCACCTTCGAGGACCGGGCGGGCGCTCGCTGACGCTGCGCCCCGAGGGCACCGCCGGCGTCTGCCGCGCGTACGTCGAGCACGGCATGCACAAGCTGCCCCAGCCCGTGAAGGTCTGGTACTGGGGCCCGTTCTTCCGCCACGAGGCGCCGCAGGCCGGCCGCTTCCGCCAGTTCACCCAGGTCGGCGTCGAGGCGCTCGGCTCGGACGATCCGACGCTCGACGCCGAGATGATCATCCTGCTCAGCGAGCTGCTCGAGGCGGCCGGGGTCCGCGAGCGGCGCCTGCGCCTGTCGAGCCTCGGCACGCCGGAGAGCCGGGCGGCCTATCTCGAACGAGCTGCGCGGGTATCTGCGCGAGCACGAGGGCGAGCTGTCCGACGACGTGCGCGGCCGGATCGACCAGAACCCGCTGCGCGCGTTCGACGCCGACCACCCGGGCACGCAGGCCGTGATGGCCGGCGCGCCGCGCCTGCTCGACCGCCTCGCGCCCGACGACGCGGAGCACTTCGCGGAGGTGCGGGCCCTGCTCGACTGCGCCGACATCGGCTACGACGTGGACCCGACCCTCGTGCGCGGCCTGGACTACTACACGCGCACCGTGTTCGAGTTCGAGTCGGTCAAGCTCGGCGCCCAGGCGGCGCTCGGCGGCGGCGGCCGCTACGACGGCCTGGTCGAGGAGCTCGGCGGCCCGGCCACCCCCGGCGTCGGCTGGGCGGCGGGCATCGAGCGCATCCTGCTCGCCACCGACAGCGACCTGACCAAGTTCCCGGTGCCCGTGTTCGTCGCGCTCGCCGACCCGGCCAAGCGCGAGGAGGCGTTCGCGCTCACGGTCGCGCTGCGCGAGGCGGGCGTGCGGACCGAGCTCGAGCAGGCCGGCCGCTCGCTCAAGGGCCAGCTCAAGCACGCCGACCGCATCGACGCGCGCGCCGTGGCGATAGTCGGCGAGGGGATCGAATGGAAGGACATGGGCAGCGGCGAGCAACGCGCGGTGGCCGGGGTCCAGGAAGCCGTTCGGATCGCCGTGGGGGTGGGCGCATGAGCACTCCGACGTTCGAGAATCGCTACCGCACGGCATGGGCCGGGCTGGCGCGCAAGGAGGCCGCGGGCACCGAGCTGCGCGTGGCCGGGTGGGTCAACCGCCGGCGCGATCACGGCGGCCTGATCTTCATCGACCTGCGCGACCGCGAGGGCATCTTGCAGCTCGTCTTCCATCCCGAGACAGCAGCGGAGGCGCACGCCGCGGCGCACAAGCTGCGCAGCGAGGACGTGATCTCGGTGCGCGGGCAAGCTCGTCGAGCGCGGCCGCGGACGCCGTCAACCCTGATCTGCCGACCGGCGCCGTCGAGCTGCTCGTGGAGGAGTTCGACCTGCTCGCCGACGCCGAGACGCCGCCGTTCCAGGTCGACGAGGACGAGCACGTGTCCGAGGACCTGCGGCTGAAGTACCGCTACCTCGACCTGCGCAAGCCGTACATGGCCGAGGCGATCAAGCTTCGCCATGAGGTGATCACGAAGGTCCGCAGCCACCTCTCGGCCGAGGGCTTCCTCGACATCGAGACGCCGATCCTCACCCGTTCGACCCCCGAGGGCGCGCGCGACTTCCTCGTGCCGACCCGGGTCCAGCCGGGCTCGTTCTACGCCTTGCCGCAGTCGCCGCAGATCTTCAAGCAGCTGTTGATGATCGGCGGGCTCGAGCGCTACTTCCAGATCGCGCGCTGCTTCCGCGACGAGGATTCGCGCGCCGACCGGCTGCCCGAGTTCACCCAGCTCGACATGGAGCTGGCGTTCGTCGAGGAGGACGACGTGATCGGCACGGTCGACCGGTTGATGCGCGAGGTGCTCGCCATCGGGGCCGTCGACGCTGCCGGATCCGGTCGAGCGGATGACCTACGACGAGGCGATGCGGCGCTACGGCACCGACCGCCCCGACCGGCGCATCCCGTTCGAGATCGCCGATCTGTCGGCGACGTTCGGCGCATCGGAGTTCAAGGTGTTCAGCGGCGCGCTGGGGTCGGGCGGCGTCGTGCGCGGGTTCGCCGCGCCCGGCGAGTGGCCGCGCCGGCGCTTCGACGAGCTGACCGAGCGCGCGCAGCGCATGGGCGCGAAGGGCCTGGTGTGGGGCGTCGTGGAGCCCGACGGCTGGCGCTCGCCGGTGGCCAAGTTCCTCTCCGAGGAGGAGATCGCCGGGCTGATCGAGGCGACCGGGGCGAAGGAGGGCGACGCGATCCTCGTCGTCGCCGACACCGCCGACATGGCCGCGCGCGTGCTCGGGGACCTCCGGCTCGAGGTCGGCGAGCCGGGCGCGGGCAACGACTTCCTCTGGATCGTCGACTTCCCGATGTTCGGCTGGAACGAGGAAGAGCAGCGCTTCGACGCGCTCCATCACCCGTTCACCGCTCCCGCGGGGGACCTCGACGCGGATCCATCCGAGTGGCTGAGCCGCGGCTACGACATGGTCTGGAACGGCACCGAGATCGGCGGCGGCTCGATCCGCATCAACACGCCGGAGATCCAGCACAAGGTGTTCGCCGCGATCGGGCTGAGCGAGGACGAGGCCCGCGAGCGCTTCGGCTTCCTGCTCGACGCGCTGGCCTACGGCGCGCCCCCGCACGGCGGCGTCGCATTCGGCATCGATCGCATCGTCGCGCTCCTCGCGGGCCGCGAGACGATCCGCGACGTGATCGCGTTCCCGAAGACCGCCAGCGGGCTCGATCCACTGACCGACGGGCCGGCGCCCGTCGAGGAGGCCCAGCTGACCGAGATCGGCATCCGCCTGCGGCCGGAGATAAACGCAGCCCGCCCGGAGACGTCGTAGGTCCGGGCCCGCCCTGGGGTTCCGGGGGCGGGAGCCCCCGGTGTATCCTCGCCCGTACAGCTCGAGCTTGTACGCCAGCCGGCCGCAATGTTGAGCCAACACCACCGGGATGGGAGTCCCACTCGGAACGTCCCAGGCTTTCGCAGTCAGGGGCCTACGGAGGACACCCACGTCTGCTGATAGCAGGCCCAACTCCCGGACCGGCAGCGGCAAGCTGGGGCTGACTTAAGCCCTCGGAGGCTGTTGGCCCCGTCACCCGACGATCAATACTTCTGCAGCCTCCTAGAGTGTGCGTGCATGCTCGAGGATCACCTCACCGCCCCAAGGGGTCTGGGAGCGCTTGCAGGCTCGCCCTACACCGGAGCCGCCGGTGGCGCGATCTGCGGCGACCTGATTCGCATCTCGGTGGATGTCAGTGCTGACCGGATCACCGCTGCCGGCTTCGAGGCCAGCGGCTGCGCCTCCGCTCGCGCGGCAGGGAGCGCCGTGGTCGAGCTCACCGACGGCGCCACGGTGCTGGACGCGGCCCGGGTTACCCCGGAGGCCATCGCGGACGAGCTGGGCGGGCCTCGCCCCGCACGCCCGCCACGCCGCGGATCTCGCCGCCGACGCGCTGCACCGCGCGATCGGCCTTGCCGCGCGCGACGGGGCTGTCACCGTGCCAGCGCCGGGCGGCCGGACGCTGGTCGCGATGAGCGGCGGCGTCGACAGCGCCGCGGCGGCGCAGCTCGCGCTCGACGCAGGCCGCGACGTGGTAGCCGTGACCCTCGAGCTGTGGTCCGACCCCGAGAACGACGGCGAGCGCAGCTGCTGCTCGCCCCAGGCCGTGACCGGCGCGCGGGCGCTGGCGCACCGGATGGGCCTGCCGCACATCACGCTCGACCTGCGCGAGCGGTTTCGCGCCGACGTGGTCGACGACTTCCTCGCCGGCTACGCCGGCGGCGTGACGCCGAACCCGTGCGTGCGCTGCAACGGGTTGGTGCGCTTCGACGCCATGCTCGACCTCGCCGGGGCCGTCGGCGCGGAGAAGCTCGCCACCGGCCACTACGCCCGGATCGCCCGCGACGGCGAGGGCCCGCTCGTACGCGCGGCGACCGATCCGGCCAAGGACCAGAGCTACGTGCTTGCGCGGCTCGAGCACCACGAGCTCGAGCGGCTCGACTTCCCGCTCGGGGAGCTCGAGAAGCCGCAGGTGCGCGACCTCGCCCGCAGCGCCGGCCTGCCCGTGGCCGACAAGCGCGAGAGCCAGGACCTCTGCTTCCTCGCCGGCACCGGCGCCCGCGCGTTCATGGGCCGCCACGGCGACGAGCGCCTGCGCGCCGCCGAGCGCGGCGGCGACGTGGTCCACGTCGACGGTGGCGTCCTCGGCCGCCATCGCGGCCACCATGGCTTCACCGTGGGCCAGCGGCGCGGCCTCGGCATCGGCGGGCCGGAGCCGCTCTACGTGCTTGCCAAGGAGGCGCAGTCGAACCGGGTGATCGTCGGCCCGCGCAAGCGTCTCGCGACCACCAGCGTGCGGCTCGGCGCCGGTCGGCTCCACCGCCCGGCCGCGACGGTCGAGAGCGTCCGCCTGCGCTACCACTCGGCCGACATCCCATGCTCTGTCTCCGGCGCTGCCGCTGCCGGCAGTCACCCCGGCCTCGAGCTCGAGCTCGGCCGCGAGGTCGGCGGCGCCGCGCCCGGCCAGACGGCGGTGCTGATGGCGGGCGACCTGGTCGTCGGCTGGGGCCCGATCGCCGCGCGGGGGGGCGGGCGTGGGTAGCCGCATCGCCCTCGAGGCCCCGCTCGACGACGCGTTCGGCCCCGTCGTCCGCCTGATCGTCGGCGGCATCGCGGAGCGGGCCGACTTCGGCTTCGAGGAGATGGACGACCTCCAGCTCGCCGTCGAGCGCCTGCTCGCCGACGCCGGCAGCGACGGGCACGTCTCGCTGTCGTTCGAGCTCGGCGAAGGGGCGATCCGCGCCAAGGTCGGGCCGCTGCGCGAGCGCGGTCTCGCCGAGGCGCTGCAGGCACCCGGCGACGGGCTGACCCTCGCACGGGTCCTGAGCACCGTCGTCGACTCGTACGGGATCGAGGAGGTCCGCGACGGCCACATCGTCGTGCGCCTGGTGAAGCTCGCCGGAGGTGGCGTGTGAAGGCCACCGGGGCCAGGCGCACGGGCCAGCAGATCGCGGACCGCGAGCTTCTGCGCCGCTACCACGAGGACGGCGATGCCTCCGCGCGCGACCAGCTCGTCTCGCGCCATCTGCCGCTCGTGCGCTCGCTCGCGCGCCGCTACGCGAACCGCGGCGAGCCGCTCGACGACATCGAGCAGGTCGGTGCGATCGGGCTGATCAAGGCGATCGACCGCTTCGACCTCACGCGAGAGGTGTCGCTCGCCACCTACGCGACGCCGAATGTCGTCGGGGAGATCAAGCGCCATTTCCGCGACAAGGGCTGGGCGATCCGCGTGCCGCGCGCGCTCCAGGAGCTGAACGCGCGGATGTCGTCGACCATCGACCGGCTGACCCTCCAGCTCGGCCGCTCGCCGAGCGTCGCCGAGATCTCCGCCGAGCTGGAGACGACGCCGGAAGAGGTACTCGAGGCGCTCGAGGTCGGGTCCGCCTACAGCACGCTGTCGTTGTCGCCCCCTGGGGGTGAGGAGAGCGGCGACCCGCTCGAGGCGATCGGCTCCGAGGACGAGGGCTTCGAGCGCAGCGAGGATCGCGCAGCGCTGGCGCCGGCGCTCGCCCACCTGCCCGCCCGCGAGCGCGAGATCCTCCGCATGCGCTTCGAAGACGGGCTGCCGCAGACGCAGATCGCCGAGCGGATCGGCCTCTCGCAGATGCACGTGTCGCGCCTGATCCGCAAGTCGCTCGCAGCGATGCGCGACGAGCTGGACTGACCGCAGCCGTGCGCCGCGCCGCTGTCATCGCCTGTCTCTGCCTTGCCGCGGGCGCCGCCGGCTGCTCGTCCGGCCAGCGGGAGGAGCGCGGCGAGGCGCAGCGCGGCGGATCGATCAGCGTGGACCTGGCCGGTCCCGTCGGCAACCTCGATCCCGCGCTCGCCCGCACCCCGGAGGCGCTCCGCGCCGCGTGGCTCGTATACACGGCGCCGCTGGCCTATCGCCGGGCCGAGGGTCGCGAGGGGCTCGACATCGTCCCGGGAATCGCGCTCCGCGCGCCGAAGGTCTCCGAGGACGGGCTGACCTGGAAGCTCACGCTGCGGCCGCAGATCATCTATTCGGACGGGCGGCCGCTCCACGCCGCCGACGTCGAGCGCGGCATCGCCCGCTCGCTGCGCCTCGACCCCGCCGGGGCGCTGCAGCGCTTCGGCGCGATCACCGGCGCCGCCGGGTTCGCGCGCTCGAAGGGCGCCGGGGCCGACGTACCGGGCATCACGACCGATGATCCGACGGGGCAGGTCCAGATCGACCTCGAGCGGCCGGACCCGCAGCTGAAGTACGCGCTCGCCTCGCTCCAGGCCGCGCCGGTACCGCGCGGGACGGGCATCGAGCGCCCCGGCCGCCTCCCGCCCGGGATCGGGCCGTTCGCGGTCCGCCGGGCCGGCCCGCGGTCGTTCACGCTGGTCCGCTCGCGCTCGTTCGACCTCGACGGAGTCCCGGCCGCCAGCGTCGACTCCGTGTCCGGCCGCGAGGTGGTCGGATCGCGGCGCCGCGTGCGGCGGGTGCTGGGCGACCGCTCGGACGCAACCGAGGGGGAGGCGCCCGTCTCGCTGCTGCCGTCGCTGCGCTCGGAGTACGGGACCAGCTATTCCGAGGCCCGCACGCTGCGGGTGCTCGTCGTGGCCCTCGACGGGCGCCGGCGCCCCTTCAGCAACCCGGACATCCGCCAGGCCGTGAGCTACTCGCTCGACGAGCGCGCGCTCGGGCGGATCTGGGCCGGGCTGCTCGATCCCGCGTGCAACCTGCTCCCGCCGCAGCTGCCGGATTACCGCCGCACGGAGGACTGCCCGTTCGGCGAGCGCGAGGGCGACTCGGACCTCGTCCGCGCGCAGGAGCTCGTCGAACGGGCGCCCGTCCGGCGCACACGGATCCTCGTCGACGGCGGCGAGCCCGGCGCGCGCGGCCGCGCGCTGGCGGGCTACCTCGCCGACCGGCTCGACGCGATCGGCCTGCGTGCCCGCGTGGCGCGGACCGCAGGCGAGCGCCGGCGCGCCCAGGCCGTGTTCGGGTCGCGCATCGCGCGCGATCCGGTTCCCGGGCCCTACCTGCCGGCCGAGCAGCGGCTCGAGGCCGCCGCGACGGACCCGGACGACCAGCCCGCCTGGTCGCGGCTGGACGCCGAGGCCGTGGCCGACGGAAGCCTCGCGCCGTACGGCGTCGCTCTCACCGGAGTGCTTCTCTCGCAGCGTTTGGACTCCGCGAACTGCCGCAGGATCCACCCGTTGTACGGATTGGACTACTCGAGCCTCTGCCTCAGATAGGCGGTTTGGCGCGTCTTCGATATGGGTAGAGCGGGTCGAACGCGCCCGGACCCCGGCGCGGCAAACGTCCACCGGAGGGACTGTATGACGAGCGGATTGCGTCGAGCGCTGGCTGCGCTCGCGGTAATGGTTTGCGTCGTGTTCGCCGTGTCGGCTTGCGGCTCGGATGACAGCGAAAGTTCGGACAGCGGCGGCAGCAGCAGCAGCGAAGCCTCGGGAGGGTCGATCAAGGTCGGCACCGTCGGCCCCGACTCCTACGACCCGGCGTTGCTCCAGACGGTGCAGGCCTCACAGGCCGTCACTCCGGCCTACACCGGCCTCCTCACCTACAAGCACGTCGGGAACGGCAGCAAGGAGGGTGGCACGCTCGAGCCCGCCATCGCCAAGAGCCTGCCGAAGGTGACGAACGGCGCCAAGACCTACGAGTTCACCATCCGCAAGGGCCTCAAGTACTCGGACGGCACGCCGGTCAAGGCGAGCGACTTCGAGCACACGATGAAGCGCGTGATCGCGCTCAAGGGCCCGTACAGCTCCTTCTACACCGGCATCGTCGGTGCCGCGGACTTCCAGGAGAAGGGCGACAACAAGGCCGATATCTCCGGCATCGAGACCGACGACGCGGCGGGCACGATCAAGATCACGCTCGAGGAGGCCGACGGCAAGTTCCCGTACGCCATCGGGCAGGTCTGGGCGGGTCTGCTGTCGCCGAAGACGGCCCCGATCAAGGCCATGAGCGAGAACCCGCCGCCCGGCGTCGGGCCGTACGTGCTCAAGGTGCAGGACCCCAGCCGCCAGTTCACGTTGACGAAGAACCCGAACTTCAAGGGCATTCCCAACGTGCCGGCGGGCAACGTCGACAAGATCACGGGCGTCGTCTCGAAGAACGTGACGAAGATGACCCAGGACGTGATCGACGGGAAGCTCGACTTCATGACCGAGGACCCGACCGGGGACCAGCTGCCGGAAGTCCGGCGCAAGTATCCGGACAGGTTCCGTGAGGACGCGAACCCGCCCAACACGTACTACTTCTTCCTCAACGGCACGCTGCCGCCGTTCGACAACATCGACGCGCGCAAGGCCGTCAACTACGCGATCGACAGCAATGCGCTGGTGCGCGTGTTCGGCGGCCGGCTCGAGCCGGGCTGCACGTTCCTGCCGCCCGACGTCGAGGGCTACAAGGACTTCGAGTGCTCCTACGGGGACCCGAAGGCCGAGGCCGACCTGACCAAGGCCAAGGAACTGGTCGAGAAGTCCGGGACGAAGGGCGACGCGGTCACGGTCTGGACGAACAACAAGGACCCGCGACCGAAGATCGCCGAGTACTACGCCGACGTGCTGAACCAGATCGGGTACAAGGCGAAGGTCTCGACCCTCGACCAACAGGTCTACTTCGACAAGATCGGCACGAGGTCGACGAAGGCCCAGACGGGCTTCACGGACTGGTACCAGGACTTCCCGCACCCGGCTGACTTCTTCCAGCCGCTGCTCAGCAAGGAGTCCCTCCAGTCGACCCCCACGAGCAACCAGGGGTTCGTCGACGACCCGGTCCTGAACAAGAAGATCTCCGAGCTCACCGCCGCGCCCGAGCTGTCGGAAGTGGCCGACCAGTGGGGTGATCTCGACGACTACGTCGTGAACGAGAAGGCGTACCTCGTGCCTTACGGCTACGAGAAGTCCACGTTGTTCTTCTCCGACCGGATGAACTTCGAGGACTGCAACGGAGTGCATCCGGTGTTCAAGGTCGACTGGACGCAGTTCTGCCTCAAGAAGTAGGTACCGCAACCGAGTTCTCTCCCGACGCGCTGGCCGAGGTCGCGCGCCGGGAGGGGCTTGCGGGCGCGGACCGGCGCAGGGGGCAGGGACCGTGGAGCCTGGCCGGGCGCCGGCTGCGCCGGAACAGGGTCGCGCTGCTGTTCGGCGCGGTCTTCATCGCGATAGTGCTGCTCTGCCTGGCGGCGCCTCTGTATGCCGACCACGTGGCCCACACGGACCCGCTGCGCAACCACCTGACGGACAAGGTGACGGTCGACGGCGAGGAGAAGGACGTGGTCGATCCCGAGGGCGTCCCGATCGGGCCGACATGGGGCGGCAAGTACCTGCTCGGGGCGGACAGCAACGGTCGCGACATAGCCGTGCGGCTCCTCTACGGGGGTCGCAACTCGCTGCTGATCGGGCTCGGCGCCGCGATCATCACCGCGCTGCTCGCGGTCCTCGTCGGGATCCTGTCGGGTTTCTACCGTGGCTGGGTCGACAACGTGCTGTCGCGCTCGCTCGACGTGATCTGGGCCTTCCCGGTGATCCTGCTCGGCGTGGCGCTCGGCACGGCGCTCGCCGCGGGGGGCCTGCACATCGGGCCGCTGGACCTCGCCGCCGACTCGAAGGTGATCCCGGCGCTGATCATCGCCGTGGTCTACGTGCCGTACATGGCCAGACCGTGCGCGGGCAGGTGCTCGCGCTGCGTGAGAAGGAGTTCGTCGAGGCCGCCGAGGCGGTCGGCGCCGGGCCGTGGCGGATCATGCGCACGGAGATCCTGCCGAACCTGATGTCGACGATCGTCGTCTTCTTCCCCCTGATGATCGCCAACGCGATCCTGCTCGAGGCGGCGCTGTCGTTCGTCGGCGCGGGCGTGCGCCCGCCGAACCCGTCCTGGGGAACGATGATCAGCGACGGGGTCGAGTCGATCCTTACCGGCCCGCACCTCGCGATCGTGCCGGGGATCATGCTCGTGCTCACGGTGCTGGCGCTGAACGTGTTCGGCGACGGCGTCCGCGACGCCCTCGACCCGCGCGCGAAGGTGCGCGTGGAGCACTAGCGATGGGCGCGTTCATCGCACGGCGGCTCGCCTCGATGGTGATCGTGCTGTTCGCGATCTCGGTGCTGACGTTCGTGATCTTCAACGTGATCCCGGGCGGCGACCCGGCGACGCGGATGGCCGGCCGCAACGCCAACGACGCTCAGATCGCGGCGATCCGCAAAGACTGGGGCTTCGACAAGTCCAAGCCCGAGCAGTATGTGACGACGATGCGGAAGCTGTTCACCGGCGACCTGATCAGCTACCAGACGCGCCTCGACGTGGTGGAGGAGATCAAGAAGGCGATTCCGCGCACGTTCGCGCTCGCGATCGGGGCGGCGATCATGTGGATGATCTTCGCGGTCGCGCTGGGGCTCTTCACGGCGATGCGGGCCGGGCAGTTCTCCGACCGCGCCCTGACCGTGCTCGCCCTCGTCGGCATCTCGATGCCGGTGTTCTGGGTCGGGGCGCTGATGAACTACTACCTCGGCTTCAAGGCGGGGATATTCCCGAATGGCGGGTACGTCGAGTTCTCCGAGAGCCCGTGGGAGTGGTTCACTCACCTGCTGATGCCGTGGACCGCGCTGTCGATCCTGTTCATCGGGGTCTATTCGCGCCTGCTGCGGTCGAACATCCTCGACACGATCAACGACGACTACGTGCGTACGGCACGGGCCAAGGGCCTGTCGGAGCGCCAGGTGATGCTGCGCCATGTGCTGCGCAACTCGATGATCCCCGTGGTCACGCTGTGGGGGCTCGACTTCGCCGCGGTGCTCGGCGGCGGGGCGATCCTCACCGAGGCGGTCTTCGACCTTCAGGGAGTCGGCCAGTTCGCCTCGGAGGCGATCGGCAACCTCGACCAGCCGCCGGTGATCGCGATCACGATCTTCGGCGCGTTCTTCATCGTGATGCTGAGCACCGCCGTCGACATCCTCTACGCGTTCCTCGATCCGCGGATCCGGCTCACGTGAGCGACCCGATCCTGTCCGTCGACGAGCTCGAGGTCTCCTTCGTGACGGAGGAGGGAACCGTGCGCGCCGTCGACGGCGTGTCATTCGACCTGAAGCCGGGCGAGATCCTCGCGATGGTCGGGGAGTCGGGCGCCGGCAAGTCCGTGACCGCCATGACCCTGATGGGCCTCACCCGGTCGCCGAACTCCCGCTTCGGCGGCACGGCCGTCTACAAGGGCACGGAGCTGATCGGCGCGTCCGACGACGAGCTGCGCAAGGTGCGCGGCGCCGAGATCGCGATGGTCTTCCAGGATCCGATGACCTCGCTGAACCCGGTCCAGCGGATCGGCAAACAGGTGGCGGAGCAGATCGTCGCCCACGAGGACGTGACGAAGGTCGAGGCGCTCGAGCGCACGGTCGAGCTGCTCGAGCGGGTCGGCATCCCGCGCGCCCGCGAGCGCTCGCGCGATTACCCGCACCAGTTCTCGGGCGGGATGCGCCAGCGCGTGATGATCGCGATGGCGCTGTCGTGCGACCCGAGCGTCCTGATCGCCGACGAGCCCACCACCGCGCTCGACGTGACCATCCAGGCGCAGATCCTCGACCAGATCCGCAACCTGCGCGACGAGACCGGCGCCGCCGTGGTGCTCGTGACCCATGACCTCGGCGTGGTCGCCGACATCGCCGACCGGGTGGCCGTCATGTACTCGGGCCGGATCGTCGAGCAGGGAACGCTCGATGACATCTTCTACGACCCCCAGCACCCCTACACGTGGGGTCTGCTCGGCTCCATCACCCGTGTCGACCGGCCGCGGCCGGAGCGGCTGCCGGCGATCGCCGGGTCGCCGCCGTCGCTCGGGGACCGGCCGGAGGGCTGCCACTTCCGCCCGCGCTGCCCGCACGAGTTCGGCAAGTGCACGGAGAAGCCGGATCTCGAGCCACGCGGCGGCGGGCCCGAGCACCCCGACCGCTGCTGGATCGACCCCGAGCGCAAGCGCGAGGTGCGCCAGGTCGAGGGCCAGATCGGCCTCGCCGCCCCGGAGGAGACGCCCGCGTGAGCGCCGCCAACGGGGGGCCTCTGCTCGCCGCCGAGCACGTTCGCCTGCACTTCCCCGTCAAGCAGGGCATCGTCTTCCAGCGCGAGGTCGCGCGGGTGCGGGCCGTCGACGACGTGAGCCTCGAGATCGGAACGGGGGAGACGCTCGGGCTCGTCGGCGAGTCGGGCTGTGGCAAGACGACGTTGTCGCGCGGGCTCCTGCGGCTGCTCGAGCCGCAGTCGGGCTCGATCAGGTTCGACGGCCACGAGATAGCCCACGCCGACCGCTCCGAGCTGCGGCCGCTGCGGCGGGAGATGCAGATGGTCTTCCAGGACCCGTTCGCATCGCTGAACCCGCGCAAGACCGTGCGCCAGAGCGTCGGGATGCCGTTGCGCCTCCACGGAGCGGGCGACGACGAGGCCGACGCCAAGGTCACCTCGCTCCTCGACCGGGTGGGCCTGCATCCCGAGCACGCCAGGCGCTACCCGCACGAGTTCTCCGGCGGACAGCGCCAGCGGATCGGCATCGCCCGCGCGCTGGCCCTCGAGCCGAAGCTGATCGTGCTCGACGAGCCGGTGTCCGCGCTGGACGTGTCGGTCCAGGCGCAGATCATCAACCTGCTCGACGACCTCCAGGACGACCTCGGCCTGTCGTACCTGTTCGTCGCTCACGACCTGAGCGTGGTGCGGCACGTGTCCGACCGGATCGCGGTGATGTACCTCGGGAAGCTGATGGAGGTCTCGCCGGCGGAGGAGCTGTACACGAAGCCCATCCACCCGTACTCCGAGGCGCTGCTCGCGGCGATCCCCATCCCGGATCCGCGCGAGAACCGCAGGCGGGCCCGGATCGCGGTCAAGGGTGAGCCGCCGAGCGCGCTCAACCCGCCCTCGGGCTGCGTGTTCCATACACGCTGCCCGCACGCGACCGAGGTGTGCCAGACGACGGAGCCGCCGCTCGTCGCCTACCCGAACGGCCATCTGGCCGCCTGCCACCACCCACGCAACGTCTCGGAGGCCGAGATCTCGGGCGCGACCGTGTCCGATCACTGCCCCGAGGACGCGGACCAGACGGCACTCCCGTCCCCCTCGTAAACTGCCGTGTTTCATGGACGCCGCAGAAATCCGTGAGCGGTACCTCTCCTTCTTCGCCGAACGGGAGCACAAGCGCATGCCCTCGGGCTCCCTCGTGCCCTCCAGCTACGACCCGACCGTCCTCCTGACCACAGCGGGCATGCAGCCCTTCAAGCCGTACTTCCGCGGCGAGGAGGAGCCGCCGTCGAAGCGGCTGACCTCGTGCCAGAAGTGCTTCCGCTCGACGGACATCGAGAACGTGGGCACCACGGCCCGCCACCTCACCTTCTTCGAGATGCTGGGCAACTTCTCCATCGGCGACTACTTCAAGCAGGGCGCGGCCGAGTTCGCGTGGGAGCTCTCGACGCAGGGCTTCGGCTTCGACCCGGAGAAGATCTGGATCACCGTCTTCGGGGGCGACGAGGGCCTCGGCCTCGGCCCCGACGAGGAGGCGATCGAGGTCTGGCGCGCGATCGGCGTGCCCGAGGAGCGGATCGTCCGCCTCGGCACCGAGGACAACTTCTGGCAGTCCGGCCCGACCGGCCCGTGTGGCCCGTGCTCGGAGCTGTACATCGACCGTGGCCCTGCCTTCGGTTCCGACGACGACCGGCCCGGCGACGACACGGAGCGCATCCTCGAGTACTGGAACCTCGTGTTCATGCAGTACGAGCTGCACGCCGACGGCTCGCTGACCGAGCTGCCGAGCAAGAACATCGACACCGGCCTCGGGCTCGACCGCATGGCGGCGATCCTCCAGGACGTCCCCTCGGTGTTCGAGACGGCCCATTTCAAGCCGCTGATCGACTTCGGCGAACAGCGCTCGGGCAAGCGCTACGGCGACGATTTCCAGACGACCCGCGCCCTGCGGATGCTGGCCGACCACGGCCGCGCTGCCGCGTTCCTGATCGCCGATGGCGTGGTGCCGTCGAACGAGGACCGCGGCTACATCCTGCGGCGGGTGATGCGCCGCGCGATCTACCAGGCGCGGATCATCGGCATCGAGGACCAGTTCCTGGCCGATCTGTGCGATCTCGTGGTGGAGGGAACGGGCGACGTGTACCCCGAGCTCGTGTCCGAGCGCGCCACGATCGAGCGCTGGACGCGGTCCGAGGAGGAGTCGTTCGACGGGACGCTGCGCACGGGTGAGCGCCAGCTCGCCGAGCTCGTCGCGCGGGCACGCGAGGAGGGCGTCGAGTCGATCTCGGCCGACGACGCCTTCCGCCTCCACGACACCTACGGCTTCCCGTTCGAGATGACACAGGAGCTGCTCGCCGAGCAGAGCCTCGGGGTGGACGAGGCGGAGTTTGCGAAGTTGATGGACGAGGCACGCGCCATGGCTCGCGCCGCGGCGAAGGACCACCGCGGCGGCGGGCTCGCCGACCGGGTCGCCGACTTCTCCCGCGCGGCCGGCTTCGAGACCGACTTCGTCGGCTACGAGCGCACCGAGGCCGACACCGTCGTCCGCTCGCTCGAGCGCGACAACGGAACCCTGATAGCGAAGCTGGAGCAGAGCCCGTTCTACCCCGAGGGCGGCGGCCAGGTGTCCGACGCCGGGGTGATCCAGACGCCATCCGGCCGGGCACGCGTCACCGACGTGTTCCGCCTCGGTACCGACCAGGCGCTGGCGCTCGAGCCCGTCGAGGGCGAGATAGCGGAGGGCGAGCAGGCCCACGCGATAGTCGAGCGCGACTCGCGCCTGGCGACGATGCGCAACCACACCGCCACGCATCTGCTTCACGCCGCGCTGCGCGAGCGGCTTGGCACGCACGTCCGCCAGGCGGGCTCCTACGTCGGCCCCGACAAGCTGCGGTTCGACTTCACCCACGGCGAGCGGCTGGCGCCCGAGGAGGTCCACGACATCGAGCGACGGGTCAACGGCTGGATCGCCGAGGGCCGCCCCGTCCGGGCCATCGAGACCACGCTCGACGAGGCCAAGACGCTCGGCGCGATGGCGCTGTTCGGCGAGAAGTACGGCGAGTGGGTGCGGATGGTCGAGATCGACGAGGTCTCGCGCGAGCTGTGCGGTGGCACGCACGTGCGGTCGAGCGCCGAGGTCGGCCTCTTCCACATCACCGCCGAGACGTCGAGCGCCGCCAACGTGCGGCGGATCGAGGCCGTGACGGGCCCTGTCGCGACCGAGCTGTTCGAGGTGCGCACGGCGCTCCTGCGCGATCTGTCCGGCGTGCTGAAGGCGAACGAGTCCGAGCTGCCCAAGGCGGCGGAGAAGCTGCGCGCGCAGGTCAAGGAGCTGGGGAAGAAGGGCCCCGCCGCGGACACGGGCGCCGAGGCAGACCGCTTGGTGGGCGCTGCCACGGAGATCGGCGGCGTGCCCGTCGTGGCCGCCACCGCCCAGGCACCGGATGCGAAGGTGCTGCTGGCCCTGTCGAACCAGGTACGCCAGAAGCTCGGCGACTCGGCCGTCGTCCTCGGAGCCGTGGCCGGTGGCCGGGTGCACCTCGTGGCGAACGTCGCCGACGCGGTGGTCGAGCGCGGCGTGAAGGCGGGCGACGTGGTGCGCGTGGCGGCCGAGGTCACCGGCGGCGGCGGCGGCGGGCGCGACACGATGGCCCAGGCCGGGGGACGCGACCCCGAGAAGCTCGACGAGGCGCTGGCCACTGCCCGCGCCGCGATCGAGTCCGCACTCTCTTAGAGTCCATGCGAGTGCTTGCGCTCGATCACGGGGAGGCGAGGTGCGGCTGCGCTGTGTCCGACCCCTCGGGCACGCTCGCGACGCCGCTCGACATCGTCGAACGACCCGACACCCGCAAGGGGCTGAACCGCGTCGCCGCCCTGGCGACGGAGCTCGGCGCCGAGCGGATAGTGGTCGGCCTCCCGTTGACCCTCGCGGGCGAGGAGGGTGAGCAGGCCGGGCACGCCCGCGCGTTCGCCGACGGGCTGCGCAAGCGCGTGCACGTGCCGGTCGACCTCTACGACGAGCGTCTGACCACCCGCATGGCCGAGGCCACGCCTGGCGCGGCGCCGAGTGATTCGATTGCTGCCGCCCATCTGCTCGAGAGCTACCTCGCCGCGCGCGCCGCGGTCCGTCCGGCGTGAGTCGCGGCCGCGGGGATCGCACCCCCGAGGAGCGCGAGGCGGCCCGCCGCGAGCGCGAGGCGCGCCGTGCGGAGAAGGAGGGCCGCGCGCCGCTCGACTTCACCCCGGCACCGCCTCGAGAGCCCGCGCCGCCCGCTCCCGAGCCACCGGCACCCGAGCCGGAGCCACCGGCACCCGAGCCGGAGCCGCCGGCACCCGGAGCGAGCCGGAGCCGCCGGCACCTGAGCCGGAGCCGCCGGCACCCGAGCCCGAGCCGCCGGCACCCGAGCCCGAGCCGCCCGCTCCGGCCCCGGAGCCACCGGCTCCCGACCCCGATCCGCCCGCCGTGCACGAGGGGCCCCCGGCCGGAGAAGCCCCGCACGCGCCGGTCCAGCCCCCACCGCTCGTGCCGCCGACGCCGCGGCCGGCTCCGCCGGCCACGCCGCGCCGCCCGCCGCCGCCCGCGCTCGGACAGCCGCAGGTCCGCCGCGACCCGCTTCCGCGCACGCCGGATTCACCGCCCCCTGGCGGCGGCGCCCCGCCGCGCCGTCCGCCCTCGCCACCGCCGCCCCCGCCGGCGTCGCCGCCCGCCTTCCCGGCCGGCGGCCCCGACCCCGACGCGACCGCCGAGTACGACCCGTTCGCGGGCGAGGAGCCGGTCGCCAAGGATCACGGTGCGGCCCCTCCGCGGCGCGACTCGCTCCCGTCGCGGAGCACGCGCCGGCGCCACCAGGATTCCGCCGAGGCCTTCATGGAGCGCCACAACCTGTTCGGTGCCGCCAGCGGCCGATCGGCGCCGGGCGGCAAGCGGCGCTGGCTGGTTCCGGCGATCGCCGCGTTCGCGGGCATCGTCGTCCTGTGGTTCCTGCTGTCGCTGTTCCAGCCGTTCAAGGGCGATGGCGGCGAGCGCGTGACGGTCCGGATCCCGCAGGGCGCGGGAGTGGGGGACATCGCCGACATCCTGCACGAGCGGGGCGTGATCTCGAGCGGGTTCTTCTTCAACATGCGCGCGACGGTGTCGGGCGATCGCGGGGCGCTGAAACCGGGCACGTTCCAGCTGCGCCGTGACATGAGCTACGGAGCCGCACTCGACGCGCTCACGCAGGGCCCGCCGGAGAACCTGGTCAAGCTGACCATCCCCGAGGGCCGCTCGCGCGCCGAGGTGGCCGAGGCGGTCGGCAACCAGCTGAAGGGCGACTACATCGCCCTGACCCGTAAGTCGGCGCTGCTCAACCCGCGCCGCTACGGGGCGAAGAACGCCAAGAACCTCGAGGGCTTCCTCTTCCCGGCCACCTACACCATGAAGCGCGGTGCGCCGATGATCCAGCTCGTCGACGCCCAGCTGAAGACGTTCAAGCGCCAGTTCCGGACGGTGAACATGCGCGCCGCGAAGAAGAAGAACCTGACCAACTACGACGTGCTGATCATCGCGTCGATGATCGAGCGCGAGGCGAGCCTGGCCAAGGAGCGGCCGATCATCGCGTCGGTGATCTACAACCGGCTCAAGCAAGGCATCCCGCTCGGCATCGACGCCACGATCCGCTTCGCGACGAGCAACTGGACGCAACCGCTGACGAACTCGGAGCTGCGGACCAACTCGCCGTACAACACGCGCAACCGCCAGGGGCTCCCGCCGGGCCCGATCGGCAGCCCCGGCCTGGACTCGATCAAGGCGGCGGCGAACCCCGCGCGCACGAGCTTCCTCTACTACGTAGTCAAGGCCGGCGGCTGCGGCGATCACGCCTTCTCGAAGACCGATGCCGAGTTCCAGCAGGACGTGCAGCGCTACAACACCGAGCGCGCGCGGCGCGGCGGCCAGTCGCCGACGAACTGCCCATGACGCGCACCCTCCTGGGCGTGGCGGGCTGGCCCGTCGCGCACAGCCGGTCGCCGGCGATGCAGAACGCAGCACTCGCCGAGGTCGCCCTGGACTGGCTGTACCTCCCGCTCCCGCTCGCCCCGCCGCGGTTCACGGCGACCGCCCGCGCGCTGGGGGCGTCCGGGTTCGCGGGCATCAACGTGACGGTCCCGCACAAGCTCGCGGCCCACGCACTGGCCGACGAGCGCGGCGAGGCGGCAGATGCGATCGGCGCCGCGAACACGCTCACCTACCACGAGGGCGCGATCGTGGCCGACAACACCGACGCGGGCGGCTTCGCGGACGCTCTCGGCATGGACGACCTCTCCGGCCGCTCGGCGATCGTGCTCGGCGCGGGCGGCTCGGCGCGCGCGGTCGTCTGGGCCCTGCGCGAGGCTGGAGCGGAGGTGGCGGTGTGGAATCGCACCGTCACACGCGCCCAGATCCTGGCCGGCGAGTTCGGCGTCGCGGTCGCCGAGCGCCCCGGGGGATGCGACGTGCTCGTCAACTGCACCGCGGTCGGGCTGGCCCCCGAGGACACGGGCGAGGAGCTCCCGCTCGTGGACATGGATCCGCCCGAAGTCATCGTCGACCTTGTGTACGGGACGCATAGAACACCCGTCCAGGAGTGGGCAGAGGAGGCAGGGAGCCGGTTCGTCGGCGGCCTCGAGGTGCTTGTGCGCCAAGGAGCGCGCAGCTTCGAGCTGTGGACCGGCCATCCGGCGCCCGTCGACGCGATGCGGGCGGCTGCCGCGGGCACGGCCGCCTGACCCACCCGAGAACCGCTCAGGGTTCAGGTTTCAACCCCCTCCTGCCGATAGCGGGGGCATGGCCGTTTCTCGCCCTGTTCTGCTCGCCCTACTGGGCGCCGTCCTCGTGGCGGCGGCCTGGTTCGCCACCTCCGGTTCGCGCAGCGCAGAGAGCACCTCCGAGTCCGCGGCGCCCGCCGCCGAGCAGAAGCCCGCGGCCGCTGAAAGGCCCGCGACAGGGCCGAGCAAGCCGAAGGTAGCCGCCTCCGCGGACGAGGCGGCGGCCACGGCGCAGTCCGGGGTCCCGGCCCGGGTCACGCGTGCGCTCGACGCGGGCGACACCGTCGTCCTCTTCTTCTTCCAGCCCGGCGCCTCCGACGACGCGGCAACCGCCGCGGCTGTCCGCGGTGTACGCGGCGCGCGGAAGGTCAAGGTCTTCAACGTGCCGATCGCGCAGGTGGCGCGCTACCGCGCGGTGATCTCCGGCGCGGGTGTCGGCCAGGCTCCAGCGGTCGTGATCGCCAACAAGAAGGGGGCCAGCCTGGTCGAGGGCTACGTCGACTCGGCCAGCCTCGAGCAGCAGGTGGCAGACGCCCGATGAGCAGCACGGGTCCGGGCGGCCGGCCGCCGCATCTGGTTCCCGTCCCCGCGAACGGTGAGGCGACGGCGGCGCAGCCGGAGCCGACCGGCTCCGGGCTGTCCGCACCGACCCGCCGTGGCGCCGGCACACGCTTCATCTCCGATCTCGTCGTCGAGCTCGGCTTCCTCCCACGGGAACGGGTCGACGCCGCCGTCGAGGAAGGCCGCGGCGTCGGGCCGGACCCCTGAACAGGTGCTCCTCGACGCCGGCGCGCTCAGCGGCGACCAGCTCGCCCGCGCGATAGCCGAGCGGTTCGGGCTACAGCACGCCGACCTCACGATCTACAAGCCCGACGTCGCCGCCGTCAACCTGATCAGCGCGCAGGCCGCGCGCCGCTTCGGGGCCGCGCCGATCGGCTTCGACGCCGACGGCGCGCTGCTCGTCGCGATGTCCGACCCGTCGAACGTCCTCGCGCTCGACGACATGAAGCTGATCACCGGCCGCGAGGTGCGCCCGGTGGTGGCCTCGCAGGACGACATCGCCGGGCTGATCGGCCGGATGACGCGTCTCGACGACGCCGTCGCCGAGGCCGTGATGGAGGAGGTCGGCGACGACATCGCGTCGGTCACCGAGATCCGCGAATCGGCGGAGGACGCGCCGATCATCAAGCTCGTCAACTCGATCATCGCCGAGGCGGTGGGGGACGGCGCGTCGGACATCCACCTCGAGCCCGAGGGCCGCGACATGCGGGTCCGCTTCCGGGTCGACGGCGTGCTCCGCGAGACCACATCGATTCCGCGCCAGATGGTCCCGGGCGTGATCTCCCGTGTGAAGATCATGGCCGACGTGGACATCTCCGAGAAGCGCCTCCCGCAGGACGGCCGCGTGAGCCTGACCGTCGAAGGCCACTCGATCGACGTCCGGGTCGTGACGATGCCCGCCGTCACCGGCGAGGGCATCGTGATGCGCATCCTCGACAAGCAGCAGGCGCTGATGTCGCTCGACTCGCTGGGCATGAGCGAGAACGTGCGCTCGCGCTTCGAGAAGGCGTTCGCGCAGGCACACGGCGCCGTCCTGGCGACGGGGCCGACCGGCTCGGGCAAGTCGACGACCCTCTACGCGGCGCTCAACGCGCTCAACCAGCCGGACCGCAACATCATCACCATCGAGGACCCGGTCGAGTACCAGCTCGCCGGCGTCAACCAGGTTCAGGTCAACCTCAAGGCGGGGCTCACCTTCGCCCGCGGCCTGCGGTCGATGCTGCGCGCCGACCCCGACGTGATGATGGTCGGCGAGATCCGGGACGGCGAGACCGCCCGCATCGCGGTCGAGTCCGCCCTGACCGGCCACCTTGTCCTCTCGACGCTGCACACGAACGACGCCCCGTCGGCGATCACCCGCCTGACGGAGATGGGCATCGAGCCCTTCCTCACGGCGTCCGCGCTCGACTGCGTCATCGCGCAGCGCCTGGTGCGCACGCTGTGCACCTACTGCAAGAAGCGCACGATGCTCTCGGTCGACGCGCTCGCGCAGGCCGGCTTCCACGCTTCCTTCGACGTCGAGGGCTGGGAGCCCGTCGGCTGCGGCCGCTGCAACGGCAGCGGCTTCAAGGGCCGCTGTGGCCTCTACGAGGCGATGCTTCTGAGCGACGAGATCCGCTCGCTCGCCATCCAGCGCGCGTCGTCCGACGAGATCGAGCACGTCGCCATCGAGCAGGGCATGCGCCCGCTGCGCGAAGACGGCTTCGACAAGGTCAAGCAGGGGATCACGTCGATCGCAGAGGTCGCGCGGGTCACCTGACGTTGCGCAAGCGCCCGGCTCGGCCGGGTGCGCAGCGTTTCCTCTCAACCTGCGCCGCCTGCTGCCGATAGGAGAAAGAATGGACCTGGACTTCTCAGAGGTGCTGCTCGAGGTCATGCGGCGCAACGCGTCGGACCTCCACCTGACCGCCGGATCGCCCCCGATGGTCCGCGAGAAGGGCCAGCTCGTCGCGCTCGACTACGCGGCGATGAGCCCGGAGGCCGTGCGGGAGATCATCTACTCGATCCTCACGAACGACCAGCGGCAGAGGCTCGAGACCGAGTGGCAGATCGACCTTGCCTACTCGATCCCCGGCAAGGCGCGCTTCCGCGTCAACGCCTTCTTCCAGCGCGCCTCGCTCGGCGCGGCGTTCCGCCTGATCCCGCAGCACATCCCCAAGCTCGAGGACCTGGGCCTGCCGCCGATCCTGCGCGACTTCACGAACAAGCCGCGCGGCTTCGTGCTCGTGACCGGGCCGACCGGCTCGGGCAAGTCCACCTCGCTCGCCGCGATGCTCGACGTGATCAACGAGGAGCGCCACGAGCACATCATGACCATCGAGGATCCGATCGAGTTCCTCCACAAGCACAAGAACTGCATCGTCAACCAGCGCGAGCTGGGCGCCGACGCGCAGTCGTTCGCGCTGGCCCTGAAGGCCGCGCTGCGCCAGGACCCGGACGTGATCCTGGTCGGCGAGATGCGCGACCTCGAGACGATCTCGACGGCGCTGACCGCGGCCGAGACCGGCCACCTCGTGTTCGCGACGCTGCACACGCAGGACACCGCCCAGACGATCGACCGCGTGATCGACGTCTTCCCGCCCGAGCAGCAGCAGCAGGTGCGGGTACAGCTTTCCGTGGCCCTCCAGGGAATCGTGACGCAGCAGTTGCTCCCGACCGCCGATGGTCTGGGGCGCTGCTGTGCCACGGAGGTCCTGGTGCCCACGCCCGCCGTCCGGAACCTGATCCGCGAGGGCAAGACCCACCAGATCTACTCGGCGCTGCAGACCGGCGTCTCGCACGGCATGCAGACGATGGACGCGTCGCTCGCCGACCTCGTCCGCAAGAACAAGATCAGCCGCGAGCTCGCCGAGGCCCGCTCGTCGACGCCCGAGGAGCTGCGCCGCCTGATGGGCACGGTGCGGGTCGCCTGATGGCCACCTACGCGTTCAAGGCGCTCGACCTGGCCGGCATCCCCACGCGGGGCGAGGTCGACGCGGAGGACAAGCAGGTGGTCGCCGCGCAGCTGCGCGCCAAGGGCCTGATCGTCGTCGACATCGAGGAGCAGAAGCCGACCGACGTCGGCGACCTTCTCGGCCGCTTCCGCCGCGTAAAGCCGGCCGAGCTCACCGTCGCCACGCGCCAGCTCGCGACGATGATCAGCTCGGGCATGTCGATCCTCCGGGCGCTGTACGTGCTCGAGGAGCAGACCGACAACGAGAAGCTGCGCGAGTCCTGGACCGGCGTCCGCAAGGACGTCGAGGCCGGCCTCGCCCTGTCACAGGCGCTCGAGCGCCGCCCCGACGTCTTCAACGAGCTGTTCATCGCGATGGTCCGCGCCGGCGAGACCGGCGGCATCCTCGAGAACACCCTCGAGCGCGTGGCGACCCAGCTCGAGAAGGACGACGCCCTACGCCGCCAGGTGCGCGCCGCGATGGTCTACCCGGGCCTCATCATCTCCTTCGCCGCGATCGTGCTCCTCGCGCTGGTGGCCTTCCTCGTGCCGGTCTTCGAGAGCGTGTTCGAGGACTTCGGCGGCGAGCTGCCCACCATCACCAAGTTCACCGTCGCGCTGTCCCACCTCGTCACCGACCAGTGGTACCTGCTGTTCGGCGGCACCGCTCTCGCGGTCCTCGGCTTTCGCTACTGGAAGAAGTCGGACACCGGCCGCGATCAATGGGACCGCCTCAAGCTGAAGGCGCCGCTGAAGATCGGCGACATCGTCCAGAAGGTCGCGCTCGCTCGGTTCTCGCGCACGTTCTCCGGCCTCGTGGCCGCGGGCGTGCCGATGCTCGAGGCGATCGAGATCACCGGCCGCACATCGGGCAACCGTGTCATCGAGTACGCGATGGACGACGTCCGCGAGTCGGTCAAGGCGGGTGGGTCCATCACCGCTCCGATGCAGCGCGCACCCCAGGCTTTCCCGATCATGGTCACGCAGATGATCGGCGTCGGCGAGGAGACCGGCGCGCTCGACTCCATGCTGTCGAAGATCGCCGACTTCTACGAGGACCAGGTGGCCGCGGCCGTCAAGGCGCTCACCTCGATCCTCGAGCCCGTGATGATCATCCTCGTGGGCGGCATCGTCGGCTTCATCGTCATCTCCATGTACATGCCGATGTTCAAGGTCTACGACGCGATCAAGTAGTCCGGCCGGCGCGCCGTACCCGCCCTCGGGTAGGGTCGCCCGGCGGATCTGCGTCGCCGCCGGCGCGGCGACTACAGGATCTCGCGGCCGCCGACCGCGCCGGCGAGCTCGCGCACGCGCAGCGGCCCGCTCGTGCCCGGCGACAGGGGAGGCGTGTCCAGCCCGTCGCCGCCGGCAATCCCGGTGAGCAGGTCGAGCAGCGCGCTGTCGGCGCCGCGATGGGGTTCCCAACCAAGCTCGGCGCGCGCGTGCTCGGTACTCATCAGCGGTCCCTCCAGGGCCATGTCGAGCCAGCCGGGCTCGGACGGCTGGAGGCGGGCGGCGAAGGTCGCGGCCGCGGCGCCCCGCACCAGCGCGCGCGGGATCTCGACGACTCGCGCCTGCAACGCGTCGGCGAGCCGGGCGCGGTCGAGGACGGGCTCGGCCGCGAGGTTGTACGCGCCGCGCGCGCGCTGGTCGATCAGGGCACGGCGGAACGCGTCGCCGACGTCGTAGGAGTGGACGGCCTGGAAGCGCAGCCCGCTGGGTAGCGGGATCACGGGCAGACGGCCCGGCCGCAGGAGGGGGCTGGGGAGCAGCGGGCCGGCGAAGAGGCGGCGGATCTCCGCGCCGGCCTCGCGCTTGAAGATCAGCGCCGGGCGCATGCGTACGACCCGCACCCCGGGCTCCGTGCGCTCGAATTCGTCGAGCAGGCTTTCGACCTCCGCCTTCTGGCGGGAGTAGAGCGCCGAGCGGATGCCGGCTGTCGGCCACGATTCGTCGACCCCGCCGCCCTGTCCGGGTCCCGGGCTGTAGGCGCCGACCGACGACGCGTAGAGCAGGTTCGGCACCCCCGCCGCGCGGACGCCGGCCAGCACGCGCTCGGTGCCGCCGATGTTCACGCCACGCAGCTTGCGCTCGTCGCGGCCCGGCTGGATCAGCCAGGCGAGGTGGATCACGGCGTCAGCCCCGCGGAAGTGGAAGCCGAGGTCGGCGACGCTCACGTCGGCCGGCTGCCATGTGACCTTCGGCATCCGCAGGGCCGGGATGCGCCGCGCGATGCCGACGATGTCCTCCACGGACGGCTCGTCGGCGAGCGACCGCAGGACGCTGGTGCCGACGTTCCCGGACGCGCCTGTGACGACTACTCGCACGCGGTCTGGCTACCCCCGTGCCGGGGCGATAACCGCCTGCTCAGGCAGCCACGTACTCCGCGAGGTGCTCGCCCGTGAGGGTTGAGCGGGCCGCGACGAGGTCGGCGGGGGTGCCCTCGAACACGATCCTGCCGCCGTCGTGGCCGGCGCCGGGGCCGAGGTCGATGATCCAGTCGGCGTGCGCCATGACGGCCTGATGGTGCTCGATGACGATCACGGATTTGCCGGAGTCGACGAGCCGGTCGAGCAACCCGAGCAGCTGTTCGACGTCGGCCAGATGGAGGCCGGTCGTCGGCTCGTCGAGCACGTAGATCCCGCCCTTCTCGCCCATCCGCGTCGCGAGCTTGAGCCGCTGACGCTCGCCGCCGGAGAGGGTGGTCAGCGGCTGGCCGAGGCTGAGATAGCCGAGCCCCACGTCGGCGAGCCGCTCGAGGATCTTGTGCGCGGCCGGCGTGGCCGCGTCGCCGCCCGCGAAGAACTCCTCGGCCTCCGCGACGGGCATGGCGAGCACCTCGCTGATGTCGCGCCCGCCCAGCTTGTGATCGAGCACCGAGGCCTCGAAGCGCTTGCCCTCACACTCCTCGCACGGGGTCGCGACGGTGTCCATGATCCCCAGCTCCGTGTAGATGACGCCGGCGCCGTTGCACACCGGGCAGGCGCCCTCGGAGTTCGCGCTGAACAGCGCCGGCTTGACGCCGTTGGCCTTGGCGAACGCCTTGCGGATCGGGTCGAGCAGCTTCGTGTAGGTGGCGGGGTTGCTCCGGCGCGATCCGCGGATCGCGCCCTGGTCGATGGCGATCACGTCCTCGTCCGCCGAGAGCGAGCCGTGGATGAGCGAGCTCTTGCCGGAGCCGGCCACGCCGGTGATCACGCAGAGCACGCCGAGCGGGATGTCTACGTCGACGTCTTGCAGGTTGTGGGTGCCGGCACCGCGGATCTCGCGTTTGCCCGTCGCCTCGCGGACGGAGTCCTTGAGCGCCGCGCGGTCGTCGAAGTGGCGGCCGGTGGCGGTGTCCGCCTTACGCAGGCCCGCGACGGTGCCCTCGAAGCACACCGTGCCGCCGCCCGGCCCGGCCCCGGGACCGAGGTCGACGACGTGGTCGGCGATCGTGATCGCCTCCGGCTTGTGCTCGACCACGAGGACGGTGTTGCCCTTGTCGCGCAGCTGTACGAGCAGGTCGTTCATCCGCTGGATGTCGTGCGGGTGCAGCCCGATCGTCGGCTCGTCGAACACGTAGGTCACGTCGGTGAGGGCCGACCCGAGGTGGCGGATCATCTTCGTGCGCTGCGCCTCGCCGCCCGACAGGGTGCCCGACGGCCGCTCGAGCGAGAGGTAGCCCAGCCCGATGTCGACGAACGAGTCCAGCGTGTCGGCCAGCGCCTCGACCAGCGGGGCCACGGACTTCTCGTCGAGAGCGCGGACCCACTCCGCGAGGTCGCGGATCTCCATCGCGCACAGGTCGGCGATGTTCTTCTTCTTGATCTTCGACGAGCGCGCGCCCTCGCTGAGCCGGGTGCCCTCGCACTCGGGGCAGGTGGTGAACGTGATGGCCTTGTCGACGAACGCCCGGATGTGCGGCTGCAGCGCGTCGACGTCCTTCGACAGGAACGACTTCTGGATCTGGGGGATCAGGCCGGCGTAGGTGAGGTTGATGCCCTCGACCTTGATCTTCGTCGGCTCCCGGTAGAGGAGGTCGTGGCGCTCGCGCTTGTTGAACTTCTTGATCGGCTTGTCCGGGTCGAAGAATCCGCAGCCGCGGAAGATCCGCCCGTACCAGCCCTCCATGCTGTAGCCGGGGATCGTGAGCGCCCCCTCGTTGAGCGACTTGCCCTCGTCGTAGAGCGCGGTCAGGTCGAAGTCGCTGACTGCGCCCATGCCCTCGCAGCGCGGGCACATGCCCCCGGTGCGGGAGAAGCTCGCCTTCTCCGTGATCGTCTTGTCGCCCTTCTGCACGGTGATCCCGCCGCTGCCCGACACCGAGGCCACGTTGAAGGCGAACGCGCTCGGCGGGCCGATATGCGGCTTGCCGACCCGGCTGAACAGGATGCGCAGCATCGCGTTCGCGTCGGTGACGGTGCCGACGGTGGATCGGGCGTTGGCGCCGAGCCGCTCCTGGTCGACGAGGATCGCCGTCGTCAGGCCGTCGAGGACGTCGACCTCCGGGCGCGCCATCGTCGGCATGAAGCCCTGGACGAACGCGCTGTAGGTCTCGTTGATCAGCCGCTGCGACTCGGCGGCGATCGTGCCGAACACGAGCGAGCTCTTGCCCGAGCCCGAGACGCCGGTGAACACCGTCAGCCGGCGCTTCGGGATCTCGATGCTGACGTCCTGGAGGTTGTTGACCCGCGCGCCCTGCACGCGGATCAGGTCATGGCTGTCGGCAGGGGCCGCCGTCATCGTCAGCCGTGCTCCCCGAGGCGGATCAGGTTGCCGGCCGGATCGCGAAAGGAGCAGTCGCGGATGCCGTAGGGCTGGTCGGTCGGCTCCTGGACCACCTCGACGTCGGCCTGCACCTTCGCGAAGGCCTCGTCGACGTTCTTCGTCGAGAGGTTGATGAAGCCGTACGTGCCCTTGGCCATCATCTCGGCGATCGTCGCCTTCTCCTCGTCGGTGATGCCGGGCGCGATCGCGGGCGGCTCGAGGACGATCGAGGTGTCGGGCTGGCCGGGCGGGCCGACGGTTATCCAGCGCTGTCCTCCGTAGCCCACGTCGTTGCGGACCTCGAAGCCGAGAATGTCGCGATAGAAGGCCAGCGAGGCATCCGGATCGGTGTGCGGGAGGAAGCTTGCGTTGATCGTGATGTCCATGGCGCCCACGCTATTTCGCCGGGGCGGCGGGCGCTTCTCGATTCCTGACCGGTCTCGTGATCTGTCGCGCGACACAGGGGAGCAGGCCCTCGGTCGCGCCGGCGGCGCGCTCGCGGTACTCGCTCGGCGGCATCCCGACGAGCTCGGAGAAGCGGGTGCTGAAAGTGCCCATCGAGGTGCAGCCGACCTCGAAGCAGACCTCGGTCACGCTGAGATCGCCGCGGCGCAGCAGCGCCATCGCGCGCTCGATGCGGCGCGTCATCAGGTAGCTGTAGGGCGATTCCCCGTAGGCGAGCTTGAACTGGCGGCTGAAATGGCCGGCCGACATGTGCGCGTCGCGGGCGAGGGCCTCGACGTCGAGCGGCTGCTGGTACTCGCGATCCATCCGGTCGCGCACACGGCGCAGGAGGACAAGGTCGCTCCGGTTCGCTTCTGCGCTGGTCCTGCCGCTCACGCGCGGCATCCTAGAGAGGCCCGGAGCTCGGCCCAGGCGTTGGCGTGAACGTTCAGCGGTGCCATAGCCCCGTTGAACGTTCACACAACGGCCGATTCCGGCTGCCGTCGCTGCCGCCGTTCGCCCCTCAGCCCAGCGCGGCTTCGAGCTGGTCGTCGCCCCACCACACGCCGGCTGGCGTCACTACCGTCGGCACGCCGGTCACGCCCAGCTCGAGCGCCCGCTCCGTGTTGGCGCGCAACTCCGCCTTGACGTCCGGGTTCGCGGTCGCGGCCAGTACCTCGTCCGGGTCGAGCTCGGCGCGCTCGGCGGCCCGGCGCACTCCCGTCTCGTCGCTCAGCGTGATCCCCTCGGTGAAATGGACGCGGAACGCCGCGAGGGCGAACCTGCGCCCGGCGCCGATGGCGTGCGCAAAGGTGGCGGCGCGCATGGCCTGCAGCCCGTCCGACGGCCACGGCGTGGGCCAGCGCGGCTCGGGTAGCCCCCGCTCGGCGGCCCGGCGTTCGATCTCCGCGATCCCCGCGGCGCGGTCCGGTGTTTCGGCCCACGACGAACGGCCGGTCGCCGCGAACACACCGCCGAGCAGCACGGGCAGCCATTCGACGGGGCCAGGGGAGAGAACGTCGACGCGTTCGGCCGTGAGCCACGCGTACGGCGAGCCGAGGTCGTAGGCGAACAAGACGGGCGCCATCAGCGTACGAGGTGGGCGACGACGGAGACGACCTGGTCGCGGCGGCGCCGCGCGGCCTCGGGGTCGGCAGGGTCGATCCCGATCGCGGGCAGGAACGTGTCGCGATGGGCGACCGGGAAGAAGCAGAGCGCGACGAACGCGGTGAGCACGGCCGCGACGTCGAACCGCGCCAGCCCGTGACGGCCGCGGACCGCGCCCAGCGCGTCGGCGATTGCGCTCGACTCGTGGGGAGTGGCGGCGAGCCGCCCGCCCGCGAGCGACTCGCGCTCGCACAGGGCGACGAACGCCGGGCGCCCGGTGAGGAAGGCGAGGTAGGCATCGACGGCCGCGCCGAGCACGTCCTCCAGCGTGGCCGCGGGACGGGGCGCGGCGGCCCACTCGTGAAGCGGCTCGAACGCGTGGCGCAGGACCGCATCGCGCTCGGCGAAGACGCGGTCGATCACCGCCGCGTAGAGCGCGTCCTTCGAGCCGAAGAAGTAGGCGGGGGTCCCACGCGAGAGCCCGGCCGCGGCGCCGACGTCGGCGAGGCTCGTGCGCTCGAACCCGTGCGCGGCGAACCGGCTCTCGGCAGCGTCGAGGATCGCGGCGCGGCTGCGCTCGGCGTCGCGGGTCCGGGGTGGGGCAGCGGCCGGCATCGCGGCCACGCTACCAACTAACTTGTCGGCCAACAAGTTAGCTCGATAGACTCTCGCCACGCCCTTCGACCTCCGACAACTCGAGCACCCGATCGTCCAGGCCCCGCTCGCCGGCGGGCCATCGACGGTGGCGCTGGCGGCAGCCGTCGCGGCCGCCGGCGGCCTCGGCTTCCTCGCCGCTGGTTACAAGGACGCGACCGCCGTCGGAGAGGAGATCGCGCAGTTGCGCCAGGCGACCGACGGCCCCTGGGGCCTGAACGTGTTCGCTCCCCCCGGCCCGGCCCCGCAGCCGGGCGTCGTCGCGGGCTACGCCGCGGAGCTGGCCGGCCTGGCGGCCTCGACTGGCGCCGAGCTCGGTGAACCGCGTCACGACGACGACTCCTGGGCGGAGAAGCTCGAGCTCGCGATCGCCACGGCCCCGCCCGTGGTCTCGTTCACCTTCGGCTGCCCGGACGACGTGCAGATCGCCGCGCTGCGCGAAGCCGGCAGCGCGGTGTGGGTGACCGTCACCACGCCGGCCGAAGCGGCCACGGCAGCCGCCGCCGGCGCGGACGCGCTGGTCGTACAGGGCGTCGAGGCAGGCGGCCACCGCGGATCGTTCGACGACGCCGATCCCGCCGACTACGGGTTGCTCGCGCTCCTCCAGCTCGCCCGTGCGCGCACCCCGCTACCGCTCGTCGCCACCGGCGGCATCGCCACCGGGGCGGCGATCGCGGGCGTCCTCGCGGCCGGGGCCGCAGCGGCTCAGCTCGGCACCGCGTTCCTGCTCTGCCCCGAGGCCGGAACGGCACCGGCCCACCGCGAGCGCCTCGGCGGCGACGCGCCGACGGGCCTGACCCGCGCGTTCACGGGACGGACCGCCCGCGGGGTGGTCAACCGGATGCAGGCCGAACACCCGGACGCCCCCAGCGGTTACCCCGACATCCATCACCTGACGGCGCCGCTGAGAGCCGCCGCCCGCTGGGCAGGCAATGGCGACGCGATCAACCTGTGGGCGGGCCAGGCGCACGCGCTCGCCGAGCCAGAGCCGGCCGGCAGCCTCGTGACGCGTCTCGCCGCCGACGTGCGGCAGGCGCTCCGCGCGGTCTAACCTGCGCGCGTGCCGCCAGATGACAGAGGGACCATCCGCCGGGTCGTCGTCGACCCACTGACGGACTTCCTCCACGACGAGGCCGTCGGCGGGGCGGCCCTGTTGATCGCGACGATCGCAGCGCTGGTCTGGGCGAACCTCGCGGCCGATTCCTACACCGACGTGTGGACCACGGAGCTCGACGTCGGGCGCCTTCACCTCGACCTCCAGGACTGGGTCAACGACGCCCTGATGGCGATCTTCTTCTTCGTCGTCGGGCTCGAGATCAAGCGCGAGCTCGTCGTCGGCGAGCTGCAGGACCGCAGAGCCGCGGCGCTCCCCGTGCTCGCGGCGCTCGGCGGAGTTGTCCTGCCCGCGCTGGTGTTTGTCGCGGTGCTCGCCGGGGGCGAGGGCTCGCGCGGCTGGGCGATCCCGACGGCCACCGACATCGCGTTCGCGGTCGGCGCGCTCGCTCTGCTGCGCGATCGCGTGTCGTCCGGGGCGAAGCTGCTGCTCCTCGCGATAGCGATCGTCGACGACATCGTCGCGATCGTGATCATCGCGGTGTTCTACGCCGAGTCGCTGACGGCGGTGTGGCTGCTGGCGTCGCTCGGCGGCCTCGGCGCCATCGCCCTGCTGCGCGCCGCGGGGGTCGCCCGGATCCTCGTGTACGTGCCGATCGGGATGTTCGTCTGGTTCGCGGTGCACGAGAGCGGGGTGCACGCGACGATCGCCGGCGTCGCGCTCGGGCTGATGACTCCGACCGGCGAGTTCCGCGGCCGCCCGGTGATGGAGACGCTCGAGCACAGGCTCCATCCGTTCAGCGCCTTCGTCGTGGTGCCGCTCTTCGCGCTTGCCAACGCCGGCGTCGACCTGCGCGACGGCGCGATCGGCGACGCGGCGGGAACCAACCTCGCCTGGGCGATCGTCCTCGGCCTCGTGATCGGCAAGATCGCCGGCATCTCCGCCGCAACGTTCGCCGGCCTGCGGCTCGGCTGGGGGACACTTCCCGAGGGTGCGCGGCGGTCCCAGATATGGGGCCTGGCGGCGATGGGCGGGATCGGGTTCACGGTGTCGCTCTTCATCGCCGAGCTGGCCTTCGAGACCAAGCCCGAACTGCTCGCAACGGCGAAGATCGGCATCCTCGCGGGGTCGATCGCAAGCGCGGTCATCGGGACGTTCCTGCTCGCCCGCTCGCGTGTTTAGAAGTTTTCAGGCGAGGAGATACCCCCAGGCGGAGCGTTCGCTAATGTTCCGCCCAGACTTTGTCCCAGGCGCCAAGGGGAACGGTGACCTAGGACTCCAAGCTGGTTCTGGTCCAGCCCAGGGCTGTCGACCGGAGCCAACGAGTGGCACCCGGCGCTGTGGCCCCCTGCGGCGCCGGGTGCCTTTACTTGGTCAGCTCGCGGCGCGGATCTCGAGCGTCCCGATCTGGCGGGCTTCGCCGCCGGCCGCGGGCACGAGCACGACGCGGTGCTTGCCCGGGGACGACACGAGCAGCTCGAACTGCGCCGGGGTGTTCGGCTCGGCCGTGTCGTCGAGGCCGAGGCCCTCGAGCCCGACGACGCCGGGCTTGTCGACGGCGACGACGAGGGTGACGGCCTCGCCGGCGTCGATCGCGGCCTTCGAGTCCTTCGGGGTCATTCGCACGAACGGGGTGCCCTCGGGTGCCGGCGTCGGCCCCGCACTCGGAGCGGAGGGGGTGGCGGCCGGCGTCGTCGCGGGCGGCGGCGTCGGCTCCGCCCGCTCGGTGGCGTCGTTGTCCGAGCGGTCCGGCGGCTGGGCGATGATGCTCACCAGCGCGGCGATGCCGAGCACGATCCCGAACAGCACTAGTGCGCGGCGCAGTTCCATGGCGGGGGATCGTAGTGGGGGTGCGCTGCCGCGCCGCCCGGGGTAGTTGCGCGGCGCACGGCTGGACGGATGGTCCATGCGTCTTTGTGAGGAATTTCTAAAGCTCCCGGGACAGGGGGCCGACATTGGATGCAAGCCAGAGCCACGGTGCAAAGGCAAACCCGTCGCAAGGCGGGGACGCAAAGTTCCGGGGCTCCTAGGAGCCGGCCGAACTGCCACCGGGGACTCTTGTAGTCACTCCGACGGCATTCCGGGGCGTCTGGCCACCAGACCAACACACCCCTCAAGGAGGACCCACCAAATGCTGCGGAAGATCCGTGAGCGCATGAACGAGGAGAAGGGCTTCACGCTCGTCGAGCTCCTCGTTGTAATCCTGATCATCGGCATCCTTGCCGCGATCGCGATTCCCTCGTTCCTCAATCAGCGCGACAAGGCCAGCGACGCCTCGTCGAAGAGCGCTGCCCGTACGGCTCAGACGGCTATCGAGACGTACGCGACCGACAACGACGGTGAGTACGACGGCGCTACCGTCGCGGCTCTCCAGGAGATCGAGCCGACCCTGACCGACGACCCGGCGAGCTCGCTGGCCGTCGTGTCGGCGACCGACACGTACACCGTGACGGTCGACGGCTCGGGTGGCCGCACGTACTCCATCTCGCGGACCGCGGGTGGCGACGTCGACCGGACCTGCACGGGCACCGGCGGCGGCTGCAACGGCGGCACCTGGTAGTTCCGACGCACCTGGAAGTACCCGGAGGGCGGCCAGCTGGCCGCCCTCCGTCGTTCTGCCGCGGGGTTCGGGCACGCGTCCAGAGAATGGACGGAAAGCCTGGGGTCCCGGCCCCATCCTGCCGATAGACCACCCATGGCAGACAGGCGACGCCACCTTTGCCGCGAGAACGGATTCACGCTCGTCGAGCTGCTGATCGTGATCCTCATCATCGGCCTCCTCGCGGCCGTCTCGATCCCGATGTTCCTCAACCAGAAGAACAAGGCCAACGACGCCGGCGCCAAGGCCGGGGTGCGGACCGCCGCCGCCGCGATGGAGGTCTACGCGACGGAGAACGACAGCGGCTACACCGGGGCCACGGCGCCCGCGCTGCAGGACATCGAGTCGAAGCTGCTCGAGTCGCCGGCCGACACTCTCACCGTCAGCGACGTGTCCGAGGACGAGTACACGCTCGAGGTCGAGTCAGCCACCGGCGGGCGAAGCTTCCGGCTCATCCGGGACGGCGGCGCCACGACGCGGACGTGCTCCGTCCCGTCGGGATCCGATCCCGGCGGTTGCCGCGGCGGCTCTTGGTAAGTCCAGTCCGCGCGCCTTCGCCTAAAGACCCCGGACCCCCGGCCGATAGGACTTGCATGCCGGAGGCCTCTCTACTCGATCGAGTCCTGCGCGACGAGCGCGGGGTCTCGATGGTCGAGTTCCTCGTGGTCGCGATCGTCGGCATCGTCGTGATCGGCGCGGGCATGGGCCTGATGACGGCGGCGCGCAACAGCCAGCAGGACAGCGGCGATCGCGCGGGGTCCGTCCGGGACGCTCGCACGGGCCTCGAGAAGATGACGCGCGAGCTGCGCCAGGCGACGTCCGTCGTGCGAACCAGCAACACGAGCCGCCTCGTGTTCTCCAAGATCTCGAACGGCTCGACCGTGTGGGTGCTCTACCAATGCGATGCCGGCTCCTGCCGCCGCGCGCAGGGCGCGTCGCCTCCGAGCGCCGCGGCGGCCGAGTTGGTCGACGGCCTCGAGCCGGCGCAGGGGCCGCCGCAGCCGATCTCGGACCCGCTCGCGGTAGACGGCTGCAACACCTCGCTCGCGCTCGCGCCGACCCCGGGCACCTACGACGTCTTCAGCGTCTCGCCGCTGACGGCGGGGCGCCAGCCGCAGGTGTGCGTGCGGCTTCGGGTCGAGCGCGGCAACCGTTCGTCGGACCGTGAGCGGCGCGAGTCGCTGATCACCGGCGGCGCCTCGCTACGCAACGCGGGGGCGGGGACATGAGGCGGCGCCTGCGCGAGGAGTCCGGGATCACGATGGTCGAGGTGATGATCGCCGTGGTCGTGCTCCTCGGGGGCATCGCGGTATTCGTCTCGGTGATCCCGAGCTCCGCGCGCCTCTCACAGACCGCCACCCGCTCCGAGCAGGCGTCCGCGGCGGCCGAGCGTGAGCTCGAGCGGATCCGCGGCCTTCCGTTCTCCCAGATCGGACTCGCCGCCTTGCCGAGCCAGGAGCCCAACCCGCTTGGTACGTCATCGAATCCGCGGAGCCCGTCGTACTGGCTGAACGGCAATCGCTACCGGATCGCGAACAACTGGACCGACGCCGCGAGCGGGACCATGACCGGGACTCCCGCCGCCGGTGAGGTGCTGTGGACCAGCGGCGGCACCCTCGCGTCGACGGGCACCCTCGTCGTCGACGGCCAGACAGCCGACGTGTTCCGCTACGTCACCGAGCGCGAGGAGAGCTGCCCGCTCACGGCCGGACCGCTGCTCGACCCGCTGATCACCTTCCTGACCCCGACCCTGGGCGTGGTCATCAGCAACCTGAACGACCAGATCCGCGCGATCCTCGACAACCGCATCAAAGCGCGGCTCGACCTCTTCTGCCTCGACAACACGGCCGCGCACGCGGATACGAAGCGCGTGATCGTGGCGGTGAGGATGCGGACGACCGGCAATGCCGCCGGCACCAACCGGCCGATCTACATGACGACGATCGTCACCGACAAGACTCGCGGTGTGGTGACGCCATGAGGGCCCGCTTCGCCGACCAGCGTGGGATAGCGCTGCCCGTCGTGCTGGCGGCGATGGCGGTCGTTCTCGCGCTCGTGCCGGTCATCATGACCCAGAACATCAGCGCGACCGACACCGCGAAGCGCGATGTCTACTCGCGCCAGGCGCTGGCCGCCGCGGAGGCCGGCCTCGACCTCGCCGAATACCGCGCGAACGCGGTGTCGCTCGATGCCCGCTCGCTGCTGAATCTCCAGTCGGGGCTCGGGATCCTGAAGTCGCAGTGCGTCGCCCAGGTCAGTGGGGCTCTCAGCATCATCGAACTGCCCACGCTCGGCGAGTGGTGCCCCGAATCGGCCAGCGAGTCGCTCGGCAACGGGTCCTCGTTCCGGTACCGGATCTCACCGCCGGCCGCGCTCAACGTGACCGTCAACCCCAACGGCGACATCGTGCGCTGCACGAACCTCTTCCCCGGCAACCTCCTGGCCGCGACGCTCAACTGCGTTCTCGGGCTGAACACGCTCATCTACCAGGTGACGAACGTGGACAAGGTCCTACAGCGGCGCGTGGTGTCGACCGGCATGGCCGGTCCTGGCTGCCCCGGCACCGGGCCGAACTGCGTCCGCCGCCGGGTCACGTCGACCTACAGCTTCCGCGGCACGTCCGCGCTGCCGATTCCCGGCACCGCGAGCGGCCTCGGCGGGCTCCTCTCCGGGATCCTCAACCTCGTGCTCGGACCTGTCACAAGCCTCCTCAACGGAGGCGATCTCGAGCTCAACATCCGTCTCTACGGCCGCGATGCCGGCTCGTTCAAGGAATGCACCTCCACCGCCCCCAACTCGACTCCCTCCTCCGGCTGCTGACCGGCGCCTAGGCTCCACCCCCATGGCCGGTTACGTCATCGCCGCCTTCGTGGGCGGCGCCCTCATCGGGTCGTTCCTGAACGTCGTGATCCACCGCCTGCCGGCGGGGGAGAACGTCGCGACGGGGCGCTCGAAGTGCCCGGGCTGCGGGGCGCAGATCCGCGCCTTCGACAACATCCCGATCGTCTCGTGGTCGATCCTGCGCGGCCGTTGTCGTGACTGCGGCGCGCCGATCGCCTGGCGCTACCCGGCGGTCGAGCTGCTCACCGCGGTCGTCTTTGCGCTGATCGTGGGGGTCGCGGGTGCCGACGAGGACCTGATCCTCGAGCTCCCGTTCGCGGCCGCGCTGGTCGCCTGCGCCGGGATCGACCTCGAGCACCACATCATCCCGAACAAGATCCTGGCTCCGCTGGCGGTGTTCGGCGTCGCCGGGGCCGCCGTCATCGACCCGGACATGCTGCCCGAGCTCCTCATCGCGGGGGCCGGCGCCTTCCTGTTCCTGCTGCTCGCCGCGCTGGCCTACCCGGCCGGAATGGGGATGGGCGACGTGAAGCTGGCCGGGGTCATGGGCCTTTTCCTCGGCCTACGCGTGGTGCCGGCGCTGCTGTTCGCCTTCGTGGCCGGCACGGTCATCGGTGTGGCGATCATGGCCCGCAAGGGCACTGCCGAAGGCCGCAAGACCGGCGTGCCGTTCGGGCCCTTCCTCGCGCTCGGCGCGATCCTGGCTCTGCTGGTGGGAGATCGGACGATCGATTACTACGACGACCATTTCCTGTCGTAGATTCGTCCGGACGCCCTCGCGGGTCCCCATCGGGATCCGAGTAGGGGTCCAATGCCTGTCATACGCGAAGAACGCGGAGCAGTCCTCGTCGAGGTGCTCGTCGTCGCCCTCCTGCTCGTCGTGGTGACGAGCGGGTCGCTGGTGATGCTCGAAGGCGCGCAGCGCGAGGCGCCGAGGGAGCAGGCCCGCGCCGATGCCGTCAAGTCGGCCCAGGTGCAGCTGGACCGGATGACGCGGGAGCTGCGCCAGGCCGTCCGCGTGCACGCGTCGAGCTACAACTACGTCGACTTCGACGTCCAGTCCGGCGGCCAGACACGCCGCGTGATGTACGACTGCCGCGGCGCCGGGAACGACGCCCGCTACCGCGGCTGTGTCCGCCGCGAGGCGGACGGCGGCAGCTGGGGGATCGACGAGGTGATCGTCGACCGGCTGCTGAACGGGACCGACGACGAGGCCGGCCGGGTGTTCACCGCCGACCATCCGCTGGTGCCGCGCTTCATCGAGGTGCGGATCAGGGTGCCTGCGAGCGGCGAGCTGCGCAAGGGCTACTCGCACGACGTGGTGCTGAACGACGGCACCTACCTGCGCAACCTCGACCTGGGCTGAAGAACCCACATGGACTTTTCGTCCACGGTCACGGGCGGGCCGCTTCGTAGGAGTGGCTAGTCCGCGTCGGGGGGTGCGGGGGGTGGTCGATCACAGGCGCAATGGCACCTGGTGCAACCCCCCGCCGGACACTGCGCGACGAGGACGGATTCGCCCTCGCCGAATTGCTGATCGCGATGGTGATCCTCTCGGTCGGGCTGCTGGCGACGTTCGGCGCGATGGACGCGGCCCGAGCGCTCACCACGGTCTCCGAGGCCAAGGAGTCCGGCACGCACGTCGCCCAGCAGGAGATCGAGCGGATCCAGGCGATGGACTACACGCAGATCGCGCTCACGTCGACGCCGGCCCCTTCCGCTGACGAGCACGACCCGCGCATCCGGGTCACGGCGTCGGGCACCTACGCCGCCAAGTCCGGCCAGGCGGGCGAGCCGCTGCTCGTCGACGCCGTCCACGGGACGCTCGCCAGTGGCCCGGAGCACTGGGACGACGGCCGCAACAGCGGCAACCTCTACCGCTTCGTCACCTGGGTCGACGACCCGAGCTGCGGGCTCCTGTGCCCGGGAACGCATGACCTCAAGCGCATCGCGGTTGCCGTCACCTTCGACGGGCCGCGCGCCCCGCGCGACCCGATCATCCTCAGCTCGCTGACCGAGGACCCCCAGGACGGGCCCACCGACGGCGTCACCGACGGCCTTCTCAACCCGCTCGAGGAGCCCGACACACAGTGCCTCGAGGACGGCCAGTGGGAGGAGTGCGCGGGCTCGGTGATCGGCAACGCCCTGACCTACTTCCCCTACGACACCGATGCGACGGGGTCGTCGGTGCGCCAGCCCATCTCCGGCAACCACACCCTGCACAACACGATCGCGCCGGTCAGCGCTCTGCTGTGCAACCTGCTGATCGTGATCAGCGGCTGCCCGAAGCCGGACCTCATGGGCACGACGCCGCCGCCGGGGCCGGTCGTCGAGACCGACCCGCTGCCCCCGCTCTTCAACTATGCGACGAACCTCGCCGGGGGCATCCTCGGTGGCCGGCTACTGCGTCAGGACGCCGGCTGTACCGGCACGCCGAGCCAGGACAACAGCAAGAGCCACATGTGGACCACGCCGCCCGTTACGAGCGCGACCGAGCTCACCGGCGACGGCGGCATGACGCTCTACTCGCAGACACCGGCCGGCGTCACCGGCTCGGCGAAGATCTGCGTGCGCTTCTACGACGTGCCGGCCTCGCTGCTGAACCTGATCGCCTTTCCGCCGACCTCGCTCGGCACCGCCTCCTACGAGCTCGACGAGTGGCCCACCCAGCCGGCCCCCGTCTCGTTCACCTTCGACTTCCGCGCGAGCAACTTCACGGTGCCGGCCGGTCACCGGATCGGCATGCGGATGTGGGTCGACGGCGCCTCCGACACGGACGTCGCCGCGATCTACGACCACCCCCAGTACCCGACGAGCATCCAGCTAACGGAGGCCGAATGAGACTGCGCCTACGAGCCGAGGACGGCATCGCGGCGGTCGTCGCCCTGTCATCGCTGATGATCGTCAGCGTCCTTGCCGGCACCGTGCTGACCAGTTCCCTGTCGCTCAGCGACAGCTCGAACCGCGACCGCGCCTCCAAGCGCGCGCTGGCCGCGGCCGAGGCCGGGCTCCAGCAGGCGACCTTCCGCATCAACCGGCTCTCGCCGTCGAACGGCCTGTGCGTGACGAACATCGTCGTAACCCCGCTCACGAGCGGGCTCTGCCCGACGGTGACCGACTCGGTCGCCGACGGCGCCGGCTTCTCCTACCGCGTGACCCCGATCCTCAACCTGAACGACACCTGCGCGGGGCTCCCCGTGCAGACGACGGTGAACGGCGAGGTGACGATCGTCCAGCGCTGCATCACCGCGACCGGCACCGTCCAGGGACGCACACGCCGTGTGCAGGCCCGCGTCGCCGCCTTCCAGGGCAACCCGATCTTCCCGCTGCCGGGGATCATCGGCCTCGACGGGGTCGAGGTGAAGAACAACGCCGAGGTGGCCGGGTGGATGGGCTCGAACGGGCTCATCTCGATGAAGAACAACAACGGGATCCAGGGCGGGCTCGAGCTCGGGCCGTCCGCACCGGACCCGTCGGTCGGCGGATCCCAGCCGGGCACGATCAGCCGCCGCACCCCGACGCAGGGCAGCTGGGTCCTGGCCCCCGTCGAGATCGGCAACTCGGCGACGGTGAATGACAACGCGCGGATCTCGAACGGCCTCCTCAATCCACGGGTGAGCCCGTTCGACTCGTCGTCGAACACGAGCTACGACGCCGCGACCCGGACGCTGACCCTGGGCAACAACTCATCGATCACTCTCGGCGGCGGCACCTACAACTTCTGCTCGATCTCGATGGGCAACCACTCGTCGATCCTGATCGCGCCGCGCGCGGCCGGCCAGCCGCAGGCGATCCGGCTGTTCGTCGACTCGCCCCACCGGCAGGGCTCCGGCTGTCCGGCGAACAGCGGCCGGCTGACGATGGGGCAGGGCGCCACCTTCGGGAGCCCGCCCGCCGGCGACCCCCGCAACCTGCAGCTGTACGTGTACGGCTGGGCGCCGTCCGAGAACCCGGTCGCGAACACGATCGAGTTCAACAACAACGGGTGGGTCGGCTCCTTCTACGCGCCGCAGTCGAACGTGGTCTTCAAGAACAACGCCGAGCTCCGTGGGGGCCTCGCGGCCCGGAAGGTCGAGTTCAAGAACAACCTCGAGTTCGAGTGGGACGACGGGGTGGGGGAGATCCGCGTGCGAACCCTGACGCTCTTCTACCGGACCGCCTGGAAGGAGTGCCGGACCGCGAACGGAGCGACAGGTTGCTGAGCGAACCACTGGACGGATGACCGACCTAACGGTTCCGGCTAAAGGACGGCACTGAGACGCCGATAGAGCCAGCAGGACTTGGGCGGACAGGGAACGGACGCCCGGCAAGACACTGATGGCTCTTCAACTCTCCAAGACAAAACTGCGCGGGACCGTCGGACTCGACATCGACGGCGAGTACATCTCCGCAGTCCAGCTCGCGAGCGGGAAGGTCTCGAAGGCCGCGAGCACCGAGATGCCCGCCGGCGTCGTGAGCGACGGCGAGGTCGTCGACAGCGATCGCCTGGCCGACGTCCTGAAGGATTTCTTCAAGCGCGAGAGCCTCCCCCGCAGCGTGCGCCTCGGCGTCGCGAACCAGCAGATCGTGGTCCGCCACATCGAGCTTCCGCGCATCGAAGACGCGGGCGAGCTTCGTGCCGCCGTGATGTACCAGGCGCACGAGGCGATCCCGATGCCGCTCGACGAAGTGGTCCTCGATCACCAGGTGGTCGGCGGCTACACCGGCCCGGACGGCAGCTGGCGCATGCGCGTCATAGTCGTCGCCGCCCGCACGACGATGGTCCAGGCCGTGGTCGACGCGGTTCGCTCGGCCGGCCTGCGCCCCGAGGGCATCGACCTCGACGCCTTCGCGATGGTCCGCACGCTCGGCCGCAAGGACGGCGGCGAGGACATGGCGACCGTGTTCTGTCACATCTCCGGCATCGCGAACCTCGCGATCGGCGTCGGCCCCAACTGCCTCTTCTCGCGCCCGCTGGCCATCGACCTCGGCGCCGACGACATCTCCTTCCTCCTGGCCGACGAGATCCGGCCGTCGATCGACGCCTACCTCACCCTGCCCGAGGCCCCCGGCATCGGCCGCGTCCTGCTCGCCGGGCCCGGCGCCCGCGCCGAGGGGCTGGCCGAGAACGTCGGCGGCCTGCTCGACCTCCCGGTCGAAGTTGCCGCTCCGCTCGGCACCCTGCCGGGCGACGTCGCGGGCGACGGCTCGCGCCACACGGTCGCGGCCGGCCTGGCGCTCGGAGCCATCGCGTGAAGCCCGTAAACCTTCTTCCCGAGGAGCACCGGCCGAGCCGCCCCAGCGGCAACCGCTCCGGCGTGGCCTACCCCGTGCTCGGTGTGCTCGCGGTGGTCCTCGTGGCCGTCCTCGCGTATGTGCTGACGCTGAACGAGGTCTCCTCGAAGCAGGACCGCGCCGCACAGCTGGCCAAGGAGACGCAGGTCGCGCAGGCCGAGGCGGGCTCACTCGGCCCGGTCTCCAACTTCCTCTCCATCAAGCAGGCCCGCGAGCAGTCGGTCCGCGACCTCGCCGGCCGCCGCTTCGATTGGGAGCGCCTGACGCGCGAGCTCGCGAAGGTCATCCCCGCAGGCGTCTACGTCAAGGAGGTCAAGGCCTCCGTGACCGGTGAGGGCGTGACCGCGACGGCCGCCAAGGCCGCCGCTCCGGCCGCCGCCGGCGCCACGGGCGGCTCGCCCGCGCTGACGCTCATGGGCTGCGCCACCGGGCAGCGCCAGGTCGCGACCCTGCTCGTCCGCCTCAAGCAGATGCACCTCGTCGAGGACGTGACGCTCGACGAGTCGAAGAGCATGGCCGAGGAAGAGGGGAACGGCAACGGCAGCTCCGGCACCGCGAGCATCGAGACCCCCTGCTCGCGCTACGAGTTCAAGCTGACCGTCACGTTCGATCCAGCCTCGGTCGCGATGACCAGCCCGGGTGAGCAGGAGCCGGTCCCGGCCGCACTCGGAGGTGGAAAATGAGCATCACCGCGCGTGACCGCAAGATCCTTCTGATCCTCCTGCCGGTGATCGTGCTCGGGGTCTACTGGTTCCTGATCCTGTCGCCCAAGCGCGCCGAGGTGTCCAAGGCCAACGAGGACGTGGCCGCGCAGCAGGCCGAGCTCGACGCCGCGCAGCAGCAGCTGACGCAGCTGAAGTCGATTCGCGGGAACTTCGAGACGGAGTTCGCGTCCGTGGTCCGGCTCGGCAAGGCGATCCCGAGCAACGTCGACATGCCGAGCCTGCTCGTGCAGCTCGACTCCGCGGCGAAGGGCACCGGCATCAAGTTCGAGCGCATCACCGCCGGCGCACGCAGCGCCGCGCCCGCCGCCGCCCCGGCCGCCGGCGGGACCCAGCCGCCCGACACGGCGAACGGCAACGCCGCCCCCGGCGGCACGCCCGCCTCGTCCGGGCCCGGCAAGGCCGCCGAGACCGCCGGCAACGCCGTCAACACCCAGAACGGGGCGAGCGAGAAGAGCGGCCAGCTCGACACCACCACTTCTCAGTCCACCAAGCAGGGCGGGCTGCCGGTCGGCGGCGGCGGCACCCCGGGCGGCGCGCCCGCGGACGGCACCTCCGGCGTTGCCGGCCTCGACACCGTACCGCTCGAGCTCGACTTCTCCGGCAGCTACTTCGACCTCTCGAACTTCCTCCACCGGATGAAGCGCTTCGTCAAGGTCAACAACCAGCACATCAAGGTGAGCGGCCGCCTGATCACGATCGACGGCATGGACCTCAAGCTCTCCGGCTTCGGCGGCCGCCTGACGGCCACGTTGAAGGCGACCGTGTACCTGGTGCCCAAGGCCCAGGGCGTGGCCGCGGGAGCGACCCCGGCGGGCCCGGGCGCGACCCCGGCGGCAGCCGGTGGCCAGTCCACGCCGGCGGAGGCTCCCGCGTCCGGCGGTGCCCCAGTCAACCCCCCTGAGGCGGTGGTGACCCCGTGAAGACCTTCATGCTCGACCTCATCGAGGACCTGCGCGAGAAGCGCCTCCTCCCGGTCGCGATAGCGCTCGTCGTAGGGATCGTCGCCATCCCGGTGGTCCTCGCCAACGGGGGCTCGTCGCCGAGCAGCGACGACGCGTCCGCGACGGCCCAGGCGCCGGCCGGCGCCAGCGCCGCCCAGCGCCGCATCGCCGCGCTCGTCAAGAGCGGCGACTTGAAGCAGAGCGACCTCGACAAGCTCACCTCCAAGGACCCGTTCAAGCCCCCGACGGGCTACGCCAAGCGGGCGCGGGTCGCCGATGCGACCGGCAAGACCGATGCCGCGAAGGACGCGACGTCGAGCGGCGGCTCCTCCGGCGGCAACTCGGACTCGCCCTCGAGCGGCGGTGGCAACACCGGCGGCTCGGGCGGTAACGGCGACTCCGGCGGCGGCCCGAGGAAGACCACCGCGTACAGCTACGTCGCGGACGTCACCTTCTCCCACAACGGGAACTCCAGGCTGCGCCACCTCGGCCGGCTGTCGATGCTCCCCAGCGCTTCGAACCCGCTGCTCCTCTTCCTCGGCGTGACCGAGGGCGGCGACAACGCGGCGTTCCTCGTCGACTCCTCGCTGAAGGCGGTCGGGGAGGGCAAGTGCACCCCGAGCCGCGCCGAGTGCGCCAACGTCTATCTCGGCGCTGGTGCCGAGGAGGAGTTCACGGATGCCAACGGCGAGTCGTACACCCTGCGTGTCGAGGAGATCCGGAAGGTCAAGGTGACCCGCACCAGGGCCGCGAAGTCTTCCCGGTCCAAGAAGGCCCGCGCGAGCTCCGGCAAGGCGACGACCTCGCGCCGCTTCACGCCGCCGGTTCTCGTCGACGTGATCGAGTCCAGCTCAAGCTCCAGCAAGGAAGGCCGATAGGCAATGTCGATGCCCCGCCGCCTGTTCACCATCGTCCTGGCCTTCGCCACGATCGGCGCGCTCTTCGCGCCGTCGGCGTCGCTGGCTGCGAAGAAGAAGAAAGTCAAGGTCCCCGAGATCTCGCGCGTCACCCCGATGCGCATCGTGGTCGGCGCCAAGCTCACGATCCGCGGCAAGAACTTCAAGACCAAGAAGAGCCAGAACACGGTCGTGTTCCGCTCGTCGAACGGCCGCTCTGCCTTCGCCAAGCCGATGAAGGCGAGCAAGAAGAAGCTCGTCGTGAGGGTGCCCGCCGCGGTCGCCAAGATCCTCGGCCAGAAGACCATGCGCTTCAAGCTGCGCGTCCTCGCCGGCAAGTTCTCCAAGTTCACGCCCAAGCGCCTGTCGCCCGTCGTGGTCGGCGGCAAGAAGGCCGGCCAGGTCGAAGGCCCCGGCGGCACGAGCTCGTGTGTCGCGGGTGACTACGACAGCGACCTCCTCCCGGGCAGCCTCGAGACGCAGATCAAGACCGACCCGTGCATCCCCGACACGGACCTCGACGGCATCAGTGACGGCTACGAGGAGCAGTCGGCGATCGACCTCAACCACTACCCGGCGAGCCCGCCGCTGCCCTACCCCGGCAAGCGGCCGTTCCCGAACGCGCTCGACCCGTCGGACGCGAACACCGACTACGACGGCGACGGCCTCACCCTGCGCGACGAGTTCGTCCTCTGGTCCCGCTACTCCGCCGACGGCGTGCGCCGCAGCGGCCCGCCCTCGACGCTCGGCAACCTCGTATACAGCGACGGCCTCCAGAGCTCGCGCAGCTTCGGCGCGCCGGCGCCGATGAGCCTCGCGTACTGGGCGCTCGACCAGGACGGCAACACGACCCTCGCCGACGACGAGCGCGACGCCGACAACGACGGCCTGGGCAACTGGGACGAGGCGCACGGTCGCATGACCGAGGCCTGGTGGCCCGCAACGCACGACGGCGAGCGCCAGCCGAAGGAGTCGAAGTACCCCGAGATCAACTTCCTCGACAACGAGGACATCCCCGGCCGCGACGCATACGCCGACGACGACATCGACGGTGACGGCCTCATCGACGGTCTCGACGACACCGACCACGACGGCCTGAGCAACCAGTTCGAGATCCGCCGCCCCGGCGACTGGCTCACGGTGTCCTTCGCCAACTGGGTGGACGCGGACACCGGCGGCTGGGCCCCGGGGACCAACCCGTGGGCGTACACCGGGCCGTTCAACCCGTGCAAGCCGTTCGACAGCGAGCGCTGTCACGACCACCCGCCGATCGGCTACTACGACAGCGACGACGTGCCGCCGGTCGGCCCGCCGCCGCCGGCCGGGTTCCCGGACGTGCACCCCGCAACGCCGAACGGCTGACACACCCTCGAATCTGATCGCGGCGACCCGCCGGTAGGCTGTCGGGTCGCATGCCATTCCGCTTCACCACCGCCGGGGAGTCCCACGGCCCCGGGCTCACGGCGGTCATCGAGGGCCTCCCGGCCGGACTCGAGCTGACCGCCGACGACATCGACCGCGACCTCGCGCGGCGCCAGCTCGGCCACGGCCGCGGCGGGCGTATGAAGATCGAGAAGGACCGCGCGGACGTCACCTCGGGCGTTCGCCACGGCAGGACGCTCGGCGGGCCGATCGCGCTGCGGATGGCCAACCGCGACTACCAGAACTGGGAGGAGCGGATGAACCCGTGGCCGGTCGAGGCCGACGTCGAGGAGGTTCACCTCCCGCGTCCCGGCCACGCCGACCTCGCCGGTGTCCAGAAGTACGGCTTCACCGACGTGCGCAACGTGCTCGAGCGCGCCAGCGCGCGCGAGACCACCTCGCGCGTCGGCGTCGGCGCGCTGGCGAAGGTCTACCTGCGCTCGTTCGGCGTCGAGATCCGCTCGCACGTGATCCAGATCGGCGCGGTGAAGGGGCCCGAGCGCGACGACCTCGCGGTCGCCGACTTCGAGGGCGTCGACGAGTCGCCGGTTCGCTGCCTCGACCCCGACGCGACGCAGGCGATGGTCGAGGAGATCAATACGCAGCGCAAGGCGAACGAGTCGCTCGGCGGGGTCTTCGAGGTCGTCGCCTTCGGGCTCGTGCCCGGCATCGGTTCGCACCTCGCCTGGGACGAGCGGATGGACGGGCGCCTGGCCCAGGCGATCATGTCGATCCAGGCCATGAAGGGCGCCTCGATCGGCGACGCGTTCGACGTCGCCGGCCGCCCCGGCTCGCAGGCGCACGACGAGATCTTCTGGAGCGAGGAGCAGGGCTACTTCCGCGAGACGAACCGCGCCGGCGGGCTCGAGGGCGGAATGACCACCGGGACGCCGCTGCTCGTGCGCGGCGCGATGAAGCCGCTGCCCACGCTCACCAAGCCCTTGCGCTCGGTCGACATCTCGACCCACGCGCCGGCCGCGGCGCTGCGCGAGCGGACCGACTCGTGCACGGTCCCCGCCGCGGCGGTGGTCGCCGAGGCGATGGTCGCCCTGGTGCTCGCGTCGGCCTACAAGGAGAAGTTCGGCGGCGATCACATCGATGACGCCGTCGCCGCCGTGCGCGCCTACGAGGAGCGCATCGGGTGGGTGAGGTAGTCACCAGCACAGGGGGAGCACTCGTCTTCGTCGGCTTCATGGGAGCCGGCAAGTCGACATCCGCCCGTCAGGTCGCGGCCGAGCTTGCGACCGAGCCGCTCGACTCCGACCGCGAGATCGAGGCCGAGCTCGGCGAGACGATCGAGACGTACTTCGAGCGCGAGGGCGAGGCCGCATTCCGTGCTCGCGAGGAGGAGGTCGTCCTGCGCCTGCTCGACCGGGGCGCGAACGGCGGAGTCGTCGCCGTCGGCGGCGGCGCCCTCGCGTCCGAGCGCGTGCGCGAGGCGCTGGCCGATCACACCGTCGTCCACCTCGAGGTGCAGCCCGACGAGGCGTGGCGGCGCGCGTCCGGCAAGGGCCGGCCGCTCGCCCGCGACCGCGGCCGCTTCGACCAGCTCCACTCCGACCGCGCGGAGCTCTACGAGTCGCTCGCCGACGCCGTGATCCCGCCGGCCGGCCGCGACGCCGCGCGCAAGGCCGTGCCGGCGCTCGACGCGCTGCGCCAGGCGCGCGCGGCAGGGCTCGAGGGCATCAGGCTCGTCTGGGCCGAGGCGGCGTCCGGCGACTACCCGGTTTTCGTCGGCGCGGGGCTCCTCGCCGCCGGCTTCTTCCACCCGCCCGACGCGCGGCGGTTCATCGTTACCGACGCGAACGTGGCCGCCCATCACCGCGTCGCCGGCGAGCACACGATCGCGATCCCCGCCGGGGAGGACCAGAAGACATTGGCGACAGCCGAGACCGTGCTCAGCGGGCTCGCGCGCGCCGGTGCTGCTCGCGGCGACATCGTCGCGGCGGTCGGAGGCGGCGTGGTCGGCGACCTCGCGGGCTTCTGCGCCGCCACCTACCAGCGCGGCATGCGCTACGTGCAGGTGCCCACGACGCTCGTCGCCCAGGTCGACTCGGCCTACGGCGGCAAGACGGGCGTAGACCTGCCCGAGGGCAAGAACTACGCCGGCGCCTACCACCAGCCGACCGCCGTCATCACGCGATCCGTCCGTGCTCGCGACGCTCCCCGCAGAGGAAGCGGCTGCCGGTTTCGTCGAGGTGGTCAAGACCGCGCTGATCGCGGGCGGGCCGCTGTGGTCGCGCGTGCGCCAGGGCGGCGGGATCGACGAATCGATCATCCTCGGCTGCCTGCGCACGAAGCTGGCGACCGTCGCGGCCGACGAGCGCGACTCCGGCCGCCGGCAGGTGCTGAACCTCGGCCACACCGTCGGCCACGCGATCGAGGCAGCGACCGGCTACCGGCGCTACCGGCACGGCGAGGCCGTCGGCATCGGCCTGCTCGCCGCATTACGGCTGTCCGGGCGCGACGCGCTGCGCACCGAGGTTCGCGAGCTGCTCGCGGCGCGCGGCCTGCCGCTGGTCTTCGAAGGGACTACCGTCGACGAGGTGGTTGCCTTGACCGAGCGGGACAAGAAGCGCGAGGGGGGGCGGGTGCCCTTCGTGCTCGTCGAGTCGCCGGGTGTCGTGACCCCGGGGCACGATGTCGCGCCCGCAGACCTGCGGTTCGCGATCGAGGAGGTCGAGGGCTGATGGGCCGCCGGCGCGTGGACGTGATCCACGGGGTCAATCTCGACCAGCTCGGCAAGCGGGACCCCGACCTGTACGGGACGTTCACGCTGAGCCAGCTCGAGACGCAGATCAAGGGCTGGGCGAACGAGCTCGACATCGATCCGACCTTCTGGTCGACCAACCACGAGGGCGACTACTGCGAGCAGCTCCACGTCGCGCGGGAGCGCGCCGACGGGCTGATCCTCAACCCCGGCGCGTGGACCCACTACTCCTACGCGATCCGCGACGCGCTCGAGGTCTGCGGCCTGCCGGCTGTCGAGATGCACATCTCCGAGGTCGACAGCCGCGACGACTGGCGCGCGAAGACCGTCATCGGTGATCTTTGTATCGCCCGGATCCAGGGCAAGGGTGCGGAGGGCTACCGCGAGGCACTGCAGATCCTGCGCGCGGAGCTCGACAAGAAGTGACCCGGGCCGATGCCGTCGCCGGAGTGCTGGCCGAGCGCGAGCTGGACTGCCTGCTCGTCACCGACCTGACCAACGTGCGCTGGCTGACGGGCTTCACCGGCACCAACGGCGCGTGCGTCGTGGGGGCTCAGGGAGAGCGGCTGTTCCTGACCGACTTCCGCTACGTCGAGCAGGCCGCCGAGCAGGTGGAGCCGAGCTTCGAGCGGCTGCCCGCCGGCCGCGACCTCGCCGCCGACCTCGCCGAGCGGCTGACCGGCAAGGCCGGGTTCGAGGACCAGCACATGAACGTCCGCCAGCACGGCAAGCTGAGCGAGAAGCTCCCCGACGGCGTCGAGTTCGAGCCGGCCGGCGGGGTCATCGAAGACCTGCGCCAGGTCAAGGACGCCGCCGAGCTGGAGAAGGTCGCCGCGGCCGCCGCCCTGGCCGACGACGCGCTGCGGGCCGAGCTCGGGCGCGGGCTGGTCGGCCGCACCGAGCGCGAGGTGGCGCTGGCGCTCGAGCAGGGGATGCGCGAGCGCGGGGCCTCCGAGCCGTCCTTCCCGTCGATAGTCGCCGGCGGCCCGCATGGGGCGCTCCCGCACGCGGTGCCGCGCGACGTCGCGATCCCGGCCGGGGTGCTCGTGGTGATCGACTGGGGCGCGAAGCTCGACGGCTACTGCTCGGACTGCACGCGGACCTACGCCACGGGGGAGATCTCGGACGAGGCACGCGAGGTCTACGACCTCGTGCTGCGCGCCCAGGAGGCGTCGCTCGCCGCGGTCGTACCGGGCGCGGGGGTCGTCGAGGTCGACGCTGTGGCGCGCGACATCATCGACGCGGCCGGCCACGGCGAGCACTTCGGCCACGGGCTCGGCCACGGGGTGGGGCTCGAGATCCACGAGGAGCCGCGGCTCTCGAAGCTCGGCAAGGGTGAGCTGGCCGAGGGCAAGGTCGTGACCGTCGAGCCCGGCGTGTACCTGCCGGGCGCGCTCGGGGTGAGGATCGAGGACCTCGTGGCGGTCGCGGGCGACGAGCCGCGCGTGTTCAGCTCGCTGCCGAAAGAGCTGACCACGGTCGACTGACCTGGGCGGTCGCTTGCAGCCCATCCGCGTCCTGTGCGAACATACGTTCGTACAGTGGTCGTATGCATCCTGATCCCGCGTTTCTCCCTCCTGGCAGCTCTGGGGGACCGGCGGGCGCTCCTGGCCGAGCCGTGCGCGCTGGCGCCCGAGGCGGGTGGCGTGCAGATGGTGGGGGAGGTCTCGGCCGCCGCCGAGGCGTTCGGCATCGTGCCGGGCATGCGGGTCGGCGAGGCGCTCTCGCGCTGTCCCGGCCTGCGCCTGGTGCCGCCCGACCCGGAGGCCGTGCGCGGGCTCTGGCACGAGGTGCTCGACCGCCTCGAGGCGATCGGTGCCGCACCCGAGTCCGAGCACGCGGGCGCGGCGTTCTTCGCCGCCGGGGGCCTGCGCGGGATTCACGGCGGCACCATCGAGGGAGTCATCGCCGCCGCCGCCCGGCGGCTCGGCCGCAGCACGCGGATCGGCGCCGCGCAGTCGCGGTTCGCGGCTTGGTGCGCCGCCACCCAGGCGCGCCCTCGCCGCCCGCCGGTGATCGTCGAGGAGCGCAAGGCCGCGCGCTTCCTGGCGCCGCTGCCGGTCTCCCTGCTGCGCTCGCGGCTCGAGCTGGGCGACATCCCCGAGACGTTCGAGCGGCTCGGTATCCAGACGCTCGGCGAGGTCGGGGCGCTGTCGTCGCAGGCCGTGGCGGAGCGGTTCGGCCATCCCGGCCTGCTCGCGCTCGACCTCGCCCGCGGACGCGACTCGAAGCTCGAGCCACGGCGCCCGCCGGAGCCGGTCCGCGAGCGGATCGATCTGCCGGAGGCCGCGTCGGGTCAACAGCTGGAGCGCGCGCTGGAGCTGCTCTTGGCGCGCGTCCTCGCCCGTCGCGAGCGGCGCGGGCGCACGTTGCGCTCGCTGGCGGTTTCGGCGCGGTTCGTCACCGGCGGTACCTGGCGCACCGTGGTCACGCTGCGCCACGCGAGCGCCGAGGCGGGCCGGATCCGGATCGCGCTCGCGCCCCGGCTCGCCGAGCTCCCGGCACCGGCGGACTCGCTCGGGCTCGAGGTCGAGGCATTCGGCCCACCCGCGCAGGACCAGGGCCGCCTGCTCGACGACGGTGAGGCCGAGCGCAAGTCGCGGCTCGGCGAGGCGGTACGCCAGGCACGCCAGGCCGCCGGTGACGGCGCCGCCCTGCGGGTGCTCGACGTCGATCCCGAGTCGCGGCTGCCGGAGCGCCGCGCGGTCCTGTCGCCTTTTCCGGACGCGTGACCTCCACGAGCGCCAAACGCCTCGGCGTCCCGCGGGCCGTGCGCGTGCGTGCCGGCACGGGCGGCGTGCCCGAGCGGCTCGAGGCCGTGCCGGTCGTGTCGGTGCGCGAGGACTGGTTCGTCGAGGATCGCTGGTGGACGGGCCGCCCGCTGCGCCGGCGCTACTTCGAGCTCGTTCTCGAGGACGGCCGCGACGTGGTCGTCTTCCACGACCTACGCCGCCGGCGCTGGTTCACCCAGCGGGGGTAGCGCACCGGTTAGGTTCCGCCCATGGCCATCGCCGCCCAGCAGCCTCCGCAGCCGCCACCACCGCCGCCGAGCTCCGGTGTCATCCAGGCGCCGAAGATCCGCGCCACCGGGATCCCGATCCCGCTCGCCGGCCGCGGCGTAGCGCCGCGCACCAAGGTCTCCGTCCAGCGCCTGGTCGGCGGGGAGTGGAAGGTGCTGAAGATCGTCGCGGCCGACGCGCGCGGGCGCTGGCGCACCACCGTCGACCAGCGGCCCGCCGCCCGGCGGCTGCGCTTCAGGGCCGCGGTCGGCGGGGGAGTGCCTGCCAAGTCGGTCCTGGTCAAGACACGAGCGGTCTCGCTCGCCGCCGTCGGCGATGTGAACCTCGGCGACGGCGTCGCCGACGTGATCGGCGCGCGCGGGGCCAGGTATCCGTGGAGCGGGGTGGCCCCGGTGCTGCGCAAGGCCGATGTCGCATTCGGCAACCTCGAATGCGCCGTCTCCACCCGCGGGAGCAGGGTCGAGAAAGCGTTCAACTTCCGCGGGCACCCGAGTTGGCTGCGCACAACCCGCACGTACGCCGGCATGGACGTCTTCAACCTCGCCAACAACCACGCGGGCGACTACGGTGACACGGCTCTGATGGACACCGTCCGCTACGTCAGGCGGTTCGGGATGATCCCCGTCGGCGCGGGCAGCAACCTGGCCGCCGCGCGCAAGCCGAAGACCATCGAGCGCTTCGGCCTGAAGATCGCGTTCGTGGGCTTCTCCGACATCGGTCCGGCCTCGTTCGCCGCCGGCCCGAACTCACCCGGCACCGCGTTCGCGACGGACGCCGCGATCCGTTCCGGCGTGCGCCGCGCGCGCAAACTCGCCCCGATCGTGATCGCGACGTTCCACTGGGGCGTCGAGCTGGCGCGCTCGCCCGACGGCCGCCAGCGCGCCTTCGGCAACGCGGCCATCGCCGCCGGCGCCGATGCGGTGATCGGGGCGCACCCGCACGTGCTCCAGCCGATCGAGCGCCGCAGCGGGCGCCGGCTCGTCGCCTGGAGCCTTGGCAACTTCGTCTTCGCGGCGCGCTCGGCCGGAACCACGTCGACCGGGATCCTCGAGCTGCGCCTGTCGAGCCGCGGGATCGAGAGCAGCCGCTTCCGGCGCGCGCACATCGACGGCGTGCGCCCGCGGCTGTTGCGTCAGCCGGGCGCTACCACCAGCTGGTTCGGCCGGCCATGATCCCGCCGGCCGCCACGAAGATGGCGCTGTTGGCGTGACCGTAGACGAAGCTCCCACCGCTCTGATCCCAGATGCAGTAGCTGCGATCTGCGCGCGAGGCGTTGCAGATCAGTAACGAATCCGGGCCGAGGACGAACACGCCGAGCCGGCTCGGGTCCGCGGCCGGCCCGGGATAGACGCTGTAGTCGGGCGGCGCGTCGCTGATGCGGGAGTCGATCTGAGCCAGCTCGGCCGAAGTCAGATTCGCATACGTACCGGTACGGGAGTGGTACGCGCGGGCCGCGTCGACGCCGGCCTGGATGAGAACCTGAGCGTCCCAGCGCGTGGGCTGGGCCGGATCGGTCGGCGGCGGATCGACGGCGACGTTCGCCGGGCACTCGAAGCTGCTGCCCCATTCGAGCGCGAGTGTGCAGTAGGCCGGCCTGGGCTCCAGCCCCGGCTCTTTCTGCACGACGCCGAAACCGAAGCCGACGTCGGAGGTCGGCACGTTTGACGGCTCGAGGAGTGTATGGACGTAGTAGCCGGCAACGTCAGGGGCGCCGCGCGCGATCGTATACATCCGCTTGAGCAGCGCGGCCTGGTCGTTGTAGGTGAACCAGCCGCCCGTGGTCGAGAGGCCCGTCTCGGTGAACCACAGCCTGGTCGCGCTGTCGTCGTGGGCATCGCGGACGTGGCGCAGACCGGTGATGGTCCTGAAGAAAAGCCAGAGATCGATGTCTGCCGGGTAGGGGTGGAGCGAGATACCGTCCATGTGGCCCCTGGCGCCAGCCGCGTACATGCGCTCCAGGAACACGCGGTCGAGCATCCCCTGGGTGGCGTCGTTCGCGAGCGCGCCGCCGAGCACCGGGATCTGCGGCGCCACGCCCTTCACGGCGTCGTGCGCGACGCTCAGCAGTTCGGTGTAGCGCTCCGGGTTGATTCCGCCCTTCCAGAACAGCGGGATGTTCGGCTCATTCCACACCTGGATGGCCGCCAGCTCCGGGTAGCGCTCGGCCACGCGACGGGCAAAGGCGGCCCAGGCGGCGTCGTGCGCGGCGTCCGGCGGGTAGCGGCACTCGCGCAGGTCGGTCCCGCAGTCGACCCCGGTCGCCCAGCGGGGGGCGTAGAGGAGTGTGAAGACCGGCCTGATGCCGCGCGCGCGGCTTGCCGCGTAGACCGCGTCCGTGAAGCTCCAGTTGAAGGCGCCGGGCTGGGCCTCGACCATCCGCCAGTCGGCGGCGAACACGAGGCTGTCGGCGCCGCCCTGCTGGGCGAGGTCCAGCACCGTCCCGATGCTCAGCTGGTTCGACCCGATCGCGGTCTCGTTGAACCCGTGGAAGGGCTCGGGAGCCTGGGCCCGAGCCGGCGCTGTGGCTATCCCGGCGATGGCGATCGCCGTGATCAGTAGTGCGAGTGTGGGGCTGGTCGTCCGTGACATCTGCGTTCCATCTCTGGGCTTCCAGCCTGCGTCCCTGGCCTCCCTGACCCACGTCGAGAGTACCCCGACATGCCGAAATGCGCGAACGTGGAAGCGGGGGGGAGCGGACCTGCCGCCGTGGCTGTCCCGCCCGGCCGAGGCCGGGCGGGTGCGACCCCGCGTGCGCGAGATGGCTACAGTCGGAGCGATGCGACGGGGGAGCTTCGCAGTAGCGGTTCTGGCGGCCCTGCTCGTGGCTGCTCCGGCGGCCCAGGCAGTCGTCGGCGGCAAGCCTGCCGCGCCGGGGCAGTACCCGTACGTAGCGAACGTGCTCGTCGGCGGGCCGTTCGGTTGTACCGGAACCCTCGTTGCCCCGCAATGGGTGATGACCGCCGGGCACTGCGGCTCGCTCACCGCGCTGCTCACCGGCGGGGTCGTGGGCTCGCCGCTCGGCATGCCGCCCGCTGCCTACGACGTACGCCTCGGCAGCGTCAGGGCCGACGGCGCGGGCGCCGAGCGCCACACGGTGACCGAGGTGCGCGTCGACACGAACTACCTGGTGCTCAACGGCGTCGGCAACGACGTGACGCTGCTCAAGCTCGACCGCCCGTCGGCGATCGCACCGACGCGGATCGTCGCGACGCAGAACCGGGACGCCTGGAAGCCGGGCACGCTCGCGACGATCGCGGGCTTCGGCCTCACTTCCGAGGATGCCGAGGCGGCGCCCGACACGATGCAGGTGGCGCAGGTGCCCATCACGAGCGACGACTACTGCGCCGGCGCGTACCCCGACGGCCTGCCCGTCCTCGGAGCCGGCTTCGACAGCCGGACCATGTTCTGCGCCGGCTATCCGCAGGGTGGCATCGACAGTTGCTCGGGCGACTCCGGCGGCCCGCTGCTCGTCCCGCTCCCGGGCGGCGGTCTCGGCCTCGCGGGGTCGACGAGCTTCGGCGACGGCTGTGGACGGCCGGGCAAGCCGGGCGTCTACTCGCGGGTCGCCGAGGGCTCGATCCGCAGCTTCGTCGCGCGAGTGGCACCGGAGGCGCTGGCCCCTGAGTCGAGGAGGAGCGCGCAGGGCCCGCCCGCGACCTCGCCAGGGGCGATTCCGCCCGCGACGACCCCGCGCGTGCGGTTGACCGGCCTCACCCTCCGCCCGAAGAGGCTGCGACCTGGACGGCGGGCCACGCTGCGCTGGCGGCTGACCCGTCCCGCGACCGTCTATCTCGCCTTCGCGCGCGGGAGAAGGACCATCCGGCTGACGCGCCGCGGGCGCACCGGCGCGAACTCGCTGCGCTTCTCCACCCGGGTGCGCGGGAAGCGGCTGGCTGCCGGCCGCTGGCGGGTGCGCATCGCCGTGAAGGACTCCGCCGGGCACCGCACCCGCGCCCAGAGCGCAGCGTTCCGCGTGCTGCGGCCCTGACGCACTCGTCCTCCACAGATGCGAACATATGTTCGTGTCCTACGTGGAGCTCCACTGCCACTCGGCCTACTCGTTCCTCGACGGTGCGTCGCACCCGCAGGAGCTCGCGGCGGCGGCGGCGGAGCAGGGCCACGGGGCGCTTGGCGCTGACCGATCACGACGGCCTGCACGGCGCCATGGAGTTCGCCCAGGCGGCCGAGGCCGCTCGGCGTCCGGCCGATCACCGGCGCCGAGCTGACGCTCGAGGACGAGCTCGCACGTCACGCTGCTGTGCGAGAGCGCTGCCGGGCTATCGCAACCTCTGTCGGCTGATCACCACCGCCCATGCGGGCACGCGGCCGAAAGAGGGCGCGCCCGCCGCTGCCGCCTGTCACGCGCTATGCCGATCTCGAGCGCCACGCCGAGGGGCTCGTGTGCCTGTCCGGCTGCGCCGCCCACGGCGCCGTCGCGCGCGCCGTCGAGGAGGCACGCCACGCCGACGCGGCAGCGGCCGCGCGGAGGCTGCGCCGGATCTTCGGCGCGGACGGCCTGCGGATCGAGCTGCAGCGGCCGTTCGCCCGCCACGACGCCGCCGCAACAGGCTGCTGGCCGAGCTGGCCGAGCGGCTCGGGGTTCCCTGCGTCGCCACCGGCAACGTGCACGCCCACGCGCGCGGGCCGCGCGTTCGCTCCAGGACGCGCTCGTCGCGGTGCGGCTGGGCAAGACGCTCGACGAGTGCGAGCCGCAGCGGCGCGGCAACTCCTCGCACGCGCTGGCACCGCCGGAGGCGATGGCCGAGCGCTTCGCCGACCACCCCGATGCGGTGGCCGAGAGCGGCCGTCTCGCCGAGCGGCTGCGGTTCGACCTGACCAGCGATCTCGGCTACGCCTACCCGGGTGCCGAGGACCCGGATGCCGACCGCAAGCTCGCCGAGCTGTGCGCGGCGCGGATCGACGAGCGCTACCCGCGCGGCCGCGCCGCGCCGCGGCGAGGCCCAGGCGCGGATCGACGAGGAACTGCGGGTGATCCGCCACCTGGGCCTGTCGGGCTTCTTCCTGCTGCACCGCGACATGCTCGAGCTCGCGCGCGAGGTGGCGGCCGAGGTCCGCGGCGCCGCGGCCGCCCGCGCGCTGCTGCCGCCCGGGCGCGGGCGGGGCTCGAGCGTCGCCTCGATCGTCTGTTATCTCACCGGCCTCTCGCACATCGACCCGCTCGAGAACGACCTCCACCTCGGCCGCTTCCTCAACGAGGAGCTCGACGGCGCTGCCCGACATCGACCTCGACTTCCCGCGCGACATCCGCGAGCTGCTGATCCCGCGCGTGCACGAGCGCTACGGCGCGCGACCGCTCGGCGCTGGTGGCGGCGTTCGCCACCTACCAGGTGCAAGTCGGCCGTGCGCGACTTCGCGAAGGCGCTCGGGCTGCCCGCCGCGGCGAGATCGAGCGGCTGGCGCGCACGGTCGACCCGTGGAAGCCGGGCAACGACATCGACGCCGAGGTGAGCGACATCGCGCGCGATGAAGCAGGACTCGCCGCGCTGGAAGGCGCTCGTCCATCTCTGCGCCGAGGTGTCGGGGCTGCCCGCGCCACCAGTCCCAGCACCCGGGCGGGATGGTGATCTCGACCCAGCCGCTGAACGAGCTGTGCCCGATCCAGCCGGCGGCGATGGAGGGCCGCCAGATGGTGCAGTGGGACAAGGAGTCGTGCGCCGACGCCGGCTTCCTCAAGATCGACCTGCTCGGGCTCGGGATGCTCTCGGCGGTCGAGCGCTGCGTCGAGGAGATCGCGCCGCACGCGCAACGAGCGCATCGACCTGTCGCGGATCGACTTCGCCGACAAGGAGGTCTACGCCGAGATCCAGGCGGCGGAGACGATGGGCGTCTTCCAGATCGAGAGCCGCGCGCAGATGCAGATGCTCAAGCGCTCGCGGCCGGAGAACCTCGACGACCTGACGGTCCAGGTGGCGATCGTGCGGCCCGGCCCGATCCTCGGCGGCGCCGTGCACCCCTACTCGAGCGGCGCAAGGCGCTGCGCGAGGACCCGGACTTCGAGATCCCTACGAGCACCCGTCGCTCGAGCCGGTGCTGCGCGACACGCTCGGGGCGATCGTCTTCCAGGATCAGGTGATCGAGGTGGCCATGGCGTTCGCCGGGCTTCACCGCCGGCGAGGCCGAGGGCCTGCGGCGTGCGATGAGCCGCCGCCGCTCGGAGGCGGCGATGCGCGTCCTACGAGGAGAAGTTCATCGCCGGGGCCGTCGAGCGCGGGGTGGAGCGAGGAGGTGGCCGAGCGGGTCTACGGCCAGATCGTCGGCTTCTCCGGCTTCGGCTTCCCGAAGTCGCACTCGGCCGCGTTCGGGCTGCTCGCCTACCAGTCGACCTGGCTGCGCGTGCACTACGGCCCGGAGTTCCTCGCGCGCGCTGCTGAACGAGCAGCCGATGGGGTTCTACCCGTCGGACTCGCTGGTGCACGAGGCGCAGCGGCGGGGGATGGAGGTGCTGCCGCCGTGTGTCGCGCGCTCGCGGGTCGAGTGCTTCGTGGAGGACGGGACGCTCGCGGTCCGGATCGGCCTCGGCTACGTCAACGGCGTGAAGGAGCGGGAGATCCGCTCGCTCGTGGCCGAGCGCGAGCGTGGCGGGGCGTATCGCTCGGTCGGCGACATGGCCTCGCGCTCGGGCGCCGCGGGACCGACGCTCGAGAAGCTCGCCTGGGCCGGTGCGTGCGACGAGCTGGTCGACGGCGGCCCGGAGGAGCGCCGCCGCCGCGCGCTGTGGCTGCTCGGGGCGGCCGCCCCTTCCGTCTCGCTCGGCGACGCCGGCGACCAGCTGGCGCTGCCGGTCGACCCGTACGCGGCGCCCGAGCTGCGCGAGCAGACGACCTGGGAACGGCTCCTGGCCGACTACGGCTCGACCGGGCATCACGCTGCGCGAGCACCCGCTGGAGCTGATGCGCGAGGGCGCACTGCCGGCGGGCTGCATCTCCAGCGCTGAGCTCGAGTCGATCCGCCACGGCACAGCGGTCCGCGTCGCCGGGATGGTCATCGCCCGCCAGCGGCCGGCGACGGCGAAGGGCGTCACGTTCATGCTGCTCGAGGACGAGCACGGGACGATCAACCTGATCGTCCCGCCGCCGGTGCACGACCGCTGCCGACTGGCGATCCGCGGCGAGCCGCTGGTGGTCGCCGACGGGCGTCTCGAGCGCCGCGAGGGCGTAATCAACATTCTCGTCCATGACGTCCGCAGCCTTGACCGCGACGACCTGCCCCAGGCCGAGGTGCGCCACATCGAGCCGCGCCGCACCTGGTCGAGCGAGGCGGGGGAGGAGGTCGGCGAGCTACGCGCCGTTGCCCCGGCGGGGCACAGCTTCGGGAGGCGGGGGCGGTGACGGTCGCGGAACGGCACGACGCTCACCCCGGAGGCGGTCTTGACCCATCCCCGCCGCGGCCTCGCGCTGATCCCGCGGGCCATGCAGCCGAACGCCGAGCGGGTTCATCCGCGCTGGTCGTTCGTCGGCCCGCTGCTCGACTCCGGCCGGCTGGAGTCCGCCGGCTGGAGTCCGCCGGGCGACGGCCGGCGGATCCTGTTCGTCGCGTTCGGCACCGCGTACACGGACCAGGTCGGCGTACACCGGGCCGCGATCGAGGCGCTGGCCGGGGAGGACTGGCGTCTGGTGCTGGCGCTCGGCACCGGCACCGATCCGGCCGAGCTCGGCGCGCTGCCCGACGGGGTCGAGGCCCACGCCCGGGTTCCGCAGCTCGCGGTCCTGCGCCACGCCGACGCGTTCGTCACCCACGCCGGCATGGGCTCGTCCGCGGAAGGGCTCTGGTTCGGCGTGCCCATGGTCGCCGTGCCGCAAGCCGTCGACCAGCCGGCGAACGCGGCCCAGCTGGCCGCGCTCGGCGTAGCCACGGTGCTCGACGACGCAGCCGCGGCCGATCCGGGCGCGCTGCGCAAGGCAGTGCTGGCGATTGCCGACGACCGGGCGGTACAGAGCCGGGCCGAGGCTCTCAGCCGCGACGTCCAGGCCGGTGGCGGCGCGGCACGCGCCGCGGACCTGGTCGAGGAGGAGATCGCCTGAGCGGGCGGCTAACGGTCGGCGTCGATATCGGTGTCGGCGCCGGCCGTGCTGCCCTGCTTCTTCAACCACTCGCCCATCTTCTTGCCCATGTCCGCTACCGACGACCCGGCTTCGCCAACCGCGCCGGCGATCCGCTCGGCGTAGTGGTCGCGGGCGCCGAGGGCCTCTTCCTTGGCGCTCGCCTCCTCGCCGCGGCGGATGTACTCGCCGCCGACGATCGTGTCGTAGCCGCCCTCGCGAACCCAGTCGAGCAGGAAACGAACGCGGCGGACGGGTAGCGGATGGGTCACGTTGAGGTCCTGGAGCATGCGCGTGATCCGCTCGCTCCCGGAGCCCTCCACGTCGTACTCCATCCCCTGGGCGATGAACGCGTCGAGGTTGAGGTTCTCGGCCTCCTCGCCGGCGGTGATCACCATCAGCGCCCGGCAGACGGCCTGCGGGTCGCGGGTCACCAGCGCCGCCGCGCGGTCGCAGCTCAGCTCCGCCGAGCGTGACCACTCGAGCAGCGCGTACCGGATGGCCAGCAGCGGCAGGCCGGCGAAGATCGGCAGCCGTACACTGGTGCCGAGCTGCAGCAGGATCGCCAGCGCGGTCTGGTAGAGCACGTGGTCGGAGTGGATGTGCGCCGCCTCATGGGCGAGCACCACGCGGCGGCCGTCGTCGTCGAGTATCCGGATCAGCTCCGAGTTGACCACCACGACCGGCCGGTCCGTTCCGCTGGTGAAGGCGTTCGCCTCTGGGAACTGCGTCAGGTAGAGGTCGGGCACCTCGTCGATGTCGAGCGCGTTGAACACCTCGCGCTGGAGCACCCACAGGTGCGGTAGCTGCTTCTCGCCCAGCTTGACCGAGGAGCCGAGCGCCGCCGCGCGCAGTGCCCGCTCGTAACCGAGGGTCACGAGCTTGCGCACGACCTGGTCGAGGTAGGGCACGTTGCGCAGGGCCGCGGTCGCGGCGCGGTCGGCGGGGTGCTGATACGCCCGCGGGGAGATCGCGTGGAGCTTCCAGGCCTCTACGGGCAGGGTCATGGGGCGAGAGTAGCTGTGCCCGCGCCGGACGGCGCGCAAAGATGTGGGTATGCCAGGCCGAATCCTCGTCGGGACATCCAGCTGGGCCGATCCCGGCTTCATCAAGGACTGGTACCCGGCGGGCATGAAGGCCGGCGATCGCCTGCCCTGGTACTCGGAGCGGTTCGCGGGCGTGGAGCTCAACTCGAGCTTCTATGCGGTGCCGGATCGCTCGACGGTCAAGCGCTGGGTGGATGTGACGCCCGACGGCTTCATCTTCGACGTCAAGCTCCACAAGCTGCTCTCGCGCCACTCGGCCACGCTCGACTCGCTGCCTCCGGTCCTGCGCGAAGAGGCGCGCACTACCCCGAAGGGCCGCGTCTTGCTCGAGCCGGAGCTCGAGCGCGCGCTGACCGCCGAGGTGCTGCACGCGATCGAGCCGCTGGAGCGGGCGGGGCGGCTCGGCTCGTTCCTGCTACAGACCACCCCGGCGTTCAAGCCGCGCTCGAACGACCTCGCCGAGCTGGAGCCGCTGATCGAGCAGCTCGCTCCGCGCAGGGTCGCCCTCGAGCTGCGCCACCGCGCGTGGGTGCTCGACGAGCAGGTCCAGGAGACCCTCACGTGGTGCACCGAGCACGGGGTGGCGTTCGTCTGCGTCGACTCGCCGCCCGGTGGCGAGAAGGACTGGCCGATCATGCCCGGGATCGACGCCGTCACTCGCGACGACCTGGCCTATCTGCGCCTCCACGGCCGCAACACCCACGGCTATCTGCACGGCAAGTCGGTGGCCGAGCGGTTCGGCTGGATCTACGGCGAGGAGGAGCTGAAGGAGGTGGCCGAGCGGGTCGAGGGTCTCGCCGAGCAGGCGGGCGAGGTGCACGTGTTCTTCAACAACAACCGCGACGACGACGCGCCGACGGCGGCGCGTCGCTTCCGTGCACTTCTCGGACAGGACCCCGGTCCGCCGCCCGAGGATCCCCAGCTGAGGCTGGCCTGAGGGTCAGGAGCCCTGGCCGGCCGCGCGCTCTAGCCGCAGATGGCGGTCCTCACCGAGCGCGGAGCGCGGGGAGACCCCGAGGCGCGCGAGGCTATAGCGCTGCTTCACGGGCCCCTGGGAGGGGGTGCGGGGGACGAGCACGTAACGCCGGGCGGGTTGAACGTTCCTCATGCCCAAATGCTGCCTCCTTGCTGGGCAAACAGCATCGGACCATGGTCCAAAGATCGGGTCCTGCGTTTCTACCCAGTGTCTAGACGAGCGTCAGGCGCGCGCGATCTCGAACCAGACGCGCGTGTGGCCGCCGTGGTCGACGACGCCCCAGTCGTTGCTGAGACGTTCGACGAGGAAGAGGCCCCAGCCGCCCTCCTGGTCGGATCGCGGCATGCTTGCCGGCGCAGTCGGTGGCGCGAACGCCATCCCGGGGTTGTCCACCTCGACGCGAACGCTCTCGGCCGCTACCGACACGGCGAGCTCGATCCTGTTCGCCTCGGCGTGGCGGACGCAGTTCGTGACCAGCTCGGTCACGAGGAGGCGCAGGTTGTCCACGAGCGGGTCGTCGAGGTCGGAGCGCAGCGTCGCGAGCGCCGCGCGGGCGCGGGCGGAGGCCTGTGGCCCCCCGATGAGGAGAACGCGGAAGCTCTCGGCAGGCTGCGGCGCTTCTACTCTGGTCAATAGCTGGGCTGTACTCACAATCCAGGGATCGGGTCGGGTAATCGTTGGACTTCGCCTTCCCCCTTGGTGTACCCGCAAACGGCAGCCGGACAAACGCCCACCCCCGCTGCGAGGATTTCTGCATGGCCACGGCTGAGGACTCCGACCCGCCCGGCGTGAAGCGCATCCGCGCCGCCAACCCCTCCCCGTACACGCTCGACGGCACAAACACCTATCTGGTGGACGGCTGGGTCATCGATCCGGGGCCCGCGCTCGACGAGCATCTCGACGCGATCGTCGCGGCCGCCGAGGGCAGGATCGCCGGCATCGTCGTGACTCACTGGCACGCCGACCACACCGAGGCCGCCGAGCCGCTGGCGGAGCGCGCCGGCGGGATGGAGGTGGTCCTCCCGGCCGACGGGGACCGCGTCGGGCCGTTCAGCGCGATCGCAACGCCTGGCCATGTGCCCGACCACGTCTGCCTGCTCTGGGAGCGTGTCTGCTTCACCGGCGACACGGTGCTCGGGACGGGCAGCGTCTTCATCCAGGCCGGCGACGACTCGCTCGCGGCCTACCTGGCGTCGCTGAAGCGGCTGCGCGATCTCGACCTGAATGTGCTCGCGCCGGGCCACGGGCCGTACGTATACGACCCGGCGGCGAAGCTTGACCAGTACATCGCCCACCGGCTCGACCGCGAGCAGAAGCTCCTGGCCGCCCTCGACGCCGGAGCACGGAGCGAGGACGAGTTGCTCGACCACGCGTGGCCCGACGCGCCGCCCGAGCTGCGCTTCCCGGCGGCGTTGTCGCTGCGCGCGCACGTGGAGAAGCTGGCGGGCGAAGGGCGACTGCCCGGCGACATCGATCCAGGTCTCCTGCCCTAAGCTGTCGCCCTCGTGATCAGCACCAATCAGTTCAAGAACGGCACGCACATCGAGGTCGACGGCAAGATCTTCAAGATCGTCGATTTCCAGCACGTGAAGCCCGGCAAGGGCGGGGCGTTCGTGCGCACCAAGCTCAAGCGCGTCGAGGACGGCAACGTCATCGACAAGACCTTCCGCGCCGGCGAGAAGTTCCGCCCCGTCCGCACCGAGACCCGCCGCTACCAGTACCTCTACTCGGACGGCACCGAGTCGCACTTCATGGACACGGGCAACTACGAGCAGATGGCCGTGCCGCAGGGGTCGGTCGCCGAGGCCCTCAAGTGGGTCCTCGAGAACGGCGAGGTCGAGCTGCTGTTCGTGGACGATCAGCCGTCCGACGTCCAGCTGCCGGCCTCGGTCGAGCTCGAGGTCACCGACACCGAGCCAGGCCTCAAGGGCGACACCGCCTCGGGCGGCGGCGACAAGCCCGCGACGCTCGAGACCGGCGCCGAGGTGCGGGTGCCGCTGTTCGTGAACATCGGCGACAAGGTCAAGGTCGACACGCGCAGCGGCGAGTACATGTCGCGCGCGTAGGAGCCTGAACCGGACCGGCCGACCTCGCGGACGCCCCACGCTGGGAGGTGGATCAGGACGCGGTGCGGGTGCGGACGTGGGCGGCCCGTTCGCCGCGACGACGATCGCCAGCTCGCTCACCTTTCGCTACACGGGTCTTCCCGGCAGCGGCGGCCGACGAGGGCGGCGCCGATGAGATCCTCGCGGCCCACCTCGCGCGGACCTGGCGCCGATACCCTTCAGCCTGTGCGCCGCACCGATCAGCGCCGCGCGGCGGTAGTCGCGCTGTACCAGGCCGATGTCACGGCCAGGCCCGTCGACGACCTCGTCGACCGCTCGCGCTACGCCGTTCACGCGTGAGCTGATCGACGGCACGCGCGCCGAGCAGGAAGCCGTCGACGAGCTGATCGAGCGTCACGCCGAGGGCTGGACCCTTGATCGGATCGCGCCGCTCGAGCGCAGCATCCTGCGTGTGGCCCTCTACGAGCTTCTCAACCGCGACGACGTTCCCGCCGAGGTTGCGATCGACGAGGCCGTCGAGGCTGCCAAGGAGCTCTGCGGCGCCGACGCGCCGGGCTTCGTCAACGGCATCCTCGGTACCGTCGAGCGAGAGCGGGTTGCCCCATGAGCCAGCAGTCGCTCGAGGCGCTCGTAAGGAGCTCGAGGAAGCAGCCACGCAGCTGCGCGCCGGCGAGCTCGGGCAGGACGAGGCGGCCGCGCTCGTCGAGCGCTGTGCCGAGCTGGCGGCGCGGATCGGCACCGAGCTAGAGCGCTGGGGACGCACCGCCGAGCGCGACCTCCCGGCGGAGGGCCAGGAGCAGCTGCTGTGAGGACGGCGGCCAGCGCGACGGGCGAGGAGCGCAGTCCGAGCGCCGGCCGGACGAGCACCGCAGCCATTCCGTACCCGTCGAGCTGCAGCGCCGGGTCGACGACTACCTCGCCGCGCTCGAGTTCGGGGACGAGCCGGGCACCGAGCGCCTGGTCGAAGCCATGCGCTACTCGCTGCTCGCGGGCGGGCAAGCGGATCCGCCCGGTGCTGGCGCTTGCCACGGCCGAGGCGCTCGGCCGCGACCCCGCCGAGGTACTCCCGTTCGCGGCGGCGCTCGAGATGATCCACACCTACTCGCTGATCCACGACGACCTTCCCGCCATGGACGACGACGAGATGCGCCGCGGCAAGCCCACGTGCCACGTAGCGTTCGGCGAGGACGTGGCGATCCTCGCGGGCGACGGCTCTGTTCGCCGAGGCGCTGCATCACGCCCTGGCTCACCAGGTGGGCGACCCGGCCGCGCGTGCTCGCCGCCGTCCGCGAGCTCACGGCCGCCGCCGGGTTCGGCGGGATGGTCGGCGGCCAGTTCCTCGACGTCACGGCACCGGGCGACCTCGAGCCGGCCCGCCTGCGGCGGCTCCACGAGCTGAAGACCGGACGCCTGATCGCGGCGTCGGTCGAGTGCGTCCTGCTCCTGTCGGGTCGGACCGGACCTGACACAATCCCTTATCAGCCGTTTCGCAGCGGAGCTGGGCGTCTTGTTCCAGATCGTCGACGACATTCTCGACGTGACAGGGGACGAGGCAGAGCTCGGGCAAGCCGCGCGGATCGGACGAGCGCCACGGCAAGCGGACCTACGTCAGCGTGTTCGGCCTCGACCGGGCCCGCGAGCTTGCCCGGGAGTCGCACTCCCAGGTGCGCTCAGCGCTCGCAGAGACAGGCGGGACGACCGACAGGCTCGAGCGGATCGCCGACTACATCCTCACCCGACAGACATGACCGACACCCCAAGCCACTGCTCCCGTCGATCGACGGCCCCGAGGACCTCAAGGGTCTCGACGACAAGCAGCTGCAGCAGGTGGCGCAGGAGGTGCGTGAGCAGATCATCGACACGATCGGTGAGATCGGCGGTCACTTCGGCGCCAACCTCGGGGCGTGCGAGATCGCCGTGGCGATCCACTCGCTGCTCGAATCCCCGCGCGACAAGGTGCTGTGGGACGTCGGCCACCAGGCCTACCCGCACAAGATCCTCACCGGCCGCCGCGACCGGCTCGAGACGATCCGCACCTACGGCGGGCTCGCGCCGTTCTGCTCGATCCCCGAGTCCGAGCACGACATCATGGGTGCCGGCCATGCGTCGACTTCCGTGTCGTACGCGGTCGGCCTCAAGGAGGCGATGCGCCGCGGCCACGGCGACGACGGCAAGGTCGTCGCGGTGATGGGCGACGGCGCGCTCACCGGCGGCGTCGCGTTCGAGGCCCTCCATCACGCCGGTGGTCTCGGCGAGCCGATCGTGATCGTGCTGAACGACAACGGCATGTCGATCGCCCCGAACGTCGGCGCGCTGTCGCGCTACTTCAACCGCATGCGCTTCAACCCGAAGCTCTACAAGGCGCGCGAGGACGTGGAGAGCTCGCTCACCAAGCTGCCCGCGGGCTTCGGCAAGCGCATCGAGCGACTCGGCCCGATCGTCAAGGAGTCGCTCAAGGCCTACTGGGCTCCCGGCCTCCTCTTCGAGGAGCTCGACATCGCCTACATCGGCGTCATCGACGGCCACGACGTCGGCGCCCTGCGCGAGGCGATCAACGAGGGCCTCGACGCGGACCGCCCGGTCGTCGTGCACGCCGCGACGGTCAAGGGCAAGGGCTTCGCCCCCGCCGAGGAGGGCGGCCTCGAGGGCATGGAGCAGTGGCACGCCGCCAAGCCCGCCTCGATCGTCAACGGCGCGCCCGCGCCGAAGGCGCCGCCTCCGGCCACGCCCGCAGCGCCGAAGCCGCCGCAGTACACGAAGGTCTTCGGCGACGCGCTCGTGGCCGAGGCCCAGCGCGACGAGCGGGTCATCGGCATCACCGCCGCGATGAACTCCGGCACCGGGCTGAACATCCTCCAGGACGCGCATGCCCGACCGGTACTACGACGTCGGCATCGCCGAGCAGCACGCCGTCCTCTTCGCCGCCGGCCTCGCGCTCCAGGGCGCCAAGCCCGTCGCGGCGATCTACTCGACCTTCCTCCAGCGCGGGTTCGACCAGATCGTCCACGACGTCTGCCTGCAGGAGCTCGACGTGGTGTTCGCGATGGATCGCGCCGGGCTCGTCGGCGACGACGGGCCGACCCACCACGGCGTCTTCGACATCTCCTACCTGCGCTGCCTGCCGAACATGGTGCTGATGGCGCCGCGCGACGAGGCCGCTCTCGTCGACATGCTCCATACGGCCATCGCCTACGACGGTCCGGTCGGCCTGCGCTACCCGCGCGGCGAGGCCGAGGGCATGCCGCTTCCCTCCACTCCCGCCAAGATCGAGATCGGGCGCGGCGAGGTTCTGCGCGAGGGCGAGCGCGTTGCGCTCCTCGGCTACGGCTACGGGGTGCCGGTCGCGCTGGGCGCGGCCGACCTCCTCACCGCCGAGCACGGCGTCGAGCCGACCGTGGCCGACGCCCGCTTCGCAAAGCCGCTGGACACCGAGTTGGTCGAGCGGCTCGCCGAGAGCCACGACGTGCTCGTCACGATCGAGGAGAACGTCCTCGCCGGCGGCTTCGGCGCCGCCGTCGTCGAGCACCTCGTCGACAGCGACCGCCTCGGCGACACCCGCGTCCTGCGCTTCGGCCTGCCGGACCGCTACGTCACGCACGGCAAGCCCGCGCTGCTGCGCGAGGAGGTCGGCCTGACCTCCGAGAACGTCGCGGACAAGGTCGCCGCGGCGGTGGCCGCCAAGCGCGGCGCGCTCGCCTAGAGCCCCGCGGCTGCCAGCGCCTCGGCGCGGTCGGTGTATTCCTCCCACCGAAGCGCCGTGCCGTCGCGGATCGTCCACACCTGCCAGTACGTCATCGTCACCGGGACGCCGCTGCCGCGTCCACGGGCGACCATGTCGACCCCGTTGAAGACCCGGTCCCCGTTGTCGAGGAACTCGGTCGGGCCGACCTGGAACTCCTCCCACGGCTCCATCCAGCGGGCGAAGTAGCTGCGCATCTCGCCGTGTCCGCGGATCGTGTCGTCCTCGTCCATCGGCAGGTAGGCGATGTCCTCGTGGAAGAACGGCAGCATGCCCTCGACGCCGCCTGCTTCGTCCCAACCGCGGAAGACGGCCCTGACGACTTCGATGGTCTCCTCCGACATGGTCCTCAGTATCCCGTCCCACGGAGGTCCGTGGTGGGGGATACTGGCGCTGATGTCCCAGGAGACGATCGCCCGGGCCCGCCACGCGATGGCGATCCTCAGCCGCGGCGATGTCGAAGGGCTGATCGCGCTTGCCGATCCTCAGGTCGAGTGGCATTCCTTCTTCGCCCAGCTCGGGGAGGAGGGGATGTACCGCGGGTACGACGGAACCCGGGCGTATCTCGCTGATCTCGGCGACGCGTGGGAGATCGTCCGCGCGGACATCGACGACGTGATTGCCGTCGGCGAGGTCGCGGTGCTGGTGGGCCGCATCCACTACCGCGGCACGGGCAGCGGGATCGAGACCGAGACCGCCGCCGGCTGGATGCTCCGATTCCGCGCCGGGAAGGTCCTGCTCTTCCGCGCGTTCCGCGACCCGGAAGAGGCACTCGCTGCGGTAGGCGCGGTCCCGGGCTGAGCCGGGCTGCCTGCACGGAACCTGCACACGGCCCGCGCCTGAGCGCCACCCGCGCTCCCTAGAGTGACCGGCGATGACCGCCGCGCTCTCCGCCAGTGGGCTCTCCAAGCGCTACGGCGGCACGATCGCGCTCGACGGCGTCGACCTCGAGGTGGGCGAGGGGGAGCTGGTCGGGCTGCTGGGCCCCAACGGCGCCGGCAAGTCGACGCTCGTGAAGATCGCCTGCGGCCTCGTCCGCGCGAGCGGGGGCGAGGCCCAGGTCGCCGGCGCGCCCGCCGGCAGCCGGGCGGCTCGCGCCTCGACCGGCTACCTCGCCGAGCTCTTCCGGTTCCCGGCCTGGGCCAGTGCCGACGAGGTGCTCGCCCTGCACCAGCGCCTCGCCCGCTCCGGGGGTGGCGCACAGGAGCGCGGCGACCTGCTCGAGCGGGTCGGCCTCGCGGGCGAGGAGGAACGGCGCATGGCGGCCATGAGCAAGGGCATGCAGCAGCGGCTCGGCATCGCGCAGTCGCTGATCGGCTCGCCGCGGCTCGTGCTGCTCGACGAGCCGACGAGCGCGCTCGATCCGGGCGGCCGGCGTACGGTCCGCGACCTGCTCGTCGGGCTGCGCCAGCAGGGAGTCGGGGTGCTCTTGAACTCCCACCTGCTCAGCGAGATCGAGCTCGTGTGCGATCGCGTAGTGATCATCGACGGCGGCCGCGTGGTGACCCAGGGCCGCCCGGAGGACCTCACGGCGCCCGGCGGCGTGGAGGTCGAGACCTCGGAGGGCGTCCGCCGCCTCCCCGACGCACGCCGTGAGGACGTGCCGCGGATCGTCCGCGAGCTGGTTGCCGAAGGGGCTGAGGTCTACGGCGTGAGGGTGGTGACGGGGACGCTCGAGGACGCCTACCTCGATGCCGTGGTCGGCCGCGACGGATGAGCGACGCGCTCACCATCGCCGGGCATGCTCTGCGTGAGGCGATCCGCCGTCGTGTCCTGCTCGTGGTCGGGCTGCTCACCGTTGGGTTCCTCGCGCTTTTCGCCCTCGCCGCGTCGACGGCGTTCGATTCGGTCGGACAGTTCAGCGACGGCGGCATCGACGTCGACGACAAGGCGCTCACGGGCGGGACGCTGCTCGGCCTGTCGATGTTCGTCACGCTCTTCCTCGGCGTGGTGCTGGCCGTGTTCCTGACGCTCGACGCGGTGCGGGGTGACGCCGAGCGCGGTTTGCTCCAGCCGCTCGTCGTGCGTCCGGTGGGGCGGACCACGCTCCTCGCCGGGCGGTTCCTGGCCGCCTCGGCGGTCTGCGCCTCCTATGTGGTGATCGTCTTCTGTTTCGCCGTGCTGATCACGTGGGTGACCGGCGACTTCACGCCCTCGTCCGTGGTCGTGCCTGCGGCCGGCCTCGCGGTGGGCGTGGTGACGATGGTGGCGGCCTCCCTCCTGGGGACGACGCTGCTCTCGACCACGGCCAACGGCATCGCGGTCTTCATGGTCTTCGCGGCCGGGCTGGCCGGCGGACTGCTGGGCCAGATCGGCGAGGGGCTCGACATCGACTCGCTGGAGTCGGCGAGCTCGGTCATCGCGTGGATCGTGCCGTTCGAGGCGCTCTACCAGAACGGGCTCCACGCCCTGACGTCGGACATCGGCGGCACGGCCGGCGTGATCGTGCAGCTCGGGCCGTTCGGCGGCGCCGATGGGGTGGGTGCCGGGATCTGGCCGTGGGCGCTCGCGTGGTGCGCCGGCGTGATGTTCCTAGCGGCTCTGGTGTTCAGCCGCCGGGACCTGTGAGGGACGCCACGCAAAGAAAACGACCCGCCAGAGGCGGGCCGTTTTCGAGGGAGGAGTGATGCGTATGTGTGCTGCGTCTGTGTACAGGAAGTTTGTTAGGCGGCCTGCGTCGCGTTCACGCTGTAGCGGGTGGCCGTGCCGACGACCAGCTGGACGACGCCGGCGAGGAGGAAGAGCGCCGTGGCGCCGAGCTCGCCGACCACCGCAAACGCCGCGGCAGCGAGCACCAGGCCGGCGCCGATGCCCTGATCGAAGGCCATGTGGGCCGACATCGGGATCGTGCCGCGGCCGGTGAAGGCCGTGCCCGCGAAGCCCAGACCGACGATGATCGCGCCGATGAACACGCCCGAGGCGACAGCCGCGATGCCCAGACCGAGCATGAACGGCGCCAGCAGGAGGGTCGTGCCCGAGGCGACCAGGAGGGCCGAGCGGGTGTCAGGAGAGAAGCGCATTGCAAATAACAACCTACGCCGCTGACCCGGGGTAAGTGTGATTGTCGTCACACTTCGGGGCGCCGAAGGTACGCTCCGGCGCATGGCCAAACGGCGCCTCGACACGCTCCTGGCCGAACGCGGCTTGTTCGAGACGCGTTCGCGTGCGGCCGCTGCGGTCCTGGCCGGCGAGGTCCGCATCGGCGGTGCGGGGGCGCGGGCGGCCAAGCCCGGCCAGCTCGTGGCCGAGGACGCCGATCTGTCGGTCGACGAGCGGCCGCGTTTCGTCTCTCGCGGTGGAGAGAAGCTGGCGAACGCCCTCGACGCCTTCGCGCTCGACCCCGCGGGCCGCCGGGGCCTGGACGTCGGTGCATCCACGGGCGGCTTCACCGACTGCCTGCTCCAGCGCGGGGCCGCGGCGGTGATCGCGCTCGACGTGGCCTACGGGGAGCTGCACTGGTCGCTGCGCAACGACGACCGCGTCACGGTCGTCGAGCGCACCAACGCGCGCGGGATAGGGCCCGGCGACCTGCCGTGGGCGCCCGACCTCGTCGTCGCCGACGTTTCGTTCATCTCGCTGACGAAGGTGCTCGGAGCGGCACTGTGCCACCGCGACGCCACGGTTCGACTGCCTGGCGATGATCAAGCCGCAGTTCGAGGTGGGCCGCGACCGGATCGGCAAGGGCGGGGTGGTGCGCGAAGCCGCGGACCGGCGAGCCGCCCTGGTCACCGTGGGGGCACGTCCGCGACGAGCTGGGCCTGAGCGTGCTCGGCTACGTGTCGTCCGGGCTTCCCGGCCCGGCCGGCAACGAGGAGTCGTTCGTGTGGATCGCCGAGCCCGGGCGGGCGGGTGCCGTGCAGGATCTCGAGGGTGCGGCGCGGAAGGTGGAGCCGTGAGCGGTCCCTCCACCATCACGGTCTTCACGCGCCGGGCCTCGCCGGAGATCGGCGTGGCGGTGCGCCGGCTCGTCGAGCTCGCGGCCGAGAACGGCACGACGATCCGGATTCCACCCGAGGAGCTCGAGAAGCACGACCTCGCAGATCTTGCCGGTCCGGTCGAGCTCGGCGCGGACGCCGACGGGCCGACCGACCTCGCGATGGTCTTCGGCGGAGACGGCACGATCCTCGGCGCGATGCGGCGCTACGCCGGGCAGCGGCGTGCCGGTGTTCGCCGTGAACTTCGGCGCGATCGGCTTCCTCGCGACGGTCGAGCGCGACCCGCTCGACGAGGGCATCCAGCGCGCCCTCGACGGCGACTTCCACGTCCTCAGCCTGCCGACACTCGCCGTGGCGACCTCGGCCGGCGAGCAGATCGCGGTCAACGACATCTCGTTCCACCGCCGCGCCGACTCACGCGTGGCCGAGCTCGGCTACTCGGTCGCGGGGGAGGAGCTCGGGCAGGTGCGCTGCGACGGGCTCGTGGTGGCCACGCCCGCCGGGTCGACGGGCTACAACCTCGCCAACGGCGGGCCGGTCATGGCCTGGGGGGTGGAGGGCTACGTGGTCTCGTTCATCGCGCCGCACACCCTCACCGCGCGTGCGCTGGTGGTCGCGCCGGACGATCGCGCTGCGAGGTGATCAACCGCTCCAGCGAGCGACGCCGGTCGACCTCACCACCGACGGCCAGACCGTCTGCGCGCTGGCGCCCGAGGAGGAGGTCGAGATCCGCTTCCGCCGCGACACGGCGCAGATCGCCCAGGTCGGCGGCGCGACCTTCTACCACCGCCTGCGCGAAAAGTTCGGCCGTCTGTCCTTTTGAGCGGCGCCGGAGCCGGGCGTCCGTTCGCAATTTCCGCATGTTGTGTGACGAAAGCCTTGCAGGGGCCCGGTTGCCGTCCGCGGCCGCAGGTAAACCGGTCGCATGCTCCTCGAGCTGCGCATCGAGAACCTGCTCCTGATCGACCGGGCCGAGCTGCGGCCCGGCGCCGGCCTGAACGCGATCACGGGTGAGACGGGCGCCGGGAAGACGGTGCTGGCGCACGCGCTCGACCTGCTGCTCGGCGGCAAGCCGCGCCAGGGGATCGTGCGCCCCGGCGCGGCGGAGGCCTACGTCGAGGGCGTCTTCGACCTGCCCGACGGGCTGCTCGACGCGCGATGGGCTCGAGGATCTGCGTGAGCGCCTCGGCGATGCGGACGACGGCGAGATCGTGCTCGCGCGGCGCGTCTCGCGCCGAGGGCCGCACGCCGCGCCTACGTCCAGGGGCGCTCGGCGACGGCGGCCGACCTGCGCGAGCTCGGCGGCCGGCTCGTCGCCTTCTTCGGCCAGCACGAGCACCGCAAGCTGACCGTCGCCGCGGCGCAGCTCGAGCTCGCTGGACGGCTTCTGCGGCGCCGAGCACCTCGGCGCTGCGAGAGCACGTGGCGGGCGGCGCACACGCGCGTTCGCGCGGCGGAGCGGGCGCTCGAGGAGCTGCGCGAGCGCGCCGGGCCGCGCGAGCGCGACCTCGACCTGCTGCCGGTTCGAGCTCGACGAGATCGACGGCCTCGAGCCCGAGCGAGCCGACGAGCACGCGGCCCTCGGCGCCGAGCGGGAGCGCCTCGCGCCGGGTCGATGTCCTGCGCGCGGCCGCCGCGCGCGGGCGGCGAGGCCCTGGCGCCGGACGATGGCGAGGGCGGGCGCGACCGCGCTGATCGCTGCCGCCGAGGCCGAGGCCGACGGCGTGGCCGGGGCGGACCCGGCGCTCGACGCGCTGGCGCGAGCGCCTGCGGGCGCTGCGGATCGAGGCGGAGGACCTGGCCGCCGAGCTGCGCGACTACCTCGGCGGGCTCGACGCGGACCCGGAGCGGCTCGAGGAGGTCGAGACGCGGCTCGACGCCTACGACCGCGTCCTGCGCAAGCACGGCGGCTCCGTGGCCGCGGTGCTCGAGCACGGCGAGCGCTGCCGGGCCGAGCGTCGACCGGCATCGAGAACGCCGAGGTGGTCGCTCGAGGAGGCCCAGGCCGAGCTCGAGGCCGCGGTCGCCGAGCGGGCGGCGCTGGCGGGCGAGCTGAGCGCGCCGCGGGCCAAGGCCGCGCCGAAGCTGGCCAAGGCGCGTGAGCGAGGAGCTGGGGTCGCTCGCGATGGACGGCGCCGCCTTCGAGGTCGTGCTCGAGCCGCGCGAGGAGATCGTCGCGACGGGCGCCGAGCGGGTCGAGTTCCTGCTCGCGCCCGAACCCGGGGGTGCCCGGCCGCCCCTGTCCGCGAGAGCGCGTCGGGCGGCGAGCTGTCGCGCGTGATGCTCGCGCTGATGACCGTCGCGGGGGTCGGCACGTCGGGGACGCTGGTGTTCGACGAGGTCGACTCCGGCGTCGGCGGCCAGACCGCCCGCGCGGTCGGTGAGCGCCTGCGCGCGCTCGGCGACGCGCGCCAGGTGCTGTGCATCACCCACCTGCCCCAGATCGCGGCGATGGCCGAGCAGCCACTTCCGGATCGAGAAGGCCGCGGACGGCGATCTGGCCACCACGAGCGTCGACGCAACTGCCGGCAAGTCGGACGTCGTCGCGGAGCTCTGTCGCATGCTCGGGGCCGACGAGAACGACCTCGGAGCCCGCAAACACGCAAAAGAATTGCTCGCGGCGTAGGTGCCGGGGCCGTTGTCATCCGTGAAGGGCGGTATGTTCGAAGCGTGAGCAACGGCGGCCGCACGCGCTACATCTTCGTCACCGGCGGCGTCGTCTCCTCGCTCGGCAAGGGCATCGCCGCGGCGTCGATCGGACAGCTGCTCGTGGCGCGCGGCCTCTCCGTGTCCCTGCAGAAGTTCGATCCGTACATCAACGTCGACCCGGGCACGATGAGCCCGTTCCAGCACGGCGAGGTGTTCGTCACCGAGGACGGCGCCGAGACCGACCTCGACCTCGGCCACTACGAGCGCTTCACCGACGTCAACGCGTCACGCGGCTCGAACGTGACCACCGGCGCGATCTACGACTCGGTCATCCGGCGCGAGCGCCGCGGCGACTACCTCGGCGGCACCGTCCAGGTGATCCCGCACATCACCGACGAGATCAAGAACCGCATCCGCCGGGTCTCGCAGGCCGACGACGTGGACATCGTCATCACCGAGATCGGCGGCACGGTCGGGCGACATCGAGTCGCTGCCGTTCCTCGAGGCGCTGCGCCAGTTCCAGGTCGACGAGGGCCGCGACGTCTGCATGTTCCTCCACCTGACCCTCGTCCCGTACCTCGGTCACGCCGGCGAGCTGAAGACCAAGCCGACGCAGCACTCGGTCCAGGAGCTGCGCCGCATCGGCATCCAGCCGGACATGGTCATGTGCCGCTCCGAGGAGGCGCTGTCGCGCGACATCCGCGAGAAGATCGCGCTGTTCGTGAACCTGCCGGTCGACTCCGTGGTGTCGGCCCGCGACGTCGACTCGATCTACAAGGTGCCGCTCTACTTCCGCGCCGAGGGCGTCGACGACCAGATCCTCGACCGGTTCGGGATCGAGACCGAGCCGCCCGACCTGTCGGCCTGGGACGCGCTCGTCAAGCGCTACGACGAGGCGGGCGACGTGGTCAAGATCGGGCTCGTCGGCAAGTACACGAAGCTCGAGGACGCCTACCTGTCGGTCATCGAGGCGCTCGGCCACGGCGGCGCGCACCACGGTGGCAAGGTCGAGGTGCACTGGATCGACTCCGAGCAGCTGACCGACGACGAGGCGCTCGAGGAGCTCGCCGAGGTGCGACGGCATCCTGATCCCGGGCGGCTTCGGGGTCCGCGGGATCGAGGGCAAGATCCGCGCCGCCCGCTACGCGCGTGAGAACGAGGTCCCGTACCTCGGCATCTGCCTCGGCATGCAGATGGCCGTCTGCGACTTCGCCCGCCACGTCGCCGGGATGGACGGAGCGAACTCGACCGAGTTCGATCCCGAGACGCCGTTCCCGGTCGTCGACCTCCTGCCCGAGCAGAAGGAGGTCCGCGACATGGGCGGGACGATGCGGCTCGGCGCCGACCCGGTGAAGCTGCACGAGGGCACCCGCGCCCGCGAGATCTACGGCGAGGCCGTGATCTACGAGCGCCACCGCCACCGCTACGAGGTCAACAACCACCTGCGCAAGCGGCTCGAGGCCGAGGGGCTCGTGTTCTCCGGCACCTCGCCCGACGACCGCCTGGTCGAGATCGTCGAGCTGCCCGACCACCCGTTCTTCGTCGCGTCGCAGTACCACCCGGAGTTCAAGTCGCGTCCGCTGCGCCCGCAGCCGCTGTTCCGTGACTTCGTCGGTGCGGCGCTCGAGCGCGTGCGCGACCGCGCGCCGGACGTCGAGCCGAGCGTCAGCGCGACGCCCGCCGACAAGCCGGGCTCCGAGTCCCTGGCGTGACCGCGCCGGCGCCGCGCGCGTCGGCCGCCGAACGCGCGCGGCTCCTGGCGGACTTCGTCCGCCTGTGTGAGATCGAAAGCCCGTCGAAGCGCGAGCGTGAGATAGCCGACGAGGTGTCCCGGGACCTGCGCTCGTGCGGCCTCGACGTCGACGAGGACGACAGCGCGCCCGCGACCGGCTCGGACACCGGCAACCTGCTGAGCCACATCTCCGGCCCGGCGGGAGCCCCGACGGTGCTGTTCTGCGCGCACCTCGACACCGTCCCGCTCGCTGCGCCGGTCGAGGTGGTCAACGACGAGGGGCTCCTGCGCAACGCGCACGAGGCGATCCTCGGTGCCGACAACAAGGCCGCCGTGGTGCTGCTGCTCGCGCTCGCCCGGCGCTACACCGCGACCCCGCCGCCCGTCGGGATCGAGCTTCTCCTCACCACCTGCGAGGAACGGGCCCTGCACGGCGCCAAGGAGCTGACGCATGACCTGCGGTCCGACTACGGCTACGTGTTCGACCACGCGACGCCGATCGGTGAGCTCGTCGTCGCCGGGCCCACCTTCTACGGCGTGACCGCGACCTTCGAGGGGGTGGCGGCGCACGCCGGGATCCGGCCGGAGGCGGGCCGGAGCGCGATCACCGCGGCCGGAAGGGCCATCGCCGCGATGGAGCTCGGGCGCATCGACCCCGAGACCACCGCCAACGCCGGCACGATCAGCGGCGGGACGGCGCTCAACGTGGTTGCCGAGCGCTGCCGGCTCGAGCTCGAGACCCGCAGCCTCGACGAGGAGAAGGCCGGGGCCTCGGTTGCCGCCATGGTCGACGCCATCAACGCCGCGGCTTCCGATACCGAGTGCAACGTCGAAACCGAGGTCGAGGAGCTCTTCCGCGGGTTCCGGCTGTCGCGCAACGCGCCGGTCGTCACCACCGCCGCAGCGGCGCTCGAGGGGCTCGGGATCGAGCCCGAGTACATAGCGACCGGCGGGGGGAGCGACGCGAACGCGCTGATCCCGCGCGGCGTGCCGGTGCTGAACATTGCCAACGGCACCGAGCGCAACCACCAGCCCGACGAGTCGGTCACGGTCGGCGCTCTCGAGACCGCGCTCGACCTCACGTTTGGCTTGGTCGAGCAGGCGGCAGATCCCAGGGAGTGAGCGGCCTGGAGCGGATCAACAGCGAGGAGGCGTGGAGCGGCCACGTGGTCAAGGTCCGCCGTGACCGCTTCCGCTACCCGGACGGGGGCGAGGCGGACCGCGAGATAGTCGAGCACCCGGGGGCCGTGACGATCCTGCCGTTCGACGGCGAGCGGATCTGGATGGTCCGCCAGCCCCGCGAGCCGGTGCTGCGAGGCAGGCCTGCTGGAGCTACCGGCCGGCAAGCTCGAGGGCGAGCCTCCGCTCGACACGGCGAAGCGCGAGCTCGCCGAGGAGATCGGCAAGGGCGCCCGCGAGTGGGAGCCGATCACGTCGATCTACACGTCGGCGGGGATCCTCTCGGAGGAGAACCACCTCTTCCTCGCGCGCGACCTCTACGACGAGTCGCTCGACTCCGGCGAGGAGGAGCGGATCGAGATCGAGACGATCGCCGTCGCGGACCTCGACGACGTGATCCCCACGATCAAGGACGCGAAGACGCTCGTCGGGCTGCTCTGGTTCAGGGCTTACCTCCGCTGACGGCTTAGTTGCAACGCAAAGGGGGGAGCCCGCCGCGGGCGAATGAGGCTCGCAGTGGCCACCATCGCGAAGCCCCCGGCGGAGATGCCGCACGAGCACCTCGTGCTCGACTTCCTCGCCTATCTCGAGTTCGAGCGCGGGCTGTCGCGCAACACGCTCGAGGCCTATCGCTCCGATCTGCTCCAGTACGGCCGGTTCCTGGACGAGCGTGGCAGCAACGCGGTCAGTGCCGAGGCGGCCGACGTGTCGGACTTCCTCGCCGGCCTGGGTGGCGCGCCCGGACGCTCCGCCTCGCCCGCGACCGTGCATCGCAAGACCGCCTGCCTGCGCAGCTTCTACCGCCACCTCCGCCGCGAAGGGATCCGCGAGTCCGACCCGACCGCGGCGCTCACCGGACCGCGCCGCGGGCGCAAGCTGCCCGACGTGCTGACCCGCGACGAGGTCGCGAGCCTGATCGACACCGCGAAGGGCACCGGGCCGACCGAGCTGCGCGACCGGGCACTGCTCGAGCTGATGTACGCCTCGGGACTACGCGCGTCCGAGGCCGTCGGTCTCGAGATCGCCGACATCGACATCGACGAGCGCGTGCTGCGCGCGCGCGGCAAGGGGTCGAAGGAGCGGCTCGTGCCGGTCGGCCAGGCGGCGGCCGAGGCGGTTCGCCGCTATCTCGCGCGTGGGCGGCCGGCGCTGGTCGGCGTGCGGCCCGAGACGCATCTGTTCGTCAACTTCCGCGGCGGCGCACTGACCCGCCAGGGTCTCTACAAGATCGTCCGCCGCCACGCCGAGGCATGCGGGCTCGCGGAACGGATGAGCCCGCACACGCTCCGCCACACCTTCGCCACGCATCTGCTCGCCGGGGGCTGCGACCTGCGGTCGGTGCAGGAGATGCTCGGCCACGCCGACGTGGCGACGACCCAGCTCTACACCCACCTGTCGAGCGAACGGCTGAAGGACGTGTACTTCCGCGCGCACCCGCGCGCCAACGCCGGCTGACCCGGCCTCCTGCTAGAACCACGCGGATGCGTCGCGCCGCAGCTCTTTCTCTTGCCGTGCTTGCAGCTGCCGTTCTGGCCGCGTGCGGGAACGACCTCGCCAAGCCCGACCCGGGGTTGCTGATCCCGTCGGCGAGCAGCAAACAGTTCGCGGCGAAGGATGCCGGGTTGACCGTGCAGCTGCCGGCCAACCTGGAACGCCAGGTGCTCAAGGCCCCGGGGCTGTTCTTCGCCGTCCTCGGCCGCACAGTGGTCTCGGTCTACGCGTACAAGCGCGGCGAGCAGCTCCCGCGCAACAAGGGCGAGCTGGCGGCCGCGCGGCGGCGTCTCGTCTCCTCGACGAAGAAGCGCGACAAGAGCTACAAGCTGATCTCGGCCAACGCGACCCGCGTCGGCGGCGCCCGGGCCGTGGAGCTCGTCGGACGCCAGAAGCTGGCCGGCGAACGCGTCCAGATCCGCAGCATCCACGTCTACAAGGGCAACGTCGAGTACGTGATCGAGATCTTCGCCCCGGTCGGCGACTTCAAGGCCCGTGACGCGGCGATCACGCCGGGCGTGCTCAAGTCGCTGAAGGTGACGGGCAAGCTGGCCGCGGACGAGAAGAAGAAGGCGGCGGCCAGGAAGAAAGCGGCCGAGGCCAAGGCCAAGTCGAAGACGAAGACCACGCCCACGACAACCACCCCCGCGAACACCACGACCACTCCCTGATGCCCGAGCTGCCCGAGGTCGAGACGATCCGGCGCCAGCTCGCCCCGCACCTCGAGGGGCGACGGCTGGAGCGGGTCCAGGTGCTCGACGAGCGGTGGTCGGAGCCGATGTCGCCGGTCGAGGTGTCCGACGCGCTCGAGGGTCGCGGCATCGCCGAGGTGGGGCGGCGCGGCAAGTACTTCGACGTCCGGCTCGACGACGAGATGCATCTGGTGATGCACCTGCGGATGACCGGGAATCTCCTGCTCGTCCCGAAGGGCGACGACGAGGCGCGGCAGTACACGCGCGTCCGGTTCGAGCTCGACGACGGCTCACGGGTGTTTTTCACCGATCCGCGCAGGTTCGGCACAGGGCAGGTCCTCGCCGGCGACGCGGCGCGCGACGAGTACTTCGCCGAGCGGCTCGGCGTCGAGCCGCTGGGCGACGAGTTCACCGCGGAGTACCTGCACGAGCTGACCCGCGGGCGCCGTGCCCCGGTCAAGGCGTTCCTCCTGTCGCAGGACCGGATCGCGGGCGTGGGCAACATCTACGCCGACGAGGCGCTCTGGATCTCCCGGATCCACCCGCTGCGCCCGGTGGGCACCCTGAAGCGGCCGCAGACCGCGCTGCTGCGCGACGCGGTGGTCGAGGTGCTCGAGGCGGGGATCGACGCGAAGGGATCGTCGATCGACGATTTCCGCAACGCCGACGGCCAGCGCGGGAGCTACCAGTACGGGTTCAAGGCCTACGGCCGAGCGGGAGAGCCGTGCGAGCGCTGCGCGACGCCGATCCGCAAGATCGTCGCCGCCGGCCGTGGGACGCATTTCTGCCAGAAGTGCCAGCCGCGCCCGCGGACGCGGGCGCGTGCCGTCCGCCGCTGAGCGCATCCTCTGTAGGTCATGCCCGGGAGCTTCAAGACGGAGGCTGTGGTGCTGCGCTCGATCCGCTTCGGCGAGGCCGATCGGGTCCTGCACCTGTACAGCGCCGACCGGGGGCGGATCGGTGCCGTCGCGAAGGGCGTGCGGCGCACGCGCTCACGGCTCGGGGGCCGGCTCGAGCCGCTCAGCCGGGTGCGGCTCATCCTGCATCAGGGCAGGGGGGACCTGTGCACGGTCACCGGCGCCGACACGGTGCACGCCCACCCGGCGCTGCGCGAGTCGCGCGCGCCGCTCGAGCGGGCCACGCAGGCGTGCGAGGCGATCCTGCGGCTGCTCGACACCCCCGAGCCGAACCAGCCCGCCTACAACCTGCTCTGCAACCAGCTTGCGACGCTCGACGCCGACCCGGCACTCGCCACGCGCGGCCAGTCGCTCGCGTTCCGGCTGAAGCTGCTGCTCGCCGCCGGCTTCGCGCCCGAGCTGGCCTCGTGCGCCAGCTGCGGCGAGGCCGACGAGCTGTGCGCCTTCTCGCCGGCGGCGGGAGGAGTGGTCTGCCATACGTGCGAGGCGGGGTCGTTCCCGCTCGGGGAGGACGCGCACGCGTTCATGGTCGCCGCGATCGGCGGGTCGCTGGCCGAGGTGCCGGAGGCCCCGGACGCCGCGCTCGGCCAGGCCGACCGCGCGATCGCCGAGACGCTGGAGCACCACGCGCACGTGCGGCTGCGGCGCGTCGCGGCCTAGGCGTTCCAGACCCGGATCACCGCAGTCTCGCGCTCCCACCCGAGCGTCGAGAGCGTTCCGGTGCCGAGCGCGAGCAGGCGTCCGTCGGCCGCCGGCAGCTCGAGCCAGCGGGCGGCGAGGATCCGCAGGACGTGGCCATGGGCGAACACCGCCACGTCGCTCTCCTCCGCCTTCAGCTCGGCGATGAGCGGGTCCAACCGTGCGCCGACGTCGTCCACGCTCTCGCCGCCCTCGGACCCGTGGGTCCAGACCGTCCAGCCGGGCACGGTCTCGCGGATCGTGGCCGTGGTCAGGCCCTCGTACTGGCCGTAGTCGACTTCGAGCAACTCGTCGCGCTTCTCGGCCCCGGCGCCGAGGCCGGCCAGCGCGCACGTGTCGGATGCGCGCGCCAGCGGGCTCGCCAGCACCCGCCCGAAGTCGCGCCCCGCGAGCCGCGGCGCGAGCGCCTTGGCCTCCTCGCGCCCGGCGTCCGTGAGTGGGATGTCCGTACGTCCCGTGTGGCGCAGCGTCTTGCTCCACTCGGTCTCGCCGTGACGTGCCAGCACGATCTCGGAATTCGCCATACGGAGAGTCTCCTAGACTCAGCCGGTGCCTGCCGACGAATCCACGCAGCTCGTCTACGACTTCTCCGAGGGCTCGCGCGAGATGCGCGATCTGCTCGGCGGCAAGGGGGCGAACGTGGCCGAGATGACGCGCATCCTCGGTACCGACCGCGTGCCGGCCGGATTCACGATCACCACCGAGGCGTGCGTCGCCTACATCGAGGCGGGCGGCGAGGAGCCGGCCGGGCTCGACGCGCAGGTCGACGCGGCGCTCGCCCGGCTCGAGGAGCTCGCGGGCAAGCGGCTCGGCGACCGGACCGACCCGCTGCTCGTGTCGGTGCGTTCGGGCGCACGCGAGTCGATGCCGGGCATGCTCGACACGGTGCTCAACCTCGGCCTCGGCGACGAGGCGGTCGCCGGGCTCGCCGCGGCAACCGGGAACGAGCGCTTCGCGTGGGACTCCTACCGCCGCTTCGTGCAGATGTTCGGCAACGTCTGCCGCGACGTGCCAGGGGAGGCAATCGAGGCGGCCATCGCGGAGCGCAAGAAGGCCGCGGGGGTGGAGCTCGACACCGAGCTCGGCGTTGACGAGCTGAAGGCGCTCGTCGACGACTTCAAGGGGCTCTACCGCGACCAGACGGGCGAGGACTTCCCGCAGGACCCGCGCGAGCAGCTGCGCCAGGCGATCCGCGCGGTGTTCGACTCGTGGAGCGGCGACCGGGCGCGGGAGTACCGGCGGATCAACCGCATCCCCGACGCGTGGGGCACCGCCGTCAACGTCCAGCAGATGGTGTTCGGCAACAAGGGCGACAGCTCGTGCTCCGGCGTCGCCTTCTCGCGCGACGAGATCAGCGGCGCGCCGGAGCCCTCGGGCGACTTCCTGGTCAACGCGCAGGGCGAGGACGTCGTGTCAGGCGTGCGCACGCCGCACGACCTCGCCGAGATGGCCGAAGTCATGCCGGAGCCCCACGCCGCAGCTGCTCGACATCCTCGCGCACGCTCGAGGCGCACTACGCGACATGCAGGACACGGAGTTCACAGTCGAGGAAGGTCATCTCTACATGCTCCAGACTCGCAACGCGAAGCGCCCGGCCCAGGCCGCGGTGCGGTTCGCCGTCGACGCAGTCTCCGAGGGGCTGCTCGACGAGGGGCGAGGCGCTGGCTGACGATCGACGCTGCGAGCCTCGAGTCGCTGCTGCACCCGACCTTCGTGCGCGACGCCGACTACGAGGTCATCGCGCGTGGCGTGGCCGCCTCACCGGGCGCGGCCAAGGGCGAGATCGTGTTCACTGCCGGCGAAGCCGTCGCGGCGGCCGAGGCCGGCCGCGACGTGATGCTGGTGCGACCCTTCACCGAGGCCGACGACGTGGCCGGCTTCCACGCCGCGAAGGGCATCCTCACCGCCGAGGGCGGGAAGGCGAGCCACGCCGCGCTGGTGGCGCGCGGGATGGGCAAGCCGTGCGTCTGCGGGCGCCGCCGCGCTGGAGATCGACCTTGGCCGAGCGCACCGTGTCGGTCGACGGCGAAGCACCTCTCGCGAGGGCGACCTGATCGCTATCAACGGCACCACGGGCGAGGTGACCACCGACGACGTGCCGCTCGCCGACCCCGAGTGGACCGACGAGTTCCGCACCGTCCTCGGCTGGGCCGACGAACTGCGCCGCCTGCGCGTGCGGGCGAACGCGGACACTCCCGAGGACGCCGAGCAAGGCCCGGGCGTTCGGCGCGGAGGGCATCGGGCTCTGCCGCACCGAGCACATGTTCATGGCCGCGGACCGCCAGCCGAAGATGCGGGCGATGATCATGGCCGAGGAGGAGGCCGAGCGCCGCGCGCGCGCTCGAGGAGCTGCTGCCGCTCCAGCAGCAGGACTTCGAGGGCCTGTTCGAGGAGATGGCAGGGCTGCCGGTCACGATCCGCCTGCTCGACCCGCCGCTGCACGAGTTCCTTCCCGGCGTCGAGGAGCTCAAGGGCCGAGGTGCGAGCGCGCCCGGATCGAGGTGAGCGACGATCTCCCCGAGCTCGAGCGCACCCTCGACCGGGTCCACTCCCTCCAGGAGACCAACCCGATGCTCGGTACTCGCGGCTGCCGCCTCGCGATCCTGCACCCGGAGATCTGCGAGATGCAGGTGGCGGCGATCGTGCGCGCCGCGCTTGCCGTGGCGGATCGCACGGGCACGCGCGCCACAGCTGGAGATCATGATCCCGCTCGTGGCCTACGAGAAGGAGCTCGAGTTCATGCGCGAGCTGGTCGAGAGGGCGGTGGACGAAATACGGCGGGAAGCGACCTCGACCTGCTGATCGGGACGATGCTCGAGCTGCCCCGGGCGTGCCTGCTGGCCAACCTGATCGCCGAGAAGGCGGACTTCTTCTCGTTCGGCACCAACGACCTCACCCAGACGGCGCTCGGCTTCAGCCGCGACGACGTCGAGGGCAAGTTCCTCGCCCGCTACATCGACCGCGGCATCCTCGACCGCAGCCCGTTCGAGACGCTCGACGAGCCGGGCGTGGGGGAGCTGGTGAAGATGGGCGGCTGGCTGGGCCGCACCGTGAAGCCGGACCTGAAGCTCGGGGTCTGCGGCGAGCACGGCGGCGATCCGGACTCCGTCGACTTCTTCCACCACTCCGGGCTCGACTACGTGAGCTGCTCGCCGTACCGCGTGCCGATCGCACGGGTCGCCGCCGCCCAGGCCGCTGCTGCCAGAATCGAGGGGTGACGATCGGCAGTTCGACAGACGGTCTGCAGGGCTTCGCGGAGCGCGTGCAGGCCCTCGAGGCGAAAGGGCTCTCGCCGCTCGGCGAGCGGTCGTATCCGGCGCAGCGCGCACGCCCCGAACCGGACTCCGCCCACCGCACGCCGTTCCAGCGCGACCGCGACCGGATCGTCCACACCACGGCGTTCCGCCGGCTCAAGCACAAGACCCAGGTGTTCGTCTCGCCCGAGGGCGACCACTACCGAACGCGGCTCACCCACACGCTCGAGGCATGCGGGATCGCGCGCAACGTGGCGCGGGCGCTGCGCCTCAACGAGGACCTCACCGAGGCAGTCGTCGCTCGGCCACGATCTCGGCCACCCGCCGTTCGGCCATATCGGCGAGGGCGTGCTCGACGCCTGCCTGCAGGAGCGCTACGGGGTGCGCTTCCGCCACAACGAGCACTCGCTGCGGATCGTCGAGCGGATCGAGCGCGACGGCGACGGGGCTGAACCTCACCGCGCAGGTTCGCGACGGCATCCTCAACCACACCGGGGCGGGGCGAGCCCGCCTCGCTCGAGGGGCGCGATCGTGCGCGTGGTCGATCGCATCGCCTACATCAACCACGACATCGACGACGCGATCCGCGCGGGGGTGATCGGCTTCGGCGACCTGCCCGCCGACGAGATCGCGATCCTCGGCGACACCGGGCTCCGAGCGGATCGAGACGCTCGTCGTCGACCTGATCGACCGGTCCGCTGGCGCGCCGGCGCGATCGCGCAGGGCGACGAGGTGGGCGGCGCGATGCTGCGGCTGCGCGAGTTCATGTTCGAGCGCGTCTACCTCGGGCCCAGCGCCCAGCGGGAGGCGGCCGGATCGAGCGGATGCTGCGCGCCCTGTTCGCCTGGTACGCCGAGAACCCGCCGCCGCCCCAGACACCGGACGCGAGCGAACTGCGAGCGCGTCGTCGACTACCTGGCCGGGATGACCGACCGCTTCGCGGTCCGCGCCTTCAGCGAGCTTTCGGTGCCGCAGGGGTTCTAAGCCGTGGCCCGGTACACGCAGGACTCGATCGAGCGGGTTCGCGAAGTGGCGGACATCGTCGAGGTGATCGGCGCGCGGACTGATCTGAGACGGGTCGGGACGCGCTACACGGGCCTGTGCCCGTTCCACGACGAGAAGACGCCGTCGTTCTCGGTCGATCCGCGAGCAAGGGCTTCTACTACTGCTTCGGCTGCCAGGAGGGCGGCGACACGATCAGCTTCGTCCGCGAGACCGAGGGAGTCGACTTCCCGGATGCCGTCGAGCTGCTCGCCGAGCGGCTACGGCGATCGAGCTCAAGCGCGAGCGCGAGGACCCGCACGAGGAGGAGATGCGCCGTCGCCGCGAGCGGATGGCGGAGCTGCTCGAGCGGGCCGCCGGCTTCTACGCAGCGCTTCCTGCGCGAGTCGAAGGAGGCCGGGCGTGCGCGTGAGTACCTGCGCGTCGCGCGGCCTCGGACAGGAGGTGCTGGACGCGTTCCGCATCGGCTACGCGCCGCAGGCCTGGGACACGCTGCTCGTCGGCGCCCAGCGCGACGGCTTCACCGCTCGAGGAGCTCCACGGCGCCGGGCTGGCGCGCGCGGGGCAAGAACGGCGGCTCGTACGACTTCTTCCGCGAGCGCATCATGTTCCCGATCGCCGACGTCCGCGGCCGCGTGCTCGGGTTCGGGGCGCGCGCGATGCGCGACGAGCAGGGCGGCAAGTACGTCAACACCCCCGAGGGCGGGCTCTTCCACAAGGGGCGGCTGCTGTTCGGCATCGATCTCGCGGCCAAGCCGGCCGCCAAGGCGCGCCGGATGATCGTCGCCGAGGGCTACACCGACGTGATGGCGCTGCCGCAGGCCGGTTTCGAGGAGACCGTGGCGCTGATGGGCACCGCCGCCACCGAGCAACCAGATCGCCGAGCTCGCGCGCCGCGTGGGCGCCGACGGCACCGTCTATCTGGCGCTCGACGCCGACAGCTCGGGCCAGGAGGCCATGCTGCGGGCCACCAAGATCGCCGAGGGCAAGGGCCGTCACGCTGCGGGTGATCGAGCTGCCCGAGGGCAAGGATCCGGCCGATCTGCTCGCCGCGGAGGGCACCGGCGCGTTCTCGGAGCGGATCGATCGGGCTCTCTCGGTGTTGCAGTTCGCAGTGGCTCGCGTCCTCGTCGAGGCAGACCTGTCGCGACCCGAGGGGGTCGATCGCGCTCTTGCCCGCGGCGCGCGAACTGATCGAGCGCGCTCCCGAGCGCAGCGCGGTGCGCGACGACCTGACCCGTACGGTTGCCGAGCGCCTGTCGGTTCCGGTCGAACTACGTCGAGCAACCGCAGCCAGAACGCGCCTCGTGCGGTGCCCACGCCAGTCCCGGTCGGGGCCGAGCGCGGATCTCCAGGAGGACCGCGAACGGCGCTTCCTGGCGCTCTGTTTGGCTGCCGGGGACATCGGGCAGGACTACTTGGGCAAGATCGGACCCGATCACCTTGTCCTCGGAGGGGGTACGCCGCGCCCGCGACCATCTCGCCGAGCAATTCGACGATCCGCTTGTCGGCCTGGCTCAGGACGACAAGCCGAACTGATGGAGATCGTCGCCGAGGCAGCGCTTCGTGCGGAGGAGAGTGAGACCCCGGACGGTTTGGCTCTGCGCCTGAGTTTCCTCCAGCTGGAAGACGGGCGGATCGACCGCCAGATCAAGCAGGCACGCCTGTCTGCCGATCGACAGAGACAAGCCGAGTTGGCGAAGGAGCAGCAGCAGGTTCGCAGCGAGATGCAGACTGTGATGGGCCAGAACGCATGAACGACACAAAATCCGCAGAACAGGCGCCGGACGGGTTCGACAACCCGGACACCGACGCCTACGACGCGTTCGACGAGGGCGGCATCGTCAGCGCCGGCATGCCCGCGGCACCGCCCGAGGGCGGCACCGAGGACGCCGTGCGGCTCTACCTCCACAACATCGGCCGGGTCGCGCTGCTCACACGCGAGGACGAGGTCCGGCTCGCGAAGCGCGTCGAGGCCAACGACATGGCCGCCAAGAACGAGCTGATCGAGGCCAACCTGCGCCTCGTCGTCTCGGTCGCGAAGCGCTACCAGGGTCGTGGGCTCACCCTGCTCGACCTGATCCAGGAGGGCAACATGGGCCTGATCCGCGCCGTCGAGAAGTTCGACTGGCGCCGCGGCTTCAAGTTCTCGACCTACGCGACCTGGTGGATCCGCCAGTCCATGACGCGCGCTCTGGCCGACCAGTCGCGCACGATCCGTATCCCGGTCCACGTGGTCGAGCGGATGAACAAGGTCTCCCGCGCGCGCCGCGAGCTGTCGCAGACGCTCGAGCGCGACCCCACGCCCGAGGAGATCGCCGCGGTGGTCGAGATGCCGCCCGAAAAGGTCGAGGAGCTGCTGAAGATGGGCCAGGACCCCGTCTCGCTCGAGGCGCCCGTGGGATCGGGCGACGACGCCGCCAGGCTCGGCGACTTCATCGACGACGAGGCGATCGACCGCCCCCAGGAGGTCGTCTCCCGGCTGCTGCGCGACGCCGACGTGCAGGGAGCTGCTCGAGAACCTGCCCGAGCGCGAGCGGCGCGTGATCGAACTGCGCTACGGCCTCGACCCCGCCGGGCCGCTGACGCTCGAGCAGATCGGCGCCGAGGTGGGCCTGACGCGCGAGCGCGTCCGCCAGATCGAGGTCAAGACCCTGGCGATGCTGAAGAGCTCCGGGACCGCATCGACGCCTCGAAGGTACGACCGCGGAGGAGTAGCCGGGCGAAAATACCTGCTGAGCCGCGGCCTATCGCTCGAGGCCATCGGCAAGCGGTTCAAGAAAGACGCGTCCACGGTTGGCTTACTGGGGGTTCGCAAGCACGGCCTGGAGGCCGCTCACCGCGAGCGACATGCCTCGCGGGGAGGCCTCGATCGACAGCGTGTCGAGGAACTACTGGCGGGCGGCGCGTCGCTCGCTGGGATGGCCAGGCAGCTCGGCGTGAGTGAATCGACGGTCAAGTACTGGCTGACGAAGTGGAACCTGATGACGCTCAACGCTCGGCGGCGCGCAGACGCCGCCGCCGCCCAGCAGCGAGGGAATGTCGCAGTCACGTTGACCTGCATCCGACCACGGCCCGCCGGCGCCGCAAGGTCAAACAGATTCTCGTCGACGAGGCCGGAGGATCCTGTCTGCTGTGCGGGTACGACCGCTGCGTGACCGCACTGCACTTTCATCATCTCGATCCGGCGGCCAAGAGCTTCGCGATCGGCGGTCTCGGGCAGACTCGCTCGTTGGCGCGAATGCGGGCCGAGGCCGCCAAATGTGTGCTGCTTTGTGGCAACTGCCATGCCGAGGTCGAGGCGGGTATCGTGAAGCTGCCTTCTGCGGAAGGCACCGGGGTGCGTTGCGCCCCAGAAAGTGATCCGGGGTAGCTCAATTAGGCAGAGCGATCGGCTGTTAACCGATAGGTTGTGGGTTCGAGTCCCACCCCCGGAGCTCCGCGGCGGTGGAGGGATACTGGGGGCATGTCGGAGTCGAACGTAGATCTCGTACGCCGATCGCGTGGGAGAGCCAGACCATCGAGGTCGACGAGATCCACGACCTGGGCGATGACCGAATCCTGATCCTCTATCGCTGGGTCACGCGCGGCCTCGACAGCGGTATCGAGCTCATCCTCGAGATGGCCTACATCGCAACCGTACGGGACGGCCAGTTCGTCCGGCAGGAGTTCTTCGCCGATCAGGGCGCAGCGCGCGCCGCGGCCGAGGAGGGCCGGGCTCGTCCAGCTAGGGAGTGAGGGCTTCCTCCACGGCCATCGCCGCCAATTCTCCCCCGTCGTGGCGCTCCGCCCAGGCGCGCAGCTCGCCGGCGCGCGCCGCGTACGCCGGGTCGGCCAGCACCTTGCGCACCGCGAGCCTGATGCCGCGCGGGGTCACGAAGCGGCGCGGGAGCGAGACGCCCGACGCCCGCCCAGGACAGCCGGGCCGCGTTCTCGGCCATGTCGCCGCAGGCCGGCGCGCCCACCACCGGCACGCCGCAGGCGAGCGCGCGCGCGACGGTGCCGTGCCCGGCGTGGCAGACCACGGCCGAGCAGTGCGGCATCGTCCGCGCGTACGAGAGCCAGTCGACCACGCGCGCGTTGGCGGGCACCGGGCCAGCGGAACGCCGGGGCGCGCTGGTTCGTCGTCGCGATGACCCGGACGGGCTCGCCGGCCAGGCCCTCGAGTGCGGCGCGCGAGCATCCGCCCCTCGGGGTCCTGCGAGGTGCTCGGGGCCACCAGCACGAGCGGCTCGTCGCCCGGCGGCAGCTCGACGGCGTCGAACGGGCGCTCCCACAGCAGCGGCCCGGTCACGCGCATCGCCGGATGGCGGTCGTGGCGCGGGTACTCGAGCTGGGGGAAGGTGGCGATGAGCGCCAGCTGCGCGAGATGCCGCCGTGGGTGTGGTCGAGCGGCGGCAGCCCGACCTGGGCGCGCGCGTCGTTCAGCTCGCCCCGCCCGCGCTCCTCGCCGCGGCGCAGCACGCGGCCGGGTCAGCGCCCCAGCACAGCTGAGCCCGCCGTGGTCCGCGGCAGCCGCGCCCCGATCGAGTACGGCGGCAGGCCCGCCTCGCCGGTCGGGAGGAGGTGGGGGATCAGCGTCGCCCACGGGAGCCCCTCGCGATCGCGCGGCGAGGGCGCCGGCGACGGTCAGGATGTCGGCCACGACCGCGTCCGGGTCGAAGTCGCGCGACGAGCGGGATGGTCTCGTCGGTGGCGCGCACGGCCGCCTCGTACGTCGTCAGCTCGCGGCCCGTCGGCCAGACCGCGTACTCGGGCGCGGCGGCGAAGCGTCATGCCCTCGCGCTCGACGTCCGGCCGCCAGCGCTTCCACGTCTGCACGCACACCACGTGCCCGCGGCGCGGCCAGGGCGCGCGCCCAGTGCGATCGCCGGGAACGCGTGGCCGGGATCGCCGAACGCGGCGATCAGGAACGGCGCGGGCGAGGCGGTCAGGCGGCCAGCTCCGCGATGTCGCGGATCATCTTCGTGCGGCTCTCGGCGTCGAAGGCCATCGGGCTCAGGATCAGCGTGCCGACGCCCGCGTCGCGGTAGACGGCGAGCCGCTCGGCGACCTGCTCCTTCGGCCCGCACCAGGCAGATCTGGTCGATCAGGTCGTCCGGCAGCGCCGCCGCGGCCTCGTCCTTCTTGCCGTCGAGGTAGAGGTCCTGGACCTCGTCGGCCGCGTCCTCGAACCCGTAGCGCGCACGAGCGCGTTGTAGAAGTTCTTCTCGCGCGAGCCCATGCCGCCCGACGTACAGGGCGAGGACGTGGCGCACGGAGTCGCGCGCCTGCGTCGATGTCGTCGTCGATGCGAGACGTTGACCATCGGCGCGATGTCGAACGAGTCGTCGATCGCCTTCCCGTCGCCGGCCGTCGCCGCGCCCTCCTCGAGCAGCGTGCGGAACTCGCCGACGTGCTCGGGGCGAGAAGAAGGTCGGGCAGCCAGCCGTCGGCGATCTCGCCGGTGAGCTGTGGTGTTCTTCGGCCCGATCGCGGCGATGTAGATCGGCATCCGCTCCTGGACCGGGCCGATCGTGAGCTTCAGCGCCTTGCCGGGGCCGTCCGGGCAGCGGCAGCGTGTAGATCTCGCCGTCGAACTCGAGCCGCTCGCGGGCGAGCGCCTTGCGCACGATGCGCCACGTACTCGCGCGTGCGCTGGAGCTGGCGCGCGAACGGCTGGCCGTGCCAGCCCTCGGCCACCTGCGGGCCGGACGAGCCGATGCCGAGGAGCATGCGCCCGCCCGAGAGCTGGTCGAGCGTGGCGGCGGTCATCGCGGTCATCGCCGGCGTGCGGCCGGGCATCTGGAAGATCGCCGAGCCGATCTTGATGCGTCTCGGTCTGCGCGGCGAGCCAGGCGAGGACCGTCGCGGTGTCGGACCCGTACGCCTCGGCGGCCCAGACGGAGTCGAAGCCGACGCTCTCGGCCTCGCTTGACGATCTCGATCTGCTCCTCGGCCGTGAGCCCGAGACCCCAGTAGCCGACGTGGAGACCCAAGACGCATGTTGCAACTCTCCTTTCAGAGGGAGGAACGAGCTTGAACTCGCCGACGCGCGTCCCTACCCTCGGTCGAGCCCGCGCAGCGGGCATCGTATGGAAACCGCCGACGAGAGGCACCCCGTGAGAGGCTTCCGCCGGCCCGCGCACGAGCTGCGGACAGCAATCGACTGCATGCCGCAGCGACACGCGCATGGCGATGCTCGACGCCGTCCAGCAAGAACTCGATCATCGTGGGCGCGCTACAGCGACCGCGACGGCGGCGTCTGCCCGATGCTGGCCGCGCACCGCAACGGCGGCCGCACCGAGCTTCGCGAGCTTCGCCAAGGCGTGGGACCGCTACACCGCGCGCACGACGCCCCCGCCGGGCCACCGAGCGCGAGGTCGGCACGCTGCGTCACGATGCTCGAGGCGAGCATCGCCGCCGAGGACGCCCGGTACAACGGCGACCTGAGCGACGCGATCGCGGAGCACCGGACATGCAGCGCAACCGCGCCCGGCGCGAGGAGCTGCACCCGAGCCGCTGGAGCGTTTCCGCAGGACGACTACGAGCGGGCCTTCGCCGCGCTCGACGCGCAGCAGGACACGGCCGAGCCGGCCGTCGAGCGCGAGCGCGAGCACGCCCGTCTAGCCGCGCTGCGCGCGAGCTACATCGCGTCGCCGGCGCGGATGAACTGCAGCTCCGGGATGAAGCAGTTCCTGCTCGTCCGCAGCAGGTAGCGGACGCCCTCGGCGATGTCCTCGGGCTGGATCATCTCGTCCTTGGGGACGCTGTCCTCGACCCAGTCGGTCATGGCGGTGGCGACGAAGCCGGGGCAGAGCGCGGTGGCCTGGATGCCCTCGCCGGCGAGCTCCTTGTGGATGCGCCTGGCGTGAGGCCGACGACGCCGAACTTCGTGGCCGAGTAGGCCGCGCAGCCAGCCCTGGCCGTACTTGCCGGCGATCGACGCCGTGTTCACGATCAGCGCCTTGCCGTGCTCGGCGCCGGCCTCCTTGAGCATCGGGATCGCCTCGCGGGTCAGTCAGGTAGACCGCGCGCAGGTTCACGTCGAGCTGCATGTCGAGCTTCTTGGTCTCGGCCTCCGCGATCGCGCCGCCGATGCCCACGCCGGCGTTGTTGACCAGCACGTCGAGGCGCCCGAAGCGCTCCCGGTGGCGCTGCCGACGAGCGCCTTGATGTCGTCCTCCTCGGCCATGTTCGCGCGGCACGGCCTCGACGTCGAGGCCCGCGTCGCGCAGCCCGGCGGCGGCCTCCTCGAGCTTGTCCGGGCGGCGGGCCGACACGTGACCCCGTAGCCGTCCTCGACCGAGCGCGCGGGCGATGGCCAGCCCGATGCCGCTCGAGCCGCCCGTCACCAGTGCTGCGCGTTCTGCCACCGGATCCTCCCTCGTGTTCGGCCTGCGGGCGGCCGAACCCTATTTGAACCCCGCGTTAAGCCTGCGGCGGAGCAGCGCCGCAGCGGGTCCCCGTCGCCTAGGCTTCGGCCGTGTGAAGCTACGACAGCCAGGGGTCGCCAGTCCTGGCGTTGCTGGCGGTCGCCATCCCGGTCGCCGGCTGCGGCGGAGACGACGGCGGCAAGGGATCAGGCCGACGCGCCGCCGCCGCCCGCGCAGCCGCAGGATTTCCCGCAAGGCGGCAGGCCAGACCCTGGCCGAGCTGCTGCAAGAAGGTCGAGCTCGCGAGGGCCCCGTCCTCGCCGCGTCGGTGTCCGAGCTGGCCCCGGGCGCCAACCGCTACGGATTCGGCCTCTTCGATCGCGCCCGCACCCAGATCGCCGACGCGCCCGTGGCGCTCTACGTGGCGCCGACCGGCGGCGGGAAGGCCTCAGGGCCGTGCGTCGCGCGGTACGAGTCGCTCGAGTGCAAGCCCCAGTTCCAGAGCCGCTCGGTCGGCGAGCGACCCCGACGCCGCGCGCTCCCTCTACGTCGCCGACCTCGAGCTGCCGAAGACCGGGCGCTACGAGGTGCTCGGCGTCGCGCGCCTCGACGGTCGCCTGGTCGCGGCACGACCGGCCGGCCCGCCGCTGATCGCCCGCTCGAAGAGCGCGGTGCCGGACGTGGGCGACAAGGCGCCGGTGATCCACACGCCGACCAAGGGCGAGGAGGCGACTCCAGAAGATCGACACCCGCCAGCCGCCCTCGACGATGCACGACGACGACTTCGCCGACGTGCTCGGCAAGAAGCCGACGATCCTGGTTTTCGCGACCCCGGCGCTGTGCCAGAGCCGTGTCTGCGGGCCCGGTCGTCGACGTCGCCGAGCAGGTCAAGGCCGAGCGCAAGGAAGACATCGCCTGGGTTCATCCACCAGGAGATCTTCCGCGACAACGACGTGAGCAAGGGCTTCCGCCCGCAGGTCGCGGCCTACAAGCTGCCGACCGAGCCGTGGGTCTTCGCGATCGACCGCAACGGTCGCGTCGCCGCGCGGCTCGAGGGCGCCTACAGCGTCACGGAGCTGGACGCGGCCGTCGACAAGGCCGTCAAGGGCGCCGGTAGCTAGGGTGACCGGCGTGCTCGAGCTTCTCGCCTTCGCGCTGCCGCTACTGGCGGCGGTGCTCCCGCTCCTTTGGGGTCGCTTCGTCGGCGAGCGCGCGCTCGTACGAGCCATCACCCGCCGCCGCGCGGCCGTTCCGCGTCGCCGGCCTACGGCAACCCCGTCGCTCGGCGCCGCGTCTCCGCGTGCGCTGGTCGTGCGCGGCGGCCGCCTGATCGCGGCATCCCTGGCGGTTCGACCGCCCCCCGCGCTCGCCCGGCTGTAGCGCTCCGTCGCGCGGCTAGCGGGACGGAGGCATCCGTCCCGCGACACCAGGAGTCGAGCACATGCTCCGCGCCCTGGGCGCCGCTCTGGCCGCCACGGCGGTCCTTGCCGCACCCGCCTTCGCCCACAAGGGCAACCCCAACTACGAATCCCGCGTTCTCGCCGCGCCCGCCGGCGTCAGCGTCGAGGTGCTGAATCGCGACGACCGGCTGCTGCTGCAGAACAGGACCGGGTCCACCGTCGTGATCCGCGGCTACGAGGGCGAGCCCTACGCCCGGATCCGCCCGACCGGCGAGGTAGACGTAAATCGCAACTCGCCGGCCACCTACCTCAACGAGGAGCGCTTCGGCGGGGTGAAGGTGCCCGCGTCGGCGCGGGCGAGCGCCAAGCCGGACTGGCGGCGGCTCGACGGCAGCGGCCGCTTCGAGTGGCACGACCATCGCATGCACTGGATGGGCCGCTCGCGGCCTTCGAAGGTGAAGGACACGGGGGTGCGGACGAAGATCTTCGACTGGAAGGTCGCCGTTGACATCGGCGGGAGGCCGGGAACGGTCCGAGGCGACCTGTTCTGGACGCCGAAGGATGACGGCGGGCTACCCGTCCCAGCCATCGCCGGGCTGGTGGCGATCGTGCTCGCGGGTGGCGGCCTCGTCCTCTTGGTGCGCCGCCGCCGTGGCACGGGGGCCGGCAGCGACGAGGGCGGGGCGGAGGCCTGGTGATTCGCCGCACGGTCGCGGCCCTGGTCGCGCTCGCGTCCCTGGCGGGCGCCGCCGCGCCGGCTGCGTCGGCGCACGCGCTCGTCACCGGCACGTCGCCCGAGCGGGGGGCGACGCTCGACCAGGCCCCGAAGCGGGTCGAGTTCCGCTTCAGCGAGCCCGTCGAGACGAACTTCGGCTCGGTGAAGGTGTTCGACGCGGGCGGCGAGCGGGTCGACCGCGGGCGGGCGGAGCACCCGGGCGGCGCCGGCGACAGGCTGGCGATCGGCTTGGAGCCGGGGCTGGGCGACGGCACGTACACCGCCGCCTTCCGGGTCGTGTCGGCGGACAGTCACCCGGTGGCCGGGGGGTTCACGTTCAGCGTCGGGACCGGAGGCCCGGCGCCGAGCAAGGACGTCGCCGACCTGCTGGGCTCGGGCGCGTCGGCGGGAACGGCCACGGAAATCGGGTTCGGCCTCACGCGCGCGCTTGGCTACCTCGCCATCGCGCTGCTGGCCGGCGGCTCCCTGTTCGCCGTGGTCGTCTGGCGCCGGGTCGACGCCGCGCCCGGCGCCGCAGAGGCGTTCGAGTCCAGCGCCCGCCGGCTTGGCGTCGCCGCGATCGCGGTCGGCGTCGCGAGCTCGGCAGCGGGCCTCGTCTTCCAAGGCGCGACGGCGGGCGGGACCAGCTTCTGGTCCGCGCTCGACCCGGCTGTGATCGATGACGTGATCGGCACCCGCTTCGGAACCGTCTGGACCCTTCGTCTCGCCGCTTTCCTGCTCGCCGGGGCAGCGCTCGCGGGGCGGCGCTCCCGCGGCGCGATCGCGGCCTTCGGGCTGGCCTGCGCGTTCCTGGTGGGCAGCCCAGCACTTTCGGGACACGCGTCGAGCCAGAGCCCGGAGTGGCTGCTCGTCGTATCGACGACGGCGCACGTGGGTGGGATGAGCGCCTGGGTCGGCGGTCTGGCTCTGCTGGTCGGAGCCGTGCCTGCGGCCACACGGGCGCTTCCTGCGGGTCAGCGGACGCCGTTGCTGTCGGCGGTGCTCGCGCGGTTCTCGCCGATCGCGCTCGGCGCCGTCGCCGTGTTGCTCGCGACGGGGATCGTGCAGTCGGTGGTCTATCTGTCGGCCTGGCCGGAACTACCCGACACGGCCTTCGGCCGCGCGATCCTGGTCAAGGCTGCGCTGTTGGTCGTGCTGATCGGCTTCGGCGCGCACCACCGGCGGCGATCGCTGCCCCGGATCGTCGCGCGGGCCGGGACGGGCGCCAGCCCGGGCGCAGCCGGCGTGATCCTGCGGCGGGCGCTGCGAGCGGAGGTGGGGGTGCTGGTGGTCGTGCTGGGCGTGACCGCCGCGCTCGCGAGCTATTCGCCGACCCAGGCAGGGTCGAACGGGCCCTTCGCGGCCGAGCGCGACCTTGGCCCGTTGCGGCTCGAGCTGACCATGGATCCGGCCCGCGCGGGCCGCAACGAGATCCACCTCTACCTCTTCCGCCGGTCCGATGGCAGCCAGTTCTCCGCCGCGAAGGAGGTCACTGTCGAAGCCTCGCTGCCGGACAAGGAGATCGGCCCACTACCGCTCGACGCCCGCCGCTCGGGTCCCGGCCACTACACCGTGCCGGGCGCGGACCTCGCACCGGGTGGCCAGTGGCAGCTGAGCACGACCGTCCGCGTGTCCGACTTCGACGACTACGCGACCAAGGTGGAGGTGCCGGTTCGGTGAGCGCGAGGCGCCGCTGCCTCGTCCTCGCCGGGTTCGCGCTGTGGGTCGTCACAGCCCTCGCCTTCGGTGCGCCTGCCCTCATCGCCGATGCCGCTCCTGCGGTAGCGCTCCTGGGCCTCTTCGCGCTTGGCCGCTACCCCGGCGAGCGGGTCCTTGTCGCCGCGGCGCGCCGCGCAGCAGCGGCCCGGCGCGGCGCGCAGTTGCGGGCTCCCCTCGGGCCGGCGACCTTGTTCCTTCCCCGCGGCGGCGCGCTTCTCGGCGCCGCCATGGCCGGGCGCGCGCCGCCCGGCCCGTGCTGGATCCCACCTGCCTGATCCAGACACGCAAGAAGGAGCAACGCCATGAGGAAGTACGCAATCGCCGCCGCGGCGGCCCTGTCCCTGGTGGTTCCGGCCACCGCCGGCGCCCACATCACCCTGCAGCCGAAGGAGGCGCCCGCGGAGGCGTTCGTGAAGCTCGACGTGCGGGTGCCGAACGAGAAGGACAACGCCTCGACCACGAAGGTCGACGTGCAGTTCCCGCCCGGCTTCGCGTTCGCATCGTACGAGCCCGTGCCGGGCTGGACGGCGAAGATCACCCGCGAGAAGGCGGCCAAGCCGATCGTGAGCCACGGCGAGGAGATCACCGAGCAGATCAGTCGCATCACGTGGACGGGCGGCAAGATCGGCCCCGGCCAGTTCGTCGACTTCCCGATCTCCGTGCAGGTTCCGGGCAAGGCCGGCGACACCCTCACGTTCAAGGCGCTGCAGACCTACAGCGACGGTGATGTGGTGCGCTGGATCGGAGCGCCCGACAGCGAGAAGCCCGCGCCGCAGGTCCAGGTCACCGCGCCTGCCGACAGCCACGGCGCGGCCGCGGCGAAGGACGACGACGCCAAGGCCGACGATGGGGACGACTCGGACGACGGCGACTCGAAGGGCATCGCGATCGCCGCGCTGGCGCTCGCGGCCGTCGCGCTCGTCACCGGCGGGGCGGCCCTGTTGCGGTCGCGCTCGGGCAACTAGGCCCGCGTCGAGTGGCTCCGGCGGCTTTCCGCGCTACAGCGGGTTGCCGTCGGAGTCCACGCGGCGGATCGTCAGCGAGGTCTTCCAGCTCGCGGCGATCTGGGCCGGCTTGCCGAGCTGATCGGTCGTCCACTGGCCGTCGCCCTCGAACGTGATCGTGACCGGTGAGCCGCTCTTCAGCTTCGACATCGGCACGACCTGCTGCTCGTCGGTCAGGTCGAGCCCTTTCCAGATCTCGAAGACGTAGCAGACGGATTCGTCCGCGTCGAAGAACCCGACGCTGGGGTTCGGGATCGCCCAGTTCAGCGTGGCCGTGGCGGCATCGGCGGACGCGGCGTCGACGGAGAAGCCGATCGTCTGCCCTTCGCCCTGCAGCTGGCGGTCGAGCGTGGTGTCGCAGACCTGCGGAGTGTCGAACAGGTTCTCGCAGCCGTGCAGCGTGTCGTGCCAGCCGCCCGGCCCCTTCGCGTACACCCCGCCGGAGAGCGAGTTGTCGAAGTCCTTCTTCACCACGTTGTCCGCGTCGATATAGCGCGTCGTCCGGCTGGCGCTGAACTCGCGCCTGCCGCTGATCGGCAGGCCGGCGATCGAGCCGCAGATGTGGTCGTCGTTCACGGCCCGAGATGCCGTCGTATCGGTCTCGATCGAGGCGTCCAGGACCTCGAAGCGCCACGGGAACGTCTCGCACGCGTCCTTGAGGGCGAGCTCGCCGGTGCCCTCGAGCCAACCGCCGCTGAACGGCTTGTTGGGCCGCGAATTGGCCGAGACCACCACGAACTTCTCGATGTCCTGGGCCGGGTTGTCGCGGCAGTAGCGCACCGTCCTGCGCCCGCTCCACTCGTCGAACCGGGTCGTCCCGTCGCGGAGGAAGAGGATGGCGCCCACGCGGTGGTCGGGGTCGTTCGGGAACGGGTTCTTGTAGGTGATCTCGCGGATCTTCGGGTCGGTGAGGGCGTACGGGTGGTAGTTGCGCGCGTGCGGCGCGATGCCGACGCGCTGGTAGGCGGTGCGCTGCTTCTGCCCGGCGAGGAACAGGCGTGACTCGGCGATGGGCCGGTTCAGGCCCTGCGGGATCGTCGCCAGCTTGTCCCAGTCCAGGAAGCTCGTGTACGGCTTCTGGTTCCAGCCGTGACGGGCGAAGTCGAGGTAGTTCTTGCGCCAGGTGCCGATCGCCTTGTCGACCCCGGGGATGCTCGCGAGCTTCGCGAACTGCTGGTATGCGGTGCGGATGGAGCCCTCGCCGAAGCGCTTCTGCATCCACAGCGCGAAGACCCATGAGTCGTAGTCCGAGGAGGTGACCTCGCTGTCGGGGAAGCGCAACTGGGAATCGAAGAGGTGCTCGCTCTGGTCGTCGGGATAGACGCCGTGGGCGGCCCAGTTCGCGGTCCCCTCGTCGAACCACGAGTAGTCGGCGCAGCCCGCGCTCTCGACGTAAGCGTTCTGGAACGCGTGGAACAGCTCGTGCGCGACGGTGAACTTCAAGGACAGGGACTGGGATCCCGTGGGCTCGGTGAGGATGAACGAAGGCATGCCGTCGCAGGCGGGGGTGCCTACCGTCCGCATCGCGGACGGCATCGTCACCGCGTTCGCGCGCGGGATGTTCGGCCGGATGTAGATGTCGAGGGCGCCGTCGGGCCCGTGGAAGCACGGGACCTTCGCGTCGCTGAGCGGCTCACGACCCATCACGCGCTTGTGGTGGGTCCAGGCCTCCGCCGCGTAGGCGGCGATCCGCCGGGCCGGCCCGGCGTCACCGGGGCGCTCGGGGTCCCAGTGGACGATCACCTTGCCGCCCGGGGCGCGCATGCTGCGCCAGTCGATGTCCTTGTAGGAGTCGATGACGCAGTCGCCTTCCAGGTCCTGCGACCTACGCGCCTTCTTCTTGCGTTTCGGCGCGCTGCGCGCCTGGGCGGGCGGAGCCAACAGGGGAGCGAGCTGCTTGCGGAGCTTGGCGGGCAGGGTCGGCCACGCGTCGCCCACCGCGCGGAACACGGAGTGGTCGGCCTCGGCCGTCGCGTCGCCGGCGAACCGGTTCGGCAGGCGGGGATCGCCGAAGACGGCGAACACGCGGTAGGCCAGCGCCTGGGCGTTCGACAGCTTGCCCGCCCGGCGCGCGGCCTCGATCAGCGCGGCGCTCGTGCGCGCCGGATCGGCGGTCGCCGTCACTGTCAGCGGCTGGGACGCCCGGCAGTTGTTCCGCTCGCTGCGTTCCTTCAACCGGCCCGGGTCGTCGGCACAGGCAAGGACACGTAGCCTGCCGGCCTTGGTGCCGGCGGGGACCTTGACATTGGCGGCTACCGCGGCAGAACGGGTCTTCCCACGCAGGGCGCGAACCCGCAGCGGCCTGGCGAGGCGGACGTCGCCCTTCGACCGCTTGCGATCGGCCGAGAGGTAGAAGCGGAGCTTGGTGCGCGGAACGGCGCGTGCCGTCCGGGCCACCGTCGCGTTCAGGGGCAGCTCGCCCCCCGGGTGTGCGTACGCGCTCGTGTAGAGCTTCGTGACCCGGAGGTCGGCGCGCGCCCGTGCGTCGGCGGCCTGCGGGGCGAGCAGGGCGGCGACAGCGAGCAGCATCAGCGCAGCGAGAGGGGCGAACGGGATGGGGGCCAGGTGAGAGTTCAAGTCGGTTCTCCGTGTCGGACGGCGCCCAGTCTGCATGCGATCCCGGGTCTGCGCCAGGGGGGCAATCCCCCGGGGGTGCCTGCGCTGCTTGGGGGGTCGGCCGAACCGGGTAGGTTCCCGGCCATGGACGTCGAGAACCTCTTCTCGGTCCGCGGCAAGGTTGTCGTCGTGACAGGCGGCTCCCGCGGTATCGGGTTCATGATCGCCGAGGGGTTCGTGCGCGCCGGCGCGCGGGTCTACATCACCGCGCGCAAGGCCGAGGCCTGCGAGGAGGCGGGCGGCAAGCTCGCCGAACTGGGCGAATGCGTCGCGTTCCCGGCCGACATCGGGGCGGCCGAGGGGCGCGAGGCGTTCGTGGCCGCCGTGGCCGAGCGAGAGCCGGAGCTAGACGTGCTGGTGAACAACGCGGGGACCAACTGGGGCGCCCCGGTCGACGAGTACCCGGTGTCCGGCTGGGAGAAGGTGCTCGCTACCAACAACATCGGGTTGTTCGAGCTCACCCGGATGTTCCTCCCGCAGCTGCGGGCCGCGGCGTCCGACGAGGATCCGGCGCGAGTGATCAACATCGGCTCGATCGACGGCATCCGCGTGCCGGACACCGAGAACTACGCGTACGCGGCATCGAAGGCGGGGGTCCACATGATCACCCGGCAGCTGTCGAAGCGGCTGGCAGGCGACCGCATCACGGTCAACGCGATCGCGCCCGGTCCGTTCCCGAGCAAGATGATGGCCTTCATCCTCGACGAGCACGCCGAAGAGGTGGCGGCATCGGTGCCGCTCGGGAGGATCGGCAGCCCGGAGGACATGGCCGGCACGGCGATGTTCCTGGCTTCGCGGGCCGGGGCCTACCTGAGCGGGACGGTCATCCCGGTCGACGGCGGCATCCAGGCGTAGTACGCGCAAGCAGCCGGCTCGGCCGGCTGCGCAGCGATAGGCATCGTTCGCGTCAGCGCTTCTCGAGCTCGCGCCGCAGAACTTCGATCGACCGCTCGAGGTCGGCCTCGGTGGCCGACCCGACCGACGCGAGGCCCACCTGGCTGTTCACCCACGCGTTGATCATCTTGTGACCGCTGCCGCGGGCGCGCGCGAGGTGGCCGACGAGGTCGGACCGCTCCTCCCGTAGCCGCCGCCGGCGCACGTGCGCGGGCTCGGCGACCACGACCGGCTCCTCGGCCTCGATCCTCTCGACCCCGCTCGAGGTCGAGAACTCGGGGTTCGACTCGTCGGCGAACAGCAGCAGGGCGTCGCCGGGAGCGGTGGTGGAGCGGATCACGTCGTCAAGGCGGGCGTTCGACGACAGCGCGACGAACCCGTCGGACGACGGCGCGCGCTCGAGCGGTGCATCCAGCTCCTCGAGCTCGGGCCGCTGCTCGAGCGCGTGGTTGCGCTCCTCCTCGACCTGGGCGGCGAGGCGCTTGAGGTCGGGGTCGGCAGGGAGGAAGAGGAAGCTCATCTGGCGGCGCGGGCTTCGGAGTGCGGCGCACGAAGCGCCCGACGACCTGGCGGAAGAAGAGCTCCGTGCGCGCGGCCGTGGCGTACACGCCGACCCGCAGCCGCGGGATGTCGACGCCTTCGCTGACCATCAGCACCGAGACGAGCCAGCGGTCCGACCCCGCCGCGAACGCATCGATCGCGTCGGACGCGCCCGGGTCGTCGGAGGTGACCACTCCCGGCTGCTCACCCGCGATCGACCCCAGCCGCCGTGCAATCTCGCGCGCGTGGTCCTTGTCCGCCGCGACGATCAGCCCGCCCGCGTCGCGATGGCCCTCGGCGCGCACGTCCGAGAGCCGCTGATCGGCGTCGCGCAGCACCTGCCCGATCCAGTCGCCCTCGGCCGCGAGTGCGGTTCGCAGGCGGCGCGCCGACTCGATGCGCGGCAGGACGATGTCGAAGTCGGCCTGGCGGGCCTTGCCGTCGGAGACCCACTCCATCTCGCCGTTGTAGGCGAGGAACGTGATCGGCCGGCAGACGCCGTCGACCAGCGCGTCCGTGTAGGTGTAGGCGTGGTCGGACGAGCTGATGCCGTCGTCGTCGTAGCTGACCCACGGGATCGCCGTGTTGTCGGAGCGGAACGGGGTGCCCGAGAGCAGCAGGCGGAAGCGGGCTGTGGCGAACGCGGTGGTCGCGTTCTCGCCCCAGGCCCCGAGTTCGCCCATGTGATGCGGCTCGTCGGCGATCAGCAGGGTGGGGCGCCGGGCCGTGGCGGCCGCGTGCACCTGGGGTCCGGCCGAGACGGTCTGGTACGTGACGACGGCGCCGTGACGGTCGGCCGGTTCGGGGCCCTCCGCGTTCGGGCGGTTCGGTTCGAGGTCGATGCCGTAGCGCGCAGCGTCTGCCGCCCACTGGCGGCAGATGTGGGTGGTCGGGGCGACGACGCAGACACGTCGTACGATCCCGCGCCGCAGCAGCTCGTAGGCCACGCGCAGGCCGAAGGTGGTCTTGCCGGCCGCGGGTGTGGCCGAGGCCAGGAAGTCGCCCGCGGGCTGCTCGAGGATCCGGTCGAGCGCGGCGGCCTGCCAGGCGCGCAGGGGCCGGTTCTCGGGCCACGGCGCGAGCTGCTGCGCGGGGGCGGCTATGCGGGCTGCTTCCATCGGCCGCGGCACCTTATGGGCCCGGCCGGACTTGTCACATCTAGGACAAGAGCCGCGAGCCGGTGTCCGGCTCCGGGGCACGGTCCTGGTCGTACTCGTCCCACAGGAATTCGACGTTGGCGCGCTCGGTCGGGCTGACCGCCACCGGTACGCGGCCGTCGGCGAGCAGGGCGCGGTCGCCCTCGCCGCTCACCCCGAAACGGACCTCGTCGAGCACGGGGTAGGGGGCATGCCCGTAGAGCCAGACGCGGTAGATGCGGCTCCCGCGGTACTCGGCGTCGACGGCGCGGTGCGCCGCGCCGAGCGGCGGGGCGGTCCGGCTCACGAGATCGGCGGTGCCGCGCAGGCGGCCGTAGGCGTCCCGCACGGGCTCGGACGGCCGGGAGGCCATCAGCGCGTCGATGTCGGCTTCCTGGTGCGCCTGGGACCGGCGCTCGACCTCGGCGGCGATGTCCGGCGGCAGCTCGAGGTGGAAAGTGTCGTCATAGTCGGCTTCGAGCAGCTCGCGGCGGCGGCGGGACATCTCGCGGCTCACTCGCTCGAGCTCGCAGAGCGTGGGGTCGTTGGCCTGGATCCGCTCGGCGAGCGCCGGGATCCCGTCGAGGTCGATCCGGGCCTCGCCCGGGTTCTCGGGATCGGCGTAGGCGGTGAGGGTCATCCCCGGAACGATCCACTTGTCCTCGGGGACGGACGCGCGTACGAGCGCGGCGCGCGGGCGGCGCGCCTTGTCGTGGTAGGCGACCTCGATCAGCCGCGGCTCCCGATCTCCGGGCACTCCAGGCGCGACCGCCTGGAGGACGAACGCCTCGATCTCGTCCATTCCCATTGGGCGAGCCTAGCCGCGGATCGCGGGATGTCCTGTTTGGCTCGCTCCCGCCTCGGAGATCCTCTGGGTATGAGCGCATCCACCGAGCAGGTCCCCGCAGTACCCCTCTCCGACGGAGAGTCGATCCCGCAGCTCGGGTTCGGCGTCTTTCAGATCCCTCCCGCGGACACCGTCGAGGTGACGCTGCGCGCGTTCGAAACCGGGTACCGCCACATCGACACCGCGGCCGCGTACGGCAACGAGGCCGAGGTCGGCCAGGCCTTCCGCGCGTCGGGCCTCGCGCGCGAGGACGTGTTCATCACGACCAAGTGCTTCAACATGGACCACGGCTACGACGCCGCAAAGGCCGCGATGAAGGCGAGCCTCGACCGCCTCGAGCTGAGCCACGTCGACCTCTACCTGATCCACTGGCCGGTGCCGTCGCAGAACCTCTACGTGGATACCTGGAAGGCCTTCGTGGACATGCAGAAGGAAGGGCTGACGCGCTCGATCGGCGTGTCGAACTTCCAGCCGGCCCACCTGCGCCGCATCATCGACGAGACCGGCGTCACGCCCGCCGTCAACCAGGTCGAGATGCACCCGCGCCTGCAGCAGCCGGGCCTGCGGCGCGAGCACGACGACCTTGCGATCGTCACCGAGGCGTGGAGCCCGCTCGCTCAGGGCGAGGTCCTCGACGACCCGACGATCACCGGGATCGCGGAGAGCCACGGGCGGACCCCGGGCCAGGTCGTGCTGCGCTGGCACCTCCAGCTCGGCAACGTCGTGTTCCCGAAGTCCGTGACCCCCGAGCGGATCGAGGAGAACTTCGACATCTTCGACTTCGAGCTGGGCGACGGCGAGATGGCCGCGATCGAGGAGCTCGACCGCGGCGAGCGCATCGGCCCGGACCCGGATACGTTTGTCCGACCCTGAGCGGGGTCAGGGCGTCGGGGCCGCCGGCAGCGAGCGGAGCCGCCGCTCGATCGAGATCGCCCGACCGAGCGTCTCACGCTGGACGGCGAGCGACTCCTCCAGTGCCACCAGCGCGCGCGTCTGCAGGGACCGCGTGTCGCGCTGGACCTTCAGCGAGACCCGCAGGATGTCGGCGAGGCGCGGCGCCAGGTCGAGCGCGGCGCGGGCACGCCGCGCCAGGTCCGGCAGGTCAGTCGCGCGCAGCTGTCCGAGCAGCGGAATCGCCTCGCCCGCCACCGCCCGGCCGGTCGCCTCCACCCGCGGCAGTGTCGCCGCGGCAGCGGCGAGCTGACGCCCGTTGCGGGTGAGCGGCTCGATCGCGGCGGTCGCCTGCTCGACGAGCGGCTTGGAGGAGGTGATCAAGGGGCCACTTTCCTCGAGGAGGATCGCGATCTTGCGATCCTGGGACTCGATCCGCCCGCGCGAGTCGCGCAGCACGCTCAGCTGCATGATCAGCAGCACGATCATCGCCGCCGCCGCCAAGCCGGCGGCGACAGCGGCAAGCGCCGCCGCGCGGGAAGGTCGACGAGCATCCACGAGCGTGCTCAGAAGACGCGTACGGCGAGGTTCAGCAGGATGGTCAGCCCGAGCGACAGCAGCAGTGAGATGACGAGGCAGCCGGGGTGGAAGCGAAAGCGCCCCCGCCCTGAGCCGGGTCCCCGGGAATAGGAGAACATCGGACCACGTGGCTACCCGCCGCCCCCAGGTCGAAACAACGTGCCGGCGGTACGGCACGGGGCAGAAATTTCCGCGACACTGGCGCCGCGGGCCAGTAGCTCAGCTGGTTAGAGCAGCGGACTCATAATCCGTCGGTCCCTGGTTCGAGTCCAGGCTGGCCCACTATGCGCCCTCTGTTTGACGCCCCTACTCAGACAGTCCCGCCGCGTCGAGGGCCTCGGCTCGAGTCTCGAACCACACAACACGGACGATTTTGCCCTCTCGGATCGTCCAGACCGCCGCGCCGGTCATTGCGACTTCGACCCCGCTTGACCGTCCTTGTGCTCGGATGCTCCCGACAGAGATCACCTGCTCGCCGGCGTCGATCAGCTCGTCATAGCGTTCTTCCAGACCGTCCCATGCCCCAAACCAGTCGCGGAACCAGTCACAGAGGGCATCGCGTCCGTGGGCGAGGCGTCCCGTAACCCCGCCGAGTGGGTGCCGAGAGGCGTCCCACTCGACTTCCGTGTCGTAGAGCGCAAGGACTTCGCTCGAGTCGCGGCGGGCGGCCGCGCCGAACACCCGCCGAACGATCTCAACGTTTTCCCGCGACATGGCCCGCCCATTATCGCTGAGGTAACTGCGCCACCTCTCGAACCGAGGCAGCAGGCTTGCCTTGGTCCCCATCTCGGACGTAGGGGAGAGGCAGGCGCAGCCGTGATTCCGCTCGGCAAGCGATCAGCGCCCGTCTCCGTAACCCATCTGGCCCACTAGTCCGTCCCGGAGACGGTCGAGTGCTGCGGCGCTGGATGTGCCGGGGTCTGCGGTCGCCAGGAGAAGGGTGAGGTTCGGATCTGCGCGCAGGGTCGCGGCTTCGAAGACGAGCTCGAGGGTTCCTACGACGGGATGGTGGAACTCGTGGCGGCCGGTGGCGGGCAGGCGAACGTCGTGCTCCGCCCAAACCGAGCGAAACTCCGCACTGACGGCCAAGAGCTCCTCGGTGAGCTCGGCCGGCCCGGCATCGCGTGGGTCAGCGCCGGCCTCGGATCGGAGAATCCGCGCCGTGTCGTGGGCGACCGCCGGCCAGTCATCGAAGAAGTCGCGCGCGCGGTCGTCGAGGAAGACGTAGCGCACGTGGTTGGGCGGACCGGTCCGGCCGTCGAAGACGTCCGCGTAGACGGCGCGGCCCAGCGCGTTGGCTGCCAAGTAGTCCCAGCGGGGTTACGTACGAGCGCCATGCCTCCGGTGAACGCGTCGACGACCCGCAGCACGCTCTGTCGTACCACTGCGGCTGGGGCGGGGGTCCCCGCCGCGGGGCCAGGACGAGCCAGGTCGAACAGATGGATGCGCTCGGCCCAGCGGCGCAGTTTTGCCGGCTCGGCGATCGGCTCGATCCGCGAGACCCAAGAGATGCTCGACTTCTGCGCCGGGCATGGCATCGCTGCCGACATCGAGATCGTCGCCGCCGGCGACGTCAATGCGGCGTGGGAGCGCGTGCTGGCCTCCGACGTTCGCTACCGGTTCGTCATCGACAGCTCAACTCTCTGAGGGTGGGCCCGCGCCGGCCGTGACCACGCTCACAGCCGTGGCGCGCCGCGTGATCGAGTGCACCGCCCCTGCACTCCGCTGCCGTACCGGCCGCGCCGGGCCGGCGGCCAGGGCGAGTGCGGCGAGGGTGCGCCGGACGAGATCCGCGTCTCCGGGTGGCGTCGCAGGCCGGTATCTCCTGATTGCATGTCGAGATCGTCCGGCCGGCTCCGCTCACATGGTGAAGGGCCACGACAGGCGCGGCCACGACACCAGGAGACCACCATGCCGAAGTACCTGCTGCTCAAGCACTATCGCGGGGGCCCCGAGCCGCACCGGAGCGTCCCGCCGATCGATAAGTGGGCCCCGGAGGACGTGGAGGCTCACATGGCCTTCCAGAATCACGTCAGCGAGATGCTCGAGGAGAACGGCGAGTACGTCGACGCGCGAGCGCTCGCGCCCGCGCGCACGTTCGTCCGCTACGGCGGCCCGGACGCCGCGCCCGTCACCACCGATGGGCCGCACCCCGAAACGAGCGACCTGGTCGCCGGCTGGTGGATGATCGACGTGGATTCGTACGAGCGCGCGCTGGAGGTGGCCGCGTATGCCTCCTCCGAGCCGGGCCCGGGTGGCGAGCCGCTGTGCGAGTGGATCGATGTCCGGGAGATCTTGTGGGAGCGTCCTCAGACGACCGACGCGACGTGACCGGCGACCCTGCGCGGCGGCTGGACGAGGGCGCGCTGCGCGCCCTCGTCCCACGCGTTCTCGCGGGCCTGGTCCGGCGCGGCGAGGATTTCGACGCCGCCGAGGACGCGCTGCAGGAGGCGCTGATCGAGGCGCTGCGGGTCTGGCCCGACGATCCGCCGCGCGAACCACAGGCCTGGCTGGCGACCGTCGCGACCCGGCGGCTCGTTGACGCGCACCGCAGCGCGACCGCGCGGCAGCGCCGCGAGGAGGTGGTGTACGCCGAGCCGCGTCCCGGCCCGGCCGAGCAGGGCGACGACACCCTGTTCGTCCTCTTCTGCTGCTGCCACGCCGACCTTTCGCCCACGTCCCAGGTGGCGCTCACCCTGCGCGCGGTCGGTGGCCTCACCACGCGCGAGATCGCCGATGCCTTCTACGTGCCGGAGGCGACGATGGCGCAGCGGATCAGCCGCGCGAAGCGCACCCTGCAGGGACGTCGCCTGGACGAGCCCGGCGACCTCGCGGTCGTGCTGCGCGTGCTCTACCTCGTCTACACCGCCGGCCACGCGGGGCGGGTGGACCTGGCGAGCGAGGCGATCCGGCTCGCGCGCCAGTTGACCCTCGCCACCGATGAGCCGGAGGCACGGGGCCTGCTCGCGCTGATGCTCCTCAACCACGCCCGGCTCCCGGGGCGAATCGACTCGGAAGGCCGGCTCGTGACGCTCGACCGCCAGGACCGCAGCCTGTGGAACAGCCGCGAGATCGCGGAGGGCGTGCGCGTCTTGCAGTCGGCGCTGGCAACCGAGCGCCGCGGCCGGTACCAGGTGGAGGCGGCGATCGCGGCCCTGCACGACGACGCCGCGACGGCCGACGAGACCGACTGGAACCAGATCCTCGGCTGGTACGACGAGCTGGTCGCCCTGAGCGACGACCCAGTCAACCAGGACCCCGCGGCCGTGCTCGGGCGCGCGGTCGCGGTCGGCCACGTTCTCGGGCCTGCCGGCGGGCTGCGCGAGACCGACCGGCTGGGCGACGTGATCGGCGACCGGCACCGCTGGCACGCAGTCCGCGGGCATCTGCACGAGCTCGGCGGGGACCTTCCTGCCGCGGCTGCGGCGTACGCCGAGGCGGCCCGCCTGGCCACGAACGTCCCGGAGCGCGACCACCTGATCCGCCAGGCCGCTGCCGCGCGGGCATCGGATTCGTCCAGATCTGTCACATCCCGTCGTCGTGGTTCGTCCAAAGGGTGACGGACGAAAACGAGCCGCTGTGACAGCGGAATGGAGGAAGTACGAATGACCACTGCGACCCTAGAGCCGAGGATGACCCAGCCGGCGATGGTGCTGCCCGATGCGATGAAACACCTGTACGGCCTCACCGGAGCCGTCCGCAAGGCCGGTCTTGCCCGCGAGACCAGCACGCTGGTTCACCTGCGCGCGAGCCAGATCAACGGCTGCAGCTTCTGCGTCCAGATGCACACGCGCGAGCTGGCCGAGGGCGGCGCGTCGCAGGAGAAGATCGCGACCGTGGCGGCGTGGCGCGAGGCGCCGTACTTCACCGCCGGCGAACGGATCGCCCTCGCGCTGACCGAGACGCTGACCCGGCTCGCGGACCGTCCCGAACCGGTGTCGGACGAGCTGTGGGCCGAGGCCCGCGACGAGTACGACGAGCAGGAGCTCGCCGCGCTCCTGATCGACATCGGCACGATCAACGTCTGGAACCGCCTCAACACGGCGGTCCACCAGCCCCCGGGCGAGATCCCCGCATGAAGCACCGGTCGCCCCGGCGGCTATGGTCGCCGGGGGACCGATGGACATCGAGACGAGGCCGATCGAACCGACCGACAAGGCCCTGCTCGCGGCGGCCTGGGACCGGACCAGCCCCGAATCCCGCTACCGCCGCTTCCTCACCCCGAAGGACGATCTCAGCGCCGCCGAGCTGCGCTACCTGACCGAGGTCGACCACCGCGATCACGAAGCGCTGCTCGCCATCGACCCGCAGACGGGCTGGCTGGCCGGGGTGGCCCGCTACGTGCGTGACCGCGAGGACCCCGTCAGCGCCGAGGTGGCGGTGGTCGTCGCCGACGCGCTCCACGGCAAGGGCATCGGAAGGCAGCTGCTCGAGCGCCTCTCCGAGCGAGCGCGCGCGGAAGGCATCCGCCGCTTCACCGCCCTCATGCTGTCCGACAACGCGGCGATGGAGCATCTGCTGAGCGATCTCGGCGCGACCGAGCTGCTGAGCTCTGGCGACGGTGCGATCCAGCTGGCGGTCGACCTGCCGCCGCGCGGCCTGGGCGATGCGCTGGCCGCTTGGCTGCGGTCGGTGGCTGCCGGCTCGCTGCTGCCGCTGCCCCCGCCCTGACGTTCGCCGACCGCCCGCGGCTATCGTCGCTCGTGGATGAACGAGAGCTATGTCCACGGCTATCAGCAGCGCGAGGGCGCGCGCCTCGAGGATCAGGCGAGGACGCTCGTCGACCTGCTCCACCATGACACCGCGTACCCGGCGGGGACGAGCGTTCTCGAGGCCGGTTGCGGGGTGGGCGCCCAGACCGTCACGCTCGCGGCGAACAGCCCCGAGGCGAACATCACCTCGATCGACGTGTCGGAGGCGTCGGTCGAGGAGGCGCGCCGCAAGATCGCGGCCGCCGGGCTCACCAACGTCGGCGTCCGCCAGGCGGACATCTTCGACGTGCCGTTCTCGCCCGCGTCGTTCGACCACGTGTTTCTCTGCTTCGTGCTCGAGCACCTGCCGGAACCCGTCGACGCGCTGCTGCGGCTGAAGGCGCTCCTGCGTCCCGGCGGCACGATCACCGTCATCGAAGGCGACCACGGGTCGGCCTACTTCCATCCGGACTCGGCGGCCGCGCGCGCGGCGATCCAGTGTCAGATCGACCTGCAGGCGCGCGGCGGCGGGAATGCGCTGATCGGCCGTGAGCTGTACCCGCTGTTGATGGCGGCCGGCTTTGCCGACGTGGCCGTGTCGCCGCGCGTGGTCTACGCGGATTCGTCGCGGCCCGAGATGGTCGACGGGTTCACGCTGAAGACCTTCACCGCAATGATCGAAGGTGTTCGCGAGACCGCCGTGGCCGCGGGGCTGGCCGAGCCCGACGCGTTCGAGGCGGGCGTCGGCGACCTGCACCGGACCGCGGAGGCCGACGGGACCTTCAACTACACGTTCTTCAAGGGCGTCGGCGTCAACGCCTAGGGCGCGAGCGCTGCGACGCTGGCGGCCGCGGGCCGGAGCGTTGATCCGGTGCGCTGGGCCCTTGCGGCGGCGGTCTGGGCACCGAGCGGCAGCCTGCAGAGGAGGTCAGCGCACACGGCCGGCCGAGCGTAACGCCGCGACCACGTCCTCGATCCGGTCCTGGCCCCAGAAGATCTCCTCGCCGAGCACGAACAGCGGCACGCCCCAGTGCCCCAGCTCGACCACGCGGTCGGAGTTCGCCTCGACCCGCGCGAGGAGATCTTGGTCGTCGAGCGCAGCACGGCAGGCGGTCCAGTCGAGCCCGGCGCGCTCGGCCACCAGGCGGAGCCCTGCGTCGCTCGCGACATCGACGGCTTCGCCCCAGATGCCCCGGCTGGCCGACAGCACGAAGTCGCGCTCGCGGCCCATGTCGACCGCATGCTCGCCGACCAGCAGGCAGCGCATGGCGCCGGCGCCGATCGGGTCGTGGATCCGCCCGAAAGGCATGCCGAGGCGGTCGGCTTCCCGCTTGGTGTCGCGCAGGGTGTGGATCCGCTTCGAGGCCGGAACGGCCTGGCCGCGCATCGCCATCGGGATGACGCCGCGGAACGCGACGTCGACGTCGAACTCGTCGCTGAGCGCGAACGCGCGCGGCCCGGCCAGGTATGAGTAAGGGCTGCGGAACGAGAAGTAGAAGTCGAGTCTCATAGTTAGCTCCGCGGGGCATCCGGCCCCGCGTCTTGAGGTCCACTGAGGCGTCCCGCCTCAGATGTTCCCCATCCCAGCTCGTCGAGCCGGTGTTCGATCTGCGGCAGCCGTTCGTGGGCGAAGAACCACTGGCCGTGCACAACCGCGACGGGCGTGTCGTAGAGTCGCCGGCGTCGGAATCCGCGCTCGGCGGGGCGGGCGTCCGCCGACGCGGACGGCGGGCTCCCGCCGACGTGTTCGCGCCACAGCGCCGCGTAGGGCTCGCGCTCGACGGGCCCAGCGGAGCGAAACCAGAGCTGTTCCATCGCCGCCACGCAGAACGCGGCACGGCGCCCAGGCGGCGCGGCCGCCGCCCAGTCGGCCAGGAATGCGGTGTCGGCGGAGGAGAGCGGCTCGGTGCGTGACAGCTCCGCTCCGGCACGGCGGGCGAGGCGACGTGAGTCCATCACCGCATGAGCACGCTTGTCGGCGGCGGCGGGATCGCCCGGGATCCCGCGTTCGACGACGGGCTCGACGTGCAGGCGGACGCGGCGACTCGTGAGGCGGTGGCGCAGGCCGAGCAGCGCGACCGCGCTGTACGCGTCGTCGAACGCGACGTAGAGGCGGACGGTCGCCTGCCGCCCGGCGGCCCGGCGGAGGGCTGCCGTGGCCCGGCCGGGGGCGCGGACCGTGGACAGTGCCACCACCGCGCGCGGGATGGCCCGGCGCTGGAGGCGGTCGCGGACGGTCACGCGACGGCGACCCGGGCGATCGTGGTCATCGTGCACCAGTAGAGGTCCCGCTCGAAGCCGGGGGCGGGGAACACGACCGACTGCAGCAGGCTCGGCACCGCCGCGCGCCCGCGCTCTGCGCCCGTGGCTATGTCGAGCACGACCACTTCGTCGCGGCTCCCGCGGGTGGCGAGCCGACGCAGGCGGTCGCTGCGCATCACGGCGGTGAGGCGCCGCCCGACGGCGCGCGCCGCCCGCGTGTGCTGGACGGCCGGGCCCTTGAAGTCGTGCAGGACGAGCTCGCCGGTGTCGGGGTAAAGGATCATGTGTGCCGCGTGGGCGAGTTCGCGCTGCCACAGCGGCCGCAGCTCCCCATCGAACGAGAACGCCTGCACAACACCGTTTGCGGAGTCGTAGGCGAGCGCGATCCGGCGCTGCTCGTCGTAGAGCGGTGGGTCCGTCACGGCGCCCCGCGGGCGCCCGCAGACCTCGATGCGCTCGCGGTCGGCCGGGTCGGACAGCGACATCCGGTACAGGTGGACGGGGCCGGGCGCGACCCCCGCTCCGCGCATGGTCGTGACGAACTCGTGCGCGCCGTTGTCCATGAACCACAAATGGCCGCCCGCCACCACAGGGTCCCAGCCGTAGCTCTGACCGTCCGCGAGGTAGCGGCCGCCCCAGGACGGATCTCTGGCGAGCACGCAGCCGTCCCAGCACAGGCGCTGAACGCTCGTCGCCCCGATCACGTAGACGTCGTCGCCGTCGGCCGTGAGTCGCGCGATCGAGGCCTCGCCGATCGACACGGGGCCGTAGCGCTGCTCGAGCGTCTCCGGGTCGAGCAGGACCAGGCTCGACGGCTGCCCGGTGTCGCGGTCGAAGTCCTTCATGACGAGCGTCCCGTCGCGCAGGACCACGAACGAGTTGTACGGCCGCGGCCCGGGGAGCCGGGTGCTCGCGAGGAGCTCGAGCGCGGGGGAGAGGCGGTGGCAGTGGTTGCCGGTCACCACGTGCAGCGATCCGTTCGCGTGGGCTGCCATCCCGCCGGGCCAGAACGGGCCGCTGGGCAAGTCGGGCGATCGCACGAGCGGCGCGAGCGTGTGCGCGTCGAGGCGCTCGACCCAGGCCGTGACCGGGTCCTCGAACGGTCGCCGGCCGAGCGTGTGGCGCAGCGCGAACACCTCGCCCGGGTCGCGCTGGATCAGCATGGTGGTGAAGGGCGCGTCGCGGACGGCGGTCGCCTCGAGGCGGTCACCCGCGGCGAGGCCGAGGCCGGGCAGCCCGTGCGGCTGGGCGCGCCGGCGCGGCCCGCCGTCCTCCGCCGGCCAGGCCGACGGCCACAGGCCGGGGTGGTCGTGGCCGGTCACTCGCCGGCGCCCGGGAAGAGCGTGCGGTTCCAGACCGTGGCGACCGTATCGAGCACGCGGGCCGGGTCGGCGCCGCCCTCGCGCCCGAGGGTGTCCTCGAGGTAGCCGTTGAGCATGCGGACCAGCGCGCGGGCGATCTCCGGGGCGTCGAGCGGCGCGAGCTCCCCGGCGGCGACGCGGCGCTCGATGGCGGCCGTGGTGAGCGCCACGAACCCCTCGACCATCTGGCTGTATGCCCGCTCGACCGCGTCGTCGTGCCGGGCGGCTTCTGAGACGGCGTGCACGACGGGGCCGTTCTCTGCGTAGAAGTCGACGAAGAGCGCGAGCCGTGCGCGGGCCTCGTCAGGCCCGACGGGGCCGTCGGAGTCGGCCCACCGGGCGGCGACCTCGACGACCTGCCCGCCGACATCGTCGATCAGCGTGAGCATCAGGTCGGGGATGTCCGCGAAGTGGCGGTAGAAGACCGTGCGGGTGTGCCCGGTGAGCGACATGACCTCGTCCACGCTCAGCTCGCGGTAGGAGCGCCCGCGGAGGAAGGTGAGCGCCGCATCGAGAATCTGGCGGCGGGTCTCCTCGCGCAGCTGACGACGCTTCACGCGCTGTGTGGCGACGGTCATCGGGGCCGAGCGTAGCGCAGGACGAGCGGTGATGACAAGTACCTTGACGAGCTGTCATCAGTGCACTACGTTGGTCGCGATGAGCGGGGAGCAAGGATTTACGCGAGCAGGGTTCCTCGGCGGGATCGCAGCCGCGGGCACGGCGGCGTTCGCCCTGCCGGCCGTGGCGGCGGAACCGTCATCGGCGCCGTGCCCGATCGCCCCGCCCTGGATCCGCACGGGCGCCATCGCCGTCAGTGGTGACGGAAAGGCCGTCTGGACCACCGATGTCCTCGGCCGCGCGATAGCCGGTCATTCCGGCCGCGCGATGGACCGGGTCCGGTCGATCCCGGTCGGCGGCGCGCCCGTCGACATCGCCGTCTCCTACCGCGGGCGGCTCGCGGTCGTCGCCACCGGCCACGGCGACCACCCCGGACTAGCCGTGGTCGACCTCCATAACGGTCGCGTCGATCGCATCGCCATCGGCCCCGATCCGCGCGCGGTCGCCCTGACGCGTGACGGGAGCAGCGCCTGGGTGGCGGGCGGCGGCGCCGCCGGCACCCTCACCCGGCTCGAGATTCCGGCCCGCCGCGTCCATCCGCCCATCGCGGTCGGCGCCCACCCCCGCGACCTGGCCCTGCTCCCGGATGGCGAGCATGCGCTGGTGACCCTCAACGGCGAGAGCGCACTCGCCGTCGTCTCACTGGCGCGGGGCCGGGTCGTGCGCCGCATCGCGACCGCCGCCTTCCCGTATCGCGTGGCGGCATCGCGGGGCGGGACGCGGGCGCTCGTCTCGCACAATGGCTTCGGCGCCGACAGTGTGACGCCGGTCGATCCGCGCCGCGGCCGGGCGCAGCCACCGATCGTGGTCGGCCCCGACCCGGGGGGCGTCGCGTTCCTGCGCTCCGGCCCGAAGGCGGTGGTCGCCGTCGGCGGACCGGGGCGCCTCGTCGTGGTGGACACCCGGACAGGCAGGCGCGGACGCTCGCCCAAGGCGCCCGGAACGCCGCGCGGGGTGGCCGTCGCCGGCGCCCGGGCGTTCATCGCCGACACGGAGACGGGCCTCGTGCGCGTGATGCGGATCGGGGTCGGCACGTGACGGCCACCCGCCGTCAGGCGCTCCACGCCGCGGGTGCGGCCGGTGCCGCGGGCGTGCTCGGCGCCGGGGCGCTCGGGCGCGTGGTCGACGCGGCCGCCGCCGGATCCGAGCCAGGTCGCAAGCCGAACATCCTCGTGCTGATGTGCGACCAGGAGCGCTACCCGCAGTGGACGCCCGACCTGCCGCTCCCCGCACGCGACTGGATCGACGGCCGCGGTGTCAGCTTCGAGCGCTTCCATCACAGCGCCATCCAGTGCTCACCGAGCCGCGCCTGTTTCTGGACGGGCATGTACCCGCCCCAGCACGGCATCTTCGGCAACTTCCTCCAGAGCTGGCAGTTCTCGCTCGATCCGAGCGTCCCGACCATCGGCGACCTGATGCGCGAGCAGGGCTACACGACGGCCTTCATCGGCAAGTGGCACCTCAGCATGGCGGGTGTCTCCGTGCCCGAGGGTCCGGTCGACAACCTGCGCGGCAACTACCTCGGGTCGTACGGGTTCGACTACTCCTTCCAGGCGCCCTCGCTCGAGCCGGCCGGCTACAACGACGGGATCTACAACGACCCGATCTGGACCGCCCAGGGCTCGGATTGGCTGCGCCGCCACGGCGGCCAGGACCGGCCGTGGTTCGCTGTCGTGTCGCTGCTCAACCCGCACGACATCTCGTATTTCCCGCGCGGCTACACGGTCGACGTCAAGCGCCCCGACTGGGAGGTGGAGCTCCCGCCGAACTTCGACGACGACAAGTCCGGCAAGCCCGCGGTGCACAGCCAGTATGCCGACGGCGCGGCGCTGATCCGCGGCTCGATTCCCGACGACGACCGCCCGACCTGGAAGCGGCTGCTGAACACCTACTGCGACCTGATCGTCAACACCGACGACAACCTCGCCGCACTGGTGAAGGCCCTGCACGACTCCGGCGGGATGGACGACACGGTGATCATCCGAACCGCCGATCACGGCGAGATGGGCGCGTCCCACCGCGCAGTCGGCAAGGGGCCGATGATCTACGAGGAGCAGCTGCGGATGCCGCTGTCGATCTCGTGGCCGAAGCGGTTCGAGAACCAAGGGGCGCGGACCGGGGCGCTCGCCGAGGCCGTCGACATCCTGCCGACCTGCCTCGAGCTCGCTGGTGTCGACGATCCCGTGGTGCGCTACCCGTGGCTGCGCGGGCGGTCGCTCGTCGATGCGGTCGAGAGCCCGCAGACCGCGAAGGGCAAGGACTTCACGGTGAGCACCTGCGACGAGGTGTGGTCACCCCAGGATTTCGCGGGCGTCGGGAAGGCGTGGCGCCGGCACGTCCGCGCGGCGTTGTCCGGCCGGTTCAAGATCGCTCGCTACGTCGCGATGGACGGGAAGCCGCAGACGGAGATCCCCAGCGAGCAGGAGTTCGAGCTGTACGACCTGTACGAGGACCCTTACGAGCTGCGCAACCTGGCCCGTGACCCGGCCTATCGACCGCTGCTCAACGACCTCAAGGCTCGGCTGCGCGACCTCGAGGATCAGTTCCTGACCAAAGTCGAGCTTCCGGCCTACGGTGACGGCTCGTTGGTCGAGCCGCTCCGCAAGGACCCGCTCGGCCGGCCGCAGACGCCGCTGTCGAAGCTCGAGCTCGGCCGGCCGGCGACCGCCGGCATCCCCGGCGCCTACGTCCAGCTGCCGATCGAGGATCCGCACCTCGAGCGCCTGATCTACGAGACGCCCGGCGGTAAGGCCAAACGGCCCCGCGGGCGGGATTCTTCGCGCGCGCGAGCCGAGGCGAAGGCCGCCCATCGCGCGGCGATGCTCTGCGAGCTCGGCCCGTTCGCTACTGGTGCCCCGGGCGCCAGCCGGTGACTTCGGTGAACCGCTGGTTCGAGACGCGCTCGCCGTCGCGGCAGACGTTGTAGATCCCGCTCGGTGCCTCCAGCGCGGCCAGGAGCGCCGTAGCGGCGTCGCGGGTGTCGAGCGACGCGCCGAGCGACGGGTTCGGCTCGTCGTTGCCGGTCCCGGGCCCGTCGAGCAGGCCGAAGCGCAGGGCCACGCCGCGGCGCCCGCTGCCCGCGAAGTGCGCCGCGTGCGTCTCGGCGGCGAGCGCCGACCGCAGGATGGCCGGCACGTCACCGATCGGCGTGTCCTCGGTCGCAGGCTCGCCTTGGGGGTAGACGAAGGTGACCGTCGGCTGCACGTAGGCCTGCACGCCCGTGGCAAGGGACGCGTTGACGAGGATCCGGGCGGCGTCGTCGCGCAGGCGGTCGTTCTCGCGCCATGCCTCCGGATCCCTTACCTGCTCGAGCGAGCGGATCCGGGTGGCGAGATGCACGACCGCGTCCGCCGTGCGGACGGCCGCGACCACAGCGGCCGGGTCGAAGAGGTCGAGCTCGCCGCTGGTGGGCGCCGTGGCCGTGTGGCCCGCGGCCTCCGCCGCCGGCAGGAACGACTTCCCGAATGCCCCGCGTCCTCCTGTCACCAGTAGTCGCATCGAAAAGAATCTACGTTGATGTCGAAAACCCGGCAGGCCGGTCGACGCGGGGGTAGGCAACCCCGACACACAAGGAGCAGGCGATGCGAGTGATGGTGCTGGTGAAGGCGAGCGAGGATTCTGAGGCGGGCGTGATGCCAAAGGAGTCCGAGCTCGCCGAGATGGGCAGGTTCAACGAGGAGCTCGTGAAGGCCGGGGTCATGCTGGCCGGCGACGGGCTGCACCCGAGTTCGAAGGCCGTGCGCGTGCGCTGCGAGGGCAACGACCGCACCGTCATCGACGGTCCGTTCGCGGAGACGAAGGAGCTCGTGGCGGGCTACTGGCTGTGGGAGGTGCCGACCCTCGACGACGCGGTCGAGTGGATCAACCGCAGCCCGTTCCGCGAGGACACGATCGAGCTGCGGCCGGTGTTCGAGCCGGAGGACTTCGGCGAGGAGTACACCCCCGAGCTGCGCGAGCGCGACGATCAGCTGCGGGCGCAGATCGAGCAGAACTAGCGGCCGCGCGGGGTGGTCTCCGAGGCGAACCGGGCGATCGAGGCCGTCTGGCGGATCGAGTCCGCGCGGTTGATCGCCGGCCTCGCGCGCATCGTGCGCGACGTCGGCCGCGCGGAGGATCTCGCCCAGGAGGCCCTGCTGGCGGCCCTGGAGCAATGGCCCGAGTCAGGCGTCCCGGAGAACCCGGGCGCCTGGCTCATGGCCACCGCCAAACACCGCGCGATCGACCGGATCAGGCACGCCAAGATGGCCGAGCGCAAGCACGCCGAGATCGGGCGCGACGAGGAGCTCCGCCGGCAGGACGCCGAGCGCGACCTCGCGGCGGCGGCCGACGACTATGTCGGCGACGACGACCTCCTCGGCCTCCTGCTGATGACGTGCCACCCGGTTCTGACGCGCGACTCCCGCATCGCGCTGACGCTCCGGCTGCTGGGCGGCCTCACCACGCAGGAGATCGCCCGCGCGTTCCTCACGCCCGACGCCACCATCGGGCAGCGGATCTCTCGCGCGAAGCGGACGCTGGCCGAGGCCCGCGTGCCGTTCGAGCTGCCGCCCGCGCCGGACCTCGCCGAGTCGCTCGACCCGGTCCTCGAGGTGATCTACCTCGTGTTCAACGAGGGCTACTCGGCGACGCACGGGGACGACGTGGTGCGGCCCGGCCTGATGCGCGACGCCATGCGGCTCGGCCGGGTCCTGGCCGAGCTCACGCCCGCGGAGCCGGAGGTGCACGGGCTCGTGGCGCTGATGGAGCTCCAGGCCTCGCGCAGCCGCGCCCGTGTCGACGCCGCGGGCGACCCCGTCCTTCTGCTCGACCAGGATCGTGCGCGCTGGGACTACGTCCTGATCGGCCGGGGGCTCACGGCGCTTCAGCGCGCGGAGGACACGGGCGCACCGCTCGGCCGCTACTCCCTGCAGGCGGCGATTGCCGCGTGTCACGCGCGCGCCCGGCGCCCGGAGGACACCGACTGGGAGCGGATCGTGGCGCTCTACGACGCGCTCTCCCAGGTCACCGGCTCGCCGGTCGTCGAGCTGAACCGGGCCGTGGCGCTCGGGATGGCCTTCGGGCCGGCGGCGGGGCTCGAGCTCGCCGACGAGCTCACTGACGAGCCGGCGCTGGCCGGCTACCACCTCCTCCCGAGCGTACGCGGCGACCTGCTCGCCCGCCTCGGTCGCTCGGACGAGGCACGGGCCGAGTTCGAGCGCGCTGCCGCGCTGACCATCAACCGGCGCGAGCGCACGCTGCTGCTCGATCGGGCGCGGGCTCTCAGGCAGTAGAGTCGCCGCGATGACGGAGGAGCCGGAGCGGATGCCGACCGGACCGCGCACGCCGGCGAGCAGGCTCCTCGGCGCGGGTGCTCGCGGCGCCGAGCGCCTTGCCGGCGCTACAGGCGTCGACAAGGCCGTCGAGGATGCCATGGAGGAGGCGATCGTGCGCGCCCTCCGCAGCCCCGCGGTCGAGCGGGCGATCGTGCGTGTCGTGCAGCGCAATGCGATCCAGGACGCGTTTGCGGAGGCTCTCACCAGCGACGAGGTGGCCGACGCGGTGGTCAAGGCGCTCGACAGCGAGGTTGCCGACCGCGTCTGGGCGGAGCTGCTCGCCAGCGACAAGGCGCAGATGCTGGTCGAGCGCATAGCGGAGGCGCCCGAGGTCCGGGCAGCGATCGCGCAGCAGGGCGTGGGGTTGGTCACGGACATCGGCCGGCGGCTGACGATCCTCACGGAGGGCCTCGATGACGCGGTCGAGCGCGTTACGCACGGTCTATTTCGTCGCGGCGACCACGAATCCGAGACCGTGGAGGCCGGGCTCGTGACGCGAACCGTCGCCGGGGCCATCGACATAGGACTTATCGGAGCGGCCTTCTCGCTGATGTCCAGCGTTCTCCGCTGGATCGTTCCCAGCGCCGACGGCGGCGACGCATCGTGGGTCACGGTGCTCGGTCTCTCCGGCCTCGCCTTGAGCATCGGGTTCATCTACTTCACGACCTTCTGGGCCCTCGTCGGGCAGACGCCCGGGATGCGCTTCCTCAGCATCCGGATCGACGCCGCGGGGGAGCGCGAGCTCGGGCTGCGGCGGGCCTGGCGGCGGGCTTTCGGGTTCCTCGTCGCGATCAGTCCGCTCGCCTTCGGGTTCATCGCCATCGCGTTCAACCCCCAGCGGCGCGGCTGGCACGACCGGATCGCGCACACGACCGTGGTCTACGACCACCAGCACGCCACGGCCCCGTGGTCGACCCTCGACGAGGAGCGCGGACCAGGTAGCGGCGCTCTGCGCTGCGGGTGATAGAACCCCCAGGCGCCGAGTCGCGCGGGGGCAGCGACGTTCACCGGCTCCAGGCCATGGATCAATTCATCGAGGAAGTCGCGCGCTGCCCGGTCACGCAGGGGCCGCTGCGGCCGCTGACAGCGGCCGAGATCGAGGCAGCCAACGCCGACGGCGCGGTGGAGCCGCAGCTGACGGCGGGTGCCGTCACGATCGACGGCCGCATCGCGTACCGCCTCGACGGAGGCATCCTCGAGCTGCTGGCCGACCGGGCGATACCGCTCGAGCCGAGCGAGGTGACTGCTCCGCCTGCGAAGTCGCTGCGCTCGGAGAAGGAGTCGGTCCAGGCGTTCTACGACGAGGTCGGCTGGACGAAGGGCGACGACGACCTGTTCGAGGACACGGCCCGCTTTGTCGACACCCGGCCCGAGGTCGAGGCCTACAACCGGCTCAGCATGGAACGCGTGAACCGCTACCTGGAACCGCGCGGGAAGTACTTCCTCGACGTGGCGTCCGGGCCAGTGCAGTTTCCCGAGTACGTTGCGTACTCGCGCAGTTTCGACCACCGCATCTGCATGGACTTCTCGGCGCTGGCCCTCGCGACCGCGCGCGAGAAGCTCGGCGACCACGGGATCTACGTCCTCGGCGACATCACCAACCTCCCGCTCGCCGACGATTCGCTCGACGGCGTCATCTCGCTCCACACGATCTACCACGTGCCGCGCGAGGAGCAACCGGCTGCGTTCCGCGAGCTGTACCGCGTGCTCAAGCCAGGGGCGACCGCGGTGGTCGCCTATACCTGGGGCCGCACCGAGTGGGCGGAGCTGGACGCCGCGCGCAAGGTGCTGCTGTTCCCGTCGCGAGTGGTCCAGCGCCTCGCCCGCTCGTTCGGGTCATCCTCGGGCGGGGAGGAGCACGTCGAGGACGGCCTCTACTTCCACGCCTTCGACCATCACTGGTTCGTCCGGCAGCCGTGGCCGTTCGAGTACGAGATCGTGGTCAGCCATGCGCTGACCTCGGAGTTCATGAAGCGCTGGGTCCGTGGCCGCCTCGGCCGCGGCGTGCTCGTCGCGACCGCCGCGCTCGAGGAGCGCTTTCCGCGGCTGACCGGCCGGTTCGGGCGCTACCCGCTGATCGTTATCAAGAAGTAGCGGCTAGAGGCCCATCGTCTTGCCGATGAGCTCCTTCATGATCTCGTTCGTGCCGGCGTAGATCTGGCCGATCCGCGCGTCGACCCAGGCCTGGGAGACGGGGTACTCGGTGGTGTAGCCGTAGCCGCCGTGGAGCTGGAGGCACTGGTCGGCGACGCGGCTGAGCAGCTCGGTCGTCCACCACTTGGCCATCGCCGCCTCGTCGACGCCGACGTTGCCCTCGCAGTGCCGCCGGATCAGGTCGTCCACGAAGGTCCGCGTGATCGTGATCTCCGTCTTCATCTCGGCCATCTTGAAACGGGAGTTCTGGAACGTCCCGATCGGCCGGCCGAACGCGTTGCGCTCCTTGACGTAGGTCAGCGTCTCGTCGAGCAGGCGCTCCGCGCCCGCGATCGACGAGACGGCGAGGATCAGGCGCTCGGGAACCAGCTTGTCGACCAGCTGGTAGAAGCCGGTGCCCTCCTCGCCGAGCAGGTTCTCGACGGGGACGGCCACGTCGTCGAAGAAGAGCTCGATCGTGTCGCCGCCGTGCTGGCCGATCTTCTCGATCTGCGGGCCCTTGCTGAAGCCCTCGGAGTGCGCGTCGACCACCAGCAGCGACATTCCCGAGTGCGCCTGCTCGGGGTCGGTCTTCGCGACGACGATGACCTTGTCGCAGTTCTCGCCGTTGGTGATGAACGTCTTCTGCCCGTTGAGGACGTAGTTGTCTCCGTCGCGGATGGCCTTCGTGCGGACGCCCGCCAGGTCGGAGCCGGTGCCGGGCTCGGTCATGGCGACGGCGTAGATCTCCTCGCCCGACGCGGCTTTCGGTAGCCAGCGCGCCTTCTGCTCGTCGTTGCCACCGCGCAGGATGTAGGGCATGCAGATGTCGGTGTGGAGCATCGGGCCGCCGAACGCGATCCCGGCCCCGCTCCGGGCCGCCTCCTCGGCGAGGACGCAGCTGAACCGGTAGTCGTCGACACCCGGGCCGCCGAACTCCTCCGGCACGGCCATGGACAGGAAGCCGCCCGCTGCCGCCTTCGTGAAGAGCTCGCGCGGCGGCTTGCCGTCCTGCTCCCACTGCTTCGCGTGGGGCACGACCTCGCGCTCGAGGAACGTGGCGAAGGACTCGCGGTAGTCGTTGTGGTCGTCTTCGAAGATCGATCGCGTGGGCGCGGTGACGGTAGCCATGCGCGCAATCATACAAACCGAACAGTTGTTTCGTAACACGGTTATTGTCTACGAACCCATGCCGGCCACCCAGCGCAGGACACAGGAGGAACGAAGGGCCGCGACGCGCGGGGAGCTGCTCGACGCGACCATCGCGTCGCTCGTGGACAACGGCTACCCGGCCACCACGACGCGCCGGGTGGCGGAGCTCGCGGGAGTCTCGGTGGGGGCCCTCACTCACCACTTCCCGCACCGGGTGGATCTCGTCGGCGCGGCCGTCGAGAATCTCGCGGAACGGCGGATCGCGGCGCTGGGGGCGCGGGCCGGCGAGCTGGCCGGCGACCCGTCCGAGCGGGCGCGCGAGGTGCTCGACATCCTGTGGGCCGATTTCTCCAGCCCGCTCTTCACCGCGTTCGTCAAGGTCTGGGTCGCGGCCGCCGACGACCCCGAGCTGTACGAGCGGCTGGTGCCGACCGAGCGGCTGCTGGCCCGCGCGATAGCCGCGCACGCCCGGACACTGGCCACCGAGCCGCCTGGCGGTCGCATCGAGGACAGGGTCTTCCTCGTGCTGAGCGCGCTGCGCGGCATGGCGCTGACGGAGCGCTTCGAGCCCCGTGCCGCCTCCGGGCGCGACCGCTGGCCCGCCGTGCGGGACCTCCTCGCCGCGACGTTGGCGGCCCCGTTTCCGGCCTGAGCGAGATCAGCGGCGCGGAAATCGCGTTCGATGGCTAGCCTGGGATCCGGATGCGGAGCGCGGAGCGCATGTATGGACGCCTGGCCGGGATGGCGGCTCTGGCCTGCCTTGCGATAGGAGCCGGGCCGGCTGCGGCCGCGCAGGCGCCGCCGGCAGTCGCCGCGTCGGCGCTGAGCCCCAAGGCGGACTCGTCCCAGTCGGCGCTGCTGTCGATGACCGTCGATCCGAAACGCTCGAAGTACCGTACGCGCACGCCCAAGCACTTCGTCGGCTTCTCGGTCGAGTACCCGACGAGCCTGTACCTGACCGGGGCCAGCTGGACCGGCACCAACACCCTCATCAACGGGCTGTACGGGAATCTGAGCGCGACCGGGTCCGGCGCGCCCTCGCTCCGTGTCGGTGGCGGCTCGAACGACAACTCGGCGTGGAATCCGCTGCGCACCCGTCCCGTGCCGCGGGGGATCACCTACGACATCACGCAGGAGAACCTCAACCGCCTGCGCGACTTCAGCTACCGCACCGGGTCGAAGCTGATCCTCGGCGCGAACCTCGCGAGCACCATCGCCACCGCCCGCAACTGGATGGTCGTGGCGAACCGGGCGCTCGGCCGCCGCGTCCTGTTCTACGAGATCGGCAACGAGCCCGACAACTACGGCACGCGACCAACCTTCAAGCTCCCGTCGGGCGAGAACTACCGCCCGCGCAAGCGCAGCTACAACTACAACCAGTGGCTGCGCGAGTTCGATCGCCGCGCGCGTGGGCTGCGCAAGGCGATTCCGGGCGTGCGAATCGCCGGCCCGTCGTCGAGCGCCGAGATCACCTACGACCGCGGCCTCACGAAGTTCCTCAAGAAGCAGCGCAGGCGGATCAAGACGGTGGCCTACCACGAGTACGCCGGCAGCAACTGTCCCGGCACCAACCGACCTGGCCAGTACGGCTACATGACCCGCGGGCGGCTGCTGTCGAATACGGTTGCCCAGCGGCCCGTGACCCGCTACCTGTCGATCGCCGGTCGCGCGAAGAAGTACCGCAAGGGCGTCTGGCTCACCGAGACCAGCAACGTGGCGTGCGGCGGCAAGCCGGGGGTCAGCGACACGCTGACCGCGGGCCTGTGGGTCGCGGATTTCCTTATCAAGATGGTTGCGGTCGGGGTCAAGGGCACGAACTTCCACTCGTTCGGCCTCTACTCGCCCTTCCAGCTCGCCTACGACCCGGTGCGCGGGTGGCTGGGGCACGGCAGCCCGATGTACTACGGCATGCTGTTCTTCGCCCGGGCGATGTCGAACAACGCGACGCTGCTGCTGGACTCGAGCCTCAGCGCGCGCGGCCGCAAGGGATCGAACGTGGTCGCCTGGTCGACGCTCGACCGGCGCAAGACGCTGCGTGTGGCCGTGATCAACAAGAACTCGAAGATGTCGGGGCCCGTGCGGCTACGCCTGCGCGGCGCCTACGGCGTCGCCAAGGTGTCACGCCTGCTCGGCAAGAAGGGCCTCGCCACCAAGTCCGAGGACGGCGTGTCCCTCGGCGGCCAGACGATGCCGCTCGACAGCCCGGACGGCAGGCTGATCGGCCCCCGGATCGAGGAGCCGGTCCGCAAGCGCGGTGGGCGCTACACCTTCTCGGTGCCTGCGGCGAGCGCCGCGCTGCTCGAGGTCAAGGTCCGCTGAAGCTCCAGCAGCTTCTGTAGCCCGCTTCGGCAGCCGCCGGCGGCAACGAGCCGGCGAACCAGGGGAGAGGACCGACAGCGCAGGGACCCTGCGTCGGTGCTCTGCAGCTGCCCGGGCGCCCGAACAGGCCGTGGAACGAAAAAGGGCGCCCCTTTGGGGGGCGCCCAGTTTCTCAGGACATGCACTACCGAGCCACAGGAACCCCCTTCGGGGACTGGGACTCGATGTGAAGTTCCGTTACGGCAGGACCTGCAGGGTGAGACCGATCGGGCCGACCTGGGCCGTGATCGCCTTACCCGCTCCGTCCTCGTCGAGCGCAATGCCCGACGCGGCGGTGATGTCTACGAGGTCACCGTGATCGGTCACCTTGGGCTTCGTGTAATCCATAGTCGCTAGTTCCCCTTCTACTGGCAGACGCGGATGTTGAGAGCGACGAGTGCGCCGCCCAGCAGCGAACCGTTACCGGTACCGACGAGCGAGCAGACGAGCCCGTCAAGCGGGGTCGGCGACAGCTCGATGGTCTTTGCGCTGGCGCCGGCCGGCACCATCATTCCCACAACCACCGCAGCGGTCGCGAGCATTCCTGCAAATGCGCGTGTCCTGATCAAAATGGCCTCCCTTAGCCGTATTGAAGGCAGAGAATACAGTCGCGGGGGGCTGAGTCAAGCCGGAAAGCCGGTATCGGCCGGTTCGCGGGCGGTGAGTTTCACGTCGGGCGCCGGCAATCCGGCCGCTTCGACTAGCTTTCGCGGGCTCGCCGGGTCCTCCTGGAGCCGCATCCAGAGCTCTGCGGTCGCCATTCGCCAGAGCTTCAGGGCCCAGGCCTGGCGCAGCCTCGGCGCGGTCGGCGGGTCGGGGTCGAGCAGCTCGCGGCGTACGGCGTCGATGTCCACGAAGGCCGTGATGCGGGTGTCCGCCGAGCCGAGCAACCCGCGCAGGAGCGGCAGGTCCGATCCTGCCATCGCTGCGTGGAAGACCTGGTCGAAGCTGCTTTTCGAAGGGCGCAGGCGCACTGCGTCGGGCAGAACGCCGGCCGTGGTGTCCCGGACCAGCGGGCGGCTGCGGCGATGGTCGAACGCCATCTCCGGCGGGATCGACAGCACGTACTCGATCACGTCGGCGTCGACGAGCGGGTGGCGTGCCTCGATTCCCGCCTGCCGGGCGCGCAGGGCGACGTGCTCGTATACAAGCGACGGCCCGACCCCCCGAGTGGTGATGTCCACGAGGTATGCCCACCAGCGCGGGCCGGGGAGCTTCTTCCAGCTGATCTCGTCGAGATCGGTCATGAAGGCGCGCTTGCCGGCGGGCAAGAGGTACGGCTCGGTGTAGCGGTCGGGGCCGTTGAGCCGGCGCGACAGGCGCTGGGCGACTCCCGGCAGGGCCCCGCGAACGCCGAACTCGCGCATGAAGTGCCTGACGGCGTGGGGCGGGGCCTTCCCCCCGGCCCCGGGGATCTCGTCGATCAGCGCGCGCGCGGACCGCACGCGCCCACGTCGCAGCCGGTCCGCGAGCAGCATCGGTGAGATCCCGAACAGCTCGTCGCCGCCCTCACCGTCGAGCAGCGCGGTCACGCCGTCTGCGGCAGCGCGGTCGAAGAGGCGGTTCCAGAAGAACAGGTTGGGGGACACGGGGGGCAGTTCGAACCGCTCGATGTAGTCCAGCGCGCCTGCCACGACGCTGCCCGAGCGCACCTCGGCGCGGATGCCGCGCAGCCCGAGCGAATCGCCGAGCAGGTCGATCTGCTCCGTCTCGTCGACACCGGGATGGTCGGGGAACACGGCCGAGTATCCGCTGGTGATCACCTTCGGGTCCTGCTGCGCGGCGAAGGCTGCGACGGTCGACGAGTCGAGCCCGCCGCTGAGCAGGACGGCTCCGCCGCGTTCCGGCGTCCGGCGCGCGACCGACACCGCAAGGCGCTCGCCGAGGCCCGCCACCACTTCCTCGCGTGACGTCGCCCGCGGCTTCGCGTAGCGCGGCGACCAGTAGCGCTCGCTGCGCGCGCCGTCTGCGGTCAGGAGCAGGAGGTGGCCGGCCTGCAGGCGGCAGAGGCCGCTGTACAGGGTGCGATCGCCCTGGATCCCGCTCGGCGTGACCCAGTGGACCATCGCGCCGAGGTCGGGCTCGGGCCGCGTCGGGAGCATCCGCAGCGCCGCACGCGGATCGGTGGCGATGACCGTCGTCCCGCTGCCGCGGTGCCAGTAGACGGGCATTCCGCCCATGTGGTCGCGAGCCACGAGGACCTCGCCCCGCCCGGGGTCGAGGAAGAGCAGGCAGAAGTCGCCGCGGAGGCCGTCGAGGACGCGTGCGCCCAGGCGCGCGTGGGCGCGCGCGAGCAGCTCGAGGAGCGGGAGGCCTGGATCCAGTTCCGCGGCGCGGGCCGGACGCTCGACGTCATAGACCGCCCCGGCGAGCGCGCAGAGCGACCGGCCGGGGGCGTCGGGGAGCGGCTCGCGTGCGGCGGCGATGCGCAGCGAGTCACGCTGGAGCGTCGCCGGAGGGGCGGGCAGGTCGCCCGCGATGGCTTCAGCGGGAGAGGTGGCGGCGGAGGCGCCGAAGGTTGCAGCTAGCGCCCAGGTCATGCGCGCGGACCCTACAAACAACGAAGGGCCGCCAGTGGCGGCCCTTCGTCGAAACTCTGGTGCGAGTGCGAGCCTACGGCCCGATCGGTGCGCTCGGCGGCACGTGGTGGATGAGCAGCTTGCTGCCGCCATCCTCGGCGTTGGTGAAGCCCGAGGCCTCAGTCAACTCCAAAAGCGTGCCGTAATCCTTCACGCACGGCATTTCAAACGTCATTCGCAATACCCCTGTCTAGCTCTTTACTCCTGCCTCCGGCCAGGGGCAAGCGTACCGGCGCTATGCCTGTATTGCAAGCACTACGACCGATTTTCCGGCGGGCCGCCTCCGTGGCCCGCGCGGTTCGTCCGCCTACGGGATGGGCGGGGCGGACGGGTTCGGCACGTGGTGGATCGGGATCATCTTGGATGCCCCGTCCTCGGCGCCGTTGATGCCCAGCGCCGCCGTGATGTCCAGAAGGCTGCCGTGATCGGCAACCGATGGTGCTTCGTACGTCATGTGAACCCCTGCTTTGTCGGGCCGCACGCGCCTCCGTGCGTGCGGCATTTGCACTGGCAGGACGATTCTAGGGGTGCTGCGCCCACGCCGCTCGAACTACGTCCGCGAGAGCGCGCGCGGTGTCCTCGGGCCGGGAGTCCGGAGGGATCTCGACGTGGAGCACAACCCCCCGGGCGACGCGGGCGCAGATGTCGAGCAGGCGGATCTGGCGTTCGGGCGAGGTGATCACGAAATTGAACGTCGACGCGAGCAGCACGCGCGGATCGACCGGCTCCGGGCGCGCGATTCGCAGCTCGGTCGCTTCCGGGGCACGCGTGAGCAGGCACAGCGCATCGAGCGGGACCGGTGCCGGATGAGGGTCGAGCAGGATCTGGCTTGCCTCCTCGTCGGAGCCGGCCGCCGTTCCGAGGCGCTCCATGCGGTCCGCGACGCCGGCCGCTGAATGGCGGACGTTGGCGAGGCCGGTCCCGCCGTGGGCCAGGGTGCCGGAGCCGGACTGCTCGAGGGCGACGACGTCGTCGGCGAGAAACGTCGCACCGGCCAGAACCAGCTCGGCGGCCAGCGTCGTCTTGCCGGTCCCACTCGCGGCGACGATGGCGAGGCCGCGGCCGTCGAGAGCCACCGCGCTTGCGTGGAAGACCTCCAGGCCGCTCAGCAGCGCCGCGAAGGGCAGCAGCTGCCCCGCCACCACGCGGCGCCAATCCGGCCCGTCCGAGCGCACTGGGGGGGCGCAGGCGATCCTGTCGCCGGCAGCGGAGATCCAGTGGACGCCCCACGTCCGCGGCGTGAGCAGGTAGCCGGCCTGCGGATGGGCGTCGATGGAAAAGCCGGGACGGTCCGAGATCCGGTCGCATCCGTCCGCCGGCATGCGCGCCGCCACTTCGGCGGCGCTGTCCAGCTCGATCGTGACCGGGCGGCCGCCGGCGCCATCCGGCACCGGGCCGAGCCCCGGAACCTCGAACGCCGACGAGACATCGAGCCCGAACGCACGGCCCTTGCTCGTGCCCTGCACCGTCTGGCTCAGCCGGCGGCCTGCTGCGGGTTCCCGGCCCGCTCGAGCTCGATGAGCCCGCGCTCTTCGAGCTGGAGGCAGAAGTTCGCGAGATCGCCGGCAATCTCGTCCGGCTCCATCACGCACTCCTTGGCCAGCTGGGCCACGGCATCGCCGACGTTGCCGTCGCTGTCCTCGGCGGAGACCAGTTCGAGCAGCCGGCCGCCGGTGGCGTTGATGCCGTGGTACTGGCCGCTCTCGAGGTTGAGCAGCAGGGTTTCCTCCTCGAACGACCGCGAGACCACGTGCGCCGGGACCCGCGCTGTGGCGGCCATCACCTCTGCTGTTCGTTCCGCGTCCATTTCTAGTACTCCGTCAGGGTTCCCCGATTGCGGCTCGCCCGAACTGCCTTGCCGACCAACCACACCGCCGGTGGCAGCAACAGCAGGGAGAAGCCTATGAGTTTCACAACGCTGAACCATGCCGAATCTTGCGTAGGGGTTCCGACGATGGCGTTCCGTAGCAGCTCGACCGCCGGCGTGAACGGCTGCACGTCGGAGGTCCACTGAATCCAGCCGGGCAGGAGCGTGACGGGGAAGTAGAGGCCGGAGATCAAGGCGATACCCGCAACGATCCACGTCGTGCCGGACATCGCCTGCTTGGCGACCAGCACCACCGACAGGATCATCAGGCCGAACGGGGCGAACGCCGCCGTGCCGAGGATCGCCACCGGGATCGCCAGCGGCAGGGTCGTCCACTCGACCTCGACACCGAAGACGACGCCCGCGAAGGCGACCATCAGAAGCGCCATTATCAGCGAGTAGAAGAACGGGTAGATCATCATCGAGACGATCGTCCCGACGGGCCCGAACGGCGAGACCACGATCCGCTCGAACGTGCCGGCCACCATCTCCTGGCGCATCGTCGCCGGCGGGGTCTGGAGCGTCGAGTTGAGCACCTGGAGGATCACCAGGCCGATCACCGCGAACGCGTAGTACTCGTCGGCCGAGTCGAACGCGTTGACCGTGACGAGCCGCGAGATGTAATAGAAGAGAGTCAGGCTGAAGAACGCCGACAGCGCCGCGGTGAAGAACGGCACGCGATAGCTCAGCGCCATCTGCAGGTCGCGCCGGACCACCGCGCGGGCCGCGTGGGCGTAGGGGCCGAGGTTGCTCACTGGCGAATCGCCAGCCCGTCCTGGATGTGCCATGACACGTCGGTCTCGATCGCGGCCTGCGTCGACGCGGGCGCGCACCAGAGCGAGGTGCCTCCCCGCGCGTGATGGGCGTCGAGCGCGAGCCGCAGCAGCTCGAGGGCAGGGTCGTCGAGGCTGGTGTGCGGCTCGTCGAGGAGGATCACGGTGGGGCGGTGGATGAACGTCATCGCGAGGCGTACGCGCTGGCGCTGGCCCATCGAGATCCGGTCGGTTCGGCTCTCGGCGAGATCGTCGAGGCCGAACTCGGTGATCGTGGAGTCGAGCCGGTCGCGGCGCTCGGAACCCTTGAGCAGGGCGAGGGCGCCCCAGAACTCGAGGTTCTGCCGCACGGTCAGGCGGGCGTACAGCCCGCCGTTGCCGGCCGGCAGGTAGCCCAGGTGGCGCTGGTACACGCGCCGGTCGCCGATCGGGTCGAGCCCGTTGAGGCGGACGTGCCCGGCCTGCGGGGCCAGCACGCCGGCGATGATGCGCAGAAGGGTGGTCTTGCCCGCGCCGTTGTGGCCGCCGAGGAATCCGCGTGTGCCGGCCGGGGCGGTCAGGTCCACGCCGTGGAGGATCTCGCGCGGCCCGAAGCTGCGCCGCACGCCGCTGATCTCGAGCGCGAGCACCGTCTCGCCGGCCTCGCGGCCTGCCGTCGCCTCGCTGCGCGCGGTCGCGCTCACCGCGCCGTCCGAGCCGTGCGGGCGGTGAGGGCCTGTTCGGCGAGCTCCGCCAGCTCGGCGGGTGGCGTGTCGAGCGGTGCCCGGAGCTTGAAGCCGGGGGTGGTCTCCGCCAGGTCGGACATGACGCGGAAACGTAGCTCGCGGCGCTCCGGAGTGCTTCCGCTGTTGAGCGCCCCGGCCATCAGGGCCAGGTGGGGCATGCGGTCCGGGGTCAGCTCGGGCGCGCCGGCGTCGGGCGTGCGCTCGAGCACCACGAAAGCGGCCAGCAGCTCCGCGGCCGTGCAATGCGAGTCGATCGACACCCATGCCTCGTCGCCGAGCCGCGCCAGCTCGGTGCCGCGCCCAGCGTGGGCAACCGGGCCCTCGAGGGCGAGGTTCATCAGCGGTGGGCCGGGCTCGCAGACGATGCCGGAGCCCGCACGGTGGACGGCGAGGAGGTCGTCGCAGAACAGCCGCCCGCCGCGGTCGAGCAGCGCCGCGACGAGGCTCGTCTTGCCGCCGCCGGTACCGGCCAGGACGGCGAGGAGTCCGCCGCTCGTGCTCACGGCGCCCGCGTGGATCAGCTCGGAGCCGCTGCGCATGGCCGCCGTGGCGAGCACCGAGTCGAGTAGAAGCCGCCGCCAGCCGGGTGTGTCCGGGTCGGCGGGGGCGCAGAGGAGTGTCGAGCCGTCGCTCGACAGGTGGAACGACGAGTCGCCCCAGCGGAGGAGCAGATCGTCCTTGGCGCCGTGCTCGGCGGAGTAGGGGAGGCCGTCGATCTCGGTGGCGACGCGGCGCGGCGGATCGGCGCTCCCGGACCATGCCGCGGCGACGTCCGCGGCGTCCGCCAGCGTGGCCCGCAGGCCAGGGCCTGCGGCGGGGTGGGGGTGGGGCGGCAGGCCCGACAGCGGGAACGCGGCGTCGACGTCGAGCCCGAATGCGCGGAAGCGCACGCTCATCTCGGCGAGGTTTTCGTGGCTACTGCCCGCGGCCCTGCAAGACGGTCGGCGCGGTGCGGAGGAGCAGCTTGATGTCGTTCCAGAGCGACCACTCGGCGACGTACAGGTAGTCGAGCTTGATCATCTCCTGGAACGGGATCGCCGTCCGGCCGAGCACCTGCCAGGGGCCCGTCAGGCCAGGGGTGAGGTCGAGGCGCTCGCGGTGGTAGCCGATCACGTGCACGTCCTCGGAGGGGATGAGCGGGCGCGGGCCGACGAGGCTCATGTCGCCGCGCACGACGTTGATCAGCTGCGGCAGCTCGTCCAGGCTGGTCTTGCGCAGGAACCGGCCGAGCGGGGTGACCCGTGGGTCGTCGGCGATCTTGAACATCGGGCCGTCGGCCTCGTTGAGGTGCTCGAGGTGTGGCTTGAGGTCGTCCGCGCCCTCGACCATCGTTCGGAACTTGAGCATCCGGAAGTGCGCGTTGGCCCGCCCGACGCGATCGTGCACGTAGAACACGGGCCCGCGCGAGGTGAGCTTCACCGCTGCGGCGATCACCAGCATCACCGGGCCCAGGAACAGCAGGCCGAGGCCGGCGCCGACGATGTCGATCGCGCGCTTGAGCGCAAGCGATGAGCGCGTGCGGCCGAAGCCGCGCAGACCGAGCATCGTCACGCCCTCGATCTGGTCGACCTCGACCTGGTGGCCGATGACCTCGAACAGCCGCGGGACCACGGTGATCTTGAGGTTCAGGCGCTTGCTCGAGCGGATCACGTCGATCAGGCCCTCGTGGGAGATCAGGGAGAACGCGATGATCACGCGGTCGATGCCGTAGGCGCCGCAGATCTCCTCGAAGTCGTCGAGGTCGCCGAGGAGCTCGCCGGGCACCGTGCCGCCGTTGCCGTTGGCGAAGCTGCGCCCGTTGCCGTTCCCGTTTCCGTTCGAGTGGCCCTCGGCGTCGCGCACATCGACGAAGCCTGCGACGGCGACCCCGTACTCGGGGTGCATCTGCAGCTTGCGGGCGACCATGCCCGCGACGGCGCCGGAGCCGATTATCAGGCACTGCTCGGGCGGGGTACGGCGGACCACGATGTGGCGCGCGGTGCCGCGCAGCGCGAACATCCAGATGAACGCGAGCAGGATGTAGGCCATCGTCGCGGTGCGGGCGGGCTCGGCGTCGGCGAGCGGGGGCGCGAACATGAAGATCAGGGTCGTCCCGAGGATCGCCGAGAGCGCGAGGCGGGGGATCTCGTCGAGCGTCGACTTGTGGATCAGGTGGGCGTCGCGGTCGTAGAGTCCGAGCAGCTTGTTGAGCAGGATCCAGCCGGGCAGCGACAGGCCCATGAAGAGCAATGTGCCCGACGACAGGTCGGGCGAGGTGGCGAGCCAGACGGTGCCGTACGCGATCAGCAGAGCGGCGAGGTCGGCGAGGGCGAGCATGCGCCGGCGGAGCGAGTCACGCCGCGCGAGGTCCTGCCCTTGGGCGGTTATGGCCTCGAGTTCGGCCAGCCCGCTTTCCCGCAGGCTTGACGTGTCAGTCGTACCGGTTACGACAGCTTCCATTCTGAAGTCCTCCCAGACCCTCCGAAGCGCCGCACCCCTGCGACGCGACCCCAAGCACCCGAGCACGGTCCGTGCCCGCTTCCCGACGCCCCCATGCACGACAAGCGGTTTCGATCGTATCCGTCAATTTCCATCGTGTCCAGGGACAATGTGTTCGGGTTGTATCGGCGCGGGCGCATCGGATGCTTAGAGCTCGACCAGGCGGCGGAAGACGTCCTCGCGCGGCGGCAGCAGAGCGGAGCCGCCGAGCTCGACCCAGGCGTGCGCCGAGAACCCACCCTCGGGACTGACGCCGAGGACGAGCTTCGTCCCGATGCCGCGACGCGCGAGCATGTGGGTCAGGACGAGCGACTGGGCGAGGCAGCGGGTGTCGCCCGGTACGTAGCGCAGCGTCCGGGCCACGGCCTGGCCGAGCCGGCGCCCGAGGAACACCAGGCGCTCGAAGTCCGCGTCCTGCGTCGCGGGCTGGGGCGCCGGGCTCGGCCCGCGCAGACGCTCGAGCGCACGGCGGATGTCGGCGTGGCTGCGGGCCGCAAGCCGGGCCCGCGGGAAGGTCGTGACTATCTCGGCGGTCAGCCGCAGCTTGGTCGACAGCGGGAACGGCCCGCCGAGCGTGGCCAGCTCCGCCGCCCGGCGCTGCTCGCCGTGCGGGACCCGCGCCGTGCGCCGCAGGAGGATGCTCGGGATCAGCTGGCGGATGAGCCACACGGCGCGCCACGCGTAGGCGCCGGCCAGCCCGGACGGGCCGCGGCGGGCGAGCGGAGACCACCAGCGCATGAACTCGCGGGTCGGGAAGAGCTCGTCGCGGAGCAGGCGCAGCTTGGCGCGCAGCCCCGGAGTCCGCGCGAGGCGGTCGAGCCCGAGCGTGAGCCGGGCGCCGGACTCGCTGGCGATCGCCGCGCGCGCCAGGCGCTCGTCGGGAAGCCCGATGCGGTCGGCGAGGGCGGACCCCTCCGGGAGCATCCGCAGGCCGAGGGTGAAGCCGGCCGCGGCGTCCATCTGGCCGGCGATCTCCGTTGCGGCGAGCCAGACCTCGTCCGGTGCGCGGCCTACGGCGCGCCTGAGGTCCTCGAGCGGCTTGGCGACCTCCGGTCCGTGCTGCGAGGCATGGAACGCGACGATCAGTGCGCGCGCCGGAAGCGTGGGCACGCGGACGTCGCGGCCGCCGACGCCCATGACCTCGGTGTGGGCGGCCATCACGGTCCACGCGACCGCGGGTGCGACGGCCGCGCCCGACGGCGCGCGATGGAGGTCGACGGACGCGCCATCGCTCCCGCGGAAGTACTGGACCGCGTGTGGCATCCCCATCAGCGGCTTCTCGTCCGGGTTCGGGTCGTACTCGACGTAACCGCCGCTCTCGAGCATCGCGGCGGCTTCCTCGAACCGGTCCGGGGGCACCATCAGGTCGCAGTCCATGTACGCGCGGGCGGCTCCGTCGTCGTACAGCCACTGCGCCAGCGCGGGGCCCTTGAGAAGGATCGACGGGATGGCCGCTGCATCGAGCGACTCCACTATCGAGGCCGTCACCCGGTCGACCTCGAGCGCCTTCGCGGTGGTGAGGAGAGCCAGGGCGGCCGGCGTAACCTCACGCTCGGCCATCGGCAGCCAGGATACGACGGGAGCCGTTGAACGCAAGGCCGCTCCCATCTCCGGGGCGCACAACGGCACTCGTCCCTACAATCGGCCGCCCGTCCGCGGGAACGGATGACAATCGGACGGATATCGACTCGGAGGCGATGAGGATTTGAAGGAGACCGCGACCTACACGACGCTGCGCGATTACCTGCAGGTGATCCGTCGTCAGTGGCTGCTCGTACTGGCCATCCCGCTGGTCTTCATGGCCATCGCATTCGTGATCTCGAACAGCCAGCCGAAGGAGTACGAGTCGGAGGTGTCGCTCCAGTTCCAGGACGGCGGCGCCGACCTCGACGTCATCGGCGCCGGCGGCGTCGCCCGCCAGACCAACGACGAGCGCGCCGTCAGCGGAGCCGAGGAAGTGAAGCGCGAGGACATCGCGCTGGCGGTGCAGAAGCGCGTCGGCGCGCTACGCAACGTGGGCATCTCGTCGCGCGCCGAGGCGCGCACCAACTTCGTCGTGATCACCGCCAATGCGCGCACGCCCGAGCGCGCCGCGATCGTCGCCCAGGCGTTTGCCCGCGAGGTCCAGCAGCGCCTGACGCGCGAGTTCCGCCGCGAGGTCGCCCGCATCTTCGACGTCCGCAGCAAGTCGTCGACGTCACGCGAGATCCGCCGTGGGGTCGATCAGGCGGCGCGCTCCGCGGAGCTCCAGCTGATCGCCAATCTACGCGCGCTGCAGCGCGTCGGAACGCCGGTGAAGATCGTCAAGCCCGCCACGATCGACCCCGAGGCCGTCGCGCCCAAGCCGCTCCGCAACGCGCTGCTCGCCGGTGTCGTCGGGCTCACCCTCGCGCTGCTGATCGCGTTCGCGCGCGCCTCGCTCGACCGCCGGCTGCGCAACTCGAAGGACATCGCCGATGCCGTCTCGATGCCGCTGCTGAGCCGCGTTCGCGGCGAAACGCTCGGCAAGGCGTCGATCGAGCAGCTGTCCAAGGGCATCGAGAGCGAATCTCTCGGGCTCGAGGAGACGCGGATACTCCGGACGAACCTCGACTTCCTCGAGGTCGACCGCAAGGCATCGATCGTTCTCGTCACCTCCGCCGTCGCGGAGGAGGGCAAGTCGACGGTCTCGGCCTCGCTCGCCATCGCCAGCGCGCTGGCCGGCCGGCGGACGCTGCTCATCGAGTGCGACCTGCGCCGTCCCGTCCAAGCCGAGCGCCTCGGGCTCAAGAAGGAGCCCGGCCTGTCGGATCTGGTCGCCGGTCATGCAACCTCGGCCGAAACGCTGCAGGAGGTCGATCTCGGTGAGGCCGCGCGGACGTCGCTCAACGGCGGCGGTGCCGGGAACGTCGAGGCCGGGTCGCTGACGGTCGTCGCCGCGGGCTCGCTCGCGCCGCGTCCAGCGGAGCTGCTGGGCTCGCGCAGCTTCTCCGACTATCTGTCGGTGCTCTCACGCGCCTACGACATCACGATCCTCGACTGCACGCCGCTGTTGCCGGTCGTCGACACCCTCGAGCTGATCCCGCTCGCCGACCGGCTCGTGTTGTGCGCGCGTGCCCGGCAGACGACGCGCGAGCAGCTCAAGGCCGCGCGCGAGGTGATCGATCGCCTGCCGCACCCGCCTGCGGGCGTAGTGATAACCGACGTCCGCAAGGGCGACGATCTCGACTACGGCTACTACTCGCCCTACGGCGACCCGGCGCCCAGCTCGGCGTAGAGCTTCCGCCACCCGCCGACCATCTGCTCGGCGCTGAACTCGCCGCGCCGGGCGCGCTGCTCGGCGCGCAGCTCCTCGGCGTAGGCCGGGTCGGCGACCACGCGGCGCAGCGCCTCTATCGCCTCGGCCTCGGTCGAGCGTACGCCCGAGGGCCCGAGGATCTCGCGGTTCGGGCCGATGTCGGACGCGATCACGACCACGTCTAGCGCGATTGCCTCGATCACCGACAGCGGCAGGCCGTCCCACGCGGTCCAGTGCAGGTAAGCGGTGGCTCCTGCCATGCGGCCGAGCAGCTCGTCCTGGTGCAGCCAGCCGCTGATCGGGATGCCGGCCGCCTCGAGCGCGTCCTTCCCCGCGACGCCGCGATCGCCGCCGCCGCCTCCGAGCCACTGGACCTCGGCGACGTCCTTGACGGCGGCAAGGATCCTGGCGCACGCGTCGGGCTGGCGCTGCGGGACCGTGCGCCCAGTGGCGAAGACGAGCGGCGGGTCGGGCGGGGGAGCGTCGGGCGCCCGGGTCACGGCCCGGTCGGTGTCGAGTTCCGGGATGCCGTTCGGGATGCGTTCGACGCGTTTGGCGCCGAGCTCCCGCGCGATGTCGGCCTCGCTGTACGAGACGGCGCCGACGGCGCTGACGCGGTGGCAGGTGATGCGCTCGGCGAGCCTGTAGGCGGGCCTGGCGACGGCGCCCGCCTCGGGCAGCGCCGACGCGAATGCGTTGGGTGTGAACACGGTCGGCACCGAGGTGCCGACCGCGAGCGAGCCGACCACGCCGGAGAACGACGAGTGCAGATGCACGACGTCCGGTTTCCACTCGCGGGTCAGCGCGCGGATCGCCCGCGCGGCGCGCAGCTGGGCCGCCGGGGTGCGTTTCGTCCACGGCAGCGCGCGCAGCTCGACGGAGTCGTCGATGTCGGCGCGCAGGGTGGTCGGCGTCTCGGGGCGGACCCCGTGGGCGATCATCACGGCGTCGCCACGGGCGGCGCCGCCTTCGGCGAGGTCGACGACCATTCGCATCAGACCGCCGCCGAAGGACTCGGCGAGGTGGAGGACTCTCACGGCCGCGCTTTCTACCGGATGCGGAGCTTCCGGCGCACCGTCTCCGACGAGTTGCCGAAACGATCGGTCGCCTTGAACGCCAGGGTGTAGCGGCCAGGCCGCAGCGGCTTGCCCTTCGTGCGGCCGGAGATCTTGACGGGGTGGGGATCGCCGACGGACAGCGAGCGGCGGAGCTTGAACCCGCGCCGCTTGCGGGCGGTGATCGAGATCGTGACGGTGGTCCCGCTCTTCCAGACCCGGATGCGGGGCGTCATCCCCTTCTTGCAGGGGACGCTCTTGCCGCGTTTCTTCGGGCATGTGGCCCGCATGGAGGCCGGTGTGGAGGCGACACGCAGCGACGGCGGGACGATTCGCTCCACCTCCGCGAGCGCGGGTCGCACGCCGAACCCCGCGTCGACGAGCCCGAACTTGTCGCCGAGGACGTCAGGGTCCGTGCCGAAATCGACCAGCGAATGGAGCATCGCGACGTGGACGTCGGGCTCCTTGAGGGCCATCCGGATCAGCTTCGGGATGAACTCGGCCTGCTGGTGCACGTCGACCCCCCCGAGCGCGCGCGACCCGACGTGGTAGCCGAACTCAGTGATCCAGATCGGGGTCGACGCATCGAGGTATTCCGCCTTGATCGCGCGCATCGAGCCCATGAACTGGCGGTAGTACGAGGCCGGGATCTCGGGGTTGACCGGGAAGCTGTAGGCATGGACGCCGAGCGCGTCCATCGCGCCGCGCCCGCCCGCGGCGTAGAAGCGGCGGAGGAAGTCGTCGGCGTCCATGTTCGCGCCGTTCGGCGTCAGTGGCGCGATGCCGCCCGACACCACCACCGCCTTCGGCTCCGCGCGCTTGATGGCGTCGTGCGCCACGCGAAGGACCTGGGCGTAGTACTCCGGGTTCGCGGCCGGTTGCCAGTTCGAGGCGATGTTCGGCTCGTTGAAGATCTCGTAGCCGAGGGCCTTCGGGTAGCGCTTGACCACCCGCCGGGCGAACTCCGCCCAGTCGCCGAGGTGGTTCGGCGCGGGCGGGCGGCTGCACCCGCCGGCGACGACGAAAACCACGACGCAAGCCGTCAGGTTGGGCTGCTGGGCCCAGGCGGGGGCCGACCGCAGGATGATCACCGGCTCCATGCCGGCGTCGACTATCGCCTTGTAGCGGTCGTCGTAGGTCTTCCAGTACCACTTGCCGCGCTGAAACTCGACGCCCGCCCACTCGAGTGCCATCCGGTACGTCTGGGCCCCGGTCCGGCGCAGCAGGTTGGTGACCTGGCCGCGCTCCTTGAAGACCTCGCGGTCGTTGTAGCCGAAGACGGTCTGCCTGGCCTCGGCCGTGCCGGTGACCGCCACGGTCAGCAGGGCGGCGAGTGCGAGTCCCCTGCGCAGGCGTCGACCCATTCCGGTTCGCAGGCTAGCGGCACGGCGCGGATAACGTGCCGGGCCGTGGAATCGGTTGCCCCCACCCTGAAGGTCGTCATCGGAATGCCGTTCGGCGAAATGCTCGGCGGCGCGGAGCGGCTGCTCGGCACCTTCCTCGAGCGGGCGGGTCGTGTGGGTGTTGAGCCGCACGTGGTGTTCTTCGCGGACGGCCCGTGGCCCGAACACGCGCGTGCGCAGGGCATTCCGGTCAGCGTCGTCGATCCCGGCCGCTTCCGTCACGCCCGTCAGAACATCGCAGCGGCCGCGGAGCTGCGGCGCCTGCTACGGCGCGAGCGCCCCGACGTGACCTTCGGCTGGATCTCCCGTGCCCAGGTGACGCTGGCGCCGGCCGCGCTTGCCGGGGGGCTCGGTGGCACTCTGGCCTGGTACCAGCACACGGTCCCCGCCGGCGAGTTCATCGAGCGGGCCGCGCGCGCGCTACCCGCTCGGCTCGTCCTCACCTGCTCGCAGGCCGGCGCCGACGCCCAGCAGCGGCTGCGGCCGCGGCGCACCGCCCAGGTCGCGCGGCCCGGTATCGACGTTCCCGAGCCCCTGCCCGCCGAGCAGATCGAGGCGCTGCGCACGGAGCTCGGCATTCCCGCTGGGCGCGCGGTGGTAGGCATCTCGGGCCGGCTCGTGCGCTGGAAGGGCCAGGATGAGCTGCTGCGCGCGGTGGCACGGCTGGCGGCTGATGGCCGCGACGTGCACGCGCTCGTCGTCGGGGGCACCGGCCACGGGCTGGATGTCGACTTCGAGCCGGAGCTCCGGGCGCTGGCGGCCGAGCTCGGCATCGCCGAGCGCGTCACGTTCACGGGCCACGTGGAGGATGCGCTCCCGCACACCCAGCTGATGGACGTGTCGGTCAACGCCTCCGGCGAGGAGCCATTCGGGCTCGTCCTGCTCGAGGCGATGACGCTCGGCACGCCGGTGGTGGCGGTGGCCAGCGGCGGCCCGCTCGAGATCGTGGCCGAGGGGGCGGGTGGGCTGCTGGTCGCCCAGCCCCGGCCCGATCTGCTCGCCGGCGCGATTGCCGAGCTGCTGGAGGACCCCGCACGCGCCGCCGCGCTCGCAGCCGCCGGGCGCGAGCGGGTCCTCGAGCGCTTCACCACCGCCCGCTGGCTGGCCGACGTGCGAGCCGGGTTCGACCGGGTGGTCGCGGGCCGCGGCTGACAGGGGCCGCCCCCTCGCTGTCGCCGTGGACGCCGGCGCCACACCGGCGCCTGACGGGAGAACGACTCCCCGCTACTCCGGCGGGCGCGTCATCGTCTGCACGTCCCCGATGAAGAACTGGGCGTTCTCGGTGTTCGGCTTCGGGGCCGCCCACAGCGCGGCGCCCGCGCGCCCGTCGGGTGTCAGGCCGATGCAGAACCAGCCCGACGGCTGGCCGTTGACGGTGCCCTTGGCGCATTCGAACACCGCCCGACCGCCGCCCGAGCGGGGGATCCCTCCACGGCGCGAGTTCTTCTTGTCGAGCTTGAGCCCGGGGGTGGTGGCCTCGAGCAGCTTGAAGCCCTGCGCGATCACCTTCCCGCTCGGGTCCTCGGTGACCTCCTGCTTGGCGAGATAGCCGGGCCCGAAGAGGAGGAGGACGGTTGCCGCGAGCGCGGCGAGCACCGTGGCGATCCCGCGCGCGCTCACGCCTTGCCCTCCTGCGGGTGGCCGGCGAACGGCTGCTGCGGGCCGGCCTCGCGCGACTTGTCCGGGAACCAGCGCTTGAGCGTCATCGCGGGCCGCTCGACCACGAGGTAGACGATCACCGAGAGCACCAGCGCTGCGACGAACGAGGTGATCGCGATGCCGATGTCGCCCGCGGCGCCGTCGATCCGCGTGGGCCACGAGTCGACCACCTGGTCGAGCACCATCTTGTGGAAGAGGTAGAAGGAGTACGAGACGACGCCGACCGCCATCAGGTAGCGGTTGCCGAGGACCTTCCGCACGACGCCGTCGCCCGGCGCGCCCCAGATCGCCGGCAGCACGATGCAGAGGGCGAAGATCGCCCGGCCGTAGTGGAGCGAGATGCCGCCCGTCTCGCTGAACGCCTCGTCGCTGTTCCAGGACAACACGAGGAAGGCGACGAGGGCGCCGAGCCACAGCACCCACGCGCGGCGCTCGATGAAGCGAATGACGGCGTCCTTCGTGCCGTCCAGCTCACGTGCGGCGGACCAGAGGGCGACCGCCATGCCGAATACGAACAGGTCGAGGTTCCAGCCCGGCTGGAACTGGAACACCTGGTCGCGGGTGTAGCCGAGGTTCCCGCCCCAGCTGAAGAACCACAGCTTGTAGGCGATCGACAGGCCGAGCAGGACCGCGAGCCCCACGACCTGGCGCGAGATCCGCTGACGGGCATCCTCGGCCGGCAGCGCGGCCATCGCTGCCACCACGATCGGGATCAGCGCGTAGTAGACGATCTCGCAGTTCAGCGACCACGCCGGTGCGAGGCCCGACAGGACCGTCGACGGGTTGTAGACCTGGGCGAAGCCGTAGAGGACGGACAGGTCGCTCACGCTCTCGCTGCGCGGCCCGAAGACCACATAGATCGTGAGCGCGAGGTAGTAGGCGGGCACGATCCGCAGGAACCGCCGCCACGCGTACGGGCCGGCCCGCGGCGGCGGGTTGCCGTCGAGCAGCGCGTGGGCGAACGGCCGGTACAGGACGAACCCCGAGATCACGAAGAAGATCGGCACGCCCGCGGCGAAGGTGTTCGTGTAGTCCTTCGTCCATTGCGGCAGGTCGAGCGCCGCGGCGAGGTGGAAGAGGAAGATCGACACCGCGGCTATCGCGCGGGTCGAGTCGATCAGCGGGAACCGCCCAGGTTGCGGCGGCGCCTCGGTGGGCGAGGGCGGAACGACCTTCTCGTACGCCGCGCGGAGCATCGCGGCCGGAACCGTAGCGGCCGCTATCGGCGGGCGATGCGCTCAGCCGCGGCGGAGCGGTCCGCCGGGAGCTCCTCGACGGCGAGGTCCCGACGCCCGGCGGCGGCCGCGATGCGGCCGGCCAGCGCCGCGAGGGCCGGCTCGGCGAGCACGGTGCCGCCCCGGGGCATGACCCGGATGCGGCCGGCGGCGGCAGCCAGGCCGCGGGGCGCGCGGCCCCCGCGGGCGAGCAGGCGCGCGGCGGCTGCGAGCCGGTCACGCGGCGCGTCGTCCTCCCAGTAGCGGATCGGCACGCGGCCCCGGACCTCTGCCCAGGCCGGTCGCTCCGGGCGCGCCGCGGCCTCGACGCGTACGTCCGGAGTCGCGGCGCAGGCGGCCACGAGGGGATCGCCCGCGGCCGGGAACTCCTCTACGACGACGATCGTCGCGGCGGCGCCCGTGGCCGTGCCGGCCGGGATGTTGCTGTCGAGCATCCCGTAGTCGCAGGCAGCGCCCCAGAACCCGTCGAGCGCCTTGAACAGCCCGCGCTCGGGCTGCAGCAGCAGCGGCCAGGCGACGGCCCCGAGAGCCGCGCGGCCGAAGAACGCCGCGCCGAAACTCGCGTCGTAGCCCGGATGCCGCTTGCCGAGCCAGCGGCTGCCCGCCCCGATCCGGCGCGCCTGCTTGAACAGGTCGGTCAGGTTCTCGCGGTGCTCGTGCTCGACGGCCGCACCGGTGTTGAGGCCGATGTCGAAGCCGGCCCGCGCAAGGCGCCAGCAGATGTCCAGATCGCCGCTCGAGCGGGTCAGCTCCTGGAACCCCCCGATCCGCTCGAACGCGGCGCGGCGGATCAGGACATTCGCCGTCACCGCCGTCGGGCCGAAAGGATGCTCGGCGAGCTCGGCCTGATCGAGATGGCCGCGCGACCGGGTGTAGCGCGACACGATGCTCTCCTGGCCGGACAGGCCGACCACGGCGCCCGCGACGGCCCCGGCGTCGTCGGCCGGCGGCGGGTCGAAGTAGCTGTCGAGGAGGTCCGCCGGGAGGAAGCAGTCGGCGTCGACGAACAGGATCCACGGCGCGGCCGTGCTCTCGGCCCCCTCGTTGCGGGCGCTGTAGACGCTGCGCCTGACGGTGCAGGCGAGAACGGAGACGGCGCCGCGGCCGAGACCGGCGGCGACGTTGTCGTCGGTGTTGTCGGCGAGCACGATCTCGTCGCCCGGCCCGACGGCGAGCCCGGCGAGCTGCCCGATCGCGAACTCGGCGTCCTCACGGCTGCCGTGGAACGGCAGGACGACGGCCACGGCCGGCCGCCCCTCGCTCAGGGGCACAGCTCGGTGACGCCTCCCGCCGCCCGCACGAGCGCACAGTACGCGGGGGTCGAGGAGCGGGTCTCGGACTCGGGCGCCTTCACCAGTCCGAAGCCGGCTTCGCGGCTGTCGCCGGGGAAGATCGACCAGACGAACAGGGTGTGGAGGTAAACGCCGTCGACGTCCTTCATCGAAAGGAGCGTTCGCAGGAGCTTGCCCAGCTCGCGAGCCTGCTCGCCCTCGGAGATCGTGCTGCCGTCGCCGGTGCGGGTGATCCCCGTCTCGGTGACCCAGAAGCGCTTCCCCGGATCGTTGGCGCGCACCACCTTGCGCATCTCGTCCCAGTCGCGCGCGAACGACGACTTGGCGCCGAGCGCCTCGACCTCGTCGTTGGTCTCGTAGGCGTACGAATGCCACGACACCGCGTCGTAGTTGCCCTTCAGGCCCTCGTCGTACATCTCCTCGAGGAATTCCCACGGCAGCTTGGTGCGCGAGCCGTTGTTCGGCACCTGGGCGAGCGAGCCGGCGAGCAGCTTGGCCTTCGTCCGCCCGGCCGAACGCTCCTTGCGCACCACCTCGTAGGTCGCCTCGACGAGGTCGACGTAGCCGCCGGCGTCGATGCCGGGAAACCAGTACGACACGAGGTTCGGCTCGTTCCAGACCTCGAAGTCGGCCGCGGGAAACTCGCGCAGCGCACGCCGCACGAACTCCTGCCAGTCGTCGATCCTGTCGCCGGCGGGTGGGTACTTGCAGTCCACGCCGGACGGGCATTTGCCGGCGGCGCCCGGGTTCGCCCACTGCGGCGCGAACGCGAGCGTGACCACGGGCCGGCGCGGGAAGCCGCCGGCGACGGTCTTCAGCTCGTCGAAGTAGTCGTCGTCCCACTGGCCCTCGGCCGGCTCGGCGAGGCGCCACTGCAGCACGAGCCGGGTGCTGTTGGCCCCCGCGGCGCGCCCCAGGCGGACCGTCTCGCCGGGCTCGAGGTTCGCCTTGTTGAAGTCGTCCGGCACGGAGAACGTACTGTCGGAGAACCCGAACCGCTTCGCCTCGGCGGCCTTCGCGAACGGCACGCGGGCGTTTCCGCCCGGGTCGGGAGCATTCTCCGAGCTGGGCGCCTGGCTGCAGCCCGCGAGCAGGACCGCGGCCAGCAGCGGCAGGGCCACCATCCGTCTTGACACCCGCCGACCCCGCTGCCACCCTGCGGCGCGCATGAGCACGTTCGCGTCGAGGGCGTGGCTGCCCCGGCGGAGCCGGGTCGGCCCGTTTCTGAAGAAGGCGGTCCTATGGACCGGTTTCTGGTTTCTCATCGTCTTCCTGGCGTTGTTCATCGCGCTCGCCGTGGCGGTCATCCCGATGCTTGCCGCCGTGCCCGTCGTCCTCGCGGTCTCGTGGTTGTTCGCCCGCCGCTGGCCCGTGGCGACCTTCGCGATCCTGATCGCGCTGAGCGGGGGTTTCTGGACCATAGAGCAGTTCACGAAGCTCCCGACCGGGCCTACCGCGGATGCCATGCTGATCGGTGTCTGGGTGGCCGGGATCCAGGCCTTGATCGCCGAGAACAGGCCGGGGGTGAAGCGGCTCTGGCCCGGCGCCATCGGCGCAACCCTGTTCTGCTTCGTGGCGCTGCTGTTCGTGTTCGTCGCCGAGGACGCATTCGCGGCGCTCTACACGTGGCGGCTCTCCTACTGGTACATCGTCGCCGCGGTGCTGCTGGCATACGTGCCGATGAAGGACGGCGCGCTGTGGCTTCTGACGCGGGTCGCCCTGGTCGTCATCGCCGTCGTCGCCGCCTACGCGCTGGTGCGCTGGGTGATCGGCCCGTCGGCGCGGGAGACCGGCTACGTCGAGCAGAACGCGAGCTACGAGAAGATCAACGGCGAGCTGCGGCTGTTCGGGTCGATGGGTGCCGGCCACATCCTCTCGTCGTGGATGGCCCCGCTGACCGTCTTCGGGTTCGGCCTCGCACTCGGCCTGCGCGGGCCGTGGCGGGTCTTCTCCCTGATCGTGGCCGGCATGTGCGGCGCCGCGCTGATCGGCACGGACGTCCGCGCCGGGCAGGCGGCCGCGGGCATCGGCGGTGCGTTCGTCATCGCCGTCGGCCTCGCCGCCTGGACCCTCGGCCCGCGGCGCCTGGCCGCGATCGGCGTCGCAGGCTTGTTCGCGTTCTGCGGGTTGGCGGTGATCATCGACACCCAGGTCGGGAAGGAAAGCGAGCAGAGCCTGCGCTTCGAGGCCATCCTCGCGCCCGAGAACGACGTCTCCTTCCAGGCGCGCCTGGGTAAGTGGGAGACAGCCCTGGCCGACATCAAGCACCACCCGTTCGGCGACGGCCTCGGCCAGAGCGGCCTGGCGTCGAAGAAATACGGCCGCTTCCAGACCGTGTCGACGATCGAGATCGACAGCTCCTACCTGAAGATCGCGATCGAGCAGGGCTTCGCGTTCATGCTGCTGTTCGCCTTCGTCTTAATACTCATGCTGATGGGCCTCACCAGGGAAGCGATCGAAGGACCGGACCGGCTCGGATCCACGATCGCCCTCGGCGCCGCCGGCGCGCTGCTCGCGTACGCGATCCAGCTCGGCTTCGGCAGCTATATCGAGGGCATCGCCGCGCTCGGCGTGTGGTTGATCATCGGCCTCGGGATGCGCGCCACGTCGCGGCGCGAGCCCGCAGCGGGCAATCAGCCGGCGCCCGTATGAGCAGTTCTCCATCGGAGGGCCCGCTGCGCGTCCTGGTCGGCATGCCCCTCGCCGGGCTCGAGGGCGGCGCCGAGCGGCTGCTCGTCGCGCTCCTGGAGAACGCGGATGTGGCCGGCCTCGACATCCATCTGGTCTGCTTCGAGGACGGCCCGCTCGTGCAGATCGCCCGCGACTGCGGCCAGCGGTCGAGCGTTGTCGCGGTCGAGCACCACAACAGCCCGACCGAGGGACTGCGCGCGATCAGGGCCGTCCGGGAGGTGATCCGGGAGGAGAACCCCGACGTCGTGCTGAGCTGGCTGGCGCGCGCCCATTTCTGGCTTGCGCCGGCGGCGGTGAGCGTGGGCATGCGCCGCAGCCTGGTCTGGTGGCAGTACCACATCGCCCGCGGGGAGCGGCTCGAAGCGGTGATCGCCCTGCTCCCGACCGCCGGCATCATCGCCTGCTCCGCGGCCGCTGCCACGGCCCAGGAGGCGCGCCGCCCGCACCGGCGCTGCGCGGTGGTCCACCCGGGCATCGACGACCCGCCGCGACCCCCGCAGGCCGATCTCGACCGGCTGCGCGAGCAGCTCGGCCTCCCGGGCGGGCGCCCGGTGGTCGGGACGGTCGGGCGCCTGGTGCGGTGGAAGGGCCAGCACAACTTCATCGCCTCGATAGCGGCGCTGCGCGACTCCGGCCAGGACGTGACGGCGCTCGTCGTCGGGGGCGAGAACTACGGCATCGACGCGGGCTACGCGGCGGAGCTCGAGGCGCTCGCGCGATCGCACGACCTCGGCGATCGTGTGGTGTTCACCGGCCACGTCGACAACCCGCTCGACCACATCGCGCTGATGGACGTGCTGGTCAGCGCGAGCGACGGGGAGCCGTTCGGGGTGACCCTGCTCGAGGCGATGGCTTTCGAGATCCCGGTGGTCGCGGTGGCGCGCGGCGGGCCGCTCGAGATCGTCGTCGACGGCGAGACCGGCGTGCTCGCGCCCGACGACACCGGTCCGGCGATCGCGGCCGCGATGGAGCGCGTCCTGGCCGACCCGGAGCTGGCCGCGCGCTGCGGCGCAGCGGGTCGCGAGCGCTTCCTCTCGACGTTCACCGCGGAGCGCATGGCCATCGAGGCGGCGCGCACCCTGCGGGCCCTGGCGCCGTCTCCGGTGGCCGCACGTGTTTGAATGCCGCCGCGTATGACCCCCGGGGGTAGTCCGCAGGAGCGGCGCCGCGCGCTGTCGATCGTCCACAACCCCGTCTTCGGCGGGGGGACGAACGCGATGATCCAGTTGGCCGCACCGCTGGCCGACCGGGGCTGGGACGTCTTTGCGATGGTGCCCGACCTGCCCGAGGCGGAGCCCGCGCTCGAGCGCATGCGCGCCGGCGGCCTCCCGACCGGCCAGATCGGCCTGCACCGCCTGCGCCGCACCGCCAACCCGGCTCCGCACATCGCCCTCGCGGCCTCGTTCGTCCCGGAGGTCCGGCGGCTGCGCGGGCTGATCCGCCGCGAGCGCGCCGACATCGTCCTCGCCTACGGCGACACGAACCCGCACCTCGCGCTGGCCGGCCATCTCGAGGGCGTCGCGGTCGTCTGGACCATTTACGACACCGTCACCCCGCCGCCGGTCCGGCCGTTCACGATGCCGGTCGTCCGCAACCTCGCCGACGTGATCCTCACCTGGGGCCTCGCGCTGGCGGAGGCCTACCCCGGCGCGCTCGCGCTGGGCGAGCGCTGCGTCCAGGTCTATCCGCCCGTCGACACCGACCGGTTCGTCCCCGACGCCGCGCGGCGAGCCGCCGCGCGCGCCGAGCTTGGCGTGCCCGACGACGCCATCGTCATCGGCACCGTCGGCAACCGCAATCCCACGAAGGGGCACGAGCACCTCGCGGCCGCGGCTGCACGGCTGCGCGAGCGTGGCCACGACGTGTGGGTGCGGGTGCTCGGCGCCCGGTCGCCGGTCCACGACGAGTACATGGCCGAGGTCGATGCCGAGGTCGAGCGCCTCGGCCTCGGGGAGCGCATGACGTTCACCGATCCGGGCACTCGGGTCGCGGCGCTCCTACCGGGGCTCGACGTTTTCGCGATGTCGTCCGTGCCGCGCTCGGAGGGCCTGCCGACCGTGATCGTCGAGGCGATGAGCTGCGGTCTGCCGGTGGTCGCGACCGACGTAGGGGCCATCGCCGAGATGATCGATGAGGGGGAGACGGGGTTCGTGGTCCCCCCGCTCGACGACGAGGCGCTCGCCGGCGCACTCGAGCGGCTCGTCGGCGATGACGACGTTCGTGCGCGGATCGCGGCCGCCGCGCGCGAGCGGGTCGAGCGCAACTACAGCCTCGATCGCTGTGCCGACGTCTACGCGGGGGCGTTCGAACTGGCCGTGTCGCACCGCGGCAGCCGCAACGGACATGGCTGACGCGGCGGCGCGGACCGGCCCCGTCGTCGTCCTCCTGGACCACTTCCTCGAGCTATCCGAGACGTTCGTGGCCAGCGAGGCGCACGCGCTCCAGCGGCTCGGCGTCGATGTCAGGGTGATCGCCAACGTCCGCGCCGTCTCGGGGAACCCCGACGACGCGGAGGGGCTGGCCGTCGCCTTCCGCGAGGACGAGGGGTTCGGCGAGAAGCTGCTCGCGCTGGCGCAGCTGGTCGCCCGCCATCCGATCCGCTGCCTGCGCGACCTGCGCGACAGGCGGCGCTGGGGGCGGCAGGAGTACGTGCGCCGGCTCGCCGCACTGGCGCCGAACGCCCTCCGGCTGGAGCGCGAGGGCATTGCGCACATCCACGTCCACTTCGCCGTCGGCGCGGCTCTCGACGGGCTGCGGCTGCACCGGCTGACGGGCATCCCGTACAGCCTCACCGCGCACGCGTTCGACATCTTCCAGCGGCCCGAGAACCTCGTCGAGAAGATCGAGAACGCCGAGTTCGTCACCAGCGGGTGCGACTACAACGTCGACTACCTGCGCAAGATCGCGCCCGCCGCGGCCGGCCGCATCCACAAGATCGTCATGGGGATCGACGGCGAGAAGTTCCGCCGGCGCGCGCCATTCCCCGGCGGGCGGGCGGTCATCGCCATCGGCCGCCTGATCGAGAAGAAGGGCTTCGACGACCTCGTCGAGGCCGCCCGGCTGCTCGCCGCAGACGGCGCGGTCGAGCGAGTCGTGATCGTCGGCGAGGGGTCGCAGCGCGCGGAGCTCGAGGCCCAGGTGGCCGCGGGCGGGCTCGAAGGCGTGGTCGAGCTCCCCGGCGCGCGGTCGCCGGAGCAGATCCGCACCGAGCTCGAGCGGGCCGACGTGCTCGCGATGCCCTGCGTCGTCGCCGCGAACGGGGACCGCGACTCGATGCCCGTCGTGGTCAAGGAGGCGCTGGCGATGGAGATCCCGGTCGTCGGCACCGACGAGGTCGGGCTTCCGGAGGTCATCCGCCCGGAGTGGGGCCGGCTCGTTCCCCCGCACGACCCGCAGGCGCTGGCCGGTGCGCTGCGCGAACTACTCGGCCTGGACCCGCAGGCACGCGCCGGCATGGGCCGGGCGGGGCGGGAGTTCGTGCTGCGCGAGTGCGACGTCGCGACGGAGACCAGGAAGCTCGCGAACCTGATCGCCGCTGTGACCGTCAGCTGACGGCGGGCACCGCCTTGTTCTTGCGCAGGTAGCCGAGCATCTCCTCGATCAGCCTGCGCTCGAAGAGGTAAGTCGCCCCGACGGTGACGACGATGTACACGAACAGCTCGCCGAGCGCTATCGCGATCGTGCGGTCTCCGTCGACCTGGCGCACGGCAAGGACCACGAGCACCGCCGGGATCGTCGGCGCGACGGCGCGGGCGAGATAGCGCCACATCCGGAAGCCGGGGAACATCTTGCGCAGGTAGTAGGCCCGCCCGCCGAGGCCGGCCACGGTCATGATCGCCATGCCGGCGGCGAACCCCTCGAGGTCCCAGACGATCATCAGCGGGACGGTGGCAACGAGGAAGACGCTCATCATGAGCAGGCTCACGACAGCCATCGGCTTGGTGTTGTCGCGGGCCCGGTAGAAGGCGTCCCAGTTGAAGCCGATCTGGTTCGCGGCGGCGATCAGGCCGAATGCCTGAAGCAGGCCGATCGCCAGCTCCCACTTGTCGCCGATGACGAAGTGCACGATGTCGCCGGCGAACACGGCGACGGCGGCGCCGAACGGCACGCCCCACATCAGCGCGAGGCGGTTCGACTTGATGAACGTCTCGAACAGGACCTCGGTCTGGTCCTTCACCGCGCAGATGGCCGGGTAGATCGTGCCGGTGACGATCGAATCGACCCTGTCGGTGAGCTGGGTGATCGTCGCCGTCAGGGCGATCGCGCCGACCGCCGCCACCCCGAGATCCCAGGTGCCCACGAGGAGCGAGACCTGCGCGATCACCAGCCCGCTCCCTCCGTACAGGATGAGCGGCCACGAGAAGCCCACGTAGGCGCGCATCGTGATGCCGTCGTAGCGCAGCCGCAGGGGGTAGGGGGTGTAGATGATCGCGACGATCGCCGAGGCCCAGACGCCGGCGACCATGCCGATGACCAGGCTCCAGTAACCCGCGCCGCTTGCCGCCAGGCCGATCGTGAGCACGAACGCGACGATCGGCGAGATGCCCTCGAGGATGCGCTGCTTGACGAACTTCATCTCGCGGTAGAAGACCCACAGCGGCGTCTGGAACGCGGACGCGACGAAGTAGAGCGCGAAGACCCACACCGCCGGCAGCAGCTCCATCTGCCCGTACGCCAGCAGCAGCAGGGGCGACAGCAGGGCCATGATGAAGAACGAGCCGACGCCGAAGATGAGCTCGAGCGTGAACGCCTTCTGGAAGGCGAGCTCCTGGTCCTCCTCGTCCTGCTCGATGAACTTCTGCCCGAATCCGCTCGAGAGCAGCCACGAGAGCGTGCCGACCGAGATGGCGATGATGCCCCACAGGCCGTACTCGGCGACGGTCAGGAATCCCGCGACGAGGAAGCCCTTCAGAAAGCCGAGAATCGTCACCGACACGAGGAAGACCGTGTTCACGATCGTTCCGCGCGCGACTGTTCGCCGGATGCCGTCCTGCACCGCGAAGCGACCCGTGACCTCGGTGGTCACGCCGGGCTCAGGGCCGACGGACATGGCGGCCACCGTAGCACCGTGCAGACACGGGTCAGCCAGTTCGCTTTAATGCCCGGCCGTGGCCGCCGACCCCCGCCGAGACGTGATGATCCTGTGCGGAGGCCGCGGTACGCGACTGCAGGAGAAGACCGGTTCGATCCCCAAGCCGCTGGTCGAGATCGGCGGCCGTCCGATCGTCTGGCACGTGATCCAGATCTATGCCGCACAGGGGTTCAAGCGCTTTCTGCTCCTCACCGGTTACAAGAGCGAGCTGATCGAGGAATTCGTCGCGGCGCAGGACTGGCCCGCGGGCGTCGTCGTGGAGACGGTGTTCACCGGCGAGGACACGCCGACCGGCGGGCGCGTGCACCGCGCGTCCGAGCGCCTCGAGAACGGCACGTTCTGCGTGACCTACGCCGACGGTGTTGCCGACATCGAGCTCGGGCGCACGCTCGAGTTCCACGCCGAGCACGGAAAGCTCGCGACGATGTCGGTGGTCAGGCCCGAGTTGCAGTTCGGCATCACCGAGCTCGACGGCGACGGGAAGGTCACGGGGTTTCGCGAGAAGCCGCGTTCTGAGCACTGGATCAACGGCGGCTTCTTCGTCTTCGACGAGCCGGTCATCGGCTATCTCGAGCCGGACAGCATCCTCGAGCGCGCCCCGCTCGAGCGGCTCGCGGGCGACGGCCAGCTGCGCGCCTACCGGCACGACGGGTTCTGGGAGTGCATGGACACCTACAAGGACGCGGTGACCCTCAACGACCTGTGGGCCCGCGGCGCGCCGTGGAAGTTGTGGAGCTGAACGGCTCCGCCGTCTCGGCCGAGCAGCTCCGTATCGCCTTCCTCTCGCCGCGGTTCTGGCCCGAGACGCGCCGTGGCGCCGAGCGCTTCCTGCGCGAGCTGGCCGACGGCCTGGTCGCCGACGGCCACGCGCCGACGCTCCTCACCAGCCATCCCGGGCACCCGACGCGGCGCACGGAGGACGGCCTGCGGATCGTGCGCTCGTGGCGCCCCCCGAACGGCTTCCTCGTCCGCCGCGGGTTCGAGGACGACGGCTCGCACGTGGCGTTCAGCTACGCCGCGCTGCGCCTCGGCGACTACGACATCGCCCAGGCGGTGCACACGCCCGACGCGCTGGCGGCGCTGCGCTGGAAGCGCGCGACGGGCCGTCCGGTCATCTACTCGTTCATGGGGATCCCCGCCCGCCGCTACATGGAGCTGCGCGGGCGGCGCATGGACATGACGCGACGTGCGATCGAGGGCGCCGACGCCGTCGTCTCACTCAGCAACACGGTCGCCGACGCCTTCCGCGAGGTCTTCGGCGCCGAGACCCGGGTCATCTACCCGCCGGTCGACGTCGACTCGTTCACCCCCGGCGGTGAGCGCGCCGAGGCGCCGACGATCTTCTGCGCCGCGGCGGTCGACGCACCGGCCAAGCAGGTCGACGTGCTCGTACGCGCGTTCCCGCTCATCCGCAGGCAGCGGCGCGACGCGCGGTTGGTGCTGTCGGATCCGGGCGATCCTGCCATCGCCGCGCGTATCGCCGGAGGGCAGGAGGGGATCGAGTTCCGCAACGTCGACGACCACGCGGCCCTGCGTGACGCCTATCGCGAGGCCTGGGTCACGGTGCTGCCGAGCCGCGGCGAGGCCTTCGGGCTGGTGATGACGGAGGCGCTCGCGTGTGGCACGCCGGTCGTCGGCTCACGCGGCGGCGCGATCCCCGAGGTCGTCGACCGCGACACGATCGGGCGGCTGTTCGACGGCGGGGAGGAGGAGCTCGCCGCCGCGATCCTGTCCGCCTTCGAGCTCGCGACCGACGCGGCGACGCCGGCGGCGTGCCGGGCGCGAGCCGAGGACTTCTCACGCGCGCGGGCGGTGCGCGAGTACGAGGCGCTCTACGCCGAGCTGCTGGCCCGGTGAGCGGGCCGCGCGTCACGGTCGCGGTCGTGGTCAAGGACCGCCGCGCGCAGATGCTGCGCTGCCTCGACGGCATCCTCGCCCAGGAGTTCCGCGACTTCGAGGTGCTGGTGATCGACAACGGCTCGACCGACGGGACCCCCGAGGCGGTGCTCGCACATGGGGCGGGATCCGGAATCGATGTCCGCGTCGAGACGGTCCCCGGGATGATCGGCACGATGCGCAACGCCGCCGCCCGCCTGGCGCGCGGCGATTTCCTCGCCTTCACCGACAGCGACTGCATCCCGGCGGCCGGCTGGCTCTCGGCCGCGCTGGCGGAGTTCGACGGCGGCGGGGAGAAGCTGGCGATCGTCCAGGGCCGCACGGCGCCCGAGCCTGGGCCCGAGCTGCGCGCGTGGGCCGCGACGCAGGACATCGCGTCGCTCTCGCGCCGGTACGAGTGCTGCAACATCGTCGTGCGGCGCGAGGCTCTCCTGGCCACGGCCGGCTTCGACGAGCGGGGCAACTTCGGGGAGGACACCGCCGCGGCGTACTCGATGCTGCGGGCGGGGTGGACCGCGACGTTCTCCGAGCAGGCCCTCGTCCACCACGACGTCACGTATCCCGGCTTCGGTCTGGTGGCTGAAGCGCGCCCACCGCTACGGGACGCTGGCACGGATCGTGGCCGACTACCCGGAGCTGCGCGACACCGGGCTCCTCCATCACCGGGTGTTCATGCGACCGCGCACGCCGCGCTTCCTGCTCGCCTGCGCCGGAGTGCTGCTGGCCGCCCGCTGGCCGGTCGCCCTGGTGCTGACCCTGCCGTACCTGTCGCTCGTCACGCCGCGCCGGCGGAACGTGGTCACCGCGGCCGCCGAGGCGGGCCGGACCGCGGCTTTCGACGCGGCCGCCCTGTCGGGGACGATCCCCGGATCCGTCAAGTACCGGACGCTGTTGATCTGATCTCGCGGAGGTTCGCTGGGAGGAATCCTCCGAGCGCGGGCGAATCATTGGGCCGTGAAGCACTCCGGCACGACCGCGCTGACCCTGTCCGCGGAGATAAAGCAGCGTTTCGACGAGTTCTCGCGGTCGCAGAAGGACGTCGGCCAGTACATCGTCGACCACCTCGACGAGGCCTCGTTCCACACGGCCGAGGAGCTCGCGCGGCGCGCGAACACCTCCAGCTCGACCGTCGTGCGCTTCGCACAGGCGCTCGGCTTCGAAGGCTTTCCCGAGCTGCAGGCGGCCGCGCGCGACGAATACCGGCGCGCCCGTGAGGGGGAGGCCGGCGTGGTCGACCTGCAGAACCCTCCGCTGTTCCCGATCGACCAGACCGAGTTCGAGGCCGCGCTGGCCGCCGACCACGTGAACGTCGAGGACACGGCGCGCAAGGTCGACCGCGACGAGGTCGGTCCACTGCACCGACCTGATCTCGCGCGCCGACCGGATCGTGCTCTGCGGCACGGACCAGATGGCGTTCTTCGCCAGCTACCTGCGTCACCTGCTGATGCTGCTCGACCTCCGCTGCGAGGTGGTCGCTCAGCCCGTCGCAGGAGGGGCTCGCCAAGCTCGGCCGGATCGACGAGCACACGCGTGCTGATCGGCTTCTCCGCCGGACGCCCGCACCCGCTGGTCGTGCGCGGCATGAAGCTGGCCCGCAACCGCCGCGCCGCGACGATCGCGATCTGCGACGCCACGCTCTCCGAGGTCGCCAAGCTGGCCGACCACAAGCTCTTCTACTCCTCGAACAGCCCGGCCTACGTGCGCTCGCACGCGGCGCTGCTGTCCGTGGTCCAGGCGCTCGCCTACGGCGTCTACGCGCTCGACGAGAGCGCCTACGCCGACCGCATCAAGGCCTTCAAGCTCAAGTAGGGCAGTACATCCGCGATTGTCGGATCTTGGCGCGCGATCCCGGTCGCGTACCATGAGCGCGATGCGCGAAGAAGGCACTTTCCGGGTCAAGTCCGGCCTCGCCGAGATGCTCAAGGGCGGCGTGATCATGGACGTGGTCACCGCCGAGCAGGCACGCGTCGCCGAGGCGGCGGGCGCCGCGGCGGTGATGGCGCTCGAGCGCGTGCCGGCCGACATCCGCGTCGCGGGCGGCGTGGCCCGTATGTCCGATCCGTCGATGATCGAGGACATCCAGGCAGGCCGTGACCATCCCCGTGATGGCCAAGGCCCGGATCGGCCACTTCGTCGAGGCCCAGGTGCTCGAGGCGCTCGAGGTCGACTACATCGACGAGTCCGAGGTGCTGACCCCGGCCGACGAGGCCAACCACATCGACAAGTGGGACTTCAAGGTGCCGTTCGTCTGCGGCGCCACCAACCTCGGCGAGGCGCTGCGGCGCATCGCGCGAGGGCGCGGCCATGATCCGCTCGAAGGGCGAGGCCGGCACGGGCAACGTCGTCGAGGCGGTTCGCCACCTGCGCTCGATCGGTGGCGAGATCCGCCGTCTGGCCGCGCTCGACGCGATGGAGCTGCCGACGGCCGCCAAGGAGCTGCAGGCGCCGCTCGACCTCGTCCGCGACGTGGCCGAGAAGGGCAAGCTCCCGGTCGTGATGTTCTCCGCCGGCGGGGTCGCCACCCCGGCCGACGCGGCGCTGATGATGGCGCCTCGGCGCCGAGGGCGTCTTCGTCGGCTCGGGGATCTTCAAGTCCGAGGACCCGGAGCGCACCGCGGCCGCGGTCGTCGAGGCGACCACGCACTTCGAGGACGCCGCGCGCGTCGCCGCCGCATCGCGCGATCTGGGCGCGCCGATGACCGGCATCGGCATGGACGACATCGAGAGCGCCGGCGGCCTGTTGCAGAACCGCGGCTGGTAGCCCGGTGCCGCTGATCGGCGTTCTCGCCCTACAGGGCGACTTCGAGGCGCACGCGCGCGTGCTGCGAACGTCTCGGCGCGGACACGCGCGAGGTGCGCACGCCGGCCGACCTCGACGGGCTCGACGGGCTCGTGATGCCCGGCGGCGAGTCGACGACGATGACGCTCGGCATCGAGCGCGAGCGGCTGGCCGAGCCGCTGCGCGCGCTGGTCGCGCGCGGGCACCCCGACGCTCGGCACCTGCGCCGGCCTGATCATGCTCGACCGCGACCACCTCGGCCTCCTCGACATCGCGGCCGAGCGCAACGCATTCGGCCGCCAGGTGAAGAGCTTCGAGGCCGACCTCGACCTGCCGGGCTGGGCGAGGGCCGGTGCGCGGCGTCTTCATCCGCGCGCCGTGGGTCGCCGAGCACGGCGATGGGGTAGAGGTGCTGGCGGAGGTCGACGGCCACCCGGTCGCCGTCCGGCAGGACAATATTCTCGCGGTGGCCTTCCACCCCGAGCTGAACGGCGACACGCGCCTGCACGAGTGGCTGCTCGAGCGGGCCCAGACCACGAACGGAGGAGCCACCGGATGAGAGACCAGCGCGCCGATGCGCTTGCGCAGATCCTCGTGCAGTACTCGACGACGGTGAAGAAGGGCGACGTCTGCGTGATCCAGGGCAACACCGGCGCCGAGCCGCTGATCCAGGCGGTCTACGAAGAGGTGCTGCGAGCCGGCGGGCTGCCGATCATGCAGCTCACCACCGAGGAGGCGCAGGCTGCGTTCTTCGAGCTACGCCAACGACGACCAGCTCGACTGGGTGCCGCCGACGGCGACGTGGGCGGCGGAGAACGCCGATGTGCGGATCGCGATCCTGGCGACGAGAACACGCGCGCGCTCTCCCAGGCGGACCCCAAGAAGCAGGCGCGGGCGCAGAAGGCGCGCCGCGACCTGATGGAGACGAGCATGAAGCGCGCGGCGGCGGGCGAGTACCGCTGGTCGCTGACGCTGTTCCCGACCCATGCCTACGCCAGCGAGGCGGGCATGTCGCTCTCGGCCTACGAGGACTTCTACTACAACGCGTGTCTGGTCACGGACTCGGAGCCCGTCACGGCCTGGCAGCGCCAGTCGGACGAGGTGAAGCGGCTGGCGGAGTGGATCGAGGGCCGCCAGGAGGTCCACATCACGGGTCCCGGCACCGACATCAAGCTCGGAGTCGGCGGGCGGCACTGGGTTCCCTGCGTCGGCACCCACAACATGCCCGACGGCGAGTTCTTCACCGGGCCCGTCGAGGACTCCGTGAACGGCGAGGTCGCCTTCTCGTTCCCGGCCGTCTACGGCGGGCGCGAGGTCGCCGGCGTCAAGTTCCGCTTCGAGGACGGCAAGGTGGTCGATGCCTCGGCCGACCGCGGCGAGGAGTTCCTGATCGAGATGCTCGACTCCGACGAGGGCGCGCGCCGGCTCGGCGAGCTGGGCATCGGGACGAACTACGGGATCACCACCGGGACCAAGGAGATCCTGCTCGACGAGAAGATCGGCGGCACGATCCATCTCGCCATCGGGATGAGCTATCCCGAGACCGGCGGCGTGAACAGCTCGGCCGTCCACTGGGACATGGTCTGCGACCTGCGCCAGGGCGGCACGATCACGGTCGACGGCACCGAGCTGCAGCGCGACGGCAAGTTCGTCGTCTAGCGGCTCGTAGACTCCACAGTCATGTCCGGTCATTCCAAATGGGCGTCGATCAAGCACAAGAAGGCGATCGTCGATTCCCGGCGCGGCAAGCTGTTCACGAAGCTGACCCGCGCGATCACGGTGGCCGCGCGCGAGGGTGGCGGCGACATCGAGGGCAACCCCTCGCTCGCGCTCGCGGTGCAGAAGGCCAAGGACGCCTCGATGCCCAAGGACAACATCGAGCGCGCAATCGCGAAGGGCACGGGCGCCGACCAGGACGCCGACGCATTCGAGTCGATCGTCTACGAGGGCTACGGCCCGGCGGGCGTCGCGATGCTGGTCGAGGCCCTGACCGACAACCGCAACCGCACGAGCGCCGACGTGCGCCATCTCTTCACGAAGCACAACGGGAACCTCGGCGAGCCCGGCTCCGTCAACTGGATCTTCGAGCGCAAGGGCGAGATCCTCGTCGACGGCTCGCGCTACACCGAGGACGACCTCATGGGCGCCATCGACGCCGGCGCCGAGGACGTCACCGGCGACGGCGACGTCTTCGAGGTGGTCACCGGGCCGACGGATCTGACGACGGTCCGGCAGGCGCTCGAGGGCGACGGCGTCGAGATCCAGTCGGGCCGAGCTCGTCTACCGCGCCACGACGAAGGTCGAGGTCGAGGAGCACGACGCCGGGGTGCTGATGCGCCTGATCGACGGCCTCGACGAGAACGACGACGTGCAGGCCGTGCACGCGAACTTCGAGATCGACGACGCCGTTCTCGAGCGCATCGCCAGTTAGCTAGCCGGTCCACCGCCGCAGCCGCGGGATCCTCACGATGCTCCCGATCGCCGCGTGCGCCTTCGACACGCCCGGGAGGGAATTCCCGGGGGCAGGCGTCCGCGCTGCGGCGCAGAATCCCACGTGTGGTGGTCGTTCTCGGCATCGATCCCGGCACGGCGCACACCGGTTACGGGGTGGTGCTGGCGCGCGGGCGCACCCTCGGAGCCCTCGACGGCGGCGAGATCACGACAGGCCCGTCGCAGCCGCTCGAGCGCCGCCTCGCCACGATCCATGCGCGGATCTGCGACCTGATCGCCGAGCACCAGCCCGACGCGGTGGCGATCGAGGAGCTCTACTTCGGCAAGAACGTGCGCACGGCCTTCGCGGTCGGCCAGGCGCGCGGGGTGATCCTCCTCGCAGCGGGCATGGCCGGGCTGCCGTGCTTCTCCTACACCCCGCAGCAGATCAAGCAGGCCGTCTGCGGCTCGGGCGGGGCGGACAAGGTGCAGGTCCAGCGATGGTCGGCACGCTGCTCTCGCTGCCCGATCTGCCCGAGCCCGACCACGCCGCCGACGCTCTCGCCGTGGCCATCTGCCACGCGAACGGCGAGCCGGTGCGGGCCGCGCTCGGCTGACTCGGGCTGAAGGCGTCCGCCTGGACGCGCAGAATCACTCCCTGTGATCGCGTCCGTCAGAGGCGAAGTACTCGTGCGCCGTCCCGGCGAGGTCGTCGTGGACTGCGGCGGCGTGGGCTACCGGCTCGCGGTCTCGGCCGAGACACTTACCGAGGTGCCGTCCGTGGGCCGGAACGTCCGCCTCTTCTCGCATCTCGTGGTCCGCGACGACGCCATGCAGCTGTACGGCTTCGCAAGCGACGCCGAGCGCGAGCTCTTCCTGATGCTGATCGGAGTCCAGAGTGTCGGCCCGAAGGTCGCGCTCGCCGTCCTGTCCGGCGGCACGCCCAGCGAGCTGACCGCCGCGATCGCCACCGGCGACGCCGCCCGTTTCCAGGCTGTGCCGGGCATCGGCAAGCGCACGGCGGAGCGGATCATCGTCGAGCTCAAGGAGAAGGTCGCCGGGGAGATGGCCGACCGGATCATCGTCAGCCGCGCCTCCGACGATCCGCGCGTGATCGCCCGCGACGGCCTCGTCGGCCTCGGCTACACCCCGCAGGAGGCCGACGGCATGCTCGACGCCGTGATCGGCGACACACCCGAGGAGCTGATCGGCGAGGCGCTGAAGGCGGTCCGGTGAGCGGCGGCGGCATCCGCACGCCCGGGGTCGAGCGGATCCAGGATCCCGCGCCCCTCGCGGCGGCTGAGGACGACCTCGACCGCTCCCTGCGGCCGAAGACGCTCGCCGACTTCGTCGGGCAGGAGCAGGTCAAGGAGCAGCTGAGCGTCTTCATCGAGGCTGCCAAGAATCGCGGCGAGGCGCTCGACCACGTGCTGCTCGCGGGGCCGCCCGGGCTCGGCAAGACCTCGCTCGCCCAGATCGTGGCCAACGAGCTGGAGGTCGACTTCGTCTCGACCGCGGCCCCGGCGCTCGAGCGCAAGGGCGACGTGGCGTCGTACCTGTCGTCGCTCGACCCGCGCTCCGTGTTCTTCGTCGACGAGATCCACCGCCTCCCGCGGGCGCTCGAGGAGACTTTCTATCCCGCGATGGAGGACCGCCGCCTGCCGATCACCGTCGGCCAGGGCGCGGGCGCGAGGGTCGTCAACCTCGAGTTGCCCGAGTTCACGCTGATCGGCGCCACCACCCGCGCGGGGCTGCTCACCACCCCGCTGCGCGACCGCTTCGGCGTCGCGCCACGCCTCGAGCTCTACGACCCGGTCGATCTCGGCAAGATCGTGCGCCGCTCGGCGGGCATCCTCGACGTGGACATCGACGACGCGGGCGCCGAGACGATCGCTTCGCGCTCACGCGGCACCCCGCGTGTGGCCAACCGCCTGCTCAAGCGCGTGCGCGACTTCGCCGAGGTCCGCGGCGCGGGGCGCATCGACGTCGGGTGTGGCCACGGAGGCGCTCGAGCTGCTCGACGTCGACCGGCTCGGGCTCGACCGGCTCGACCGCGAGATCCTGCGTTCGATCTGCGAGAAGTTCGGCGGCGGGCCGGTGGGCCTGTCAACCCTCGCGGTGGCGGTGGGGGAGGAGCAGGACACGATCGAGGACGTCTACGAGCCCTACCTGCTCCAGCAGGGTCTGATCATGCGCACCCCGCGCGGGCGAGTGGCGACGGACGCCGCCTGGGCCCACCTCGGCCTCAGCGCCCCGCGCGACTCCGGCGCGCTCTTCTAGCCCGAAAACGTCCCGCCTGCCACCTCATGAGGTGGGAAACGGGACGAGCTGGGTTCAGCGAACCAGGCCGAGGCGAGCGCCGAGCGCCCGCTCGAGCGCGAACGGCGGGCGAAGCGCCGGCGCGCCGCCAAGCGCCGCCGCAGCCGCAGCCGCTAAAGAGTCCCTAAGGGGGAGCCCGCCCGCCTCCCGCGTGGCTAATCTCCACCACGTGCCGAACTTCATCTGTCCCTCCTGCGGCGACCGCTCGGTCTCCACCGAGCGCACAGTCGGGCTTCGCGAATCGCGCGCGCGGCTGCTCGAAATGCGGGTTCGGCTTCCTGTTCGAGCTGCTCGACGACTACTACCCGGCACCGAACGCGGCGTTCTTCCTGTGCGACCAGGACGCGCGCCTGATCGGCGCGGGGCGCGGCGCGCGCGAGCTCACCGGTCTCGGCGACCTCGACGTGATCGGCCGCCCGGTCGGCGAGGTCCTGGGGCTCGAGTTCGAGAACGGCGACGACCACATCGGCACGGCCCTGGAGTGGGGCGTTAGGGTGCTGGACAAGCCGGTCGTGGTGCACGCCGAGGGTGACCGGCCCGGAACGCGCGATGGCGGACATCTTCCCTGCGTACGACGATGACGGCGGGCTTCTCCTCGTTCTCACGCCCCGCTAGGCCGCAGGCAACCCCCGACCATGACCTCACGCAAACGCAACCTGTCGATCATCGGGCTCGTCGCGTTCCTGCTCGCCTGCTCGATCTACGATCATCGCGACGAAGCCGACCGTGCTCGGGCTCGACCTCCGCGGCGGCGTCGAGCTCGTCTACGAGGGCCGGCCGACCGCCGCAGGTGCCGCAGGTCACGCCGCAGGCGATCGACGACGCGATCGACACGATCCGCAAGCGCACCGACTCGCTCGGCGTCTCCGAGCCCGAGATCCAGCGCGCGGGCCGAACCAGATCTCGATCGGCCTGCCGAACGTCAAGAACGCGGAGCGTGCCATCGAGCAGGTCGGCAGCACCGCCCAGCTGCAGTTCTACGACTGGGAGCCGAACGTCCTCGGCCGCGGCCCGAACCAGCCGTTCTCGGGTTCGAAGTCGCTGTTCCAGGCGGTCGAAGCGGCCTCGAAGGCGAAGCCGAAGGCCGAGCGGACCGATCTTCCGCAGGGTGGCGCGTCGGACGAGATCGAGGAGCGCTTCAACGGCGACCAGAAGAAGATCCGCGGGTACTACGACCGCCAGAACGACACCACCACACAGCCGCGGTACTACCTCTTCGGCCCCGACGACAAGCTGATCGCCGGCCCCGACGCGTCGTGCGAGGAGCTGCTCTCCGACTTCGACACCGTCCAGGGCCCGGAGCGCAAGGAGTCGCAGATCCCGAAGGACTCCGAGTGCGAGGAAGAGCTCGCGAAGGTCCCGCTCGGCGCCGCCAACAGCCGCACGCCCAACTCGACGGACCGCAAGACGGGCCCGCCGCCCGGCTCGCAGATCCTGAAGGTGCCGCGCGGCATCGTCGTGATCGAGGCCGAGCGCTCGGCCAACCAGCCCAAGACTCTGACGCAGTACTTCGTCCTCGAGGACGACTCGGAGCTGTCGGGCACCGACATCAAGAACCCGAAGCAGTCGACCGACCAGCAGACCAACGAGCCCATCGTGACGATGGAGTTCACCGACAAGGGGCGCAAGGCGTTCGCGGGGGTCACGAAGCGGATCGCCCAGCGCGGGCAGGACATCCTGCTGCCGCCGGGCACGCCGAAGGACGCCGCGCTCCAGCGGTTCGCGATCACGCTCGACAACAAGATCGTCTCGCTCGCGACGATCGACTTCCGCGAGAACCCGGAGGGCATCGACGGCCGCACGGGTGCCCAGATCAACGGGATTGGCAGCCTGCAGTGACACCCAGGACCTGGCCGAGAGCCTGCGCATCGGCGCGCTGCCGATCACGCTCAAGCTGATCTCGCAGACGCAGGTCTCGGCGACCCTCGGCCAGCAGGCGCTCGACCAGGGCCTGCTCGCGGGCGGCGTCGGGCCTGGCGCTGACGATCCTGTTCCTCCTCGTCTTCTACCGGGTGCTGGGCGCCGTCGCGGCCGTCACGCTGGTCATCTACGCGATCTTCCTGTTCGCGCTGGTCAAGCTGATCCCGATCACGCTGACCCTGCCGGGCATCGCGGGCCTGATCCTGACGCTCGGCGTCGCGGCTGACGCGAACATCGTCATCTTCGAGCGAATAAAGGAGGAGGCGCGCGAGGGGAGATCCATCCCTGCCTCCATCACCGCGGGCTACCAGAAGGCCCTGCGGACGATCATCGACGCCAACGTCGTGACGATCGGCGTGGCCTTCATCCTCTTCATGCTCGCCACGGCGGGCGTCAAGGGCTTCGCGCTCACCGCTCGGTGTCGGCACGATCGTCTCGCTGTTCACCGCCGTGCTCGCGACCTCGGCGATCCTCGGCGCGCTGGCGCGCACGCGCCTGATCGGCCTCGCGCCACGCGATCGGCGTGGGCCACATCGACGACGGGGAGGACCGCTGGCGGTTCGACTTCGTCGGCAAGTCGAAGTGGTTCTTCTCGATGTCCGGTCTGATCCTCGTCGCCGGCGCGCTGGCGATCGCCGGCCTCGGAATCAACTTCGGCATCGACTTCGAGTCGGGCACCCGGATCAAGACACCGATCGAGCGCGAGGCCGACGTCGACCAGGTCCGCGACGCCCTGGCCCCGCTCGGCTACGAGGACGCCAAGATCCAGAAGGTCGACGAGCCGGACCTCGGCCGCTACGTCTTCCAGATCGCCACGCCGACGCTCGATCCGTCGAAGGTCGAGCAGGTCCGCGCGGCGCTCGACGAGGAGTTCGGCGTCACCCGGGCCGACTTCTCGTCGAACTCGATCGGGCCGACGTTCGGCGCCCAGATCGCACGCACGGCGCTTGATCGCCATCATCGCGTCGCTGTTCCTGATCTCGCTCTACATCGCGCTGAGATTCGAGTGGAAGTTCGCCGTGCCGGTGCTGATCGCGCTGTCGCACGACATCCTGATCACGTCCGGCGTCTACGCCCTGCTCGGCCGGGAGGTGACGACGTCGACGGTCGCGGCGCTCTTAACCATCTTGGGCTACTCGCTCTACGACACGATCATCGTGTTCGACCGAATACGCGAGAACGTGCCGCGCATGCCGCGGGCGACGTTCTCCCAGATCGTCAACCGCTCGATGTCCGAGGTGCTCACACGCTCGCTGGCGACCAGCTTCTCGACGCTACTGCCGGTCAGCGCGCTGATGCTGTTCGGCGGCGAGACGCTGCAGGATTTCGCGTTCGCGTTGCTCGTCGGCATCGTTTCCGGTGCCTACTCGTCGATCTTCATCGCATCGCCGGTCCTGACGCTGTGGAAGGAGCGCGAGCCCGTCTACGTGCGCCGGCGCAAGCAGATCATGGAGGACAACGGAGGCCTCGTGCCCCCGTTCGCCACCGAGACGCTGGGCGACGACGAAATGGCCGAGCCGGTGGACCGCGAGTCCCGCAAGGGCCGCCGCGCGCGCAAGGAGGCCGCCTCGAGGCGCCGTGCCGCGACGGCCGGAGGACCGGCGGTCGACCTGCAGGAGACCCGTGCCGACCAGCCCACGGCATCGTCGTCTCCCGCCGAACCCGCGCCCAGCGCGCCCAGCGCGCCCGAGCCTGAGCCGCCCGCGGCCGGCGATGCGGGACTGACGGCCGAAGAACGGGCGAGGAAACAGCGCGCCGCCACGCGGGCCCGCAAGAAGCACGGGAGGAACTGAGCCATGGCAATGGTCGTCTGGGTGATGATGGGTATCGCGATCTGGCACTTCGCCGTGTTCGTTCCCGACCGCTTCTGGGGTGGCATCGTGGGCGCCTTCCTCGCCGCCCTGTTCGGCGCCGCGATCTTCGGGTTCGTCGTGTCCGGCTTCACGATCCCGGGGCAGAACGACACGGACCTCGTCCAGGCCTTCATCGCCGTCCCGGGTGCGATGATCGGACTAGCCATCTGCTGGTTCTACGGCTCGGCCACCGAGGGCGAGCACCGCCCCGACGTTCTGTAGCCGCCTCCATGCAGCGCGTCGAGACCCGGATCCCGGGCCCCGTGGTGCTCGAGCCGGTTCTCCACGGCGACGAGCGCGGCTTCTTCCTCGAGAGCTGGCGCGAGTCCGCCTGGGCCGCGGCCGGGGTGGACCGGCGCTGGGTCCAGGACAACCACTCGCGCTCGGGCCGCGGCGTGCTGCGCGGCCTGCACTTCGCGGTCGGCCGCGGACAGGCGAAGCTGATCCGTTGCGGGCGCGGCGCCATCTTCGACGTCTACGCCGACCTCCGCCGCGGTTCCCCGACCTACGGCAAGTGGGAGGGCTTCGAGCTGAGCGACGAGAACCACCGCCAGATCTTCATCCCGCCCGGATTCGCCCACGGCTTCCTCGTGCTGAGCGACGTCGCCGACGTGCTCTACAAGCTCGACAGCGTGTACGACCCCTCGCTGGAGCGGGGCATCCGCTGGGACGACCGCGACATCCGGGTCGACTGGCCCGACGCCGGCGAGCTCATCCTCAGCGAGCGCGACAAGACCGCCCCGCAACTCCGCGACGTGGTCGACGACCTGCCGTTCACGTACGAGTAGCGGGCCGGCGGGCCGGCGGGCGGGGGCCGGCGGGCGGGGGCCGGCGGGCCGAGTGGGGCCGAGTGGCGCCTCCCGGGCGCCAGCTCCCGCATTCGCCGCTCTCCACGGTCCAGACGTCCCGTTTCCCGTCAGATCTGACGGGAAACGGGACGCGCGGCCAGGGCGTCGGAGGTCCCCGCCGCCGGCTGGCGGCGCTCAGGGTGGGGCGATTGCGAGGATCGCTGCGGGACCTGCGTCGACATCGTCGGAGGGGATACGCTCGACGTCCCATCCGGCGCGCCGCCAGACTGCTTCCTTCCGCGCGTCTTCACCTTTGTCGAGATGGAAGGGCCCACCGTCGATCTCGATGATGAGCCTGTGCTCGCGCCAGACGAGGTCGGCCTCGATCCCCGCCACCTCGATGTTCAGCTCGGGCATTGTTCGAGCGGCATTCCGGAGCTGTTCCATCGCCGTCACCTCGGTGCCACTGCGAGCCCGCTCGATCTGTAGACCGGAGAAGCGCACCAACGCGCGGTAGAGCCTGCCGGCGCCGTGCCGGTGACGTCGCGGGTTGAGATAGCCGGCGAGGGCGGCGAGGGTCGTGAGCTCGAGCCGTACGGCGTCGCGGAGGGCGCGAGCGAACGCTTTGTCGCTGCGCAGTGTCCGGGCCAGGTCGAGGAGCATCCGCTCGACGGAGGTCATCGGGATATCCAGAGGCGGGTCGGGATCGATCTCGGCGGCGACGGTCAAGCTGCGATAGACGCGGACACCGCTGAGTTGGCGCGGGCCGCCGCTGCCGACCCGGGTGACGGTCTCGAAGGGTCGTGGTAATGACCACATGTCGCGCGCCGCCGCCGCGCTGAGGTGGCTGAGATAGGTGTCCGGGGCGGTCAGCGTGGCGCCCATCCAGCGCCCGCGGTCGTCGGCAGCGACTTCGGGCGCGAAAGCCATGACACCCACTTCGACGATCTCCAGCCGCCCGGCGGCCACCCAGCGCTCGATCGTCCGAGCACCGACGCCGTGGGCGAGCAGTTGGGCCCGCGAAACGCGGTTGAACTGTCGTCGGGCCAAGTCAGTGACTTCGTCCATCGCCAAGCCGAGGCGGCCAACGCTGTGATTTCGCCCCCTACCCCACCAGCCCAGACGTCCCGTTTCCCGTCAGATCTGACGGGAAACGGGACGCGTGGCCGGGGGCGCCGCGACGCCCCACCCGTTCCGTCCTGTGCTGCGACGACCATTGCCGGGTTGTGGACTCCGTCAGCTCATGGTCGACCAAGCCCTACGGGGCGCTAGGAGCGCTCGAGCTGGCGCGCGCGCTCGGCCTGAGCGCGACCACCGCGGCGATCCTCGGCAAGCGCGGGTACTCCGACCTGCGCGCCGCGCGCGACTTCCTCGCCGCCGACGAGGACCACGACCCGCGCCACCTGCCGTGCATCGAAGCCGCCTGCTCGCTGATCCTCAAGCACATCGACGAGGAGTCGCCGATCGTGGTCTTCGGCGACTACGACGTCGACGGTGTCTGCGCGACGGCCATCGCCCTGTCCGGGCTGCGGGCCGTCGGCGCGCGGCCGTCATGGCGGCTGCCGAGCCGCGACGAGGGCTACGGGCTGTCCGAGGCGGCCGTCCGCGAGCTGGCGGCCGCCGGCGCGGGGCTGATCGTCACCGTCGACTGCGGCGTGACGGCGGTCGGGGAGATCGCACTGGCGAAGGAGCTGGGCGTCGACGTCATCGTCACCGACCACCACAAGCCGGGGAAGCCGTTGCCCGACTGCCCCGTCGTACATCCGGCGCTGGGCCACTATCCGTTCGACTCGCTGTGCGGGGCCGGCGTGGCCTACAAGCTCTCGCGCGCGCTGCGCAGCGCCGCCGGCGTCGACCCGAAAGAGGCCGACGCGGACCTCGACCTGGCCGGCCTGGCGACGGTCTGCGACATGGTGCCGCTGGTCGGGGAGAACCGGCGGATCGCCCGCGCCGGGCTCGTGGCCCTGGCGCGCACCGAGCGTCCCGGGCTGCGCGCGCTGATGGCAGTCGCCGAGCTCGACCCGGGCGACGTGGACGCGCAGGCCGCGAGCTTCCGCCTCGGCCCGCGGATCAACGCGGCGGGCCGGCTCGCCCGGGCCGACGCGGCGCTCGAGCTGCTCACCACCGAGGACGAGACGCGCGCCCGCCAGGTCGCGAAGGAGCTCGACGGGCTGAACCACGACCGGCGCGAGACCGAGCGCCGGATCACGCACGAGGCGGATGCGCTGTGCGCGCCCCAGCTCGCCCAGGCAGCCCTGGTGGTCGCGGCGGAGGAGTGGCACCCGGGCGTCGTCGGCATCGTCGCCTCGCGGCTGGTCGAGCGCTACCGGCGGCCCGCCGTCGTGATCGCGCTCGACGGCGACGGCGGCCGGGGATCCGGCCGCAGCATCCCGCGGTACGACCTGCACAGCGGCCTCGCGGCCGTGTCGGAGGACCTGATCGGATTCGGCGGCCACGCGATGGCGGCGGGGCTCGACATCGCCGCCGACCACGTCGGCGCCTTCCGCGCCGCGCTGGCCGCCCACGCCGGGGCGGCGCTCACGCCGGCCGACCTGCGCCGCACCGAGCGTGTCGACGCCGTGGTCGGCGCCGGCGCGCTGACGCTCGACCTGGCCGAGGAGCTCGAGAAGCTCGGGCCGTTCGGGGTCGGGAACCCGGCTCCGCGGCTGCTCGTCCCCGCGGCTCGGATCGAGCACGTGACGGCGATGGGCAAGGAGAACGAGCACGCCCGCTTCAGCCTCGCCAGCGGGGGCGCCCGCGCGCGCGGGGTCGCCTTCCGGACCTCGCAGAAGGCGCTCGGCGAGGCCGGCTCCGCCCCCCAGGACGCAGCCGTGACGCTCGAGCGCAACAGCTGGAACGGCGCGGTCGAGGCCCGCGTGGTGCTCGGCTCGCTGTGCCCGACCCGGGCCGGGAAGGTGTCCACCGCACGCCGAGGCGACCTTGCGGCGCACGTCGCAGCGGAGTTCGAGTGCGATCCGTCGCACTGGGGCCTGGAGCCCGGGACACCCACGCGCGCGGTCGTCGACCGCCGCGGCGAGGGTTTCGGCGGTACCGCCGGCGACCTCCTGACGAGCGGCGAGCCGGTCGTCGTCCTCGTCACCGACCTCGCGCGCCGGCGCGAGGCGCTCGAGCGGCTGATCGCCGGTCTCGGTGCCGGCGCCCTTGCCGTCGCCGAATGGGAGGGCATCGGCCGCGACCCGGGCGCCTTCGCGACCACGACGCATCTGCTGGCGCTCGACCCCCCGCCGGTCGCGGAGGGGATCGCCGCGCTGGCCGCCTTCCCCGGCCCCGGCGCGGTCCACCTCGCCTGGGGAGAGGCGGAGCGGGCCTTCACGCTCGCGGCGTGGAGCCACCGGCTCGCCCTGCGGCCGGCGCTGGCCGAGGTGTGGCGCTCCCTGCGCGAGGGCGAGCGGCTGACGGGCGCGGACCTCGACCGCGCGCTTGGCGGCGGGGGCCGCCATCCGCGCGACCTCGCCACCCAGGCCCGGATCGTGCGCGTCCTGTGCGAGCTCGACCTCGCCGTCTGGACAACGGACGATGGGCCCCCGGTGCTCGCGCGCGGTCCCGGCGGGCGGACCGACCTCGACCGGTCGGTCGCGCAGCGCGGCTATGCGGCCCGGCTCGCGGCCGCGCGGCAGTGGCTCGAGGGCTCCGAAGGCGCCCGCCTGCCACTCGCCAGCTGACCAGACCCGGCTCTACACTCAGGGCATGGCAAAGGCCCCTGCCTCGGGCACGGATCGCGATTTCGAGCACCACCCGGTCGACGAAGCGACCGGCGAGGCCGTGGCGGACGCCAAGCCGCCCGCGAACGGGAAGAGCAACGGGACGGCGAAGGCGGCCGAGCCTCCGCCCGTCCCGGCGAAGCGTCTGAGCGACGACCAGCGCGTCCTGCTCGGGGATCTCTTCGCGGTCATCGACGAGCACGCCTCCGAGGCGGCCGAGGAGATCGACCGCAAGCTCGTGCAGGAGGCGTACGTGTTCGCCTGCGAGCGCCACGCCGATCAGCGGCGCGCCTCGGGCGAGGACTTCATCATCCATCCCGTCGGCGTCGCGAAGATCTGCGCCGGCATGCGCCTCGACACGGCGACGCTCTGCGCGGCGCTGCTGCACGACACCGTCGAGGACACGAGCGCGTCGCTCGAGGAGGTCGGGGAGCAGTTCGGCGAGGAGGTCGCCCAGCTGGTCGACGGCGTCACCAAGCTGACCGGGATCACGTTCCAGAGCCGCGACGACCGCCAGGCCGAGAACTACCGCAAGATGATGGTCGCGATGGCCTCGGACATCCGGGTCATCCTCATCAAGCTCGCCGATCGCCTGCACAACATGCGCACGATCGAGGCGATGCCGAAGAACAAGCAGCAGGAGAAGGCGAAGGAGACGCTCGAGATCTTCGCCCCGCTCGCGCACCGGCTCGGCATCCACGCGATCAAGTGGGAGCTCGAGGACCTCGCGTTCCAGACGCTGCACCCGCGCAAGTACAAGGAGATCAAGGGGCTCGTCAACCAGCAGCGCGACGAGCGCGAGGGCTACGTGGCGCGCGCCGGCGACTACCTCGACAAGGAGCTCGAGGCCGTCGGCATCGACGCGGACATCTCCGGCCGCGCCAAGCACTTCTATTCGATCTACTCGAAGATGACGAAGAAGGGCCGCGAGTTCAACGAGATCTACGACCTCACCGCCATGCGCGTGCTGGTCGGGCTCCGTGAAGGACTGCTACGGCGCGATCGGTGTCATCCACTCGCTCTGGAAGCCGCTGCCCGGCCGCTTCAAGGACTACGTGGCAATGCCGCGAGTTCAACATGTACCAGGCGCTGCACACGACCGTGATCGGGCCCGAGGGCCGGCCGCTCGAGATCCAGATCCGCACGCACGAGATGCACGACACGGCCGAGTACGGGATCGCGGCGCACTGGATCTACAAGGACGGCCAGGCGCCCCCGGAGGACAAGGTCGAGTGGCTCAAGCACCTCGTCGACTGGCAGAAGGAGCTACAGGACCCGCAGGAGTTCGCGACCCAGCTGAAGGCCGACCTGTTCGAGGACGAGGTGTTCGTCTTCACCCCCAAGGGCGAGGTCAAGTCGCTCGCCGCGGGCGCCACGCCGCTCGACTTCGCCTACTCGATCCACACCGACGTCGGCCACCGCTGTGTCGGCGCCAAGGTCAACAGCAAGATCGTCCCGCTCCACTACGAGCTGCAGTCGGGCGACATCTGCGAGGTGCTCACGTCGAAGAAGGAGCGCGGCCCGTCGCGCGACTGGCTCTCGCTCGCGAAGACGACGCGCGCGCAGTCGAAGATCCGCGCCTGGTTCAAGGCCGAGGGCCGTGAGGACGCCGAGCGCACCGGCCGCGAGATCCTCCAGGAGAACCTGCGCCGCCAGGGCCTCCCGCCGCAGAAGATCGCCGGCTCGCCGCTGCTCGCCGACGTGATCCGCGAGATGGGCTTCCGCAAGGCGGACGACTTCTACATCGCCCTCGGCCAGGCCAAGATCTCGGCCAAGGTCGCGACGCAGAAGGTGATGCAGCGGCTGCGGCAGGGCGAGTCGGCCGTAGCCGAGCAGAGCGCCGGGACCGAGCTCCTCCAGCAGAAGAAGGAGGTGCCGAAGCCGACGGGCGCGGCGTCGAGCTACGGGATCGTGGTCGACGGCATCGACGATGTGATGCTGCGCCTCGCCAAGTGCTGCCGGCCGGTGCCGGGTGACCCGATCGTCGGCTACATCTCGCTCGGCAAGGGCATCACCATCCACAACGAGGGCTGCTCCGAACGCGGTGGCCCTGATGAAGAACCCCGAGCGCTTCACGAAGGTCACCTGGGACGGCGACGGCGGCGGCAGCTCGTCGTTCCGCACGGAGATCGAGATCGACGGCTGGGACCGCCACCGCCTGCTGGAGGACCTCTCGCGCACGTTCGCCGAGACCGGCATCAACATCCTCGAGGCCAAGTGCACGGTGGTCGCACCCGATGGTCAAGAACCGGTTCGTGGTCGAGGTGGGGGACACACAGTCGCTGAAGATGTGCATCCAGCGCCTGCGCAACATCGACTCGGTGTTCGACGCGTACCGGGTTACGCCGACAGGCTGAGGGCTCAGAAGCGCAAGCGCTCTAAGCCACGACCCGCAGCGCGCCCGGCTCGATCCCATAGCGCACGGAGTCGAAGTGCCCGATGAAGTCGCCGTCGACCTGGATCGGGAACGGGCGGGCGTCGATCGACTCGACGAGGACGTCGTCGATCGCCGAGAAGCCCTCGACCTGGCGGTGGCGCGAGACCGACTCGGGCTTGCCGGAGAAGATGCGGCCGAGCAGGGTCGGCATGTCGACCACGGCCGCCCGCCGGAGGGCGACCGCCGCGAGGTGGCCGGAGTCGAGCGACGAGCCCACGCAGACGCGGATCGGGCGCTTGTTGAAGTAGGTGTACGGGTCCGAGTTCTGGACCACGACCGTGACGGCCTCGAGGGAGTCGTCGCCGACGGTCATCCGCACGCGCACCGGGTTGAAGAGGTACTTGCGGTTGAAGGTCGCGATGCCCGCGTACGTGTAGTAGTACTGGTTCAGCCGCCGCTTCATGACCGGGTGCGCGTCGACCCGCTCGACCACGCTGGCGTCGAGGCCGATCCCCGAGGAGAACGTGAAGTAGCGGTCGTCGACCTTGCCGAGGTCGACGCGGCGCGGCTCGAAGGCGTCGGCCAGGCGCAGGATGTGCTCGGTGGCGTCGACCACGTCGCCGGGGATCCCGATCGCCCGGTGGAAGACGTTCGTGGCGCCGCCGGGCAGGCACGTGAGGGGGGTCTCCGAGCCGGCGAGGCCGTTGGCCGCCTCGTTGACGGTGCCGTCTCCGCCGAACGCGACGACCACGTCGTAGCCCTCGGAGGCCGCCTCACGGCAGATGTGTGTGGCATGGCCCTGCTTCTCGGTGTCGATCGCGTCGACCTCGTAACGGGCCTGGAGCGCGTACACCACGAGGTTCCGCAGCCGATCCGACACGGTGGTCGCGTACGGATTCACGATCACCAGCATGCGCAGCTTCGGCGTGGCCTCGGGCAGCAGGCGCTCGGCCAACGCCGCGGCGCGGTCCTCGGCGCCGGCGGCGGGGGCGGAGGTCTCGGGTGACGTCACCTCGTGTCCTACCCCCGTCCCCAGGGAGGGTTACGACCTCGAGGGAGGAGCTTCGGCTGCCGCGCGCTTCCATATGATCCCGCCCCTCGTGGGGACGGAGGTACGCAACAGGATCAGCCGCCTGGCCGGTGGCGAGGTGGAGCAGCGCGAGCTCTGGATCGTGCTCGCCATCATGGCCCTCGGCCTGGCGATTCGCATCGGCTTCGTGCTGGCGACGCGCGGCTACGAGCTAGCCGGCGATCAGATCGAATACAACGCGATCGGAGCTGCCGCGACCGAAGGCAACTGGTTCTGGACCACCTTCCCGTACGGCGAGATCCACGAGAGCGTGGCTCGTCCGCCGGGTTACATGGCGTGGATCGGCGTCCTCTACAACGTCGTCGGCATCAGCGTCACGAAGGCGCTGGTCGTGCAGTCGTTCATCGGTCCGGTCGTTATCGGCCTGGTCTGGCTCCTCGCGCGGCGCCTGTTCGACTGGCGTGTGGCCGTGCTGGCCGCCTTCGCCGCCGCGACCTACCCCAACATGTGGCAGTGGGAGACCCGCCTCTACAGCGAGGCCCTGGCGCTGCCGCTCGGCGCGCTCCTCCTGTTCCTCGTGCTCGAGCGCCCCGTCACGCGAAAGCTGGCGATCGGGGTCGGCGTCACGATGGGCGCGACCCTGCTCGTACGGCCGACCGGCGTGTTCTTGTTCGCGGTCGTCCTGGCGGCATTCTGGATCGCCGCCGGCTTGCGGCGCGGCGTGCTGATGACGGCGCTCTCGGTCGGGATCGCGGCGCTGTGCATCGTCCCGTGGACGATCCGCAACTACGAGGTGTCGGACCACTTCGTGCCGCTCTCGATCCAGGACGCGGCCCTCGGCGGCACGTTCAACAAGGAATCCGCCGACGATCCCGTCTACCCGTACGCCTGGCGGCCGGTGCCCGTCGAGCACTCCGACATCCTCGGCCAGACGGCCACGAAGCGGCTGGAGGACGCCGAGCTGCGCGACGAGCTGCAGTCGCGCGCATTCGACTACATCGAGGACAACCCCGAGGCGATTCCCAAGGCGTTCTTCTGGAACGGCCTGTCACGCACGTGGGACGTCCGCAGCCCCGATCGCATCCTCGACGAGGTCGGGTACGAGGGGCGCGATCGCCGGGTCGCGAAGATCGGCATGATCGGCTACTGGTTGCTGCTCATCGGCGCGCTGATCGCCCTCTGGCGCGAACGACGGCGGACGACGCTCGTCGTCCCGGTCCTCACCGGCGCGCTGGCGATGTCGATCGTCTTCACCGTGGCCGCGGGCACCCGGTACAGGGTTCCGTTCGAACCGATACTCGTCGTGCTCGCCTGCTCTACCGTGGTTGCCGTTTGGGATCGCTTCAGAGGCACGGCGCCGGACGCCGCCGACGACGCCGGCGCGGCGCCGAGCCCCGCCTGAGCGGCATGCGCGCGCGCACCCTGGCGATCGCGGTCAGCGCGCTGGCATGTGCTGCCGCCGGCAGCTCGGCTGCACACGCGAACTCGGTGATCGAGTACGAGGTTCCTGCCCGCGGCGGCGAGGTCAGCGGGGGCTACAACTACGCCGGGCCGCCGCGGGCGCGCGCGATCCTGCCGGACGGCTACGACCCGAAGAAGGCCTATCCCGTGCTCTACATCCTGCACGGGTTCTCGTGTCGCTATTCGTGGTGGACCGCTCCCAACGGGGTGAACATCAAGGAGCACCTGAAGGGGCTGGACGCGATAGTGGTCATGCCGGAGGGCGGCACTGGTGGGTGGTACGTCAACTGGTGGAACGGGGGCCGGCGCGGCGCGCCCGCATGGGAGGACTACTTCCTCGACCAGGTCATCCCGCAGACCGAGGCACGGTTCAAGATCCGGCCCGAGCGCCGCTACCACGCGCTGGCCGGCTCGTCGATGGGCGGGCTCGGCACCGCGTACCTCGGCGGGCGCCTGCCCGGGTACTTCGGCAGCCTCGCCGTGATGTCCGGGTTCGTCGACACGCAGATCATCGGCGGCGTGAACTGGATCCAGTCGCTGATGGCCACCGGAGGCAAGCCGTTCGACCCGGAGATCGTCTACGGGCCGCTGGACGGGCCATACGCGACGGGCCACAACCCGACGCGGCTCGCGGCGAACCTGGCCCAGACGCGGGTCCATCTCTCGAGCGGGAACGGACTGGCGAACGGCGACGACTCCGGCGGTATCGGCGAGGCGATCGCGGAGATGGCGATCATCCATCCGATGACGGAGACCTACGCCGCCGCGCTGAAGCGAGCGAAGGTGCCTGTGACCTTCAGGCCCCACCGCGGCTTCCACGATTCCGCCAACGACCGGCGTCAGACCCGGGACGCGGTCGCCTGGAACCTGTTCGCGCCGGTCGAGGAACGGCCGGCTGCCTGGGTCAACGACACCGTCGCGGACCACGGCAAGCTGTGGGACGTCCGCTACCGCTTCGACCGGCCGCCGAGCCGCGTCGTCCGTTTCCGCCGCAACGGCAGCCGCCTCGCCGTCGGCGCGGCCGGTTCGCCGGTCACGCTCACCACCGACGGCGGCTGCGTCGTCCGAACCCGCACGCCGGGGGTGGTCGACATCGCGCAGCGGCCCTGCGCCCGGCTCGCCGTGAGCGTTCGCCCGCGGCGCCTGCGAGCCGGGCGCTGGACGACCGTCAAGGTCGTGGTCAAGCCCGTCGTACCCGGCGCGGTCGTCCGGTCGGGACGCCGCAGCGCCATGGTGGACGCCAAGGGGGTCGCACGGCTGCGGGTCTGCGCCCGCACGGCACGTGGCGTGAAGGTGACGGCGCGCGCGCCGAACTTCCTGTCCCGCAGCGCACGGGTGCGCGCCCGCGGGCGGGCCCGTTCCTGTTAGGCGGCCTCGAACCGCACGACGCCGTTCTCCTCGGCCTCGCGGATGCGGCCGTCGTTGAGCAGGATGTCGGTATGGCCGAGGATCTCGCTCAGGGTGAGGAAGGCCTGCGTCACTGCGATGTTGCCCCACAGTGACTGCGCCAGCTCGTAGGCGCTGCGCGGCCGCTCGGCGATCAGCCCGTGCAGCTTGTCCGCGCGGCGGGCGTGCATCTTGAACCGCTTGTCGATCAGGTCGCGGTGCTCGGTGATCGGGTCGCCGTGCCCGGGGAGGACCAGGTCGAGGTCCATCGCCTGCGTCTTCGTCAGCGACTCGAGGTAGCTGACCAGCGCCTGCGGGCGGGCCGTCGAGCCGTCCCGCGGGCGGGTCACGAGCGGGTTCGAGGAGATGTGCGCCAGGAGATGGTCGGCGGCGACCAGCATGCGGCGCTCCGCGTCGTGGAAGACGGTGTCGGTGGGGGAATGGCCGGGACGGTGGTGCACGGTCCACGTCCGGTCGCGCATGACGAGGTCCTCGCCGTCGGCCAGCACGCGCGTCACGTCGGCGGGCGCACCCCAGGCGCGGAACGCGCGCGACACCGACTGCAGCGCGGTCACGATGTCCTCGGGGATCCCGTGGCGGAGCATCACGGTCTTCGCGAACTCGTCGTCCTGCTCGGCCTCGTCACCGAACCGCTGGATGAAGGGCACCGCGACGTCGAGCGCGGCGACCTCCGCGCCGGAGCGGGATGCGACGAGCCCGACCAGCCCGAGGTGATCGATGTGCTGGTGGGTGACGATCACCAGCTCGATGTCCTCGACTGCCTTGCCCAGCCCCTCGAGCCCGCGCTGGAGCTCGTCGAACGACGTGCCGGAGTTCGGGCCCGCGTCGACGAGGGTCAGTGGGTCGTCGTCGACGAGATAGACGTTGACGCGGCCCACCGCGAACGGGGTCGGGATCGCGAGGCGGTGGATGCCGGCGGCTGCCGCGGGTGCGTACGGATCGTCGCTCACGCTCGGATGAGCGCAAGAACCTCATCGCGCCGGCGCTCCATGTCCTCGCGCGATGCGAGCGACTCGAGGTTGAGGCGCAGCAGCGGCTCGGTGTTCGACGGTCGCACGTTGAAGTGCCAGTCGTCGTAGTCGACCGACACGCCGTCGAGCCAGTCGACCTCGCCGTCGGAGTACTTCTCGGCGATCTCCTTCATCTTCGCCTCGCCGTCGGCGACGGTCGAGTTGATCTCCCCGGAGATGAAGTACTTCGACCGCAGCGGCTCGAGGAGCTCGCTCATCTTCGCGCCCTCCTTCGAGAGGAGCTCGAGGATCAGGAGCGCCGGGAGGGTCCCCGAGTCCGCGCAGTGGAAGTCGCGGAAGTAGTAGTGGCCGGAGACCTCGCCGCCGAACGCGGCGCCGTTCTCGCGCATGCGCGCCTTGAAGAAGGCATGCCCGACCCGGTTGCGGTCGGACGTGCCGCCGGCCGCGGCGACGATGTCGCGCACCGCGCGCGATGCCCGCACGTCGTAGAGGATCAGCGACCCCGGATCCTTCGCGAGGATCGTCTGGGCGAGGAGGGCGGTGAGGAAGTCGCCGTCGACGAACTCGCCGGTGTCGTCGATGAAGAAGCAGCGATCGGCGTCGCCGTCCCAGGCGATGCCCAGCTGGGCGCCCTCGGCCCGGACCTTGTCGATGATGAACGTGCGGTTCTCCTCGAGCAGGGGGTTCGGCTCGTGATCGGGGAATTCGCCGTCCGGCTTCCAGTAGGTCTGGACCTGCTCGACCGCGAGGTCATCGAGGATCGGGCCGCACATCTGGCCGGCCATCCCGTTGCCTCCGTCGAGCACGACCTTCAGGTCGCGCACGGCGGAGGTGTCGATCCAGGCCTCCATGTCGGCCTGGAATCCGGCGGCGACGTCCTCGGTGGTCAGCTCGCCCGGCTCATCCACGGGCGACCCGGGGTCGCCGGCCAGGACCATGTCGCGTAGTTCGCCGATTCCGCGGTCGCCGGAGAAGGGGAGGGCCCCCTGCCCGACGAGCTTGGCGCCGGTGTACGCCGCCGGGTTGTGCGAGGCCGTGCACATCAGGCCGCCGTCGAGTCCCTTCGAGCCGACGGTCCAGTAGACCATCTCCGTGCCGACCATTCCGATGTCGAGCACGTCGGCACCCGAGTCGCGGATGCCCTGGATGTAGCGCGCGGCGAGCTGCGGCGCGGCCAGCCGCATGTCGCGGCCGACCGCGAGCTTCAGGTCGCCGACCGGCGTGTCCTGCAGCGCGGAGACGACCTTCGGGAACGCGCGCCCGATCGCGTACGCGACGTCGTCGTCGATCTGCTCGCCCGCGATCCCGCGGACGTCGTACGCCTTGAAGATCCCGGGATCGACCCCGCTCATGTCGGCCGGACCCCTAGGCGCTCGCGGCGGCGGGCTGCTGGAGCTTGTCCTGCTCGGCGAGCAGCTCCTTCACGACCTCGTCGGCCTCGCGGACGGCGTAGTTCGTGCCACGGTCGTCCGGGTAGACCTGCGTCGTGTTCGCCATGTAGAGCCCGGGGACGCCCGTCGAGTACGGGGGCATCCGCGTGCGGTAGTTCGGCAGCACCATCGGCTGGCCGGCCGGCTCGCGGAACAGGAAGTGCTGCTTGATCCAGTCGCGGCTGAAGCCGGGGTTGACCTTCTTCAGGCCGGGCTCATAGACGTCCATCAGCTGGTCGTAGTCCAGCGTCAGCAGTTCGTCGTCACGCGGCAGGTAGTTGGCCACGTAGAGGAAGTGGCGCCCGCCGTAGTGCTCCGGACCCGTCAGGTTCGAGTGCTCGATCAGGCCGATGAACCGCATGTCCTCGTCGGCCACGTTGGTCCAGTAGTAGTCGTGGAACTTGCGGTCGAGCTCGAGGACGAGGCAGAGAGCCGCGAAGTACTCGATCGAGTTGGCCTTCTCGAAGTAGTCCGGCGTGCACTGCGCCTTCAGCTCCGGGTCGAGCACCTGGTCGAAGATGTCGGTCGGCAGGGTGCCGAGCACGGCGTCGTAGCGCTCCGGCTCGCCGCCCGGCTCGAACTCGCGCGGGTCATGGCCCTTGCGGAACGAATCGGGCGCGGCCGGGTGCACGAGGAAACTGCCGTCCTCGTTGCGAGAGACCTTGGCGGCCGGCTTGTCGATCAGCACCTTGCTGACCCCGTCTGCCTCGATCGTCTCCTGCAGGCGCTGGAAGATCGCCTCGAAGCTGTTGCGCGGGTAGACGAGCAGCTCCTGCTTCGCCTCCTCGCCCTTGGTCTGGCGCCGGTTGCGCAGCTTGGCGAACAGCCACGACATCGAGATGTCGTCGGCGCGGTCGCCGAACTTGCCGCGCAGCATCGGGTGCCAGATCTCGTCCCACACGGCCTTGCCCATGTTCTTCAGCACCCACTGCTTGATGGTCATCCCCTCGTAGGGGGTGACGTCGTCGGGCTTGCGCTGGAGCAGCACGGTCGCGAGGCCGAGGCGCAGGCGGGCGTAGAACGGAAGGGGCTTGTAACGCAGGAGGTCGAGCGGGCTGGTGAACGGCCACAGCTTTCCGTGCGAGAACATCGCCATGTCGGACTTCCACTGGGCGAGCTCGTCCGGGAGGCCGATCTCGCGGCAGAGCGCGTGGATCTCCTCGTCGGATGTGAAGAGGTGGTGGTAGTAGCGCTCGATCTGCACGCCGTCGCCGGCGTCCATGATCGCGGCCTGACCGCCGAGCCCGGGCCAGCGCTCGTAGACGTCGACCTGATGGCCCTCGGCAACGAGCCGGTGTCCGGCGGCGAGCCCCGCCATCCCGGCACCCAGTACAGCGACCTTCATGGACCAACCTCCGTAGTTCTCGACGTTCTGTCGTCGTGCCCGAGATCCACCGGGGTGGGGGCGCCGACGTTCCTGCGTTCCTTTACGACATAGAGCGGCCGGCGTTTGACCTCGTCGTAGATCCTGCTGATGTACTCGCCGATGATGCCCAGCGTGATCAGCTGGATGCCCCCGAGCAGCAGTATTGCGAAGAGGACGGTTGTCACGCCTTCGACGTAGACGTCGAGGAGCCGCGAGATCAGCACGTAGGGGATCCCGAGGAACGCGACGAACGAGACGAGGAAGCCCATCAGCGTCGCCAGTTGCAGCGGCGCGTGGGAGAAGGAGGTGACCGCGTCGAACGCGATGCGCATCAGGGTGCCCCAGCGGTACTTGGTGTCGCCGGCGTAACGCTGGTCGCGCTTGTAGGGCACCGAGGTCTGGGTGTACCCGACCCAGACGACCATGCCGCGCATGAAGCGGTTGCGCTCGGGCATCGACCGCAGGGCGGTGACGGCGCGCCGGTCCATCAGGCGGAAGTCGCCCACGTTCTGGGGCACGTTGAGGCCGCCGAGCTTGATGAAGATCTTGGTGAACCAGCGCGCCGTGGTCAGCTTCAGCCACGTCTCGCCCTCGCGGGACTCGCGCACGGCGTAGACCACGTCGGAGCCGCGCCGCCAGTGCTCGATCAGCTTCGGGATCAGCTCCGGCGGGTCCTGGAGGTCGGCGTCGATGGTGACCACCACGTCGCCGGTCGCGTGGTCGACCGCGGCGCTCATCGCGGGCTGGTAGCCGAAGTTCCGTGAGAAGTAGACGACGTGGACGCGCTCGTCCTCGTCGGCGAGCTTGCCCAGCATCTCCGGCGTGGAGTCGCGCGAGCCGTCGTCGACGAGCACCAGCTCCCAGTCGAGCCCCTCGAGCGCGTCGCGGACCCGCTGGTAGAAGACGGGAAGGATGTCCTCCTCGTTGAGGAGGGGTGCTACGACGCTGATCTTGCCGAGCTCGCGAACGGGCTGCGGCTCGATCGGATCAGTGCCGGGCGCCTGGTCCTCGGGGGTCATTGAACTGGGACTGCAGCACCCTGCTTGATCGCGACGCGACCCGTGTAGTCGATCCGGTTGAGCAGGACCCGCTGGCCGCTGCCGTCGAAGTACTCGTCGACCGCCTTGCGGGCGCCTTCGTAGTGGCCGTAGTCGTCGACGATCAGAACGCCGCCCTCGGCGAGGCGGGGGAAGAGCTGCTCGAGCTCGTGCTTGGTCGACTGGTACCAGTCGGTGTCGAGGCGCAGCAGCGCGAGGTTCTCGGGCGCCTGGGACGGGATGGTGTCCTCGACCAGGCCCTTGACGAGATGGATGCGATCCGCGGGGTAGCCGGTCGACAGCATCGCCTCGCGAACGCTCTCGACGGAGATCGCGGCCCAGCCGCTGCCGCCGTCGTCGACGCCGGACTTCTCCTTGTTGCGCTTCCAGCGCTTGTACGGGGAGTAGCCGTCGTACGGTGAGGGCGTGTCCTCGGCGGTCGGCTCGGCCATGCCGCTGAACGTGTCGTACAGATACAGGTCGCGGTCGGTGTCGCCGAGGCGCTTCAGCGTCAGGGCGGCGGCCATCATGCTGCCGCCCTTCCACACGCCGCACTCCGCGAAGTCGCCCTCGATGCCGTGGCGGGAGATGTACTCGACGCTGTCACACAAGGCGGCGACGCGCTGGGCGCTCGACAGCGTGTGCCGCCGGACGGCCTTGATGGTCGTCACCAGATCGTCGTCGTATTCGGCCGGGATGCTGGTCCCGATCATGTAGCCGGCACGCCACTTCCAGCCGGCCGCGAGCCGACGTGCGTCGCGAATCAGATTGCTGCGAGACATCCTCCGTACTTACCTCCTCGCCTTCCAGGCGAATACCGCTCTATATAAAGGCACCCAGCCCCTGAGCAGGACGCGCCACCTTAGCAGGCGATTCGGGCGGGGAGGCTGCGTTGTGGGCAAGCGCCCGGCACGGCCGGGTGCGCAGCCTGTCGGGTCACCACGGCTGCGCAACAACTCGTGCCGCCCCGCTATTGTCGCGCGCCGTGAGCGAGGACCAGACAGCGACCCAGACCGGATCCACCGCCGGTGCCAACGGCGCCGAGACCTGCGCCGCGTGCGGGTCGGCCGACCTCGTGCTGCACTTCGAGGTGGCAGGCGAGATGGGGGACGAAGGCCTCATCCCGACCACCAAGGAATTCGGCACGGCGCTCGGCAACATCCTGCGCTGTTCGAACTGCGGCCACATGCAGCTCGACCGCTTCCCGAGCGAGGAGGAGCTCAACGCCGAGTACGCCAAGGCGGCCTCCGACGACTACGTCGACGAGGAGGCCGGCCAGCGGGTCAGCGCCGCGCGGGTACTCGAGCGGACCGAGAAGTTCGCCGGCCCCGGCAAGCTGCTCGACCTCGGCTGCTGGGTCGGCTTCCTGATGGCCGAGGCGCGCGACCGCGGCTGGGACCCGGTCGGCATCGAGCCGAGCACGTTCGCGGCCGACTACGCCCGCGACCGGCTCGGGCTCAACGTCCGCACCGACGACCTCTACACGGCCGATCTGCCCGAGGCGCCCTTCGACGCGATTGTCATGGGCGACGTGCTCGAGCACCTCACGCGCGCGGGCGACGCGCTCGAGCGGATCACCACCCTGCTGAAGCCCGACGGTGTGCTCGTCCTGCTGCTCCCGGATGCCGGTAGCCGGACGGCGAAGATCCTCGGCAAGCGCTGGTGGTCGGTCATCCCCACGCATATCCACTACTTCACGCGCCACAGCGCGGCGACCATGCTCCGCCGCCACGGGTACGAGCCGCTCTACGCGAACACGGACCCGAAGGACTTCACGTGGGAGTACTACCTGAACAAGGGCGGGGGCTATCTCCCCGGCGTGTCGAAGCGGCTGATCGCGGCGGCCCGTAAGGCCGGCGTCGCAGAGAAGATGTTCACGCCCGACTTCGGCGACCGCATGATCGTGATCGCCCGGCCGGTCAAGGCGCCCGCCTCCAGCTGACCCAGGCGATGTCCACGGGCGAGTACCTCGCGGGCGCCGTCTTCTTCCTGCTGATGCTCGGCGGCGTCGTCGCCGGCACGACGCTCCTCACACAGAAGCGCCTGACGCGGCTCGCCGGCGTCGAGCGGATCGTCGCGTGGGGCCTGATCGCCTCGCTCGGCGTGCTGGCGGTGCACGTGGTGCCGATGCTCTTCGGGATCATGGACCGCTGGACGGTCGTGATCGCGAGCGCGATCTTCGCCGTGATCGCATGGCGCGTCCCGGCGCTGCCCGCGGCCGAGCCCGACCGCCCGCCGCCGCCCGCACAACCAAGCGGCACCGCGGCATGGGTCCTGTCCGGCCTCGCCCTCGCGGGCGTGTCCCTGTTCGTGCTGTTCTGGGCCCGCAGCAGCTTCTCGGCGCCGTCGATCGCCATCGACTGGCTCGTCTTCCACATGCCGGGAGTCGCCGCGTGGATGCACACCGGCTCGCTGTGGCAGATCGACAACTACCTCCCGGATCTGGCGCCCGGCAACTACCCCGGGAACGGCGACGTGATGTTCCTGGCCACGACGCTGCCATGGACGGGCGATTTCCTTGCGCACTTCGCGATCTACCCCTTCCTGGTGCTCACGAGCGTGGCCACGTACGCCCTGGCCGCCGAGCTCCGCGCGCCGCGCGCCGCAGCAGCCGGTGCGGCGGCCGCGCTCGCCTCCATCCCCGTCGTCCTCCAGCCGACGCTGAGCGGTGGCCTGGTCGATGCCGTGATGCTCTTCGGCTTCGCCACCGGCATGTTGTTCCTGATCCGCCACGCCCGCAACGGGCGGACGTCGGAGCTCGTACTCGCGGGCCTCGCGCTCGGCCTGTCGTTCGGCACGAAGTGGTATGCGGTCTCGTCGGTGGCGATCGTGATGGCGGTGTGGCTGGTGGCGATGCTCATCGCCCGGCGCCCGATCGCGACGGTCGCGCGGCAGACGGCGGCCCTGTCCGGCCTGATCGCGCTCGGCGGAGGGATCTGGCTCCTGCGCAACTGGGTCGAGAGCTCGAACCCCGTGTTCCCGGTCAAGGTCGATCCGTTCGGCCTGACGATCTTCGACGCCCCGCGCGACGTGATCCGCGAGAAGCTCGGTTTCTCGCTCTCGCACTACTTCGACCAGCCGGACGTGTGGGAGGAGACGATCCTCCCGCAGCTGAACGACGCCGTCGGAGCGGCGGCAGGCCTCGCGCTCCTCGCGCTGATCGTGACCGTCGTGCTGCTCGTGATCCGGCGCGATCGGATCCCCGTGCCGCGTGTCGCGCTGGCGGGCGCGGTCTGCATGTTCTTGCTGACGTGCGCGTACGCGATCACGCCGTACACCGCCGGAGGCCCCGAGGGCCTTCCGCTGGTGACCGGCGTGGACAGCCGCTACTGGGTGCCCGCGCTGATGGTCGGGCTCGTGCTGGGCGCGTGGGCGGCCGGCGTCTGGCGCCGCGGCCCTGTCGTGTTCTCCGCGCTGGCCTTCCTCGCGATGGTCAGCGGGGTCGACCAGACCCGGGAGATCCTCAACTTCAACGCGAGCAAGAGCGACCTGGCCTCGATCGTGATCCTCTGCGGCGGTCTCGCGGCCGTGGGGATCGCCGCGGTCCCGGCGCTCCTGCCGCTGCAGGGACGGAGCGAGAAGATCGCGCTGGGCGCGCTCGCGGCGGGCGCCGTCGTCGTGGCGCTGGTCGCGGGATCCGTGCTCGAGGATCGTTTCTACGACCACCGTTACAAAGGGCTCGACAAGGTCGTCGACGCTCTCAGCGTTCCGCCCGCTGCCGCGGGCAACAAGGTCGGGATCGTGGGCGAGTGGGGCACCCAGGGCTTCGTGCCGCCGCTACCCGCGTTCGGGCCGCGGTTCGAGAACGACGTGGCCTACCTCGGCCGCCCCGACAAGGGCCTGTTCCGCCGCTTCCGTACCGCCCCGGCATTCACGGCTGCGGTCGAGAAGGGCGGCTACGACTACCTGGTGATCGGCCAGGGCAAGACCGTCCCCGCCAAGCGCGCGCCGCGCGAGGAGGCGTGGGCCAAGGCAGCGGGCTACCAGTTAGTGGCCCGAGCGCCGAACATGGCCCTCTACCGCCGGGGCTGACACGCGTTCTCCGCCGTTTTTGCACGATTGCCGATCGAGCGCTAATCTCGGCCGCGCCGGGGGTGGAGACAGGGGTCTTCATGAGCGGAGTGCAGGGGGCATACGACGTTGCGCGCACGTACAGGCCGCAGAGTCTCGCCGCGCGCTGGGCCGGTCGCCTGGCCGCCCGCGCGGGCATGGTGACGGTGCGCGGGGGGATCTACTGTCCCGTGCGGGTGACGCTCCCGCCCCCCGACGATCCGGTGTGGAGCACGCCGGTGGCGCTCCACGGGGTCGATCTGGACACGACGGCCCAGCTGGATTTCATCGGCGCCCAGCTGGCACCGTTCCTGGCCGAGTTCGACGCAGAGCTCGCCGTGGGGTCGGAGGGCGGATTCGAGCCCTGGAACGGTCAGTTCCTGCCTGGCGACGCTGAGTTCCTCTACGCGATGGTCCGCCACCTCCGCCCAGGCCGGGTGCTGGAGATCGGCTCGGGCTTTTCGACGCAGGTCGCGGCCGCCGCCTGCGCGCGGAACGGGCGCGAGGGCGATCCCGTCTCCCTTGTCGCGGTCGACCCGCGCCCGCGCGCGGACGTCGAGCGGCTGCCCGGTGTCGCCTTCGAGCGCAAGGATTGCCGTGACGTGCCGCTCGAGTCCTACCGGGAGCTCGGTGAGGGGGACGTCCTGTTCATCGACAGCTCGCACATCGTGAAGCTCGGCAGCGAGGTGAACATGCTCTTCCTCGAGCTGCTCCCGAGCCTGGCGCCCGGCGTGATCGTTCACATCCACGACATCTTCCTGCCGTACGAGTACGACCCCTACCTGTACCAGTTCGGAGCGCATTTCAACGAGCAATACCTGCTCCAGGCGCTGCTCACGGAGAACAGCAACTGGACGAGCATGGTCAGCGCATGCGCGCTGGCGCACGACCATCGGAGCAAGCTCGCCGAGATGGTCCCGCGCCTCGCCGAAGAACCGCCGGGCCTGCCCGGGTTCGAGTTCTTCCCGTCGTCCTGGTGGATGCGCCGCACAGCCGCGCCGCGGGCTGAGTAGAGAGAGCGCCGCGAAGCGCGAGCTATTTGTGGGCGACGGCGAGGACGTCGTTGCTCATGAAGAGCCGCACCGGGCGCCAGCCCGCGACGTTCTTGGCGATGCGCACGGGGAGGCTGTCGAAGCCCTCGAGCAGGTGGAACTTGCCGCCGCGGAGCACGTCGGGGTCGAGCCAGACGTGTGGATCCTCGAACCCCGCGCCCTTGAGCGCCTTGCGCATCGAGTGCACGGACTGCTCGTTGACGTGGTAGTCCTCGGCGATCTTGAACCAGTGATCGACCTTGTCGGCGATCTCCTTGTGGCCGATCAGCTTCACGAACGGGCGTGAGGCGGGCCAGCCGTACTTCATGAAGTAGAGGTTCGGCGCCGTGTGGACGTGGAGGTAGCCGCCGGGCTTCAGCACGCGGCGGAACTCGGCGAACGCCGGAACGGTCTGCGGCGGATCGAGGTGCTCGATCACGTCGGAGAACTGGATGCGGTCGAACGTGTCGTCCGGCCAGGGGAGGGCGGTGACCGAGCCCGTGCGGATGTCGGCGTTCGGGAAGCCGTGCTTCTCGAGCACCTCGCGCGTGAGGTCGGCGGCGGCGGCCGAGTAGTCGATGCCGTACGGCTCGGCGCCGAGGCGCGCGCAGGCGAGGAGCGTCTCGCCGCGGCCGCAGCCGGCGTCGAGGATCTTCATCCCGGGGGCGGGCGCGAGCACCTTGACCTGCTTGCTCTTGTTGTACGAGATCCCGCCGTCCTGTTCGAACTCCTCGAAGCCCTCGCAGATCTCCGACAGGAAGTACTCGCGGTCGTAGACGTCCGGCGAGACGATCTGGGACTGGGCGTCGGGTGGTAGCTCTTCGGGGGCCATCGGCGCGTGAGGTTAGCCAGTAGCGGACTTGGAGGTGCGCACGAAGCAGAACTGGGTGCCCTCGCGGGCAACCTGCTCGACCGTCATCTCCGCTTCGGCGGCGGTGGTGCGGAGGTCGGCAAGATCGATTGCAGAGCCGCGCCACGCCGGGTGGGCCTGGCCCTTGGGCGCGCGCCCGAGGGCGGCCCGGATGCGCTGGCGGACGGTCTTCACGTCGTCCCTCTCGACATGGATCGAGGGCTCGTTCGAGATCTGGAAGACGGCCCAGCCGCCCGGCTCGAGCACGCGGCCGATCTCGCGGATGTAGCCGAGCGTGATCTGTGGGTCCGGGATGTGCTGGAAGACGACGTGGGAGAAGGCGCCGTCGGCGCTTGCGTCGCCGATGCCCGCGAGCGACGTCCCGTCGCCGTGGAGCCAGGTCACGTTCTCGAGCTGCTCGTTGTGCTTCTTCGCCTGCTCGATCATCTCGGCGGACACGTCCACCGCGGTGACACGCGCGGCGCGGGCGGCGATCGCCCTGGTCATGCGGCCCATGCCGCACCCGATCTCGACCACGTGGTCGCCCGCGGCGATGCTGCCGCCGGTCTCGTCGAGCAGGAGGTCGAGGTCGGCGTCGGCGCCGGCCCAGAACTGCTCGGCGTCGGTGGAGGAGTAGTCGAGGCGGCTGTCGATGAAGAACATCGCGTTCTCGCGAGCGCGCTCGTCCCAGAACTCCTGCATTTCCCTCCCCCGCATGAGCGGGCGAGGATAGCGCCGGATAAGGTCAGCCGCGATGGTCGCCGTCAGCGTCGTCGTCCCAGCCCGCAACGCGGCGGCCACGATCGGCCGCACGCTTGCGGCACTCGCGGCCCAGGATCTGCCTGGCGAGCGGGAGACGATCGTCGTCGACGACGGGTCGACCGACGACACCGTCGCGATCGCGCGCTCGTTCGACGGGGTGCAGGTGCTCGAGCAGGACGCGCTGGGCCCGGCCGCCGCGCGCAACAACGGCGCCGCGGCGGCGAGGGGGGAGATGCTCGCGTTCACGGACTCGGATTGTTTTCCCACCCCCGGCTGGCTCGCCGCCGGCGTGGCGGCCCTGGCCGGGGCCGATCTGGTCCAGGGCGCGGTCCGGCCCGACCCCGACGCCGCGATCGGCCCGTTCGACCGCACGCTCTGGGTGGTCGGCGAGATCGGCCTGTACGAGACGGCGAACCTGTTCGTCCGCCGCGACCTCTTCGACCGGCTCGGCGGGTTCGAGGAATGGTTCGACCCGCGCTATGGCAAGGCGATGGCCGAGGACGTCTGGTTCGGCTGGCGCGCCGTGCGCGACGGCGCGCGGACCGAGTTCAGCGAGGCTGCGCTCGTCCACCACGCGGTCTTCGGGCGCGCCCCGGCGGGCTACATCGAGGAACGCCGCCGCCTCGAGCACTTCCCGGCGATGGTCGCGAAGATGCCCGAGCTGCGCGAGACCCTGTGCTGGAACCGGGCGTTCCTCTCGAAGCGCAGTGCCGCGTTCGACCTCGCGCTGGCGGGTGTCGCGACCGCCGCCGTGCGCCGCTCCCCGTGGCCCCTGATCGCCGCGGCGCCTTACGCCCGGCTGGCGTGGAAGCGCGCCCGCGGGTTCGGCCGTCGCCGTGCGCCGCTGGTGGCCGCGGTCGACGTGGCCGCAGACGCGGTCGGGCTCGGAGCCCTGGCGCTGGGCAGCGTCGAGGCGAAAACGCCGCTGCTCTAGACGCCTACAACCAGCCGCGCTTGCGGAAGAAGTAGAGCATCGAGCCCAGCAGGCCGAACATCATCGCGACGATCACCCAGAACGCCGCGATGGAACCCTCGCCGGGCACGCGCACGTTCATCCCGAACACGCTCGCGACGAGCGTCAGCGGCAGCACCACGACGCTGATCGATGTGAGGACGAGCAGGACGTCGTTGACCCGGTGGCCCATGGCCGACTCGTTGGTCGATTCGAGCGCCTCGACCACTTCCTTGTAGTTCTCGAGCATGTCCCAGATACGCTCGGACGCGTCGACGATGTCGTCGAAGTAGAGGTCGAGGTCGTCGGGGATGTAGCGCTGCTTGGTGCGCTCGAGGTCGCGCAGCACCGATCGCTGCGGCCGGATGATCTTGCGGAAGTTGATGATCTCCTGCTTGGCGTTCGACAGGTCGCGGACCACCTCGTGCGTGCGCCCGAGGAAGATGTCCTCCTCGATCCGCTCGAGCTTGTTGCCCATCTTCCGCAGCATCGGGAAGCAGTAGTCGAACGAGTCGTCGACGATCTTGTAGAGCAGGTAGCCGGGCCCCTTGGACATCAGCGCCTCGCGGACCTCCTCCGAGGACTCGCAGCGCTCGAACAGGTAGTCGACCGGCGGGATCGCCCTGTTGGGCAGGGTGATCAGGAAGTCCGGGCCGACGAACATGTCCAGCTCGGCGGTGTTGAGCCGGCCGACCGTCTTGTCGAACACCGGGAAGTGCAGGACGATGAACAGGTAGTCGGGGTATTCGTCGATCTTCGGCCGCTGGTTGCGCGACGCGACGTCCTCGTAGTCGAGGGGATGGAACTCGAAGTGCTCCTCGAGCCAGGCGCGGTCGATCGGACCCGGGCGCTCGATGTTGATCCAGCGCAGCCCGCCGTGCTCGACGGTCTCTACGTTCGGCTCAGCCGGCGCATGCGCGGGCCGCGCGTCGATTCCGACGCGTGGGGCCCGGCGTAGCCTCGGACGGGGGATGCTCGGCATCGCCCGGACTGAGGGGGTCGTCCTGCGCGGGTGGCATACACCCATTCTACGCCCCCGAGCGTGCCTCCCCTGCCGACGCACGGCCCTATGCTTCCCGCCCGGTGAGTGCGAGCGAGTATGTAGAGGGCGCCGCCTTCTTCGGAGCGATGATGGGCGCGACCGGCGCGGTCGCGTGGCTGGTCGTGCGCCGCTGGGGCCGCGATCTGGGCGGGGTGCCGCTCGTGATCGGCTTCGCGATCCTCTGGCTGACCGCGATTCTCGGCGTCCATCTCGCGCCGGGCGCCGTCGGCGAGCTGGGCCGAGCGCAGGTCTGCGCGACCGCGCTGGTGCTGCTCGCGGCCGTGTTCGCGATCACCCGCGCGCGGCGCGGGGAACGGGGCGAGGCGCCGGTCTTCCCCGCCGCGCCGGACAGCGGTCTACGGTCGTGGCTGTTCGCCGCCGTGGCGTTCGCCGCGACGCTCGTGATCGTCGCCTTCCTCGGGATGGAGGATGCGTACGTCGCGCCCGCCCACATCGACGTCACCTCGTTCCACCTGCCCAACGTCGCCCGCTGGATCCAGCACTCGACGATGTGGCAGATCGACGACTTCATCCCAGATCGCTCGCCCGGCTACTACCCCGGGACGGGCGACGTGTTCTCGCTGTCGGTGATGCTGCCGTGGCGCTCGGACTTCCTGGTCCGGTTCGTCAACTATCCGCTGCTCGTCCTCGTCGGCCTCTCCTGTTACGCGCTGGCGCGGGAGCTGCGCGCCCCGGCCGCGACCGCCGCGCTGCTGGCCACCACGTTCGTCGCGATGCCGGTGGTGTCGTGGGTCGCCTTCTCGACGCTGGCCGACACCTCGATGCTGGCCCCGTTCGCCGCGGGGGCCTTCTTCCTCGTCCGTTACTGGCGGACTGGCAATCGTTTCGATCTCGTGCTGGCGGCGCTCGGCCTCGGCCTGTCGCTCGGCACGCGCTGGTACGCCGTTCCCGCCGTCGGCGCGGTCGTGCTCGTGTGGTTCGCCGCCGGCCTGGTGGCGGGTGGCCCGCGGCGCCCGGTGATCGCTCGGCTCGCCGGCATCACGGGCCTCGTGCTTCTCGCGGGTGGGTTCTGGCTCGTGCGCAACTGGGCGTTCAGCGACAACCCGCTCTACCCGCTGAAGGTCGAGCCACTCGGGCTCACGATCTTCGACGCCCCGCACGACGAGTTCCGCGACCTCCAGGGCTACACGATCCTGCACTACCTGTTCGACGGGTCGATCTGGACCGACTACCTCTGGCCGTCGTTTCTCGACGCGATGAGCTGGGCCGCGGTCGCCCTGTGGGCGGGGCTGCTCGCGGGCGGCCTGATCGCGCTGTGGCGCTTCCGCATCCCCGCGGAGCGCCGGGGGGACGCCGGGAAGATCCTCGCGCTCTGCCTCGCGGCGCTGATCATCGGGATCGCCTACATGGCCACTCCGTACTCGGCCACGGGCGTGGAGGGCGAGCCGCTGTTCGCGAACGTCAACTCCCGCTACGTCCTGCCCGCGCTCGTGCTGGCCGTGCCGGTCGGGGCGTGGGCGCTGCGCGCCGCGGGGGCCTGGCGCCAGCTCGTCGAGCTGATCTTCGTCGGCGCCGTCCTCGACGGGTTGCGCCGCACGCTCGACCTGCCGGGCCCGGATCTCGGCGCGAAGGGGCTCGCCCAGACCCTGGTCCTGCTCGGAACGGCCGCGGTGGCGGCGGGGATCCTCTGGTTCCTGTGGCAGCGTGGCCGGCGGGTCGCGTTCGCGGCGGTCGTGGTGCTCGCCCTCGTCGTCACCGCGGCCGGGTTCCGCAAGCAGGAGACCTCGTATGCCGACCAGCGCTACACGGCGCTGCCGGTGTTCGGGGGGTTCCAGAACCAGCCGCCCGGTACGCGCGTGGGCATCATCGGCGAAGGGTGGGGCAACTACGCCTACTTCGGCCCCGAGTTCCGCACCGAGGTCGAGTACATCGGTCCGCGGCGCCAGCACCTGCTCACCACGTACCGGCGCAAGCGGGACCTCCAGGCCGCGGTCGACCGCGGCAACTACGACTTCGTGGTCGTGCAGGAGATCTCCTCGCTCGATGCCACGCTGCCCAAGCGCCAGGAGCGCTGGTTGAAGGAGCGCGGCTGGACGGAGATCGCCGGCGGCGCACAGGTCTTCGCCGGGGGGCCCGCGATACGGGTCTACAAGCCACCCGGCCAGTGAGGATCCTCAGCGTCGGCAACATGTACCCGCCCCAGAACCTGGGGGGCTACGAGTTGGTCTGGCGGGAGTGGGTCGCGGATGCGCTGGCCGCGGGGCACGAGGTCCGCGTGCTCACCACCGACGCGGAGATCGGGTCGGCGGCCGGGGGCGACGGCGCCGAGCCCGGCGACGTCCGGCGCGAGCTGCGCTGGTACTGGCAGGAGTACGGCTGGCCGCGCGCGTCGGCACGGCGCCGGTGGGCGATCGAGCGCCACAACGCCAGGGTCTTCGAGCGCACGCTCGCCGAGTTCCGGCCCGACGCGGTGACGTGGTGGGCGATGGCCGGGATGTCGCTCAGCCCGATCGAGCGCGTGCGCCGCGCCGGTGTACCCGGCGTCGCCGTGGTCTACGACTACTGGCTCGAGTACGGCCCCCACGTCGACGCATGGGCGCGCGGCTTCCTCACGCGCCCGCGCGCCGCCCGCCTGGTCTCGGCCCTGACAGGGCAGATCACGCAGGTCGACCTGGTGACGGGCGTCCACTACGTGTTCGGGAGCGACTTCGTCCGCCGCCGCGGTGAGGCCGCCTGGCCGACCATGCGTGACAGCGAGGTCATCCGGCGCGCGCCGCCCGGTGTCGAGCTGTTCCGGGCGGGCCCGCCACCGGGCGAGTGGGGCGGGCGCCTTCTCTTCGTCGGGCGTGTCAACCGCGACAAGGGCGTTCACCTGGCGATCGAAGCCCTGGCTCACCTGGACCCCGGGACGACGCTCACGATCGACGGGCCGGGCGACGCGGCCGACCTCGCCGAGTTCACGGCACTCGTCGCCGAACACGGGCTCACGGAGCGCGTGACGTTCCAGCGCTCGGCACGCGCGGATCTTCCCGCGGTGTACGCGGCCGCCGACGCCGTCCTCTTCACCTCCGTCTGGGCGGAGCCGTGGGGGCTCGTGCCGCTCGAGGCGATGGCCGTCGGCACGCCCGTGGTCGCGACGGGCGCCGGCGGGTCGGGCGAGTATCTCGACGAGGGCCAGAACGCGCTGCGGTTCGACCCGGCCGAAGGTCCGCGGGCGCTGGCTGCCCGGGTACGCGAGCTCGCCGCCGACGCGGACCTGCGGGCGCGGCTCCACGCCGGCGGGCAGCGCACGGTCGCCGAGATCGCGAGCGAGGGCTTCAACGCCCGCGTCCTGGCCGCCGTCGAGCGCGCGGCCGCCGCGCATGGGTGACATGCCGACGGGCACGGGCCGGGCCTGCATCGCGTGTGATTCGCGCGGGCCGTGGCAGCCGGTCTTCGAGCGCTGGGGGTATCAGCTGGTCCGCTGCCCCGGATGCGGCCTCGTGTTCCAGGACCCCCAGCCGTCGTTCGAGCAGCTGATGACCGGCTACTACGACGAGGACGACTTCGCGCGGGCCCTGCTCTCCGAGCTGCGCGCCGAGACGCTGCGCACCGCGCACCAGAAGCTGCGATTGCTGCGCCCGGCAGGCATTCGCGCAGAAGGCCTGCGCGTGCTCGACGTCGGCGCCTCGGCCGGGGCCTGGCTCGAGGTCGCGGCCGAGGCCGGCGCTGAGGAAGCGGTCGGCGTCGAGCCCGGGCGGGCGGCATCCGCGGGAGCTCGCGAGCGCGGGCTCGACGTGCGGACCGGGCGACTCGAGGACGTGCTCGACGGCCTCGGGGGACGGGAATTCGACCTGATCACCTTCTGGGACGTGCTCGAGCACCTCGCGGACCCGCGCCACGAGCTCGCGCTCGCGCGTGGTCTGCTCGCCCAGGGCGGCAGCATCGCGGCGACGTTCCCCAATGTCGCCGGTCTCTACCCGCAGCTGACCTACCGCCGGCTCACGCCCCGGACCGGGCTCTGGGAGTACCCCGAGCTGCCGGTCCACCTGTACGACTTCGCGCCCGGGACCGCCCGCGCCGTGTTCGGGCGGGGCGGCCTCGCCGTGGACCGGATCGACACCTACGCGACGCCGTATTCCTTCTACCGGACAACCACGTTGTCGCCCGAACGGGTCCCGAGTCGCAAGCACCGCGCAGCCTTCGGTGCGCTGCGGGCGGTCGTCTACCCGCTCGCCCGTGTGCTGGGCCGGGGCAATGCGATGTTCGTCCAGGCGCAGGTTGCGCCGCCCGCCTGAACCGCTATTCTGAGGCCCACATAGCCGTACGCATCTAGAGGAGTGGAGGGAAATGGCCCTACGAAGCTCCGGCAACCATCTCGAGGCGCAAGCCGAAGGAAAGGTGCCAAGTCCATCAGGCCCCAGGGCCTGAAAGATGTGACAGAGCGCTCCCATAGGCCTCCGTCACAAGCGAAAGCGGCGGAGGTTTTTCCGATTCAAGGAGCGTTTTGAGATGGCTGTAGAAGCACTGGGATGCAAGGAATGCGGGGAGCGTTACCCGCTCGAGGCCAAGTACGTGTGCGAGCACTGCTTCGGCCCGCTCGAGGTTCTGTACGACTTCTCCGGCTACGACCCGGAGGAGACGCGGCGGCGGATCCAGGCCGGCCCGGACTCGATCTGGCGCTACGCCGACTTCCTGCCGTTCGACTCGGCCCCGCGCACGGCGCTGGCTGCCGGCGTGACGCCGCTCGTCAAGGCGGACCGGCTCGCCGAGCGGCTCGGCCTCGGCGAGGTGTGGGTGAAGAACGACACGGCCAACCCGACGCACTCCTTCAAGGACCGCGTCGTCACGGTCGCGATCGCGAAGGCGCGCGAGCTCGGATACAAGGTGGTCGCCTGCGCCTCGACGGGCAACCTGGCCAACTCCGTGGCCGCCCACGCGGCGGCGGCGGGGCTCGACTCGTACGTGTTCATCCCGTCCGATCTCGAGGAGCAGAAGATCCTCGCGACTGGCGTGTACGGCACGAAGCTGGTCGCCATCCGGGGCAACTACGACGACGTCAACCGGCTCTGCACCGAGCTTTCGGGCGAGCACGAGTGGGCGTTCGTGAACGTGAACATGAGGCCGTACTACGCCGAGGGCTCGAAGACGATCGCCTACGAGGTCGCCGAGCAGCTCGGCTGGTCGACTCCCCGACCGGATCGTGGCGCCGATCGCATCGGGCTCGCTGTTCACGAAGATCGCCCGCGGCTTCGACGAGTGGCGCGAGATCGGCCTCGTGGAGGGCGACCTCCCGGTGTTCAACGGCTCGCAGGCCGAGGGCTGCTCGCCGGTCGCGCAGGCATTCGAGGCCGGGCAGGACTTCTGCCGCCCGGTCAAGCCGGACACGATCGCCAAGTCACTGGCCATCGGCAACCCCGCTGACGGCCCGTACGCGATCGAGCTCGCCCGCCGCTCCGGCGGCAGCGGTCGACTCGGTCACGGACGACGAGATCCGCGCCGGCATCAAGCTGCTCGCGGAGACGACGGGCATCTTCACCGAGACGGCCGGCGGAGTCACCACGGCGACGCTCGCCAAGGTGGCCGCGCGCGGCGACATCGGTGCCGACGAGCGTGTGGTGCTCGTGATCACCGGCGACGGGCTGAAGACGCTCGACGCGGTCCGGGGCAGCTTCGAGACGGTCGAGATCGACCCGTCGCTCGAGTCGTTCGAGCAGGCGACCGGTCTCGTGCCCGTCGGTTAGGCTCTCTCGCGCCGATGAGCGTGACTGTGAAGATCCCGACGCAACTGCGGTCCGTCACCGGCGGCGACTCCGAGACGGGGGTCGACGGCGCGTCGACGGTAGGCGAGGTCCTCGACGGCCTCTACGACCGCTACGACGGCCTCAAGGAGCGCATCGCCGAGGACGGCGACCTGCGCCGGTTCGTGAACGTCTACGTGGGCGGCGAGGACATCCGGTTCCTGGACGGACTCGACACGTCGGTCGAGGACGGCGACGAGGTCACCATCCTGCCTGCAGTCGCCGGCGGCTGACGCTCAGCGACTCAGGAGGATCAGGTCGGTGTGCTGATCCGGCGCGACCAGTCGTGACCGGATGGAGGCGAGCTCGGAGATCGGCTTGAGCGCCGACCCGACGCCGTCGCGCCCATGGTCGGTGTCGATCAGGTGCGTGTAGTGGGTGGTGACTATCTCGTCGAAGCGGTCGAGGCCGCCGCTCGTGCCCAGGTGGTACGGCGAGTACTCGACGACCAGCGGGATCTCCGCCCCAGTCAGCTGCTCGGCCCCGGCGAGCATGTTCGGCTCATGACCCTGAACGTCGATCCATGCCAGGCCGACCCGCCCCAGATCGACCGTGCCGTCGTCGCAGAGCTGGTCCAGCGTGGTGGCCTCGACCTCGACCACCTCGCGCTCGGCTTCGCCGAGGGCCGTTGCGAGGGGCTCGCCGTCCAGCCGCACACGGTGATCGCCCGCGTTGTCGGGCGAGAGCTCGAACGCGACGCTCCCCGTCCTGTCGGAGAGCGCCAGCTGGTGGGCGTCCACGTGGCCGATGAGGCCGTTGGCGGCCAGGTTGCGCTGGAGGAAGGAAAAGTTGACGGGGTCGGGCTCGAATGCGATCCCACCGGCAGCCCCGAAATGAACCATCGCCTCGACGGTGGCCGACCCGAGGTTCGCCCCGATGTCGAGGAACAGGCGTTCTTCGAGCGAGAACTGCCGCCCGTCGACCCGGCTCAGCAGCTCGTGGACGGCCGAGAGCAGCGGACGGTCGTATTCGCCCCGGACGAACAGGATCCGGCTGACCTCCCGGTCGCTCGTGTTGAGCACGAAGCGCGCGTCGCCGGACTGGATCTCAAAGGACGGGACGAGTGGCGAGACCGCCTCGTAGATGTAGGCCCGGGCCAGGATCCTCCGGTTGCCGTGCCGGTTGGTCACCAGCTCGACGAGGTTGCGCAGATGCTTCTGCACCGGCCACGGGAGTCGTGACACCGCGCGGCCGAGGGGGCTAGCCACCCTTGCTGCCCGCCACGGCTGCTTCGAGCTCGCTCATGATCGCGTTGTTGTATCGCTTCTCCGTGTGGGCACGCGCCGTCGTCAGGCCGCCCGCGACGAGCTGGGCGCGCAGGGCGGGATCGGCGGTGAGCCGCCCGACCGCGGCGGCGATGGCGGTGTGGCTGCCGGGCTCCACCACGAGGCAGTTGCGCTCGTGTTCGAGGTATTCGCCCGACCCTCCGGTTCCCGTGGCGATCACCGGGGTGCCGCAGGCCATCGCCTCGAGCGGCACAAGACCCCAGGGCTCGGGCCACGTGACGGGGAAGACCAGCGCGTCCGCGGCGGCGTACGCGGCCCGCACGCCCGCCCGGCCGAGCTCGCCCGCGCGGCGGACCCGCCCGGCGATGCCCTCGGAGCCCGAGATCTCTTCCAGGAGGGCTTCGTACTCGTCGTCGCCTCCGCCACCCACTATGTCGAGGGTTACGCCCGGGGGCAGTTCGCCGAGAGCCCGGACCGCGTGCTCGACGCCCTTGCGCGGGTCGAGGCGCCCGACGTACAGCAGCCGCCCGCTCCAGCCCGTGGCTGTGTGGGGCGTGAACGCGGTATCGGGAACCCCGGCGCGGGCCACCGAGGCGATCGCGGTGTCGGGCAGGGCGGCCGCCAGGGCCCGCTCGCGCGTGTGCTCGCTGATGAAGGTCCAGCGGGCGGATCGCCCGAGATCGATCGTCGTCGGGATCCCCGCCACGCGCCCGAGCGGCCCGAACAGCCACGGTCGCCGCAAGGCCCGCGTGAGCCAGAGGTCGCGCAGCGGGGCGTAGGCGAGCCAATCGTCGGCGATCACGCCGACGGCCGGCACCCCGGCCGCGCGCGCATGCTCGATCAGCGACATCGGCATCCCGCCCATCGCCCACCACGCCACGGCGTCCGGGCGGAACTCCCGCAGGTGGCGGTGGAAGACGGCGCGGTCGTGGCGCTCGACCCCGAACGCCGCGATCGGCGAGATCTTCGGGAAGTCGTGGTCGTGCCAGTACCAGCGCAGTTCTCTGTGCACGTCCGGGTCGCCCGTGCCGGCCCCGGTGGCGCGGTCCTTCGAATAGTCCGTCGTAAGAACCCGTACTACGTGGCCATTACGGCGCAGGTGCTCGACCGACGAGTGCCAGAGGACCTCATACCCCCCGTGCGAATGCGGGGGGTACATATTGCCGACGGTCAGCACCCGCACCCGGCCATTCTGCCTCAGGCAAGCCCATCGCGCACGACCGCAGCTTTTCGAGGAGGGCCGCGTTGAAGCATTCCTCCGTATAGGAGGCGGCGGTCGCGAGGCCGCCGGCGCGCAGTTCGGCGCGCAGCGTGTCGTCGGCGGCGAGGCGCGAGACCCCGGCCGCGACACCGTCGGGATCGTCCGGATCGACGAGCAGGCAGTTGTATCCGTGCTCGAGGAACTCCCCCGACCCGCCCGTGCCGGTCGCGATGACCGGTGTTCCGCACGCCATCGCCTCCAGCGGCACCAGGCCCCACGGCTCGGGCCAGCTCGGGAGAAACAGCAGGGCATCCGCGCTCTGGTAAACAGATTCCAGTTCTCTGCGCGGGGATCGGCCGAAGCTGACGGCGCCGGGATGCAGGGAGCGTGCGAGCTCCTCCAGCTCGGCGAGGTGCGCCTCGTCGCCGCCGCCGTCGATCCGCAATGTCGTTTCTGAGGGCAAGCGGGCGAGCGCTCCGAGCGCGTCCCGGAGACCCTTGCGGGGGTCGATGCGACCAACGCAGGCCAAGCGCCAGCCCCACGTCCGGAGCGGGCCGGGGGAGAAGAGTCCGGGGTCGATGCCGGGATGCGCGATCGCCGCCTCGTCGACGCGGGCGGCGGTTCCGCGCAGCCACGACGAGATGAAGGTCCAGCTGGCCGCGTTCGCGACGTCGATTCGGGCGGGAATTCCCGTCAGCCCCTCGAGCCGCCGCAGGACCGGGAGGCGGCGGACGGCGCGGCTCCAGGCATCGACCGCCGACGCGTAGGACATCCAGGCGTCGCCGACCACCCCGACCGCAGGGACCCCCGAACGGCGCACCTGTTCGAGGAGCGCGAGCGACAGACCGCCGACCGCCCACCAGCGCAAGACGTCCGGCTCGAACTCCGCCAGATGCCGGGCCATCACGGCCTGGTTGTGGCGCTCGAGCGCCATCGTTTCCCGCACCGACGTCCGCGGGAACTCGTGGTCGTGCCAGTACCAGCGAAGGTCGCGGTGCACATCCGGATCGTCGTCCGGGGCGTCCGGCCGGTCGGGGTTGCGGTAGTCCGTGGTGAGTACGCGCACGTCGCACCCGGCGCGGCGCGCGTACCTGGCGCCGGACTGCCAGATCAGTTCATACCCGCCCAAGTAGTGCGGCGGGAACATGGTCCCGACCTCCAACACCTTCAAGGTCCCCACCTCTCAAGGATGACTACAGCAAGCGGATTATACGCAGAGCCCCAAGCGGGCTCCCGGGAGCTATCGTCTCGCCCGCAATGGGTGCTGCGAAAGGAATCGCGCGCGGAGGCCTCAACGCCGTCCGGCGGTTGAAGGTGCTGCGCTGGACGCTGGCGACCCGCGCTCGGATGGCCTGGGCCGGGGTCGAGCTCGACCTGGACATCGGTCCCGGGGTGGTGCTCTACGCGCTGCCGAAGGTCAGGATCGCCACCCAGGGGCGCGGTGGCTCGCTGCGCATCCGTTTCGGCCGCGAGGTCCGCATCCGCGAGGGATTCGACCTCGAGGTCACGCCCGGCGTCGACTCGGTTCTCGATCTCGGTGACAACGTCAACGTCTACGCCACGGTCGCGTTCAAGATGCGCGGTGGGTCGATCAAGGTCGGCGAGTTCACGCAGATCCGGGAGAACGTGGTGATCAAGGCCACCGGGGACGTGGAGATGGGCCGCGAGAACACGATCTCCTACAACGTCGTGATCCACTGCACCGAGTCGATCAAGCTCGGCGACCACGTCGGGCTCGGCGAGCGCACCTCGGTGGTCGACAGCGGCCACGACGTCGACGGCAGCGACGAGCCGTGGACCGCACAGCCGGTGGGAACCGCTCCGATCGAGATCGGGCGCAACACGATGGTCTTCTCGAACGTCGTGATCATGCGGGGCACGACGCTCGGCAAGAATACGATCGTCGCCGCCTCGTCCGTCGTGACCGGCGGTGAGTTCGACGACAACGCCGTCCTGCTCGGCGCTCCCGCCCGCCAGAAGAGCATCCACGGGACCGCCCAGGCCGCCGCCGCGCCCGACCCCGTCGGCGATAAGTAGTCTCTCGCGCCGTGCCGATCTCAGCTGACTCGTACAAGGGCCGCGCCGTGCTCGTCACAGGCGCCCAGGGGTTCATCGGATGCTGGCTCGCCGAGCGCCTGCTCGACGCCGGCGCCACCGTCGTCGTGCCGCGCCGCGACGTCGAGCCGGAGTCGCGTTTTGCGGTCGACGGCATCCACGACCGCTGCGTCGTGGTGCAGGCCGACATCCTCGATTACGAGGCGATCACCCGCGCCCTGAACGAGCACGACGTGTCGGCCGTGTTCCACCTCGCCGCGCAGACGATCGTCGGCACGGCCAACCGCTCGCCGCTCTCCACGTTCGAGACGAACATCCGCGGCACCTACACGGTCCTCGAGGCGTGCCGGGCCGTCGGCGTCGTAGGGGACCCGATCGAGCGGATCGTCGTCGCCTCGTCCGACAAGGCCTACGGCGACCACGAGCAGCTGCCCTACCAAGAGGACTTCGCACTCCAGCCGCGCTACCCGTACGACGTGTCGAAGGCGGCGACGGACATGATCGCGCGCTCGTACGCGATCACGTACGACCTACCGGTCGGCGTGACCCGGTTCGCGAACATCTACGGCGGCGGCGACCTGAACTGGTCCCGCATCGTGCCCGATACCTCGCGCTCGCTGATCAACGGCGAGGCGCCCGTGATCCGCTCGGACGGCTCGCCCGAGCGCGACTACCTGTACGTCGCGGACGCGGTCGACGCCTACCTGGCTGTCGCCTCCTCGCTCGACAAGCCCGAGAACCGCGGCCGCGCGTGGAACGCGGGCTGGGGCGCGCCGCTGTCGGTGCGCGAGATCGTCGACAAGCTTGTCGCCGTGTCCGGCGTCGACGTCGCGCCCGACGTCCAGGGCGCCGGCACCCCGCACGGCGAGATCGACCGCCAGTACCTCGACTCGACGGCGATCAACACCGAGCTCGGCTGGAAGCCCGAGCGCACGCTCGAGGAGGGTCTCGCCGAGACCTACGAGTGGTACAGGGCGCGCCTGGCCGGCTGATCAAGCCGCCGCCGCGTCGCGCTGGCCGCGTCCGTGATCGGTGCTCCGGCTGTTGAACTCGACGCATCCCTCGATCGCCGAGACCGGACGAACGTACGTTCGTGATCTGGTTCGCGGCGGGATTGCACTAGCCTTGCGCTCCCCGCGCCCGTAGCTCAGTGGATAGAGCGCTCGCCTCCGGAGCGAGAGGCCGCAAGTTCGAATCTTGCCGGGCGCGCTCTCGGCGAATGCTGATCGCGATCATCTCCGACACCCACATGCCGCGCGGGGGTCGCAGGCTGCCGGACGAGTGCGTCGACCGAATCCGTGGCGCCGACCTGCTGCTGCACTGCGGCGACTTCTCCGACGCAGGCGCGCTCGACGAGTTCGAGGCGCTGGGCCCGCCGCTGCTCGCGGTGCACGGGAACGTCGATACGCCCGCCGTGCGAGAGCGCGTGCCCGCCGAGCGGATCGTCGAGGCCGCCGGCGCCCGCATCGGGATGATCCATGACGCGGGACCGCGCGTGGGGCGACTGAAGCGCATGCGCGGGCGATTTCCCGACGCCGACGCCGTCCTCTTCGGCCACTCCCACCTGCCGCTGCACGAGCGCGACGACGGCTTTCAGATCTTCAACCCGGGCAGCCCGACGGAGCGCCGGCGGGCGCCGGGCCACACGATGGGACAGGCCCGCGTCGATGCGGGGACCGTGACGTTCGAACTCGTCGACGTCGGCTGACCGCGAAGATACGCCCGCAATGGACCTCGACGTTCTCTTCGTCGGCACCGCCGGCTCGGCGCCCACCGCCCGCCGCGGGCTCCCGGCAACCCTGATCCGGCGCGGGGGCGAGCGCCTGCTGTTCGACTGCGGCGAGGGCACCCAGCGGCAGCTCGCCCGCTCCGACGCCGGCCTCGCCGACCTCGACGACGTCTTCATCACCCACTTCCACGCCGATCACGTGCTCGGGCTCCCGGGCATGCTCAAGACATTCGAGCTGCGCGGCCGCGAGCAGCCGCTCGCGGTCCACGGCCCGCCCGGCCTGAAGCGGCTGTTCGAGGTGCTCGCGCCGCTGATCGGGCGCACGTCGTACGCGCTGCGCCTCGTCGAGCTCGGTCCGAACGACGAGCTCACTCGCGACGGGTACCGGATCGCCGCCTTCGCGGTCAACCACCGGGGCGTGGCATACGGCTACGCGCTGCTCGAGGACGACCGGCCCGGCCGCTTCGACGAGGACCGCGCGCGCGAGCTCGGCGTGAAGCCGGGGCCGGACTTCGGCCGGCTGCAGCGCGGCCAGCCCGTCGGCGCCGTCCAGCCCGCCGACGTGCTCGGGCCCGTGCGCCGCAGCCGCCGTGTCGTCCTGTCCGGCGACACCACGCCGTGCGACATGACGCTCGCCGTGGCGCACGGCGCCGACCTCCTGATCCACGAGGCCACGTTCGCCGCCTCCGACTCCGAGCGCGCCATCGAGACGAAGCATTCGACCGCGCGCGGGGCGGCCCGGCTGGCGGCCGAGGCCGAGGTCGGCCTGCTCGCGCTGACGCACCTGTCGGCACGTAATCCGGCCGGCGAGCTGCGCGACGAGGCCCGCGAGGAGTTCGCGAATACGATCGTCCCGCGCGACTTCGACCGCATCGAGCTGCCTTTTCCCGAGCGGGGCGAGCCCGAACACGTGCGCTCGGACTGATCCCGCCCGAGCGGGTGCTAACTTGCTCGCCACGTTCCTTTAACCCGGTCCCGTGAGGCCAGGAAGGAAGTTCGTTTGACCCACAAGGTCGTCCTCGACCGCGATGACGTGCGGCGCACGCTGGTGCGCATCGCACACGAGATCGTCGAGAACAACGGCGGCGAGCCGATCGCGATCGTGGGTATCCACCGGCGCGGCGCGCTGCTCGCGGGCCGCCTGCGCGACCTGGTGGCAGAGCTCGTCGGCGAGCCGGTCCCGCTCGGCGACGTGGACATCTCCTTCTACCGCGACGACCTCGGCCTGCGCGACCCCGCGGCCCAGCCGGTCGTCCACGCCTCGCACATCGACTTCCCGGTCGAGCGAGACGACGGTCGTCCTCGTCGACGACGTGCTCTTCACCGGCCGCACGGTGCGGGCCGCGATCGACGCCCTCTTCGACTACGGGCGCCCGCGCAAGGTGCAGCTGGCGGTGCTCGCCGACCGCGGCCACCGCGAGCTGCCGATCCGGCCCGACTACGTCGGGCAAGAACCTGCCGACCGCCCGCGAGGAGCACGTGACGTGGTCCAGGTCGAGGAGCTCGACGGTGAGGACGAGGTCGTCATCTCCGTCGGCGCCGCCGACGAGATCACCGTCAGGAGGGTCGAGGAATGAAGCGCCATCTGCTGTCGATCGACGACCTCACGCGCGAGGACATCGAGCGCATCCTCGATCGCGCGGAGAGCTTCGCCGAGGTCTCCGGGCGCGAGATCAAGAAGGTGCCGACCCTGCGCGGCCGCACCGTCATCAACCTCTTCTACGAGGCCTCGACCCGCACGAGCTCGTCCTTCGAGCTCGCCGCCAAGCGGCTCTCGGCCGACCTCGTGACCGTCAAGTCGGTCGGCTCGTCGGTCGACAAGGGCGAGTCGCTGAAGGACACGGTCCAGACGCTCTCCGCCTACGACCCGGCGGCGATCGTCATCCGCTCGCCGCGCGTCGGTGCCGCCGCGCTCGTCGCCGGCTGGACGCCCGCCTCGGTGGTCAACGCGGGCGACGGCAAGCACGAGCACCCCACCCAGGCGCTGCTCGACCTCTACACGCTGCGCCGCCGCGCGGGCGCGCTCGAAGGGCTCAAGGTCTGGATCGTCGGCGACGTGCTCCACAGCCGCGTCGCGCGCTCGAACGTCCTGGCCTTCGGCCGGATGGGCTGCGAGGTCACGGTGTGCGGGCCGCCGACGCTGATCCCGCGCGGCGTCGAGTCGCTGGGCTGCGAGGTGCGCTACACCCTCGACGACCTCGGCGAGGCCGACGTGGTCTACGCCCTGCGGATGCAGCACGAGCGGATGAACGGCGCGTTCGTGCCCTCGCTGCGCGAGTACGCCGCGCACTACCAGATCGACTCGCGCCGCCTCGGCGTCCGGCCAGCTGCTCATGCACCCGGGCCCGGTCAACCGCGGCGTCGAGCTGTCGGCCGAGGTGATCGACTCGCCCCAGGCGCTGATCGTCGACCAGGTCGAGTCGGGCGTCGTCGTCGCGGATGGCGGTGCTCTACGAGCTGCTGGCCGGGCGGCGGATCCGGCCCGGCGGTCGGCGATCCCGGCCGGCCCGGCGACCGGACGGAGCCCCAGCCCGCATGAGCGCCGGCTTCGACAGCGGCTCGACCGTGCGCCGGTCGCCGAGGCGACCGTCCTGCTCCGCGGGGCCCATCTGCTCGACCCGCGCGCCGGCCTCGACGGGCCCGGCGACCTGCTCGTGCGCGACGGCGCGATCGCGCGAGATCGGCGCGCCCGGGGCGGTCGAGGCACCCGACGGGGCAGAGGTGGTCGAGGCCGAGGGGCTGCACGCGCTTCCCGCCTTCGTCGACCCGCACGTGCACCTGCGCACGCCCGGCCGCGAGGACGAGGAGGACATCGACACCGGCACCCGCTCGGCGGCCGCCGGCGGCTACTGCGCGATCTTCGCCATGCCGAACACCGACCCGGTCGTCGACTCGGCCTCGATCCTGCGCTCACTGCGCGAGCGGGCTCGCGCCGAGGCGCGCATCCCGACCGGCTTCATCGCGTCGATCACCGTCGGCATGGGCGGCGAGCGAGCTGACCGAGATGGCCGAGCTCGCCGACGCGGGCGCCGTCGCCTTCACCGACGACGGCCTGCCGGTGCAGTCGGCCGGGGTCATGCGCCAGGCGCTCCAGTACCAGCGGCTCGCCGGCTGCGTGCTCGCGCTGCACGAGGAGGACCCCTCGCTGTCGGGCGACGGCGTCATGCACGAGGGCGAGGTCTCCGCGCTGCTCGGGCTGGCCGGCATCCCCGCGGTATCGGAGTCGATCGAGGTGGCCCGCGACTGCGAGCTGGCCGCCTACGAGGACGGCGCGCATCCACGTCCAGCACGTGTCCGCGCGCGCGACCGTCGAGGTGCTGCGGCGGGCGAAGGCCGACGGCGTCAAGGTCACCGCGGAGGCCACCCCGCACCACCTGCTGCTCACCGACGAGGCCGTCCGCTCGCTCGACACCCGCTTCAAGATGAACCCGCCGCTGCGCTCGCGAGGACGATCGCCAGGCGCTGATCGAGGGCCTCCGCGCCGGGCGTGCTCGACTGCGTCGCCACCGACCACGCGCCGCACTCCCGGGAGGAGAAGGAGCAGCCCTTCGAGCCCGCGCCGATGGGCGTGACCGGCCTCGAGACGGCCTTCGCCGCGCTGCACACCGAGCCTCGTGCGTCCCCGGGGTCCTCGACCTCGGGCTGCTGGTCGAGCGGATGACGTCCGGCGGCGAGCCGTTCGGCGTGCCCGCCCCGACGCTGGCGAAGGGCGCGCCGGCCAACGTGTCCCTCGTGGACCTGACGGGCGAGTGGCAGGTGGGCGAGGCCGGCTACGAGAGCCGCTCCGCCAACTGCGCGTTCGACGGCCGCACGGCTCACCGGCCGGGTGCGGATGACGATCGCCGCCGGCGCCGTGGCCTTCCGCGAGCGCTGCTTCGCCATCGCGAGCGTGGCCGGGTGACGCCGGCGATGCTGGACCGCGAGCGCGCGGCGCTCGTGGTGGTCGACGTCCAGGAGGCCTTCCGCCCGGCCGTGCTCGACTTCGACCGCGTCGCCGCGAACACCGCCGTCCTCGTCCAGGGGGCGCAGGCGATGGGAGTCCCGGTCGTGGCCACCGAGCAGTACCCGCAGGGCCTCGGCGCGACGGTGCCCGAGGTGGCCGAGCATCTGAACGGCGCGGAGCCGATCGACAAGACCGCATTCTCCGCCGCCCGCGCCGAGGGCTTCGACCTCGCCGGGCGCGACCAGGTGCTCCTGTGCGGGATCGAGACGCACGTGTGCGTCTCGCAGACGGCGAGCGACCTGCTCGGCCAAGGCGTCGAGGTGCACGTGGCGCGGCCGACGCGGTGAGCTTCGCGCAGCGCGGAGAACCGCGGCCGTCGGGCTGCAGCCGGATGGAGGCCGCCGGGGCGACCGTGCTCACCAGCGTCGAGACCGCGCTGTTCGAGCTGCTCGGCGAGGCCGGCGGCGACGAGTTCAAGACGGTCCAGGGGCTGGTCAGATGAGCGCCCGCCTACCTGCTGCTCGAGGACGGCACGCGCTTCGACGGCGAGTCCGCCGGGGCGCCGATCCCCGGCACCGGCGAGGTCGTGTTCAACACCTCGATGTCGGGCTACCAGGAGGCCGTCACCGACCCGAGCTACCGCGGCCAGATCATCGTCTTCACCTACCCGCTGATCGGGAACTACGGCGTGCGGCCGAGGACAACATGGAGTCCGACGCCATCCACGCGCGCGCAGTGATCATGCGCGAAGGCGATCGACCGCGAGGACGCGCCGCACGCCGAGGGCGGCTGGCTCACCTGGCTCGCCGACTGCGGCGTCCCGGCGCTGACCGGCGTCGACACCCGCGCCCTCGTGCGCCACATCCGCGACAAGGGCGCGATGCGCGGCGGGGTCTTCCCCGGCGACATGGCCGAGGCCGAGGCGCACGACCGCGTCCAGGCCGAGCCGCCGATGGCCGGCGCCGACCTGGCGCGCGAGGTCACCCCGGCCGAGCCGCTGATCCTCGATGCGCTCGACGGGTCCAGCGACGGGCCGCTGATCGTCGGCATCGACACCGGCATCAAGGACTCGATCGTCGCGCAACCTGCGCGAGCGCGGCGCCCGGCTCGAGCTGCATCCCTGCTCGGCGAGCGCGGAGGCGCTGCTCGCCCGCGATCCCGACGCCGTGTTCCTGGCCAACGGGCCCGGCGACCCGGCCGCGCTCGACTACGTCGTCGACACGGTCCGCGAGATCGTCGGCAAGATGCCGGTCTGGGGCATCTGCCTCGGGCACCAGCTGCTCTGCCGCGCGGTCGGCCTCGAGACCTTCAAGCTGCCGTTCGGCCACCGCGGGGCCAACCACCCGGTCAAGGACCTCGAGACCGGCAAGATCGAGATCACGAGCCAGAACCACGGCTTCGCCGTGCTCGGCCCGAACGGGGAGAAGACGATCGACGCCGACGAGGCGATGCGCTGGGACACCGACTTCGGCGCCGCCGAGCTCTCGCAGCTCAACCTCTACGACCGCACCGTCGAGGGCCTCGTGCTGCAGCGACGTGCCCGCCAGCACCGTCCAGTACCACCCCGAGGCCGGCCCCGGCCCGCACGACGCGCTGCACCTGTTCGACCGCTTCCTGGAGGGAGTCAAGTCCGGTGCCTAGCGGACCGACATCCAGAAGATCCTCGTGATCGGCTCCGGCCCGATCGTGATCGGCCAGGCCGCCGAGTTCGACTACTCGGGCGCGCAGGCCTGCAAGGTGCTGCTCGAGGAGGGCTACGAGGTGGTCCTCGTCAACTCGAACCCGGCGACGATCATGACCGACCCGGAGTTCGCGACCGCCACCTACATCGAGCCGCTGCTGCCGGACTCCGTGACCCGCGTGATCGAGCGCGAGCGCCCCGACGCGCTGCTGCCGACCCTCGGCGGCGGCACGGCGCTCAACCTCGCCCGCGAGCTGACCGAGGACGGCACGCTCAAGCGCTACGGCGTCGAGCTGATCGGCGCCGACTACGACGCGATCCACCGCGCCGAGGACCGCGACCTGTTCCACGAGACGATGGAGCGCGCCGGCCTGCGCGTCCGCGCGCTCGGCGGCGGTCAAGTCGCTGGGCGAGGCCGCTCGAGGCGCTGCCCGACATCGGCCTGCCCGCGATCGTCCGGCCCGGGCTTCACGATGGGCGGCCAGGGCGGCGGCATCGCGCGGACCGAGGCGGAGTTCCACGAGCGCGTGGCCGAGGGCCTCGCCGCGAGCCCGATCAACCAGGTGCTCGTGGAGGAGTCGGTGATCGGCTGGGGCGAGTTCGAGCTCGAGCTGATGCGCGACCGCAACGACAACGTGGTGGTCGTCTGCTCGATCGAGAACATCGACCCGATGGGCGTCCACACCGGCGACTCGGTCACCGTCGCGCCGCAGCAGACGCTCTCCGACCGCCAGTACCAGAAGCTCCGCGACCAGGCGATCACGGTGATCCGCGCCGTCGGGGTCGAGACCGGCGGCTCGAACATCCAGTTCGCGGTCAACCCCGAGACCGACGAGATCGTCGTGATCGAGATGAACCCGCGCGTGTCGCGCTCGTCGGCGCTGGCCTCGAAGGCGACGGGCTTCCCGATCGCGAAGATCGCCGCGCGGCTCGCGGTCGGCTACACGCTCGAGGAGATCGACAACGACATCACGCAGGTCACGCCGGCCAGCTTCGAGCCGACGATCGACTACGTGGTGGTCAAGTGGCCGCGCTTCGCGTTCGAGAAGTTCCCCGGCGCCGACGGCTCGCTCTCGACCTACATGCAGTCGGTGGGCGAGGCGATGGCGATCGGCCGCACGTTCAAGCAGGCGTTCGTCAAGGCGATGCGCTCGCGCGAGCTCGACGTGACGCCGCCGCGCCGACGAGACGACCGAGGAGCTGCTCGCAGCGCTCGAGATCCCGTCGCACGACCGCTACGAGCGTCTCTTCGAGGCCGTTCCGCCGCGGCGTCGAGCGACGGCGAGCTGTGCGCCAGCGACGGGGATCGACCCGTGGTTCATGGCCGAGATCGGCGCGCCATCGCCCGTGGCGAGGACCCCGAGGCCGGCCTGGTGCGCACCTTCAAGGCGGTCGACACCTGCGCGGCCGAGTTCGAGGCCGCCACGCCCTACTTCTACTCGGGCTGGGAGCGGCCCGGGCCCGGACGGCCCGCGCCACGAGGTGCGCCGCGGCGACACGCCGCAGCGTCGTGATCCTCGGCTCCGGGCCCGAACCGCATCGGCCAGGGCATCGAGTTCGACTACTGCTGCGTGCACGCCGCGATGACCGTGCGCGCGTCCGGGCCGCGACGCGGTGATGGTCAACTGCAACCCGGAGACGGTCTCGACCGACTACGACACCTCCGACCGCCTCTACTTCGAGCCGCTCACGCTCGAGGACGTGCTCGGCGTGATCGAGCTCGAGCAGCCCGGAGGGCGTGATCGTGCAGTTCGGCGGCCAGACCCCGCTGAAGCTCGGCCCAGGGCCTGGCCGACGCCGGGGTGCCGCTGCTCGGCACGCCCGGTCGAGTCGATCCACCTGCGCCGAGGACCGCCCGAGCTTCGGCGCCCTGCTCGACGAGCTCGGGCTCAAGAGCCCGCCGTACGCCACGGCCGACTCGCCCGACGAGGCGCTCGACGGCCGCCGAGCGACGTCGGCTACCCGCTGCTCGTGCGCCCGTCCTACGTGCTCGGCGGCCGCGCGATGGAGATCTGCTACTCCCGCGACGGGCTGGCCGGCTACCTCGAGCGCACCGCCGGGGGCGGCCGGCCCGAGGGCGCGATCTTCCTCGACCGCTTCCTCGAGAACGCGATCGAGATCGACGTGGACGCGCTCTGCGACGGCGACGACTGTCGCAGATCGGCGCGATCATGCAGCACGTCGAGGAGGCCGGGCGTGCACTCCGGCGACTCGGCCTGCGTGATCCCGGCGATGTCGCTCGGGCCGGAGATGCTGCGCCAGGTCGAGGACGGCGACGGCCCAGATCGCGCTGCGGCTCGGCGTGATCGGCCTGATCAACATCCAGTTCGCCGTCTACGGCGACGACGAGCTGTACGTGATCGAGGCCAACCCGCGCGCCTCGCGCACCGTCCCGTTCGTGTCGAAGGCCATCGGGCGTGCCGCTGGCGAAGATCGCCTGCCGGCTGATGCTCGGCGAGCGGCTCGCCGACATGGACCTTGCCGCTGCCGGTGCAGCCGCGGCCACGTGTCGGTCAAGGAGGCGGTGCTCCCGTTCGGCCGCTTCCCGCGCGCCGACTCCCTGCTCGGCCCGGAGATGAAGTCGACCGGCGAGGTGATGGGCGTCGCCGCCGACTACCCGGCGGCCTTCGGCAAGGCGCAGGCCGCCGCCGGTGCGCTGCTGCCGACGCCGGCACGGTGTTCATCTCGGTCACCGACGGCGACAAGCCGACCGCCACGCAGCTCGCGGCGTCGCTGCACGACCTGGGCTTCAAGGTGCTCGCCACCGGCGGCACGGCGCAGGCGATCCGGCGGATGGGGGTGCCGGTCGAGCGGATCAAGAAGCTCACCGAGGGCTCGCCCAACGTGGTCGACCGGATCGAGTCCGGCGAGGTCGACCTCGTGATCAACACGCCCACCGGCTCGGGCGCCCGCGCCGACGGCTACGAGATCCGCCGCGCCGCCGTCGCGCGCGGCATCCCGTGCATCACCACGATGACGGGCGCGAGCGCGGCCCAGCGCGCGATCCGGGCCGCGCTCGACGGAGCCGGGCGTGATCTCGCTCCAGGAGCTTCACGCCGCGGTCGCCGCGCGGCCGAGGCGGTCGAGCCGCGGGCCGACGGAACCTGGGCGCCGGCCGAGCCGGCTGACGTGCCCGACGGCCGAACCCGCGACGCTCGCGCCGCCCGAGCGGCGGATCGCCGAGGTCCGGTCGGGCGAGCGGCTCGGCGCCTACGACCTGATCACCGTTCGCGACGTCGCCGGCCCGCGCGACCCCGTTCCGGGCCAGTTCTACATGCTCGCCAGCGGTGAGCGCTGGGGTGGCGGAACCGGCGAGCGCCCGTACCTGCCGCGCGCCTTCTCGTTCGCGCGCGCGCGGCCCGACCCGGCCGGCGGCGTCGAGCTGCAGTTCCTGCTCGAGGACGTCGGCCCCGGCACCCGCCGTCTCGCGGAGCTCGGCGCACGCGACGCGATAGCCCTGCTCGGCCCGCTCGGGTGCGGTTTCGGCCCGCCGGCCGACGGTCGCGCGGCCGCTCCTGGCCGGCGGCGGCATCGGCGCCGCGCCGCTGCTCTGCTGGGACGACGAGCTGCGCGCCGGCGGAGCCGAGCCCGATGCTGGTCCTGGGCTTTCGCGGCGCCGCGCACGCCGAGGCTGCCGGGCTGTTCGCCGGCGCCGGCGACGATGACCACCGACGACGGCTCCGTCGGCCACCACGGCCTCGTCACCGAGCCGCTGCGCGAGCTGCTCGAGGCGATCCCGCAGCCGGATCGTCTACTCGTGCGGCCCACCCGCCGATGCTCGAGGCCGTCCGCGACCTCTGCGCGGAGCTCGGCGTGCCGGCCCAGCTCGCGCTCGAGTCCGGGCATGGCCTGCGGCTTCGGCGCCTGCTTCGGCTGCGTGGTCGAGACGCGTCGACGGCTACGAGCGCGTGTGCGTCGACGGGCCGGTCTTCGCCGGCGACGAGGCTGGTGGGGGTGGGGCACGCGTGAGCGGCGTCGACCTCTGCGGGGTTCAGCTCGCGCGGCCCGGTCCTCAACGGCTCGGGCACCTTCGATGCGATCGCCGCCCGGCGCGCCTTCGGCGACGCGCTGCTCGAGCGGTTCCCGTTCGACTGCTTCGTGTCGAAGACGATCACGCTCGCCCCGCGCGCAGGGCAACCCGCCGCCGCGCCTGTGGGAGACGCCCGCCGGGATGATCAACTCGATCGGCCTGCCCAACAAGGGCCTGGACGGCTTCCTCGCAGCCGACCTGCCGCAGCTGGCCGAGCTGCCGGTGCCGCTGTGCGTCTCGGTGATGGGGTTCGACCACGACGAGCTGGCGCGAGCTCGTCGCGGCCGTCGCGCGCGCGCGACGAGGTCGCCCTGATCGAGCTCAACGTCTCGTGCCCGAACGTGGAGACGGGGCTGATCATGGGCGCCGACCCCGGCGAGACCGCTGCGGCCGTCGCGCGCCTGCGGCCGCTGACCGACCAAGCCGCTGGTGGTGAAGCTCACGCCGAACGCCATCGACCCGTCGGCGGTGGCCGCGCGCGGCCGAGGACGCGGGGGCGGACGCCTCTCGCTGATCAACACGCTGAAGGGGATGGCGATCCACCCGGTCAGCGGCGAGCCGTGGCTCGGCGACCGGACCGGCGGGCGTGTCGGGCCCGGCGGTCCGCGCGGTCGCGCTCGAGCAGGTGGCCGCGGTCGCCGGGCGCGTGTCGCGTACCCGTCGTCGGGATGGGCGGGATCGCGTCGGGGCGCGATGCGGCCGACTTCATGGCCGCCGGGGCGACCGTCGTGGCTGTCGGCACCGAGAGCTTCCGCGACCCCGCCGCGGGTCGCGGATCGGGGCCGAACTGGCGGCGATCAGGGGCGCGACGGCCCCTCACGGGGCCGGATCCGCGGCCTGAACCGCGCAGGCGCCTGAAGACTTCCCGCATTTTGGGGAGAAATGCCTGCAAAAAACCGGGAAAGGGTCAAGGAACCCGAACGCTCCTCAAGCTCAGGTCGAGGTCCAGATGAATTGGCCCCGAAAATGTGATCCGGGCGTTAAACGACGGCGGATCTGTGTGTATAGTCGCCGCCCATGCCGGTCGCGCCCCAGAGCTCCGCGAAATCGCCGTCCGGGGGCCGTGAGAAGCCGGGGACGACAGTGGCCAGGCCGGTTCTGGCCTTACCCCCGAGCGGTCCCTGGCCCAGCGGATGGACGCCCTCCAGCGCGCCAACGACATCCGCACGCGACGCGCGCGCGCTGAAGAAGGATCTGAAGGCCGGCCGGGCTCAGATCCACGGTCTGCTGCTCGACCCGCCCGAGTACCTGCTCACCGCGAAGGTCTTCGACCTCCTGCTGTCCGTGCCCAAGTACGGGCGCGTGAAGGTGAACCGGATCCTCACGCACTGCCGGATCTCGCCGAGCAAGACGATCGGCGGCCTCTCCGAGCGCCAGCGCAACGAGCTCGTCTCGTACCTCCGCCGCTAAGCGGCGACAGCCGTGGCCACGCCGGTTCTCGTGATCACCGGCCCGTCGGGGGTCGGGAAGGGAACGCTCATCCGGCGGCTGCTCGATCGCGTCCCCGAGGCCCAGCTCTCGGTGTCGGCCACCACCCGCGCAGCCGCGCGCGGGCGAGGTGAACGGCCGCGACTACCACTTTCTCAGCCCGGCGGACTTCGAAGCGCGGGTCGCGCGCCGGCGAGTTCGTCGAGCACGCCGAGTACGCCGGCAACCGCTACGGCACGCTCCGCTCCGAGCTCGAGCGGCCTGCCGGGCTGATCGTCCTCGAGATCGAGATCCAGGGCGCGCGCCAGATACGCGAGACGATGCCCGGCGCCGTGCAGGTCTTCATCGCCCCGCCCATCGCTCGAGACGCTCGAGCGCGCGCCTGCGCGGACGAGCATCGGATTCCGACGATCAGATCGCGGCCCGGCTGGAGGTCGCGCCGGTCGAGCTGGCCGCGCAGGAGGAGTTCTCGCGCGTGGTGGTGAACGACGACCTCGACGACGGCAACCGACGAGCTCGTCGGCCTCGCCGCTACCATGGTTGGCCCCGAAAGCAGAGAGAACTCTTGATCAAGCCCCGTCTGGACACGCTGCTGGAGCAGGTCGACTCGCACTACGCGTGCGTGCTCGTCGCCGCGAAGCGTGCCCGCCAGATCAACAGCTACTACCACAACCTCGGTGAGGGGACGTTCGACGAGTACCCGCCGCCGATGGTGGAGACAGGCTCGAAGAACTACCTCAAGATCGCCCTCGACGAAGTCGCCGAAGGCAAGATCAAGTACAGGTACCGCGACTAGCCTCGCGATGCTTCAGGATTCGGGTTGATGGCTCGGATCCTGCTTGGAGTAACCGGAGGTATCGCGGCCTACAAGGCCGTCGAGGTCGTGCGCCTGCTCACGAAGGCCGGGCATGCCGTGCGGGTCGTGCAGACCCCGGCGAGCGAGCGGTTCGTCGGCCGCGCGACGTTCGAGGGCGTCACCGGGGCGCCGGTGCTGGTCGACGAGTTCGAGCCGGATCCCGCGCGCGGCGCGTTCCCGGGTGACGAACCGCCGGCCCACGACCCGATCTCGCACCTCGAGCTGGTCCGCCGCGCCGACGTCTTCGCGATAGCGCCGGCCTCGGCCAACACCCTCGCGAAGCTCGCGGGCGGGCACGCCGACAACCTGCTCACGAGCGCCGCGCTCGCGAACACCGCTCCGCTGGTGATCGCTCCGGCGATGAACAACCACATGTGGGAGCACCCGGCCACGCGCGCGAACGTCGCCGCGCTGCGCGACCGCGGGGCGGCGATCGTCGAGCCCGGCACGGGGCCGCTCGCGTCGAAGGGCGAGTGCGGCATCGGCCGGCTCGCCGAGCCCGACACGATCCGCGCCGCGATCGAGGCGGCCCTCGGCGGCTCTGGATTCGCACCGCGCTCGCTCGATGGGCTGCGGGTGCTCGTGACCGCGGGCGGGACGCGCGAGCCGATCGACTCCGTTCGCTACGTGGGCAACCGCTCGTCCGGGCGGATGGGCATCGCACTGGCCGCCGAGGCCGCTCGCCGTGGCGCCGAGGTCACGCTGATCGCCGCCAACGTGGCGCTCGACCGGCCCGAGGGGGTCGGGTGGATCGACGTCGAGACGGCCGCCGAGCTCGAGGCCGCCGCGCGGGACGAGTTCGGCACGACCGACGTCCTGCTGATGGCCGCCGCGGTGGCCGACTTCCGGCCCGCCGCCGCGGCCGACGACAAGTTGAAGAAGGAGGGCCGCGACGGGCTCGCGCTGGAGCTCGAGCCGACCACCGACGTCATCGCCGCGCTGGGTGCCGAGCGCCGGCCCGGGCAGGTGCTGATCGGCTTTGCCGCCGAGCACGGGGAGGGGGGCCTGGCGCACGCGCGCGGGAAGCTCGAGCGTAAGCGGCTCGACGCCGTGGTCCACAACGACATCTCGCAGCCGGGCATCGGATTCGACTCCGCGGAGAACGAGGTGACGATCGTGACCGCGGCCGGCGAGCAGCCGGTTCCGAAGGGGCCCAAGGCCTCCGTGGCGGCTGTCATCCTTGATGCAGTGGAAACGATGTGGTCCAACCGGGACCAGGAGGTCCGCCGATGACCGGCGACGACGTGTACGACCTGTTCACGCGCGGCAGCGAGTTGCTCGAGAGTGGCGACTTCGCCGCCGCCACCATCCCGCTCGAGCGGGCGAGCCGGCTCGACCCGGACAAGACCTCGATCCGCGAGGCGCTCGGCCGTGCCTATTTCCGCTCGGGGCGGTTCCGCAGCGCCGCGGAGGAGTTCGAGGCGGTCGTCGAGCGCGCGCCGGTGAACGATTTCGCGCACTACTGCCTCGGCAAGGCGCTCGCCAAGACCGGGCGCCCGCACGAGGCCCAGCGCCACGCCGCGCTGGCCGCGTGCATGCGGCCGGACCGCAAGGACTACCGGGCGTTCCGGGAGTTCCTGCAGGCCCGCGTGGCCTAGGGCGCAGTCGTCGGCGCGCTCTGCTCTGGCCGCCGGGCCGGGCTCGGCCGAACGGCAGCGGGGTGTGGGCGTTGGTTGGGTCCTTTACTGGCTCATAGCCAGCAAAAGCCCCAATCAACGCGGCGTAGGGGTCAGTCGTCGACCGACAGCCAGCCGCCGCCCGCATCGGCCGACGGCTCGTTGCGCGTGCGCACCTGCTCGCGCACGGCGATCGCGCCCTCGACCACGAGGCCGAGGAGACGGTCGACTTCGCGCTCGTCGACCGCGGTGACCGGTAGGTCGGCGTGGATCCAGACCTCGCCGCTCTGCGTCGAGGCGAAGCGGACGAGTCGCGTCGAGCGGTTCCACCACAGCAGCCCCCACGGATCGACGCCCTCGGGCGAGGAGAGCGCGTGCGCCTTCACCGTCACGAGGCCGTCGGCCACGCGGATGCCGATGTCGAGCGGCCATCCGGCCGCCTGCTCGGCGGGCACCGTGAGGCCCCATTCGCCGGTCGCGAGCGTGCGCGCCTCGCCCGCGAAGGAGCCGAGGTACCCGTCGATGACGTCGATGGCCGCCATTGCCCGCACAGTACGGTGCCGCGCATGCGTGCGCTCGTCCAGCGAGTCTCCGAGGCGGCGGTCCGCGTCGGTGACGAGACCGTCGCGGCGATCGGCCCGGGCCTGCTGATCCTGCTCGGGGTCGAGCAGGACGACAGCGAAGCCGAGGCCGACAAGGTGGCGGCCAAGCTCGCCGCCCTGCGGATCTTCGAGGATGCGGACGGGCGGATGAACCTGACGGCCGCGGATGCCGGCGCGGACATGCTCGTGGTGAGCAACTTCACGCTCGCCGCCGACACCCGCAAGGGCAACCGCCCCTCGTTCACCAACGCGGCGCCGGCGGAAACGGCCGAGCCTCTCTACGAGCGTGTCCGTGATGCCCTCGGGGCGCGGGGTGGGCGGTTCGGCGCGCGCATGAGCGTCACTCTCGCGAACGACGGCCCGGTCACTCTGATCGTCGATTCCTGAGCCGCTCTCCGCGTCTATACTCGGTCGGCTAGGACTTTCAGTTGTAACCGTGGGCCTCCGGGCCCGCACTGAAGGTGGGCTTCGCAGCCCACCTTTTTTTCGACCATATGACCACCCACACCGACCAGCTATTCACCGACATCGAGGCACGACTCGCGGGTTCACTCCCGAAGGTCGAGCTGCTCGCCTGCGAGCAGGTCTCGAGTGAACAGCTGCGACTGGTGATCGACCACCCCGACGGGGTCGATCTCGAGCTCTGCGAACAGGTCACGCTGCAGGTGCGTGACCTGCTGGAGAGCTTTGGGATCGAGGTGTCATCGCCAGGGCCCGAGCGCCCGCTGACGAAGCCGGATCACTTCCGGCGCTTCCTCGGCAAGCGCGCGCGTGTTCGCACCCGCGAGCCACGCGACCGCGGCGAAGCCGGAGGCGTAGCGCGCAGCTTCACCGGCGAACTGGTCGGAGCCTCCGAAGAGGAGGTCACGGTCGCGGCCGATACCGGCGTCGTCTCCATTCCCTACGCCGAGATCCACCGCAGCAACCTGGTGAGCGGTCAGCCCGATCAGGAGGAGAGGATCTGATGAGCAAGGAGATCGTCGAGGCCATCCAGGCGCTCGGCCACGAGAAGGGCATCGCGACCGACACGCTGATGGATGCGCTCGAGGACGCGCTGCTGTCGGCGTACAAGAAGAACCCCGGGGCGGCGAAGTATGCGCGCGTGGACATCGACCACGAAAGCGGCGACTTCACCGTCTTCGAGCTTCTGCTCCCGCCCGACCTCGAAGAGCAGCTGCTCGACGAGGTCGAGGAGGCGCTGGAGGAGGCCGTCGTCGACCCGGAGACCGGCGAGCTGCGCGAGCCCGAGGTTCCCGAGATCGCGTCGGAGCGCCTGGCCGAGTTCCGCGACCAGATCGAGGAGCGCGACGTCACGCCGAACGACTTCGGCCGCATCGCTGCCCAGACTGCCAAGCAGGTGATCCTGCAGCGCATCCGCGAGGCGGAGCGCGACATGATGTTCCACGAGTACCAGGACCGGGTCGGGGAGCTCATCACCGGCCTCGTCCAGCAGTCGGACTCGCGCTACACGCTCGTGCAGCTGCGTGAGCGTGTCGAGGCGCTGCTGCCCCGCTCCGAGCAGGTGCAGGGCGAGCGCTACGACCATGGCGCGCGCATCAAGGCGATCATCACCGACGTCTCGTCCGAGGCGAAGGGGCCGAGCATCATCGTCTCGCGGCGTTCCCCGGAGCTGATCCGCGCCCTCTTCGAGCTCGAGGTCCCCGAGATCGCCGACGGCCTGGTCGAGATCCAGAACGTCGCGCGTGAACCCGGCTACCGGTCGAAGATCGCCGTGATCTCGCACACCAACGGCGTCGACCCGGTCGGCGCCTGCGTCGGCCCGCGCGGCTCCCGCGTGCGCATGGTCGTGTCCGAGCTGCGCGGCGAGAAGATCGACATCATCCCGTTCAACGAGGAGCCCGCACGCTTCGTGGCCAAGGCGCTGTCGCCCGCCCGCGTACGCGAGGTCCTCGTCGACGACGACGACATGCAGGCCACGGTGATCGTGCCCGACGACCAGCTGTCGCTGGCGATCGGCAAGGACGGGCTCAACGCCCGCCTCGCCGCCCGCCTGACCGGCTGGCGCGTCGACATCCGCTCCGAGACCGAGTTCGCGGAGGAGGAGTCGACGATGGGTATCGACGAGGAAGAAGTGTCCGGCCGCTGCGCCGCAATCCTCTCGAACGGGAAGCGCTGCCCGAACGCATCCATCGCGGGCTCGCGCTACTGCGGCCTGCCGGCCCACCAGGCGCTCACCGAGACGGACAACGATTACGTGACCGGATCGGCCCCCGAGGAGCCCGCCGAGGACGAGGGCGACGAGGCCCCCGTGGCCGACGACGCCCCCGTCGCCGACGAGCTGCCCGTCGACGAGACACCGGCCGATGATGAGGCCGCCGAGGTGATCGCCGAGACGGATGCCGGAGTCGAGGCCGAGGAGCCGCCGGAGATCGAGGAGGCCGCCGAGGTCGCCGAGGTCGCCGAGCCGGAGCCCGTCGCCGAGCCGGTCGCTGAGGCCGAACCTGCGGAGGAAACCTCCTAACGATGGCCAAGAAGCGTGTCCATGAGATAGCCAAAGAGCGGGGAATGCCGAGCAAGGAGGTGCTCGCGAAGCTCCAGGCTGCCGGCTACGACGTGAAGGCTGCCGCCTCCAGCGTCGACGAGAACGACATCGCCCGTGCGTTCGGCGAGCTCCCCGGAGGAACCCGAGCCTGCGCCCGAGCCGGAGGCGAAGGCGAAGGCGAAGGCCGCTCCGGCCGCCAAGGGCGGCGAGGCTGCCGGCAAGACGCCGGCCGCAGGCAGCGACCGCCAGCAGCGCCCGACCCGCAGCGAGGGAACCACGGGCCCCGGCGGGCGCCGCCGCCGCGTCGTGATCGACTCGCAGGCCTCGCGCCGCGGTCCTGGGCCGCCCCCGCAGCAGCAGGCACCGCCGCGGCGCCGCGGCCGGCGTCGCCGCACGCCGTGGGTCGAGCCCGACTTCTCGCAGGTCGAGGAGAAGGTCGAAGAAGTCCAGGTCACACAGATCAAGTCCGGGGCGACCGTCAAGGAGGTCGCGGAGTCGCTCGGGCTGTCGGCACCGGACGTGATCAAGAAGCTGATGGAGCTCGGCGAGATGGCGACGCTCACCCAGACGCTTCCCGACGAGGCGATCGAGGTCCTCGCCGACGGTTTCGACAAACAAGTCGAGATCGTCCACGCCGCCGACGAAGTCGCCGAGGAGCCCACCTACGACGACGCCGAGGACGCGCTCGTGGGGCGCCCGCCGGTCGTGACGATCATGGGTCACGTCGACCACGGCAAGACGTCGCTGCTCGACGCGATCCGCGAGACCGAGGTCGCCGCCGGTGAGGCCGGTGGCATCACCCAGCACATCGGCGCCTACCAGGTGCACGTCGGCGACCACGTCGTCACGTTCCTCGACACCCCGGGCCACGAGGCCTTCACGGCCATGCGCGCCCGCGGCGGTCAGGTTGCCGACATCGCGGTCGTGGTCGTCGCGGCCGACGACGGCGTGATGCCCCAGACTCGCGAAGCGATCGACCACGCCAAGGCGGCCGACGTGCCGATCCTGGTGGCGGTCAACAAGATCGACAAGGAGGGCGCGGACCCCCAGCGCGTCCGCGGTGAGCTCGCGCCCAGGAGCTGACGCCCGCCGACTGGGGTGGCGACACGGAGTTCGTCGACGTGTCGGCCAAGACCCGCGACAACCTCGACGGGCTGCTCGAGACGATCACGACGCTCGCCGAGATCCAGGAGCTCAAGGCCAACCCGCAGGCCGAGGCCTCCGGCACGGTCATCGAATCCCGGCTCGACCCGGGCCGCGGGGCCGTGGTCAGCCTGCTCGTTCAGCGCGGCACGCTCCGCGTCGGCGACGCGCTCGTCGCCGGCGAGCATTCCGGTCGCGCCCGCGCGATGCACGACTACCGCGTTCGACAAGCGTCGAGGATGCCCCGCCGGGCACCCCCGTCGAGGTGCTCGGCTTCGACGGCGTGCCGGAGGCCGGCGAGCACTTCCGAGTGGTCAAGCAACGAGCGCGAGGCCCGCCGGATCGCCGAGCGAGCGGGGCAACCGCCTCAAGACCGAGGCGCTCGCCCGCCGGGCCGGTGTGCGGGTGTCCTTCGAGGACGTCATGGAGCGCGCCAAGAGCGGCGAGCTCGCCGAGCTCAACCTGGTCGTCAAGGCCGACGTGGCCGGTTCGCTCGAGGCGCTTGCCGACGAGATCGCGAAGCTTCCGCAGGAGCAGGTGACCGTGAACCTCATGCGCGACGCCGTCGGCGGCATCAACGAGTCCGACGTGATGCTGGCGTCGGCGTCGAGCGCCGTGATCATCGGCTTCAACGTCCGCCCGGTCGGCGACGCCCGCCGCGTGGCCACGCGTGAGGGCGTCCAGATCCGGACCTACTCCGTGATCTACAAGGTCATCGAGGAGATGCGCCAGGCGATGGAGGGCCTGCTCGCGCCGGAAGAGGTCGAGAAGACCGTCGCCCTCGTCGAGATCCGCCAGATCTTCAAGGCCTCGAAGGTTGGCACGATCGCCGGCTCGATGGTGACCGAGGGCACCGTCACGCCGCGGGGCCACAGACCCGCCTCGTCCGCGACGGCACGATCGTCTACGACGGCCGGATCGGCTCGCTGCGCCGCTTCAAGGACGACGTGCGCGAGGTGACGTCGGGCATGGAGTGCGGCATCGTCCTCGAGAACTTCGCCGACGTGAAGGAAGGCGACGTCCTCGAGGTCTACGAGGTCGAGCAGGTCGAGCAGACGCTCGCCTAGAAGCCATCTAGGATGCCGGGCGATCGCATGCGGCGGGTCAACGAGGCCCTCCGCGAAGTCCTGTCCAGCCGCGTCGCGGCGGGGCTCAAGGACCCGCGCATAGGATTCGTGACAGTGACCGCCGTCGACACCAGCCCCGACCTCCGCCAGGCGCGCGTGTACGTGAGCGTGCTGGGCACCGACGAGGAGCGCGAGGACAGCCTCGATCGGGCTCAACTCCTCGCGCGGCTACCTGCAGAAGACGATCGCGTCCGAGCTGCGCCTCAAGCGCACACCGACGCTCGAGTTCGTGCACGACGAGGCGCTCGAGACCGGGATGCGGATCTCGCGCATCATCGACGAGGAAGACCCGGGGACTCCCCCGTCGTGAGCGTGGCGACAGAACTCGACGCGATCCTCGACGAGCTGCGCGCGGCCGACAAGCTGCTGCTCACGACCCACGAGAACCCCGACGGGGACGCGCTCGGCTCGCTGCTCGCCATGCACTGGGTGCTGCAGCAGCTCGGCAAGGACTCGGTGATGTTCATGTCGCCCGACGAGTTCCCGCTGCCGTACGAGTACCGCGACCTGACGTTCGACGGTCTGCTCGGCGCGGCCCCGGCGGACATCGGCGAACGCGTGGTCGTCTTCCTCGACTGCGGCAACATCGACCGCATGCCGGTCGACTTCCTGCAGCAGCGACGGGATGCACATCGTGAACATCGACCACCACCACGACAACACCCGTTTCGGGACCGTCAACCTGGTCGACGCCGACGCGTCGTGCACCGCCGAGATCGTGTTCGAGATCGCGCGCGAGCTCGGCGCCGAGATCACGCCCGCAGATCGCCGATGCGCTGTACCTCGGGCTCGTCACCGACACCGGCCAGTTCATGTACGAGAACACGACGCCCGGCGGCGCACCGGATGGCTGCCGAGCTGATCGAGACCGGCGTGAGCCCGCATCTCGTCTACCGGCGCCTGTACGAGGATCTGCCCTTCCGCCGCCTCCAGCTGCTGCTGCGCGCGCTCCAGAGCGTCCAGCGCCACGACGACGGGAGCATCACCATCGGGCTGCTCACGCGCGACGGACTACGAGGAGACCGGCGCGCTCGAGACCGACTCCGAGGGGATCGTCGACCACATGCGCTCGGTCGAGGGGACCAAGGTCGCCGTCTTCGTCCGCGAGCTGCTCGCCGACGACCGCCGTGGTGTCCGCAAGGTGAGCCTGCGCTCGACCGACGGCTCCGTCGACGTGTCGCGCATCGCCCGGGCGCTCGGCGGCGGGGGCCACCGCCAGGCCGCCGGGGCGTCGACCGAGCTCTCGCCGGACGACCTGGTCGCGAAGATCCGCGCCGAGGTGGCCGCCCAGTTGCAGAACGCCTGAGCGCCGTGCCGCAGGCCGGCGTGATCCTGTACCCCAAGCCCGCCGGGGTGACCTCACACGACTGCGTGGCCACGGTCCGGCGCACGTTCCCGCGCGGGACGAAGGTCGGCCATGCCGGCACCCTCGACCCGTTCGCCACGGGCCTGCTGCTGATCCTCGTCGGCCGGATGACCCGCGCCCAGCGCTGGCTGCTGGCGCTGCCCAAGACCTATCGCGCGGTCGCGCGGCTCGGTTGGACATCGGACACCGGCGACCGCGACGGCGAGCTCGTCCATACCGGCCGTATGCCGGCCGAGCTCGCCATCCCGGTCGGCGAGCAGCTCCAGCGGCCGCCGGCCTACTCCGCGGTCAAGGTCGGCGGCGAGCGGCTCTACGAGAAGGCCCGCCGGGGGGAGGCGGTCGAGGGTGAGCCGCGCCCGATCACCGTCCACCGAGCCGATCTGGTGGCGGACGAGGGGGACTCGGCGACGTTCGAGATCGAATGCTCGTCCGGCACCTACGTCCGCTCGCTGATCACGGCGCTCGGCGACGCCTACTGCGCCGAGCTCGAGCGCACCGCGATCGGCCGGTTCGCCCTCGCCGACGCCGACCCGGAGCAAATCGTGCCCGCCGCCGAAGCGCTCGGGTTCCTGGCCGGGCACGAGCTCGGCGACCAGGACGCGGCCTGGGTGCGCCATGGCCGCCGGGTACCGGCGCCGGACGGGCTGGGGGACGAGCCGGTGCGCCTGATGGACGGCGCGGAGCTCCTCGCGATCGCCGAGCCGCGCGGCCGCGAGCTGCAACCCGTCGTAGTGTTCGCCCAGTGAAGGTCACGAGCCTCAGCGACCTGCCCGTCCTGGCGCCCGGGGAGGCCCCGGCGCGCAGGGTGGCCATCGGGACGTTCGACGGCCTCCACGTCGGGCATCGCGAGGTGATCCGCGGCAGCGACACGGTGCTCACCTTCGACCCGCACCCGGTTTCGGTCATCCATCCGGACGCGACTCCGAAGCTGCTGCAGCCGTTCCCGATCAAGCGCGACCTGATCGGGGGCCTGGGCGTCGAGGAGCTCGTGGTGATCCCGTTCGACAGGAGTTCGCCTCCCGCGACGCCGAGGAGTTCGTCGACGGACGTGCTCATCGGCCAGCTCGGCGCGACGCACGTCTCGGTCGGCGAGAACTTCCGCTTCGGCAAGGGCGCTCGCGGGACCCCCGAATTTCTTTCGAGCTACGGCGAATTCGAGACCCGGGTTGTCCCGCTGGTCGAGGCCGCGGGCGAGACGGCGTCGTCGAGCCACATCCGCGGCCTCGTGGCGGCCGGCGACGTGCGCAAGGCGTCGGAGTTCCTCGGCGGGCCGTTCCTCGTCGAGGGTGAGGTCGTGCACGGCGACAAGCGCGGTCGCGAGCTGGGCTTCCCGACAGCGAACCTCGTGCCCGACGACAGCCTGGTGGTCCCCGGCCACGGTGTCTACGCGGCCTGGGCGCACGGTCACCCGGCCGCGGTGAACGTCGGCGTGCGGCCGACGTTCGAGACCGGCCGCGGGCTCCTGATCGAGGCCTTCCTGCTCGATTTCGAGGGTGACCTGTACGGCCAGACCCTGCGGATCGCGTTCGTCGAGCGGATGCGCGGCGAGAAACGATTCGAGTCGATCGACGAGCTCGTCGAGCAGATGAACAGGGACGTCGAACAAGCCCGAAAGATCTGCGCGGAAACGAAGTACTGATGCCCGGCGGCCGCTGTCGGGCGCCTTCCCTGCTAGCTTTCCCGGCCGCATGACGCTCACAGTCGAGCAAAAACAGGAGATCGTCACCAAGCACGGTCGCGGCGACAACGACACCGGCTCCGCCGAGGTCCAGATTGCGCTGCTCACCGCCCGGATCAACGATCTCACCGAGCACCTGCGCGAGCACAAGAAGGACCACCACTCGCGCCGCGGGCTGCTGATGCTGGTCGGCAAGCGCCGCCGGCTGCTCGACTACCTTCAGCGCACGGATCTCGACCGTTACCGCGCGCTGATCGGTGAGCTCGGCCTGCGTCGATGATCGAGGCCGGCACACCGGCGCCCGACTTCTCGCTGTCCGACCAGGACGGCAACACCGTTTCGCTGGCGGACCTGCGCGGCAAGAACACCGTGCTCGTCTTCTACCCGATGGACTTCAGCCCGGTGTGCACGGACCAGCTCAACGTGTACCAGGAGGTGCTGGCGGACCTCGAGGCCAAAGGGGCCCAGCTGTACGGGGTCTCGGTCGACTCCGCCTTCGCCCACAAGGCGTTCCAGAACCACCTCGGCGTGTCGATCCCGCTGCTGGCCGACTTCCACCCGAAGGGCGAGGTCGCACGCAAGTTCGGCGTCTTCATCGAGGAGCGCGGACACAACAATCGCTCCCTGGTCCTGATCGGGCCCGACCTCGACGTGGAGTGGTCGTACGCGGCCCCGTCGCCACTCGAGATCCCGGGCGCCAACCTGATCTTCGACGCGCTGGACCGGGCTCCGGCCACCTAGTCACCGCCAACGGCAATTTTCGGATCTGTTGCTCCCTGAAGTCCCCTCCAGGGGCCCTGAGGGAGCAATCGATTGAGAAACTCCCTGGGGATGACCCTCGGCGATGAAGGCCTGGGTAGCGCCGCGGTGCCCCGGGAGCGCGACGACGACCACGTCCGCGGGTCCGGCCCCGTCGTCATCGTCTACGCCGATCTGGAGTGCCCGCACTGCGCACTCGCCCACGAGCGGCTGAGCGAGGCGGGCATCACCCGCGTGTTCCGCCACTTCCCGGTGGTCTCGCGACGCCCGCGGGCCCGCGCGCTGGCGCACGCGGCCGAGGCGGCGGCGCTCCAGGGCCGGTTCTGGGACTTCCACGATTCGCTCTACGCCGACCAGGGCCGGCTCGACGATCCGCACCTCTGGGCGCGCTGCGCGGACCTGGGGATCGACCTCGACCGGTTCGAGGCGCGACCGCCGCTCGCAGGGCGTGGCGGACCGGGTCGAACGGGACTTCCGCAGCGGGATCCGGGCGGGTGTGACGACGACACCGACGATCTTCTCCGCCGGCGGGGCCTTTCCGGGGGTCCCGGGGCCGGAGCTTCTGCGAGCGCTCGGCGGGTAGGGTGCCGCACATGGACGGCGGAAGGCGGGTCGCGCTCCTCGTCGTGGCCGCAGCTCTCGGCTTCCCGGGGGCAGCAGCGGCCGGCGACACCGTTGCGCTGGGCGGAACGGAGACCGAGACCTGCCATGCCCGTGCCCGCACGGCCGGCCCCGGCGTCGCGCGGCGATCGCTGATCATGCCGGCGACCGGTTGGGTCACCGCAGGCCTCGCGGGCGGCAAAGGCGACTGGGACGTGGCGATCTTCGCCCGCGACGGCGGCCGCCTCGTCGCCGCGTCGGCGCAATCCGGCCTGACCGAGGTGGCGTCCGGGATCGCCGCCCGCGGCGAGCTCCTGGACGTCCAGGCCTGCCGCCTGAGCGGCGCGCGGACGGCGACCCTCGACATGACGACGTCGCGCGTGGACGTGAGCGGCCCGGCCCCGCGGCCGCAGCTCGTCAACGTGCTGACGCCCGACCCCGCGGCGCGGGACACCGTCTCGGCGCTCGGGCTCGATCTGACCGAGCACGGCGGCCGCGGCTTCGTGGCGGCGGTCCTCCACGGGCCCGAGGACAGCGCCAAGCTCGCCCGGGCAGGGTTGCGCTCGCGCGTTGTCGTGCCGGACCTGCTCGCGCGGGACGCCGGCTTCCGGGCGCAGGACGCCGCCTATGCCAGCCGGGTCGACGAGTCGCTGCTGCCCAGCGGGCGCACGAACTACAGGCGGCTGGCGGATTACACGGCCGACATGAAGCGCCTGGCGCGGGAGAACCCGGCCCTCGTGCGGCCGATGACGCTGCCGGAACGCACGTACGAGGGGCGCCCCGTCGAGGGCGTCGAGATCAGCCGGGACGTCGGCAAACGCGACGGCAAGCCGACATTCGTGCAGCTGGGCATCCATCACGCCCGCGAGTGGCCGTCCGGCGAGCACGCGATCGAGTGGGCGTTCGAGCTCGTCGAGGGCTTCAAGAAGGGCAACCCGCGGGCGCGCAAGATCCTCGAGTCCACGCGGACCGTCGTCGTTCCGATCGTCAACCCCGACGGCTTCAACGCCTCACGCGAGGCGGGCGAGCAGCAGGGTGCCGGCGGCGGACGCGGCGTCCTGTACCGCAGGGAGTCGGAGGTCCTCAACATCGTCACGCACGTCAACGAGTACCGGCGCAAGAACTGCCGGCTGGCGTCCGGCGCGGCCGCCGGTGACTGCGGCCAAACCTCGTTCGGCCTGTTCGAGGCGGGCGTCGACCCGAACCGCAACTACGCGGGGTCGTGGGGCGGGCCCGGCGCCTCGACCGAGGGCACGGCGCAGGACTACCGCGGACCCGGACCCTTCTCGGAGCCCGAGACCCGGAACATCCGCTCGCTGGTATCGAACCGCCAGGTGACCGGCCTGATCACCAACCACACGTCCTCGAACCTCATCCTGCGCCCGCCCGGCCTCCAGAAAAGCGGCCTGACGCCCGACGAAGGCATCTACAAGGCGCTCGGCGAAGCGATGGCCCGCGAGAACGGCTATGCCAACCAGCTCTCCTACGAGCTCTACGACACGAGCGGCACCACGGAGGACTGGTCCTACTTCACGACGGGCGGGCTCGGTTTCACCTTCGAGATCGGGCCAACCTCGTTCCACCCACCGTACGCCGACACCGTGGCGGAATGGCGGGGCACGACGAAGGCCGCCGACCACGACGGCGTCCGCGGCGGCGGCAACCGGGGCGCCTACTACCTGGCTGCCGAGCACGCGGCGGCCGCCTCCAAACACTCACGGATCACCGGCACGGCGCCGGCGGGGGCCACCCTGCGCGTGCGCAAGCGCTTCACGTCGCAGACGGCGCCCGTGCTCGACGCGAACGGGAACGAAGGGAAGCCGCGCTCCTTCACCGACACCCTCGAGACCCGGCTGACCGTGCCCGCCAACGGCCGCTTCACCTGGCACGTCAATCCGTCGAGCCGACCCCGCCCGGGGTCGACGGGACGCGCAGCTCGCGGCACGCCGAGCCCGCCGCAGACCTTCGCCACGAACGGCCCGGCGGCGACCGTGCCCTGCCTGAACGCGGACAACCCGGCGCCGGGTTGTTACGAGGACCACGTGATCAGCGTCCCGTCGGGGCCGGGAATCGACAACTTCGGCATGACCGTCGCGATCGAGTGGCCGTCGCCCGTGAGCGACTGGGACTTCCAGCTCCTGCGGGCCGACGCAGCGGGCAACGCCACCGGCGCGCCGTTGCGCGAGTCGGCGGCCGGGACGACGTTCACGACCGAGTCGGTGACGCTGAGCGAACCTGAGCTCAAGCCGGGCAGATACGTCGTGCGGGTGATCAACTGGCTCGCCCTCGGGGCCATCGACCCCTGGGAGGGCCGCGTCACGTTCGCGGGCCCGCCGGCGCCGCCGCCGGCAACTGCGCGCGAGAGCTGGGAGCTCTCCTGCCTGAGCGCCCGCGGGAAGGTCGGCGCCAGGAACGCCGTCCGGGTCGCCCGCGGCGGCGTGGCGAAGCTGAACCTGCTGCGCTGCGCGACCGTCGCGGGCTCCTGCGCGCCGGGGCGCGGTGGGGTGACCGCGCGCGCGGTCGGGAAGGCGCGGCTCGGCCGGACGCCCGCCGCGCAGCGGCGCGCGCTGCCGTACCGCCGGGCCACGCGTGCCGGGAGGGATCGTTTCTGCGTCGCAGGCGGGGGCGGGCTGACGGTTGCGTACGCGCGGTCGGGCGGCAAGAGCAAGGCCGCCGCAGTGACGACCACGAGCCGGCGCCACCGGCTGCGCGGCGTCCGGCCCGGGGCCTCCGCCGCGCGGCTGCTCGCACGCGTGCAGGGCGAGCGCCGGCTGGCGGGCTGCCGCGGGGGCTGGCACGTCGCGGCCGGGAGCCGCGGGCCGCTGCTGTTCGCGATCCGCGGCGACCGGGTGCGCGCGGTGGGCGTTGCCGCGCAGCGCCTCGGCGAGCGGCGCCTGCGGCGCCTGCTCTGCCGTTAGGGGCGACTTCCCTCTCCGTTCCGGGCGCTCGCTGTTACCCTCCGCACGGACTCCTATCGAGAAGTCATACACACAAGTCGCCAACCGGGCGGCTGCTGAAAGGAACATATGAAGCCTGAAGTAACCCGCGTCTCTGTCGAGATCGGTGGTCGCGAGATCACGTTCGAGACGGGTAAGTACGCCAAGCAGGCGAGCGGCTCCGTGGTCGTGCAGTCGGCTGAGACCCAGGTTCTCGCCACCGCCACGGCCGGGAATCTTCGCGACGTCGACTTCCTCCCGCTGACGGTGGATGTCGAGGAGCGCATGTACGCCGCGGGCAAGATCCCCGGCAGCTTCTTCAAGCGCGAGGGTCGCGCCGGCGAGAAGGGCACCCTCACCGCCCGCATGATCGACCGCCCGCTGCGCCCGCTCTTCCCCAAGGGGTGGCGCCGTGAGACCCAGCTCGTGTCGATCCCGATGTCGATCGACCACGTCGTGCCCTACGACATCCTCGCGATGAACGGCGCCAGCGCCGCGCTGATGGTGTCGGACATCCCGTTCCCGTTCCCCGTCGGTGCCGTGCGCATCGGCCAGGACGAGGACGGCGCTTCATCGTCAACCCCGACGAGGAGGACAACCTCACCAGCAGCCTGGACCTCGTGGTCTCGGGCAGCGAAGAGGCGATCCTGATGGTCGAGGCAGGTGCCAACGAGATCTCGGAGGCCGAGATCCTCGACGCGCTCGACATCGCACACGGCGAGATCAAGAAGATCTGCGCCGCCCAGCGCGAGCTGGCCGAGAAGGCCGGCAAGACCAAGATGGAGATCGAGGTCCCGCAGGTCGACGAGGCCATCGCGGCCGCCGTCAAGGACCAGTTCGGCGCGAAGCTCGAGGAGGCCACCCAGGTGGTCGACAAGCTCGAGCGCCAGGACGCCACGAAGGCCGTCGAGGACGGAGGCCCTCGAGGCCATCGCCGGCGACTCCGAGGCCGCCGACTACTCCGAGAAGCGCGGCCAGGCCCAGCTCGCGTTCGACAAGCTGGAGAAGGAGATCATCCGCCGCCACATCGCCGTCGACAAGAAGCGCCCCGACGGCCGTGCCGCCGATGAGATCCGCGACATCTGGATCGAGGTCGGCGTCGGTGCCAAGACGCACGGCTCCGCGATCTTCACCCGTGGCCAGACGCAGGCCTTCTCGGTCGCGTCGCTCGGCACCACGCGTGACGAGATGCGTCTCGACACCCTCGGTCTCGAGACCACCAAGCGCTACTTCCACCACTACAACTTCCCGCCCTTCTCGGTCGGGGAGGCCGGGCTTCATGCGCGGGCCCGAAGCGCCGCGACATCGGTCACGGCGCGCTCGCCGAGCGGGCGCTCGTGCCGGTCGTGCCGGATCCGGAGGAGTTCCCGTACACGATCCGCGTCGTGTCCGACATCCTCGAGTCCAACGGCTCGTCGTCGATGGCGTCGGTCTGTGGCTCGTCGCTGTCGCTGATGGACGCGGGCGTCCAGATCAAGCGCCCGGTGGCGGGTATCGCCATGGGCCTGATCAAGGAGGGCGATGACTACATCGTCCTGTCCGACATCGCCGGCGTGGAGGACCACCTCGGCGACATGGACTTCAAGGTCGCCGGTACGGAGAAGGGCATCACCGCCCTTCAGATGGACATCAAGATCACGGGCGTGACCTTCGACATCCTGAGCGACGCGCTCTCTCAGGCCAAGGAAGGCCGCAACCACATCCTCGGCAAGATGGCCGAGGCGATCGAGGGCCCGCGCCCGGAGCTGTCGAAGAACGCTCCGAGCATCGGCCAGATCCAGATCCCCACCGACAAGATCGGCATGATCATCGGCAAGGGCGGGGAGACCATCCGCGCGCTGTCCGAGGAGTTCGATGCGCAGATCGACATCGACGACGACGGCATCATCCGCGTCTTCGCGGCCGACGGCGAGCAGGGCGACGCCCTGGTCGACCGGATCCGGTCGATGACCAAGGACGTCGAGGTCGGCGACGAGTTCACCGGCAAGGTCGTGAAGACGACCACGTTCGGCGCCTTCATCGAGCTGGCCAAGGGCACCGACGGCCTGCTCCACATCTCGAACGTCAAGCCCGGCGAGCGCGTCGAGGCGGTCGAGGACGTTCTCAACCGCGGCGACGAGATCGAGGTCCGCGTGGTCGAGGTCGACAAGGAGCGTGGCCGCATCGGCCTGCGCCTCGCCGACGATCCGGACATCGCCGGCAAGACGTCGGAGGAGCTGGCCTCGGTCGGCACCGGCGACAAGGGCGGCTCGCGCGGCGGCGGTGACCGTGGTGGCCGTGGCGGCGACCGCGGTGGCCGTGGCGGCGATCGTGGCGGACGCGGCAACGGCGGCGGCCATGGCCGGGATCGCCGCTAACTAGTGCCAGAGGAAACACGGACAAGCGCGCTTCCGTCCGGCCTACGGGTCGTGACGGAGCGCGTGCCCGGCGTGCGATCGATCGCGCTCGGCTTCTGGATCAGAACCGGGAGCCGCAACGAGGCGATCGAGCAGGCCGGGCTGTCCGCACTTCCTCGAGCACCTGCTGTTCAAGGGGACCGACCGCTACAGCTCGCTCGAGATCGACGAGCTGTTCGACGGGATGGGTGCCGAGGTGAACGCCGGCACCGGCAAGGAGACCACCTCGGTCTACTCGCGGTTCCTCGACCGGCACCTCGACGCGGCGTTCGACGTCCTCGCCGACATGGTGCTGCGTCCGGCCTACCCGGACATCGACTCCGAGCGCCAGGTCGTGATCGAGGAGATCGCGATGTACGAGGACGAGCCCCAGGACAAGGTCCACGACATCCTGTCCGAGGCCATCTTCGGCGACCACCCGCTGGGGCGGCCCGATCATCGGCCGCGCCGAGGTGGTCGGCGGCGTGCCCGTGCCCGAGATCGCCGCCTACCACGACGCCCGCTACCGTGGCGGGCGAACATCGTCGTCGCGGCTGCCGGCAACGTCGACCACGACGGGATCGTGGCGCTCGTGGAGGACGCCACCGGCAGCACGTCCGACGGTGACGTGCCGGCGCCGGAGCCCGCTCCGGCCGAGATCCAGCCGCGCCTCTGCTTTCACGCCAAGGAGACCGAGCAGTACCACCTGTGCCTCGGCGGCCAGGGTCTGCCGCGCGGCGACGACCGCCGCTTCGCGCTGCGCGTGCTCGACACCGATCCTCGGCGGCTCGACCTCGTCGCGGCTCTTCCAGGAGGTGCGCGAGAAGCGCGGCCTGGCCTACTCCGTCTACTCGTACTCGAGCCAGTACATCGACACCGGCCATGTCGGCATCTACGTCGGCACGCGTCCCGACAACGTCGCCGAGGCCGTCGACGGTGATCGGCGACGAGCTGCGGCGGGTGTCGGCCGACGGGCGTGACGGACGGCGAGCTGGCCCGTGCGATCGAGAACGTGAAGGGCCGCACCGTGCTGTCGATGGAGTCGACGCTTGCGCGGATGAACCGGCTCGGCAGCTCGCGTCCTGATGGACCATGCCGCTGCTGACCATCGACGAGGTGCTGGCGCGCATCGACGCGGTGACCCTCGACGACGTTCGCGACCTCGCCGCCGAGCTGTTCGACCCTGCGCGCATGTCGGCGGCCGGGGTGGGGGCCAGCGAGGATCAGTTCCGCGCGGCGCTCGACGCCGTGAACCCCGAGCTGGCCGCGGCGGCGCGGAGCGCGGCCAGTGGCCGGCGCGATCCAGGGTCGCGCGTCTCCGGTGCCGCCGGGAGGATGGGGGCGACGGTCTGCGCGCGCCGTCGAGGGCGCCGACGACATGGAGCTGACGGGGCGCGCCGACCCGGCGCTGGACGTCGGCGCTCGCCGACGTGCTCGGCGACGCCGACGTGGTGGTCGACTTCTCGCGCCCGGACACGGCGCTCGAGAACGCGCGCGCACGTGCCTCGAGGCCGGCGTGCACTGCGTCATCGGCACCACCGGCGTCGACTACTCGGAGCTGGCCGGCGTGGGCAGCGGCAACCTCTTCTTCGCACCGAACTTCGCCATCGGCGCAGTGCTGATGATGGAGGTCGGCGCAGACGATCGCGAAGCACATGCCGGAGTGCGAGATCATCGAGCTGCACCACGATCAGAAGCTCGACGCGCCATCGGGCACGGCGGCGCGCACGGCCGAGCTGATCGACGCGGCCGGCGGCAACGTCCACGAGCCGATCCACTCGGTGCGCCTGCCGGGCCTGGTCGCCCACCAGGAGGTCTCTTCGGCGGTCTGGGCCAGACGCTGACGATCCGCCACGACTCGATCAACCGCGAGTCGTTCATGCCGGGCGTGCTGCTGGCGGTGCGCAAGGTCGGCGAGCTCCCGAGAGCCCGGTCGTCGGGCTCGAGCGCCTGTTGTAGTTCGCGTTCGCCCGTTTCGCTCGCAGGCTGCGGCGCTCACGCTCTGTTGCACTTCAAGCCGCTCTGGCGAAGTGCCGAGGGTCCTGCGCGCTTTGTTCGTCTCCTAGACGAATATGGCGCGCAGCGCCTCTCGGCAACGGTGCCAACCGTTACGAGCGACCACCGTGTGGGACGGAGGGCCATCCACGCCAGCCAAACGGGACTGCCGTCGGTGACTCGTCCTTGCGGAAGCGCGTCGGGCCGCGACAGCGGCGGCGCTAGGCGCTCTTGCGCAGCGCGCGCGGGATGACGAAGCGGATCGCCGAGCGATCGTCGTCGATCGAGCAGGTCTTGTTGTCGATCATGCCGACGCGCTTGGCGTAGGGCACCAGGCTCATCTGGTTGAGGTAGTTCTCGTGGCCGCGCTTGCGGGTGACGATCCAGAGGTAGCCGTCGTCCTTGAGGCGGGCGCGGTAGCGCACGAGGACCTCCTGGCCGCCCTCGAGCGAGTCGGCGGAGACGATCGCGCCGTCCAGCTCGCCCGACCGGACGAGCCCGCGGCCGACCGCTTCCTTGACGTCCGTGCGCACGCTGGCGCCCACGTCGCCGACCACCTCGACGCGCTGCTCGGGCTTGACTCCCAGCTTCTGAGCCACCGAGCGGTGGCTGTAGTCCTTCTCGACCGTGTTCGTCACAACACACACATTGTGACATCCGCGCACAACCAGCTGCGGCGAGTGCAAGGGCAGTGCCGTTCAGGGCCACGCGCGGTAAGGTGCCCGGGATGGCTTTTGGCGGGATCCTGACCGCGATGGTGACCCCGTTCGGCGCGGACGGGGGACTCGACGAAGACGCGTTTGCCGCCCTGGCGCGGCACCTCCTTGCCAATGGCTCAGACGGGCTCGTCATCACCGGCACCACGGGGGAGGGGGCCACGATCACCGACGACGAGGACGTCGTCGTGTGGCGTCTCGCCGTCGAGATCGCACGGGAGACCGGGCCCGACGTACAGGTCATCGCCGGCACGGGGAGCAACGACACGCGCCACACGATCGAGCAGACCGAACGCGCCGCCGAGTGCGGCGTCGACGGGGCGCTCGTCGTGACGCCGTACTACAACCGCCCGGACCGCCGCGGGCTCGCCGCCCACTTCAAGACCGTCGCGGACGCCGCGCGAGCTACCGATCATCGCCTACAACATCCCGCAGCGCAGCGCCGTCGACATGCCTAACGACCTGCTCGCCGAGATCGGCGCAGCACGAGCGGATCGTCGCCGTCAAGCAGGCGCGGACCGACGACACCCTGGCGCCGATCGACGGCCTCGATCTGCTGGCCGGCAACGACGACGTGCTCGGCCGCGTGCTCGACATGGGCGGTACCGGCGGCATCCTCGTCGCCTCGCACCTCGTCGGCGCGCGAGATGCGGCGGATGATCGACGAGCCCGAGCGCCGCGCGCGAGATCGAGGACTTCGCTGCTGCCGCTCTACGAGGCGCTGGCCGTCGCGCCCGCAGCCGTGTCGACGAAGGCCGCGTTGCGCAGCCTCGGACTGCCGGCGGGCACCGTCAGGCTGCCGTACGTGGATCTGACCGAAGAGCAGGCAGCAGGCCTGCGCGCAGCGCTCGCGGCGCATGGCCTGCTCGAGAAGGTCTCGCCCTGAGCGGCACGCTGCGCATCCTGCCGCTCGGCGGGCTCGGCGAGATCGGCAAGAACATGACGGTCCTCGAGTACGAGGGCCGGATCGTCGTCGTCGACACCGGGCTGCGGTTCCCGACGCCCGACCAGCTCGGGGTCGACCTGGTGCTGCCCGACTTCGCCTACCTGCGCGAGCGCGCCGAGACATCGAGGCGATCGTGCTCACCCACGGGCACGAGGACCACGTGGGCGCGCTGCCGTTCGTGCTGCGCGAGCTCGACGCACAGGCCGCCGATCTACGGCGGGCCGCTGACGATCGCGATGGTGCGCTCCAAGCTCGACGAGCACAAGCTCAAGAACGTCGAGCTCGAGGAGGTCGGCCGGGCGACAAGATCGAGTGCGGCCCGTTCACGGTCGAGCCGGTGAAGATGGCCCACTCGATCCCGGACATGTTCGCCTACGCGCTGACCTGCGAGCTCGGCACCACGCTGGTGACCGGCGACTACAAGTTCGACCAGACGCCGGTCGACGGCATCCCCGCCGACGTGGTCGCGCCTCGCCGAGCTCGGCCGCGACGGCATCCTCGCTGCTGTGCGGCGACTCGACCAACGCCGACCGGCCCGGCTGGTCGCTCTCGGAGTCGTCGGTCGGCCCCACGCTCGAGGAGACCTTCGCCCGCTGCGAGGGCCGCATCGTGGTCACCTGCTTCGCCTCGAACATCCACCGCGTGCAGCAGGTGGTCGACGCCGCCGACGCGCTCGGCCGCAAGGTCGCGCTGGTCGGCCGGTCGATGCGCAAGAACGTGAACATCGGCCGCCAGCTCGGGCACATCCGCGTCCCCGACGGGATGCTCGTCGAGCCGAAGCAGATCGACGACTTCCCCGACCACAAGCTCGTCATCATGTCGACGGGCAGCCAGGGCGAGCCGCTCTCCGCGCTGCGCCGCATGGCCGCCGGCGACCATCCCGCACGTCGACCTCCACGAGGGCGACACCGTGGTCTTCTCGGCCACGCCGATCCCCGGCAACGAGCGCGCGGTGAACGAGACGATCGACCGGCTCTACCACCTCGGCGCCGACGTGATCACCACGCGCGACGCGCCGATCCACGCGTCGGGCCACGGCTACGCCGAGGAGCTGAAGCTGATGCTCAACCTGACCAAGCCGCGCTACGTGCTGCCCGGCGCACGGCGACTTCAAGCGGATCCGCCTGCACGGCGAGCTGGCCGCAGGCAGTCGGCATCCCGCCGGAGAACATCTTCCGCGGCGAGAACGGCCTGCCGCTCGAGATCACGAAGAAGGGCGCCAGATTCGGCAACCGCGAGCAGGCCGGGCTGATCTTCGTCGACGGCGTCGACATCGGCGACGTCGAGGACGTGGCGATGCGCGACCGCCGGATGCTGTCGGCCGACGGCATCTTCATCGTCGTCGCGACGATCTCCGAGCAGGACGGCGCGCTCGGTCGCCGATCCGGAGATCATCTTCCGCGGCGTGCCGCTTCATCGAGGACGACGACGGCGCTGCTCGACGACCTGCGCGACGCGGTCGACGACGTCGCTCGAGGACTCGCGGCCGACGACATCCGCGAGATCTCGCTGATCCAGCAGCACCTGCACGACGACATCGCAGAGTTCGTCTACAAGCGGCTCAAGCGCCGCCCGATGATCCTGCCCGTCGTCGTCGAGGTCTGACGCTCAGCCTGCTGCGCGGAAGGTGATGCCGTCGAGCGGGAGTTCGGCCGGCTTGTCGATCTCGACGTTGCCCGCGGTGTCGACGGTGATTGCGACGAAGGTGGGGTCGGCGCCGGGCACCTCCACCACATGCTGGAACTCGACGGTCGCAGCCGGCGCGTAGCCGCGGGGGAGCACGATCGCGGTGCCGGCGTTGGTGACCCTGATCGACCCCTCGAGATGGACGACGCCGACCGTGTCCTTCCAATAGCCGGGTACCAAGCGGCCGGCGACGGTCGTGAAGCCGGCCGGCAGGTTCGGCTTGTGCACGGCCTCCTGCTTCGCCGGAACGGCGCGCAGCGTCGACTCGTTGATGTCATCGCCCGTCAGTGTGTCGACGGCTACGTCACGCCCACGGACCGTGGAGTTGCGGATGTCGCCCGTGCGGACCTCGTTGTTGCGTAGGTCCTGGGTGCGGATCGTGTTGTTCTTGATCTCGCGGCTGTCGATGAAGCCGGTCGCGACGCCGTAGGAGACGCCGCTCAGCGACACGAACAGGGCGATGCAGGCGATGACGAGCGCCGGCGATGGGCGGCGCGCGCGGAAGCGCTTCACGGGACGGATCCTCTCAGTCGGGTGTGGTGGCTGGGAGCTCGGCACTCGAAACACGATCCGGCGCGGAAGGGTGCGGGGCGCAGGCGGGTAGACGAACCTCGAACAGCGCGCCACCGCCCTCGGCCTCGCGGATCGTCGACCGACCCACCGTGGGCCTCGGCGACGGCCCGGACGATCGCCAGGCCGAGGCCGCTACCGCCGCTTCCGTGTATCGCCGGCCTCGCGGGCGAAGCGCTCGAAGATCCGCTCGCGCAGCTCGACCGGGACGCCGGGACCGCGATCGGCGACCTCGATCACAACCGGGTTGCCGCGCGCGAACGCTGGCTATCACGGGCGTGCCGGACGGCGTGTGGAGCAGTGCGTTCTCGATCAGGTTGAGCACGAGCCGGTGCAGGTCGTCGGCCGAGCCCTCGGCGAGAGCCTCGCCGTCCGGCGGCAGGTCGAGCGAGATCGGGTGTCCGGAGGCCATGACGCCGGCCTCGGCGGCCGCCTCGCGCACGATGCGCGCGACGTCGAGGGTCTCGCGCGGGGCCTCGCGGCCGGCGTCGGCCCGGGCGAGCAGCAGCAGGTCGCCGACGAGACGGCGCATCCGCTTCGACGATCGCAGCGCGGAACCGGCGGTCTCAGCCGCCGCGGCGGCGTCGCGCGGGCCGCCGCTGCGCGACAGCTCCTCCTCGAGCAGCTCGAGGTTCGCGAGGATGCTCGTCAGCGGCGTGCGCAGCTCGTGCGAGGCGTCGGCGACGAACTCGCGCTGGCGGTCGAGCGCGGCCTCCGTCTCGCGCGCGCGCGGCGTCCGAGCTCGCGGAGCATGACCTCGAGCGTGTCGGCCAGCTCGGCGACCTCGTCGTTGGCCTCGGGCTTGGGCAGCGGCTGGGCCGGGTTGCGCGTGACGCGCAACCTCGCGCGCGGCGCGGGTCAGGCCGGCGATCGGCCGCATCGCGCGGCGCGCGACCGCGAGGCCGGCGAGCAGGGCCAGCGCGCGTGCCGCCGATGATGCCGATGGTGAGGAACAGCCGGACGCTTGGCGATGGTCTGGTCGAGACTGGCCTTCGGCTTCGCGTACTGGACGAACGCCACGGTGCCGTCGATCGGCGTGTTCGGGGTGGAGAAGCTGTTGGTGCGGTCGAGCGAACCGAGCGAAGAGCGGGCGGGTGACGACGCGGAAGTCGTCGGTGTCCTGGACGCCCTCGACCGGCGGTCCGAGATCGACCGTGCTGGTGGCGATCGAGCGACGCCGCTGGCTGCGTGTCCGACGATCCGGATCACGGCGCCGCCGGCGGCGGCGTTGGTGAGCACGTCGTCGGCCTGGGCACCCGCCGATGGTGAACACCGGGTCGCCCGTCGTCGTCGCGCGTGGACGCGCAGGCGCTCCTGGAGGTCGGCCGCGGTGGCGCGCAGGTCGGAGTCGAAGCTCGAGCGTGAGCCGGCGCTCGGTGAACGTGCCGACGACGAGCGCGAACAGCAACAGGATCACGAAGGTCAGCGTCGCGGAGACGAGCGCGAGCTTGAGCCGGATCGGCAGCCGCAGGCGGGTGCGCTGTAGGCTGCGAGCGCGACCGTCATTCCTCGGACCTCAGGACGTAGCCGGACCCGCGGATCGTGTGCAGCAGACGCTGCTCGCCGCCGGACTCGAGCTTGCGGCGCAGGTTCGAGATGAACACGTCGACCGTGTTGGTCTCCGCGAAGGGGTGGTAGTCCCAGACCTCCTCGAGCAGCTTGTCGCGCGAGACCACCAGCCGCTCGTTGCGCATCAGGTACTCGAGCAGCTCGAACTCGCGGGCGGTCAGCTCGACCACGCGGTCGCCGCGCATGACCTCGCGCGCCGTCGGGGTTGAGGCGCAGGTCGCCGCAGACGAGGAAGGCGCTCCCACGCGGCGGTCGCCGGCGCAGCAGCGCGCGCAGGCGGGCGAGCAGCTCGGCGCGCTCGAACGGCTTGACGAGATAGTCGTCGGCGCCCGAGTCGAGACCCGTCACCGCGGTCCTCGATCCCGTCGCGGGCGGTCAGCATCAGGATCGGCACGTCACCCTCGGCGCGCAGACGCCTCGCAACCTCGACGCCGTCGAGCTTCGGCAGGCCGAGGTCGAGCACCACGGCGTCCGGCTCGAAGACCTTGGCTTCCTCGAGCGCGATCTCGCCGTCGCGGGCCAGGCGCACCTCGTAGCCCTCCATGCCCGAGGGACCGGCGCAGCACGTCGGCGATATCGGCGTCGTCCTCCACCACGAGGACGCGCGGAGCCCGTTCCATCGGACGCATGGTAGGGAGGGGCCGGGGCCTCCGTGTCGAAGGAAAAAACTCAGCCATGGCGCAGCGTCGCAGCACGAAGTCGAAGCCCCGGCCCGCAAAGAAGCCCGCCGCTCGTCGGCGGCGCCCGCGGAAGGGCTCCGGCCTGCCCAAACTGGAGCAGCATCACATCGACCTGATCGGTCTCGGGATGGTGGCGTTCGGCGTCTTCCTCGGCGTTCGTCGCTCTACGTGGGACAGCACGGGCGGCCGCGCAGGCGACGCCGTCGAGGACGGCCTCCGCTTCCTCATCGGCGAGGCCGTCGTCCTCGCGCCGCCGGCGCTCGTCGCGGCAGGGGCCATCGTCGTGCTGCGCGACATGCTCCCGTCCATCAAGCCGTTCCGGGCGGGGGCAATCTGCCTGCTCCTCGGGCTCACGCTCGGGCTCGCGGCCGGCTCGGCTGGGCCTCGGACCGGGGCCGCACGCGCACGAGCCGCTGCTCGACCAGACCTACGTGTCGGCGCGCGGCGGGGCGATCGGCGAGCTGCTCTACACCGGGGTCGAGGCGGCTGTTCTCCGAGGTCGGGGCCCACCTGCTGTTCACCTTCCTGATGATCGCCGGCGTGCTGCTGATCACCGGAGCGTCGATCGCGGGCGTCGTCGCCCGTGCCGGTCGCGGCGCCGCGGCTACGACCGCCCGCGTTCGTCAGGCGCGCGAAGACCTCACCACCGCCCTGGCCACCCCGGCCGGGCGCACCCCGGTCCGGCAGCAGGACCCGGATCACCCCCCGGAGCCGCCCGGCGTCGAGCCGGTCGTGCACGCCACCCACGTCGAGGCCCCCGCGCTCGACGCGGAGGAGCGCTACCCGGATCTGTTCCCGCCGACCAGCAGTCCCGGAGCGGAGGACGACACGATCGACTGGGACGCGGTCGACGACGAACCCGATGGCGCTGTCTACGACGGCTCCATCGACGACGAAGACCCGGTCGCGGACGAATCCGACGCCGACCTGCCCGAGCCCGATCAGCTGAGCCTCACCCCGATGGGCAACGAGCGCACGGGCGTGACCGAGGCCGACGACTTCGACTACAAGCTCCCGAGCGCGAACTTCCTCAAGCGCTCCAAGGCCACGAAGGGCAACACCAAGCAGCAGACCGCCGCGATCGAGCGCACGGGCATGCAGCTGATCGAGGCGCTCGGCCACTTCGGGGTCGACGCCAAGGTGGTCGGCTCGGTCAGCGGCCCGCACGTCACGCGCTACGAGCTGCGGCTCGCGCCCGGGCATCAAGATGTCGAAGGTCGCGAACATGCGCGACGACCTCGCCTACGCGCTGGCTGCCGACGACGTGCGCATCCTCGCCCCGATCCCGGGCAAGCGCGCCGTCGGCGTCGAGGTGCCCAACACCCTGCGCCAGATGGTCAACCTCGGCGACGTGGCACAGGACGCGCCGGAGGGCTTCTCGCCGCTCGCCGTCTGGCTCGGCAAGGACATCGACGGCAAGGCGATCGGCATCGACCTCGCCGCCCAGCCGCACGTGCTCGTGGCCGGCACCACCGGCTCGGGCAAGTCCGGCTGCGTGAACGCGATGCTCGCGTCGATCCTCATGCGGTCGACCCCGAACGAGGTCCGGCTCGTGCTCGTCGACCCCAAGCAGGTCGAGCTGAACCTGTACGAGCAGATCCCCCACCTGCTCACCCCGGTCGTCACGAGCCCGCGGCTGGCCGCGAACGTGCTCCAGAACCTGATCCGGGAGATGGAGGAGCGCTACTCGCTCATGAGCGCGAGCGCGGACGCGCAAGCTCGAGGAGCTCAACCGCCTGCGCGAGAAGGAAGGCGAGCCGCCGCTCCCGTACATCCTCTGCGTGATCGACGAGCTGGCCGACCTGATGATGGTCGCCCCGGCCGAGGTCGAGGACGCGATCATCCGTCTCGCGCAGAAGTCGCGCGCCGTCGGCATCCATCTCCTGCTCGCCACCCAGCGGCCGAGCGCGGACATCATCACCGGCATGATCAAGGCGAACGTGCCGGCCCGCATCGCCTTCGCCGTCTCCTCGCAGACGGACTCGCGCGTGATCCTCGATCAGAACGGCGCCGAATCGCTGCTCGGCAAGGGCGACATGCTCTTCAAGCCCGGCAACGGGTCGAAGCTCAACCGCATCCAGGGCGCCTTCGTCGACGAGGAGGAGATCGAGAAGCTCACCGCTCACTGGCGCCGCCAGGGCGAGCCCGAGCTCCACGAGGAGCTGCTCGAGGCTGTCGAGTCCGACGAGCCTGAGGAGGAGAAGGGCGACTTCGACCCGGACCAGGACGAGCTGCTGGCGGAGGCGATCCGCACGGTGGTCCAGATGGACACCGCTTCCACATCGATGCTTCAGCGGCGGCTGCGCGTCGGCTACACGCGCGCCGGCGGCTGATCGACATGCTCGAGCGGCGGGGGGTCATCTCCGGCTACGAGGGCTCGAAGGCCCGCAAGGTGCTGATCACCGAGGCCGATCTGCCGCGGATACTCGACGCGCTTGCCGAGGGCATCGCGCCGGATCCCGAGCCGGTCGGCGATCAGGCCTGATCGGGGTCAGACAGAATAGGCGGCGCGATGCCGCCGATCGGCGAGACACTGCGCGAGGCGCGGATGCGCCAGAAGCTCGACATCGCTGATGTCGAGGAGCGCACGAAGATCCGTGCGAAGTACCTGCGCGCGCTCGAGAACGAGGAGTGGGGCTCCCTTCCGGGGCCCACGTTCGTCAAGACCTTCCTGCGGACGTACGCCGAGGTGGTCGGGGTGGATCCGCACCTGCTCGTCGAGGAGTACCGCGCGGGCCATGAGACCCGGGACGAGATCGAGCAGATGCAGCCGCTCGGAGTCCCGGGCCGCACGCGCACCGGCGCTCGGCCGCCCGCCGCGGCGCCGAGGCCCGCCCGGCCGCGGGGTGGTTGCCGCGGTCCTCGCGGTCCTGCTGGTCGGGTTCCTGCTGGTCCTCGGTCTCCTGGGCGGCTCGGACGACGAGCCCGGCTCGGCCGACAAGGCCTCCACGACTCCCACCAACACCGCCGCCCGAACCACGCCCAAGCCGAAGCCCAAGCCCGCCGTCAGCGGAGTCAACGTCGTGATCGCGCCGGCCGAGGCGACGTACGTCTGCGTCGACCGCGGCGCGGGCACGCCGGTGCTCTACGAGGGGACGCTGGAGCAGAAGCGGACGTTCAAGGACAAAAAGGCGCTGCGGGTAAACCTCGGCAAGCGCGGGCTCGTGGTGACCGTGAACGGGAAGAAGGTCACGATCCCGGACAGCTCGGAGCCGGTCGGGTTCGAGTTCACGCAGGCCGCGACGAAGGAACTGCCCGCGGGCTCGAGGCCTTGCGCGTGAGCGCGCGCGCCGGCATCGTCATCACCGGCACCGAGGTGCTGACCGGCCGGGTCCAGGACCGCAACGGCCCGTGGCTGTCGGACCGGCTGCGCGAGCTGGGGGTCGACCTGGCGGCGATCACCATCTGCGGCGATCGCCCCGAGGACATGGAGGCCCAGCTGCGCTTTCACCGCGAGCAGGGGGTCGACCTGATCGTCACCAGCGGCGGGCTCGGCCCGACCGCGGACGACCTGACGCTGGCGGTGGTCGCCGAGTTCGCCGGGCGCCCGCTGGCGCTTGACGAAGCCCTCGAGGGGCGGATCGCCGACATCCTGCGAGCCGCTCTCCAAGCGCTGGAAGGACCTCGACTGGGACGCCGTGATGGCGGCCAACCGCAAGCAGGCCTACGTGCCCGACGGGCGCGACGATCATCGAGCCGGCCGGCACCGCTCCCGGCATGGTCGTGCCGCCGCTCGAGGGCACAGCGCCCACGATCGTCGTGCTGCCCGGGCCGCCGCGCGAGTTGCACTCGATGTGGTGGAAAGCGGCTGAGACCGACGCCTTCAAGGCGGCCGCAGGCGCAGCCACGGCGTATGAGCAGACGATGCTCCGCCTGTTCGGCATCCCGGAGTCGGAGATCGCCAATACGCTGCGGGCCGCCGAGGATGAGATCGAGGGCTTTGGCGCGCTGGAGATCACGACTTGCCTGCGCCGCGGCGAGGTCGAGGTGGTCACCCGTTACGAGCCGTCGGGGGCCGCCGCCTGGGCCGCGCTGGAGGCGCTGATCGCCGACCGCCACGAGCACACCCTGTTCTCGGTTGACGGCTCGACCGTCGATCAGCAGGTCGCCGACCTGCTGCAGGGCAAGACGATCGCCACCGCCGAATCGTGCACGGGCGGGCTCATGGCGGCCCGGCTCACCGAGCGGCCCGGCTCGTCGGAGTACGTGCTCGGCGGCGCCGTCGCGTATGCGAACGAGGCGAAGACGGGGCTGCTGGGCGTCAAGGCGGACGTGATCGAGAAGCACGGGGCGGTGTCGCCCGAGGTGGCGGAGGCGATGGCGCACGGTGCGCTGGCGCGGTTCGGCTGCGACGTGACGATCGCGATCACCGGTATCGCGGGGCCGGGCGGAGGGACCGAGGAGAAGCCCGTGGGCACCGTCTGCTGGTGCGCGAAGCGCGCCGACGGCGCGACGCTGGCGCGCGACGTCCAGATGCCGGGCGACCGCAACGAGATCCGCGATCGCTCGACCACCGTCGGCATGCACCTGCTGCGCCGGCTCCTGCGCGGGGAGGAGTTCCCGCTCTGAGCGATCGGGTGCGCCTGTTCGTCGCGCTCGAGCTGCCCGGAGCGGCGCGCGACGAGATCTACTCCTGGTCGGCCGAGACGCTGCTGCCGGACCCGGCCGTGCGGGTGGTGCCGGCGGCCAATCTGCACGTGACGCTCGTGTTCCTCGGCTGGCGCGGGGAAGACGAGGTGGCAACGATCGCGCGGGCGGCCCTGGAGCCCGTCCACGGGCTGGCGGGACCGCTGCTCGAACCGGAGGGCGTCAGCGGTGTCCCGCCACGACGGCCGCGGCTGTTCGCCGTGGACCTCGCGGACCCCTCGGGTGGGGCGGAGGAGATCCAGGGCACATGTGAGCGGGCTCTTGCGCAAGCGGGCCACCACGAGCCCGAGGACCGGCCGTTCTGGGCTCACGTGACGGTGGCCCGCGCGCGGCGCCGGGAACGCCCGCGGCGGCTCGGCTCCGGTGCTCCGCCGGGCGGTTCGTTCGTGGCCCCGGCTGTCGTTCTCTACCGCAGCGACATGAGCCGCGACGGCGCGCGCTACACGGCGCTAGAGCGCGTGGAGCTGGCTACCTGACGCGGGCCGACGCCTTGACGGCGCGGCTCTTGTTGCCGGCCTTGTCGCGCATGGTGATCGTGGCGGAGTAGCGGCCGACGGCCCGGCGTCCCTTGAGGCGGACGGTGACCTTGCCCTTCCCGACGCTCCGGCCGACGGTGCGGACCGCGCGGTTGCGGCCGTTGACGCGGCGGGTGAACTTGGCGGAGAACCGGCCGGGCTCGCTCGTGCGGAAGGCGAGCGTGAGCCTGCGCGAGCGGCTGCTCCTCAGCGAGGCGCGCGTGATCTTGGGCCTCGTGGTGTCGGGCAGCGTGCCGCCGGGCGGGACGACGTTGATCTCGCCTGCCATGCCGACGCCGCCTCCAGGGCTGTGAATCTCGCAGTGGAAGAGGAAGCGGCCGGCGGTTGGGAAAGTCCTCGCGGGTGAGCTCCAGCGGGACGAAAATTGAAGCGCGTTTTTCGGGAACGTGAACGAGCCGTCGTCGAACCTGACGTTGTGGTTCCCACCGGTGTTGCGGAAGACGGCGCTGTCGCCGGGCTGGAGCTGCACGCGGCTCGGGGAGAACGTATCGCTGGGATCCGCGGTGATCTCGACCTGGGCTGCGGACGCGCCCGCAGGCAGCGCAACGAGGGCGATCAGGGCTGCTGCGATGGCTGCCGGGTAACGCATCCTCGCTTCCATCCTACGTTCGGTCTCCGTCAGCCGGCGCATTTCTTAACGCCGTAGGGCGGCGCGCGCGCGGGCACCGATCGCCGCGCAGGCGTCGTCGCCCGGCACCACGGGAACCAGCGCCTTCAGAGCAGGACGGGCCGCCGACTCGTTGCGGCCGTACTCGGCCAGGAGCTTGCCGAAGGCGATATAGGCCTCACCGGGTCGGCGCTCGCACGTCCGCGTGATTGCCGCGCGGGCATCCGCGGCTCGCTCGCGCGCCGCGAGGTCCGATGGGTCGTCGTCATCGAGCAGCAGCTTCCCCGCGACGACCAGCGCGAACGGCAGGAGCGCCAGGACGATGACGAGGGCCTTCCCGGCGCGGACGTTCACGCGGGGACCGTATTACGGCGCTGTCGGGACGCTCGGCCTCGACGCCCAAGGCAGCGGCTGGCTCGTGTTCAACGACTACGACTTCGCCGAGCGCGAGCCCGGGGTCTACGTCTCTCGCTACGACGCGTCGCAGGTCGCTGCCGTCAGGCGGCCCGAACTGCGCGTTGTTCGGTACCACCGCACGTTGCCGAATCAGAAAAAGGCCGCAGCCGCGGCGGCGAAGCGCCCCAACCTGACTCTGACCGTGTCGACTACCGCTCGCCTCCAGGTGCCAAGCTCGCCCGGCCGCTGGCGATCACCATCCGCCGCTAACTCGTTTCCCCCGGGGCGGGGCGTTGATCCGACGCGGAGTTGGAACCCCGATTTACGCCGGAGTCATCGCTTCGTGTCGTTCGCCGCGATGATCCGAACGGCGCGAGCGACAGCAATCGAGGCCGTCGCAGCCGTTGCTCGATTCATGGCCGGCCGGCGCTCACGCTGCTCGCGCGGAGCGACAGCTGTCAGCTGCCTCGATGTGCCGGGTAGTCGGGCGGCTCACCGCGTCGATCAGCGCCGGCTCATCGCCGTCCCACAGCTCGCAGAGCGTGCCGTGACGGCCGAAGTACAACGTCACCTGGCGGCCGTAGTCGACCTGGGCGGTCACAGGCGCGGCGTCCGGCCGGGACGGCTCGAGCTTGTACACGGCTGACACCGGCACGACAGGGTGGGATCGGTCTTCCGGAGTCGTCACGTCCTCGAGGGTCGCCTCGTCCGCTCGACGTAGGCACGGCTCACGCGGGTCAGTGCGGCAAGGATGTCTCGCGCAACCCGATCATCGGCTTCGGGGTCAGGGGGGTCGGGGGTCAGCCGGTCGCGACCCGCGGCAACCGCCCTCCGCAGAAATTCTCCGAGGCGCACTAGTCCACTTCGTCGCTGATCGCGTCCCAGCTGTGATTTCGCCCAATTCGGTAGCACCGGTGGCGCACAAGTTCATCGGTCACTTCCACGGTTACGTCGATGGAGCCGACCGTGAGCGAGATGTCCATTGACCAGACGGTTGCTCCTTCTCGTGCGCTATAGGCCACAACGTCGAGCAATCGTTTGCTCCCTCAGGGCCCCTATAGCGGCCTTCGGGGAGCAATTCACTACTGGCCCGTTCCAGGGCGGTGCCTCGGTGAGCCGATCGCCGAACGCCCCGCCCCTGCCATAACGCGCGGCATAGCGGGCGCCCGGCAGTGGCGTGGCCGGGCCGGACTGGATCGAAGGGACGCATCACTCGATTGCGCTACCAGCCGAGCACGGGAGGGCTTCACCCTCCTGGGCCGGCCACGCGGCGGTTCGCGCTCCGGTGATCGCGGGGTGACGATCCTCCCACGCGAGGGCGACTGGTCGCCTGGTTGCGGCGCTGCTATTGCTGGGACGGATGCCGAATCAAGCGCAATTTCGTAGATACGGGAGGACCCAGTCGGCGAAGACCCTGATCGGCGGGTTGCTGATCACCGCGGTGGCCATCGCGGTCGCCTACCTCGCGTTCACCGCCCTCACCGGCCCCGACGCTGGGGACGCCGCCGACGAATTCGTCCGGGAGTGGAGCGCGGGCAACGACCGCGAGGCCGCCGAGCTGACAACGAACCCGGCCGCCGCGGTAAAGGCACTGCGCGCGAACCGCGCGGGCTTGGACGGAGCGACGGTGAGCGTCGGGATCTCCGGCGTGGATGAGAGCGCGAACGATGCGACCGCGCACGCCGACCTGACCTGGGACATCCCCCGCATCGGGCGCTGGAGCTACAAAACCGACCTAGGCCTGGACAAGGACGGCGACGACTGGGAAGTGCGCTGGTCGCCGAAGCTCGTCCATCCCGAGCTTGACGGCGACTCGACGCTGGGCACGACCGTCGAGGTGAAGCCGCGCGGGGAGATACGCGACCGCCGCGGCCGGCCGCTGATGACAGAGCGGCCGGTAGTGCGCGTCGGCGCGATTGCCGGCAAGGTGAAGGATCCGCGCACGACGGCACGCGGGCTGGCGGGGGTGCTCGACGTCGACGCGACCCCGCTCGAGCGGGCAATCCGCGGCGGCGGGCGGCAGCAGTTCGTGGACGCGCTGACGCTGCGCGAGCCGGATTTCCGCCGTCTGCGCTCCGCGATCAAGGCGGTGCCCGACACCGCGAGCGCCGACTCGACGGCGGCCCTGGCCCCATCGCGCGAGTTCGGACGCGCTCTGCTCGGGAGCGTCGCGCCCGCAACCAAGGAACAGATCGGGCGCAGCCGCGGGCGCCTGGCCCCGGGCGACGTCGTTGGCCAGTGGGGCCTCCAGGCGCGATTCGACAAACAACTGGCCGGGGTCCCGGCGCGGCGGGTTGTGGTGCGCGTGGACGGGACGCCCGTCAAGACGCTGCTGACCCGCGGAGGGAAGGCCGGAAGGGCGCTGCGCACCCGCCTGGACGCCGACGTGCAGGCCGCGGCCGAGTCGGCCCTGCGGGCCCAGAACACCGAGGCCGCGCTCGTCGCGGTCGACCCCGCGACTGGCGACATCCTCGCTGTGGCCAACCGTCCGGTCGACTCGACCTACAATCGCGCGCTGGCGGGGAGCTACGCGCCCGGCTCGACGTTCAAGGTCATCTCGACCGCGGCCCTGCTGCGCGACGGCCTGGACGTGGACCAAACCGTGCCGTGTCCCCCGCGCGCGACCGCGGGCGGGCGAAGCTTCAAGAACTTCGAGGGCGGAGCCGAGGGTGCGGTGCCGTTCGCGCGGGACTTCGCGATCAGCTGCAACACCGCCTTCATCGGGCTGGCCAGTCGACTCGGCGCCGATGCACTCCAGCGCGCCGCGCGGGACTACGGGCTTGGCCTGAAGACCAGAATCGGTGTGCCGCTGGCGGGCTCGCAGGTGCCGCCGGGCCGGGACGCCGTGCAGCGCGCCGCGGCGATGATCGGGCAGCACGAGATCCTCGCCAGCCCGCTGGCCATGGCCGGCGTGGCCGCGACGGTCGGGGCGGGGCGCTGGCGATCCCCGCGGTTGTTCGAGTCCGACCGCACCGAGGAGGGCGAACCGCTTCCGTCGGGCGAGGCCGAAGAACTGCGCGCGCTGATGCGATCGGTCGTCACCGAAGGCTCCGGTGCGGCGCTGTCGGGCGTATCCGGAGGCGTGATCGGGAAGAGCGGCACCGCGGAGTTCGGCGGCGGTGATCCCCCACCCACGCACGCCTGGTTCATCGCCCAGCGCGGTCGGGTCGCGCTCGCCGTGCTGGTCGAGCGAGGGCGCTCGGGCGGGACGGTTGCCGCCCCGATCGCCGCGCGCTTCTTCGAAGCGCTCGACGGCTGACCTCTGTTGAAGAGCCCCGACTCGTGTCAGTCCAGAGCGCCGACCAAGTAGCCCTGCCCGACAAGCGATCGAGCTGACTCGCTTCTCGGGGGATGCGGCGGCGCGCCGTTTCGCCGCAGACGTCCGAAATCCCGTCAGATCTGACGGCAAACGGGACGTTTGGCCCCTGGATACCTTCGGCGAGCCGTTCGCCGATCCACTCGACTGCCATGGAGCGAACAAGTTCACGCCGAGACCCCGAAGCACCCCTAGAGCGGGAACAGCGGGCTTCCACCGAGAAATAGCCCGGTCGGCTCCGCACGAACACACGTTCCCGCGGGAACGTCCGACGCAGGCCCCACACTCAGCCTTGGCTGCGTTGTTGCACAACGCGCAAAAGGCGTCCGAACCCGGACCTAGTCTGCGACCACCAAGCTTTCGAAGGAGACCGAGATGGACAAGGAGCAGGAGAAGGCCGCCAAGGCCCGCGATGCAGCGCTGAACAGCGCTCTGACGCAGATCCAGCGTGAATTCGGCGAGGGATCGATCATGAAGATGGGCGACGAGCGAGCCCAGGTCAGCGTCTCCGCCATACCGACGGGGGCGCTCTCGCTCGACCTCGCGCTGGGCGTCGGCGGCATGCCGCGCGGGCGCATCGTCGAGGTCTTCGGCCCGGAGTCCTCGGGTAAGACGACCCTCGTCTACCACATCCTCGCGGAGGCCCAGAAGCAGGGCGGCATCTGCGCATTCATCGACGCCGAGCACGCGATGGACCCGGAGTACGCCAAGCGCATCGGCGTCGATGTCGACGAGATGCTCGTCTCGCAGCCCGACTACGGCGAGCAGGCGCTCGAGATCGCCGATCTCCTGATCCGCTCGGGCACCATCGACGTGGTCGCCATCGACTCCGTCGCGGCGCTCACGCCGAAGGTCGAGCTCGAGGGCCAGATGGGCGACCAGACGGTCGGCCTCCAGGCGCGCATGATGAGCCAGGCGATGCGCAAGCTGGCCGGCAACCTGAACCGTGCCAACACGCTCTGCCTGCTGACCAACCAGATCCGCGAGAAGGTCGGCGTGATGTTCGGTTCGCCGGAGACCCAGCCGGGTGGCCGCGCGCTCAAGTTCTACTCGTCGCAGCGCCTCGACATCCGCCGGATCGAGACCCTCAAGGAGGGCACCGAGGCCGTCGGCAACCGGGTACGGGTGAAGGTCGTCAAGAACAAGGTCGCGGCCCCGTTCCGCCAGGCCGAGTTCGACATCGAGTACGGCCAGGGCATCTCGACCGAGGGCTGCATCATCGACCTCGGCATCGAGCATGACATCGTCACGAAGTCAGGCTCGTTCTTCTCTTACGGCGACGAGCGGCTCGGGCAGGGGCGCAACAACGCGAAGGCGTACCTGCGCGAGAAGCCGGAGCTGACGAAGGAGATCGAGGCCAAGATCTACGGGGCTCTGGGAATCGAGACGGGGCCGGCCATCAAGGCGGTCGAGCCACCTGCGAACATCGACCCCGAGACAGGGGAAGTCCTGGAGGACGAACAGGCCGCGTAGGCGCGTCCTAGCGCGGCCAAACGACCCGGGGCGGGGGTAGGTCATGCCGGACGAACAGGCCCGCGCGGTGGAACTTGCGTACCGCGCGCTCTCGACGCGGGACCGCACGGTGGTCGAGGTGCGTGCGTTTCTCGAACGTAAACGCGTCGACCCGTGCGACATCGATCACGCCGTCGGTGCCCTACAGGCTGACGGCTGGCTGGATGACCGCGGCTTCGCGGAGCGCTTCACCTCCGACAAGCGTCAGCTCGAGAAGTGGGGGGTCGACCGCATCGAGCGGGATCTACGCCGGCGGGGAGTTCCCGCGGAGTTGATCGCCGAGGTCCTCGCGGACCAAGATCGCGACGCCGAGCTGGCGGCAGCGCGCGAGGTCCTGGCCACCAAACACCCAGCCGGGCTCGACGACGATCGCGCTCGCGACCGGGCCTGGCGGCTGCTCGTACGCAAGGGCTACGAATCGGACCTCGCGTACGACGCGGTCCGCGCCCACGCACGCGGCTGACCAGCGGTTGCGTGGGCTGGAGCGTCGGAGTAGCCTCCGAATCCGGGCGGCTTCGGCTGCCGTGTATACGAACTGATCCTGGAAACCGCTGATTTGCAGCGGATTTGAACTTCCGAACCACTTCGATCCGACTTGGACCTCTGACCATCATCTGACGCTCCACCTGCGCGCTCTCGGAAGGCGCGCCGGACAGCAGTTCGTCTCACGGCGCCGGTCGCTCCATATGGAGAACCGGACCCGGCGGCGACGCCGGGATGAGGAGACTGCGATGGAAATCCTGCTGAGTGCCGTTGTCGCCGGGGCCGTGGCCGCGGCGGTGGTGCTGGCTCTGAGACGCCGGGACCCCGTGGCCGCAGGGGGCGTGACCGCGACCCCCGCCCATTCCCGCACGGCCGAGTCGCCCGCCGCTCCCGCGCCGGTGAGCACGGCGCCTGGAGGTGGAAGCAGCGGGACCGACGAGCTCCAGGCGCGCCGCGAGGAGCTGGCGCGCCTCGAGGAACGGCTGCGGGCGCGCGAGAGCTCGCTCGAAGGGCGGATCGCGGAGATCGACCGGCGCGAGCTGACCCTCGACGACCGCGACCGCAACCTGAAGGTCCAGGCCGAGGAGATCAAGGACGCCAAGCGCCGCCAGCAGCGCGAGCTCGAGCGGGTCGCCGGCCTGAGCGCCGGCCAGGCCAAGCAGATCCTCCTGCGCGAGCTCGACGACGAGCTGCGCCACGACCAGGCCAAGCTCATCCGGCAGGTGGAGGAGGAGACCCGGCACGACGCCGACCGCCGTGCGCGCAGCATCCTCGCAACGGCCATGCAGCGGATCGGGGCCGGGCACGTGGTCGAGACGACGGTGTCCGTCGTGGAACTCCGCTCGGACGAGCTGAAGGGCCGGATCATCGGCAAGGAGGGGCGCAACATCCGGGCGCTCGAGACCCTCACCGGGATCGACTTCATCATCGACGACACGCCCGGCGCCGTGCTGCTGTCCGGGTTCGACGGGGTGCGCCGCGAGATCGCGCGGATCACCCTCGAAAAGCTCCTCAGCGACGGGCGCATACACCCGGCCCGGATCGAGGAGGCCTACTACCAGGCGCGCACCGAGATCGACCAGCGCATCGCCGAGCTCGGGGAACAGGCTGCGTTCGAGGCGAACGTCGGCACGATTCACCCGGAGCTGCTGAAGCTGCTCGGCCGCCTGAACTTCCGCACCAGCTACGGGCAGAACGTGCTCGCCCACTCGATCGAGTGCGCCCGCCTCGGCGGCCTGCTCGCCGGCGAACTCGGCGCCAACACCAAGACCGCCGCCCGGGCGTGCCTGTTGCACGACATCGGGAAGGCCGTGTCGCACGAGGTCGAGGGCCCGCACGCGCTCGTCGGCGGCGAGCTCGCGCGCCGCTACAAGGAGTCCGAGGCCGTCGCGCACGCGATGGAATCGCACCACAACGAGGTCGAGCCCCAGACGGTCGAGGCGGTGATCGTCCAGATCACAGACTCGCTGTCGGGCGCGCGCCCCGGCGCGCGTGGCGCCTCGCTCGAGCAGTACGTGACCCGCCTCCACGACCTCGAGGAGGTGGCGATGCGCCACAAGGGTGTCGACAAGGTCTACGCGATGCACGCAGGCCGCGAGATCCGCGTGATCGTGAAGCCCGACGAGGTCGACGACGACACCGCGACGATCATCTCGCGCGAGATAGCGCGGGCCGTGGAGAAGGAGCTCGAGTATCCCGGGCAGATCAAGGTCACGGTGATCCGCGAAAGCCGGGCCACCGACTACGCGCGCTAGCCGCCGGGGACCGCGTCCGCCGACACCCGCCGGGGCGGCTGGACTACCCTTCGCGCTCGATGAAGCGCTACCACCTGACCACCTTCGGCTGTCAGATGAACGAGCACGACTCCGAGCGGATGAAGGGCATGCTCGAGTCGCTCGGTTACGCCGAGGCGCCCGCGCGCGACGAGGCGGACCTGATCCTCTTCAACACCTGCTCGATCCGTGAAAAGGCCGACGACCGGCTCGTCGGCCACCTGGGCGAGGCGAGGCGCCTGAAGCGGGAGGACCCGGAGCGAGTGGTCGGTGTCGGCGGCTGCTGGTCGCAGTCGCTCAAGGACGAGGTGTTCGAGCTGTTCCCCTTCGTCGACGTGGCGTTCGGCCCGGGCCAGGTACACAAGCTCGCGGAGTTCCTGACGAGCGACAGCATCACCGCCCAGGGCTACTTCGAGTTCGAGGGCTTCACCGGCCACCTGCCGATGCGGCGCGGCCGCGACTTCCAGGCGTGGATGCAGATCTCCGTGGGCTGCAACTGCAACTGCTCGTACTGCATCGTCCCGTCGACCCGCGGCCGCGAGGTATCGCGCCCGGCAGCCGAGCTGGTGGCCGAGGCGGAGCGGCTTGCCGGCGACGGGGTGCGCGAGGTGACCCTGCTCGGTCAGAACGTGAACTCCTACGGCCGGGACCTGCCGAAGGGCGCTCGGGCGACCTTCGCCGAGCTCCTGGCCCAGATCGACGCGGTCGAAGGCATCGACCGGATCCGCTACACGAGCCCGCATCCGAAGGACATGCGCGAAGACGTGATCCGTGCCCACGCCGAGCTGCCGAGCGTGTGCGAGCACATCCACCTGCCGCTCCAGTCGGGGTCGACCCGCATCCTCAAGGCGATGCGGCGCACCTACGACCAGGCCCGCTACCTCGACCGCGCGGCGATGATCCGCGACCTGGTGCCGGACGTCGCGCTCTCGACCGACGTCATCGTCGGCTTCCCGGGCGAGACGGATGAGGACTTCGACGCGACGCTCGACGTGGTCGAGGCGGTTCGCTACGACTCGGCGTTCACGTTCATCTACTCGCCGCGCCGGGGCACCACGGCGGCGGATCTGCCCGACCGGCTTCCGCACGAGGTCTCCCGGGAGCGCATGGAGCGACTGGTAGAGGCGGTCCAGCGGATCGCGCGGGAGCGCGCGCAGCGCTTCGTCGGCCGCACCATGGATGTGCTGGTCGAAGGCCCGTCCAGAACGGACCCGTCGCGCCTGCGTGGGCGGATCCGCCACAACAAGGCCGTGAACTTCACCGGGCTCGGCGAGCCCGGCGACCTCGTGGACGTGGAGATCGCCTCCGCCACCAGCCAGACGCTGGCCGGCGAGGAGCGTCTCCTCTCGCGCGTTGGCTGACGCCGCGACGCCGGTTGTCGCCCTGTTCGGGCCGACGGCCGTCGGCAAGACCGCCGTGGCAATCGCGCTCGCGGACACCCTGCGCCGGGACGGCGAGAACCCGGTCGCCATCTCGGCCGACGCACTCCAGGTGTACGAGGGTCTCGGGGCGCTGACCGGCGCGGCAACGCCGGCCGAGCAGGAGCGGCTGGAGCACCGGCTGATCGGCTTCGTTCCCATCACCGAGCGGTTCTCGGTCGGGGAGTACATGCGGCGCGCGCACACCGAGATCGACGCGGCGATCGAAGCCGGGCGGCGCCCGATCGTCGTGGGCGGGACCGGCCTCTACCTGCGGGCGGCGATTGCCGACCTCTCGCTCCGTAAGGCGGCGGCGGGCGAGGAGTCCGAGCTGTGGTCGCCCGAGACCCGCCACCCGACGCTGCTCGTGGGGCTGACGATGGACCGCGACGCCCTCAACGAACGCATCGATGCCCGTACCGACGCGATCGTGTACGCGGGCGCCGAGGCCGAGGTGCGGCGCGCCGAGGAGCTGGGTGCGTCGAGCACCGCGCGCGTCGCCCTCGGGTTCGACGAACTGCTGGCCGGCGACACCGAGGGCCTCAAGAAACGCAGCCGCAACTATGCGCGGCGCCAGCTCACGTGGATGCGCAAACTGCCGGACAAGCTGGTGATCGATCTGACGGGCTCGTCACCGCAGTCGGCTGCGCTCGAGATCGCGGAGCGGCTGAGAGCGGGCTAGGCGGGGAGGCGAACAACTCCTCTCGCCAGTTCCAATTTATACCGCACAGAGCCGCCTCATGAGGGCCTGAGATGTGCCCTATAAACGCCCGCCGAACCCAGGAACCCGTGGAAAGGGGAGTTCATGACTGGACATTCGGTGGTTATCGCAGGAGGTGGTCCGGCGGGCTTGATGCTGGCGGGCGAGCTGGCGCTGGCGGGGGTGGACGTGGCGATCGTCGAGCGGCGGGCCAGCCAGGACCTGCCGGGCTCGCGCGCGGGCGGACTGCACTCGCGGACGATCGAGATATTCGACCAGCGCGGAATCGCCGGCCGGTTCCTCGCGGAGGGCCAGGTGGCCCAGGTTGGGCGATTCGCCGGGGTCGCCTTCGGCGTCGACAACGTCCCGACCCGGCACCCGTACTCGCTCGGGCTGTGGCAGAACCACATCGAGCGCATCCTCGCCGGGTGGGTCGAGGAGCTCCCGGTGACCTTCTACCGCGGCTGTGAGGTGACGGGCTTCGCGCAGGACGAATCCGGGGTCGACGTCGAGCTGGCCGATGGCCGGTCGCTACGGGCGGCGTATCTCGTCGGGTGCGACGGCGGGCGCAGCGTGGTCCGCAAGACGGCGGGGATCGAATTCCCCGGTGTCGATCCGACGACCAGCTCCCTGATCGCGGAGGTCGAGTTCGCCGAGGAGGCGGAGTGGGGGACCCGTCAGGACGAAACCGGCCTTCATGGCGTCGGCCGGGTCGACTACGAGATGGTCGACGGCGAGATCGTCTGGGCGGATTCGGGACCGGTGCGGGTGATGATCACCGAGGCGAGCCTCGCGACCGCGGAACCGACCCTGGACGACCTCAGGGCGGGTCTCATCCGCGTCTACGGCACCGACTACGGAGTCCACAGCCCGACATGGATCTCCAGGTTCACGGACATGGCCCGGCAGGCCGCCGAGTACCGCACGGAGCGCGTACTGCTCGCGGGTGACGCCGCACACGTGCATTCGCCCGACGGCGCGCAGGGCCTGCAGACCGGCGTGCAGGACGCGGTGAACCTGGGCTGGAAGCTGGCGCAGGTGATCAAGGGGACATCGCCCGAAGAGTTCCTCGACACCTACCACGCGGAGCGTCACCCGGCTGGTGCCCGGGTGGTGCGCACGACCATGGCGCACGTCGCGCTGCGTCGCTCGGACGACCGTACGGTGGCGTTGTGCGACACGCTCGCGGAGGTTCTCGAGGACGCGGAGCCGCGCCGGCGGCTCGCGGCGATGATGTTCGGCCTCGACGTGCACTACGACCTCGGCGAGGGGCACCCGCTGCTCGGGCGCCGGATGCCCGACCTCGACCTGATCGGCCCGGACGGCCCGCTGACGGTCTACTCGCTGCTCCACGGCGCACGGCCGCTGCTGCTGAACCTCGGCGAGCCGGGTGGGCTCGATGCCGCGCCCTGGGCCGACCGCGTGCAGCTGGTCGACGCGGGCTACGACGGCGCGTGGGAGCTGCCGGTGTTCGGCGAGGTCACGGCGCCCGCCGCGGTGCTGGTCCGCCCCGACGGGCACGTGGCGTGGGTGGGCGACGGGACCGACGCCGGCCTGGCCGGAGCGCTGACGAGTTGGTTCGGCGAGCCCGCCGGCTAGCGCCGCTCGAGCGCGAGGCGCACGCCCAGGCCCACCAGCACGGCGCCGGTCAGCCGCTCGAAGCGGTCCTGCCAGCGATCGACGAAGGCGCGCTGGGCGCGGACCACCACGGCGGCGAGGGCCGAGTACCAGAGGAGGTCGAAGGCGACGATCATCACGCCCATCAGCAGCGCCGCCGGCAGCGCCGCGGTCTCGTCCGGGAGGAACTGCGGGAACAGAGCGACGAAGAAGACCGCCAGTTTGGGGTTCGACACGCTCGTGATCAGGCCGTCCCGCAGCGCCGCCCGGTCGGAGAGGGCGGGCGCGCCGTCGGGCTCGGGCCGGTGGCCGCGGAGCAGGGCCTGGATGCCCATCACCAGGAGCACGGCGGCGCCGACGAACTTCACGGCGGCGAATGCGGTGGCCGAGGTGGCCACCACGGCGGCGATGCCGATCGCCGCCGCAAACGCCCAGGCGAGCACGCCGATCGAGTTCCCGGCGGTGGTGTAGAAGGCACGCCGGCGCCCGCCCTTGACCGCGTTGCGGACCACCAGCGCTGTCGCCACGCCGGGCGTGAGGGTGAGCACGATGCCCACCGGGAGGAACGCGAGCAAAGCGTCGAGCATCCATCCATCGTAGGGTCAGCCGCCGATGAAGTTCGAGAAGTGGCAGGCACTCGGGAACGACTACGCGATCGTCGCGGAGCGGGACCTCCCGTTCGAGCTCACTCCTGAACGGATCCAGGCCTTCTGCGCCCCCCATACCGGTGTCGGGGCCGACGGCATCCTCCTGCTGTCCGAGACGGACGAGCGGGGTTTCGTAGCCGCGCTGCGGATCTACAACCCGGACGGCTCGGAGGCCGAGCTGTCGGGCAACGGGGTACGCGAGGCCGTGCTGTACCTGCGCCACAGCGGCTGGACCGACCTCGACTCGTTCTCGATCCTCACGGCAGCCGGTGAGGTCCGCCCGCGCATCACGGGGCCGACCACGTGCACGGTCGACATGGGGCGCGCGAAGCTCAGGTCGAAGGACTTTCCGAGCGGTCCTGACGACGGGGGCGCGACGCTGACGGCCGGCGGGCGCGAGCTCGCCTTCCAGCACGTGTCGATCGGCAACCCGCAGTGCGCGATCGAGGTGCCGGACGGGCTCGACGAGCTCGACCTGTCAGAGCTCGGGCCGCCGCTGGAGAACCACGAGCTGTTCCCGAACCGCACCAACGTGTCGTTCTGGCGCCGCGAGTCCGACTCCTCGATCCGTGCGCGCATCTTCGAGCGCGGGGTGGGGGAGACGATGTCGTCGGGCACCGGGGCGACGGGCGCTGCCGTGGCGGCAGTGCTGCGCGGGCTCGACAGCCCCGTGACCGTCCTGCTCGACGGCGGTGAGCTGGAGGTGGAGGTGGGGGAGGACCTGCACGTTGACCTGACCGGCTGGGCGGTCCCGGTGTACCGGGGCGAGCTCAGCGCCGATTTCCTGAATGCCGTACGTGATGTACGGCTTGACAATCGAGACGCGGGGCCGGATGCCCCGCGGAGGTAACCCACATGAAGACCAGCGCGCGGCTCGACCGCCTGCCCCCGTACCTGTTCGCCGAGCTCGAGCGGAAGATCGCCGCCAAGAAGGAGGCCGGCGTCGACGTGATCAGCCTCGGCATCGGCGACCCGGACACGCCGAGCCCGGCGCTCGTCATCAACGGACTGGCCGCGGCGGCCCAGGACCCCGGCACGCATCAGTACCCGTCGAACCGCGGCCGCCCCGAGCTGCGCGACGCGTTCGCCCGCTTCTACGACCGCCGCTTCGGCGTCGATCTCGACCCGGCGACCGAGATCGTCCCGGCGCTCGGCGCGAAGGAGTGCGTGTTCAACGTGAACCTGGCCTTCCTCGACCCCGGCACCGCGGCGCTCGCGGCCGATCCCGGCTATCCCGTGTACACGGGCGGTCCCCTGCTCGCCGGGGCCGAGGCGGTCCTGATGCCGCTCGTGCCGGAGCTCGGCTTCGTGCCGGACTTCGATGCGATCTCCGCCGAGGACCGCGAGCGCGCGCGGATCATGTTCCTCAACTACCCGAACAACCCGACCGGGGCGATCGCGCCGGAGGGGTTCTTCGAGCAGGTCGTGGAGTTCGCGCGGGCGAACGACATCCTCGTGATCCACGACGCGTCGTACACCGAGACGACGTTCGACGGCTACGTCGCGCCGAGCTTCCTCGAGACGCCGGGGGCGAAGGAGGTCGGAGTCGAGATCTTCTCGCTGTCGAAGGGCTACAACATGACCGGCTGGCGGACGGCCGCCATCGTCGGCAACGCAGATGCGGTCGAGGCCTACTGGAAGCTCAAGACGAACATCGATTCGGGCATGTTCGAGCCGGTGCAGCTCGCTGCCGCGAAGGCGCTCGACGAAGGCGACGCGGTGCCGCGCGAGATGAGCGCCGCGTATGCACGCCGCCGGGACCTCGTGGTCGGCGCTCTGGCCGATGTCGGCGTCGACGTATCGACGCCCAAGGCGACGATCTACGTCTGGGCGCCGGTGCCGGAGGGCCACACCTCGGCGTCGTACTGCGAGCTCGTGCTCGAGGAGTCCGGCGTGGTCGTCTCGCCCGGCGGTGCCTACGGGCCGAACGGCGAGGGTTTCTTCCGGATCTCCCTGACGGTGCCGGACGATCGCCTCAAGGAGGCGATGGAGCGCATCCGCGGCTCGCTCGCCGGCTAGTTGCCCCGCGCCCGCGGGCGGGCTAGGCTCAGCAGGTGCGCGTCTGGCACACACCGACGCTCGAAGTGGCCGCCCATGAGCCGGCGATCCTGAGCTCGAGCGACGCCGCGCGCATCGTCGCCATCGAGTTGCCCGCAGGTGAGCGGCTCGACGAGCACCAGGTCCACGAGCGGACATTCCTGATCGTCGTCCGCGGCGAGATCGAGCTGGCCGACGGCATCGGCCAGCCGGTCATCGGCGGCCCCGGCATGTTCGCCGAGTTCGACCCCGGCGAGCTACACGAGGTCCGGGCGCTCGCCGACTCGCGCATCCTGCTTGCGCTTGCCCCGTGGCCGGGCGAAGGGCACCCCGGCGCCATGTCGCTCGAGGACAAGGCGCGCGCCAGGGAGATGGCGCGCGCGGCAGCCGGCAGCTAGAGCTCGCGCTCGTAGAGAATGTTGCGCTTGAGGCCGGACCGCTCGTAGAGGCGGTGGGCGTCGGTGTCGTCCGGGTCCGTGCCGAGGAAGAGGAAGTCGCAGCGGCGCGCCTCGCAGCGCGCCGCCACCGCGTCCATCAGCGCCGTGCCGAGCCCTGCACGGCGGGCCTCGGGCGTGACGTAGAGCTCGGCCAGATAGGCCTCCAGCGCAGAGGACGTCAGCGACGGCTGGAAGCGCAGGATCGCGAGGCCGTCGGGCGCCTCGCCGGCCAGGATCACCTCGGTCGCCCCGGCCGCCATCAACTCCCGCAGGTGGCCGGTGAGCCACTCGGGTCCCGGCGTTTGCTCGTCGTATTCGCGGTTGAAGCGGTCGAGCAGCACGGCGGCCGCGGGCGCGTCGTCCGGGCCGGCGAGGCGGGCGCTCACAGGTCGAGCTCCCATGTCTGGCCGACGAGGTCGACCCCGAAGTTGTGGTGGGGCTCCTCGTCGACGAGCCGGAAGCCCTGGCCCTCGTAGATCCGGTGGGCGGAGGTGAGGATGCTCTGGGTCCACAGCACCATCCGCTCGTAGCCGGTTCGCCGCGCGAACCGGATGCACTCCTCGACGAGGCGGCCGCCGATCCCGTGCCCGCGCGCACCCGGCTCCACGAGGAGCAGGCGCAGCTTGGCGGTGCGTTCGTCCTCGCGCACGCAGAACACGCAGCCCGCGGGTTGCCCGTCGAGCTCGGCGATCCAGGCGGCCTCGGCGCGCGGGTCGCGGCCGTCGACGTAGTCGGCCACGATGCGGGCGACGAGCGACGCCATGCGCTCGTCCCAGCCGTACTCCTCGTTGTAGAGCGCTCCGTGGCGCGCGACGACCCAGCCGTAGTCGCCGATGTCCATCGCGCGCAGCACTACGGGGCCGGCCGCGGGCTCTTCGCCGAGGATGCCCCGGACCGCGGCCATCGCGCCGGTCAGGCGGCGGCGATCGGCAGGGGAGAGGTTTGCGAGCAGTTCGCCGATCTCGCGGTCGGCGCGGGTCTCCAGCTCGCCGACGGCCTCCTGGCCCGCCGGGCTCAGCGCGATCACCTGGCGGCGGCGGTCCGACTGCGACTTCTGCCGGGCGACGAGGCCCTGGTCCTCGAGTCCGGCGAGCAGGCGGCTCAGGTAGCCCGAATCGAGGTCGAGCTCGGAGCGCAGGGCAACGACCTCGGTCCAGTCGCGGCGGCTCAGCTCGTAGAGCACACGTGCCTCGGGGAGCGAGTGCGCGGTGCCGAGGTAGTCGGGACGCAGCAGGCCGGCCCGCCGGGCGACGAACCTGTTGAACGCCCGGACGGACTCGACTGCTGCGTCTTCTACGACAGAGGCAGAGATACCTGACAACGTCTCAGGAATCTCTGCCTATCTCAACTACATGTTTACCGCGAAGGTCAGGGCGCGCCGATGCTCTCGACCGTCTCCCGCAGGCCCTGTTCAAGCGGCCGCGGGGCGAAGCCGAGTTCGCGGCGTGCCTTCGCGTCGGAGGCCCAGTAGGTGGCGTCCGAGGTCTTGACCAGCTCGCGCATGTTCTTCGGGAAACCGAGTGCCGGGCCGAGCACGGGACCGAGGGGAGCCATGCCCTTCAGCACGGCGGTCGGCATCGTCATCCGTGGCGGCTTGCGGCCCGCGAGGCGGGCGACCGTGTCGATCAACTGACCGAACGTCGCCTTGTCGGCCGACAGCACGTAGGCCTCGCCGATCTCGCCCTTGTCGAACGCCAGGACGGTGCCGGCGGCGATGTCCTCGACGTGGCAGAGCATCATGCCGCCGTCGGCGAACGCCTTGGCGGGCAGCTTGCCGGTCGCGACCTGCTCGATGAGGTTGCCCAGCTCGGAGTGGTCGTCGGGTCCGTACACCCCGCCCGGCTGGACGATCACGATCGGGGCGCCCTTCGCGATCCTGTCCTCGGCCACCTCGTGCGCGCGGAACTTCGTCTCGTCGTAGTACGAGGTGAAGTCGTCGCCCGACCGGCGGTAGGTCTCGTCCACCATCGCGCCGCCGGTGTCGCCGAACACCGCGCAGGTGGAGACGTACAGGATGCGGGGTATGCCGGCGTCGATCGCGGCATCGAGCACGCGCTCGGTGCCCCCGATGTTGGCATCGTGCATAGCCGGGCGCTCGCCCTTGGTGATCCCCACCTCGTAGACCGCTCCGATGTGGAAGACCGCGTCGCAGCCATCCATGCCGGCGCGGATCGCGTCGGCCGACGACAGGTCGCCTTCCACCAGCTCGCAGCCGAGCTCGCGCAGCGCTCCGGCCTTCCCGGGCGATCGCACCAGCGCCACCACCTCGTCGCCACGCTCGCGCAGCAGCCGCACCACATGGCCGCCGATGAACCCCGTCCCGCCCGTCACGAATGCCTTCATGGCGGCGATCCTACCGCCGCCCCGGCGGCCCCTAGACTGGAGTGAGATGGATCGCGGTAGGAACGGACGCACCGGTGAGTCGCGCAGTAGCGCGGGGGTCAGGAACCCCCGTGCGCGTCAGCGTGCCTTCTGCATCGCCGCCGGCCCCGAGCCGGACGATCTGGCGGAGCTCCACGAGCTGCTGCGCACGGCGGGCGCCGCCGTCGCCGGCGACATGACCCAGAAGCGGACATTGCCCGACCCCGATCGTTACTTCGGCAAGGGCAAGCTCGGTGAGCTCAAGCGCGCGATCAAGGAGGCGGACGCCAACCTGGTCGTCTGCGACGACGAGCTGCTGCCGCGCCAGGAGCGCAACCTCGAGGAGGCCGTCGGCGTTCCCGTGGTGGACCGCACGGCGCTGATCCTCGACATCTTCGCCGACCACGCCAGCTCGGCCGAGGGCAAGCTCCAGGTCGAGCTCGCGCAGCTCGAGTACAACCTCGCGCGCATGCGCGGGCTGTGGACGCACCTCGAGCGACTCGGCGCCGGTATCGGCACCCGCGGACCGGGCGAGTCCCAGATCGAGACGGATCGCCGCCTCGCGCGCGACAGGATCTCGGCCTTGCGGCGCCGGCTGGAGCACACGAAGGGCACACGCTCCGTGATGCGCCAGGAGCGTGAGCGCGCGGCGCTCCCCAGAGTCGCGATCGCCGGCTACACGAACGCGGGCAAGTCGACGCTGCTCAACGGGCTCACCGGCGCCGACGTGGAGGTTCGCGACAGGCTCTTTCACACGCTCGACCCGACAACCCGCTCGCTCGAGATCGGCGGCCGCCCGTACCTATTGACCGACACCGTCGGGTTCATCCGCAAGCTGCCCCACCAGCTGGTCGATGCGTTCGCCGCGACGCTCGAGGAGGCGATGGAGGCGGAGCTGATCCTCCATGTCGTCGATGCCTCGGACGACGAGGACGAGATGCATGCCACGATCGGCGCCGTCGACGACGTCCTCGCCGAGGTCGGCGCCGGCGAGCGCCCCCGCCTGCTGGTGCTGAACAAGATCGACGTGCTCGACGCCGATGGCCGCCGCGAGCTCTCGTTCCGCTTCCCCGATGCCGTGCAGATCTCGGCCGAGACGGGGGAGGGGCTGGAGGCCCTGCGCGAGACGATCGAGGCGCGCTTCCGCGCCACCCTGCAGCCGCTGGAGCTGCTCGTGCCCTACGACGAGGGTGGCCGGCTCTCGGAGCTGCACGACATCGCGGGCGAGATGGAGCGCGAGGACACTGCCGAGGGCGTGCGGGTGAAGGTCCGCGTGCCTGCGTCGACCGCCGCGCGGTTCGAGCGCTTTGCGCTCAACGGCAACGCCAACGACCACGCGTGAAGCTCGAGTTCGCGCGGCTGACCGACTCGGCGTCGGCCCCGGAGCGTGCGCACGACGACGATGCCGGCTATGACCTGCGCGCCGCCGAGGCGGCGACGCTCGCGCCGGGTGAGCGGGCGAGCGTGGGCACCGGGGTGGCGATCGCGATCCCGCCGGGACACGGCGGACTCGTGTTGCCCAGGTCCGGGAACGCCATGCGTCACGGCATCTCGCTCGTCAACGCCCCGGGCCTGATCGACGCGGGCTACCGCGGCGAGGTGCGCGTCCTGCTGTTGAACACCGACCGCGACTCCAGCTTCGAGGTCGCCGTCGGCGACCGGATCGCCCAGCTCGTGATCGTGGCGCACGCCGCGCCGGAGCTGGCCGAGGTCGACTCGCTCGACGAGTCGGTGCGCGGCGCGGGCGGCTTCGGCTCGACCGGCCGCTAGGCAGCGGCCGCGGCCATCTGGGCCAGCCCGTCCTCGCGTGAGATGACGGGCCTGTAACCGATCTCGCGCCGGGCCTTTGCGTCGCTCAGCGTGCACTCCTGCGCGGAGACCCAGACCGCGAAGCGCGTGATCGGCGGCTCGCCGCCGAGGCGCAGGGCCCGCCACACGGTCTCGCTCACCGCGGCCAGCGGCTTGGCCACGCCGAGCGGCACGCTGCGATCCGGCGCCTCGACTCCCTGCGTGGCCACCATCCGGGTCAGGAAGTCGCGGAACTGAACGACGCCGTCGTCGAGCACGAAGTAGGCCTCGCCGCCGCGGCCGTTGGCAGCTCCGGCGAGCATGCCCTCGACGACGTTGTCGATGTGGCTGGTCGAGGTCATCGCGTGCCCGCCGCCGACCCACGCCCACTTGCCCGACTTCATCATGCCGAGGATGTTCGGCATCAGAGAGGTGTCGTCCGGACCCCACACGAAGCGGGGCCGGATCACGACGGTCTGCATGCCGTCGTCGTCGTTCGCTTCGCGGGCCAGCGCCTCGGCACGAGCCTTGCTGCGTGGGTAGTAGGCAGCGGAGTCGGGCTGGAGCGGGGTCGTCTCGTCGGCGTTCACGAGGGGCTGGCCGGCCATGAGCGCGGCCTCGGTGCCGACGTGCACGAACCGCTCGACACCGGCCGCGCGTGCGCCCTCGAGCGCGTTGGCGGTACCGACCACCGTGCCCTGCTCGAACTCCTCCCACGGCCCCCACTGCCCGAGGTGGGCCGCGAGGTGGAAGGCGATCTGGGTGCCGGCTGCGCCGGCGGCGATCTTCTCCGGGTCGGACAGGTCGCCCGGGACGGGCTCCGCGCCCAGTTCGCGGACGGTGTCCGCGGCGCGATCGGACCGCGCGAGGGCGCGCACCTCCCAGCCGTCGGCGATGAGGCGGCGCAGCAGCGCGCGGCCGATGAAGCCTGACCCCCCGGTCACGAACGCAGACGACATGCGCCGACGATACCGCGTGCTTCATGGCAGCCCCGGTCGACACTCCGTGCCACCCGTCGTGGCGCGAGACGCTGCTTGGCGGATATAGCCGAAATCGCCCACGTCCTGTGCCGGACGCGGGCAATAGGCAAAAGGATTGGCACAGAGTGTCGAAGCGTGGGCGGGCGGCCGGCGGACCCTAGACCCCCGCAGCACGCCGCGCGCTGGCGTGGGCGGCGTCCTCGACCCGGTCGTCGAGCGGCTCGAGATCGATGTCGAGGGCCAGTTCGATCAGACGGTCGGCGAGCCAGACGTTCTTCGGCAGGAGCGGACCGTGGAGGTAGGTGCCGATCACGTTGTCGCGGCGCACGCCCTCGAAGCCGTCGCTGCCGTTGTTGCCGTGCCCGGAGACCACCGTCCCGAGCGGTTGCTCGGCGCTGCCGAGATAGGTGCGGCCGCCGTGGTTCTCGAACCCGGCGATCATCCGTTCGCCGCGGCCGAGGTCGGCCTCGATCACGCAGTTGCCGATCAGCCGCGGGCCGTCCTCGCGAACGGTCGTCAGGTCGACGATTCCGACGCCCGGGCAGCTTCTCGGCGCCGAGCTGGTAGCTCTCGCCGAGCAGTTGGTAGCCACCGCAGACCGCGAGCACGACCGACCCTGCGTCGCGCGCGGCGAGCAGGCCGTCGCGCTTGGTGGCGACCATGTCGCCCGCGACCGCCACCTGGTCGCGATCCTGCCCGCCGCCCATGTAGAAGAGGTCGTGGGCTGCCGGATCCAGGCGCTCGCCGTGGCCGGAGGCCGCAAGCTCGAACCCGATACCGCGCCACTCGCAGCGCGCGCGTAGGACCGCGATGTTGCCGCGGTCGGCGTAGATGTTCATCAGGTCCGGGTAGAGCGCGCAGACGCGCAGAGCGGGGCTCATGCCTTCTCCAGCATGACGACAGTGCTCCCGACGTAGTCGCGCGTCGGGTCGACGTAGCGCGCAGGGAGGATCTCGAAGCCCGCGGCCTGGGCCTCGCGCTCGAGCCGGTCGGCCGCGAGGCCGTCGAGGACGATGGTGTCGAACGATTCCGTCAGCTCGCCGTCCGGCGAGACGGCCTCGCGGATCCGGTCGATGGCGGCGTGCTCGCCGTCGACCCGGACGCCGATCGGCAGCGAGGAGTACACCCAGCCGTCGCGTTCGAGCACGTCGGGAAGCGGAGGGAGCGATTCCTCGGCGGGCACCGCCTCCCACGGATTGGCGAGGGCGAGCGCGACCCGTCCGCCGGGCTCCAGCACGTGGCCGACGCTCGCCAGCATCGACGCCCGTCCCTGCTCGCCTCCGAGCAGCTGGACCACCTGCATCGCGAGGAACACGAGGGCGAAGCGGCGGTCGAGGGCGAAGGCGCGGGCGTCGCCGGCGATCGTCGGGACCGTGAGGCCCTCGGCCGCCGCGCGCGCCGCCAGCGCGGCGAGCAGGTCGGGGTCCGAGTCGAACGCGGTCACGTCCTGCCCCCGCCGGGCCAGGTCGAGTGCCACGCGACCGGTGCCCGCCCCGATGTCGAGCACGGGGCCGCCCGCGGCGCGTCGCGAGGTCGCGCCACAGCTCGATGTCCGCCGTGTACGACGCGCACTCGACGTCGTGCCAGACGGCGGTGAGCGAATCGCTCACGGCACGTCGAGCCGGTTGAGGTCCGCGACGGGAAGCCCCGTCAGCTCCGACGACTCGAGGAACTCCTCGTACTCCTCTTCCCCGAGGGCGCGGAAAGCCGAGTCCAGGGTCTGCAGATAGGTGCGGCTGACGACGGCCCGGCCGGCGGCCACGCCCGCGGCGAGCCGCTCGCGGCCGGCGTCGGAGCCGACGTAGGCCCAAACGGTTCCCGGGTCGGGGTCGACGTCGAGGGTCACGTCGACGCGGTCGTAGTTGCGCTCGCGCGCGTCGAGGGCGTCGAGCTGGGCCGCGGAGACGGGCGCGACCACGCCGTTGACGATCGTGTCCTCGTCCGGGCGCAGGTCGGCGAACGCGACGAACACCGGCGGCACCGATCCGTCGGCCGCGTCCGTGTAGACCTTGTAGCCAGGGATCCGCTCGCTGTTGTCGGCCGCGACCCCGAGCACGCGGCGGTAGCCGCGCAGCCGCGCCGGCGACCCGGCGAGATCGGCCACCAAGGACCCGTAGGCGAAGACGTACTCGGTCAGGCCGCCCACCGCCCGGCGAGTCCGCGGCGCGCGAGGTCGTCGCGGACCTCGAGCAGCGCCGTGTAGGTGGGTAGGGCGTAGAGCGGCCGGCCGGGCTCGCCGGCCGCTGCCGCGGCATCCAGCGAGCGGCCGAGGTCGCGGTCGACCGCCGGGTCCGCGGCGACGCCGGCGTACTTCAGGCGCAGGGCCATCTCCTCGGCCCGGGTGCCGGAGCAGGTCACGTGGCCGACGCGGCCGGCCAGCACCTCGAAGTCGGCGTCCCAGACCCATGAGATGTCGCGCCCGTCGGCGATCTTGTCGTTCAGGCCGATCCAGAGGTCGATCGGCTCGCCGGCGAGGATCAGAGTGCGCAGGACCTCGTTCGCGCCCGGCTGGGTTCTTGACGAGGAGGATCGACACCGGGCGCGTGCCGCCGGGCACCGGCACCGGGATCGTCTCGACCCGGCCGAACGCGCCGCCGAAGCCCTCCAGCGCCGCCACGGTGTCGTCGAGGCCGGCGCCCAGCTCGAGCGCCAGGGCAGCCGCGCCGACCGCGTTGTACACGTTGTAGAGCCCGGGGAGGGGGAGCCGGACCGGGGCGGACCCCTGCGCGGCGACGAGCTCGAACCGCGCCGCCGTCATGCCCTCCAGCTCGACACTCCGGGCCGAGACCGCCGGCGCCGGGCGCTCGCGCCCGCAGTTCGGGCAGCGGTAGCGGCCGAGGTGGCCGAGGTAGACCGCCTCGTACTCGTACGGGTGGCCGCAGTTGCGGCAGTGCTTGGAATCGGCGGCGTGCTGGAGCGCGGGCAGCGCCTGGGAGTCGTCGCCGAGCCCGAAGTACGTCACGCCCTCACGCTCGCGCCCGAGGTCCGCGATCAACGGGTCGTCGGCGTTCAGGACGAGTCGTGCCCCGGTTGCCTCGGCCGCGATGAGCTCGGCCCAGGCGTCGGCGAGCAGCTCGAGCTCGCCGTAGCGGTCGAGCTGGTCGCGGAAGAGGTTCGAAAGCAGGTACGTACCCGGATGCAGCGCCTCGGCGACGCGCGGCAGCCACGCCTCGTCGACCTCGAACAGGCCCAGCTGGCCGCGTTCGCGGCCCGCGTCGAGCAGTGCGGTGGCCACGCCCCAGCCCATGTTCGAACCGGCCCGGTTGTGCACGATCCGCTCGCCCGACCGCTCGAGGATCGCGGCCGTCATCGCGGCCGACGTCGTCTTACCGTTGGTCGCCGACACCACGGCGGCGCCGTCGTCGAGCTCACCGCCCATCCGTTCGAGGGCGTCGGGGCTCACGCGCAACAGCAAGCGGCCGGGGAGGGTCGTGCCGCCGCTGCGGCCGATCCGGCGCGAGAGCGCGCGGACGGCGCGTGCGACGGCCCGCCAGAAGCGGAACGTCACTCGGGCACCACGACGCGCAGCGCCCGGTGCTCGACGCGAACGGTTGCGGGAACCGCGCCGATCGGGTCGCCGTCGGCGTAGATGTCGAACTCGCGGTCCGCCGCGACGGCGACCTCGCGACCGCGCAGCACGGTCACGCTCGGTTCGTCGAGGTGCTCGCCCTTGAAGACCTTGGGCATTCCGCGCAGGAACGCGAGCTTCGTGCCGTCGCCCGAGATCACGACGTCGAGCAGCCCGTCGTCGAGCTCGGCCTGCGGGGCGATGAACATCCCGCCGCCATAGGCCTTCGAGTTGGCCACGACCACCGAATACCCGGCGAGGTCGTGCTGCTCGCCGTCGACGGTCACCGTGAAGCGTGCCGGCTTCCACTGGACGAGCGCGCGCAGGGCGGCGTAGAGATAGACGAGGTTGCCGCGCACGACCTTGACCTCGTTGGCGAGACGGTTCGCGTCCGAGTCGAAGCCGAAGCTCGCGATGCTGAGAAACGGCTCGCCGTCGACGGTGCCGATGTCCACGAGGCGTTCGTTTCCCGCGGCGGCCACCCGCACCGCCTCGACGGTGTCCGTGGGTATGCCGAGCACCCGGCCGAAATCGTTGCCGCGGCCACCGGGGACTATCGCCAGCGAGGACTCGCTGCCGCGCAGCGCCGCCGCGAGCGGCCGCAGCAGGCCGTCGCCCCCGAGCCCGGCGACTCGTTCTCCCGCTGCCACGGCCGCCTCGGCTGCCTCGCGTGCGTGGCCGATATCTCGCGTCTCGACCGTGTGGAAGTCGACGCCCAGGCGGTCGAACTCGGCCTGGGCGAGGGGCAGGCGCCGCGCGCCGCGGCCGTTGGCCGAGGCGGGGTTGCAGATGAGGACGAGACGGCGGGTCAAGCGCCCGAGTCTATGCCGCCGACGAGGGCCGCGAGACTCGCGGCGACCGCCACGGGGCGCGGTTCGCCGGCTGCCTCGGCCTCGGCGGCGGACGTGCCGCCGCTGAGCACGAGCGCCGCGTCGAGCCCGGCCGCGTGGGCGCCGGCCACGTCGGCGTCGAGCCGGTCGCCGACCACGAGCGTCCGGCCCTCGCCGAGACGGTCGAGAGCGGTGAGGAAGAGCTGCGGCTGCGGTTTGCCGACGATCTCGGCCGTCCGGCCCGTCGCGGTCTCGACGGCGGCGAGGATCGCGCCCGTGCCCGGCCAGAGCCCGTCCGGCATCGGGTACGTCGGGTCGCGGCCGGTGGCCAGGAAATCGGCCCCGGCGCGCAGCGCCAGCGAAGCTCGCTTGAGGTCCTCGAAGTGCACGTCGTCGCTGCCGCCGAGTACGACCACCTCGGCGCGGTCGCCGTCGGTGCCGTCGACGAGGCGCAGGCCGGCCGCCGCGACGTGCTCGCGCAGCGCGGCGGTCCCGATCACGAACGCCGTTCGCCCGGCGCGCGTCTCGGCAAGCAGGTGTTGGACGGCGCCGCCGACGGTCACGACGTCCGCGAGCGAGGCCTGCACGCCGACGCGCCACAGCTTGGCGACGATGTCCTCGGTGGGGTGGCGGGGGTCGTTGGTCGCGAACGCGACCCGCTTGCCCTCGGCCCGAAGCGTCTCGATCGCCTTCACCGAGCCGTCCACCGCGGCGTCGCCGACCCAGACGCACCCGTCTAGGTCGAGCACGATCTGGTCGTACGGGCGGAGGAGGGGGGCGAGGGGCACCGGGGGCGCAGGACTCTAGCGGCCACTAGTCTGCGGCCGATGACAAGGGTCTCGCTGTCGCTGATCGCCCTACTCGCCCTCGTCGCCGCAGGCTGTGGCGACGACGATCCGGAGCCCGCGGGCACCAGCTCGGCGACGCCGCAGAAGGTCGACGGCTGTGAGCGCGTGAAGGCACCGGAGCCGAAGCCCGACGGTGGCGCCAAGGCACCGACGGAGGCGCTGGCGCCGGGCAAGACCTACGACGTCGCGTTCCGCACGTCGTGTGGCTCGTTCACGATCCGGGTCGATCAGAAGAACTCGCCCCGGACTGCCGCCTCGTTCGTCTCGTTGGCGAAGTCGGGCTTCTACGACGGCACGCTCTTCCACCGGGTCGTCCCCGGCTTCGTGATCCAGGGCGGGGACCCGACCGGGACAGGGACGGGCGGCCCGGGCTACTCCACGCGCGACGTGCCGCCGGCGACGCGCCAAGTACACGCGGGGCGTCGTGGCGATGGCCAAGACCGCCGACGAGGCGCCCGGCACGGCCGGCAGCCAGTTCTACGTGGTCACCGGAGCCGACGCCGGGCTCCCGCCCGAGTACGCGCTGCTCGGCAAGGTCGGCGCCGGCATGAAGACCGTCGCGCGCATCGGCCGCCAGGGCGACCCGGCGAGCGGCGGCGAGGGCGTACCCGTGCAGCCTGTCGTGCTCGAGAAGGCGACCGTCGTCGAGCGGTAGCTAGCCGCTGCCGCGGCCGGCCTGCATCCGGGCCTGTCGGCGCCGGCCGAAGAAGGCCAGGCCGCCGAGGGCGGCGGCGACGATCAGCAGCCCGAGGAAGATGGCGCCGAAGGTGCCGACCCCGCCGAACGGGAGCGCGACGAGCTTGGCGATGCCGAAGCCGATCGCCAGCAACAGGATCACGACCCCGATCAGGATCAGGATGCCGCGTACCCGGGCGAAGGTGCCGGCGCTCTGCGACGGGGCCACGAGCCCCATCAGGCGCAGCATGAAGAGCTGGCGGTTCGACGGCGGCGCCTGGCCGAGCTTCTCGACGGCTGCCTTGAGGTCGTCCGGGCGGCGCTCGGCGAGCGCCATCGATGCCTGCATCATCCGCCGCAGGGCCTGACGCTCCTGCGGGTGGCAGCCGGCCAGGGCCTTGTTGAAGTACTCCTTGGCCTCGGCGGCGTCGTAGCGCTCAGCGGCCCGCGCGCCGAGCAGGGCGTTGGCGGCCACGCGGTACTTGGACTCGCTCCGCAGCTGCTCGTCGGTGCGGTCCTCGAGCTGCTGGATCGCCGCGAGCTGGCCCATCTGCATCTGTACGCGTTGCTTTGCCACTCCGAGGAGTCTAGATCTCGAGCAGCTTCAGCAGCCGCCTGGCCAGCAGGGGGTTGCCCTCGATCTTCACCCGGCCGCCCGCCACGCGTGCCAGCGCGGCGCGTCCGCGGGCGTTCGTCGGCTTCGGCACCCCGCCGAACAACGGGGCGGATGCGAGCTGGACGATGTCCGGCAGCGTGCCGGTGATCACCAGGTCCGGCGCGTCGGCGCGCTTGCGGCGCTTGGGGGTCTCGCCATCGGCCTCGACCACGTCCTCGATGATCACGTCGTTCGCCCGGAAGTTGACCCGCACGGGGGCGAAGTCCTCCTTGAAGCGCAGCTCGACCGTGCCCCGCACGGCGTTGGCGATCCGCGGGCGCTTGTGCGCGCCGCGCTCGATCAGGCCGAACATGGCGGCAGAGATCCCGTTCGGCGCCAGGTCTCCCAGCTTCACCTCCGGCAGCGAGCTCTTGCGGCGGGCGGGAGCCTTCTTCCGCTTGGCCGCCGCGTCGTCGGCCTTGGCTGGCACAGGCCGATCGTACGTGGGAACCGTTCAAGGGGGGGGTACGGCCTGCCGATCAACCGGAGCGAAGTGCGCAATCGCCGCTCGATGATCCCCGCATCGGGCGGGCCCTCGCGGGCCGGCTGCGCCGCACCGACGTCCTCGCACGCCTCGGCGGCGACAAGTTCGGCGTCCTGCTTCCCGACACAGGCCGTCACGAGGTGGATCTGTCGACCGCATCGGCGTCGGCTACGCGCAGGGTTTCCACGTCGGGCGACCCGTGCCCGCCGGGGATCTGTTGGACCGCGCAGCGGCGTAAGCTCCGCGGCCATATGGCCACCGTTGCGGCGTCAGACGCCATCCTCAATCTCGTCCCGAACCAGGAGGAAGTCCTTCTCCGCGAAGCCGTGTCCGGCATCTGCTCCGACTACGGGCAGAAGTACATGCACGCGAAGATCGAGGCGGACGAGCCGGCGACGGAGCTGTGGGACGCGCTCGCCAGCCGCGGCTATCTCGGCGTGAACATCCCCGCGGAGTACGGCGGGGGCGGGCTCGGCATGGAGGCGCTGGCCCAGGTCGGCGAGGAGATCGCCGCGGCGGGCACATCGCTCCTGCTGATCGTGGTCTCGCCCGCGATCGTGGGCAGCATCCTCACCAAGCACGGCACGCCCGAGCAGAAGGACCGCTGGCTGCGGGGCATCGGCGCCGGCACCACCAAGATCGCGTTCGCGATCACGGAGCCCGACGCGGGCACCAACTCGCACAACCTCGCGACGAACATGCGCAAGGACGGCGATAGGTACCTGCTCAACGGCCAGAAGACCTACATCTCGGCGATCGAGGAGGCCGACGCCGTGCTCGTGGTCGCGCGCTTCCGCAACGCCGACGGGACGCTCGGGCTGCCGTCGATCGCGATCATCGACGTGGACACGCCGGGCTTCACCAAGACGCAGATCCCGATGCCGCACATCGGGCCCGACCATCAGTGGCAGCTCTTCTTCGACAACGTCGAGGTCGAGGCGGACCGTCTGATCGGCGGCGAGAACGGCGGCCTCGGCGCCGTGTTCGACGGGCTCAACCCGGAGCGGATCATGGGCGCGACGATCGCCTGCGGCGCGGCGCGGTTCGCTTTGCAGAAGGGCGCCGACTACGCGCGCGAGCGCAACGTCTGGGGCGCGCCGATCGGCACCCACCAGGGCATCTCACATCCGCTCGCGCACGCCAAGATCGAGCTCGAGCTGGCGAAGCTGATGACCCAGAAGGCCGCGGCCCTGTACGACGCCGGGGCCAAGGGCGCGGGGGAGGCGTCGAACATGGCCAAGTACGCGGCGGCCGAGGCGGCGATCAAGTGCGTCGACCAGGCCATCCAGACGCACGGCGGCAACGGCTTCGCGCTCGAGTACGGGCTGTCGCAGATGTGGTGGGGCGTGCGCCTGACCAGGACGGCGCCGGTGTCGCGCGAGATGATCCTCAACTACGTCGCCGAGCACTCGCTCGGCCTGCCGAAGAGCTACGGGCCCGGCGCGTCCGGGTAGCGCCCTGGAGCGACCGCCCGCGTTCTACCTGCCGCGCGGCGGCGGGGTCTTCACCGCCACCGACTACACGCGGGGGCCGTGGGACGCGGGCAGTCAGCACGCGGGCCCGCCGAGCGCGCTGCTCGGGCGCACGCTGGACCGCGCGGGCAACCTCGATCCCGCGCTGCTCGTTCGCGTGACCTACGAGATCCTCGCCCCGATCCCGATCGGCGAGCTCGAACTGAACGCCGAGGTCACCCGGCCCGGGCGGCGCGTCGAGATGGTGGAGGGCACGATCACGGTCGACGGGAAGGTGGCCGTCCGAGCGCGCGGCTGGCGGATACGCACCGAGCAGGTGACGATCGACGCGGCGGTGCCCGAGCCGGAGCCGCTGCCCGGGCCGGACGAGGCACACGAGATGCCGTTCTTCCCGACCGGGCACGACCTTGCCTACAACGACGCGATGGAGGTCCGTTTCGTGACCGGCGGGTTCACGGAGCCGGGGCCGGCCAAGGCGTGGATGCGGATGCGCGTGTCGCTGGTCGAGGGGGAGGAGATCGAGCCGCGCGACCGCGTGCTGGTGGCGGCCGACTCGGGGAACGGCGTGAGCGCCCCGCTCGACTACCGCCGCTACCTCTTCATCAACACCGACCTGTCGGTGACCTTGCGGCGCCCACCGCGCGGTGATTGGGTGGCGCTCGACGCCGTGACCTACCCCGAGACGACGGGCGTGGGCATCTCGGACACGATGCTGCACGACACCGAGGGCATGATCGGCCGCGCGAGCCAGAGCCTGCTCGTCGCCGAGCGCGACCTGGGCTAGGCCCCGAGCCGCGCCTCTTCGAGGTCGAGGTCGTACTCGACCCGGCGGCGCACGTCGTCGGAGATGTCGCCGGCGTCGCGCAGCCGGCGCAGCGTCACGCGCTGGGCGCCGATCACCTCGTGCATGAAGCGCGAGTACTGCTCGGCGCGCGCCTCGTAGTCGGTCTCGTCGTCGTCCGGCAGCTGTGAGCCGTCGACGCTCGACTGGAATCTCCGGCTGCGGTACTCGTACAGCTGGCGCACCCGGTCGGCGGTGCCGTCGAGCACCCACTCCTCCTCGGCGATCTCCTCGACGCGGGTCAGGGCGGAGAAGGCGATCTCGAGCCGCGCCTCGAGCTCCTCGTCGGCGTCGGCGGTGTCGTCCTCGAGCCTCAGCCAGCGGATCAGGGCGGGGAACACGAGCCCCTGGCCGACAAGCGTCGCGATGATCACGCTGAAGGCGAGGAACAGCACCAGATCGCGGTCCGGGAACGGGGTGCCGGCATCGGTCTGGAACGGGATCGCCAGCGCGGCCGCGAGGCATACGGACCCGCGCATGCCGCTCCACGCGACGAGCGTGATGTTGCGCCACGGGTTGGGCGTGTACGAGGGCCCGCGGACGCGGCTCAGGATCATCGCCAACATCCACCGGAACGCGTAGACCCAGATCAGGCGGACGACGATCACGATCCCCGAGATCAGCGACGCGTAGCCGATCAGCTCGCCGGTCGTACGGCCCGACAGCTCGTCGAGCACGACGGGGAGTTGCAGGCCGACGAGTACGAACAGCACGGCGTTGAGGAGGAACTGGAGGGTCTCCCAGACCGCGGTCAGCTGGAGGCGCGTCGTGTGGGTCGTGAGCTCGGAGGCCTGCCAGCCGAGCCAGACGCCGGTCGTGACGGCGGCGATCACGCCCGAGGCGCCAATGGCTTCCGCCGGCAGGTATGCCGCGTAGGCGGTGAGGAGGGAGATCGTGATCTCGCTCGGCGGGTCGTCGATCCGGCGCCGCACCGCGGAGATGACCACACCCACCGTCACCCCGATGACGACGCCCGCGATGCCGGTGAGGAAGAACTCCGGGATGGCCTCGGCGAGCGAGAAGCTGCCGGTGACCACCGCCGCGACCGCGAACTTGTAGGTGACCAGGGCGGTCCAGTCGTTGGTCAGGTTCTCGCCCTCGACCACGTTGACCACGCCGCGGGGCGCGCCGAGTCGGCGGAGGATCTCGGCCGGGGCGACCGCGTCGGTGGGGGAGACGACCGCGCCGAGAACGAACGCGACCGACCACTCCAGCCCGATCACGTAGTGCGCGGCAACCGCGACGACGACCGTCGTCACAAGTACGAGCCCGATCGCGAGGATCGAGATCGGGCGGACGTTCTTGCGCAGCTCGCGCAGGTTGGAGAAGAAGGCGGCCGAGTAGAGCAGCGGCGGCAGGAAGATCAGCAGGACGATGTCCGGGTCGAGCTCGACCTCCGGCACGCCCGGGATCAATCCGAAGACGAGCCCGCCGATGACGAGCAGGATCGGATACGGGATCCGGATCAGGTTCGCGATCACCGCGAGGGCGGAGATGGCGAGGAGGAGCCCGAAGAGGACCTCGCCTACGTGGTGTGCGCCGGTCGCGGCGAGCGTCGTCATTCGCCCAGCAAACTACCGAGGCGCCGCAGCCGGCCGGCTGGGCGCGTGGGGCCGTTAGCCGCGCGGCTCGACGAAGCGGCGCAGGGCGTCGTTGCCATCGCCGATGATCGGGTCGCCGTGGGCGAACAGGAGATGGTCGAAATCGCGCTCGAGCAGGGGGCGGAACCGCTCGGTGAGGCCGTCCTTGATGGCTTCGGGATCGTCGCCGAGCAACGAGTCCGGCACGAAGCCGAGCTCTCCGCCGTAATGTGTCACCCGTCGGCGAGAACGATGGCATGCTCGCCGCTGTCGATCGCGAAGGCGTACTCGTCGCGACAGGACACCGATCTCGACGGGTTCGACGCCCGGGGCGAGTTCGCTGCCCGCGGCGTAGGTCTCAACGGCACAGCGCATCTCCGATGCGGGCGGCGCCGGCCTGGGAGACCAGGATCGGGATCCCGAGTGGCGCGGGCGATCTCGCCGGCTACTTATGGCCATCTTCGTACTCAGGTTCACATAATCCCCGTTATGAGGCATTGAGTTTGAGCTCTGGGGGTGGCGTGACGGCATCCGGGTCGATCACGGCCTCGACATCGCCAAGCAGGCGCTTCTAGGTGGCGGGCGCCGGCTCGTACGCCGGGTCGTCCTCGTGCGCGCGGAAGAACTCGACCATCGGCTTGACGTAGTCGCCGAAGCGCGGCGGCGCCAGCCCGAGTGGCCCGAGCACGTCGACCGCGCGCCGCGTGTCGAATCGGACCGGGTGGTTGAGGTAGGCGATCGACTCGCGCGGCGTGTTGCCGAACATCCCCGCGACCTTCTTCGAGCGCAGCGCCTGCTCGACGACCTTTGCCGGCACGCGGCCCTTGGGCACGCGGCCCGTGAGCTCGCGGCTGAGCGCCTCCATCAGGTCGTGTGAAGTGAGCGGGTCGGAATCGACGAGGTGGAAGGTCTCCCCCTCCGCGCCGGCCACATCGCCCACCGCGGCGAGCGCGTCGACTATGTAGTCCACGGGGACGACGTTGAACAGCGCGTCGGAGCGGCCGAACTGGGTCACCGGCCGGCGCATGCGCTCGGCCGTCGCTATCGCGCGGAGGATGTAGTAGGGCCCGTCGAACTTCTCAGTCTCGCCCGTCTTCGAGTCGCCGACCACGATCGCCGGCCTGATGATCGTCGTCGGCACCGAGTCCATGCTCTCGCGCACCCAGGCCTCGGCCTGGAACTTCGTGCTCTCGTAGTGGTTCTTGAAGTCCTGGCCCATCACCAGCTCGTGCTCGTAGACCACGCCCTTGCGCCGGCCCGCGACATACGCGGTGCTCACGTACACGTGGCGCTCGAGCGACTTGCACGCGGCGCAGAACTCGACGATGTTCCCGGTCCCGTCGACGTTCACCCGCTGGGCGATCTCGAGCGGCACCGCGAGGTTGTAGATGGCGGCCAGGTGGTAGACGGTGCGGACCGACTTGCGCAGCCTGTCCCAGTCGTCATCGGCCAGCCCGAGGCGCCGGTCGCCGATGTCGCCGGCGAGGACCTCGACCCGGTCGCCGTACGGGGCGGCGAGCTCGGCCGCGAGCCCGCTCATCCGGTCCTCGACGATCGCCGTCAGCCGCAGCTTGCCCGAGTCGCTGAGCAGCTTGTGGACGAGACGGCGCCCGATGAAGCCCGGGAAGCCGGTGATCAGCGCGTGCGACATACGATGGCTAGGCCTGGGCCTGGGGCTGGGGAACGGGCCGCTTCTGCGTGGCCTTGACGACCCACCAGATGAAGGCGGCCTGGAACGGCAGGCGTGCCCACAGCGTCCAGTTCGGGATCTGCTCCGGAAGCCCCTTGATCTGGTCCGGGTTCATGGCCACGTGGACGTTCGCGGGGAAGATCGCGATCAAGGTGGCGATCATGAACCACCGCGCGGGCCTCTCGAGGCCGGGTATCAGGATCAGCACGCCGCCGCCGGCCTCGGCCACGCCGCTCAGGAGCACCAGCTCCTTGTGGGCCGGCAGGTACGGCGGCATGATCGAGATGTAGGGCTTCGGGACAAGGAAGTGCAGCAGCCCGGCCACGATGAACGTGATGCCGCACGACAGTCGGACGCGGCTCATCAGCCATCTCCAAACGGTTGGATCGGGATGCCGTGATCGGTCTCGCGCATCCCCAGTTCGTAGGCCGCTCCACCCGGCGTCTTCAGCGTCAGCGGCGGCAGCCCCGGCCGCGACACGGTGAGAGTCATCTCGGCGGCCGAGCAATTCACGGTGTTGTGCTCGGATCCGTCCGGGTCGGCGTAGATCCAGCCGACGAAGTCCTTGCGCGCCGCGCCCACGGTTCCCTGGACGGTGATGCCCGATCCGGGGAGGGTGAAGTCGCAGCGGTCGGGCGCCTCGTGCACGTCGGTCTTGCGCGCCTTCTCCGGGCCGCCGAGGCGGTGACGGACGCCGTCGAGGTGCAGCACGCCGTTCGCGATCCACGGAGTGGTCAGCGGGCCGACCTTGATCCGGCCGATGCCGGCGTCGAGCCAGGCGTCGTCGTGGCCGTCGAAGTTCGTGCCGTGCATCCAGATCCAGCGCTCGGCGTGCTCCGCGCCCCAGTTGTGCCCAACCATGCCGCGCCAGCCGTCGAGGTCGACCACGCGGCCGTCGATCTCGGCGCGGCCGCTGAAGCGGGCGTCCGGGTACGGGCTGAGCAGCTTCGTGCGCGGGATCGGCGCCTTGTAGAGGAAGCCGCGCGGCAGATGGTGGAACGCCTCGCCGCCGGGCTCGAACGTGAGATCCCAGGACGCGCTCCTCCCCTCCCCCTCCGCGCTGCCCTCGACCCTTCCGTCGCCGAACCTGGCGTCGCCGATCCGGATGTAGTCGTCGCCGGATGAAGCCGGCCTGGGGAACGTCTGCTTGACGGCCTGCGGGCCCTCGGCGGAGGTGTCGAACAGCGCGAACCAGAGCGAACCCAGCGGGCCCTGACCAGGGCGCTTGTGGACCGTGTACCGGATCCACAACGCGCGGGCGTCCGTCGGGTGGGACGCCTTCAGGTAGAAGCTCTCGTAGTGCCCGTCGCCCTCTGCGAGCTCGGGGAAGCGCGGGCGGGTCCGCAGCTGCGTCTCCACAGCCGGGGACCCTACCGCTCCACCTACTTCTGCTTCGGCTCGTCGCCCGCGAGGATCCGGTACAGGTCGCGGCGCGCCTCGGCGAGGCGGTCGCGTGCCTGCTCGTGCTGCTCGGGGGTGCCGCTGCCGATGACCTCGCGCACTGCGGCGCCGATCTGCCAGGCCAGGCTGCCGAGCTCGGCCATGTCGTCGCTGAAGCCGGCCGCGGCCGCCTCCCACGGCGCGCCGAGCCGCTCCCTGTTCTCCTCGACGTACGCCTTGCCGTCGTCGGTCAGGTGGACGACCTTGCGGCCCTCCCCCTCGACCGGCTCGACGAGGCCTTCGTCCTCGAGCTGCGCCAGGACCGGGTAGACCGACCCCGGGCTCGGGCGCCACGCGCCCTGGCTGCGCTGCTCGATCTCCTGCATCAGGCCGTAGCCGTTGCGGGGCTCCTCGTCGAGCAGGACCAGGATCGCGGCGCGAACGTCGCCGCGCGGGCGCCGCCCCCGGCCGCGCGGGCCGCCGGGCCCGAAGGGCGGGCCGAACGGCGGGCCGAATCCGCGCCTCATCGGTCCGCAGCCCCTGTGTGTCGGGTGCGCAAATCCACGCATATGTGCCTTCCGGTTCGGGTGTGCATTTCCCTATCGACTATAGCGATATATCGGAATAGGTCAACGATGGTCAACGAGGTGAGTGGTAGAACGAGTGCATGACCGACACCCCCGTGCTTCTCATCACCGGCGCAAGCTCAGGCATCGGCGCCGCCACCGCCCGCCACGCCGTCGACGCCGGCTGGCGGGTCGTCCTCGCCGCGCGCTCGCAGGAAAAGCTCGAGGCGCTGGCCGCCGATCTCGGCGGCCCGGACAAGGCGATCGCGCTGCGGTGCGACGTGACCGATTGGGACGATCAGCAGGCCGCCGTGGCCGCCGCGATCGACACATTCGGCGGCCTCGATGCCTCACTCGCGAACGCGGGCTTCGGGGCCAAGCGCGGCTTCCTCGAGGAGTCGGTCGAGCACTGGAAGGCGATGATCGACACCAACGTCTACGGCGCCGCCCTGTCGATCCGGGCCGCGCTCGGGCACTTCCGCGAGCGGGACGCCGGCCACATGCTGCTGATGAGCTCTGTCGCCGGGCGGCGGAACCTGCCGGGGTCGCTCTACTCGGCCACCAAGTGGGCGGTCACGGCAATGGGCGAGAGCCTGCGCAACGAGGTCGGCGACACGCCGATCCGCGTCACGCTCATCGAGCCCGGGATGGTCGACACCCCGTTCTTCGACAACGCGGTCGAGGGCGCCCTGACCGCCGACGACATCGCCCGCGCGGTCCTCTACGCGCTGACCCAGCCGCCCGGAGTCGAGGTGGGCGAAGTTCTCGTGCGCCCGGTGCCGCCAGGGAGTTAGCCGAGGAGCGCAGCCCGGCCGTGAGGCCGGGCGAGCACCGCAGGTCCAATGTGGAGTCGCCGTGTGACGGCTCGTCCGTCGGCGCGACCGGGGTCCAACGTGGCAAGCGCGCTCGGACCGCTACTTCCACACAGGCCCCATGACCCGCGTCGACGCTGGGGGGGCGATCCGCGCCCGTCCGTAGGCTCCACGCTGTGGATCGCCGGATCGCGCACATCGACATGGACGCGTTCTACGTCAGCGTCGAGCTCGCGCGGCGGCCGGAGCTGCGCGGCCTTCCGGTGGTGGTGGCCGGCAGCGGACCGCGCGCCGTCGTGACGACCGCGAGCTACGAGGCGCGCAAGTTCGGGGTGTTCTCGGCCACGCCGGCCTCCCGCGCGCGGCGGCTGTGCCCCCAGGCCGTGTTCGTCCAGCCCGATTTCGAGCACTACCGCGCCCGCTCGCGCGAGGTCATGGCCGTGCTGCACGACCACGTCGACCGCGTCGAGGTCGTCGGGCTCGACGAGGCCTACCTCGATCTCAGCGGCATCGAGCGCTGGAAGGCGGCCGCGCGCCGGGTGAAGGCGGAGGTCACGGCCCGGACCGGGCTCGCCTGCTCGATCGGCATCGGCCCGAACAAGCTCGTCGCGAAAGTCGCGTCCGATGCCGACAAGCCCGACGGGTTCCTTCCCTTGAGCCAGGCCGAGGCCTGCGCGCGCTTCGCCGGCCACTCTCCGGGTCTGATCCCCGGGATCGGCCCGAAGTCGGTCGAGCGCCTCGCGGCACGCGGGATCGAGCGCCTCGATCAGCTCGCGGTTACTTCCGACGCCGACCTGTCGAGCTGGTTCGGCGGCCGCCTGGGGCCGCACCTGGGCGCGCTGGCGCGGTTCGAGGACGAGCGGACGATCGAGACCGAGCGGGTGCGCAAGTCGGAGTCGAAGGAGACGACGTTCGACCGCGACCTGCGCGGGCGCGCCGAGCTCGAGCCGGCGCTCGAGGCGCTGGCGAAGAGCCTCAGCGAGGACCTCGTGCGTAACGGTCGCAGCGGGCGCACGATCGGCATCAAGGTCCGGCTCGACGACTTCTCGACCCACACCCGCGCCCGCACGCTGGACGCGCCCGTCGCGGACTTCGAGACGATCGGGACTGTGGCGAACGAGCTGCTGCACGCCCTCGCCCCCAGGCGCCCCGTCCGCCTGCTCGGCGTCCGGGTCGCGCAAATGCAAGAGGGGCGCCGGGAACAGAGTCCCGACGCCCCTCAGATGCAACTTCAGCTCTAGGCCCTACGCGCTACTTGTTGGCCCAGATGGTGCCGACGTCGCCGAAGCCCAGAGCGGACTTGACGGCAGGCGTCAGATCCCACTCGCGGCCGGCGATGAACGGACCGCGGTCCTTCACCGTCGCCACGACCGAGCGGCCCCGGTAACGCAGGGTCACCTTGGTGCCGCACGGCAGCGTCTTGTGCGCGACGGCCATGCCGCCGAGCGAGCCGCAGGCACCGGTGCCACCGCTGTACCACGAGGCGCCGCCCGGCTTGTACACCCGCACGACGCGTAGGTAGTCACGCCCGGCAGCAGCCGTGGCGTCACCCGCGAACTTCACGCGCAGCCTGTAGCTGCCGTGCGAGCGCGGGCGGAACGTCGCCTTGAACGCGCCACGGTTACCGGTCTTGGTGGTGTCGATCGTCTTCCAGCCACTGCGCTTCTTCAGCTGGAGCTTGATCACGCGACCACGCAGGCGCGGCATGAGCCGGCCCTTGACGCGCACGGCGCGCGTGCCGAGCACGTGGCGGCGGGCGCTGCCGACGACCTTCGCGAGCACCGTCACCTTGCGCGAGCCGCTCGTGGCGGCGCCGTTCTGGGCCACCGCGCGGTAGGACGCCGAGCGGCGGGCCTTGAACTTGAACGTGTAGGCACCGCCGGTCCTGGTCTTGGTCTGGCGGACGGACGCGAAGCTCGCGCCCCCGAGCGAACGCTCGAGACGCACGGGCACGCCCGCGATGCCACCGGCGACTGCGCCGGTGATCTTGAGGGTCTTGCCGTAGCGGACCTTGTCGGTCTTGCCGGCGCGGGACATCGTCACCCCGGCGTCCGAGGTCGTACCGGCGAGGGGGCCGCTGTCAGCGGCCTGGGCCGCACCGGCCGTGATTCCAATAGCGAGACAGAGCGCGGCCGCAGCCGTGCTCCGGCCCCGCGGGGTCAGTTTCGTAAACAAACATGCCTTTCCCGACCTTCTGCCTACGGGGTTAGCTGACGGGCTCGCACGGCGAGAAGCCGCGCTACGACTGGATCACCAGCCGATTCGCCCCTGACGTCCATGAGGACGCCCGGTGGTTCCCCCGTTTGCCGTGTCGTTGAGAGCACGGCAACTCGGCGAGGCCGAATCGAACAACTGTTCGCAGGCTACGGACTCGAACGGATGGAAGTGTGATCCCCGTCACACTTGCAACGGGCCCACCAAGAGGCCCGATAAGCGCTAAATTCCCTTGAAACCGGCTTTGGAAAGGGAAATCTTGGCAGGAGATCGCCTTACCGCACTCGACGCGTCGTTTTTGCATCTCGAGGACGCATCGGCCCACATGCACGTCGCGTCGGTGCTCCTGTTCGAAGGCGATCCACCCCCGTACGACGAGCTGCTGGCGAACATCGACCGCCGGCTGCACCTCGTCCCGCGCTACCGCCAGAAGCTCGCCTTCGTGCCGTTCTCCCAGGGCCGTCCGCGCTGGGTCGACGATCCGCACCTCAACCTGCGCTACCACGTGCGCTCGACCGCGCTGCCCTCCCCCGGCTCCGAGGATCAGCTGCGCGACCTGGCCGGGCGCGTGTTCGCCCAGCAGCTCGACCGGGACAAGCCGCTGTGGGAGCTGTGGCTCGTCGAAGGGCTCGAGGACGGGCGCTTCGCCCTGCTGGCGAAGACGCACCACGCGCTGGTCGACGGTATCTCCGGCGTCGACATCGTGAGCATCCTGTTCGACACCTCGGCCGAGCCCGCCGCGCCGCCGGACCCGGGGCGCCGCTGGCTGCCACGCCCCGAGCCCTCGCAGGCGCAGCTGCTCGCCGAGGCCCTGGTGGAGCGCACCACGGCTCCGGGCGAGGCGGGCCGCACCGTCCGTTCCCTGCTGCGCGCGCCGCGCAAGGTCGCGGGCGCGGTCGTCGATCGCGCCGGAGCGGTCGGCGCGCTGGCCTGGGTGGGCGCGAAGCCCGCCCCGGAGACCCCCTACAACCGCCAGATCGGGCCGCACCGGCGTTTCACCTGGGTCCGCAGCGACCTCGCCGACATCAAGGCCATCAAGAACGAGCTGGGCGGCACGGTCAACGACGTGGTCCTGTCTGCCGTCGCGGGCGCCCTCGGGCGCCACCTTCGCCGCCGCGGCCACCGCACCGACGGTGTCGAGCTGCGCGCGATGGTCCCGGTGAGCGTGCGCTCGGACGACGAGCGCGGCGACCTCGGCAACAAGGTCGCGGCGATGATGGCCCCGCTACCCGTCTGGTGCCACGAGCCGGTCGCCCGGCTCGACATCGTGCGCGAGCAGATGAGCGGGCTCAAGGAGTCCGGCCAGGCGCTCGGCGCGCAGGTGCTCACCGACCTCAGCGGGTTCGCCCCGCCGACGGTCATGGGCCAGGCGGCGCGGCTGGTGCGCCGCCAGCGGTTCTTCAACCTCGTGGTCACGAACATCCCGGGCCCGCAGATCCCGCTCTACCTGATGGGACGTCAGCTGGTCGACCCGTTCCCGATGGTGCCGCTGGCCAACAATCAGGGCCTCGGCGTGGCGATCATGAGCTACGACGGCCACATGAACTTCGGCCTCGTCGGCGACTACGACGTCCTGTACGACATCGACGAGCTGGCCGGAGACCTCTACGCGGCCCTCGCGGAGCTGGCGGGCGCAGCGGGCGTCGAGCTGTCGACCCCGCCACCGGACGTGCCGATCGACGAGGTCCGTCCGGCAGGCACCACCGCTGACCTCGACTGAGCCCTCTTCTTGTCGCGGCAACTATCCTTCGACGGGTAGGGCTCGCCCATGAAAGACAAGGTCATCGAAAGAGCGCGTGAGCTCGGACTCGACGTCGAAGTCCGACGGCTCGACGGATCCACCGCCACGGTGCAACAGGCCGCGGATGCGGTCGGCTGCGCCCCCGGCTGCATCGCGAAGTCGATCGTGTTCATCGCCGACGGCGACCCCGTCCTGTGCGTCGCCTCGGGTGCGCACCGCATCGACACCGACCGCCTCGCGGACATTCTCGACGTCGCCGAGCTGCGCCAGGCGACCCCCGACGAGGTGCGCGCGGCGACTGGCTTCGCGGTCGGCGGCGTCCCGCCGCTCGGCCACGACCTCCCGGCCGTCTTCGACTCCACCCTCCTCGAGCACGAGACGGTGTTCGCGGCGGGCGGCGACGGCCACAGCCTGTTCGAGGTCGATCCGCACCGACTCGTCGCCTGTACGGGCGCCGAGGTCGCGGACATCGGCTGAGCGCCCGCTCGATCCTCGCCGCACGGTCGCGGACAACGCCCGTCAGGCCGAAAACGTCCCGGAGTCCACCTCATGAGGTGGCATGCGGGACGTTTATGGCTCGTCCGCCCCGCGCGAGAGGTTCGCTGTCCCACCCGAGGCCACCCTGCGCGATGCCGCCCAGGTAGCCGACTCTTCCGTTCGCCCGAAACGCGAGGCGCGCTTCCGCGGAAGCGTTTGCGTGGCCGCCGTTCATACTTTCCGCCATGAGCAGCGACCGGTCCCCCCTGCGCTTCGCGCTGGCCCAGCTGAACTCGACGGTCGGTGACATCGCCGCGAACGCCGAGCGGATCGGCGCCACGATCGCCGCCGCCCGCGACGGCGGCGCCGAGGTGGTCGTCTTCCCAGAATTGGCGCTGACCGGCTACCCGCCGGAGGACCTGCTCCTGAAGCCGCACTTCCTCGAGTCGACGGCCGCGGCTCTGGCTGACCTGGCGCGCACCACGCAGGGCATCGTCGCCCTCGTCGGCTTCCCCGAGCGGGGAGACGACGTCTACAACTCCGCCGCAGTCCTGGCCGACGGCGAGATCCGCGCCGTCTATCGCAAGATCCATCTGCCCAACTACGGCGTCTTCGACGAGCAGCGCTACTTCCAAGCCGGCGATCAGCCCGCGCTGATCGAGGTGCGCGGCGTCCCGATCGGCCTGACGATCTGCGAGGACATCTGGGAGCCCGGGCCGCCGGCCACCTCCGAGGCCCTCGCCGGCGCCCAGGTCATCGTCAACCTGTCGGCCTCGCCCTACCACCGCGGCAAGGGCGGCGAACGCGAGCGCATGCTCATCCAGCGCGCCCGCGACAACCTGGTCTCGGTGGTCTTCTGTAACACCGTCGGCGGCCAGGACGAGCTGGTGTTCGACGGCCACAGCGTCGTGATCGACCACACCGGCCGGCTGATCGCGCGGGCCCCGCAGTTCGACGAGGCCCTCATCTACGCGTGTGTCGATCCCGGCGCCGCCGCGGCTGCGCGCCTGCGCGACCCGCGCCACCGCACCGCGGTGCGGCGCGAGCGCGCGGCGTCCGCGGGCGGCCCGCCCACCCTCGCCCGTCTCGACTCGTCCCCGGGCGGCGGCGAGCCCGACACCCAGGCTGCGACCCTGCTGTCGCCCGAGGCCGAGGTCTACTCGGCGCTCGTGGCGGGCGTACGCGACTACGTCGAGAAGAACGGCTTCCGCGAGGTCGTCTTCGGCCTGTCGGGCGGGATCGACTCCGCCCTCGTCGCGCTCGTGGCGGTCGACGCTGTGGGCGCGGACCGCGTGAACTGCGTGGTGATGCCGTCGCCACACTCGGCCGCCGAGACTCAGGCCGACGCCCGCGCCATAGCCGCGAACCTCGGGGCCAAGCTTCACGAGCTGCCGATCGCGGGCGCGATGGACATCTACGAGGGGCTGCTCGGGGAGTCGTTCGCCGGCCGCGAGCCGGACACGGCCGAGGAGAACCTTCAAGCGCGGATCCGCGGGAACCTCATCATGGCGCTGTCGAACAAGTTCGGCTGGCTCGTGCTCACGACCGGCAACAAGTCCGAGCTCTCCGTGGGCTACGCCACGCTGTACGGCGACATGGCCGGCGGCTTCGCCGTCCTGAAGGACGTGTTCAAGTTGTGGGTCTACCGGCTCACGGAGTGGCGCAACGCACACGCGGGCCGGGAGCTGGTGCCGCGGTCGGTGATCGACCGGCCGCCGTCGGCCGAGCTGCGCCCCGACCAGCGCGACTCCGATTCCCTGCCGCCCTACGAAGTGCTCGACGCAATCCTCGAGGCCTACGTGGAACAGGACCTCGACGCGGCGGGGCTCGTCGCGCTCGGCCACCCGGAGACGGACGTCGAGCGGGTGGTGCGGCTCGTCGACCTGGCCGAGTACAAGCGCCGCCAGGCGCCACCCGGGATCCGCATATCGACGAAGGCCTTCGGTCGTGACCGGCGGATGCCGATCACGAACCGCTACACCTCGGTCACTGCTGCGGTGTCGGGCGTACGGCCATCGTCACCCGGGTGACCGCGCACAGGCGGCCTTGGTCGTCGGTGAAGTCGATCTCCCAGACCCAGGTGGTCCGTCCGCGGTGCCGGGCCCGGGCCTCCGCGTTGATCCGCCCCTCGGACACCGGGCGCAGGAAGCTCGTGTCGTTCGACTGGCCCATCGCGATGCGCTCGGGCTGCACCGCTGTGAAGGTCGCGACCGACGCGATCGTCTCCGCGTAGGCCGCGTAGGCCCCGCCGTGGACGATCCCCATCGGTTGGCGCACCCGCTCCTCGACGTCGAAGTGACCGCGCGCGTAGTCCTCGCGTAGCTCGTCGATCTCGAACCCGAGAGTGCCCTCGAGCGTGCCGCCGCCGCGGGCGGCGAGGTTCTGGTGCGCTTCCGTCATGGCAGGCAGGCTATCTTTCCGCCCTCATGGCCACTTTCGAACAGCTCTCGGCCGATCAGCGCGCGATCGTCGAACTTCTCCTCAAGCAGGGCAAAACCTATGACGAGCTCGCCGACGTGCTCGGGCTCCCGGTCGGCCGGGTACGCGAGCTGGCGCGCGACGCGCTCGCCGAGCTCGCCCCCGTGAGCGCCGCGTCGGTCGACGCGGAGTGGCGCGGGCAGATCGCCGACTACCTCCTCGGCCAGCAGTCCGGGCCCGAGGCCACCGCAACGCGCGGCCACCTCCGCCGCTCGGAGGCCGCCCGCGGCTGGTCGCGCTCGACGCTCGACTCGCTCGACCAGTTCTACGACCGCACCAACCTGCCCACGATCCCCGACGGCGAGCCGGACGCGCCGCCCGCGCGCCGTGAGCGCCGCCGCGAGCCGGAGCCCGAGCGCGACGACCGGGATCGCGACCGTGAGCCTCGCGCGCGCAGCCTCTCCCCCGCCGCCGCGGACGTCGTCCGCCGCCGGCGGATGATCGGCGGCGGCGCGCTCGCCGTGCTGCTCCTCTTCATCGTCCTCGTGTGGCCGGTCGGCGTCCTGACCGGCGACGACGACAACGGCGGCGACAGCAACAACGCGGCGGACCAGGAGGTCAAGCTCGACGGCCAGCTCGTTCTGAAGCCCATCGGCGGCGCCCAGGGTGCCGGCATCGCGGTCATCGCCCAGCGCGGCGACGAGAAGCAGCTGATCGTCCAGGCCCGCCTGACCGCCAACAAGAATCGCGAGGCGTACGAGGTCTGGCTGTACAACTCCCCCAGCGACGCCAAGTCGCTCGGCGCGCAGGTCACGGACAAGGACGGCAACTTCCAGGGTGCCGGCCCGCTGCCCGATGACTACAAGAAGTACAAGTTCATCGACATCTCCAAGGAGAAGGTCGACACGAACCGGAAGCATTCGGCGACGTCGGTCCTACGCGGAGCGGTGGCGGACATCAAGCCCGTGCCCCAGAACGTCCAGCAGCAGGGACAGGGAACAGCGCCTGCGACCCAGGCGCCGCAGGCGCCGACCGGCACCGCGACGACTCCGTAGAGCCTCAGTCGCCGATCAGCTTGTCGGGATTCATGATCCCGGCCGGGTCCAGGCGGTCTTTGGCCGCCTGGAGGACGTCGAGACCGAGGGAACCGACCTCCGCCTCCATCCAGGGGGCGTGATCGGCCCCTACGGCATGGTGATGGGTGATCGTGCCCCCGTTCGCGACTATCGCGTCGCAGGCGGCGCCCTTGGCCGCGCGCCACTGCGGGATCTCCGAGCCGATCAGCTGACGGGCGATGAAGGTGAAGTAGAGCGAGGCCCCGGCGCGGTAGACGTGGGACACATGGCACATGGTCAGCGGCGGCGTACCGTTCTGGGTGAGGCTCGTGCGCAGCGCGTCCGCGACGGCGGCGTAGAGCCGCGGGAGGTTCGTCCACGTGGTCGCGGTCTCCAGCGTTTCGACCATCACGCCGCGCGTCAGCATCTCGTCGCGGAGATAGGGTGCGGCGAAGCGGTTCTTCAGCCATGAGCGGCCTGGCTTGGTGCCGAGCGCGACGGCCCCGGCCGCGCGCATGATCTCCGCGACACGGCGGCGGCGGCGTGAGACGTCGCCGGGCGTGCCGTCAAAGCCGGTGAAGGCGATGCAGCCGCCCTCGTGGCCGCGCATGCGCAGATAGGACTTGCCGAGCTTCTCCGTCGTGCTGCCGGTTGCTGACAGCGCCATCTGCAGGCGCGTCTCCTCCTCGTCGGAAAGCCGCGCGACGTCCGGCCAGGCGTCCGCGTGGGCGAGCAGCCGGAACGCCTCCCAGCCGGCTTCGAAGCTCTTGAACGACCACGCCTCGTAGTGCTGCGACTCGGGCGCGGGCCGTACCCGCAGTGTCGACTCGGTGATCACCCCCAGGGTTCCCTCGGAGCCGACCACCAGCTCGCGCAGCGACGGCCCGGCCGCCGTGGCGGGCACGTCGAGGGTCTGCAGCGTGCCCGCCGGCGCGGTGAGCGTGACGGCCTCGACCAGCTCGTCGATGCGTCCGTAGCCGGACGATGCCTGCCCCGCCGACCGGGTGGCCACCCAGCCGCCCACCGTCGAGTACTCGAACGACTGCGGGAAATGGCCGAGGGTCAGGTCGGCCCCGGCCAGCTTGCGCTCCAGGGCGGGCCCGAACAGCCCCGGCTCGACACGCACGGTGAGCGAATGCCGATCAACGTCGAGAACGCTCTCCATGCGGCTCAGATCGAGGGTGATCGCGGCCTCGTGCGGGCCGCGCAGCGCCTCCACACCGCCGACCACGCTGCTGCCGCCCCCGAACGGGATCACGGCCACCCTGGCGCTCGTACACGCCTCCAGTACGGACGCCACCTCGAGGGCCGAGCTCGGGTAGAGCACCGCGTCCGGCGCGCTGGAGCCGTCGCCCGCGCGGATCCCGACCAGGTCCGGATAGCTCTTTCCGGCAGCGTGGAAGATGCGCGCGTCGCGGTCCTCGCGCAGGTACTTGGGGCCGACGATCCGCGCGAGGCGATCGCGCACCGACACCGGCAGCGCCGATGCCGGCAGCGCCACGTCCTCGAGCGCGACGGGCGGGCGGTCGATGTCGCTCTCGGCGCCGAGCTCGGCGCGCAGCATCGCCAGCGCGTGCTCGGGCAGCGTTATCGCGTCGGCGTCCTCGCCCCAGCCCCACCAGCGCATCAGCCCTCCTCCCCGTACTCGGTGATCGCCGCGAGGCCCTCGAGCGCGCCGTCGAGCTGCGAGCGCCAGGCCCGCTTGACCTGCATCGCCCCGAGCCGTGACATCCCGCGCAGCTCCAGCTGGGCCGTCATCGTGACCACCGTCGCGTCGCCCGCGGGCACGAACTCGACCTCGGTCACGGCGCTCTTGAGCAGGCGCTCGAACGGCGACTCCTGGAGCTCCTGTTCCCACGACATCCCCTCGGGGCGGCGCGATTCCAGCAGCGTGTAGTCGGCCCGCACCGCGCGGCCCGAGTCGCTCGACATCACCGTCGTCCAAGCGCCCGCCTGGACGTCCTCGACGCGCGTCACGCGCGGCCACCAGCGCGGCAGGTGCGCGGGGTCCGCGACCAGCTCCCAGAGGCGCTCGCGGTGGGCTCGGATCTTACGGTCGCGGCTGATGGTCGGCATCGCGTCACTCCTGCTCCGCGCTGTACGTCACCAGGGAATGCACGTCGTGCGGGGCCAGCCGCGCCCGTCCGCCGAGGAATCCCAGCTCGACGACGAACGCGCAGCCGGCGACCGTCGCGCCGGCGGCCTCGACGAGGTCGCAGAGTGCGCGGGCCGTGCCCCCGGTCGCAAGGAGATCGTCGTGGACCAGGACACGCGCGCCGGGGACTATCGCGTCGGCGTGCATCTCGAGCGCGTCGACCCCGTACTCGAGCTGGTACTCGACGGAGCTCGTCTCACGCGGCAGCTTGCCCGGCTTGCGGGCGAGGATGAAGCCCGCGCCGATCTCCTTCGCCACGGCCCCGCCGAGCACGAAGCCACGCGCCTCCGCGGAGACGATGTAGGCCGCCGCGACGGAACGTGCGTATGTGGCAAGGGCGTCCGTGGCCTCGGCGAGCGCCCCGGGGTCGAGAAAGATCGGCGTCAGATCCTTGAAGACGATGCCCGGCTTGGGAAAGTCGGGGATGTCCTCGATGTGGTCGCGCAGCGACTCGGCGCTCACTTCGCGATCTTGCGGAGGTCGCGGATCAGCAGCAGGTGCTTGAGATGCGAGGCGATCGCCGCCAGGTTCTCGAGCGCCTCGACCGCCTCCTTGCGCCGTTCCGGGTTCCGCGACCGTAGCGACGGCGCCAGGATCTGCTCGAGCAAGGCCGCCTCGCGATCGGCCGAGGTGCGGAACACGCGCAGGTTCCGGCCGCCGACGCCGAACCGCTTCAGCTCGGTGACGGCGCGGATGATCTCACGCTCGGTGTCCGAGTAGAGCATCTCGCCGTCGACCTTCTCCCCGCGGATCACGCCGTACTCCTCGAGCTCCTTGACGAGCGCGGCGTCCGCGCCCGTCTCGTCGAGCACGTGCTGGAGCTGGTAGAGCGAGTCCTGGGCGCCGAGCGTGGCGCGGCGCAGCGTGCGGGTGTCGGGCCCCTGGGGCTGGGCGATCTCCTGGTCGGTGCGGCCGGATGCCAGCTCCTGGCGGATCACCCGCAGGGGCAGGAACTCGTCGCGCTGGAGGCGCAGGATCGTGCGCAGGCGCGACACGTCACCCGGGCTGAACAGGCGGTAGCCGCCGGCCGTGCGGCGCGGGGCGAGCAGCTTCTGGTCCTCGAGGTAGCGGATCTTCGAGATCGAGATATCCGGGAACTCGCGCTCGAGCGCCTTGCAGACGGCGCCGATCGTCAGGCTCTTCCCGGTCGGCTGGGTCGCCGGCGCCGCGGCCGCGGCCGCGGTGTCCGTGTCGGCGCTCACGCGGACCGCTCGAGGTAGGTCAGCTTGTACTTGCCTACCTGCAGCTCGTCGCCGTTCTGGAGCTTGTGGGACTCGATCCGCCGCCGGTTGACATAGGTGCCGTTGAGCGATCCGAGATCGTCGACGTAAAGGCCGTCGCGGCGGCGGACGAGCAGTGCGTGGTTGCGCGACACGGTCACGTCGTCGAGGAACACTGCGGCGTCGGGGCTGCGGCCGATCATCATCTGCTCACCCTCGAGCGGGAAGACCTCACCGGCGCGGCCGCCGCCGGAGCGGATCGCGAGCGTGGCGCCGTCGCCGACCACCTGCTCGATGTCGACCGGGCGCAACTCACCCGTCTCGCCGAGTTCGTACGCGGCGGTCGTGTGCTGGTCGTCGGACTCGGCCTCGGCGCCGAGGAACGCACCGCACTTCTGGCAGTAGTTCGCCCCCTCGGCGTTCGCGAAGCCGCACTCCGAGCAGTGCACGACGGCCTCGGCTACTCGTCGCCGGTGGGGATGGCTTTGCCCGACAGGATGTCGGTGAGCTGCTGGACGTCCGCCCCGCTGATCGCCGACTCACCCTCCTCGTGCTTCTTGCGCAGGCGGTTGACGAGCTCCGCGCGGAGGATGTCGATCTTGCCATGGAGGATCCGCCGCTGGTAGGAGACCTCCTGTTCCTCGTCCGTGAGCTGCTGGATCATGTCCTTCAGTTCCTGATCCGAGAGCGCGCCGAGGTCGGGGAAGGTGTCCATCACGAGATCCTTTCGAGAGCCGGGCAGGCGAGTATAGAGCCAATGCTCAAGCCAAGCTTGAGGGTGAGTCACGCTCGCGCCTGAACCGCAGGCCGTCCTGCACGTAGATCGCCGTCGCCCACAGCGTCAGCACCAGCCCGAGGTAGAGCGCTGCATCGGCGACCCAGGTGTCGACCACGAGCGCCAGGAAGATCGCCAACATGACAGGCCAGACGGCCCAGCGGCCGACCATGTTGATCTTCAGGTCCATCCCTGCGCGCAGCGCCGCCTGGCCGAGGACGAGCATGAACAGCTCGCGGGCGGCGAGCACGGCGATGGCCCAGCGCGGGAGGAGCTCGAAATGCCAGCAGACGATGGCGCCGGCGAGGATCAAGGCGCGGTCGGTGAGCGGGTCGAGCAGCGCGCCGAGGCGGCTGTACTGGCCGGTCAGGCGGGCGGCGAGGCCGTCCAGCTGGTCGCCCCAGGCGATCCCGAAGAAGAGGGCGGCCGCGGCCGCGCTGCGGCCGTCGTCGGACGAGAACGCCACGACGATGAACACGGGCAGCAGCGCGATGCGCACGTAGGAGACCGCGTTGGGGATCGTCCATGGGCGCAGCGGCTGGCCCTTGAGAGTCTCGGGCGGCGGGCCGTCCGAGCGGTCCATGCCGCTCAGCTGGCGTTTGGTCAGGGTAGGCCGCGCCACAACTCTCCAGCCGCTTCGCCCGCCCCATCGAGCGGGATCGTGCCCTTCTCCCGGCCGCGGCGCACCTGGGTCTCCACCTCGCCGTTCTCGACGCCGCGCTTGCCGACCGTCAGCCGCAGCGGCACGCCGAGCAGCTCGGCATCGGCGAACTTCGCGCCGGGGCCCGCGTCGCGGTCGTCGTAGAGCACGTCGAGACCGGACTCGCGCAGCTCGTCGTAGAGCTTGTCGGCGACGGTGCGTGCTTCCTCGCCTTCCTTGCCGAGCGTGACGAGCTCGACGTCGAAGGGGCTGAGCGACCGCGGCCACGAGATGCCCTGATCGTCGGCGAATTGCTCGACGGCGGCCGCGACGATGCGTGCCGGCCCGATTCCGTAGGACCCCATCCAGATGTGGTGTTCCTTGCTGTTCGCGTCGAGGAACGTCGCCCCGAGGGGTTCGCTGTAGCGGGTCCCGAGCTTGAAGATGTTCCCTACTTCGATGGCGGGCTCGATGCGGATCACGCCGCCGTTCGGGCAGGTGTCCCCTGCCTCGACCTTGCGCACGTCGCACCACTCGGCTTCGAAGTCACGGCCGGTGTCGACGCCCCGCAGGTGGCGGTCGGGCTCGTTCGCGCCGGCGACCAGCCCGGAGAGGCCCCGCAGCGCCGCGTCGGCGAGGACCGGCACCGTGGCGCCGACGGGTCCGATGAAGCCGGGCGGGGCGGCGAACCGGTCGCGGATCTCGTCCTCGGTCGCCAGGCGGGCCGGGCTGCCGAGGTGGTTGTTCAGCTTGAACTCGTTGAGAGAGTGGTCGCCGCGGACCAGCACGAGCAGCGGCGAGTCGTCGGCCCGGATGACCGGCATTGCCTTGATCAGCGCTTGCGCGGGCACACCCAGCTCAGCGGTCACCTGCGCCACGGTCCGCGCACCGGGCGTCTCCACGGGCTCCGGAGCGGCGAGCGGCTCGGGGAGTCCGTCCGCGGCCGAGGGAGTCCCGGTGGCGATCTCCACGTTCGCGGCGTAGCCGGCGTCCGAGAGCGCGACATCGTTCTCACCGGCCGCGCAGGGCGCCATGTACTCGTGCGCGCCGACGCCGCCCATCATCCCGACGTCGGACTCGACCCGGTACCACTCGAGCCCCGCGCGGTCGAAGATCTTGTCGTAGGCCTGGCGGTGCAGGTCGTACGAGCGCTCGAGGCCTTCGAGATCCCGGTCGAAGGAGTAGCTGTCCTTCATGATGAACTCGCGCGTCCGCAGCACTCCTGCGCGCGGGCGGGGCTCGTCGCGCTCCTTGATCTGGAGGTGGTAGAGGATCAGGGGCAGATCGCGGTAGGAGCGGACCTCACGGGCGACGTGGAACGTCACCGTCTCCTCGTTGGTCATCGCCAGGACGTGCGGGGCGCCCTTGCGGTCATCGAGCTTGAAGAGCTCGTCGATGTCGTAGCGGCCCGTCTTCTGCCACAGCTCCGCCGGCTGGAGCACGGGCATGAGGATCTCGTGCCCGCCGATCGCGTTGATCTCCTCGCGGACGATCTGCTCGGCCTTGCGGTGGGCGCGCAGTCCGGCGGGCATGAATGTCCACATCCCGGCGCCGACCTGGCGTACGAGGCCGGCGCGGACCATCAGCTTGTGCGAGATCGCCTCGGCGTCCGCCGGGGCTTCCTTCTCGGTTGGAAGGAGATAAGTGGAGAGACGGGTCACCGGCGAGACGTTAGTCGAGGTGCTCGTACGCGGGCAGTGTCAGGAACTCCACGAAGTCGTCGGACAGGGCCACCTGCTCGAACAGCGCCCGCGACTCCTTCGCGCGGCCGTGTGCGTCGAACCACTCCTCCCCCACCTCGCCGCGGATCCGCTCGAGCTCCTCGGTCGCCAGCGCCTGGACCAGCTCGCGTGTGATCGGCGTCCCGTCCTCGAGCGTCCGGCCGTGGCGGATCCACTGCCACACCTGGGAGCGCGAGATCTCGGCCGTGGCGGCGTCCTCCATCAGCCCGTAGATGCCGGCGGCGCCGTTCCCGCGTAGCCACGACGAGATGTACTGGATGCCGATGTTCACGTTGCTGCGCAGCCCCTGCTGGGTGATCGACGCGCCGGTTGTGGCTGCGTCGAGCAGATCGGCCGCCGCCACGTCCACGTCGTCGCGCTGCCGGTCCACCTGGTTCGGGCGGTCGCCGAGCACCGCATCGAACTGGGCCATGGCCGCGCCGACGAAGTCCGGGTGGGCGACCCACGTGCCGTCGAATCCATCGCCGGCCTCGCGGCCTTTGTCGGCGGCGATCTTCTCCATGGCCGCGGTGTTCTGTGCCTCATCGGTGCGGCTCGGCAGGAACGCCGCCATCCCGCCCATCGCGTGCGCGCCGCGGCGGTGGCAGGTCTTGACCAGCAACTCGGTGTACGCCCGCATGAACGGAACGGTCATCGTCACCGCGGTCCGATCCGGCAGCACGAAGTCGGGCCGCAGCCGGAACGACTTGATCATGGAGAAGATGTAGTCCCAGCGGCCGGCGTTGAGCGCGGGTGAGTGGTCGCGCAGCTCGTACAGGATCTCGTCCATCTCGAAAGCGGCGGGCAGGGTCTCGATGAGCGCGGTGACGGCGATCGAGCCGGGTGGCAGCTCGAGCTCTGCGAGCGAGTGATCGAAGACCGCCGCCCACAGCCGCGCCTCGAGGTGGCTCTGCTGCTTGGGAACGTAGAAGTACGGCCCGCTGCCCCGATCGAGCAGCTCCCGCGCGTTGTGGAAGACGTAGAGGCCCGCGTCCATCAGACCGCCCGCGATCGGCTCCCCGTCGATCAGCAGATGCTTGTCGGTGAGATGCCAGCCGCGCGGGCGGACGAGGAGGGTCGCCACCTCGTCGTCGAGCCGGTACTCGCGCCCGTCCGGAGCGTCGAACTCGAGCGTGCGGCGGACGGCGTCGTGCAGGCTCACCTGGCCACCGACCATGTTGTCCCACGTCGGGGAGTTCGAGTCCTCGAGGTCGGCCATGAAGCCGCGGGCGCCGGAATTGAGGGCGTTGATCACCATCTTCGCCGTGGTCGGCCCGGTGATTTCCACCCGCCGGTCGCGCAGATCCACCGGGGGCGGGGCGACTGTCCAGTCGCCCTCGCGGACCGCGCGCGTCTCGGGCAGGAAGTCGAGCAGCTCGCCGGCGTCGAGGCGTGCCTGGCGCTCGGCCCGGGCCGCGATCAGCTCGCGCCTGCGGGGCTCGAAGGCGCGGTGAAGCCCGGCCAGGAACCCGAGCGCCTCATCGCTGAGGATCTCCGCTGCGCGGCCGTCGACCGGCCCGCGCACGTCCACGCCTGCAACTGCCATTCAGCCCTCTCCTCGGATCGATCGGTTCAGGAGCTCGAGCGGGTGCAGCACCGGGAGCGGCCGCCCCCTGCGGTTCAGGTGGGCCGCGATCTGCAACGTGCACCCGGGGTTCGCGGCGGCGATCGCCTCGGCCCCCGTCGCGAGCAGGTTCTCCGCCTTGCGATCCCCGAGCTCCTCGGCCGCCGCCGGGCGGGTGATGTTGTAGATCCCGGCGGAGCCGCAGCAGATCTCCCACTCGGCCGGCTCGACCAGCTCGATGCCGGGAATCGAGCGCAGCAGCTCGCGCGGCTGGGAGCGGACGCCCTGGGCGTGCGCCAGGTGACAGGCGTCGTGGTAGGCGACCTTGAGCGGGACCGGATGGCGCGCGGCGCGCGGCTCGACGCTCGCGAGCAGCTCGCTCACGTCGGCGGCCTTTGCGGCGAAACGCTCGGCTCGCTCGCGCCAGGCGGGGTCGTCGCGGAACAGGTGCGGGTAGTCCTTGAGCGCCGAGCCACACCCGGCGGCGTTCACGACCACGTGGTCGAAGCCCTCGAACGCCGCGATCGTGGCGCGGGCGAGCGGGATCGAGGAGCTCTCCTCCCCCGCATGCAGGCCGAGCGCACCGCAGCAGCGCGGGAGCCGCGGCGCATGCACCTCGAACCCCTCCGCGGCGAGCACCGCGACCGTGGCGGCGTTCACGTCGCCGAAGAACGCGCGCTGGACGCAGCCCTGGAGGAAGCCGACGCGGCCGCGCGACGCACCGGCCGCGGGCGTCACGGCGGGCAGCCGGGCAAATGTGTCGCGCAACTTCGCCGGTGGTGCCAGCTCCGCCATCGTGCGCAACGACGGGAACCGGCGCAGGAGCGGGCTGCGCGCGAGGCGCGGCGCCAGGCCCGTACGGCGGTAGGCGGCCGCGAACGGCACCAGCGCGCGCAGGCGGCCGGGGTGCGGGAACGTGGCGAAGATCAAACGCCTCCGGAGGCGGTCGCCGAGCGGCCGGCGGTGGCGGCGCTCGACCTGCTGGCGGGCGTCCTCGATCAGCAGGTCGTAACGCACGCCCGACGGGCACGCCGTGACGCAGGCCATGCAGCCGAGGCAGTTGTCGAGGTGCCCGACCATCGCATCAGACAGGGTGCTGCCCTCCTCGAGCCCACCGCGCATCAGCACGATGCGCCCGCGCGGCGAGTCCATCTCCTCGCTCCAGAGGTCGTAGGTCGGGCACGTGGGCAGGCAGAAGCCGCAGTGCACGCAGTCGTCGATCAGCTCCTGCTGGGGCGGGCGGTGGTCGTCGAATGCGCGGTCGATCGGGGTTCGCGCCACGGCTCAGATACCGCCCACGAACACGCCTGGATTGCAGGTCGCCGTCGGGTCGAAACGCGCCTTGACGCGCTCCATCAGGGCCTGGGCGGGCTGGGGGCCGTCCCACGGATCGAGGCCGGCCCGTACCGCGTCCGGCGCGTCGAGCACGACGCACGCAGCATCGGGCAGCCCTTCGCGGATCTTGGTTATCCCCGCGGTCAGGCCCGCAGCGTCCCCGACCGGCAGCCGTATCCATGTCAGACCTACGCCCGCGCGGCCCACGAGGCTCCCGCCGGCTGCGTCGGCCGCATCGCACACCTGCGCCAGAGCCGTGGGCAGCGCCGACACGCGGACGAGCGCGCCATCGGCCTCCGCGCGCTGGCGCTCGCGCTGGGCAGCCCAGAGGCCCGCGTCGTCCTCGACGACCTCGCTGCCGAGCCCGGCCGACCCGATCGTGCGCGCTACGTCCGCCGCCTCGGCCTTGGCGGCTGCGCCGGCGCAACGTGCGAGGAGCGTCCCTTCGCCTGCACCCCATGCCACGTCGAGGCTCTGCAGCTCGGCGGGACTGTGCGCGACCGCCGACGCGGCGGCCGCGAGGCGCTCCGGCGAGTCCGCCCCGGCCACCACGGTCGCCGTCGTCGGGGGGCGCGGATGCAGGCGCAGGGCCACCTGTGCGATCAGGCCGAGCGTGCCGAACGACCCGGTGAACAGCTTCGCGAGGTCGTAGCCCGCGACGTTCTTGATGACCTTCCCCCCGGCGCGCGCCACGCTGCCGTCCGAGAGCACGACGGTCATCCCGAGGACGAGGTCGCGGGCAGCCCCGTAGCGGTGCCTCAGCGGGCCGGAGTCCGCCGTCGCCAGAACGCCTCCGATCGTCGCTCCGTCGTCGTTCCCGGCGCCGAGCGGCGGATCGAGCGCGAGCATCTGGCCGGCCCCCTCCAGCAGATCGGAGAGCTCGCGCAGGCGCACGCCCGGCTCGGCGATGACGGTGAGGTCGCCGCGGTTGTGCTCGACGATCCGGGCGAGCCCCGCCGTCGACAGCTCCGTCGCGGTCGGTCGGGCGGGCGCCCCCCACGCCCGCTTCGTCCCTGCCCCGGCGATGCGCACGGCCGCTCCCGCGGCGGCGCACTCGCCGAGCAGGCTCGCCGCCTCGGCGGGGGTCCCGGGTGTTGCCGCGTCCGCCACTAGAAGCGCTCCGCCACACCGTCGCGCTCGAGGGGGTGCTCGCGGTACGGGCCGGGCACCTCTCCGCACAGCCGCGGCGTGGGCATCACCTTGCCGGGGTTGGCCAGGCCCGCCGGGTCGAACGCGCAGCGCAGGTGCTGGAACGCGGCCAGATCCGGTTCCCCGAACATCTTCGGCATGTAGCGCTTCTTGTCGAAGCCGACGCCGTGCTCCCCGGTGATCGATCCGCCGGCGTCGACGCACGCCTCGATGATCCGGCCGGCGAGTTCCTCCGCCCGCGCGGCCTCCTCCTCGCCGTCGTAGAGCACGAGCGGATGCAGGTTCCCGTCGCCGGCGTGGAAGACGTTCCCGACGCGCATCCCGTACTCGCGCGCAAGGGCGTCGATCCGGTCGAGCACCTCCGGCAGCCGCGTCCGCGGGATCACACCGTCTTGGACGTAGTAGTTGGGCGCGATCCGCCCCATCGCGGCGAACGCGGCCTTGCGTGTCTTCCAGATCGCGTCGCGTTCCGCGTCGTCAGCCGCGATGCGGACCCCCGTCGCGCCGTTCGCCTCGCAGATGCCGACCACCTCCTCGAACCGCCGCTCGCATTCGGCCTCGGAGCCGTCCAGCTCGATCACCAGGGCCGCTCCGGCATCGAGCGGGAACCCTGCGTGGACGGCCTCCTCGGCCGCGGCGATCGTCAGCTGGTCCATCATCTCGATGGCGGCGGGAACGACCCCCGCCGCCACGATTCCCGAGACGGCCTCCCCGGCCCGGGCGGGCTGTTCGAAGAAGGCGACCAGCGTGCGGATCGCCTCCGGCACCGGAATCACCCGCAGCGTGATCGCCGTGCAGATGCCGAGCGTGCCCTCCGAGCCCACGAATGCCCCCAGGAGGTCGTAGCCCGCGGGATCGAGCTCCTTCCCGCCCAGGGTCACGAGATCGCCATCGGGGAGGACCACGTCGAGGCCGGTCACGTAGTTGGTGGTGAAGCCGTACTTGAAGCAGTGGGCGCCGCCCGAGTTCTCGGCGACGTTGCCGCCGATCGAGCAGACGATCTGGCTCGAGGGGTCGGGCGGGTAGAAGTGCGTCGGCCCGACGGCCTTCGACACCTCGACGTTCGTGACGCCGGGTTCGACCACGATCCGCTGGTTTGGCAGGTCGACGTCGAGCACCCGCCGCATTCGCGTCACGGCGATCAGGATGCCCTCCTCGACCGGCAGCGCGCCGCCGGACAGGCCGGACCCGGCCCCGCGCGCCACCCACGGCACCTCGGCCTCCGCGCAGGCCGCCACGACAGCCTGCACCTCGCTGGCGGTGGCCGGCAGCACCGCCGCGCGCGGGGTCGCCCGGTACTGCAGCAGGCCGTCGGATTCGTACGTGCGGAGCTGGTCGCGGTCCGTGTAGACGTGCTCCGCGCCGCAGATCTCCTCGAGCCTCTCGATCAGTGCCGCCGGCATGCCGCTGAACCTACCGCCGCAAGCCGCCTCAAGTCCTGGCCGTACCTGCCGACACCTCGCCGGTATCCGGCGCTCCTGGCGGGGCCTCACCCGCCCGCCGCTGCGCTCGCGGACCTGCGCCGGTGTGCCGGCACGAATTCGACCCGCTCGTGGTCGCGGAGCGAGAGGACGTCGCCGCGGACCTCCGGACCCTCCGCGAGGAGGCGCTCAGGCCCGCGTGAAGCGGCGCCCCGCCGTCGGCGAGGCGTCTTCGTTCAGCTTGATCTGCTTGCGGTCCACGTTTGCGGGCGCCATCGGCAGCTCGGTGCCACCGTCGAGCGCCTCGGCTGCCGCGGCCTTGGCCTCCATCGCGGCGAGCCGCTCAGGTGTGAGCTCGCCGGCGTTCTCCTCCTCGATCTTCTCGAGCCAGGCCGCGCCCTCGGCGGCCTCCCGGGCATCGACCTCGATCTTGCCCTGGGCTATCGACTTGTCGATCTCGGCGAAGAGCGTGTCCACCAGCTGCTCCTGGGGGACCTTCCGCAGCGGCTCGCCGTGGGCGAAGATCAGGCCCTCGTTCTTGGCGCCCGTGATGCCGAAGTCGGCGTGCGAGGCCTCGCCGATGCCGTTCACCGCGCAGCCGAGGACGGCCACCTCGATCGGGTCCGCGTAGGACTCGAGGCGCTGCTCGATCTCGGCCACGACGGTGTCCATGTCGAACTGGAGCCGGCCGCAGGTCGGGCAGGCGATCAGCACAGGGCCGCGCTCGCGCAGCTTGAGCGCCTTGAGGATCTCCCAGGCGACCTTGACCTCCTCCTCCGCGTGGAAGGTGGAGAGCGAGATGCGGATGGTGTCGCCGATGCCGTCGGCGAGCAGGGTGCCGAGCCCGACGGACGACTTGAGGGCCCCCGTCCACTTGGTGCCGGCCTCGGTGATGCCGAGGTGGAGCGGGTAGTCGATCTTCTCCGACAGGAGCCGGTTCGACGCGATCGTGTTCGGCACGCTCGTCGACTTGATCGAGACCTTGAAGTTGTCGAAGTCGCAACGCTCCATCAGCTCGACGAACTCGACTGCCGCCTGGACCAGGGCCTCGACGGAGTTCTCACGCTCGAGCTCGTGCAGATGCTTGGGCAGCGACCCCGAGTTCACCCCGATCCGCATGGGCACGCCGGCTGCGTTGGCCTTGGCGGCCACCTCGGCGACCTTCTCCGGGCCGCCGATGTTGCCCGGGTTGAGCCGGATGCAGTCGGCGCCGGCGTCGATCGCCTTCAGCGCGAGGGTGTGGTTGAAGTGGATGTCCGCGATCACGGGGATCGGCGACTCCGCGACGATCCGCTTGAGCACGTCGGCGTCCTTCTCGCGCGGCACCGCGCAGCGCACGAGGTCGCCTCCCGCGTCCGCGATCGCGCGGATCTGGCGCATGGTCGCGTCGAAATCGGCCGTCTCGGTCTTCGTCATCGACTGCACCGCGACGGGTGCGCCGCCCCCGATCGGGACGTCGCGCACGTGTATCTGCCGCTTCGAGGCCATACAGGGATGGTACTGAGCCGGCCCCGAGCCCTAGAAGATCGCGCGCTCGCCGACCTCGGCGTAGGCGGTCATCGCCGTCTCGACGAAGGTCCGCACGAACTTGCGCTCGTCGTCGGCCCGCCAGCCGATGGCCGTGGTGGTCGGCGGGATGCCGGGAACCGGTCGAAAGGCGACGCCCAGGCCCGCCGGGCCCAGCGCGTCGGCGTACGAGCGCGGCATGACCGCCACGCCCAGGTCGGCGCGAACGGCCTCCAGGAGGCCGTCGAAGGCGTGAAACTCGGCGCCGAACCTGGCTTCCTCGCCCGGGCCGCGCATGTCGTTCAGCACCCAGAAGTCGCGCCACGCCGCGTCTGTGCCGGCGGCGTCCAGCCACTTCTCGGCCAGCAGGTCGGCGAGCGGGATCTCGTCCAGCTCGGCGAGCGGGTTGTGTTGCGACACCACGCCAACGCGCGGCTCGAAGTAGACGGGCTCGAGCATCAGGCCGTCGGCATTGAACGGCGGAGAGACGAACGCGACGTCTGCGAGGCCCTCCTTGAGGCCGGCGGTCGGATCCTTGAAGTCGCCGAACCGGACCTTCACCTCGACCTTCGGGTTTGCCTCGGCGAAGGCCTCGATGATGTGCTTGTTCGCGTCGTGCGTGGGCGCGGCGAAGAAGCCGATCGTCAGCGCCCCCGTCTCCCCTGTCGCCGCGGCGCGTGCGGCTTCGACGGCGTTCTCTGCGCCGCTCAGCAGCAGCCGCGCATGACCGAGCAGCTCCTCGCCGGCCGGGGTCAGCTCGACCTTGCGCGTCGTGCGGACGAAGAGCTTGGTCCCGAGCCGCTCCTCGAGCACGCCGATCTGGCGCGAGAGCGCCTGCTGCGCCAGGTGAAGCCGCTCGGCGGCGCGCGTGAAGTTGAGCTCCTCCGCCACCGCGACGAAGGACTCCAGATGCTTGAGCTCGATGCTCACGGGCGGCGATTGTAGGGATCGCCGCTCCCGGGGAGGGCCGGGTGGCCTACCCCTCGTAGAGCTCCTCGATCTCGCCCTCGTACTTCGCGTGGATCGGCTTGCGCTTGAGCTTCATCGTCGGCGTGAGCTCGTCGCCTCCGGGCTCCCACTCGGTCGGGAGGATCTTGAACTTCTTGATCTGCTCGACCCGCGCCAGCCGCTCGTTGGCCGCCGTCGATCCCGCGCTCGATCTCCGTCACCACCGCGTCGGCGGTCGCGAGCGACTCGGGTGACGAGTCCTCGATCCCGTTCTGCGCGGCGAACGCCGGCGCCATGTCCGGGTCGAGCGTGATCAGGGCCACGTTGTACGGCCGCGAATCGCCGATCGCGATCGCCTGGCCGATCAGCGGGCTGCCGGTCTTGACGTTCGCCTCGATGTTGGCCGGCGACATGTTCTTGCCGGCCGCGTTGATGATCAGCTCCTTCTTGCGGTCGACGATCTTGAGGTAGCCCTCCTCGTCGAACTCGCCGATGTCGCCCGTGGAGAGCCACCCGTCGGAGTCGATGGTCTCGGCCGTCTTGTCCGGCTGGTTGCGGTAGCCGTCCATCACCACGCGGCCGCGCACCATCACCTCGCCGTCCTCGGCGAGCTTGATCTCGACGCCGGGCGTCGGCGGCCCGACCGTGCCGATCCTGATCTTGTCGGGCGGATTGCACGCAGCCGGCGCCGCAGGTCTCCGACATGCCCCACAGCTCCGCGAGCGGGATCCCGATGGCGTGGAAGAACTTGATCACCTCGGGCGGGGTCGGCGCGGCGCCGACGTTGACGGAGTCGACCTTGTCGAGCCCGAGCCGTTCGCGGATCTTGGACAGCACCGCCTCATCGACCGCGGCGTAGCGCTCGGCGAGGTCGGCCGGGATCTCCTTCCCGGCCTGTTCGAGCTCGACCTTCTCGAGGCCGAGCGCGATGGCGCCCTCGACGGCCGCCTTGCGGTCCGCGTCCTGCTCGTGCTCGATGCCGGCCTCGATGGCCGCCTTGAGCTTCTCCCAGATGCGCGGCACCGCGAAGAACCAGCTCGGCCGTACCTCGGGCAGATACGCCACCACCTGGCGCGGGTCCGGGCAGTCGGTGGTCGTGAAGCCGAGGATGAGCGGCAGGTAGTGGCTGCACGCCCGCTCGGCGATGTGCGCGTACGGGCAGCCACGAGATCACGCGCCCCTGCTCCGGGAAGCTGATCATGCTCCTCGATCGCCGGACATCGCGAACACGATGTTGTCGTGCGTGAGCTGGACGCCCTTCGGCGGCCCGGTCGTGCCCGACGTGTAGATCAGCGTGAGGAGGTCGTCCGGCTCGACGCTCTTCCATGCCGCCTCGAAGTCGAACTCCGGATCGCCCTTGGTCTCCACGTCGGGCCCGGGGTCAGTGTGTTGTCCGAACCGTCGCCGTCGACGACGATCACGTGCTCGATGGCCGGCACCTTGTCGCGCACGGCCAGGATCACCGTGTCAGGAACGCCTTCTCGGTGATCAGGATGCGCGTGGCCGGCGTCGCCGACGAGATACTCGATCTGCTCCGCCGTGTAGGTGTTGTAGATCGAGAACGGCGTCGCCCCGAGGTGCAGGGCCGCCGTGTCGAAGAAGTGGAAGTCGGGCCGGTTGGTGAGCATGAGGCCGACGGTGTCGCCCTTGCCCAGCCCGAGCCCGGCCAGGCCGCGCGCGAGCTTCTCGACCCCCGCGGCGTACTCGGCCCACGTCGCGCTGAACTCGTCGCCCTGGGTCCTGATCGCGACCTGGTCCGCGTTGGCCGCGGCCGTCAGCTGGAACGCCTCGGCGAGCGTGGTCGCCTCGAGGCCCACCGGCCGCGTCGCAGCTGCTTGTTGCGCTCTCCATCTCATCCTCCCTCGGAGTCTGTGCGCGGAGCCTAACGGACGTTGAAGCCCTCGCCCGACAGACGGTCGATGTCGTTGGTCAAGCCCAATATGAACAACCCGATCACGAGCATGAATCCGATCACCCCGCTGCGCTCCATCACCGCCAGCGGGACGGGCCGTCCGCGGACCTTCTCGACGATCGCCCAGAAGATGTGCCCGCCGTCGAGCGGCAGGAACGGGAACAGGTTGATGATCGCCAGCGAGAGCGAGATGATCGCGAGGATCCCGATCACCTCGGCGAAGTCGCTGAGGATCGTCTGCCGCGTGACCTCATACGAGCCGACGATGCCGCTGATCTGCTTGCGCTCCTCGGTGTTGAAGAGCTTCGCCGGCAGCTCCGCCGTCTGCGCGCGTGATGAACCAGAACCTGTCGACCGAAGTGGATACCGACTCGCCGAGCGGCAGCGTCTCGCGCGGCCCGGGGGCGTAGGCGAATCCGACGCGCGTGCGCTTGGCCACGGGGTCGTAGACGGGTGTGATCTTCTCTGTCACGAGCTCCCCGTCGCGGCGCACGACCACCACGGCCGGGGTGGCTGCCGTGCAGGCGGCGGTCGGAGGCTGCTCGGCGCATTTGTGGCGTGCGACCTGGCGGCCGAGCGTGGCCGGCTCGCCCTTCTTGCCGTCGACGGACACGAGCTGGTCGCCCGGCTTCAGCACGCCGATGGCCGGATAGCCCTTCTCGAGCGAGCCGACGCGGTCCGAGCCGGTCTCGGGCCCGATCGCGGCGAAGAAGATCACGAGCAGGATCAGCGCCAGCACGAGGTTGACGGCGGGCCCGGCAGCGATCACCACGATCCGCTTCCAGACAGGCTGCGCGTGGTAGGCCCGGTCGCGCACCTCCTCGGGGAGGTGCTCGTCCGGGTTCATCCCGCTGATCTTCACGTAGCCGCCCGCGGGGATCGCGCCGATGCGTACTCCGTCTCCCCCACCTTCTTCGAGATCAGGGTCGGCGGGAAGAACAACGAGAACTTCTCCACGCGCATCCCGACTGCCTTTGCCGCGGTGAAGTGACCGAGCTCGTGGAGGATGACAAGCAGGGCAAAGCCGATGAATGCGAGGAACCAGCTCACGCGCGCACCACGGCCACGAACTCGCGGGCGCGCTCGCGGGCCTCGGCGTCGGCCTTGTAGAGGTCCGAGAAGTGCCCGACGCGGCCCGCGGGCATTGCGGTCAGGGTCTGCTCGATCACCTCGGCGATGCCGAGGAACGGCAGCTCATCCGCGAGGAAGGCGTGGACCGCAACCTCGTTCGCGGCGTTGAGCACGCATGGGGCCGTGCCCCCGGCCGCTGCCGCCTCACGCGCCAGCCGCAGGCAGGCGAAGGTGTCCGGATCGGGCGGCTCGAACGTCGAGCGATCCGACCGCGGCGAGGTCGAGGGTGGCGACCGGCACCGGCGCGCGGTCGGGGTGGTGCAGCGCGTAGGAGATCGGCACGCGCATGTCCGGGTATCCGAGGTGCGCGAGCGTCGCGCCGTCGCAGAGATGGATCAGCGAGTGGATGATCGACTGCGGGTGTACGACCACGTCGATGCGGTCGTACGGCACCCCGAAGAGGTGGTGCGCCTCGATCAGCTCGAGGCCCTTGTTCATCAGCGTCGCGGAGTCGATCGTGATCTTGCCGCCCATGTCCCAGGTGGGGTGGGCGAGCGCGTCGGCGCGGGTGACGCCGGCGAGGTCGGAGCGGGTGCGGCCGCGGAACGGGCCGCCCGATGCGGTCAGTACGAGCTTGTCGACCGTTCCGGCCGGCTCGCCCTCGATCAGCTGGTAGAGCGCCGAGTGCTCCGAGTCGACCGGAAGGATCTGCGCTCCGGTCGCCTCCGCGAGGGCCATGACCAGCTCCCCGCCGACCACGAGGCTCTCCTTGTTCGCCAGCGCGAGATCGATGCCCTCGCCCAGCGCGGCCACCGTCGGGCCGAGCCCGGCCGAGCCGACCAGCGCGTTCAGCACGAGGTCGCAGTCTGTGTCGGTGATCAGCTCGATCAGACCCTCGGCCCCGGCGAGCACCTCCCCCTGCGTCCAGTTCTCCGCCGCCCGTGCGGCGGCGCCGGGATCGGCCAGGGCGATCCGGCCGACACCGAGGTCGTTCGCCTGGGCGATCAGCGCGTCGGCGCTGGTGGCCGCCGCGAGGCCGACCACCTCGAGTTCGTCGCTGCGGCCGACCACGTCGATCGCCTGCGTGCCGATCGAGCCGGTCGACCCGACGATGAGGATCCTGTCGCATCGGCGTTTGAGTGTAGGAGGCGGGTGCGCCTGGTCCGCCGGGCGCTATCCGTACCCGAACGCCAGGGCGGCGTAGTACCCGACGACGATCGTGAAGAAGACCGCGTCGAGGCGGTCGAGCACGCCGCCGTGGGCGCCGAAGAAGCGGCCCGTGTCCTTTACGTCGAGGTCGCGCTTGATTGCGGACTCGAACAGGTCTCCGAGCGGGGCGGCGAGGGCGACGAGGAACCCGATCGCGAGGGCGTCGAGGCCCCCGAGCCAGTCCTGGTAGAGGCCGGCGGCCCAGAACGCGAAGGTGCCGCCGATTATTCCGGCGGCCAGTCCCTCGACCGTCTTGTTCGGCGACAGGTCGGGCGCCAGCTTGCGGCGGCCCCACATCCGCCCGCCGAGATACGCGGCTGTGTCGCCGATGAAGGTCGCCACGAGCACGTCGATCACGAGCCCGTCGCCGTGCGGCAGCTCGCGCAGGAAGACAGCGTGCGCCAGCGGAAGGCCGACCCAGCAGATCCCGAAGATGGTGGTCGCCATCCCCCACGAGATGCTCTCCAGGCGCGCCCGCGTCAGGGCGAGGATGAACACGAGGGGGAAGGCGGCCACGAGCGCCATCAGCACGTCCGACGGGCCCTCGTAGTAGGCCAGCAGGACCATCGCGATCACCGTCGCGAAGCCGGCCAGGTCGATCGGCCGGGCGCGGCGCATCAGCGTGTAGAGCTCCTGCAGCGCCAGGCAGCCGAGCACGCACATGCCCAGCGCGAAGATCACCTCGCCCTGGACGACGAGGAAGATCGCGACCAGCGCCGCCGGGATCGCCACGAGTACCCGCGCCCCGAAGTCCGAGCCGCCACCGCCCTCGCGCTTCGGAGCAGGCTGGCGCGCCTGGCGGCCGCGGGCGCTCATCGCGCCCCGAACCGCCGCTGGCGGCTCTGGTACTCGTCGAGGGCCGACTCGAAGGCTGCGCGGTCGAAGTCGGGCCACAGCTCGTCGCTGAACACGAACTCCGAGTAGGCGCACTGCCAGAGGAGGTAGTTGGAGATCCGCTGCTCGCCGCTGGTGCGGATCAGCAGGTCGGGATCGTGCATGTCCGGCGCGTAGAGCCGCGCGCTGAACTCCTCCTCGGTAGTCCCGGTGAACCCGCGCGCCGCGTCGAGGATCTCGGCCCGGGAGCCGTAGTTGAAGGCCACGAAGAGCGTGATGCGCGTGTTGGCCGCCGTCGTCTCCTCGGCCCACGCCATCTTCTCCTGGAGCGCCGCGGACACCTCGTGGCGGCGGCCGATGAAGCGCATCCGCACGCCTTCGTCGTGGAGCTCGGGCGTCTCGCGGTCGATCCGCTCGCCGAACATCGCCATCAGTCCGTCGACCTCGGCCTTGGGCCGGGTCCAGTTCTCGGTCGAGAACGAGTAGACGGTGAGCTCTTCCACCCCGAGGCGCGCCGCGTCGCGCAGGCGCTCCTTGACCACGTCCGCGCCCGCCTTGTGCCCCTCGATCACGGGCAGCCCGCGCGACTGTGCCCAGCGGCCGTTGCCGTCGGTGATTATCGCGACGTACTTCGGGGGGGCCGCGTCGGGACCGCCCATCTAGACCTGCAGGATCTCTTCTTCCTTGCCGGCGAGCAGGGTGTCGATCTCACCGGTGCGCTCGTCCGTGAGCTTCTGCAGCTCGGTCTCCGCGCGGTGCTCGTCGTCGGACCCGACGTCCCCGTCCTTCTTCAGCTCGCGCAGGTCGTGCATGACCTCGCGGCGGATGTTGCGCACCGCGACCCGGCCCGCCTCGGCGATGGTGTGCAGGACCTTGACGAGCTCCTTGCGGCGCTCCTCGGTCAGCTCGGGGATCGTCAGGCGAATCAGGTTGCCGTCGTTCGACGGGGTCAGTCCGACGTCGGACTCGAGAATCGCCTTCTCGATCAGCTTGATCGAGGACTTGTCGTACGGGGTGATCGTGAGCATCCGGGCCTCCGGCGCCGAGATGTTCGCGAGCTGCTTGAGCGGGGTGATCGCGCCGTAGTAGTCGACGTCGACGCGATCGAGCAGCTGCGGCGACGCCCGGCCCGTCCGGACGGTCCCGAACTCCGTGCGCGTGGCCTCGACCGACTTGGCCATGCGCTCGCCCGCGTCGGCGAGAAACTCCTTGACAAGTTCGTCTGCGTCAGACACCGCTGGTCACCACCGTTCCCACTCGCTCGCCGCAGACTATGCGATCGATATTTCCCTCGTCGTCCATGTTGAACACGTGGATCGGGAGGTCGTTGTCCATGCACAGCGACAGCGCCGTCGAGTCCATCACGGCGAGCTGCTGCTCGATCGCCTCGCGGTGGGTGATGGTCGGGATGAACTGGGCGTCGGCGTGCTTGCGCGGGTCGGCCGTGAACACGCCCTCGACGCCGTTCTTCGCCATCAGGATCGCCTCGGCGCGGATCTCGAGGGCGCGCAGTGCAGCCGCGGTGTCGGTGGTGAAGAACGGGTTGCCGGTGCCCGCGGCGAAGATCACGATCCTGCCCCGCTCGAGGTGGCGCATGGCGCGCGCGGCGGATGTAGGGCTCGGCGACCTCGGAGATGGTCAGCGCCGACTGGACGCGCGTCCGCGCGCCCTGCTTCTCGAGGGCGTCCTGCAGCGCCAGCGCGTTGAGGACCGTGGCCAGCATCCCCATGTAGTCGCCCGTCGCGCGGTCCATGCCGGCGGCCGCGCCGGCCAGGCCGCGGTAGATGTTGCCGCCGCCGACCACGATGGCGATCTCCACGCCGCGCTCGCCGACCTTCTTGACCTCGGCGGCGATCTGCTCGAGCCGGGCTGGGTCGGCGCCGTACTCCAGGTCGCCCATCAGGGCCTCGCCGGAGAGCTTGAGGAGGATGCGCTTGAACGCAGCGCCGCCGTTCCCGTCGCCACCTGCCCCCCGCAATGGGGGGTTGCCCTCCTCGGGCACGCTCAGCCCCCGATCTGGAAGCGGGCGAAGCGGCGGATCTCGACGTTCTCGCCGGCTGCCTTGCGCAGCGCGTCGATCGTCTTCCCGTCGTGCTTGTCGGAGTTGATGTGCTGCTGGGAGAGCAGGATGACCTCCTCGAGCCACTTGCGCATCCGGCCCTCGGCGATCTTCTCCTGGACCTCCGGCGGCTTGCCCTCCTCGGCGGCCTGCTCCTTGAGCACCTTCAGCTCGGCGTCGCGGGCCTCCTGCGGCACGTCGTCGGCCGATACGTGCTCCGCCCCTGTCGCGGCCGCATGGGAGGCGACCTCCTTGGCGAACTCGGCCAGGTCTCCGCTGCCGGCCACCTCGACGAGCACGCCGACGCGGCCGTTGTGGTGCACGTAGCTGGCCACGAGGCCACCATCGGCCTCGAACCGAGCGAAGCGGTTGATAACGACGTTCTCGCCCGTGTTGGCGGCGAACTCGGCCCGGATCTCCTCGATCGTCCGGCCATCCTTCGACTGGCCGAGCAGCTCGTCCACGTCGCCGGGGGCCTCGGCCGCGATGTGCGCGGCGATGGTGTCGACGAAGGCGCCGAAATCGTCGTTGCGGGCCACGAAGTCGGTCTCGCAGTTGACCTCGAGCAGGACGCCGAGCGTGTCGCCGTCCTCGATCAGTGCTGCGCACGAGGCCATCGCTGGCCTGGCGCTCGCCGCGCTTGGCCGCCTTGGCCTGGCCCTTCACGCGCAGGATCTCGATGGCCTTCTCGAGGTCGCCCGAGGCCTCCTCGAGGGCGGCCTTGCAGTCCATCATCCCCGCGCCCGTGCGCTCGCGGAGCTCCTTCACGTCCTTGGCAGAGATCGTAACGCTCATGCAGGGGCCTCCTCGTCAGGGTCGAAGGTTCGCTGTTCGCCGGCCGGCACCTCGGCCGGGGCCGGCTCGGCGGGCGCCTCCGGGGCGGGCGTCTGGCCGGCGGCCGCCGCGGCGGCCGCCGTCTCACGCGCGGCGTTCTCCTCGGCCTCCTTCTTGGCCTGCGCCTCGGCCTCGAGGCGTGCCTTCTCCTCGGCCTCGTGGCGTGCCTTCTCCTCGGCTTCCTGTCGCGCCGCCTCCTCCTCCTGCGCGGAACTGCTCGTGCCGCTCTGCCACGACGCCGGAGATGGCCTCGATGATCAGCTTGCAGGAGCGGATCGCGTCGTCGTTGCCGGGAATGACGAACTCGACCGGATCGGGGTCGCAGTTCGTGTCCACGAGCCCGATGATCGGGATGTTGAGGCGCTGGGCCTCGCGCATCGCGATGACCTCGGTCTTGAGGTCGACCACGAACATGGCATCGGGGACGCGCTGCATGTCGCGCACACCGCCGAGGTTCGTCTCGAGCTTGACGCGCTCCTTCTCCGCCGCGATGCGCTCGCGGGTCGGGCAGCAGGTCCATCGTGCCCGTTCTCTTTCCAGTCCGTCAGCTCGTGAAGCCGCTTGATCCGCTTGTTGATCGTCGAGAAGTTGGTGAGCAGACCACCCAGCCAGCGCTGGTTGACGTACGGCATGCCGGCGGCGGTGGCTGCCTCCGCGATGGTGTCGCGGGCCTGCTTCTTGGTGCCCACGAAGAGGACCGTGCCGCCGCGCGAGCGCAACGCTGCTGGCGAACTCCTGCGCCCGCGCGAGCAGCTTCTCCGTGCGCTGCAGATCGATGATGTGGATCCCGCTGCGCTCGCCGAAGATGAAGCGGCGCATCTTGGGATTCCAGCGACGCGTCTGATGGCCGAAATGGACACCGGCCTCCAGCAGCTCCTTCAGTGTTACCTGAGCCAAGGTGATGCTCCCTTTGTGTGGTTGATGGTGATGCGACGCCCACAGCGCGGTAGCGGGACCCGATCTTTGTCGGGCAGGGCCGCGCGGCCGCTGCGGGGTAGGTGAAATGAGTGGACCGGACAGGTTAGAAGAAAGTACTCCGCAAGGTTTTGCCGTTGCGGTCGTTATAGGGGGTGCGGGCCGGCCCTCCCTTCCCCTACCTCCGGTGGACCGGTCCGCATAAACAGCTGGAAGCGGGGCGGCATGATGCCGCCCCGCTTTCGTTTTCGGGGACGGCGCAGCGGGTCCGGCGAGGAACGAAACGGGTCCGGAAACGAAACGAGGCGGCCCCGAAGGACCGCCTCGCCTCAATTTAAGTCCCCGTCTGGCCCTCCGGAGACTGGGTCCCGCTTCACGAAGTCGAGCGCACGACTTAGATCAGCGGGTGGTTTGGACTCGCAGAGCACTTTTTCCCGAGTGATCGGATGCCTAAACATCAATTTCTGCGAATGTAGAAATTGGCGTTCCAGACCGAGTCTTTCGCCGCAGGCAGCGCCCCCGTAGGCGCGGTCCCCGCAGACCGGCAGGCCGAGTTCGGCCAGGTGGGCGCGGATCTGGTGCGTGCGGCCGGTCTCGAGGCGGACGTCGAGCAGAGTGACCCCGGGCAGCTCCTCGACGACGGTGAAGTGCGTGACGGCCTCCTTGGGCACGTCGGTGTTCGTGGACATCAGCGTGCGGTTCGACCGATCCCGCCCGATCGGCGCGTCGATGGTGCCGCTGCGCGACTCCGGCCGTCCCGAAACCAGGGCGAGGTACTCGCGGCTTACCTCGCGGCGCCGCAGCATGTCCTGGAGCGCGGCGTGGACCGCGTCGTTGCGGGCCACCACGAGCAGCCCCGAAGTGTCGCGATCGAGCCGGTGGACGATCCCCGGGCGGCGGTCGTCGGTTCCGCCGGCGGCGCGATCCGCGAGGGCGTCGACGAGCGTCGGCTCGGGCGGCCCCGACCCGAGGTGCACGATCAGCCCCGCCGGCTTGTCGACCACGAGCAGGTGCTCGTCGATGAAGACGACGGGCACGTCCGGCGGCGGGCCGACATCCGGCGCGGGCGGCGGCTCGGAGACCACCACGTGCTCGCCCGCGGAGAGCTTGTGCGACTTCGGGCGCTCGCGGCCGTCGACCTTGACCAGCCCGGAGTCGATCTGCCGCTGGGCCGCGGCGCGCGACGGAGCCAGGCCACGCGCCGTCACCGCCGCGTCCAGCCGGAGCCCCGCTTCGTCGGGACCTGCCTGGAAACGTGCCTCGGCCACTAGCCCGGCGCCTCAGCGGCCGCTTGTTTCTCGACCACGTAGAGCAGCGCGAACACCCCTACGACGATCGCCACGTCGGCGAGGTTGAAGACCGGCCAGAGGATCGGGTCGACGAAGTCGATGACGCCGCCGCCGCGAGCGCGATCGGCAAGGTTGCCGAGCGCGCCGCCGAGCAGGAGGCCGACCGGGAGCCACAGCAGCGGCCGCGAGGCGTTCAGCGCGAAGTACCCGAGCAGGAGCGAGAGCGCCGTGACGATCAGGACCGTCACGATCTCGCCGGCCCCGTCGAGCGCGCCGAACGCGACCCCGTTGTTGCGGGTGTTCGTCAGGTCGATCCCGAAGAAGACGTTGACGCTCTCGCCGCGGTCGAGCCCGCTGTCGGCCAGCTGCTTGGTGATCTGGTCGAGCAGGAACACGCTCGCGAGGGTCGCGAGCGCGCGCGCCCAGCCCTGCGCCCGGGTCATCAGCCCGCGATGAGGCTGACGACGATTCCGCCGCCGATCAGCAAGACGAACGTCGCGATCATCGGGCTCAGGTCGAGCCCGGCACCGCCCATCTTCACCGGCGGGAGCACGCGGCGGAAGAGGTTCAGGTAGGGGTCCGTCACGTCCTTGACGAAGCCGAGCGTCAGGTCGAGCCAGCGGTAGTACGGGATCCGCGGGATCCAGCTCATGATGATCCTGATGAAGATCAGGATCAGATAGACGTACATGAGGGTCTCGACGTAGTCCGCCACGTCCCCGCGTGTGAGCGCGATCAGCGTCACGCGCTCGCCTCCACGACCAGATCGACGACCGCGCGGAAGTCGTCGCGGATGCCGCGTTCCTCGAGCACGCCGAGGCCCTTCTCGGTCAAGCCGCCAGGGGTGGCGACACGGGCGCGCAGGGCGGCTGCGTCGAGGCTGTTCGAATCGAGATAGGCCGCGCTGCCGGCCATGGTCTCCACCACGAGCCTGGTGGCGACGGTCGGCTCGAGGCCGTGGGCGGCGCCGGCGTCGGCGAGCGCCTCGACCACGAGGGCGATGAATGCGGGCCCGCAGCTCATGATCGCCATCGCGGGATCGATCAGCTGATCGTCCACCTCGACCACGGTGCCGACGCGGCCGAGCAGCGCGAGCAGCTCGTCGGCAGGCCCGTCGGCGGCGGAGGCGCCGGGTGCGTAACAGAGCACCCCGCGGCCGACCTCGACCGGGATGTTGGGGATGAAGCGGTAGACGGGCGTGCCGGGGTAGGCCTCCTCGAGGCGGGCCACGGGCGTGGCAGCGACCATCGAGGCGATCGCCTTGGCATGCCCGGCGATCTCGGTCGGCCACGTCGGCCAGCTGCGCGGGCTTGTGACAGAGGAAGACCAAGTCGGCGCGGTCGGCCAGCTCGGTGTTCGATCCTGCGACCTCGCCCCCGATGGCCGCGGCGAGGGCCTCGGCACGCTGGGGATCCACGTCGCTGACCAGCGCCGGCTCGGCGAGACCGCGCGCGAGCGCCGTCGCCATGCTGCCAGCACCGATGAACCCGAGCTTCATTGCCGCGGGACTCTAGCGGCGGAACTGCTCAGCTCTGGTTGAAGAAGCCCTTTTCGATGAGTCGCGCGCGCTCTTCCGCAGACACGTCGACGTTGCGCGGCGTGAGCAGGAACACCTTGTCGGCGATCCGCTGCATGCCGCCGTCGAGCGCGTAGGTCAGCCCGGAGGAGAAGTCGATCAGCCGCTTGGACAGCTCCGGGTCGCTCTGCTGGAGGTTGAGGATCACCGGGATCTGGTCCTTGTACTGGTCGGCGATCTGCTGCGCGTCGTTGAAGCTCTTCGGGACCACGAGGTGCACCTGGAGGTCGAGCGAGCCGCCGTTGTTCACCGGCCGCAGCACGCGCGTCTCGTTGCGCGCCGGTTCGGGGCCCGAGTCGTCGGCGAAGATGTCGTCGAAATCGTCGCGGCGCTTGCGCTGGAGACGCCTCACGTTCGGCCGCTCGCGGTAGCGGTCCTCGATCTCGGCCTCGGGTTCGAGCTCACGCTCGGGCGGTGCCTCGTAGCGCGGGTCGTCCTCCTCGGCCAGGCCGAAGTAGACGAGTGCTCGGTGCCATGTATCGCTGACTGCCATGCAGATCCGTGTTCGGGGGCGTCGGAAGTTCCCCTTCCCCTGGGAAAACGGTATCGATTACGGGCTGCGAACCCAAGAAATGCCGGATTTCGCCCAAGAGACCCCTTTCAGCGTGGAATTGCCGTCCGGCGGAGTGCTGCGCGGTTCGGCCGCGGGCGACGGTCACCCGATAGTCCTGCTGCACGGTCTCAGCGCGACCCGCCGCTACGTGACCCAGGGCTCGAAACGCCTGACGCGCGACCGGTATCGCCTGATCGCCTACGACTCGCGCGGCCACGGCGAGTCGGATCCGGCGCCCGAGCCGGGCGCCTACGGCTACGACGAGCTCGTCGGCGACCTCCTGGTGGTGCTGGACACCCTCGGGATCGACCGGCCGGTTCTCGCGGGCAGCTCGATGGGAGCACATGTCGCTTTGAACTTCGCCCTGGCGAACCCGGCGCGGGTCCGCGCCCTGGTGCTGATCACGCCGGCCTTCACCGGGGATCTGCGTCCCGGCGGCTGGGACGAGCTGGCCGATCGCCTCGACGCCGGTGATCTCGACGGGTTCGTCGAGCTCGCCGCGGCCGGCGTTCCGGACCGGGTCGCCGAGACCGTCCGGACGGCGGTCCGCCAGCGCGTCGAGCGCCACCGGCATCCCGCGGCGGTGGCCGACGCGATGCGGGTGATCCCCCGCTCGAAGCCGCTCGACAGCCTCGATCGCCTCGGCGAGATCGCCGCGCCCACGCTCGTCGTCGGCAGCCGCGACGAGATGGACCCGGGGCACCCGCTCGCAATCGCCCGCGAATATGCGGAGCGGATCCCGGGTGCGGAGTTCGCCATCGAGGACGAGGGAAAGTCGCCGCTCGCCTGGCAGGGCGCGCAGCTCTCGAAGCGCATCGGCGACTTCGTCGCCGCGCTCGATCAGGTGTAGAGGGCCGAGCCGATGCGCACGATCGTGGCCCCTTCGGCCGCGGCGACCGCGTAGTCCTGCGTCGTCCCCATCGACAGCCGCGCGAGCCCGTGCTCGGCGGCCAGCTCGGCCAGCCGGGCGAAGTGGCGCCGGTTGTCCTCGGCGCGCTCGACGAACGGCGGCATCGTCATCAGTCCGCCGACGGGCGCGGGGCAGCGCGCGATGAAGTCGCCGAGATCCGCGGGGGCGATCCCTGCCTTGCCCTCCTCCCCCGCCACGTTCACCTGGATCAGCACCTCGCGCGCCGGGGTCTGCTCGAGCCGCCCGAGCGCCGACTCGGACGCCAGCGAGTGGATCAGCCGCACCCGTGGGGCGATGTCCTTGACCTTGCGGCTCTGCAGCGCGCCGATGAAATCCCACTCGAACAGGTCGCCGTGGGCGTCCTGCTTCGCGGCGAGCTCCTGCGCGCGGTTCTCGCCCACCAGCGTGATCCCGCCCTCTGCCAGGGCCGGCAGCTCGTCGGCCGCGACGTATTTGACGGCGGCCAGGATCTCGATCTGCGCCGGATCTGCGCCGGCCGCGGCGAGGTTCTCCTTCACGCGGTCGAGGTTCGCGGCGATCACCGATGGCTGGATGTTCGTGAACTGGCGGGTCATGGCGTGCGCCAGGCGATCCCGGCCTGGCGGCCCGTGACGCCGTCGTCGCGGCGGTGGGAGAAGAAGAGGTCCGGGTTGCAGGAGGTGCAGAGGTCGATTTGGTCGATGTGCTCGATGCCGGCGGTCCTGAGCTTGTGCTCCGCAACGGCTCTGAGGTCGAGCATGCGACCTTGTGCGGCGTCGGGGACGTCGTCGAACGCCTCCAAGACCTCGTCGCCGACCTCGTAACAGCACCGGCCGATCCCCGGGCCGATGGCGGCGGCGACGGCTGCGTCGGCTGTGAAGTGGCTGAGGGCTTCGGGGAGGATCCCGCCGGCGAGCCCGCGCCAGCCGCAGTGCACGCATGGCCACGCGGTCCTGCGACGCCAGCGCGACGGGTAGGCAGTCGGCCACGAGTACCAGCAGCGCAAGATCGTCGCGCGTGGTCGTGTGGCCATCGACCTTCGGCAGCTCCGCCGTGCCGGGATTCGCGAAGCCGTCCTGCCCCAGGGTGCCAGGGCCACCCCAATCCAGGACGGTAGACCCGTGAACCTGCCAGCCCATCGCGATGCGCCGCGGGTCGAGGCCCAGCCGCTCCGCGGCCAGGTGGCGATTCTCGACCACGCGCTCGGGTTCGTCGTCGGTGAGGAAGCCGAGGTTCAGCGACTCGTACGGGCCCTCGCTGACGCCGCCGACCCGCGTCGTGAAGGCGACGCGGGCCCCCGGCAGCTCGACCTCGATCACGACGCCTCCCTGGCCGCGTCGATCGCTGCGTCCAGCTGCTCGTCGCGGCCATCGAGCTCTCCATCCAGGACCCGGCCCAACACCAACCGCAACGCGGCGCCGATCGCCGGCCCTTCGGCGATGCCGGCCGCCAGCAGGTCGTCCCCGTCGATCTCGAGGCGCATGTCCCCGAGCGACGAGGCGAATCGCAGCACCGGCTCGCCAGGCGCGCCAAGCCCGAGCGCCAGCGCAAGCGCCTCAGGCGGTTCCTCGCTGAGCAGTTCGTACAACTCGGACGGTTGCATGTCAGCCCGCAACCCCGCAACGAGCGATGGCGCCACCCGCGCCGCCCGGAGCACCGCATCCCGGGCGGAGGCCTCCAGCCCGAGCCGCTCGACGAACGGCGCCAGGTCGTCGGGAGCGCCGACGCACAGGGCGGCCAGTCCTGCCAGCACCGGGTCCGCCCAGGTCTCCGACGACCCCAGCTTGGCCGCGGCAACGAGCTCAGGGTCCGCGCGCAGGGCCGGATCCAGCGCCCGGTCGATGCCCAGATCGCGCAGCAACGCGAGCGCATCGGGAGCCTCGTGCTCCCCGAGGAGGTCGAGCAGCTCGTCTCGGATCCGGGGCCCGCTCACGCTGTCCACCGCACCTGACGCGGCGGCGGCACGGGCCAGCCGCTCGGTCGCGGGCTCCAGTGCGAACCCGAGGCGGGCGGCATACCGGGCGGCCCGCAGCAGCCGGGTGGCGTCGTCGGCGAAGGACCCGTCGTGGAGCACGCGGATCACCCCGGCGGCGAGGTCGCTCCGGCCGCCGTGCGGGTCGACGAGTCGTCCCGGGTCCGGCTCGTGGAGCGCCGCCGCCATCGCGTTGACGGTGAAGTCGCGGCGCGCCAGGTCGTCCGCGATCGATGCCCGCTGGACCACCGGCAGCGCGCCGGGCTCCGGGTAGGTCTCCGTACGGGTCGTCGCGATGTCCACGACGAGATCGCGCGCCCGCACCGTGGCGGTGCTGAAGCGGTCGTGGACCACCAGCTCGCCTTCGAGGCGATCGGCGAGCCGTTCTGCGAGGGCCGCGGCGTCGCCCTCCACGGCGATGTCGAGATCGACGGACGTCTCCCCCAGCAGCACGTCGCGGACCGCGCCGCCGACCAGATAGGCGTCACCCAGCCCCTCCAGGGCCGGCAGCACCAGGTCAACGGCGTGGACATCTGCGATGGGGACGCGTTCCGTCACCACGCCATTGTCGCGGGCGGCCGCCTAGAACCGCACGAAGAACTCGAACGACCCGAAGCCCAGCTGCCGTACGACGAGCCCGCGGCGGTCGGCGAGCTTGACCATGTCACCGCTGTTGTCCCACACCCCGCGGCTGCGGAACGCCCGCGCCCGGCGCCCGCGAATCGTTCCGCGGAGGCGGACCCGGCGCCCGGAGCGATCGCGCAGCGTGGCGCCGGCGAGGTTCACCGCGCGGCCGCCGTTGTTGCGCAGGACGATGCGCTCGCCCCCGCGCGGGTGAATACCCACGATCGTGACCCGCCGCAGCGCTGAGCGACGGAGCTCGCGCGCCGACGGGGGCCGTGCGATGCCCCGGCAGCGCCGCGCGTCGATCAGGCCGATCTCGGCTTGGACGGCACCCACGAACGTAGGCGCGTAGTTGTCGAAGTCTCCGACCTTGCGCGCCTCACCGATCGCGTTCTGGAACTGCTTCCTGGTGAACTTGCAGTGGGGGAACGGCGCCTCGTCCTGCCACGTCTTGAACACGGCGTAGAAGTCCTGCTCAGGCGTGGCGCCGGCTACGGGGGCCAGCGCGAGCGCGAGCACCGGGGCGCAGCAGAGTGCGATGAGGCGGCGGCCGCGCATCCGGCGCTCAGGATACGGGCGCGTCGCCGGGCGCGAGCCGCACCGGGATCCCGGCAGCCCGCATCCGCTCCTTGGCCTCCCCGACCGTGTACTGGCCGTAATGGAAGATCGAGGCGCACAGCACCGCGTCGGCACGGCCCTGCTCGACCGCGTCGACGAGGTGATCGAGGTTGCCCGCCCCGCCCGACGCGATCACCGGCACGTCGACGGCGTCGGCCACCGCACGGGTCAGCTCGAGCTCGTAGCCGTCCTCGGTGCCGTCGCGGTCCATGCTCGTGAGGAGGATCTCCCCCGCCCCGCGGTCGACTCCCTCGCGCGCCCAGGCCACGGCCTCGTGGCCGGTCTCCTTGCGGCCCCCGTTGACCAGCACCTCCCAGCCTGTGCCGTCGGGACGCTTGCGCGCATCGATCGCCAGCACGACGCACTGCGCGCCGAAGATCTCGGCCATCGCGGTCATCAAGCCAGGGTCGCGCGACCGCGGCAGAGTTGACCGACACCTTGTCGCAGCCGGCGTCGAGCACCGCCTGGGCGTCTTCGGGCGAGCGGATGCCGCCGCCGATCGTGAACGGGATGAACACCTCGTCGGCGCAGCGCCGCGCCAGCTGGGCCGCGGTCTCGCGGCGTTCGTGGGAGGCGGTGATGTCGAGGAAGACGATCTCGTCGGCGCCCTCGTCCTGGTAGCGCGCGGCCAACTCGATCGGGTCGCCGGCATCGCGGATGTCGACGAAGTTGGTGCCCTTCACGACGCGGCCCTTGTCCACGTCGAGGCACGGGATCACCCGCTTGAGCAGCACGTCAGCCCTCGCCCGGGCTCGGCTTGGCGTCCAGCGCGGCCACAGCCTCGGCGACCTCGAAGCGGTGCTCGTAGAGCGCCTTCCCGGAAATCACGCCGGCGAGGTTGAGGAGCCGCAGGTCGCGCAGCGCGACCAGGTCGCTCGAGCGAGCCGATCCCGCCCGACCAGATGAACCGGCCGCGCACGGCGGCGGCGATCCGCTTGACCTCGTCGATGTCGACCCCGCTGAGCATCCCGTCGTTGTCGGCGTTCGTGTACACGAAGCTGCGCGCGCCCTGCTTCTGCAGGCGCTCGATCAGCTCCTCCGGGCGCATCTGGGTCTCGCGGGTCCAGCCCGACACCGACACCCGGCCGCCGCGGACGTCGACCGCCACGAGCACGCGCTGGCCCCACGTGTCGAGCGCCGTCTCGAGGAACTCGGCGTCGGTGTAGGCGGCGGTGCCGACGACCACGCGGTCGGCCCCGGCACGCCAGCGCGGAGCGGATCGCCTGCGCGAGTCCGCAACCCGCCGCCGTACTGGACGGGAACCCCCAGCTCGCCCGCGATCCGCTCGAGGTGGTGCAGGTTTGCGGGCGCTCCGTCGCGGGCGCCGTCGAGGTCCACGACGTGCAGGAAGCGCGCGCCCGCGTCGACGAACGATCGTGCCGCCTCGAGCGGGTCGTCGGCGTAGACCGTCTCGTCGTCGAACCTGCCCTGGCGCAGGCGCACGGCCTTGCCGTCGCGGATGTCGATCGCCGGCAGGAGGATCATGCCGAGGAGCGCGCGCCGGCCGCGGCGCAGATGCCTGTGAAGTTCGCCAGCAGGCGCAGCCCGTCGGGCCCCGACTTCTCCGGGTGGACTGGAGCCCGAACACGGGTGGCCGTGCGACCACCGCGACGAAGCGCTCGCCGTACTCGGCCGTGCCGAGCACGTCCTCCGCGTTGGCCGGCCGCGGGCGCGAACGAATTCACGTGGTAGAAGGGCACGGGTCGGGCAGGCCCGCGATGAGCTCCGACTCCCTTTCCCAGCCGACGGGGTTCCAGCCGATCTGGGGAACCTTCAGCCCGCCCGCGCGCAGCTCTTCGACGCCACCCGCGAGCAGCCCGATGCCGGTCGGCCCCGCCGAGCTCGGTGGTGCGACTCGAACAGCAGCTGCATGCCCATGCAGAGGCCGATCACCGGGACCCCGGCGGCGACACGCTCGTGCAGCAGCTCGTCCAGGCCGAGCTTGCGCACGGCCTCCATCGCCTTCGGCATCGCGCCGACGCCCGGCAGGACCACGCCGTCGGCGGCGCGTACGCGCGTCGTGGTCGTTGGTCAGCTCGGTTCGGGCGCCGACGCGCTCGAGCGCCTTCTCGACCGAGCGCAGGTTGCCCATGCCGTAGTCGAGGATCGCCACGCGCGGGGCGCTCACAACAGCCCCTTCGTCGAAGGCACTCCGGTCTGGTCCGGATCGATCGACACGGCCTCGCGCAGCGCCCGCGCGAACGCCTTGAATGCCGCCTCGACCATGTGGTGCGTGTTGCTGCCGCGCTCGACCGTGACGTGCAGCGTGAGCTTCGCCGTGTTGGCGACGGCGCGGAAGAACTCCTCCGCGAGGTCGGCGTCGAAGTCGGCCACGGCCTCCGCGGGGAGGTCGGCCTCGAAAGCGGTGAACGGGCGGCCCGAGATGTCGATCGCGCACGACGCACGCGCCTCGTCCATCGGCGCGACGGCGCTGCCGTAGCGGCGGATGCCCGTGCGGTCGCCGAGCGCCTCGTCGAGTGCCCGGCCGAGCACGATGCCGGTGTCCTCCACGGTGTGGTGCGGGCCGGTCTCGAGATCGCCCTCGACCTTCACGTCGAGGTCGAGAGCGCCGTGGCGGGCCACGGCGTCGAGCATGTGGTCGAAGAACCCGACGCCGGTCGCGCGGGTTCCCTCCCCCGAGCCGTCGAGGGCGAGCGACAGGACGATGTCGGTCTCGTTGGTACGTGCGTGTGATGTCGGCGCTGCGGGTCACGCGCGGCGCTCCATGGACTCGGCGTGGACTGGGAAACCCTCGGCGCGAGCGAGAGCCGCGCCCTTCGGCGCGAGGCGGCTGCGCAGCCGCGGCGGGCAAGGATACGCGAGCCATGCGGCGCCGGAAGGTGGCCGCAGACAACGCTCCCTGGAAGCGCGCGGCCCCGCCGGTCGGCAGGACGTGGTTGGAACCTGCGACGTAGTCGCCGAACGCGGTGGCGGCGTGCGGGCCGACGAAGACGCAGCCTGCACTGCTGACGCTCGCTGCGAGCGCCTCGCTCTGCGGCGCCGACGAGTTCGAGGTGCTCGGGGGCTATCGCGTCGGCGAGGCGCAGCCCGGCGGCCGCGCTCTCCACCGTGACCAGCGCGAGCGGGGCGTCCGCGACGGTCGGCCGGTCGCCCGCGAGGCGCGCGGCGGCCTCCCCGACGGCCGCGACCAGAGCGGCGTCCGGGCTGATCAGGACCTGGAGCCCGTCGGCTCCGTGCTCGGCCTGGGCGAGCAGGTCGAGCGCGAGGGCGTCGGCATCCTGCTCGCCGTCGGCGAGGACCACGAGCTCGCTGGGCCCGGCGATGCCGTCGATCCCGACCACACCGGTGACCTGGCGCTTGGCCTCCTGGACGTAGCGGTTGCCCGGGCCCGCGATCACGTCGACCGCACGCACGGTGTCGGTGCCGTAGGCGAGGGCGGCCACCGCCTGGGCGCCGCCCATCAGGTAGACCTCGCTCGACGTCGCAGAGCGCGCAGGCGGCGAGGATCACCGGGTCGGCCCGGCCCTCCGCATCCGGCGCGGCGCAGACGGCCACCTCCGCGACGCCCGCGGCGAGCGCGGTGACGGCGATCATCACGACCGTCGAGGGGTACGGGGCGCGGCCGGCGGGAACGTACGCGCCCGACCCGGCGCACGGGAACCTCGGCAACCTCGACGCTGTGGCCCTCGGGAAGGTCCGCGACGGTGGCCTCGCGCAGCTGCGCCTGGGCCACTGCCCGCACGTTCGCGATCGCGGTGCGCAGCGCCTCGAGCACCTCCGGCTCGAGTAGCCCGACCGCCGCCTCGATGTCGGCCGCGGGCACGCGCAGGTCATCGGTCCGCAGCTCGGCCTTGTCGAACCGTGCCGTGAGCTCGAGCAGGGCGGCGTCACCGCCGTCGCGGACGGCGGTCGACGATCTCGCGGACGGCGTCCTCGACCTCGCGCGCCGCGGGTGCGAGGGCGCGGATCTCGGGGGCGTCTGTGCCCGGGCCGAACTCCGCGATGCGCATCAGCCCGCCCTGACCTTCTCGACGAGCGTGTCGATCGCGGCGGCCTTCAGCTTGTGCGCGACGGGGTTGGCGATCAGGCGCGCCGTGCAGACGACTATGTCCTCCACCACCTCGAGGTCGTTCTCGGCGAGGGTCGTGCCGGTCGCGGTGAGGTCGACGATGCCGTCGACGAGGCCGGTCAGCGGCGCGAGCTCGACGGAGCCCTTCACCTCGACGATCTCGGCCTGGCGGCCGGTCGACGGAGAAGTGGTCGCGCGGCGATCTTCGGGTACTTGGTGGCGATGCGCACCCGTCCCGAGGCGGCGCAGCGACTCCCCCAGGGCGTCGTCGCCCCGCGCGTGCCGCGACGACCATCTCGCAGCGCCCGAAGCCGAGGTCGACCAGCTCGTAGACCTCGCGCTCGGGCTGCTCGAGGAGCACGTCCTTGCCGGTGATGCCGATGTCGGCCGCGCCGTGCTCGACGTAGGTCGGCACGTCGCTTGGCCGCATCGTGACGATGCCGGCCTCCTCGAACAGGAGCTTGCGGTCGTTCGAGCGCACCTCGGCGGTGTCGATCCCGAGCTTGTCGAGGAGGTCGAGCGTGTCTCCGAAGAGGGCCCCGCGCGGAACCGCGATCGTCAGGCCGGCGGGGCTCATCGCAGGCCCTCCTCGGCGGCCTGGGCGATGTGCACGCGCTGGACGTCGAGCGCCGCGCCGCACGCGGGCCGGGGGCTCCCGAAGCGGCCGATCAGGTCGTCATAGCGGCCGCCTCCGCCGAGGGCGAACCCGACTGCCGGGTCGTACACCTCGAAGACCGCGCCCGTGTAGTAGCCGAGGTCCCGCACGAGACCGAGATCGAGGATCACCCGGTCGGCGACGCCGCAGCCGCTCGAGCTCGGCGTACAGGTCACGCAGCCCGTCGAGGGCCGCGTTGGCCGGACCTTCGACCCGGTCGAGCACCTCCGGCCCGCCCCGCAGCTCGGGCAGCCGCACGAGCATGTCGCGGGCGTCGCCCGCCAGGCCGAGCTCGGCGACCCGCATGTCGAGGCTCGCCAGGTCGCGCCGCGTGAGCGCGTCGAGCAGCGGCTCGCGGCGCTCCTCGGACACGCCGAGGGTGTCGAGCAGCGTCGAGTAGAGAGCGCCGTCGCCGAGGCCGACACGGTGGCGCGCCAGACCCGCCGCGTCGAGCGCGGAGAGCGTCAGGGCGATCACCTCGGCGTCGGCCGTCGCGCCGTCCGTGCCGATCAGCTCGATCCCGCTCTGGAGGAACTCGCGCTGCTGTCCGGTTCCCCGCTCCACGGCCCGGTAGGCGTGGCCGAAGTAACACAGGCGCAGGGCTCTCGGTCGCGTCCGGGAACCGCGTCGCAACCATCCGCGCGATCGGGATCGTCATGTCGCTACGGAGCGCGAGCACGCGGCCGCGCTCGTCGAACATCCGGTAGCTGCCGGCGGCGCCCCTCGGATCGCCGATCTTGAGCACGTCCTCGTACTCGACGGCCGGGGTCCAGACCTCGCCGTAGCCGGCGTCCTCGAAGGCGTGGCGCAGGCGCTCGGTGATGGCGCGCAGCTCGCGCATCTCGTCGGGCAGCACGTCGCGCGTGCCCGGTGGGATCGGGTGGATCACGGTCGCCTCCGTTCCGCGGACAGGGATCTAGACCGGCAGCGGCTCGGTCGCGACGCGCTCGATGCGGGCGCCGAGCGCCGCGCAGGCGCTCGTCGATCCGCTCGTAGCCGCGGTCGATCTGGCGGATGTTGCCGATCTCGGACGCTTCCGTCGGCGCACAGCGCCGCGATGAGCATCGCCATGCCGGCCCGGATGTCCGGGCTCTCCATGCGCTCACCGTGAAGCCGGCTCGGGCCGCTGACGACCGCGCGATGCGGATCGCAGACGATCACCCGAGCGCCCATGGAGACGAGCTTGTCGACGAAGAACAGGCGGTTCTCGAACATCTTCTCGTGGATCAGGACCATGCCCTCCGCCTGGGTGGCCATGCGCCAGGCGATGCTGGTCAGGTCGGCCGGGAACGCGGGCCACGGGCCGTCCTCGATCTTCGAGACGGCGTCGCCCTCGTCGTCGCGCACGCGCAGCTCCTGGCCGGCGGGCACGAGCACGTCGTCGCCGTCGTACTCGATCTTGCAGCCGAGCCGCTCGAAGGCGAGCCGCGTCATGCGCAGATCCGTCCGGCACGCAGTCCTTGATGCGCAGCTCGCCGCCGGTGCAGGCGGCGAGCGCGATGAAGCTGCCGATCTCGATGTAGTCCGGGCCGATCGCGTAGTCGGCGCCGCCGAGCGACTCCTGGCCGTGCACGACGAGCACGTTCGAGCCGATGCCCTCGATCCGCGCGCCCATCGCGAGCAGCAGCCGCGCGAGGTCCTGCACGTGCGGCTCGCTGGCCGCGTTGTGGATCACGGTCGAGCCGGGCGTGAGCGCGGCGGCCATCAGCGCGTTCTCGGTCGCCATCACCGACGGCTCGTCCATGAAGAAGTCGCACGGGCGCAGGCCGTCGGGCGCCGTGAGCGTGTAGGAGCGCCCTCCCGTGATCTCCGCGCCGAGCGCGCGGAACGCGTCGAGGTGCGGGTCGAGCCGGCGGCGGCCGATCACGTCGCCCCCGGGCGGCGGCATGTCGGCGCGGCCGAAGCGGGCCAGCAGCGGGCCGGCGAGCAGGAACGAGGCGCGGATGCGCTCGGCCAGGGTCTCGTCGACGTGGGTCTCGGTGACGCCGGCGGCATTGACGACCACGGTGTGGTCGCCCGCGCCACTCGGCCTCGGCGCCGAGGGCCTCGAGCAGATCGATCTGCGCCTCCACGTCGCGGATGCGCGGGATGTTGCGCAGCACGACCTCCTCCTCGGTGAGGAGGGTGGCCGCCAGCACCGGCAGGGCGGCGTTCTTGTTTCCGGCCGGGCGATACCGTGCCGGACAGCGGCTGACCGCCTTCGATGACGAATTTCTCCATGGGTGGGGCCGCCGTGGGCGCTGCGGCGGGCTCCGAGAGGGTATCGAAGGCCATCTTCGGCAGAGGTTCGTTTCGCCGCGCCATTAACCTGCCCGCCCGTGGCCGCACCGACGCGAGACGAGGCCTGGGAGCTCTTCTGCGAGTGGACCGAGTCCGACTCCCTGCGCAAGCACGTGCTCGGCGTGGAGGCCGCCATGCGCGCCTACGCGCGCAAGTACGGCGAGGACGAGGAGCTGTGGGCGGCGACGGGCATCCTCCACGACCTCGACTACGAGAAGTACCCGGATCTCGAGCACCGGCCACCCGCGCAAGGCGCTCGAGCTGTTCGAGGAGAAGGACTACCCGCAGGACCTGATCGACGCCGTCGCCGGCCACGCGACGTTCCTCGGCGTCCCGCGCGAGACGCAGATGGCGAAGACCCTGTTCGCCGTCGACGAGCTGAGCGGCTTCATCGCCGCTGTGCGCGCTACGTGCGCCCGACCGGGATCGACGGCATGACTCCGAAATCGGTCAAGAAGAAGCTCAAGCAGCCGAGCTTCGCCGCCGCGGTCAACCGCGACGAGGTGCGCCGGGGCGCGGAGGAGCTCGGCGTCGACTTCGACGAGCACATCTGCCTTCGTGATCGCCGCGCTCGAGCCGGAAGCCCAGGCGCTAGGCCTCACCGGCTCCGGCTCCGGCAACGGCACCGGCTGACGCATACGGCGCCAGCCCTTCCCGCACGCGATCCGGAATCCGCATCTTTCTACCGTCTTCGCGGTTGATGAAGACGTGCCTCAACTCGGCTTCCAGCAGAACCTCGTCGCCGCGCACGATCCGCATGGCGGTCGTGACGGCGGTGTTCCCGATCCGCGTGGGCGTGGCCTCGATGTCGATCTCGTCGTCGAAGCGGGCCGGCGCCAGGAACCGCTGCGTGGCCTCGGCGACGACCATGTCGGCCCCGTCGGCGAGCATCGCTACGTATCCCCCGTCGTATATGACGCGCCAGAGTTCGGTGAGCGAGGTGTCGAGGTAGCTCAGGTACTGAGCGTTGAATACCACGCCCTGCGGGTCGCATTCGGCCCAGCGGACGCGCATTCGGTGGCGAAACGGCTCGGGCACGGCAGGGAGACTATCTCCGCCTCCCGCGGGGTCGCCTGCCATCATCGAGACGGCTCATGACCGCCCCGACTCGCAAGATCCGCCACGGGCTGGCCGCCCTGGCAGCGCTCCTCGCGCTGCCCGCCGTCCTGCCCGCCGCCGCCTTTGCCGATCGCACCGCCGAAGTGTCGATGATGGACGACCAGGCGCTGCTCGGCGCGACCCGCGAGAAGATCGACCACGAGATGGAGATCTACCGCGAGCTCGGCGTCGACCGGGTGCGCGTATCCGCCTTCTGGAGCCAGATCGTGCCGTTCTCGGCGAACAACCTGACCAAGCCGGCCGGGTTCGTCGCGGAGAATCCCGGCTCGCCCGGCTACCACTGGGGCGATCTCGACAGAGTCGTGCAGAGCGCGCGCGAGCACGGGATGAAGGTGATGGTCTCGATCACCACTCCGGCGCCCCTGTGGGCGACGGCGCAGCCGAGCCGGCGTGACCCTGTCTGGAAGCCGAGAGCGTCCGAGTTCGGCCTGTTCGCGCAGGCCGTGGCGACGCGCTATCGCGGCGCCGTGGACCACTACGGCATCTCCAACGAGCCCAACCAGCCGCAGTGGCTGCTGCCGCAGTACGAGGGCGGCAAGTTCGTGGCCCCGCACACCTACCGCGCCATGGTCCAGGCGGCGTACCCGCGCATCAAGGCCGTGGACCCCTCGGCGCTCGCCCTCGTCGGCGAGCTCGCCGCGGCCGGCTCGCGCGTGAAGGGCGTGCGCCGTCCGTCGCGGCCGCTCGCGTTCCTGCGCACCATGGCCTGCCGCAATTCCCGCTACCGCCCCATGCGCAGCGGGCGGTGCCGCGGCTTCTCGCCGGTGATCGCCGACGCGATCGGCCACCACCCGTACCAGTTCTTCCTCGCGCCGACGACTCCCTCGCCGGAACAGGGACGACGCCGCCATCGGCGACGGCCCGCGGCTCTTGCGGACCATCGATCGCCTGTCGCGCACGCGCGCGCTGCGCCGCCCGTCGGGCCGCAAGTTCAACGCTGTACTACACGGAGTTCGGCTACCAGACGAACCCGCCCGATCCGACCGGCATCCCGCTGCGCCTCCACTCCACGTTCCTGGCCCAGGCCGCCTACCTCGCCTACCGGACCCCGCGCGTCAAGGAGCTGAACCAGTTCCGCCTGACCGACGGCCGCATCGCCGGCAGCGGACCGAAGAGGTTCGCCGAGTTCCAGAGCGGCCTGCTCTTCCGCAACCGCCGGAAGAAGCCGGCGTTCAAGGCCTTCCCGCACGTCTTCGCGATCATCGGCAACCGCTTCTTCGGCCAGATCCGCCGCGGCGGCGGCAGCACCGTTCGCGTCCAGCGGCGGATCGGGCGGTCCTACCGCACGGTCGCGCAGGTCGTCGCCAACTCGCGCGGCTACTTCAGCTTCAGCCTGCCCGGCGCGCCGCGGCTCCACGTACCGCTACGTGTATTCCGGCGGTCGTGCCCCGAAGGGCACCTCCGTCGCGATCCGCGCCCGCTGACCCCCGATACGTGCAAGGGTTCTTGCAGGATCCGGGCACTTCCGTCCGTGCCCGGTCCTACCTTTACGAACACATGTTCCCGCGTATCCGAACCCGCATATCCCCCGCCCTCCTGGGCCGGGTCGACCGTCTGGTCGAGCTTTCCACGCTCGGCGGCTACGGGGTCGACGAGGGCGGGCGCCTGATGGCGCTCGACCCCGAGGCCGCTGCCGCCGCCCCCTCCGCTCCCGCCGCCCGCGTGCGCGACGACTGTCCCTTCCGGGGCGCGTGCCCGCCGCTGCGCTGCGACGCGGTCGGCTAGCGCGCCGCCAGCTCGTTCCGGATCCAGTCGATCGGCTCCGGCTGCTTCCCCTCGGTCGAGCCGTCCAGCTCGACGAACCGCAGGAACAGATCCAGGTCGGGGATCCGCGCCGCGAGCCGGTCGAGTCCGCGGTCCGGGGTCCGACCGGTCCTGCGCGCACGCCGCCAGAGCGCGTAGGGCCGGTCGTGCAGCTCGAGGGTCGCCAGCAGCCGCTCGTCGGAGATGTAGCGCTCGGCCAGCGGCGCGCCCGCATGCCGTGGTGGTTCTCCCCGATCTTCGGCCGCCAGTCGTACACGGCGCACTTCAGCGCGTCGTGCACCAGCGCGAGAAAGCGCAGTTCCTCGCGCCGAGTGCCGCGCTCGCCCCACGCGTCGATCGTGCGGAGCAGGTCGGCCACGTGGGCGCCGACGCTGCCTTCCGGGTGCCCCTCGCGGGGCTCACCCCACGCCAGACCTTCGCGGAGGCGGGATCGGCGGCGATCCGCTCTTCGAGCGCGACTCGGGCACAAAGCCGTGGACGGTCTCCGATGCCGGTGCCGCGGTCAGGAGACCGAGGCGGACCAGTCGCCCTTGGCGGACCGCGCGAGCGCGACGCTGACACGTTCGCCGCCGCCGACCGCGGCCATCTCGGCACGGTCCTCGTGCACGCCGGGACGATCGTCGACGAGGACGAGATGGAGGCTTTCGTAGGTCCAGCCAGGACGGGCGTCGGCCAGAGCGGCGCGCGCGGCCTCCTCGAGGCGGTCGCGCTCCCAGCCCTTGTCAGCGGCCCGCGCGGCCTCGAGCGCCTGGTCGGCGGCGCGCGAGATCGCAGCGCGAACTGCGGTGCCCCGTCGCGCTGGCGGCGCCGTACGAGCACGACGGCCACCGAGAAGAGCGTGACGACGAGCACCACGCCGGCGACGATGAGGATCGCTATGAGGTCCATGGTGACTCTCGGGTCTCCATACGGGCGGATAGTGGCAGAACGACGACGGGCCGCCCTGTCCGGACGGCCCGTATACCGCATATGGGTTACACACGCGATAGTGAAGAAACGGCGGCGACCTACTCTCCCAGGCCCTTTCAAGCCAAGTACCATCGGCGCAGAGGGGCTTAACTGCTCTGTTCGGAATGGGAAGAGGTGTTTCCCCCTCGCTAGTGCCACCGAAAATGGCGAGACCAGCCCCTCGCCGGGCCTTCAAAACTGCACGTTGGCCAACTGCGTAAACCATTCTCCGCCCACGCGGGAGTCAAAATATCCGTCAAGCCCTCGAAGCATTAGTACCGGTCTGCTGAGCAGCGTCACCGCTGCTTACACATCCGGCCTATCACCTGGTGGTCTTCCAGGGCTCTTACTCCCTCAAGGGGATGGGAGATCTCATCTCGAGGTGGGCTTCCCGCTTAGATGCTTTCAGCGGTTATCCCATCCGGACGTAGCTAACCAGCGATGCCCCTGGCGGGACAACTGGTACACCAGAGGTCCGTTCATCCCGGTCCTCTCGTACTAGGGACGACTCCTCTCAAATCTCCAACGCCCACGGCAGATAGGGACCGAACTGTCTCACGACGTTCTGAACCCAGCTCGCGTGCCGCTTTAATGGGCGAACAGCCCAACCCTTGGGACCTACTTCAGCCCCAGGATGCGACGAGCCGACATCGAGGTGCCAAACCGGGCCGTCGATGTGGACTCTTGGGCCCGATAAGCCTGTTATCCCCGGAGTACCTTTTATCCGTTGAGCGACGGCGCTTCCACTTGCTACCGCCGGATCACTAAAGCCTACTTTCGTACCTGCTCGACTTGTCTGTCTCGCAGTCAAGCTCCCTTAATGCTTTTGCACTCTACGTACGATTTCCAACCGTACTGAGGGAACCTTTGCGCGCCTCCGTTACATTTTGGGAGGCGACCGCCCCAGTCAAACTACCCGCCTGACACTGTTCACTGCCCGGATTCACGGCGCAGTGTTAGAAGCCCAAAACACCAAGGGTGGTATCTCAAAGGTGGCTCCACGCCAGCCGCAGCCGGCGCTTCAAAGCCTCCCACCTATTCTGAACGAGGTGCCTCAAACTCCAATATCAGGTTGTAGTAAAGGTTCACGGGGTCTTTCCGTCTAGCCACGGGTACTCGGCATCTTCACCGAGACTGCAATTTCACCGAGCCCCTCGTTGAGACAGCGTGCAAGTCGTTACGCCATTCGTGCAGGTCGGAACTTACCCGACAAGGAATTTCGCTACCTTAGGACGGTTATAGTTACCGCCGCCGTTTACCGGGGCTTAGTTTCAGTGCTTTGCGGCAAGCCGCTAACACGTCCACGTAACCTTCCGGCACCGGGCAGGCGTCAGCCCCTATACGTCGTCTTGCGACTTAGCAGAGACCTGTGTTTTTGGTAAACAGTCGCTTGCACCAATTCACTGCGGCCCCCTCGGGCTCCGTCCGCGAAGGACTTCACCCTACCGGGGCGCCCCTTCTCCCGAAGTTACGGGGCCATTTTGCCGAGTTCCTTAACGAGGGTTATCTCGATCACCTTAGTATTCTCTACTTGTCCACCTGTGTCGGTTTGGGGTACGGGCACGCACATCCTGCCTAGAGGATTTTCTTGGAGGTATGGCGTCGGGGACTCGCCGGCCTTCCGGCCAGCTGGCATCGCACCTCGCCGTAACGATCACCCGGATTTACCTGAGTGATCTGGCTACATGCTTACCCCTGGACAACCATCGCCAGGTATCCCTTAGCCTTCCTCGTCCCCCCATCGGTCATAACGGACGCGACGTGGTACGGGAATATCAACCCGTTGGCCATCGGCTACGCCTTTCGGCCTCGCCTTAGGTCCCGACTGACCCTGAGCCGACGAACGTTGCTCAGGAAACCTTGGACAATCGGTGGAGGGGATTCTCACCCCTCTTTCGTTACTCATGCCGGCATTCTCACTCCTCGAACCTCCACGGCTGGATTTCTCCGCCGCTTCACTGGCGCGAGGACGCTCTCCTACCGCGTACGAGATCCCGAAGGATCTGTACACCCGCAGCTTCGGTGACTAGCTTGAGCCCCGTTGAATTTTCCGCGCTCGAACACTTGACCAGTGAGCTGTTACGCATTCTTTAAAGGATGGCTGCCTCTAAGCCAACCTCCTGGTTGTCTGTGCACTCGAACATCGTTTCCCACTTAGCTAGTACTTGGGGACCTTAGCTGGCGGTCTGGGCTGTTTCCCTTTTGCCTACGAAGTTTATCCCCCGCAGACTGACTCCCAGGATAAACATGATGGTCTTCGGAGTTTGCCTGAAGTCGGTAACCTGGTAGGGCCCCTAGTCCAAACAGTGCTCTACGGCCATCATGCAATTACCTGAGGCTATACCTAAATATATTTCGGAGAGAACCAGATATCTCCGAGCTTGATTAGCCTTTCACTCCGACCCACAGGTCATCCGCCCAGTTTTCAACCTAGGTCGGTTCGGTCCTCCACGAGGTCTTACCCTCGCTTCAACCTGCCCATGGGTAGCTCGCTCGGTTTCGGGTCTACCGCCACTGACTGATTCGCCCTATTCGGACTCGCTTTCGCTGCGGCTCCGCTCATCGCTTAACCTTGCCAGTGACGAGTAACTCGCCGGCTCGTTATGCAAAAAGCACGCCGTCACCCCGAAGGGCTCCGACCGCTTGTAGGCACGCGGTTTCAGATACTATTTCACTCCCCTTCCGGGGTACTTTTCACCTTTCCCTCACGGTACTAGTCCGCTATCGGTCATCAGGGAGTACTTAGCCTTGGAGGGTGGTCCCCCCAGGTTCAGACCACGTTTCACGGGTGTGGTCTTACTCAGGAACAACTCACGGGAGGCATCGCAATTTCGCCTACGGGGCTATTACCCTCTTTGGTGCCTGTGTTCCACTGTTCTTCGGCTATCGCGATGACTTTGTAACTCCCGCCCAGCCGGACATGGCTGAGAAGAGATGTCCTACAACCCCCGACAGGCAACGCATGTCCGCTTACACCTGCCGGGTTTGGGCTGATCCGCTTTCGCTCGCCGCTACTCGCGGAGTCTCGGTTGATTTACTTTCCTCGGGGTACTGAGATGTTTCAGTTCCCCCGCTTGCCTTCCTGGCCCTATGTATTCAGACCAGGATGACGCCGCATTACCGGCGCCGGGTTGCCCCATTCGGGAATCCACGGGTCAAAGGCTGTTCAACACCTCTCCGTGGCTTATCGCAGTCGTCCACGCCCTTCATCGACTCCTGATGCCAAGGCATCCACCGTGTGCCCTTACTATCTTGACGGTGATTCTCAGAACTCCTGAGTTTGCTGACCACCCGAAGGTGGCCGGCGCGCTCGAGAGCTCGGTGATTTACCCAGAGTGAGCCCGGGGCTTATCGATCCCGGGTCACGTAGAATCCAGAGCCTCGACTCCTGGATTCATTGGCCAACTGTGCAGTTTTCAAGGTCCGGCGAGAAGACAGACGCTCCGCGTGGATATGGACACTCATCCGTCCGGGCCCGCAAAAGGGCTTCGCACAGAAAGAGCCGGCCACGCGGCCGGTCTCTCAAAACTCAACAGCATGCGGCGAACACCCGAAGGCGTCCGACGACCAGGCTCGGTCGACTTGCTAGAGACGCCCGGCCGGCCATACAGACCGACGGGCGTGACTCCTAGTTAGGAGCTCCCTAGAAAGGAGGTGATCCAGCCGCACCTTCCGGTACGGCTACCTTGTTACGACTTCACCCCAATCACAAGCCCCACCTTCGACGGCTCCCTCCTAAAGGTTGGGTCACCGGCTTCGGGTGTTGCCTGCTTTCGTGGTGTGACGGGCGGTGTGTACAAGGCCCGGGAACGTATTCACCCCGGCGTTGCTGATCCGGGATTACTAGCAACTCCACCTTCATGGAGGCGAGTTTCAGCCTCCAATCCGAACCGAGACCGGCTTTGTGGGATTCGCTCCACCTCGCGGTATCGCAGCCCTTTGTACCGGCCAATGTAGCACGTGTGTAGCCCTGGACATAAGGGGCATGAGGACTTGACGTCATCCCCACCTTCCTCCGGTTTGTCACCGGCAGTCTCGTATGAGTCCCCAACTAAATGCTGGCAACATACGACGGGGGTTGCGCTCGTTGCGGGACTTAACCCAACATCTCACGACACGAGCTGACGACAGCCATGCACCACCTGTGAATCTGCCCCTAAGGGAGGGTGTATCTCCACACCGGTCAGAAACATGTCAAGCCCAGGTAAGGTTCTTCGCGTTGCGTCGAATTAAACCACATGCTCCGCTGCTTGTGCGGGCCCCCGTCAATTCCTTTGAGTTTTAGCCTTGCGGCCGTACTCCCCAGGCGGGGCACTTAATGCGTTAGCTTCGGCACGGAAGGAGTCGACACCTCCCACACCTAGTGCCCATCGTTTACGGCGTGGACTACCAGGGTATCTAATCCTGTTTGCTCCCCACGCTTTCGCGTCTCAGCGTCAATACCGTCCCAGCGAGCTGCCTTCGCCATTGGTGTTCCTCCTGATATCTGCGCATTTCACCGCTACACCAGGAATTCCACTCGCCTCTTCCGGATTCTAGCCCGGCAGTATCGGCCGGCTTTCAAGGGTTGAGCCCTTGACTTTCACAACCGACTTACCGGGCCGCCTACACGCTCTTTACGCCCAATGATTCCGGACAACGCTTGCTCCCTACGTATTACCGCGGCTGCTGGCACGTAGTTAGCCGGAGCTTCTTGTGAAGGTACCGTCAGCCGGAACCGCTATTAACGGCCCGACCTTCGTCCCAACTGAAAGGGGTTTACAACCCGAAGGCCTTCTTCCCCCACGCGGCGTTGCTGCGTCACGCTTTCGCGCATTGCGCAAGATTCCCCACTGCTGCCTCCCGTAGGAGTCTGGGCCGTGTCTCAGTCCCAGTGTGGCTGATCGTCCTCTCAGACCAGCTACCCATCGTTGCCTTGGTAGGCCATTACCCCACCAACAAGCTAATGGGCCGCGGGCCCATCCCAATGCGGAGGCCGAAGCTTCCTTTACTCACCTCACTGATGTGAGGGAGCACATCCGGTATTAGCCCGGGTTTCCCCGGGTTGTCCCAGTCATCGGGGCAGGTTACCCACGTGTTACTCACCCGTTCGCGGCTCTGCCCCAGGGCAAGCCCTGGTTCGTCGCTCCACTTGCATGTGTTAAGCACGCCGCCAGCGTTCGTCCTGAGCCAGGATCAAACTCTCCGTGAAAGACTTGCGTGTCAGCCGGCCCGAAGGCCGGAGTTCACTGTCTAGTCAGGAAAGCTGTCTGATTCCGTACTGCGTCGGTGGTCAGCGTACACAATGCGACACACCTCGAATTCGACGGGTTTCACTTCAACTTCAACTGCTCAGTAAGCCCTCCGCATGGCGGCGAACCGCGATCGGAGGGTCGAACCTGGACGCAACCATGAAGCTCCGAAGAGCTCTTGGTCGCACATGCTGTTGAGTTTTCAAAGACCGCCGCGCTCTGCCGGGCGGGGATTCCGCCGTCTCGAACGCTTCCGCAGAAAAGGCCGTCTGAAGCCAAGGCCTCCCTGCGAGGAGGCCGAGCCATCTCCAGTGGACTTCATCCGGGACCGGGCAGTATAGCGCTGCGGCGGCGGAATGGGAAGGCGCGTTGCTCAGGGTTTTCGCAGGCGGGCGAAGCGGCGCTTGCCCACCTGCAGCACGGCGCCGTCCAGATCGGTCGGCCGGCACGTCGAGCGATCGGCCGCCAGCGGCTCCCCGTCGAGCTTGCACGCCGCCTCCGGCGAGCAGCCGCCGGCCCTCCGAGGACGACATCCCGAACGCGTCGCGCAGCAGCGCGGGCAGGTGGACGTCGCCGCTGTCGGCGGCGAACGCGATGCTCCGCGATCTCGTCCGGGAGGCTCGCCCTCGACGTGCAGTCGGTCGAAGTGGGCCTCCGCGGCCGCGCGCCGCGTCGGGGCCGTGGAAGCGGGCGGTCGAGCTCGCGCGCCATCGCGCGCTTGGACTCGACCGCCGGCGCGCGCCGCGTCGAGGGCCTCGTCGAGCAGCAGGTCGTAGTAGACCGGGCCATCGCCGTGTCGGGCACCCGCATCAGCTTCCCGAAGATCTCGTCCGGCGGCCTCGGTGACGCCGACGTAGTTGCCGAGCGACTTCGACATCCGCTGCACCCCGTCGGTGCCGGGCAGGATCGGCATGGTGAGGATCGACTGGCGGCGGCACGCCGTAGGCCTGCTGGATCGTCGCGCCCGAGGAGCAGGTTGAACTTCTGGTCGGTGCCCCCGAGCTCGACGTCGGCATCGACCGCCACCGAGTCGTAGCCCTGGAGCAGCGGGTAGAGCAGCTCGAGGATCGAGATCGGCTCGCGCGCCGCGTACCGCTTGGCGAAGTCGTCGCGCTCGAGCAGCTGGGCCACCGTCGACGTGCGCGCGAGGCGGAACAGGTCCTCCATCGGCATGTCGAGCCACTCGCCGTTGCGCCGGACCTCGGTGCGGTCGGGGTCGAGGACCGTGAAGGCCTGGGTCCTGGAAGGTCTCGGCGTTGGCGTCGATCTCCTCCCCGGAGAGCACCGGGCCGCGTCGAGGACCGCCCGCTCGGGTCGCCTACGCGCGCGGTGTAGTCGCCGACGATCAGAACGACGGTGTGGCCGGCGTCCTGGAACTCGCGCAGCTTGCGCAGGACCACGGTGTGCCCGAGGTGGATGTCGGGCGCGGTCGGGTCGATGCCCAGCTTCACGCGCAGCGGACGTCGCCGGCTTCGAGCTGGCGCTGCCAGCTCGCCCCTCCGGCAGCGCGTCGACGGCGTTGCGGGTGAGGAACCGCGCCGCCGAGTGCTGCGGATCCGTCATCGGCCCAATGCTAGACTGCCGCCCCGTCGCCGACGGGCCGGACGCCGCCGCGCGCCGCCTCCAAGCCCCGCGACGCATCCGCGAGGCGCGCGTGCGAGACGCTTCACCGGCCTCGCCGGGCCGCAGGACCGATGCACGGAACCGCCGACGACATCTCGTGCTGCGCCCGTGCCCGCGTCCGGCGCCTCGCGGCGCCCACGGCGGCCCGCCGGCCCAAGCCGAAGCTCAAGAAGCTGCGGCTGGTCGTGCTCATCGCGGGCCTCGCGCTGCTCGGCGCTGGTCTCGACGGTCTTCGGGATGATGATGGCCGTCGCGAGCGACCTGCCGCAGCTCGAGAACAAGGCCGAGTACAAGCGCCGCAGAACTCGGTCGTGCTACGCCGACGGGCGCAGGCGGCCGAGGAGCTGGCGCAGCTGACCGGCAACAAGAACCGCATCCTGCTCCGGCGAAGCGACATCTCCCCGAACATCAAGAACGCGGTGATCGCCGATCGAGGACCAGCGCTTCTACGAGCACCACGGCGTCGACTACAGGGGCATCGCGCGCGCGCTTCACGCAGGACATCCTCGCGCGCAGCGCGGCCCAGGGTGGCTCGACGATCACCCAGCAGTTCGTCAAGAACGCGCTCGGCCGCGCAGCAGAAGCGCTCGGTGTTCCAGAAGCTCCGCGAGGCGGCGCTCGCCTACCACCTCGAGCGCAAGTGGTCGAAGCAGAAGGTGCTCACCGAGTACCTGAACACCGTCTACTTCGGCAACGGCGCCTACGGCGTCGAGGCGGCTGTGCGCACCTACTTCGGCCCGAGCAGCGGCCAGCACGATCGACGGAGACCGCCGGCGACCCGACGGAGACGCGGCGAGCACCAGGGCCGACGACTCGCCCGCATGCCCTCGACGTGACCCCGGCGCAGGCGGCCCTGCTCGCGGCGATCATCGCCTCCCCGACGCAAGTACGACCCGGTCCAGCACCCGCGTGCCGCCGAGAAGCGGCGCAACGGCGTGCTCAAGCGGATGCTCGAGCAGAAGATGATCACGGCGGCGCGAGTACGCGACGGCCGATCACGCGAGCGCTGCCGACGCGACGAGTCGCCCGCCGCGCCCGGACTCGCGCCCAGCCCTACTTCACCAGCTGGCTCACCCAGCAGCTCGTCGACCGCTACCGCGCCCCGCGCGGTGTTCAGCGGCGGCCTCGAGGTCAAGACGACGCTGGATCCCGAGCTGCAGGCGGCGGCCGAGCAGGCCATCAGCCAGAACCTCGGCGGCATCGGGCCGACGCGCGTCGCTGGTGGCGATCGAGAACAAGACCGGCGAGGTCAAGGCGATGGTCGGCGGCACCGACTTCCACGAGCGCCCGTTCAACCTCGCCACGAACGGCCACCGCCAGCCCGGCTCGTCGTTCAAGGCCGTTCACGCTGATCGAGGCGCTCGAGAAGGGCTACGGCCCGTTCTCGACCTTCGCCTCGCAGAAGAAGATGTTCCCGGTTCCGAACTCGGACGGCGAGAAGTTCGTGGTGAACAACTACGAGGGCAGCTACAGCGGCGTGGCCTCGCTCGACTCCGCCACCGCCCGGTCGGACAACTCGGTGTACGCCGAGCTGGGCCTGAAGGTCGGGACGAAGAACATCGCCGAGCTCGCCAAGGACATGGGCGTGAGGACGCCGGTCTCGACCAACCCGTCGATGACGCTCGGCGGCCTGAAGGAGGGCGTGACGCCGCTCGAGATGGCCTACGCGTACTCGACCATCGCGAACAAGGGCGTGCGCGTGTCCGGGTCGCTCGACACGAGCGGCAGGGGCGGGCAGGGCCCGGTGGCGATCGAATCCGTCAAGGGCGCGGGGGTCGACCAGGTGAACAAGAAGATGACCACGCGCGTGTTCCGCGAGAAGGTCGGCGAGGTGGCCCAGTCGATGCTGCCGGGCGTCGTCACCGGCGGCACCGGCAAGAACGCGCAGATCGGCGAGTTCGCAGCCGGCAAGACCGGCACGACCGAGAACTACGGCGACGCCTGGTTCGTCGGCTTCAACAAGGACCTGACCGTGGCGGTCTGGGTCGGCTACCCGGACAAGCTCCAGTACATGAAGACCGAGTACGGCGGCAGCCCCGTCGCCGGCGGCACGTTCCCGACCGAGATCTGGCACGACTTCATGATGAGCTGGCTGGGCATCCGCTCCGAGCAGGAGGCGCGCGCGCCGAGAAGGACGGCGACTCCGACGGCGGCGAGGACGACGGATCCGGGTCGGCCGACGCCGGCGGTCCCGTGACCGAGACACCCGGCGACGAGAACCCGGATCAGGGCGGCGGCGACGCCACTCCCGAGACCCCGGGCCGTGAGCCGCAGCCGGACTTCAACGCCCCTGAGACACCGGCGCCCACTCCGGCGCCCACCCCCACGCCGGCTCCCGCGCCCGCACCGACTCCCGGCCCGCCCTCCGGCGGCGGCGGCGGCGCGGGCGGCGGCGCGACCCCTCAGTAACCGTCAGCGGCGGCGCATCGCCGGTGGCCACGGCCGCGAGACGCTGGAGCTCGCGGCGTCGCAGAAGCGCCACGGCAGCTCGGCGGCGAGCGTGATCCCGATGCGGGTGCCGGTCACGATCTCCGGCTCGGCTGCGCGCGGGAGCAGCTCGACCGGCTCGCCGAGCGGCGTGCCGTTGAGGCCCAGCTCGATACCGAGCGCCTGGGTGAGCTTGCCGGGTCCGGAGCAGAGGTCGCTGCCCGCTCGCGGCCGCGCCGCTGCTGCATCTCCGCGAACGGCTCGCAGGGCTCGAGCGCGCGGATCAGGACCGCGGCCCCCTCCCCCTCGGGGCCCGTGACCGCGTTGAGGAGCGCGTGGATGCCGTACGAGCGGTAGACGTACCGTGCGCGGGCGGCCCGAACAGGACCTGGGTGCGCGGCGTCGGGCCGTTGAAGGCGTGACACGCCGGCTCGTCCTCGTGGTAGGCCTCGGTCTCGACGATGCGCCCGGCGCAAGCGCCGTGGCGGATCACGCAGCCGACCAGGTCGGGCGCGACCTCGAGCGGGTGCCGGTCGAAGAAAGCGGGCGCGAGCGTGGCCGCGCGGCCGCTCAACTGCCCGGTTCGGCCAGGATGTGCCGGGCCTGGGCGAGCTGGTCGCGCACACGCGCGAGCGACGTGCCGCCCTCCGACACCTTCGACTCGAGCCACGCCTGGTCCTTCAGCAGGTCGTAGAAGCCGCCGTCGAGGTCCGGCGCAAGCTCGGCCAGCTCCGCTTCGGTGAGCTCCGAGAGGGTCTTGCCCCGCTCGACCGCGCCGCGCACGACGCCGCCGACGATCCCGTGCGCCTGGCCCGGAACGGCACGCCCTGCTTCACCAGCAGGTCGGCCACGTCCGTCGCGGCGAGGAACTCGTCGGCCGCCGCCGCGGCTGAGCCGGTCGCGGTCGAAGCTGATCGACTCGAGCATCCCGACGGCGACGCGGAGCGACAGCTCGACCGTGTCGATCGCGTCGAACAGCTGCTCCTTGTCCTCCTGGAGATCCTTGTTGTAGGTGAGCGGCAGGCCGTGGAGCACTCCGTGGAGCGTGGTCAGCCGGCCGACCACCCGCGGCGCCTTGGCGCGCAGGAGCTCGGCGGCGTCGGGGTTCTTCTTCTGCGGCATCAGGCTCGAGCCGGACGCGAACGCGTCGGCCACCTCGCAGAAGCCGAACTCCTCGCTCGACCAGATCACCAGTCTCGCCGCCCGAGCTGCGAGAGGTGGGTCGCGCACGTCGCCGCCGCGGACAGGTAGTCGAGCACGAAGTCGCGGTTCGAGACGGCGTCGAGAGAGTTCTCCGCTATCCCGCCGAACCCGAGCTCCTGGGCGACGGACATCCGGCTGGTGTCGAAGTTCACCCCGGCGAGGGCGCCGGCGCCGAGCGGCAGGTCGTCGGTGGCCGTCAGGCAGAAGTTGAACCGCTGCAGGTCGCGGCGGAACTTCCAGAAGTAGGCGAGCAGATGGTGCGACAGGTAGACCGGCTGGGCCCGCTGGAGGTGTGTGTAGCCCGGCATCGGCCAGTCGAGATGGCGCTCGGCCTGGTCGACGAGCGTCTGCATGAGAGCGCCGACGCAGGCTCTTGGCCTCGAGGCTGTGGGCCCGGACCAGCATCGCCACGTCCGTGGCCACCTGGTCGTTGCGCGAACGAGCGGTGTGCAGGCGCTTGCCCGGTTCGCCGACGATCTCCGTGAGCCGGCGCTCGATCGCCATGTGCACGTCCTCGTCGTCCGGCGTGGATCTGGAACGTGTCGGATTCGACCTCGTCCGCGACCTGGTCGAGGCCGCGCTCGATCTCGACCAGGTCCTCCGCCGCGATGATGTCGCAGGTGGCGAGCATGCGCGCATGCGCACGGGACTGGGCGAGGTCGTACGGCGCCAGGCGGAAGTCGAACGCGATCGACGAGTTCAGCGCCTGGAACAGCGGGTCCTGCGGCTCGGAGAAGCGGCCCATGCCGCAGGAGCCTACGACAGCGGGTGCACGCGCAGGACTGCGGCGACCTGGATCGCCATCACGAGACCGAGCAGGTAGAGCACGACACCCCACGCGACGTAGGCGTTGCGCCCGCGGGGGTAGCGGCGGCTGTCGGGTTTCGCCCCGATCGACGCGACGACCGGCACCAGGAACAGCAGGCCGGCCGCGATCAGCACGTAGCCGGACCAGCCGGCGAGATACGAGAACTCGAGGCGCGGGTTCTCGGCGACGGCTTCGATAGCGCGTTGCCACAGGAGCCACGGGGCCACGGCCGCCGCGGCGAAGGCGAGCAGGCCGAGGAACTGCGCCCGATGGCGAGCACGCCGCTCGCGCATGGTGTTCCGCGGGATACGAGTGGCCCGGGTCATGCGGTGACGATTGTGCCATGCCGTGCACGCTCACTCGCCGGGCCTGGACGTTCGTAGGATTCCGGCGGTGATCGTGCGTCCCTTCGACCCGGCGGACACGGAAACGACCGTGCCCATCCTGTACGCCAGCTCCGGCGGCATGTACGACCGCTACGCCGGCACCCGTGAGCTGGCGGAGCGGATCCTCACCCGGGCGCTCGAGCGCAAGGGGACCGCAGCCAGCGCGGACGTGGTCTGGGTCGCGGAGCTCGACGGCCAGGTCGCGGGCGCGATGGCGGCGATGGCGTGGCGGAGCTGGTCCGGGCGGGCGAACGGGCTCTTCCGCCTGTCGCTGCGCACGCTGCCTCCGTGGCGCTGGGCGGGCGCGCTGCGGATCCACACCGCGGGCGAGCGCACGTCTCCTGAGCCGGGTGGGCGCGCCTTCTACGTCGATTCGCTCGCGACATCGGAGGAGTTCCGCCGCCGGGGGGTGGCGACGGCCCTGCTCGCTGAGGCGGAGCAGATCGCGCGCGACCGCGGCCACACCGCGCTGACCCTCGACACGTGGGCGGACAACGGGCCCGCGCGGGCGCTGTACGCGAAGTTCGGCTTCACCGAGGTCACGCACACGCCGTCGACGCGCGGCCTGCCCGCCGGCGTCGCACTCGTCAAGAAGTTCTGAGAGAGAGCCCTACGGCCGGGCGACGAGGCCGATGACCTCGCGCACGGCACCCGCGGCGCGTTCGATCTGGCCGTCGGTGAGCTCGGGGAAGAACGGCAGTGCCAGCGAGCGGCGCGCGACCGTCCTCGCAGACCGGGAACTCGCCCTCGCGATGGCCGAACCGCTCGCGGTAGAAGCTCAGCAGGTGGATCGCCGGCAGGTACGGCTTCGAATCGACTCCACGCTCGCGCAGGTCGCGGACGGTCTGGTCGCGGTCCAGCTGGTCCGGGAGCTGGACCACGTAGACGAACCAGCTGCGGCGCGTCGCCGCCGCTGTCCGCGCACGGCAGGTCGAGGCCCTCGATCCCGCCGAGCAGCTCGTCGTAGCGCGCGGCGACCCGCGCCCGGGCGGCGAGCATGTCGTCGAGGCGCTCGAGCTGCGCGATCCCAAGCGCGCAGGCGATGTCAGACAGGCGGTAGTTGAAGCCGAGCCGGTCGTGGTCGAGCCAGCCCATGTCGGGCGCCCGGCCCTGGTTGCGCTCGCTGTCGATCCGCTCCTTGAAGCCAGCGTCGGGACACGTGAGGGCGCCGCCCTCGCCCGTCGCCAGCTGCTTGTTCGGGTAGAAGCCGAATGCCGCCGGATTCGCGCGGCCCCCGACGGGCGCCCCGTCGGCGTGGCGGCGCTCCGAGCGCCTCGCAGGCATCCTCGACGATCCACAGGCCCCGGTCGGACGCGAGGCGCTCGAAGCCGGGCATGTCGGCGGGGTAGCCGAAGATGTGCACCGGCAGGAGGCCGGTCGTGCGCTCGCCCACCGCGGCGGCCGCCGCATCCGGGGCGATGTTGAGCGTGACGCGGATCGATGTCGCAGAACACCGGCCTGGCGTCCTCGTAGAGCACGACGTTGGCCGAGGCCACGAAGCTGAACGGCGAGGTGACGACCTCGTCGCCGGCCTCGATCCCCTGGGCCCGCAGGGCGAGGTGGAGCGCCGTGGTGCCGCTCGACACGGCGGACACGGCACGACCGCCGACGCGCTGCGAGAGCCCGGCCTCGAACTCGCCGAGCTTCGGGCCGAGCGACAGGTGACGGGAGCGCAGGACGCCGAGGACCGCCTCTTCCTCGCGGCGACCCGATGACGGGCCGCGCGAGCGGGATGAAGTCGCCTGTGCCCCCTGGTGGGGTATCGCCGGTCACCCGGGCGCGATCTCCGCGCCCTTCCGGCCCCGCTCGAGCCGCGCGGGCAGCATCCCGGCCTCGAGCGAGTCGACGAGGGCCTCCCAGCTCGACTCGATGATGTTCTCGGACACGCCGATGGCGCCCCACGTGTCCTGACCGTCGCTGGCGTCGAGCAGGACGCGCGTGACCGCGCCGGTGCCCTTGCGCTCGTCGAGGATTCGCACCTTGAAGTTCACGAGCTCGATGTCGCGCAGGTGCGGGTACGTCTCGCCGATCGCCGACCGCAGGGCCGTGTCGAGGGCGTTGACCGGGCCGTTGCCCTCAGCCGTGCGCACATAACGCTCGCCATCGACCCAGATCTTGATCGTCGCCTCGGTCTCGACCCGCCCGCTCTCGCGCTTCTCGACGATCACGCGCCACGACTCGAGCCGGAAGAGCGGCTCGTAGTCGCCCGTCTCGCGGCGGATCAGCAGATCGAACGAGCCGTCGGCCGCCTCCAGCTGGTACCCGCGGTGCTCGAGTTCCTTCACCCTGTCGATCACGTTCGATGCGCCCTCGTCGGACAGCTCGACCCCGGTCTCCTGGGCGCGGGCCTGGACGGTGCCCTTGCCCGACAGCTCCGAGATGAGCAGGCGCCGATCGGCTCCGACCTCGGCCGGGTCGATGTGCTCGAAGGTGCGCGCGTCGCGGTTGATGCCGGCCACGTGCATCCCGCCCTTGTGGGCGAACGCGTTGACGCCGACATACGGCTGGTCGGGGTTCGGCGTGACGTTGCAGAGCTCGTCGACGTAGTGGGCCGTCTCGGTGAGCCGGGCGAGCTGCTCGGCGCTGACGCAGTCGAACCCGAGCTTGAGCTGCAGGTCGGCGAGGATCGTGACGAGGTTGGCGTTCCCGCAGCGCTCGCCGTAGCCGTTCATCGTGCCCTGCACGAGCCGGGCGCCCTGCTCGACCGCGACGATGCTGTTCGCGACGCCGCAGCCGGCGTCGTCGTGGGTGTGGATCCCGATCGCCACCGAGCCGCCGAGCTCTGCGACCACCTGGCCCACGGCCGCCGCCACCGCCGTCGGCAGCGTGGCGCCGTTCGTGTCGCACAGCGTCAGGTTCTCCGCCCCCGCCTCCGCCGCTGCGCGCAGGCAGCGCAGCGCGTAGCCCGGGTCGTCGCGCGTAGGCGTCGAAGAAGTGCTCGGCGTCGTAGATCACGCGCTTGTCCTCGCCGCGCAGGAACGCCACGGACTCGGCGATCATCCGCAGGTTCTCCTCCGGGTCCACCCGGGTGACCTTCTCGAGGTGCAGCGACCATGTCTTGCCGACCAGCGTGCAGACCGGCGCGAAGCAGTCGGCGAGCACCCGCAGCGCGGGATCCTCGTCGGCGGCCAGGTCGCGGCGGCGCGTCATGCCGAAGCCGACGATCGCGGCGTTCGAGAAGGTCTCGCCCGCGAGCTGGCGGAACAGCTCCTCCTCCTTGGGGTTCGACGACGGGAACCCCGCCTCGATCAGGTGCACGCCGAGCGAGTCCAGCGCGTGTGCCACCCGCAGCTTCTCGTCGGCTGAGAGCGACATGCCCTCGCCCTGCATGCCGTCGCGGAGGGTGGTGTCGTAGAGACGCACTTGCCCAAGCGCCCGGCTCGGCCGGGTGCGCGGGTTGTCGGGTGAATGGTGATTCATCGGAACGCCTTTCCTGGCGGAGGTTCGAGAAGGGATCAGCAGAGGTCCGCGGGCGCGGACCTAGCTAATTCGCTGCTCGAACAAAGCGTTCACGCCTTCGATGGTACAGGCACGACATCGAGCCACTTGGCGTAGCGCTCGACGCGCCCGTGCAGGGCGTCCATGTAGACCTGCTGGATCTGACGGGTGATCTCGCCGGGCGGGCCGATCTCGATGTCGTCGATCTCGCGCACCGGCGTGAGCTCCGCCGCCGTGCCGACGAGGAAGATCTCATCGGCCAGCGTCAGCTCGGCCCTGGCAACGTCGCGCTCGACCACGGTGTAGCCGAGGTCCGTGCGATCTCCATGATCGACTTGCGGCTGATGCCGTCGAGGATGCTCGCGGTCTGCGGAGGCGTGTAGAGCACGCCCTCCTTGATCACGAAGATGTTCTCGCCGCTCCCCTCGCAGACACGGCCGAGATCGTCGAGCAGGATCGCCTCGTCGTAGCCGCCGCGCTTGGACTCGATCTTCGCGAGCACCGAGTTCAGGTACTGGCCGCCTGCCTTCGAGTGGGGGATCAGCGACTGCGGCGAGATCCGGCGCCATGAGGACACCTTCGCGCGCACGCCGTTCTTCTGGCCCTCCTCGCCGAGGTAGGCACCCCACTCCCAGACGGCGATCGCGGTGTGGATGGGGTTGTTCTCGGGGTCGAGGCCCATCGGCCCGTAGCCGCGGAAGACCAGCGGCCGGATGTAGCAGCCGTTGGCGAGGCCGTTGCGGCCGATCAGCTCGTGAGTGGCCTCGCGGAGCTGCTCGCGCGTGAACGGCAGATCCATGTAGTAGAGCTTGGCCGAGGCCTCGAGCCGCTTCAGGTGATCCTCGTGGCGGAAGATCGCCACGCCCTGGTCGGTCGGGTAGGCGCGCTCTCCCTCGAAGACGCTCGTGCCGTAATGGAAGGCGTGTGACAGTACGTGTACCTTCGCGTCCTCCCAGGCGACGAATTCCCCGTCCAGCCAGATGAAGTCCGCGGTGTTCACGACACGCCCCCTTTCAGAGGTTCGTGAGGACAGCCTGGGTGGCGTCCTCGGTGGTGGCCTCGCCCCCGAGGTCCGCCGTTCTGAGGCCGGAGTCCAGGGCGCTGTCGATGGCCGATTCTAGGGCAGATGCGGCGCTTTCCATAGCGAGTCCGTGGCGGAGCATGAGCGCCACCGAGCCGAACATCGCGAGCGGGTTGGCCATGCCGGTGCCGGCGATGTCCGGCGCCGACCCGTGGACGGGCTCGAACAGGCCGGGCCCGCCGGTGCCGATCGACGCGCTCGGCAGCATCCCGAGCGACCCGGTGAGCATGGCCGCCTCGTCGCTGAGGATGTCCCCGAACAGGTTCTCGGTGACGATCACGTCGAACTCGGACGGTCGCGAAACCAGCTGCATCGCGGCGTTGTCCACGAGCAGGTGGTCGAGCGGCACGTCGGGAAACTCCTCGGCGTGGATGCGGGTGACCGTCTCGCGCCAGAGGCGGGATGTCTCGAGCACGTTGGCCTTGTCGACGCTCGTGACCTTCGTCCGCGCGGACTCGAACGCGACGCGCGCGATGCGCTCGACTTCCGAGACGCTGTAGGCGCAGTCGTCGTGGGCGGTGTCGCCGTCGCGGCCGGAGGCGCCGAAGTAGATGCCTCCGGTGAGCTCGCGGACCACGAGAAGGTCGGTGCCCTCGATCCGGTCGCGCTTCAGCGGGCTGGCGTCGAGTAGGGCCGCGCTCGGGCGGACCGGGCGCAGGTTGGCGAACAGGCCGAGCTCCTTGCGCAGCCCGAGCAGCCCCTGCTCCGGCCGGGGCGCCTGGGGGTCTGCCGCGACCGCGGCGTCCCACTTGGGCCCGCCCACCGCGGCGAGCAGGACCGCGTCGGCGGCAGCGCAGGCCTCGAGGGTCTCGGCCGTGAGAGCCGTCCCGTGTGCGTCGATCGACGCGCCCCCGATCGGTCGCTCGTCGTATTCGAACGTCCCGAGGGCGTCGAGAACCCGCCGCGCGGCGGCCATGATCTCGGGCCCGATCCCGTCGCCGGGCAATGTGACGATCGTCGGCATGGCGGGGAACCGTACCGCCGCGCGTCCGAAACTGGCGAAAACGCGGGAGGTGCGCTTTCATAAGTGCATCAGCCGGAGGTGGGGACCACGGACCGATAAAGGGGTATACCTCGCATGCTTCGCAGGGCTCGCACAGGTCGTCGCGCGGCCATCTCTACGCTCGCCGCGATCGCGGCCCTGGCGGTCGGCGCCGGGCCGGCGGGGGCGATCACCGTCGACATCGACGGCACGACCCTCGTGCTGCGTCCCGACGCAGGCGAGATCTACAACGGACAGGTCAGCGACGGCGTCGACGGAACTCCCTACGTGCAGGTGAGCACCTCGGGCGACACGCTGAATCTCCTCGACGGGCGATGTGTGCCGAGCCCGGGTGGGTCGACGACGTTCGCCCAGTGCCGTATCGACGCCACCGCGAATGCCGGTTTCACGAAGGTCGACATGGAAGGCAGCGAGCAGGGTGACAGCATCATCGTCGACGTCCCGTTCCCGTCGTCGCTCCTCGGGCACGGCGGCGTGGACAGCTTGAGTTCCTTCGACGGCAGCCTCGGGGAGGACTACATCGACGGCGGCGGGGGAAACGACACTTACCTGGCGGGTGGCCTCGGCGCGGACGAGGTCTGGGGCGGGACCGGGAATGACGGCCAGCTGAGCGGCGGTCCGGGTACCGACTACGTCGACGGCGAGGCCGGGAACGACTACGTGCTCGGAGGCGACGGAGACGACGAGGTCCGAGGCGGCACCGGTACCGACGACGTCCGCGGCGACAACCTCATCGACGACGAGACGAGGGACGGCGACGATGACGTGTTCGGCGGTGACGGCAACGACGAACTCCACGGCAGCTTCGGCGCGGACGTCTTCTCCGGCGGCTCGGGTACGGACACCGTTAGCTACGACGAGCGCAACGAGTCGGACTACGGCCTTGAGGTCACCCTCGACAACGTCCAGAACGACGGCGCGAGCGATTCCGACGGCAACATCGACGAGCAGATCGACGGCAGCGGCAAGGCCGACCTCGTCGGCGTGGGAGGCGACGTCGAGAACGTGACCGGCCCGTTCGGCTCCTCGACCGACCTCGATACCGTGATGGTCGGCAACGGCGCGGCCAACGTGTTCACGTCGGAAACGCTCCACGGGACCGCACGGCTGGCCGGTGGTGGCGGCAACGACATCCTGAACGCGCGGTTTGCCGATGCGGCGGTGATCCTCGGCGGCGAGGGCAACGACACGGCTTACGGAACCAGCAGCAACGACCTGATCCGCGGCGAGGGCGGCAACGACATCCTCGACGGCGAGGGCGGCAACGACCGCGTCGAGGCCGGCACGGGCATCGATGTCCTGTTCGGCGGCGGTGGCAGCGACACGCTGATCACCAATCAGGACCGGGCCGCGGGCGACCGCGCGAACTGCGAAGACGGGGCCGACGTGGCCCAGATCGACGCCGGCGACCTGACTGACCTCCTGTGCGAGAACCTGACGACAACCCCGCTGCCGATCGTCATCTCGCCGCTCCCGCCCATCCCCGTGGTGGATCTCGCGGTACCCAAGACGCTGAAGCTGGTGAATCTGCTCAAGGGCCTGGACCTCACGGCCGATCGGCCAGGGACGTTCGCCACGACCTTCATGGTCGCGGCCAAGGACGCCAAGAAGTTCAAGCTGGCGGCCAGGAAGCCCGTCGTAATCGCAAAGGGCAAGGCGACCCTGCGGGCAGCCGGCACGGTGAAGCTGAAGCCCAAGCTGACCAAGAAGGCAAAGAAGCGGCTGAAGAAGGTTAAGAAGATCAAGGTCACCGCGACGACGACCTTCACCGCGACCGACGGCAAGAAGAAGGTCGTGAAGGACAGGTTCACGCTGAAGCGGAAGTGATGCGGCGCTCCGCCGCCCGGAGGCCTACTCCGGGCGGCGGGCGTTGATGTTCAGGCGCACGTAGTCGAGCTCCATCTCGCCGCCGTACCTCGCGGCGACCGCCTCGGCGTACTCTCGGCGCAGTTCCTCCGGCAGCCGCTGGAGGAAGGGCCCGAGGCAAACGGCCTCGACGTAGGCGAGCGGCTCGGGCGGCTGGACCGGCCACGGCTCCAGCCAAGTCTCGACGTCGCCGAAGCCGGCCGCCTCCAGGCGCTGCTTCGTCACGCCGGGCCCGGCGAAGTTCCACGGGCCGGGCCAGCCGTCGAGGTGTTCGGCGTAGGGCGGGTCCGCCGCCACCGCCCGCGCGTTGGCGTGGAACCCCGCGACGTTGCCCTCTCCCCCGCACTGCGCCACGAGGCGCCCGCCCGGCTTCAGGGCCTCGAACAGGCGGCGGAACATCAGCGGGTGGTCGGGCACCCAGTGGAACACGGCGTTGGAGAACACCGCGTCGACCGGCTCGTCGAGGACGACGTCCATCAGGCTGGCCTCGAACACCGTCGTCCGGCCGGGCGGCAGCAGCTCCTGTGCCTGTTCCACCATCGAGGGCGCGGCGTCGACCGCCACCGCGTGGCCGTCCGGCAGCCTGTCGAGCAGCATCAGCGTCACGCGGCCGCTGCCGCACCCCGCGTCGAGCACGCGCTCGTCGCCGCGCAGCGGAAGCCTGTCGAGGACCGGCCCGGCCATCTCCTGCTGCGGGGTCGAGACGCGGTCGTAGGTCTTGCCGTCCCAGTCGCGCGACTGGGGTCGCGGCTGGGCGCTCACAAGGCCGTCGTGACCGGGCCCTGCCGCTCACGCTCCTGCTCGTAGGCATCGATCGCGTCGCTCGACAACAGCGTGACGCCGATGTCGTCGAGGCCGTTGAGCAGCCGCCGCTTGATCTCCGCGTCGATCTCGAACGACACCGTGCGGCCGTCGAACGACACCTCCTGGGCCTCGAGGTCGACCTTGGCGGAGTCCGCCTTCATCAGCGCCGCGACGTCGTCTGCTCCGAGCACGACCGGCAACAGCCCGATCTTCGTGCAGTTGGAATAGAAGATGTCCGCGAAGCTCTGAGCGACGATGGTCTTGAACCCGTAGTCCTCGAGCGCCCACGGTGCGTGCTCGCGCGACGAGCCGCAGCCGAAGTTGCGGCCGGCGACGAGGATCGGGTTGGCCGGCAGGTCCCAGCCGTCCTCCTTGGCCCAGTCGTAGAACAGGAACTCGCCGAATCCTGTTCGCTCGACCCGCTTGAGGAACTGCTTGGGGATGATCTGGTCGGTGTCGACGTCGGCGCGGTCGAGGACCGAGACGCTGCCGTCGATGACTTTCACAGGCTCCACGGTTCAGCTCCAATCACGGATGTCGACGAAACGGCCCTCGATCGCGGCCGCGGCCGCCATCTTCGGGCTCACGAGGTGGGTGCGCCCGCCGCGGCCCTGGCGGCCCTCGAAGTTCCGGTTCGAGGTCGAGGCGCAGCGCTCGCCCGGCTCCAGGGTGTCCGGGTTCATGCCCAGGCACATCGAGCAGCCCGCCGAGCGCCAGTCGAAGCCGGCCTCCTTGAACACCTCGTCGAGGCCCTCGGACTCGGCCTGTTGCGGCCACCTGCTGCGAGCCCGGCACGACCATCGCGCTCACCGACGCGGCGACCTTGCGGCCCTTGACCACCTCCGCGGCCTCGCGCAGGTCGCCGATGCGGTGTTCGTGCAGGATCCGATGAATACCCGGTCGAGCACGATCTCCTGGATCGGGGTGCCCGCCTCGAGCGCCATGTACTCGAGCGCCCGCTCGTCGCCCTCGCTCGCCGGCTCGGGCACGGCATCGGTCACCTGGGTCACCATCGCGGGGTTCGTCCCCCAGGTGACCTGTGGCGAGAGCGCGGAGGCGTCGATCGACGTGCTCGGTGTCGAACGAGGCGCCGTCCTCGGTGTGCAGCTCGCGCCAGCCCTCGACCGCCGCGGCGAAGTCCGCCGGGGCGGCCTCGCGGCCTTCGACCCACTCGAAGGTGGTGTCGTCCGGCGCGATCATGCCCGCGCGGCCGCCGCCTTCGATCGTCATGTTGCAGACGGTCATGCGGCCTTCCATCGAGAGCGCCTCGATGGGCGGGCCGGCGTACTCGATGACGTAGCCGACGCCGCCCTCGACGCCGATCTTGCCGATCGTCCCGAGGATGAGGTCCTTGGCGCTGACGCCGTAGCCGAGCTCGCCCTCATAGCTGATGCGCATCGCCTTGGGCTTGCGCTGCTGCAGCGTCTGGGTGGCGAGCACGTGCTCGACCTCGGACGTGCCGATGCCGAACGCCAGGGCGCCGAACGCTCCGTGCGTGGAGGTGTGGGAATCGCCGCAGACGATCGTCATCCCGGGCTGGGTCACGCCCAGCTCGGGGCCGATCACGTGCACGATGCCCTGCCGCGACGAGCCGATCGAGTACACCGGCACGCCGAACTCGGCGCAGTTGGACTCGAGCGTCTCGACCTGCACGCGCGACAGCTGGTCGCGGATCTGTGCCGCCACCTTCGACCCGTCGGTGGGCACGTTGTGGTCGGCGGTCGCGAGCGTGCGATCGGGCCGGCGCACCGGACGCCCGGCAAGGCGCAGGCTCTCGAACGCCTGCGGGCTGGTGACCTCGTGAACGAGGTGGAGGTCGATGTAGAGCAGGCTCGTCGGAGACCTCGTGGGCCTCCCAGATCTTGTCGAACAGTGTCCTTGGCATCGTTATGACCTCCTCAGGCCGGCGGCTACGACTGCGAGGAACTTCGCCTCGCTCGTCCCGTTGTTCTCGAAGTGGTGCGGCAGGTCGGCGTCGAACGTCACGGCGTCGCCTGTGCCGAGGTCGTGCGCGGCCCCGTCACAGATGAGGCGCAGCTTTCCGGCGGTGACGACGGCGGTCTCGCGGCTGCCGGCCTCGTGGATCGGCGGATCGTCGGGACCGCCCGTCGCCGCGCCCGCGCGGAGCGTGTGCTCGGACACCTCGGCGCGCTGGCCGGGATGCGGCGGCGTGACTATCTCGTAGGCGTGCCCGCGACCGCCGCCGGCGCGGCGCTCGGCCGCGCGGACCACCACCACCCCGCTGCCCTCGTCGAGGCGCAGCAGCTGGCTCAGCGTCAGCTCCAGGCCCGAGGCGATGCGGGAAGCGACGGCGAGCGTCGGGCTCGTCTCGCCACGCTCGACCTGCGAGAGCATGGGCGCGGACACGCCCGAGCGCTCCGCGAGATCGCGCAGGGACAGGCTCATGCCCTCCCGCAGGGCGCGGACGCGGGGACCGACATCGAGCTCGTTCGGGGTTGTCGTGGTCGCCATCACGGTTGTACGTTATCGCGTACAGATGTATGTCGCAAGCGTGGTACCGAATCCCGCCGGGTAGGCCGGGGTTGTGAAAAGCAGGCAACCCCAGACGTAGGAGGACATGTGAAGCGCATCATCAAACGGCGCCCGTCGCCGGCTCTCGTGGTCGCGTTCATCGCCCTGTTCGTGGCAATGGGCGGCGTCTCATACGGCGTGGCGACCGGAAGCATCGACACCCGCGAGATCCGCAACAACACCATCCAGGGCAAGGACGTCCGCAACGGAACCCTGTCACAGAACGACCTCGGCGACTCCGGCAAGCCGGTCCGCAGGTTCGGCCCGACGCCGATCGCCCTGAACCAGGTGGTGACGTTGTTCTCGTACGGCGGGATCACCGTCGTCGGCCAGTGCCAGGCCGTCAACAATTCGACCCGGTTCCGTGCGGTGGCGGGCCTCAGCGAGAACGGCACCGCGCTCGGCTCGAACTCGAACAACGAGGGCAACGTCGGGCCGGCGACACCGGAGGACGACCGTGTCCTGCGAGTCGTGACGGCGCCGATCAACGAGTTCCGTCACTCGGCACCCGAGAACGACCACTTCGCGGCGGTCGTGCCGAGCGGCCGTGCGGTCGAGGGCACGATCCACTCCGCGGTCAACGGCCAGTCGCGCAGCTGCCGCGCATACGGCAGCTACGTGCGCATCAAGTAGCGGATCGAGGCGGCGTGGCGCCCGGGGCGAATGTCCCGGGCGTCAGCGCTGCTGCTTCGTCGGGCGCACCAAGATCTCGTTGATGCTCACGTGCGCCGGCTGCGACAGGGCGTAGACGATCGCGTTGGCGATGTCGACGTCCTGGAGCGGGTCGACCTTCTCGCGCATCTGCGCGAGGGTCTGCTTGACGATCGGGTTGGTGTTGTGCCCCTGCAGCTCCGTCTCGACGTAGCCGGGCTCGATGCAGGTCACGCGCACGTCGGAATGCAGCGCCTCCTGACGCAGCGCCTCCGAGAACGCCGTGACGCCGAACTTCGTCAGGTTGTAGACCGACGAGCCGGCGTTGGCGCTGCGGCCGGCCACCGACGAGACGTTCACGATGTCGCCCCCGCCGGATCCCCGGATCAACGGCAGGGCGGCCGCGGCGCAGTAGAGGACGCCGAGCAGGTTCACCTCGACCATCGTCCGCCACTCGTCCGAGGGCTGGCCCTCGAACGGCCCGAGCAGCATCACCCCCGCGTTGTTGACCAGCCCGTGGAGCCCGCCAAGATCGGCGGCCGCGCCCGCGACGAACGCGTGCGCCTGCTGCTCGTCGGCGACATCCGCCGCGTAGGCGGCGGCCTTGCCGCCGGCAGCCTCGATCTCCGAGACGAGGGTGTCGAGCCGGTCCTTGCGGCGCGCCCCGAGTGCGACGGCGCCGCCCTCGGCGGCGATGGCCCGCGCGGTCGCCGCGCCGATTCCTGACGAAGCACCGGTGATCGCGACGACCTTGCCGTCGAGTGATCCCATCGATCCGATCCTAGCCGCTCGCGCCAACCCCCTCCGAACGCAGCGCGAGCTCGAGTTCGAACCGCGCGTCGGCGTCGTCGAGATCGTCGCCGTACAGCTCGCGCAACCGGGCGAGGCGATACCGGACCGTCTGCGGATGAACGTGCAGGGCGGCCGCCACCTTCTCGGTGCGGCCGCGATGCCGCAGCCAGGCGGCCAGGGTCTTCTGGAGGCGGTCGCGGGAGGCATCGGTCTCGTCCGCGAGCGGCGCGAGCGCCCGGCCCCCGATGTCCCGCGCCAGGGACCGGTCGCCGCCGAGGAGTAGGTCGACGGCGTGGTCGTCGGCCTTCAGCACCCCGCCAGGGGGACCCTCGATCGCGCCTGCCTCTGCGAGCGCGAAGAGCGAGCGTGCGCGCGCGGCGCTTTCCGCGGCCCGCTGCCACGGCCGCGTCGGGCCGATCGTGGCGCGGCGATCGGAGAACGCCGCGCCCAGCAGCGCGGCCCGGCCCGGCGCGTCCGGGTCGGGGACGAGGGCGCAGACGCCCGGCTCGAGCCGCGCGGCGATCACGTCGCCGCCGAGGCGGTTCGCGGCCCGCTCCGCGTCGTTGCCGGCCGTGAACACGGCTGCCAGCGCCAGCGGTAGCGCCCAGCCCGCGGCGAGGGCCGCCGTCTCGATTGCGGCGGTGTCGGCCGGCGGGTCCTGGATCAGCAGCGCCGCGAGCCGCCGCCGCTGGCGCTGGCGCTCGCCCGCGGCGGCCGCCTGCTCCTGTGCGTAGCCCTCGATCGACTCCCCGGAGAGCTCGTCGATGTAGGCGAAGATCGACTCCGCCAGGAGGTACAGGACGCGCGGTTCGAGCCCGGCGGCCTCCCCCGCCCCGGCGAGCCGCCGCCAGGCGACCCGGGCGCCGAGGCGGTAGGCCGACAGGAGTGCGTCGAGGCCTCGCCCGGCGCGCATCTCGCCGCGGCCGAGGCCGACGTAGATCTCGCGCCCCGGCCCGCGCTCCCCGCCGGGGGTCTCGATCATCGCGAGGAACTGGCTCAGGGCCTGGTCCACCCCGGCGCGCAGAGCCTCGCCGAACGGGCCCTCGAGCGGACGCGCGTACTCGGGCACCCCGACCCGGATCGCCGCGACGATCTCGTCGGCGAGGCCGGGGAGCTCGGGCTGGAGGTGGGGGCCGACCGCCGGGGGTAGACCCGTCCACGGGCGGGGGTCGAGCGGATCCGTCATTTGTAGGGAAGCTACAAGATCCTTACGTGACGGCGTGACGTATTCGCGTATTCGGTCGCGGAACCGCGGCCTAGGCTCCTAAGACATGACCCGTCTTCAGCGCAACGCCAACATCGGCGCCGTGATCGTCCCGTTCGCCGCCGTTCTCGCCGCGATCCCCCTCCTCTGGAACCAGCTCATCGGCCCGACCGACGTGGCGATCATGGTCGGCGTGTACCTGGCTTCGGCGTTCGGCATCACGATCGGCTACCACCGCCTGCTCACGCACCGCGCGTTCGAGACCTACCGCCCGCTCAAGTACATGTTCGCCTTTCTCGGCTCGCTCGCCGTCCAGGGACCGGTCATCGGCTGGGTCGCCGATCACCGCAAGCACCACGCCCACACCGACGAGGAGGGCGACCCGCACAGCCCGCACGTCGGGCACGGCAGCGGCCTGCGCGGCCTCTGGTATGCCCATGTCGGCTGGCTCTGGGAGGACCACGGCGTGGCCGACGCCAAGCGCTACGCCCCCGAGCTGCTCGAGGACCGCGGCATGCGCTTCATCAGCAGGAATTTCCTCCTCTGGGTGCTCGCCGGGCTGATCATCCCGTTCGTGCTCGGCTACGGGATCGCCGGCGAGCTGGCGGGCGGGCTCACGGCGCTCTTCTGGGGCGGCCTGGTGCGGATCTTCTTCGTCCACCACATCACCTGGAGCATCAACTCGGTCTGCCACTTCATCGGCCGCCGGCGCTTCGAGACCGACGACTACTCGACCAACGTGTTCTGGCTCGCCCTGCCGTCGCTCGGCGAGGCCTGGCACCACAACCACCACGCGTTCCCGCGCGCGGCCGTGCAGGGCATGAAGTGGTGGGAGGTCGACATCTCCGGCCTCGTCATCCGGCTGATGAAGCGGCTGGGGCTGGCCTGGAACGTCATCCGGATCACGCCCGAGCGCCAGCAGCAGCGCCTCGCGCAGCCCGTCTGACGCCGGTTCTCGTTTCCGGCGCCCGGGCCGGACCTCCCGGGCATCACCTCCTCGCCCCCCCGCCGGTGGCCGCTGCGCCCGCCGGCATCGGGCGCTCGCCCGTCGCCCTCTACCTCGACACCCTGCGCGGTGCGCTCTCGGGCTCACTGCACTCGCACGCCGTGGCTCACGTGCCGGACATCGAGCAGGTCGTCGACACCGGCGGGCTCGCCTCGTTGCGCGCCAACGGCCTCGACGTGCTGCGGGTCTCGCAGGCCGAGATGCGGGCGAACTTCGAGCGCTACGGGCTGCTCGACGAGCAGGTGCACTTCCTCGAGGGCTGGTTCAAGGACACGCTTCCCACGGTCCGTGACCGCACCTGGTCGGTCGTCCGCCTCGACGGCGACATGTACGAGTCGACGATGGACGGGCTCGTGAACCTCGACCCCGGCCTATCCGCGGGCAGATCCGCCTGAACGTCCGATTTCCCGTCAGATCTGACGGGATTCGGGACGCGCGGACGTGGGTTCTAGGCGAGGAGGGCTTCGAGATCGGCGTCGCCGAGGCCCCCGCGGGCCCAGGCCGGGTGGCGCTTGATGGCGTCAGCCAGCGCGGGCCGCGCGTCGGCCGGCACCCCGAGCGCCTCCAAGGATGGGCGCGCGGCCGAGCCGGCCAGCTCTGCGGTGAGCCCCGGGGCCTCCGAAGGATCGCCGCTCTCGCTGCCGAGGGCCTTCGCGAACGCCCCCATCACCCGCGGATGCATCCGCGCCGCCACCGCCGCGGTCCGCGGCAACATCGTCGCGTTCGTCTCCGCATGCGGCGTGGCGAGCTCGCGCACGATGGTCTGGCAGACCGCGTGGTGGAACGCGATGCCCGCCATGCCCGCCGCCCAGCCGCCGAGGAGCCCGCCGAGCGCGGCCTGCGGCCGCGGCACCGGGTCAAGCGGCAGCGACGTGGCGAGAAGCGACGCCGCGCGCAGCGCCGCGCCCTCGGACACCGGGTTCGCGCCCGGCCCGTAGAGCGCCTCCATCCCGTGTCCGAGCGCATTCATCGCCGTCGCAAGCAGCTGCGGCCGGGGCGCCGAGGCACTCAGGTCCGGGTCGGCGATCACCAGCGCGGGCCGGATGGTGGCGCACGCCCTCGACTCCGGTCGGGCAGGCGATGGATCGGCGTGATCGCCGATCCCGCGAGGGTCGTCGGGATGGCCGCGACGCGGAGGCCGTCGGCCGCGCCGATCGCCTTCGCCGCATCTACGACGCGCCCTCCACCCAGGGCGACCACCGGCCGCCCGGCGACCGCATCGCGGGCCCCGGCAGCTATGTCGGGCACAGGACCGGTGGGGAGATCGACGCGCACCGACGCCCCCTTGGTGATCGCCGGACCCTGGGCCGACGCCCGGGGTGTTGTCAACAGGGCATACCCGTCGAAGCCTGCCCGGGACAGCAGCTCGGAAGCCTCCTCGACCGCCCCCGTGCCGAAGCGGACGAGCCGCTCCCCGTCACGGACGACGAACGGCTCGGCCGCCGGCAGCTCCACTGGTTACGGCGTCGGTGTCTTGACGGCCTCGGCCGCGTGGTGCTCGGCCTCGGCGACGGGCGACTGAGCGAGGGCGTTGGTGATCGCGCGCAGATATGCGCGTCCCGACGCCTCCATCGTGTCCGGCGACACGCCCTGGCCCTGTGCCACACGGCCGTCGAGGTCGAGCAGCACCGTCACCTCGGCCAGCGCGTCGCGACCGGCCGTGACGGCATCCACGTGGTACTCCTTCAACCGCCCCTCCCGCCCCGTGGCCACGTTCAGCGCGCTGAAGAAGGCGTCGACCGGCCCGTCGCCGGTGAAGGTGCCCTCGACCAGCTCGCCGCCCGGGCGGCGGACGACGACCTTCGCGAACTGCGGCCGCTCGGACCCGGCTTCGATGTCGAAGCTCTCGAGCGTGTAGGCCGACTCGCGTCTGGCGCATCTCGTCCGAGACCAGGGCCTCCAGATCGAGCGCGGTCACGGTCTTCTTGCGATCCGCGACCTCCTTGAACCGCTTGAACGCGGTGTTCAGGGCGTGGCCGTCGATCACGTAGCCCATCTCCTCCAGTGCCTTGCGCAGGGCGTGGCGGCCGGAGTGCTTGCCGAGCACGATGTTGTCCTGCTCGAGGCCGATCGTGGTCGCGTCCATGATCTCGTAGGTGGTGCGCTCCTTCAGCACGCCGTCCTGGTGGATGCCGGACTCGTGCAGGAACGCGTTGCGGCCCACGATCGCCTTGTTCGGCTGCACCTGGTAGCCGGTCATGCGCGAGACCATGCGGCTCGTGCGGGCGATCTCCGTGGTCTCGATGCCCGTCCACAGCCCGTGCTGCGGCCTCGCGGACGGCGATCAGCATCACGATCTCCTCGAGCGACGCGTTGCCCGCGCGCTCGCCGATGCCGTTGATCGCGCACTCGACCTGGCGGCAGCCCGACCTCGAGGCCGGCGAAGGAGTTGGCGACGGCGAGGCCCAGGTCGTCGTGGCAGTGCACGGAGGTGACCACGTCACGCAGCCCCGGGACGAGGCGGTACAGCTCCTCCCACATCGCGGCGTGCTCGCGCGGCATCGAGTAGCCCACGGTGTCCGGCACGTTGATGGTGGTCGCGCCCTCGTCGAGCGCGATCTGGAGCACCTCGGCGGTGAACTCGAGGTCGGACCGCGTGGCGTCCATCGGGCGAGAACTCGACGTCGTCGCAGTAGCCGCGCGCCTGGGCCACGGCGGCGCGCGCCTGGCCCTTGACGTCCTCGCGGGTCGACATGCAGCTGATGCTCGATGTGGATGTCGCTCGTGGAGATGAACGTGTGGATGCGCGGCCGCTCGGAGTCCTTGACGGCGTTCCAGGCCGCGTCGATGTCCTGCGGCGTTCGCGCGAGCGAGCCCGGCGATCACGGGACCGTGAACCTCGCGGGCGATCTCCTGGACGGCGTCGAAGTCGCCCGGCGAGGCGATCGGGAAGCCGGCCTCGATGATGTCCACCCCGAGCCGCGCGAGCTGCTGGGCGATCTCGAGCTTCTCAGCCTTGTTCAGCGAGATGCCCGGCGACTGCTCGCCGTCGCGCAGCGTCGTATCGAAGATCCGTACTCGGTCCTGCTCTGCTCGAGGTGCTTCGGCCATGACGTTCCCTTCTACTTCTTCCTATCGACTGCGTTCTCCTGGGCTTGCGGCAAGGCGGCCGCCACGCATTATTCCCCCCGAGGGGGGAGGAGAAGGAGAAGTCGCAGGTCGAGCAGGAACGTCATCCGAAATCTGAGGCTACACGGTCAGAACTACTTTTCCTATGTTCCTGCGCTCGACGATGAAGCGGTGGGCGTCCCCGCCCTTCTCGAGCGGGAACTCCTCGGCCACGACGGGCCGGATCTTGCCGTCGTCGATCCACTCGCGCAGCGGATCGATGTAGTCGCCGAGCGAGCCGAACGTGTCCCACAGGGTGAGCATGTTCAGGCCGATCACCGACTTCGACGCGCTCATCTGCTTGATCAGGTTGAAGCGCGGCATCTGGACGACCGTCTTCAGCGCGCTCGAGATGCTGCGCTTCTCGCCGCTCACCACCGCGGACGCGCCGAAGGCCACCAGGCGCCCGCCGCCGCGCAGGAGCGCGTAGCTCTGCTTGAAGCTCTTGCCCCCGACCGCGTCCATCACCAGGTCGAGCGGCTCCTCCTCACCCGTGATCCGCCGGACCTCCTCCACCACGTCCTGTGACGTGTAGTCGATCGCGTGGTCGACGCCGAAGCCGCGGATCGCGTCGTGCTTGGACGGCGACGCGGTGCCGAACACCTCGGCGCCGAGCAGCTTGCCGATCTGCGTGGCGGCGATGCCGACCCCGCCGGCGGCGGCCTGGATCATCATCCGCTCGCCGGAGTGGAGCGCCCCGTAGCGGATGAGGCCCGCGTAGGCGGTCGCGTAGTTCACCGGCAGCGCGGCGCCCTCGGCGTAGCTCCAGTCGTCGGGCAGCGGGAACACGACCGACGCGGGCGTGACCACGAGCTCGGCGTAGCCGCCGAACCGGGTGCCGGCGATCACGCGGTCGCCGACCGCCACGCCTTCGACCCCGTCGCCGACCGACTCGACGTCGCCGGCCACCTCGTAGCCCACCACGGCCGGGTTGTCGGGCGCGTCGGGATAGAGGCCGTTGCGGGCCATGATGTCGGCGAAGTTGATCCCCGCGGCCTTCACGCGGACCCGTACGTCGCCCGGGCCGGGCTCGGGGTCCGGACGCTCCTGGATCTGGAGAACGTCGGGACCGCCGGTCTTCGTGATCACCAGTGCGCGCATGGCGGCACACTATCCGCATGACAACCGCGAGCAGCCTCCGCGCCGAGCTGAGCAGCGCCGCCGTCAACGGCCTGCTGATCGGCGCCGCGGGCACGACGCTCGCCGCCGGGATGCTGGCCGTGCTGGTCGGGCCGCTCGGTCTCCTGGTCCTCGTGCTCGCGCCCATCGACATCGCCTTCGCCGTGATGCTGAACCGGCGCCGCACGAAGGCCCGCGCGCGTGCCGTGGACCTCGCCAGCGGCGACGGGCGCGGTGTCGCGATCGTCCGGGCCGCGCGGGACACCGGCGGCGGCTCGCGGGGTGGGCAGTCGCCGCGCCACGTGGGGGTGGAGGTGCTCCCGGTGTCCGGCGCGCCGTTCACCACCGACGCGACGGTGTGGTGGACCGACTCGGCGCCCGGGGCCTGGGGCGTGGCCGCCTACGACCGGCGCACGCCCGACGACGTGCTCGTCTACTTCGCCGACGGCCCCGAGACGCCGGCCGAGATGGAGGCCGCCCTCAACCGCGAGACGGGCCAGTACCGGCGCGAGCCGGTGCTCGGCGACGAACCGCCCGCGCGCTGAGCCCTAGGCGAGCGACGCGGCCCGGCCGGCGACGAAGCCGTCGACCGCGGTGATGGACTCGATCACGTCCTGCCCGACCGGCGCGTCGGTGGTGACCACCATCGTGGCCTCGGCGCCGGCGCCGTTCCCGTCGCCCGGCTGGAGCCCCACCGCGGCCGAGATGATGTTCACCCCCGCCTCGCCGAGGGCGGTTCCGACGAGGCCGATGATGCCGGGCCGGTCGGCGTAGCGGAACACCGCGAGGTGCGGCTCGAGCTGGACGTTGAACCGCGAGCCCCACGCCTCGAGCAGGTGCGGGCGCGCCTTGCGCCCGAACACAGTGCCTACTACGCGCGTGCGCTCCTCGCCGCTGACGACGGTCACGCGGACGAGGTCGGTGAAGTCGACCGCGCGCTCGCTGTTCGTCTCCGTGATCGAGATCCCGCGCTCCTCCGCGAGCGAGGGCGCGTTGACGTCGTTGACCTCCTCCTCTGTGCGGCCCATGAGCACGCCCTTCAGCACCTGGACCGTGAGAAAGCGCGTGTCGCGCTCGGCGATGCGGCCGAGGTACTCGACCTCGACGCCGTCGATCGACGTGCCTTCGGAGAGCACAGTGGCGATCCGGCCGAGCTGGACGGCGAGCGCCAGGAACGGGCCGAGCGCCTCGAGGTCCTCACCGGCGACGGCGGGGACGTTGACCGCCGTGGTCACGGCGCCACCCGTCAGGGCGGCCACGATCTGCTCGGCCGCCTGGTAGCCGGCGCGGTCGTTCGCCTCCGCGGTCGACGCGCCCAGGTGGGGCGTGACCACCACGTTCGGGTAGCCGAACAGCGGATGGTCCGTGACGGGCTCCGAGCGGAACACGTCGAGCGCGGCCCCGCCGACCTTGCCCGAGTCGAGCGCCGCCTGCAGATCCTCGTCGACGATCAGCGGCCCGCGCGCCACGTTGAGGATGCGTATGCCGTCCTTCATCTTCGCGAAGGCCGCGGCGTCGAGCCAGTTCTCGGTCTCCGGCGTCTTGGGCAGATGGACCGTGAGGAAGTCGGACTCGGCGTAGACCTGGTCGGTCGAGGTGGCGCGCTCGACGCCAAGGTCGGTGAAGCGCTCCTCCGCCACGTAGGCGTCGAACGCGAGGACGCGCATGCCGAACCCGCGGGCGCGCTGCGCCACGAGCTGGCCGATGCGGCCGAAGCCGAGGATGCCGAGCGTCTTCTCGTAGACCTCCACCCCGCTGTACTTCGAGCGGTCCCAGCGGCCCTCGACGAGCGACTGGTGTGCCTGGGGAACGTTGCGGGCGAGCGCCAGCAGCATCGCCATCGTGTGCTCGGCGGCGGTGACGACGTTCGACTGCGGCGCGTTGGCGACGACGATGCCGCGGCGGGTGGCGGCGTCGACGTCGACGTTGTCGACCCCGACCCCGGCGCGGCCGACGGCCTTCAGGTTCGTCGCCTTCGCGATGAGGTCCGCGTCGAGCTGGGTCGCCGAGCGGATCAGGATGCCGTCGTACTCGCCGATACGGCCCTCGAGGTCGAAGGAATCCTGGTCGAACGCCGTGTCGACCTCGAAGTGCTCGCGCAGGAGATCGATCCCGCTCGCGCCGACCTTCTCTGCCACCAGAACCTTGAGGCCTGCTCCGATGCTCGCCCGGCTTCCCGCCGGGCTGCGCTCCTCGCTCATGCGAGCCCCTCCACCACGTAATCGATGCACGCCGTGAGCGCGCGCAGGTCGTCAGGATCGATCGCCGGGAACATGCCGATCCGCAGCTGATTGCGCCCGAGCTTGCGGTACGGCTCGGTGTCGACGATGCCGTTGGCGCGCAGCGTCGCGGCAACGGCGGCGGCGTCGACCCCCTCGTCGAAATCGATGGTCCCCACGACCAGCGAGCGGTGCTTGGGCTCTGCCACGAACGGGGTGGCGAACTGCGAGTTCTCGGCCCAGCCGTACAGGTGGGTCGATGAAGCGCTGGTGCGCGCGACTGCGAAACCGGCGAGACCTCCGTTCGAGTTCATCCAGTCGAGCTGCTCCGCCAGCAGCCACAGGGTGGCCACCGCCGGCGTGTTGTAGGTCTGGTCCTTGCGCGAGTTGTCGAGCGCCGTCTTCAGGTTGAGCGACTCGGGGATCCAGCGGTCGGCGGTGGCGATCTCCTCGACCCGCTCGATCGCGGCCGGGCTCATCGCCGCGAGCCAGATGCCGCCGTCGGCGGCGAACGACTTCTGCGGGGCGAAGTAGTAGACGTCGGCCTGCGCGGCATCGAGCGGCAGCCCGCCGGCCCCCGAGGTCGCGTCGATCAGCACCAGCGCGTCGCCGTCCGGGCGCTCGACGCCGACCATCACGCCGGTCGAAGTCTCGTTGTGCGCCCACGCGACCACGTCGGCGCCGGGATCCGAGGTCGGGTCCGGGGCGCTGCCCGGCTCCTCGCTGACAACGATCGGATCGGCGAGGAACGGCGCGCCCTGCGCCACCTTCGCGAACTTCTGCGAGAACTCGCCGTAGGTGAGGTGCAGCGACCGCTCGCGGATGAAGCCCGCGGCGAGCGCGTCCCAGAAGGCGGTGGTGCCGCCGTTGCCGAGCACGACCTCGTAGCCGTCGGGCAGCGAGAAGAGCTGGTCGAGGCCCTCGCGCACCCGGCCGACGACGGCCTTGACGGGCTGCTGGCGATGGGACGTGCCCATGACGCCGGCGCCTTCCGAGGCGAGGCTCGCGATGGCCTCCGGGCGCACCTTCGAGGGGCCGCAGCCGAAGCGGCCGTCACTCGGCTTGAGGTTTGCGGGGATCTCCAGCGTGGCTGTCGACGTCATGGGCTACGGCTCCTGATCGGGGTCGTACTGCGTGTGCCCAGGCGCGCGGCGAAAAGATCCTGCTCCGTCACTCCCCGGTGGTTGTGCCCACCTCGTTACGCCAGTTGCGACGGACAGATGAGGATACAGACGTCTAGAACTCCTGATCGATCCAGTCCATCATCGAGCGCAGTTCCTTGCCCTCGCGCTCGATCTGGGTGTTCGCCTGCTCCTCGCGCATCCGCTTGAAGTTCTCCTGGCCCGCCTGGTTCTCCGCGATCCACTCCCTCGCGAACTCGCCCGACTGGATCTCGCCGAGAATCTGCTTCATCGCGGCCCGGGTGTCGTCGGTGATCACGCGCTTGCCGCGCGTGAGGTCGCCGTACTCGGCCGTGTTCGAGATCGAGTAGCGCATCCCGGAGATGCCCTTCTCGTACATCAGGTCGACGATCAGCTTGAGCTCGTGCAGGCACTCGAAGTAGGCGAGGCGCGGGTCGTAGCCCGCGTCGACCAGGGTCTCGTAGCCGGCCTGGACGAGCTCGGAGACACCGCCGCAGAGCACGGCCTGCTCGCCGAAGAGATCGGTCTCGGTCTCCTCGCGGAACGACGGTCTCGATCACGCCCGCGCGCGTGCAGCCGATGCCCTTGGCGTAGGCGAGGACCAGGTCCTGCGCCGCCCCCGACTCGTCGGCATGGATCGCGACGAGCCCGGGCACGCCGTTCCCGCCCTGGTACTGGCGCCGCACCAGATGACCCGGGCTCTTCGGCGCGACCATGCCGACGTCGATGCCGGGGCCGGGCGCGATCTGGTCGAAGTGGATCGCGAACCCGTGCGCGAAGAGGAGGAGGTTGCCGGCGGCGATGCCGTCCTTGATGTCGCTCTCCCAGATCTCGGCCTGCTTCTCGTCGGGCAGGAGGATCATCACGACGTCGCCACGGCTCGCGGCGTCGGCGATCGAGACGACCTCGAGGCCGTCGCCCTCGGCCTTGGCGACCGAGGAGGAGTCGGGGCGCAGCCCGACGACGACGTCCACGCCCGACTCCTTGAGGTTCAGGGCGTGGGCGTGGCCCTGCGAGCCGTAGCCGAGGATGGCGACGGTCTTGCCGTCGAGCTTTGCGAGGTCTGCGTCGTCGTCGTAGATCATGGGGCGCGAGACTCTAGCGAGAGCTCGGCGCGCAGCAGCTTGCCACCGGCGTTGCGCGGCAGGGAGTCCACCCGGACCACGCGTTTGGGCACCTGGTAGCCCGCCAGGCGCTCGCGGCAGAACGCGAGCAGGTCGTAGTCCGACACGGGCTGCCGCTCGACGACGAAGGCCGTGACGGCCTCCCCCCACTCGCGATCCGGGGTGCCTGCCACGCCCGCGTCGGCCACGTGCGGGTGGGCGAGCAGCACGGCCTCCACCGCCACCGGCGCGACCTTCTCGCCGCCGCTGACGATCAGCTCCTTGATCCGCCCCGCCACATGCAGCCGGCCCTGGCGGTCGAAGCTGCCCACGTCGCCGGTGTGGAGCCAGCCGTCGTCCGCGACGGCGCGACGGGAGACCATCGGGCCGCGGATCAGGATCTCGCCGTCGGGGGCGATTTCGATCTTCGCGCCGCGCAGCGGCCGCCCGGCGCCTCCCACGGCTCGGTGACGACGACCTGGGAGGCCGTCTCGGTCATCCCGTAGGTGCAGCGAGCGGGTATGCCGTGCGCGCGCGCCTCGTCGAGCAGGTCCTCGGGGACGGCGCCGCCCCCGAGCAGCAGCGCGCGCAGGCGCGGCGCGTCGAACTCGCCCGCGTCGAGGAGCCGGCGCAGCTGCGTCGGGACGAGCGAGAGCAGGGTCGCCCGCGTCAGGTCGCCGGGCTTGTCCCGCAGCTCGACGGTCACCGCGGCCCGCGCGGCGCGCACGAGGATCGCCAGTCCGGCGACGTGGAACAGCGGCAGGACGCAGTGCCAGCGGTCGTCCGGCTCGGACCCGAGCGCGGTGGCCGATGCCGCGGCCGAGCCCTCGAGGTTGCCCGCGCTCAGCTCGATCGCCTTCGGCGCGCCCTCCGTGCCGGAGGTGAACAGCACCGCGAGCACCGTGCCCGGCGGCTTCGAGCCCGACAGCTCCACGGCCGCCTCGAGCCCGTCGAGCGGCTCCGCGATCGTGGCGCCGGCACCCGCGAGCTCGGCCTGGCGCGCCTGTTCGGCGGCCGGAAGGCGCGTGTTGAGCGGGACCAGCGCGGCGCCCAGCAGCCACGCGCCGTGTGCAGCTCGCAGAACGCGAGCGACGGCCCCAGCGTCGTGGCGACCCGGTCCCCGGGGCCCACGCCGAGAGCCGCGAGACGCCGCGCCGCGCGCTCCGCCGCGGCCGCCAGCTCGGCGTACGTAGCTGCGCCGTCGGCGGCTTCGACGGCCGGATGGTCGGGGCGCTCACGCGCGGCGGAGGTCAGCCAGAGGTCCAGGGATCTATCGTACGTCCGCGCCATGGCCACCACCGACTGGACCGCCGAACAGCAGCAGCGCGTGATCGCCCCGGGCGCCGACTGGGCTGCCGCGGGCGAGTACGAGGACATCCGCTACGAGACTCGCCGACGGCATCGCCAAGATCACCATCGACCGGCCCGAGGTGCGCAACGCGTTCCGGCCCCAGACGCTGATCGAGGTGTCCGACGCGCTGGAGCGCGCCCGTGAGGACACCTCGGTCGGGGTGATCGTCCTCACCGGCGAGGGGCCGCTCGCCTTCTGCTCGGGCGGCGACCAGAACGTGCGCGGCGACACCGGCTACCTGACCGACCCCGACGCCGAGAAGCCGAGCGTCGGCCGCTTCCACGTGACCGACCTGCAGATCCAGATGCGCCGGCTGCCGAAGCCGATCGTCGCGATGGTCGCGGGCTACGCGATCGGCGGCGGCCACGTCCTGCACCTCGTCTGCGACCTGACGATCGCCGCCGACAACGCGCGCTTCGGCCAGACCGGCCCGCGCGTGGGCTCGTTCGACGGCGGCTTCGGCGCCGGGCTGCTCGCCGAACCTGGTCGGGCCCAAGAAGGCCAAGGAGATCTGGTTCCTCTGCCGCCAGTACGGCGCGCAGGAGGCGCTCGACATGGGCCTCGTCAACACCGTGGTCCCGCTCGAGCAGCTCGAGGTCGAGACGGTGCAGTGGTGCAACGAGATGCTCGAGCTCTCCCCCTTCTCCCTCCGTCTCCTGAAGGCGAGCTTCAACGCCGCCGAGGACGGGCTGAGCGGCATCCAGCAGCTCGCCCACGACGCGAACCTCCTGTTCTACGGCAGCGACGAGGCGAAGGAGGGCCGCGAGGCCTACAAGGAGAAGCGCCGTCCCGACTTCGGCAAGTTCCCCAAGCGCCCTTGAGCCCGCTGCCGCCTATGGCTCGTGGCCGCCCGGCCGCGGACGCTGCCCGCCGCCATCGCGCCGGTCCTCGTCGGCACCGTCGCTGGCGATCCACGGCCGACGAGTTCGGCGCGCTCGCCGTTCGTGGCGGCGCTGCTCGTGCAGCCTGTTCATGCAGATCGGGACGAACCTGGCCAACGACTACTCCGACGCGCGCCGCGGCGCCGACACCGAGGACCGGCTCGGCCCGGTGCGCGTGACCGCCGGCGGCCTGATGCCGCCGAAGCGGGTCCTGGTCGGGACCTACGTGGCCTTCGGCGTGGCGATGGCCGCGGGGCTCTACCTGGCTGCCGTCGCCGGCTGGGAGCTGATCCTCGTCGGCATCGCATCGATCGCCGCGGGCGTGCTCTACACGGGCGGCCCGCGCCCGTACGGCTACGCGGGCCTCGGCGAGGTGTTCGTCTTCCTCTTCTTCGGCGTCGTCGCCGTGGTCGGCTCGTACTACGTCCAGGCCGAGGAGCTGCCGTGGGAGGCGTTCGCGCTCTCGGTGCCGTCGGGCTGCTGGCCGCCGCGATCCTCGTGGTCAACAACGTGCGCGACATCGACACCGACCGCCGCGCCGGCAAGCGGACGCTGGCGGTGAAGCTCGGCCGCGCACGCGCCCGCGAGCTCTACGCCGCGATGCTCGCCCTGGCCTACGTCACGCCGGTGGCGACCGCGGTCGCCGGCGGCCTGTCGTGGTGGATCCTTCTCCCCGCCGCCTCGCTTCCGCTCGCCAAGCCGCTGCTGACGACGATCGACACCCGCACCGACGGCCCGTCGCTGAACGAGGCCCTCGCGGGCACCGGCCGCCTGCTCGGCGTGTATCTCGATCCTCCTGTCGGCGGGCATCCTGCTGTCGTGAGACGTTCGCTCCTGCGCCTGCGAATCCCGCTCCGCGAGCCGTTCGTGACCGCGGGCGGGGTGGTGTCGGCGCGAGAGCTGGTCGTCGATCCGGCTCGAGGACGACGCGGCAACGTCGCGTTCGGGGAGGCCGCGCCGCTCGAGTCCTACGACGGGGTCAGCGTCGACGAGGTGTGGGAGGCCCTGCGCGACGGCCCGCCGCCGCGCGACGCGCCGCCGCAGGCGCGCGCCGCGTGGGAGCTGGCCGAGCTGGACCTCGCCGCGCGCCGGCGCGGCAAGCCGCTCGGCGAGCCCGGCGCCGACGCGATCCCGGTCAACTTCACCCTGCCTGCCGGACCGCCGGCCGAGGCCGCGGCCGCGGCGAAGCGCGGGCTGGCCGACGGGTTCTCCTGCTTCAAGCTCAAGGTCGGGCTCCCGGACGACTCGCCCGCGCGGCTGCCGTACGCGAGGCGATCGGCTCGTGGCCGGCCCTGCGGGTCGACGCCAACGGCGCCTGGGCGCGCGGACGAGGCGGTGGCCGCGATCGAGGCCCTGGCGGTGTTCGACCTCGAGCTGGTCGAGCAGCCGTGCGCGACGCTCGAGGAGCTCGCCGAGGTGCGCACGCTCGTGGAGATCCCGATAGCCGCGGATGAGCCGATCCGCGGGCCGGCCGACGTCGAGCGGGCCGCCGAGCTCGGTGCCTGCGACGCCGTGAACGTGAAGCTCTCGCGGCTGTGGCGGGCTGGGTCCCGCCCGCGACACGCTGCGCGCCGCCCGCGAAGCCGGGCTCGGCGCCTGGCTGTCGAGCACGCTCGACGGGCCGTGGGGAATCGCCGCCTCGCTCCAGCTCGCCGCCTCCGAGCGGCTGTCGCTGGCCTGCGGCCTCGCCACCCTCGCGCTGTTCGACGCCGAGATCGCGCGTGTCCTGCCCCTCACCGTCGAAGGGCCTCCTCGCCGTGCCACAGGGCCCCGGGATCGGCGTCGAGGTGCCGGACGAGGCGCTAGCCGAAGTTCTGGTCGAGGAACGCGAGTAGCTCCCGCGCCACCTCGTCCGGGCGCTGCAGCTGGGGCGCGTGGCCGGCGGTCTCGATCAGCGCGGCGCGCCCGTCCGGGACCTCCTTCGCGATCCGCGCGCGCATGGCGCCGCATAACGCTCGTCGAGCGCGCCTGCCAGAGCCAGGACGGGCATATCGAGCCCCCGCAGCAGGTGCCACACCGGGTCGAGGGTCCCCTGCCCGGCGGTCCGCAGGATCATCGCCAGACCGGCGGGATCCTGCGCGAGGCGGCCCGGGCGCTGGGCGTCGACCAGCGCGTCGGACTGGTCGGCGAACAACGGCTGGCGCTCCCAGATCTCCACGATCGCCTCGATCGGCTGCGTCTCCATCCAGCCCGGCGAGCCTCGCGTCCGCCTCGCGCCCGCGCCACCCGGGCGCCGGGTGCCTCGATGCCGGCGGACGCGCCGACCGTCACCAGCCCCGCGTAGAGCTCCGGCTGGGTCACCGCGGCCCGCAGCGCGAGCCGTCCGCCGAGCGAGTATCCGCACAGCACCGACCCCTCCCCCTGGCTCGCGATCTCGGCCAGCCGCCCGTCGTAGGTGTGGTCCGAGTGCGTGATGAAGCGGCTCGGATAGCGTTCGGGCAGCAGATCGGCTACGTCGCGCCACGCCTCCGCTGGCTGCATGAAGCCGGGTATGAACAAGACCTCCATGGCCCCAATGATCCCGATCAACCGCACATACGCGCCCCTCCAGGCGATCGTCGACGAGCTCGCGCGCTGCGGGATGACCCACGCCGTGACCTCGCCGGGCTCGCGTAACGCCCCGATCGCGCTCACCCTGGCGGCAGACGGGCGGATCCGACGCGGTGTCCGTGATCGACGAGCGCGCGGCGGGCTTCATGGCGCTCGGCATGGCGAAGGCGACGGGGCGACCGGTCGCCGTGACCTGCACCTCGGGCACCGCGGCGGCGAACCTCATGCCGGCGGTCGTCGAGGCCTGGGAGGCGCGGGTCCCGCTGATCGTGCTCACGGCCGATCGCCCGCCCGAGCTGCGCGACGTGGGCGCCGGCCAGGCGATCGACCAGATGAAGCTCTACGGCTCGGCCGTCAAGTGGTTCGTCGAGGTTGGCAACTCCGAGCCCACCCGCGACTGGGCGATGCATCTGCGCGCCCTCGCCTGCCGGGCCTTCACCACGGCGGTCGCCGCCCGGCCCGGCCCGGTGCACCTGAACCTACCCTTGCGCGAGCCGCTCGCCCCCGACCCCGATGGGCTCGACCTCGCTGTCTGGGAAGGCCGGCCCGGCGGGCGCCCGTGGACTGATTCCCGCGGTCACTCCGAGGCCCCCCACGCCGCCGACGTCCAGGCGGTTGCCGAGCGGATGGCGGCGGCGCGGCGCGGCGTGATCGTCGCGGGCTGGTCGGGCGAGCCGGTCGCGGAAGCGGTGGCCCGGCTCGCCGCGGCCTGTGGCTGGCCGATCCTGGCCGAGCCGACCTCGGGGGTGCGCTGCGGGCCGCACGAGCGCTCGCACGTGGTCGCCCACTACGACGTCCTGCTGCGCGGCGAGGAGTTCGCCCGGGCGCACGCTCCCGAACTCGTCGTGCGGATCGGCGACGCGCCGACGTCCAAGCCGCTGCGCGCCTGGCTCGCCACAGCGCCACAGGTGGTGCTCGATCCGCATGGGGCCTGGCACGAGCCGACGCGGTCTGCCGAGCTGCTCATCGGCGGCGCGGCGGCACAGACAGCGGATGCCCTCGCCGCCGCGGTGGAGATGCGCGCCCCCGCCGCCGACGACGCGTGGCTGGCAAGCTGGCATGCGGCCGACGCCCGAGTCGGACCCGCGCTCGCGGCGAGCGAGCTCGAGGAGGCGAAGAGCTATGCCGGTCTCGAGCCGGCGCTGCCCGACGGCGCGCTCGTGTGGGTTGCCTCGTCGATGCCGATCCGCCACGTCGAGTCGTTCTTCCCGGCGTCCGAGCGCGACATCCGCTTCCTCTCCAACCGCGGCGCGAACGGGATCGACGGCACCGTCGCATCTGCCGCCGGCGCCGCGCTGGCGACGGGCGCGCCCACTTTCGTCCTGATCGGCGACATCGCCCTCGCGCACGATGCCGGCGGGCTCATGGCGGCCGCGCGCGCCCAGGCCGGACTGGGCGTCCTCTGCAACAACAACGTCGGGCGGCGGCATCTTCGACTTCCTGCCCGTCGCCGACCACGGCGCCGGACCTGCGTACGAAGAACACGTGGCGACCGCGGGCGGCGTCGACGTGGGCGCGCTGGCCGCCTTGGGCGAGCTCGGGCACGTGCGCACCGACGGTGCGGCCGAGGCGATCGCCGCCGTTGCGCCGGGGCACCTCGTCGAGCTGACGACGGAGCGGGAGCCGGCGGTCGCCGAGCTGCGCGCCGTCACGCAAGCAGTGGCAGCAGCGCCTCGAGCTTGACCTCGGACTCGGCGAGCTCGTCGGCCGGGACGGAGTCGGCCACGATCCCGCAGCCCGCGTAGAGGTGCGCGGTCGCCCCGTCGATCAGACCGCAGCGGATCGCGACGCAGAACTCGCCGTCCTCGGCCAGGTCGGTCCACCCCACCCCGCCCGCGTACCAGCCGCGGTCGAGCCCCTCGAGCGCCGGGATCAACGGGAGGGCCACCGCGGCCGGTTCGCCGCCGACGGCGGGCGTCGGGTGCAGGCGCCCGGCGAGCTCGAGGGCGGGCACGGCCTCGGTGAGCTGCGCGCGGATCGGCGTTGCCAGGTGCTGCACGTTCTGGACCTTCACGAGCACCGGCTCGTCGGCAGCCGCGACCCAGACGCTGACAGGGTCGAGCAGGCGCTCGATCCGACGAGCGACGATCGCCTGCTCGGCGCGGTTCTTGTCGCTGCGGGCGCAGCTGCTCGCCGAGGTGGTCGTCGACCGCGGGGTCGGCGCTGCGGCGGGTCGTGCCCGCCAGGGCGACTGTCTGCGCTCGCGCTCCGTCGCGGCGCAGCAGCAGCTCGGGACTCGCCCCGACGAACGCGGATTCGCCCTCGGCGACGAGGTAGCAGTAGCACGCCGGGAACGCCGCGCGGAGCGCGTCGAACACCGGCAGCGGGTCGATCGCCGCCTGCCGCGTGGACCCGCACCGCGCGGGCGAGGACGACCTTCTCGAGCTCCCCGGCGCAGATCCGCTCCACCGCCCGCGCGACCGCTTCCTCGAAGTGGGCCGGCGGCGCCGCCCCGGCCACCTTGGCGCGCACGACAGGGTCGGGGTCGAAGAGCGGCAGCGGGTTCGGCGCGAGGCGGGCGGCGCGGCGCTGGACCGCGGCCACCAGGGCGTCCGGGTCGTCGTCCGCCTCCGCGGCGGTCGCGAACGTGATCCGCGCGGTGCCTCTACCGCGGGCTATCGCGACGGCGGGTAGAGCAAGCTGCACCGGCGCGAAGCCCGACCACTCGGGCGAGCCACCGCCGTCGGGTGCGAAGGCGAAGCCGCCGGTCAGCAGCGGGCCGGTTCCGGCGGGAGCGGCCGGGTCGGATGCGGGATCGTCGCCATAGGTCCGGGCGGCGACGGAGCGAGCCTCCAGGGCCGCCGCGTCGAACCGGCTCGGTCCCGCGCGGTCGATCCGAGCGACGGCGCCCAGGCCGCACACCGCGTAGCCGTCGCGATCCGGCTGCTCGAAGCAGGCTCAGCCGCTCGCCGGGCTCGCGCGCCGCCGCCAGCAGCGCGGCAGGATCCAGCGCCGGGTCGAGCGGCACCGTCAGGCACGCGTAGGCGGTGGCCCCATCGCGCCTGGCCCGGCGGACCGCCTCCCCGGCGCGCTCGGCGAGCCGGGCGAGGCTCTGATCGTCGAGCGTTACCGGGCCGGGGGCGCTGGTGGAGATCTCCACCCGGCAAAGGATGCCACTACTCAGGTGCTGCCGCGGCCGCGCGACACCGCGATCTCGCCGGTCCGGACCATCTCGATCAGGCCGAACGGCCGGACCATCTGCTCGAACGCCTCGATCTTGTCGTCGGTGCCCGTGACCTCGATCGTCACCGACCGCTTCGAAACGTCGACGATCTTGCCGCGGAAGATCTCCGCGAACTGCATGATCTGGGCGCGGCTGTCGCCGTCGGAGGAGATCTTGAACAGCGCCAGCTCGCGGGCCACCGCCTCCTCGGGCTCGAGGTCGCGGATCTTGATCACGTTGACCAGCTTGTGCAGCTGCTTGGTGACCTGGTCGATCGGGTGGTTGGCCCCGTCGACCGTGAGCGTGATGCGCGAGATCGAGTCGTCGTCCGTCGGCCCGACCGCCAGTGACTCGATGTTGAACGCCGCGCCGGGCGAACAGGCCCGCGATGCGGGCGAGCACGCCGGGCTTGTTCTCGACCAGCAGCGAAAGCGTGTGCTTGCGTCCCGTGTGCCCGCCGCCCGCGATCTCGAGATCCTCGAGGCGCAGGACTTCCTTGGTTCCCGGTTCACCCATCGCTCAGCCCACCATGTCCCGCGCGGCCGCGCCGGCGGGAATCATCGGATAACAGTTCTCCTCGGGCGACACGCGGATGTCGCACGACGACCGGGCCCTCCTCGGCGAGCGCGGACTTGATCGCGTCGTCGAGCTCGCCCTTGTCCTCGACCTTCATGCCGGTCGCGCCGAAGGCCTCGGCCAGCTTCACCCAGTCCGGGCTCGCGCCCATCTCGACCGAGCTGTAGCGCTTGTCCCAGAACAGCTCCTGCCACTGGCGGACCATGCCCAGGTAGCCGTTGTTCATGATGAACACCTTGACCGGGATGTTCTCGGTCACGCAGGTCGCCAGCTCCTGGACGTTCATGATGAACGAGCCGTCGCCGGCGACGCAGAGCACGTCCTCGTCGGGCATCGCGACCTTGGCGCCCATCGCGCTCGGCAGGCCGAAGCCCATCGTGCCCGAGCCCGCCGGAGTTGATCCACCGGCGCGGGCCGTTGAAGTGGAAGTACTGCGCCGTCCACATCTGGTGCTGGCCGACGTCGGAGGTGACGATGGCGTTGCCCTGCGTCGCCTTGTAGATCGCCTCGATCATCAGCTGCGGCTTGATCTCGGAGTCCGTCGAGTCCTCGTAGCCAAGCGGGTACTTCTCCTTCCAGCCGGCGATACGCTGCCAGCCACCCGTCGAGGCGGTCGTCGTCGGTCTCCAGCGCGCGGTACTCGCGCGTGAGCTTGGGGAGGATCGTTCTTCACGTCGCCGACGATCGGGATGTGGGCCGGCACGTTCTTCGAGATCTCGGCCGGATCGATGTCGATGTGGATGAACTTCGCCCGCGGCGCGAACTCCGACAGCTTGCCGGTGATGCGATCGTCGAACCGCGCGCCGATGCAGACGATCAGGTCGGCCTCGTCCATCGCGTAGTTCGCCGCCCGCGTGCCGTGCATGCCGAGCATGCCGAGCCACTGGTCGTGCGGGGCCGGGAAGGCGCCGAGACCCATCAGCGTGCAGGTGACCGGGAACTTGTCCGACTCGCACAGCTCGACGAGCTCCTTGCTCGCGTTGCCGTTCACCACGCCGCCGCCCGGCGTAGATCACCGGCCGGCGGGCGTTAGCCAGCGCCTTCGCCGCCAGGCGGATCTGCTTGGCGTTGCCCTCGGTGGTCGGCTGATAGCCGGGCAGGTGGACGCTGTCGACCGGCTCGTACGGGATGTCGGCGCGCGAGAGGTCCTGCGGGATGTCGACGAGCACGGGGCCCGGGCGGCCGGTGCGGGCGATGTGGAACGCCTCGTGGATCGCCTCCGGGATCTGGCGCGGGTCCTGGATCATGATCGAGTGCTTGACGATCGGCATCGTGATGCCGCTGACGTCGGCCTCCTGGAAGCCGTCGGTCCCGATCAGGTCGGTGCGCACCTGGCCGGTGAGGAACACGGTGGGCACGGAGTCCATCATCGCGTCGGCGATCGGTGTGACGAGGTTCGTCGCACCCGGGCCCGATGTGGCCAGCGCGACGCCGACCCGGCCGGACGCCTTGGCGTAGCCCTCGGCCGCGTGGCCGGCGCCCTGCTCGTGGCGGCACTGGATGTGGCGCACGCCCGCGTCGTACAGCGCGTCGTACGTAGGAAGATTGGCGCCGCCCGGGAATACCGAATACGTGCTCGACGCCCTCGGCCTTGAGGCATTCCATGATGGCGTCGACTGCTCGCATCGCAAACCTTTCGTCGTCGGGCCCGCGGAGGTGACGCGCGAGCCGTGGGGCTTAGCCGGGTGGGATCTTCCGCCGCGGCCGGAACGGCGATGGTAACAGGGGTTCCCGGAGGCGCAACCGGGGCGCGGAGCCGTTCACGCGACTTCCGCCGGCTCCTCGGGGAATTCGAGATCCCGCCCGCAGCCGTTGCAGACCTGGTCGTAGAGCTTCAGCGTGCGCCCGCACTCCGGGCACTGGCGGGTCGGCTCCAGCCGCTCGTTGCGCCAGAAGATCGCGGCGACCGTCCCGAGGATGGGCAGGACGAAGCCGACACAGAACCAGATGAAGAACGAGGAGCCCTTGATCTTCCCGATCGTCCCCGCCGAGAGGCCGAAGAAGAACAGGATTACGAGTACGGACACTCGGTCAGAGGACGCGCAGCGCCCAGATGACCGCGAAGATCGCGCCAATCACGACGACGACCCAGGCGATGGTGGCGACGAAACCGAGCACGATCTTGACGAGGATCCAGGCGGCGATCAGCAGAACGACCGCCGCGATGATCTTCATGCCGAACCCCGACGAGCGTGTGGCTTCTTCTTCCATGGGCCGAACAGTAGCTGTCAAAGCAGTTGGGGCGGGCGCGTCGGCAGATAGCGGTCGAGCCCGGGAAGCGGGATCGAGCTCATCACCCAGCTCGGCCAGTAGACCTTGAACCCGAGGCCGCGCAGGCGGCGCAGCAGCCACCAGCTGTCGGTCGCACAGAAGATCCCGAGCACGTCCGGCTCGCGCGTCTTGGCGACGCGATCGAGGGCCGCGAGCACGACCGGCACCAGATCCTCCGGCGTGGCCCCCACCGCCGGTCCGATCTCGCCCTCGGGGCCGATCCAGCACAGCGCCCGCGCGCCGCCGGCGTGTACGTCCATCATCGCCAGGCAGGTACGCGTGCGACCGAAGAACTCGTGCAGCGCCGGGCGGCGGTGACCGATCGCCGGCGGCTCGAGGCGTACCCATTCGCTCACCGCTCGTTCGGGCTCCAGCGCGTGCACGGCCGGCTCCGTGGCGTCGATCTCGAGCGAGCGGCACTCGAGGTAGTCCTCGAGGCGTGCCCGCAGCGCCCAATGCCCGGCGGCCGGCATGACACCGTGGCTGGTGTAGAGCGTGAGGTCCGGCGGGGCCCCGACGGCCACGACGACGCGCCCGAGATCCGGTGACGGATCGTCGGGCCAGCAGCGGGACAGGAGGGCTCGCCCGATCCCCCGTCCGTGATGGCTCGGCAGGACCATCAGCTCCGTGAGCTCCTCCATCTCGCCGAACCGCGCGACGCGGCTGTAGCCGACCGGGACGCCCGCGTCCTCGCAGATGCAATACGAGCCGTCGGGCTGGGCGGCGATGAACTCGATGAACTCCTTGTGCTGCTGCCACTGGCGCTCGATGGCCGTCTCGTCGGGCGGCGGGCCGTCGACGACGGTCATCCGCCGCGCCGTGTGGTGCACGGCGACCTGGGAGAGCCCGAACGTGGTCCGCAGGTCGGAGTTGGTGCCCACGCGGAACCTGAGCTCGGAGGCCGGGGCCGCCGTCAACCGTCGTCGCCGTTCTCGGCGTCGACGGGGGCCGGCGCTATCTCCGCGCCAAGACTCTGCACTTGGCCGAGCCCGCCGAGCTCGGCTGACGCGCGGCCGAAGAAGAGGCCCACCGTCCAGTCGGCCACCAGCCGCGCCCGCCGTGCCGGCCCGGGCATCGCGAGCAGGTGGTAGGTCCGGGCGGCGAACCAGGCCGGGAACCCGCGCAGCCGCAGGCCCATCATCGTCGCGACGGCCTTGTGCTGGCCCATGTCGACGAACACCCCGAGCGTGCGGTAGCGGAACTTCCGCAGGCGCCTGCCTGCCAGCGTAGCCGCGACGTTGTCCGCCACGACCCGGCCCTGGCGCAGGGCGTGCTGCGCCGTCGGCGGGCACGGCTCCTTGTAGCCGCGCGCCGGATCGGGGACTGCGGCGGCGTCGCCGACCGCCCAGACGTGGTCATGGCCCGTGACCTTCAGCTCGGAGTCCACGTCGATCCGGCCGTGCCCGGCGAGCGGCAGGCCCAGCTCGCCGACGACGGCCGGCGGCTTGACGCCCGCGGTCCAGCAGACGGTCCGCGTCGGGATCGTCTCGCCGGTCGAGAGTTCGACGCCGTGCGCCGTGACACGGTCGATCCGAGTGCCGGTCCTGATCTCGATGCCGCGTGCCCGTAGCTCGCGCTGTGCGAATTCGGCGAGGCTCGCGGGGATCTCGTACATCACGCGGTCCTGGGCCTCGACGAGGATCCAGCGCGTGCCCTCGAGGCGCGCAGCGCGGGTAGCGCTCGAGCAGGTCGGCGACGTAATCCTGGAGCTCGGCGATCCCCTCGAGGCCGGCGTAGCCGGCGCCCACGAAGACGAAGGTGAGGTGCTCGCGCCGCGCCTGCGGGTCGTCGAGCTCCTCGGCGGTCTCGAGCCGCTGGATCGCCTGGTTGCGCAGCGCCACGGCTTCGGGCAGCGTCTTGAAGCCGCAGCCGTGCTCGGCGAGGCCGGGGATCGGCAGGACCCGCGAGACGGAGCCGAGCGCGACGATCAGATGGTCGTAGCGGAGGCTCTCGCGACTCCCCTCGCCGGTCTCGAACTGGACCTCCCGCAGCGCCGGATCGGCGCCGGTGACCGTGCCGAGCCGGATGTGCGTCCAGTCCAGCTCCTCGCGCAGCGGAACCACGACGTGGCGCGGCTCCAGCGAGCCCGCGGCGGCACCCGGCAGGAGCGGCGTGTAGAGCAGGAAGTTCTCCTCGCTGACGAGGGTGATCCGCGCGCTGTGGCGCGGGAGGCGGCGCTCGAGGCGCCGCGCGGCATAGAGGCCGCCGAAGCCCCCGCCGACGATTACGACGTTCGCAGCTCATCTCCCTCCGAGGCTACTCAGGAGCGGGCGAGCGCGGCAGCCAGGGCGGGACGCATGCGCTTGGGCAGCCGCCGCCGGACCCGCCAGGCGGCGCCGCAGAACTGGTGATTCGCGACCGTGGCGAAGCCCAGCTCGTCGGTGCGCAGCGCAAGCAGCAGGTGGGCGATGCGGTCCGACGGTGGCAGCGACTTCTCCGTGGTGCCCACGCAGAAGCAGTGCACGCGCCTGCTGCCGGGCGGCACGAGCAGCGCTCCCCCCTCGCCCACCACCCAGGTGCCGAGCTTCCCCGGCTCGACCACCAGGCCCGTCTCCCGCTGGAGCTCACGCGCGTCGTGGTCGAGCAGGTCGCCGAGCAGCCCCTGCGCGACGGGCTCGGAGCGCTGGTTGCGGGGCCCCTTGGGCCGCACGCTCCCCGCGCCTCGGACGCGTGCAGCTCGGGGATGATCCACGCGTGGGCGATGCTCACGAACGCGACCGGGAACGCGAGCGGCTCGAGGAACATCAAGAGGCCGGCGGCGCCGATGAACGGCGCGGTGTAGCCGAAGGTCCAGAGCTGCCAGATCCGCGCCTGGCGCCGCAGGAAACGTGCATCGCTCGTCTTTCGCCACGGGACCTGGCCCAGCTCGGCCAGCGCGGGCGCCGGCATCAGCCGCCGGAGATCGGCCGCCGCATGATCACGAGGCCGGCGTCGCGCGGGAGCTCGCGGACCTGCTCGGCCTCCCCGCCGCCGAGGTCGAGCACCCCGATGTAACCCTGGTCGAGCTGCGCGCGGAAGCGCTCGGCAGCCGCCGCGAACGCGGCATCGTCGGCCGCGGTCCACTCGGCGAGCTCTGTGTGGCCGGTGTGATCCAGCCTGATCAGGCGGGACATGCGCTCCTCCGTCGGGGTCTCGCCTGATGCTACGCCCCGGCCCGCCGATCAGGTCAGTTTTCCGCGGATCAGCTTCTGGACCTCGGCGCCGTCGGCCCGGCCCTTCGTCTCGCGCATGACGACGCCCATCAGAGCGCCGATCGCCTTCATGTTGCCGTCGCGGATCTTCTGCGCGGCGTCGGGCTGCTCGGCGATCGCCTGGTCGACGATCACGCCCAGCTCGTCGGCGCCGGCCATACCCAGGCCCTCGGACTCGACGATCGCCTTCGGCTCTCCGCCCTCGGCCGCGAGCTTGTCGAGCACCTCCTTCGCGGCGTCGCGCGAGACCTCGCTCGCCCCGACCATCGCGACGAGCTGCGCGAGCGCCGCGGGCGTGACCTTCGACTCCGCCGGCTCCTGCCCGTCCTCGAGGCGCGCCGTCAGCTCCACGACCACCCAGTTGGCGATCGCCTTGGCGTCGCCGCCGGCCGATGCCGCGACCGTCTCCTCGAAGAAGTCGCCCAGCTCGGTGCGGAAGCCGAGGATCTTCGCGTTGTCGGCGGGCAGCCCGACCTCGCTCTCGAGCCGCTCGGCGCGCTGCACCGGAAGCTCGGGGATCGCGTCGCGGGCTCGGCTCATCATCGCCTCGGTCGGCGCGACGGGTACGAGATCCGGCTCGGGGAGATAGCGGTAGTCGTGCGCCTCCTCCTTCGAGCGCAGCGGCGTGAGCGCGCCGGTCTGCGGGTCGTAGTGGAGCGTCTCCTGCGTGACCTGCCCCCCGTCCGCGACGATCGCCTTCTGGCGCGCGATCTCGGCGTCGAGCCCGCGCTCGAGGAAGCGGAACGAGTTCATGTTCTTGAGCTCGGTCTTCGTGCCGAGCTCGTCGCTCCCGACGGGGCGGATCGAGACATTGCCGTCGCAGCGCAGCGACCCCTCCTCCATGTTCACGTCGGACACGCCGAGGCGGCGCAGGGTCGCGCGCAGGACGCGCAGCCATTCCGAGGCCTGGGCCGCCGACTTCACGTCCGGCTCGGTGACGATCTCGACGAGCGGGGTGCCGCCGCGGTTGAAGTCGACGACGCTGGCGCTGGCGGAGTGGATCCGGCCCGACTCGCCGGCGTGCACGAGCTTCGCCGCGTCCTCCTCGAGATGGCAGCGGTGGATCCGCACGTCGCCCAGCCGGCCCGGGCCACAGAGCGGGATGTCGTACTGGCTGATCTGGTAGCCCTTGGGCAGGTCCGGATAGAAGTAGTTCTTGCGGTGGAAGATCGACCGCGGGGCGATCTCGCAGCCGAGCGCGAGCCCGATCATCAGGCCGAAGTGCACCGCCTCCGCGTTCGTCACCGGGAGGACGCCCGGATGCCCGAGGCAGATCGGGCAGGTCCTCGTGTTCGGCGGCTCGCCGAACGAGAGCTCGCAGCCACAGAACATCTTGGTCCGAGTCTTCAGCTGGACGTGGATCTCGAGCCCGATGACCGGCTCGTACTCGACAGCCTCACTCATGCGCGAGCCCCTCAAAGCCGATCGCCTGCTCGAGCGCGTGGGCCGCGTCCAGGATCCGGTTCTCGCTGAAGGCGGGGCCGGCGATCTCGATGCCGACCGGGAGGCCCTCCGCCAGCCCGCCGGGGATCGAGATGGCGGGTATGCCGGCGAGCGACATCGGCACCGTGAACACGTCGGACAGGTACATCGACAGCGGGTCGCCGGTCCTCTCCCCGAGGCCGAAGGCGACTGTCGGCGAGGTCGGGCAGAGGATCAGGTCGACCTTCTCGAAGGCGGTGCGGAAGTCCTCGACGATGCGCGTGCGGACCTTCTGGGCGCGCAGGTAGTAGGCGTCGTAGTAGCCCGACGACAGCGCGTAGGTGCCGAGCATGATCCGCCGCTTGACCTCCGGCCCGAACCCTTCGGCACGGGTCTCCTCGTACAGCGAGAGGAGGTCGGAGACGCCGTCCGCGCGGTGGGCGTAGCGGACGCCGTCGAAGCGGGAGAGGTTCGTGCTCGCCTCGGCCGAGGTGATCACGTAGTAGGCAGCGATCGCGTGGCCCGACGTGGGCAGATGGATCTCCTCGATCGTTCCCCCGAGGTCCTCGATCTTCGCAATCGCCGCTTCGAAGACCTCGCGCACACCGGGCTCGACCCCCTCACCGCTCAGCTCGGGCGGCACCCCGAACCGGATTCCGTCGAGGCGGTCCGCGCTGGGCAACTCGATGGGGCCGGGAAGGCCGGTCGACGTTGAGTCGCACGGGTCCTTGCCGACCATCTGCTGGAGCAGGAGCGCCGTGTCCATCACGTCGCGCGTCAGCGGGCCCGCCTGGTCGAGCGACGAGGCGAAGGCGATCATCCCGTAGCGCGACACCGATCCATAGGTGGGCTTCATGCCCACGACGCCCGACAGCGAGGCGGGCTGGCGGATCGAGCCGCCGGTGTCGGTGCCGATCGCCCACGGCACGAGCCCGGCTGCCACGGCGGCGGCGGAGCCGCCCGAGGAGCCGCCCGGCACGCGCGTGCGGTCCCACGGGTTCTGCACGGGGCCGAAGCCGGAGTTCTCGTTCGACGAGCCCATCGCGAACTCGTCCTGGTTCGTCTTGCCCAGCAGCTGGACGCCTGCGTCCTCGAGCTTGCGGATCGCCGTGGCCGTGTAGAGCGGCACGTGCCCCTCGAGGATCCGCGAAGCGGCGGCGCTCGGGACGCCCTCGGTGCAGAACAGATCCTTCACCCCGATCGGCACGCCCGCCAGCGGCCCCTCGGCCGGGGCCTCAGGGGCCTCCTCGGCGACCCACAGGAACGCGTTCAGGTCGTCGGCAGCGGCGCGGTCGCGGTATGCCTCCCACAGCTCGGCGGGCGACAGATCGCCCGCGCGGACGCGCTCGGCGGCCTGCGCGCCGGTCAGCTCGAGGATCCCGTCGCCCATCAGCCGGGGCTCGGTACGCGAAAGCCGCCGTCGCCGGCGTCGGGGGCCTGCTCGAGGGCACGGTCACGGTCGATGCTCGGCCGCGGCTCGTCCGGGCGGAGCACGTTCTCGAGCTCGACCACGTGCGACGTGGGCGGCACGTCGTCGAGATCGAGCTCCGCGATCTTCTCGATGTGGTCGAGCACGGACGAGAGCTCACCGCTCATCGACTCGACCTCCTCGTCGGTCAGCCGCAGGCGCGCGAGGCGTGCGACGTGGAGCACCTGGTCACGGTCGATCATCCGGCGGGCGATTCTAGTGCCGTCGGTCAGTCGAAGCCGACGAGCGTCTCGGTCGACGCCGCGGTGAGCGAGCGCCCGCCCGCTATGCGCGTGATCGTCTGCGCCGCCACCAACGCCGGCTTGCCCCCCGCGAGCGTGCGCAGGAAGGCCCGGCCGCGGGCGTTGAAGCGCGCCGACACGGTGATCTCGGTATCCGAGACCCGCGGCAACCTGTGCGCCCCGGTGGCGATCAGCTTCCTGTCACGGAACAGGTTGAACCGCACGCTGCACCTGCGCCCGAAGTCCCACGGGCACTCCGCGCCGGCGGTGACGATCGGGTCATCGAGATTGCCGAGCAGCCCGGGCGGGCCCGTGATGACGGCCCGCGCGCGCCCGCGGCGCGAGACGCGCTCACACCCGCGGCCGATGGAATCGAGCGCGTCGAGGCTGACGCGGTCGCGGCCACGGCCGCAGTCGATCGCGTCCGTGGACCTGTCGCGGGCGAATATGCGGTCGTTCCCGGCGCCTGCGTCGACCTCGTCCCGGCCGCGGCCCGGCTCGATCCGGTTGGCGCCGGCCGTCCCGACCAGCGAGTCGTCGCCCCCGCCGCCGATGAGGCGGTCCTTGGTGCGGGCGCCGCCGGCTTCGAATTCGAACTGGTCGGCCGAGCGCAGATAGTCGGGCCCGCCGCGGCCGTCCAGGCGGTCGGTTCCTTCGCCGCCGGTCAGCTCGTTCGCGCCGTTGTCGCCGCTGAGGCGGTCGCCTGCGCGGCCGCCGATCAGGTTGTCCACGTCGACGATCTGATCGAGCTCGCGGGCCTCGCCGTCGTCGCGATCCCCGGCCAGGTCGGCGGTCACCTTCCCGCTACGACCGGCGTAGGTGACCGTGTCGATCCCGCCGCCGCCGTTGATCGTGTCGGTGCCGTTCTGGGGCGCGCCCTCGTCGATCTCGTCGTTCCCCGTCCCGCCGTTGATCACGTCGTTGCCAGCCCCGCCGCGCAGGAGCGCACCGGTCGGCAGTCCGGCATCGTCGCCGTTGCTGCCGCGGCCGTCCCCCGGATCGAGCAGGTCGTTGCCCGGACCGCCGTCGATGGTCCCGCTCGTGGTCGGGCTGCCGACGATCAGGCCCGTGTCGTTGCCGAACCCGAGCGCCAGCTGGAACGCGTTGGCCGCCGGGCGGGTGGTCACCCCGTTGCCGACAGTGCAGCGAACTGTCGTGGCGTCGGTCGGGTTCGGGCGGATGCAGCCTGCGCCGGGCACCGCGCCCGCAGCGTCGGTGATCGTGGCGATTGTGCCCGCCAGGCGGGCCATGACGACGTTCGCCTCGGTGCCGGCACCGGTGTATTCGACGTACTGGACCGCGTCGTCGCCGCGGCCCTCCGTCGAGTTCCTGACCACGGCCGTCCCGGCCAGCGCCGAGGCGGGCAGCAGGAGGACGAACGTGGTGACGGCCAGGGTCGCGAGCTTCTTCATGCCCCTACAACACGCCGTTCGTGCGTTCCTACCCCGATCGTGCGATCGCCCTCCTTGACCTCGACGTCGAAGCGCAGCTTGCGGCCGTCGACGATCTCGTTCAGTTTCGCGTGCGCGGTGCAGGTGGATCCCTCCGCGACGCCGGCGACGTGCTTGATGCAGACCTCGAAGCCGACGGTCGCCTGGCCTTCCTCCAGCAGGGGATACACGAGCATCGCCGAGGTGGCCTCCATCATCCCGATCATCCCTGGAGTCGAGAGAACGCTCGCGCCGAGGGTCCCGCCGACGTCGGTCAGCAGCCGCCCCTCGACGGTGAACTCGTCCGTCCGCTCGATGCCAGGCTCGAGTCCCTCGCTCATGTAGCTCCTTCAGCGGTCGTGGTTTCGGGTTCAGTTCTGCGCTCGCCGCGGCGCCACGCCTTGCCCGATTCCTCGGCCCGCATCGCGCTGACGCCCGCGAGCGCGATCGTGCCGAGCAGGATGGCCCCCAGCGGCGCACCGGCCTTGATACGCGTACCCAGGTCGTCGTTGGCCGACACCACGATGTGCAGGCCGAGCAGGATGCCGGTTCCCGTCGCGGCGAGCGACATGATCGCCGAGGGCGTCCACGGCGGCTCGAACCGCTTCCCGGCCGCGCGCAGGTATGCGGAGCCGACGGCGAGCAGCATCGTGGCGAGCAGGCCGGCCAGAATCAGGCGGTCGACGAAGTCGTCCGCCTGCCAGGCGTTCTTCTCCGCCTTCTCGGCGGCGACCTTCGCGTCGGCCTTGACCTCACGCTCGACCTCACCGCCCAGCGCGCCCTGAGGGTTCGCGAGCTTCTCGATCCGGCGCGCCTCGTCGCCCGCGGCGGTGCCGTACCAGTCCATCGCCATCACGAGCAGCAGGGCCAGCGCGGCGGCGAAGGCAATCCAGTCCGCGCGCAGGAGCCGGCTGAACGTCAAGCCGGCGTGCTTCCGTGCGGCGGCGGAGCCGGGAGCTTCTCGATCTCGGGCATCGGCCGCGAGCCGATCCATTCGTTGCGCATCGCGATCAGCGAGCCGGCGAGGATTCCGAAGGTTGCGAACAGGCCGATCCAAGCGCCGTAGGCGCGATCGATCGCATCGCCGAATGGCTCTAGATCGCCCGGGATGTTGAGGAAACGAATCAGCGCCACGATCGAGACGATCAGCGCGACCGGGGTGACGAGGCCCTCGCCGAACAAGCCCTGGCTGATGCTGCGGGGATCGGCGGCACGGATGACGGCGACGACGGTGAAGAACGCGAGAACGAAAAGCAGCAGGTCGATGAGGGTGAAGGTGGCCCAACCGGTGAAGTCCGTGGTCAGCCCTGCCGGCCCTCCCGCGAAGGTTGCCGTGTCCCCGTCGAGATTCGCGACGCCTTCGACGCTGTACCACGGCAGGAACAGCGAGACGCCCAGCGCGACCGCGGAAATGGCCATCAACCACTCCCCTACCCGGAGCTTCGAGAAGTCCATCGCCCGGAGACTATCCCTGAAGGCGGGCCGCGCGCGCCGTGTTCGACAGCAGCATCGCGATGGTCATCGGGCCGACGCCGCCCGGGACGGGAGTGATCGCGGACGCGACCTCCGCGACCGCGTCGAAGTCGACGTCGCCCACGAGGCCGTCGTCGGTCTTGTTGGTGCCCACGTCGATCACCACCGCGCCCGGCTTGACCATGTCCGCGGTCACGGTGCCGGGCCGGCCGACGGCCGCGATCAGCACGTCCGCCTGGCCGCACACCTCCGCGAGGTCCTTCGTACGCGAATGGCATTGGGTGACCGTCGCGTTCGCCGCCAGCAGCAGCGCGGCGATCGGCTTGCCGACGAGCTGTGACCGGCCGAGCACGACGGCCTGGGCGCCCTCGAGCTCGACCCCGGCCTCGTCGAGCAGCACCATCACCCCGGCGGGCGTGCACGGCACGAGACCGGGACGGCCCTGCGCTAGCAGGCCCGCGCTCAGCGGTGTGAGCCCGTCGACGTCCTTCTCGGGGCGGATCAGGCCGGTCATGGCGTCCGGATCGAGGTGAGCGGGCAGCGGTAGCTGGAGCAGCGTGCCGCTGACCTTCGGGTCGGCGTTCAGCCGTTCGAGCAGCTCCGCGAGCGTTTCCGCGGGAACGTCTGCCGGGAGCTCGTGGTGGATCGAGGCGATGCCCACCTCGTCGCACGCCTTGCGCTTCATCCGCACGTACACGTGCGAAGCCGGGTCGTCGCCGACGATCACCGTCGCGAGACCGGGCTCGACGCCGTCGGCGCGCAGCGCCGCGACCTCCTCGGCGACGCGCGCGCGCACGCCCGCCGCGACGGCCTTGCCGTCGATCACGGTTGCGGCCAAGTCAGCTCCCCTTCCGCTTCAGCGGCGCATAGTCGGCCATCAGCTTGCGCTCGGACCCGTCGGACGGGAAGCGGATCACGACGAGGCCGCCAGGTTCGACGCCGATCACCACGCCGTCGCCGAACTTGGCGTGCGTCACGTCGTCGCCGACGGCGAAGCTCACGCCGGTGCTCTGAGGCTGCGGGGCGCGACGCGGCGTCGGCCCGCCGAAGTTCGACCCGCCCCCGCTCCAGGTCGAGGCAGCGGTGCGGCCACCGAGCTGCTCCGACGCATCGGTTGTCTCCTGCGGGATCTCGCCGATGAAGCGGCTGGGGACGTTCCACTCGCGCCCGCCGTACAGCGCGCGGGTGCGTGCGTAGGTGAGGGTCAGCTCCTTGCGTGCGCGCGTGAGGCCGACGTAGGCGAGCCGGCGCTCCTCTTCGATGTCGTTGGCCTCGATCGATCGCGAGTGCGGGAACACGCCGTCCTCCATGCCGATCATGAACACGATGTCGTACTCGAGCCCCTTGGCGGTGTGGAGCGTCATCAGCGTGACCGTGCCCGAGTCCTCCTCGATGTTGTCGGCGTCGGCGAACAAGGACACCTGCTGGAGGAACTCCTCGATCGACGGCTCCTCGGCCGACACGTCGTACTCGCGCGCCACCCCGACGAGCTCCTCGAGGTTCTCGATCCGGCCCTGCGACTCGATGGTCCGCTCGGCCTCGAGCGCCTCGATGTAGCCGGTCTCGTCGAGCGTGGCCTGGAGGAGGTCGCCGACGCTGGAGCCCTCCGCCTTGTGGCGCAGCCCGTCCATCGTGTCCATGAACCGGCCGACCGCCTTGATCGCCGCAGAGCCCAGCCCGGGCACTGCCTCGGGCTTCAGGGCCACCTCGAAGACCGGCTCGCCGATCGTGTTCGCGTAGCCGACGATGCGGCCCTCGGAGGTCTGCCCGATGCCGCGCCGCGGGGAGTTCACGATGCGCTGGAAGGACACGACGTCCTGCGGGTTCGTGAGCAGCGTCAGGTAGGCGAGGGCGTCCTTCACCTCGGCGCGCTCGTAGAACCGGGTGCCGCCGATCACCTGGTACCCGACGCCGTAGCGGACGAGCGTGTCCTCCAGCACGCGGCTCTGCGCGTTGGCCCGGTAGAAGATCGCGATGTCGTCGCGCGAGCCGCCGCCGTCGACGTGGCGCTCGATCTCGCCGGCCACATAGCGCGCCTCGGCGTGCTCGTCCTCGAGCTCGCGGATGTGGACGAGGTCGCCCGCGCCCTGGTCGGTCCACAGGCTCTTGGGCTTCTGCTCGCGGTTGTTCTGGATCACCGCGTTGGCCGCGTCGAGGATCGTCTGCGTCGAGCGATAGTTCTGCTCGAGCTTCACGACCTTGGCGTCCGGGAAGTCATTTTCAAACCCGAGCACATTCGTAATGTCGGCGCCTCGGAATGAGTAGATCGAGTTGTGGGTGACGATTCCGTTGGCGATGAAATTGTGGGTGCTCTCGACGTTGATGTCGTAGACGGGTGAGTCGAGTGCCACGTTCTCGACCGACTCGACGACGTCATAACCCCCGGACTCGTCGAACATCACCATCCCGCGCCGCACAGACGACGCCGGCAAGAACGGCAATGAGTTCTTCCCGTCGACCGCCGCCTTGTTGCCGAGGCGAGCAGTACGGCGGACCAGCACGGGCGTCGCAGTCTGGATCGTCTCCACGGTTCTCATCGCAGCGCCGTAGTCGACGAACGCTGATTCCACACGCCAGGAACCTTCGGTCTTGGCCGACCGGACATTCAGCCCGAAGAGTTCAAGCTGTGAGCGAGCAGTGTCGTCCCGGCCGCCGACCGCAATCGAGTGCATTGGCCGACGACCGCGCCGATCTCCGCAAAGCGTGACCGTGAGGTTTCGCCGCCGCCCATCGATGGTCCGCGGAATGTGGTGCGGATGCTCGAAGCCCAGGCCGTGATCCATCAGCAACTGCATGCCGGTGGCCGTAGTCGGAAACGCGGAGAAGACCTCATCGATCTGTCCCTGGTCGTGAACCAACCCGTTCTCGCTCTGGCCCTTTCGCGCCCGGAAGGGCAGCGTCGGAATCCGATACTTGAGCGAGAGTTCCAGTTCAGCTCGACGTGCCTCGGCCTCACTGTCATGCACAGACACGACCCATGCAGCGTCGGCTGCCTCCTGCATGGCTCGCAGCCCGACCCCAACCACCGAGTGGCCCGGAGCCCGGTCATGGATTCGAGACGTACCCACGCGGAACCCGGTCTCTGCCTTCCACATTGCATAGGTCAGAAACACCTTCGGACTCAGCCGTGCGTGGTACCCGGCGAAATGGGTGTGCTCGGGGGTACTCACGACCTCTCGCCCAGAACGCATCGTGATCTTGACGCCAGCCACCCGCCCCGCCGCCTCAAAGCGGTCGGTAACTACGGCTGGCCGGAAGTCGCCGCTCCCGTGTGAAGAAAGAACCGAATCACCGACTTCGATGTCTTCGATGGCGCGCAGGGACCCATCCCCCATCGTCACCTGCGTGCCCGCCACCAGGCACTGCGCATCGTCGCCGACGACCGCCAGGTTGCGGTGCTCGTCCGACGAGCAGGCGCAGCCAGCGGTACTGGGCGTGGTTGGTGTCCTGGTACTCGTCGACGAGCAGGTGGCGGAAGGCGCGCTGGTAGCGACCGAGTACCTCGGGGAACAGCTCGAAGAGGTTGACGCTGCGGAACAGCAGGTCGTCGAAGTCCATCGCGTTCATCGAGTGGATCCGCTGCTCGTACAGCTCGTAGACCTCGGCCGCGGTCTGCTCGAAGTAGGAGCCGACCTTGAGCGCTGTACGCCTGCGGCGTCGAGCAGCTGGTTCTTCGCGTCCGAGATCTGCCGCTTGATGCCGCGCGGGGCGAAGCGCTTCGGGTCGACCCCGAGCTCGTCGACGCACTGCTTCACGAGCCGCACGGAGTCGGACTCGTCGTAGATCGTGAAGCCGCGGGTGTAGCCGAGCCGCTCGGCGTCGGAGCGCAGCATCCGCGCGCAGGCGGAGTGGAACGTCATCACCCACATCGCCCGGGCGCGGCGGCCGACCAGCTCCTCGACGCGCTCGCGCATCTCGCTGGCCGCCTTGTTGGTGAAGGTGATCGCGAGGATCTCGGACGGCTGCGCCGCACCGGTGCCGACGAGATAGGCGATCCGCCGCGTCAGCGCGCGGGTCTTGCCCGATCCGGCGCCGGCCAGGATCAGCAGCGGTCCCTCGCCATGCGTGACCGCCTCGCGCTGGGGCTCGTTGAGGCCCTCGAGGAGAGCGTCGGTGGCGGCGGTCGTGGGTCACTCCCTGAGGATAGGGACGCGCTCGGCGGGCGTAGGCTGCCGCCGGTGGGCCTGTGCGACGACGTCCGGGCGGCGTGCGCCGAGATCGCCGACGAGCGCCGAGCTGGTGCGGATCGACCGTCGATGCGATCGGGTCGATCGAGCCCGGCCCGCCGCCGGCGCTGGACCCCGAGCGGCACTACCTCGAGGGCTCGCGCGCGGCACGTCGCCTCGTACCTGCTCGCGCTCGACACGATCAACTTCGGCTCGGGCTGGTTCCCGACGCTGAACAAGCGCCCGGGCTGCTCGGGCTACTACACCGTCGCGTGGGCGCTGGCCGACCACTTTCGCCGCGAGGGGCCGTGGGAGAGCGGCGAGCTGCGCCGCATCGACCAGCCGACGATCGCGCTGATCCTCGGCCAGGACCCGGGCCACGAGCTGATGGGCCTCTACGCCGAGGCGCTGCAAGGACCTCGGGCGCTTCCTCGGCGACCGGATCGCGCTCGACGTGATCGCCGCCGCCGACGGCTCGGCCCAGGCTCTCGCGCGCAGACCTCGCCGCACGGGATGCCGTTCTTCGACGACCACGGCTTCTACAAGCGCGCCCAGATCGTGCCGAACGACCTCGCCCTGGCCGGGATCGCCGCAGTTCGGCGACCTCGACGGGCTCACGATCTTCGCCGACAACCTCGTCCCGCACGTGCTCCGCGTCGACGGCGTGCTCGTATACGACGACGAGCTCGCCGCGGCCATCGACTCCGGCGAGCTGCTGCCCCCGGGCGGCGCCGAGCGCGAGATCCGCGGCTTGCGCGGTGCACGCCTGCGAGCTGATCGCCGCGGAGCTCGGCGTGCCGCCGCGAACGCTCGACACGTGGCTGTGGAACCGCGGCCAGGACCCGGTCTACAAGGCGATCCCGCGTCACAGGACGCGGACCGTCCACTACTGAGGAGCGGGCGTCAGCCGCCCGCGGGATCGTTCCCGCGGGAACGTCGCAGCGGGGTGACCTGGGCGGTGGTCTCCGGGCGCTTGCCCGTGAGCTCGGCGACCATCCCCTCCAGCTCGTTCACGCGCGCGGCCAGCCCCTTCAGCGCGTCCGCCACCGGGTCGGGCAGATGGGCCCAGTCGGCGTCGGGGCCCTCGGGCTTGCGCCCGTCGACCCGGACCGGGTGCCCCGGGTTGCCGACAACGGTCGAGTTCTCGGGCACGTCGTGGATCACCACGGAGTTCGCGCCGATCTTGGCGCAGTGCCCGACGTCGATCGGCCCGAGCAGCTTGGCACCCGAGCCGACCACGACGTTGTCGCCGATCGTCGGGTGCCGCTTGCCGCGGGCGAAACCGGTGCCGCCGAGCGTCACGCCCTGGTAGAGCGTCACGTTCGCCCCGATCTCGGCCGTCTCGCCGATCACGACTCCCGATCCGTGGTCGATGAACAACGACTCCCCGATTTTTGCGGCCGGATGGATCTCGACCCCGGTGAGCACCTTGGTCGTGTTGGCCAGCAGCCGCGGAGCGATCGGCACGCCCGTCTCGAGCAGCGCGTGGGCCACGCGATGTGAGAGCAGCGCCTGGACCCCGCCGTAGGTGACGAGGATCTCGAGGCGCCCGACGCTGCGAGCGGCGGGGTCGCGCTCCTGGGCGGCGGTCAGATCCTCGCGGACCTCGCGCGCCACCCGGGCAAGGGTTCCTAGACCGAGCATGGCTCGCTCAGATGATGGCAGCCGCGCGCGCCCGGCCCGGCTACGGGGCGAAGAACGGCGTGCTCACGTAGCGCTCACCGGAGTCCGGGACGACGACCACGATCCGCTTGCCGGCGAATTCCGGGCGTCCAGCGAGGTCGATCGCGCCCCACATCGCCGCCCCACCCGAGATCCCCGCGAGGATCCCCTCCTCCTTGGCGCTGCGGCGCGCCGTCTCGATCGCGGCCTCGTCGCTGACCTGGATGACCTCGTCGAGCAGATCCTCGTCGAGGACCGCCGGCACGAACCCGGCGCCGATGCCCTGGATGCGGTGCGGGCCCGGCCGGCCACCCGAGATCACCGGCGAGCTCTTGGGCTCCACGGCCACGACCCGCAGGTCCGGGTTGAGCTCCTTCAGCCGGCCGCCCGCGCCGGTGATCGTGCCACCGGTGCCGACGCCGGCGACTATCGCGTCGACCTTCCCGTCCATGTCGCGCCAGATCTCCTCGGCCGTGGTGCGGCGGTGGATGTCCGGGTTGGCGGGATTCGAGAACTGATCGGGGATGAACGCGTTGCCCCGCTCCTTCGCGATCCGCTCGGCGGCGGCCACGGCCTCGTCCATCCCGCCCATCGACTCGGTGATCTCGAACTCGGCGCCGTACATGCGCAGCAGCGACTCGCGCTCGCGGCTCATGCCCTGCGGCATGGCGAGGACCAGTTCGTACCCGCGCGCGGCGCAGACGAAGGCGAGCGCGATGCCCGTGTTGCCCGACGTGGCCTCGACGATCGTCGTCTTGCCCGGCTCGATCTTCCCCTCCGCCTCGGCCGCGTCGATCATCGCCACGCCGATCCTGTCCTTGACGCTCCCGGCGGGGTTGTGGACCTCGAGCTTGGCGACGATCTCGGCGCCGCCGTCCGGCGCGAGCGCGCCGAGCCGGACCATCGGGGTGTTCCCGACCGTGTCGGCGAGGTTGGCCGCCACCGTCGCGGCCTTCGAGCTGGCTGCCATGCAGGGAGCCTAATCCCTCGATCCCCGACCGGGGATCAGGATGTCCGGGCGAACAGCTCCCGCGCCCGCTGGACGACGAGCTCGGGACGTTCCTCGGCGAGAAAATGCGCGGCACCGGGGACCCATTCGAGCGTCAGGTCGTCGCCGTGGCTCTCGAAGTGGTCGACATAAGACCGCGGAACGGCAACGTCCTCGGTGCCGAACAGGAAATGGGTCGGTACGTCGAGGCGGCGCCCGCGGTAGGGGCGGCGAGCGGCGACCGTGAACGCCAGCCGCAGGTACGACCGGTACAGAGCGACGGTGGCGCGCGCGCTGGCCGGCCGTGCCAGGTCGCGGGCGTAACCGAAGATGACGTTCTCGGGCACCGCGCCGTGCATCTCGTCGCTGATCCCCTTCGCCATGCGCCCCGGCCGGCGGGTCAGAACCAGGTAGCTGACGAAGGGCGCCGAGAGGGCGAACGCGTACCAGATGCGCCAGAGCTGGAGAGCGCTCGTAAGCGAGGGCCGCGCCCAGGGCAGCCCGGTGTTCGTCGCGACGTAGCCGGCGAAACGGTCCGGATACTCGATGCAGTTGAGGAACAGCGCGAAGCCGCCCCAGTCGTGGCCGACCGCGTGCACGCGGTCGAGGCCGAGCGCGTCGAGCAGCGCCATCTGGTCGGCGGCGAAGGTGTACGGATCGTACCCGGTTCCGGGCGCGTCACTGAGCCCGAAGCCGCGAAGATCTGGGCAGATGACTCGATGGTCGCGGGCAAGCCGGGGAGCGACCGTGGCCCAGCAGCCGGCGTGCTGGGGCCAGCCGTGGGCCATCAGTACCGGCGGCCCCTCCCCCAGCTCGTCGACGGCGATCTTGATCCGCCCCGCGTCGGCCGTCTGGATCTCGACGAGGCGCGACGTGGCGCCGGGAATCGCGGGAGTGCGCATTCCGGCGGATCCTTCCAGCTTCGGGGGATACTGGCAGCGATGTCGCGGGAGAACGCCGAATTCATCCGTGCTGCGATCGAGACGTTCATCGCCGGCGACGTCGACCGCGCGATCGACGAGTACTTCGACATCGAGGGTGAGTTCGTCTCCCGGTTCGGCGCTCTCGAGGGCGGCCGCTACCGCGGCGAAGCCGGCGCACGGCAGTACTTCAAGGACATCGCCGAGGCGTGGGAGTCGTACGACCGCGAGCTGGTCGAGGTGATCGACGCAGGCGAATCGGTGGCGGTTGCCATCGTGAACATCGCTGCGGTCGCCCGGACGAGCGGAGTCCCCATGGAACGCCGCATCGGCATCGTCTTCTGGACCGAGAACGGGAAGATCATGCGGATGTCGAGCTACCCGACGCTGGACGACGCGCTCGAGGCGGCCGGCGATCCGCCGGAGCTGTAGGGGGCGAAAACCGTCAGATGTAGTACATGGCGCCGCCGGCGGCCTGCGCCTCGCGGTCGGCCACGTCGGCGATCGTCGACCCGCCCAGCACTCCGCGGACCGCGGCCACCGCGTCGACCCACACCTGGCCGTTCGCCTCTGCGTCCGCGCCGAGCTCGCCCTCGAGCAGCTCGACCACCTCCAACACGGTGATCTCGGCCGGCGGGCGGGCGAACAGGTAGCCGCCCTTGACGCCGCGCTGGCTCTGGAGCAGGCCGGCCCGGCGCAGCGTGGCGAACAGCCCCTCGAGGAACTGGACGGGGATCTCGCGCGCCTTCGCGATCTCGGCGATCGGCACCGGCGTGTCGGATCCCCGTCGCGCCAGCTCCGTCAGCGCACGAACTGCGTAGGGTGACTTGCTGGTTATGGCGAGCACACCGCGAGTCTAGGGGCTGGTCATGCGGATCCTGTCGCATCCAGTCGGCATCTGGGGACCCCCGATCCTCATCATGGCCGTGATCTTCGCCCTCTCGGCGATGCCCGCCGGCGACCCCCAGCACGCCTGGTACATCGTGGTCGTGCGCAAGATCGCGCACTTCTCCGAGTACGCGCTGCTCCTCGCCTTCTGGTGGCGCGCGCTGGCCACGCGGATGGACTCGGGCAGGGCGCTCCTGGTCGCGTTCGCCATCTCCGTCGGCTACGCCGCCACCGACGAGTTCCACCAGACGTTCGTGGAGGGCCGCTACGGAACGCCGCGCGACGTGCTGATCGACTCCACCGGCGCAGCTGCGGCCGCGGCCGTCATCTGGCTCACCCGTGTGCGCCGGACACGGGCCTCGAGCTCGGTCTGACCGTGGCCTCGCGGCTCGTGCACCTGCCACGGTCGTCGCGCCTACGCCGCCTGCCGCTCGCGTCGCGCCAACCGGTCCTCGTCTTCGCGGTGGCCCGGCTCGCGCTGACGCTGCTGTCGGTGTTCGTGGTCGCCGCGTTCGGGTTCCCCTACGAGGGTCGCCTGCTGGTCGTGCTGGTCGTCGTGGCGCTGCCGTGGGGCCTCTTCAACCTCGCGCTCGCCTACCGGCGCCCGGACACCGCGCTGAACCCGCTGATCGCCGCCGGCGATCTCGTGATGCTCGGGATCATCGAGACGGTGGTGCCGCAGTCCTACGGGGCGATCCGGTTCATCGCCTTGGCGTTCCTCGCGGTACACGCGCACATCCAGGGCGAGGCGATCGGCGTGCTCGTCGCTCTCTTCGCGACGATCGCGCTCGTCCTGCCGACCGCCGTCCTCGGCGACGAGGGCCCGGTCTCCGGTGAGCAGCTCGTCTTCTACGACGCGGTGTTCATCGCATCCGCCCTGATGACCGTCGCGCTCGTCGGGCGTTTTCGCACCGAGGAGTCCGCCTCGCGTATCCGCGCGCGCGGCGTGACCCACCAGACACTGCAGGACGAGAACGAGATCCGCCGCAAGCTCTCGCAGGCGCTCCATGACGGTCCCGTCCAGGAGCTGATCGGCCTCGACATGACACTTGCCGCCGTGAACCGGCTGGTCGCGGCCGGGGATGCCGACGCTGCCGCCCCGCTGATGGTCGAGGCCCAGACGACCGTCGAACGGAACATCCGGGCCCTGCGCGACGAGATGCTCGAGCTCGGGCCCTACGCGTACGAGGAGATGTCCTACGGCGCCGCCGTCGAGCGGATCCGCCCCGTCTGGAAGCGCCGCTTCGGTATCGACGTCGACCTGCGCCTGGACCCGCTCGAGCTCCCGTCCGAGATCGAGGGCGAACTGTTTCGCATCACCCAGGAGGCTGTGACGAACGCAGGCCAGCACGGCCACGCCGGCACGGTTCGCATCACCCTCGCCCGGGACGACGAGACGATGGAGCTGATCATCGTCGACGACGGAGAGGGGCTGCGCGGTGTCGACCCACTCCGGTCGACCGAGCCCGGGCACCTCGGCGTGGCGGGGATGCGAGAGCGTGCTGAACTGCTCCGCGGCACCCTCGCCATCACGAGCACACGTACCGGGACCGAGGTCCGGGTACGGGCTCCGCTCTAGATCCAGCCGCGGTCGGTGGCCATGAGGACCGCCTGGGCGCGATCGTTCGCGCCGAGCTTCGCGTAGGTGTTGTGGAGGTGCGTGCGCACGGTGCTCGTGGACAGCCCGAGCTCCTGCGCGATCTGCTTGTAGACCTTGCCCTCGGCGAGCTTCTTGAGGACGTCCAGCTCACGCGCGGACAGCGGGCACGGGTCGACGTGGCGCTTGGCCTTGCCGCCCGAGTAGGGCAGCTCGTACATCAGCGAGCGCAGGCCCTCGGGGGTCAGCTCGAGCGTGCGCGCGGCCTTGAGGAGCTCGTTCGGGTCGACCTGCTCGCCGTGGCCGTAGTGGGCCAGCATGTCGGCGAGGCGGACTATCGCGGCCTCCCGGTGACGTCCGTCGGAGTGATGGCGCTCGATCGCGGTGGCCAGGCCGGCGGGGAGGCCCCAGCGGCGGGCGAGGACGCCGCCGACGAGCGCGTGGTCGACTCCCAGCTCGCGGCGCTCGCGGTGGACGCGCTCCTCGGGGGTGCGCGCGTTGCCGTGGATCTGCGCCGGGTACGCCGGGTAGGCGTGGATCAGGACGAGCTTGCCGATGTCGTGCAGCAGCGCGGACGTGAGGAGCTCGTCGCGATCGTCGTAGTCGAGCTCGCGGGCGAGCCGGTCGGCGGCGGCCTGCGTGGCGACGGCGTGGAGGCGGAAGCGTCTCCGGCTCGATGTCCCACTGCGGCGTGCGCTCGAAGAAGTCGAAGACCTGCGCCCGGCTGGCCAGCTGCTCGACGCCCTCGGGCGTCAGCAGCTCGACGGCGGCCGGGATGCTCGCGATCTTGCCCTTCTGCTTCGAGGACATGCGGTTCGCCATGCGCAGGACCGTGGTGACGAGCGCGACGTCGGACTCGACGGCGGAGACGACGTCACCGGTCGAGCGACGCTCCTCGCGGACCACCCGCAGGACGCGGTTGCGCGACTCGCGTCAGCGCGGGGAAGGCCTCGAGGGCTTCGAACGCCGCGGTGAGACGGCGACCGTGGCCCTCGTTCTGGCGGCCGAACCCGCGCGCGGCGGCATGCAGGTGTGTTTGACATGGCTGCTTCCAAGGCTTCGTTCCGTCGGCCGACATCCGTGTCGGCCTCTCCCCCTACGGCTATCGGCAGCAATGGACGCAAGGTTGAGCTGACAGCGCGTCAACCAGAGAGGCGTGCCAGCTGCAGCGTCTATGCGCGCGCAGCGATTCCTCGCTGCCCAACGCGGCCACCGACTCGAATATCCCCGGCGAGACCGTCCCGCCCGTGATGGCCACACGGATCGGCTGAAAGAGCTTTCCGGGCTTCTCGTCGCGCTGCTCGCAGACTGCGCGCAGGGCGGCCTCGATCGGTTCCACGGCGAACGGGTCGACGCCGGCCAGCGCAGCGCGGGCCGCAGCCAGGTCTGTCGGCAGCTCCGTCCTTCCCATGACCTTCTGCCATGCCTTCTCGTCGGTCTCCTGCGGCTCGACGAGGAAAGCCGCGAGCGGCCAGAAGTCGGCCAGCGTCTGCATCTTCTCCTGGGCGATCTCGACCGCCGGGCAGCAGCCCGTCGCGGCCGAGCAGCGCCTTCGAGCCGCGCCGCCAGCTCGGCCGGCGGCAGCTCGCGCAGGTAGCGGCCGTTCATCCAGCGCAGCTTCTGCTCGTCGAAGACGGCGGGCGACTTCGACACCCGCTCGAGGTCGAAGCCCTCGACCAGCTCGCTCGGTGGTCATGAACGTCGTCGACTCGTCGAGGCCCCAGCCGAGCAGCGCGATGTAGTTGCGGACGGCCTCAGGCAGGTAGCCGGAGTCGCGCAGCTCCTGGACCGACGCCGCGCCGTGGCGCTTGGAGAGCTTCTTGCCGTCCGGGCCGTGCAGCAGCGGCAGGTGGGCGTAGATCGGCGGCGTCGACGCCGAGCGCGCGCAGGATCATCACCTGGCGCGGGGTGTTCGAGAGGTGGTCCTCCCCGCGCACGACGTGTGTGATCCCCATGTCGCGGTCGTCGACGGCGACCGCGAGGTTGTAGAGGGCGACTGCCGTCCGAGCGGCGCGATCACGAAGTCGTCGATCGCCGAGTGCGGGAAGGTCACTACGCCGCGGATCACGTCCTCGACCACTGTCTCGCCCTCGTCCGGCACGCGCAGGCGGACCGCGCCGTCGTCCTCGTAGGCGGCGCCGGTCGTCGAGCAGGCTGTCGATCGCGGCCGTGTGCGGCTCGGCACGCTCGGCCTGCGAGAGCGGGCCCTCGTCCCAGTCGAGCTCGAGCCAGCGCAGCGCGTCGAGGATCTGCTCGACGTTCTCCGGCGTGGACCGCTCGCGGTCGGTGTCCTCGATCCGCAGCACCAGCGAGCCGCCGTCGTCCTCGCGGGCGAGCAGCCAGTTGTAGAGTGCGGTGCGCGCGCCGCCGATGTGCAGCTGGCCTGTCGGAGAAGGGGCGAAGCGCACCCGCATCGGTTCGGTCATCGCCTTGATGGTATGACCCGGCAATGCTAATCGGAGCCCACGTGTCCACGGCAGGCGGCCTCGTCGAAGCCCACGCGCGCGGCGTCGAGATCGGCGGCGAGGCGATCCAGGTGTTCAACCAGTCGCCGCGGATGTGGAAGCCCACCCGCTGGAAGGACGACGACGTCGCCGAGTTCCTCGAGCTGATGAAGGACGGGCCGATCGAGTCGGTGGTGATCCACGCCGTCTACCTGATCAACTGCGCGTCGAAGGACGAGGAGCTGCGCAAGAAGTCGATCGCCTCACTCGTGCACTCGCTGCGGATGGGCGACGCCATCGGCGCCGTCGGGCGTGGTCCTCCACCCCGGCTCGACCGTCGGCGAGCCGCACGACGAGGCGCTGGCCCGCGTGCGGCAGCGCCCTGAAGGAGGCGCTCGCAGAGTCAGGCTCGTGCCCGCTGCTGCTCGAGGACACCGCCGGCGCCGGGAACACGCTCGGCCGCTCCTTCGAGGAGCTCGCCGAGCTGATCGACGCTCGCCGGCGGCGACAAGCGCCTGGGCATCTGCCTCGACTCGTGCCACCTGCTCGCGAGCGGCTACGACGTGCGCAGCGCAGACGCCCTGGCCGCGGTCATGGACGACTGCGACGAGCGTCGTCGGCAAGCGCACAGCTGCGCTGCCTGCACGTGAACGACTCGCAGACTCCGCTCGGCTCCAACCGCGATCGCCACGCCGCGCTCGGCGACGGCGAGATCGGCCCGCGCGGGATCGGCGCGTTCCTGTCCGAGCCGCGCTTCGAGAAGCTGCCGGCCCTGTTCGAGGGGCCGGGGATCGAGGGCAAGGGCGTCGCCGCCGTGGACATGAAGCGGATGAAGCAGCTGCGCGCCAACGGCCTGCGGGCACGCAAGCGGCGCTCGGCTTAGGGCTTCGCGCTGCCGCGCTCAGCTCGGCGCCTTGCGTGCAGGGCTCGGCCGGGCCCGACGGCAGCGGCGACGGGCGCGAGGCGTGGCCGCAGGGCGGGCGCGCTCGTGTTTTGTACGCCGTGTGCCAACCACGTGTGCGCGGGAGCATGATTGTCACGCGGCGTGGATCCATGAACGCTCTCCGTCAACCGGCGCCGCCAGGCCATGCGCGTGGCACAACGCGGCGAGCCGAGCGCCCGCTGAGCGCAGGCGCCTACAGGCGGTTGCGCAGATCCGTGGGGTTCTCGAAGAACTCCGGGTTCTGGCAGTCGAACGCGTCGCCGAAACCCTGGTAGGCGCGCTCGACGGAGACGCTGCACTGCGGCAGCGGCAGGCCGGTCATCTTCACGCCGCCGTAGTTGTGGCGGGTGCGCTGCGCGGCCTCGAACGCCTCCACGTCGATCTCGGCGCGGAACACCTTGTTCATGCAGCCCATGAACCGCTTGCCGGTGTCCTCGTCGTCGTACAGGTAGAGGAACGAGCAGTTGGACTCGATGCAGCCCGCGGGATGAACTACCCGGTCGCAGAACGAGCAGCAGCTGCGGCACTCGTGCAGTTCGGTGATGTCGAAAGGAAGGCTGCTGCTTTCCACTCGGCAAGTGTAGAGCGAGCGCGGAAGTACGGTGCGACTCAGGCGGCGCGGCGGGCGACGCCGGTGATGCCTTCGAGCTCGGCCAGGCACGAACCCGACGGCCGGATCCGGAACTCCTCGCCGAGTCTCACGCGGGTCTCGCCCACCACCATCACGACATCGTGGTCGCCCGGGTTGCCGCGGCAGACGTCCTTGAGCTCGTCGAGCAGCGCCGCGGGCACGTCGGGCTCCACGTCCAGGGTCACCCGCTTCGGCGCCGGCGGGCGCTCGGCGATCGCCTGCGCCTCGGCCACTTCCTCCGGGGTCGGCTCGAAGGCGGTGACCTCCTGGGCGATCAGCTTGACGCCGTCCTCCTTGTGGTCGACCCGGCCGCGCACGATCACGACCTTGTCGACCTCGATCATGTCCGAGTTCTTCGCGTAGGCGGAGTTGAAGACGAGCATCTCGACGTTCCCGGTCAGGTCGTCGAGCGTCGCGAACGCCATCGGATCGCCCTTCCGGGTGCGGATCTTCTTGCACTCGGTGATCATCCCGCCGACCGTGACCCAGTCGCCGTCCTTGCGGTCGGCGAGCTCGGACAGCTGCCACTCGGTCGCCTGGCGCAGCGCCGCGCGCACCTCCTTGAGCGGATGGCTCGAGAGGAACAGGCCGAGCGTCTCCTTCTCCCAGGCGTTCAGCTGCGGGCGCTCGTCGGGCAGGGCCGGCACGGGCAGGTCCGGCGCGCCGCCGAGGCCGCCGCCGCGCACGCCGCCCGGCGCGGGCTCCTCGAGGTCGAAGATCGAGCCCTGGCCGAGCTGGGCGTCCTCCTGGAACTTCTGCCCCGCCCCCTGGGCCTGCTCGAGAACCGACAACATCCCGGCGCGGGTGGCCCCGGTCGAGTCGAGGGCACCGCACTTGACCAGCGCCTCGATCGCCTTCTTGTTCACGGTGCGGCCGTCGACGCGGCGGCAGAAGTCCCAGATCGAGGAGATCGGGCCGCCGCCGTCGTCGCGCGCGGCGATGATCCGCTCGACCGCGGAGGAGCCCACGCCCTTGACGGCGTTGAGGCCGAAGCGGATGTTCGTGCCCGTGACGACGAAATCGTTGCCCGAGATCGTTGACGTCGGGCGGCAGGACCTCGATCCCCATCTCCTCGCAGGCCGAGACGAAGAACGGGACCTTGTCCTTCGTCGACATGACCGACGAGATGAGCGCGGCCATGTACTCGGCCGGATAGTTCGCCTTGAGCCACGCCGTGCGGTAGCGAGATGAGGCCGTAGCAGGCGGCGTGCGAGCGGTTGAAGGAGTAGTCGGCCGCGGCCTCGTTGATCGCCCACAGCTCGTTGATCACGCGGTCCTGGGTGCCGCTTGCGCGGGCGCCCTTGACGAAGCCCTCCTTGAGGGCCCCCATCGCCTCGCGGTTCTTCTTGCCGATCGCCTTGCGGAGATCGTCGGCCTGGGCGCCGCTGAACCCGGCGATGCCCTTGGCGATCTGCATCGACTGCTCCTGGTAGAGGATCACCGAGTAGGTGGCCTCCGTGATCGGGCGCAGGCGCTCGTCGATGTACGTGACGGCCTCGGGGTCGCGTTTGTTCTTCGCGTACGTGTCGATGTGGCGCATCGCGCCCGGGCGGTAGAGGGCGTTCAGCGCGACCAGGTCCTCGAACTCCGTCGGCTTGACCTTCTTCAGCGCCTCGCGCATGCCCTCGGACTCGAACTGGAATACGCCGATCGACTCGCCGCGGGCCATCATCTCGTACGTCTTGGGGTCGTCGAGCGGGAGCGCCGTCATGTCCAGCCGCGGCTCGCCGGTGGACTGCTCGATCAGCGTCAGGCACGTCTCGATGACGTCGAGGTTGCGCAGGCCGAGGAAGTCCATCTTCAGCAGGCCCATCTCCTCGATCGGCTTCATCGAGTACTGGGTGACGGTGCGGTAGGCCTTCGACCCGTCCTCGTTGACGGCGCCCTTGTCCTCCATCAGCGAGAGCGGCACGATGTCGGTCAGGGGTCGGTCGGCGATGACCACGGCCGCCGCGTGGATGCCGGCGTTGCGCACGATGCCCTCGAGGCCCTTGGCGGCGTCGATCACCTCGCGGGCGTCAGGGTCCTGGTCGTAGGCGCGCCGGAGCTCGGGCTCCTCCTTGAGGTACTCCTCGAAGCTCTTCGAGCGGCCCATGACCGGCTCCGGGATCAGCTTCGCGATCCGGTCTCCGACGGCGTACTCCTTGCCCAGCACACGTGCCGCGTCGCGGCTGGCGTTACGCGGGAGCATCTTGCCGAAGGTCACGATCTGCGCGACCGAGTCCTCCCCGTACTTGTCCCTCACGTAGCGCATGACCTCGGCGCGGCCCTTGACGGAGAAGTCGATGTCGATGTCCGGCATGGAAACGCGCTCGGGGTTGAGGAAACGCTCGAAGAGGAGGCCGTACGCGAGCGGGTCCACCTCGGTGATGTCGAGGCAGTAGGAGACGATCGAGCCCGCCGCCGACCCGCGACCCGGGCCTACGGCGATCGTGTGCTCCTTCGCGTACTTGATGAAGTCCCAGACGATCAGGAAGTAGGCGTCGAAGCCCATCCGGCCGATCACCTCGAGCTCCATGTCGAGCCGCTCCATCGCCTCCGCGGGCGGCGGGGAGCCGTAGCGGTTGTTCAGGCCCTGGGTGGCCAGCCGGCGCAGGTACTCCCCCTCCGACGAGCCGTCCGGCGTCACGTAGCTCGGGATGAGCATCTTCCCCAGCTCGATGTCGACGTTGCAGCGGTCGGCGATCTCGAGCGTGCTCGGCACGGCGTCGGGCCACTGCGCGAAGTCCTCCGCCATCTCGGCGTTGTCCTTGAGGAAGAACTCGTTCGTGTCGAACGACATCTTCGGCTCGGCGAGCGTCGACTTGGTCTGCACGCAGAGGAGCGTGTGGTGGCTCTTGTAGTCGTCGCGGGTCAGGTAGTGGACATCGCCCGTGCCGACCAGCGGACGGCCGACCTCGCGGGCGATCCGGACGATGCCCTCGTTCGCCTTGTTCTGGTCGTCGATCCGGTTCTGCTGGATCTCGAAGTACACGTTGTCGGACCCGAAAACGCCCATCAGCGCATCAGCGTGGGCACGTGCCTCGGCCGGGTTGTCCGCGATCAGCCGCTGGCAGAAGCGGGAGGCAAGACAGCCCGTGAGGGCGATGAGGCCCTCGGAGTGGCGGTCGAGCAATTCCATGTCGACGTACGGCTTGCCCTGGCGCAGCCCCTCGAGGAAACCGGCCGAGCTGAGCTTCACGAGGTTGCGGAAGCCGGCGTCGGTCTCGGCGAGGAGCGTCAGATGGTTCTTCTCGACCTTTCGCGCCTCGGCCCGGCGATCGTCGACGTAGTACGCCTCGAGACCCAGAATCGGCTTGATCCCATGCTTCTTGCACGCCTTGTAGTGCTCGACGGCCCCGTGCATCACCCCGTGGTCGGTGAGCCCCAGGGCGGGCTGGCCGAACGACGCTGCGCGCGCCGCCAGGGCGTCGATGTTGCAGGCGCCGTCCAGCATCGAGTACTCGCTGTGGACGTGGAGATGGACTGCCGGCACGGACGGTCGAAGATACCTGTGGGACCCGACGTTCCCGGGGCGTCGCGACGCTCCTTCCCCGCACGTTGCGGGGCTTGGCTACTCGTCTTCGGCGGCAGCCGCGATGCCCGCGGCGATCACACCCGCGAGAACCAGGGCGGCGGCGATCACCGGGCGGTACTCGCGCACCTTCTGGCGCGCGACCCGCTGGGCGATCTGGACGGTGAACCAGCCGATCACTGCGTAGGCGTTCTTGCTCACGACTCTTCCTTGCCCCGGTTGCGGACTGCGTAAGCCATCCGGGACTGGAGCGACCACAACTCGATGAAGCCGGGGCTGGCGTGCTGGCTGAACAGCCCGCCCGACTCGCCGAAGCCGGCCAGCTCCGCGTCGTAGAGCGCGTTCGGGGACATCCGGGCCACGGCCGTCGCCTTGCCCTTGAAGAGGCGCACCGTGATCTCGCCCGTCACCTGCTCGTTGACGGAGTCCATGTAGGCGTCGAGGTCGGTGCGCAGCGGCTCGTGCCAGAGCCCGGCGTAGACGAGATAGGCCCACTTGCGGTCGAGCATGAACTTGAACTCGTTCTGGTGGATCGTGCAGACGAGCTTCTCCAGCTCGCCGTGCGCGATCAGCAGGATCTCGGCGGCGGGGACCTCGTAGAGGTCGCGGACCTTGAGCCCGACGATGCGGTCCTCGAGGTGATCGAGGATCCCCACGCCGTGGCGGCGGCCGGCGTCGGCGCAGCGATCGATGAGGTCGACGAGGCCGACCGGCTCGCCGTCGAGCGAGACCGGCACGCCCTTCTCGAAGCCGATCACGAGGTCCTGCGGCTCGTCGGGCGCGTCGCGGGCGTCGGCGACGAGCTCGAACACGTCGTCGCGCGGCGGCTCGGACAGGTCCTCGATCGGGCCGCCCTCCGACGAGCGGCCCCAGATGTTGTCGTCGATCGAGTACGGCGGCGCCTCGGTGCCGCCCTTGACGGGGATCCCGTGCTCGCGCGCGTAGGCGATCTCCTCCTCGCGGCCCATCTGCCAGTTGCGGACCGGCGCGACGATCTTGAGATCCGGTGCGAGGGTGAGAACCGTGGCGTCGATCCGCACCTGGTCGTTGCCCTTGCCGGTGCAGCCGTGGGCGACCGCGTCGCAGCCGTGCTCGCGCGCCTTCTCCACGGCGAGCTTGGCGATCAGCGGGCGGCCGAGCGCGGTGAAGAGCGGGTAGCCGCCGCCGTAGCGGGCGTTGGCCTTGATCGCCGGCACCACGTAGTCGCGGGCGAACTCCTCGCGGGCGTCGATGATCTCGCAGGACAGGGCGCCGAGGTCCATCGCCTTGCCGTGCACGACGTCGAAGTCCTCGCCCGGCTGGCCCAGGTTCACGCACAGCGCGACGACCTCGGCCTTGTACTCGTCCTGGATCCACTTGAGCATCACGCTCGTGTCGAGCCCGCCCGAGTAGAGGAGCAGGACGCGGGAGACCTCGCCGGGTCCCGCCTCGTAGGCGCCGAGCGGCTGGTTGGAGTCGGAATCCGTCATCGCGGCTGGAACCTACCCGACCGCCGCGGCAATCCTGGCCACGGCGGTGTCTATCTCGTCGTCGGACACGGTCAGCGGCGGCAGCAGCCGGATCGTGCCCGGACCCGTGGCATTCACAACGAGGCGCTCCTCGAGCAGCAGGCGCCGCGCCAGCGCGGGCGCGTCACCGGCGGCGAACGCGAGCATCAGGCCGCGTCCGCGCACTTCCAGCCCGGCGTCGCGCAGGCCGGCCGCCAGCCGCTCGCCCCTGTCGGCCACGGAGTCGAGGAAGCCGTCGGCGGTGATCGTGTCGAGCACCGCGTTCGCCCCGGCGGCGATCACCGGTCCGCCGGCGAACGTCGAGCCGTGGTCGCCCGGCTGCATGGTGTCGGCGTACTCGGGGGAGGTGATGCACGCCCCGATCGGCAGGCCTCCGCCGAGGCCCTTCGCGACCGTCATCGCGTCCGGGCGAACGCCCGCAGCCTCGAAGCCCCACATCCGACCGGTGCGGCCCATCCCACACTGGATCTCGTCGAAGATCAGCAGCGCCCCGTGCTCGTCGCACGCGGCTCGCGCCGCCGCCAGCACCTCCGGGGCGATCGGGTGGATCCCGTCCTCGCCCTGGATCGGCTCGATGATCACTGCCGCCGTCGAATCCGTGACGGCGTCGGCGAACACGCCTTCCGACCCGGCGCGCGGAACGGCCGCGAACCCGGGCACGAGCGGCGCGAACGGCGCCTGCTTGGGCTCCTGCGGCGTGGCCGACAGAGCGCCCATCGTGCGGCCGTGGAAGCCGCCCTCGAGCACCACGAAGTCGCCGCCCGCCTTGTGCCGGCGGGCCAGCTTGATGGCACACTCGATCGCCTCGGTGCCGGAGTTGCAGAGGAACACCTTGCCGCCGAGCGACAGCTCGGAGAGCCGCGCCGCCAGCCGGATGCCCGGCTCGCTGTAGTAGAGGTTGCCGACGTGCATCAGCCGGGCGGCCTGCTCGCTCACGGCCGCGACGAGGTCCGGATGGCAGTGGCCGATCTGGACCACCGAGATCCCGGCGAGGAAGTCGAGGTACTCGTTGCCCTCGGCATCCCACAGGCGCGTGCCCTCGCCGCGCACGAACTCGACGGGGTTGCGCAGGTACGTGCCCATCACGGCCTGCTGCTCGAGGGCCTGGAGGTCGGTGAGCGTCATGGCCACAGCTTCGTCCCGGCCCCTCCGTCGGTGAACAGCTCGAGCAGGAGTGAGTGCTCGACGGCGCCCGTCGAGGATGTGGGCGTTCTTGACGCCGCCGGCGAGGGCTGCGAGGCAGGCCTCGAGCTTCGGCCGCATGCCGCCCTCGATCTCCGGCAGCTTGGCGCGCACCTCGTCGGCCGTCGCCTGGGAGATGAGGGAACCTGGATCCGAGGCGTCTGCCAGCCAGCCCGCGACATCGGTCAGGAACACGACCTTGTACGCGCCCATCGCGCTCGCGACAGCGGCGGCCGCCGCGTCCGCGTTGATGTTGTACGACTGGCCCTCCATGTCGGCGCCCACGGAAGCGACGACCGGGATGTAGTCCTCGGCGATGTGGTTCAGCACGTCGACGTCGACGCGTTCGATCTCGCCCACGAAGCCGATGTCGCGCTCGCCGGCGAGCTGCTTCTTGGCGCGGAACAGCAGGCCGTCGTCGCCGCACAGGCCGACGGCGGGCTGCCCGTGCCGGCCGAGGCGCAGGACGATGTCCTTGTTCTGCTTCCCGACGAGGACCATCTTGGCCACCTCGACGGTGTCGGCGTCGGAGACCCGCAGGCCGTCGACGAACTCGACCTGCATGCCGAGCCGCTCCATGTAGCGCGTGATGTCCGGCCCGCCGCCGTGCACGACGATCGGGTTCATCCCGACGTACTTGAGCAGCACGACGTCACGCGCGAACTCCTCCTTCAGGAGGTCGTCGGTCATCGCCGCGCCGCCGTACTTGATGACCACGGTCTTGCCGTGGAACTCGCGGATGTACGGGCAGCGCCTCGAGAAGTGTCTGGACGTCGCTCGTGGTGGGTGTCATGTCGTGTACTCCGCGTTGATCTCGATGTACCCGTGCCCGAAGTCGGAGAAGAACACCTCTGTCTCCCCGCCCTCGCCCGGGATGGTCAGCTCGAACTCCACCTCGTCGCCCGCGACTGCCTGCTCGAGCGCTGCGAACTCGTCCGGCTCGAAGTCGAGGGCGACGCTGCCCGAGACGACCGGGCGCCCCTCGATGGCGAGGTCGACGACGAACGCCGACTTCCCGGCGAGCGCCTGGCCGGCGGCCTGCAGGATCCGCCCGTAGTTGGGATCTGCCCCGTGGAGCGCGGTCTTGACCAGCGGCGAGTCGGCGACCGCGCGGGCCACCGGCTCGACGAGCTCGACCCCGCCGCGCACGACGATTCGGCCGACGCGCGCGGCCCCCTCGCCGTCGGCGACCATCTCGCAGCGCGATCTGGCGCAGGAGCGCGTCGAGCGCCTGTCCGAACGCCAGCTCGTCGGGGCTCTCCGCCGCGATCTCCACCCCGGAGGCGCCGTTCGCGAGTACGAACACCGAGTCGTTGGTGGACAGCTGGCCGTCTACGGAGATGCGGTCGAACGAGCGCTTGACCGTGACCCCGGTCAGCAGGTCGAGGGTCTCCTGGCCCACCACCGCGTCGGTCTCGACGAAGCAGAGCATCGTGGCGAACTTCGGGGAGATCATCCCGGCGCCCTTCGCCTGCGCGGCGAGCCGGACGGTCCCGCCCGACGGCAGGGCGACCTCGAGACAGGCGGCCTTGATGCCGTTGTCGGTGGTCATGATCGCCTCGGAGAAGGCCTGCGCGTTGGGACCGAGGGCCTCGGCGGCGGCGCGGATGCCGGCCACCGCCTTGTCGCGGTCGAGCCGGCGGCCGATCACGCCTGTGGACGCCACGGCCACCTGCTCCGGCTCGAGATCGAGCGCCGCGGCGGCAGCCGCCTGCTGCGCCCTGGAAGTCTCCAGCCCGCGCTCGCCGTCGGCGACGTTGGCGTTCGCCGAGTTCACCGTGACCGCGCGCAGCGCACCCAGGTCGGCCGACTGCGACACCACGACCGGCGCCGCCACCAGCGCGCTGCTCGTGAAGCGCGCGGCCGACACCGTGGCGTCCCTGTCGGAGACGACGAGGCCGACGTCGGCGCCCTCGGGCTGCAGGCCGGCGTGGATCCCGGCCGAGCGGAAGCCGTCCGGCAGGGCGGTCGGGCCGAGCTCCGTGACGTGCGGCGGGCGGTCCACCCAGCGCGAGGCGAAGAAGGAAAGGGCTGCGGTGCTGGGCCGGCCAGCACCCGGGCTGGGCTCCTCGCTCACGTCAGGCCCTCCGTCTCGGGCAGCCCGAGCATCAGGTTGAGGCACTGGACGGCCTGGCCGGCGGCGCCCTTCCAGAGGTTGTCGATCGCCGCGAACGCGATCACACGGCCCGTGGCCGGCTCGACGGTCGCGTGGACCCGGCAGATGTTCGTGTCCCGCACGGACCGCACACCCGGCGGCGTGTCGGCAAGCTCGATGAACGGCTCGTCGCGGTAGGCCTCCTCGAAGAGCGCGCGGACCTCGTCAGCGCCGAGGCCGGCGTCGGTCGTCACGTAGCAGCTGGCCAGCAGGCCCTGGTCGAGCGGCACCAGGTGCGGCGTGAAGGTGATGGGCAGCCCGTCGGGCAGCTCCTGGTCGAGCTCCGCCCGGTGCCGGTGCCCCTCGACGTCGTAGGCGTTGATGTTCTCGTCGACGGATACGAAGTGGGTGGTCTCGGTGGCTCCGCGGCCGGCGCCGGAGACACCCGACTTGGCGTCGACTATCGCGTCGCGGGCCAGCTTGCGCAGCGGCCACAGGCCCAGCAGGGCGGCCGTCGGGTAGCACCCGGGCGCGCCCACCAGGTCCGCCCCGGCGATCGCCTCGCGGTGGCCCAGCTCGGGCAGGCCGTAGACGGCCTCGCCGAGCAGCTCGGGCGCCTCGTGAGGCTGGTATTCGCGCTCGTACAGATCCTGCGAGAGGCGGAAGTCGGCCGACAGGTCGACGACCTTCAAGCCCCGCTCGCGCAGCTCCGCGACGACGGGGGCGGCAGCCTTGTGCGGGTAGCCGACGATCACCGCGTCGGCCTGCGCCGCCAGCGCGTCGGGATCGAACTCGGCGAACTCGAGCGCGACCCGGTGGTGCGGATACAGATCGGACAACCGCCGCCCCACCTCGCTGCGCGCGGTGACGGCCGTGAGCTCGAGCCGCGGATGGCGGTCGACGATCGCGGCCGCGAGCGCGCCCGCGAACCCGCTGGCCCCGGCGACGGCGATGCGGTATCCGTCAGGCACGGAGCTTCCCTCCCAGCTTGCTCGCCAGATCGGCCTCGATGGTGGACCGCCGCCTGGCGACCTCCTCGTCGGTAAGGGTCCGGTCGGGCGCCCGGAACTCGAGCCGCAGCGCCAGCGACCGGCTGCCGGGCTCGACCTGCTCACCGGAGTAGACGTCGAACACCCCGGCCGCCACGAGCAGGTCTCCACCCGCCGCCGCCACGACGCCCTCGACCTCCGCGGCCGTGACGCTCGCAGGTAGCACCACGGCGATGTCCTGGAACACGGCTGGATGGGTCGTCAGGTCGCGGAACACGACGGGCGGCCCCACCTGCGCGGCGAGCGTGTCGATGTCGATCTCGAAGGCGGCCCCGCCCGTGAGGTCCCACTCCGCCACGATCGACGGGTGCAGCTCGCCGATCCAGCCGACGACGTTGCCGTTCACGAGCACGTCGGCGCTGCGGCCCGGATGCAGGAACGGCCGCGAGCCGGCGGCAACACCGAGCTCGAGCCCGGCGGCCGTCACGACCGCCTCGAGCACTCCCTTGGCGGCGAAGAAGTCGGCGGCCTTGGCCTCGCTGCGCCAGGTGGCGCCGGACGCGCTCGTCAGAAGCGCCGCGAGGTGGTGGCGCTCGGTCGTCGGCGTCGCGCCGCGCGGGCTGCCCTCGGGCGCGCCGAGATCGGCCGCGTGCGCGTACACGTGGGCCGACTCGAACAGCGCGACGTCGGGGCTCCCGTGGGCTGTGTTGTGGCGGGCCGCGTCGAGCAGGCCGGGCAGGAGCAGCGGCCGCATCACCGACTGGTCCTCGCTGAGCGGGTTGGTGAGCGTCAGCGCCGGCTCCTCGCCGAGGCCGAGCCGGGCGAGCGCGTCGGGCAGCGTGAAGCTCCAGGCGACTATCTCGTCGAGGCCGCGGTCGCGCAGGGCGTCCTCGAGCCGGCGGCGCAGCAGCTGGTGCCGCGTGAGGCGGCCGACGGCCGAACGGCGGGCGGGCAGCGTGGTCGGCAGCTTGTCGAGGCCGTGGATGCGGGCGACCTCCTCGATCAGGTCGGCCTCGCGCTGCACGTCGGCGTCGCGCCAGTACGGGACCGTGGCGGTGACCCGCTCCTCGCGCAAGGTGTTCACGAACCCGAGGCGGGTGAGGATCTGCTGCACCTCCTTGGCCGGGATGCGGGTCCCGAGCAGGCCCGCGAGCCGGTCGAGCCGCAGCTCGATCTTCCGCGGCGGGACGGGCTCGGGGTACACGTCGATGGTGCCGGGCACGAGGCGCGCGCCGCACAGCTCGACCATCAGGCGGGCCGCGAGGTGCTGGGCGCGCGATCGCCATCTCCGGGTGCAGCTGCTTCTCGAACCGCGTCGAGGCCTCACTGCGCAGGCCGAGCGCCTTCGAGGTCGCCAGGATGTTCGGGCCGACCCACGTCGCCGCCTCCATCAGCACGCGCGTGGTCTTCTCGGAGACCTCCGAGATCTGGCCGCCCATGACTCCAGCGATGCCCGACGGGCCCTCGGCGTCGCAGACCACGGCCATCGACTCGTCGAACGTCCGCTCGACGTCGTCGAGCGTGGTCATCTTCTCCCCCGGCTTGGCCCGCCGGACGACGATCTTGCTGGCCGCGGACCTCGTCGAGGTCGAACGCGTGGAGCGGCTGCCCGTATTCGAGCAGCACGTAGTTCGTGATGTCGACGACGTTCGAGATCGGCCGCTGCCCGGCCGCGCTCAGCCGCTGCTTGAGCCACACGGGCGACGGGCCGATCTTCACGTCCTCGAACACCCGCGCGGTGAACCGCAGGCAGATGTCCGGGTCGGCGATCTCGACGCTGGCGTGATCAGTGGCCTGATCCGTCCCCGCCGGCTCGGCGTCCTCGGTGGTCGGATCCGGTGCAAGTGGCGCGCCCGTGGCCGCGTGCACCTCGCGCGCGACGCCGTAGACGCAGAGGCAATCCGGGCGGTTCGGGGTGATCTCGACGTCGAGCACGTCGTCGGCGATCGGCAGGACGTCGGCGAGCGCGGTGCCGGCCGCGATGTCGCCGGCGAGGACCATCGTGCCGGCGTGATCGGTGCCGATCCCGATCTCGTCCTCGGCGAGGATCATCCCGCTCGACTTGACGCCGCGGAGCTTCGCCTCGCCGAGCTCGGTGCCGTCGGGCATCACCGCGCCCGGGAGCGCAACTGCGACCGTCTGGCCGGCGGCGACGTTCGGCGCACCGCACACGATCGTCCGCGGTCCGCCCGCGTCCGCCGTGTCGACCTCGCACACCTTCAGCCGGTCGGCGTCCGGATGCTTCTCGGCGCTCAGGACCTTGCCGACCACGAAGTTCGCCGGGTCCGGCACCCCTGCGTGCTCGATCCGCTCGAGCTCGGTGCCGGTCAGGTCGAGCCGCTCGCCGAGCGCCGCGGCGTCGAGCCCCGGGTCGCAGAACGACCGCAGCCATGTCAGCGGGATCCTCATGACCCGAACTGCTCGAGGAAGCGGACGTCGTTGTCGAAGAAGAGCCGCAGGTCGGGGACGCCGTGGCGCAGCATCGCGATGCGCTCGATGCCCATGCCGAACGCAAAGCCCTGGACCCGGTTCGGGTCGTAGCCGTTGTCCTTGACGAAGCCGAGGACGTTCGGGTCGACCATGCCCGAGCCGAGGATCTCGATCCAGCTCGAGCCCTTGCACAGGTTGCAGCGCGCGCCGTCCTTGAGGTAGCCCGTGCCGTTGCACGCGAAGCACGACACGTCGACCTCGACGCTCGGCTCGGTGAACGGGAAGTAGTGCGGGCGCAGCCGGATCCGCCGCTCGTCGCCGAAGATCGCCCGGGCGAACTCGAGCAGCATGCCGGCGAGGTCGGCGAGCGTGATGTCCTCGTCGATCGCGAGGCCCTCGACCTGGTGGAACATCGGCGTGTGCGTCGCGTCGGAGTCGCGCCGGTAGACCTTGCCCGGGGACGATGATGTAGATCGGCGGCTCCTGCTCCTCCATCGCCCGCACCTGCATCGGCGAGGTGTGCGTGCGCAGCAGGACGTCGTCCGAGAAGTAGAAGGTGTCCTGGAGCATCCGCGCCGGGTGGCCGGGCGGGTGGTTCAGCGCCGTGAAGTTGTAGTAGTCGTACTCGACCTCCGGCCCCTCGGCGACGGAGAACCCGAGGCCCAGGAACACGTCCTCGATCTCGCGCCGGGTCTGCGGTGATCAGGTGCAGGTGCCCGTTGCGCGGCGGCGGATCGCCGGGGAGGGTCACGTCGATCGCGTCGGCGCGCCAGCTGCGCGTCGAGCTCCGCCCCGGCCAGCGCTCCGGTGCGCTCGTCGAGCTGGGCCTCGAGCGCCCGCTTGACCTCGTTGCCGCCCTTGCCCACCGCGCCCCGCTGCTCGGGCGGCAGGTCCCCGATCGAGCGCAGCATCGTCGTCAGCTCGGCCTTGCGGCCGAGGTAGCGCACCCGCAGCTCCTCGAGCTCCGCCGCATCGCCGGCGGCAGCGATCGCCGCCCGTGCCTCGGCGCGGATCTCCTCGAGTCTCGCCGGGGCGTCAGACATGGCCGGGCATCCTATTTGCCAAGCAGCGGGCTCGGCCCGCTGCGCCGGTTTAGTTTTCCGCCCAGCTCGTACAAGCCAATTCCGGCCGCGAGCGCGGCGTTGAGCGAGTCGGGGCCGTCGGGGCGCAGCGGGATCCCCGCGACGGCATCGGCCTGATCCACCAGCGGTGCCGGAAGCCCGTCCCGCTCGGCTCCGACGCACAGGACCACCGGCTTCTCCAGCTGCAGATCCCCGAGGGGCTCGGCGTCGGTGGTCAGAGCGATCTTCATGCCCGCGAGGTCGTCGAGCCGCGCCCGCGCCGGGGGCCGGGCGAAGATCGAGCCCATGCTCGCGCGCACGGCCTTCGGGGAGAACGGGTCCGCGCAGCCCGGGCCGAGAATGACCGGCCCGTCGCAGAGCGCGTGGGCCGTACGGACGACGGTGCCGACGTTGCCCGGGTCGCCCACCTCGTGCAGGTAGACGCAGAGGTCGCCGGCCGGCTCCGACCAGCGCTGGCGGTAGACGCCGATCACCCGGCTGCCGGACCCGAGCGCGCTGACCCGGTCGAGCAAGCTCGGGCTCGACGTCCTCGCCAGACCACAGAAGGGTCTCCGGCTTCCAGCCGCCCGCCTTCGCAGCCGCGACGAGGTCCTCGCCCTCGGCGACGAACAGACCGCTGGCGTCCCGCTCCTTCTTGCGCGCGAGTTTCCGGATCTGCTTGAGCTGTGTGTTGTCGGATGAAGTGATCACAAGAACGAAAAAGGGCGCCTGATCGGCGCCCTAGGAGTTCGCGGATTGCCTTTTGGAATCAGGCAGCGCTCGCCTCCCGGGCGGTCTCGGCAAAACGTCGAAAGGTCTCGGGGTCGCGCACTGCGATGTCGGCCAGCACCTTGCGGTCCAGCTCGACGCCGGCCAGCTTCAGGCCGTGCATGAAAGTGCCGTAGCGTCATGCCCTCGCGGCGCGCGGCGGCGTTGATGCGGGTGATCCAGAGGCGGCGGAAGTCGCGCTTCTTGTTGCGCCGGTCGCGGTACGCGTAGCTGTCGGCCTTGAGCAGGGCCTCCTTGGCGCGCTTGTAGCTCTTGCTCGACTGGCCGCGGTAGCCCTTGGCCCGGTCCAGCGTGGTCCGGCGCTTCTTGCGCGCGTGAACGCCGCGCTTGACCCGGCTCATCCGATCATCCTCTTGACGCGGGACTCATCGGACTTGCTGAGGATCACCGGCCGGCCGAGACGCCGCTTCCGGTTCGCGCTCTTCTTCTCGAGGATGTGGCTGGTCATGCCGTGCCGGCCGCGCACCTTCCCGGTGGCGGTCTTCTTGAAGCGCTTCTTCGCGCCGGAATGGCTCTTCATCTTCGGCATAGCGACGCTGTATATAAGCAGAAGGGGGGCGCACGCCCCCCTCAGAACCGTGGCGGTGCCGCTCTAGCGCGGGCTACGCGGTGGCAGCGGCTTCGGAGCCGCCCTCGGCATCGCCCTGCGGGGCGTCGGCCTGCGGGGCGTCGGCCGGCGGGGCGTCGGCCGGCGGGGCGTCCGCCTGCGGGGCGTCGCCGGGCGCTGCCTCGTCGTCGGCAGGCTTCTTGACGACCGGCGACAGCAGCATTGTCATGTTGCGGCCGTCCTGGATCGGGCGCTGGTCGATCACGCCGAGATCCGAGACGTCCTCCGCAAGCCGCATCAGGAGGGCGACGCCGCGCTCCGGGTGCGTCTGCTCGCGGCCCCGGAACATGATCGTGACCTTCACGCGGTCATCGTGCTTGAGGAAGCGCACGACGTGGTTCTTCTTGGTCTCGTAGTCGTTGTCCGCGATCTTCGGGCGCAGCTTGATCTCGCGCACGTTGACCTGCTTCTGGTGCTTACGCGCGGCCTTCGCCTTCTGCTCCTGCTCGTACTTGTACTTCGAGTAGTCGAGCACGCGGCAGACGGGCGGCTTCGCCTCGGGTGCCACCTCGACCAGATCGAGGTCGCGTTCCTGGGCGTACTTGAGCGCCTTGTCGGTCGGGATGACCCCGACCTTGTTGCCGTCGTCGCCGATCAAGAGCACCTCGCGCACGCGGATGCGCTCGTTGATTCGTGTGTCGTCGCGGTCCGGCGGACGCCGGTCGAACCTACGCGGAACCGGCACTAGGCGAAGGCGTTTCTAGGCGTCAAAAGGCGAGCGGCGTTTCGATCATTCACGGCCGAGTATAGCCGCCTGTGCTTTAGCCGCGAACTCGCTCGCCGGCACGGCGCCGAGGTCGCCCTCACCGTGACGGCGTACCGCGACCGACCCGGAGTCGGCCTCCTTGTCCCCCACGACGAGCAGGTAGGGCACCTTGCGGAGCTCGCCGTCGCGGATCTTGCGGCCCGTCGACTCGGCGCGGTCGTCCACCTCGGCGCGCAGTCCGGCCGCGCGCAGGTCGGCGGCAACGTGCTCCGCATAGTCGTTGTGGCGATCGGCGATCGGCAGCACGAGCGCCTGCACCGGCGCGAGCCAGAGTGGGAACTCGCCGGCGTAGTGCTCGATCAGGATGCCGATGAAGCGCTCGAAGCTGCCCATCAGGGCACGGTGGATCATCACCGGCCGGTGCTCCGCGTTGTCGGCGCCCGTGTAGGTCAGGTCGAACTGCTCCGGCATGTAGTAGTCGAGCTGGACGGTGCCGAGCTGCCACGAGCGGCCGATCGTGTCGGTCATGTGGAGGTCGATCTTCGGCCCGTAGAACGCGCCATCGCCCTCGTTCAGGTCGTACGGAAGGCCACGCTCGTCGAGCGCCTTCTTCAGCGCGGCCTCGGCCTTGTCCCACATCTCCTCGGTGCCGACGCGCTTGTCCGGCCGGGTCGAGAGCTCGAGCCGCGGCTCGAAGCCGAATACGTCGTAGATGAAGAAGCCGAAGTCCAGGCAGCGCTGCACCTCCTCCGGGATCTGCTCCTCGGTGCAGAAGATGTGCGCGTCGTCCTGCGTGATGTGCCGGACCCGCAGCAGGCCGTGGAGGGTCCCGCTCGGCTCGTGCCGGTGCACGAGGCCCTGCTCGGAGTAGCGGATCGGGAGGTCGCGGTAGGAGCGGCGCTCGGAGTCGAAGATCTGCGTGTGCGCCGGGCAGTTCATCGGCTTGAGGCCCATCTCCCGGCCCTCGACCTCGGTGAAGTACATGTTGTCGCGGTACACGTGCCAGTGGCCCGAGCGCTTCCAGAGGTCGACGTCGTAGAGGATCGGCGTATGCACCTCGCGGTAGCCGCGGCTCGCGTTCTGCTCGCGCCAAAGGGTGGTCAGCTCGTTCCAGATCTGCTGCCCGTTCGGCTTCCAGAACGGTGACCCCGGGGAGAGCTCGCTGAACATGAACAGGTCCAGTTCCCGGCCGAGCTTGCGGTGGTCGCGCTTCTTCGCCTCCTCGAGCCGCTCGAGATGCTGCGCGAGGTCGTCCTTCGACAGAAACGCCGTCCCATAGATGCGCGTGAGCATCTGGTTGTCCGAGTTGCCCCGCCAGTAGGCGCCGGCGACGCTGGTGAGCTTGAACGCCTTGATCCGCTTCGTCGACGGGGCGTGCGGCCCGCGGCAGAGGTCGGTGAACGGGCCGTTGCGGTACAGCGAGACCGTCTCGACGCCCTGGTCGCGCACGAGGTCCTCGATCAGCTCGACCTTGTAGTCCTGCCCCTCGGCCTTGAACCTCTCGATCGCCTCGGCGACCGGCAGGTCCGCGCGCTCGAACTCCTCGTCGGCCTTGATGTGCTCGCGCATCTTCTGCTCGATGCGCTCGAAGTCGGCGTCGGAGAGCTTCACGTCCTCAGGGAACTCGAAGTCGTAGTAGAAGCCGTCCTCGATCGGGGGGCCGATCGAGATCTTCACGCCCGGGTACAGCTCGAGCACCGCGGTCGCGAGGACGTGGGCCGTGTCGTGGCGGACGAGCCAGAGCGCGTCGTCGCCGAGGCCCCCCTCGCTCTTCGCGGTGATGATCTCGATCCCCGCCCCATCGGTCAGCGGGGCCGAGAGGTCGCGCAGCTCGCCGTCGACCCGGATCCCGAGCGCGGCGCGCGCGAGGCCCTCGCCGATCGCCAGCGCGGCGTCGGCGCCGGTGGCGCCGTCGGGCAGGTCGAGCTGCGTGCCGTCGGGAAGCGAGATCGTCATCGCCGAGGACCCTACCCAGCCTTTGCGAGAAGGCCGAGCTCATCCTCGAGCGCCCGCGTCACGAGCTGCCGCTCGCGGACCCGCTCGCGCCCCGCGCGCCCCATGTCGACCGCGAGACCGGGATCGCCGATCAGCTCGGCGACCTTCTCGGCTATCTGGTCGGGCCCGGCGGCCAGATACCCGTCGATCCCGTCGCGCACCTGCAGGCGCGCGGCGCCGACGACCGGCGTGCCGCGCCACAGAGCCTCGGCCGGCGCCAGTTCATACCCGTCCTGAAGCGCCGCGCGGATCGCCACCCGCGAGATCTGGTTCAAGGCCCCGATCTCGACGTTGCCGAGGCCGGCGTAGCTCGTGAGCAGGTGCACGTCGTCGTGGCCCGCCGCGTAGTCGCCGATCTCCTTGAGCGCGGGCCAGCGGTCCGCGTCGGCCCCCTCGACCTCACAGCCGAGGACGAGCTGCAGATCCGGGACGCGGTCCCTGATCGCGGCGAACGCGTCGAGCGTCGCCTGCGGGTCCTCCCAGCGGTCGAGGCGCATGGTCTGGGTGACCAGCGGGTGATCGAGATCGAGGCCGAGCCCGCGCAGCACGCGCCCGGCGAGCAGCGGCGCCAGCTCGACGTTGCGCGCGGACAGAGGGTCGACCCCCGGCGCGACCACGATCGGATCGGACACGCCCGGCGGCGCGAACGACGCGTCGGGGAAGACGCGCGCACCGCATTCCTGGGCGAGCCTGCCGAGCCTGTCCCAGAGCGGACCATCCGGGGCGCTCGCATCGACGTGGCAGCGCCAGACCAGCGTTCCCTCGCTGAGCGCGGTGACGAGGCCGAGGGTGGCCGGATCGTGCAGGACGATCACGTCCCACCGCTCGTCGAGCTGTGCGGCGGCGACGGCGCACGCGTCCGTGTAGGCATGCCAGGCCGCGTCCGAGATCGCCGTCTCCGCCCCGCGCATGCCATCGGCCAGCTGGCCGGCCACCCCGCTGAGCTCCGGCCCGCCGAACAGGACGCGCCACTGCACCTCGATGCCGGCATCCGCTGCGAGCGGCAGCGACGAGCCGAGCAGGTCGGGCACCCAGCCACCGCCCGCCAGCGACAGGTGGAGGACCCGCAGGCCGGCGAGCGGCGCCGCCGCCGCGCGGATGCGCTCGATCGGCGCGCTGCCGGCCGCCGGGGCGTGATCCCCGAGCGGCCTCGGGGCGATGTCCATCCGTTGCAGGGCCGCGCTCACGCGCGGCAGGCTACCCGGGCGTGACGATTCTGAATGGCAGCGACAGGGCGGCGCGGATGCTGGAGCGCCCGTCGGGCGTCCGTGCCGTGATCGCCAGGCGGTACAGGCCGCCGGCCCTGAGCAGGCCGAGCGCGGTGTAGGGAAGCGCCGTCTGGCCGCCCCCGATCTCGTAGTCGGCCACCAGGCGGCTACCCGTGATGCAGCGCCGCCCCTTGCGCAGCACGGTGCCGCGGCGCACGTTCCGCGGCCGGCGGGTCAGGCAGCGTACGCGGGCCCGGTGGCCGCGGCGGATCAGCCAGCGGTTGCCGAAGCGCTCGGCACGAGCCGTGATCCGCGCGCGTTCGGAGAGGTAGAACGACACGGTCGGGGCGCTACCCGACACGACGAATGCCGGCGTCGACAGCCCGCTGAGGAACGGAGCCAGGTAGCCGGCGGTCCGGATCGAGAAGTCGCGGCTGCCGCCGAAGACGTTCGCCCCGTCCACATCGACGTCGAGGACCACCGAGCGCAAGACCTTCACCGGGATCTGGAAGACGGTGACCGCTTCGTCGCCGAGGGTGCCGCCCTCCAGGTGGCAGTGGGCCGAGTGGCACTCCCACGTGCCCGCGCCGGAGGTCTTGCGCAGCCGCGACAGGTTGGCCGCGCTGCCGGGCAGATCGCGCACGCCGACGACGGCTTCGCTCGAAGCGTCGATGGAATCGGGCCCCCGGTTGGTGACGATGACCGTGTAGGTCGCCGTGGTGCCGCGCGGAACGGTCTTCGCCCCGCTGACGGTCGTGCTGAACGTGGCCTTCGCCTGGGCACCGGCGGGTGCGGCGAGGACGGCCGCGACCGCGGCGACGGCCGCGAGGAAGGCAATCCGGCTCGATGGCATACCCCCGAATACCCACGCCGCACCCGATGATGCGGTCGGGTGGTGTCGGGGGCCGCCCTTCCTACAGCGACTTCCGCGGTTTGTGGCCGGGCCGGACGGGTATCCGGCCCCGGTCAGAAGTGTGACGGCCGTCACACTCCGAACACCTGTTCGCAACGTATCCTCGGTTTCGAGCCGGGCAAACGCGGTCCCCTTGCCGCCGCCCTGCTCTTTCCTTCCCGCGCCATGCGCGCGGAGCCGCCCCACAGCAGCACGGCGGTCACGTACCCGAAAGCACGGAGGTCATCCCGAGTGCGCAAGCCCATCGTCATCGTCGTTCTGTTCTGTCTCGCCGCCATCCCGGCGGCTGCATTCGCAGCCTCGGGCCCACAGCCCGCCCCCGCGCCGGCCAACACCCCGGCGCTCGCCCCGGTCTCCCCGCTCGGCGGGCCCGTCGTCGCCACCAACGCCCGTGCGGCGCTGCGGGCGGCCCATGCCCAGGCGCGCCGCAAGGCCCGGCCGAAGGTGACGGTCTCGCCGCTGCTGCAGAAGATCGCCGCGTGCGAGTCGGGCGGCGACCCCCGCGCCATCGGCGGCGGCGGGCTCTACCGCGGCAAGTACCAGTTCCACACCGGCACCTGGCAGTCGGTCGGCGGCGAGGGCGATCCCGCCCAGGCCTCCGAGGCCGAGCAGGACAAGCGCGCCGCGATCCTCCTGGCTCGCTCGGGTCCGGGCCAGTGGCCCGTCTGCTCTCAGTAGCCGCGGCTGGGGCGAGTCAGCGCTCGACCTGCGAGCCGGGGACGATGTCGTCCTCCCCGGACTCGTCCCAGCGCACCCACGCCTTGTGGCCGCCGTCGTAGTCGGGCGCCCACAGCACGAGCGTCGCGCCCTGCTCCCAGACGGTGCAGCGCTCGTCGGACTCGTCGTCGAGACCCCGCCAGACCCGGACGAAGGCGTTGTTCTCCCACTCGTCGCCGACCGTGGTCGGGTCGGTGTGACCGGGGTGCAGCCGAGTTTCCGGCGGCAGCTTCATCAGCCGGTCCATGATCGACGTCTTCAGGTCGGCGAAGGTCGTCGATCCCGGCGCCTTGACGCCGCCGACGGAGCCCTTGAAGAGCGTGTCACCGGTGAACACGTCGGTGTCGTCGACCACGAAGTTGAGCATCCCGTCGGTGTGGCCCGGGGTGTGGATCGCGCCGATCTTCAGGCCGCCGGTCTCGAGGATCAGGTCGCCGGGCTCGATCGTGCGATCAACGTCGAGGAGGCGCTCGGCCTCGAGCGGGTGCGCGAGGATCTCGGCGCCGAACTTCTCCTTGTAGACGTGGTTCTCGGCCACGTGGTCGGCGTGGTGATGCGTCAGCAGGAGGTGCGTCACCGTGAGGTGCTCCCGCTCGATCACCTCGAGCAGCGGGCCCGAGGGGCCGCCGGAGTCGATCACGACCGCCGTGCCTCCGGGTTCGTCGGCCACGACGTACGCGTTGGAGAGCCAGTCGGGTTCCTGCATCGAGCGTTCGATGATCTGCGCCATGAACGCAGCCTAGTATCGACCGCGTGGACGTTGCCGCCTTCCGTGCCGAGTACCCCGTCTTCGAACGGCACGCCTACCTCAACACCGGATCGGTCGGTCCCGTTCCGCGGGCAGCTGCGACCGCGGCCCAGAAGGCGATCGCCCGCCAGGCCGACGAGGGCCGCGCGGCCAAGGCGCAGTTCGACGCCTCGACCGAGCGCGCCGGGGAGCTGCGCGCGCGTATCGCGGCGCTGATCGGCGCGGAGCCGGCCCACGTCGCCCTGACCGGCGCCACCACCGACGGCGTGAACGCGGTGGTCGGCGGTCTCGACCTGCAGCCCGGCGACGAAGTACTCACGACCGACGAGGAACACCCCGGCGTGCTCGCGCCGCTCGGCTTCGCGCGGCGCCGGCGCGGGATCGAGGTCCGAGTCGTGCCGTTCGACCGCATCGCCGACGAGATCCACCCGCCGACCCGGCTCGTGGTCTGCTCCCACGTCTCGTGGCAGACCGGGAGGGTCGTCGACGTCGACGCCCTCGCCGCCGCCCCAGTGCCCGTGCTGCTCGACGGCGCGCAGGGCATCGGCGCCGTGCCGCTCGACATGGGCGCGCTCGGGTGCGACTACTACGCCGGGTCGGGCCAGAAGTGGCTCTGCGGCCCGATCGGCAGCGGCTACCTGTTCGTCCGCCCGGAGCGCATCTCCGAGCTGCATCCGATCGTCCCGGGTTACGGGACGGTCTCCGACCCGCTCTTCGCGCTGGATTGCCCGCCGGCCGACGGCGCGGCGCGCTTCGACACCGGCTTCCCGCCCTCCCACCACACGGAGTGGGCGCTGGCGGCGCTCGACGTGTTCGAGCGGGCGGGGATGGCAGACGTGCAGGAGCGGGCGGCAACGCTCGCCGCCGCGCTCGCGGCCGAGCTGAGCGCACGCGGCGCCGTTGTGGCACCGCGCGGGCGCACCACGCTGGTCTCGTGGGAGGCCGCGGATCCCGAGGCGGAGTCGCTGCGGCTCCTCGGCGAGGGTTTCGTCCTGCGCAACCTGCCGGGCACCCCGTACGTTCGCGCATCCATCGGCGGCTGGACCACCGACGACGAGATCGAGCGTCTCGCGGCCGCCGCTACTTCGTCGTCATGATCGCGACGCCGAACACCACGGACGCGACGACGATGCCGAAGGCGAGCACGCCGACGACGCCGTAGACACCGGCCGCCAGGCCCTTGTCCTCGCGGCTGAGTTCCGCCGCGCGGACGCTGCCAAGGATCGCGATGCCGAACGCGGCCGGCACACCGATCCCGGCCAGCAGCGAGGCCAATACGACCTCGAGGAGGCCGCCCCAGTCGACGACGCTCTCGGCGATCGGGATCATCCGCCCTCGGCCGCCGTGATCACGGAACCGCGCCGTAGGCGGCGGGCGAAGACGATGACCCCGGCCACGATGATCATCATCGACACCACGACCGGTCCGACCGAGCCGGTGCCGAACAGCCGGGTGAAGCCGTAGGTCGCAGCGCCGATCAGCGCAGCGGCGGGCAGGGTGAGTATCCAGGCGACCACGATGTTGCCCGCGACGCCCCACCTCACCGCCGAGACGCGCTTCGCCGCGCCCGCGCCGATCACCCCGCCGGAGATCGTCTGAGTGGTCGACAAGCGGGAAGCCGACGTGCGAGGCCGTGAGGATCACCGCGGCGCCGCCACCCTGCGCGGCGAAGCCCTGGGCCGTGTCCATCTTGATGATGCGGCTGCCCATCGTCTTGATGATTCGCCAGCCGCCCGTGTAGGTGCCGAGGGCGATTGCGGACGCGGCGCCGACGACCACCCAGGTCGGCGGGTCCGCACCCTCTTGGAGGTGCCCGCCGGCGATCAGGGCGAGGGTGATCACGCCCATCGTCTTCTGGGCGTCGTTGGTCCCGTGCGCGAGGGCCAGCAGGCCACCGGAGATCACCTGACCGCCCTTGAACCCGCGGCTGACGGGCCCTGGTCTCAGGCGACCGACGATCCGGTACAGGACGAGGATCGCGATCCCTGCCACGACAAACGCCAGGAGCGGCGCGACTATCGCCGGCACCGCGACCTTCCCGACGAGACCCTCGCCGAGCACGGCGCTCGGCCCCTCCGCCACGAAGGCGGCCCCGACGACACCGCCGATAAGGGCATGCGACGAGCTCGACGGGAGGCCGAAGTACCAGGTGATCAGGTTCCAGGTGATCGCCCCGATCAGCCCGCCGAACACGATCAGCTCGGTGATCTCCCCCGCGTTGACGATTCCGCTCGCGATGGTCGCCGCCACCTCGAGCGACAGGAACGCGCCGATGAAGTTGAGGACCGCCGCGTAGGCGACGGCGATGCGTGGCGACATCGCCCGCGTCGAGATCGAGGTCGCGACGACGTTGGCTGTGTCGTGGAAGCCGTTGGTGAAGTCGAAGGCCAGGGCGGTGGCCACGACGATCACGAGGATCAGGTCGCTGTCCATGGCGTCCCCCTCCGCCTAGGAGTTCTTGATGGTGATGCCCTCGAGGATGTTCGCCACCCGCTCGGTCGAGTCGATCGCGGCCTCGAGCCGCTCGAAGATGTCCTTCCAGCGGATGACGACCATCGGGTCGATCCCCGTGTCGAACAGCGAGGCGATCGCCTCACGCGTGATCGCGGTCGCCGTCGTTCTCGAGCCGGTTGATCTCGACCGTGTAGTGGGAGATGTCCTTGAAGCCGCGCAGCCGAGGCATCGCCTCGTTCACCTGGCGGCAGCAGTCGAGGAGAATGTGCCCGAGCCGCTGGCTCTGCTCCATCGGCGCCTCGATCTTGTAGAGGACCGAGGTAGTCCGCGACCTCCTCCGTGAAGTCGACGATGTCGTCGAGGGCCGACGCGAGCTCGTAGATGTCCTCACGGTCGATCGGCGTCACGAACGTCTCGTTGAGCCGCCGGATGATGTCGTGCGTGATCCGGTCGCCCTCCTGCTCGCAGATCAGGATGTCGCGGGCGAGGTCCGTGCTGCGCTCGGGGAAGCCGCGCAGCATCCGGTCGAGCAGATCGGCCGCGCGCAGGATGTTTCCGCCGGCCTCCTCGAAGAGGTCGAAGAACTCACGGTCGCGGGGGGCTATTACCTGGGACAGGCGCATCGGCGGGCTGGCGCAAGCTACCAACTTGTAAAGAGTTGTAAACGCCCCGTAGGACGGTCAGGACACGTCGAAGCGCGCCTGCTCGACGCGATTTGCGGCCACATCGCCCGCCTCGCCGACCACTTCACGGATGCGTTTCGCCGCCGCCATGTGGTCGTACTGGACGCGCCGCCGCTCGATCGCGCCGCTGTCGGCGAGCAGCGCGTACGCCGCCCGCGGATCGCCGTCGAAGGGCATCCCGACGCTGCCGGGGTTCAGCAGCTCGATCCCGCCCGCGGCTGTTCGCTCGAACGGGAGATGGGTGTGGCCGAATACGATCTGCTCGGCCGTCACGCCGTACAGATAGTCGCTCTCGTTCGGATCGGCATCGGGCAGGAAGCTGTGGATGTCCGAGTCGGGCGAGGCGTGGCAGAAGAGGATCCCGTCCTCCTCGTAGGTCGTCGGGAGCTGGTTCATCTCGGCGACGATCTGATCCCCGAGCAGCTCCCGGCAGCGGCGGACGGAGCCGTGCGCCGGCTTCGGCGCCGCGCCCGGATCGGCCGTCCAGCGCTCGCCGTTGCCGCGGATCCACGTGGCGTCGTCGAGGGCCTTGAGGCGGTCGATGGTCTCCACCGGCCAGCCGCCGAAGAGCGTGTAGTCGCCGCCGAGGAGGTACCTCGTCGCACCCTTGGCCTCGGCGTCGGCCAGCACCGCCTCGAGGGCGGGCAGGTTGCCGTGGATGTCGTAGAGGACGGCGAGCACTCAGGCGAGTCTCGCATCCAACGGGCGAACGTTCAGCCCCGGGGGGCGAAAACGTCCCGCTTGCCACCTCATGAGGTGGCATGTGGGACGAACTCGTCGCCGAGATAGCCGGGCGCCAGTACAACCGCGTCGCGCGCCGGCAGCTCAGTGCGGCCGGGATGAGCCGCCGGGTCATCGATCGCTGGGTGGCCTCCGGCCGCCTGGTAATCGTCGACGAGGGAGTGTTGGCTGTGGCTCCGGTCCTCGCCCACGACCCGTGGGGCCGGCGGATGGCCGCGACCCTGACGGCGCCCGGCAGCGTGCTGAGCCACGCCAGCGCCGCGGCCGCCTGGGGGTTTGGGGTGGGCCCTGGCGGGTTCGAGACGATCACCCGGCCGGGCAACGGCGGCCCGCGCCGCCTCGGAAAGGTCCTTGCCTACCGAAGTACCTGCCTCGACGCCGGATCGGCGACTTACGGCTCGGGATCCCGATCACCTCACCCGTGCGAACCCTGATCGACTACGCGGGGCGGACGAGCCGGCGCGCCACCGCCCGCGCCGTGCGCGAGGCGGTCCGTCTTGAGCGAACAACCCTCCCCGCCATCGCGGACGGGGTGGGCCAGCATCCCCGGCGCCGCGGTTCCCGCGCGGTCGGCGAAGCCGTCGCGCGCTACTCAGGCCTGCCACTGGAGCGTGCTCGAAGCGGGAGCGAGGTCCACGCGATCGAGCACCTCGGGGACGCCGGCCTGCTCCTGCCCCGGCTGAATCGCATGGTGGCCGGCCTCGAAGCCGACCTCAGCTGGCCGTCGCTGAGCCTCATCATCGAGATCGACGGCGAGCCCTGGCATCGCGACGTAGGCGCGGACGCGGACCGGGACGCCCGCTGGCGTGCCGCGGGATGGACGGTCCGCCGGATTCCCGCCGGCGACGTGGACGCGGGCCCAGAGCGCCTCGTCGCCCTCGCCTGCGCCGAGAACGTCCCGCTTGCCACCTCATGAGGTGGCGTCCGGGACGTCCTTGGCCTGAAACGTAGAAAGCCCCGCACGTGCGGGGCTTTCGTCATGGGCCGTGCTGGGCTCGAACCAGCGACCTCCGCCTTGTCGAGGCGGCGCTCTCCCAGCTGAGCTAACGGCCCGGGAAGGCGGCAGGATAGCGCGCCGGCCCTACCCGTCGCCCTCGGCCTGACGCTCCTTCACCTTCCCCTCGAGCTGGGCCATGACGTCCGGGTCGCGCAGGGTCGTCACGTCGCCGAGCTCGCGGCCCTCGGCGATGTCGCGCAGCAGGCGGCGCATGATCTTGCCGGAGCGGGTCTTGGGCAGGTCGTCGGCCCAGATGATCCGCTTCGGGCGCGCCAGCTTCCCGATTCGCTTGGCAACGTGCTCGCGCAGCTCCGCGACCATGTCGTCGTCGCCCTCGCGGTCGCCCTCGAGCGTCACGAACGCGGCTATCGACTGGCCGGTGTCCTCGTCCTGCTGGCCGATGACGGCCGCCTCGGCGACCTTCGTGTGCGAGACGATCGCCGACTCGACCTCGGCGGTCGACAGCCGGTGCCCGGAGACGTTGATCACGTCGTCGACGCGGCCGATGACGGACACGTAGCCGTCGTCGTCCTGGCGCGCGGCGTCGCCGACGAAGTACGTCGTCGGCCCGAACTTCGAGAAGTACGTCTCCTTGAAGCGGTCCGGGTCCTTGAACAGGGTCCGCAGCATCCCGGGCCACGGGCGGGTCAGCGCGAGCAGTCCCTGCTCGCCGGTCGGGGTTTTCTTGCCCTCCTCGTCGAGCACCGTGACCTCGATCCCCGGCAGCGGCCGGCCGGCCACGCCCGGCTTGGCGGCCTGGGCCCCGGGGAGCGTGGTGATCATGATGTGGCCGGTCTCCGTCTGCCACCAGGTGTCGACGATCGGGCACTCCCCCGCCCCGATCACCTCGCGGTACCAGAGCCATGCCTTCGGGTTGATCGGCTCGCCGACCGTCCCGAGCAGGCGCAGCTTCGACAGGTCGTGCTTCGCGGGGTACTTCGTCGCCCCACTTCATGCACGCCCGGATCGCGGTCGGCGCGGTGTAGAAGAGCGTCACGTCGTAGCGCTCGCACAGCTCCCACCAGATGTCCTTGTCCGGATAGTCGGGCCCGCCCTCCCACATCACGGAGGTCGCCCCGTTCAGCAGCGGTCCGTAGACGATGTACGAGTGGCCGGTGACCCAGCCGACGTCGGCTGAGCACCAGTACACGTCCTCGTCCGGCTTGAGGTCGAAGACGAGCTTGTGCGTCAACGCGACGCCGGTCAGGTAACCCCCCGTGGTGTGGAGGATCCCCTTCGGCTTGGCCGTCGAGCCGGAGGTGTAGAGCACGAACAGCGGGTTCTCGGAATCGAACGGCTCGGCCGGACACTCGGCGTCGGCGGCTTCGATCGCCTCGTGGAACCAGACGTCGCGGCCCTCCTCCATCGCCACGTCCTCGCCGGCGTTCTTGACCACGACGACCGTCTCGATCGACGGCACCTCGCCGAGGAACTCGTCGACTGCCGGCTTGATCGGCGCGGTCTTGCCCTTGCGCCGCGCGCCGTCGACGGTGATCAGCGCCTTCGCCTCGGAGAACTGCATCCGGTCCTTCACCGAATCCGGCGAGAAGCCGCCGAACACCACGTTGTGCGCTGCCCCCACCCGCGCGCACGCGAGCATCGCCACGGCGACCTCGGGGATCATCGGGAGGAAGATCCCGACCACGTCGCCGGGCCCGATGCCGCGGTCCTTGAGCACGTTCGCCAGGCGCTGGGTGTCGCGCAGGAGGTCGGCGTAGGTCACGTCGCGCTCCTCGCCGCCCTCGCCGCGCCAGTGGAACGCCACGCGGTCGCCCCGCCCCGCCTCGACGTGGCGGTCGAGGCAGTTGTGCGACGCGTTCAGCTTCCCGCCGACGTACCACTTGTAGAACGGAGCGTCGCTCTCGTCGAGCACCGTGTCCCACGGCTGGGCCCAGTCGAGCGCCTCCGCCGCTTTCGCCCACCACCCCTCGGGATCCCGGGCGGCCTCCTCGTAGACCGACTCGTCGGACACGAGGGCCTGCGCCGCGAACTCCTCGCTCGGCTCGAATGCCTCCTGGTCGAGCAGTTCGGCGATGCGCGCTTCGAGATCCTCCGGGGCGGTGCCGGCTTCCATCCGTCCTCCTTCTGGGGTTGTCTGGTGTTTCTACCGCACCGCGGGTACGCGGTCAGCCTCTGTCTCCGCCGGCGCGGGCCGTGAGGCGCCCCGCAGCGTGGCACCGGTGCCCACCTCGGCGCCGAGGCCGGTCTCGGCCCGTACGTCGAGCTCGGCGAACCCGTCCTCGGCCTCCTTCTCGCGGCCGCCGAGCATCGTGCCCAGCCAGCAGCCGAGGAACCCGAGCGGGATCGAGATGATCCCCGGGTTGGACAGGCCGACGAGGTGGCCGTCGGTGGAATCGGGACCCGGCCACACGGTCGGGCTCATCACGATCAGGCCGATGGCGCTGATCACGCCGAACAGGACGCCCGTCACGGCACCTGCCGTGTTGAACCGCTTCCACGTGAGGGCGAGCAGCAGGGCCGGGAAGTTCGCGCTCGCGGCGACCGCGAACGCGAGGCCGACCATGAACGACACGTTCAGCCCCTCCCCACCGAGGATCGCGATGCCGATGGCGATCGCGCCGATCGTCACCGCGGCGATCCGGGCGACGTAGATCTCCTCCTTCTCGGAGTCCTTGCCGCTGCGGATCACGTTCGACCACACGTCATGGGCGACCGCCCCCGAGGCCGAGATCACGAGCCCGGCCACCACGGCCAGGATCGTCGCGAACGCGACGGCCGCGATGATCGCCAGGAACAGGTCGCCGCCGACCGTGCCGGCACCGCCTCCCAGCGCCTCCGCGAGGTTCGGCGCAGCAAGGTTGCCGCCCTTCCCGGCGGCCTCCACCCCGCCCTCGCCGAGGATCGCGCGAGCGCCGAAGCCGAGGCACGTGGTCATCACGTAGAACGCGCCGATCAGAGCGACGGCCCAGCCGACGGACGAACGGGCGGCCTTGGCGTCCGGCACCGTGAAGAAGCGCATCAGGATGTGCGGGAGGCCCGCCGTGCCGAGCACGAGGCCGAGGCCGAGGCTCACCACGTCGACCGGGTTCGACAGCTTCGGGTCGAGCCCCGGTGCGAGATAGGCCTCACCGGCCGGGCTCGCGTCCGCCGCGCGGTTGAACAGCTCGACCGGGTTGAACCCGACCCGCTCGAGGACGAAGATCGACATCACGAGCGTCGCCGTCATCAGCAGGATCGCCTTGATGATCTGCACCCACGTGGTGGCGAGCATGCCGCCGAAGACCACGTAGCTGAGCATGAAGATGCCCACCGCGATGACCGCAACCGAGAAGTCGATGCCGACGAGTGCCTGGATGAGCACGCCCGCGCCGACCATCTGCGCGATCAGGTAGAAGGCGACGACGGACAGCGTCCCGAGCGCGGCCGCCGTGCGGGCCGGCTTCTGCTTCATCCGGAACGAAAGCGTGTCGGCCAGCGTGTACTTGCCCGAGTTGCGCATCTTCTCGGCGATCAGGAAGAGCACCGTGAGGAACGCGACGAGGAAGCCGACGGAGTACAGGAACCCGTCGAAGCCGAACAGGAAGATCAGTCCGCAGATGCCGAGGAACGACGCGGCGGACATGTAGTCCCCCGCGATCGCGAACCCGTTCTGCGGACCCGAGATGCCGCGGCCGGCGGCCCAGAAGTCCGTGGCCGACGACATCCGCTTCGACGCCACGTACGTGATGCCCAGCGTGATGGCGACGACGACGCCGAAGATCGAGAGCGCGAGCTCGTTGATTTCTGCTGCGATCGGGAGCGTCATCGGCCACTCACCGCCTTCGCGTCGGCTTTGGCCCGCGCGACCGCCTTCTCGGCGAGCGGATCGAACACCTCACGGGCGCGCTTCAGATACGCCCACGTGAGCACCCAGACCATCAGGAACTGGCTCATCGCGAGCACGTAGCCCACGGTCAGGCCCTCATAGACCGACTCGCCCATGAAGTCCGGGGCGTAGCCCGCCAGCAGGATGAATCCGAGGTACCAGCCGAGGAAGAACGCCGTGGCGGGGATCACGAACCGCCGGCGCTGCTTGATCAGCTCCTGGAACTCCGGCGATCGCTGGACGGCCGCCCAGTCGGGCTTCGGCCCGCCGCCGTCGGACGCTTCTCCGGGCATGCCGCTGCGCGGCATCGTTGCCTCCTCCATCGCTCTCTCCTCTCTCGTCCCACGACGGCGAGCGGCAATCGGCCGGCTCCGAGCCATGGGGAAATCCCTTCTCGTGGGCTCAGCGCTACCCCGTTCGAGCGATCGCTACTCACGCAATTACACGCGCACCCCCGGATGGGCGGACCGGGATCGCGCCCGGCGGCAGATCGCCCCCGGGACCGAACAGCGCGAGGACCGAGCCGCCGAAGCCGCCACCCATGATCCGCGCCCCGAGGGCACCGGCCCGCTTGGCCGCCGCGACCGTCCGCTCGACCGCGGGGACGGATATCTCGTAGTCGTCGCGGAGGCTGGCGTGCGAGGCGTCGAGCAGGGCCCCGAGCTCCCACGCCTGACCGGCCGCTATCGCGTCGACGGCCTGCCGCACGCGCTCGTTCTCGGTCGCCACGTGCCGCAGGCGCGCGGGATGGCCGGCATCGCACTCCGCCCGGCGCTGGTTGTAGCCCGAGGCGGCCAGCTCTCGCGGGGCCCCGGACGGGATGACCGCGAGGCGGGCGCCGCCGAGCTCGACCGGGACGCGCTTCCACGTCGGGCCACGGCCGAAGTCGAGCAGCACCGCCTCCCCCGGGCGGCCGAGGAGCGAGGTGAGCTGGTCGAGCAGGCCGGTGCGGGCACCGACGGCGCGCCAGCTCGGCACCCTGGCAGGCCCGGGCGAGGGCGACCGGGTCACTCGGATCGGCCCCGAGCGCCAGGGCGGCGGCCACGCATAGCGCGGCGGACGACGCAAGGCCCTCTCCCTGTGGCAGGTCGCTCTCGATCCGGATCGAGGGCGGCCCGGCACCGAGCGCGGCGGCCACCGCCGCCACGTAGCCCGCGGGGTCGGCGCTGCCCGGCCGGGCCACGGACGCCGCCCGCACCGTGACCCCCTGCTCGATCGCGAACGCGAGGGCGAGCCCGCCGTTGTAGTCGGTGTGCTCCCCGATCAGGTTGACCCGGCCCGGCGCGAAGGCGGCGCTCACGCGCCGGACGCTACTCGGGAGATACTGGTTCGGCCATGCCCCCCGAGTCGCAGAATGTCGCGGCCGTCCGTCGCCTGCTCGAGCTGAATCGCTCGGGACAGACCGAGCCTGACCTCAGCGCAGCCGTCCAGCTGTGGGCGACGGATTGCTCGTTCGAGTCGGCCATGGGCGCAGTCGAGCCGAAGACCTACCGCGGACACGACGACCTGCGTCTCTACATGGAGGAGATGGCCAGCGCCTGGGCCTCGTGGTGGATGGAGATCGAGGAGATCAGCGAGCCACGCCCCGGGGTGGTGGTCGCTGTCTTCCGCGCACACCTGGTCGGGAAGGACAGTGGCGTGCCGCTGGACACGCAGCGTGCAGCGGTATGGCAAGTCATCGATGGCCTGATCCACCGCGGCCGGACCTTCCTCACGCGCGAGGAAGCGATGGACGCCGTCGGCTGAACGCTACCCTTGCCGCCGCCCCCGGCGCCGTGGCGGAGTGGCTACGCAGCGGCCTGCAAAGCCGTTTACACCAGTTCGATTCTGGTCGGCGCCTCTACTGGGTTTGCGAGTGCTTCTACCAGAGGGTAGAACGCTTGTTCGCCTATCACTCCGAACGTGAAGCCCTCGACGGCCTCCTGGAGTTCGTCCGGCGTGGACGAGTCGAGATAGCCCTGAGTTGTCGCTATCCCGGCGTGGCCGAGGAGCTGTTGAGCACTGCGCACACCGGCATGCCTCGCCATGTGGTGGGCATAGGCGTGTCGCATCAGATGCGGGTGAATCGGGTGCGCGATTCCCGCCGCCTGCCCGACTCGCCGCACCAGTTCCCAGAGAGTTCTCGGGGACATAGGGCGCGTCCGTAAGTCCTGCGTGACGGTGTTCTGGCCTGGGTTGCGCCACCGCTGGGCAGGAAGCACGAAGTGGTCCCGCGCGACGGTCCGCCGGATATCAGCGACGACGGCGACTAGCTCGGGGGGAATCGGGACGAATCGCTCTCGACCGCCCTTCGCAATCGTGTGGTCGATCCAAATGAAGCCAGGCCGCTCGAAGTGCTCGCCCCGCAGCCCGCGAAGTTCAGCGCTCCGAAGGCCCGCGTAGACCCCGAGGCAGATGGCTCGGCGCTCGCGCGTACCGCGGGCAGCGGCCACCAGGCGAAGCACTTCTTCTCGGGTGAGGCGGTACGTCTGTGAGGGTCGACGCTTCGGACGCCGAGTCTGCCGTGCCGGGTTGGTTGGACGCATCCCCTCCTCGACCATCCAGTCATAGAACGAGACCAGAATCGAGCGTTGCTTCCGCTGCGAGTTCGGGTGAGTCCAACGTCGAAGGGTGCACTTCACATCTTCGCGGTTGGTGTACCGGGGGTCGCGGTTCTCCACGTCCTCCGCGTGAGCCTTAAGCACGCCCCGGTAGTCACGCTCCGTTGCTGGCGAGTTGATCCGACCCTGCGACCGCATGTCATCGATGAACAGATCTGTGGCGCGAGTCAGCTTCATGCGTCACCGTCTGAGTCGCGGAAGCGCCATTCCTCGAGCACTGCGTCGCCCTTCGCCGTGAGGTAGTAGACGAGCGCCGGGCTCTCGCCGTCTTCATCGACCTCCTCCACGATGCAACCTTGAGCAACGAAGGACGCCAGAGGCTCCTTCAACGCGTCGCCACTCTGCTTCAACCGGTCCCGCAGCTCGCCGCCGGCGATACCCGGATTCGTCGCGACCGTCTGCAAGACACCGAGATACAGGTCCCCGGACGAATCGCCGTAGCGCGCCCGAAGTTCGTAAAGGGTCGGCCGGCTAACTCCTGCAGCCCGCGCAATCTCGCTCAGCGACACGCCGGCTTGGAGCGCATCAGGGAGAAGCCGCGCGATGCGATCGAGTTGGGCGTCCGCCTCGGCTAGGGCAGTCGCCCGGGCCTCCCCTGCCCGTTCCAGCTCGCCAAGGTGTAGGGCCCGCACCGTGCCGCGAGCCTTCTCGCGATGTGCTGACGGTGGGCGGTCAGGCGACGACATGCTCTCACCGTAATGTCCCCTACGCAATCTGTCAATTGCTTTACATGCTCATGTACTGCTGCTCTTCGCGCAAAGCGGCGGCACCCTCAACCTTCGCCAGGATCCTCGCTCGCCGCCTCGCGCCACAGCCAAACCCCGAGCATGCCGACGGAGTCGAGATGCAGAACGCCACCAGGAAGGCGCCGGCGCCGAGTCGGCGCTCCCAATCGACAGTCGCGCTCCTCGATCCGCATCCAGGTGCAGAGACCGCTGCGAACAGAACCGCCGAAGACTGCGGCGACCCGCCACGCCTTTCCACGGCATCCCTGCGCCGGAGTGGTTCTCGCTGTCCATGAGGGCGAGGGTACGTCGAGACGCGTTTGCTGCGCGCCAATCTCGTCATCGGCCGTACGGCGCGCCAGTCTGTCCGCGGATGCGAGACGCGACTCCGGCCGCCTCAGCGAATCAGCTAGTGCTGCCTGCAGCTGGCTCGTCGCGGTGCCTTCCCGCGCGCGTGAGCAGCCATCACAGTCGTCGTCGTGATCTCGTGTCCGCAGTCCAGCGCCAGTTACGACCTCGGTCCTGGTCGCATGTAGAGGCGTACGGTCCCGCAAAGGCGAGTCAGCCCGGCGAGGTCCAACTCAGCCCGTGTTCCCGGCATCCCGGACCACCGCGCACCAGCGGATTGATCACACCCGCGTCCGAGTGCGCGCCTCGCACGATCGTCGACCAGCACCCGATCGATCACCGTGCCGCACTGCCGTACCCACGGCGCGCCCTGGCAGTGCCAACTGCGAGGGCGCAGCGGCCCTGCGGACGATCCGGAACCGAACCGACTTCCGTTCGCCGGAAACGGCGCCGACGACCAGAGTCCGATCGCCGCTACCTCGTCGATGCAGTGGCGCCTTCAGCCATCGGCCGTCACGGCGCGCCAGTCTTCCGCTCATGTGTGAACGCGACTACGGCTTCTCGCGCGAAGCGGGGAGTGGCTGCCTGTCAGCTGTCCCTTAGTAGTGCCTCCCAGCGGTCGAACCAGGCCGACTCAAGGCCCTCATCCTCAGCCGCGTCCAAGAACTCGCGCGCCGCAGTCGCCAGTTCACGATCACATTGCGCCCTGCTGAGAGGCCCCACCTCGGAATCTGTCCGTCAACTCCATCCACAGCGCGTAGGACCGCGAAAAGAACGAGTCGTTAGAAAGCAGCTCATCATTCGAAATCGGGATGAGCTCGTCGTATAGGCGGTCGTCGCCGTCGGTGTCCGACGACGCGATGCTGCGCATCGCATCGAGTGCGCGTTGACGCGATTGCGGATGCGGCGGCGGATATTCCTCGGCCATCGCATGCAGTATCCGGCCCCCGAACAGCTTGCGGCTTTCGCGTATTGACGCTTGTCGCGCCAAGCGACAGTCGGTGAACGCGGGCCGAGTGGCGCAATACTGGGATCGTGGTGATGTCGAGGGAGAGGATGCGTCTGACGAGGCAGGCGTTCGATGAGGCGCGCGGCGTGGGCCATGCTGCCGTCGGCCCTTGGGACATTCTGCTCGCGCTCGCCAATCCAGACGAGCAAAGTGTGGCGGGCGAGGCACTTCGCGGATCGGGCCTTTCATATTTCGCGCTGAGGGAAGCGCTCTTGAAGCGAGCCGGCCAGCGCGACGATGAAATCGCTCCGGATGAGCGCCGGTGGCTTGGAATTAACCCGGCGTTCGCGGCGGTCGTTGGTAGAGCTGAAGGTCTTGCCGCCGGCTTGGGCGCTGCGGAGGTCATGCCGGAGCACTTGTTGCTGGCGTTGCTGTGGGATAGCGAGCGCAACGTGCCGTTCCTGCTGGAGCATGCCGGCACAGACCGTGAGACGGTGCTCGACCAATTACGCGCACTTGGGGTCGCCCTACCGCCCGGTCAGCCGCCTCCGATCGACCCTCCGATCGACTGGGGTGAGCGCGTTCCAGTCCCCATCGAGAAGTTCGAAGCCGTCAAAGCTCACCTTCACAGAACCCTCCCACGGATGACAATTCTTGAAGGCAAGAAGAAGAGGAACGGAGCTTGGCTTGTGTCGACCAGTGACATAGACCTCAAAGCGCACGTCCAGAACGCGCTCAACGAGGACTACCGCGACTGACCCGCTCATCGCCGCCAAGCGGGTGTCTGGCTCATGCCGGTGACTGGTCGGCCGATAACAATGGGCCGAACGGTCTGGCGATCCGCGCCTACGTCTTCTCTTATGTCCCATCCCGCTGAAACACCTGCGCTCATGCTCGTCCTGGCGCGAAGCTTGGTGGCGGTCTCAGCGGGATCGCCGCCCGCAAGGATGATTCCGTGAATCGCATGATTGTGATCTGCGGATTGGTTGGGCTGGCTGCCGTCATCTACGCGCGCCACGAGATGGCGGCCCTCGACCGGAAGATTGCGTCGGGTGATGTGGAGGACGGACCTGGCGACTGGCCAGTGCGGTACCGGCAGATCGGTCGCATTCTCTGGGCTCTTGCGGGCCTCTGTGTCGCTCTCACGGCGGCCGGCCTCGTCGGGATCTGACCGCTTTGCCTCTTGTCGCGCACGGCAGAAGCGGTGTCGATCATTGGGATGATGGACACCGATGAAGGGTGCTGCCCTCGCTTTCACCGTTGTCGTCGCCTTGCTCGTCGCAGGTGGGACCGCGCTGTACGCCTACTCGAAGTCTGAGTACACGGCGTGCTACGCGATCTTCAAGACGAAGGAAGCGGCCGAGCAGGCCGCCGAGACTGGGCGGCGGCAGGGTCTTGATCCAGCTGTCGACCACCGTGCAGTGGAAACGGTAGTGACATTTGAGACCGGTGAGACGGGCAACGACGCGCGCCAAGCCCGGAGACGTTTCCGCGCGATTGTTGAACGCGAGCGAGGCATCCTGGGACACCCAGGCGGTGGTTGCTTGGAGAGAGGCCCGATCGACTGACGGGCACACTGCTTCGCGCAAATCCAGCGCCCTGCTCTTCGCGCGGAGCAGCTCTCGCTTGCGTGGTGGGTCGGTGGCCGGTTAACTCGAGTGATGCGAGCTCGATGGGAGCTGGGGTCATTGCCCGCGGCTGTCGGGGCGATCGTTGCGCTGTTTGTCATCGCGGGTTGTGGAGATAACGAGGGGTCGAGCTCGGCAAGCGTCGCGACCGGTGCGATCCCGGGTACCGATACGCGTTGGGAACTGCGGGCGCGAACCGAGGGGGCGTCGCTCGATGTGTCGCTCATGCGCGGTACCAGCGGTCTGGGTGCCGAAGGATTGGACGCAGCTGAGCCGCTCAACCTGGCCGGCGGAGGCGCCGGTCGTTCGCGCGAGATTCACGGCACGGCAACAAAGAGCGTGGCCCGTGTGATCGCCACACTCGAGGACGGCTCGCGAGCGCCTGCGCGGCTCTTCCCAGCTCCGCCGAAGCTCGACGTCCCCGAGGGAACAAAGTTCTACGTGCTGTTCACCCCACAGTCGCCGGCTCGAAAGGTCACTGGACTCACCGAGCGTGGGGAGAAAGTCGCCGAGCACCGACTTGACATGCCTGACGGGACGAACTTTCACTACAGCACCACCCGGTAGCCGGGGCCTGCTTCTCGCGCAGAGGGAGGCGTTAACGGAGCCAGTCGCCGATTCCGAGTTGGTCGTGCCACATCACGCAGCCGTCCGCCGACTTTGGAAGCTCGCTGACTGACGAGCTAGTGGTCCGTCTGGCGGTCCAGCAACGGCCGTCAACGTCGACCGTGTAGAGAATCGCGCCGCTTGCCCTGGAGTCGTACGCGCCACACTCCCACCCGTCGCCACCCTTCTCCCGGCAACGCGAGAACAAGCTCGTTCCATCGACCTCAGCTACAACGGAATCGTGGAGTGCGTCGGCGTCCACGTCGCCCATTGCCGGCGCAAACAGAACGGCGAGGCCAACGGCGACCAACACCACCGTGGCGGCCACCACGGTCCTTATGACCCAAGATCCCGACACCCACGCAGTATCGGCAATGCCCGATGCCGCATGAGCCACGCGATCCCGCCTTCCGCTCGTCGCACAGAGCGGGGCCCGGCCTATCGGCCGGATCCGCAGGACTCGGAGAACAGCGCCGGCCACGCGAAGGCGGTCAGGCACCAAAGGACGAGACTGCACACCAGGACCACAGGGAACCGCCGGTCGTCTCGCCGGTCCGCGATCCACCAACTCCCGAACAGCGCGATCGCGACCGACGCTCCCACCGAAACCCAAGGTGCGTGGCAGTCGACGACATCAACGCCCTCCTCCCTGGAGCGAAGCCCGAGCGCGACGGTGCCGAAGATCCAGACCGCCGCAAACAGTCCCCACCCCCAAGCTCTACCCATCGCGCCACCGTAACCGACCGCTCATCGCGCAGAGCGGCTAGTCGGTGAGAGGGCGCCCGTACGCAAAGCGAAAGAGCGCCCGGCTACTTCGACCTAGGCGGCGGGCGGGACGTGCTTGTTGAGGAATGCGAGCTGGTCGGTGATGACGCGCTCGAACTCGTCGCCGATGTAGATGTCGAAGTGGCCGACGGGGTAGCGGTGGATCTGACCGCGTGGTGCCTTGGCTGCGTGACGGAGTGTGGCCTTGGCCGGGGCGACGGTGTCGGCATCGCAGACGCAGAAAAGGATCGGGCAGCGCACCCGGCCTGCTTGTCTGCCTGGGGCGTCGCGCGGGATCTCGAGCGCCACGCGGGCCGGTACGTCATTGCGGTACTCGGCCTCCGTGAGGCCGGACGCCTCCAGGAGCCCCAGCACCCCCTCAATAACGTCGGGTGCGTCCATCAGCCCAACCTCTCCGGGATGCGCGGCGACCTTGACGCGGACGGGCGGGCGACCCCTCAGCCGAGCGACTTGATCCTTTGCGGCGGCGACGGTCAGCCGGGCAGTACCCAGCGGCGAGATCTGCCGTGCCGAGGCCAAGCCGTCGGTGAAGGGGCACTGTGCAATCGCAGCGACCAACGAAGGGTCCGCGGCGGCGGTGGCAATGGCGTGACCGCCGCCGAACGAGGTGCCCCACACCACGACGCGGTCGGCGTCAACGTCCGGCAGCGAGCGGGCATGGGCGACGGCGGCGCGCCAGTCTTCGCGTTGGCGGCTGATGCTGAGCAGCTCGCGGGGCTGCCCTTCGCTGTCGCCGAAATGGCGGTAGTCGAACACCAAGCAGGCGTATCCGGCAGCTTGGAAACGCTCCGCAAACGCCGAGAGTCGCAATGCCTTTATCGCGCCGAGGCCGTGGGCCATCACGATGACCGGGGTGGGCACTGACTCGCCTTCGCTCAGACCGGAGGAGGGATAGAACCACGCATGGCAGCGAGCGTCGCCCGATGGGAAGAACAGGTCGCGCCGGGAGGGGGCCATCGTCGGATGATCCTAAATCGCTTCGGTTGCCGGTGTGCGCCGTTACGCCCCGCTTTCGCGTAAAAGGAGGGGAGTTCCGCGCCGTTCGTCGTCGCAGGTAACGGCGTGTTCTACAAGGTCAAGTCGGGCGCCTGGGCGCCCGCGTCCCATCGATGCCGTGCGAGTCGGCAGGCCGTCGAGCGCGCGGGCGCGCGGCCACACCGCTCCGCGCCGTGTCCGTGCGTCCGTGCGTCCGGCGGCTGGCGAGTCGCGCGGGATTAGATCGGTCGCCGGATTCCCGGTGGCCCTTCGATCGACCTCCACCCCTTCCGGCGCTATGCCGAGGGTGGCTCGCGGCCGAGGAGCTGCGCGAGCAAGCGCGGCGAGGCGGCGTACTCATCGGTGTCGAGGTCGAGGGTCCCGGCCAGGGACCGGCCCGCAATCTCTCGCGCTTCATCCAGCGAACACCCCGCACCCCGCGCGAGGAACCACACGAAGCGCCGGAATCGAAGTTCGCGCATCGTCACCCCGGTTTCCTGCGTGAGTACCGGGCTCACATAGATGATCGAGCGGGGCATTCCCCGGTACATCACTGACTGTTGAAGCGTCGCTTTTCTTGTCTTGCCAGTGACGAAGTAGGCCGACAGGTAGGCCGCTGCCGCGCGTGCCGGCATCACCTGCTTCGACAAATGGCCGTCGATATGCCCGAACCCGTACTGCGGCCCGAGCTCCTTCAACGCACCGACGTAGCAATGTGCGGCGGCAATCTCTGCTGCTGTCGAGAAGCCCAGGACCGCGTGCGCGTGGAGCACTCCCCTCTTCTGTAGCTCCCAGACCCGGGCGAGCAGGTTTCCACCTCCCGATCCGCACTGAGCCCTTGTCCTCTGCGAGGCACGGCGATGCAGCCGGCGCCACCGTTCCGGCGCCGACAGATTCCAGGCACCGGCCACCGCTGGATTGACGACGCACCCACGGAGGCCCGAGCAAGCCTCGTCGGGCGGATGGGCGCAGCGGCTTCGATCCCACGGAAGGACGTCGATCCCAGGAGCCGTAATGGCGATCTGGACGACCCGACCACCGCCGTATGCCTTCAGGTTCTCGAAGAGCTTCCGCCGCTGGTCTCCCGCCCAAATCGGCGCATAGCCGGGACAGGTCCGGCGCCGGCAGATCGGCGCTCGCCCGAAAGTCTTACGTCGGCAGGCACCGCAGCGCCCTGTGGCAACCCTAGGACTCTGGGCCGGAGCCACGACGCAACGCCACAAAGTGGGTCACGTAGATGCGCACCGTTGGCTCTAGGTCCCGAAGCCACGATTCCACCAGTTCGATTCTGGTCGGCGCCTTGCCTCTCGGGCAACCGTGTCCCGAGATTGTCCCGGCGTTCCCGGTCCTCGCCCGTAGCTGGGTTACGGTGGCAGCGACATGGATGAGCCCTCTGCCGCAGAACGGCACAGTGTCAGAAACGTGTCCCGAACTCCCCTACTCCCACCCCAACTGAGCGCACCTGAGAACACTCAGACCGCTCTAGCAAGCGGACGACCCTAAGACCGCGGAGCCTGCCAAAGCCGTTTGACACCCGTTCGATTCCGGTCGGCGCCTTCAATGCTGACGCGGAACGTGTCGCAGATTCACGACGCACGTTTCCCGTGAACGCCCTAGACCTAGGAACGTGAGCCGACTACGGCCCTACGGGCAAGGATATCTCGTGATCCGGAATAAGGGCGAGGCCGACCCCGATCTTGATAGCGCCGTCCTCGGCGCCGGTGAAGGCGGTTGCCGCGGTGATGTCGATCAGGTCGCCGTGATCGACGACCGTGGGTCGGTTGTAGTCCATTCGCCCCTGACTTTCTGCCGCTCGCAAAGGCCCCTGCCCGGCGGCAATTTCCGGATTGACCGTAATTGAGGCAGAACGGTTGGTCAAGCGTGCTGGCACCTGACCGGACCGTCCGGAGGTTCGTCCTGCTGATTCCAGTCCAGCGGAAAGCGCGTCGGTGCGAACCGTGTCCCGAACACTCCCCGGACGGCCGCGGGCATCCCCCACCTACGCCAGCCGGTGTTCGAAAACGCGCTCGAGCTCCGGCCCGTCGGCGCCCGGTGCCGCCTTGTCGATGGCCAGGTCCATGTGCCGGCCGTCGATGAGCAGCTGGGCGACCTGGTTGTCGAACCACGGGCCGTCGCCGACGTCGCGCCAACGCACGGCCGGATCGGCGACTCCCGCGGCACGGCCGAGCAGACGTCCAAGAGCGTGGCTGAAGCGAGACCGTGCGATGCGGATGGCGCGGCGCTCCCGCGCGTCGAGCGGGTTGCGCAGCGGCGAGCAGACCGCCTGGTAGACCGCGCTCTCCACGCCCGCCTCGCGCGGGAACGCGACCTCGGAGAGATAGGCGTGGTGAACGTCGCCTGACAGCGTGACGATCGACGCCGGAGCGGCCCCCCGCTCACCTGCTCCCGTCTCGCCCAGCAGGCGGGCCAGCCGGTCGAAGGACTCCCGGAAGGCGGCCCAGTGCTCGAGGTCGAGACCCTGCCGCATACGTTCGCCCAGCCGCGCCGCCGCCCCGCCCCAGGCTCCGTCGCAGACCGCCTCGTTCCACGCCTCGAGCCAGTGCATCCCCGGTGCCAGCAGCCACGGCAGCGAGGTCGCCACCAGCAGGTGGTCGAAGTCCCCGCTCAGCTTCTCGGCGACCCAGTCCCACTCCTCCTCGTCGAGCATCGAGCGTGCGCCGCGATCGAGCACGCGCCCGCAGCGCGAGTCGATCATCACCAGACGGGTGTCGCCCAGCTCGCGGCAATAGCTCCAGCGCGCGCCATCGGTCGAGCGGTCGGCGCGGAACGCGAAGTCGCGCAGGACCGTCCAAGCGTCGTCGGCGGCCTGGACCTCGGCCCAGAGCTCGTCGTCGGCGCGGTCCGCCGGGCTCATGTTCCCGATGTGCTGGTAGACCCAGTACGACGCGATCGCCCCGATGATGTGCTCGTCCCACCAGCCCGTGGCGCGCATCTCCTCGACCCACTCCGCCGAGATGTTCCAGTCGTCGTGCACATCGTGGTCGTCGAACACCATCGCCGACGACACCGTCGACAACAGCCACCGCACAACGGGGTCCGACCACGAGTCGTGGTAGAGCCTCGTGTACTCGATGAAGCCGTGAGCGAGCGTTCCCGGCTCCTCGGAGAGGTCGCGGCGGCCCTTCATGAACTCCTCGGTGCCCGGCGGTACCTCGTCGGCGTAGACCTGATCGCCGAGGTGGACGATCAGGTCGGGCCAGTCGTCGAAGGGCTGGTCGTACAGGCCGAGGGCGAGGGTGCGCAGCGCATCGATCTCCCGGCCGCGGTCGTCCTCGTCCTTGGTGAGGGTGTAGGGCTCCCGGTGCGGCGGGGCGACGCGGCATGACCCGAAGGCGACGCGCACGGGCCCGTCATTCGGGTAGGTGCGGAAACGGCTCGCCGGGAACTCGAATTCGTCCGGCGGCCACACGCGGCGCCCGTCGAGCCGGACCTCGTATTCGTTGACGGTTCCGGGCTCGAGCCCGCCGGCGTCGACCAGCGCGAAGTGGTGGCCCGCGACGCCGAACGTCGTTACGGCGGTTCCCAGCACCTCGACCTCGCACGGCTCATCTGTCTCCACCCAGACGGTCGCGTCGCGCTCACCGACGTGACGCAGAAGTGGGCCCAGTACGAGTTCAGCCATCAGGGTCGTCTACCCACCGTTGCCGACGTACACTCCGCCAATGGCGATTCCGCCCGGCCCGCGCACTCCGTCGCTGGTCAACGGCCTCCTTTTCCAGCGGCGCCCGCTCGATCAGCTTCAGCGGTGGTATGCGAGCCACGGGGAGATCTTCTCGATCCGCATGCCCGGCTTCGGCGTCGGCTGCTACCTCGCCGACCCGGCCGAGATCAAGAAGCTGTTCACCGGCGACCAGTCCGACCTGCACGCCGGTGAGGCCAACTCGTTCCTCACGCCGCTGCTCGGCAAGCACTCGGTGCTCGTGCTCGACGGGCCCGAGCACATGCGCCAGCGCAAGCTGCTCGCCCCCCCGTTCCAGGGCTCGCGCGTGAACGCGTTCCGCGAGGTGATCCGCGAGGCGGCCGAGCGGGAGGTGGCCACCTGGCATGCCGGCCAGTCGCTGGTCCTCCGTCACCGCATGCGGGCGCTCACCTTCGACGTGATCTGCCGCGCGGTCTTCGGGGTGACCGAGCCGGATCGCGTCGCGCGCCTGCGTGAGCGTCTCGTGGCCGTGATCGGCACGAGCCCGCTGCTCTTCGCCGCCGCCCCGCTGCGGAAGGACCTCGGCCCCTACAGCCCGGGCGGGCGCCTGGCCCGGAAGCTGCGCGCCGCGGACGAGCTGCTCTACGAGGAGATCGCCCGCCGCCGCGGCGAGCCCGACCTCGACGAGCGCACGGACGTGCTCTCCCTGCTGCTGCGCGCACGCGACGAGGACGGCAACGCGATGACCGACGCCGAGCTGCGCGACGAGCTGTTCACGATGCTCGCCGCGGGGCACGAGACGACCGCGACCGCCCTCGCCTTTGCGTTCGAGCTCCTGCTGCGCAACCCGCTCGTGCTCGAGCGCCTGCGTGAGGCCATCGACGCCGGCGATGACGACTACCTCGACGCCGTCGGCCGCGAGACCCTTCGCATGCGGCCCGTGATCGACGCAGCCGAACGCACGCTGACCAAGCCACGGACCGTCTGTGGCTGGGACCTCGAACCTGGGATGAAGGTCTATCCCGGGATCGCGCTCGTGCACATGCGCGAGGACCTCTACCCGAACGCGACCGAGTTCCGCCCGGAGCGGTTCACCGCCGACGGGGCCGAGGCCTACTCGTGGCTGCCGTTTGGCGGCGGCATCCGGCGCTGCATCGGCGCCGCCCTGGCGCAGGCGGAGATGAACGAGGTGCTCCGCGTGATCGTGCCGCGCGTCGACCTGCGCCCGCTGTCAGCCGATCCCGACCCGGTGATCCTGAGGGGGATCACCGTCGCCCCCAAGCACGGGGTCCGCGTCGAGGTCACGAAGGTTCGCGAGCGCCGCGCGGCGCCTCCCGTAGCCGCCTGACCTGACTGCTTACGATACGTAAGCTATGCTCGCGGTATGTCCCTCACCTTCGGCGCCGGCCCGCTCGCAACCGAGCCGGCCGAGCTCAACTTCGAGATCGACGCACCCCGCCACCGCCTCTTCTTCCAGGAGTACCCGCGCCGGATCCGGGCGCTCCTCGACGGTCACACGGTGCTCGACACGGCCCGCGGGCGGCTGCTTCACGAGAGCAACCTCCTCCCCCGCTTCTACTTCCCGATCGCCGACCTCGACCGCGACATGCTGGTCGAGAGCGACCACACGACCCATTGCCCGTTCAAGGGCGATGCCACCTACTGGCACCTGCGCGTCGGCGACCGCTTGGAGGAGAACGCGGTCTGGCGCTACGAGCAGCCGATCGGGCCGGCCACGTGGCTCGGCGGCTACGCCTCGCTGTACGCCCGGAACGCCGACACCTGGCTCGTCGAAGAGGACGAGTTCGGGGGCGAGTTCCGCGACCCCTACCACCGCGTCGACGTCCATTCGAGCGCCCGCCGGGTGACGGTCCGCGCCGGCGATCACGTCGTCGCCGAGACGGAGCGCCCGAAGCTGCTCTTCGAGACCAATGTGCCCGCGCGGGCGTATCTGCCCCGGACGGAGCTGACGGTCGCCCTCGAGCCGAGCGAGACTACGGCCGTATGCCCGTACAAGGGGACCTCGAACTACTGGCACATCCGCGCCGCGGGCGGCGAGCTGATCGAGGACGCCGCCTGGACCTACGAGCAGCCGCTGGCCGAGGCGGCCGCCGTCGCGGGGCACGTCGCGTTCGACCCGGAGAAGCTCACCGTCGAAGTCGCCGCCTGAGGGCGGCCGCCGCGCTGCTGCTCGTCGCCCTCCTGGTCACGCCCGCGCCCGCTTCCGCCGTCACGGGCGACACCGCCCTGCGCTTCGCGAACGGCGTGGCGAAGCACGGGCCGCGCACTGCCGCGAGCCCCGGCGAGCTGCGCGCCCAGCGCGCCCTGGCGCGGCGTTTCAGGGCCGCCGGCCTGCGCGTCTCCTACCAGGGGTTCCACGTGCCCGGCAAGGGCAGATCCCGCAACCTGATCGGCGTCCGCCGCGGGCGGACACGGTGCGTGAAGGTCGTGATCGCCCACGCCGACTCGGTCGCCGGGGCGCCAGGCGCGAACGACAACGCCTCGGGGCTCGGCGTGCTGGCCGAGCTCGTCACCCGGAGCGGCCTGCGGCGCCCGCGCTGCGAGCTGTGGTTTGCGGCGACGGGCGCCGAGGAGCGCGAGTTCACGGGCGTTCCCGACCACCTCGGGGCCCTCGCCCTCGCGAAGCTCGTGCGCCGCAACCGCGGGCGCGCCCGCCTGCGCTGGGCGCTGGCCGTCGACGAGGTCGGCCGCGAGGGATCCATGGTTCTCCGCTCTCCGGCGCCCACCCAGCGCCGCGCCGTCGAGGGCCAGTTCGCCGCCGCGGCTCGGCGCGCACGCGTCGGCTATCGCTGGCAGCGCGACAGTTCGACCGGCAACTCCGACCACCGGGAGTTCGAGCTGCTCGGCCTGCCCGGCATGAAGGTCGGCGAGAGCGACCCGTGCCACCACTCCCCGTGTGACCGCGCAGGGAGGCTCGACCGCGTCGCCCTCGGGCGAACGGTGCGGGTGGTCGCGGGAGCGCTGGCTAGCTGAGGCGCTGCTCGAGCGCGTCGAGCTGCGCGTGCAGCGCCTGGGGCAGGTCGTCGCCGAACTGCGCCAGGTGCTCGCGCACCTGCGGGATCTGGCCCTTCAGGGTGTCGAGATCGACCTTGAGGACCTCGGCGAGGTCGTCCGCGTCGATGTCGAGCCCGTCGACGTTGATGTCGCCCTCGTTCGGCAGCAGGCCGATCGGCGTCTCCACGGCGTCGACGGTGCCGGCGCAGCGGCGGAAGACCCACTCGAGCACGCGGCTGTTCTCACCGAAGCCGGGCCACAGGAAGCGGCCGTCGGAGCCCTTGCGGAACCAGTTGACGTAGAAGACCTTCGGCAGCTCCGCGCCGTCGCGCCCGCCGACCCGCAGCCAATGGGCGAAGTACTCCGCCATGTTGTAGCCGCAGAACGGGAGCATCGCGAAAGGGTCGAAGCGCAACTCGCCGACCTGGCCCTCCTGGGCGGCCGTCTTCTCCGAGCTCATCGTCGCGCCGAGGAACACGGCGTGCTCCCAGTCGAACGCCTCGGACACGAGCGGGATGACGGTCGAGCGGCGGCCGCCGAAGAGCATCGCGTCGACCGCGACGCCCTTCGGGTCCTCCCACTCCGGCGCGATCGCCGGGTCCTGCGCCGCCGGGACGGCGAAGCGGGCGTTCGGATGGGCGGCCGGCTTGTCCGACTCCGGCGTCCAGTCGTTGCCGTGCCAGTCGATCAGGTGCGCGGGCGGCTCGTCGGTCATGCCCTCCCACCAGACGTCGCCGTCGTCGGTCTTGGCGCAGTTGGTGAAGACGGTGTTCTCGCGGATCGTCGCGATCGCGTTGGGGTTCGTCTTCTCGCCCGTGCCCGGCGCCACGCCGAAGAAGCCGGCCTCCGGGTTGATGGCGTAGAGCTTCCCGTCGTCGCCGAACTTCATCCAGGCGATGTCGTCGCCGATCGTCTCGACGGTCCAGCCCTCGAGCGTCGGGATCAGCATGGCGAGGTTCGTCTTGCCGCAGGCCGACGGGAACGCGCCCGTGACGACCTTCGTCTCGCCCTCGGGTGAGGTCAGCTTGAGGATCAGCATGTGCTCGGCCATCCAGCCCTCGTCGCGTGCCATGATCGACGCGATCCGCAGCGCGAAGCACTTCTTGCCGAGCAGGGCATTCCCGCCGTAGCCGGACCCGAACGACCAGATCTCACGGGTCTCGGGGAAGTGGACGATGTACTTGTTGTCCGCGTTGCACGGCCACGGCACGTCCTCGGCGCCGGCTTCGAGCGGCATGCCGACGGAGTGCACGCAGGGCACGAACTCGCCCTTCTCACCGAGCACGTCGAGCGCGCCCTTGCCCATGCGGGTCATGATCCGCATGGAGGCAACGACGTACGGCGAGTCGGTGAGCTGGACCCCGATGTGGGCGATGTCCGAGCCGAGCGGGCCCATCGAGAAGGGCACCACGTAGAGGGTGCGGCCCTCCATGCAGCCGTCGAACAGACCGCCGAGGAGCTCACGCATCTCGCTGGGCTCTCGCCAGTTGTTCGTCGGACCGGCGTCGTGCTCGTTCGCCGGGCAGATGAAGGTGCGGTCCTCGACGCGGGCGACGTCGCCCGGGTCCGACAGCGCCAGGTACGAGTTGGGCCGCTTGGCGTCCGAGAGCTTCTCGAAGGTGCCCGCGTCGACGAGCTGCTGAGCCAGCGAGTCGTACTCCTCGGCCGAGCCGTCGCACCAGTGGATCGAGTCCGGCTTCGTCAGTTCTGCGATCTCGTCGACCCAGGCGAGCAGCTTCTCGTTCTTCGTCGGCGCGGTTGCTTGGCTCACGGCGTGCGGATCAACTCCCTTGGGATGCATTACGGGGACCAGCGAGGAGATGGGACGGTACCGAACCGGGCGGAAACCCGGCTTCAGACGGCTGCCCGTTCGAGGTCCCCCTATACTCGGCGACCGCTGCGGCTGTAGCTCAGTTGGCTAGAGCGTCTGCTTGCCATGCAGAAGGTCGTGGGTTCGAATCCCATCAGCCGCTTCGCGCTGGACGTGACGGTCCAGCGCGCTCCTCGCCTACTCGACGTACTTGGACTTGAGGCGCGTGTACTCCTCGTCCGTGATCGCGCCCTTCTCCTTCAGGTCGGCCAGCTTGTGCAGCTCGTCGACCGGCGACGTGGCGGCCGCCTCGCGGACGTAGTCCTGGAAGTGCTGGCGTGCCTCGGCCTGGGCCTTGATCGTCCTATCGCGCATGCCGCCGCCGCGGGCGATCAGGTAGACCAGCGAGGAGAGGAACGGGATGACCACGAGGAAGAAGCACCAGACGGCCTTCCACCAGCCGGACAACTCGTGGTCGCGGAAGAGGTCGGTCAGGATCGTGAACAGGATCCAGAGCCAGATGACGAAGAAGAAGATCGACAGCGTGGTGAGTAGGGCCTCACCCAGGCCGTATTCGGCGATCGGGAGCAATGCGAGTCCTTTCAGGACCGGAGCGGTAACCCGGCCACCCTATTACCATCGCCGCGGGAGAACAGGGGTGCGAACAACTGCACTGGCGCTCTGCATCGGCGCCCTCATGCTGTCCATGCCGGCAGCCGCAAGCGCCGCCGGCCCGCTCGGCCTGCCCACCTGCGCCGACAGCGAGGGCGTGCAGCAGTGCTCCGGCCTCGTGCGCACCTGGGACGGCGTCCCGCTCGACACGACGGTCACGCTGCCGCCAGGCGGCGGGCGCGACCTCCCGCTCGTCGCGCTGATCCACGGCTTCGGCAACTCCAAGCACGAGTACCTGGGCCCGCCCTCCCGTTCCTATACCGACAACGCGGTCAACTGGGCCAAGCAGGGCTACGCGGTGCTCACCTACACCGCGCGGGGGCTGTGGGGCTCCTGCGGGACCCTCGAGTCCCGCCTGGCCAGCCCGATCGCCTGCGCCCGCGGCTACATCCACCTCGCCGACCACCGCTACGAGGTGCGCGACACGCAGGAGCTGATCGGCCGGCTCGTCGACGAGGGAGTGGCGGACGCGGACCGCATCGGCGTGACCGGCGACTCCTACGGCGGTGGCCAGTCGATCGCCCTGGCCGCGCTGAACGATCGCGTGATGCTGCCCGACGACCGGCTCGTCCCGTGGCGGACCCCGGCCGGAACCCCGCTGCGGCTCGCGGCAGCCGCACCGGTGATCCCGTGGACGGATCTCGTCGCCGCCATCGCGCCGAACGGGCGCACCCGCGCGAACGGGATCACGCCCGAACGGGCCGTCGCCGACCCGGTCGGGGTGTTCAAGGGGTCCTTCGCGGTCGGCGTGTTCGCGTCGGCCACCCTCAGCACCGGTCCGGGCCAGCCGGTCGGCGAGCCGCAGATCACCGGCCGGCCGATCGGCTATCTCGCGCCGCCCGGGCTCGACCCCCGCGCCGACGTGACCGCGTGGGTGCTGCGCTCGGCCGTCGGCGATCCGTACGGCGGCCCATACGTGCGCCGGATCGTCGACGAGATCGAGCGCCACCACTCGGCCTACCGGATCCCATCGGCCACTCCCCCACCGCCGTTGTTCATGGCCAGCGGCTCGACCGACGACTTCTTCCCGGTCGACGAGGCGACCCGCTTCCTCAACCGCATGCGCCGCGACCATCCGGACGTGCCGCAGGCGCTCCTGTGGGGTGACTTCGGCCACCAGCGCGCGGCGAACAAACCCGCAGACCGCGACCGGCTCGTCGCGATGCTCCACGCCTGGTTCGACCACCACGTGCGCGGCGACGGGCCCGAGCCGGAACCCGAGGTGACGGCGACCACCCAGACGTGCCCGAAGGGCGAGCCACCGGCGGGCCCGTTCACGGCACCGACGTTCGGTGGCCTCGCCGCGGGCACGATCCGCGAGCGCTGGCACGACACGCAGACCGTCCTGCCGCTGTGGGGCAATCCGCTCGTGGCGCTCGCGATCGATCCCGTCACCGGCGGCGGCGACGCCTGCGCGACCACGGCCGCGGACCCGGAGCCCGGCACGGCCGCGTGGGAGATCCCCGCGGGTGCGAACGGCTTCACGCTGATCGGCGCGCCGGTCGTCAAAGCGCGAATCCGCATCACGGGCCTGCGCGCCGGAGCCCAGCTGGCCGCCCGGCTCTGGGATGTCGCGCCCGGCGGGGAGAGCCAGACGCTCGTCGCCCGCGGTGCATACCGCCCCACGGGCCGCGGCCGCGAGCGGTTCGAGCTGCATCCCAACGCGTACCGCTTCGGCCCCGGCCACACGGCGAAGCTCCAGCTGCTCGGCGCGGACATGCCGTTCCTGCGGTTCGCAAACCTGCCGTTCCTGCTCTACGTCAACGGGCTCGAGCTGCAGCTGCCCGCCCGCGCGGCGACGGGCTAGCCGCCTACCACCAGCTGCTGGCGTTGCTGGTCGTAGCGCCGGCGGCGGCGTAGATGTTGCTCTCGGCCTTGCCGTAGCGCCAGAAGGAGCCGTGCACGGTGTAGATGCAGTAGCTGCGGTCGGCCTTCGAGGTGTTGCAGATCAGCAAGCTCTGGTCAGCGCCGCTGCCGGCGGTCCAGACGCCGACGCGCTCGGGTCGCGCGGCCGTGCCCGGGATGAGCGCGGGGTCGGCGGGCGTGGCGGAGATCTGGGTCGAGATCCGGTTGATCGCGGCAGAGGTGATCCCCGTGTAGGAGCCGTACGTCTTGCGGTAGGTGCGCGCGGCGTCGGCGGCGGTCTGGAGCAGGTCCTGCGCCTGCCAGCGGCTCGCCTGCGCCGTGTCGGCCGGCTTGACGGTGGCGACGCTCGTCGGGCACCGGTACGCGCTGGCGTTTACCTTGGCGATCTCGCAGAACGCCGGCTTCGGCGTGAGGTCGCGGCGAGCCACGGCGTAGCCGTCCTCGCTGCCGTCGGGCAGGATCGGGGCGCCGAGCGTGTGGACCATGATCGCGGTCACGTCCGGCATCACCTTCAGGCGCTGCACGAGGCGCCCGTTCATGACGGCCTGGTCGTTCTCGTTGAAGACGTAGCTGCGGTTGGCCGGGTCGTTGCTCGACACGCCGATCTCCGTGATCCAGAGCTTGGCGGTCGTGTCGCCGGCAGCGTCGCGCACCTCGCGCACCTCGGTCATCGCCTTGTTGAAGGCCCACATGTCGATGTCGTCCGGGTACGGGTGCAGCGTGATGGCGTTGGCGTTGCCCTTCAGTCCGGCGGCGTACATCGCCTTGAGAAAGTCGCGCTGGGGCATGTAGGCGGAGGTGTCGGTGCCGCCGTAGTTGGTGAGGGCGCCCGCGCCGACCGGCATCGTGGCGCTGACCGAGCGGACCGCGCGGTAGGCCTGCTTGACGAGGTTGGTGTAGCGCACCGGATCGACCCCGCCCTGCCAGAAGCGCCCGAGGTTCGGCTCGTTCCAGATCTGGATTCCGGCGGCCTTCGGGTAGCGCTTGACCACTGCTGCGACGAACGCCTTGTAGTCGGCGTAGTGCTCTGCGGCCGGCGGGTAGCGGCAGTCGACGCTGCATTCGACGCCTTCGTCCCAGGTCCACGCGGGGGAGAAGATCAGGCTCATGATCGGCCTCTGGGCCTTCGCGACCGCCGCGTTGTAGGCCGCGTCCGGGTACTGCCACCGCAGGTCGCCCTTGGTGGGCTCCACGGCGCGCCAGTTGACGGTGATCAGGCTGGACGTCGCACCGGCGTTCTTCGCCAGCGTCGCGTTCTGGTTCTGGTCGACCTGCCCCCACGACGCGAGCATGTCGTTGAACCCGAACAGCGGCGCAGCGGCGGCATTGGCCGGCACGAAGGCGCCCGTGGCGACTGCGATCAGCGAGGTGAGCAGGAGAAGCTTGCGGAGGCGTGTCCGGGCGGAGGGCATATCCCCCCGTTCGGACCGCTAGAGCTCGCGCGGGACGCGCGGCTCACAGGCCTGGACGGTTATACGAGTTTCGAATCGAGCGTCTGGTTGACGAGTAGGTCGGCCGCGTGGTTGTGCTCGCGGCGGACGCTGCGCACCTGCCAGGTGTCGAAGTCCGCCAGCGCGGCCCTCGCCTCGAGGAAAAGCGGCTTCAGACCCGCATTCTTGACCTTGTACTCGCCGGAGATCTGCTTGGAGACCACCTCCGAGTCGTTGATCACCTCGACGGCCCTGGCGCCCAGCTCGCGGGCCAGCTCGAGCCCGAGCAGCAGCGCCCGGTACTCGGCGACGTTGTTCGTGGCCTCGCCGAGGTACTCGCCACGCTCGAGGAGCACCTCACCGTCGGCGCCTGTGACCACGGCGGCGGCTGCCGCCGGGCCGGGGTTCCCGCGTGAGCCGCCGTCGACGTTGACGACGACCCGGTCCGGACCGCTCACCGGTCGCCGGGGACCTCGATCGGGGGGAACGTGCCCTTCGCCCGCCGGCGGCGGCGGTCGCTGTGCGGATCGTGTGTGCCCGGCTCGCCGCCCTGGGCGCGCCGGTCGATGATCACCTCGACGTTGGGGTCGTCGGCGTAGTAGTCGACGAGCTTGTCGTACAGCTCGTCGGCGAGCGCCTGCGGGACTACGCAATAGATCACTCGACAGCTCCCATGACGATCCGGCCCTCGGTGTCGAGCGCCGCGTTCCACTCGTGCTCCGGCTCTCCGAGCTCGGCGATCTCGTCGCCCTTGTCGAGCATCGCCACGGGCTGGGCCGCGTCGCCCAGGTCGACGCGGTAGCGATACCAGGACAGCTCCCAGGCGACCACGACCGTGACGGTACTGGGCGCTGCCCCGTCGGGGGTGGCCGACACCCAGGGGTAGCCGAGCGTGCGCGTCAGCCCGGCCACGGTGCGCTGATGCTCGGAACCGTTGAAGAGGTCCAGCGCCCGCTCGATCTTGACCTCGGCGGTGGTGGGCACGGCGCGCACGTGGCGTGGATCCTGGGGCGCGGCCCGGCGCCGGGGGCTGTCGCCGTTGGGGGCGCGTTCCTCGGTCGGAAGCTCCTCGAACCGGGGCTCCTCCTCGAACTCCGGCGGACCCTCCGCGGCCCCGGGGTCACGCCGCAGGCGCAGGCGCCCGAGCAGGGAACCGCGCTCCTGGGCGCGGGTCCCGCGGGCCGGCATCGCGTCGGCCGCTGACTCGCGGATCCAGCCCGCGTGCTCGGCGCGGACGAAGCACAGCTCGCAGACGAGGTTGCGGTGCCCACCCGGTGCCAGGTAGGACTCGGTGCGCTCACCCTTGAGGATGGTGCGGCCGCAAACGTCGCAGGAGACGTTGTCGTGGAAGGGACGGAGCTCCTTCTTCATCGACGGTCCAGGGTACAGCGGACGCTCAGGCGTTCACCGCCTCGGACTCATTGCCCGCCCGCTCCACCACCTGCGCGGCCAGATGTGAAGGGACCTGCTCGTACCGCGCCAGCTCCATCGTGTAGTCGGCGCGGCCGCCCGTTATGGCGCGCAGATCCGGGGCGTAGCTGAGCAGCTCTGCCATCGGGACCTCGGCCTTGATCTCGGTCATCGACCCCTTCGGCTCCATGCCCAGCGGATGCCCGCGGCGGGAGTTCAGATCGCCGATCACGTCGCCCACCGAGTCCTCCGGGACCGTGATGGCAACCTTCATGATCGGTTCGAGCAGCACCGCGTGCGCGCCGGCCATGGCCTCCTTGAACGCCATCGACCCGGCGACCTTGAACGCCATCTCCGACGAGTCGACCGAGTGGTAGGAGCCGTCGTAGAGCGTCACCTTCACCCCGCCGACCGGGTAACCGGCCACGACGCCGTGGGCCATCGACTCGGTGATCCCCTTCTCGACCGCCGGGATGAAGCCGGACGGGATCACGCCGCCCTTGATCTTGTTGACGAACTCGAACCCGTCGCTGCCGGGGAGCGGCTCGATCTCGATGTGGCAGTCGCCGAACTGGCCGCGGCCCCCGGTCTGCTTCTTGTAGCGCCCGTGCGCCTTGGCAGCGGCCGTGATGGTCTCCCGATAGGGCACTCGCGGCGGCTTGAGAGTGACCTCGGCCCCGAAGCGCTCCTTCATCCGCCCGACGATCACCTCGACGTGAATCTGCGTCAGGCCGGCGACGATCTCCTCCCCCGTCTGCTGGTCGCGGTGCACGTCGATCGTCGGGTCCTCCTCCTGGAGGCGGCGCAGCGCAGTGAACACCTTGTCCTCGTCGCCCTTCGCCTTCGGCTCGATGGCGAACGCCATCACGGGGCGCGGGAGTTCCGGTAGGGCGAGGTCGATCGGCGAGTCCGTCTCTGTCAGGACATCGCCGGCGGTCGTGTCCTTCAGCTTGCCCACGGCGCCGATGTCGCCTGCGCCGAGCTCGTCGACATGCTCGTTGTCCTTGCCCTGCGGCACCAGCAGCTGGCCGATCCGCTCCTTCTGCTGGGTGCGCGGATTGATCAGATGGCTGTCGTGCCTGATCACGCCCTGGTAGATGCGGAAGAGGTTGATCTTGCCCGCGAACGGGTCGGCCTGGGTCTTGAAGACGAACGCGACGGCCTCGCGGTCGTCGCTTGGCTCGAGCGTTCGCTCGCCCGCCTGCACCGGCCCCTTCGCGGCCGGCGACGGGAGGTCCTCGACTATCGCCTCGAGCAGCCGGTCCGTCCCGAGGTTGCGCGTCGCGGCGCCGCAGGTGACAGGGAAGATCTTCCCGGCCGTGACCCCGGACTTCAGCGCGGTGACCGTCTCCTCGTGCGAGATCTCGTCGCCCTCGAGGTAGTGCTCCATCAGCTCGTCGGAGACCTCGGCCACCTCGTCCATCAGCTTCTCGCGGTATTCCTCCGCCAGGGCGCGCAGGTCCTCCGGTATGTCCATCTCCGCGGCTTCGCCGCGGCCCGGGCCGTCGTAGCGGAACGCCTTCATGTCGATCAGGTCGATCAGGCCCTGGAGCTCGTGCTCGGCGCCGATCGGGATCTCCGTGGCCACCACGTGCTGGCCGAAGGCCTCCTTGAGCGCTTCGAGCGTGCGGAAGAAGTCGGCCCGCTCGCGATCGAGCATGTTCACGTAGATCAGCCGCGCGAGCCCGAGGTCGGCGGCGCGCTGCCACATCCGCTCGGTGGCAACCTCGACCCCCATCACGCCGTTCACCACGACAATCGCGCTCTCGCACACCCGCAGCGCAGCCGCCGCGTCGGCGATGAAGCTCGGCTCGCCAGGCGTGTCGACCAGGTTGATCTTGCGGTCGTCCCACCGGAACGAGGCGAGGCTCGAGTTGATCGACATCTCACGCGCCTGCTCGTCGGGCGCGGAGTCGGAGGCCGTGGTGCCGTCGCCGACCTCGCCGAGCCGGGGGATCGACCCGGCTTCGAACAGGAGGGCTTCGTTGACCGACGTCTTCCCACTCCCCCGGTGGCCGATCAACGCCACGTTGCGGATCCTGTTCGCACCTTGATGCGGCATCCGGCTCCTTCCCTTCGCGTTACGCCCTGCACTCCACGGTGAACATACCCCGCACCGAGGGCCCGCGAAAGGTCGGCTCAGGCCGACGTGCCACCGGCGGCCACCGCCGTGGCGACCGACTCGTGGATCGCCGCCATCGCCTCGACCCCCGTCAGCGTGAGGAGCCGCCGCAGCGGCGAGGTCGGCGGGGCGACGAGCGCCAGCTTCTGGCGGCGGTGGCCGACCAGCGTCGCGACCTCGAACACCATCTCGATGGCGGCCGAGTCGAGGTAGCGCGTGTCCTGGAGATCGACGATCAGCCCGGCGGCGTCGTTGGGCACGGTCCGGGTCAGCTCCTCGCGGACCAGGTGCGCGTTGGTCAGATCGACCTCACCGGTGAGCCGGGCGACCACCCAGTCGCCGCGGCGGTCGACGGCGACCTCCGCGTGAGTGCTCATGCGGCCGCCCCGAGGCCCAGCCGGCGGGTCATCCGGACGACCGTCCCGTGGTCGGAGCGGTCTACCTCGACCTCGTCCATCAGGCCGTGGATGATCATCAGGCCCCGCCCGCGCACGCTGTCCTCGCCGCGCGCGGTGGTCTCACGCCAGCTGCCGTCGTCGGCGACGGTCACCGCGACGGTGCCCCCGGCGATGTCCATCGTCACCTCGAACTGGGCCGCACCGGGTCCGTACGCGTGCTCGATCGCGTTGGCGGCCGCCTCGCAGACGGTCAGCGAGATCTCGAACTGCTCCTCGGCGGACGCGCCCGCCGCGCGCAGGAACCGGCCGACGCGCCGCCGCAGCCCCACCAGCGCGTTCGGCTCGGCGGGTAGCCGGACCCGCAGCGGCCCGCCCGCGGCCGCCAGCGGCCGGACAGCGAGCAGCGCCACGTCGTCCGGCGGGCGCGCGCCGCCGAGCAGCCCCTCGAGGATCTCGTCGCAGTGGTGGCCGAGCTCGCCCCCGGCGACCGCCGCCACGGTCCGCAGCTGCGCCAGCCTGTCGTCGAGCGGCGTGTCGCGGCGCTCGACCAGCCCGTCGGTGTAGAGCAGCAGGGTGCCGCCTGGCTCGATCCGGTCGTGGGCATCGGTGAAGGTGACGGGGTCGGCGGTCCCGAGCGGGATGGACCGGCCGCCCTCGAGGAACCGTGCTCCCGCGCGGCCGGCGACCAGCGCCGGCGGATGCCCGGCGCTCGCGTAGTCGATCTCGCCGGTGTCGCGGTCGAGGATCACGTACAGGGCCGTCGCCATCAGATCACGCCCGTCGACCGCGAGCAGGCGGTTCAGGCGGCCCAGCGTGGCCGCGGGTGTCGGCTCGACCAAGGCATAGGCGCGAAAGGCGTTGCGCAGCTGGCCCATCACCGTGGCAGCGCGCAAGCCGTGGCCGACCACGTCGCCGACGACAACCGCCACCCGGCCGTCGTCGAGCTCCAGGGCGTCGTACCAGTCGCCGCCGATCGCGGTCCCGCGCGCCGCGGGGAGGTAGCGCGCCTCGATCCCGACGCCGTCGATCTCCGGCAGCCGCTCGGGCAGCAGGCTGCGCTGGAGCGTCTCGGCGACCTCGTGGTCGCGCTCGTACGCCCGGCTCAGCTTCTGCTCCATCTCCTTGCGCTGGTGGATGTCCGTGGCGGTGCCGACGTAGCCGACGAAGTCGCCGTCGACGAAACGCGCCTGCCCGCGGTCGAAGATCCACCGGTAGACGCCGTCCTGGCGGCGCAGCCGGTACTCGCACTCCCAGCGGGCGCGGCGGTGGAAGGCCCGCCACCACGTCTCGCGGACGTCGTCGGCGTCCTCGGGATGGACTCCGAGCGTCCACGTGTCGCCGAGCTCCTCGCCGAGATCGCGCCCGGTGAAGTCGAGCCAGCCGCGGTTGATGAAGTCGACCAGGCCGGCGTCGTCGGTCGTCCAGATGAACACGGGCGCGGTGTCGGCGAGGTCGCGGAACCGCGCCTCGCTCTCCGACACCAGCGCCAGCGCCTCGCGCAGCTGGGCGCGCTCGTGGAGCAGCCGCCGCTCGCCGCGCTCGCGGACGACAGCGGCGGCGATGGTGTTGCAGACGGCCTGGATGAACGCTACGTCGTCCGGGCTGAAGTCGTCGGCCCGGCGGCTGTAGGCGGCGAGCACGCCGAACGGCGCGTCCGGCGGCCCGATCGCGGCGCTCACGCTCGACCGCCCGCCCATCTCCAGCTGCTCGGTGGTGCGAAACCGCTCCTCCTTGCGGAGGTCGGGCGAGATGACCGGCTCGTCGAGCGCGAGCGTGTACGTGGCCTGGCCCCTGCCGCCGGCCATCAGCACGTCGCGCGAGTCGAGCACCGCCCCGCCCGACGGTGACGTGCCGGCGCGCACCGAGAACTCACCGCCTTCCGGGTGGAACTCGACGATCACCACCCACGGGCTTCCCAGGTCCTCGGCCACCCGGCGGCCCGCTACGCCGAGGAGCGTGCCGAAGTCCTCACCTGCGAGCGCCTCGCGGCCGAGGTCCGCGATCGCGGCCTGCTGGCGGAGGCGGGCCCGGAGCTCGTCCTCCGATCTCCGCTCGGCCGTCAATCGATCTCGGTGAGCGAGTCGCCCTGCAGGCGCGACTTCAGCCTCAGGACCGCCTTCGTATGCAGCTGCGACACGCGTGATTCCGTCACGCCGAGAACCTCGCCGATCTCGCGGAGCGTCAGGTTCTCGTAGTAGTACAGGGCGACGACGAGCTTCTCCCGCTCGGGCAGGCGGGCGATCGCCTCGGCGAGCCGGTCCTTCATGTCGGTCAGATCCATCTCCTGCGCCGGATCGACCGCCGCCGGGTCCTGGATCGTGTCGAGCAGCGACACCTGGTCGCCGGAGGAGTCCGAGACCGTCCACATCTCGTCGAGCGCGACCACCGACGAGTTGGAGATCTTGGTCAGCGATTCCTGGAACTCGTCGACCGTCACCTCGAGCGCCTCGGCCATCTCCTGATCGGTCGGCGCCCGCCGCAACTGGTGCTCGAGCTTCGCGTTGGCGCGCTCGATCTCGCGCGCCTTGGCGCGGACCGACCGCGGGACCCAGTCGAGCGAGCGCAGCTCGTCGATGATCGAGCCCTTGATGCGGGTGATCGCGAACGTCTCGAAGCGGATCTCGCGCGAGGGGTCGAACCGCTCGATGGCCGAGATCAGGCCGAGGAGGCCGTACGAGATGAGGTCTGCCTCCTCGACGTGAGCGGGCAGACCGCTCGACATGCGGCCGGCGACGTACTTGACGAGCGGCGCGTACGCGAGGACGAGGCGCTCGCGCGCCTTGGGGTCGCCGTCATCCTTGTACCGGCGCCACAGGTCCTTCAGCTCGATCGCCTTTAGGTTGGTCTCCACCCTCGCCATTGTCGGTCAGGCGCGGGGGTGTGCCCGCGCATAGGCCTGTTTGAGCCGTTTCGACTCTACCCGAGTGTAGGTCTGAGTCGTGCTGATGGAGGCATGTCCGAGCAGCTCCTGGATCACGCGCAGATCCGCGCCGCCCTCGAGGAGGTGCGTCGCGTACGAGTGGCGGAGCGTGTGCGGGGACACCCCGGCGCGCAGCGCGGCCCGCCTGACCGCGGCCGTGAGCCGCCGCCGGACGTCCGAGGTGGACAGCCGCCGGCCGGACTTCGAGAGAAAGAGCGCCGGCTCCGGGGCGTCGGCCTCGCGCACGAGGACCGGCCGTCCGCGGCCGAGGTAGGCGTCGAGCGCCCGCCAAGCGGGTTCACCGGCGGGGACGAACCGCGTCTTGCCGCCCTTCCCCTCGACGCGCAGCTGCTCGGCGTCCGGATCGAGGCTCACGACATCGAGGTCGACGAGCTCCTCGGCGCGGAGCCCGGCCGAGTAGGCGAGCTCGAAGATCGCCCGGTCGCGCAGGTCGAGCGGGGTGGCGGCGGGCATCGAGTCGAGCAGCTGGACGAGTTCCTCGGGCTTCAGCACCGCGGGCAGGTAGGTGGCCCGCTTCGGGCTCGGGATCAGGTCGGCCGGGTTGCCCGGGATCTCTCCTCGGTCCACCAGGTCGCGGTAGAACGACCGCACCGCCGCGAGCTTGCGCGCGACCGTCGCGTGACTCAGGCCCCGCTCGGACAGCACGCCCGCGTAGCGGCGCAGCTCGCGCGTCCCGAGATCGGCCGGACCGCGGTCGTGCGCCGACGCCCATTCGCCCAGCTGCTCGAGGTCGAGCCCGTACGCCCGGCGCGTCTTCTCCGCCATGTTGCGGCGGCGAAGCGTCTCGTCGAAAGCCGCGAGGGCACGGCTCCAACTAGGCTCCAACGGCTTCGTGTCGAGATTCTTCATCAACACTCAGGACGGCCGGGTCGCCACGCGGACGCAGCTCGGAGAGGCCGGGATCGTCACGGGCGACGACAGGCCGGAGCTGCCGTGGCACCCGGTGGAGGGCACGCCGGACGCCTCCACCATGTGGTACGTGATCATGCGCAAGGAGACTCGTGGCGTCTTCATCGGCACCATGTGTGTTCGTCACACCGGTAGGCAGAACCTGCTCGAGGAGCAGGGATGGACCGAGGTTCCCATCGAGTCCATCCGGGTCTGACCCGGCGCTCTACAGGATGTAGATCGGTGCTCCGACCGGGACCTGGTCGTAGAGCTCGATCACGTCCGGGATCGCCATCCGCACGCAGCCGTGCGAGGCGGCGGTGCCGAGCGAGCCCGTCTGGTCGGTGCCGTGGATCCCGGCGCCGTCGAAGATGCCCATCCAGCGCGCCTTGAGCGGGTTCTCCGGAACCCCGCCCGGGACCGTCGTACCCGCCAGATCGCCGGCCCAGGCGCTGTTCGGGACGTTCCACGGGACGTTTTCGCCCTTGTTCTGGATGTGGTAGAGCCCGGCCGGCGTCTCCAGCCCGACCTGGCCGACCGCGATCGAGTACTCCTTCTTCAGCTTCAGGTCCTTGTACAGCTTGAGCTGGAAGTTGTTCCGGTCCACGATCAGCAGCGTCGGGTAGCGCTGCGCGACCTGAGCGGTGGTGATCTTCGGCTTCGTGCGCACGACCGGAGCCGCGACCACCCGCTGGTCGGGCGACTGGAGCGCGGCGACTATCTCGTCGCGCAGCTCGGCCTTCTTCACCTCGAGCCCGTCCTGTTCCTTGACCGGCTCGAGGGCGGGGAAGGTCACGCTCGCGTCGCGGGCCGGGCGGTCGACGCCCTTGATCACCCGGGCGACCAGCTGGTTCACGGCTGTCTGCGAGTAGCCGACAGCCGTCGGAACGTCGACGTCCTCGGAGCCGCCGGTCACGTCGCGGTAGACCCGGGAGAAGATGTTGCCCTCGCGGCTCGCCACGAGCGCGGCGGCCACCATGCCGCCCACGTCGACCTCGACGCCGGCGTCCTGGGCGGAGAGGTTGAACTTCCTCCCGGCCGACTTGACGGCTATCGAGCGCTCGAGATCGCCCGCGACCTCGTCCTGGAGCTTGCTCCGCGCCTCGTCAGCCGTCAGACCGCCGACGGGTACTCCGGCCACGGTCACGCCGTCCGCGATGGTGTCCTCGCGCGACTGGTCGTAGGCGTACGTCGCCCCCGCGGCGCCCAGCAGGACCACGACCACGACGGCGGCGAGGATGGCGAAAGTCTTCGTACGCATGTCGGAAACGGGCGGGCCGGTGGCTCGCCTGCATCCAGTGTAGGCACGGCCCGGGCTGTTTACATCAACCGGACAGCGGCCTTGCAGCGACCCGGGCCAATACCGAGTCGATCGCCCCGAGTACGGCAGGCCGCGCGCGATGCGCGTCCTCCCACTCCCGCAGCGCGAGCAGATCGGAGTGCTCGAGCGATACGAGCAGCGCGATCACCTGCTCCGCGCCGAGCTCGTCGAAGTGCTCGACGGGGGCGGTGGCGCGGGGCGCGGGCGGTGCCGGGGAGGCGGCCGGGGCGTTCGCCTCGGCGCGCGGCGCGGCTGCAGGCGGCGCGGCAGGCGCCTGCCCGGCCAGCAGCTTCTGGATCTCCTGGATCTGGTCGCGGCTCAGCGCGCCTGTGTCCTTGACCTGCGACGACTTGACGTTCGGGCTCCAGCGTAGGAATTCCTCGACCTCGCGCTCGTAGCGGTAGGGCTCGCCCGCGTTGCGCAGCAGCGGGTGCAGACGCAGGTGCTCTCCGAGCTTCACCGCGGCCTCGCGGCTCGTGTATCCGTAGACGAAGCCGGCCGCCTTCAGCCGCCGGTTGTCGACCCCGCGCCCGAAACGCAGCTGGTTGAGCATCTCGGGCGGGATGGCCACGCCCAGGCGCCGGGCGACGGACGCCGCCATCCCGGTCCCCCACGGGGGCAGGACCGGCGCGTACGGGCGGCCCAGGAGGCCGGCCACCTCGGACAGCGCGAGCACCCCGTCGGCGGCGACGTTGTAGACCCCCGGCACCGGGCGCTGGACGACGTGCTCGAGCGCGTGGACCACGTCGTCCTCGTGCACGAACTGGTAGCGGGGGTCGAAGCCGAGGATCATCGGCACGGCCGGGAGCGAGAACAGCTTGATGTGCGAAGTGCTCACGTCGGGCCCGAGCACGTTCGCGAACCGCAGGATCGTGACCGTCACGTTCGGCGATTTGTCCGCGAACTCGGCGACTGAGGCCTCGGCCTCGAGGATGTCGCGCTCGATCGGCGTGCGCGGCGCGTGCGGGCGGCCCATCGTCTCGTCGAAGAAGGCCGGGTCGTCCTGCTCGGAGCCGTAGAAGTGCGTTGACGACTTGAAGATGAACTTCCGCACGCACGAATCCGGCCCGCTGCAGGCGGCGAGGATGTTCATCGTCCCGATGACGTTGTTCTCGTGCGCCTTGCGCGCGGTCGTGGTCGCCGAGTCGACCACCAGTCGGGTGTCGACGACCGTGTCGATCTCCGCCGCTTCGACCACCCGCCGCAGCAGCGCGTGCTGGGTGCCGACCTTGACGTACTCCGTGCGTTCGAGCTCGACGCTCGGCTCCTCGTTGTCGACCGCGACGATCGCCTCGATCTGCGGGTCGGCCTCGAGCGCCTGTGCGAGCCGCCCGCCCCAGTAGGTCGAGAGGCCCGTGATCAGGACGCGGCGGGAAGGCTCGTCGCTCACCCGAACCACACCGACTTGCGCTTCGCGACCATCTCGAACAGGTTCTCCTGGATCCGGGCGCGGACCTCGTTGGCCGTGGTCTGCACGAGGCCCTTGTCGGCGTCGAGGCCCGGCTCGTCGAAGCGGATGGGCTCGAGGAACCGCAGCTTGAACTTGGCCGGCAGGTAGCCGATCGGCGCGACCGGCGCGTACAGGAGACCGGTCAGCCGGCGCACGATGTCGAGCTGGGCGAACACGGGCTGGGCCTCCTCGGCCCCGACGACGCAGACCGGGACGATCGGCGCCTGCGCGCGCATTGCCGCCTCCACGAAGCCTCCGCGGCCAAACCGGCGCAGGCGGTAGCGATCCTTGTAGAGCTTCTCGGTGCCCTTGCGCCCCTCCGGGAACACCAGCACGAGCTGCTCCTCGTCGTAGAGCAGGCGATGCACGTTGGCCGGGTGCGCGGCGACGCAGCCGATCTTCGGGATCAGCATCGAGAACCCGGGATACCCCTTGAAGAAGTGCTCGACCGTGATGTTGAGCGGCCGCGGGCGGGTGTGCTCCTCGCGGATCGCCTTGGCGATCATCGCCGCGTCGGGCGGCAGAGCGCCCGCGTGGTTGGACACGAGCAGGGCACCGCCCTGCGCCGGCACGTTCTCGATCCCCTCGACCTCGGCCCGGAACCAGTAGCGGTAGAAGAAGTCGTACAGCGTCCTGTCCATCACACCTTCGATGCGCTCCGAGCGGCCCCAGTCGTTGAGCGCGCGGTCCGGCTCGATCGCCGGCAGGTGGTCGCGGAGGTCGGCGTCGCGCACCGCGGGCAGCGGCGGCGCCGCGCGCGGAGCGGCCTGGGCGCGCGGGCTCAGCGGGGTGCGGGGCGAATCGGCGATGGCGACAGGCTAGACGCTCAGTCGCGGGCCGCGAGCGCCGCGTCGACGGCGGCCGCCAGGGCGGGCCAGTCGTCCTCGACGATCACGCGGTCGTCGGCCTCGGCGTCGTTGTTCCACGGGTGCCGGATAGTCGCCGCGAGGATCCCGTTCTGGGTCGCGCGGGCGATGTTCACGGGCGAGTCGTCGACGAGCACGTCGATCTCGAGCTCGACGCAGCGCGTGATCTTGTCGAACGAGCAGTGGAGGTCGTCGTAGGGGATCCCGACCGCGTCGAGCCAGCGCTCGGTGGCCGGGGCGCACGATGTGCGGCGGTGGCTGGTGATGTGGATCCAGTGGCCTTCTTCGTGCCAGCGGCGTACCGCCTCGACGGCGCCCTCGTACGGCTCGGCGCCCTCGATGTTCTCGTCCGAGTGCGTCTCCTCGACCACCGCGATCAGCTCGTCGCGTCCGAGCTCGGTGATGCCCCAGTCCTTCTGGTCCGCGTACGGGAGCCGCACGTCGTAGCGCTCGAGGGCGATCCGCTCCAGCAGGTCCCAGTAGTGGTGCAGCGTGGAATCTATGTCGAGGGCGATCTTGGCCACGCGCGGTACCGTACCGGCGATGAAGAAGGTCATCCCCTCGACCGCCCCGCCCGCCCGCATGCGGGCCGCCGCCGGCGCGGGCGACGACTACGGCGTCACCGACGGCCCGGACTGGCGCCGCGTCGACTGGCCCGCGGAGCTGAAGCAGATCGAGATCCTGGGCACTCGCGTGAACTACGTCGACCTCGGCGACCAGGGCGACCACCGCCCGATCGTCTTCGTCCACGGACTCAGCGGCCAGTGGCAGAACTGGCTCGAGAACATCCCGCGATTCGCGGAGGGCCGGCGCGTCGTGGCGATGGATCTCCCCGGCTTCGGCCTCTCGCCTCTGCCGGACGAGCCCATCTCGATCGAGTACTACGGCCGCGTCGTCGCCGAGCTGTGCGACCGCCTCGGGCTCTCTCCCGCCGTCCTGGTCGGCAACTCGATGGGCGGCTACATCTCCGCGGAGGTCGCCATCACCCGGCCCGACGTCGTCGAGCGGCTGCTGCTGGTCTCCGCTGCCGGCATCTCGCAGATGGACATCGCGCGGAGCCCGGCGCGTGCCTTCGCGCGCACCGTCGCCCTCCTCGGCGCGTCGAGCACGGCGCAGCTGCGCTTCGTCGCCGCCCGGCCGCGCCTGCGCCACTGGATCCTCGCGATCGTCGCCCGCCATCCCAGCCGGCTGAGGAGCGATCTGCTGCTCGAAGGGTTCATGAAGGGCAGCGGCAAACCGGGCTTCGAACACGCGCTGATGGCGTGCATCGACTACGACTACCGCGAGCGGCTGCCGGACATCGGCTGCCCGACGCTCGTCATGTGGGGCCGCAACGACATGATCATCCCGGTCGCCGACGCCGACAAGTACCTGAAGCTCATCGAGGGATCGCGCAAGATCGTCCTCGAGGACACGGGGCACGTGCCGATGGCCGAGCGGCCGCCGACGTTCAACCGGATCCTGTCCGAGTTTCTCGATTACGAGGTGTCGGAGGGCGAGCTCGAGGCGAAGCAGGACGCCGCGGAGCCGGAGGCCGAGGTCAGCCGGTAAGGGCGCCGTCGGCCGCCGAGCCGACGAGCTTGGCGTACTTCGCCAGCACCCCGTGCGTGTACTGCGGCGGGGGCGGTTCATAGGCCGCGACTCGCGCGGCGATCTCGTCGTCCGACAGGTCGACGTTCAACTGGCGGTTCTCCACGTCGAAGGTGATGGTGTCGCCCTCGGCGATGGCCGCGATCGGACCGCCGCGCGGCGCCTCGGGCGCGACGTGGCCGGCCATGAAGCCGTGGGTGGCGCCGGAGAAGCGCCCGTCGGTCAGCAGGGCGACGGAATCGCCGAGGCCCTCGCCTTGGAGCGCGGCGGTGACAGCGAGCATCTCGCGCATGCCGGGACCGCCGGCGGGGCCCTCGTTGCGGATCACGACGATGTCGCCGGCGTTGATCTGCTGCGCGGTGACCGCGGCGAATGCGTCCTGCTCGTTCTCGAACACCCGCGCCGGCCCGCTGTGCAGGCGACGGTCGTGGCCGGCGAGCTTCACGACGCACCCGTCCGGGGCGATGTTGCCGCGCAGGATCGCGAAGCCGCCGTTCGGCGCGAGCGGCTCGCCGAGCCCGAGCACCACGCGCTGGCCGTCTGCCTCGTCGGCGGCGTCGGCCTCCTCGCCGACGGTCTTGCCGGTGACGGTGATGCAGTCGCGGTGCAGGAAACCTGCCTCGTCGAGGCGGGAGGTGACGAGCGGCACGCCGCCGGCGCGCCAGAGGTCCGGGGCGACGTAGGTGCCGAAGGGCTTGAGGTCGGCGAGCAGCGGGGTCCGCCAGGCGATCCGGTCGAAGTCGTCGATCGACAGCTCCACCCCGGCCTCGTTGGCCACGGCGAGCAGGTGCAGCACCGCGTTCGTCGAGCCGCCGGTCATTGCAACCGCGCCGATCGCGTTCTCGAGCGATTCCTTGGTGATGATGTCGCTCGGCGTGACGCCGCGCTTGAGGACGTCGACCACGAGCTCACCGGCCTCGTACGCGACCTTCCCCTTCTTGCCTTCCTCGGCCGGCACCATCGAGCTGCCCATCGGCGAGATGCCGAGGGTCTCGAACGCCATCGCCATCGTGTTGGCGGTGAACTGCCCGCCGCAGGCGCCGGCGCCGGGCGAGGCGACGCCCTCGAGCTCGTGCAGGTCCGCGTCGGACATCTCGCCCGCCGCGTGCTTGCCGACGGCCTCGAACACTTCTTGGATCGTCACGCGCTCGCCGCGGAACTCGCCGGGGGCGATCGACCCGCCGTAGAGCATCACGGCCGGGATGTTCAGGCGCGCGAGGCCCATCACGCAACCCGGGATCGTCTTGTCGCAGCCCGACAGCGCGATCACCGCGTCGAACAGGTGCCCGCGGGCGACGAGCTCGATCGAGTCGGCGATCACCTCGCGGGAGACGAGCGACGTCTTCATGCCCTCGGTGCCCATCGTGATGCCGTCGGAGACGGCGACGGTGTTGAACTCCATCGGGGTGGCCCCGGCGGCGCGCACGCCCTCCTTGACCTTCTCGGCGAGCCGGCGCAGGTGGAAGTTGCACGGCATCACCTCGGTCCAGGTGTTGGCGATGCCGACTATCGGGCGCGCGAGCGCGTCGTCGTCGTAGCCGATGCCCTTCAGGTAGGCGCGCGCCGCTGCACGGTCCGGCCCTTCGAGCTGGACACGGCTGCGGGCTCTCGGATCGCCTGGGGCAGCGCTCACGCGCTCGCCCTGGCCGGGCGGCCCGCGCGCAGGCGCTCCCACTCGGAGAGCCGCCAGATGTCCTTGCGTACGCGGCCGGGATCGAGCTGGCGGCCGACGAGATGCATGTTCGACTCCCCGATCACCCGGCCCTCGTCCGAGGTCAGAGCCATCCATTTGGCGAGCACGTCGTCCGATGCGGGCAGCCGGGTGGAGCCGCTGGCGCCGACGTCGGGGAATTCGACGCAGTACTCGCTCAGCAGGCGGCCCGAGACGGGCACGTAGGCGACTATCGGCTTGTGTGGGTAGACGAGGTAGGCGTAGGCGGGCTCGGCGGCCTGCGTGCGGCCGACCGGGAGCTTGCGGCCCGCGACGCGGATGAACCCGAGGTCGCGGTACATCGCCCACTCCTCCTCGTTCACGCACGACTTGAGTAGCTCTCGCGCGCGCTGTTCGGCGCGCCGCTCGCGGCCGGGGTCGTAGACGGCGAGCGGGTCCGACGGCTCGGCAGGGCGTGTGCCCAGGCGCCCGCGCAGCCGGCCGGTCGCGCGCAGGAATGCGTCCGCGCCGAGCACGGCGGTGACCAGGCTGAGCGCCAGGAGGGCGAGCAGCATCGGCGCCTCAGCCCCCGGAGGCCCGGGGGAAGAAGATGACGCGGTCGGCCTCGGGCGGGATCTCGGAGTACTCGTGCACCATCACGGCCTCGCGACGGCCGGTGGGCGCGTCCGTCGGGACGGCTGCCCACATGCCCTCGTCGAGCTGGCGGCGGAACTCCGCGACGAGCATCTCCTCGTCGTCGCGCACCTCGGGATCACCCTCCGCGAGGAGGACTTCACCGTGCCCGGGCTTCATTCGCAGGAACCTCATTCGTAATACCGGCCGCAGCCAGACCGGTACCGATTATGCCACCCCGAGCGCATCGACCGGCCCGGCGCCCGCTCCGATGCCGCGCAGGCCGTTGCGCACGGCGTCCGCCGCCACGAGCTTGGCCTCCTGGGCCGCCTCCAGCGGGTCGAGCCCGTGCGCGAGGAACGTCGCCAGCGCCGAGGAGTGGGTGCAGCCGGAGCCGTGCGCGGCGCCGTCGGGCGCGCGCTCGCCGGGGATCGGGACGATCCGGTCGGCGTCGGCGAAGATGTCGGTCGCCTCGTCGCGGTGCCCGCCGGTCACCACGACCGCCGCGGAGCCGAGCGCGAGCACCCCGCGCGCGAGGCCGCCGACATCGCCGTTGTGGTCCCCCGCGAGGGCGATCGCCTCGGGTACGTTCGGGGTCACGACGGTCGCGCGCGGGAACAGCTCGGAGACGAGGAGGTCCTTCGCGCTCGCGTCGAGGAGCGCCGCACCGCTCTCCGAGACCATCACCGGGTCGATCACGATCGGAACGCCGGGGAGCAGGTCGAGCGCCTCGGCGACGGCCTCGATCGTGGCCGTCGTGCCGAGCATCCCGATCTTCACCGCGTCGACGCCGATGTCCTCGGCCACGGCGCGAACCTGGCCGACGATCACGTCGGGCGGAATAGGGAGCACTCCGGTCACCCCCACGGTGTTCTGCTCGGTGATCGCGGTGATCGCCGTCATTCCGTGGGCGCCGCAGCGCGCGAACGCCTTGAGATCGGCCTGGATGCCGGCGCCGCCCCCGGAGTCCGACCCCGCGATCGAGAGCAGGCGCGGCGGGGTGTCATCGGCGGGCGTCATGGCGCGTGAGGATATGGGCGGCTAGCGGGGCCGCGCGGTGCGCACGTATTCGCCGAGGCCCCCGCGCCGCACGAGCCCGGCGAGCTCGAGCCGCGTGAGCGCGCCGCGCACCTCGCGTGCCGGAAGGCCAGCGGCCTCTGACAGCCCGGCCAGGTCGACGCCCGCTTCGACCGCGTCGAGCAGTGCCAGGTCGACCCGGTCGAGGCCTTCGCAGGCGCAGTCGTGCGGCGCCCGGCGGACACCGACCCCGTACAGCTCGTCGAGCACGTCCTGGACGCCGCGGACCACGACGGCGCCGTCGGACAGCAGCCCGTTCGATCCCTCCGCGCGGCGGGCCGTGACGGAGCCGGGCACCGCGCCCACGGTCCTGCCGAGATGCATGGCAAAGCGAGCCGTGATCAGTGATCCGGACGGCTCGGCCGCCTCGACCACGACCGTCATCTGCGCGAGGCCGGCCATGATCCGGTTGCGGGCCGGGAACGCCCACTTGCGCGGCTCCTCCCCGGGTGGCAGCTCGGACACGATCACGCCGCGCTCGCGGATCCGGTCGTAGAGGCGCCGGTGGCGGCGCGGGTACGGGACATCGGCACCACCCGCCAGCACCGCGATCGCCGCCCCGCCGGCGTCGACACAGCCCCGGTGTGCCGCCGCATCGATCCCGAGCGCGAGCCCGCTGGCGACCGGCACCCCGGCCACCGCCAGGTCGCGGCCGAGCCGGGCGGCCACGTCGAGCCCGTACGGCGACGCGTTGCGAGTGCCGACTATCGCGACCACCGGCTCCACAGTGAGCCGCCCGATGTCGCCCGCACCGCGGCAGAACAGGACCGCCGGCGAGTCGGCCAGGGCGACGAGGTCGGCCGGATAGGGCCCGTCGTGGCGGCAGATCGGCGTGATCTCGAGCCGCTCGCAGCGGCGACGCAGGGCGTCGGGCTCGAGGCGGTCGAGCTCTTCGAGCACCTCGACCTGCCCATTCGGCGCGACGGCAGCGATCAGGTCTTCCTCGGGGAGGGCGAGGAGGGCGCCTCTCATCGCGTGCGGGCTCCGGGTCCGCTCGCCGAGCAGCCCCTGTACCCGCCCGGCCAGAAGCCCCAGCAGTCCGGCCCTGCGCAGGCACCTGTCGCACACCTGGCTCACGCCGCCACCGCGAACGCGTCGACCCGGTAGCCGAGCGCCTCGTCGACGTGCGGTCCCGTGACCTCCTCGGCGCCTTCGAGATCGGCGATCGTCCGCGCGACGCGCAGCACGCGATCGTGCCCGCGACCCGACAACGCGCCCGTGTCCGCAGCGAGGCGTAGCTGGTCGAGCGCGCGCCCGCGGATCTGGACCGACCGGCGCGTGAGCCGGGCATCCATCTCGGCGTTGGCGGTGGCCGCGGTTCCCGCCAGGCGCTCGCGCTGAAGCAGGCGAGCCGCCACCACCCGGCCGCGGACGGCGTCGGAGGCCTCCGGCACGGGACCGCCCGCGCCGACCAGCTCCAGGGCGGGCGGCAGGCCGACATGGCAGACGATGTCGATCCTGTCGAGCAGCGGCCCGCTCAGGCGCCGGCGGTAGCGCATGGTCGCGTGCTCGGGGCACGTGCATTCCCCGCGCGGGGCCCCGCACGGGCACGGGTTGGAGGCGGCGACCAGCATGGCCCGGGCCGGATAGCGGACCGACCGCTGACCGCGGACGATCTCGACGCTGCCGTCCTCGAGCGGCTGGCGGAGGGCATCCAGCGCAGCCGGCCCGAATTCGGCCAGCTCGTCGAGGAAGAGCACCCCGCGGTGGGCGAGCGTCATCTCCCCCGGCCGCGGCACGGAGCCGCCGCCGACTAGGCCTTGCGCGGAGATGGTGTGGTGCGGGGCGCGGAACGGCCGGGTCGACACCAGCCCGCGGTTACCCGTGCCGGCGGCGCTCTGGACTCTGGTTATCTCAAGCGCCTCCGCATAGCTGGGCGGCGGGAGGATCCCCGGGAGGCGGCGGGCGAGCATCGTCTTGCCGGCGCCGGGCGGGCCGACCATCAGGAGGTTGTGGCCCCCCGCGGCCGCGATCTCGAGGGCGCGGCGGGCGTCCGCCTGGCCGCGCACGTCGCTCAGGTCCGGGCCGCGCACCGGATCCGGCGCCGCCGCCGGATCGCGCGCAGGCGGCTCCCAGCGCCCGTGCAGGAGGTCGACCAGACGCGCGAGCGTCGGCACGCCGACTATCTCGAGACCCTCGACCAGCGCCGCCTCTGACACGTCACTCTCGGCGACGAGCAGCCGCGCATACCCCGCCGCGCGCGCTCCGAGCGCGAGCGGCAGGGCCCCGCGCACGCCGCGCATCTCACCGCTCAGCGAGAGCTCGCCGATCATGGCGAGGCCGTCGAGCGCCGCTGCCGGGACCTGCCCGGTCGCGACGAGCACCCCGACGGCGATCGCGAAGTCGAAGCCCGGGCCGGTCTTGCGCACCGACGCGGGCGCGAGGTTGGCCGTCAGGCGCTGCTGCGGGAACTCGAGCCCCGAGTTGAGCAGAGCGGCTCGGACACGCTCGCGCGCCTCGCGGACCGCGGCGTCGGGGAGGCCGACGACGGTGAAGGCGGGCAGACCCTGGCGCGCATCGACCTCGACGGTGACCTCCCGGCCGTCGACCCCTTCGAGTGCGAACGTGGCGACGCTTGCTGGCATGCCGGGCAAGCTAGGCGCGGCCGCGAGCGCGCAGGGCACGCCGCCGTTACGAGTCGCGACGGAAACCCGGAAGTGGTTCGTAACGCAGCGCACCCGGGCGTCGGCCGGGCGGCCGTACCGTCGCCACATGACCTCAGACTCACGCCGTGGCACCGGCGCCACCGGTGAACAGCTCGCCTGCGAGCACCTCGCACGCCGCGGCTACGCGATTCTCGAACGCAATTTCCGCTGCCGCGCCGGCGAGCTCGACGTGATCGCCGCCGACCCCGCGCAGCTCGTCTTCTGCGAGGTCAAGACGCGTGTCGCCGGCACCCGCGCGGGCCCGGCATCGCCGCTCGAGGCGATCGGCCCGAGCAAGCGGCGCCGCCTGCGCCGGCTGGCCGCCGAGTGGATGGCCGCGCGCGCCGGCGAACGCCCGCGCCCGCCGGGGATCAGGTTCGACGCGATCGGCGTGGTGCTCGACCGTTCGGGCGTCCTGATCTCCCTGGAGCACGTCGAGAACGCGTTCTGAGCGATGATCGCGTTATGCGCCGGCCGCGGCCCATCGCCCGCATCATCGACGGACCGCCCGATGCGAGCGGCCAGAGCGTCCTGCGCCGCAGCCGCGCGCTGATGACCTTCTCGATCCTCGGTGCCAATGTCACGGCGGCCGTCATCGGGTTCGTCTTCGCCGCTTTCGTCGTCCCGGCGCCGACCCCGGACAACCCCGGGACGATGCTGCTCGCCAACGGCGTCGCCGCCGCGGTGTACACGCTCCTGGCGGCGATCGTCGGGACCATCTGGGGCTTCAGCACGTTCCGCCGCGGCGGCACATGGCTCCAGGATGAGCGCCGGCCGACTCCAGAGGAGCAGAAGCTCGCGCTGCAGTCGCCGTTCCGGATGGCCGCGATCAACGCGTCGCTGTGGTTCTTGGCGGTCTTCCTGTTCGGCATCGGCAACAGCATTGCCAGCACCGCGGCGCTCGGCATCACGGTCGGGATCACCGTCGCGCTCGCGGGCCTCACGACGAGCTCGGTGATCTACCTCCTCACCGAGCGGATCAACCGCCCGGTGTTCGCCCGCGCGCTGGCGATCGGCGTGCCCGAGCGTCCCGTGACTCCGGGCGTGACCACGCGGGCCGTGCTTGCGTGGGCGTTCGGGAGCGGCGTCGCGCTGCTCGAGCTGATGACCGTCGGCCTCATCGCGCTCACCACGGACCGGATCACCGCCGACGCCGCCGCCATCAACTCGCTCGTCTTCGGCGGCGCGGCCATCGTGGTCGGATTCGGGGTCACGTGGTTCGCCGCCCGCGCGACCGCCGCGCCCGTGAACTCCGTGCGGCGGGCGCTGAAGCGGGTCGAGGCCGGACAGCTGGAGGCCGACGTCCGCGTGAACGACGGGAGCGAGCTGGGCCTCCTCCAGGCGGGTTTCAACTCGATGGCGGCCGGGATCCGCGAACGCGAGCACCTGCGGGATCTGTTCGGCCGCCACGTCGGCGAGGACGTGGCGCACGCCGCGCTCGACCGCGGCGTCGAGCTGGGCGGCGAGGAACGCGAGGTGGCCGTGCTATTCACGGACATCACGGGGTCGACCCGGCTCGCCGCGGAGAACCCCGCCACGGAGGTGGTGCAGTTGCTCAACCGGTTCTTCGCCGTGGTCGTCGAGGTCGTCGACGCCCACGGCGGCTGGGTGAACAAGTTCGAGGGCGATGCCGCGCTGGCCGTGTTCGGCGCACCGATCGAGCGCGAGGACTACGCGACCTGCGCGCTGCGCGCGGCGCGCGCCCTGGCGCGCCGCCTCGCCGAGGACGTGCCCGAGCTGTCGGCCGGCATCGGCGTGTCCGCCGGTACCGCGGTCGCCGGCAACATCGGCGACGAGTCGCGCTTCGAGTACACCGTTATCGGCGACCCGGTCAACGAGGCCGCCCGCCTGACCGAGCTGGCCAAGGACCACGATTCCGGCGTGCTGGCCTCCTCCGCCGCGATCGACTGCGCCGACCCCGAGGAGGCCGCGAACTGGAATCTGGGCGACACGATCGAGCTCCGCGGCCGGCCCCGGCCCACGCAGCTGGCGACGCCTGCCTAGGCTTCGTCGACCAGAGGCAGTTGCTGGTAGGCCGTCGAGTTGAACGACAGACGGTGCAGCGGCGAGACGCCGTGCTGGGCGATCGCCGCGCGGTGCTCGGGCGTCGAGTAGCCGACGTGGGACGCGAAGTCCCATTCGGGGTGCCGGGCGGAGGCGGCCCGCATGTAGCGGTCGCGCGAGACCTTGGCGAGCACGGACGCGGCGGCGATGGCGGCGCTGCGGCAGTCCCCGTCGACCACAGCGCGCTGCTCGTGCTCGAAGCGGGGCACGCTGAAGCCGTCGACCAGGCAGAGGGTGCCGGGGCAGGCGACCGTCCGCAACGCCGTGCGCAGGGCCTCGAGGTTCGTCACGTGGAGCCCGCGCTCGTCGATCGAGCGGACCGACCGGCTCACCACGACCGACCGGCAGGCTGCGCGCATCACGAGCGGGTAGAGCTCCTCGCGCGCGGCCTCGGTCTGCTGCTTGGAGTCGTTCAGCCGCGCCAGCGCGCGCCGGTCGGCGAGCGTGAGGCGCTCGAGGTCGAACAGGACGGCCGCAGCGACCAGTGGACCTGCGAGACAACCGCGCCCCGCCTCATCCGCGCCCGCGACGAATCGAACGCCGAGCTCGCGGTCGAACGAGAAGAGCCGGCGGCCGGTGTACATCTTCGCCCGTTTGCGACGGCGAACGGCCCGGCCCCGCTCCGGGTGCTGCTGCGGGTTTCTGGCGGCCTCGCCCACGGTCCGGCGCGGACCATAGCGCCGACCCCGGCGCGACCCGGCTCAGAAGGAGCGAAACCGCCCTGAGCGGAGTGAGGGGCAAGCGTCGCCAGGACGCAGGGAGCGACGTGTGCCGTGGCACACGAGCGACGGAGGACGCCGCGAGGCGCCGCCCATCGCTCCGCTCAGAGGAAGCCGATGCGGTCGGGGGGCCAGTACGTGAAGAAGGCCTTACCGATGAACCACTTCTTGGGGATCGGGCCCCATTCGCGGCTGTCGGCGCTCTCGCCCCGGTTGTCGCCCATCATGAAGTAGTGGTCCTTCGGAATCGTGATCGGGCGGGGCTCGTTGCAGATGCTGCAGTCGGCGCTCGGCTTGATGAACGACTCCTTCTGGAGCTTCCCGTTGAGGTAGACCCGGCCGCGCTTGATCGCGACCTCGTCGCCGCCCGTGGCCACGATCCGCTTGATGAAGTTCGTCTCCGAGCGCTTCTCGGTCGGCCGCGGGCAGGCCTGGTCGTCGGGGTGCTGGACGCCGCAGACGTTGTCGTCGGCGCCCTTCGGCGGCTTGAAGACCATCACGTCGCCGATCTTCGGGTCACCGAAGTGGAGGCCGACCCGGTTCACGAGCACGCGCTGGCCGACCTCGAGCGTCGGCACCATCGACTCCGACGGGATCCGGAAGGGCTTGACGAGGAAGGCCTGGATGCCGAGCGCAAGCCCCAGCGCGACGACGACGATCGTGACGAGCTCGATCAGCGAGCCCGCGGTGCTCTGCTCCTTCTTGGTGCCGCTCGCCACTCGGGCTAGGCGTCCGGGTCGCCGGGCTCGGCGTCCGCGGGCGCTTCATCGGCGGCGGCCTCGGGCTCAGCGGGAGCCTCGGGCTCGGCGGCGGCCTCCGCAGGAGCATCAGCCTCGGCGGGCGCCTCGCCTCCGGCGGCGTCAGCCTCGGCGGGCGCTTCGGCGTCAGCCTCAGCGGGCGTCTCGGCCGCTGCTACCTCTTCGACACCTTCGTCGCGCGGGTCGGCCGCGGGCTCCTCGCCCTCGGGCACCGCCGCGACCGCAGCCACGTCGGCCTCGGGCGGGGGCATCGCGCCCTCGACGTAACGGTCCTCCTCACCGGCGGCGAAGCGGCGCTCACGGACGCGGGCGCCACGACCGACGCGATCGCGCAAGTAGTAGAGCTTGGCCCGGCGCACGTCGCCGCGGGCGGCGACCTCGATCTGCTCGATCTTGGGCGAGTGCAGCGGGAACGTACGCTCGACGCCGACGCCGAACGACTGCTTGCGCACGGTGAATGTCTCGCGCGCGCCACTGCCCTGGCGCTTCAGGACGACGCCCTCGAAGACCTGTGTACGGCGGCGGTTGCCCTCGACGACCTGGAAGTGCACGCGTACGCGATCGCCGGCCTCGAAGACCGGGACTCGGCGCAGCTGGGCGCGCTCGATGCTGTCGATGACTCCGCTCATGAAGGATTTCGCCGGGCCCGGCTGCAAATGCTGGCCGCCCGCGCGGCGGCGAATGGTAGCGCAGGGCCTGCGCACACGGCCGAGCCGTGTGCTTGGCGAACGGCGCAGGGCCTGCGCACACGGCCGAGCCGTGTGCTTGGCGAACGGCGCAGGGAAACCGATGTCCCCGGTCAGGGTTCCGGGGCGCCGCGTCGCCGGCTCTGCTCGTGGCGCCACTCGCGCACCTTCCCGTGGTCCCCGGACTTGAGCACCTCGGGCACCCTGTGGCCCCGCCACTCCGCGGGTCGGGTGTAGTGCGGATACTCCGGCGCGCCGCCGAGCGCCGGGCTGAACGACTCCTCCACGACGCTGTCGGCATGGCCCAGTGCGCCGGGGAGCTTGCGGATCACCGCATCGCAGACGGCCATCGCCGCGATCTCGCCGCCGGCGAGCACGTATGGCCCGATCGACACGACGTCGGTCGCGAGGTGCTCGTGCACGCGCTCGTCGAACCCCTCGTAGCGGCCACAGAGGAGGGTCACGTCGTCCTCCGCGGCCAGCTCGGAGGCCAGGGCGTCGTCGAACCGCCGTCCGCCGGCCGCCAGCGCGATCACGCGGCGCTCCCCGCGCCCTGTCACCGGATCGGCGTTCCAGCGTGCCATGAGGGCGGCCTCGACCACGTCGACGCGCAGGACCATGCCGGCGCCGCCCCCGTACGGCGTGTCGTCGACCTGGCCCGCCCCGAGCGGGGTCGTGGCACGGAGGTCGACGGCGTCGAACTCGAGGCCGTTGGCCCGCGCGTTCGTGACGGGGCGCTGCTCGCGAAACCAGGCGAACGCATCCGGGAACAGCGTGAACACGTCGATCCGCATCAGGACTCCCCGTCGAGGCGCAGGAACTCGCGGTCGATCTCGATCCGCCGTGCCTCGATGTCCACGCTGAGCACGGCGTCGGTCACGAGCGGGACGAGCGTGCCGCCGGTCAGCTCGAGGACGTCGCACGAGGATCCGCCGATCACGCGTTCGACCTTCCCGAGGCCGGGCACCTCGCAGCCGATCAGCTCGGCCACCAGCCACTCCCCCTCCCCCAGCGGCAGCTCGGACTCGGCCACCAGCAGCAGTTCGCCGCCGATCTCGCGCGCCGCCTCGCGGGAGTCGATGCCTTCGACGGCGACGAGCGGTCGATCGTCCGTGCCCGCCCGGCGGCGGATGCGACGCTCGACCCCGGCAACGGTCACGAGCGTGCCGACCGCAAGCCCGTGTTCGGGCCGAAGGACGTGGAAGCTGCCGTCGAGGCCGTGCGAGCGGCCGACACGCCCGGCGGTCACGAGACGGCCCTGGGCCTCCATCGGGCGCGGGTCAGTCGTCTTCGATGACGTCGACGAGGACGCGCTTGTTGTCGCGCACCGCCGCTGCCTTGACGACCGTACGCAGAGCGCTGATCGTGCGGCCGCCGCGCCCGATCACCTTGCCGGTGTCGTCGGGCGCGACGCGCAGCTCGAGGACGACCGTCTCGTCCTCTTCCTCGAACGAGTCGACCTCGACGTCGTCGGGCGCGTCGACGATGCCGCGGACGATGTAGGCGAGCAGATCCTCCATCGCGGCAGCCGGGTCCTACTCCTCGGGTGCGGCTTCCTCGGCGGGCGCCTCGGGATCGGGCGCGCCCTCCGGCTGGGGAGCGTTCCCGGTCTCGGCGGCGGCGTCGGCCTCCGGCTCCGCGGGCGTCTCCGCCTCGGGCTCGGCAGGCGCTTCCGCCTCGGGCTCGGCGGCGGCGGCCTCCTCGGCCTCCGCCTCCTCGACGATCGCAGCGGCCGGCGCGTTGGAGCCGTCGGACTCGGCGCGCATCAGCTTCTTGACCGTGTTGGTCGGCTGGGCGCCGAGGTCCAGCCAGTGCTGGAGGCGCTCCTTGTCGATCACGATCGTCGACGGCTGCGTCTGCGGGTTGTACGAGCCGATCGTCTCGATGAAGCGGCCGTCGCGGGGCGAACGGCCGTCAGCGACGACGACGCGCCAGATCGGGTTCTTCTTGCTGCCCACGCGGGTCAGCCGGACACGGACTGCCAAAACTCAGTTCACCTCGAAGTTCATAAGGTCGATGCGCCGCCGGACCCGACGGTGCAGCCGGTGCAGGTTAGCGGCCTCCGGCCAGTTGCTGCAGCGACGGCATCTTGCCGTTCGCGATCTGGCGCATCACCTTTCGCATCTGGCCGAACTGCTTGACGAGGTGGGAGACCGCCTGGACGGAGGTCCCGGAGCCCGCCGCGATGCGCCGCCGCCGCGAGCCGTCGATGATCTTCGGGTCCGCGCGTTCGGCCGGCGTCATCGACTGGATGATCGCCTGAAGGCGGTCCAGCTCCTTGTCGGAGACGTTGATGTTGCCCAGCTGCTGGCCGACCCCGGGCATCATCTTGATCAGGTTCTGAAGCGGACCCATGCTGCGCACCTGCTGCATCTGGGCGAGGAAGTCGTCGAGCGTGAACTGGTTCTTCTTGATCTTGCGCTCGAGGTCCTGCGCCTGCTTCTCGTCGATCCGCTGCTCGGCCTTCTCGATCAGCGTCATGACGTCGCCCATCCCGAGGATGCGCTGCGCCATGCGGTCGGGGTGGAACCGCTCGAACGCGTCGAGCTTCTCGCCCGTCGACGCGTAGAGGATCGGCTTGCCCGTGATCTGCTTGACCGACAGCGCGGCGCCGCCGCGGGCGTCACCGTCGAGCTTGGAGAGGATCACGCCGTCGAAGGCCGTCGCGTCGGCGAACGCCTCGGCGACGTTGACGGCGTCCTGGCCGGTCATCGCGTCGACGACCAGCAGCACGTCGTGCGGCTTGGTCGCCTTCTTGATCCGCGTGAGCTGGTCCATCAGCTCCGCATCGACGTGGAGCCGGCCGGCGGTGTCGATGATCAGCACGTCGCGGCGATCGGTCTTCGCCTGGCCGAGTGCCCACTCGGCGACGTCGACCGGGTCGCGGGTCGTGCCCTGCTCGTACACGGTCGCGCCGGCCTGGTTGCCGACCGTGATGAGCTGCTCGACGGCCGCGGGACGCTGGAGGTCACAGGCCGCGACGGCCACGTCGAGCTTCTTCTCCTCCTTGAGGTGGCGCGCGAGCTTGCCGGTGGCGGTGGTCTTGCCCGAGCCCTGGAGGCCGGCCATGAGGATCACGGTCGGGCCGCTCTTGGCGAATACGAGCTCGCGCCCGGCCCCGCCCATCAGCTCCGTGAGCTCCTCGTCGACGATCTTCACGACCTGCTGGCCGGGATTGAGCGACTCGAGCACCTCTTTGCCCGTCGCGCGCTCCTTGACCGCGTTGGTGAACTGCTTGACGACCTTGAAGTTGACGTCGGCCTCGAGCAGCGCGAGGCGGACCTGCCGCATCGCCTTGTTGACGTCGTCCTCGGTCAGCGCGCCGCGCTGGCGGACGTCGCCGAGGGCTTCCTGCAGGCGATCGGAGAGGGCGTCGAACATGGACGCCCAAGCCTAGTGGGGCTGCGGTTACTGAGGGGGCGGCGGCGGCCTGTCGCCGGCGCGGCCGAGCATCTCGCCCGCCTTGTCCATCGCCTGGGTGAACTCGCTGGGGATGATCCAGACCTTGTTCGCATCCCCCTGTGCGATCTGCGGGAGCACCTGCAGGTACTGGTAGGCGAGCAGCTTCGGGTCGGCATCGCCGGCGTGGATCGCGGCGAACACCGTCTCGATCGCCTTCGACTGGCCCTCGGCGGTGAGGATCTGCGACTCGCGCTGGCCTTCGGCGCGAAGGATCGAGCTCTGCTTCTCCCCCTCGGCGGTGAGGATCTGCGACTGCTTGACGCCCTCGGCGGTCAGGATCGCGGCGCGGCGGTCGCGCTCGGCGCGCATCTGCTTCTCCATCGCCTCCTGGATCGAGGGGGGCGGGTCCACCGCCTTGAGCTCGACGCGGTTGACGCGAATGCCCCACTTGCCCGTGGCCTCGTCGAGTACGTGGCGCAGCTCGGCGTTGATCGTGTCGCGCGAGGTGAGGGTGTCCTCGAGCGTCATCCCGCCGGCGACGTTGCGCAGGGTCGTGACCGTCAGCTGCTCGATGCCGGAGATGAAATCGGCGATCTCATACGTCGCGGCCTTGGCATCGGTCACCTGGTAGTAGATGACCGTGTCGATGTTCACCGTCAGGTTGTCCTCGGTGATCACCGGCTGCGGCGGGAACGACACGACCTGCTCGCGCATGTCGAGCAGGGGCTTGACACGGTCGATGTAGGGCACCACGAGCGCGAGCCCCGGGTCGAGGGTGCGGTGGTAGCGGCCGAGCCGCTCGACGATGCCCGCGCGCGCCTGCGGCACGATCCGGATTCCCTGCGCGATGGTGATGAGCACCACCGCCGCAACTACGATCAGCGCGATCAATCCAGTCATTGCCGTCTCCTATTCGATTTCATCGGATACGAGCGCCGTGGCGCCCTCGATCTGAAGTACCTGAACCCGCTTACCGGCCTCGGCGACGTCGTCCTCGGAGTACGAGCGCGCCGTCCACACCTCGCCGCCGATCTTCACCTGGCCGCCGTCGCGGGTGACCCGCTCGAGCACGAGCGCGGTCTGCCCGGTGAGCAGTGCGGTCCCGGTGCGGGTCTTCGGCGTCTGGAGGAGATGGCGTCTGGCGATCGGCCGCAGCACCGCCAGCGACGCGGCCGAGGCCAGCGTGAAGACGATGATCTGGACCGCCAGGTTGGCTCCCGCCAGCGCGACCACGCCCGCGATCACGGCCGCTACGGCGATCGGGCCGAGGAAGAAGCTGAGGCTGACCATCTCGCCGACGGCGAGCACGCCGGCCGCGATCATCCAGAGGACCCACTCATCCATGGCCCCGATCCTATTGCGCCGCGTCCTGGCCGAGGATCGCCGCGGCGAAGTCGTCGGCGTCGAAGGGCCGCAAGTCTTCGAGGTCCTCCCCCACGCCGATCAGCTTGACCGGCACGCCCAGCTCGCGCGCGATCGCCAGCGCGATCCCGCCCTTGGCCGTCCCGTCGAGCTTGGTGAGCGCGATCCCGCCGACGTCGACCATCTCGCGGAAGAGGAGCGCCTGGCGTAGCCCGTTCTGCCCTGTCGTGGCGTCGATCGTGAGCAGCGTCTCGTGCGGCGCGCCGGGAATCTGCGTGCCGATCACCTTGCGCACCTTGGCGAGCTCGTCCATCAGGTGCTGCTGGGTGTGCAGCCGGCCGGCCGTGTCGACGAGCACGACGTCCGTGCCGCGCGCCTTCGCCGCGGCCAGGGCGTCGAACACCACGGCCGCCGGGTCCTGGCCCTCCTTGCCGCGCACGATCTCGCAGCCCGACCGCTCGGCCCAGATCTCGAGCTGCTCGGCGGCCGCGGCGCGGAAGGTGTCGCCCGCCGCGAGGAGCACGGAGCGGCCGAGCTCGTTGCGCAGGTGCCAGGCGATCTTCCCGATCGTGGTGGTCTTGCCCGTCCCATTGACCCCGACCACGAGAATCACCGTCGGCGACGGGGTCAGGTCGATCGTGTCGTCCGCGACGGTCGCGGCCTCGGCGATCAGCTCGCGCAGGCGGCGCGTCAGGTCCTCGCCCGTCTCGAGGTCCCCACCGGCGGCCTCGCCCTCGAGTTTCTCGACGATCGCCGCGGTGGTCGGCGCGCCCACGTCCGCGTAGATCAGCAGCTCCTCGAGCCGTTCGAACGCCTCGTCGTCGAGGCTCTCGAACAGCGTCGCCTGGAGCTCGGCGCCGAGCGCCTCGCGCGTCTTGGCCAGGTTGTCGCGCAGGCGGCGGAAGAAGCGCGGCTTCTTCTCGCCTGCCGCTTCGGGCGCCTCCGCGGCGCCGCCACCGTCGGCCGGGGGCTCCAGCGTCTGCCCGTCCGAGACGAACAGCTCGTTCCACTCGCGTGCCATCAGGGGCGCAACCCTACGGGGCGGGGCGAATCAGGCGACGGCTTCGGAGGCGCCGCCGGCCGGCTCCGCCGCGGCGTCGAACAGGTCCTGCGCCTGGCCGAGCTTGCGGCTGACCACGCGGGAGACGCCGTCGGGCCCCATCGAGACCCCGTACAGGCGGTCGGCGGCGTCCATCGTGCGTTTCTGGTGGGTGACGACGATGAACTGCGCGCGGTCGGAGTACCTGCGCACGAGCTGGAGGAAGCGGTCGATGTTGAGGTCGTCGAGCGCGGCCTCGACCTCGTCGAGGATGTAGAACGGGCACGGCTTCGCCAGGAACACCGCGAACATGAACGCGAGCGCGACGAGCGACTTCTCGCCGCCGGAGAGCAGCGAAAGGCGCTTGGTGGACTTGCCGGCGGGCGTGACCTCGATCTCGACGCCGTGCTCCTCGGCCTTCGGCGCCGCGGATTCCGTCTCCTCGCCCTCACCCTCTGCCGACGGCTCCTCGCTGTCGCCCTCGCCCGCGGCCGCCTCGCCGCCGAGCACGGGGCGCGGGCCTTGGTCGGGGGCGACGAGGCGCAGCCGGCCGCGGCCGCCAGGGAAGAGGTGCGCGGCAACCTCCTCGAAGTTCTTGGCGGCGGCCTCGAACGTCTCCTCGAAGGCCTCGCGGATGCGGCGGTCGGTGTCGCGGATCAGCTTCTGGAGCTCCGTCAGGGCGCCCTCGAGGTCCGTGCGCTGCGTCTCCAGCTCCTCGACGTGCGCGACGGCCTCCTCGTACTCCTTGGCGGCCAGCGGGTTGACGGGCCCGAGTTGCTCGCGCCGGCGCTGGAGCCGGTCGACACGGATCTGCAGGTCCTCGCGCTCGTTCTCCGCGAGGTCGGCCTCGGCCGGCTCGGCCGGCAGGCCGAGCTTGGCGGCCACGTCCGTCAGATCGCTTTCGGAGTCGGCCGCGCGGTCGCGGACCTGCTGGGCGGCAACCTCGGCGACGGTGACGGCCTCGCCGGCCTCCTTCAGCACCGTCTGGATGCCGGCCTCCTCGTGAGCGCACGAGCGCAGCGCGGCGGCCGTCCCCTCGGCCGCGGCGGCGCCGGCCTTGCGCTCCTCGCCGATCGCGTTCACCTGCATCCCGACGGCCTTCAGCGCCAGCTCGAGGGCGGCGGCGGCATCGGTGGCGGCGGCGGCGAGCTTGCGGTCGTTGGTGATCCGCGCGCGCAGGCGCTCGACCCGGCCGGCGCGCTCGGCGTGCTCGCGCGCCACGGTCTCGGCCAGCCGCTGCTCGGTCCGCAGCTCGCCGGCGAGCTCGGCGCGGCGAACCGCATCGGGTCCCTCGTCCGGGGTCTCACGGCGTTGGGCGATCAGCCATTCGGTGCGCCGCACGGCCTCCGTAGCGGCCTCCACCTCGCGCGCGGCGGCGCGGCGCGCGGTCTCGGCCGTGTCCCGGCCGGCGTCGGCGGCGGCGACGGCCTCGGCAGCGGACTCGACGGCCGTGCGTGCCTCGGCCTCGGCCCGGACGGCGGCCTCGGACGCCGCGACGAGCTCGGCGCGGCGGTTGCGCTCGGCGAGGATCCGCTCGGCGCCGCCCGCGGGCTCCTGGCGCAGCTCGCCGGTGCCGGGCGCCCAGACGCGGCCGCCGCGCGTCACGGCGATGCCGGAGAAATCGGTGGCGACGGAGTCGAGCGAGTCGACGACCCAGACGGGGCCGAGCAGCGTCGCGGCGAGGCCCTCGCTCTCGGCATCGGGCTTCACGTGCTCGAGCAGGCGCTCCGCGCCGGCGCAGGGCGAGCTCGCCTCCCCGGCGGAGCCCGTGCCCGCGACGAGCACCAGACCGCCGTCGTCGCCGGCCTTGTCGAGGGCTTCATCGCCTGCTGCTACCGAGTCGACGACCCCGGCCCCGAGCCGCGGCCCGAGGACGGCGGCGAGCGCGCGCTCGTAGCCGGCGTCGACGCCGAGCCGGTCGGACAGCGGCGTCGCGCCGCCGGCGGCGCTGGCGGTGCGTAGGAACTGGTTGACCGCGGCCAGCTCTGCCCCGGCGGCGGCCGCGGCGGCGCGGGCGGCCTCTGCTGCCCGCTCGGCATCACGGCGGCCCGCGCGAGCGGTCTCCGCGGCGGCGTCGGCCTCGGCGAGAGCCGCAGCGGCGGTCTCGGCGGCGACGCGCAGCTCACCGGCCTTCGCCGCGGCTGCTTCGCGCTCGGCCTCGAGCTCGGTGATCGCGGCGGCGAGGCGCTCCTCGCGGCGGCCGTCGAGCGATTCCAGCTCGGACTCGATGCCCGCGATGCGCTCGGCCGTTCCCGCCGCGGGGTCAGGCGCCTCGGCGAGCTCGGCCTCGAGCGCCTCGACCTGCCCGGCCCGCCGCTCGGCGCCGTCGGCGGCGCTCGACGCCTGGTCGCGCACCCGCTCGAGGCGCAGCCCGATCCGCTCGGCCGCCGACTTCGCGGCGAACAGGCGCGTCTGAAGCTCCTCGCGGACACGGCTCTGTTCGGCGAACGCCTCCTCGGCCGCTTCGCGGCGCCCCGCGACGTCCATCAGCTTGGCCTCCGCCTCCGCGCGCGCCGAGCGGGCCGATGCCGCTGCCTTCTCGGCGGCGGCGAGCTGCGTGCGTGCGCCACGGACGGCGTCGCGGGCAAGCTCGTAGCGAGCCTCGTTGGACTGGCGCTCGAGCCGCTCGTGCAGCTCTGCGGCCTCGGCCTGCCGCTTCAGCGGGCGCAGGCGCGAGCGTGCCTCGCGCTCGACGTCGAGGGCGCGCGAGAGGTTCTCCTCGGTCCGCTCGAGCTTGAGCTGGGCGCGCCTGCGGCGCTTGCGGTGCTTGCCGAGCCCGGCGGCCTCCTCGATCATCAGCCGCCGCTCGCGCGGGCGGGAGAGCACGATCGACTCGACGCGGCCCTGCGAGACGACGGAATGCATCTCCTTGCCGAGGCCGGTGTCGGACAGCACCTCGGCCACGTCGGCCAGGCGGCACTTGGCGCCGTTGAGGCGATACTCGCCCTCACCGTCGCGGCCCAGCTTGCGCACGATGCTGACGTCCGAGAACTCCGTCTCGAGCTCGGAGCCCGCGCTGTCGATCACCACCTCGACCTCGGCGGCGGTAGAGCCCTTGACCCCATGGCCGCCGGCGAAGATCACATCCTTCATCGTCTGGCCGCGGACGGCCAGCGGGCTCTGCTCGCCGAGCGCCCAGAGGACGGCGTCGGTGATGTTCGACTTGCCCGAGCCGTTCGGCCCCACGACGACTGACACACCGGGCGCGAAGTCGAGCCGGGTGCGGTCGGGGAACGACTTGAAGCCCTTCAGGGTGATCGAGCGCAGATGCATCAGCCGCGGCTCCCGTCGAGCGAGCCGAGGGCCTGCTCGGCGGCCTCCTGCTCGGCGCCCTTCTTGGTCCGCCCCGCTCCGCGGCCCAGCTCCTTGCCGTCGACCTCGGCGGCGACGACGAACCTGCGCGCGTGGGCCGGGCCGTCCTCGGACTCGAGCCGGTACACGACCACCTCGGCGCGGCGGGCGAGGCGCTCCTGGAGCAGCGACTTGTAGTCGACCGGGTGCTCGAGCGAGTCATCGATGGCGTCGGCGAAGGCGTGCACGACGGCCGGGGCGACGCGGTCGAACCCGAACGCCAGGTAGACGGCGCCGATGACCGCCTCGCAGACCGACGCAAGTACCCGCTCGCTCTCCAGCAGCATCTCGAAGCTGCGCCCCGCCCCGTCCGGCGCCTGGTCGCGCAGGCGCTCGGGCACGCCCAGTTCGGCCGCGACCTGGGCGCACGAGGCGCCGCTGACAGCCTGGGCGCGCACCTTCGTCAGCCGCCCGGCGCCGTAGTCCTCGAAGCGCGGGAAGAGATGGGTGGAGACCGCGAGGCTCAGGACGGTGTCCCCCAGGAACGCGAGGCGCTCGTAGGAGTCGGCGCGCCGGTCGATCCACGAGGCGTGGGTGAACGCCTGGCGTGCAAGGTCCTCCGGCAGTTGATCCAGCAGTTCACCAAGGGTTTCCCCGTCCTCAGGCGTCCGCGGCCTCGGCATGCCCGAAGACGAAATCCGCGGCCTGTCCGACCGTCAGGATCTTCGCCGCCTCCTCATCGGGGATTCGAATCCCGTAGCTGTCCTCGAGCTCGACCGTCAGTTCGACGAGATCGAGCGAGTCCGCCTCGAGATCCTCTTTGAAACGGGTCGCGTCCGTGATCCGCGCAGGGTCGATCTCGAGCTCCGTCGCGAGATGCTCGCGGATGCGCTCGAGTACTTCGTCACGCGTCAGCAACGCGAGTCTCCCCAAAGGCAGTCAGGCACGGGGGTCGAAGCTACCAGCGGGGGCGGATCGCAAGGCTCCGGCCGCCTCCAGCGCGGCGTGAGTGCGGCCGACCACGTCCTCCTCCACGGCCCGCGCGGCGACCCGGACGGCGCTCGCTATCCCATCCGGGCCGAAGCTCCCGTGCGCGACCACGACCGGCTTGCGCAGGCCCAGGAGCAGCGCGCCGCCGACGCGCTCGGGGTCCAGTTCGGCGCGCAGCCTGCCGACCGCCCCGCGGATCAGGAGCCCGCCGGTGGCGGCTATCGGGTTCGAGGTCACGGCGCCGCGGATCGCCTCGCGCACCGTCCGCGAGGTGGACTCGAGGACCTTCAGGGCGATGTTGCCGGTGAACCCATCCGTCACGACCACGTCGGCCGTGGCCGCCGGCAGGTCGAATCCCTCCACGTTGCCCAGGTAGTTGAGCGGGCCGCCCTCCAGGCGCTCGCCCGCCTCGAGGACGGTCGGCGTGCCCTTCCCGGACTCCTCGCCGACCGAGAGCAGTCCCACGCGCGGGCGCTCCACTCCTTCGACGTGCTCCATGAACGCGGCGCCCATGTAGGCGAACTGGACGAGCTGCTCGGGCCGCGCCTCGACGCTGGCCCCGCAGTCGAGCAGCAGCACCGGGCCGCCGGGGACCGGCAGGAGGACGGCGAGCGCGGGCCGGTGGACGCCGCGCAGGCGCTTGATGGCAAGCGTCGCGGCCGCGAGGGTCGCGCCGGTGCTGCCTGCGGTCACCAGCGCGTCGGCACGGCCGTCGGCGACCGCGGCGGCCGCCTGGACTACCGATGCGTCGCGCTTGGACCGGACGGCCTGGACCGGCGGCTCGCCGGATTCGATCTTGACCGGGGCATCGACGATCTCGATGCCGTCGCCTGCCGGGCCCAGTTCGGCAGCGGGGCCGAACAACAGCACGGACTCGCCGGATCGGCGCGCTCCGTCGGCGACCAGCGCGGGACCACCGTCGGCGCCGTTCGCGTCGAGCGCGATCAAACCGGCGCCGGGTTACTCGTCGTCGGTGTCCGGCGTCTGCACGACGACCTCACGGCCGGCGTACGTGCCGCATGCCGCGCAGACGCGGTGCGGGAGCTTGGGCTCGCCGCAGCGCGGGCAGCTCAACAGCGACGGCGGCGTGATCTTGTGCTGCGACCGGCGCTTGTTGGTGCGGCTGTGACTCTGTCGTTGCTTGGGGACGGCCATGAGAGCAGCGGAGGGTACCAACTGCGGCTAGTCGAACTTCAGTTCGTTCAGCTTTTCCCAGCGCGAATCGGGCTCGGGCTCGTGCGCGTGGTCCGGATCGGCGTTCAGATCCGCCCCGCAGACGGCGCACAAGCCGCGGCAGTCGGCGCGGCAGAAGATCTGGGTTGGGAGTGCAAGAGCGAGCGCGTCGCGCGCCCACGCGTTCACGTCCACCTCGTCGCCCGTGACGTAGGGGGACCGCAGCTCCGGCGCGTCGCCGGGCTGATCGACCTCACGCGCGTCGACCTCCACGACTGCCCCGGCGTCGTTCAGGCAGCGCATGCAGGGCCCTTCGAGCCGGACGTCGAAGCGCAGGCGCAGCGCGTAGCCGGTCGTGGTGTGCGAGACGTCGAACCGCGCCGTGGTGCCGCCGCCGGGCGAATAGCTCTGCCCGCCGAACGTGAGCGGGTCGATGGTTATGCCGAGGTCTGCCCCGGCGGCTTCGCCGGAGGTGAGGCCGAGGCTCCCCAGCTCGAAGGTGTCGGCACGCTGCGCCACGACCAGACGACGATAGCGGCGCCGCTGGCGGTACACGCGAGCCGGCATCGACCGCTGGTGCCACGCGTGCGCTCCTGGGAACCCGGTGTCACCAGACGTCCAACCACCGGCCCTCCGCTGCCAACGGCCGGTATCCAGGCCCGCGATTGGCACAGCACGTCGAGCGCAGCCGCTCCGAGCGCCTCCCTCGGTGAGCCGTTGGCCGACCTCGCCCGCCCCGCCGAGGGGCGTGCGGCGGCGCAGGCGAAGCCCCAGCAGGCCCCTAGCGGGTGAAGGCGATCTCGTTGCGGTCCCGGGCGCTGAAGCGCGCCTCGGGGAAGCCTGCGCCGATCACCGCGCGCGTGAGGAGGACGTAGCGGCCGCGCGGGAGCCCGGCGGTCAGCGAGAAGCGGAAGCGGCGGGTCCCCTTGGCGCGCAGCCACAATGGCCGCGAGCAGGAGCGCTTGCGGAGCTTGGCGGCCTTCGAGGTGACCCAGCTGCAGCTGCTGCCACGGCGCATGATCGCGACGTCGACCCGGCGTACCCGCAGGAGGCTCTTGCGCGCCTTGCCCTTGCCGGCGGTGGCGCTGCCGCTGAAGCTCCGACCGCGCGGGCGGCGGGCGTTGGTGTCGCCGACCTTCAGGATCGACGGGCGGAAGGCTGCGGTGTTGTTGGCGCCGTTGACGTCGCCCTCGGCGACCCCGGCGACCACGATGCCGGCCGCCCCCGCGCGCACCCCGGCCGCGTTGGGAAGGATGCCGAGCTCGCTGGAGATGCTCTTGCCGGGACGCAGCGTCGCCGCGCCGTCGCCGCCGACGCGGCGCCCGCCGCGGCTCACGCCGAGCTTGACGCCGCGGCACGCGGTGGTGCCGGCGTTGCGCAGGTTGAACGACATCCGCCGCAGGCCCTCGCTCGGCAGGTACCCCACCCCGCTCTCGCGGCGCACGGACAGGTCGCAGTAGTTGAACACCGCCCGTACCGGGAAGCGGTCGTCGGCGGCCGATGTGTCCCCCGTGGCCTTGACGGTGAAGACCGCCACGTCCTCGGGACGGCGGGTGCCGCTGAACGACACCTGCACGTTGCGGGTGAAGGTCCCGCCGGCCGGGATCTCACCGGTGGCGATCGAGCCCGGGCTCATCCGGTAGGGGGCCTCGAGTGAGACCACGCCGGCACACGGCTTCGTACCCGTGTTCCTGACGCGGACGGTCGCCGACGCGGACCTCGGCCCCTCGAAGATCAGCTCGAGCGTCGGTACCTCGAGCCCGAGGTTGCAGGTGGCCCCGGAGTCGAGGAAGAAGCGGCCGGTGCCGGCTGCCTTGTCGGAACTCGACTTGTCGAAGTTGCCCGCCATCGCGACCCACGCCGCCTCGGCGCCCCCGCCGCCGTCGGCCACGCCGATCGCCGGGTACTCGCCCTTGGACTGGCTCGGGAACGCGGACGAGCTGAACGGCATCGAGGCCACGGGCCCCCCGAGCGTACGGAAGCCCGCCGCCGCCCAGTCGACGCCGTTGCCGCCGACCGAGCCCGCGACCACGATGGTCGGCTCAGAGCCGCCCGTGATCGTGAGGTCGCGCGGACGGCTGAGCGGCGTGCCGTAGTTGAAGCCCCCGGGCATGTCGAACGTGCGGCTCTCGACCCCGCCGCCGGCCGAGTTCACCCGCGTCAGATACGCGTCGACGTCGTTCGGGAACGCGGCGGGTTTGATCGCGCCCGTGACCCACAGGCGGTCGCCGTTGGACACCAGGCCGCCGCTCGGGAACGCGTCGGGGTCGGCGGCGGTGCCGGCGAGCAGCAGGTCGCCGTCGGCCGAGAAGCCGGTGTCGGCGTTGCCGTTGGTCCGGTTGAACGCGTGCAGGAACGGGTTCCAGATGTCGGTTCCGCTCGAAACGGTCGACACCAGGCCGAAGGCCACCGGGTTCCCGTTCGGCAGGAAGGCCACGTCGATGCCGCGGTCGTGCCGGTTCTGGTTGCTGTTGTTCGGATCGGTGCCGCCACGGTTGAACCCGACTACGCCGGGGTCCGTCTCGATGTCTTGATCGGAGAACGCCGTAACTGGCAGGCCGTTGTTCTCGTACATCGCGACGAAGATGTCGTCGCGGCCCGAGATCGTCCGGGTTCCGGTCACCGCGAGCCGGTCGCCGGGGCCGGCGACGAGGCGGGCACCGGCCTCGATGGCGGAGCCGGCGCGGAACGTGACGCGGCCGCTGCTCTGCCCGGTGCCCGGGTCGTACACCACGGCCGCGTTCACGGCGGAGTCGGCGACGAAGTCGTTGGGCCCGATATCGATCGAGTTGGACACCGGCAGCACGTCGCCGCTGAAGGGGTTGAACTCGTACGACTGGTCCCCCACCTTGGTCAGCTTGTGCTGGGTGCCCGTGCCGAGGGTCGGGTCGCCGAGGTCGATCGACCCGTTCTCGTCGTCGTCGGCGTCGGCCGCCTCCGGCGTCGGGTACAGCAGGACGCGCTCGGGGTTCGCAAGGGTCGGCCGGGCGTAGTACGTGCTCCCGCCCGCAAGCGGTGGGATCGGGCTGTTCGGTCCGAACGCCGGGTCGAAGCGGCCGTCCGCGGTCATGCCCACGAGCGCGATGTCGAACACGTTCGAGCCGCCCGCGGCGCCCGCCAGGCGGATCCGGCCGTCGGACATGACGACGATCGAGTTGATCAGGGTCTGGGCCTTGCCGGGCACGTTCACCGCGACGCGGCCGTCGCTCCACGACCCGATGTCGTAGGTCACCTCGTCGCCGGTCTGCAGGTCATGGTCGTCGGGCAGGCGGATCGTTTCGGCCGTTCCGTCGACGGTCGGCGACACGGGGGCGAAGCTCGCCACCTTCGACCCGCTGGTGAACTTGTGCAGGACCGGCTGGGAGCCGGTCGCCGTCAGGTTGATCTTCGCCGGCTGCGTCGGATCGCTGCACGGGACCTGCGCGAGCGCGAGGGTCGTGTGGAGCGTGACCTTCGTCGCGGCGTCGGCCGGGGTGCAGCTGCGGCGCACGAAGTAGGTGCCCTCGTCGGCGAGGCCGCCGACCGGGGCCGCGTCGTTCGGCCCGAACGACGTGTCGAGCGCGCCGTTGGTCTTGTAAGCGACGATGCCCGCCTCGTTGGCGGTCTGCCCGACCGTGAGGATCCGGCCCTTGTCCCGCTGCACGGCGATCGCCTTCGCGTCGTCGAGCAGGCCGGTGCCCTGGCCGGTCGTGAAGTCCTGCGTGATGATCCCGCCGTTGGCCGGGAAGAACTGGCTGAAGATCGTGATCGTCGGTGCCACCGCCGCGCGCGCGACGCCCGCGCCGAGCGCCGCCACTGCGAGCGCCAGGAACACCAGTAGGAGCCGTGTCCGCCGCGCCTCAGTCAAGGTCCCGGTCCAGCTTGTTCTGCTCGCGCCGCACGGCGGCGAGCGCCTTCACGATGTCGCGGTAGCGGCGGTTGTAGGACCTGATCGAGCGCCGCAGCACGCTCGGGCGCTGCTGGCTTCCGGTCGCCGCGCGCAGCTCGTTCACGTTCTCCGCCACGCCCGCGGCGTCGGCCGCGCTCAGAGCAGAAACCAGCCGGCCGGCGCTCAGCTGCGTGGCCTGCAGGCGGCGGGTCAGGTTGCGGTGCGCCGGCCGCAGCACGGGCGGCGGCGAGAGCACGCGGAGCTTCTTCAGCCCTGAGCGCACCGAAGCCGTGTAGCCGCGCAGGACGGCGGCCTGGCCGCCCGCGTCCGGAATGCTCGACAGGCGCCGCAGCGTCTTCGTGCTGCGCCCGAGCGGCGCGATCGCCGCGTCCGCCCTGCGCTGGTAGTTGGCGAGCTCGGTCGTCTCGTGCGCGAGGACCCCATTGGCGTCGTAGTAAGCGAGCAGGCGCCGGTGCAGCCGCTCGGCCTCCGCCGGCGGCGCGAGCGCCGCGAGGCGCGTCCGGGCGCGCTTGATCTCCGCCTCGGCGGCGGCCGTGTCGGCGATCGTCTTCTGCGGATTCTTGCTCTTACCGCTCAGCAGGTCGGCGTAGGCCTTGTTGGCGCGCTTGAACGCCGGATTCGACTGGCGCTGGGCTTCGTTTGCCTCCTTGACGTAGTCGTCGACGCGGTCGCGCGCGCTCTCGCCGCACCCCGCAAGCCCGACCAGCGCCACCGCCGCCACCGTCATCGCTATGCGCCCCGCCACGCGTTCGTCCCCGGAGCCATCGCTAACGCTTCAGCCGCTCCACCGTCGACGTGCTGCCGTCGCGATGCTTGAAGACGAGCCTGACGAGCCCCTTGCCGGCGGCGAAGTACATCGTCCGCGTGCCGCTGCCGAAGCGCGCGCCGCGCTGGGTGAGCGCCGACCGCACCACCGTCGTGTTCAGGCGGCCGACCTTGGTCCGGATCCGGCGCTGGCCGACGACCTTCGTCCGCCCGGTGACGCCGAAGATCTTGAAGTCGCGCGAGTCGCGCGACGCGCCCCACGTCTCCCCCTTCTGCGGCTCGACCGGGACGATCGGGCCGAACCCGAAGACCATCAGGTCGTACGGGGTCATGAACCGGCGGCCCTTCTTGAGCTTGGGGAACTTCACGCGCGTCTGCGCGCGCGTGGACGCGGAGAGGTGGGTGATCCCGCTCAGCCGCGTCGAGAAGGCGTAGGCGCCGGCGACGTTGATCGGGCCGCGGCCGACGTGCTTGACGTCGACCCGGGCGGTGTTGTTCACGACGACGCCGACCGTGAAGCGCTGCTTGGACCAGCGCCGCATGTGCTTGCTGTTGCGCCAGCGGAAGGTGGCCGTGTCGCCGCGGTTGAGCGGGAGCAGGTTCGTCTCCGCCGGCAGCGGGACCGGCGTCTGGTTCGTGCTCACGAGCTTGGCCTGGGTCAGCTCGCCGCCGGCGTGCCGGAAGGTCATGTACACGGGACCGACGCCGCGCACCCAGTAGACCTGGCGGGAACCGCTGCCAAACGGGTCGCCGAGGGCGCCGGCCTGCGTCACGTCGGAGTCGACCCGCGCCGTGAGGACGCCCTGCGGGAACGCCGGGACCGTGATCCGCGCCCGGCCGCCGTAGCGGTTGCTGCTCGCCACGTCGTTCTCCGCCCCGCCGAGGGAGTTCCAGCGCGTGCCCTTCACGAGCGGCTCCGCCAGCGTCGGCGAGCGCGTGCCCCAGATCAGCGGGTACAGGGCGCCGGCGAGGCTGTTGCCGCACTGCGCCGGGGTCGCGCACAGGATCGGGAAATCGATCGGCGCGGGCGTGCTCGTGTAGTTGAGGTTGACGAGCCCGGAGTCGGTGTGGCTGAAGTCGAAGTTACCGCTGACGGCCGGGTCGAACTCGCTCGTCTTGATGCCGTCCCAGGCCATCCGGAAAGTCGGGCCGCGGCGCGCGATGATGCGGTAGCGCTCGCGCTTGGGGGCCTTGGAGTACGAGCTGTTCGACCACTCGTACACCCATTCGGCGTTGTCGGCACGCGGCAGCCACTGGTCGCGGGGATCGTCGATCCCCAGCGCCATCGCATTCCCAGGTATGACAAAGGCGAGCGCGAGCGCCGCCCATGCCGTTAGGCACCTCCCACCGCGCACGCAAGGCAGCGTACACGCGGTCAGCCGCCACCGCCACTCCCAACTGGAGAAGGCCGGCTACCAGAGCTTCAGGATCTTCGTGACCGTCGAGGTGATGGGGGCTGTGGTGGTGGTGACGGTGGTGACGAGCGGTGCGGTCGTGGTCTGGACGGTCGTGGTCGTCGTGGCCACTACCGGGGTCACCGTGGCCGTGGTCGTCGTCACCGCTGTCGTGACGGTGCTCGTGACCGTAGACGTGGTGGTGGCGACGGTCGTGGTAACCGGCTGGACGACGGTCGGCGCGGTCGTGACTGCGGTCGAGGTGACCGTGTCGACCGTGCTGGTGAGCGTCGCCGGGACCGAGGTCGTGGCTGTGTTGGTCGACGTGGCGAGCGTCGTGGCGGTCGAATCCACGCTGGAGCCGACGGTCGCCAGCGTCGAGGTCAGCGGCGCGACGACCGACGACGTCGTCGTCGTCGCGGTCGGCACGAGCGAGGTCGCCGTGATGATCAGCGGATCGATCGCCGCCGTCGCCGTCGTTCCTGCGGTGGTCGCGAGGGTCGTCGTCGTGGTGGCGGCCGTATCGGTCAGGGTCGCCCCGGTGGGCGCAACCGACGTCAGCGTGGTCGAGGTCGTGCCGACGAGGGTCGTGGCCGTCGAGGTGACCGGCGCCAGCGTCGTGTCGAGCGTCGTCGCGACCGTGGTGCCCGTGGAGATCACCGGCGCGGCGACCGGGGCGAGCGTCGTGAGCGTGTCGGGCAGCGGCACCAGCGGCGCGGCCGTCGATCCATCGCCCAGCACGCCGAGCACGGAATCGGTCGTAGTGGTGAGAGCACCTGTCGTCGTGGTCACGAGCGGGGCCAGCGGGTCGGTGATCGGCGCGAGCGGCGGGACGATCGGGTCCCCTGCCCCGACGATCGGCGTCACGATCGGGTCGAGGAGGGGCAGCGGATCGAGCGGCGAGATGATCGGGGTCGGCGCGGGATCGATCGGAGTGGCCGCCGCGACGATCATGTTCAGCGGCGCGAGCGCGGGATCCGTGATCGGAGCGACCGGCGCGATCACCGGCGCGAGGAGCCCGGGCAGCGGATCCGTGATGACGTCGAGCCCAGGCGTGGCCGCCCCGAGCACGGGTGCGATCGGGTCGAGGATCGGCTCGAGGATGCCCGGAAGCGCAAGCGGTGGCGGCGGTGCCGGGACCGGCGCGAGGATCTCGGGGACGAGCGGGAGCGGGCCGAGCGGGCCGAGGATCGGCGCCAGCGGATCGAGCAGCGGGTTGAGCGGGTCCAGGATCGGGCCGATCGGGCCGAGGATCGGCGCCAGCGGATCGAGCAGCGTCGGGAACGGATTCAGGATCGGCGGCAGCAGCGGATCGAGGATCGGATCGAGCGGCGCGAGGATCGGCGGGACGAGCGGGGGCAGCGGCGCGCCGATGAGGACCAGGTCGAGGTCCCCGAGCGCCGCCGGCGGCGGCAGGGCGATCGGCAGGAGCTCGGTCGCGAGGAAGATCGGGAGCGGGATGCCCGTGAGCGCCTCGAACGTGTCCTCGACGGTGTTGCGCAGGTCCTGGACGTAGGCGTTCTCGTCGACCAGCGACACGACCAGCGTGAGCATGTTGATCGGCTGCGGCACCGGGATCACACCAGTCACCGTGATCAGCTGCTGCAGCGGCGCGAGCACGGGCGCGGTGCCGTCCTGGATCGCGGCGGCGATCGGGTCGACCCAGACGCCGAGCTCGTCGCCGTACATCAGGCCGCTCGTGGCCAGGCCGCCCGGCACGAGAATCTGGCCGACCGAGGTGGCGAGGCCGGCGAGCGAGCCGCTGTCGGGCGGGGTGTGCGCGTTCGGCGCCAGGAGCATGGCCAGGTTGTAGAGCGACAGCGTGTCCGCCGAGCAGACCAGGTCGAGCGCGTCACAGCAGGCCGTCAGGTCCAGCAGCCCGCCGCACTCGGAGTCGGGCGCGGTGCTGTCGACCCGCACGAGCTTGGTGCCCGTGGCGATGCTCGACTTCATGCCGTAGTAGTCGGTGATCGTGCCCGTGAGCGTGTAGACGCCGTCCGCGAGCTCCTCCTCGGTGTAGAGCACGCCGTCGAGGTAGAACTTGGCGTTTGCGCCGATGTTGCCGTCGGCGAAGTACGGAAGCGCGGACAGCAGGCCCGGGACCGCCAGGAAGCGCGGGTGCGACAAGTTCGTGATCCACTCGGTCGCCGTGGTGTCGCTGCGATCGCGCGGATCGAGGGTGATCCACGGCACCGGCGGCGGCGTCGTGCCCGGCGCGGCGGTGATGCCCGGGATCGTCGGCAGGACGGAGGTGACGCCGTTGACGATCGAGGACAGCTGCCACGGCACGCTGAACACCAGCGGCAGTAGCCCGTGCTCGCGACGGAGCGGGTCCGCGTTCGCGTAGACGCTCTGGTTCCAGGTCGGGAACGCGAGGGCGCGGGTGATCACGTCGACGTTGACGCCGTCGTCGTAGTTGACGAGGTCGCCGTTGACGGCGTTCTGGCCCTGGATCGAGTCGATCCCGCCGCCGCCGAAGATGAAGTCACGCGCGCGGCTGCCGATCAGCGTGTCGTCGCCGGCGCCGCCGTACATCGTGATCCCGAAGCTCGGGACCTCCGCGGAGGGCGCGCCGGCGTAGAGGCCGCTCGCGTCGATGACGTTGTTGCCGAAGTAGCGGAACGCGTTGGCGACCGGGAACACGAAGTGCGGATGGCCGTTACCGAGCGTGCTCGGGAAGGGCTTGGAGCCGAAGTCGCGCACCGACTGGACCGACGGGTCGCCGGAGTACCAGACGCCGTCCTGTGAGGTGCTGCCGAAGACGACCAGCGGCGAGGTGGCGAAGCCCTTGAGGGTCGCGCCGATCATCGTGCCGTCGGGGATGGCCGGGCCGGAGAGCGTGAGCTCGCGGCCGTTCACCGAGGCGACGGTCCACAGCGCGAGGAAGCCGAGCTTGATGACCTGGCCGTACGAGAAGCCATGGTTCTGCCAGTGATCCTGGGCGAGCTCGAGCACGTTGCCGGTCACGGTGAAGTCACCGGTGAAGGTCGGGACCTCGGCGCCCGGGCCAGGCCCGCCGCCGCCGTTGACGACGATGACGTTCGCGCCAACCGCGGTCATCGGCCTGGTCGGGTCGTAGACGGCGACCGTGGAGGTGCTCACGCCGGGCGGGAACGAGCCGCCAGTGACCGTCATCACGCCGAGGGTCACCGACGTGACGGTGCCGACGAGCACGCCGTTGACGGCGATCTGCTGGCCGACGGCGAAGCCGATGTCGGCCCACGTCTCCAGGCTGGTGCGGGTGATCGTGTTGCTCGCGAACACATGGACGCCGCGGCTCATTGTGGGCGAGCCGAACACGGCGACCGTCCCGGTGTGGTTGCTCACGGCTGTCATCGGCGCCGGCGTCGTCACCGAGCTGCCGCCGATCGTCAGCGTGGCGCCGTTGATCGCGGTGATGCGGCCGACGAGCACGCCGTCGAGCAGCAGATCGTGCCCGACCGCGAACTGGTAGGCGGCCCAGGACTTGCCGTCGAGGCGGGTGATCGTGTCGGCACGTGATGTCGAACCGGCCGTCGACCGAGATCAGCGCGCCGCCGCCGCCGTGGACGGTCGTCAGGCCGTGATGCTGCGCGATGTCGTCGTACGGCGAGCCGTCGACCTTCGAGTCGGGCCCGAGGACCGGAGTGCTCTCGATCGTCAAGCGATCGTTGCCCTGGCCGAGGAAGACGTTGAGCACCTCGACCGTGGTCAGGCCGGTGTCGCGGATCAGGTCGCCGCTGATCGGGTCTGTCTGGAGCATCGCCCAGGTGATCCCGCCCGGGAAGAAGTTCGGCTCGTTGAACGCGGTGTGGGCGAAGTTCAGGTCGCCGCCCATCCCGAAGCCGGTCAGGCCCGTCGCGGTCATGACGCCTGTGCCGTCGGACTGGCTGCCGTCGTTGAAGACGTTGAGCGTGTCGACCTGCTTCTCCTCGGCCGGCTGGTCGCGGATGCCGAAGAGCGGGCCGTTGGTCTCGTTCGGGAGCATCACCGCGGGCTCGAAGGACTGCTGGCCGGGCAGCGCGCCGCCGATGACCAGGAGCGGGCCGCGGATACCGGAGAGCAGGTGCGGGATCTTCGGGAAGTTGATGACGCTCTCGCCGCCGACCGGGATCACGTAGAACGGATCGGCCACGACCGGAACCGTGACTTCCTGCCACCAGTTGGTCGAGTCGAAGGAGAGCGTCGCGGCCCACTGCTGCACGTCGACCGTGGCGGTACCAGTGCCCGAGAACGGGAAGCCCGTCGGGTCGACGACCTTGAGGATGTCGACCTTGCTCGGGTCGCTGCCCGAGAGCGTCTGGATCTTGAACAACGGGCCGGCGCCGTTGATCTTGAACAGCTGCCCCTCGAGGAAGCCGTCGTCGAGCCAGCTCGACCCGTCGACGCGGCGGAGGGTGCCCGCAGTGGCGTCGTAGGCCACCGAGCCGTCCTCGTAGAGGCCGCGCAGCGCGATCCCGATGGGCTGGTAGGAGATGCGGCCGCCGGCCGTGATGTCGGTCTGGCCGTCGGTGACGAAGGCGATCGTGACCGTCTTGCCCGCCGCCACGGCCTTCGTCAGCCGCATCGTGTAGCTGTTGCCCGGGCCCGGGATCGAGCAGTCGGTGACGCCGAGCGTCGAGCCGCACTTGGTGACGATCATGTTCGGCGCCGCATCGACGAGCACGTTCGGCGTGTCGTTGTCGAGGACCCGCGCGATGAAGGTCTTCGGCTCGGCCTGGGCGAGGTACTCGGCCGCCGAGCCCGTCGCGATCGTGTGCGTGATGTAGGTGTCGTGCGGGTCCTCCGGGCCGAACTGCTCGACCGCCGTGACCTGGATCAGGACGGCGGTCGTCGCGTCGCCGGGGTTGAAGGTGACCTCGTAGATGCCCGCCGTCGTTGCCGTCGCGAGAGTGACGACGCTGAAGCGCGAGTCGCTGCTGGAGAGCGCCGCGAACGGGTCCCCGACCGTGATGCGGACGGTGACCGGGGCGGTCGGGGCGACGCCCAGCGCGAGGCTGTACCAGTCAGCCATCTGCGTGGTGTTGTCGCCGGCCAGGACGAGCGTGTCGGCGTCCTCGGTGACCAGGTCGTCGTCGAGCTCGCGGACGATGATCGCCACGGAGTTCGCGCCGCGCTTGGTCACGTCGACGTCGCGCACTGTCGCGTTGTTGAAGAACGAGTCCTCGCTGACCACGGAGTGGCCGACACGGTAGTTGCGGTCGCGTGACGGGATGCCGTCGTTCACGGCGCCCACGGTCACGGTCTGCGCCGTCTGCCAGTTGGTCTCGTCGAACACGAGGACGATCGAGCGCTGCGGCACGGCCGTGAGCACGCCGTCTACGTACTCGTTGCGGAAGAAGTCGCCGTCGCCGGTCGCGACACCCGGTGCGATGTAGATCGAGTCACCGCCCAACCCCAGCGTCTGGTGGGTCGCCTGCTGTGCGGAGACCGTCACGTACACGCGCGTGCCCGGGGCCGGAGCGGCCGCCAGCTTGACGTTGTACGTGGCCATCGAGCCGATCAGGCCCGCGCCGTCCTGAGCAACGATCGTGCCGTTCGCGGACTCGGTGACGATCACGGCGCCCTGCGAGGCCTGCGCCACGCTCATCTGCACGCCGGCCGCGATAACAGCGGCATAGGCGGCGTCGGTCGAGAAGACCGTGTTGGCGACGACCGCGCTCGTGCCGTTGATGTCGCGGGCGTAGACCGGCCCGTTGACGTCGCCGCCGACGTTGATCTGATCGGAGCCGAGGCCGCCGATCACACGCACGACCATCCCGGGCGCGGTCGACAGGACGTCGATCGTGTCGTCGCCCTCGAGGCCGTTGACCTCGATCAGCTGGATGTTGCGATAGGTGACCGCGGAGCCGACGCCGTAGACCCCGTTCTCGGTGACCACGATGTGGTCGGCGAACTCGGTGCCGCGGATGGCGAGCTTGTTGAAGCCGTCGCCGCCGTCGACCGACAGCGGGGCGTTCATGTTGTAGACGACCTGATTGCTGCCTCCGCCCGTGCGGACCGAGGTGTCGGCGGACGTCGACGAGCCGGCCTGGAGCGCCGGCATGGGCAGGCAGTTTGGAGCCTCGATCACGGTGCAGCCGACCGGCAGGATCAGGTCGCCGTTGGCATCCAGCGCGGCGAGGGCGAAGCCCTGGACCACGAACAGGTTGTCGCCGGTGCCGCCGATGAGGGCGACCGGGGCGTGGTTCGAGTAGACCGTGAAGTTGTCGTTGCGGCCGCCCTGCGCGACGAGCGGGCGGCTGACGCCGCGGCTCAGCCAGCCACGCGTGGTGGCGACGGTGGCGAAGTCGAAGATGTTCTCGCCGGTGATGCCGCCCTGGCCCGGATCGTCGTTGCGCTCGAGGCCGTAGATCTGGCCGATCTGGAAGTTCGCGTCGCCTGTGCCCCCGTCGAGCGTGGTGATCGCGCTGTTGTCGTCGACCGCGAAGCGGTCGTTGCCGCCGACGCCGTACACGTTGAGGCGGCTCGTGGAGCTGTCGTAGTTGATGCGCTCGACGTCGAAGCTGCCGGTCGTGACGATGCCGGCGGTGTTGTCGGGCGCGGCACCCGCGTAGGTCGTGTGCAGGATGCCCACGAACGCGGCACCGGCCGAGTAGGCGTCGCCGGACGGGCACGGGACCGTGGCCGGCGTGGTGCACCCGGCGTGGTTGTCGCCGGTGCCCAGGTAGAGCGGCGGGCGCGACGCCGTCTCGAACGGGATGTTCGTCGCGCTGCGCAGCAGGAAGATGTCGTCGGTGGCGTACGGCAGGCCGCTCAGCGGATCGTTGCCATCGTTCGGGCCATCGGCGCCGTAGATGTTGAGCGTCTGGACGCCGGTGTCGGGGGCGCCGGTGCCGAGCACGTTGATCACGTAATTGCGCTCGCCGCCCTGGCTGCCAACAGTGAAGATGTCGAACGTGTTGTTACCGGCCTGGCCGTCGAGCGTCAGGGTCACTCCGGTCGCGATGCCGACCATCGTCTTCAGGAGGTAGACCCGGAACGTGTCGTTGCCGTCGCCCTCGGGCGCGAACTGCGTGGCCGGCGTCAGGAGGTTCGAGCCGTAGGCGCGGGAGCGGCCGTTGAGCTGCGTCTCGTTGAAGAAGATCGTGTCGTCGTGGACGTTGCCGTAGGCCTCGATCAGCGGCGCGGTAAGCGTCCCGTCGAGCTGGATGATCGTGCCCCGTGGCGTGCCGTTGAGGAAATCGCCGTAGAGCGTGATCGTCGTCGCCGCGGTAACCGGCGCGTCGACCCACTCGTGGATGTCGCGGCCCGCGTGGACGAGCACGTGGCCGGTCTGCGCGGTGATGAAGGCCGTCGTGTCGTCCTTGCCGAACAGCACGTCGAGCGTGGTGGCCGTGAGGTCGATGTGGCGGCCGGCCAGAAGGGTGGCGCCGGTGTCGACGATGATGCTCAGCTCGGCCAGGCCGATGATGTCGACGGCCGCCGTGACGATCTCGTCCCGGCTCGCGACGATGTCGCCCGTCGTCGCCGTCAGGAACACGGACGCGGTCGTCGCCGTGACCGGCGACACGTCGTACAGGAAGATGCTCCCGCCAGCCGTGAAGCGGACGTTGACCTGGCCGGTGACGGTGGCCGTCGTCTGGACCGTGATGTCCTCGGAGGCAGTACCGATCACGTCGAGGTCGGCGCTGACCTGCGCCGCGTCCTGTATCAGGATGTCGCCGCCGTTGGCGGTCAGCAGCGCGTCGTCACCGATCGCGCGGACCTGCGTGCCCGGACTCGAGATCTCGATGCCGGCACCGGCGGTGAAGCTGAGCGCACCGGTCGTGGAGGTGACGTGGGTGTTGGTCAGCGCCCGCACGTTCGCCGAGGCGGTGGCGGTGAAGTTCTGAGCGGCGCTGGCGACCGCCGAGTCCTCGAACAGGATGTCGCCGCCGTTGGCCAGCAGCGTGGCGCTGCCGGTCACGGACGTGATCGTGGTCGACGTGTTCGAGATCGCGATGCCGGCGCCCGCGGTGAAGCCGAGCGCGGCTGTCGCCGTCACATCGGCTGCGGTCTTGGCGATGATGTTCGCCGACGCGTTGGCCGTGATGTCCTGCGCCGCGCTGGCGACCGCCGAGTCCTCGAACAGGATGTCGCCGCCGTTGGCCAGCAGCGTGGCGCTGCCGGTGAGCGAGGTGATCGTGGTGGAGGTGTTGGAGATCGCGATGCCGAGACCCGCGGTGAAGCCGAGCGCGTCGGACGCGGTGATGTCGGCCGCGGTCCGGGCGATGACGTTGGCGGAGGCGATCGCCGTGATGTCGTCGCCTGCCGACGCGAGCGCCGAGTCCTCGAAGGTGATGTTGCCGCCGTTCGCGGTCAGCGCCGCGCTGAGGACCGTCGCTGCGATCGCCGTCCCGGCGTTCTGGATGAGGATCCCCGCGCCGGCGGTGAACGCGAGCGCCTGGTTGGCGGTCACGGTCGCGGCGGTCCGCGCGATGACGTTCGCCGAGGCGATCGCCGTGATGTTCTGGCTGGCGCTGAGGATGGCGCCGAGCTCGAAGATGATGTCGCCGCCGTTGGCGGTCAGGAGCAGGTTGCCGACGATCGCCGTGACGGTCGAGCCGGTGAACGAGATCAGGCCGCCCGCGGTGAACGTGACGTTGGTGCCCGCCGTGAGCAGCGAGCCGGCGTCGAAGGTTACGTTGCCGGTCGCGGTGCCCGTGATGAACGTCGCCGCCGACAGGATCGCGCCGGAGCCGCCGATGCCGCCCGCGAGCGCGTCGAGAGTGATGCTCGAGGCAGACGAGGTGATGTTCCCGACGTAGAGCGTGCCGGTCGTCTCGGTGTCGTCGATGAACCCGTTCGTGTGCAGGTTGATCACGCCCGTCGTGGTGCCGGCGTGGCTGCCGCCCGTCGAGTCGGTCCAGGTCGCCTGCACGTCGCTCGTGATCGTCAGGGTCGTCGTGCTCGCCAGCGACGAGTGCGTGACGTTGATGTCGTGGCCGGCGCGGAGATCGGTGAAGGTGTAGTTGCTGTTGACGATCGTCGGGAGCGAGGACCCGTAGGCGGTCAGGACGGTGGTGTCGTGATTGGGCCCGTCGATGTTCGGCCGGAAGCGGTCGATGATGTTCGTGACGCACTCGGCGCTGGTCGACGGGCAGTAGCTCGTGGTCAGGCTTGCCGGGACGGACGGCGGGTTCCAGCGGTTGAGCGTGAAGTTCGGCAGGGTGATGGCGTCCGTGCCGGCCTTGCTGTCGTTGATGACGATCGTCACGTCGTTGCCGGCCTTGATCGGCCCGATCGACGGGTTGACGTCGGCGCTGCTGCCGTCGCGCCGGACCGTGGTGAGGTTCATGAAGATGTCCGTGCCGGCCTCGGCGTCGAGCACGAAGTCACGGATCCCGGCGCTGGGGTGCGAGTAGGCGCTGCGGACCAGGACGACGTTCATCGGCTGGCCGCTGCTCGCGATCGAGCCCTTCGGCGCAGACAGGTGCAGCTCGTTGCTCGTGAAGTCCGAGGCGGTGTTGATGACGATGTCGCCGCGCTCGTTGCGGAGCTCGGTCGACCCGATGATGTTGCTGATGCCGCCGTTGAACGTCAGCTGCTGGCCGTTGGCCGCCGGCGTGGCGCGCTCGCTGCGGACCTCGACGTCGGTTGCAAAGAACACGTGGTTCGTGTCGAACTTCCACGTGCTCGGGTTGTTCTGGGCGCCCGTGGTGATCGAGACATGGATGATCGGGGCCGTCCCGTAGTTCCGGTTGAACGTGTCGATGGAAAGCCCCGACGAGGCCCGCATCAGCAGCGACCGGTCGGAGTTGTTGACGATCTTCACCGTGTTCCAGGTCTCCTGGAGGATGAAGTCGGCGTCGCCGTCGATGGTGCTGCTGCCATTCGAGCGGAACAGGACGGTCGGGATCTTCGTGTAGAGCAGCGGTGCGATCTCGATCGTGTCGCCGCTCGCGATGGTCTGGCCGGCCTGAACCGGTGTGCTCGGGGCACTCGAAGCGAAGACCTGGACGGTGTTGCTCTTGGCGAAGATCCGGCCGTCCTCGTCGACGATCAGGAGCGGGTTCGCGTTGCCGAGCATGTAGACGGTCGCGCTCCAGTGGACGTTGCGGTTGTTGTCGTTGGAATACGCCGTGTCGTCGTCGTGGTCGACGATGAAGCCGCCGCCCGCGTGCGCGTGCTCGCTGTGGCTGATCGAGTTCGACACGTCGACGAGCAGGGCGCCGGTCCTGACGAACGAGCCGCCCTCGGAGTCGACCCGGGACGTCGTGTGGACGAGGTTGTCCGCGTCGGCATCCGCGTAGCCGCCGCCACAGCCGCAGTGGGCATTCGCGCTGACGGTGTAGCTCTGGTTCGAGTGGTTCGCGTACAGCTCGACCGCGTCGCCGGTGAGGAAGCCGCCGCTCTTCAGGTTGACCTTCGCTGTCGAGTTCTGGTTGATCCGCGCCCTTGCGTCGCTCCCCGCGCCGAGTGCGCCGGTACTGGCGTTCGCACGCGCCGTCGCGCCGACGCCCGTGACGACGACCGGCGTGATGTCGGGCGACAGGACGCCGACCACGACGCCGCCGCTCGCGTTGATGATGCGCTGCGAACCGACCTGGGCCGACAGGTAGACGAGCGGGGCCTCGAGCGCGCCGGAGACGCGCGTCTCGACGTTGCCGCCCATATTGAGCGCCTGGCCGCTGTCGTTCGCGCTCGCGTCGGCGATGACGCCGCCGGCCGAGCCGCTCGCGTAGACGCTGCCGCTGAAACCCTCGCGTGCCTCGGCGAGCAGGGTCCGGCCCGCGCTCAGCGTGCCAGTCAGATCGACGACGTCGTTGTGGGTCGAGTTCACCGTCGCCCGGCCCGAGCCGCTCGCGTAGAGACCGCCGCCCCCGACGGAGGACTCCGCGGAGGGGGACTCGACGCTGGTCGCGAAGATCTGGAGGTCGCGGACGGCGATCACCGAGCCACCGACGGTGGTGGTGACGGTGTTGTGTGCGTTCGCCGTGGCGCTCGAGCTGCCGACGGAGACGAGGCCGCCGCCGGCGCTCGAGGCGCTCGCCGAAGCGGCGCTCGACGATGCGCCGGAGATGGTCACGTCGAGGCCGATCAGGCGCGATCCCCCGCCGATGGTGGTGTTGATCGTCGGGTGGGACGTGACCGTCGAGGTCGCGTTCTGGACGCTCACCGCGCCGCCGCCGTTGCCCGTCGCAGCGGCGGAGGCGACGTCGTTGCCGGCGCTGCCGAGCAGGGCGCGCACGCCGCGCATGCCGAGCATGACCTGCGGCGACCCGCTGCCGCCGCTGGTCAGGTTGACGACAAGGCCCTGGGTGCCTGAGCCGTTGGCCCGCAGCGCGATACCGTCGATCGAGAGTGTGTGGCTGCCTCCGATACCGGAGCCGCTGATCCCGAGGATGCCGCCGCCCGGTGTCGAGCGCAGCGAGAACTTCGTCGCGCTCACGACGTGGACGTAGTAGGTGTTGCCGTCGGTCAGACCGCTGATCGCGGTCGTGTTCGGCGCGAGGGTCTGGGTGTCGGTCCCTGGGGTGAGCGCGACGGTACTCGTCGGGTTCGCCGTGTCGAGCACGTCGTGCAGCCTGAACGCGCTGCCGTTGACGAGCACCACCGAATACGTGGCCCCGTTGCTCAGCCCGCCGATGCACGTCGTGCCGCACGTGTAGACGAGCTGATCGCCATTGCGGTAGCCGTGGTTGGACACGTAAATGATGTTCGTGTTGCCGCTCTGGTTGATCGTGCCGTCGCCGTTGAGGACCGGGACGATCGTCGACTGCCCGTTGTAGGTGATGGTCGTGGTCGTGACGTCGACCAGTGAGCCGTTGAACGTGACGGCCTTCGGCTTGTGGTACGTGACCGCCGCGTCCTCGGTGAAGCCGTGCGCGATGAACGTGTCGATCTCGTTCGAGGCGATCTGGAAGAACGGGTAGATCGTCACCGACGTCGTGGGCGTCGAGGCCGTGCGCAGCCGGATCCGGAACTGGTCGACGACCTCGACGAAATACGGTCCGGCGCCGAGCGCGGTCTGGACGCCGCCGATCATGCCCTGCAGCGCGCTGCCGCTGGTCTCGTAGGTGACGACGTCGCCGTCGTGCAGGTTGTGGGCATAGCCGAACTTGAGGGTCGCCGTCGACAGCTCGACCGAGGCCTGGCCGGCACCGCCGCCGACGCTGAACTGCTCGCCGAGGCGGAGGCTCGTCCCGTTCGTCACGATCACGCCGTAGGTCGCGCCGGCGAGGAGCCCGCCGATCGCATTGCCGTTGTTGCCGTAGAAGTCCGTGGCGCCGGGCGGCTGGTAGGTGATCGTCTCCCCTGTCGCCAATCCGGTCGTGCCGTTGAACGTCAGCGTCTCGGTCGTGGTGTTGACGTTCGTAATCGTGCCGTCGGACAGCTGGACCGGCGCGCCTCCGTGGGTGCCGCTGATCGACAGCGTCCCGCCGGCCTGGACGAACGCGCCGCTGACCAGCGCGTTCACGGTCGGATGCACGTGGGAGTTCGCTGTGAGGCCGGTCTGGATGTTCACCAGGGCGCCCTGCGTCGACTCGACGAAGGCGTCGCCGTCCGTGCGCGAGGCCGCCAGCAGGGTCACGTCGTCGGTGGCGCTGACGTTGCCGCTCGTGATCTGAGCGGTCACCGTCGGAGCAGTTTCCGCCGTGGAGCTCGACGGTCCGGCGGCGACGATGCCGAAGGCCGCCGAGGAGACCTTGGCCAGCGCCGTATCGAACCCGGCGGCGACCACGCTCACGAAGCCCGCGCCCGGATCGCCGACGGTCCGCCCGTCCGGCGCGACGTGGGTGGTCCCCACGTTGCCGTCGATGCGGGCCGTCGTGGTGCCGAACGAGTACGCCTTCGGCGCGATCGAGTTGACGGCCGCGAGGCCGCCTGATGCCGCGGACATCACCGAGGTCGCGGCGTTGTCGCCGTTGGCGACGACCTGGACCTTGCCGCTGATCGACGGCTGCCCACTCACGAAGGTGCCGAGCTGCGCGCTCGATCCGACGATCGCCTCCGTGGCGGCGCCGCTGCTGCAGGCGCTGGTGTTCGAGTTGAAGGCACCGACGCAGGCGGTGGTGGAGCCGTCGTTCACGCCTGCGAGGCCGACCGCGACCATGTCCGCGCTGCTGTTGACGCGGTTGGTCGAGTCAGCGGAGATGGTTACGCCACTCGACGCGACCACATCGCCGTCGTAGCGCGCGCGGGTCGGGGCGCTGACCGCGGCCTTCGGCTCGGCCGACACGAACCCGACCAGGCCGCCGCTCGCGCCCTCGGAGCGCGCGTTCGCGTTGTTGGAGCTGGTGGCCAGGACGCAGATGCCGGTCCCGGGGTTCGTCCCGCAGGCGGCGCCGGTTCCGGTCGTGGTCGCCGACGAGGCCGAGCCGACGAGCGCCTCGGTGGCGGCACTTGCCCGGACCTCGGCCTGGGCGAGGGTGAATCCGAGCGCGGCGATGCCGATGCCCACGTAGCTCGCCTCGGCCTCGGCGTCCATCCGCCCGGTGCTGCGCACCGTGACGGAGCCGGCGTTGGTGATGTCACCGTCGAGCCGCGCGCGGACGGGAGCCTCGACGAGCGCCTTCGAGGCCATGAAGCCGGCGTTGATCCCGCCGCCGCCGCCGCCGTGCGAGTAGGCGCTGGCGCAGTTGCCGACGCCGCTCGTGCAGCCGCAGCCGCCGGTGAGCGCGCAGTTGCCCTGCGACGGGCCGCCCGTGGTGAGCTCTGCGTCGACGAGGACCTCACCGGTGACCCATATCGCGGCGCTCGATGCGATCGCAGCCTCGGTGACCGCGCTGCTCGCGACCGTGGCGGAGGTATCGGCATTTCCTCCACCCACAAGCGAGATGCCGAGGATAAAGCCCTCGGCCTCGGCAACGTTGCGGGCGCGCGCCTGGATGGTGAGGCTGCCGGCCGGCGACCCGCTGCTGCCGAGGTCGGACCCGTAGGTGACCGTGGTCGGTGCCGCGACGGTCGCGTAGGCGCTGACGATGGAGATGGCGACCAGGCCGCCGCCCGAGCCGGACGCGAGCGCCTCGCTCAGGTTGGCCGACGTCGCGGTCAGGGTCACGGCCCCGCTGACGTTCCAGGTCGCGCTACCGGCATCCGCCACGGTGGACGCGGCAGACGTGACCTCGGAGACGGCGTCCGCGCCGGATCCGGTGATCAGGCCGACGGAGACGATGATCGACTGCGCGTAGGCCTGGTTCGCGCTGGTCGCGGTGATCGTCACGTTCGTCCCGTTGGTGACAGCGCCGCCGAGCGTGGCGTTCGTGGCCGCTGCCACGGTTGCCTTGGGCCGGCTGATGGTGATTGCGCCGAGCGCGATGGCGCCGCCGTCGGAGCGTGAATCGGCGCCGTTGCTCGAGGTCGCCGTGACGGTCACGGCGCCGCTGGAGGTGATCGACGAGCCGGCCGAGGTGATCGCCTCGGTGACGGCGGAAGAGGTGACCTGTGCGTCGGATCCGGAGCCGCTGCCGGTCAGGGCGGAAAGGCTCACGGTGAGCGTTTCGGCACGGGCGTCGTTGTCGCCCATGGCTGAGACCGCGACGGACGTCGACCCGAGGATCTTGCCCTCGAGCTTCGCGCGCAGGGCGTTCGCGATGAGCGCCTCCGAGCTCATGAACGCACCGTTGATTGCGCCCAGGGTGCCGCTGAAGGCCTCCGCCTTGGCGCTCTGTGTCGTCAGGGAGCCGCCGAGCGTCTGGTGGCGCGCGTCGATCCTCACCTGGCCGGTCGACGTCACGTTCGCGCTCGCCAGGATCGCCGCCTCGATGAGGGCGGCGCTGGTGATCTTGGCCGACGGGAAGGCTCCGTTGCCGCCGATCACGGAGATGCCGAGGACGATGATCTTGCCGTAGGCCACGTTGTCGGCATAGGCGCCGACGCTGATCGAGCTGGAGTTCGTGATCGTCCCGTCGAGCGTCGCCGTAATCGCACCGGAGATCTCGGCGTGGGCGAACATCACGCTGATGCTGACCCCGCCGGCGCCGCCGCCGGGCGAAAGGGCGGTGGCGTGGTTGCGGACCTTGCTCTCGACCGTCACCGCGCCGGTCGTCGAGATCGTGTCGCCGCTGCCTGGGGTCGCGTCGAGCTCGGCCGCCGCCGTACGGCTGATCTCGGCGTGCGCGATCGTGAGGCCGCCGGCCACGACGCCGACGGTCACGTTGACCGTGTCGGCCATGATCCGCGCGCCGTCGTCGCCGCGATCGCCCGTGACGCGCACGGTGACGCCGCCCGAGCCGACGGTGCCGTGCGCGGAGCTGGACGCCTTGGCGGTGCCGGAGACCTTCGTCCAGGCGAACGCGCCCGCGAGCGAGATGGCGCCGGCGGCGACGGAGATCGCGTGCGCCGAGGGCTGGACCGTGTCGATGACGGTGACGCTGATGCCGCCGACCGCGCCGGCGCTGCCGACCTCGACATCGCCGATCGTCGCCGTCGCGTCGCCGCTGATCAGGGCGAGGGCGACGCTGCCGACGGCAGCGACGACACCGGCGCCGCCGCCGAGGGCGACGAGGGTGTTGCGGCGGTTGTTGTCGACCTCGACGCTGATGCCGCCGACCGCGCGGGTGATCTGCGCGCCGGTGTCGATGTGCGCGTTCTGCGTGCCGGTCGAGCTGACGATGGCGACGCTGGCCCCGATGGCGAACAGCCCGCCGCTGCCGGCGATCGGCACCTGGACGCTGTCCTCGTTGAACTTGGACTTCACCTGCACGTCGTCGCCGGCGTTGATGGAGGCCGTGGACAGGACGCCGGCGTCGGTGACGGTGCCGATGTTCGCGATCGTTACCGAGCCGCCGACCGAGAGGGCGCCACCCGAGATACCGCCGAGCACGCTGACGAAGAGGATCTTCGAGTCGGCGCGGACGCTGACGTCGCGGCCCGCGGTGACCGTGCCGGCGACGGTCGCCGTGGTGTCGGCGGAGAGCGGGCCGGTCAGCGCGTTGACGAGGTTGGTGACGGGCGCCGCGGCGGCGAGGACCTTGGCGGCGGCGGCCGTGACCGCGCCGAGCAGCGTGTCGAGCGCCGCCGTCTTGGCGATCTGCTTCAGCAGCCCGGTGATGTTCGCGTTGCCGTCGAGGAGGTTGAGGACGATGTCGCCGCTCGCGAGGTCGTCGACCGCCCCGGTCAGGTCGCCGACCTGGCTGGTGGTGTCGTCGAGCGTGCCAGCACCGCCCGGGACCACGTCGATCGAGCCGGACGGCGGCGAGCCCGCGCCGGCGGCCGAGCCGCCGAGCTCTGTGATCAGGTAGGTCGGGAGCAGCGGGGCGCCGATCGCCCACAGCGAGAGGGACACGGCGGCAGCGATGGCCGACACCCCGACGCTGACCGCGATGCTGATGCCCTGCTTCTCCGCTATCGCGTCGACGCTCACGTCGCGCTCGGCGCGGACGGTCGCGCCGAGGCCGATCGTCGCATCGGTCGTGTTCATGAAGATGCCGACGTCGATCGCCGCGCCGACGCCGATGAAGCCGGAGACGGTGAGGCCGCCGGCGAAGCTGAACGCGTTGCTGTCGTTCCGCGCTGTGACCGCCACGTCCTGAGCGGCGTTCGGCGTACCGAGGCCGGCCGTCTGGTTGACGCTGGCGGCCGCGCCGATCCCGGCACTCGTGTTCGAGTCGATCAGCGCGAGGTTGATCGCGCCGTTGAGCCCGATGCCGCCGGCCACGCCGCCCGCGATCACGACGGTGTTGATGCTCTCGTCGGAGTCGGCCTGGATGGCGAGCCCGCGGAAGTCGGAGAAGTAGCCGCCCGTGCCGCCGTCGATCACGCAGGTGATGTCGTTCGGCGACGCGCAGGTGAGGCCGATCGGGCCGTTGCCCTGGGCGTCGACCGTCGCGGCGTCGCCGACCGAGGCCTGGGTCGTCTTCAGGACGACCGCGACCGCGGCGCTGAGGCCGACGCCGACGCCGGCCGCGCCGGTGGCGCTGCCGACCAGCGTGAAGGCGAACGTGTCGTCGGTGGCCTTGATCAGGACGCTGCCGCCGGCCTGGACCGTGCCGTTGACCTCGGCGAGCGTCTCGGACTTGATCAGCAGCACGGCCGCGCCGCCGCCGACGCCGGCGAGGCCGCCGATCGCGAAGCCGACGCCGATGGCGATGATCTTCTGCTCGGACGTCGCGATGACGAACACGTCGGTCTCGGCGTGGACGACCGCGCCGAGGCCGATCGACGCGGTGGTGATCACGATCTCGAGGGTCAGGTTCGCCCCGACCGTCGCGCTGGCGAGGGCGCCGGTGCTGCCGCCGAAGACGACCCCGAGGCGGAACTCGTCGGAGCCCGCGGAGATCATCACGGCCTGTGCCGGGCCGGCGCCGGCGCCGAAGTTGTCCGTGTTCACCTGCGCCAGCGGAGCGACGGTGGCCGTCGTCGTCACGGCGAGGGTGACGAGGCCGCCGGTGACCGCCACGCCGACGAGGCCGCCGGCGCCGCCGCCGAGCTCGGCCGCGAGGACGATGTCCTGGTTCGTCGCGGTGACCGCGACGCCGCTCACCTGGCGCGAGTTGGGCGACGCGGTGCGGTGCTGGGTCAGGCCCGGATCGGTGGTCGGATCGTTCGTCGGCTGCTCGGAGCTGCCCGGCTCACCCGAGGTGTGGGGCATGCTGCTGTTGTCGAACCCGCCCGGCGGCTGCACCGTGCCGTTCGTGTTGCGCAGGGTCGAGACCGAGCCGAAGTCGCTCGCCGAGCCGGACGAGCCGGACTGCGAGGTGCTCGGCGCGGTGGTCTGCGTGCCCGGGGTGCAGCCGGAGCCGCACCCGTACGTGACGTTGTAGTTGCCGTCGTTGACGCCCGTCGTGCCGCGGCGGCCGTTGGCGGTGACGCTCGCGGCCAGGCCGATCGACGCCTGGGTGACCTTGACGAGCACGGCGGCGGCCGGCGAGGCGCCGACCGACAGCGCGCCGCCCGCGAGGGCGCCCGTGAGCATCGCCAGGAGCGTCCTCTCGTCGGCACCGACCACGACGTTGCCCGTCGCGCGGACCTTCGTCAGCGTGATGAGGCCCGTCGGGAGCACCTGGGTCAGGTCGGACAGGACGGTGCCCACGGCCAGCTTCGAGGTGATCGCGGACAGACCCGGGATACCGAGCGAGCTGAGCGCGGAGGTGGCGGGACCGGCGAGCTTCAGGACGTCGTTGAGGCCCGGGATGAGCGGCAGCAGGCCGGTCAGGTCGGCCGGCAGGTCGCCGATGTGGGCCCGCGTGGTCACGGTGATCACGTACGCCGACGCGGCTCCCGCGACCCCGGCGAGGCCGGAGGTGGCGCGTGCCGTCTCGATCGAGACCAGATCCTCGCTCGAGACGGCGTTGACGAACACGCTGCCGTTCGAGGTGACCTCGGTCAGCGGCGCGATGTACGCCTCGGTGTTCTTGACGATGACCCCGCCGTCGACAGCGGCGCCGACGCTCGCGAGGAACGAGGCGGAGCCCATCATCGAGAGCCCGAGTGTGTTCAGGTGGTCCATCGCGAGGACCTTCACGACCTGCGACGCGTGGCCGTCGGTGAGTCCGTTCGGGTTGATCCGGGTGAGCGCGTCGATCCACGCCCGCGTGATGTCGACGACCGCGGTCGCAGTCGCCGTGAGGTTCACCGCGATCAGGAAGGAGGCTCCGCCGCTGAGGGCGACCGTGTACAGCCCCTGCAGCGTCGCGGCCTGCACCACGAGGCCGCGGACGTTCTCGGTGCTGCCGTCGCCGGCGCCGGTGAACGAGGTGATCGTGCCGCGCTGGCCGTCCGCCGAGACCGTCGCCGCGGCGCCGATGAAGGCGAGCGTCGTCTTGACGACGCTGACCATGCTCACGGACGCGCCGATGGACGCGATCAGCGACGCTCCCGCGCCGCCTGAGATCAGCGTGACGTCGCCATGGTCGAAGGCCGAGACCCGGACGTTGCCGCGCGCGTGGACCACGGCCAGCGGGGCGATGATGGCGCGCGTCTGCGGCGCCACGACGTAGACCGTCGCCGCGCCCGAGACCGTGGCGCCGACGGCGAGCGTCAGCGCGATCGAGAAGCCGAGGATCAGCTCGCGCGAGTTCGCGTCGACGATGATGTCCTCGTCGGCGATGGCGGTGCCGCCGAGCATCGCCTGCGTGTCCTTGGTGAGGAGGCCGACGTTCGCTGCGGCGCCGACTCCGGCGACCAGACCGCCGCCGGCCGCGCCGGCGAGCGCGTCGGAGATCGTGTCGTTGGTCGCGAGGACGTCGATTCGCTGGCCGGTCACCGGGCCGGTGATCTGCGTGCTGAGCAGGCAGCCGAGCTCGTTGTACGCGTTGAGGCACGCGGTCGGCATGACCGTCGCCCAAGTGCGTGCGACGAGCACGTTGAGGTCGACCGATCCGGCAATCCCGGCGACCAGCCCGCCCGCGACCGCGCCGACCTGGGTGACGAGGGTCTGCTTGGCGGTGGCGAGCACGCCGATCTGGCCGCGCGCGTCGACGCTGGCGAGCGCGCCGACGAGTGCGTCGACCGAGGTGACGATCTGGTTGCCGCCGATGGACGCGCCCGCGCCGGCCAGCAGCGCCCCGGCGGCGACGCCGGAGCGCGCCTGCGAGACGATCGGCGAGCGGGCCATGACGCACACGTCGGGTGACGTCGAGGAGTCGCCTGTGGCAAGCACGGTGTCGCAGTCGCCCGGGGTGACGGGCCCGGACGTGGCGCCGTTCGCGACGACGATCGCGGCCGGCGCGATAGTCGCGATCGTGAGCATCGCGCCGGTGTTGACCGCCAGCGAGCCGGCGAAGGCAGCGCCGACGGCGCCGCCGACGCCCGAAGCGGTGGCCGCCAGGAAGGCCGACGGCGCGGTGGCGAACGAGATACCGCTGAGAGAGATCTGGAGGCCGAGCGGGCCGGTGTCGCCGACGGTCGGGCCGGTGTCGAGCGCCGACACCACGACCGGCCCGGAGGTCGCGGTGACCTTCGCGAGCGGCGCGATCGCGGCCACGTTCGTGCTGGTGATGATGTTCACCGCGACGCCGAGGCCGACACCGACGACGCTGCCGGTCGAGCTGAACCCGGCGTCGCCGCGGACGTCGATGTAGTCGGTCGCGGTGACCCACACCGTCGGGCCCGTGACGACCGCCCCGGGGCCGATCAGCGCGGTGGTGCCGCGGATCGAAGCGTTGACGGCCAGCGCGGCGGCGGCGCCGAGCGACGGCAGCGGCACCGGCAGCCCCACGAGCGCATCGAGCAGGGAGACGATCGGCGCGAGGTTCGGGATCGCCTGGGTGACCGGCGAGACGATGCCCTTCCCGAGCGCGTCGGTGACGCCGCCGAGAGCCTCGCCGACGATTCCCAGCACCGCCAGGGTCGGCAGCTGGCGCGGCACGAGGCTGAAGGCCATCTCCTGCATGCGCAGCAGCATGTGGACGGCCGTCTTGTCGACGTTGACGGAGCTGAAGCCGGAGCCCTGCGAGCTCGCCGTCGCGTTCGACTGACTCGGGGCGATGTTCGTCGCCGTGACGTTGATCGGGTCCCCGGCCGTGACGCTGCGCGCGAGGATCGCGTGGGCTCCGTCGATCACGACGCCGACGGCGATGGCGGCGCCGACGCCGGCGAGCCCGGCCTTGACCTGCGCGTCCGCGTTGGTCAGCTCGGTCGCGTTGTTGTGGGCCGCGACGTCGACCGTGTGCCGCACGTTGAGCACGCCGAGCGGATCCGTGAGCGCCGGCGTGGCCAGGGCGAGGGTCTGGTTGTTGACGAGGCTGAGCGCGATAGCGGCCGCCGCGGTCACGTCGGCGGTGCCGCCGGACTCCGCGCGCGAGGTGGCGGTATGCGTCGTGGTCGCATCGACGGCGAGGCTGAACGGGTAGTCGCCGTTCGTGTCGGCGTGGAACTTGGCGCCCGCCAGGACGGCCATCGTGATCTGCGTCGAGATGTTGAAGGAGACCGACGGGCCGAGGCCGAGGGTGACGCTCGAGAGGGGTCCGCCGGTCAGCAGGTTCTGGTGCGAGACCGCGTATGCGGCGTTGACCGTCTGGACCGGCGCGAGCACCTCGACCGTGCCCGGGACCGTGAACTCGGCCGCGTCGGAGATGATCGCGGCGAAGATCCCGTTGCCCAGGTTGATCGCGACAGCGCCCGCGACGTTGGCGGCGAAGCCCGAGCTGGCGCCGGCGCCCGAGATGGCCGTCGCGACCGAAGTCGACGGGCCGGGCGTGCCGTCCGCGTTCACGGGCAGCGCCTTGACCTGGAGGCTCGGCGCCCACGCCTTGGCGAGCACGCCGATCAGGCTGGTGATGACGAATGCCGACACGTTGATCGCCAGCCCGGTGGCGAGGCCGGAGCCGGTGACGGTGTTGGCGAAGGCGTCGGAGGTGGCCTTCACGTGAGCCTCTGCGAGGACTGTCAGCGGCGCGGTCACGTGGACCTCGCCGGCGATGATGCTGGCGATGTTGGTGGCCACGCCGACGTTGACCGCGATCGCCGCGGCGGCGGCCAGCGCGATCGGCGTGCCGTTCATGCCGGGCAGCGACGCGAGCGGGATGTCCGGGAGGTCGGAGACCGGCAGGTCCGCGGGAAGGATGTCGCCGGTCAGGCCCGAGATCAGCTCGAGCGCCGAGTCGACCGTCGTGGCCGCGGTGTTGAGAAGAGCGAAGAACGGGGCGATCAGCGAGTCGGACGACGTGGCGCCGGGCGAGACGCCGCCGGCGGACGCGGTCGACGTCGCGTTGGTCACGGCCTTCGCCGGCCTCGCGGTCGGCAGGCCGGCGTCGACGATCGTCGCGACCGTGGCGGAGCTGGCCCAGATCGTGGCGCCCGAGACGGCGACCACGGTGTCGAGCCCGGCGGCGATGGCCAGCGGGCCCGCGACCGTCACGGCGCCGGACGCGGAGCCGGTCGCCTCCGAGGTCGTCGAGGCGTCGGGGGCCGCCAGGACGTAGACCGGGCCGGCCGAGGCGGGCGCCGCCGTGAAGACGCCCGGGAGCTGGGGCAGCGAGGCGGCGATCGTCGCGCCCGGCAACAGAGCAGCAACCGTCGTATTCGCAGCAAGCGCAACCGAAATCGCCGGCGCAACCGCAGCCGTCCCAGCAACCGCATTCGCCTGCGCAAACGCATCAGTCACATAGCTCGGAGTCCGCGCCAACGACGTAACCGAAACCGGCGCACCCGCAGGCGCCTCAGCCGCCAACACATAAACCCCACCAGTCGTCGCGACCTGGCCACCCAACACCGCAACCGTCACGTTCGTAGCAATCGTGACCGTCACCGCAGCACCAACACCAACCACAACCGACGACGGCGCAACCGACGCATTCACAGCATCAGTCGCCGCCCGCGCCTCAGTCGAAGCATCCGCATAAACCAAAACCGGGCCAGAACCAGCCGACACCTCAGCCAACGGCAAGATCGCCGCCACCGAAGAAACAACCGACACCGACACCGCAAACGCACCCGCAGCCCCAACACCAACCGGCGACCCAGCACCAGCAAACGCATCAGCAGCCGGCGCAGTCGTCTTCGGAACACCCAACTCCGACACCGACGTAAACACCCGCACACCCTGCGCCGAAACCTCACCACCCAACAAAGCAACCAAGCTCACAACAGCCACATCCACCGCAACCGCAGACGCCACACCAGACGACGCCAACGACGCATCAGCATGCGCACCCGGCTGCGAGAACCCAACCGCCGCCACATCCAAACCACCAGCAACCGTCACACCACCCAACGGCACCGCAGCAACAGTCGTCGCCACCTCCACATTCAACGCAGTCGCCGCACCAGCACCAACCAACCCACCACCAGGCACCACAACCGACGGCAACTCAGGCAACCCCGGCACCGGCAGATCAACCGGCAACACACCAACCACACCCGACACCAGATCGAGCGCAGCAAACGGCGTCGACAACAGACCCTCGAACGCCCCCAAGAAACCAGAGATCAACGAATCGGCCGTCCCCGTCGCCGACCCATCACGGCCACCAGCACCAGCCACCGCATAGGCATCCGACACATCACCAACCGGCGCCGCACGCACCGTCGCCGAGTTGGCAAAGATCGTCCCCAACGAAGTCGACACCGTCGTGTCGAACGCAACATTCAAAGCAATCGGGCCAGCCGCCGTAACCCCGCCACTGGCATGACCACGGGCCTCCGAAGTCGTCGAAGCATCAGGCGCCGCCAACACGAACACATCACCCGCAAACACCGGCGGCGAGCTGAACACCCCACCCGAACCCGGCAGCGAGGCGGCGATCGTCGCGCCCGGCAACAGAGCAGCAACCGTCGTATTCGCAGCAAGCGCAACCGAAATCGCCGGCGCAACCGCAGCCGTCCCAGCAACCGCATTCGCCTGCGCAAACGCATCAGTCACATAGCTCGGAGTCCGCGCCAACGACGTAACCGAAACCGGCGCACCCGCAGGCGCCTCAGCCGCCAACACATAAACCCCACCAGTCGTCGCGACCTGGCCACCCAACACCGCAACCGTCACGTTCGTAGCAATCGTGACCGTCACCGCAGCACCAACACCAACCACAACCGACGACGGCGCAACCGACGCATTCACAGCATCAGTCGCCGCCCGCGCCTCAGTCGAAGCATCCGCATAAACCAAAACCGGGCCAGAACCAGCCGACACCTCAGCCAACGGCAAGATCGCCGCCACCGAAGAAACAACCGACACCGACACCGCAAACGCACCCGCAGCCCCAACACCAACCGGCGACCCAGCACCAGCAAACGCATCAGCAGCCGGCGCAGTCGTCTTCGGAACACCCAACTCCGACACCGACGTAAACACCCGCACACCCTGCGCCGAAACCTCACCACCCAACAAAGCAACCAAGCTCACAACAGCCACATCCACCGCAACCGCAGACGCCACACCAGACGACGCCAACGACGCATCAGCATGCGCACCCGGCTGCGAGAACCCAACCGCCGCCACATCCAAACCACCAGCAACCGTCACACCACCCAACGGCACCGCAGCAACAGTCGTCGCCACCTCCACATTCAACGCAGTCGCCGCACCAGCACCAACCAACCCACCACCAGGCACCACAACCGACGGCAACTCAGGCAACCCCGGCACCGGCAGATCAACCGGCAACACACCAACCACACCCGACACCAGATCGAGCGCAGCAAACGGCGTCGACAACAGACCCTCGAACGCCCCCAAGAAACCAGAGATCAACGAATCGGCCGTCCCCGTCGCCGACCCATCACGGCCACCAGCACCAGCCACCGCATAGGCATCCGACACATCACCAACCGGCGCCGCACGCACCGTCGCCGAGTTGGCAAAGATCGTCCCCAACGAAGTCGACACCGTCGTGTCGAACGCAACATTCAAAGCAATCGGGCCAGCCGCCGTAACCCCGCCACTGGCATGACCACGGGCCTCCGAAGTCGTCGAAGCATCAGGCGCCGCCAACACGAACACATCACCCGCAAACACCGGCGGCGAGCTGAACACCCCACCCGAACCCGGCAGCGAGGCGGCGATCGTCGCGCCCGGCAACAGAGCAGCAACCGTCGTATTCGCAGCAAGCGCAACCGAAATCGCCGGCGCAACCGCAGCCGTCCCAGCAACCGCATTCGCCTGCGCAAACGCATCAGTCACATAGCTCGGAGTCCGCGCCAACGACGTAACCGAAACCGGCGCACCCGCAGGCGCCTCAGCCGCCAACACATAAACCCCACCAGTCGTCGCGACCTGGCCACCCAACACCGCAACCGTCACGTTCGTAGCAATCGTGACCGTCACCGCAGCACCAACACCAACCACAACCGACGACGGCGCAACCGACGCATTCACAGCATCAGTCGCCGCCCGCGCCTCAGTCGAAGCATCCGCATAAACCAAAACCGGGCCAGAACCAGCCGACACCTCAGCCAACGGCAAGATCGCCGCCACCGAAGAAACAACCGACACCGACACCGCAAACGCACCCGCAGCCCCAACACCAACCGGCGACCCAGCACCAGCAAACGCATCAGCAGCCGGCGCAGTCGTCTTCGGAACACCCAACTCCGACACCGACGTAAACACCCGCACACCCTGCGCCGAAACCTCACCACCCAACAAAGCAACCAAGCTCACAACAGCCACATCCACCGCAACCGCAGACGCCACACCAGACGACGCCAACGACGCATCAGCATGCGCACCCGGCTGCGAGAACCCAACCGCCGCCACATCCAAACCACCAGCAACCGTCACACCACCCAACGGCACCGCAGCAACAGTCGTCGCCACCTCCACATTCAACGCAGTCGCCGCACCAGCACCAACCAACCCACCACCAGGCACCACAACCGACGGCAACTCAGGCAACCCCGGCACCGGCAGATCAACCGGCAACACACCAACCACACCCGACACCAGATCGAGCGCAGCAAACGGCGTCGACAACAGACCCTCGAACGCCCCCAAGAAACCAGAGATCAACGAATCGGCCGTCCCCGTCGCCGACCCATCACGGCCACCAGCACCAGCCACCGCATAGGCATCCGACACATCACCAACCGGCGCCGCACGCACCGTCGCCGAGTTGGCAAAGATCGTCCCCAACGAAGTCGACACCGTCGTGTCGAACGCAACATTCAAAGCAATCGGGCCAGCCGCCGTAACCCCGCCACTGGCATGACCACGGGCCTCCGAAGTCGTCGAAGCATCAGGCGCCGCCAACACGAACACATCACCCGCAAACACCGGCGGCGAGCTGAACACCCCACCCGAACCCGGCAGCGAGGCGGCGATCGTCGCGCCCGGCAACAGAGCAGCAACCGTCGTATTCGCAGCAAGCGCAACCGAAATCGCCGGCGCAACCGCAGCCGTCCCAGCAACCGCATTCGCCTGCGCAAACGCATCAGTCACATAGCTCGGAGTCCGCGCCAACGACGTAACCGAAACCGGCGCACCCGCAGGCGCCTCAGCCGCCAACACATAAACCCCACCAGTCGTCGCGACCTGGCCACCCAACACCGCAACCGTCACGTTCGTAGCAATCGTGACCGTCACCGCAGCACCAACACCAACCACAACCGACGACGGCGCAACCGACGCATTCACAGCATCAGTCGCCGCCCGCGCCTCAGTCGAAGCATCCGCATAAACCAAAACCGGGCCAGAACCAGCCGACACCTCAGCCAACGGCAAGATCGCCGCCACCGAAGAAACAACCGACACCGACACCGCAAACGCACCCGCAGCCCCAACACCAACCGGCGACCCAGCACCAGCAAACGCATCAGCAGCCGGCGCAGTCGTCTTCGGAACACCCAACTCCGACACCGACGTAAACACCCGCACACCCTGCGCCGAAACCTCACCACCCAACAAAGCAACCAAGCTCACAACAGCCACATCCACCGCAACCGCAGACGCCACACCAGACGACGCCAACGACGCATCAGCATGCGCACCCGGCTGCGAGAACCCAACCGCCGCCACATCCAAACCACCAGCAACCGTCACACCACCCAACGGCACCGCAGCAACAGTCGTCGCCACCTCCACATTCAACGCAGTCGCCGCACCAGCACCAACCAACCCACCACCAGGCACCACAACCGACGGCAACTCAGGCAACCCCGGCACCGGCAGACCGGTGGGAAGCACGCCGTCCGGCAGGAGCGAGAGCAGGCTCGGCGCGAGACCGATGACGGTGTCGACGAACCCGCCGAGGAGATCGTCCGCGCTCCCTGCCGTACCGCCCGCGTCGCGCCCGGTGGTGCCCGCGACCGCGTGGGCGTCGCTGACGTTGTCGGAGGTCGCCGTGACCGCGAGCGAGCCCGCGTCGACCGTGGCCAGGGAAGTCGACAGGACCGTGTCGAATGCAAGCGTGACCGCGACCGGGCCCGCCAGCGCGATCGCCGGCGAGCCGCCGGTCTGGCCGAGCGAGTCCGAAGTGCTGGCGGCGGTGCCGTTCGCAGTGACCGTGACCGCGCCCGACGCGTCGACCGAGCCGGCGAGCAGCGCCGCGGCAGTGGTGTTGGCGGCCAGCGTGACCGCCACGGCGGCCGCCGCGGCAAGCAGCGTCGTGCCGCCGCCGGTCGCGGTCGCATCCGCGGAAGAGGTGTAGTCGCCCGTCGCCTCGAGCGAGACGGTGGTGGCGTCGAGGATGACGGCGACCGATGTCGCGAGCGTCAGGTTCACCGCGATGGTGAGGGCCAGCGAGACGCCGGCGCCGCTCGCGCTCGGGGGCAGGGCCTCGGACGCGGCCGTGGGCGTCGAGACGGCGGCGACGTCAACTGCTCCGGTCGTCTCGATCGTGGCGCCGAGCAGCAGCGCGTCGGTGTTGATCACGGAGAGCGTCAGGGACAGGGCCGCGCCTGCGCCGGAGCCGCTCGAGCCGGCATGAGATGCGGCGTCGGCGTCGGAGGTTGCGGTGACGGTGAGGCCGCCATTCCCCGCGCCGACCTCGAACGGGCCGACCGAGGCGAGCGTGACGGCGGTCTCGATGTCGATCCCGAGCGCGGCGCCGACGCCGAGATCGTCGAGCGGCGAGAGCGCCGGGATCGGCAGTTCGGCGACGACATCGCCGGCAAGCGTGTTCACCAGGCCGAGGACGGAGTCGACGAGGTCCGTGACGATGTCGCCCCCGCTGTCGGCGCCGGCGGCGCCCGCGTCCGCGCCGGCGCTGCTCGTGGCCGTCGAGTCGGCGGCGACCGTGATCGCGTTGCCGGCCGTCACGTCTGCCGCGAGGAGGGCGGAGACGAGGTCGACGCCGACGCTGAGGCCGATCGCCGCGCCGACGGACACGCCCGCGCCGTAGCTGAGACCGTCCGCGTCGCTGTCGGTGGCCGAAGCGTGGAAAGCCGCGATGCTGAGGCTGCCGGCGGCGTCGATCGCCGCGGCGAGGTTCGCGAGGGTCGTGTTGATCCCGGCCGCGACGGCGATGCCGCCGCCGATGAGCCCGCCGCCGGCCTCCGCGTAGGCGCTGGTCGCGTGGTCGCTGCCGGCGCAGATCGCCACGTCGCCGGCGCCGAGAACGGCCCCGGTGCACGGATCCGTCGCGGTGCTGGGGGTGCTGGTCGTACCGTCGGCGTCGATCAGGACGCCGAGCGCCGACGTCGGGATACCGAGGACCGAGGCCGCGGTGATGTTGGTGCCGATCGCGATGGCGATCGCGAGGCCTGCGCCGCCGGTGGCGCTCTGAAGAGCGCTGGCCGTGCTCTCGGTGGCGGAGAGGGCCGAGACGAGGACTGAGTCGTTGCTGACATACGCGACGAGCGGGGGCCCGCGGGCCGGATTCCCGACTGTTGCCTGGCTCGTGACGATCGAGATCTGGATGGCGAGCGCGCCGGCGAGGCCGGTGTCGCCGAGCGCGAGGCCGGCCGTCGCTGTCGCCGACATGTGATGCGCCCCGGTGCCGCCGGAGCCCGGCGAGACCATGCCCGCCTGCACGCTGAGGCCGCCCGCGTCGACGTCGGCGTCGATGCGGGCATCGACGATGACGGCGGCGAGGTTGACCGCCACCGCCGCGGCGACGCCGGCCGAGCCGGAGTCGACACCGCCGCCATCGGCCGCGGCCGACGAATCCGTCTGGCCGTCGGCGAGCACCGAGAGGCGGCCGCCTGCAGTGATCGACACCGTCGCGGGCACGAGCGCGATCGAGCTCGTGAGCACGACGGTCGCGGAGATCGCAGCGGCAGCGGACGGGCTGCCCGCGCCGGTCAGGGCGTCGGAGAGCGACGGCAGCTCGAGCGGGAGCGTGACGTTGCCCAGCAGGACGCCGAGGGCCTCCTGGACGCCGAGCACACCGAGGATGTCGAGCGCCGGCGAGTCGTTCGCGCCGCCACCGGAGGCAGTCGCCTCGCCGGACACGTCCGAGAAGCTGATCGCGTGGAAGGTGACCGCTCCGCCGGCGTCGACGCTGCGCAGCGTCGTGGCGGTCACCACGTGGACGGCGATGGTGAGTGCGATCGCCGCTCCCGCGACGGAGCCCGCGCCGGAGGCTGTCTCGGCGGTGGTGCTGATGAACGGCGTCTGGATCGCCGTCACCGCGAGCGCCCCGTCGACCTCCAGCCCGAGCCCGAGGCCGAGCGACGCCGTCGTGGTGAGGACGGAGATGGTGGTTGCCGCCGCGGCTGCCACGTCGGCTCCGCCGGCGCCTGCGCCGGAGGCGCCGGCGGCGGCGAGCGTCTCCAGGCTGTCGTCGCTCGTCGCGGTGACCGAGAGGTCGCGGGCGCCGCTCAGGACGGCGGCCTCTTCGAGCTTGGCGATGGTCGTGCCTGCGGCGACGTTGAGGGCCACGGATGGGCCGATGCCGCCGGTCGCGGCGCGGGCCTTGACCACCGTGCCGGGGTCCGAGGACGCCGCGATCGCGACGTCCGTGCTGGCCGCGACCTGGACCGTTCCGACGATGTGGGCGAGCGTGGTGAACACTGCGAGCCCGACAGCGATCGACCCGGCGACGCCGACCGACACGACGCCGGGGATCTCGCCGACGCCCGCGCCGGAGATCGCCTCGGTCGTGAAGGTGCCGCCGGTCTCTGCGCTGACCTGCACCTCCGCGGCACCGGTGCTCGTCGTGAGCGTGAGGAGCGCGCCGGTGACGACGATCGGGAGCGAGACGGCGACGCCGACGGCGACGCCCGCGCCACCGCTGACGCCGGCGGCGTCTGCAAGGGTCGAGACGCTCGTGCCGGAGCGCGCCCGGACGGTCTGGTTGCCGCTCGTGTTGAGCGTGCTGCCGATGACGGCGGCCTCGGTGGTCTCGATGAGGCCCGTGATGGCGAGCGATGCCGCCGCGCTGCCCGCGCCGATCTCCCCCAGCGTCGAGGTCACCGTGCCGAGCACGGTGCCGACGAGCGCGTTGAGCGCCGTGGTGAGCAGGTCCTCGTTCTCCCCATCGGTGCCCTCGGGGCTCGCGACGGCCTGTGTCTGGATCGTGCCGCCGGACTCAGCGAGCACCTCGAACGAGGTGCCACGCACGATGCTGGCGGTCACCGTGGCGAGCGTGACCTGGGTCGCGACGGTGATTGCCACGGCGCCGCCGGCGATCGAGGCCGAGCTGGCGTCCGCCTTCGTCAGCGTGTTGATGTTGTTGTTCGCCGTCACCGAGATCGGCCCGGTCAGCCCGGAGCTGTTCTCGGCGATGAGCTGCGACGCGATGACCGTCGTCGCCGCGACGCTGACGATGATCCCCGCGGCCACCTCGAGGTCGACGCCCGGCAGGGAGCCGGCGGGACCGGTGGTGCCGGACACGTTCGACGTCGCGGCGAGCGTTATCGCGTTGCCGCTCGGCGGCACGTCGACGGCGATGATCGTCGATCCGAGGACGAGGACCTGTGAGATCGAGGTCGCGATGTTCGCGGACAGCAGCGGGAGCGGCGACGGATCGGGCGTCGCGGTCGCAGTCGCCGTGATCTCGACGCTTCCGCCCGCGATCTGGGCGCCGGCCACGAGCACCACGGCCGTCGCCAGGTCGAGCGGCAGCAGGTCGAAGTTCAGCCCGAGTCCTCCGGCGAGCTCGTCGAGCAGGCCCTCGCTCGTCGCCTTCAGCTTGATCGACCCGTGGTCGCCGGCGCACGGGCCGGAGCTGCAGCGGGTGTCGATCGAGGTGGTGGTCAGGCCGCCGTAGCCGACTCCCGCGCCCGGGTTGCCGGCGACCGTGCCGCCGATGCTGCCGAGCAGCGCGAGCGCGTTCAGCAGCGGGACGAGCGGAGCAAGCGGCTGGATGGCTCCGAGCGACGAGCCGAGGGCCGGGACCGAACCGAGGACCGAGGTGGACAGCCCGAGCACGGCGATCACGCCTGCATCGATCTCGAAGTCGGCGCCGGGCAGCGCGATGTTGCCGACGACGGCCGCGATGTCGAGGCCGCCGCGGCCGTCGATCAGCAGCGAGCCGGTCGGCGGGGCGAAGAGCATCGCCGGGCCGGTCGAGCCCGTGCCGCCGACGAGGAGCAGGTTCGGCAGCGGGAGCGGCGGGAGCCCGAGGCCCTGGAGCAGCGGGTTCACGTTCGTCGAGGTGAGCAGGAACAGGTCGGGCAGGTCCTCGCGCCCGTAGATCTTCACGTCGGTCACCGACTGCAGGTTCAGCAGCTGGTTGAGGTTGAGGAAGCTGAGGGTCGAGGTGACGAGGTCCAGCACGCCGTCGACGAGGTTGTCGAGCGTCTGCGTGATCGACGTGATCAGGGGATCGTTGAGGATCAGGCTGGCGACGCTGCCGACTCCGCCGCCGTCGACGCCGGTGATGCCGGTGACCGTGTCGAGAATGAAGGTGTTCGTGCTGCCGGGCGCGCCGATCAGGTTCGACACGCCGCTGAACGAAAGGCCGAACTGGTCTTCGTCCGGGCCGTCGCCGCCCGTGCCGGGGATGATGCCGGTCAGGCTGCCGAGCCCGAGGCTGTCGACCGACCAGCGCACGGTCTTGCCGTCGATGTCCGGGCCGGTCAGCGAGTCGCCGCCGTTCGGGTTGCCGTTGAAGACGATGTCGAACGGGAGCGAGGCGCCGTTCGTGACGACCTTGAGGATGTTGTCGAGACCGAGGCCGGTCGCACCGTTGATGATCAGCGACTTGCCGGGCCCGGGCGCCGCGCCGGCGATGTCGGCGAGGAGGCCGGTCAGGCCGGCCCCGCTCAGCGACGGGGTCCCGCCGGGGCCGAAGGTGATCGTGTTGTCGAGGCCGCCCGGCAGGACGTCACCGACGTCGCCGGTCAGGAAGTCGCTGAGCGTGAGGTTGCCGTCGATGTCGGTGGTCCACGCCGTCGTGCGGGCGATCAGCGGGATGGCCAGCTCGAAGAGGCCGTTCGGCCCGATGCCCTCGAGCTGCAGGGTGTCGGTCAGGCTGCCGAGGGTGCCCGTCGGCGCGAGCAACTGGAGGACCGACGAGAGTCCGCCGCCGCCGCTGATGTTGCCACCGCCCGGGTCGCCCGAGAGGAACGCGAACGGCGAGCTGGGCCCGGAGGCGAACGAGGCCGTCAGGCCGGTGATCAGCCCGGTGACGATGTTCGTCAGCGAGAAGCCGGTGCCGCTGGACGTCCCGCCGAGGGGCACGACGCCGAGGTCGAGCTGGCCGAGCGCGTTGAGGCCGACGGCCGAGAGCAGCGCCTGGAAGCCGTTGATCAGCAGCGTGGTCGGGTTGAGCAGCGCGATCGACGGCAGGCCCTCACCGCTGATCAGGTTCAGGACCGAGTTGTTGTTGAGGCCGCCCGGCAGCGGGAGCCCGAGCGGGCCGACCCGGTCGCCGACGTCCGTCTGCATCAGCGGGCTCGGAACGAGGCTGCCGGTGTTGATGTTGGCGGTGCCGCCGTTCTGGAGGACGGTGAGCTGCTGCACGTTCAGGAAGCTGATGGCGCTCGGCGTCGAGGCCATCGTGAGCGACCCGCTGTCGGCGCCCGTCGCGTTGTAGGTCAGGGTGCCGTAGGTCTCGCCGGTGTTCATGACGAGCTGGGACAGGCCACCGAGGCCGCCGTTGATCGAGCCGGTGAAGCCGGCGCCGCTGCCGAGCACGAACGCGCTGACGCTGTTCGCGGCGCTCGTCAGGGTCGAGACCCCCGTGAAGACCAGTTCGGTCGCGTCCGTGACGCCGTTCAGCACTCCGGTGAGCGAGCCGGCGCCCTCGCCGGTGATGGACCACAGGGCGGTGCTGGAGGCGAAGTCGGGGCCGACGAGCTCGTCGAGGTTGCCGGCGCTGCCGGTGTAGAGGATGTCGAACGGCAGCGGGCCGCTCGAGACGATCTTGAGGACGTTGGCGACACCGGGCGCGCCATCGATCTCCAGCGCGCTGACCGCGCCCTGCGAGAGCGGGTTGAAGAGGTCGGTGATCGTATTCGCGGCGTTGGCCAGCTTGAGGGTCCCGTCGGGGTTGAACTCGATCGTGTGGTCGAGCGCGCCGCCGACGGTGCCGAGGAACGAGGGCGCGAGGCTGAGGAGCCCGCCGTCGATGTCCCAGGCGGTCGCGCGCCCGAGAATCGGGATGCTCAGGTTGAAGAGGTTGCCGAGCAGCGTCCCGCCGATGTTCAGCGTGTCGCTGAACGTGCCCTGGCCGGTGGCCGGGGCGTTCATCGTGAGTCCGATTCCCGCGGTCAGCGCGGTCAGCAGGCTCAGCGGCGAGCTGATGCAGAACACGCTCGTGGGCCCGCACGGGCCGGACGCCAGCGACGCAGTCAGCCCGAGAACTCCGAGCAGCAGGTTCGTGACCGACGACAGGGTGAGCGAGAGCGGCTTGGCCTCGCCCATCGTGACCGGGCCGAAGTCCAGCAGGCCGTTGAGCAGGCCGCTGAGGTTGAGCCCCGTGCTGTTCGGGATCGCTACCGGCGTCCCGTTGACGGTCAGGCTCCCGCTGGGCGCCCGCAGGGCCACGGCGGCGAGCGAGCCGACGGGGTTGCCGGGAATCGCCATGAGGCTGGTGGCCGGGGTGACGCCGCCGGGGAGCGTGAGGCCGAGTGCCCCGAGCAGGGTGCCGACGGTCACCGAACCGGTGGCGCCGGTCGTCCCTGTCGTGGTGATCGTGACGTTCGCGGCCACCGCCAGCAGCGCGATCTGCGTGATCCCCGTGTAGGTGACCTGGGAACCGTCGAGCGTGATGGATCCGGCGTAGGCGCTCGTCTCCGTGACGGCGATCGCGGCGTAGGAGCCGCCGTTCCAGACGAGGGTGTCGCTGCCGCCGGGGACGCCGGTGACGACGCCGGCAAGGCTCCCGGCCGCCTCGATCACGTAGGCGTTGACGCTGCCCGCGCCGCCCTTGATGTTCGCGACGCCGGAGAAGGTGAGCCGGTGGGTGTCCGGATCCGGCGTCCCGCCCACGCCGCGCAGCTCGCCCGCGCCGGCACCGGTGACCAGCCAGCGAACCGTCTCGCCGGCGATGTCGGGGCCGACGAGCGTGTCCGCTCCGCCGCCGATGTAGTTCGCGTCGACGGGCAGCGGCCCGGCCGACTCGATGCGCAGGGTGTTCGTCGCCGCTTCGCCGCCTCGGACCTCGACGGTCGTCACCCCGGCGAGCGAGAGGCCCGTGGGCGCTGTGGTCGGGATCTCGTCCGTGATCGTGCCGGCCTGGTTGATCAGGGCGATTCCTGCGGCGTCGAACCGCAGGGTGTGGTCGAGCGCGCCGCCGACGGATGCGAGGAAGGCCGCGCTCAGGCTGAGGACGCCGCCGGCGATCTCCCACGCGCTCGAGTCGCCGGTCACCGCGACGTCGTACGTGAACGAGCCGCCGAGGACGGTTCCGCTGATCCGCACCGTGCCGGTGAAGGACTCCTGCGTGAGCGGCGTCGTGAGCTTCACGCCGCTGGACGTGGTGCCGAGGTAGGCCAGCGACGGCGACGGGCTGCCCGTGATGCTGAAGACGCTCGGCGAGGCGACGAGGGTCACCTGGAGGTTGCTGATGGCCGCGGGGAAGACGCTCTGGAGGGTGAACGCGAGGACCCCGTTCGTTCCCATCGTCACCACGCCGAGGTCGAGCTGACCGCCGTTCAGACCGCTCGTGATCGCCACCGGAACCGTCCGCAGGGTGGACGCCGCGCCCTCGATGATCAGGGACGCGACCGGCGCCAGGAACGCCAGCGACAGCTGGCTGGTGCCCCCGACGGTAACGAGGCTCGTGCCCGCGGTGAATCCGGCCGGCAGCGGGGTCAGGGCGCCGACCCGCGAGGCGACGGTGGCCGCCGACACCGCCGGCGCGGTCGCCGTGTCGATGATGGCCGCGCCGAGCGGCGACAGCACCGTGATCTCACCCACGTCCGCGTACGCGAGCGTCGTGCCGTCCAGCTGGATCGATCCGGCGAAGGCGCCTGTCGCGACCGTCGTCAAGTTGTTGAACGCACCGCCGCTGACGATCAGGCGACCGGTCGAGCCCGTGCCGCCGTCGACGACCAGCGTCTGCACGCCCGTGAAGGACAATCCGTTGGGGTCAGCGGCGCCGGTCCACCGCGTGAGCGTGCCCGAACCCGTGCCCGTGACCGACCAGACCATCGTCCCCGTCGCGGTGACCGGGGCGGTGAGCGTGTCCAGGCCGCTGCCCGAGTACGAGACCGGCAGCGCCAGCGGCACCGCGCCGACCAGGACCAGCTCGTTCGCCGCGACCGTGGATCCGGCGATCGAGATGCCGGTCAGCGGCGCAGTCGGCGTGAACCGGTCGACGATGCCCGAGGACCCGTTCGCCGTCAGGACGACGTCGCCACCCGCCTCGATCTCGACCGTGTGATCGAGCGCGCCGCCGACGGTGCCGAGGAAGTCGGGCGAGAGCTCGAGCGTCGAGCCGTTCAGCTGCCACGCCGACGCACGGCCGACGACCGCGACGTCGATCGAGAAGGACACGCCGAGGACGGTTCCGCTGATCCGCGCCGTTCCCGTGAGCAGGGCCTGGGCGATCGGCACGCCGACGGTGAGGTTCGCGGGAGTGCTCGACCCCGCCGACAAGGAGGTGGGCAGAGTCGACCCGTTGAGCGCGAGCTGGGCCGAGAGGATCGTGACCTGGAGGTTGGTGATGTTCGCGGGGAACACGCTCTGGAGCGTGAACGCGAGGACCCCGTTGGTTCCCATCGTCACGACACCGAGGTCGAGCTGGCCACCGCTCAGGCCGCTCGTGATCGCGACCGGGACGGTGCGCAGGCTCGACGCCGTGCCTTCGATCGTCAGCGCTGCGACCGGCGCCAGGAAGGCGAGCGACAGCTGGCCGGAACCGCCGACCGAGACCAAGCTCGTCGACCCGCCGAAGCCGGACGGCAGCGGGGTGACCGCGCCGACGCGCGAGGCCACCGTCGCGGAGCCGACGGGCGGCGCCGTGGCGGTGTCGATCGTCGCGCCGCCGAGCGGGGCCAGCACCGTGATCTCGCCCACGTGCGAGTAGGCGACCGTCGTCGCGTCGAGGACGATCGAGCCCGAGTACGGTCCCGTGGAGACCGTCGTCATGTTGTTGAAGGCACCGCCGTTGACGACCAGGCGCCCGGCAGAGCCCGTGCCACCGTCGACGACCAGCGTCTTCACGCCGGAGAACGTCAGACCGTTCGCATCCGCGCTACCCGTCCACCGCGTGAGCGTGCCCGAACCCGTGCCTGTGACCGACCAGACCATCGTCCCCGTCGGCGTGGCCGGAGCCTCAAGCGTGTCCAGGCCGCTGCCGGAGTACGAGACCGGCAGCGCCAGCGGCAGCGCGCCGACCAGGACCAGCTGGTTGACCGCGGTTGCGGACCCGGCGATCGCGATGCCGCTCAGCGGCGCCGTCGGATGGAAACGATCTACGATCGCCCCGTCGGCCGAGGTCAGGACGACGTCGCCGCCGGCCTCGATCTCGACCGTGTGATCGAGCGCGCCGCCGACAGTACCGAGGAAATCCGGGCTCAACTCCAGCGTGGTGCCATCCAGCAACCACGCCGAGGCGCGGGCGGTGACGGCCACCTCGAACGAGAAGTCCGTGCCGTTGTCCTTGCCGGTGACGGTGATGGTGCCGGTGAACGTGGCCTGAGTGAGCGGCGCGTTGAAGGTCAGCGCCGCGTCGAGGTCGCTGCCGCTCGCCGTCGTCACGAGGGAGAAGACACTCGACGAACCCAGCTTCATCATCGCGACGAGGTTCGTGATCAGCCCGCTCGTCGCCTCGATCGTGAAGTTCAGCGTGTAGCTGGTCCCCATCGTGGAAACGCGGACCGTCTCCAGCGTGAGCGGATCGAGGTCGAGGATCCCGGAGCTGGCCTCGTCGATCTCGATCGGGCCGAAGTTCTGCGCGATCGGCACCTCGGAGGAGGTGTCGTAGGCGGGAACACCGGCGAGCTCCTCCAGCGACGGCAGGCCGCGGGTCTCACCGGGCTGGAGCATCCGCGCCATAACGGTGAGGCCGGTGGGATCCTCGCCGTAGCCGAGCACGTGGCCCAGCTCGTGGAGGACGACGGTGAGCAGATCGAAGCGCGCGGTCCCGTCGGCCGGGTGGAGCAGCGACCAGCCGAGGCCGCCTGCGTCTGCGTCGATCGTGATGGAGCGGCCGATGGTCCGGCCCAGCCACCCCTCGTCGAGGTCGCCGATGCCGATCGTCACGCCGCTGAAGTCTGCGTCTGGCAGCAGCTGCTGCCAGAGGGCCATCGCCTGGGCGACGACCGGGTCGAGGACGTTCTGCGCGAGCTCGGCCGGCGGAGGTCCGCGGGCGAGCCCCGGGTCGGACTGGTCAGGTGCAGATTCGCCGGAGAAGCCCGCGAGCAGCCCGCCCGCGTCGCCGTCACCGGTATCGCCGGACGCAGCGCCGATCGCGCCGTCGCCGGTCGCGGCGCTCGCGCCGCCGGCGCCGCCGGCCGCGAGGCCTGCCGAGCCGGGCGCGTCACCGTCGCCGCCGGAGCCGTCGCCGTCGCCGCTGAGGTCGGCGCCCGCCGGTGCTCCCGCACCGGACACGTCGCCCGCGGCGGCCGCCCCGCCACCACCGGCCAAGGATTGATTCCCACCGCTCGCTCCGGCTGCCGAACCGTCGCCGGCCACTCCGGCGGCGGCACCGGCCGAGATCGCCGCGGCCCCATCTCCCCCGCCTCCGTCAGATCCGACGCTCGCGTCGGCTATCCCCAGGCCGGGCGCACTGCTCCCCACGACGCCACCGCCGCTGGAGTCGATGGCACCCGATCCCGCTCCCAGGAGCGCCGGCCCATCCGCGGCAGGCGCGGCTGCGACAGCGGGGACCGGCTGCGGTCCCAGCATTCCCAGGGTCGGGCTCGACGACTCCGGCGAGGGTTCCTCGCCGGCGGTCGCGGCCGGTTGATCCGTGGGGACGGCGTCCGAACTCGTGTCGGACTGGGGCTCCTCTGCATCCGCACCAGGGGCTGGGGCGGCGCTCGAGGCGACTTGGATCGTGGGCTCCACCGGCTCGCTGACTGCTGCAGCGAGGGTTGCCGCGGTGGCACCGAGAAGCTCATCGGTTACCGGGGGCGGCGGTGGAGGCGGCGGGGCCACCACCACGACAGGTGCTGCAACCGGGGCAGGCGCCGCGACCGGGGCCGGCTGGGGAGCCGAGGCGGCCGGAGCGGGCTCCGGGGTGCTCGTTGCTGCGGGCGCCGCCGGGGCGGGCGCCGGTGCTGCGACGGAAGCCGGGGGTGCTGCCGGCGTGACCGTCTGGGCGGGGGCGGTGGCCGGCGCCGGTGCTGGCGCCGCGGCCGGGGCAGAAGTCTTGGGGGCGCTGCTGAGGTTCGCGACCGGGGCCGGCGCGGGCTGCGGGCCCGGTTCGGGTACGGCGACCGGGGCGGGCGCCTGGAGGTGGCCCTGCGTCGCCGGCGCCTCGGAGACCGGGGGCAGCGTGCCCTCGGTCTCGATCACCGGCGCGCCGGCGTTGGGGTCCTTGGCCTTGGCGCCCGGGTCGGCCGTGCCGTAGCTGTCCTCGACCGGGGCCGGGCCCGCCTCGGGGTTGCCTGCCGTGGACGGGGTCTCGGCCGTGGCGCCGCCGCCCGTGCCCACGGCGGGCGAGCCGGCCTCGGCCGCAGCAGCGGCCGGGCCTGCGGCTGCTGCTCCGGCGGCGGTCGCCGCCGGAGCGGGGTCGGCCGTCTTCGCACCAGCGGCGGCCTGAGCCTTGGGCTCGGAGAAGCGCGGGAACTCCAGCGCGGGTGATTCGAGGGCGGTCAGCGGCGCGTCGGGGGACGCGGCGAGCGCGGGCGTGAAGGTGGGAACGAGGTAGCCGAGAGTCAGCGAGAGCATTCCGACGATCGCTACGGAGCGCATCCAACCGCGGTTCGGCGACATCAACAGCCGACGGCTGCGGGCGTGCGGACGCCTGAGGGCGACAGCTGTCACGCGACGATGGGCCAGATTCGGTTGGACACTGACGGGGGCCCCTCCCAAGGCCGATAACTCGCGTGCTGCGCTCATCCCCCGGCGCTCACGAGTCCCCTACTGCTAGCGAGTCGGGGGCCAACCTACACACCGACACGGCTCTCCGCAAGAAAAAACATAAAGATTCGGGTTTTGGCCCTCCGGAGCGGGTGGAATCGCGCAACTTCCGGGCCGGCAAGTCTCATACGGATGCGTATGATTTGACGATGGAGTCAGATACGCCGATACGGCGGCTCACCCGGGACGAGAAGAACGCCCAGACCGAGGACCGGATCCTCGCCGCGGCGCGGGCTGTATTCGGAGCCCGCGGCTACGACGGCGCGTCGATGGACGACGTCGCCGAGCAGGCCGGTCTGTCGAAGGGCGCCCTCTACTACCGCCACTCGACCAAGGAGGATCTGTTCCTCGCGCTGCTCGAGCACGAAGGCCGCCGCCACGCCGCCGCGCTCGCCGAGCTGGCCGCCGAGACCGCCGCGCTCGCGACCCTCGCAGCGGAGTCCGGCGGCGCCGGCGCCGGGGTCCGGGCCCAGCGCGCCGTCGACCAACTGGTCGCCCTTCTCTCCCCCGCCTCCGGCTGGCCGCCGGCGATGCCGGAGTTCGTCACCTACGCGGGCCGCTCCGAGCGGCTCGGCGCCGCCCTCGGCGAGCAGGGGCGCGCGGCGCGCGCGGAAATCGTCGCGCTGATGGAGTCGCGGGCCCGCGACATGGGCCTCGAGTTCCCGCTGGCGCCCGAGCAGCTGGCCACCGTCGTCAGTGCCCTGGCGAGCGGCCTGGCCGTCGAGCGGCGGATCGACGCGGACGCCGTGCCCCCCGAGCTGTTCGGCACCGCCCTGTCGCTGTTCCTGAGCGGCGTGGCCGTGGCGGCCCGCCGCAGGGCTTAGGAGACCTCGGCCTCTTCGCGGCCCTGCAGGCGGTCGCGGCCGCGCTGGACCGCGGCGATGAACTTCTCGAGGTTGACCTCGAGCGTGTTGAGGATGTCGTCGGCGTAGTCCTCGGCGCCGAGGCGGATCTCGCGCTCACGTGCGCGCGCGTCCTCGACGATCTCGTCGGCCTGGCGCTCGGCCTGCTTGACGACCTCTTCGTCGGAGATCAGCTGCGCCTGCTCCTCGCGCGCCTCCTTGACGATGCGCTCGGCCTCGCGCTTGGCCTCGGCGAGCATCTCCTGACGCTCCTTGACGATCCAGCGCGCCTGCTTGATCTCCTCGGGGATCGTGGCGCGCATCTGATCGAGGATGTCGTAGATCTCTTCCTTGTCGACGCGCACCTGGTCCGTGAGCGGCACGGGCTTGGCGTTGTGGACTGTGTCGTCCAGCTTGTCGATGAGTACCAAGACGTCCATAGGTGAACCTCAGTTCGCTATCTCTTGAGCGCTTCCTGCAACCGGGCGGCCACCGGATCCGGCACCAAACCGGTCAGGTCGCCCCCGAACATAGCCAGTTCCTTGACCCCGCTCGAGCTCAGGAAGCTGTACTCGCGGCGATGACATCAAGTACATGCTCTCGATGTCCGGGGCCATCTTGCGGTTGAGCTGGTTCATCTCGAACTCGTATTCGAAGTCCGAGATCGCTCGCAGTCCCTTCACGATCGTCTTCGCGCCGTTCTCCCGGGCGAAGTCGACGAGCAGGGTATCAAAGGCTTTTACCTGCACATTGCCGAGTTTGCCGACCTCGGCCTCGATGAACGCCACACGGTCCTCGGCCGTGAAGACGGTCTTCTTCTTGCGCACCGGCTGGTCGACCACGCCGACGATCACGTTGTCGAACACCTCGCGCGGTGCGCCCGATGATGTCGAGGTGGCCCGTTCGTGACCGGGTCGTACGACCCGGGCAGACCGCCGTACCGCCGTTCTTAGGCAGCCACGGTGCACCACGATCCGCGTGTCGCCGTAGGTCCGCTCGCGCAGAAGCGGGAAGGGCAGGTCGAGCGGAGTGCGCTTGTCGGATTCGGTCACGATGCGTGAGTCGGAGGTGAGACGAGGCGGGAAGCCGCTCGGCCAGCGGGCCGGCCAGCCGTGACAGCGGAATCATAGGGCGGGTCGCAGAACACGAGGTCGTACCTACCCGTCGTCAGCCACCAGAAACGCCAGCGCGTCGCTCCCGCTGACCTCGCCCGTCCAGGCCGAGCGCCGTCCAGGTTGGCGCGGATCGCCTGCTGCGCGCCGCGGTCGTCGTCGACGAACACGGCGCCGGCGGCGCCGCGCGAGAGCGCCTCGATGCCGAGTGCTCCCGAGCCCGCGAACAGGTCGAGCACCGCGAGGCCGGACACGTCGCCGAGGATCGAGAACACGGCCTCGCGGACCCGGTCCTGCGTCGGGCGCGTGGCGGGACCCGGCGGGCGTATGCAGGCGCCTGCCGCGGTGCTCCCCGGCTACCACGCGCAGGCTCACGCCCCCAAGGCTACGCGGGAATCGGGTCGAGATCCGAGCCGAAGCGGTCGATGACCGCATCGCGCAGCAGCGCGTGCTCGGGCTCGGCGAGGGCGGGATCGGCCGCGATGATCGCCTCGGCGTGGGCGCGGGCGCGCTCGAGCAGCTCCTGGTCGTCCGGGCAGCCGGGCGACGCGGAACTCCGGCAGGCCCGACTGGCGCGTGCCCAGCACCTCCCCCGCCCCGCGCAGGTCGAGATCGATCTCCGCCAGCCGGAAGCCGTCGCTCTCGGTGGCGATGGCCTCGAGCCGCGGCAGCTTCGGATCGCCGAAGATCGAGGCAGATCGAGGCGTGCTCGCCGCGGCCGACGCGGCCCCGGAGCTGGTGCAGCTGCGAAAGCCCGTAGCGCTCACCCGCCTCGATCACCATCACCGTCGCGTTGGGCACGTCGATTCCCACCTCGATCACGGACGTCGCGACGAGTACGTCGGCCTCGCCGGCCGCGAACGCCTTCATCGTGGCCTGCTTCTCGGCGCTCGGCATCTGCCCGTGGATCAGCTCGACGCGCTGATCGCGGAACTCCGTCTCGCGCAGCCGCTCGGCCTCGACCGTGGCCGCCTTCGCCTGCAGCGCCTCGGACTCGGACACGAGCGGGCAGACCACGAAGCACTGGCGCCCGGCCGCTATCTCCTCTCGGATGCGCTCGTACGCGCGCGTACGCGCGCGAGCGCCGTCGACCACGAAGGTCTCGACCGGCTTGCGGCCGGCCGGAAGCTCGCGCAGGACCGTGGCCTCGAGGTCGCCGTAGGCGGTCAGAGCGAGCGTGCGCGGGATCGGCGTGGCCGTCATGTGCAGCGCGTGCGGCACGAGGCCGTCCGGCGCCTTGGCGTCGAGCGCCGCCCGCTGGCGCACGCCGAACCGGTGCTGTTCGTCGACGACGCACAGCACCAGCGAGCGGAAACGGACGGGCTCCTCGATCAGCGCGTGAGTGCCCACGACGAGGCCCAGCTCGCCGGACTCCAGCCGCCCGAGCAGGTCGCGGCGGCGGGCCGCGGTCGTGGAGCCCGTCAGCAGCTCGACCGGGGCCAGCCCGCCCAGCAGGCGGTCGAGGGTCGCCAGGTGCTGCTCGGCGAGCGTCTCGGTCGGCGCCATCAGGACGGCCTGATGGCCGTTCTCGACGGCGCGCAGCATCGCCGCCAGCGACACCACGGTCTTGCCGCTACCGACCTCCCCCATCAGCAGCCGCTGCATCGGCCGCTCGCGGGCGAGGTCGGCGTCGATCGCCGCCAGCGCGTTGCTCTGGTCGCCGGTGAGCTCGAACGGCAGCGTCGTCAGCCAGTCCGCCACGAGGGCGCCGGATGCGGGCAGGGGCTGCGCCGCCCGCCCCTCGCCACTCGCCCGCCGCCTGCCCGCCACCGCGAGCTGGAGCAGGAACAGCTCCTCGAACGCCAGCCTCCGCCGCGCGCCGTCCGCCTCGGCCTCGGTGTCGGGAAAGTGCGCCCCCGCGAGCGCCGCCGGGCGGTCGGCCAGGCCCTCCGCGCGGCGCAGCGCCGCCGGCAGCGGCTCGACCGTGTGGCGCAGGAGCAGCCCGTAGTCGTCCCAGACGAGGCCGCGCAGCACGGAGGCGGGCAGGCCGGCGGTGGCCGGATGGACCGGCACCAGTCCGACCGTGTGCACGGGCGCCGCCCCCTGGCCGACCAGCTCGTGCTCGGAGACGGCGAACTCGTTGCGCTTCTTCAGCTTCCCGTGCAGCAGGACCTGGGTGCCCTCACCGAGCTGGCGGGCGAGCCACGGCTGGTTCCACCAGACCGCGACCAACGGCCCCGTCTCGTCAAAGACCTTGGCCTCGACCTTCTTCAGCCGCCGGTTGCGCATCGGCCGCACCGTCACGCTGCGGACGGTCACGGCGACGGTCGCCTCCTCCCCCACGCCGAGCGACGCGACAGTGCGCGCCTCGCGCCTGTCGCGATGCGTGTGCGGCAGGTGCTCGATCAGGTCGCCGTGGGTGGCGATCCCGAGCGCAGCGAGGCCCTTGGCCCGCTGCCCCTTCGCCTCCAGGGGCTCCGTGAGCAGGCTCGCCCGTGGATATGAGCGCACGGGCGCCGCTGCTGCCTCGGCAGCGGTGAGCTCGTCGGACGATGCGAAACGCGTGCTGATCGGTCGGTGATACCCGGCCCCCCGGACGGCGACTTGTGGCAGGCCTACCTCGGCCGCCGCGGGGCGACCGGCGCCACCGCCTGCTCGCCGCCGGCGCCGTCGCGCTCGGGCCTGCCTTCATCGCCGGGTCGTCCGGGCACGGCCAGCTCGACAGCGTCGCCATCCTCCCCGCCCTACTCGCCCTCGTGGCCTGGGTTCTGGGCCGCGACCGGCGCACGGCGGTGTCGGGACTGCTCGCTGGCATCGCGGCGTCCGTCAAGCAGGCGACGGGCGTGGTCGGAGCCCGCCGTCAAAGAACCGCCGGGCAGAGCGCCCGAGCCGGAGCGGGTACGGGCCGGGGTCTGACGACGACGGCGCGCGCTACTCGGCGCAGATGAGCCACCACCACGCCGGCTGGCCGCCGTCGTGGAACTCCAGCTCGGCTCCGTCGGGCAGCGTCTGGGCCACGGCGTCGCGGTCGAGCGGCGCGCCGGCGCCCTCGATCACCGTCACGAGCTCGGCGCCGCCGGCGAGACGGTCGAGCGTCGCGCGCAGCGCGGCCTCCGGCTCGCCCCAGGCGACGAGCTCGTCGCCCGCGTAGCCCACGGCGTCGCCCTCGGAGAAGCGGCCCTGTGGATCGTCCTTCGCGGCCTTGGCCACACCGCCGACGCTGAGGCCGGCCGCGGCGGCGCCGACGGACTCGGCGTTGTCATCGGCCGCTGCGTTGGGGTCGAAGGCGAGCAGAGCCGCGAGACCCTCCTGCTGAGCCTTGGTCGGCACGACCCGGGCGGGGCAGTCGGAGAGCTCCGCGGCACGCTCCGCGGCGAGGATCACGTTCGGGCTGTTCGGCAGGACGAGGACCTCTGACGCAGCGGCGTCGTGGATCGCCGCGCAGCAGCTCCGCGGTCGAAGGGTTCATGGTCGGGCCGCCGTCGACGACGAGCGCACCGAGTTCCTCGTAGAGGTCGCGCACGCCCGGCCCGCTGGCGACGGCGACGATGCCGCAGCGGGCGCGCGCGTCGCCCTCCTGGACGCCACCGAGACGGGCGGTGCGATCGGCCACCTGCGCGTACATGTCGGCCACGTCCAGCCGCGAGGCCTCGCCGCAGCCCGCGAACACCGCCAGCGCGTCCTCCGGCTCGTCGGTGTGCACGTGGACGCGGATCGTGCGCTCGTCGCCGACGACGAGCACGCTGTCGCCGATCGCCTCGAGCGACCCGACGAAGGACTGGCCGTCGATGCGGTCGCCCGTGACGGCGAAGTTCACGCAGTAGCGGAAGGTGCTGGAGCCGTGCGGCTCGTGATGGAGCTCGCGGGCCGGCGCGGTGTGGTGCTCGAGGTTGGTCTCCGTCTCCCCGCGCAGGGCGGCGATGACGCCGGCGACGATGATCGTGATCCCGTACGCGCCGGCGTCGACCACGCCTGCCTCCTTCAGGACCTGCAGCTGGTCCGGCCCCCGCCTGACGGCCTCCTCGGCCGCCTCCAGGGCGCTTTCGAGCACCGACGCGAGCAGAGCATCCTGCTCCTGGGGCGTTGCCTCGGGCCCGAGGCGCGGCTTTTCGATGTGCGCGACGTCCTTCGCCACCTGGTGCGCCATCGCGCGGACGGCGCTGAGCATCGTGCCCTCGGCGGGGTCGCGGACGGAGTCATACGCGGCGTCGGCGGCACGGGCGAAGGCCGCCGCCACCAGAACCGGGTCGACCAGCTCACCGGGCCGCGACGCGAGCTCCTCGGCCGCACCGCGGACGATCTGGGACAGGATCACGCCGCTGTTGCCGCGCGCGCCCAGCAGCGCGGCCCGGGCGACCGCTGTGACGAGCTCCTCGCGGCCGATCTCGTCGATCGGCCGGTCCTCGAGCGCATCGAGCTCGTCGAGCACCGCGCGCAGGGTCATGGCCATGTTGTCGCCGGTGTCGCCGTCGGCGACCGGGAACACGTTCAGGTCGTTGACCTCGGCGCGGCGGGTCTCGAGCTCGTTGAGCGCGGTCGCGACGACCGCGCGGAATCGGATCAGGCTCTGGTCGCGCACTGGAGGTTTCTACACCGCCGGGACGACGGGTTTCGCGGACGCGGTGCGGGGCGGTCTAGGCAGCGCGGGCGTACTTCGTGACCTTGCCGGCCTTCAGGCAGCGGGTGCAGACGTACTCACGCGAGGGCGAGCCGCCGACATCGATGCGCACCTTCTGCAGGTTCGGGTTGAACCGGCGCTTGGTGGCGACCATCGAATGGCTGCGGCTCTGACCGAAGGCAGGGCCCTTCCCACAGCTGTAACAGACCTTTGGCACGGCGGCGAAGGGTAGCAAGGGTGCGGGTTTCCCGTCCCTGGCGATTGGTTGGGGCCTCTGCTGGCTATGGGCCAGTAAAAGCCCCAACCAATGGTTGCGTCAGCCCGCGGCGATCGCCGCTGAGATCCGCTCGACGGCCAGCGGGATCTGTTCCGCGCTCACGTCGAGGTGCGTGACGGCGCGAATCCGGTCCGGCGCCACGGCGGTCAGCCAGGCACCGCCCTCCCAGGCGCGCTCGACCACGCCGTACGCGTCATCCACGGAGAAGATCACGATGTTCGTCTCCACCGCCGGCAGGTCGATCTCGACCCCCTCGACGCCCGCCAGGCCCTCGCGCCAGCAGCCGGGCGTTCTCGTGATCGTCGGCAAGCCGCTCGACGTTGTGGTCGAGCGCGTACAGGCAGCCGGCCGACGCGATCCCGGACTGGCGCATCGCGCCGCCGAGCATCTGCTTGTAGCGCCACGCCTCCTCGATCAGCTCCGCCGAGCCGCACAGCACCGCCCCGATGGGCGCGCCGAGGCCCTTTGTGAAGTCGATCCAGGCGGTGTCGAAGCCCGACGCGTAGTCGGAGGCCGGGACGCCGGAGGCAACCACCGCGTTCATCAGCCGGGCGCCGTCGAGGTGGGCGCGCAGGTCGTTCGCCCGCGCAACCCCCAGCACCTCCTGCATGGTGTCCAGCGGCCACACCCGGCCGCTGCCCATGTTGGTGGTCTGCTCGACCGACACGAGGCGCGAGCGCGGCGCGTAGCGGTTGCCCTGCTGGCGCAGCGCGGCCTCGACGTCGGCGCCGCCGAAGATCCCGGTCGGGCGCATCGATCGTGCGCACCATCGCGTTGTTGACCGCCCCCGGGCTGCCCGCCTCGAAGCCGACGGGATGGGAGTTGTCGGCGAGGATCACCTCGTCGCCGCCGGGGCGCAGATGGAGCCGGAAGGCGATCAGGTTGCACATCGTGCCGCTCGGCATGAAGAGCCCCGCCTCGTGGCCGAGCAGCTCCGCGACGCGCTCCTGGAGGCGGATCGTGGTCGGGTCGTTGAACCTCTGCTCGTCACCGACCTCGGCGGAGGCGATGGCCGCGCGCATCCCGTCGCTCGGCCGGGTCTGGGTGTCGCTCCTCAGGTTGACCGGCGGCGCGTCGCTCATGCGAGCTCGCGCCGCAGCGCGACCATCGCGAGCACGGCCTCGGCCGCGTCCTCGCCCTGGTGGCGCTTGTCGCCCAGCCGCGCGAGCGCCTGATCCATGTTCTCCACGGTCAGCACCCCGAACGAGCACGGGACGCCGGTGTCGAGCCCGACCCGGGCGATCCCGGCAGCCGCCTCGCCGCAGACGTAGTCGTAGTGGCTCGTCTCACCGCGGATGACGGCACCCAGGCACGCCACGCCGGCGTAGCGGCCGCGTCTCGGCGCAGTACTTCGCCGCCAGCGGCAGCTCGTACGCGCCCGGCACGTCGTGGACCTCGACTTCGCCGCCGGCGGCCTCGAAGACCCGCGTGGCGCCCGCGACGAGCCCGTCGGCGAGGTCCTCGTAGAACCGGCCGACCGCGACTGCGTAGACGTCAGCCATCCGCGCGCTCGCGGTCTTCCTTGCGCTCCTCGAGGATCATCTCCTCGTCGAGCGCGAGGCCCTGGTGGTGCAGCAGGTGGCCGAGCTTCTGCGCCTTCGCCCGCAGGTACTCGTGGTTGTGCGGGTTCGACTCGTGCTCGATCGGCACCTGGTCGGTCACACGCAGCCCGTAGCCCTCGAGCCCGACGATCTTCTTCGGGTTGTTGGTCAGGAGCCGGATCGAGCTGAGGCCGAGGTCGACGAGGATCTGGGCGCCGATGCCGTAGTCGCGCAGGTCGGCCGGCAGGCCGAGCTTGAGGTTGGCGTCGACGGTGTCGAGCCCCTCCTCCTGCAGCTTGTAGGCCCGGAGCTTGTTCAGCAGGCCGATTCCGCGCCCCTCCTGCGAGAGGTAGAGCAGCACGCCGCGGCCCTCCTTCTCGATGCGCATCAGCGCGTCCTCGAGCTGCTGGCCGCAGTCGCAGCGCAGCGAGTGGAACACGTCGCCGGTGAGGCACTCGGAGTGGACGCGCACGAGCACGTCGTCCTGGCCGTCGATCTCGCCCTTGACCATCGCCACGTGGTGCTTGTCGTCGACGAGCGAGCGGAAGCCGACCGCGCTGAACTCGCCGAACGCCGTCGGCAACCCCGTCTCGACCACCCGCTCGACGAGCTTGTCGTGCTGGCGGCGGTAGGCGATCAGGTCGGAGACCGTGACCATCTTCAGGCCGTGCGGTGGTGCAGTACCCCTCGAGGTCCGGCACGCGAGCCATCGTGCCGTCGTCGTTCATGATCTCGCAGATCACGCCGGACGGGTTGAGGCCGGCGAGGCGGGCGAGATCGACCGCTGCCTCGGTCTGCCCCGTGCGCTCGAGCACCCCGCCCTCCTTGGCCTTGAGCGGGAAGACGTGGCCGGGCTGGACGAGATCGCGCGGAATCGAGTTCGGATCGATGGCGACCTGGATCGTGCGGGCCCGGTCGTGGGCCGAGATCCCCGTCGAGACGCCCTCGCGGGCCTCGATCGACACCGTGAACGCCGTCTCGAACGGCGACTCGTTCTTGGCAGCCATCAGGTCGAGGCCGAGCTCGTCGCAGCGGTCCCCGGTCAGGGCCAGGCAGATCAGCCCGCGCCCGTGGGTGGCCATGAAGTTGATCGCCTCGGGCGTCGCGAACTGGGCGGCGAGGGTCAGATCGCCCTCGTTCTCGCGGTCCTCGGCGTCGACGACCACCACCATCTTCCCGGCGCGGATGTCCTCGATCGCCTCTTCGATGGTGCTGAACGCGGTTTTCGTATCGCTGGTCACTTCGCCTCCACCGTCCCCTTCACGAGCTTCTCGACGTACTTCGCGAGTACGTCGACCTCCAAGTTCACCGTGGTTCCGGCCACCGCCCCGCCGAGCGTCGTGCGCTCGAGCGTCTCGGGGATCAGCGCGACCGAGAACCAGTCCTCCCCCTCCTCGGCGACCGTGAGCGACACGCCGTCGACCGCGATCGAGCCCTTCTCGACGACGTAGCGCAGAAGGTCCGCCGGGGCGGCGATCTTCACCACACGGCTGAAGCCGTCCTCCGTCACGGACTCGACCTCGCCGGTGCCGTCGACGTGGCCCTGCACCATGTGGCCGCCGAGCCTGTCCGCGGCCCGGAGGGCGAGCTCGAGGTTGACCTCGCTGCCGGCCTCGAGCGGGCCGAGCGAGGAGCGGCGGAGCGTCTCCTCCATCACGTCGGCGCCGAACTCGCCCGAACCGATCCGCGTGGCCGTGAGGCAGACGCCGTTGACGGAGACCGAGTCGCCCTCGGCGAGGTCGCCGGCGAGCTCCGAGCGCACCGCCAGGCGCGCGCCGTCGCCATCGCGATCGACCGTGGCGATGGTGCCCTTCGCCTGGACCAGGCCGGTGAACACCGCTACCACTCCTTCATGCGGGCAGTGATCAGCACGTCGTCGTCGATGCGCTCGACAGCCGTGTGGACGGCCCGGATCGCATCGCCGATGTTCTCGACGCCCTCGGCGCCGAGGGCCGCCTTGGCGTCGCGGCCGCCGGCCAGGAGCGGCGCCACGAAGATCCGCGCCTCGTCGATCTCGCCCGCGTCGAGGAAGACGCCCGCGAGGTGGGGCCCGCCCTCGAGCAGGATCTGCTGGATGGCAGCGCTGGCCGAGCTGGTCGAGCGCGTCGGCGACGCGCGCCGCCTCGTTCTCGCCGGAAGTGACGACGACATCGACGCCGGCGTTGCGCAGCGCGTCGGTCGCGGTGCGCTTCGCGGCGCGGGAGCAGATGAGGACCAGCGGCACCTCCGCGGCGCTGCGTACGAGCTGGGAGTCGAGCGGCAGGCTCGCCTCGGAGTCGAAGACCACGCGGGCCGGCTGTTCGCCGACGCCCTCGACCCGTGCGGTCAGCAGCGGGTCGTCGTGCGATCGCCGTGTGGATGCCCACGGCCACGGCGTCGCTCTCCGCGCGCCAGCGGTGGGCCCGGGCGCGGCTCGACTCGCCGGAGATCCACTGCGAGTCACCGCTGCGCGTCGCGACCTTGCCGTCGAGGGTCATCGCCGACTTGAAGATCACGAGCGGCCGCCCGGTCCGGGCATGCTTGCGGAACGGCTGGTTCAGGAGGCGCGCCGGGTGACCGAGGTCGTCGTCGACCAGCTCCACCTCGATCCCCTCGTCGCGCAGGATGCCGAGCCCGCGTCCGGCCGCCTTTGCCGTCGGATCGTCGGACGCCACCACGACTCGCGCGATCCGCGCGCCGATGATCGCCTCCGTGCAGGGCGGGGTGCGGCCCTCGTGACAGCACGGTTCGAGCGACACGTAGAGGGTTGCGCCCGCCGGATCCTCGCTGCAGGCCGCGAGCGCGACACGCTCGGCGTGCGGCTCGCCGGCGCGTGCGTGGAAGCCCTCTCCGATCACCTCGCCGCTCTTGACGACGACGGCGCCGACGAGCGGATTGGGGCTGGTGTGGCCACGAGCGGTCGCGGCCAGCTCGATAGCTCGCTTCAGGTGGCGCGCATCGCGCTCTGTGACCGTCGTAGGAGCCATCTTGGGGGGTCCGCCGAGTGCATTGACTCGCGAGTCAACGATACCAACGCCCATCACGCCGCCACCCGGTCGGCGGCTTAGTGTTAGACACATGACGCCGCGCCTGCGCACAGCGTTCACGCCGGCGCGGCTCGTCCTCGCCGCGATCGTCGCCGCCGGCCTGGCGGTGCGGGTCGTGCACAACGACTACGGGCTCCCCTTCGTCTGGAACCTCGACGAGGCGACACACTTCACCAATCGCGCGGTGCTGATGTTCGAGACGGGCATCGATCCTGGCTACTACCAGAATCCCCCGCTCTTCACAGAGTTGCTGCACGGCCTGCTGCGGCTGCTCTACGGCCCCTTCGGGTTCGATCCCGCCGACGGCGTGGCGGCGGAGTTCGACCGCGACCCGGAGCGGGTGTTCGTGATCGCGCGCACCCTGATCGCCGTGCTCTGCATGGCGGGCGTCGTCGCTGCCTACTGGAGCGGTAAACGACTGTTCGGCACGTTCGCCGGCCTCGCGGCGGCAGCCGTCCTGAGCTTCGCCTTCCTCCCGGTCGCCTACTCGCGCATCGCGGTGAGCGACGCCGGCGCGCTCGCGGGCATCGCGCTGGCGCTGCTCTTCATCGTGCGCGCGGCGGAGGGCGGGCGCCGGCGCGACTTCGCGCTCGCCGGGGGCGCCATCGGGCTCGCGCTCAGCTTCAAGTACACGTCCGGCCTGCTCTTCGTGCCGCTCGCCGTGGCGGTCGGCGCCAGGGTGAAACCGGCGGGCCCACGGGCCCTCGTGGACGGCGCCGTCGCGGGCGGCGCCGCGGTGGTCCTGTTCGCCGTCCTCAACCCGTCGCTGGTCCTGGAGCTCGCGACGTTCCGCACCTCGGTCGGCGAACAGGCCGACGTGACCGCCAACGCCGCCAAGCAGGGACAGGACGGCACGGCGCTCGGTGCCTACCTGAGCAGCCTCGGCTGGGGCTTCGGCTGGGCAGCGCTCGCGGCGGCCGCGGCCGGACTCGTTCTGCTTGCCCGGCGCGCGCCGCTGCGGGCGGTCCTGATCGGGATCTTCCCGCTGCTGCTGCTCGCCTACCTCGCCCTCCAGTCGCGCTGGTTCGGCCGCTGGCTGCTGCCCGCCTATCCCCCGCTCGCGCTGCTCGCCGGCTACGGCATCGCGCGCGCCGCGCGGCTGCTCGACTCCCCGGGCCGCCGGATGGCGGCGATGGCCGGCCTGACGCTGCTCGTGGTGGCCCAGCCGCTCGCGGCCGATCTGCGGTCCGCTGCGGTGCTCGGCCGCACGGACACCCGCGCCCAGCTGCGCTCCCACCTGACCTCGCGCTATCCGCCCGGCCTCCGGGTCGCGATCGAGCCCGCGGTCCCCGGGCGCTTCTATCGCGTCGATCCCGCCGGCCGCGATCCCGCATGGCTGCGCCCGTGCGCGGGCGGCTGGAGCTACCCGGGCCCGCGCGGGCGCCGCGTCTGCCGCCCGGAGCGCCCCGGCCAGTTCGTCCGCCCGGCGGGCGGGGTGCGGGCATCGGCCTACCACCTGGTAGTCGACCCGGGCGTGGTCGACGCCTACCGCCGCAACGGCTACTGCCTCGTAGCCACGCTGAGCCTCGTCCGCGACCGCGCACTGGTCAGCGGCGGCGCCGCGGGCGCGTACTACCGCCGGCTCGAGCGCGAGTCGGACCTCGTCCGCGAGTGGAGCCCCTACGACGCCGGCGCGGACCCGGTCGAGTTCGACTTCGACAGGTCCTACGACTACGGCACCCGCGCGTTCGCGCGGCCCGGGCCGCTGGTGCGCCTGTACCGGCTACGCGCGTGCCGGCAGGGCTACGGCCCCCCACCGGAGCGGGTGCCGGGGGCGCGTGGGATCTAGCGCTTGAACTGATCCCCGGCGAGCGACCGCGCGGAGAGCTTGCCCGGCCAGCCGAAACGCGTGCTGCGCGGCGGGCGGACCCAGTTGGTCGCATTGCGGCCGAACATCAGCGCCCGGTCCTCGAACCAGGACCCGATCGGCAGCGGGCCGCCATTGCACGAACCGCCGGAGAAGCCCGGCCGCCCGATGTAGAAGAACCCGTCCACCTTCGCGTAGCCGGTGTTCGTCGTCGGCGCGAGGCCGAGACCGCGGCGCTGCGGGTGGCACCAGACGTTGACGCGACGCCAGATGTTCTTGCGCTTGTTGATCCAGCGCTTGTAGTGCACCGGCCCGCGGCCGTTGAAGGCGGTCGAGATGATGAAAGGCTTGCCGCCGACCCGGCGTGAGATCGAGCGGCCGTGGCGGACGTTGTTGGCCGTCCAGTCGTAGTGGGTCACGTTCAGCATGAATCCGCGGACCTTGTGGATCCCGATGTAGCGCAGCTGCTTGGCGGTCCGCGTCGCGGGCTCCCAGTCCGACGCTCCGGCCTCGAGGTAGATAGTCGCGTTGGGGAGCTGGGAGAGGACGTCGACGCCGTAGCGCAGCAGGTCCAGGCGCGCCTTGCGGCGGCTGCGGACCTGGCAGTCGAGCGTGCCGAGAGAGTCGGGCTCGAAGCCGATGACGACGCGGGCGTCGCCGACACCGCGGGCGAAGTCGCGGTACCACTCCCGGGTGCGGGCGTCCTCGGCAGGGCCGCCGCCCGAGTAGCGGCTATGGCACTGCTTGGCCTGGGCGCGCATGACGACGACCTGCGGGACGGAGTTGGGCATCTCCTCCCACGTCCGCTCGAGGTAGGCGGCGATGGTGCCCGCGGTGCCGAACCGGTCGTCCTCGTTCCAGCGGCCGAACCATTTGAACTGCGGCTGAAGCGCGATCTTGCCGACGAGCGCCGCCTTGCTCTCCTGGCCGTGGCGGCGGTAGTGGCGGTACTGGTTGTACTGGACCGACCACTTCGACTTGTCGACGTACCAGTTCAGGCCGAGCAGAGGATTGGGCGACGCTACGTCCGTGCCGCGCGGGTCCGGCGCGGGCGGGACCGGCGCCGGTGGCTCGGGCGCCGGCGGCGTCGGGCACGCCGGGAACAGCGGCAGGCCGCAGAGGATGTTCCGGTTGGTCGCCGCACCGGCGGGCGCGGCGGCGAGGGCGCACACCGCGACGAGCGCGGCGCAGAGCGAGAGGGATGTGTGGAGGAGACGGGTCATGAGGGGCGGGAAGCGACACTCTGCGTGTCGCCTCCTGCCCCACGATTCGGTCTACCGGCCGACCGCCTCTACTCCACCCCCCGCAGGGTGGACATTCGTCCTACTACGAGGCGAGCGGGGCCTTCTGGGCCTCGGTCTCGGGCGGCTTGATGTACGGCTGCTGCTCGTCCTGGGTCTCCTCCTCGTGGTACGCGGATTCCGCATTCACGGCCCAGATGTCGTGATCCTCGCCGGCGACGATGTTGTCGACGGCGCGCATCGCGGTGAGCATCGAGTGATCCGAGTTGTTGTACCGGTGCAGGCCGTTGCGACCGACCTGCTGGTAGTTGGAGTACCCGTCGAGCCAGCCCTTGAGGACCTCGATCCGCTCGGCGTAGTCCATGTCGTAGATCGGGTACGCCTTCGGCACGCGCGTGGCGAATCCGAACTCGAGCGCGTCGGGCTTGACGAGCCCGAGCTGGCCGAGCTCCTTCATGCCGAGCTCGACGAGCTTCTCGTCGTCGGTCTCCCACAGCTCGTCGCCGGCGAAGCAGAAGTACTCCATGCCGACGCAGGCCTTCGAGGGATCCGGCACCATCCACGGGCTCCAGGAACGGAAGTTCTGGATGCGGCCGACCTCGACCTCGGGCTCGTGGATGTAGATCCAGTTGTCCGGGAAGAGGTCCTCGCCGTCGAGCACGAGCGAGACGGTGAGGAAGTCGCGGTAACGCAGGCCCTTGGCCGCGGAGCGAACCTCAGGCGCGGGCGGCGGGTCCATCAGACCCGCGACGTTGCGCAGCGGGAGCGAGCTGATCACGTAGTTCGACTCGTACTCCTTGCCGCCGGCGATCACCTTGGTGACCTTGCCGGTGCCGTCGTGCACGATCTTCTCGACGGGCGTCTCCATCAGCACCTGACCGCCGAGCTTCTCGATGTCGTCGGTCATCGTCTCCCACATCTGGCCGGGGCCGTAACGCGGGTAGTTGAACTCCGAGATCAGCGACTTGATCTCGTCGTCCTTGTTGCCGAAGAACGCGGCCTTGGCGGCGGAGAAGAACGACAGGCCCTTGATGCGCTGGGCGGCCCAGTCGGCACGGATCTCGGAAACCGGGGTGCCCCAGACCTTCTCCGTGTACGAGCGGAAGAAGTTGTCGAACAGGCGCTTGCCGAAGCGGTTGGTGACCCACTCCTCGAACGTCTTCTCCTGCCCCTTCGGCTTCAGGCTCCACCAGAAGTAGGAGAGCATGCAGCGGGTCAGCTCGATCGGGCCGAGCTTCTTGATCACGTCCGGCCCGCGCAGCGGGTAGTCGAGGAACTTCTTGCGCCAGTAGATACGCGACATGCGCGGGCGCTTGAGGAACTCCTCGCGCATGATCTCGTGCCAGAGATCGTCGACCTCCTTCACCTTGGTGAAGAAGCGGTGGCCGCCGAGGTCGAACCGGTACTCGCCGCCGGGGCCCTCGCGGACCTCGGTCTTGGCGATGCCACCGACCTGGTCCTCTGCCTCGAAGACGATCACTGGCATGCCCTTCTTCGCCAGCAGGTAGCCGGCGGTCAGGCCGGCGGGGCCACCACCGAGGATGAGGGTCGGCTGGTCCTTGAGGCCCGGGAAGGCGGGCTCGACCTGCTCGACAGGGGCAGCGGTCTTTTCGGTGGGAGTCTGGTTCTCGCTCATTTCGGTGTCCGGTTGGTTCCTTATTGGGCGGCGGCGGTGCAGCCGGCCTTCTTGGTGTAGATCACGCCGCGTACCCCGATCCGCCGCGCGCGGCGGTAGAACGCGGGCACGGCCTCCCCGCGGGTAAAGCACTTGTCAGCCGACAGATATGCGCCCCATTGAGCGGCGCGGCGGCGGACGAGCTGCGTCCACGGTGCATCCCAGTCGTCGATACTCGTCGTGACGGGGTAGACCAGGAGCACCCGCTGCGAAGGCTGCAGGGTATCAAGCAGCGGTTTCAGATTCTTTTCCGGGGTCGCGGCCTTCAGCTTGTCCTCGGCGTCGACCCAGTCCATGACCCCCTTGGTCTCCACGGCGCCGATCTGCGTCGCCTCCTTCATCCCCGGCGGGATGTTGTAGTGGATCAGGGGGTGCTGCTCCGGCTGGAGCGTCACCACGACGTCGCCCTTCTGCAGTGTGTTGCCGACGGCCGCGCCGAGATCGGCGGCGTTCGACTTGTTCTCGAGGTTCGAGGTGTGCGGGATCATCCAGATGCCGCAGACGATCACCAGCCCGACGACGCCGAGCTTGCCCGCGCGCGAGAGGCCGGCGGCCGCGAGGAGCAGCAGCGGGCCGAGGGCGACGCCGAGGTAGCGCGTGGTCCAGGCGGGCGAGAACTGGGAGACCATCCAGGCGAAGGCGAGCGTCGCCACGCCGACGGTGAGCGTCGTGTAGATGGTGCGGCGCATGCGCTCGTCGGTGCTGCGCGCGAGCACGCTGGCGAGACCGGTACCGCCGGCGAGTACCAGCGCCACGGTCGCCGTGCCGCCGCCGAGAAGGCTCTTCGAGATCTGGACCGGCGCGCCGAGTCGCGGCGAGTTGAGCCACGGTGCCCCTGTGTGGGTCACCTGGTAGAGCAGGGTCGGCAGCCACGGCAGATAGAGCAGCGCGGCGACGCCGAAGCCGATCAGGACGTCCTTGACCAGCGGCTTGCGGTCCTCGCTGGAGGCGAACACCGGGATCAGGCCGATGAACAGGCCGACGCCGACGAAGAGGCCCCAGTTGTGGGTGTAGATCATCGCCGCCAGCAGCACCGCGAACAGCGGCAGGTAGCCGCGGCGGCGATAGATGAAGACGTTCATGTACGCGGCGGTGGTGAGCAGGCTCAGCACCACCATCAGCGAGTACATGCGCGTCTCCTGCGCGTACGTCGTGAGGAAGGGGTTGACGGCGGCGAGCGCGGCGAGCATCAGACCCGCGCGGCGCCCGAACAGCGACCAGCCGGCCCAGTAGCCGCCCGGGACGGCGACGAGGCTGACCACGACGGACAGCGCCTGCGTCGCGGACGGGCCGTCGTCGAGCAGGTCCATCCAGACGTGCAGGAGCATGTAGTAGAGCGGCGGCGAGCCGTCCTGCTTGAGCACGCCCGGGATGTCGAAGAGCGGCTGCCCGGCGATGCCGATCGACAGGCCCTCGTCCATCCACAGCGAAGCGCCCAGCGCGCGCGTGCGGAGGAACAGCGAGAAGAGCGTCAGCGCGGCCAGCGCTGCCACGATCCACCAGGTCCCGGAGGGCAGCGACGAGGTGCGCGTGAGCGGACGGCTACGGGTGGAGGAGGTGGCTACGGAGGCCATCGGCGGTCGAAGAGTAGTTATCCGGCAGGCGAGGTCGACGAGAGGTCCGGCGTGGCCGGGGTGCGCGGAGCGCGCGGGCTGGCCGGGCCGAGCGTCGGGCAGGCCCGGCCGCGCGCGTCGGCAGGCGGCACCGTGAGGAGGTCCCAGCGGCGGTTGACGGCCACGGCGCGGTAGCGCGGATCGTCAGGGCGAACGACCTTCGGGCCGTTGAGCGTCGTGCGAGTGCGGAACGCGGCACCCGGCGGCGGTGTCTGCGGCGGCGCGGGCTTCCATGTGACGTCGCGGCCGTGAACGCCGAGGACCCAGGCGATCATCTGCGTCTGGTACGGCCCGCTGTAGACGGATCCGCACGCCAGGATCGCGCTCTCGCCGCCGGCCGTGTTCACGATCTGGCGCAGGTCTTCCCAAAGGGTTGCCTCGTAGCGGAGCAGGTCGAGGGTCGCATTGCCGTTGTCGATCCGCGTCTTGATGACCGGAGTGGCCGCGGCCAGGCAGAGGACGCCCGCCGCCGCGGCCGCATAGAGCGCGCGCCGGCGGTCGCCGGTGATCTTCTCGGCGAGAAGAACGAAGCCCTGGAACACCCGCCCGTAGCCGATCCCTCCGAGCACGCAGACGGCGGCGGTGGTGACGATCAGATAGCGCTGGTTGCCCGCGTAGCCGCCCTCGGTCATCCCGCAGACCAGCAGCAGCCACGCCAGCCCTGCGGCGGCGACGACGAGCGTGAGACCTTCGCGGCGGCGGCGGACGAACTCCCACGAGGCGTGCGCAACCGCGATCGCAGCGCCGACGATCAGCGGGACGATCAGCGCTTTGATGAAACGGTGTGCCACCTCGAGCCCCGGATGGTCGGCGAAGGCGGCGCTCCCCGGGTTCGGGTTGTTGGCGCGGCTCGACGCGCGCAGCGGCTCGCCGGAACCCCAGATCTCGGGACCGAACCAGAGCACGGGCGTCGCCGCGAAGACCGCGGCGACCCGCCACCGCAACTCGGGCTCGCGCCACCACAGCCAGAGTCCGTAGAGGCCGAAGAACGGCCACGCCTCGGGGCGCAGGAGCGCGGCGGCGAAGGCGAGGTAGAGCGCGTGGTCGCGACGTCCGTCGAGGAAGCGCTCGAACGCCCACAGCACGAGCGCGGCGAGCAGCGCCTCGGAGTTTCCAAGCGCGGCGTCGCGGATGAACTTGAAGCTCGACAGGAGGAAGAACGCGGCGCACGCCCCCGCCACCCAGCCCGGTATGCCGCCGACGAGGCGGCGCGCCACCCGGAAACACATCGCCAGTGCAAGCAGCCCGCCCGCTCGGGCGATCCACACCCAGAGCAGCGGCGCAGCGTCCTCGCCGAAAAGCGAGAACGGGACGGTGAAGAAGATCGGCAGCGGTTTCCACGACGGCCCGGTCGTGGTGACGAGGTCGAGGTGCAGGATCTCGCGGCCCCACAGGATCCACGCCCACGGGTCGTAGGTCGGCGTCGACGGGAAGAGCAGCGTCAGCGCCGAGAGCGCGAGACAACCGACGAGCAGCGGCCAGATCGGGCCGGACGAGCGTCCAAACGCGGGATCCGCCACGCGCTCGGCTCCCGCCGCCGCGGAGTCGGCGTCGGGCGAGTCGCCCCTTAGCCTCAGCGCCAGAGGCTGGGCGGCGGTCGTACGCTCCATCTAGATCGTGGGTTCAGGCGCAGGGCGCGGGTCGGCCGGGCGCGGGTCGGCGCCCTGGCGCGGCGAGTCGTCCACGAGGTCGCGGCCCTTGAAGCTCAGCATCGAGCGGAAGCGCGCCCACCCGCCGTAGCGGGTCACGAGCACGACGAGGCCGACGATGGTGATCGGGACGAACAGCACGAAGCGCAGCAGGATCAGATATGTGACGGCCTGGCTGCCGGTGCCGCCGAGTGCCTTCACGCCGAAGGCGACGGCGGCGTCGAACGTGCCGACGTAGCCCGGCGCGGCCGGCAGCATCGAGAAGAGGTTGGTGATCGCGACGAGGTAGAGCGCGCCGGAGATGCTGATGTCGAGCGCGACCACCTTCGCCACGGCGAGGTAGGTCATCGCCTCGACGCTCCAGATCGCCAGCGAGGCGATCAGCAGGACGAAGCCCGTGCGCGAGACGAGCGCCCGCGACGCGCCGGCCATCGGCCGCAGGAAGTCGTGGGCCTTCTCCAGCAGCCCGCGCCTGCGGGCCTGCCAGAAGCCGATGCCCCCCGCGACGGCCAGGAAGGCGACGATGCCGGCGACGATGAACGGCGTCTCCGTATTGTCGGGCAGCGCGGCGCCGTGCAGGACGCCGATGACCACGGCCAGGAAGATGCCGCCGAGCGCGAGCGCGTCGAGGATGCGCTCGCCGAGCACCGTGCCGAGGAGGGTGCGCTTGCCGTGGCCGTGCTGCTTGTCGAGCAGCATCACCCGCAGGAACTCGCCGGCGCGGGCCGGCAGGACGTTGTTGCCCATGTAGCCGACCGTGGTGAGGCCGTACGAATGTGAGCGGCCCGTCGGCGTCTCGGTGAGCTTGAGGATCTGGTGCCAGCGCTCGGCACGCAGGCAGGTGGCGATCGTGTAGAGCACGACGCTGCCGACCAGCCACGCCAGCGGAGTGCCCCCGCTGGGGATCTCGGGCGCATCCTGCTTCGTGGCCCACCACACGACGGCGGCGAGCGACACGAGCGAGAAGGCGATCTGGAATATCGCGAAGCGTCGGTTCATCGTTTGTCCCAGCGTTGTCTGCGGCGCCCTGTCCCAGGACTCCGGCCGACTCGACTGAGGGCGGGTCGTGCCGGGTGGCGACGGGGCGTCGAAAACAGCGACGGGCGCAACAAAACACACCCGCCGGAGTTCTGGAAGGTAGCAGGAGAGCCCGCTGAATTCACCCCAAGGGGTGGTGCCAGGAGACCCCACGCAACCTTCGGTTGCTAGGGATGTACCACCGGACTCTGGGGGAAGTTACCCCCGCCCCGCATGGCCACCGTCAACCGCCCACCTGCTGTCGCCTCCCTCCTCGCGGTTGCGATTCTCCTCGCCGGCGCCGTCCCGGCGGTGGCCGCGCCCGCCGAGCGGCCCTACCGCGAGGGCCAGCCCGGCCGGGCGACCCTCGGAGGCACCTGGTACTTCCGCCTGGACGACGCGCGCACCGGCATCGCGCGCGGCTTCATGCGTGGGCGCTCGCTCCGGGGCTGGCAGGCGGTCGGCATCCCGCACAACTGGAACGGGTCCGACACGCTCCTGAACCGGTCGTCGGTCGGGTGGTACCGGCGGGATTTCACCCTCGCCCGCCGCCGCGGGACCGCCGCCTGGGTGGCGCGATTCGAGGGTGCTTCGCACTATGCGACCGTGTTTCTGAACGGGCGCAAGATCGGCGAGCACGCGGGCGGCTACCTGCCGTTCGAGGTCGACCTGCGAGGGGCCCGGCGGGGACGTAACCGCCTCGTTGTCCGGCTCTCGACGCTGCGCGCGAAAACGGACCTCACCCACTGGCGCCCAGCGCTCTCGAACGGCTTCGGCACGGGCGGCTGGTGGAACTTCGGCGGGCTCTCGCGGGAGGTCACGCTGCGCCCGGTCGGCGCGGTCGACGTCGAGCGCGCTCAGGCCCTGACCGGCCCCCGCTGCCGCAGGTGCGCCGCACGGGTCGAGATCCGCGCGCTCGTGCGCAACCGCTCGCGCCGCGCCCGGCGGGTCCGGGTGGCCCTCCGCGCGGACGGGCGGACCGTCAACCTGGCTTCGCGGCGGATCGGCCCGGGCCGCGCGCGCGAGGTGGCCGGCACGGTGACGATCGAGAAGCCGCGCCTGTGGGGGATCGGGAAGGGCGAGCTGTACCGATTGCGCGTCAGCGCGGCGACGGGGAAGGCGCCCCCGTCCGTATACGACACCAGCTTCGGGATCCGGTCGATCGCCAAGCGGGCCGACGGCACCGTGCTGCTGAACGGCCGGCGCCTGCGCCTGCGCGGTGTGAACCTGCACGAGGACGATCCGGTCCTCGGTGCCGCGTGGGGGCCCCAGCAGCGGAAGGCGGCACTGCGCCGGATCCGCGAGTTGCGCGCGAACGTGGTGCGCACGCACTACCCCCTCCACCCCGCCATGCTCGAGGCCTTCGACCGGGCGGGCATCCTCGTCTGGGAAGGGGCACCGGTCTACCAGGTCCAGAACGACCGGATGGACATCGCCCGGGTCCGCCGCAACGCCGTGGCCGTGAACCGTGAGACCGTGCTGCGCGACCGGGGGCACCCGTCGCTGCTGGCGTACTCGATCGCCAACGAGCTACCTGACCCGATCGGCACCGGTCAGAACGCGTTCATCCGGGAGACGGCGGCAGCGATCCGCAAGCTCGACACGACACGGCTGGTCGCGCTCGACCGGGTCGCGCGGCTGTTCGCCCCCGCCGACGGCGACCCCGTCCTCAAGGTTCTCGACGCCATCGGCGTCAACGAGTACTACGGCTGGTACCGCGGGGTGTTCCCGCCCCACCCGCCCGCCGTGACGGCCGACCTCGGGCCCTACCTCGACGGGCTCCACCGGCTCCAGCCGAGCACCGCGCTCTTCGTCACCGAGTTCGGTGCCGAGGGCGCGCGCCCGGGCCCGGCGGAGCAGAAGGGCACGCTCGCCTTCCAGGCCGGCCTGCTCCGCGATCACCTCGCGATCATGGACAAGCGGCCCTACCTGAACGGCGCGATCGTCTGGCTCCTGCGCGACTTCCGCGTCCACATGTCGTGGACGGGCGGCAACCCGCTTCCCGACCCCCCGTGGAACCACAAAGGGCTGCTCGGCATACACGGGGAGCCGAAGCCCGCCTTCTACGCCGTGCAGAAGGCGTTCAGGCGCGTCCGCCGCTGAGCGCGCGGCCCTACTGCTCGTTGAGGCAGAGCTCGAGCTGGGTCAACAGCTCTTCGCTGCCGTCCCGCACGTAGAGCAGCGCGGCACCGACCTGCTCGGCGCCCTCCCCGTTGCCCTCGAACTGCTCGCCCTCGGCCTCGAGCGAGGACTGGAAGAAATCGATCCGGGGCCCCGCCGGCCCGTTGACGATGATCGACTTCTCACCGGCGGGCTGCGCCTCGATGCCGCGCGCATGGATGCAGCCGAGCGCGGCGTCGCGCTTGTTGCTGCCGGCGACGGGCCGCGCCTGGGAACCGGTGGTGGTGCCCGCAGGCGACTGGGCGGGCTCGGGATTCTGCGGCGCACGGCCGGCGCTCGAGCCGCAGGCCGCCAGGGCGGCCGCGAGGGCGGCCGCCGCAAGCATGGAGAGGATGCGATGGAAGCTGTTGCGGGTCATGGGCCGAGGCGCTCCAGGCGCCCGTTCTCGACGGCATAGACAACCACTTCGTTCTTCCCGTCACGGAAGCTGTCCGGCGGCACGAGCAGGCCGAAGATCTCGCCGCCGCCCGTCGCGAGCTTCAAGCTCGACCCGACGCCGGCGATCTTGCCGTTGACGGCCACGGCCAGGTCGCGCGGCGGCCCCGAGCCGCTGCTGATGTTGCCCGTGATCCAGATGGGGATCGTGGGCGTGCGCTTGTCGACCTTCGCGTACTCGCCGGCGTCGACGAGCGACGCCTTGCCGTCGGCCGTGCCGGCCTCGAGCGGCTTGGCCTGTTTGCCGATCAGGTCCTGGTTCGGCCCGATCCGGTAGATGCGGTCCCTGCCCTCGGAGCCGGTGCCGAACTTCGCCAGGCGCTCGTCGATCTTCGCCTGCGTGCGGCGCTCGTACTCGTCGGCGGGCATCTTGATCCAGCCCGACAGGTCGCGCTTCAGCATCTTGAACTCGTCGCGGTTGCGGACCTCGCGCGAGAAGGCGGACTTGCCGTCGGTCGGCTCAGGCAGCTTGAAGTTCATGACGTCGGCGATCGTCGGGAGGATGTCCGTCGTCTCCACGAGGGCCGGGTTCACCTCGCCCTTCGTCTGCCCCGGCGCCTTGATGAACAGCGGCACGGGCGAGATCTCGTCGACGTTGCGCTCGTTCGCCTTGCGGCGGTCGAACTGGTCCTTGCGGAACGACACGCCGTGGTCGGCGGTCACCACGACCAGCGACTTCTCCCACATGCCGGTGTCCTTGAGGTGCCGGATCAGGCGCTGCACCTCGAGATCCGCGAACCCGATCTGCAGGAGGTGGCGCTGCTGGAGCACGTCGACCTGGCCCTGGTCCTTGTAGCTCTGGCGCGAGATGCCGGGGATCGGCTCGCTCGCGGTGCGCCGGTACTGGCGGCCGTCGGGCAGGTACTGCCACGGCACGTGCGGCAGCAGCACGTGCTTGAAGTTCAGCGTCGGGCGCTTGGCCGGGCGGATCGAGTTGATCCAGTCGTCGAGCCGCTTGTTGCGGTTGCCCTCGAGGTTCGTGCGGGTGTCGGGCTGATCGTGCGGATCCTCGGCCTTCTTGTCGTCGGCACCCTCGCCGCCGCCCTCACCGCCACCGCCGCCACCGAAGTCGCCCCAGGTCTCGGACACGGACTCGAGGTCCTTCTCCATCCCGGGCGGCGCGACGACGTGCTTGTAGACGAGCGCGAGGTCGTCGGTCATCGACTTCAGGCGGTCGACGAACGGCTCGTCCTGGCGCTCGTCCTTGCAGAGGTCGCGCGGGCAGACGGTGGTCGCCTCCTCGCTCACGTTCATGTCGTGGGTCTTGCCGAGCACCGAGAAGATGCTGTTCGGATGGTCCTGCGAGGTGGGCAGGCGCTTGTCCTTCTCCGGGTAGTTGCCGTCCATGATCGCCGGCCACGCGCGCGCTCGTGGAGTCGTAGATCGAGTGCGCGTTGGGGAACCAGGTGCCGCTCGCCGCCAGCTCGGCGAAGCCCGGGATAGCGCTTGGCGTCGATCTTTCCCGTCGGCGCCGACGAGGTCGATACCCGGGAAACTCGTCGAGGCCGAGGAACACGATCGGCGCGTTCGACCCGCCGGTCACCGACTGGGCGCTGGCCTCGCCCTGGATCGTCAGCTTGTGGACCGGTGAGATGAACAGGAAGATGAAGAGGAAGACGACCGGCGCCGGCGTCAGCACGCTCAGGAACGAGCGGACAGGCTCGGCGCGCCAGTAGAGGAACGCCACGCCGACGGAGAGCGCGAGCGTGAGGAAGATCAGGACGCCGTCGGACGCGTCGATCGACTTCTTCAGGAACTGGATGAAGACCACGCTCGCCACGCCGGCGCAGAGCGCGACGTGCACGATCCGCCGCGCCGGCTCGCTGACCAGGCCGACGACGAACTCGAGCGCGAACAGCAGCACCGGCGGCACCACCACGAGCAGGATCGCCCAGACGATGATCTCGCTGGAGGTCGAGCCGCGGGCGGCGAAGAACTCAGGGTTGTCGCCGAGCAGGTTGAACAGCGGCTGCGCGAGCGCGAACGACGTGAGCACGGCGAGATGCCCGAACGACAGGAGGTTGCCGGGCCAGGCCTTCTCCTTGGGCTCCTGCGGCGATTCCGGCGCCGCGGGCGCGGCGCCCTCGGCGGCGGTGTCGCCGCTCATCAGCCCTCGGGTGCGGTCAGGTCGATCGGCGCGCCGGTGCCCTTGGGGCGCGCGAAGTAGAGCAGGCGGGTGCCGCCGGCCAGCCGCTCACGGCGCTCGACGTCGAAGGCGAGCCGCTAGCTCGCGCTCGAAGTTCGCGCGCTCGTAGTCGGGGTGCAGCCCGTCGCGCTTGGGACCGAGGAGGGTCTTGACCATCACGTCCTCGCGCGTCGGGAACTCGATCACGAGCGACGTGCCGAGCGAGGCGAGCCAGTCACGAACTCCTTGACCGGCACGTTGGCGGCGATCGCGATGTGGTGGATCAGCGCCAGGGCGAGCACGAGGTCCGGCTTGCCGCGCCCGGCGAGGTCCTTGCGCTCCTGGCCGCGCCAGCCGAGGTTCGGCGTCGGGTCGGCGAGGTTCATCGTGAGCGTGAGGATCTGCTCGTCGCCCTCCTCGCGGAGGGTCGCGGTGCAGCAGCTCCATCGGGCCCTGGTCGTAGTCGACCGCCACCACGTGCTTCGAGCCCTCGGCGGCGATGCGCGAGTAGCGCCCGTTGTTCGCGCCGATGTCCCAGGTGAGGTTCCACGGCTGCGAGGTGGCGACCTCGCGGATGAACTCGTCCTTGCGCTTCGCGTCGTCGTCCGTGTAGCTGTTGCGCTCGCCGTAGGCGACCCAGACGCCGTCCGGCGGGTTCCACTCCAGGCCGGCGACGAGCTTTCGCATGCGGCGGACGTTGGCGACGATCAGCTCCTTCTTGAAGCCGGCCTTCTTGACCTCGTCCTTGACTTCCTTGCCGTGGTGGGCATGGCGCGCCTCGAGCTTCGCCGTGGAGGAAGACGTTGAGGTAGAAGCCCTTGCGGAAGCGGTCGCGGAAGCTGACCATGCCGCGCATCTGCGCCGGCGGGATGCCGTCGATGGCGCCGCGCAGGAGAGCGTGGTAGCTCACGTCCTTGGTCGCCTGCAGCAGCAGCGGGTAGAGGTAGAGCATGCAGAACTGGCGGTAGCCGACCCACGGCTCGCCCTCGCGCAGCCGCTCGAACGACCCGATGTCGATCAGGACCGGCTTCGACCCCTTGAACTGGACGTTGTAGGGCGTCGAGTCCTTGAGGATCATGTCCTCCTCGAGCGCGGCGAGGTTGAGGTCGAGCTGGAGCAGCGCGGCCTCCTGCAGCATCGAGAAGGGCCACTCGTACGGGTACGAGACGAACGGGATCCGCTCGTGCTTGAGAACGCCGGCGGCGTCCTTGGCGAGCATGCCGGCCGGAACCTGGCCGCCCTCGACCAGCTCGGTGCTGACGATGCTGCCCGCGTCGGAGAACTTCTTCCAGAAGCTGGTGGCGGCGACCGTCTCGTAGTCCTCGAGGCCCTCCTGGGAGAGCACGCGATAGACGTCGTCGCCGGCGTAGAACACGCGGCTCTCGGGATCGCGGAACGACCCGGGCTCGAGCTCTGCGGAGGAGGTTGCGGTGGGCGGAGTGGACATGAGAACAGAAGGGGGGCTCGCGCCCCCCTTCACACCCCCCGCGCCACATGGCAGCGGGGGCCTGACCGGCGAACGCGCCGCCGGATACTAGGGAATCGGGATTGACCGGGGCTCGGTGGCCCCGGTGGGCCCTACGAGCCTTCGGAAGCCTTGACGGGCTCCGGGGTGTCGTCGTCCTTCTTGATGCGGAGGAACTTGAGGATGCGGTTCCAATACAGCCGGGCGGTGACCGCCACGGCGGCAACTCCACCAGCGAGGATCTGCAGGATCATGCTCCCGCTGCCGGGGTCGAGATAGGCGATGAGGTCCATTTCTAGCGGCTCCAGTACGACGGGAACGGGGTAACGGGCGCGGCCGTCGGCGCATGCCGGGACCGCTACCAAGGGGCCGGAGGCTAGCAGACGGTGTTACGGAATCGTGGCCGTGCCCTTCACATTTGCGTTCACATTTGCCGCGGGAGCCACAGGTTTCGAACGCCGCGATCGCAGTACCTGCCAGTAACCCGTCCGGGCTACGAACTCGACGGGCTCCCCGCCTGGGTAGACGACGGCGCGAACGCCGGACATACGGGCGCGTGACGCGAAAATCAGGGCGTTGCCGCGGGCCCGCTCGACGTCGGCGAGCGTCAGGTTGGCCTCCCACGCCAGCCGGGTCATGAACGACCGGTTGATGCTCGGCGCCCCGGCGGCGACCACGAGATCGCGGCCGCCGGCGGCGCGGACGGCCCGCGGCAGCTCGGACTGCAGCCCGGCCAGGTCGCCGCTCGCGCGCCACTCGCGCTCGAGCCCCTCGCCGCGATCGGCGAGGTACGGGAACGTCACGAGGGCGAGCAGCAGCGCGGCGGCCCCCGCAAGCGCCGGGGCGGGCACGGCGTCCGCCAGCATCGGGGCGTTCGCGACAACACGGGCGACGCCGACACCGGCCAGCACGCAGAGGATCACGACCGCCGGGAGGAAGTAGCGCGGGTTACCGGAGAAGCCGGCCTGGGTCATCGCGCACACGAGCGCGATCCACCCCACCGCGATCGCCGCCAGGCCGAGCGTCACGCGCTCGCGGCGCACAGCGGCGAATGCGGTGGCGATGCCCGCGGCTATCTCGACCGGGAGCCCGGCGACCGAATGCACGCGCTCGAGCGCGGCGAGCCACGGATGCTCGCGCAGGGAGAGGCTCCACGAGGGCTCACTCGCCGCCTTCGCGCCGCCGTTCAAGGGGCGCCCTGAGCCGATCCAGTCGGGGCCGAGCCACAACACGGGCAGGGCGACGGCGACGCCCGCGACGACCTTGCGCTCGCGCGGATCGCGCCAGGACAGCCACAGCGCGTACGGGACGAGGAAGGCGAAGATCTCGGGGCGCAGCAGACAGGCGGCGAACGCGAGCAGCAGCGCGTGGCGGCGCGCGCCGTCGAAGTGGCGCTCGACGCCCCACAGCATCAGCGCCACCGCCAGCGGCGCCTCGTTGCCGTGAGCCATGTAGCGCAGCCACTGCGGCGTGAGCGCCAGCGCGAGCGCCGCGATCAGGCCCGCGGCGATCCCTGTCGCGTTGCCGTCGGCCGTTCCCACCAGGCGGCGCCCGAGGCGAAAGGCGAGCACCAGGGCGAGGAAGGCGCCCGCGCGGGCGACGACGAGCCAGAGCGCAGGCGGGATCGCGTCGGCGACCTTGCCGAGCGGCGCGAAGAGCACGGTGAAGCCCACGGGTCCCGGCTTCCACGACGGGCCGCCGGTCGTGTCGAGGGTCCCGAACAGGATCTCGCGACCCCAGACGATCCACGCCCAGGGGTCGTAGCTCGGCTGCGAGGGCAGGAGCAGGGTCAGCGCGGCGAGAGCGACGCAGGCGATGAGGGTCTTCCGCATCGCCCAGCGACGGTACGGGCCGGTCGTACACGTCTTGTGAAGCTTCCGGGCATGAGATGTAAAGCGAGCCCGTGGCGGCAGTTGGCGGAGCGCCCGGCTCGGCCGGGCGCGCAGCAGATCCCAGTACCATCGCCCCCTGCCATGAAGCTCATCATCCAGATCCCCTGCTTCAACGAGGAGGATCAGCTGCCGGCCACGCTCGCCGATCTCCCGCGCGAGATCCCCGGGCTTCGACGACCGTCGAGTGGCTGGTCATCGACGACGGCTCGACCGACGCCACGATCGAGGTCGCGCGCGCGCACGGCGTGAACCACGTCGTCCGGCTGACCAACAACAAGGGCCTCGCGGCCGGCTTCCAGGCCGGGCTCGACGCGTGCCTCAAGCTCGGCGCCGACGTGATCGTCAACACCGACGCCGACAACCAGTACTTCGGCGGCGACATCCCGAAGCTGGTCGGCCCGATCCTCGCGGGCAGCGCCGACATGGTCGTCGGCGACCGCGAGACCGACACGATCGAGCACTTCTCGCCGCTCAAGAAGCGCCTCCAGGCGCTCGGCAGCGCCGTGGTCCGGCGCGCCTCCGGCACCGACGTGCCCGGACACGACCTCCGGGCTTCCGCGCCTACAACCGCGAGGCGGCGCTGCAGATGGTCGTGGTGTCGAAGTTCACCTACACGCTCGAGACGATCATCCAGGCCGGCAAGACGCTCGTCGCCGTCGACCACGTGCCGATCCGGACCAACGAGAAGACGCGCGAGTCGCGCCTGTTCCCCTCGATGTGGTCCTACGTCCGCCGCAACTGCGACGTCGATCTTCCGCATCTACGCGCTGTACGAGCCGCTGCGCGTGTTCATGATCGCCGCTGCCATCGTGGCGCTCCCGGCCGCCGTGATCTGGGCGCGCTTCCTCTGGTTCTTCTTCAGCGGCGAGGGCGAGGGCCACGTCCAGTCGCTGATCCTCGGCTCGACGCTGCTCGTGATCGCCGTCCAGCTCGTGGCGCTCGGCGTCGTCGCCGACATCCTCGCCGCGCAGCGCACCTCCAGCAGCGCACGCTCGAGCGCGTGCGCCGGGTCGAGCTGACCCTCGGCGTGGAGCCCTCGCACTACGAGCCGGGCGAGAGCCCCGGGCGCCCGACGACGGGCGCCGACGCCGGGCCGGCGACGGGCAAGGCGCCGAACCGCGAGACGGTGCCGTCGTGAGCCGCACCGCGGCCACCCCCGGCTCGACCGCCGTCGACGGCGTCGCGACCGGCAACACGTTCGACAAGTACGGGTCCACCAACCCGCTCGTCAGCGCATGATGGCCGGCTTCCACGACACGCTCGACGAGCTCTGGGCGCAGGCGCGATCCGGAGTCGGTGCTCGACGTCGGCTGCGGCGAGGGCGTGCTCACCTACGAATGGGCCGAGCGGCTCGGCGACAAGCGCATCGTCGGCATCGACCTCGACGACCCGGAGCTCAAGGCCCACTGGGACGAGCGCAGCCGGCCGAACCTCGAGTACCGCTGCGAGGAGGCCACCCAGCTGCCGTTCGCCGACGGCGAGTTCGACGTGGCGACGGCGATCGAGGTGCTCGAGCACGTGCCCGACCCCGAGGCGACGGTGGCCGAGATGGCGCGCGTCGCCGAGCGCCACCTGCTCGTGTCGGTCCCGCGTGAGCCGCTCTGGCGCGGCCTGAACATGGCGCGCGGCTCGTACTGGGGCGATCTCGGCAACACCCCCGGCCACGTGAACCACTGGTCCAAGCGCGGCTTCGTGCAGCTGCTCGGCCGTCACGGCACGGTCGTCGAGGCGCGCTCGCCGTTCCCGTGGACCATGCTGCTCGTCCGCCTCTAGCCAATGGCCGAGGCGGAGGAGGAGCGCTCGGCGGACGCTGAGTCCGTCGCTGCCGGCCGAGCCGGCAGCTCCGGCGACTACGGCCGCGGCGCCGCCGTCCTGTCGGTCCTGATCGGCACGACGGGCCTGATCACCTACGGCTACTTCTCGCTCGCCAGCCACACGCTGACCGAGTCCGAGTACGGCGGCATCACGCTGCTGTGGTCGGCGATGTTCATCACCGTCTCGGTGCTCTACCGGCCCGTCGAGCAGCTGCTCTCGCGGACGATCGCCGACCGCGACGAGCGCGGGCACGGCGGGCGCCAGCACCTGCGCGTGGCGGCCACGATCCAGCTCGCGCTCGGCCTCGCGTTCGCGGTGCTCGCGCTGGTGTTCCGCGGACCGATCGAGGACGACCTGTTCAGCGGCAACTCGACGCTCTACTGGGTCCTGATCACCGGCGTGCTCGCCTACGCGGCGAGCTACTTCGCCCGCGGCTTCCTCGCCGGGACACACCGCTTCGGCCTCTACGGCAGCCTCGTGATGCTCGAGGCGAGCTCGCGCTTCATGTTCGCGCTGGCCGTGGCGATCGGGATCGCCTCGGGACAGTCTGCGGTCGCGCTCGGCATGGCGGCGGCGCCGATCGTCTCGCTCGTCGTCGTCCCGTGGGCGATCGGGCGTCGCCTTCCTCCCGCCGCGGCCCCCAGCCAGCCGCCTGGTGGCGCGGGGGGTGCGAGGGGGGGCGCGAGCCCCCCTTCCTACTTCGAGGAGGCCGCGGCCGAGCGCGCGCTCGATGAGGCGGCGGCCGGGGAGCCGGCGGGCGAGCCGGAGTTCACGCTCGCGAACGGCACCGGCTTCGCGGTGGCGGTCCTGCTGATCATGCTCGCCGAGCAGACCTTCCTCAACGCCGGCCCGCTGCTGGTGAAGGCGACCGAGGGCGGCGCTCGAGGGCGCGGCCCTGGCGGGGTTCGTGTTCAACGTGCTGCTGATCGCCCGCGCCCCGCTCCAGCTCTTCCAGGCGGTCCAGACCTCGATCCTCCCCCACCTCACCCGGCTCAGCGCCGGCGGCGAGGACGACCCGTTCCGGCGCAGCGTGCAGCGTCACGCTGCAGGCGATCGCGCGGCTTCGCCGCCGGCGGTCGCCCTGGTGATGCTCGTCGCCGGCCCGCAGGTGATGGACATCGTGTTCGGCGGCGACTTCGACTACGACCGGCTCGGGCTTGTCGTGATCTCGGTCGGCATGGGCCTCTACCTCTCCGCGGCCACCCTCAACCAGGCGCTGCTCGCCCGCGGGCAGGCGCGCCAGGCATGCGTCTGCTGGGTCGGCGCGGCGGTCGCGTTCGTGGTCTTCCTCCTCATCCCGGGCTGGGACGACAAGGTGCTCCAGGTCGAGGTCGGGTACATCGCCGCGGCTCTCACGCTGTGCGCGCTGCTCTACACGCTGTACCGCCGCGGACACGCGCAGCCGTCCCTGTAGCCTCCGCCGCAAGCGACCGCAGGAGGAGACCGGATGGCGAAGCACCCCGCCGTGGGCGAGCAGGCGCCCGACTTCACGCTCGAGGGCACGAGCGGCACGTTCACGCTGTCCGACCACCGGGGTGAGCGCGTCCTGCTGCTGTTCTACCCGGGGGACGAGACCACCGTCTGCACCAAGCAGTTCTGCTCGTACCGCGACAACGCACAGGCGTTCAACGCGCTCGGCGCGACCGCGGTCGGCATCTCCGGCAAGGACGTCGCGTCGAAGAAGTCCTTCGCCGAGCACCACGGCCTGACCGTGCCGCTCCTGGCCGACGAGGACTTCGCCGTCTCGAAGGAGTACGACGCGTACTCGGGGCTCGCGAAGATGAGCAAGCGAGCCGTGATCATCATCGACGAGCAGGGCGTCGTCCGGCACCGCCACGACCACGCCATCGGGCTCGACTTCCAGACGGTCGCCGAGATCAAGCAGGCGCTCGAGACGCTCCCGGCACCCGCGGCCTGAGCCATGACGATCCGCATTCCGGCGCGCTTCAACGGCCCGGACGACTCCGGTAACGGCGGCTACACCTGCGGCCTCGTCGCCGCCGCCGTCGGCGCGGGCCCGGCCGAGGTCTCGCTGCTGGCCCCGCCGCCGCTCGAGCGCGACCTGGCGGTGGAGCGCGGCGACGACGGCGCGGTGTCGGTCACCGACGGCGCGACGGTGGTCGCCACCGGGCGACCGGTGGCGCTGGAGGCCGTCGAACCACCGCAAGTGTCGGTCGCCGACGCGAGCGCGGCCTCGGCGGCGGGTCTCGGTCAGTGGGCCGCTGCCCACCCGTTCCCGCGCTGCGTCGTCTGCGGCCCCGAGCGCGGGCCGGGCGACGGGCTCGAGATCTTTCCCGGCCCGCTCGGGCCGGACGGAGGCTTCGCGAGCGTCTGGACCCCTGAGGGAGAGCCGGGCGAGGTGGTGGCGGACGAGCTGGTCTGGGCCGCGCTCGACTGCCCGACCAGCGCTCCCGTGGTTACATTCGACGACGACTCGCCCCCGTGTGTTCTCGCTCGCCTCGCGGTGTCCATCGACGGCGAGGTACGGGCGGGCACCGAGTACGCCATCGTCTCCTGGCCGAACGACGTCGACGGCCGCAAGCGGCACTCGGGCGCGGCCCTGCTCGGCGAGGACGGCACCGTGCTCGCCCATGCCGAAGCGCTTTGGATCGAGCTTCGCGCCGAATAGCCACCCCGCGCATCCGGCCGAGCCGGCTGCTTGGGCAGTAGGCTCGCGCGCATGAGCACGCATACGCGCACCTGTCCGTTCTGCGAAGCGACCTGCGGACTGGAGGTGGAGCTCGACGGCCGTGACGTGGTCTCCGTGCGCGGTGACGACGAAGACGTGTTCAGCCACGGCTTCCTCTGCCCGAAGGCGACCGGGCTCAAGCACCTGCACGACGACCCCGACCGGCTGCGCACGCCGCTCGTCCGCGGCGACGACGGCGAGCTACCACGAGGCCACCTGGGACGAGGCGTTCGCGGTGATCGACGCAGCGCCTCATGCCGATCGTCGAGGAGCACGGCCGCAACTCCGTCGCCGCCTACCTCGGCAACCCGAGCGCGCACAGCTTCTCGGCCCAGACGTTCGGCCCCGCGATGCTGCGGGCCCTCGGCTCGAAGAGCGTCTTCTCGGCCAGCTCGGTCGACCAGATGCCCAAGCACGTCTCCGCGGGGCTGATGTTCGGCGCGCCGCTGTCGATCCCGGTGCCCGACGTCGACCGCACGATGCACCTGCTGATCCTCGGCGCGAACCCGCTCGTGTCGAACGGCAGCCTGCTCACCGCCCCCGACATGCGCGGCCGTATCCGCGGGATCCGCGAGCGCGGCGGCAAGGTCGTCGTCGTCGACCCGCGCCGGACCCGCACCGCCGAGGCCGCCGACGAGCACCACTTCATCCGCCCCGGCGGCGATGCCGCCCTCATGTTCGGCGTCCTCCACACGCTGTTCGACGAGGACCTCGCCGAGCCGGGCGAGCTCGAGCCCCTCCTCGCCGGCTGGGACGAGGTCGAGCGACTCGCCGCGGACTTCGCCCCCGAGCGCGTGGCGGCCGCGTGCGGGATCGACGCCGAGGAGATCCGCCGGATCGCGCGCGAGCTGGCCGGCGCCGAGAGCGCCGCGGTGTACGCGCGGATCGGCACCTGCACCCAGGAGTTCGGCACCCTCGCGAGCTGGCTCGTCGACGTGCTCAACGCGGCGACGGGCAACCTCGACCGCGTGGGCGGCGCGATGTTCACCCTCGCCGCCGCCGGCCAGGCGAACTCGCGCGGCGCCGGCGGGCAAAGGCAAGGGCTGGGGGATCGGCCGCTGGACGAGCCGCGTGCGCGGCGCGCCCGAGGTGATCGGCGAGCTGCCCGTCTCGTGCCTCGCCGAGGAGATCGAGACCCCGGGCGATGGCCAGGTCCGCGCGCTGATCACGGTCGCGGGCAACCCACTCGTGTCGACCCCGAACGCCGGCCGGCTCGACCGCCGCCGTCGAGAGCCTCGACTTCATGGTCTCGATCGACATCTACCTCAACGAGACCACCCGCCACGCCGACGTGATCCTGCCCGCGCCGGGCCCGCTGGAGAAGTCGCACTACGACCTCGCGCTCTACCAGCTGGCCGCCCGCAACGTGGCCAACTACTCCCCCGCGCTGCTCGACTCCGAGGTGCCGCAGGAATGGGAGACGCTCGCCCGCCTCGGCGCGATCTTCGCCGGGCATGGGCCCGGCCGCCGACGCCGTCCGCATTCGACGACTTCGTGATCGGCGCGATGGTCGCCCGCGAGGTCGGCGCCCCCGATTCACGGATCGCCGGCCGCGACGCGGCCGAGATCCTCGGCGATCTCGAGCCGCGCACCGGCCCGGAGCGCATCCTCGACCTGCTCGTCAGGACGGGGCCGTACGGCGACGCGTTCGGCGATGACCCCGACGGCCTGACGCTCGACCGCCTCGAGGCCAGCCCGCACGGCGTCGACCTCGGGGCGCTCGAGCCGCGCCTGCCAGGACGCGCTGCGCACGGCCTCGGGCAAGGTCGAGCTCGCGCCCGCGGAGATCGTCGCCGACGTTCCGCGGCTCGACGCCGTCGCTCGACGCGCGGCAACGGCCACGTGGTGCTCATCGGGCGGCGCCAGCTGCGCTCGAACAACTCCTGGATGCACAACCTCGAGCCGCTCGTGAAGGGCAAGGACAGCTGCACGCTGCACGTCCACCCCGACGACGCCGACCGCATCGGCCTCGTCGACGGAGCCGGCGCGCGCCTGCGCTCGGCGGCCGGCGAGCTCGAGGCCCCGGTCGAGGTGACCGACGCCATCATGCCCGGCGTCGTCTCGATCCCCCACGGCTGGGGTCACGACACCGACGGGGCCCGGATGCGCGTGGCCGCTGCCCACGCCGGCGTGAACAGCAACCTGCTCGCCGACGAGTCGCAGATCGACGCGGTGTCGGGCAACGCGGTGCTGAACGGCATCCCGGTCGAGGTCGAGCCGGTCGGCGCCCCCGAGCCCGTGACGTCTGCCGCTCCGGCGGTCTGAGGGACCACCTCGAGTTGGCGCTAGACGGCGCGCCTCCCCGGGGGTCAGCTCATAGGAGGCTCAGATCGGTCTCAGCATCGACCCGCCGCAGCTGTTGCAGGTCACGTTGGCGGTGTCAGACATCCGCGCGATCGTCGAGTGCATGCCGCAGTTCGGGCACTCCGAGCGGAGCTCGAACCTGTGCAGGCAGTAGACGCAGCGGTAGCGGCCGGCGAGGTTCGTTCCCCGCAGCCAAGGCTCGCCGCAAGATGGGCACGCGGGCCCGAGATCGACCTTTTCGGCATCAGCCATCCAACCCATTGTTACGGCCGCGACGGACCGGCCCCCGTTTCAGCCCGCGACGACCGCCGCGCCGCGACCCCGCAGCCAGTCGGCAGCCGCCATCGGCCTGCCGCCCGCGGGCTGGATCGTGACGAGCTCGAGCGTGCCCTCGCCGGTGCCCAGAACCAGGCTCCCGTCGGCGGCCGCAAGCGTTCCCGCGGGAACGCCGCCGGGTACCACCCGGGCCTCCAGCACGCGCAGCGGGTCGCCGTCCGGGAGCTCGACGTACGCGCCGATGTGCGGCGTGAGAGCGCGGATCTTCCGCTCCAGCTCGGCCGCGGGCCAGGCCGTGTCGAGCCGCCGCTCGGCGCTCTCGATCTTCTCCGCGTAGGTCGTTCCCGCGCCGGGCTGCGGCTCGGGCTCGGGCCGCGTGTCGAGCGCTTCGACCAGCAGGTCCCCGCCGAGCGCGGCGAGCCGCGTGGCGAGCGAGCCGTAGGTGTCGCCCGGTGCGATCGGCTCGTTCCGTGCGAGGTGGACGGGCCCGGCGTCGAGCTCCGCGGTCGGGCGCATGATCGACACCCCCGTCTCGGCGTCGCCCGCCTCGATCGCTCGCTCGACCGGCGCCGCGCCGCGCCAGCGCGGCAGCAGCGACGGGTGCACGTTGAACCAGTCGTGGTCCGACAGAAGCGGCTCCTTGATCAGCGCGCCGAACGCGCAGATGGCCATCGCCTCGGGATCGAGCGCGGCGATCCGATCGCGGGCCTCGGGCGAGTTCACGTCGGCCGGCTGGGCGAGGTCGATGCCGAGCGCGCGAGCGGCGTCGGCGACCGGCGGGCAGGCGAGCTTGCGCCCCCGGCCCTTCGGGCGGTCGGGCCGGGTGACCACGAGCTGCGGCCGGTGCCCGGATGTCGCGAGGCGCTCGAGCACCGTCGCGGCGAAGTCGGACGTGCCGAGGTAGACGGTTCGCACGCAGCGAGCCTAGTGCGCCCCGCGGCGCGGGAGTTACGCCGCGTGCGTGTGGATGCCCGGGCGGAGCTCGGGCTTCACGTCACGGGCGCCGACCGGCTCGCTGCAGTGCGAGCAGACGAGTTGCGGGGACGCCTCGTGCCCGCACTCCTTGTGGATCAGCACCACAGGCGGGGTCTCGTCGTCGGCCATGTAGCGGTCGCCCCACTCGAGCAGCGCGACGACGGCCGGCCACAGGTCGACGCCCTTCTGCGTGAGCCGGTACTCGTAGCGCTCGGGGCGCTCCTGGTAGAGCCGGCGCTCGAGGATCCCGTTGGCGACGAGCCGCTGCAGGCGGTCGGCGAGGATGTTCCGGGCGATGCCGAGGTTCCCTTGGAGGCGGTCGAAGCGCTTGACGCCCCAGAACGCCTCGCGCAGGACGAGCATCGTCCAGCGGTCGCCGATGACGCTCAGCGCGCGTGCCACCGAGCAGTTGTTCGAGCCGTACTCCTCGCGGTCCATCGCATAAGTGTAGGACCGTCGGTTGCGAATGACAACTATGTCTTGTAGGGTCCGTCTTACTATGCAACGGACCCGTACGATCGAATGGCAGGATCCCCTCGAGGCGCTCGGGCGCGCCGCCAACATGACCGGCCTCGACGCCATGCGCGCGGTAGCAGCCGGCGAGCTTCCCCCGCCCCCGATCGCCGCTCTGATGGGCTTCGGCATCACCCAGGTCGACCCCGGCTTGGTCGTGTTCGACATCGAGCCGGCGGAGTACCACTACAACCCGATCGGCGTGGTCCACGGGGGCCTCGCCGCCACGCTCCTCGACTCCGTGATGGGCTGCGCGGTCCACTCGACCCTCGGCGCCGGCGACCTCTACACGACGCTCGAGATCAAGGTCAACTACACCCGCCCGATGACCCGCGACACGGGCCGCGTCCTCGCCGAAGGCAAGGTCATCCACGCCGGTGGCCGCGTTGCCACAGCCGAGGGCCGCGCGTGGGTCGAGGAGACGGGCAAGCTCGTCGCCCACGGCACGACGACGTGCTTCGTCCAGCGCGCGGTGCAGGAGGCGCGGGCGGCGGCCTAGGCGTCGCCGGCTCGGCTTTGCGTTCTCCCGTCCGTCTGGTCGGGGCGCCGTCGCTTACGGCGGCTGGGTAGGGCAGCCGGAGTTTGTAACGGCTCTGTTGCATTCGGCCGGACAGGGCCCCGCGCGGCGAGGTGCTGCTCGCGTTGTTCGCCTATATGACCCGAATAACGCGCGCAGCACCCCGGCGCTGCGTCACCGGCGACCACGCTTGTGTGACGGAACCGCCTGATCACCGTCGGTGACACCGTCAACGCGGAGCTAGACGCGCCGGCTCTGAACTGAGCTCGGCGGAAGAAGCGGAGGAGCGGTCTAAGCAGCCTGCTCGGCGCGCTCGCGCTCGAGCTCGCGCAGGCGCTTCATCGCTTCCTTGCGCTGGGAGCGGGTGGTCCGGTCGAGGATCAGCACGCCGTCGAGGTGATCGAGCTCGTGCTGGATAACGCGCGCCTCGAGGCCCGAGGCCTCGATCACCCGGTCGAGCCCCTCCTCGTCCTGGGCACGGACGCGGACATGCACGGCGCGGTCGACGTCGACCGTGATCCCGGGGATCGAGAGGCAGCCCTCCTCGAACGTCTCCTCCTCCTTGCTCGACCACTCGATCTCGGGGTTCGCGAGCGCGATCAGCGGGGCGCCGGGACCGACGCGGTAGACGAGCAGGCGCTGGGACAGGCCGAGCTGGGGGGCGGCGAGGCCGACACCCAGCGCGTCGTTCATCAGGCCGGCCATGCGCGACACCTGGCCGCGCAGCTGGTCGTCGAAGCGGTCGACCTCGATCGCGCGGCTCTTGAGCACGGGATCGCCGAGGCGGCGGACGAACGACATCGCCGCGGCGCGCCGCGCCTCGACCTCGGGATCGAGTGCCGGCTCCTCTTCGAGCTCGTCCTCGTCCTCGATCTCCTCGACGTCGTTCTCGGGCGCTTCGTCCACGTAGGCCAGTTTAGTGCGGCCGTCTAGGTGGGGTCCACGTCGACGGCCCAGTTGACCCCCGCCCGGGCGCGGGCCGCGGCCACTGCCTCGACCGCTCGCCGTACGGCGGCGATCGCGGCCTCGCGGTCGGCCGACTTGACCACCAGCTGGGCGCGCTCGCGGCCCTTGAGGCGGAAGAGGCGCGCCGGGCCGAGGAGGTCGGCGCCGGGGAGATCGATCGCATCCCGCACCGCCTGCGCCGCGTCCTGCGCAGGTTCGGGGTCCTCGGCGGAGCAGACGACCCGGATCAGGTGGCCGTACGGCGGGTAGCGCAGTAGCTCGCGCCGGCCGAGCTCGCCCGCGAGGAACCCCTCGGCATCGTGCGGCCGCCGCGTGGCGGAGCGCTCGCGCCCCGGGGTCGAGCGCCTGCACCACGACCCGCCCGCCGCGCGGCCCTCGCCCGCTGCGCCCCGCCAGCTGGGCGACCAGCGCGAACGTGCGCTCCTCCGCGCGGAAGTCGGGGAAGCGCAGCGTCGCGTCGGCGTCGAGGACCACGCCGAGCGTGACGTCGGGGAAGTCGTGGCCCTTGGCGACCATCTGCGTGCCGACGAGCACGCCGGCCGGCGCCGCGTCGAATGCAGCGAGCGCGGAGTCGACACCCTCCCCCGCCACCGCGTCGGCGTCGAGGCGGAACACCGGCAGCGGATGCCATCAGGCGCGTCAGCTCGGCGCCGAGCTGCTCGGTGCCCATCCCGTGGCGGGCGAGCGAGACCGAGTCGCAGTCCGGGCACGCACGCCGGGACCGGCTCGGAGTGCCCGCAGTGATGGCAGGAGACACGCCCCGACGCCCGGTGCAGTACGAGCGTCACGTCGCAGTTCGGGCACTCCCACACGCGCCCGCACTCAGCGCAGGTGAGGAAGTTCGACCAGCCGCGGCGGTTCAGCAGCACGATCGGCCTTGGCCTCGTCGCGGCGGACCTCGTCGAGCGCGTCGCGGGTAGCGGTGTGCAGCGGCCCCTGGACGCCGGCCATCCCGACGACCTCCACCGGCGGCATGCCGCGCCCGTCGACCCGCTCGGGCAGCTCGAGGCGCTCGTAGCGGCGGAAGGTCTCGGGCCGCGGCGTCGCGGTCCCGGCCACCAGCACCGCCCCCGCGTCGCCGGCGCGCCGCTCGGCCACGTGGCGCGCGTCGTAGCGCGGGTCGCCCTCCTGCTTGTAGGAGCCGTCGTGCTCCTCGTCGACCACGATCAGCCCGACGTCCTCGAGCGGCGCGAAGACCGCCGAGCGCGGGCCCACGCAGACGCGCGCCTCGCCGCTGCGCAGCCGCGCCCACTCGTCGAAGCGCTCGCGCTGGGTGAGGCGCGAATGCAGGACCGCGACCGTGTCGCCGAAGCGCTCTACGACCCGCCCCGCGGTCTGCGGGGTGAGCGCGATCTCGGGGACGAGCACGATCGCCGTGCGCCCGCGCTCGAGCGCGGCCGCAACCGCCTGGAGGTAGACCTCGGTCTTCCCGCTTCCGGTGACGCCGTGCAGCAGCACCCGCCGGTCGGTGCCGTCCGGCGCGTCCATCCGCTCGACGATCTCCTTCGAGCGCCGCGCGCTGGGCGCCCGTCAGCTCGCGGGTCGCACCGGCACCGGCGCCGACGGCCCTGACCTGCGGGCGCCGAGACGGCCTCGCGCGCCTCCTCGACCGCCACCAGCCCGCGCGACTCGAGCCGGCGCACGCCGGCGTGGTCGCAGCCGGTGGCCGCGGCGAGCGCGTTGACGCGCAGAGGCCCTGCCGCGAGCGCGTCGAGCGCCGCGCGCTGGCGCGGGCCGAGCCGCCCCTCCCCCGTCGAGCGCCGCCTCGCCCGCCGGGGTGATCGCGGCCAGGAGCGAGCGGCGCGCGGTCATCGCACGGGCCTTGCCCGTACCGGTGCCGGGCGGCAGCACCAGCGCGAGGCCGCGGGCGCGGGTGGACACGTACTCGCGCGCCATCCACAGCCCGAGCCTGACGAGCTCGGGCGGCACGTCGGCCTCCAGCGCCGCGATCGGCTCCGCGAGGCGCTCCGGAGGGAGGTCGCTCTCCTCGGCCACGTCGACGACCACGCCGAGGACGCGGCGGCGTCCGAACGGCACCACGAGGACGCTCCCCACCCCGGCCTCGGCGACCGCCCCGCCCAGCGCGTAGTCGAACGGCCCGCGCAGGGCGCGCGCGGTCGTCAGGGGCTCGACCTTGAGGATCACCGGGTGCAGAGACACGCGTAATGCAGGGTGAAGGTCCGCTCGGCCGTCGCGGGGGCGACGGCGAACAGCGCCCTGCGCAGCGCGGCCTTGGCGTTCGCACGGACGCCGGCGGCAGCGCCCTCGGCGTGGAACGTGTGAATCGCCCGCGGCAACGGGTCGGCCACGTCGGCGGTGACCGTCAGCCCGGCACCGGCGGCCAGGGCCGCGATGTCGGCCCGCGCGAAGCGGTGCAGATGGCCGACGGCCTCGCGCCCCCGCTGGGCGGCCGGGCGCGACGCAGAGCGGTTGTCCTCGAGCGGAACCTCGACGATCAGCGCATGGCACACACGTGCCGCCTCGGCCAGCAGGGGGCCCGGGTCGGGCACGTGCTCCAGCACGTGCGAGAGCACCCCGAGGTCGTACGCCCCGTCGGGGGCGGGGAGCGAGAGGCCGTCGAATCGCTGGACGCTGTCGACACCCGCGCGGCCGGCGGCGATGGCCACCGCACGCTCCGAGATCTCGAAGCCATCGCGCCGCTCCCCGATGCCTGCGCCCGCCAGCAGGCCGAGCAGCACCCCGTCCCCGCAGCCGATGTCGGCGATCGCCCGCGGCGCCTGGTGAAGCGCCCCGGCCAGGTCGATCACGTGCTCGGCCTTGTTGCGCGCACACAGCTCGCGCCAGGCGCCGGCGCGCTCCGGATCGCCCGTCGCGTACTGGTCCTCGTAGACGTCGCGCAGCTCGGCTGACCCCGGGGCGGTCATCGGCCGTAGGCTACGCCCGCCGTCACGGGGCGGCGCGGACATGGCTATCGACTTCGAACAAGAGGGCCTGCTGGAGGGGCTCGACGGTCCCGACCGCGAGGCGCGGCGCGAGCTCCTGGAATACCTCGCGCCCGACTTCTCGCTCGAGGAGCTGCGCGCGGCCACCGAGGAGGGCCGGCTGCCCCTGCTCCCCATCGAGCGCACGCTCGAGGGCGACGGCCCGCGCTACACGGACGCGGAGGTCGCCGAGCAGACCGGCCTCGACCCCGCGTTCATCGAGCGGTTCTGGCGTGCGCTCGGCATGGCTCGCAGCGAGGCCGACGAGCGTCGCTTCACGGCCGCCGACCTCGAGGCGGCCGGGCGGATGAAGACCTTCATCGACGCCGGCCTGCCGCCCGACCAGCTGATCGAGATCACGCGGGTGCTGAGCCGCAGCATGTCCAACGTGGCCGCCGCCGTCGGCACCGTCTTCGGCGACGCGTTCGTCGAGCCGGGCGACAACGAGCGCGATCTAGCGCTGCGGTACGCCGAGGCCTCGCAGGCGCTGGTGCCCCTGCTCGGCGCCGGCGCTCGAGCACGCGCTGAACGTGCAGCAGCGGGCGCTCATCCGCTCGAACGCGGTCGACCAGGAGGCGCTGCGCACCGGTCAGCTCGCACAGGGCACCGAGATCGCGGTCTGCTTCGCCGACCTCGTCGGCTTCACGCGCCTCGGCGAGAGCGTCGATGCCGGCCGAGCTGGGTGCCGTCGCCGAACGGCTCGAGGCAGCTCGCGAGCGAGCTCGCCGAGCCGCCCGGTGCGGCTCGTCAAGACGATCGGCGACGCAGTGATGCTCGTCGCGCGCGAGCCCGACCCCCTGATCGCGACTGCGCTGGCCCTCTGCCGAGGCGGCCGACGAGGAGTCCGAGCGCTTCCCGCAGGTCCGCGTCGGGCTCGCCTACGGCGACGCGATCGGCCGGGCCGGCGACTGGTTCGGCCGCCCGGTGAACCTCGCGTCGCGCATCACCGTCGATCGCCCGCCCGAGCACGGTGCTCGGCGACGAGGCGATCAAGGACGCGTCGACCGGCGACTGGCGCTGGTCGTTCGCCGGCAAGCGCCGGATCAAGGGCATCGCGGGCGAGCACGCCATGTTCCGGGTGCGCGGCCCCGAGTTCGACGGCCAGAAAGAGGCCTAGAACGACACCGGCCGGGCCCTTGCGGACCCGGCCGGAGCCAAGCGATACGTGAGACCAGCGGCTAGGCGGCAGCCGCGCTCGCACCGGCCTTGAGAGCCTCGACCTTGTTGGTCTGCTCCCACGGGAAGTCGCCCTCGCGGCCGAAGTGGCCGTACGCGGCGGTCTTCTGGTAGATCGGCCGGTGCAGGTCGAGCTCCTGGCGGAAGGCAGCCGGGCGCAGGTCGAAGTTCTCGTCGACCAGACGGGCGATCTCGGCCTTCGCGATCTTCTCGGTGCCGAACGTCTCGACCATGACCGAGACCGGGCGCGCGACGCCGATGGCGTACGCGACCTGGACCTCGCAGCGATCGGCGAGCTCGGCGGCGACGATGTTCTTCGCCACCCAGCGGGCCGCGTACGCGGCAGAGCGATCGACCTTCGACGGGTCCTTGCCCGAGAAGGCGCCGCCACCGTGGCGGGCCATGCCGCCGTAGGTGTCGACGATGATCTTGCGGCCGGTCAGGCCACAGTCGCCCATCGGGCCGCCGATGACGAACTTGCCGGTCGGGTTGACCAGGTAGTTGTACGTCGTGTTGATCGCGGCCTCGTCGAAGTACGGCGTGGTCTCGAGGACCGGCTTGACGACGTGCTCCCACAGGTCCGGGCGGATCTGCGTCTCGGAGTCGACCTCCTCCGCGTGCTGCGTGGAGATCAGGACCTTCTCGATCGGCGACCGGCTTGTTGTCGCGGTATCGGACCGAGACCTGGGTCTTGCCGTCGGGACGCAGGTACGGCAGCGTGCCGTCCTTACGGACCGCCGAGAGCCGGTAGGCGAGCCGGTGGGCGAGCGCGATCGGAGCCGGCATCAGCTCCTCCGTCTCGTTCGACGCGTAGCCGAACATCATGCCCTGGTCGCCGGCGCCGGCAGCGTCGAACTCGTCGCCGTCGCCCTTGCGCTCCTCGAGGCCGGAGTCGACGCCCTGCGCGATGTCCGGCGACTGCTTGTCGACCGTGACCATCACCGCGAGGGTGTTGGAGTCGTAGCCGTAGAGCGCGTTGTCGTAGCCGATCTCGGAGATCGTGTCGCGCGCCAGCCGCTGGAAGTCCAGATCGGCCTTGGTGGTGATCTCACCGGAGATCACGACGAGACCGGTGTTCACCAGCGTCTCGCAGGCAACGCGCGAAAGAGGGTCGGCCGCCAGGCATGGCGTCGAGCACGGTGTCCGAGACCTGGTCGGCGATCTTGTCGGGGTGGCCTTCGGTGACCGACTCCGACGTGAAGAGAAACTCGTTATCTGCGAATTCGCTGATACTCATAGGAATAAAGGGGTTTTCCGCTCCCGATCGTTAAGCAAAGACGGTGGAGGGTACAGACGGAGGGCTGAAACGGCGAGCCTTATGTGCAAGCAGCCGCCTCGGCCGGCTGCGCAGCAAGGTTTTTCTACTTGCCACCGTGCCGCCGGCCGGGTGCGTCCTTGATGTCGATCACGAGCGGCACGCCGTGCAACCCGAACCGCTCACGCAGGCGGTTCTCGATGAAATACCCGTACGAGCGGGTCACGACGGAGCGGTCGTTGACCTGCAGCGCGAACCGCGGCGGCGACGTCTCGAACTGGGCCATGTAATAGAGCTTGAGCCGCTTGCCGCGCCGCGAGGGCGGCTGCTTGGCCTGCTGGAGGTCGCCGATGAAACGGTTCAGCTCGGGCGTTGGGATCCGCTCGGCCGAGCGGTCCGCGAGATCGACCGCCGCTGCGATCAGGCGCTTCAGCCCGCGCCCGGTCTTTGCCGACACGGCCATCACCTGCGGCCGCTGGCGCAGCTTGTTCGTCACGCGCGCCGTGGCGTCCTCGAGGTCCGTGTCCCCTACGTCCCACTTGTTGATCGCCACGATCGTCGCGCACTTGGTCTTCATCGCCAGCTCGGCGATCCGGAAGTCCTCGCTCGTAATGCCCTCGTTCGCGTCGGTCATCACGATCGCGACATCGGCGCGCTCGGCCGCCTGCTCGGAGCGCAGCTGCGCGTAATAGTCGACGGTGCCGGCCACCTTGGTCCGCCGCCGCAGCCCCGCCGTGTCGACGAGCACCAGCGGCCGGTCGTCGATGACGATGCGGGTGTCGATCGAGTCGCGTGTGGTGCCCGCGAGATCGGCCACGATGACCCGCTCCTCGCCGAGCAGCTTGTTCACGAGCGACGACTTGCCCACGTTCGGCCGCCCGATCACGGCCAGGCGCGTCTCGGGCTCGCCCTCCACCTCGTCGTGATCGGCGAGCGACAACGCGATCCGGTCGAGCAGGTCGCCGGTGCCGAGGCCGTGCACGGCCGAGACCGGGACCGGCTCGCCGAGGCCGAGGCCGAAGAACTCGGCCGCGTTGGACTCCTGCTTCCCGGTGTCGACCTTGTTGGCGGCGACGATCACCGGTACCTCGGCGGCCCGCAGCTCGACGGCCAGCTCGGAGTCCCCGGGCCGCAGCCCGGCGGCGGCGTCGACGACGAAGACCACTACGTCGGCGTCGCTCAGCGCCTGGCGCGCCTGGCGCTGGACCGACCGGGCGAGGTCGTCCGTCTCGTCCATGTCGACCCCGCCGGTGTCGACCAGGATGAACGGGCGGCCGTTCCAGTCGGCCTCGATCTCCTTGCGGTCGCGGGTCACGCCGGCCTGCTCGTGGACGACGGCGTCGCGGGTCTCCGAGAGGCGGTTGACGAGCGTCGACTTGCCGACGTTGGGGTAGCCGACGACGGCCACCTTCGGGAGAGCCACGGCGATCAGCCCTGCTCGGCCGCGCGGACCAGCGCCACGATCCGCTCGACCACCTCGTCGATCGTCAGCCCGCTCGTGTCCAGCTCCGTCGAGTCGACGGCCGGCTTGAGCGGCGAGTGCTCGCGGTTCTCATCCTGGGCGTCGCGCAGCGCCTGGTCGCGCAGGACGGTTTCGACGTCGGTGCCCAGCTCGGCCGCGCGGCGCGCCGCCCGCTCGCGCGGATCGGCGGTGAGAAAGACCTTGACGGCCGCGTCGGGCGCGACCACCGTGCCGATGTCGCGGCCCTCGGCGACCCAGTCGCCGCCGGCCAGCAGCCCGCGCTGCTTCTCGACGAGCGCCTCGCGGACCGCCGGGTTCGTGGCGACCTTCGAGGCCGCTTCGGACACCTCGGGCGCGCGAATCGCGTCGGTCACGTCCTCCCCGTTCGCGACGACCCGCTCCCCCAGCTCGATCTCGAGCTCACGCGCCCGGTCGGATGCCGCGCCGCCGTTGGCGAGGAGCGAGTGGCCCACGGCGCGGTACATCGCCCCGGAATCCAGGTAGGTGAAGCCGAGCGCAACCGCAGCGGCGCGCGCGACTGTGCTCTTGCCGGCCCCGGCGGGCCCGTCGATCGCGACAACCATCGCCGGGCAGGCTACTCGCGCTCGTCCGTTCGGAGCCGCCGGTCGAAGAAGCCGACGACGCGCGCTCGTACTCCGCCGCGCGCACCTTGCTGCCCTCGATGTGGCGAGCGCCCGGCACGGCCCAGCCTGCTTCGGCCCGCCGAGCCGCCGGTAGTACTCCGGGCCGAGCTTCTCGCCGGGGGCGGTGGGCGAGCGGATCATGAACACCGGCCGGTCGATCTCGGGGAGCAGGCCGAGCAGGCTCGGGGGCGGGGCGGTCGTGGAGAACACCGCCGTCGCGGCCGTCTTCATCGCGAGCGTCGGCGCGCCGATAATGCGGCCGCGCCCGCCCACGTCGTGGATGTCCCCTAGGCCCGGGTGCCGAGCAGCGCCCGGATGTCCTGCTCGAAGTCGGGGTAGGACACCGCCGCCGACTCCATCCCCTTGACCTCCACGCCCTTCTCCGAGGCGAGACCCGCGATAGCGCCGAGCATGGCCATGCGGTGGTCTCCGCGGGCCTCGATCACCCCGCCCTCGAGCGGGCTGCCGTCGCCGCGGACGACGAAGCCGTCCTCGAGCTCCTCGATGTCTGCGCCGATCGCGCCGAGCGCGTCGACCACGGCCTGGATGCGATCCGACTCCTTGTGGCGCAGCTCGGCCGCGCCCCGCACCACCGTCTCGCCGTCGGCGAACGCGCCGAGCAGGCCGACGAGAGTCAGCTCGTCGATCGCCACCGGCACCTCGTCGGGCCCCACATCCGTGCCCTCGAGCGGGCCGTAGGCCACGTCGAGCTCGCCGACCGGCTCGACGTCGCTGAACGTTCCCGGCTCCTCGAGGTCGCCGAGGATCACCGCCCCCATCCGCTGGGCGATCCGGAAGAAACCGCAACGGGTCCAGTTGAGCCCGACGTTGCGCACCACGACCCGCGAGTCCGGCACCAGCGCGGCCGCGGCCACGATGAATGCGGCGGACGACGGGTCGCCGGGCACGGCGATCGCGTCGAGCTCGAGCTCGTCGACCTGAGCGATGGTGATCGTCAGGCCGTCGCGCTCGAACGGCACGCGCGAGTGGGCCATGATGCGCTCCGTGTGGTCGCGGCTCTGCCGCTTCTCGGACAGGCTCGTCTCACCCGAGGCGAGCATCCCCGCGATCAGCACGCACGACTTCACCTGGGCGCTGGCGACCGGCATCTCGTACTCGATGCCGGTCAGCTCGGCTCCGTTCACGGTCAATGGCGGCAGGCGCCCGATCCGGGCGTCCATGCGCGCGCCCATCTGCGTGAGCGGCTCGACCACCCGGTCGACCGGGCGGCGCCGGATCGACTCGTCGCCGTCGAGCGTCCACGAGCCGCCGGGCTGACCGGCGAGCCAGCCTGGGAGCAGGCGCAGCAGGGTGCCGGAGTTGCCCACGTCGAGCCGGCCGCCGGTCGCCTCGAGCGGCGAGTGCAGGCCCACGCCGCGGATCGTCAGCGCCCCCCCGCCGTGCTCCTCGACCCCGGCGCCGAGGCGTCAGCACGGCGTCGAGCGTCGAGCGGGTGTCGTCCGAGTCGAGATAGTTGGTGATCGCGATCGGCTCGTCGGCCATCGCGCCGAACAGCGCCGCGCGATGCGAGATCGACTTGTCCGACGGGGGTTCGAAATCACCCCGCAGCGGGCCCGACGGTTCGAAGCGGCGAGAGCTCACGCCGCGGCTACGGGGATAGCCCAGCTCGTCGATCAGCTTCCGCGCCCGCTCCGCCTCGTCGTCACCGGCGACCCAGAGCGTCATCGCGCCGGTGCGCCGGTCAGGCGCCGGAGCCAGCGAGAGGTCGACGATGTTCACACCGGCTTTTCCGAGGGCGAGCGCCACCTGCGCGACGATACCGGGGCGGTTTGGCACGGTCATCCGCAGCTCGTGGACGGGACCGTCGGCGAGGCCCGCCTCGAGCAGCGCCCGGCGGTCCCCGGCAGCGTCGTCGTTCCATTCGGTGATCGCTTCCGCGTCGCCGGAGCGCAGCAGTGCCGCGGCCCCGTTCAGCCGGGCTGCGACGGCCTCCACCGCGGCGGCGATCGGGCCGGCGTTGGCGAGGTAGATGTCCGTCCAGATGGCCGAGTTCGCGCCGGCGACGCGCGTGGCGTCGCGGAAGCTCGGCCCGACCCGGGGCGCCCCCTCGCCGCCACTCGCGGCCTGAGCCACGAGGGCGTTGGCGAGCACGTGCGGTAGATGGCTGACCGTGGCCAGCAACCGGTCGTGGGCGGCCGGATCGATGGCGCTGGGGTGCGCGCCGAACGACGCGATCAGGCGGTGCAGGCGCTCGTAGAGGATCCCCTCCGACTGCTCGGAGGGCGTCAGGTACCAGACGGCGCCCTGGAAGAGATCGGCGCGGGCGTGCTCGACCCCGGCGGTCTCGGCGCCGGCGATCGGGTGGCCCGCCGACGAAGCGCGGATCGCCCGCCGCCTCGACGATCCCGCCCTTGATCGAACCGACGTCGGTGACCACGCACTCCTCCGGCGCGGCGGCGAGCGCCGCCGCGATCTGATCGCCGAGCGCGCCGACGGGCGCGCAGCAGAACACGGCTTCGGCGTCCGCGACAGCGGCCGCCACCGAATCGGCCGCCACGTCGATCGCACCCAGCTCGCGGGCGCGGGCGAGCCGGCCGGCGTCACGCCCGGCCCCGGCCACCGTGTGGCCGAGCCCCCGCGCGGCCAGCCCGATCGAGCCGCCGATCAGGCCGACGCCGAGTACGGCGATCTTCATCCGCTACCTCGCGTTGCGGCGGGTGCGGACTGCCTCGGCGAGGCCGTCGAGCACGGCGACCGTCTCGTCCCAGCCCATGCACTTGTCGGTGATCGACTGGCCGAACACGAGCTCGCCGTCGCCGAGGTCCTGGCGACCGCCGACGAGGAACGACTCGAGCATCACGCCGACGATCGCGCGATTGCCGCCGGCGATCTGCTCGCCGATCTCGGCCGCTACGGCGGGCTGCTGCTCGTGGTCCTTGCCCGAGTTGTCGTGCGAGGCGTCGATCACCACGCGCTCGGCGAGACCTGCCTTCCGCAGCAGCTCGAGCGCGTCCGCGATCTCGACCGGGCCGTGGTTCGGGGCGTTGCGGCCGCCGCGCAGGATCACGTGGGCGTCCGGGTTCCCGGCCGTGTGGTGGATCGCCGGCTTGCCGCCCATGCTGACGCCGGGGAAGGCGTGCTGGGCCTGCGCCGCGCCGACCGCGTCGACCGCGACCTGGACGTTGCCGTCCGTGCGGTTCTTGAAGCCGACCGGCATCGAGAGACCGGATCCGAGCTGGCGGTGGATCTGGCTCTCCGTGGTGCGGGCGCCGATCGCGCCCCACGAGACCGCGTCGGAGATGTACTGCGGAGTGATCGTGTCGAGGAACTCGCAGCCGACCGGGAGGCCGAGCCCGAGCACCTCGAGCAGAAGATCGCGCGCCATCCGCAGGCCGGTGTTCACGTCGCCGGTGCCGTCGTGGTGCGGGTCGTTGATGAGCCCCTTCCAGCCGATCGTCGTGCGCGGCTTCTCGAAGTACACGCGCATCGCGATCAGCAGCTCGTCGCCGAGCTCCCCGGCGCGTTCGCTCAGGCGACGCGCGTACTCGATCGCCGCCGCTGTGTCGTGCACGCTGCACGGGCCGACCACAACCAGCAGGCGGTCGTCGGCGCGGTCCAGCACGGACGTGATCTCCTCGCGGCCGCTCAGCACGACCTCGGCGCGGTCGTCGGTGAGCGGCAGCTCGGTCAGGAGCTCGGCCGGGGTCGCCATCGGCACGACCCGCTCGATTCGTCGGTCTCTGACGGGGTCCAGGTGTCTCACGTTCACTTCGGAAAGCCTCTCAGATGTCGGAACTGGTCTCGGCGGTGCGGTGGCCTGCGCGCAGGCCCGGACAGCTACGTAAATCGCCAATACCAGCGAGAAGCACGCCGGAGCTCGCCCGGGTGGGCGGCGGTACGGGTCGGCGTGGAGGCGCTGGACATCGCTCTTGTTTTACCAGGGCTAGAGCAGGTCGTCCAGAGCCCGCAGGAACCTGTCGTTCTCGCTCCGCGTCCCATAGGTCACGCGGAGAAAGCCCGGGCCGCCGAGGGCGGCGCCGGAGCGAACGATCACGCCGCGGTCCTCGAGGCCTTCGAGGATCGCCTGCTCGTCGCGGTCCTCACCGACCCCGACCCAGGCGAAGTTGGCCTGGCTCTCGCGTGCTCGTCAGGCCCGCGCTTGCTCGAGCTCGCTCCACGAGATGCACGCGCTCGATCGTCGTCGCCTCGACCCGGCGCTCGACCTCGTCCTGGTGCACGATCGCCTCGGCCGCGGCGGCCTGGGCGATGGCGTTGACCGAGAACGGCTGGCGCACCCGGTCGATGGCGAGCCGGAATTCCTCGGAGCCGAGCGCGTAGCCGGCGCGCAGCCCGCACAGCCCGTAGACCTTCGAGAAGGTGCGCAGCACGATCAGGTTCGGGTGCTCCGCGAGCAGCTTCAGCGAGTCGTCCGGGTCCTGGAGCAGGTTGAACTCCACGTAGGCCTCGTCGAGGATCACCGCGACGTGGCGCGGCACCTGCGCCACGAACTCGTCGATCGCCGCGAGCGGGAGCGCGGTGGCGGTCGGGTTGTTCGGGTTGCAGATGAGATCAGGCGCGTCGCCGCCGTGATCTCCTTCCGCATGGCGTCGAGGTCGTGGTAGCCGCCGTCGTCGAGCGGCACGCGGATCCCCGTGGCGCCCGACTGCTTCTCGAGGTGGGCGTACATCGAGAACGACGGCCACGCGTAGACCATCTCCGCGCCGGGCTCGAGCAGGGCGTCGGCGGCCGACAGCAGGATCTCGCACGACCCGTTGCCGACCGTCACGCGCTCGGGCGCCAGGCCCGTGCGGTCCGCGATGCGCGCGGCGGAGCGCCGACTTGTCCGGGTCCGGGTAGCGGTTGAGGCGCTCCAGCTGGCCCTGGATCGCCCCGATCACCGCTGGCGGCGGGCCGAACGGAGATCTCGTTCGAGGCGAGCTTGACCAGCTCGCCGTCGTACTCGTATGACTCGGCGGCCGGGTAGACCGGGATCGCGTCGAGGCTGCGGTTGAACTCGATGCCGGTCATTGCGCGCCCTCGAGGTCGCGCCGCAGCGCCACCGCCTCGCGCAGGTACACGTGACGGGCGGGCCTCGCCGGATCGGCGTAGCAGTGCATCAGCAGGCGGATCACCCGCGGCAGCGCGCCCGGCACGGCGATCTCGCGCGTGCACAGCAGCGGCACCTGGTCGAGCCCGAGGTTGCGCGCGGCGACGGCCGGGAACTCGGCGTCGAGGTCGTCGGTGCAGGTGAAGATGCAGCTGACCATGTCGTCGGCGCCGAGGCCGTTGCGCTCCATGACCTCGCGCACGAGCTCCTCCGTGGCCTCCAGGATGGCCGCGGCGTCGTTCTGCTCGACGGTGGTGGCGCCCCTCAGCGCTCGCAATCTCACGACGCTTGATTCTTCCAGGCCGCCTGCCGCAGCCGCTCGACCTCGGCCGCGCTCAGGCGACGGGCCGCTCCGGGAGCGAGGTCGCCGAGTAGCAGCGGGCCGAACGCGACCCGTTCCAGCGACACCACCTCGTGGCCGACGGCGTCGAGCATCCGGCGCACCTGGCGCTTGCGGCCCTCGCCGATCGTGAGCTCGACCAACCCGGGCCTCACCTGGCGCACCTTGGCCGGAGCCGTCCGGCCGTCGTCGAGGTCCACGCCCTCGCGCAGCGTGCGCAGCGAACGCTCGGACACGCGCTCTGGCCGGATGCTCGCGCGGTAGGTCTTGGGCACCTCGTAACGGGGGTGCGTGAGGCGCTCGGCCAGCTCGCCGTCGTTGGTGAGCAGGATCAGCCCGGTGGTGTCGGCATCGAGGCGGCCGACCGGGTACAGCCGCAGGTCCGAGCGCACGAGGTCGGTGACGATCCGCCGACCGTGCGTGTCGGCCGCCGTCGACACGACGCCGGCCGGCTTGTTCACGGCATGCACCTCGCGCGCTTCGGGCGCGACCGGCCGGCCGTCCACCTCCACCCCGCTGTCCGCATCGACGTCGCGGGCCGGATCGGTCACGACCTCGCCGGCGATACGCACCCGCCCGGCGGCGATCAGCCCCTCGGCCGCGCGGCGCGAGGCGACGCCGGCATGCGCCAGGTACTTCGCGAGGCGCATCGCAGCCGGCTAGGCGGTCGAGGCCGCGGCTTCGGCCCCGGCGCCGGGGCCTTCCTCGCGATACCAGGCGATCGTCTGCTCGAGGCCTTCCTCGAGCGACGTGCGCGCCTCGAACCCGAGCAGTTCCTTGGCCTTGGAGGTGTCGAGGCAGCGGCGCGGCTGGCCGTCGGGCTTGGTCGGATCCCAGACGAGCTCGCCGTCGAACCCGGTCAGCCGGGCGATCAGCTCGGTGAGGTTCTTGATCGTGATCTCGCTGTGCGCCCCCAGGTTGATCGGCTCCGCCTCGTCGTAGTTCACGGCCGCCGCGACGATCGCCTCGGCGCAGTCGTCGACGTAGAGGAACTCGCGCGACGCGCTGCCGGTGCCCCAGCACTCGACCGTCGAGGCGCCCGACGCGCGGGCCTCCTCGCACTTGCGGATCAGCGCCGGAATCACGTGGCTCGACTCGAGGTCGAAGTTGTCGCCGGGCCCGTAGAGGTTGACCGGCATCAGGTACACGCCGCCCATCCCGTACTGCTGGCGGTAGGCCTGGAGCATCACGAGCAGGGCCTTCTTGGCGACGCCGTACGGGGCGTTCGTCTCCTCGGGGTAGCCGTCCCAGAGCGCCTCCTCGCGGAACGGCACCGGCGTGAACTTCGGGTACGAGCAGACCGTGCCGACCTGGACGAACTTCTGCGTGCCGCGGCGGCGCGCCTCCTCGATCAGGTGGAGGCCCATCGCCATGTTGGCGTAGAAGTAGCGGCCCGGGTTCTCGCGGTTCGCCCCGATCCCGCCGACCTCTGCCGCGAGGTGCACCACGGTGTCGGGCTTGGCGGCGCCGAACAGGCGCGCGACTTCCACGGCATCGGTCAGGTCGAACTCCGCCCGGCGCGGGACGAAGATGTCCGCCGCACCGGCGGCCGCGAGCCGCTCGTGCACGCGCGCGCCGAGAAAGCCGGCGCCGCCGGTGAGGAGTATGCGCTTGCCTGACACGCCGTCGGCCATTCGCTGGAGCGTACCTACTGCCACACTCGTTCCCCGTGGACCTCGACCTCCTCGACTCCGTCCTCGCCGAGCACGGCGAGCCCAGCTTCCGCGCCAAGCAGGTGTGGGAGTGGACCGCGCGCGGGGCCACGTCGTACGACGAGATGACGAACCTGCCCGAGTCGCTGCGCGGCCTGCTGGGCGAGCGGGTGCCGCTGTCGTCGCTGGCGGTGGAGCGCGAGGCGCTGTCCTCCGACGGCACCGAGAAGGCCCTGTTCGCCACCGGCGACGGCCGCCCGCTCGAAGCCGTGCTGATGCGCTACCGCGACGGGCGCCGCTCGCTGTGCCTCTCGAGTCAGTCCGGCTGCCCGCTCACGTGCACCTTCTGCGCCACGGGGAAGATGAAGTTCGGCCGCAACCTCACAGCGTCGGAGATCCTCGACCAGGCGCTGCACTTCCGCCGCAAGGAGGAGGTCGACCACTGCGTGTTCATGGGGATGGGCGAGCCGCTGCTGAACCTCGACAACGTGCTCGCCGCCTGCGAGCGGCTGCCCGACGTGGGCATCCACCCCAGCTCGACCACGATCTCCACGGTCGGATGGATCCCCGGCATCGACCAGCTCACGGAGCGCGAGGGGCCGACCATCCGCCTCGCCCTCTCCCTCCACGCGCCCGACGACGCGCTGCGCAGCGAGCTGATGCCCGTGAACGACCGCTACCCGCTCGCCGACGTGCTCGACGCCTGCCGCCGCTGGCACGAGCGGCGCAAGCGCAAGGTCTACATCGAGTACCTGATGCTCGCCGGGGTCAACGACCGCTACGAGCAGGCCGTCGCGCTCGCGCGGCTGCTGTCACCGGAGAACGCCTTCAAGGTCAACCTGATCCCGTACAACCCGACCGATTCCGAGTTCGACGGATCGGGGCGCGAGGCGATCGGCGCGTTCCAGGCCGCACTCACCGAGCGCGGCGTGCCGGCGACGATCAGGCTGACGCGGGGGCGCGATATCGACGCAGCCTGCGGGCAGCTCGCCGCGCGAAGCTGACGCGGGGCGCGCCTGCGGCGGTCTCCAGCTGCGCGCGACGCAGCTCGAGCATCCCCAGCGCCGGCGCGCTGCGCCGGAACGGATCCGCGAAGCCGGGACCGCCCGGGACCGGCAGAGCCGCCCACATCTCACCGCCGACCTCGGCCACGAGATACGGGCCCTCATCGGTCAGTGTCTCGTCAAGTTGCGCCAGCCGACCCAGGGCACGTGCGTCCTCGGGGCGGGAGCGCCGGATTGTGATGTTCATCGGGTCCATGCGAGACAGGCTGGCATGCCAGCGCTATCAGTTCAAATGACAAAAGCGCGTGGCTCCGATAAGCTCGCCTTATGCTCGATGTCAAGCGGATGAAGGTGCTGCGCGAGGTCGCGGCACAGGGCTCGTTCAGCGCGGCGGCCGAGAAGCTGGCGTTCACCCAGTCGGCCGTCTCGCAGCAGGTGGCGGCGCTGGAGCGCGAGGCCGGCACCACCCTCCTCGAGCGCAGCCCGAAGGGCGTGCGCCTGACCGATGCGGGCCGCGCGCTCGTCGCCCACGCCGACGCGATCCTGTGCCGGCTGGACGACGCCGAACAGGAACTCGCGGCCCTTGCCGGCCTGAAGGGCGGCCGCCTGCGGCTGGCGACGTTCCAGAGCGCCGGCGCGACCGTGGTGCCCCGGGCGATCAAGGAGTTCCACGCGCGCCACCCGGCCGTCGAGCTGAGCATGCACGAGGCCGAGCCGCTCGAGATCCGCGACCAGATCGCCGGTGGCGAGGTCGACCTGGCGATGGTCTACGACTTCGAGCGCATTCCAGGGACCCTGGAGGGCCTCGAGTTGACCCACCTGATCGACGACACCTATGACCTCGTCGTGTCGAAGGACCACCGGCTGGCCTCGCGATCGCGCGTCAAGCTCGCCGATCTGGCCAACGAGCAGTGGATCTGCTCGACCATCCGCAACGGGTGCCGGCAGATCACGGACCGCGCCTGTCGCGACGCCGGCTTCGAGCCCCAGGTCGCGTTCGAGGCCGACGAGACGACCGCCGCAATGGCGATCGTCGCGGCCGACATCGGCATCACGTTGTACCCGCGCCTGGCCCTCACCACCCTGCACCCCGGCGTGGTGGCGAAGTCGCTCGGCCGCGACGCCCCCGTGCGGCGCGTGTACGCCGCCCGCGCGGCCGAGGGCTACCGCACGCCGGCAACCGAGGCGATGCTGCAGATCCTGATCGACGTGGCCGACGAGTTCCGCGAGAGCGAGCCGCTCGCTGCGGTTTCCTAGCTAGACGGACGGGTCGGAGCGCTGCTCGCCCGCCTTGAGGAGGCGGTCGCGCAGTTCACGCTCATCCTCCGGCGTCGGGTCGAACTGGGCCACGTCGGGCAGCGCGTCGAGCGCCTCGAGGCCGAACAGCTTCTGGAACAGGTCGGTCGTGCGGTACATGACCGCGCCGAACCGCGACCGGCCGGACTCCTCGATCAGCCCGCGCTCGAGCAGCGTGCCGACCGCCGACTCGGACGCGACGCCGCGGATGCGCGCGATCTCCGGCCGCGAAACCGGCTGCAGGTAGGCGACGATCCCAAGGCACTCGGCCTGGGCCTGGGTCAGCGGCGGGGTGCGTGGCTTGGCGAGCAGGCGCCGGGCGGCGCGCTCGGCGACCGGGTCGGTGGCGAGCGTGAACCCGCCGGCGACCTCGCGCAGGACCACGCCCCGGTAGCCCTCGGCGTAGTGCTCGCGCAGCCGTTGGAGCGCCTCGACCACCTCGCCCTCCCCCGCCTCGCAGGCCTCCGCCAAGTCGTCGAGCGACACCGGGTCGGCGGACAGGAACAGCAGCGCCTCGACGATACGGGCGAGGTCGTTCACGCTTGTGGGGCTCCTGGCTTGATGGTGATAGGGCCGAAGGACTCTTGTTGGTCCCACGTCGCCTCGCCCGACTTGTACAGCTCGAGGAGGGCGAACAGCGTGACTGCCTCGGTGAGCCTGTCCGCCCCTCGAACGGCATCGTCGAAGGAGAAGCTGGAGCTTTTCTTGAGCAGCAGGCGCACGTGGCTGAGGCGTTGCTCGAGCGATACGTGCGGCCGGGCCACGTGGCCGAGATCGAGCTTCGGCGGCACGCGCAGCAGGCCGCCCATCGCCTGGGCGAGCGTGGTCGGGTCGTACACGCGCTCGGCGATCTCGATGGACACGCGGCGCAGCTCGGGCGGCAGCGGCGCCTGGCGGTAGCGGTGGCCGTCCTCGTCCTCCAGCCGCTGGTGCAGGAAGCCGGCGATCTGCTTGTAGCGGCGGTACTCGAGCATCCGCGCGAGCAGCTCCTCGGCCGCCTCGCCGGGCTCGAGCTCTAGACCGTCGGTCTCCTCCTGCGGCAGCATCAGCCGCGACTTCAGCTCGAGCAGGGCGGCGATCAGGACGAGGAACTCGGTGGTCGCTTCGAGATCGAGCTCGCCCGTGGCCTCGAGATGGTCGATGTACGCCAGCACCACGTCGGCGAGCTCCACCTCGAGCAGGTCGACCTCCTCGCGCAGGACGAGAGTCAGGAGCAGGTCGAACGGACCCTGGAAGACCTCGAGGTCGAGGTCGAGCGCGGCGACGGACATCGCTGCGCAGGTTAAAGGGGTGGTCGGCGGGCTGCGGGGGCGGATTTCCGGTCGATGCGGCCTCTGCTGAGGATGGGCATCGAGGAAGGGAAGGTCGGGCCGGGTTCAGGGAACGCTCGTGCAGTGCGGTCGCGCGCTGCCTCTCCGGCGCACGAGCGTTCCCTCACCGGGAACAACCGTGCACTCGCACGCTTCATCCAGACGGCGATGCACGCGCGTTCCCGGCACGGGCCTGGAGATACGGCTGCGAACGCCGTGGCCGCAAAGCAGTTCGGGTTCGTCAGCCGGGAGCAGGCACGCCTGTGCGGTTTGACCCGGAAGGCCATCCATGGGCGGCGCGCTCACGGCCTGTGGCGCCGCTGGCACCCGGGCGTCTGGCTGATCGGCCCCGGAGAGCCGGACCTGCGCGGGGAGATCCTCGCTGCGATCCTGTCGGTGCCCGGCGGAGCGGCCGCGAGCGGCGCCACGGTGAGCTGGCTCAGAGGGCTCACCCGCCGAGAGCCCAACCCGATCGAGATCGTGTCCCTCGGCGGGCGGCCGAGCCGCCGCAAGGGAATTTGCGTCCGGGAGTACGCACTTGCCGGCGACGACCTCCACTGGATCGGCCCCATCCCTGTGACTTCAACGCCGGTCACCCTCATCCAGCGCGCCGGCCAGGCGACGTTCGACCACCTCGAAGCCGAGGTGGCGCTGGCACTTCGGAATCACCTGACCTCGATGACCAAGCTGCGGGAAGCCGTCGTCCAAGCCGGCGGAGCGCCCGGCATCGCCAACCTCCGGGCGATCGCCGCGCAGGACAGGGTCCAGGTCACTCGGTCGGAGAACGAGCGGATCCTCCGTCGTCTGATCAAGGCTGCCGACCTCGGCCCCGCCGAGTTCAACGTGGACCTCGGCCGCCACGAGCTCGACGTCTACTGGCCCGAGCTGCGGCTCGGCATCGAGGTCGACGACTTCGCCACCCATGGTGATGCGGACGCGTTCGAGCGCGACCGCTGGCGCGACGGCGGGCTCGCCGTCGAGGAGATCGAGATCCGGCGCGTAACTCGCGCCCAGCTGAGGACCCGCGAGCTCGCGGTCGTCGCGCGCATCGGCGCCTTCAAGGCGCTGCGAGCCCGGACGTTGAACGTCCAGGGTTGGATCTAGCGGGAATCCGGGGCGTCCGTAGTCTCGTGACCCCGGCGTCGGTCACGCGCGGTGCCACATCTGCCGACGCCCTTTTCGACGGCACGACCCATCTGACCAGGCCGCGTATCGCGGCAGGCCAATTCGTGGGGGTCGTCGTCCCGCACAACTCCTCAACTGCGCTTGAAGGAACGCGCGGGACCTGGCGAGACGGCCAGCCTCGGTAGCCCCGCCGCCCCTCGACGCAAGCGTGCTGGTCGGCCCCTCACCAAGTGCCTCCGGCTACATCGCCACCGTCGAGCCCGACGTCGACAACGACGGGTTCGGTGACGAGACGCAGGACAAGTGCCCGAGCAAGGCGACCCCGACACGTCCCGGCGGGATCTGCGCCGACCCGCCCCCGCCGCCCGACCGGATCGCGCCCGCGTTCAACGACGAGCCGTCGGTCAAGAGCGTCACCCAGAGCAAGACAGCGCGACTCGTGGTCGACCGGTCCGAGGCCGGCAGCATCAGCGCCAAGATCAACGTCGAGCCGAAGCCCAAGAAGAAGCGCAAGCGCTAACGCGGGGCGGCCAGCAGACCGCCGAAGTACAGGTGGGCCCTCGCATTGCCCGCGCTCCTGCCGCAGCGTACGGTCATCGTCAGGCCCGCCGTCCGCTTCGTGAAGCGCTCGCGATTGCGGACGGCCTTGCACGGCGTGTGCTTGCGGCCGTAGCTCACGTGCACGAGGGATTCGACCTTACCGGGCGGCTTGCCGAGCTTGACGCGTACGGTCCGCGTGCCGTTGCGCAGGCGGAAGCTGCCCCGTAGCGGCTTCGTGACCCTGACGCGCGCGGAGGCACCGCGCTTCTGCCTCGCACACCGGAGCACGAGCTCCACCTCGCCCTGCCCGTTGTGCACCACGAGGCTCATCCGCCGGACACGGCAACCGGGGGCGCCCGCCAGGCGGACCGCCGGCGGTCGCCTGCTCTGGGCGGTGTGCTCGTTGCCGGCGGTGTGCTGAAAGGTCAGCGAGATCCTGTTCGTGCCGTTGCGCAGCGCGAACCGGTTGCCTCCCCTCCGTGCCCGCACGCGAGCCGGAGCCGCGTGGCCCGCTATACCAAGGAACACCTGGGGGCAGCCGGTGTTCGCCACGTTCCAGCAGAGGGAACGCCCGAGCAGGCCGCCGTACTCGGCGGCGGTCGGCGACCGAGGGTCCCCGCCGGCGGTGAACAACGCCTTGGTCCAGTAGGGCATCCAGTCGCCGTAGGCCCACGACTCCGGGTCGTAGTACCTGAAGACGCGGGTGTTGTTGGTGCAGGTAGCCGCGACCCGGTAGTGGAGTTCGCCTCCGCTCCAACTGGTCACCCACACGGGAAATACGTTTGCGCCCTCGGAGGCGTTGTTCGTGACCGAATAGGAGCGGCCGTGGCTGCCGCCGTCGTCGGGCGGGACGATGTACCCCGACATGCCCTCGGAGGCCGGGCAGTGGTAGCGGTCGAAGCTCGTCTGACCCCAGTACCCGACGGTGCCCATCGGCCCGATGTAACCGTTGTCGACCGCCTCCGGCCCTGATCGCGACACGATCGGGTTGGCGAGGTTGATGTCGCCTGCTCCGGCCGTAGGCGCGAACACGGCGGATCCCGCAAGCGCGACGAGCAACAGGGCGACGACAGGGCTATTCCGGGGCGAGTGTTTGCGCATGGTGAGCGAAGTAACTCACGCTTTCCGGACGCAAACAACCCAGTTCTGGAATCTCCGCTTCGCCGCGAGCTACGGCAGCTCGCCGCCGGGCGGTCCGACGGCCATCGCCTGACGCACATCGCGCAAGGTCTCCCCCGCCATCTCGCGCGCTCGCTCGGCGCCGCCTGCCAACGCGGCCTCGATCGCCGGCTCGTCGGCGCGGAGCTCGACGTAGCGCTCGCGCACCGGGCGCAGGAAGTCGACCACGGCATCGGCCACGGCGCCCTTGAAAGCGCCGTACTGCTGACCTTCGAACTCACGCTCGATCGCCTCCGCGTCGACCCCGCGGGCCACCGCGAGGATGTCGATCAGGTTCGTCACGCCGGGCTTGTCCGGCGCGCGGCGCACCTCGCTGCCGGAGTCGGTCACGGCGCTCTTGACCTTCTTGACGATCGACTTCTCCTCCTCGTCGATGAAGATGCGCCCGCGCTCTTCGCTGGAGGTGGTGGACATCTTCGACCCCGGGTCCTGCAGGTCCATGATGCGGGCGCCGACCTCGGGGATCACGTGTTTGGGCACCACCAGGACGTCGCCGAAGCGGGCGTTGAACCGCTCGGCGATGTTGCGCATCAGCTCGATGTGCTGGCGCTGGTCGTCGCCGACGGGCACCTCGTGCGCGCGGTAGGCGAGCACGTCGGCGGCCTGGAGCACCGGATAGAGGAAGAGACCGGCGGACACGAGGTCCTTCTGCTGCTCGGACTTCTCCTTGAACTGCGTCATGCGGTTCAGCTCGCCGTAGGCGGTGACGGAGGTGAGCAGCCAGGTGAGCTCGGTGTGCTCGCGTACGTCGCCCTGGCGGAACAGGACGCAGCGCTCGGGGTCGAGCCCCGCGGCCATCAGCAGGGCGGTCGTGTCGTAGACATACGAACGCAGGGCGGCGGGGTCGTACGGGACGGTCGTCGCGTGCAGGTCGACGATGCAGTAGATAGCCGGATCGGCCCGGTCCTGGCCCTCGACCCAGCCGCGGACGGCGCCGATGTAGTTGCCGAGGTGCTTGCGGCCCGTCGGCTGGATGCCGCTGAAGATGCGCACGGCGCGTCTACAGCGCGCCGGTGGTCTCGCCGTCGGCCGAGCCGGCCGCCGCGGGATCGCCGGGGTTCGGCGCGGAGCTCTGGCGCACGACCGGGTTCTTCGCCGCGCCCGCCTCGTCGAGTCGCCGCACGGGCGTCGTGTAGGGCGCGTTCTGGGCGATCGTCGGGTCCTCCTTGGCCTCTTCGAGGATCGACGCGCACGACGCCGGCGAAGTGGTCGATCCGCTCCTTCGTCTCGGTCTCGGTGGGCTCGATCATCAGCGCCTCGTCGACGAGCAGCGGGAAGTAGACGGTCGGCGGGTGGACCTTGTGGTCGAGCATCCGCTTGGCGATGTCGAGCGTCTTGATGCCGAGCTTGTCCTTCGCGCCGGTGCCCGACAGGACGAACTCGTGCATGCAGTGGCGGTCGAACGCGATCGGCAGGTACTCGGCGATGCTCGGGGTCGGCCAGCAGCGCCTTGAGGTAGTTGGCGTTCAGCACCGCGGTCTCCGAGACCTCCTTCAGGCCGTCGCCGCCGAGCGAGCAGATGTAGGCGTAGGAGCGCACGAACACGCCGAAGTTGCCCTGGAAACCGCGCATCTTCCCGATCGACTTGGGGCGGTCGTCGTCGAGGTCGAAACGCGGGCCCGACGCCGTTGTCGCCGTCGACCCGGACAACCTGCGGGCGCGGGATGAACGGCTCGATCCGGTCCGACACGGCGATCGGGCCGGCGCCCGGGCCGCCGCCGCCGTGCGGCTGGGTGAACGACTTGTGCAGGTTGTAGTGGACGATGTCGAAGCCCATGTCGCCGGGGCGCGAGATGCCCATCACGGCGTTCAGGTTGGCCCCGTCGTAGTAGAGCGTCGCCCCCACCCCGTGCACGATCGAGGCGATCTCCTCGATGTTGCGGTCGAACAGCCCGAGCGTGTTCGGGTTGGTGAGCATCAGGCACGCGACGTCGTCGTCGGCCTTCGCGCGCAGGTCGTCGATGTCGACCCCGCCGTGCTCGTCGGTCCCGACCTTGACCACCTCGTAGCCGGCCATCGTCACCGTCGCCGGGTTCGTGCCGTGCGCGGTGTCGGGCGTCAGCACCTTGTGGCGCTGCTCGCCGCGGTCCTCGTGGTAGGCGCGCGTGAGCAGCAGCCCGGCGAGCTCGCCGTGCGAGCCCGCGCTCGGCTGCAGCGACACGTGCGGCAGCCCGGCGACCTCCGCCGAGCGCGTCCTGCAGGTTCCACATCAGCTCGAGCGCGCCCTGCGCCGTACTCGGGGTCCTGGAGCGGGTGCAGCCGCGCGTGGCCGGGCAGCCCGGCGACGCGCTCGTGCAGCTTCGGGTTGTGCTTCATCGTGCACGAGCCGAGCGGGTAGAAGCCGGTGTCGAGGTCGAAGTTCTTCTTCGACAGCCCGTTGTAGTGGCGCACGATCTCCGGCTCGGAGATCTCCGGCAGCGCCGCCGGCTCGGCGCGGATGCGCCCAGTCGGGCAGGATCTCCGCGAGCGGCGACCTCGGGCACGTCGCTCGGCGGCGGCGTGAACGCGCGGCGGCCTTCGACGGACTTCTCGTAGATCGTCTCGGTCTGCTCGTCGGCGCGCGGGTCGAGCGCGGCCATCGGACGCTCGCCAGCTCGCTGGCGCCGCCGCGCCTCGCGCACAGCGCCGACGACATCGACCAGACGGTCGATGTCGTCCTTCGAGCGGCGCTCGGTGATCGCCACCAGCAGGCCGTCCTCGTACTCCGGGTAGTCGCGCCCGAGCCGGTAGCCGGGGTTGATCCCGGCCGCGCGGGCGCGCTCGAACAGAGCGTCGATGTCGGGCACCCGCACGGCGAACTCGCGCACCACCGGGCCCGGGTTGATCGCCTCGAGGCCCAGCGCCTCGCGCGCGTAGTGGGTGCGGCGGGCCATCAGCTCGCCGAGCTCGACGAGGCCCCTGCGGCCGAGCCACGACAGGTAGATCACGCCGGCCAGCGCGTTCAGCGCCTGCGCGGTGCAGATGTTGTGCGTCGCCTTCTCGCGGCGGATGTGCTGCTCGCGCGTCTGCAGCGTGAGCACGAAGCCGCGCTTGCCGTCCACGTCGCGCGTCTCGCCCGCGATCCGGCCGGGCATCTTGCGGATGAACTTGTCCGACGCGGCGAAGAAGCCGAACGACGGGCCGCCGAAGTCGAGCCGGTTGCCCAGCGTCTGGCCCTCGCCGACGCAGATGTCGGCGCCCTGCTCGCCGGGCGGCGTCGAGGATGCCCAGCGGGAGCGGGTCGGCGACGACCACGAAGAGGGCGCCGGTGCGCTTGGCGGCCTCGCCGAGCGCGGCGACCTCCTCGACCGTGCCGAGGAAGTTGGGCTGCTGGACGAACACGGCGGCGGTGTCGTCGTCGACGAGGCCGGCGAGCGCGTCGACGTCGGTGGCGCCCGCGGCGGTCGAGCCCCGCCTCGGCGACCTCCATGCCGGTAGCCGGCGGCGTGGGTCGCGAGCGTCTCGCGCGAGTGCGGGTGCACCCCGCGCGAGATCACGAACTTGGTGCGCTTGGTCTCCAGCTTGGCGAGGTAGCCGGCCGCGGCGACGGCCGACGGGCCCTCGTACACCGAGGCGTTGGACACCGGCAGGCCGGTCAGCTCGGAGATCGCGGTCTGGTACTCGAACATCACCTGCAGCCCGCCCTGCGAGATCTCGGGCTGGTACGGCGTGTACGGGGTGAGGAACTCCGAGCGCTGAAGGATCGAGTCGATCAGCGACGGCACGTAGTGGTCGTACATCCCGGCGCCGAGGAAACGTCGTCTCGGCGTCGGCGTGGACGTTGCGCGCGGCCAGCGCGGACAGGTGCGCGAACACCTCCTGCTCGGACATGCCGTCGGGCAGGTCGAGCGTCGCGGCGCAGGCGCACGCCCTCGGGGATCTCGGCGAAGAGATCCTCGAGCGAGCTCGACGCCGATCGCGTCGAGCATCGCGCTGCCTGTCGGCGTCGGTTGCGGAGGTGTAGCGGCTCATACGTTGCTTCTCACGATGACAGGAGGGCCTTGTAGGCCTCCACGTCGAGCAGCTGGTCCACCTCGCCGAGGTCGCTCAGCTTCACCTTGACGAGCCAGCCGTCGCCGTACGGCTCGCCGTTGATCAGCTCGGGCGAGTCCTCGAGCGCTGCGTTCACCTCGACGATCTCGCCGGACAGCGGCGCGAACACGTCGGAGACGGCCTTGACCGACTCGACCTCGGCGTACGACTCGTCCTTCGTCACGGTCGCGCCGACCTCGGGCGGGTCGTAGAACACGACCTCGCCGAGCGCGTCCTGGGCGTACCAGGTGATGCCGAACGTGGCCACGTCGCCGTCGATCCGCGCCCAGTCGTGCTCGGGGTGGTACTTCAGGTCCGTCGGGGTAGTTCTCGGCCACTTACTCCTCCTCTGCCGTGCTCGGCTCGGCCGGCTACGGGGACTGTACGGCTTGACCGCACCTCGGCGGTCGCGCAGCTTGCCACGGACGTCGACCTCGATCGGTGTGCCGGCCGGCGCCGAGGCGACCGGCACGTAACCCATGCCGATCCCGTACCCGAGGCACGGCGACAAGCTCCCGCTCGTCACCACGCCGTCGCCGTGGGTGGTCTTGATCGGGTTGCCCTGGCGCGGGATCCCGGGGCCGGTGAAGGCGAACGGCACCAGCTTGCGCGCGGGCTCGATGCCCGCCAGCGCCTCGCTGCCGATGAAGTCCGTGTCGAGCTTGCAGCACCAGCCGAGACCCGCCTCGAGCGGGTTCCAGTCGAGCGACAGGTCGTTCCCGTAGAGGTGGAAGCAGACCTCGAGGCGCAGCGTGTCGCGCGCGCCGAGGCCGGCGGGAACGACGCCCTCGGCCATCAGCGCGTCCCAGAGCGCGGCCGGCGTGGTCGGGCGGGCAGCAGGATCTCGACGCCGTCCTCGCCGGTGTAGCCGGTGCCGCAGACGAGGCAGTCGCCGCCCGGCGACGGCCAGCTCGGCAGTGCGCATGCGCGCCGGGCAGCTCGCCCTCCGTCAGGCGGGCTACCGCGGCACGGGCCGACGGGCCCCTGCACGGCGAGCATCGCCCAGCGATCGGCCGCGTCGGACACCGACACGTCGAAGCCCGGCCGTGTGGTCGGCCAGCCAGGCGTGGTCGCGCTCGTGGTTCGAGGCGTTGGTCACGGTCAGGTAGCGCTCGGGGCCGAGCTTGTAGGTGAAGAGGTCGTCGATCACGCCGCCGTCCTCGCGGCACAGCACCGAGTACTGGGCGCCGCCCTCGGCGAGCTTGGTCACGTCGTTGGAGAGGACGTGCTGGAGGAAGCGCTCGGCATCCGGGCCGGTGGTCTCCACCTCGCCCATGTGCGACACGTCGAACACGCCGGCGGCGGTGCGCACGGTCAGGTGCTCCTCGCGTGATTCCCTCGTACTGGACGGGCATCTCCCAGCCCGCGAACGGCACGAGCTTCGCGCCCGCGGCCGCGTGGCGGTCGTGGAGCGCGGTGGTCCGGAGGGTGTCGGCGGCAGACGACAAGAGCCGGGGAGGCTACCGGTGCGGGGGGCTAGCCGGTGATCCGGATCGAGCGCTTCCGGACGGTGAGCCCGCGGCTGTCCCGCGCGCGGATCGCCAGGGCGGCCCGGACGCGCTTCTTCTGCCGCAGCGCGCGGTGGATCCGCGTCCGCCCCTCATCCCCGATCGGGATGGACCTCCTGGCGCGTGCTGCCGGCGAGCCGGATGCCGGGCCCCCCGCCGGGGCCGCCGAGCCGGCCGGTGCCCGGCACAGTCGCGGGCGGGGTGAACTCGGGTTGCGCGGCGCATGCGCCCGGGCTGCCGTCCGTGATCCGCTCGACATCGCCGTTGCCCTGCACCCGTCCCTGAAGGGATTCAGTCCTTGAGGAACGACGGAATGTCGATGTCGTCGTCGGAGATCTCCAGCGACGAGCGCTGGCGATCGTCGAGCGACACGTCGCGCCGGCGCGGCTCGCGCCGCTTGCCGGTGCTGTCCTCCTGGAACAGCGGCCGGCCCACCCCGCGACCCTCGAAACCGGTCGCGATCACGGTGACCCGCACGCCGTCGCCCATCGAATCGTCGACCACGGCGCCGAAGATGATGTTCGAGTTCTGGTCGGCGGCGCTCTGGATGATCTCGGCCGCTTCGTTCACCTCGAACAGCCCCAGGTCGGAGCCGCCGGTGATGTTGAGCAGGATGCCCGTCGCGCCCTCGACCGACTGCTCGAGCAACGGGCTGGAGATCGCGTTCTTGGCGGCCTCGGCCGAACGGTTCTCGCCGCTCGCCTCGCCGATGCCCATCAGCGCGGATCCGGCGTCGCTCATGATCGTCCGCACGTCGGCGAAGTCGAGGTTGATCAGGCCGGGGATCGTGATCAGGTCGGTGATGCCCTGGACGCCCTGGCGCAGCACGTTGTCGGCCTCGCGGAACGCCTCGAGGATGCTCGTCCGGCGCTCGACGACCGCCAGCAGCTTCTCGTTCGGGATGACGATCAGCGTGTCCACCTGCTCGCGCAGGCGGTCGATGCCGTCGTCGGACTGGCGCTTGCGCTGGGAGCCCTCGAACTCGAACGGGCGCGTGACCACGCCGACGGTGAGCGCGCCGATCTCCTGCTTGGCGACCTCGGCCACGACCGGTCCGGCGCCCGTGCCGGTGCCGCCGCCCTCGCCGACCGTCACGAAGACCATGTCCGCGCCCTTGAGCGCTTCCTTGATCTCGTCGCGGCTCTCGTTGGCCGCGCCGTAGCCGACTTCGGGGTCGGCGCCGGCGCCGAGCCCGCGTGTGAGCTGATCGCCGATCTGGAGCTTCACGTCGGCATCGCACATCTGAAGCGCCTGCGCGTCGGTGTTGACGGCGATGAACTCGACGCCCTTCAGCCCGGCGTCGACCATGCGGTTGACCGCATTGGTGCCGCCTCCGCCGATTCCGACGACCTTGATGACCGCCAGGTAGCTACCTGTCTCCATCGCTTCGATCCTCGCCTCGCTGTGCTCGGTCTTCGTGCCCTAGTGGCCTTCGGGCGGTCCATCCGTCCGAAGCTCAAGCGATCATCGAGGGTTTCGTAAGCCGCGAATAACCGCTGGAAAATGAGGACTGTAGGCGGAGTTCGGCGAAAGTGTCAACTACCCTCGCAACGAATCCTGCAATATCACCCTCGACCATAGCTCAAGGGTTGATGGAAGTCTCGAGTCAGGGTTGAGTGTTGGGGGACGCCCCGCCGCCGGCTCCACCGATGGGCGCCGCGGGCGTCGGCTGCGGAGCCTGCTGCGGCGCCTGCTGCGGAGTCGCCTGGGGCGTGACCGGGGTCTGCGTCGTGGGCTCCGCGGTGCCCGTCGCGGGTGCCTGCGGCTCAACCGGCGGGGTGCCGCCCGGCGCGGGGTCCGCAGTCGCAACGGGCTCGACCGTCTCGGCCGGGAGACCGCCCGCGGCGGGCCGCTCGGGGATGCGTACATCGATGTAGGCGGCGCCGTCGGCCTTCTCGTCGGCGAGCACGCGTGTGGCAGCGGCCCACTTGGCGGCCACCCGGTCGCCGGAGCCGAAGATCAGCTCGGGGCCGTTCTCGACCGGGACCACCACGCCGCGGCCCCTGTCGGACTCGATGGTCTTGATGCGGCTGCGCAGCGCCGGCGGGACCCCGCCGGCCACCGCGACCACCGCGCTGGCCGAACCCGGGGCCAGCCCACGGCCTGTGGGCAGTGACTGCACGCTGAACCGCGGCAGCCCGCTCGCCGACGCGCCGGGCAGGAAGGTGCCGTCGGCCGCCGTGGGAACGACCCGATTGCCGGCGACCAGAGCGGCCGCGGCGGCGCGCTCGCTCACCCGGATCGTCATGCCATGCGGGAAGTCGGGCTCGATCTCGATCGACGCGACCGACGGATAGGCGGCCACCGCGCGGGCTATCGCCTCGCGGTCCGCGTTCAGCGTCGTCGTGTCGCGCGCCGCTGCTTCGAGCGCCGAGCGCACGCTGCCGGCGTCCTTGCCCCGAAAGGCCCTCGACCGTCACCTCGTTCACCGCCACGAGGCTCGAGTTGCGCAGCCAGAGCATGTACCCGCCGACGAGGATCGCCGCGACCAGCAGGGCGATCGCGCCCCTGCGCCCGAAGCGCCCGCCGCTCGCCCGCAGCGCGCCGAGGCGGGCACCGCGCGGTGCCGCCGCCCGGGCGCTCACGCCGACCACAGCTCCGTGGCGTCGACGGCGCCGAGGAACTGGACCTCGGGCTCGAGCTCGACGCCGGACCGCTCGCGCACGCGCCTGCGGCCCTCGGCCATCAGGGCGATCACGTCGGCGGTGGTGGCAGTGCCCGTGTTCTCGACGAAGTTGGCGTGCTTCTCGGCGAACCGCGCGCCACCGACCGTCAGGCCGCGGCAACCGGCCGCGTCGAGCAGCATCCCCGCGCTCTTGCCCTCGGCCAGCGGGTCGTCCGGGTTCTTGAAGGTGGAGCCGAAGGTCTTGATCCCGGATGGCTGGGCGGCCTTGCGCCGCGCGCGGAGGTCGGCAAGCGTCGCCTTGACGGTCTCGGGCTCGGCCTCCTCGAGCGCGAAGGCCGCGGCTGCCACCACCTCGTCCGGCCCGAGGTTCGAGCTGCGGTAGGCGAACCCGAGATCGGCGGGCACCCGCCGCTCGGTGCCGGTGGGAGTCGTCACGTCGACCCATTCGAGCACGCGCGAGAGGTCGCCGCCGTAGGCATTGGCGTTCATCTTCACCGCGCCGCCGACGGTGCCGGGGATGTTCACGCCGAACTCGAGCCCTGCGAGGCCCGACCGTGCGGCCTCGGCGGCGGCCGCCGGGAGGCGCGCCCCGCCGCCGCAAAGCAGGCGCGATCCGTCGCGCTCGATCGTCGCGAGTGAACCATCCAGCTTCATGACCAGACCTCGGAAACCTGCATCGGCTATCAGCAGATTCGATCCCGAACCGACCACTCCTACCTCGATCTCCTCACCCGACGCCCATTGGAGGAGCTCCGCGAGCCGCTCCGGGGAGTCCGGCCGGGCGAGGAAGTCGCCCGTGCCGCCGGTGCGCACGGTGGCCAGCCGCGCCAGCGGCGCGTCGCGCTCGACGCCGGCGGGGATGTTCATGGGGCAACCAGCCGGGTGGCGAGATCGTCGATGTTGCCCGCGCCGAGCGTGAGAAGGACGTCCCCCTCGCGCAGCCGGGCGGACAAGAGGCGCTCGGCGTCCTCGAGGCCGGGCACCCACCAGACCGGCCGCCCGGGCGCCGCGTCGGCCGTGGCGCGGACGACGTCGAGGCCGGACACCCCGGGGAAGTCCTCCGCCCGCTCGCGCGCCGGATAGATGTCGACCACCGCCACCACGTCGGCCAGCGCGAGCGCCCGGCCGAACTCCGGCGCCAGCTCACGCGTGCGCGAATAGAGGTGCGGCTGGAAGCAGGCGACGAGGCGGGGTGAGTCGAGGGTACGCGCGGCCTCGAGGGTCGCCGCCACCTCGGTCGGATGGTGGGCGTAGTCGTCGAAGACCTGTGCGCCCGCGGCCGTCCTGCCGCGCTCCTCGAACCGCCGCCCGGCACCCGCGAACCCGGCCAGAGCCGGACCCGCCTCGACGATCGGGACCCCGGCGGCGCGGCAGGCGGCGAGCGCGGCCAGGGCGTTGAGCACGTTGTGCCGGCCCGGGACGCGCAGCTCGACCGTCACGCCCTCGACCTCGAAGCGCGACCCCAGTGGCAGCAGCTCGACACGCTCCGCGCGCAGGTCTCCCGCCTCGATGTCGTACGTGACGGCCGCCCCCCCGCCGGGCAGGGCCACCCCCGGGCCGAGGACCTGCAGCTCCGCGGGCGCCGTGAACTCGGCGAACGCCGTTTCCAGGTCGGCCAGCGAGCCGTAGGTGGCGTGGTGGTCGAGCTCGACGTTCGTGACCACGGCCACGTCGCGGCCGAGCTTGAGGAACGAGCGGTCGGACTCGTCGGCCTCGACCACGATCCACTCACCCTCCCCCCACGCCGCGTTCGTGCCCGCTCCGCCTCCGGCTCCGCCACGGCGCAGATCGCCTCCGACCAGGAAGGCCGGGTCGTGGCCGGTCGCGCTGAGCGCCTCGACGACCATCCCCGTGGTGGTCGTCTTGCCGTGCGTGCCCGAGATCGCGATCGACCGCTTGAGGCGGGACAGCTCGCCGAGCAGATCGGCCCGGTGGAGGACCGTGGCGCCGGCCGCGCGCGCGGCCGCGACCTCGGGATTCTCCGGTGGGATGGCGGTGGAGACGACGACCTCCGCGCCGGCCGGCAGGTTCTCGGCCGCGTGCCCCGCAGTCGCCGCGATGCCTTCGCCGCGCAGCCGCTCGAGGACGGGCGACACTTCGCGGTCCGAGCCGCTGACCTCGGCGCCGAGGGCGGCCGCGACGCTGGCCAGGCCGCTCATACCGGCGCCGCCGATCCCGACGAAGTGCAGCTTGCGTCCGTCGAGGGAGGGCGACATGCGGCGCTGACCATAGCCGGGCGGTAGGGCGTCCCCGCGGCGCGTGACGAAGCGGGCACCACTACTCTGCGGCTCCTACCTTGTTGGACGTGATGCAAGGTACGACCCGGGGAATCGGCATCACATGGCGGCGATCGAGCTGACAGCACGCGGAGGACGAGGACGGCGCACGCGCCGGCGCACGACCCTGCTCGCGCTCGGGCTCCTCTGTGCGCTCGGCATCGCGGCCGGCCCCGCGTCCGCGATGACCGCGTCCGTGAGCCAGACCGGCCGCTTCCTCACGGTGACCACGAACGACCCGCCGGCCCTCACGTTCTCCTACACCTACTCGTGGAGCCGCTGCTCGGGCTCGGGGAACTGCACCGCCGTCGGCAGCCAGCAGAGCCTGCCGCTGGGGTCCGGCGACATCGGCTCGACCTTCCGCGCCACCGTCGTCGCGCGCACCGTCCTCGGCCTCGGGCTCGACTCTGCTACCTCCCCGCTGTTCACCGTCACCGCCCGGCCGCCGGACATGGTCGTGCCCCCGGCGCTCGTCGGCGGCACGGCGGAGGGCGACACCCTGACCGGGAGCACCGGCGTCTTCGTCGACCCCACGGGCGGCGGCGTGTCCTATGAGCGCGGCTGGTACCGCTGCCCGGCCGCGAACTCCGTGACCGGCTGTGAGGACCGCGCCGGCGACGTGTCCGCGATCACCCTCGGCGCCACCGACGTCGGGCGTTACATCCGCTACCGGGTCGTCGCCCGCGCGTTCGGCATCAACACGCACGACGTCGTCAGCGGCCTGGTCGCGAACAAGCCGGGCCAGCCCGGCGGGCCGGGCACGCCCCCCGGCGGCAACGGCGGCACCGGTAACGGCGGGACCCCCAACAACGGCGGGTCCGGCAACGACACCGGGTCGAAGAGCCGCTTCAAGAAGATGCGCCCGTTCCCCGGCGTCGTGATCGCCGGCCGCCTGTCGGGCGGCATCACCCGCGTGACCGAATTCCGCGTCAAGGGCCCCAGGGGCGCCAAGGTGTCAGTCACCTGCAGCGGCAAGCGGTGCCCGTACAAGCGAGCCAAGACCCGCACTCTCGGCCGCAAGAGCCTGCGCCTGCGCAACCTGCAGGTCTTCTACGGCTCGGGCGCCGTGATCAAGATCAAGGTCACGAAGAAGGGCCTGATCGGCAAGTACACCGAAGTAAGGATCCGCAAGGGCCGCGCGCCGGCTCGCAAGGACCTCTGTCTCGAGCCGGGCGCGAGGAAGCCCACGAGCTGCGGCTGAGCCGCGGGAACGGTTGTCTCTTGATCCCTCTGGATTCGTCACTACTCTGGGCTGAGTCGGGCAGGGACGCATGACAAACCGGATTCCTCGATTCACACTGCAGCTCAGCGGGCGGGCCCTTGTCCGCGCACTGGTGCTCGCCATCGTCGCCGTCTGCGTCGCCGCGCCGCTGGCGCAGGCCGGAGAGGCCGGGGAACCCGCCGGCGCGTCGGACGAGGTGCACGGCGTCCCGGCTCCCGCGAATCCCGAGACCGCCCCCGCTGTAAGCCCCGCCTACCCCACTCCCACCCAGCCGGTCGACGGGCAGGTGCTGACCCGGATCCCGGCCAACTGGGGCGCCCAGGGGTCGAACCTCTCGATCGATGTCGACTGGCTGCGCTGCAACGCGGCGAACACGAGCTGCACCTACACCGGGCAGCACGCGGACACGTACACGCTGACGGCGGCCGATGTGGGCAGCCGGATCCGTATCCGCGAGCGCGGCACCTTCAACGTCGGCTGCCTCGTCTTCCCGCCGTGCTGGCGCGAGAAGGACAGCACGTCGACGCCGGTGGTTGCCGGCGTCGCGCCCGCCAACACGACGTTGCCCACGTTCACCGGCGCCGCCAAGGTCGGGCAGACGCTCACCCGCACGAGCTACGGCACGTGGTCCGGCACGAACCCGATCACGCTGACTTCGCAGTGGCAGCGCTGCAACACGCCGACCACCGGCTGCACCAACGTCGGCAACACCGACAGCGGGACCTACGTGCTGACGAGCGGAGATCTCGGCAAGTACATACGGCTCGCGGTGCACGCGTCCGGGCCCGGCGGACAGGCCGATGCCGTCTCCACGGCGAGCGACCAGGTCGCTCCCGACCCGCCGGTCAACACCGTTCCGCCGGCGATCACCGGGACGCCGCAGGACGGCCAGACGCTGACCGTCTCCAACGGGAGCTGGAACCAGGTCGGCCCGGCCGTCACACAATTCAGCCGCGTCTGGCAGCGCTGCGACGCAGCGGGGAACGACTGCGCCGCCACCGGAGTCACCGGCACCACCTACCCGCTCACCCAGGCCGACTACAACAAGACGTTCAAGGTCCTCGTCACCGCGACCGGCAGCTTCGGCTCCGCCGCCGCGACCAGCAACCTGGCCGGGCCCGTGACCGCCCTCGCCCCGATCACCACCGCGCCGACCATCAGCGGCGCCGAGAAGGCCGGTCAGACGCTGACCGGCACGAACGGCACCGTCACCGGCGGAACCGGCCCGTTCACCCACGCCGTCAATTGGCAGCGCTGCGATGCGAGCGGCAACAACTGCCTCGACACCGGGGACACGGACAACCAGTACGCCCTGACCGCGCTCGACATCACCGGCGAGCACACGATCCGGTTCGTCCACACCGTCACCGGGGCGGCGCCCGCCGGCCTCACCACCGTGAAGTCCGACGTGACCGGCGTGATCCAGCCCGACCCGCCCGTCAACACCGGCCCGGCCCCGTCGATCAGCGGGAACGTCCAGCAGGGCTCGCTGCTGACGGCGAATCCCGGCGGCTGGAGCAAGAGCCCGACCTTCACGTATGCCTGGCAGCGCTGCGACCCCGCCTGCAACACGACCGTCGGCAACGCGCAGACCTACACGCCTGTAGCCGCGGACGTCGACCACAAGCTCCGCGTCGTCGTCACGGCCACCGGCGCATTCGGGCAGGCGAGCGCCGCCTCGGCCCAGACGGCCGCTGTCAAGGCCGGCGCGCCGCAGAACACCGGCTTGCCCACGATCACCGGCACGCCGATCGCCGGCGGCCAGCTCCAGGGCGCCGGCGGCGCGTGGAACCCCGCTTCGCCGGGCGTCTCGACCTACCGCTGGCTGCGCTGCGACGCCGCGGGCGCTGCCTGCAACGCCATCGCCAACCAGACCGGCACGACCTACGACCTCGTCGCCGCCGACATCGGCAAGACGATCCGGCTCGAGGAGACGCGGACGAACTCGGGCGGCAGCGCCGTGGCGCGCTCGGCCCAGACGGCCGCGGTCGCCCCCGACCCGCCGGCCCCGGGCGGCGGCACGCCTCCAGTTCCCACCGGGACCGTCCAGCACAGCCAGACGCTGACGTCGGCCAACGGCTCTTGGACCGACCCCGGCTCGACGCCGACCACTTTCACCCGGGTCTGGCGCCGCTGCACCGGCCCGGACCCCACCGCCGACTGCACGACGATTCCCGGCGCCACCGCCACGACGTACAAGCTGGCGGCGACCGACTACGGCAAGACGATCCGGGTCGTGGTGACCGCCACCGGCGAGTTCGGCTCCGCGAGCGCGACCAGCGCGGCGACCGCGCCCGTCGCCGACCTGCCGCCGGAGAACTCGACGCTCCCCTCGATCCCGGGCGCGCCGACCCGTGGCGTGAAGCTGACCGCGAACCGCGGAGCTTGGTCCGGGACGCCGGCGACGGGCCAGACCGGGCTCGCCTTCACGTACCAGTTCATCCGTTGCGACAGCGACGGGAGCAACTGCAACCCGATCGACCCGAGCTTCACCGCTGACAGCACCTACACCCCCGGCAGCGCCGACGTGGACAAGCGGCTCAAGGTCACAGTCCGGGCGACGGGCGCCGAGGAGTCCACCGAGTCCACGTCGCCCCTGTCGGCCGAGGTCACCCAGCCGGCGCCGCCCGCCAGCTCGCAGGCCCCAGGCATCTCCGGCACGACGACCGAGGGCCAGACCCTGGCCGCCACGCCCGGCTTCTGGACCGGGGCCGCGCCGATCTCGTTCGCCTACCGCTGGGCCCGCTGCGACTCCGCAGGCTGCAGCGACCTTCCCGTGACTTCCCAGCTGTACCAGTTGACCTCCGCCGACGTCGGCAAGCGGGTCAAGGTCCGGGTCACGGCGACGAACCAGGGCGGCAGCGCCGTGAAGGAATCGGCGCTCAGCGCAGTGATCGCCGCGAAGGCGGTCGCCAGGCCCCCGGTGACGCCGCCGAAGAAGCCGGTCAAGCCGAAGAAGCTGAAGCCGTTCCCGAAGGTGCAGATGGGCGGCATCGTGGCCCGCGCCGGCGCCTTCCTGAACGTGATGCGCGTGGTCAACGTGCCCAAGCGCGCGAAGGTCAACGTGCGCTGCCGCGGCCGGACCTGCCCCTTCAAGTCGCGCAACATCAAGGTCCGCAAGAAGCGGGCGACGGTGACCAAACTGCTGAAGCGCCCGCTCTTCCTCGGTACTGTGATCGAGGTAAGGGTCACTCGAAAGGGCTACGTGGGCAAGTACACGCGCTTCAAGATCCGCAGCAACCGCGCCCCCGCGCGCACGGATCTGTGCATCTACCCAGGTAAGTCCAAGCCGAGAAAGTGCTGATCCGCCGGTGAGCTCCCTCGCCGCCGCCCGTACGCAGATCCGCCAGTCGCAGCCGCTGCGGATCGCCCTCATCGCCGCTGGGATCTTCCTCGTCGCCCTGTTCGCAGGCCTCGCCACGCGCGGTGAGGACACGGACACGGCCTCCGCCGGCCCGCCCGCCGCGGCCGGCAACGTCGCCCTGCCGCCCGCGCCGGAAGCGATAGTCATCGTCAAGGCCCCGCGCCCGGCCACCGCGCCCGTGCGCCGCCGCCGGGCGGCCGCCAAGCCGGCGCCGACGCCGGCAGCCAGCGCACCCGCGGCCCCCACGCCTTCGGTCCCGGCCGCCAGGCCGGCACCGGCGCCCACACCGTCCCCCGCCCCGGCTCCGTCGCCGACGCCGTCCCCCGCGCCGGCGGCGCCGAAGGAATTCTTCAACTCGAAGTGACGGGCCACGACGCCGACGGCGCACTCGCCGAGACCAGGGTCGCCGGCTATCGCCTCGACTCGCTGATCTCCGAGGCCCCCGACGGAGTCCGCGTCTACGCCGCCACCGAGGAGGCGAGCGGCGCCGCTGCGACCGTGCGCATCAACCCGGACACGGATCCGGCCACCGCGCGCCGCTTTGCCGCCGACTGCGAGGCGCTCGCCGCGATCACGAACGCCAACACACCCGCCCTCATCGCCTACGGCACCAGCTCCGAGGGCCTTTACGCGATCAGCGAGGACGTCCCCGGCCACGAGCTCCGCGACGAGATCGGCGACGGCCTCGACCTGCTGCACGCCGTGCGCGTGGTCGGCGAGGTCGCGGACGTGCTCGACCGTGCGCACAACGCCGGCCTGCTGCACAGGGCGATACGGCCAGGCAACGTCGTGATCGAGGAGGCGCCGGTCGACCGCGCATTCGTGCTCGGCTTCGAGCTCGGCCGGCCACGGGGGTCGGCCGTCCCGGACGCCGAACAGGCGGCCTACGCCGCGCCGGAGGAGCTACGGGGCGAGCCCGCGACCTCGGCCTCCGACGTCTACGCGCTCGGCTGCCTGCTGTACGAAAGCGTGACCGGTGAGCCGCCCTTCGGCCGCGCCCCGGACGCGGCGCGCGAGGGCCACCTCTCCGGCACCGCCAATCCGCCGAGCGCCCACGCAACCGGGCTCCCGCGGGCGCTCGACCAGACACTCGAACGAGCCCTTGCCAAGGACCCCGCCGAGCGCCACGGCACAGCGGGCGACCTCGCCGCCGAGGCTGCCCGGACGGCGTTCGGCCTGCCTGAGCCTCCCACCGCACTGCCGGGCCCGACCGAGATCGAGCTCGAGGCCGCCGCACGGGCCGAAGCCGAGGCCGCCGCGACGGCCGCCGCACGGGCCGAGGCCGAGGCCGCCGCGCTCGCCCAGGAGGAGGCCGCCGCACGCGCCGAGGCAGAGCTGCGTGCCAACGCGGAGGCCACGGCACGCGCCGAGGCAGAGGACCGCGCCGCCGCCGAGGCCGCCGCGCGAGCCGAAGCCGAAGAGCGCGCCGCCGCCGAGACGGCCGCGCGAGCCGAAGCCGAGGAGCGCGCCGCCGCTGAGACCGAGGCCCGCGGCCAGGCCGAGGAGGCCGCGCGCAAGGAGTCGCTCGCGCGGGCACACGCGGAGGACGCCGCCCAGGCCGAAGCCGAGGCTCGTGTCCAGGCAGAGGAGGCCGCTCGGCTCGAGGCGGAGGCCCGCGCCGACGCAGAGGATGCCGCGGAGGCTGAGCGCAACGCTCGTGCCGAGGCCGAAGGCACCGCGGAGGCCGAGCGCAACGCCCGCACCCAAGCCGAGGCGACCGCTCGCGCGGAAGCCCTTGCTGCGGCGCAGGCCGAGGCCGACGCTGCCATCATCGCCCACCAAGAGGCCGAGGCGCGCCTCGACGCCGAGGCACAGACCCGCGTCGAGGCCGAAGCCCGCCTCGGCGCCGAGGCGCAGGCCCGCGTCGATGCCGAGGCCCGAGCCGAGGCCGAGGCCCGCGCCGAGCAGGCGGCCGAGGCCCGAGCCGAGGCTGAATCCCGCGCCGAGCAGGCGGCCGAGGCTCGCGCCGAGCACGAAGCAGCCGGACGGGCCGAGGCTGAGTCACGCGCCGAGCAGGAGAAGGCCGCGCGCGTCGAGGCGGAGACCGAGGCCGAACGCCGCGCGCGCCAGGAAGCCGAGGCACGCGCGGCTCGGGAGGCCGAGCGCAGCGCCGCCCGCGAGGCCAAGGCCCGGGCCGAGAGCGAGGCGGAGGCCCGCGCCGCGCGCGAGGCCCACGCCAAGACCGAGCGGGAGGCCGAGGCCCGCGCACGGCGCGACTCCGCGGCGCTCGCCGCAGCCGAGGCCCGCGTCGAGGAGGAGTCCAGCGCCCGCGCCGACGCGGAGGCGCGGGCCGACCGCGAGGCGGACGCCCGCGCCGAGCAGGACGCGCGTGTCCGCGATGCGGAGGAACGCCTGCGCCTGCGTCAGGCAACGGCGGCCGCCGAAGCGGCCTCGGAGCAAGGAGCCCTGAAACACGACACTGCCGAGGCCGAGGAGCAGGCCGACTCGGGCGAGCGCTCCGGACCGCCCCCGATCGCCGGTCTTCGCCCCGCCCCGCTTCCCGGCCGGCCGCGGACGAAGGTCCCGACCGGGGTGGCCGTCGCGCTGGTGATCGGCGCCGCGGCGATCGGCTGGATCCTCGCGGGCGCCATCAAGGGCGACGGCACGGAGCCCGCCGAGGCCGATGACGTCGAGGTCTCGGTCCCGTCGGGCTGGACCGAGACGACGCAACCGGTCGAGATCGGCGGGCTCGACTTCCGCCTCCCGATCTCGCTCGCCCCTGCGCCGGACTCAACCACCGGCCTGGTCGCGGGGATGGTGCAGAGCCAGCGCGTGCTGATCGACCCGCGGATTCTCGCCGAGCGTCTCCAGGCCGACCCGCCGCCACCCGAGGCGGTCACGATCGGGAACCTCAAGGCGTGGCGCTGGAGCGGCCTCAAGACGCGCCGCCCGAACCGCACCGTGACTCTCTACGCCGCACCGACGGGCGCCGGGACGGTCGCGCTCGCGTGCTACGGCCCACCCGGAGCCGACTCGCCGTCCGCCGCCTGCACCGACGCAGCCGGCACGCTGCGCGTGCCCGCTGCGTCGACCTTCGACCCCGCCGCGGGCGCAGCCTGGCGGGCCAACGTCCTTGTCGCCGCCCGGACCCTTGCCCGCAGGCGTCAGGCCTCGGCCCGGGCCGCCCGCTCGAGCCGCGCCCGGACCAGGGTCACCGCCGCCCGCCGCCTCGCGCGCGCGCACGCCGCTGCGCTCGCCGCGATCGAGAAGCCCGGAGTGCCGCAGCAGGCCGGGCCCGTCCACACCGAGGTCGCCGGCGCCCTGCGCGCCCTCAGCGCCGACTACGACCGCCTCGCCGCTGCCGGCGGCAATCGCGGCAAGATCCGCGCCGCACAACGCGCAATCGCGCGCGACGACGCGCGCCTGCAGCGCGCCCTGCGCGGGCTCTAGCTCCCTCGCCGCCCTACGCGCCCGAGGCAGCCAACTCCAGCACCCCGTCCGCGATGCGTCGCGCGGCGTCGGGCCGCGCGGCCTCCTGGGCGGCGTTCGCCATCGCGCCCATCCGCTCGGGCGCGGCCAGCAACGCGCCAACCTCGCGGGCGAGGCGCGACTCCGTCGAGTTCGGCGTCCGGTACGACCACAGCGGCGCCGGCGCGCTCCATGTAGCGGGCGTTGAGGGTCTGGTGGTCGGCCGTCGCGTGCGGGTAGGGCACGAGGATCGACGGCAGGCCGGCGGCCGCGACCTCGAACACCGATCCGCCCGGAGCGGCCGACGACGAGGTCGGCGGCGGCGAGCGCGTCGCCGAACGGCTCGATGTAGTCGTACAGGCGGTAGTGCGGCGGCGTTACCGAGCACGGCGAGGCGGGCGCGCAGATCCTCGTGGTCCCGGCGACCGCTGGCGTGGATGATCGCGCACGGGCGCCGCCGCGCCGAACGCCTCGATCGCCGCCTCGTTCAGCCGCAGCGCGCCGAGCGAGCCGCCGAACACCAGCACGCACGGCTCGTCGGGCGCCGATGCCGAACCGCTCGCGCGCGGCAGCGCGGTCGCCGCCGACCGCCTCGGCCGGGACGGGCCTGCCGGTGACCTCGTACTTGGCGCCGTCCCGCCCGTCGATCGGGAACGCGAGGAACACGCGGCCCGCGACCGGCGCGAGCAGCCGGTTCGTGATGCCGAGATGGCTGTCGGCCTCCGTCAGCCCGACGCGGAGTCCGCAGCGTGCGCGCCGCGAGCCCGACCGGCCCGGCCACGTAACCGCCGCCCCCGAGCACTGCATCCGCGCCGATCGCCCTCAGCAGCCGCCGCGCCCGGCCCGTCGCGCGCGCCCGCCAGGACGGCCGCGCGCGCGGCCTTGAGCGGGTTGCGGCGGTCGAGCCCGGCGACCGTCAGGTGGTGGAACGGGTAGCCCGCGGCGGGCACAAGCTCCGCCTCGGCGCGCCGCCCCCGATGAACTCGACGCGGGCGCCGCTATCCCGCAGCGCGTCCGCCACGGCGAGGGCCGGGAACCACGTGGCCGGCCGTCCCGCCCGTCGCGATCACGACCGTTGCCATCGTGACCTCCATCGATCGCCTCGAGCCGCGGGCCGCCGGGCATGCCGCCGGTGGCCGCGACGTTCAGCAGGAGCCCCATCATCCCGAGCAGCACGATCAGGTTCGTGCTGCCGTAGGAGATGAACGGGCAGCGGCACGCCGGTGAGCGGCGCCATGCCCGAGCACCGCGAAGAAGTTCAGCGTCGCCTGGCAGAGGATCAGCGAGGTGATCCCGGCCGCGAGGAGCTTCGAGTAGCGGTCGCGCGCCGCCCGCGCGGTGCGCAGGCCGGCGTAGCCGATCATCCCGTAGAGCGAGGCCACGACGATCACGCCCGAACACCCCGAGCTCCTCGCCGATGATCGCCAGGATCATGTCGGTGTGGGCCTCGGGCAGGTAGAAGATCTTCTGCACCGACTCGCCGAGACCGACGCCGAACAGGCCGCCCGAGCCGATCGCGGTCAGCGCCTGGACCGCCTGGAAGCCGGTGTCGCCCGCGTCGCCCCACGGGTCGAGGAACGCCGTCATGCGCTCCATCCGGTACGGCTCGACGACGGCGAGGATCAAGGCCAGCACCACGATCGCCGCGACGCAGCGATGCCGAGCACCCGCAGCGGCGTCCCGGCGGCGATCAGCAGGGCGCCGATCGAGAAGCAGATGACCATCGCGGTGCCCATGTCGGGCTGCTTCAGCAGCAGCAGGCAGGCGACGGCGACGACGATCAGCAGCGGCTTCGCCAGGCTCTCGACCGAGCGCACGGCACGTGGGCCGCGTCGGCGAGCAGCAGCGCCGCGTAGAGCACGAGCGCGACCTTCAGCAGCTCCGACGGCTGGAACTGCAGCGGCCCGGCGCCGAGCCAGCGGGTAGCGCCGTTCACCGTCACGCCGACGCCGGGCACCATCACGGCGACCGTGAGGACGAACGAGACGCAGCAGGAGCACGGGCGTCATCTGCTTGACCATCCGCAGCCCGTGGCGCGAGGCCACGAACATCGCGACCAGCGCCGATCGCCCCGAGCATCACGTAGCGCTTGAAGTAGAAGGACGGGTCGCCCGAGCCGTCGAGCAGCGACTCCGCCGAGCTCGCCGAGTAGACCATCACCGCGCCCGCGGCCAGCATGCAGAGCGTCGCGGTGGTCAGGAGCGAGTACTCGAGGGGCCGCTGCGTGCGGGTCCGCGAGGGTGCGGAAATGCGTGTCGAGCGAGTGGCGGCGGCGGCCATCCGGAACTTCTTCGACGTCCGAGGCGAAAGTCATTCAGGGCCGGGCACGAGTTCTGCGGAACCGCCGCCCGCGGTCCTCGTAGTCGCGGAACTGGTCGAAGCTGGCGCAGGCCGGCGAGAGCAGCACCACCTCGCCCGGCTCGGCCGCGGCACGCGGCCTCTGCGACCGCCCGTTCGAGCGTCCCGCAGCGCCTGCAGCGGCACCGTCCCGGCCAGGTCCGCCGCGAGCTTGTCGGCGGCCGCCCCGATCAGGTAGGCCGCCCGGCAGCGGCTCGGAGACCGACTCGCGCAGCCCCGCGAAGCCCCCGCCCTTGAGGCTGCCGCCGAGGATCACGTGCACGCCGCCCTCGAACGCCTCGATGCCGCCCGACGGCGGCCGCGACGTTCGTGGCCTTCGAGTCGTTGACGTAGAGTCACGCCGTCGATCTCGGCCACCTCCTCGAGCCGGTGCGGGACCCCGCGGAACGACCCGAGCGCCGCGCTCACGGCCTCGCCCGGCACGCCGAGCGCCCGCGCCGCCGCGACCGCGGCCCGCGCGTTCTCGACGTTGTGGGCCCCGCGCAGCACAAGGCCGGCGGGATCAGGCTCGCGGTCGAGGAAGACCGGCGTCGCGGCCCCGCCGCGCTCGGGCTCTAGCGACGAGGGGAGGATCGCCGTGTCGCCGGGCTCCTGGTTCGGCGAAGATCCGCAGCTTCGCCGCCCGGTAGGCATCGAGCGTGCCGTGGCGATCGAGGTGGTCCGGCTCGACGTTGAGCAGCACCGCGCACTCGGGCGCGAACGCCGCGCGAGTCCTCGAGCTGGAAGCTCGAGCACTCGCAGACCACCGTCGCGGCAGGGTCGAGCTGCGCCGACCAGAGACGCGACCGGCGTGCCGACGTTGCCCGGCGACCGCCACCGGCAGCCCGGCCTCGCGCCAGATCGCGCCGAGCAGCTCGACGGTCGTGGTCTTGCCGTTGGTGCCGGTCACCGCGACGAAACGGTTTCCGAGCAGCCGCCAGGCGAGCTCGAGCTCGCCGAGGACCGGCATGCCCCGCTCCTGCGCCGTCGCGACCACGGCGCGTCGGCCGGCACGCCCGGGCTCTTCACCACCGTCGCCACCCGCTCGAGCAGGTCGATCCCGGGATCGCCCAGGTGCACCTCGCAGTCGAGGTCGACCTCGGGCCTGCCGGAGTCGACGCCGATCACCTCGCCGTGCGCCGGCCAGCATCCGCGCCGCGGCCTGGCCCGACCGCGCCAGGCCCACCACCAGATAGGGCCCCGGCGGCAGCGGCGGGCCGCGCGCACGGTCACGTGATCGACTGCTGGTAGAGCGTGAAACCGATCGCGCTGCAGATCGCGGCGACGATCCAGAAGCGCAGGATGATCTTCGTCTCCGACCACGCGAGCATCTCGAAGTGGTGGTGGATCGGGGCCATCAGGAACACCCGCCGCCGGAAGCGCTGGAAGGCGAACACCTGGATCAGGACCGACAGCGCCTCGATCACGAAGATGCCGCCGATGATCAGCAGCAGCACCTCGGTCTTCGTCATCACCGCGAGCGCCGGCGATCGCGCCGCCCAAGCCCGAGCGACCCGGTGTCGCCCATGAAGATCGCGGCCGGGAACGAGTTGAACCACAGGAAGCCGACGCAGGCCCCGACCAGGCAGGCGCACAGCAGCGCGAGGTCCTGCTGGCCCGGCGCCGGCGGTGATGAACGTCATGGCGGTGAAGGCGAACAGCACGATCGCGCAGCAGCCCGCCGCCAGGCCGTCGAGCCCGTCGGTCAGGTTCACGCCGTTCGTGGTGCCGAGCAGCACGAGCAGGATCAGCACCGGGTAGAAGTAGCCGAGGTCGACCGAGGCGTCGACGACGCGCAACCGCAGCGTGTCGCGACAGCCCCACGTACTCGGTCGCGACCAGCCACAGCGCGACGGCGATGAGCGCCTGCACGAGCAGCTTGGTCCTGCCGCTCACGCCGAGCGAGCGGCGCTTGGAGATCTTGGCCCAGTCGTCGGCGAACCCGAGCGCGGCGCTGGCGAGCGCTGTGCCGAACACGGCCAGGCTCACCGCGCGGTAGTCGCCGAGGATCAGGAACGGCACCGCCGACGGCGATGAAGATGATGATGCCGCCCATCGTCGGCGTGCCCGCCTTCTCGTGGTGGCCGGCCGGCCCCTCCTCGCGGATGTGCTGGCCGAACTCCTGCGCGCGCAGGAACTCGATGAACTTCGGGCCCGAGGAAGATGCAGATGAGCAGGGACGCCATCCCCGCGATGAGAATCTCCCCCATCTAGGCGAGCACCGCCTCGAGCCCGACGGAGCGCGAGCCCTTGATCAGCACGCGGTCGCCCGGGCAGCGCGATCTCCTCGAGCAGCGCGCCGGCCTCCTCGGGGGTGCCGGTCGAGTAGGTCTCGCCGTCGAACGTCTCGGCGTACGGGAGCGCGGCCTCGCCGACGGTGATGAGCACGTCGATGCCCAGCGCGGCGGCCTCCGTCGCCGATGTCGCGGTGGAATGCGGCCGAGCCCGGCCCCAGCTCGGCCATCGTCGCCGAGCACGGCGACGACGCCGCTCAGCGGGCGTCTCGGCAAGGTGCTGGAGGGCGGCCCGCATCGACATCGGGTTGGCGTTGTAGCAGTCGTTGACGACCGTCACCCCGCCGGGGAGCTCCACGACCTCGCCCGCGCAGGGAGCAGAAGCGCACGTCGACGGCCCCGGCGGGCTCGCACGCCGATGGCGGTCGCGGCGGCCACGGCGGCGAGGGTGTTGAGCAGGTTGTGCGGCTCCGAGTAGGGCAGCTCGAGCTCGATCGCGCGGCCGCGCGCCGTCGATCGCTGCCACCCCGTCCGCGAACGCCGTCAGGTGCACGTCGCCGCCCGGGCCGAACGTGATCGTCTCCAGCTCGTCCCGCAGATGGCGGTCGAGCAGCGGCTCCCCGGCCGGGACCACGCAGGTGGCGCCGGGCGCGCAGGTCGCGGATCAGCTCGGCCTTGGCGGCGGCCACCCGCTCGACCGTCCCGAGCAGCTCGAGGTGCACCGGGCCGACGTTCACGATCACGCCCACGTCGGGCTCGGCGATCGCCACCAGCTCGGCGATCTGGCCCTCGCCGCGCATCGCCATCTCGAGCACGAGCGCCTCGGTGCCCGCGCTCGGCCTCGAGGATGGTCAGCGGCAGCGCCGATCTCGGTGTTCAGGTTCTCGCGGTTGGCGTGCGTGCGCATGTGCGGGCGCAGGAGCGCCGCGAGGATGTCCTTGGTCGAGGTCTTGCCGGTCGAGCCGGTCACCCCGACGACCTTGCAGCCCAGTTCCCGCCGCCACGCGCGGGCGAGCGCGCTGCAGCCCTGCCAGCGGGTCGTCCACGGCGACCACCGTTCCCCCTCCGGCCGGCGCCGCCTCGGCGGCGCGCTCGGCGTGCGCCGGGCCGACCACCACGCCCCATGCCCCCGCCGCGAGCGCGTCCGGGGCGAACCCGCCGCCGTCGACGCGCGGCGCCGGGCAGCCCCACGAACAGGTCGCCCTGGCTGAATGCCGCGGTTGTCGATCACGGCGCGCGTGGGCGAGCCCCCGCCCGCACGCACGAGCGTGCCCCCGGCGGCCTGCGCCACCCAGGCTGCGTCGCGGTCGATCATGCGCCGGCCCGTGCGCGCAGCGCCTCGCGAGCCACGAGGCGGTCGTCGAACGGCTCCTTGCGGCCGCCCTCGAACTCCTGGCCCTGCTCGTGCCCCTTGCCCGCGATCACCACCACGTCGCCCGTCGCCGCCGTGTCGATGGCCACGCGCGATGGCCACGCCGGCGGTCGACCTCGAGCTCTGCGCTCCGCGCCGGCTCCCGCCGCCACCTCGGCGACGATCGCCGCCGGATCCTCGGAGCGCGGATTGTCGGAGGTCACGATCACCCGGTCGGCGCCGCGCCGCGCCGCCTCGCCCATCAGCGGCCGCTTGCCCCGGTCGCGGTCGCCGCCGGCGCCGAACACCACGTGCAGGCGTGCCCGTGGTCAGCTCGCGGGCGGCACGCAGCACGTTGTCGAGCGAGTCCGGGGTGTGGGCGTAGTCGACGAGCACGCCGAAGTCCTGCCCCTCCTCGACGGGCTCGAAGCGGCCTGGCACGCGCCCCGCCTGCGCCAGCGCGGCTGCCGCCACCTCCGGCTTCACCCCCAGCGCGCGGGCCGTGGCGAGCGCGGCCAGCGCGTTCGACACGTTGAACAGGCCAGGCAGGCGCGTGGTCACGCTCCAGCGGGCCGTCCGGCGTCGCGACGGTGAAGGTCGCGCCCGCGACGTCGAAGCGCACGTCGCGAGCGCGGTAGTCGGCGTCGTTGTCGATCGCGAACGTCGTGGCGCCGGGCACCTCCGCGGCGAGGCGGCGCCCGTAATCGTCGTCGGCGTTGACGATCGCGGGGCCGGGCCCGTCGAACAGCCGCCGCTTGGCGAGGAAGTACTCCTCCATCGTCGGGTGGAAGTCGAGGTGGTCCTGCGTCAGGTTCGTGAACACCCGCGCCGCGAAGCGGATACCCGCCGCGCGCCCGAGCTCCAGCGCGTGCGAGGACACCTCCATCGCGCACGCTCCGTCGCCGGCCTCGAGCATGCGGCGGAAGGTGTCCTGGAGGTCGATCGCCTCGGGAGTGGTGCGCTCGACCGCCTCCTCCATCCCGCCCACGACCTGCTTGACCGTGCCCATCAGCCCGGTCTGCGATGCCGGCCGCCTCGAGCACGTCGCGCACGAGGAAGGCGGTGGTGGTCTTCCCGTTGGTGCCGGTGATCCCGGCGACCCGCAGCGTGGCCGTCGGATCGCCGTTGAAGCGGGCCGCGGCCGGGCCCATGGCCGCGCGCACGTCGTCGACCACGACCTCCGGTACGCCGAGACCGAGCGATCGCTCGCAGACGAGCGCGACCGCGCCGCGCTCGACGGCGTCGGGCGCGAAATCATGGCCGTCGGCGGTGAATCCCGGGACACAGAAGAAGAGCGCTCCCGGAGTGACGCTCCTGCTCGAATAGGCGAGCCCGGTGATCTCGACCTCGGGGGCGGCGGTTGCCATCAGGTCGCTGAGAAGCAAGGGCCTGAGTCTAGATGTCATGGCGGCGCGCCCGGCCGAGCCGGGCGCTTGCCCGACCGGCTACGGCTCCGGCCGCGCCGCGAGCCGCACCGCCGGATCGCGGCACCAGGCCAGCACCGACGGCCACTCCCCGTATCCGGCGTCCGGGTTGATGTGGTCCTGGCCGGTCAGCTGGTCGACGTCGAGCCCGAGCGGCTCGCCGTATACCTCGGCGGCGCCCTCCGGGCAGTACGGGTCACCGTCCGAGCAGACGAGGCGCAGCGGCGCGCGCGCCGACGACGCCCGGATCGCCTCGGCGTCGAGCCCGGCGGGCGCGAACGCGGCGATCAACGGCTCGGCCTCGAACAGCGACGGCCCCGGCGGAGCCACCCACAACACGCGGCCCGGTCGCTCATCGGCCTCGAGATGCGGCGCCAGATGCGCCCAGGCCATGCACGACAGCGAATGGCAGATCACGACCGGGTCCTCACCGAGCCCGGCGAGAGCGGCGCGGGCGGCGTCCATCCATTCGGCGAGCTTCGGCGTATCGGGATCCGGCAGCTGCGGGTACTCGACCGCCGCTCCCGCAGCCTCGAGCGCGTGCGCCAGGATGTGCTCCCAGTGCTCGGGCGGCCGGCGGTTCTGCCAGCCGTGGAGGATCAGATATCCGGTTGGTGCGGTCAGGGTCTAGGCCGGCGGGATGCGCAGGTAGGGCAGCGCGAACTCGAGGATCTTCTCGAAAGCGGGGGCCGCCACCGTACCGCCGTAGTAGTCGCCGCCGCTGGGCTCGTCGACCATCACGGAGACGACCAGCCGCGGGTTGCGCGCCGGCGCCATGCCGATGAACGACGCCACGAACTTCGTCTTGGAGTAGCCACCCGTCTCGGGGTCCGGCTTCTCGGCTGTACCCGTCTTGCCCGCCAGCGCGTAGCCGCGTACCTGCGCCTCGCCGCCCGTGCCCTGCGGGCCGAGCACTCCCTCGAGCATGCGCGACACCTCGGCTGCGGTGCGCTCGGACACGATCCGCCGCCCGGGGTCCCGCTCGCCCGCGATCACGTGCGGGCGGTGGTAGACCCCGCCGTTGGCAAGCGCCGAGAAGCCGGCCGCGATCTGCAGCGGCGTGACGGCCAGACCCTGGCCCATCGACATGTTCGCCAGCGTCGAGTCGGAGTACTTCTCCGGCTTCAGCACGATCCCCGGCGCCTCGCCGGGCAGGCCGGTGCGGGTGCTGCTCCCGAAGCCGAACTTGCGCACCAGCTTGTCGAAGCGGGTCGCCCCCACACGCATGCCGATCAGCGCGGCGCCGACGTTGGACGACTGGGCGAGGATGTCGCCCGCAGAGGCGTTGATGTACCCGCGCGGGTGGGACTCACCGATCTGGCGGTCGGCGACCTGGAGGACCGGCGGCAGGTCGAAGCGGCTCGCCGGCGTGATCTTCTTCTCCTCGAGCGCGGCGGCGACGGTGAAGGCCTTGAAGGTGGACCCGGGCTCGAAGCTCGACATCACACCCTGGTTCTGGCGCGCGATCTCGGTCGCCGCGCCGAAGTCGTTCGGATCGACGCGCGGCCAGTTGGCCAGGGCGAGCACCTGCCGGTACGCGGGTCCATCACCATCGCGGTCGCGCCCTTGGGCCTGTAGTCGCGCCCGACCTGGCCGACCACGGCCTCGACCCGCTCCTGGAGCGGCCCGTCGATCGTCAGCTGGAGGTCGTCGCCGGCCACGGCCCGCTTGGGCTCGATGATGCTCACCGGCTCGCCGAGCGCGTCCTTGACCAGCTTTCGCTCGCCGTCGCTCCCGTGCAGGCTCTTCTCGAACTGCTGCTCGATCCCGCTGAGGCCGTAGTTGTCTGTGCCGACGGTGCCCAGCAGCTGCCCCGCGAGCGCGCCCTGCGGGTACGTGCGGCGCGGCTCGGTGACGGTGCCGATGCCGGCGATCTTCAGCTTCTCCACGTCCTCGCCGAGATCCGGGTCGAGCTTGCGGCGCAGGTAGACGAAGCCCTGGTCGCGGTCGGCGAGCTGCTCCAGCAGCTCGTTCTCGGGCACCCCGAGGATCGGCGCGAGCCGGCGGGCGGACTCGGCCGGGTTCTTGACCAGGAAGGGGTTGGCGAACACGCTCGCCGCATCCTCCGACACAGCGAGCTCCGTGCCGTGGCGGTCGGTGATCGTGCCGCGCCGTGCGGAGACCTTGAGATCCTCGACCTGCTGCGAAACGGCGCGCTCCTTGAGCGAGCCGGCCTGGACGGTGCCGAGCCACGTCGCGCGCACGGTGGCGAGCCCGAGCAGCGCGACGAAGAGGGCGAATAGCAGCCCGATCCGCCGGTCGACCAGCGTCATAGCCCTACTGGGTCGGCGTGGTCGTGGACTGCGCCGGTGCGGCCACCTGGGCCGGCGGCACGGGGGCCTGGGCGGCGGGGGCCGGCGTCACGGGCGCGACGGCTGCCGGATCGACCGGGGTTGCGGCGGGCTGCGCGGGGCGGGCTGCGAGGCGGCGGGCGGCCTTCTCCGCGTCGGCGCCCGGGTTCGACTTCAGATAACGCACCTGGTCGGGCGCCGGCAGGACGAGCCCGCGCTCGGCGGCGACGGCCTGGATGCGCTCGCTGGCCCCCAGCCGCGCGGCCTCAGCCCGCAGGCGGGCGTTCTCGCGCTTGACCACCGAGGCGCGCTCGGCGGTCTTTGCGAGGTCGCGGTTCATCTGGAGCAGGTCGACGTTGAAGAACACGATGCCCGCCAGCAGCGCGAAGACGATGGCGATCCAGATCCGGCCGTGCAGGATCGCGTCGAGCAGCGCGGCGCCGCGCGGCAGCGGCTGCGAGGCGGGACGGGGGACCGCGACGGGGCGCGGGCGCGCGCAGCGGCGCGCGCCGCGCGGGAGCGGTGAGCGGGGCCATCAGGCCGCGTCCTCGGAGATCTTGCGGGCCACCCGCAGACGGGCAGAGCCCGAGCGCGGGTTGCTCGGCTACCTCACCCGGGGTCGGAGCGACCGACCGGCGGGTCAGCAGCTCGGCCTCGGGCGTCCGGCCGCAGGCGCAGACCGGAAGATCCGGCGGGCAGATGCAGCCCTGGGCGCGGGCGACCAGGAAGCGCTTGACCCGGCGGTCCTCGAGCGAATGGAACGAGATGGCGGCAAGCCGCCCGCCGGGCGCGAGCAGGTCCCACGCGGCCGGGAGCGCGCGTTCGAGGGACCCGAGCTCGTCGTTGACGGCGATACGAATGGCCTGGAAGACACGCTTGGCCGGGCTGGACGCGCCGAACTTGCGCCGGACGGCCGCGGGCAGGGCTGCCTCGATCGCGTCGACGAGCTCGCCCGTCGTGTCGAACGGCGCTTGCGCGCGGCGCGCGACTAGCTCGCGGGCGATCCGGCGGGAGTTGGGGTCCTCACCGTAGTTGCGGAACAGCTGGGACAGCCGCCGCTCGTCCCACTCGTTGACGATCGTGCGGGCATCGAGGTCCTGCTCGGTGTCCATCCGCATGTCGAGCGGCGCGTCGTATGAGTAGGAGAAGCCGCGCTCGCGCGTGTCGATCTGCATCGACGACACCCCGAGGTCCATGTACACGAGGTCGGCGGCGAAGCCTTCCGCGCGCAGCAGGTCGAGCGCGTCGGCGTTCTCCATCCGCAGGAAGCGCGTCGTGCAGGCCACCTCGGCGGTCAGCTCCTCGAACCGCGCCTCGGCAGCGGGATCGCGGTCGATACAGACGAGCGTCCCGGCAGAACCGATCCGGTCCGCCACCAGGTGCGCGTGGCCGCCCGCACCGAACGTGCAGTCGACGACGTTGTCGCCCGGCGCCGGGTCGGTGAGGTCGATCAGCTCACCGGCGAGGACTGGTACGTGTGCGCGGGTCATCTCCAAGAGCATGGCTTGTCAGCCCTCGCCGGCTTCCTGCATCGAGTCCCAGCGGGCCTTGCTCCAGATCTCGAGGTGCGTGCGGACACCGACGACGACCACGTCGCGCTCGATCCCGGCGTGCTCGCGCAGGTCCTCGCGGATCGTGATGCGGCCGTTCGCGTCGAGGTCGATGTCGAACGAGTGGCCGAAGAACTCGCGCTGCTGGCGCTTGTAGTCCTTGTCGAGCGGATCCTTGCCGGCGAACGCGGCCTCGGCTGTCGCCTCGTGGGCCTCGGGGGTCCAGACGCCGAGGCACTGCTCGTCGGGGTCCTGCGAGAGCACGAGGCCGGAGGCGAAGTCGGCGCGGAACTTCGCCGGCACGCTGAGCCGGTTCTTCGAGTCCAGCGAGTGTTCGTAGAGGCCGCGGAATGCCATGGCAGAAGGGGGAGCAAGTTGGACCGAAGTGGCGGAGTGGGAGGAGCCCCGCCACTCCGGTCCTCGTTGACTGGCGCCACCCTAGCCCACTTCATCCCACCATGCAACACAATTCCCCACGAATCCCCAAGAGACGTCCACCTCCGACCCTCCTACCACGCGTATTTCGGCTCTGCAACAAGGAATCCTGCCGTGGGATGCGGTGGGATATCCACCCCAGAATTGGCGATAGACGCTTTGCAGAAATGCCATCTGACACCTGGATTGCACAAAATCGGTGGTTCCGTCCGCAGCCTTCGCAGCATGTGTCGATCTCGCCGTACCCCGTTCGTCCTAGGGTTGACGGTGGCGACCCGCGCCACCACTACGACGGAGGTGCACCATGAAGTACCTGCTCACGATCTACGTCGAGGAGAAGCACGAGGCGGACGAGCGCAGCCCCGAGCAGTTCGCCGCCGAGATGCAGAAGTGGAACGACTACAGCCAGGCCGCGGCCGCGGCCGGCAAGCTGCTCGGCGGCGAGGGCCTGCAACCCACGGTGACGGCCACGACCGTCCGCCTGGCCGGTGGCGAGCGCATCCTCAGCGACGGCCCGTTCGCCGAGACCAAGGAAGCCCTCGGCGGCTACTACCTGCTGGACTGCGAGGACCTCGACGAGGCGATCGAGTGGGCCGCGAGGATCCCGAGCCTGCCCGCCGGCGGGTCGGTCGAGGTGCGGCCGGCACTGGAGATGGGCGCGGTCGACGAGCAGCCCGTCCACGAGGGCCAGGCGTCCGCCTGACCACCGAAGCCTCGCCAGAGCTGGTCGACCGCCTGTTCCGGGAGTCCTCGGGACGGGCGGTCGCGACGCTCATCCGCGCGCTCGGCGACTTCTCCCTGGCCGAGGACGCGGTGCAGGAGGCGTTCGCCGCAGCGCTCGAGCGCTGGCCCGAGGACGGCGTTCCGCGCAACCCCGCGGGCTGGATCGCGGTCGCGGCGCGCAACCGGGCGATCGACCGGCTGCGCCGCGAACGGCGCCTCGAGGACAAGGTCGCCGAGCTGACGCGGCTCGTGCCGGCGACTTTCGAGGACCAACTGGACATGGACGCCATCCCTGACGACCGGCTGCAGCTCTTCTTCACCTGCTGCCACCCCGCCCTGGCGATCGACGCCCGTGTGGCGCTGACCCTGCGCACGCTCGGCGGGCTCTCGACGCCCGAGATCGCCCGTGCCCTGCTCACGTCCGAGGCCGCCATGGCCCAGCGCCTCGTGCGCGCCAAGCGCAAGATCGCCGCCGCCGGGATCCGCTACGAGGTGCCCGAGGCGCACGACCTGCCGGACCGCCTCGCCGCGGTCCTGGCCTCGCTCTACCTCGTCTTCAACGAGGGCTACGCCGCGACGTCCGGCGACGTCCTGGTGCGGCGCGAGCTGTGCGCCGAGGCGATCCGCCTCGGGCAGGTGCTGTGCAACCTGATGCCCGACGAGGCGGAGGTGCTCGGGCTGACCGCGCTGATGCTGGTCCAGGACTCACGCCGCGACGCCCGGACAGATGAACAAGGGCGGCTCGTCGTTCTCGAGGCCCAAGACCGCCGGGCGTGGGACTACGAGGCGATCGCGACCGGCTTCGATCTCTTCGGCCGCGCCGCGCGCCTCGCCGGCCCGGCCGCGGGCCCGTACGTGCTCCAGGCGGCAATCGCGGTCGAGCACGCGCGGGTGTTCACCGCCGCGGACACGGACTGGCAGCGGATCGCAGAGCTCTACACGCAGCTCCTCGCGGTGCACCCCTCCCCCGTCGTCGAGCTCAATCGCGCAGCCGCCGTGGCGATGGCCGAGGGGCCGGATACCGGCCTCGCGCTGATCGCCGCGCTGGAGGAGCGCGGCGAGCTCGCCGGCTACCACCATCTGCCGGCGGCGAAGGCGGATCTGCTGCGCCGCCTCGGTCGCTCGGACGAGGCCGCCGCGGCCTACCGCGCCGCGATCGCGCTGGCCGGCAACGCGACGGACCGCGAGTTCCTCGAGCGGCGCGTGCGCGAGCTCGCCGGCTAGGGCCCGACGGGCAGGCCCCCGCCGCCCCCACCGTCGAGCAAGGCGGAGAGCAGGGCCGCGGCCACCATCAGGAGCACCGACGGCACCAGCAGCAGGGCCACGACGAGCTGGATCTTCGGGGCGGCGCGCGCGGCGTCCTCCTGGACGCGTCGCCGCAGGGCGAGGCGTGCGTCCCGGGCCTGACCGGCGAGCGTGCGCCCGAGCGGCGTGCCATGGCGGCGGGCGCGCTGGAGCGCGGCGCACAGCGCGACGATCTCGGCTTGCGGGAGCCGCTGGGCGTGGCTCTCGAGCGCCGCTTCGAGCGGCACTCCGAGCACCACCTGCCGCGCCACGGACCGCCATTCGCCCGCCAGCGGGCCGCGCGCCCGTGCGCCGATCTCGCCGAGCGCGGCGGCGAGCGGCGCTCCCGCCTCGACGCTGACCCGCAGGAGGTCGAGCAGGCCGGGCAGATCGCGGCGCACCGCCTCGGCGCGCGCGCGGGCGCGGCGGCTGAGCCACGCATCGGGCGCGAAGAACCCGGCGACGGGGCCCGCCGCCGCGATCAGGATGCCGAGCCGGCCAGGAGCGGCCGTCCCGATCACTGCTCCCGCGAGGGCCCCGCCGCAAGCCGCCGCCACCTTGGCTCCCATCAGCTCCGTGGGCCCCAGCCCGCTCGGGTTGCCGGCAGCCGCGATCCGCGCGGCGAGGCCTGCGGGCGGGCGCAGCCGGGCGGCGGCGCCGAGCGTGGGTTGGCGCCCGCGCCGCAGCGCCGGCCCTGCCAGGGCCAGCTGCGCGAGGCCGAGCACGGCGCAGGCGGCCGCGGCAAAGGCGAGCGCGGCCGTCACCAGCGGACCTGGCCGAGCCTGCGTATGAGCACAGCAGCGGCAACCTGCATGGCGACGGCGACGCCGAGCAGCCAGGCCGTGAGGAAGTTCGTCCACAGCGAGAGGAGAAAGCCGGGGTCGGCGAGCTCGGCGAGCGCGGCTCCGCCGAGCGGCATGACGATCACCACGGTCCCGGTGAAACGCGCCTGCGCCGTGGCCGACCGCACCTCGTCGCGCAGGCGGGCCTCGTCCCCGAACGCCTCGGCGCACTCGCGCAGCAGCGCCGCCAGGTCGCCGCCCGCGCGCTGCTGCACGAGGCATGCCGCGGTGAGGGTGTCGATCCGCGGCGAGCGCAGGCGGGCGGCGAGGGCCCGCAGCGCGGCCCCGGTCGGGGCGCCGGCCGCCAGCTCGGCGGCGACCCGGCGCAGCTCGTGCGCGACGGGGCCGGACAGCCCGCCTGCGGCGTCGTCGAGTGCCCCGCGCAGCGAGTGCCCGGCGGCGAGCGCGTCGGCGAGGGCGAGGGCAAGTGCCGGCGCCTCGGCCTCGACCGCGCGCCGATAGTGCTCGCGGCGCGCGCGCAGGGCTCGGGCCGCGATCCATGGCCCGCCCGCGCCGAGCGCCAGCGCCGCGAGCGGCCCGGCGGCGATCAGACCGGCCGCCGCGCCCGCGATCCCGCCCGCGGCCAGCAGCCGCCGGCGGTCGGCCGCTCCCGGGTCGCGGCCCTCGCGCCCCGCGCGGATGAATGCAGTGACGACGGCCGTGACGGCCGTGAGCGCGCGCGGCGTGTGAGCGCGGGCCGCGGCCGCTGCACCTTCCGCGACCTGAGCGACGGCCAGCGCCGCGGCGGCACCGGCGGCGAACGCCGCCCAGCCGGGGCCGCTCACGCCTCGTCCTCCAGGCGCGCCGCCAGCTCGGCCCCGGCCGGGGCGCGCAACCCGTCGGGCCCGACGAGCTCCCGCGCGCCAGGAGCACCCGCCACTCGCACTACTTCGGAGACCGATGTCACCGCGCGCGAACCGTCGCCACGCCGGTCCTGGTGGACGACGAGATCGATCGCGCTCGCCACCTGCTCGCGCACGGCGGCGTGTGGCAGGGCGACGTCGGCCATGAGGGCGAGCGTCTCGACCCGGCGCAGCGCATCGGCCGGCGAGCTCGCGTGGACCGTGGAGAGCGAGCCGTCGTGCCCGGTGGTGAGTGCCTGGAGCAGATCGAGCGCCTCCCCGCCGCGGACCTCCCCGACGACGATCCGGTCGGGTCGCATGCGCAGCGCGTTGCGCACCAGCGCGCGGATCGTCACCTCCCCCGCTCCCTCGAGACTCGGCGGCCGCGCCTCCAGCCGCACCACGTGACGCTGGCGCAGCCGCAGCTCGGCCGCGTCCTCGATCGTGACGATCCGCTCGCCGGCGCCGATCTCCCCCGACAGCGCGTTCAGCGTTGTGGTCTTGCCCGAGCCGGTCCCGCCGCTGACCAGGATCGACGCGCGCCCGCGCACGCAGGCTCCAAGAAACTCCGCCAGCGGAGCGGTCAGCGTGCCGTTCGCGACCAGGTCGGCGAGCGAGAACCCCTCGCGGCGAAAGCGGCGGATGGTCAGGCACGGCCCGCCGAGCGACAGCGGCGGGATCACGACGTTGACCCGCGAGCCGTCGGCGAGCCGCGCGTCGCACAGCGGGGTGGCCGCATCGACGCGCCGTCCGAGCGGCGCGAGGATGCGCTCGATCGCGTGGAGCAGCTCACCATCGGAGTCGAAGCAGACGTCGGTGGCCTCGATGTGCCCGTGGCGCTCGACGTACACGGCGCCGGGCCCGTTGACCATCACCTCGTCGACGGTCCGGTCGGCGAGCAGCGGCTCGAGTGGGCCGAGGCCCGTGGCCAGCAGCAGGACGCGCTCGCGCAGCGCCTCGCGCTGGCCGGCCGGGAGCGGCGCGGCTTCGCGCTCGACGAGCGCCTCCACCTCCGCGCCGAGATCGGGGCCGGCCGCACCTTCGCGCGCGCGGTCGATCAGCCGCTCGCGCAGCGCCGCGGCCAGTTCCTCGATGGCCTCCATGTCCTTGGGAGGGGCGCGCGCCCGGGGCTTCGCCCCCCTCTCCCGTGGTTCGCCGTCACAGGAACCGGCGTCTACCGCGGCTGGGGTAGGGCGCCACGTTCGGCCGTTCCCGCGATTGGTTGGGGTCTTTGCTGGCTCATAGCCAGTAGAAGCCCCAACCAACGGCGAAACGACCTCGTGAGCTCGACCACCCTGCTCAACCGCGGGGCGACCTGGGCCCCGGGCGCAAGCTCTTCGAGCTCACCTCGCGCCCGCTGACCCCGGGTCGTCTACATCGAGTTCGTCCCGGCTTGGACCGGCCCCGGCACGGCTAGGTCGACTCGGCCTGCGGGTCCGGCGACGGCGCCACGCGCAGGAGCTTCGCCGGTCCCGGCGGCAGCCACCAGTTCCACTGGCCGAACATCGACACCACAGCGGGCACGAGTAAGGCCCGGATCACCGTCGCGTCGAGCAAGATCCCGGCCGCCAATCCGGTGGCCATGATCTTCGTGTCGGTCTGCGGCGTGGCCGCCAACGCGGCGAACGCCAGGAACAGGATGAGCGCCGCGCTCGTGACCAGCCGGCCTGTACGGCCGAGGCCGAGGATCACCGCCTCATTCGTGTCGCCGGCGCGGTCGTACTCCTCCCGCATCCGCGCGAGGATGAACACCTCGTAGTCCATCGACAACCCGTACAGGAACGCGAAGATCATCAACGGGATCCACGATGCGATGGCGCCGGTCGGATCGATGCCCCAGATCTCCGTCGATCCGTGGCCCTCCTGCCAGACGAGCATCACGACCCCCCACGCCGCGCCCACCGACAGGACGTTGAGGATCACCGCCTTCGCCGGCAGCAGCAGCGAGCGGAACGCCCGCGCGAGCAGGATGAACGAGATGAACGCGATCAGCGCGATCATCAGCGGGAACGACCCGTAGACGGCATCGATGAAGTCCTCGTTCACGGCCGACGTGCCGCCGACGCGCGCCGTGTCGCTGGCGTCGTGGGCTGCCGCCTGGACGTCGTCGAGTTGCTGGCGCCCGTCGGCGTTGTCGTCGCCGTCGTGCGGGAACGCGGCGACTATCGCGTCGCCGTCCTTCCGCCACTCGGGTCCCGGCGGCGCGATGGCGCCGTTGACACCGTCGACCCCCGCCTCGGCGTCCTTGACGGCGGCGGCGTCGGCGTCGGCGACGAGCGTCTCCATCGGGTAGATCACGCCGTTGCCGAGACTCGACTCCTGGAGCGCGACGAGGCCGTCCTTGGCGTCGCCCTCCTTCGCGATCGTATTCGGGTCGCCGTTGCCGAACTGCAGATCCGTGGCCGCGAAGAGCAGCGCGCCAAGAATCGCCACCGAGACGACGACAGCGGCCACGCGGTGGCGCACCACGCCCCGCGTCCAGGCCTCCCAGCGCGCGTGGTGGTCATCGCTGCGCCGCAGGCGCCGCTTGTCGAGCCGCGGGCCGATCGTGGCGAGCACGACCGGCAGCAAGGTCAGCGCGACGACGGTGGCGACGAGCGGGATCAGCATGCCGCCGTAGCCGACGCTGCGCAGGAACGGAAGCGGCATGACGATGAGCGCGAGCAGGCCGATCGCGACGGTCGTGCCGGAGAACACCACGGCGCGGCCGGCGGTTTCCATGGCCCGCTCGACCGCTTCGTCGCCCGTGAGCCCCTTGTCGCGCTCCTCGCGCCAGCGCATGACGACGAGCAGCGCGTAGTCGATCGACACACCCAGCCCGATCAGGGCGACGAGGAACTGGACGATCGGCGACACCTCCGTGATCGCGGTCAGGCCCCACAGCAGCAGGAAGGTCGTCAGCACCGAGCAGAACGCCATGACGAGTGGAACGAACGCCAGCGCGGAGCCGAACACGAAGAACAGGACGAGAAGCGCGCCGAACCCGCCGACGAGCGCCTCGATCAGGACACCGGGCCCCTCGTTGCCGCCGGCGTCGTCGGCGAGCGCGTCCCAGCCGGTCAGATAGACGGGCGCACCGGCGATCGTGGTCGATGCGAGCGCGCTGCTGAGCTTCTTCTCGAGGTCCGGGTTGCCGCCGAACGGCTCGTCGCTGCGGGGCGGGAACAAGGCTATGTAGGTGGTTCTCCCGTCCTTGGAGACGAAGGCGTCCGCGTCGCCGGTCGACGCGTAGCCCGCGATGCGCGCGTCGGGGGCCAGCTTCTTCAGCCTGGCTTCGAACGCCCGCAACTCGGCGCGGACCGCGGGCGACGTCGCCGTCTTGCCCTCGGGCAGCTTGACCACCGGAACCATCGGCGGGTTCTCGGCGCCGTTCCCGTACCTGGCGAGGATCTCCTCGTTCGTATCCCAGCCCTCCTTGCCCGGCACGGTGAACCGCTGGTCGAGCGCCTCCGAGGCGGGGCCGGCGGCGGCCATTCCGAACAGGGTCAGCAGAATCCAGCCGACAACGACGAGGCGTTTATGGGCAAGGACGCTGTGCGACAGCTTCTTCATCATCGAACTGCTACCTCCGGCGGTGGGCGGCGAACTCAAGGCTGCAACCGTTTGTATCACAAATGATTCGCGGCCAGTACTATCACGCCGTGACCCTCCCCGCCCACCCAGCGCTGAACGGCTACACGGGCTTCCTGATGCGGAAGGTCTCGGCGGCTTGGTTCGAGGGCTTCACCGACTTCACGGGAAGATACGGCCTGCATCCGATGCATTTCGGGATGCTGTCGATCCTGGACGCGGATGGGCCGATCTCCCAGCAGGAGCTCAGTCGCCGCACGGGCGTGGATCCGAGCACGATGGTCGCCCGCAACGACGTGCTCGAGGAGCTCGAGCTGATCGAGCGCCGGCGCAGCTCCACGGACCGTCGCAGCTACGAGATCCGGCTGACGCCGAAGGGCGTGGCCACGCTCAAGGACCTGCGCAAGGAGGCACGCGCCTTCATGAACGACATCTTCCGCGACCTCGACGGCGAGGAGCGCAAGGAGCTCAATCGCCTGCTGGAGAAGCTCGCGGCGACCGTCGACGCCGATACCGCCGCCGCGCAATCCGCGGAATCCGAGGCGGCTGACCGATGACCGCCGCCGTCGTGTTCGACCTCGATGGGGTGCTGCTCGACTCCGAGCAGGAATGGAACGCCGCCAAGCGCGAGCTGGCGGAACGCAGCGGTGCGAAATGGACTGCCGACGCCGACCACGCGATGCTCGGCATGAGCTCGACCGAATGGTCGCGCTGGATGCACGACGAGCTGGGCGTGGCGCTCGAGCCCGCGGAGATCTCGGCCGCGGTGGTCGAGCTCCTCGCCGAGCGCTACGGCAGCGAGCTGCCGGTGCTTCCCGGCGCCGACGCGGCTGTGCGCGGGCTCGCCGCACAGGTTCCGCTCGGCCTGGCGTCCTCGTCGAACCGCGAGATCATCGACCTCGTGCTCGACCGCGCGGGCTGGAAGGCGTTCTTCGAGATCACATTGTCCTCGGAGGAGGTGGCCGCCGGGAAGCCGGCGCCCGACGTCTACGTCGAGGCGTGCGCGGGGCTCGGCGCGGAGCCGGCCGCCTGCGTCGCGATCGAGGACTCCGGGCCCGGCATCGAATCGGCCGACCGGGCGGGCCTCGCCGTGGTCGCCGTCCCGAACCGCGAGTTCCCGCCTCCGCCCGCGGCGCTCGCCCGCGCGGCCGTGGTGCTCGATTCCCTCACCGAGCTCGACCCGGAGGCCGTGCTCAGGCTCGCGCGGCCTCGATGACCCGCAGCACGGCCAGGGCATCCTCGGCGGGCACGGGCGGCGGCGCGCCGTCGGCCACCATCGCCTGCACCCCCGCGTAGAACGCCTGATAGGCGCCCGGGCCGATCGGCACGTCCTCGTGCGCCACCTCGTCGCCATCCGCACGGGCGATCCGCATCCGGCGCCCGGCGAGCGCTTCGATCCATCCCTCCATGCCCGGCCGCAGGCCGCTGCGCAGCGCGTTCTCCTGCGGATCGAGCCCGTGGATCTCGAGTGCGCCCTCGGTGCCCGCGACGCGAAAACGCGGCGCCCGATCGGCGGCCAGCGTGCTCATCGAGAGGTGCACCCGCGGACCGCCGTCGCCGAAGCCGAGCGCGACGAACGAGTCGTCGTCCACCTCCGCCCCCACGCGCCGCGCGTCGAGCTCGGCGTAGACCCAGTCGGGCTCGCCGAACAACACCAGCGCCTGGTCGATCAGATGGCTGCCGAGGTCGAACAGCAGCCCGCCCGCGTCGGCCCCGCCGGCCCGCTCGCGCCAGCGGTCGGCGTCGACCTCCGGCCGCCAGCGGTCGAAGCGCGACTCGACCCGCAGCACCTGCCCCACGGCCCCGCCGGCGATCGCGCTCGAGATGGCGAGGAAGTCGTCGTCCCAGCGGCGGTTGTGGAACACCGCGAGCGGGACCTCGAGCTCCCGGGCCTGGGCCGCGAGCGCCTCTGCCTCCCCGCCGGTCGGCACGAACGGCTTGTCGACCACCACCGGGATCCGGCAGTCGAGCGCGGCCTGGGTGAGCGGCGCGTGCACGCTGTTCGGCGCGGCCACCACCACGAGGTCGTAGTCCCCCGGGCGCGCCCAGATCTCGTCGGCCACCGGCAGGATCGCGGCGTCGGGGAACTCGCTCCGCGCCTCGGCCGCCCGGGCGGAATCGCCCGTCACGATCGCGGCGACCTCCATGCCGGGGGTTGCCGCGATCAGCGGGGCGTGGAAGACGGACCCCGCGAGGCCGTATCCGATGATCGCCGTGCGGGTCAGACGCGACCCTCCGCCTGTCTCTGCTTCCGCGCCAGCGCGTCGACGATCACGGCCGCCAGCAGCACGCCACCGGTGACCATGTACTTGACGTCGGAGTCGTACGCGAGCAGATCCATGCCGTTCGAGATCGAGCCGATCACAAGCGCACCCAACAAGGCGGACCAGACGGATCCGCGCCCGCCGAAGAGGCTCGTGCCCGCGATGACGGGGCCCGCGATCGCGAGCAGCAGCAGGTCGCTGCCACCCGAGCTCTGGTTCACGGCCAGTAGCCGCGAGGCCGCGAAGATGCCGCCGATCGCGGCCATCGTCCCGGCGATGCCCATCACCGCGATGCGGATGCCGTGCACGTTGATGCCGGCCCGGCGCGCCGCCTCGACGTTGCCGCCGACGGCGAACACGTGGCGCCCGAAGCGGGTCCGCGTGGCCACGAACTGCATCCCCGCCACGAAGCCCACGAGGATCAGCAGCGCCAGCGGCAGGCCGCGATCAGAGTTCAGGACGAGCATCACGGCGACCACCGCCGCGGCGACAATCGCGATCCGGATGACGACCGGCCCGAGGGCCTGGTCGGCCAGCCCGGCCTTGACCCTGCCGCGGTAGCCCCACAACGAGACCCCGGCATAGACGGCGATCGCCGCTATGGCGATGATCCAGCCGGTGCTGTCCGAGTAGAACGTGTTGGCCAGGCCCGTGACCTTCGAGTCGGTGATGTTCACCGTCCCCGTGTCGCCGAGCACGTAGAGCAGGGCTCCCTGCCAGGCCAGTAACCCCGCCAGGGTGACCACGAACGACGGTATGCCGAAGCCGGTGAACAGAGCTCCCTGGAGCGCACCGATCGCTGTGCCCGTGAGCACGCCCGCCGCTATCGCGAGGTACGGGTCCCAGCCGTGCTTGAAGTTCAGCACCGCCATCACGGCGGCGGCGAGGCCGCTCACCGCGCCCACGGACAGGTCGATCTCCCCGAGCAGCAGCACGTAGACGATCCCGACCGATATCAGGCCCACGGCCGTGATCTGCAGCATCAGGTTCGTCAGGTTCGTGGCCGACAGGAAGCGGTCGTTCTGCGAGTAGAAGATCGCCCAGATGACGACCAGGCCGAGGATGACCCGCAGCGAGGCGAGGTCGCCGGCCACGAAACGCTTCAGCTGCTTCGTCATGACTTACCTCCCGCGCCGAGCCCGGTTATCGCCCCGACGATCTCCTGCTCGTTGGTGTCCGCGACCTTGAAGTCGCCCGCGGGCTTGCCGAGCCGCATCACGAAAACGCGATCGCACACCTCGAACACGTCGGCGAGGTTGTGGCTGATGACGACGACGCCGAGGCCGCGCTCCTTGAGCCGCGTGATCAGCGCCAGCACCTGCTTGGTCTGCGGCACGCCGAGGGCGGCGGTCGGCTCGTCGAGCATGACGAGCTTCGGCTCGCCGAGCAGGGAGCGGGCGACCGCGACCTGCTGGCGCTGGCCGCCCGACATCGTGCCGACCTCCGAGCGAACGCTCGGGATCGTCACGGCAAGGTTCTCGAGTAGCTCGTGCGAGCGATGCTCCATGTCGACCTCGTCGAGCCGCCGTGCCAGCCGGCCGGCGCCGGGCGCGAGTTCCTCGCGGCCGAGGAAGAGGTTGGCGACCACATCGAGGTTGTCGCACAGCGCGAGATCCTGGTAGACGGTCGCGATCCCGAGATCGGTGGCGGACTGCGGGCTGGTGATCTTCACCGGCTGCCCGTCGAAGAAGATCTCGCCCGCGTCGGCAGTGTGGATGCCGGCGATCGCCTTGACGAGCGTCGACTTGCCGGCGCCGTTGTCGCCGACGAGGCCGACCACCTCCCCGGCCGACACGTCGAAGTCGACGCCGCCGAGCGCCTGCACCGCACCGAATCGTTTCTCGACGCCGCGCAGCGAGAGCAGCGCTCCATTCGTGCTCATGTCGATCCTTTCGATCTCCGTCGTGGCACCGGCAGGCCGGGCGGCCGTGAGGCCGCCCGACCTTCTCACACCGGTGTTCCGGGCTCTACTCGATTCCGGCCTTCTCGCACGCGTCCGCGTACTGCGGCGTGCAGATCTGCTTCTTGGTCCAGAAACCGTCCTTGATGATCGTGTCGTTGATGTTGTCCACGGTCACCGCGACCGGGGTCAGCAACACCGACGGGATCTGGCCCTGGCCGTTGTCGATCTTGTCATCGGCGTTGGCGGGCTTGTCACCCTTGACGAGCGCCACTGCGGCCTCGGCCGCGGTCTCCGCCTCGGCCTTGATCGCCTTGTAGACCGTCATGTACTGCTCACCGGTGATGATCCGCTGGATCGCGGCCAGCTCGGCGTCCTGACCCGTAGTGGGCCGTGTCTCCGGCTTGATCCCGGCCGACTTCATCGCCGCGATCGCGCCGCCGGCGGTGCCGTCGTTCGCCGCGTAGGCGGCCTGGAAGCCGTCCTTGCCGAGCGCGGTGATCGCCTGCTCCATCTCCTGCTGGGCCTTGTCCGGGCTCCAGTCCGGCGTGTCGTACTCCTTGCCGATCTTGATGCCCTCGGCCTTGAACACCTTCGTCGCGCCCTGCTTGAACAGCTTGGCGTTGTTGTCGGTGGGAGCGCCGTTGATCATCGTGATCGTGGCGTTCTTCGTGCCGTCCTCGTTCAGCTTCTTCACGAGGGTCTCAGCCTGCAGCTTGCCGACCTGCTCGTTGTCGAACGAGATGTAGTAGTCGATCGGCGCGTCCGTGATCAGGCGGTCGTAGCTGATGACCGGCACCTTCTGCTGCTTGGCGCGGTTGACCACCGCCGTCGCCGACGCGGCGTCGACCGGGTCGAGCACGAGGACCTTGGCGCCGTCCGTCAGCGCCGCCTCGGCCTGCTGCTGCTGCTTCGCCGCGTCCTGGCTGGCGTTGCTGTAGAGGATCTCGCAGTCCGCACAGAGCTCCTTGACCTTCTTCTCGAAGTTCGGGCGGTCCTGCGACTCGTAGCGAGCCGTCTTCGATTCCGGCAGGAGCAGCGCGATCTTGCCACCGCCACCGCCTGCGCTGGTGCTGGCGCTGTCGCCACCACCGTCGTCATCGTCGCCGCAGCCGGCGAGCACTCCGCCGGCTACGAGCGCCGTCGCGGCAAGCGCCGCTGTGAACTTTCTAACCCTCATCTCTCCTCCTGATCCTGTTGCTTGTCTTTCCCTGCGAAGCCGCTTCAGGTCACGCGACCCCGCCCGCCCGAGCGCCTGCCATGGCGCTCACTTCCCTTCCGAGGAAGAGGGCAACCGCCCCCAGCACCTCGGCTCTCTCCCCGAGCACGCCGGGAACGATCTCGACGGCGTCGGCGGCCGAGCGGATGGCCCGCTCGCGCACGGCTTCCGCCATCGCCTCCCGCAGCGTGCGGCACGACTGGCCGGCGGTCCCGCCGACCACGATGCGCTCGGGGTTGAAGAGGTTGCACACGTCCGCGAGCGCGTTGCCGATGTGGCGGCCCGCATCCGCCATCGCCCGGCGGCAGCTCGCGTCGTCCGCGTCGGCCCGGGCCGCGATCTCCGCGATCGTGAGCTCCTGGCCGCTCGAGCGCAGCAGCTCGACGACGGCCGGCGCCCCCGCGAACGTCTCGAGGCAGCCGCGGTTGCCGCAGCGGCAGAGCGGGCCCGACTCGTCCGTCGTCACGTGGCCAATCTCGCCGGCGGTCCCGCTGGCGCCGTGGAACAGCCGCCCGCCGAGGACGAGGCCGGCGCCGACGCCGGTGGCGACCTTGAGGTAGACGAGGTGCTGGGCATCTCGGCCTGCACCCCAGTAGAGCTCGGACAGTGCCCCGAGGTTGGCGTCGTTGTCGACATGCACCGGCAGCCCGATCCGGCGCTCCATCTCCTCCGCGACGGCGAGTCCCACCCACCCGGGCAGGATCGTCGCCGAGCCGACCTGGCCGGTGCCGCGGTGAATCGGCCCAGGTAGCCCGAGGCCGACACCGATCAGCTGGTCGCGCTCGAGCCCCGTGTCCCGGATCACGTCCGAGAAGAGCGCCTCGGCGGCGTCGAAGCCGGTCTGCGCGTCATAGCCCTCGTCGAGCTCGCGCCGCTCCTCGGCGAGGATCTCGTGCGAGAGGTCGGCCGCGGCCACCGCCAGGTGGCGCTTGCCGAAGTCGATCCCGATTGCGGCGCCGGCGTTCCGGCCCAGGCTGATCAGCTTCGGGGGACGGCCGGCCTGCGCGGGGGCGTCGCCGTCGGCCTGGTCCACGACCGTGCCCTCGGCGCGCAGCTCGGACACCAGGCTCGACACGGTCGAGCGCGACAGGCCGGTGCGCCGGGCGATCTCGGCGCGGCTCGCCACACCCAGCTCGCGCAGCGTGTCGACCACGCGACGCCGGTTCTGGTCGCGCAACGACACAAGCGATCCGGCCGCTTCTCTCCTCATCCGGGCGGCATCCTCGCGTCCCGTTACCCGGTTTGTCAAGGGTCTGAACATTCAGAAGCCGGATTCGACACATATTTGTGCGAACCTCGGCGGATACCGTCCCGATGCGGGTTGTGCATAGAGTCGGATGCGTGCGCCGCCTCTTTCTCCTGGTCGCGACCGTCGTGCTCGTCGACTCGCTGTTCTACTCGTCGATCGCACCGCTCCTCCCCCACTACAGCGACGAGTTCGGCCTGTCGAAGAGCGCCGCCGGCGTGCTCGCGGGCTCATACGCCGCCGGCACGCTGCTGGCTTCGTTCCCGGGCGGCTACATGGCCGCGCGCCGGGGACCGAAGACGGCGGTGCTCGTCGGCCTCGTCCTGCTGATCGGCTCGAGCGTGGTGTTCGCCTTCGGCCAGAGCGTCGAGGTGCTGGTCGGGGCCCGGTTCGCACAGGGCATCGGCGGGGCCTTCTCGTGGGCCGGCGGGCTGGCGTGGCTGATCCGCGCCGCGCCCGACGACCGTCGCGGGGAGCTGATCGGCGCGGCGCTGGCGGCGGCGATCGGCGGCTTCGTGCTCGGCCCCGCGATCGGCGGCATCGCCGTGGCGACCAGCCCGGAGCTCGTGTTCTCGATGATCGGCGTGATCGCCGCCGGGCTCGTGGCGTGGACCCTCACCGTGCCGGGACCGCCGGGCGGCGTGCCGCCGCCCCCGCGCGAGGTGGCGTCGGCGGTGCTCGACCCGCGCGTGCAGGCGGGCTTCTGGCTCGTCGCCCTGCCGGCGCTCTACGCCGGGACGGTGGAGGTCCTCGCTCCGCTGCGACTCGACGATCTCGGCGCGACGGGCCTCGCGATCGGCGCGATCTTCCTCGTCTCGGCGGTGATCGAAGGCGTGATCAGCCCGATCGTGGGGCGCGCATCCGACCGGCGCGGCCGCGCGGCGCCGCTGCGGCTCGGGCTGACGCTCGCCGTCCCGGCCGGCCTGCTGCTCCCGCTGCCCGAGACGGTCGCGCTCGAGGCGGTGATGGTGCTCGCGACGCTCGCCGCGCTGGCGATCTTCTGGGCGCCCGCCATGGCCATGCTCTCCGACGGCGTCGAGGCCACCGGGCTCGACCAGGGCTTCGCGGGCGCCGTGACGAACCTCGCCTGGGCGGGCGGGCAGGTGACCGGCGGCACCGGCGGAGCGGCGTTCGCCGACGCGACGAGCGACGCGCTGGTCTACGCGCTGCTTGCGGGCCTGTGCGCGCTGGCGCTGGTCTCGGGGCGCGCACGATCGCGCGCCCCGGCCTGAGCCCCGGCTACGAGAGCTGGGCCTTGGCCCGGCGGCCGCAGACCGGCCACGGCGTGATGCCCTCGGCGCGGTAGAGGCGCAGGGCGATCCTGTCCTGCTCAGCCTCGGAGGCCTTGGCCGGGTCGCCAGACCCGCCGTTGGACTTCCACGTCGAGCGCAGGAACTGGTACTTGCCGCGGTACTGGCCGTCGTTGCCGCCGACGGCCTTCGGGTCGCCGCCCGACTCGCACTCGGCGATCAGCTGGAGAACCCGCGGGACGCGCGTGCGGCGGGCCGAGCGCCGCTTCTTGCGGCGCGCCTTCCCGCGGCGGACCTCGCTGGACTTGAACGCGGCCAGGCCCAGCGCGCGGCGTGTCTGGGGGCCGACGATGCCGTCGACCGTGAGCCCGCGGCGCTTCTGGAAGCGCTTCACGGCGCGGTGCGTGGCGGGCCCGAAGATCCCGTCGGCGCCGACGCGCAGGCGACCCTGCAGGCGCTTGACGGCCTTGCCGCGATCGCCCTTGCGCAGCGTCACGTTGGCGCTGGCGGCGCCGGCCTCCGCGGACGGGTCGTCCGCGAGCGCGGCGGGGGCGGATACGGCGAAGGTGAACGACACAGCTGCGCAGACGAGCGCGAGCAGGACAGCAACATCACGTTTGGCGACCAACGGACTTCTCCTCTTTCCTGGCGCCTACGGGGTGAGCTGACGGGCTCGCGCTGGAAAGTGCGCTACGCCGCGAACTTGCGGCGATTCGCCCCGGGGGCCGAAATACGACCGGCCCCAATTGGGTCCCCCGCTCCCCGCCGCACTGGGCGACGGAGACTCGGCTGGGTGCTTACGACGCGGAAGTCAAGCAGATAACTCGGGTCAACGTCCACTCTGGACCGTGGATTTCGCTCCCTGGAGCGGTCAGCGCCGTCTGCCGCCGGCCGGCGGCGGGGTGCCCGGGAGGCGCAGGAGGCTGTCGACGCCGCGAATCCCGGCAACGGACCCGGCGCGCTCTTCGAGGGCGTTGATGGTGTCCGGGTGGGCAACCTCGCCGCGCAGCACCGCGCGTCCGCGGCGCACGAGCACCTCCACCTCACCGGGAAGGCCGGGGGCCTCGGCGAGGGCCGCGCGCACCCGCTGCGCGAGCTCGTCGTCGCCGGGCGGCCGGACCACTTCATCGGCGGTCCCCTCGACGACATCGGCGTCCTGGATCGGAGGCGCGACCAGATCGGGGGCGAGCAGGTCGTCGACGATGTCGGTCACGGTCGGCTCCGCGGCACGCGGGGCCGACTCGGGCGCGGGCGCCTCGGGCTCCGGCGCTTCCTCGACCCCCGGCAACTCGGTGGTCGCGGGCTCAGCCTCCGATTGGGGCTCTGGCTCGGGCTCGAGTTCCGGCTCGACCACCGCGTCCTGCGGCTCGGGCTCGTCGTCATCGACCTCGATCGCGTCGACCGGCTCGGGGTCCGGATCGCTCGGCGGAACCTGCCCCACCGGTTCCACCGGCTCGGCGGTGAGCACCGGCGGCGGGCCGATCGGCGGCGTGTCCGGCATGCCGGGCAGCAGCTCGCGCCGGCGCTCCTCGGCCTTACGCCGCGCGGCGGCGACACCTGCGACTCCCGCCAGCACCAGCGGGGTCAGAACCTTGAGCGCACCCGAGAGCTTCATCCCCTCCCGCACACTATCCACCGGCCGCTTCACAGTCGCCGCACGCCGCGCCGGGCGGATAGGGTGCCCGCGTGGATCTCGGGCTTACTGGGAAGACCGCGTTCGTCGCGGGAGCGTCGAAGGGCATCGGCCGGGCGATCGCCGCGACGCTCGCGCAGGAGGGGGCGCAGGTCGCGATCAGCTCCCGCGACCGCGAGCGGATCGACGCGTCGGCGGCCGACATCGGCGCCCGCGGCTACGTGCTCGACAGCGGGGACCTCGACGCGATCCCCGCCGTGCTCGGCGAGGTCGCGGCCGATCTCGGCCCCATCGACGTGCTCGTCACCAACACCGGCGGCCCGCCGCTGGGCATGGATCCGCTCGGCCACGGGCGCGACGAATGGGAGGCCGCCTACCGCGATCTCATCCTGGCGCCCATGGCGATGATCGAGACCGCCGTGCCGTCGATGCGCGAGCGCGGATGGGGCCGGATCATCAACGTCTCCTCCTCGGCAGTCCGGGAGCCGATCCCGATCCTGATGCTCTCCAACGTGCACCGCAGCGGCCTGCTGGCCGGCTTCAAGACCCTCGCCCGCCACCTCGCCGGCGACGGCATCACGGTCAACACCGTGCTACCGGGCCGGATCGGCACCGACCGGCTCGCCGACCCGTCGACCGGCTCCCTGGAAGGGGCCGAGGCGGCGGCGAAGGAACAGGTCCCCGCCGGCCGCCTCGGAACTCCCGAGGAGTTCGCGGCCGCCGCAGCGTTTCTCTGCAGCGACCGCGCCTCCTATGTGACAGGCACCGCCCTCCTGGTCGACGGCGGCCTGACTCAGTCCATCTAGGCCGCGGCCTCGACTCCGGCCCTGGCCGGCTCGAGGGCGACCGCGAGCACCTCGTCGATCGTCATGACGGGGTGGAACGTCATCTGCTCGCGCACGTCCTCCGGGACATCGTCGAGATCGCCCCGGTTGCGCTCGGGCAGGATCACGTCGGTCAGCCCGGCCGCGTGGGCCGCGAGGACCTTCTGCTTGAGCCCGCCGATCGGCAGCACCCGGCCCTGCAGCGTGACCTCGCCGGTCATGCCGACCGTGTGCTTCACCGGCCGCCCCGACAGGAGCGACGCCAGCGCAGTGGTCATCGTGACCCCGGCGCTCGGGCCGTCCTTCGGGATGGCGCCCGCCGGAACGTGGACGTGGAACTCGCGCTCGTCAAACGAGTGCTCGTCGATCTCGAGATCCTCGACGTGGCCGCGCACGTAAGACAGCGCGATCCGTGCCGACTCCTTCATCACGTCGCCGAGCTGGCCGGTCAGGACCAGGTCGTTCTTGCCCTTCATGCCGGTGGCCTCGACGAACAGCACGTCGCCGCCCGTCCCGGTCACCGCCAGGCCGGTCGCCACGCCCGGCGTCGCCGTGCGCTCCGCGGCCTCCTGGAAGAACTTCTGGCGACCCAGTGCGTCGCGGACCCGGTCAAGGTCGACAGTCACCGGCGCTTGCGCCTTCTTCGACGCGATCTGCGTCGCGGTCTTGCGCAGCACCGTGCCGAGCTCGCGCTCGAGCCCGCGCACGCCCGCCTCACGGGTGTACTCGGTCACGAGGTGGCGCAGCGTGTCGTCGTCGATCACGACCTCGTCCTCGTGCAGGCCGTTGCGCTCGCGCTGCCGCGGCCACAGGTAGTCGCGCCCGATGGCGACCTTCTCGTCGGTCGTGTAGCCGTCGAAGGCCACGACCTCCATGCGGTCGAGCAGCGGGCCGGGGATCGTGTCCGCGACGTTCGCGGTGGCGATGAACAGCACCTGGCTGAGGTCGAGCTCGACGTCGAGGTAGTGGTCGCGGAACGTGGAGTTCTGCGCCGGGTCGAGCACCTCGAGCAGCGCGGCGGAGGGATCCCCGCGCCAGTCGGCGCCGACCTTGTCGACCTCGTCGAGCAGGATCACCGGGTTCATCGTCCCGGCGTCGCGCAGGGCCCGGACGAGCCGGCCCGGGAGCGCCCCGATGTACGTACGCCGGTGGCCGCGGATCTCGGCCTCGTCGCGCACGCCGCCGAGCGACATGCGGACGAACTCGCGGCCCGTGGCACGCGCTATCGACTCGCCGATCGACGTCTTGCCCGTGCCGGGCGGGCCGATCAGCGTGAGGATCGCGCCTGACTTCTTGTCCTCGGCGATGCCGCGGTCCTTACGCAGCTTCGCGACGGCGATGTACTCCTCGATCCGGTCCTTGACGTCCCCGAGCCCGGCGTGGTCGGCGTCGAGCACCGCGCGGGTGCCCGCCGGGTCGAGCGTCTCGTCCGAGCGCTGCGACCACGGCACGGCGATCAGCCAGTCGAGGTAGGTGCGGATCATCGAGGCCTCGCCCGACTGCTCGCCCATGCGCTCGAAGCGGGCCAGCTCCTTGTCGGCCTGCTCGCGCACCTCGTCCGGCATGCCGGCTTCCTCGATCTTCGTGCGGTACTCGTCGACGATCGACGCGTCGTCCTCGCCGAGCTCCTTTCGGATCGAGTCCATCTGCTTGCGCAGGAAGTACTCGCGCTGCTGCTGCTCGGCGCCGGACTGCACGTCCTCGCGGATGCGGTGGCGGACCTGCAGCTCGGCCAGGCGCTCGCGCTGGAGCTTGAGGGCCAGCTCGAGGCGCTCGGTCACGTCGAGCGTGCCGAGCAGCTCGACCTTCGCCCCGTAGCTCAGGTCGGGCGCGTAGCCGGATGTGTCGGCGAGGGCGCCCGGCTCGGAGATCGAGCGCACGAACGCCGCGATGCGGCCGTCGTCGCCGCGCAGTTCGAGCAGCTCCTCGACCACGGCGCGGTACTCGCGTTCGAGCTCACGCGTCTTGCCGTCGACGGGGTTGTCGTCGGGGTGCGGCGTGACCTCGACCCGCAGGTTGCCGAGCGGGTCGGTGTGCGCGGCTCCGGCGGAGCCGCGGTAGAGGCCGTTGAGCGCGACGGCGCGGCCGCCGCCGGGCAGGCGCACCTGCTCCAGGACCTCGGCGACGGTGCCGACGTCGGCGAACGCGTCGTCCTCGCGGGGAACGAGCAGGACCCGCTCCTCGTCGTCGGACACGTCGATCGCGAGCGTCACGGACATGTTGGGGAAGACGACCGAGTCGTCCACCGGGACCAGCAGGAGGTTCTCGACTTCAGGCATTTGATCTCGTCTCCAGGAGGGGTTACTTACGCTTCGTAAGGAGAGTCTAGCGCACTGCTCAGAGGTTGAGTCTAGTCGTGTGCGATTTTCTGCTGGCAAAGCGTGCGCCGGTCGATCCCAGCGCACCGCCCGACGGGTCTGCAATGCTGCGCACGTGGCCGTCTCGGGCGCCTACGACTTCTCACCCGCGCGCATGGCAGCGGCCGGCGCCGCGGCCGAGCTGGTCGAGCAGGGCATGACGATCGGGCTCGGCTCCGGCCGGGCGGTATGGGCCGTGATCGAGGCGATCGGCGCCCGCTTCGGACCGACGAAGCCGGTCCAGGTCGTCGTCGCATCAGAGGCCACCTACGCACTGGTCCACGCGGCCGGGCTCGAGGTGATCCAGCTGAACGGCGAGATCGAGCTCGACCTCGCCATCGACGGCGCCGACGAGATAGCGCCGGGCCTCGCCCTGCTCAAGGGCGGCGGCGGGGCGCTGCTGCGCGAGAAGATCGTCGCGTCGGCGGCGAAGCGGTTCGTCGTGGTGGCGGAGAACACGAAGCTCGTCGACCACCTCGGTCAGACCTTCCGGCTCCCGGTCGAGACGGTGCGCTTCGGGTGGCGCGACACGCGCCGCCGCTTCGAGCACCTGCTGCCCGAAGCGGAGCGCCGCGCCGTGGGCGACGAGCCGTACATGACCGACGAGGGCCACTTCATCCTCGACTCCACGCTACCTGCCGGCTCCGACCCGCGTGCGATCGCGTCGGGCCTCGAGCAGGTGCCCGGAGTGGTCGAGCACGGCCTCTTCATCGACATGGCCGAGCGCGCCCTGGTGGGCAAGCCCGACGGCACCGTGGACGAGCTCCTCAGCTCCGGCTAGCGGCCCGGCCCGCCGCAGCCCCGTGAGCCGCACCGGGCCGAACGTCCCGTTTCCCGTCATATCTGACGGCATTCGGGACGTTTGCGTGATCGGGGCACTAGGGGTCTAGAGGCCGCCCGCGCCCACAGCGCCGCGCCCGACCCGGCGCCGGTCGCCCGGCGGGCGCGGCAGCAGGCGCACCTCGCGGGCGAAGCTCTCGGCCGCGGTGAGATATACGGCCTGGCGCGCCGTCACGCGCAGGGTGGCGCGCGCCGTGGCTGCCGCCCGGGCGCCTGCGCCGTCGGCCGGGCCCTCCCCCTCCGGCGCCGCGCCGGGCGCGAGGTCGAGCAGCTCGACGTCCTCCAGGGCCACGGCCGTGCGCCCGTTCCCGTCGCGCGGGTCGGTGGTGACGAGTACGTCGACGCGGGTTCCCGGCCCGGCGCCCGCGGTCAGCGCCGCGCCACCTGCCACGGCCAGCTCGATCGCCCGCTCGCCCGGCCGCAGCCTGCCCGGGCGGCCTGACCCACCGCCGGCGCCGAGCAGCGACGCCGTCACGTAGGCCCCGCGGGGCACGGCGCCGGCCGGCGCCGCGCCGGTCAGCTCAGCCGCGTCGGCCAGGGCGTCGGGCGGCGCGAACCTGCGCGGCACCTCCTCGACCGCCAGATCGCCGGGGCGCAGTTCGCGGCCGGGCTCGAGATCCCGCGCGGCCACCACGACCGGCATTGGCCGCCCGACGCGCTCCTCGAGCGAGCGGGCCTGCCCCGACACCTGCGCGGCGGCGAGGGCGCCGCAGCCGAGCGCGACCGCGAGCAGTACGAGAGCACGGCGTCGCCGCGTGCCGCGGCTCACTGTTCGGCGACGGGCAGCTCGACGGCGGCGACGGTGGTGCCGTCGGCATGCGACAGGTCGAGCCGGCCACCCGCCTCGCGCGCGGCCGCCGCGGCCAGACCGAGGCCGAGCCCACGGCCCGGGCCGGGAGCGCCGGGCGCGCCGGCGTTGCGGATCTCGACCCGCACCCCGCCGGGGATGCGCCGGCCGGCTACCTCGACCTCACCGTCGCCGTGCTCCACGGCGTTGTCGACGAGGTTGCAGAACAGCCGCGCCAGTCGCCCGCTGTCGGCGCGGACGGGCGCGGGGCCACCGTCCCAGGTGAAGCGCAGGCCCCACCCGGCCGCCACCGAGCGGAGCATCCGCTCGGCAGGGAGGACGACCGGGTGGGCCTGCGCGCGCCGGCCGTGGGCGGCCGCTTCGAGGTCCGAGAGGCCGGCGCGCAGGCGCTCGAGCTGAGCCTCGAACCGCCCCGCGCGGGCCGCACCCGCGGGCTCGCGGCGCAAGGGCTCGATCACCAGGGCGATTGCGGTAGCCGGGCCGCGCACCTCGTGGAGCGCGAGCGCAACCAGGCGCAGGCGGCGGCGCAGCGTGAGCAGCCCGGCGAGCGCCAGCGCCGCCGCGACCCAGCCCCCGATGGCGACGACCGTCACAGCGCCTCCGTGAGGCGGTAGCCGACGCCGCGCACGTTGAGCACCCACGGCCGCGACGACGGCTGGAGCTTCTTGCGCAGCCGGCACGCATGGGCGTCGACCGTGCGCGTGGCGCCGATCGAGGCGTAGCCCCACACCTCGCGCAGCAGTTCGTTCTTGGACACCACGCGCTCGGGGTCGTCGGCGAGGCGCTGCAGCAGCGCGAACTCCTTGTTCGACAGATGCACCCGCCGCCCGGCGAGCATCACCACGCGCGTCTCCGGGTCGAGGCTCAGGTCGGCCACGCGGACGATCCCGCGCCGCGGGCGCGCCTCCGCGCGGCGGAACACGGCGCGGATGCGGCCGAGCAGCTCGTTGTAGTGGAAGGGCTTCGTCACGTAGTCGTCGGCCCCGCGCTCGAAGCCGCGCACGCGGTCGGCGTCGCCGCCGCGGCCACTGACCACGATCACCGGCACGGCCGGGTCGACCCGCGACGCCATGCCGTCGGCCGTGCGAATGCGGTCGAGCAGATCGAGGCCGTTGCTGTCGCCGAGCGCGATGTCGAGCAGGATCAGGCCGGGCTGGCGCACCTCCAGCGCCCGGTACCCCTCCCCTGCGTCTTCGGCGATGGCGACCTTGTAACCGTCGGCGCGGAGGTTGTCGGCGAGGAAGGCCGCGGTCGCCTCATCGTCCTCCACGATCAAGAGTGAGCGTTCCATGCCCGGGTTGAGGACCCAAGGGCGCGTTCTTCGCCCCCCAGGTGCAAAGTCCTTTGCATTCCATCCGGCGCGGAAGGGATCAGAGCTAGGATCTCGACGCGCTCGGAGTCGCCGCCTCCGCGGAGTCCCGGGCCCCTCTATTTCTATGGATACTGCGCGACGAGGAAACTACGAATCCGGGGCCGACTACGTGCTCGAGTACGGCGAGCTCCGGTTCACGTTCAACGAACGTGACTTCACGGAGCGGGTCGAACAGGCCGCCGTCAAGCTCGGCTTCGTCGATGGGGCGCTCGCCGACGGCGAGCGCTCCGACCTCGTGAATCTCGCCGTCAACGGCGAGGTCACGGACCCCCACTCCGAGCTCGGCGCCCACGTCGTCGACTGCTGGGGCGACCTTCACGGCCCCTCCGACCGCTCGCTGGTGCACTGGCTGCGCCGGCTCGTGTTCCGCGGCGCCTGGCTCGACCAGCGCGTGATGGAGGGCGAGCTGGAGATCGTCTTCGACGAGGAGACGACATCGTTCGGCTACGCCCAGCCCGAGCGCGACTACGAGCTCATCGAGCTCTCACCCGAGCCGTCCTGGCGCCGGGTCGCTTACCGCCGCTAGCGCGCGCAGGGCCGGGCTAAGGGACCTGCCGCGGCTTGCGCGGCTTGCGGTGCTCGACCTCGAGCATGCGCTCCACGATCCCCTCCGGGTCATCGCAGACCTCGAGCATGTCGACGTCGCCCGGGGACACCTTGCCGTCGGCCTCGACCCGGTCCGTGAGCCAGCCGACGAGGCCGCCCCAGTAGCCCGCGCCGACGAGGAGGATCGGGAACTCGCGGATCTTCTCCGTCTGCCGCAGGGTCGCCGCCTCGAACAGCTCGTCGAGCGTGCCGAACCCGCCCGGGTGGACGACGAAGCCGCTCGCGTAACGGACGAACATGACCTTCCGGGTGAAGAAGTAGTGGAACTCGAGCCCGATGTCGCAGTACTCGTTCAGCGACTGCTCGTGGGGCAGCTCGATGCCGAGCCCGATCGACGGCACGCCGGCGTCCTGGGCGCCGCGGTTCGCGGCCTCCATCGCCCCCGGCCCGCCACCGGTGATGATCGCGAAGCCGGCCTCCCCCAGCTTGCGCGCCAGATTCCGCGCGGCGGCGTACTCGGGATGGTCCGGCGGCGTGCGCGCGGAGCCGAACACCGACACCGCCTTGCCGATGTGCGCCAGTTCCTCGAACCCCAGCTGGAGCTCCGACTCGACGCGCGCGATGCGCGCCGGGTCGTCGAGCTCCGATGCGACGTCGAGCCGCTCTGCCTTGAGCAGCTCCTCGTCGGGGGATTTCGGGCGGCGGGGTGCGATCAGCCCAGGAGATCCGCGCGCTGAGTGCGGGAGCGCGGACCGAGCACCGTCGGCTCCTCCGCAGCGGCGTCGAGCGTGATGCGCGTGCTGGCCTGGCGCAGCGGGTCGCGCGAGTCGCCGACCACGGCGACCACCGTCAGCGAACCGCCCTCCTCGAGCTTGCGGCCCTGGGTGAACAGCCGCCGCGCGACGTTCGGGGGTAGCACCTCGAGCGAGTCGATGGCGACCACGGCGTCACCGCCGCGCTCGGCGATCCGCTTGCCGCGCTCGATCGCGAGCTCGGCCGCCTGGGCCTGGATCTCGATCGAGCGGTCGAACGAGCCGCCGGTGACCTCGACGCCGTCGACCTGCTTCCAGGCGGTGACCTCCTCGGGCCGCGCGCCGACGAGCACGAGCGAGAGGCTGATGTCCTTGTCCGCCGAGCGGATCGCGGTGAGCATCTCGCCGAGCAGCCGCGACTGGCCGGAGCCGGGGATGCCGGCGATGGCCACGCGCGAACCGCGCCCGTAGGGGTAGTGCGCGAGCAGGACCGGCGCCGGGAGGCGGTCGGTCACGTGCACCGCGGTGAGCTCGCCGAAATGCGGGCGCTCCTCGGGCGGCTCGGCATCGGCGCCGTTGACCTTCTCGACGCGGACGAGCGACGGATGGCGCTCGTTGCGGCGCGCCGGGCGCACCGGGCCGTCCACCTGGTCGCCGCCACGCAGCTCGCAGCGGCGGATCTGCGCCGGGGACACGTACACGTCGTCGCGCACCGGGCCGTCCTCGCCGATGCGCAGGAAGCCGCTCCCGTTCGGGAGCACGTCGAGCACGCCGGTCACGGGCTCGGTCTCGACCTCCGGCTCCTCGGACTCGCGGTCCTCGGCGTCATCACCGCGGTCGCGGTCGCGGTCGCCGGACCTCGTCCTCCGCGTCCGCGGCCACGGCCGCCACGACTGCGCCGGCCGTCGCCGGACTCGTTGTCATCCGCGGCGGCCGAGGACGGCCCGTCGTCGAGCTCGGGATCGGGGCCGTCGGCGTCGTCGTCGTAATCGGCTGCATCGTCGGACTCGGATTCGGCCGCGGGCGCGGGGCCGGGATCGTCGACGCCCTGGGCGGCGAGGATGGCGCTGACAAGGTCTTCGCGACGGAGAGCGCGGTAACCCTCGATACCGAGCTCGGATGCGATCGCGTGGAGATCGGCGAGGGGGCTGTTGTCTAGCTCCTCGCGCTGGAGTACTGACACTGTGGAGTGGCTCCTTAGGGGGATTGAGGCGTGAAGAAGCGCGAAGGCTAGTCGGCCGGAGATCATCCTGCCTAACCGCGAAGCGGCGCCTGCGCGTCTACGTCACGCGAGCGCCTCCCGCCGCAGGCCCTCCGTCAGCGGCCCCGCGGGCACCTCGGCCGCGCCGCGCAGCGCCGCCCGCACGGCGAGGAAGTCCGCCGCGGCCGCCACGTCATGCACGCGCAGGAGCGAGCCCAGCGCGCTGTCGAGGGCCGGCTCGATCGCGGCGAGCGTGCCGGGGTCGCGGTCGGCCGGGGCGCGGCCGGTCAGCGCGCCGACGAAGTCCTTGCGCGAGATCGCGAGCAGCAGCGGCCGCCCGAGCGGCTCCAGCTCCGCCAGGCGGCGCAGCACCTCGACCGACTCGGCGGGGGTCTTGGCGAGATCGATGCCCGGGTCGAGCAGCAGCTGCTCCGCGTCCACTCCGAGGGCGCGCGCCTGCTCGGAGCGATCCCGCAGCAGGGCCGTCACGTCGGCGACGACGTCGGCGTAGTCGGGGAACGCCTTCGTCTTCGGCGCCGCGCGCGTGTGCGTGATCACCAGCGCGGCGCCCGTCTCGGCGCACGCGGTTGCCACCTCGGGATCGGACAGCGCGCTCACGTCGTTGACGATCGCCGCGCCGGCCGCGAGGGCTGCGCGCGCGACGGGGCCGCGCCAGGTGTCGACGGAGACCGTCACGCCCTCCGCCGCGAGGCGCTCGACAAGAGGCACCACGCGGGCGATCTCGGTGTCGACCGGCACGGCCGCGCGGTCGGTGCGGCCGGACTCGCCGCCGACGTCGATTACGGCGGCGCCCGCGGCGATCAGCTCGAGCGCGCGCTCGACGAGCAGGTCGAGCGGCTTGTCTCCCTGCTCGTCGGAGAACGAATCGGGCGTGGCGTTGACGATGCCCAGCAGCAACGGGTGGCCCGGCGCCAGCTCGAGTGAGCCGTCGCGCAGGCGGAGCCTCACGCCGGCTCCGGGTCCGTTTCCAGGTCGATTGCCGGCTTGCTCGGGTCGAGGCCCTCGGCGGCGGCCACGCGGCGCCACGTGTCGAGCTCGGCCTCGATCCGCGCGGCGTCCCAGCCGAGCTCCTCCCCCATCGTGCTCGCCACCACGCGCGGCCCGTCGGCATCCGGCGCGGTCAGTCGCGGCGCGTCGAGCAGGCCGAGCCGGGTCCTGCGCAGCAACACGTCGGCGAGCGAACGCGCCTGCTCGCGCCGGGCGGCGAACACGCCCTCGGCGACGAGGTCGGGCAGGTCGGGGCTGATCCGCTGGGCGAGCGGCGCCGCGGTCGCGGCCAGCGCCATCACGTCGTGGGCGGCGTGCCCGTAGCGGCCGACGAGCATCTTGCGCGTGTCCTCGCCGACGCCCTCGACGTCCGGCAAGTCGTCGGGGCTGGCGTTCATCCCGAGCGGGATCTCCTGCGTGCGGCACGGCGCCTCGCGGCCCTCGCGCTCGACGATCCGGTCGACCGCCAGCTTCGCCATCCGGCGCCAGGTCGTGAGCTTGCCGCCGGTGATCGTGACCATGCCCGAGCTCGTCTCGTACAGCTCGGCCTTGCGCGAGATGTCGACCGACTTCTTCGGGTCGCCGGTCGAGATCAGCGGCCGCACTCCCGCGTACGCGCCGGTCAGGTCGGAGGTGGTCAGCGACGTACCGAAGAAGTCGTTGGTCGCCTGCAGCAGGTACGCGACGTCATCCTCCCCCGGCGGCACGTGGTCGACCTCGCCCTCGTAGTTGTTGTCGGTCGTCCCGATCAGCGTCCGCCCCAGCCACGGGAGCACGAAGATCGAGCGGCCCTCACCCGCGGGGACGATGGCGCCGCCGACCATCGGCAGTGTCTCCTGGGAGAGCGTCACGTGCGTGCCGCGGCTCGGCCGGATCCGCGGGACCTCGGCCTCCTGCTGCAGCTCGTCGGGCCGGATGCGGTCGGCCCAGACGCCGGTGGCGTTGATCACGTTCGCGGCCGCGAGCTCGAACTCGCCGCCCTCGACCGCGTCGCGGCACATGACCCCCGCCGCGCGGCCGCCGCGCTCGACGAGGCCGGTCACCTCGACGGAGTTGCAGCACACCGCGCCGAAGCGCTCGGCTTCGCCGAGGACGGTGAGGACGAGTCGCGCGTCGTCGGTCTGACAGTCGTAGAAGAGGTACGCCGAGGTGGGCTCGCGCGCAGCCAGCGCCGGAACCAGCTCGAGCGTCTCCTCGGCGCTGATCGTGCGGTGGCGGGCGGGGCTCCACTCGTCGTCGTCGCGGCCGCGCAGGCGCTCCTTCGCCATCACGTCGTACATGTTCAGCCCGACGCCGAGCAGCCGGTCCGGGCGGGCGCCGTCGAACGCCGGCACGAGCAGCGGGAGCGGCTTGACGAGGTGCGGGGCGAGGTTCGTGAGCAGCTGGCGCTCGAGCAACGCCTCGCGCACGAGCCCAAGGTCGAAGTTCTGGAGGTAGCGCAGGCCACCGTGGACGAGCTTCGACGACCGGCTCGACGTTCCCGACGCCCAGTCGGCCTTCTCGACGACGGCGACCGTGTAGCCGCGCGAGGCGGCGTCGAGCGCGACGCCTGCGCCGGTGATGCCGCCGCCGATCACGACCACGTCGAACTCGTCGCGGCCGAGTGAGGCGAGGGAGTCCGCGCGGCTGATCACGAGAGGTACGTTACGAACTCGGGTGCCGGGAGACGCTCGGGCGCCGGCTTCTCCTGCCGCGCCTCCCCGAGATGGATGAGCGCGACGAACTTCTCGCCGCCCTCCATGCCGACCGCCTCGCGGCCCTCGGGGGTTCGCAGCACGGCCGGCGTTCGCCAGTAGCCGGCGTAGCCGCGCGCGTGGGCCGCGAGCAGCACGGCGTAGACGGCGCAGCCGGTCGCGAGCAGGTCCTCCTCGTCCTGGATGGGCTCGCCGGTGAGCAGGACCGACGCGCACACGAGCGTCGGCGCGCGGTCGAGCTTCGCGGCCGCCCCCTCCCCGGCGGCATCCTTCAGACGCTCCAGCGCCTCGGGCCCCAGCACGCGGAACCGCCATGGGTTGGTGAGGTGGTGGTTCGGCGCCCAGCGGGCGAGCTCGAACAGCTCCTCGAGCCGCTCACGCGGGACGGGGTGCGGGCCGTACACCTTGTGCGTGCGGCGGCCGCGAATTGCCTCTTCGAGATCCACGGGGGCCGACGCTATACGACAGGTAGGGTGAAAGCCGTGGGACGCGCCGCTGTTGTCACCGGGGCATCGACCGGCATCGGGCTCGAGACGGCCCGCCAGCTGAAGGCGGCCGGCTTCGACGTCTTCGCCGGGGTGCGCAAGGACTCCGACGCGGAGAAGGTCTCCAGCGAGGGGCTGCGCCCGCTGAAGATCGACGTGGTCGACCCGGAGGCGATCGCCGCCGCGGCGCGGGAGGTCGCGGCTGCCTCGCCCGGCGGCCTGGCCGCCCTCGTCAACAACGCGGGCGTCGCGATCTCCGGCCCGCTGGAGTTCATGCCGATCGACCGCCTGCGCGACCAGATGGAGATCAACTTCACCGGCCAGATCGCGGTGACGCAGGCCTTTCTTCCCCAGATCCGCGCCGCCAAGGGCCGCATCGTGTTCGTCAGCTCGATCGGCGGGAAGATCGCCGTGCCGCTCAACGGGCCCTATTCGGCGTCGAAGTTCGCGCTCGAGGCGGCCGCCGACTCGCTGCGCCGGGAGGTCCGCGACCAGGGCATCGAGGTGTCCGTGGTCGAGCCCGGCGGGGTCAAGACCCCGATCTGGGAGAAGGGCACGGCGACGGCGAATGAGATCGAGGCCGGGCTCCCGCCCGAGGCGGACGAGCTCTACGGCGAGCTCAGCGCGGGCCTGCGCAAGGAAGCGGCGAACATCGCCGCGAAGACCGGCCTCCCGCCGGCGGCGGTGGCCGAGAAGATCGTCCACGCGTGCACGGCGGCCAAGCCGCGCACCCGTTACATGGTCGGGCGCGACGCGCGCATGCGCTGGGCCCTCGCGCGCAGGGTCCCGGACCGCTGGTTCGATGCCCTGATCGACCGCGCTCTGCGCGGCTAGTCGGCTTCGGCGGCCGCGACGGCCAGGCTCTCGTCGAAGTAGGCCCGCAGCCTGCCGACCTTGCCGTCGTGGATGTCGAGCACCGCGGCCATCGGGGTGCCGAAGGTCGTCGCGTAGCCGCGCGGCGTCGCGCGCCACGTTCCGACGACCATGAACCGACCGCCGCCCAGGTCGCGGATCTCTTGCGGGTCGACCGCGAGGAAGCGGTACTCCCGCTCGGTCTGCTCGAGGTACTCGCGCACCTCGTCGTGCCCGGTGAGCTTCTTGACCGTGCTGGCCATGACCGACGGCAGCTCGAACTCGAGGTCCGCGGCGAGCAGCGCGATGAACTCCTCGACCTCGCCGTTGGTGAACGCCCGGCCGAACGCGGCCGCGGCGCTCGCGGCCATCGCTACCTCGTGCTCGGTGCTCGGTCCGCGCTCAGCCAGCATCAACGACTAGTCAACAACATCACGCAAGTAGCGCATGGGCCTTGGTGATGCGCGGCGCGGCGATGTGCTCGGGCTCCGGCTCGTCCACCGGCGCCGGCTTGCCGAGGAGCGAGTAGGCGAGCCGTGTGGCGAGGGCCATGATCGTGATCTGCGGGTTGACCCCGAGCGAGCTCGGCACGGCGCTCGCGTCGGACACGTAGAGGCCGTCGACCCCGTGCACGGCCAGGCGACCGTCGAGCACGCCGCGGTCCGGGTCCGCGTCGGCGCGCGCGGTCCCGAGCGGGTGGAACGCCATCAGCGAGAGCGACGACGGCCTGATCTTGCGGCCTGCCAGTGGGTGCGCCGTGCGCTGCGTCAGCTCGTCCCCCCCCTCGACCGGAGTGAACACGCGCTTGGCGCCCGCCTCCCAGTAGAGGTCGACGAGCAACTCGATGCCCTTCACGAACGCGTCGACGTCCGCTTGACAGAGGTCGTACCGGATCTCCGTGAGGCCTGCTCGCCGGCGGACCGACCCCCGCGAGACGTCCGAGACCATCACGCCGAACTGCGACACCTTCCGGAACTGGAGCATCAGCTCGCGGTGCCGCTCGCGCGAGAACGGGAAGGTCATCGCCAGGTAGTCGGGCGGCCCAGCGGCGCCCTCGAACATGATCCCCTCGTCGGCGAACTCGTCGATGAAGTACGACTGCGGCACGCCCTTGTGCATCGAGACGTCCTCGTCGAACAGCGCCCTGACGGCCGTCGCGGGATGGATCGCGAGGTTCTCTCCGAGCTGCCCGGAGCGCGCGCCGATGCCGTTGCTGCGTAGGAACAGCGGCGTGTGGATGGCCCCGCAGGCCACGATCACCGTGTCGCACTCGACCCGCACAGTGCCGCCGCCGGCCGTGGTCGCCACGACGCCCCGGGCGCGGCCCCGCTCGATCACGATCTCGCGCGCGCGGACCTCGCTGTAGGTCACCGCGCCAGCGTCCCAGGCGCGCGGCACGTAGGTGATGCCCGTGTGCTGCTTGGCGTTCGTCGGGCAGCCGAACGCGCACACACCCGAGCCCACGCAGCCCTTGGCGTTGCGGTAGATGAAGTCGCCCGACCAGCCGAGCGCATCGGCCCCGCGCTTGACCACCGCCGCGTTCTTCCCGGCGAGGTCCGCGGGTACCTGGGCCACGTTGAGCTCGCGCTCGACGCGGCGGAAGTAGGGGTCGAGCTCGGCGCTCGTCATGTCCTCCAGGCCGAACCGCTCGCGCCACAGCTCGAGGACGGGCTCGGGGGTCCGGAAGCAGGTGCCCGAGTTGACCAGCGTCGTGCCACCGACGGTCTGCCCGAGCGGCAGCAGGATCGGCACGTTGCCGACGGTCGTCGTCATCCCGGCGTCGCGGTAGAAGCGTGCGGTCATCTCGCGCGGGCGGGCTGTCGCATCGTCGGCGGTGTAGCGCTTGCCCTCCTCGAGCATCACCACGTCGAGGCCGCCCTCGGCGAGCTCCTTGGCCGCGGGCGCGCCGCCGGCGCCCGTGCCGATCACGCACACGTCGGCCCTGACCACGCGCTCGCCGGTTATGCGGCAGCCGCGCTCGACGCGCTCCTCGCGCGGCACGGTCATCCCGCGGCCGTCGCGGTAGGCCTCGTCGCCCGTCGCCCGGATGCTCACGGGCGACCTTCCTCGGCGCGGATGCGCCGCGCCCGATCGACCACCGCGTCGGCGTCGTAGCCGAGGATCCGCATCACGTCGTCGTCGCCGTAGTAGGACAGACAGGCGATGCCCTTGACCAGCTTCACGATCTGCTTGGCCTGCGGCGCGCGGGCATGATCCAGGCGCTCCAGCACGGCCGCTCGCCCGGGCTCGTCGAGCCGCCGCAGGCGCCTGCGACCCCCGGTGAGCACGGGCGACAGCTCGGCCACGTAGAGCAGGGCGCGGATGCCGAGCCGGTTGATCTTGGGGGCGCCCGTGAGCCAGCGGTCGAGGTACTCGACGGCCGTGGTCTCGCGGACGGCCGGCAGGACGGTTCCCGGCGCGACGACGGTGTCGGTCACGCAGGCGAAGATCGAGGCCTCGCGCGGCGTGAGCGCCGAGAGGCTCATTCCAGGGTCTCCGCCAGGCGGGTCTCCTGTTCGGCGGCGAGCTCGGCGACGATCGTGGCCGCCGTGGCCGCGTCGCCGTCCTTGATCGCGGCGGCCGCCCGGGCATAGTGCCCGGCGAGCAGATCCTGGCCGGCGACCAGGGCGGAGAAACGATCCGCGTGGTCGAAGTAGAGCCGGCGGACGTTGTTGAGGATCAGCCGGAACACGACGTTGCCGGAGGCCTCGACCAGCTCGGTCATGAACGCGAAGTCGAGGAGCTGGTCCACCTCCGTGCCGTCTCCCGCCCCGATCGCCTCCGCGAGCTCGCACAGCTTTGCCGCCTGCTCGTCCGTGCGCCGGTCGGCGGCGAGGCGCGCGGCTTCCTGGAGCATCAGCCGGCGCGCCTCGAGCAGGGCGGTGAAGGTGCCGGCGTGGGCTCCCCCGGCGCGGAACAGCAGGTGGGCGATCACGTCGAGGCCGCCGTGCTCGCGCCAATCGGTCACGCGCATCGCGTCGCCGTGGCGGACCTCGACCAGGTTCATCTGCTCGAGCCGCTTCACCGCCTCGCGGATCGATGCCATGTTGACGCCGAGGTCGGCGGCCAGCGTGCGTTGCGTCGGCAGCTTCTCGCCGGGCTCGTAGCGCCCGCCGAGGATCTGCTCGCAGAGGTTCGCGAACACCTGCTCCGAGACGAGCGAGCGTTTTTCAGTGGGGCCAGCCACGGCAGGGAGCCTACCAGTGTTCGGAACAATCCGGAAGGGGGAACCGCCGGCGCGGGGCGTCAGGCCTGTTGGCGGTGGCGCAGCCACCAGCGTGTGGCGCCCACTGCCAGGAGCGCGAGCGTCGCCGCCAGGGCGACCAGCCAGGTGGCCGGACCGTCGCCGCCATCCTCGGCTGCGGCGACCGCGCTCGCCTTGTTCGCCTTGATGCGCATCTTCTCGGCGACCGTCGGACCGGAGACCGTCGTGGTCCCGCCCGCGCCTGCCGCTTCGCCGGCGGCCGCGGCGACGTCGCCGGCGTCGTCCTTTTCGGCGTCGTCCTTCTCGGCGTCGGCATCCTCGCCATCCGACGCCGGTACCCCGGCATCGGATGCGCCGACGGACGGCACCGCCGCAGCCCGCGCGCGCTTCTTCGTCTTCTTCTTCAGCGGCACCTTCCCGAGCGGGAACGCCTTGCGCTTCATCGCGAGCAGCGCCTGTGAGGTGACCCACGCCGGCGTCTGGTCGCTCGCCGCGGAGTAGCGCACGTGGCCGTCGCGGCGTTGCAGGCGCTGGATGTAGCGGACCGGCCCGGCCCCCACCGAGTCCGGCGAGATGCGCATCGCGACCAGGCCCTGGACCACCCACGCGGTCGACTGCGTGTTCGACGAGCGTCCCGCCATCTGACCCCATCCGCCATCGGCGTTCTGCGTCTTGCGCAGGTACGCCACGGCTTTCTGCGCCTGGCCCGAGCCGCGCCGGCCGGCCGCGGCGAGCGCCTGGAGCACGGCGCCGGTGTCGTCCGTGTCGCTCTGGGCGGAGGCGATGAAGCCGTAGCCGCCGTCTGCGTTCTGCTGCGCGAGCAGCCACTTCGCGGACAGCTGGACAGCGGCCGAGCCCGACCGCTCCCCGGCCATCCGCAGCGCGAAGATGCCGAACGCCGTGTGGGCGATGTTGCCCGCCCACGAGCCGTCGGCCCGGCGGCGGCGGAGCAGTTCCGCGACGAGGTCGCGGCCGGCGAACCGCCGCGGCTTCAGCCCGGCGGCGCCGAGCACCATGATCGTCCGCTCGAGGTCGCCGGTGTCGCGGACGCCACGCAGCCCGCGGCGCATGTAGGTGGTCACCGCGCGGCCGTCGCCCCGCTTGACCTGGCGCGGGTTGAGCCGGGCGCCCTCGAGGCCGAGCGCGACCCACCCGGTCATGAGCGCGCTGGAGCTCTGGCCCTTCGCCGCGCCGAACCCGCCGTCCCGATTCTGCGTGCGCTCGAGGTACCTGGCGGCCTTCGACGCCGGGCTGGCCGCGACCGCGGCCGGCGCGAGGACCAGCATGAGCCCGACCGCGGCGAGCGCCGGCGCGGCCCAGCGGACCTCGAAGCGTTGCCGGTAGCGGCGCAGGGAACGGATGAAGACGGGACCTATCAAGAGGCAGAACACTACGTTCCCGACGGCGTGCGCGAAGTTGTACGGGAACGACGTGCCGGCGATCGCCAGGTAGCTCGGGAGATCCTGGCGGGCGGCCAGCGTCCACTGGTACACGTCCATGAACGCGCCGAACGCGAATCCGGCGAGCCCGCACACGATCGCAAGCTGGACACGGCTCGGCTCGCGGTCGCCGACGGTCTTCGCTAACAGTGCGCCCGCCACGCCGACGCCGCCCCAGCCGACCATCTGCCACGCCGTCCACGGCCCCTGGCCGAGGAAGACGTTCGACGCGATGGCGGTGATGGCACCGACGGCGAAGCCGGGAACGGCGCCGAGCGCGAAGCCCGCGAAGAGGACGATGTCGGTGGTCGGCTTGACGTTCGGGAAGGCAGCGAACGCGAGCCGCCCGACCACGGCGAGCGCGGCCATCGCCGCAACGAGCGCGACGATACGCGCGGGCGGGCGGCGGCGCTCGTACCAGGCGAAGCCGCCGCACAGCACGAGCGCGAGGATCACGAACGAGGCGGCCTGCCAGGTCATCGCACCAGCTCCCGCGCGAGGACCGCGGCGCCCTGTTCGGGCGTCAGCGCGCCGGCCTCGGCGCCGAGGGCGCGGGCCACATCGGTGGAGAAGTGCCAGCCGCCGGCGAGCACGTCGGCGGGCGAGCCGTCGGCGATAACCGTGCCCGGCCCGAGCAGCACGATCCGGTCGGCGAAGGTGGCGGCGAACTCGGTGTCGTGGGTGGCCACGACCACTCCCGCCCCGGCGGCGGCAAGCGCGGCGATGCGCGCTGCCAGCGCCTCCTTGTGGTCGTGATCCATGCCGCGCGTGGGTTCGTCGAGCAGCACGGCGGCGCACTCGCCTCCGCCGAGCACCACCTCGAGCGCGAGGCGCTGGCGCTCGCCGCCCGACAGGTCGCGCGGGTTCGCGGCGCCGCGACCCGCGAGGCCGGCGGCGGCCAGGCCGGCGTCCCCGGCCTCTTCGCGCGCGTGCTCGTGGATCAGATAGTCCCCGGGGTTCTGCAGCAGCAGTGCTACGTCGCCGGCGCGCTCGATCTTCCCGCGGGTGGGCTCGGCGAGCCCCTTCAGGTGGCGCAGCAGCGTCGACTTGCCGGCGCCGTTGCGGCCCATCAGCGCGACACGCTCCCCCTGCTCGACCGCGAAGTCGATCCCGCGCAGCACCACCGGCCCGTCCTCGACCTCGACCCAGAGGCCCCTGGCGCGGACCGCGGCGTCCGGGTCCGAGCGCCGGCGGCGGCGCCTGGCGGGCTCGGGTGCCGGCTCCGGCGAACCCTCGCCCCCCGCGACCATCCCCGCCGCGCGCAGCTGCTCGCGAGCCTGCTTGACCGACACGGGCAGCGGGCCCACACCGGCGAGGGAGAAGAGCCGCCCGACGGGCGTGGTCAGTCCCTGGCGGTGCTCGGCCGCCCAGGCGAGGAAGCCCGCCGGGCCGGAGTCGCACGCGACGGCGCCGGCGTCGATCGCCAGCACTCGGTCAGCGGCGGGCAGGCAGCGCTCGAGGCGGTGCTCGGCGATCACCACGGCGGTGCCCCACTCCTCGTTCAGGCGCCGCAGCATCCAGATCAGCTCGTCGCCGGCCACCGGGTCGAGCTGCGACGTCGGCTCGTCGAGGAGCAGCAGCGCCGGGCGATGGACGAGCGCCGCGGCGATGGCCACGCGCTGCAGCTCACCGCCCGAGAGCGTGTCCGTACGGCGGTCGAGCAGCCCTGCGATGCCGAGCGCGAGGGCGACCTCCTCGACCGCGCGCGCCACGGAGCCGGCGGACTCGCCGCGGTGCTCGAGCGGGAGCGCGAGCTCGGCCCGCACTCCGCCGAGCACCACCTGCGTCTCGGGGTCCTGGAAGACCGTGCCGCAGATGCCCGCCAGGTCGCCGGGGCCGTGCTCGCGCACGTCGAGCCCGCCAACGCTCAGCTCGCCCTCGACCTCACCGCCGTGGAAGTGCGGGACGAGCCCGCAGAGGGCGCGGAGCAGCGTTGACTTCCCCGAGCCGGACACGCCTGCGAGGACGGTGAACGTGCCCTCCCTCAGCTCGAGCGAGACGTCGGCGAGCGCCGGGCGTGGACGCTCCGGGTAGGTGTAGGTGAACCGCTCGGCCACCGCCAGCGCCTCAGGCACGGGCCACCCCCAGCCGCGCGCCGCGGACGGTGAACGGCAGCGCCGCGCCGAGCACCACAGCCGCGCAGAGTGCCGCGCCGCCGGGGCCGAACCCGATCTCCGTCGCCGGGTACTGGCTCACCGGGGCCGCGCCGGCGGCGGCCGCGGCGATCGCGGCCACGCCGATCAGGATCGCGCCGGCCATGACCGTCACGTCATGGCGCGACCACGGCTGCCGGGCCGCGCGGGCCGGCCGCCCGGGCGCGGAGTAGCCGCGTACCTCGAGCGCCGCCGCCACGTCGACCGCGCGGTCGAGCGCGCCTGACAGGGCGGCCCGCGTCACGGCGAGGCGGCCGGGCGGGTTGGGACGGCAACGCGCCGCGTCGCCCATGCGCAGGGCATCGCGTGCGAGGACGGGCACCAGGCGGGTGGCCAGCGACGCGGTGAGTGCCGAGCGGTAAGAGACACGCCGGAACGCGCGGAGCAGGTCGTCCGGGTCGACGCAGGCGGAGAAGAGCCCGAAGGCGAGCATGAACACCGTCACGCGCAGGCCCGCGAGCAGGCCCGCGACGAGTGCCTCGAGGGTGATGTCGATCTGGCGGCCGAGGATCTCCCCGCCCCGGATCAGCAGCGTGTCGCCCGACGAGTACACGAGCGGGTTGATCACGGCGATCAACAGGGCCAGCGGCACCGCCAGCAGCAGCGCCCTGCGCAGCTCGGAGCCGACGCCGGCCACGGCGCCGACCGCCAGGATCGCCGCGCCGGTGACGCCCAGCACCACCGGGTTCTGGCTCAACCCCGGCACGAGCGCGAGCGCCGCGCAGAACGCGGCGGTCGACCCGGCGCGCGCGGTGTGCAGCGCGCTCGGCCGGTCGCGGTAGGCGGGGACCAGCCTCACCGGCCGTCCCCGAGCGGCAGCTTCTCCACACCACCGGGGAGCGCGGCGACGGCGAACGCGTCACGCAGCGACTTGGCGCGCAGGGCCGCGACGGCGCGGTCCACACCTGCGTCGTCGACCCCGCTCACCACCCACACCAGCTCGTCGTCGGTCGGCCGCAGCGCCGCCACGAGGCCCGCTCCCGGTCCCACACGGCGCGCGACCTTGCCGTCTGTGCCGAGCAGCGCAAGGCTGTCGCCGTCGTCCTCGAACCGCGCGAACACGCCGCTGCGCTCGGGGCCCTGCTCGATCGCCCGCACCGTCGGCAGGCGGCGGGCGCGCTCCCACGGAGCGACCACCACGCGGATCACCCTCTGGTTGCCCGGCGCGCCGAGCGCCGCGCCGGACGCCGGCACGCCGTGCGAGGACAACTCGTCCTTGACCGCCCGGCAGGCGGCGGAATCGGCGTCGCCGCACTCGACCCGGGCCGGGAACTTCTTCCCCTCGATCCCGCTGACGAACGGCTCGGGATAGGCGCCGACGATGGCCATGATGTCCTGGGTGGCGCGCCAGTCGCGATAGTCCCACTGGACGAAGTCGCCGGGCGAGAGCTCGTAGTCGGTGGCGCTCTTGCTCGCGAGCAGCCCGTTGACCCAGAAGAACCAGTCGTCGCCCCCGCTCGCGCCCTTGCCCGACACGCCGTCGATCGACTGGACGAAACGCCCGCCGAAGCGCGTGCTCACCTTGGCCTCCGAGCTGAGGAAGCGCATCACGGTCTCGTCCTCACGGACCTTCGGCTGCGTGGCGGATGCGACCAGCTCGTGGCCGAAGTCGCGGGTCACGCGCAGGGTCGCGCCGGCGCCCTCGCGCTCGGACCCCTCGCCAAGGCCGCAGCCGCCGAGCAGCGCCGCCGCGGCGAGGCACGTCGCGAGGCCGCGCAGCCTCAACGTACGGTCGCCTTCTCCGTGAACGAGCGGATCGCGCCGCCGCCCGCGGCATACACCTTCACGCGCCCGCGGGGGAGCGAGATCCGCGCCACGCCGTCGGCGCCGGTGATCGCCTTGACGCCGCCCGCGGTGACCACCGCTGCAGCCGCGTTCGTCCCGCGACCCTCGTCGTCGTAGGCGCGGACCCGGACGTTCAGGATCCCGCCCCCATCGGGGCGGGTCGTGAGCGCCAGGGTGCGCTGGCAGCTGCGGCCGGTGAGGACGCAGTAGAACCAGGTGACGCGCGAGCCCGAGCGCAGGCGGCCGGAGCCGAACGCCCCGCTCGGGTCCGCGGCACCGGCCGTCGCAAGGCGACGGCCCACCTTGTAGACCCAGCCGTCCTTGCCCCTGTTGCGGTCGCTGCGGATCGAGCGGACGAACAGCCCGCCGCCGTCGGCGGTGCGCTTCGTACAGGCGCCGTAGTTGCGCAGGCCGACCTTGCCGATCCGCGAGCGGATCAGGGCGCCGAGCGCCGTGCCGCGCGCGACGGCGCAGCGGCGGCGGCCGACCTTGGCCGTGGTCGCGCTCGCGCGCACGGCCTTCTGGACGGTGGCGCCGCTGCGGAAGACGACCAGCTGGTCCACCTTCGGGGCACGTTTGGTGGCGGCGGGAGCCGCGGCCGGCAGCGCTGCGAGCGCGGCTGCCGCCACGAGCGTGGTGGCCAGGAACTTTCGGTGCACGAAATCGCCCTTCCTCGAGGGGTTGGTGTGTGCGGCCGGAGTCGGGTCTCCTGACTTCGGGCTCGATGCCCTCTCACAGTGGCGGGACCGCGCCGGATTCACACCGGACTTCCCCCGGCCACCGGCCGTTAGAGGACTCAAGGCTACAGACGCCGTAGTAGGCTGTCGCGCCGACAGGGTCGGTGGACAGGGAAGCCGGTGCGAGACCGGCGCGGACCCGCCACTGTGACCGTGGGAAGGCCCTCGCAAGCGCACCCCCTTCGGGGTACAAGCGAGGCGCAGCCACTGGAAGGCCACCGGCCGACCGGGAAGGCGCGAGGGCTAGCTCCCGGAAGCCAGGAGACCTACCTCCGACCGTTAGCCCAAGCCCTCGGGAAAGGGGTGGCTTCTCTATGGCCAGACTCATTCGTACCGCAAGTCTCTCGGCGACGCTCGTCGCCGTACTCGCCCTACCCGCGCTCGCACAGGCGGCGCCGACAGCAGTGAACGTCCGGATCGAGGGCAAGACCTCGACGATCTTCGAAGGCCCGGTGACCACCGACGCCAAGACGATCACCACGGCAAAGGGCGGCACGCATCCGTGCGGTGCCGGGCCCACGCCGACCTCCGCCCTCGACGACGCCGCCAGGAAGGGCGGCTTCACCTGGGACGGCAGCTACTTCGACCCGCCGGGCGACTTCTTCGCCGAGCGGGTCGCCGGCGAGAGCCAGACCGCTTCGGAGTTCTGGGGCGTGTTCGTCAACGGCGTCCAGCCGATGGTCGGCGGCTGCCAGGTGCCGCTCAGCCCCGGCGATGAAGCCCTGTGGACGTTCGACGCGTTCAACAAGGTCGGCGCGCTGACCCTGACCGGCCCCGACGCGGTGCGTACCGGCGCCCCGTTCGTCGTCCGGGTCGTCAACAGCGCCTCCAAGGCCGGCGTCGCAGGCGTCCAGGTCGGCAACGGCGTGACCGACGGGAACGGGAACGCCGTCGTCACGATCGCCGACGCCGGCGTCTTCCGCCTGAAGGCGGAGAAGACGGCCTTCATCCGCTCGCGCGGGCTGACCGTCTGCGTGGACCCGCCGGTCGCCGAGCCGTGCTCGTCGGGCGACAAGACGAGCCCGGCCGTACGACTCGACGCGCCCGCGCGCGCGAGCGATCTCAACCGGTTCGGCTTCGTGAAGCTCAGCTGGCAGGGCGACGACGGGACCGGCAGTGGCGTCAAGCGCTACCGCGTCGAGTACCGCCGCGCCGATCAGGCGGGCAGCGCGTTCAAGCCGCTGCTGACCGACACCACCGCCACGGCGCGGCAGGTCGGCGGCGATCCGGGCACGGCCTACCAGTTCCGGGTCGTGGCGTTCGACCGCGCCGGGCACGCGAGTGCGCCGGCAACGGCGACGACGCTCGTGCCGCTCGACAACCTCAGCCACCGGCTGAAGTTCTCGAAGCGGGGCTGGAAGCTGCTGGCGCGCCAGGGCGCGTACGAGCGTTCAGTCGCGCGCAGCTCCCGCAAGGGCGCGTCGGCCCGGCTTGCGTTCACCGGCACCCGGGCGACCCTGATCACACGCGTGCTGCCGTTCGGCGGGCGGGTGAAGCTGACGGTCGACGGAAAGTCGCGGATCGTGAAGCTCCGCGGCAAGGGCGGCCTGCGCAAGAAGCTCGTCGCCACCCCGGTCCTGAAGCCGGGCCGGCACACGCTGCGGATCTCGAGCGTCGGGCGGAACCCGATCGAGATCGACGCGGTCGCGGTAGCGCCGTAGGTCCTAGCCCCTGTTCGGCCGGGCGCGGGGCCTCGAGGTCCCGCGCTCGGACGAGCGCAGCGTGATCAGCGCGAACGCGGCGAGCAGCGCGACGGCCGCGGCCGCCAGTGCACCGGCGACGACGAAGAACGCCGTGTGGTTCTGCATGTACCCGACGAGATCGCCGGGCCGGACGAGGACGATGAACAGCGCGACGCCGGTGCCCACGATCGCGGCGGCCCCGAGCACCACCGCGAGCCCGACAGCCGCGATCCCCTCCACCCCGCGCCGCACGACGGCGGCTGTCTTCGACCGCCCGGTGCGGACGGGCCAGCGGTCGGCGGCCGCGCGCATCCCCGCGAGCAGCACGAGCGCCTCGCCGGTGGCGAGCAGGTAACCGCCGGCCACGTCGCTCGGGAAGTGCCACCCCATCGCGACTATCGAGTACGACATCGCGAGGACCCACAGACCCCCGACCGCCGCTGCCGCCGGCCGCAGCCGCGGCGGCATGACGACCACGAGGCAGATAGCCAGCGCCATCGCACCCGTCGCGTGACCGCTCGGGAAGGCGGCCGGGTCGATGTAGGAGAGGCCGAGGCCCTCGTCGGAGCGCGGGTAGGCGAGGATCGCCTTCAGCGCCTGGCTCGACACGCTCGTGATGGCCATCAGCAGGACCACGAAGAGGGCCGACCGCGGCCGGCCGCGCGCGATGGCGATGAGCACGAGCACGAGCGCCATGAAGCCGACAGGCCCGGCGTTGCCGAGCTTGCCGATCGTGAGCGCGATCCCGTTCACCGCCGGGCGCTGGAGCCCGAGGAACCCCTGCAGCGCCGAAGCGTCCGCCCAGCGGGCGTCCGGCGACCCGTACGCGAAGATGAGCAGCACGACGAACGCCACCGCCACGAAGGCGGCGCCGCGGAGGTAGTCGCGTGCCGTGAAGTTCACCCGACCGAGGGTAGGGAACGGGAGCCACCGCGTAGAGGGGGATATCCCCCGGCCGCTGTTACCATGCTCGCCCCCTGCCGCCATCGTCTAGGGGACTAGGACGCCGCCCTCTCACGGCGGAAACCGGGGTTCGAATCCCCGTGGCGGTACTCCGAAGCCCCGCTCTGCGAGCGGGGTTTCGTCGTTCGCGGGCGACTTCCGAGGTCAGGTGCCAGCACGGTCGCGGGGTGCCCCGGTCCGATTTATCCTGCAGTCATGCGACGACTGCTGCTGCTGCCGGCCTTTCTCCTCACCGCCCTCATCGCGCCCACGACGGCGGGCGCGGCACCGCCCCCCGGCTGCACCGAGGGACTCCCGGGAGGCAAGACCACTTGCGAGTTCACGACGCCCGGCACCCACCCCTTCCCCGTCACCGAGGGAAGGCCGCTCTATTTCGACATTCGTGGTGCCGGGGGCGGCCTGCCCGTCGGCGCAGAAGCCGCCTTGAACGCCGGTTGCGGCGGCGTCTTCCGAAGCTTCTGCGGTGGCTACGGGGCGAGGGTCAAGGGTATCTTCGTCAGTCCCGCCCTCGACGGCACCTACTTCGTGACCGTGGGCGGCGCCGGCGGCCGGCCCCAGGGCGGCGTCAACGGCGGGGGCGACGGCGGTTCAGTACACGACGGGGGTGGCGGGGGCGCGACCGACATCCGCTTCGAGAACAACACCCTCGGGGAGAGGGCCGCCATCGCCGCGGGCGGCGGGGGCTACGGCAGTACGAGGAGCTTGCCCGCCTCCAGCGACAATTTCGAGTGCGAGCTCAACGAGCCGCCTGACTCCAGGCCTCTCTACTGCGGCAGCGGCGGTGACGGCGACGGGCGCGGATTTCGCGGTCGGTCGATGAATGTCGGCGACAACCCGTGGTACGCCGTGGGAGGCTATGGAGGCGGCGCCGGCACATCTACCTCCACCGGCAGTGGCAGTGGCGGGAGCGGCGGCGACGGGGGCCCCGCCGGCGGAGGGCACGGGTGCGCCGGCGGGTGGGGCACCTATGCGGTCGGTGGGACGGGCGGCCGTTGCAGCAGCGGCCGCTACGGCGGAGGCGGCGGGGGCGGGGGCCTTTACGGCGGTGGCGGAGGTGGTGGCGGCGGTACCGTCGGCGACGGGCACCCGACCTCTGGATCCGTGGCCGGGAACGGCGGCGGAGGCGGCGGCTCGAGCTTCACCCTGCCCGGGGGCACGATCGTGCCTGGTGGCGCTGGAAGCCCCATGGGAAAACATGGTCGAGCCCAGATCAGCTGGTACGAGGACGGCGCGACGATCACATCACCGAGGCCGCTCGACGCGACCGCGGGACGCGCCTTCTCATACAAGTACACGGCACTCACCGGGCCGACCTTTCCGCCCACCGAGCCGAGCTTCCTGGGCACCGGCGCGAGCGTGCCGACGTTCAAGGTCATCGACGGAGGCCTCCCGCCGGGCTTGACCCTCGCCGCGGACGGCACCCTTAGCGGGATACCGACCGCGCAGGGCGCCTACGAATTCGCGGTCGAGGCCGCCGGTGACGCCGCTAACCCAAGCTCGAAGACGCACCGCTGGGAAAACATGGTCGTCTACCCGAACTCGGATGCGCCACCGGCGCCTCCGGTTGATCCAAAGCCTCCGGTTAATTCAAAGCCTCCGGTTGATCCGAAGAAGCCCGCGTACGTCATCAAGACCGCAACGCCGAACCCGGACGGCACGGTGACGCTCACCCTCGTTCCAGTCGACGGGGGCACCGGCGAGCTGGTCATCACGGTCCCGACGGCATCCCTGGCCGGCGGCGCTACCGCAGGTTCCGCGGCAAAGCAGAAGCGCTGCAAGCGCGGAAAGGTCCGCATCCGCGGCAAGTGCCGGCCGAAGTACACGGTCGTCGGACGGGCCCGCGGGAAGGGCAGGAAGGCGGTTCCGCTCGTGCTCAAGGCGAGGCCGAACAAGGCGCTACGGTCGCTGCTGAAGCGCCGCAAGGTGAAGGTCCGCACGACGCTGACTTACACCCCGACGGGTGGGAAGAAGCAGATGATCGCGACCAAGACCGTGACGCTCAAGCGCAAGCGGCGCTGACCCAACGTTCTAGTTTGGCCTAGCGAGGTGGTCCAGGCACTGGCTTAGTGTTACCGTGCTCGCATGGACGAGCCCGACGCCATCATTCGGCTGCGCCTCGGGCCCGCCGACGCCCGCTACGCGGGCGGCCTGGTCGCCGGGGCCAAGGCGATGGAGATCTTCGGCGACGTCGAGACCGAGATCGCCCTGCGCGAGGGCGGTGACGAGGGGCTGTGCGCCGGCTACGACAACGTCGAGTTCCTGGCGCCGCTGCACGCCGGCGACTTCGTCGAGGCGACCGGCCGTGTGGTCGAGCGCGGCAACACGAGCCGCAAGATCGCCCTCGAGCTGCACAAGGTCGCGAGCGTCGGCCCGGACGGCCGCGGCGGGCACCTCGATCCCCCGGTCCTCGCGGCACGCGCCAGCGTGACCATCGTGGTCGGGCGCGGAGCCGGCGCCGAGTGACGCTGGTCGGCTGGCTGGCGGCGATCGCCGCGGCGCAGCCCGATCGCCCTGCGCTGCACGGGGACGGCGAGACATGGAGCTGGGGCCACCTCTGGAAGCGCTCGCAGGAGATCGCCGCGGCGCTGATCGCCGCGGACGGCTTCGAGCGTGGTTCCAGGATCGGCCTCATCGGGGCCAACGAGCCCGCTTACATCGCCGCCTACATCGGGACCCTGCGCGCCGGCGGCGTCGTGGTGCCCCTGAACCCGATGCTGTCCGAGGCGGAGCTCGTGCAGGCGGCCGAGTTCGCCGGCCTGCTCGGCACGGTCACCGGCGACGTCGACGCCGGCCGGCGCGAGGCGCTCGTCACCGTGGCCACGGTGTGGCCGCTCGACGAGCTCGGATCCGGCGGGCCCGTTCCGCTTCCGAACGCCGACCCGATCGCGCCCGCGTGCATCCTGCTGACGAGCGGTAGCACGGGGCAACCGAAAGGCGTCGTCCACACCCAGGCGACCATGCTCCACGCCGCACTCCAGCTCGCCACAACGTTCCCCTTCGCGCCCGACGAGCGCAGCGTGGCCTTCCTCCCCTTTTTCGCGTGCATCCCTGAACAGGTGCTGCCGACACTGCTGGCCGGCGGATCCGTCGACTGCATCCGGCGCTTCGACGAGGAGCGCGTCCTGCGCGCCTGCGCCGACGGGGCGACGAGCTTCGACGCCGTCCCGACGATCATGGCGCGGCTGCTCGACTCCCCGGGTGCGGACCGAATGGGCTCCCTGCGCTGGATCATGTTCGCCTCGGAACCGGTCCCGGTACCGCTGCTCGAACGCTGGTGGGACACGCTGCCGGGCGTCGCGGCCCACCAGCTCTACGGGATGACGGAGATGCTCACGATCAGCTGGGCCGAGCATCGCGTGCTGCGCGACCACCCGGCGTCGGTCGGCCACCCCTACCCGACCTCGCGGGTGCGGATCGTCGACCCGGAGGGCGAGCCGGTGCCGGCGGGCACGGCCGGCGAGGTCACATGCGCGAGCCCCGCCGTCATGCGCGGCTACCTGGACGATCCGGCGGCGACGAAGGCCGGGCTCACCCCGGACGGGGCGATCCGCACCGGCGACCTCGCGTACCTGGACGACTCCGGCCTGCTCCACCTGAAGGGCAGGCTGAAGGACCTGATCATCAGCGGCGGGATGAGCATCGCCCCGGCGGAGATCGAGCTGACCGCGTGCCGCCACCCCCGCGTCGCGACCGCCGCCGTCGTCGGGGTCCCCCACCCTCGCTGGGGCGAGACCCCGGTGGTCGTCGCGGTGCCCGCCGCCGGCAACACGCTGACACCGGCCGACGTCCTCGACTTCTGCCGCACCGAGCTGAGCGGGTACAAGCGCCCGACGGCGGCGGCGCTCGTCGACTCGCTGCCGCAGACCGGCATCGGCAAGATCGCGAAGGGCGTCGTGCGCGAGCGCGTCCTCAGCGGGGAGATCCAGGTTGTCCGCGCAGGGTGACTTCGACGCGCTGCTCGAGCGCCACCGCGCCGGCGAGGGCTGGGGCCCGCTCGCGCGCGCCATCTCGCTGATCGAGAGCACGCCGCCGTGGGACCTGCGCGTGCCGGAGCCCGCGGAGCCCGTCCACATCGTGGGCATCACGGGTCCACCCGGCGCCGGCAAGAGCACGCTGACCGCGCGGCTGATCGAGTCCTTCAGCGGCGTCGGGACGCGTACGGCCGTACTGGCCGTCGACCCGTCGAGCCCGATCAGCGGCGGCGCGGTGCTCGGCGACCGCGTCCGCATGGAGTCGGCGCTCGCCGGCCGCCCGGAGGTCTTCGTCCGCAGCCTCGCGAGCCGCGGGGCGCACGGCGCCGTGGCGTCCGCGACGCGCAACGCGGCGCGGCTGCTCGAAGCGTCGGGCTCCTTCGACGTCGTGGTGATCGAGACGATCGGCGCGGGCCAGACCGAGGTCGCGGTCGCGGGGCTGGCGGACACGGTCGTGCTCGTCACCGTCCCCGGCCTCGGCGACGCGGTCCAGGCGATCAAGGCCGGCCTGATGGAGGTCTGCGACCTGATCGTCGTGAACATGGCCGACCGTCCCGGAGCCCAGCAGGCGGTCCGCCACCTGCGCCTCGCCTTCGGCCGCGAGATGGTCGTCAAGCAGACGATCGCCACCGAGGGCGAAGGGGTCGAGGATCTGCGCGAAGAACTCGACCGGCGCTGGGCGGCGCTCCGCGCCGACGGAGAGCTCGATGGCGCTCGCGAGCGCAAGCGCGTGGTCGAGGCGACGCTCCTCGCCGAGGAGTGGATCCGCCGCACCGGCGAGAACGGCGGCGCCCCGCGCTCGGACGACTTGAAGCAGGCCGTGAAACAGATCCTCGAGGAGGCAGCCAGCAAGTGGGAAACGTGAAGCCGGACGAGCAGTCGGTCGAGCGGTGGCGCGAGACCCGCGTGCGCGAGGACTACGAGCGCGTGCCACCCCGCAAGGAGGAGTTCACGACGCTCTCGGGCGCTCCGGTCAAGGACATCTACACCGCCGCCGACGTCGCGGACATCGACCCCGACGAGGACATCGGGCTACCCGGCCAGTACCCCTACACGCGCGGGCCGCACGCGACGATGTACCGCGGGCGGCCGTGGACGATCCGCCAGGTCGCCGGGTTCGGACAGGCCGAGGACACGAACGGGCGCTACAAGTACCTGCTCGCCCACGGCGAGACCGGGCTGTCGACCGACTTCGACCTGCCCACGCTGCTCGGCTACGACTCCGACCACCCGCTCCACCGGCGCGAGGTCGGCAAGATCGGCGTCGCCGTCGACACCGTCGTCGACATGCACGCGCTGTTCGAGGACATCCCGCTGGACGAGGTGTCGACGTCGCTCACGATCAATGGCCCAGCGGCTGCGGTGCTCGCGATGTACAACGTCGTCGGCGAGGAACGCGGAGTGCCGGGCGCCGCGCTGACCGGCACCACCCAGAACGACATCCTCAAGGAGTACACCTCCCAGAACGAGTTCATCTTCCCGCCCGCCGCGTCGGTCGACCTCGTCGTCGACACGATGGAGTGGAGCGCGGCCGTGATGCCGCGCTTCAACCCGGTGAACGTCTGCGGGTACCACGTGCGCGACGCGGGAGCCACCGCGGTCGAAGAGGTCGCGCTGACCCTCGCCGGTGGGCTGTGTTACCTCGAGCGCGCCGCCGAGCGCGGCATCGACCCGGACAGGCTTGCCCCGCGGATCTCGTTCTTCTGGGACGTCCACAACGACTTCTTCGAGGAGATCTCGAAGCTCCGCGCCGCGCGCCGGTTGTGGGCGCGGCTCATGCGCGAGCGCCTGAAGTGCTCGGACCCGCGCTCGTGGCGGATGCGCTCGCACTGCCAGAACGCGGGCGTATCGCTGACCGCCCAGCAGCCGCTCAACAACATCGCCCGTACCGCGATCCAGGCGCTCGCGGCGGTCCTCGGCGGGACGCAGTCGCTGCACACGAACTCGTTCGACGAGGCATTCGCGATCCCGTCGGAGGAGGCGATCAAGATCGCCGTCCGCACGCAGCAGATCCTGCTGCACGAGACGGGCGCGGGCGATGTCGTGGACCCGCTGGCGGGCTCGTACTACGTCGAGTCGCTGACCTCCCGGATCGAGGAGGAGTCGCTCGACCTGATCCGCAAGATCGACGAGCTCGGCGGGATGGTCGAGGCGATCACGTCGGGCTTCGCCAACCAGGTGATCGCCGACTCGGCGTGGGAGCAGCAAGTGGCCGTCGAGAGCGGCGAGCGCGTGGTCGTCGGCCTCAACGAGTTCGTCGACGACGACCGCTCGACCGGCGGCGTCGAGATGTTCAAGCTCGACCCCGGCGTGCAGGAGCGCCAGCTCGAACGGCTCGCCCGCGTCAAGCGCGAGCGCAACGGCGCCCGCGTGTCCGAGACGCTGAGGGCGCTCGAGCAGGCCGCGCCCGACACACGCCGCAACGTGATGCCGGAGATCCACGACGCCGTCAGCGCGCGGGCGACGGTGGGCGAGATCTCGGACGTGCTGCGCGGCGTATGGGGCCAGTACCAGCCATCAACGGTGTTCTAGGAGGTAGTGACGATGCGGATCAAGGTCGTACTCGCAAAGCCGGGCCTCGACGGCCACGACCGCGGCGCCAAGGTCGTCGCGCGGGCGCTGCGCGACTCCGGCATGGAGGTCGTGTACACCGGGATCTTCCAGACGCCCGACTCGATCCTCGGCGCGGTGCTCCAGGAAGACGCCCAGGTGCTCGGCCTTTCGAGCCTGTCCGGCGCCCACATGGAGTACGCCGAGGAGCTCTGCGGCCTGCTGAAGGAGAACGGGCTCGGCGACGTCCTCTTCCTGCTCGGCGGCACGATCCCGGACGACGACGCGGAGCGGCTGAAACAGCTCGGCGTGGCGGAGGTCTTCGGGCCCGGCACGCCGACCGGCGCGATCGTCGACTACATCAAGGAGCGTGCGTGACGGCCTTGCGGTCGCGGATCTCGCCGATCACTTCTCGCACCATCTTGATCGACGCGGCGTCGAGCAGGTTGCCGAACTCGATCACCTCGGTCTCCGGGGGCAGGCGCTCGCGGAAGTCCGGATGCTCGGACGGGATCACAACCACGTCGTAGCCGGTCACGGGCTCGCCGTCGCGCGCTTCGATCACGTCGACGCCCGCGAGGTTCGCCTGTTCGAACGAGTGCTGGATCGACTCGGACTGGTCGCGGGTCGAGTAGAGGATGCCGACGCGGCTCGACTTCGGCAGCTGCGCGAGCTTGACGAGCGTGGTCACGTGCGGCGCGATCACGATCGCCGCGACCTCCGGGCCCGCGCCCGGGCCGCTGTCGCGCGCGAGCTTTCGCACCTCGCTGAGGTGGTAGAAGGTGGTGAGGACCAAGTCGTCGTCCGTCAGGTCGGCGGGGACGAACTCGGAGAGCACCAGCGACGTGACCGGGATGTCGAGCTGGTCCGACAGCTCGCGGGTGAAGTAGTCGGCCCGCTCGGCGTTGCACTCGACGAAGCTGACTCTGACGTCGAGCCGCTCGACCTGCAGCGAGTGGTGGTAGGCCAGCGACGAGATCTCGTCCGGGGAGAGACCGAGCTCGAGACATCGCCCGATCGACTCCTTGAGGATCCCACGGGCCTCGTCCCGGGTCCGAGCCCGCTCGCGCGCCTCGCCGGCTCCGGCGACGATCATGCCGTTGCGCCGCTTCGCCACGACGAAGCCCTGGTCGCGCAGCTCCGCGTAGGCGCGCGAGACCGTGTTGCGGTTGATCGCCAGGTGCCCCGCCAGCATCCGGCTGCTCGGTAGCCGGTCGCCGTCCTCGAGCTGCCCCGCCTCGATCATGTACTCGACCTGTTCGACGATCTGCTTGTAGATCGGAACGCCCGAGGATTCGTTGATGCGGATCAGCGACACGCTGGCCTAACCCTACTGGCCTTTTGCTAGGCCAACACGGGGGACAACCGACTGTAGAGTCCCCGGCGGTCCCTCGGATGAACCTCTCCCGGCTCTCCAACATCGCCAGCCGCCCCCGCTTCATCGCCACACGCGTGACCCGCCTGCACGCCGTCGTCCTGAAGCTCAGCGGTGGGCGGCTCAAACGCTCGTTCCTCTTCGCCGGCGGCCAGCCCGTGCTCGCGCTGACGACCACCGGCCGTAAGTCCGGCGAACGCCGCTCGACGGTGATCGCGTGCCTCGTGGCGGGCGACGACCTCGTCGTCATCCCCTCGAACGCCGGGCACGACCGCACGCCCGCGTGGTGGCTGAACCTCCAGGCCGACCCGCGCGCCGAGGTCGAGTTCGAGGGCGAGAAGAGTGTGAGGCGCGCTCGCCGGGCGACGCCCGAAGAGGAGAAGAATCTGTGGCCGCGCGTTCTGGACCAATACGAGGGCTTCGCCGACTATCGGGGAATGACCGACCGCGAGATCCCGGTCGTGATCCTCGAGCGCGCCGCCGCCGGGTAAGCCGCGGGGGCGCCGCCCGACACGTTCGTCGCCGACCGCGGCGCGGACCGCCTCATCGGCGCTCGTTCGCGCGCGAACGAGCTCTACGGCTGGACCGGCAACGACCGCGTCAACGGGAAGGGCGGCCGCGATCGCCTCTTCGCCGCGCTCAGACCTTCGGGCGGTTGCGCCGCAAGCGCTCCCGCACCGCGGCGGTGCGTGTCGCGGCCTCGGCGCGACCCTGGCCCATCTGGGCCCGCAGCGCCAGCCACTCGGCCTCGATCTGCTCGTTGCTCGGCCGGTCGCCGCGCCGGATCGCCTCCATCTCGGCCCAGATCTCCCGGCCGGCAGCCATTGCAGCGACGAGCACGACCATCGCGGCGAACAGCCACGAGATGAGCGCGAATACGCCGCCGATCGCCCCGTAACGGGACGCGTAGCTGTTGAAGAGGTGCGGCGCGTACAGATCGCTGGCAACGCCGAACAGCACGAACAGCACGGCGACCAGCACGGCGGCGGGGAGCATCTGCCTGGTCGTCACCCGTTTGCCGGTCAGGAGGCGCCCGGACCAGATCGTGAACAGCGCCGAGACGGGCAGGAGCGCCAACGCGATCAACGTGACCGCCACGGGGCCGTCGACCGCCGCACGCACGAACCCCGTGGCGCCGAGGTACACGACGAGGCCGCCGATCCAGGCGAGCCCGTTGGCCGTGTTGCGCACGCTCAGCGGCGAGAGCTCCCACGTCTGCTCGAGGAGGCGCTGGATGGCGCGCGAGAAGCTGAGCAGGGCGATGAGCAGCAGGAAGACGCTGAAGAGCGACGACCCGCTCTCGATGCTCGAGCTCGTGTCGAAGAGGTCCCGGATCGCCTCGGCGCCCTTCCCCTCCAGGTCGAGGCGGTCGATCACGCGGGTGCCCGCGTCCCGCGTCCCGTTGAAGAGGCTCCCCGCGATGATCATCAGCGGGATCAGCGCGGTGAACGCGACAGACGCGAGCGCGATCCCCCGATCGAATCCCCGGATGGCCTCGAAGCGGCGCAGGCAGCGCACCACGAAGTCCGGCCGCAGCCAGAACGTCAGGTCGCGGAGGAGCCGTTCACGGTCGATACGCATCGGGCCGCAGCACTCAGCGGTTCCCGCCGCAGTACCGAAAGCCGCCGTGCTTCACCAGCAGCGCGAGCCGGGCGTTGTTCACCTGCGCGAGCTGCGCCTTGCCGGCCTCGATCCGCTGCGGGTCGCCAACCGCGAGCGCGTCGGCGAGGTTGTAGCCGGCGGCGGTGGTCGCCTGGACCTGCGCCAGGAACGCAGTGTGGAACGCGCGCTCGGCCGCCGGCACGTCGAGCTGCTTCATCTTCGCGAGCGACCCGTCGGCGGCCTTGTAGCCGGCGCGCAGCTGGTCAGCGGTCTCGCGCAGGTACCTGCGCCGCTCGGCGGCGGTCTTCGCCGCGCCGATCTTCGGATCGAGCGCCGCCGCCCGGGCGCGATATGGGGCGAACGTCTCGTTGCCCGCCTTGCACAGCGCGTCGAGCTGCTTCGTGTACGCGGCATCGGTCGCCGCGGTCGTCGCGGTCTCGCTCGTCGCCGCGGGCGTGTCGTCGTCGCCGGAATCGCCGCAACCGGCGAGGACAAGCGAGGCGAGAAGGATGCCGGCGCAGCGACGCATGGCGGCGACCCTAGCGCCCGAAGGCCCGTCCCCGCACCGGCGTGCTCGCCGGCGCGGGAACGGAGGAACGTCAGCCCGTGATCGAACGGACCAGCGGGAGGTACCCCGCGCTGTGACCGGTACGGTTCGGGTGGTAGCTCTCGCCGACCGGGTTGCTGAGGCCGTTGATCCACTCCGACGAGGAGCAGACCGCGTGGCCGGTGAACGGCGGGATCGCGTCCTTGAACGTGAACCCGTAGGCCTGCGCCCGAGTGCGGGTGGTGTCCCGCAGCAGGTCGGCCGTCGCGTTCAGCATCTGCATGTCATCCGAGTCGAACCACGTGCCGGCGTTGCAGTCGACCCCCATGAAGATGCGCGGGTAGCCGAGCACGATCACCTTCGCCGACGGCGCCCTGCTCTTGATCGCGCTGTACACGGTGTTGAGCTTGCCCGGCAACGTGTTGCGGATGTAGCTCTGCGCCGTGTTGACGCGGGTGTCGCAGACCGACGCCCATTCCGGCTTGGCGCATTCCGTGATCACGCTCGAGAAGCCGGCGTCGTTACCGCCGATCGTGATCGTGACGATGCCGGTCGTCGACGTCACGTTCGAGATCTGGCTCGACATGACGTTGTCGGTCTTGGCGCCCGAACAGGCCGCGAAGACGAGCTGGGTGTTGGCCCGCTGCTGGCTGAGCAGGTACGGGTAGGCATAGACCGACTTCTGACACCCCGAGTCGAAGTAGGTCCGCGTTCCGGTGCCCGACGAGTACGAGTCGCCGAGTGCTACGTAGCGCTCCGCCATGGCGTTCCCGGCGAAGACGAGTGACAGGACACTGGCTATCAGCGCTACCCCGAGCGCTTTCTTATCTCCCATACAAGCGACCCTCTCACAGCGCCCGGAAAGGTCGCAACCGCCCGCCTCTGGCGGTACGGTCGCCGCTTGGAGACCGACGTCGGCGGATCCACCCTCGCGTACGACCGGGCGGGCTCGGGCGATCCGCCCGCCGTGCTCATCCACGGCATCGCCTGCAACCGCCGGTTCATGGCGCCGCAGTTCGAGCATCTGGCCGCCCAGCGCCTGACCATCGCGCTCGACCTCCGCGGCCACGGCGCGAGCAGCGCGCCGGAGCAGAGCTACACGATCGACGGCCTCGCGCGGGACGTCGAGGCGCTGTGCGCGGCGGCCGGCGCCGAGCGGCCGGTGCTCGTCGGCCACAGCCTCGGCGGGCTCGTCGCGCTCGCGGCCGCCGGATGCGCGAGCGCCGTGGTCGTGATCGACTCGCCGCTGCTCGTGGCCCGCGAGCAGCGGATGCGCGAGTTCATCGACCGGCTCGACACCGACGCGTTCGCCGACGAGCTCCGCGCCTACTTCGAGCGCTTCTTCCTACCGGGTGATACGAGCGAGCGGCGCGACTGGATCCTCGGCGAGGCCGCGAACGCTCACCGGCAGGTCGTGACGTCGATCTGGGAGGACGGCGTGTTCGCGTTCGACGACGCCGCCGTGCTGGAACGCTGCAGGGCGCCGGTGCTCTACATCGACGCGGGAACACAGAACGCCGACCTCGACCGTGCCGCCGAGCTCTGCCCCAGCCTGACGCTGGCGGCAGTGACGGGCTCGGGCCACTTCGCCCCACTGGAGGTGCCCGGCCAGGTGAACGCGGCGATCGACGCCTTCGTGGCGTCGCTCAGCGACTGAATTCGCAAGCCCGGGCTTCAGGCATTCGTCCACCTGCCGATACAGACCTCGTGCTTCCGTCCCGAAAGGCCGAGGTTGCAGACCTCGAGCGCCGGCTCGACCAGGCTCTGCGCCGCGTCCTCGAAGTGGAGCAGCAGCTCGAGCGCCGCGACCTGCGCGACCCCCTCACCGGCCTGACAGCGCTCGAGCCGTTCTCGAAGCGGCTGGAGGCCGAGGTCTCACGCTCGCGCCGCCACGGCCGCGAGCTCGCCCTCGCCGCGCTCGACATCGACGCGTTCCGCGCCGTCAATGCCCGCCACGGCCGCGTCGCGGGCGACGACGTGCTGCGCCGCACCGCCGAGGTGATCACCCGCGGCATGCGCACGAGCGACGTGGCCTGCCGCGCAGGTGCCGACGATTTCCTGGTGATGCTCCCCGAGACCTCGCCGAAGGACGCGATCGCCTGCTTCGAGCGGATCCTGCGCTCGCTCGAAGAAGCGGGCAACGATCTGCCCGTTGATTCGATCCGCGCCTCGGCCGGCGTCGCCTCCCTCCAGCAGGGCATGAGCGGCGACGCGCTGATCGCCGACGCCGGTGGCGCTCTCGACCGCGCCCGCACCCTCGGCGGTGGCCGCGTCGAGAGCGACGCGGCACAGAACTCCGCCGACGACCCGAACGAGGCCGACGCCGCCCAGCAGGAGGTCATCGCCGGGCTCGCCGAGGCCCTGCTCGAGCGCGACCGCTACACCGGCGAGCACTCCGAGTCGGTGGTCGAGCTGGTCGACAGCGTGGCCCGCGGGCTCGGGCTCGATGCCACCGAGTGCGCTCAGATCCGCGCCGCCGCCCTCCTGCACGACATCGGCAAGGTCGCGATCCCCGACGACATCCTCAACAAGGAAGGCGCGCTCGACGACGACGAGTGGAAGGTGATGCGCGAGCATCCCGCCATCGGCGAGCGGATCCTGCGCGCGGTGCCCGGCATGGGCTCGGTCGCGCGAATCGTCCGTCACGAGCACGAGCGCTGGGACGGCGGCGGTTACCCCGACGGCCTCGCCGCCGAGGCGATCCCGATCGGCAGCCGCGTCATCCTCGCCTGCGACGCCTACCACGCCATGACCTCCGACCGGCCCTACCGGAAGGCGATGCCGCACGCGGAAGCCGTCCGCGAGCTGTCCGACTGCGCCGGGCGCCAGTTCGACCCGGAGGTCACCAAGCAGCTGATCGGAAAGCTCTACGGCGACCGCATGGTGGGCTCCGCCCGCACCGCGCTCGGCCGCTGACCGCTCTCCAGAGCGGACGTTCACGCGCTTTTCACACTCCGATCACCCGCGCATCACAGGGGGCCGCACGGGTGCGGGCACGATCTCTTCACCATGAGGGAAAAGATCACAGGCGCGACGCACCGGTACGCGCAACTCACGTTCATGACGCTCGTCACCGCGGTTCTGCTGGCGAGCGTCTCCCAGCAGACGGGCGCCGGCGTGCGCGGTATCCCCGGGATGGTCATCTACGCCTTTGCCGCCGGGTTCGGCCTCGAGTTCATCGCGGCGTCCTGGACCGGCCGCGGCCGTGGCCGGCGCGGACGCGCCCTGGGCCGCTCGGACGGCTAGCGGCGGGTCGTCACGGCACGATGCCGTGGCGCGCGAGCAGCAGGGTGCCGAGCTCGCGGGCACGGGCGCCCGCGTGTGTGTCGCCCTCGGCGGCCGCAACTATCGAGCCCTTCATGAGGATGTGCCACTGGCGGGCGAACGCCTCGCTGTCCTCGACCCCGGCGTCGGCGGCCAGCCCGGCCAGGAACTCGCGGATGTTGGAAAGCTGCTGGACGCTGGCCTGGCGCACGCTGTCGTCCTTCTGGGTCAGCTCGAGCATCACGTTGATGAACGTACAGCCCTCGAAGTCGGGGGTTGCGAACCACTCGCCGAACACGTCGAAGACCGCCAGGAGACGCTGCGCCGGGGTATCCGCGCGGGCGTACACGTCGGCGCGCAGCCACTCGTTCGTCCACCGCTCCTCGCGCCGCTCGAGTACAGCGAGCGCGAGCTCGTCCTTGGACTTGAAGTTGCGGTACAGCGTCGCCTTGGCGACGCCGGCCTCTTCGACGATGGTGTCGACACCGACCGCCTGCACGCCGTAACGCGTGAACAGTCCGTAGGCGGCGTCGAGTACGCGCTCGCGGCCGCTCACCCTTCCCTTGGAGCCCGCCATACGTACAGCCTACGGATAAAGAGCCACATCGGAGTTAGGGACGCCTAAACCGTCCCTGGCCCAGCCAGCGCGTCGTGTAAGTTTTGGGGCCGTGGACGACGTACGGCGCACAGACATGCTCCGCTCCTCTCCCCGGATGTTCGACTCGGACATCCTCGACAAGCTGTCGCGCGTCCACCCGATCGTGCCCCCGCTGCTGTTCGGCCCGATCATCGCGGTGCTGTTCGCGCTGGGCCAGGAGGGCACGCCTCCCCTGCCGGTGATCGGCTGGCTGCTCGGCGGCTACCTCTTCTGGACGCTGACCGAGTACTGGCTGCACCGGATCGTGTTCCACTTCGAGCCCGAGGGCGGCATCGGAGCGCGGCTGCACTGGATCATCCACGGGGTCCATCACGACCATCCGAACGACCCGATGAGGCTCGTGATGCCGCCGTCGGTCAGCCTCCCGCTCGCCGCGCTCTTCTTCGGCGCGTTCTGGGTGGTGCTCGGCGCGCCTGGCGCGTACCTCTTCGGCGCGGGCTTCCTCGGCGGCTACCTCGCCTACGACATGACGCACTACCACCTTCACCACCACAAGCCCCGGACACGGCTCGGGCGCTGGCTCTACGAGCTGCACATGCGACACCACTTCCAGGACGACACCAAGGGCTTCGGCGTGTCGGCCCCGTGGTGGGATCACGCGTTCCGGACGCCGCAGAAGCGCAAGCCGCGCACGCCCGCGCCCTAGCCAGGGGGCGCGCGCAGATAGGCTCGCGCCCGCCAATGGCCGAGCCCCTCTCCCCTTCCGACCTATCCGCCATCCAGGCCGAGCGCGGGCCCGTGCTCATGCATGTCGGCGGGGTCGTCGTCTTCGACGGTCACGTGGAACGCGAGGCCGTGGTCCAGCGCCTACGCGAGCGCCTGCACCTCATCCCGCGCTACACGATGCGGCTGGACGAGGCCCCGCTCGGCCTCGCGCACCCGGTCTGGGTCGACGTCGAGGGCTTCGACCCCGACCGCCACGTCCGGCGGGTGGCGCTGCCCGCCCCGGGCGGGGACGCGGAGCTGTGCGAGCTCACGGGCCACATCCTGTCCGAGCCGCTCGACCGCTCGCGCCCCCTGTGGCAGCTGACGATGGTCGAGGGCCTGCCGCGCAACCGCACGGCGCTGATCGCCAAGATGCACCACGCCCTGGTCGACGGGCTCGCTGCCGTCGACGTGAGCACGGTGATCCTCGACCCCACGCCGGAGGGGCTCGACATCCCGGCGCCCGAGCCGAAGGCGCCGGCCGAGCGGCGGCGTGCCCAGCGGCTCGACCAGCTCTCGCGGATCGCGGCGGGGCAGCTGAACCTGCCGCGCACGCTGGCGCGCGAGGCGATGTCGCGGACGCTCGACCCGCGCTCGTACGCGCGCCAGATGAAGAGCGCCGCCGGCGTGGTCGGCGAGCTCGCGCGGGTGCGCCCCCAGGCGCCGCAGACGCGGCTGAACGCAGAGATCGGCCGCGAGCGCCGCTTCGCGCTGGCGCGGGCGCGGCTCGACGAGATCAAGGCCGTGGGACGCGTGGCCGGCGGCACCGTCAACGACGTCGTCCTGACGACCGTCGCGCTGATGCTGTCCGACTTTCTCGGCGAGTCGGCGCCCGACAAGGCCGTCGCGCTCGTGCCCGTGTCGGTCCGCACCGACGACGAGCGCGGCGAGCTGGGCAACCGTATCTCGACGGTCTTCGTCGACCTGCCGCTGCGCGGCGACCCGCTCGACCGCGTCCGTGAGATCAACGCGACGATGACCGAGGTGAAGCGGTCGTCGCAGGTGGCGGCCGGGGCGCTCATCGTCGGCGCGACGGGCCTCGCCCCGCCGCTGGTGTCATCGCTCGCCGTCCGGGCGATGAGCGGGCCCCGCCTGTTCAACCTCGTGGTGTCGAACGTCCCGGGACCGCAGCAGACCTTCTACCTCGACGGCACGCCTGTGCTCGAGATCTTCCCCGCGGTGCCGCTCAACCCGCGCAACCAGGCGCTGACGATCGGGATCGTGAGCTACGACGGCGGCGTGCGCTTCGGCCTGCTCGCCGACCACGAGGCCATCCCGGACCTCGACGCCGCCGGCCGTGGGCTCGAGCGCGCGGTGGCGGAGCTGGTTGCGGCCGCAGCGGCCGCCGGCTGAGCCGGCCGGCGGACCAACCAGCCCGCCGCCCCCGGGGCCAAACGTCGCGGGAGGTGCCGCATACGGTGCACTCCGCGACGTTTGCAGTCAGAGCAGTGCGGATGAGAGGACTCGAACCTCCACGTCCCGAAGGACACGGGCACCTGAAGCCCGCGCGTCTACCAAGTTCCGCCACATCCGCGTGAGGGCGGTGCATGCTACTCAGGTCGGCAATTTGCCGTCCGCACCAGAGACGAGCATATGTTCGTATGACGCATTTACTCGCTCGCGTCGAAGCTGTGCTGGAACGAGCCGACCGCGGCGAGTCCGCCACGGCCATCGCCCGGCAAGAGAACCTGCCGCGCGAGACCGTGCGGGATTGCATCGCCGGGAGGGTGCCGGTCGTCACCCCCGCGTGGACGCCCGACTCTCTCGAAGACTCCGTTCCGTACGCCTATCTCCTCGGGCTCTATCTAGGCGATGGGTACATCGCGGCTCACCGGCGGGGCGTCTACCGGCTGAGGATTGTCCTCGACGCCGAGTACGCCGGGATCATCGCGGCGGCAGCCGTGGCCATCGAAATTGTCAGTCCCACCCACAGGGTCCACCTCGTCCGGCGTAGCGACAACTGCACTGAGGTCGCCTCCTATTCCAAACAATGGCCGGCTCTTTTCCCCCAGCATGGGCCAGGCCCCAAACACAGCCGCCCGATCGAGTTGGTCGCATGGCAGCGAACAGTCGCCACGGACCATCCCTTCGCACTCCTCCGCGGGCTCATCCACTCCGACGGATGCCGATCTATGAACAGCGACGGCAAGGGCTGGACCGCAGCCCGCTACTCGTTCAGCAACCGCTCCCAGGACATCCACGGGATCTTCCGGGAGGCGTGCGACCTGGTCGGCGTCCGCTGGACGACCACGCGCTATACGACCTACGTCTCGCGCAAGGCGGACGTCGCCTTGCTCGACGAGCACATCGGTCCGAAGCGCTGACCCGCCCGCGCCAGCTCGTCCGGCCGAACGCCGTCCGCAGCAGCGCTTCGCCGAGCGCGCGGATGACGGGCTCGGGCTCGTCGACGGGCTCCGCGCCGAACGACTCGGCCAGCATCCGCTCGTGCATCCACACCACCGCCTCGGCCGTGCGCCGCGGATCCTCGACCGGAGCAGCGTTTGCCGCGCTCGATCTCGATCCCGATCTGCGCCTCGACCGCGTCGATGAACCCCCCGATGAGGCCCTCGATGTAGATGTCGGCGACCTCCTCGTCCTGCGTCGCCGCGTGCTGGATCGCGCGCAGCACCTCGCCGTGCTCGACGTAGACATCGGCGACGCCGCGCACGCCCGCAAGGGTCTCCGCCGCCGGGTCCTCGCCGGTGCCGCCGAACCATGCGTCGGCGCCGCTGAACGGCGCGCTGCCGATCTCCTCGACGAGCCGGATCGCGATGTGGTTGCGATCGCGGAAGTAGACGTAGAACGACGGCCGCGACAGGCCCGTGCGCGCCATGAGGTTGTCGACGCGCAGCTCGGAGAACGGGCGCTCGTTCAGGAAGGCCTCGGCGGCGGACAGGATCTCCTGCTCCGCCTCCTCAGGCTTGCGCCGCCGCCTCCTGATCTCGTGCGAGGCCCCCCACCTCGCGCGAAAGCCTAGACCGCGACCGCCTCCCGGCAGCCGGCGATCCCGCCGACGATATCGGCCAGCTTCGCGGCGAGTTCCGGATCGGCGAGCGCGCCAGCGGCGTCGAAGGCCTCGTCCGCCAGCGCGACCGGAAGCTCCTCGTCCAGCACACGGGCGCCGATCGCGCCCAGCACCTTGCGGACCTCGGCCTGTGCCCAGACCGCGCCGAACATGCCGGTGCTCGCGCCGATCACCGCGGCCGGCTTGTTCCGCAGCGGGCTGGTCTCGACGGGCCGCGAGACCCAGTCGAGCGCGTTCTTCAGACCGCCCGGGATCGAGTGGTTGTACTCCGGCGTGGCGATGAGCACGGCGTCGGCCGCGGCGATCGCCTCACGCAGCTTCTCGACCGCCGGCGGCGGCTGGTGCTCGGTGTCGTTGTCGTAGATCGGGATGTCCTTGAGGCCGGTGAACTCCACCACCTCCACCCCGGGCGGCAGCACGGCGGCCGTCGCCCGGAGCAGGGCGGTGTTGTGCGAATTCCGGCGCACGCTGCCCGAGATGCCGAGGATTCGCGCCGTTGGGCGAGCAGCCGGCTCGGCCGGATGCGAAGCCAGCTGCATCCTTCAGCCCTCCGGAGTGAGCTCGACGTGGACCGTGATGGTCACGTCGTCGCCCAGCGCCTTGCCGCCCTTGGGGAGATCGGCGTTCCAGCTGATGCCGAAGTCGTGGCGGTTCACGACGGTCGCCAGCTCGACGCCGATGCGCGGGCCGCCGCCCATGTCCGCCTCGACGAACGAGAAAGAACCGCGGGCCTCGACGGCCTGCGTCACGCCCTTCAGGGTGAGCCGGCCGTCGACGACGGCCTCGTCGCCCTCGACGCGGAACGACGTCGACTCGAACCGGAGCTCGGGAAAGCGCTCGGCGTCGAAGAAGTCGGGCGTCTGGAGATGGCCGGTCAGATCGACGACCTTCGTGCTCACGCTCGCGACCCGCGCGGTGCCGGTCAGCTTCGGGTCCTGGCCGTCGGCCACGGCGAGCGTCACGTCGTAGTCGTCGAACGTGCCCTTGAACGACGACACCATGTGCTTCACGGCGAAACCAACGGTCGAATGGACCTTGTCCGCCGCCCACGTTCCTGCGGGAATCTGCTGCTCGAGTACCGCCATTGAAATGCTCCTTCGGTCGAAGTGAACCCTGCGTACTTACGAAAGATTAGCAGTTGGTTGCGCAAGCAACCTTTATTGGTGGCGGCAGCCGCCATCTGCGTGTTCCTCCCCGCCCTCTGGGCCGGCTTCGCGGCGGACGACTTCACGCTGCTCCTGACCGCCCGCGGCGCCGACTGGCCGCTCGGCCCGTTCAGCCGCAACGACCTCGGCGAGAGCGGCGGCGCGGGCCACTTCTACAGACCGCTGTGGGTGCTCTGGAACGGCGCGGCGCTAGAGGTGTTCGGCGATCGGGCCGCCTGGCTGCACCTGCTCAACATCGGGCTCTTCGCCGTCGTCGCGGTCGAGGTGTGGGCGCTCGCCCGCATGTTGGTCGGACGCCGCGCCTGGATCGCCGGGATCGCGTTCGCCGTCTACCCGCGCCACGTCGAATCGGTCGCGTGGCTGTCGGGCAACACCGACCTGCTGGCGACGGCTCTCGCCCTCGGGGCGATCCTCTGCGCCGCCGGCGGGGGGCCCGAGCGCCGCCGCGTGGCCTTCGCCGTCGCGCTCACGGCGCTCGCGGCCGTGACGAAGGAGATCGGCTTCCTGACCCCGCTTCTCGCGGCCCTCGTCCTCTACGCTGCGGGCCGCCCGCGCCGCGACGTGCTGCTCGCACCGGGTGCGATGATCGCGGTCCTCGTGCTCGTGTTCGCCGGCCGGGCGATCGCGATCGGCGGTCTCGGCGGCTACGGCGACGATCCGGTCACCTTCACGCGGGTCGCGGGCGCCGCCGCCTCCTACGCGGTCGCCGCGGTCACGCCGCACCAGCTGGAGCTGCTCGTCCGCCCGTGGCTGGTCGTGGTCCCCCTCGCTCTCGTCGGCACGGCCGTGTGGCGCGTGCGCGTGCTGTGGCGCGACGCGCACGCCCTGACAGGCCGCTCGGCGCGCCGGTCGGTCAAGGCCGTCATCGCGGGCCTGACCTGGTTCGCGCTGGCGCTCCTCCCTGTCCTCGGCCAGCTCCTCGATCTCAACAACGCGACGGGTGAGCGGCTGATGTTCCTCCCCTCGGTGGGCCTCGCGGTAGCCGTCGCCGGGCTGATCCCCGATAAGCCGGGTGGCCGCACGGCCACCGCCCTCGCCGTGCTCGCCGTTGCCGCGGCGGCGATGACAGCCTGGGGCGCGGCTCAGTGGGTGACCGCGACCGAGATCGCCGAGCGCACCGTGGCCCAGACAGCCGCGATCGCGCCGCGTGACGGCGAGCTCGTGCTGCTCTCGTTCCCCGAGAGCTACCGCAACGCCCACGTGTTCACCAACGGCCTCGACCGCGCCCTCCTGCGCGCGGGCCGCGGCGACGTGCTGCTCGGGTTCTGCGCACCACTCCACATCCGCGCGGAGCGCAGCGAGGTGCGCTTCGCCCCGCCCGCCGCGGGCACCTGGGGAGGCTCGACCGGCGACTCCGTCCCATTTGACGTCCCCGTCGTCGGCGATGCGTCGTCCCTCTCCCCGGGCTGCACGATCCGCGGCGCCGGCTACCGCCTCGCCCCGGGCCTCGAGCGACGCGCCGACGTGACCCCGCAGCCGCGCCTGCGCCGGGTCGCCTACGCGTACTTCGACGGCACCCGGGTAGTACCGATCCGGCGCCCGGTGCAGCCCGCCGCGTCTGAATAGACTCGCTCCCGGAACCCCCAAAGGAGACACAGATGCCGTACTCAGTCCCCGATCTTCCCTACGACTACGCCGCGCTCGAGCCTCACATCGATGAGGAAACGATGCGCGTGCACCACGACAAGCACCACCAGGCCTACGTCGATAAGGCGAACGGCGCCCTCGAGGGCACCGAGTGGGCCGACAAGCCGATCGAGGAGGTCGTCGCGAACCTCTCCGACCTGCCGTCGGACAAGCAGGGCCCGGTCCGCAACAACGGCGGCGGCCACTACAACCACAGCCTGTTCTGGGAGTCGCTCTCGCCCGACGGCGGCGGCGCACCCGATGGCGATCTCGGCGCGGCGATCGATTCGGCCTTCGGCTCGTTCGACGACTTCAAGGCCAAGGTCAAGGAGACCGGCATCGGCCAGTTCGGCTCGGGCTGGGCGTGGCTCGTCAAAGATGGCGACGGCCTCGCGGTCGTGGGCACCCCCAATCAGGACAACCCGATCACCGACGGCAAGACGCCGCTGCTGGGCATCGACGTCTGGGAGCACGCCTACTACCTGAAGTACCAGAACAAGCGCCCCGACTACATCGACGCGATCTGGAACGTCGTCGACTGGAGCAAGGTCTCCGAGCGGTTCTCCGCCGCCTGACCCCGCGCACAGCACCCGCAGTCCCGAGAGGCGGCCTTTGTGCCGCCTCTCACACTTTGGCGACCGGGGCTGGGCGTAGGTTCGTGGCGCGAGTCACCAACCACAGGGAGGCCCCATGTCCGATTCCGGTCTTGCGCGTTATGCGCCGCTCACCGGTGTGCTGTTCGTACTGCTCGCGATCGTGTCGTTCGCGCTCTTCGGCGACGAGCCGCCGGCCGCCGACGATCCGGTCAGGGAAATCGTCAGCTTCTGGGCTGACGCCGACGACGGTCTGGGCGTATCGGTCATCTTCCAGAGCCTGGCCTGCGTCGCGCTCGTGTTCTTCGGCGGGAGCCTGTTCCACGCCCTGCGCCGGGCGGCACCGGGCAGCTTCCTGCCACCGATCGCGTTCGCCGGGGTGATCATCCTCGCGACGGGCCTGCTCGTCGACGCGGCCGTGATCCTGACCCTGCAGCAGGCGGCGGATGACATGCCACCTGCCGCGATCCAGGCGTTCAACGCGTTCTACGAGAACGACTACCCGCCGATGGGCGCGGGCGTGTTCATCATGCTCCTCTCGTCCGCGATCGTGATCCTGCGGGCGGGCGGGCTCCCGAAGTGGATGGGCTGGGCCGCCCTCGTGCTCGTCGTCGTCGCCCCGACGCCGATCGGGTTCGCGTCGTTCATCGGCGGCGCGCTGTGGATGGCGATCGCCGGGATCGTGCTGACGATGCGCTCGGGCGCGGAGCCTGCTCCAGCGGCCTGATCAGCAGAGCGACGCCTTACGGCGCGGGGGGTGTGAAGGGGGGCGCGAGCCCCCCTTCCCGTTTTTCCCACTCCAGGATGGCCGCGGCGATGATCTCGCCGCGGTCCTCCTGGAGGAAGTGGGCAGCCCCCTCGATCACGACCTGCTCCCCCGCGCCCGGCACGCCGCTCACGAACACATCGCCGGACTTGGGGCTCGGGAAGACCGGATCCGAGTCGGAGAACGCCACCAGCACCGGCTTCTCCCATGTCTCGAGCGCCTCGCGGACCGCGGTCATCTCCGCCGCGCCGGGCGCGTCCGGCTCGGTCGGGACGAGCAGCGGGAACATCGCGGCGCCGGCCTTCGACTCGGCGTTGGGGAACGGCGCCTCGTAGGCGGCAACCACGTCGTCGGGCAGATCGGTCGTGGTCGCCCCCTGGATCACGAAGCCGACCGGCAAGTCCGGGTTCTTCTCGGCGAAGTCGCGCCAGGCCATGAAGCCCTTGCTGACCCGGCCGGTGAAGAGGCCGGTGTTCATGATCACCAGCTGGTCGACGCGATCCGCGTTCTCGACCGCCCAGCGCAGTCCGATTGCACCGCCCCAGTCCTGCACCACGACCGTGGCCCCGCCCAGGTCGAGTCCGGCGAGCACGCCCGACACCTGTTCGCAGTGGCGCTCGTACGTGTACCAGCCAAAGTCGGTCGGCTTGTCCGAGCGACCGAACCCGGCGAGGTCCGGGCAGATCACCCTGTGGCCGCCCGCCACGAGCGGCGGGACCATCTTGCGGTACAGGTAAGACCACGACGGCTCGCCGTGAAAGCACACGACCGGGCTGCCCTCCCCCTCGTCCAGGTAGTGCATCCGCAGCCCGCCCACGTCGGCGTAGTTCGGCTCGAAGTCGTAGCCGGGAAGGTTCTCGAAGCGCTCGTCCGGGGTTCTGAAGATGTCGGTCACGTGCGCAACCTACCGCCACTACGCTTTGGTGCGATGAGCTCCGCCACCACCGAGACATGGCAGGACCACTCGGCCGCCGTGCTGGCCGCGGCCGGCCACCGCTCGAGCGCGCCCCGGCAGGAGGTGATCGACGCCGTCGCAACCCTGGGCTGCTCGGTCACCGCCCGGGAGATCGCGGACCTGCTGCGCGAGCGAGGCAGCAAGGTCGGGCTCGCGAGCGTCTACCGCGCGCTGGAGCTGCTCGACCGCCACGGCCTCGTGCAGCGCTTCGACGTCGGCGAAGGCACCGCGCGCTACGAGCCGGCCCATCCGAGCGGGCACCATCACCACCACATCGTCTGCGACACGTGCGGGACCGTCGAGCCGTTCGAGGACGCCAACCTCGAGCAGGCGATCGACGGCCTGGCGGGCAAGACGGACTTCACCGTCGCCGCGCACGACGTGACGCTGCACGGCGAGTGCCCCGCGTGCCAGAACAAGCCCTAGCTACGGGCCGCCCGGCGCGCTACCTTGGGGGCGTGGCCCGCTCGAGCCACATCCGCGCATCAGACGCCGACCGCGACGCGGCCGCCGACCGGCTGCGCATCGCAGCAGGCGAGGGCCGCCTCGAGCCGTCCGAGCTCGAGGACCGCATCGCCGCCGCGCTCCGCGCCAGGACCATCGGAGAGCTCCGCGCGCTCGTGCGGGACCTCCCGCCGGACCGACGCCGGAACACGATCGAGCGGCGCCGCAGCACCGGCGTAGCCGTCGCCGGGGCGGCAGCCCTCGCGCTCGCGGCCACGGCGGTGGTGGCTTTGATCGCCGTGGTCCTCATCGCCGTCGCCGTCGCGTGGGCGATCGCCTGGATGGCGGTCTTCGCCACCCGCTGCGCCGTTGCGCACAACCGTCGCCGCCGGCGCCGGCTCGCCGCCATCACCTAAGGGCAGCTGATCTTCCCGCCGCTGAGGCCGGCGGCGATCGCCGCGGTGTTGGCGTCGATCGACCCGATGTACGTCGCGCCCGCCGAGCCCTTCGGGCCGAGCGTGTCGGCGTACAGCGGCTTGCCTATCTCCGCGCCCGTCTCGCGCGCGACGGCCTGCTCGAGCTCCGGGTTGAGCGAGCTCTCGGGAAAGATCGCCTTCGTCCCCGTCGCGTCGATCTGCTCGACGAGCTTGCGGACGTCCTTGGCGTTCGGCTGTGCCTCGGTCGACAACGACGGGATCAGGGCCCCGATCACGTCGAGGCCATAGCGTGCCGCGTAGTAGCCGAGCGCGTCGTGCGTGGTAACCAGCTGGCGCTCGGCGGCCGGCAGGCGGTCGATACAGGCCTCCGTGCGGGCATCGAGCCTGCGCAGCCGGTCGGTGTATGCCGCGGCGTTGCGGGCGAAGACGTCCTTCGCGCCCGGGTCGGCCTCCGCCAGCGCACGCTCGACCAGCTCCGTGGCCGCTATCGCGTTGCGGGGGTCCTGCCACCAGTGGGGGTCCGTCTCGCCGTCGCTCTTCCGGGTCTCGAGGCCGTCGCTGAGCGAGACCACCTCGGCGTCGCCGCCGGCGTTGTCGATCACGCCGTCGAGCCACTCGTCCACGTCGCCGCCGGAGCGCACGACGACCTTCGCTTCGGCAACCGCGGCCGCGTCGCTGGGGCGCGGCTCGTACTCGTGCGGGTCGGCGTTCGGGCCGAGGATCTGGTGTACGTCGACGGCCTCGCCCCCGACGTTGCGGGCGATGTCAGCAGCCTGCGAGGTGGTCGCGACGATGTCGGCGTTGCCCGGCTCCGAGCTCCCGCACCCCGCCGCCGCGACGAGTACCGCGAGGGCGAATACGGAGCTGGCAGCGGTCCTTGGCATATTCACACCAAGACACACTACTGAGAATGATTCTCGTTTGCGCTACCGCTCTTCGCGGTCGCGACGGCCACGGCCGCGACCTGTCGACTCGAGCCCGCGGCTCGAATCGGCGTACGGCAGGAGCCCGAGCTCGCGGGCGCGCTTCACTGCGAGGGCCATCTTGGCCTGATCGCGGCGGCTGAGGCCCGTCACCCGGCGGCCGCGGATCTTGCCCCGCTCGGTGATGAACCGCTGGAGCAGCGCGATGTTCTTGTAGTCGATCCTGTCGAGCTCTTCGCGGGGCAGCTTGGAGTAGCGCCGCGCCTCGTTGGCGGGCTTGCGGCCCCGTCGATCCTTGGTTCCTCGTGGCATGCGACCGAGAAGGGTGACAGATCGGCGCAACGAGGGACGAGTGCCCCTTGTTGACAGGGCTCGCGGGCCCGCCACATAGGGTTGCGACCACCACGTGACCGCCGATCCGCTCGCCCTCATCGCCGTCGCGGCCTGGTGCTTCGCCGTCGCCCTCGCCGGCGGGCTCGTCGGCCTCGTGCTCGGCAACATCCGCCTGCCGGTGATCCTCGCCGCCGCGTCGAACCCGGCGGCGGGCGCGGGTGCGAACATCGGCGTGTCGGCCGTGGCCGCGGCCACCGCGTCGATCGTCCACATCCGGGCGGGCCGGATCAACTGGCGGCTGTTCGCCTGGATGACGCCCCCGTCCGTTGTCGGCGCCGTGGCGGGAGGCCTCGCGTCCGGTGCCATACCGGGCGACGCCCTCCTCGCCTTCATCGGCCTGCTGCTCCTCTGCTTCGGGATCGACCTCGTGCGGCCGCGAGCCGGGCCGGCCCCCACCCCTTCCGCCACGGCCGGGGAGCCGGACCTCGACATTCGCGCCGCCGTCCTCACCGGTGCGGGCATCGGCCTGCTTGGCGGCTTCGTCGGCCTGATCCTTGGGAGCCTGCGTATGCCGGCGCTGCTGCGGTCGGTCGGCGAAACCCCGCACCGGGCGGTCGGGACGAACCTCGCCGTCGGCGTCTGCGTCGGCGTCGCCGGCGTGGTGGGCCACACGCCCGAGGGGGTCGACTGGAAGCTGCTCGCGCTCGGTGGCGCGGCCTCGATCCCGGGGGCTCTGCTCGGCTCGCGACTGACCGGCCGCCTCGAGCCGGCGCAGCTCCTGCGCGCGATCGGCGCGGTCCTGATCGTCGCGGGGCTGGCCACCTTCGGCCAGGCCGTGGCCTAGCGCGAGGAGCCGAAGATCCGGAGAAGGAAGAGGAAAAGGTTGATGAAGTCGAGGTACAGCGACAGCGCGCCGACGATGGCCACGCGCTCCTGAGTCGCCTCGTCCGCCCCCGCCTGCGAGAAGTTCTTCAGCTTCTGCATGTCGTACGCGGTAAGGACCGCAAAGATCAGGACCCCCGCGTACGTCGTGATCCAGTAGAGCGCATCCGAGGCCACGAAGATGTTCACGATCGTCGCGATGATCAGCGCGATCAGCGCTCCGAAGGCGATGGTCCCGGCCTTCGTGAGGTCCGCCTTCGTCGTAGCGCCGATCACCGCCAGCGTCCCGAACATGGCGGCGGTGATCAGGAACGTGGTGAAGATCGACTGCTCGGTGTAGAGCTCGAAGATGAACGAGAACAGCACCCCGTTGAGCGCCGCGTAGACGAAGAACAGCGTCAGCGCCGTGGCCGGCGACAGGCGGTTGATCGCCCCGGCGATCGTGAACACCAGCCCGAGCTGGGCGACGATCACGACCATCAAGATGAGCGGGTCCTCCGTGACGTCGGTCAGGAGGCTGTCGCTCGAGCCCACGAGCGCAGCGATCACACCGGTCATCAGCAGGCCGAGGAACATCCACAGGAAGACCCGCCGCAGGAAGCCCTGCTCGGCGACCGTCGACTCCAGTGGTGCCGCGTATCCGCTCATCGAGCGGATACTAGGTGACTACTTGGCGGGCTTGACCCGGAAGCCGGGCTTGCTGCCGTTCCTGAAGGTGCCGGTCGTGCCGTTCAGCGTCCACGGCCGCGGCAGGCCGGCGAAGTCGTTGTTCAGGAAGCTCGCGAACTGCCGCGTCACCTGCGCGCAGCTCAGACCGCTCCCCCGCGACGGGAACGTCAGATAGGGGCCGCGCCTGAAGCTGACCGGGCCGATCTTCGTGCCGTTGACCACACGGAACGTGCCCGGGCACTCGCCCTGGCTCCGGCCGCCCCCACTGCCGCCCGAGCTCCTCGTGGCGGGCTTGACGCGGAACCCGATGTCGGCTCCGGCCCCGCGGGTGAACGTCGCCGTCCTCAGCGACGCGATGATCCACGGGCGGCGCAGCCTGCCGTCGTAGTCCTGCAGGAACTCGGCGAAGTTCTGGCTTGCCCTGGAGCAGCTCAGCGACCCCTGGTCGATCGGGTAGATGCGGTACGGGCCCGCCTTCACCCTGAGCCTGCCGATGTGGTCGTCGTGGAGCACCCGGAAGGTGCCCCGGCAGGCTTTGGTCCCGCCCCCGGTGACGGGCCCTTGGCGCGACACGAAGAACCCGATCGGCGACCCCGCGCCGCGCACGAACCGCGAGGTGCTCGACTCGTAGATCCACGGCCTGCGCAGCACCCCGTCGTAGTCCCCGAGGAACTCGGTGAAGTTCTGGGCAGCCTTGGCGCAGCTCAGGTTCGCCGGGTTGAGGACGGTGATGAAGTACGCCCCGGCTGTCAGCCGGAGCTCGCCGATCTGCTCGTTCTGGAGCACCTGATAGGTGCTGGGACAGGTGAGCAGCGTGTCCGACTGAGCGCCGGCCACAGCGGGTGAGACCGCCATCAGAGTGAGCGCAACTACTACGCCTGAGCAGGTCCTTCCCCGGAACATGGGCCGAACCTACACGTTCACAACCTCCGCGGGGGCGGTTGCCTCGGTCTGCTCGTCGCCCTTGTACGGCCCCGGCTTGGGCCGCACCTTGCCGCCCGGGAAGGCAAGCCGCAGGATGGTCCGCTGGACCATCAGCCACTGCTTCGAGAACGGCCCGGTGTTGTAGGGCAACTCGTAGCGCTCGCAGATCTCGCGCACCCGCGGGGCGATCTCCGCGTAGCGCGTGCTGGGCATGTCGGGATACAGGTGGTGCTCGACCTGGTAACCGAGGTTGCCGCTCGCCACGTGGAAGAAGGGGCCGCCTTCGATGTTCGCCGCCCCGAGGAGCTGGCGGACGTACTTCGCGCCGCGCGTCTCGTCCTTCGTCTCCTCCTCGCTGAACGTATACGTCTGGTCGGGGAAGTGGCCGCAGAAGATGATCGCGTTGGACCACACGTTGCGGATCACGTTCGCCGCTACATCGGCCGTGACGGTCGACTTGTAGGTCTCACGAGCAGCCTTGGCGGCAGCGAGGAAGCGCTCCTCCCGGCTCGACTCGCGCCGCGCGCGCCGCACTGCTCGGGACAGGCGCTTGCGCGGGCCGCCTCCGCTGTCCTCGGTGTACGTGGCGTACGCGATCGCCGCGGCGATGCCGGCGCCGAGCGCGGGCCAGGCGATGTAGTCCTTCACGATCTGCGTGCGTGCCTTGCCGGCGATGCCTTTGAGCTCCCGCATCAACTGCTTCTTCGACTTCTCACCGGCCCGGATCGCGTCGAGGTCGAGGTCGTGGACGGCGACGCCCCACTCGAACAGGAGCATCAGCAACACGTTGTAGACCGGCTGCGCGAGATAGACCGGGTGCCACGGCTGGTGCGGGTCGATCCGCATGATCTCGTAGCCGAGGTCCTTGTCCTTGCCGCGGATGTTCGTGTACGTGTGGTGGACGTAGTTGTGCGAGTGGCGCCACGCTTCGGCGGTCGAGGCCGTGTCCCAGTCCCACGTGCGCGAGTTGATCACCGGATCGTTCATCCAGTCCCACTGACCGTGCAGGACGTTGTGCCCGATCTCCATGTTCTCGAGGATCTTCGCGCTCCCCAGCGCGGCGGTGCCGGCCGCCCAGGCGGGCTTGAAATTGGACTGCGTGAGCAGCACGCGGCCGATCAGGCCGAGCCGCCGGTGCAGCGCGATGATGCCGCGGATGTAGGCGGCGTCGCGGTCGCCGAGCTCCGCGAAGACCTCGTCGTGGATGGTGTCGAACTCCTCGCCGATCGCCTCGATCTGCTCGTCGGTCAGGCGATTGAGCGGGTTCTCGGGTTCTGCGGTGGCGGTGTCGTTCACAGGGTCTCCTCCTCTTTCACAGTGCGATCTCGACTGGCCCCTCGGGGGCGTTGATGCAGGTGCGGACGAGCTGGCCCTCCTGGTCGACGACCTTGCCGCTGCGCAGGTCTCGGACCTTCCCCGAGCAGAGCTTCCCGACGCACGTATGGCAGATGCCCTCGCGACAGCCGAACGGCAGCTCGAGGCCGGCCTCCTCGCCGGCGACGAGGATCGGCGTGCTGCCGTCGCTCTCGGCGTCGGTGTCGCTGAGCAGGAAGCGGATCGGCCCGCCCTCGCCCTCCTCGACGTCCTCCCCGCCGACGACCGGTTGGAAACGCTCGAGGTGCAGCCTCTCGCGGACCCCCTCGGACTCCCAGTGCTCGATCAGCGTGTCGAGCAGCTCGCGCGGGCCCGAGAGGAACGTCTCGCGCTCGCGCCAGTCGGGGCACAGCTCGTCGAGGTCGGCCGGGCCGAACCTGCCGGCCTCACCCGTGTGCTGCTCGTGCAGCCGGAAGCCGTCGTGCTCGGAGGCGATGCGGCGCAGCTCATCGCCGAAGATCACGTCGTCTGGGGTCGGCGCCGAGTGGATGAGCACCGCGTCGCCGAACTCATCCGAGTGCTCCAGGTGGCGGACCATGCTCATGATCGGGGTGATGCCACTGCCGGCACTGATGAACAGAAGCCGCTCGGGCAGCTCGTCGGGCAACGTGAAATCGCCCTCCACCCCGCCGAGCGAGATGACGCTCCCGGGCCGGCCGCGGCGCACCAGCATCGGCGAGACGACGCCCTCGTCGACGTTCTTGACGGTGATGCTGATGCAGCCGTCCTCGCGCGCCGGGTCCGACGTCAGCGAGTAGGCGCGCCAGTGGCGGCGGCCGTCGACGTCGAGGCCGATCCGCGTGTACTGGCCGGGCACGTGGCCGGGCCACTCGTAGCCGGGCTTGATCACGACCGTGGCGGCGTCGGGGGTCTCCGGCTCGATCTTCTCGATCCGGCCCCGGAGCTCGCGCGTGGACCAGAGCGGGTTGATCAGCTCGAGGTAATCGTCAGGCAGCAGCGGCGACGTGAACGCCTCGACAAAGCGCAGCGCTCGGCGCTGCAGCTCGGGAACCTTGGGGCGTGCTCCGCGCTCGGCCATGGCTGACCGTCCTCTGCCCGCCTCAGCGAACCTCAATCCCCATTTGGGTCAGGATGTCGAAAGTCCCGGCGGCGGCTCCGACACAGCTGCGAACGGCGCCCGGCCGGGCGCCCCGAACCAAGGAGCCAGACCATGAAGTACATGCTGCTGATCTACAACAACGCCGAGGCCATCGAGACCATGTCCGAGGCCGATCGCAACGAGATCTTCGGCGCGGTCGACGAGATCATGAAGGAGCTCACGGAGACGGGCGAGCTCGTCGGCGGGGACGCGCTCGCCGCCGCGTCGACAGCCAAGACGGTCCGTGTCCGCGACGGCGTGCCCGCGGTCACGGACGGCCCGTTCGGGGAGGCGAAGGAGCACCTCGCGGGCTTCCTCACCGTCGACTGCGAGACCGAGGAGCGCGCGGTCGAGATCGCGGCGCGCTGGCCCGACGCGAAGCTGTGGGCGATGGAGGTGCGTGCCCTGATGCACTCCTCAGGCGCGGAGATGTGAGCGACCCCTCCGCGATCGAGGACCTGCTGCGCCCGCTGGCGCCGCAGGTCCTCGCGGGGCTGGTGCGGCGCTACGGCCGCTTCGACGCCTGCGAAGACGCCGTCCAGGAGGCGCTGATCGCGGCGACCGAGCAGTGGCCGCGCGACGGGGTGCCGGAGAGCCCGCGCGCGTGGCTGGGGATCGTCGCGGCGCGGCGGCTCGCCGACAACGCGCGCAGCGAGACTTCGCGGCGCGCGCGGGAGGAGCTCGCCGAGGCCCGCAGGCCGGCCGACGAGCTGGTCGCCCACCCGCCGCAGCCCGAGGCCGAGCCCGCCGACGACGACACGCTGGCGCTCCTGTTCATGTGCTGCCACCCCGAGCTGTCCCCCACCTCGCAGGTCGCGCTGACGCTGCGCGCCGTGGGCGGGCTCACCACGACCGAGATCGCGTCTGCCTTTCTCGTGCCCGAGCCGACGATGGGCCAGCGCATCAGCCGCGCGAAGCAGACGATCAAGGCCGCCGGCGGCCGGTTCGAGCCGTCGCCGGACGCCATGCGGGACGAGCGCCTCGGCGCTGTGCTGCATGTGCTCTACCTGATCTTCAACGAGGGCTACACGGCGACGGCGGGCTCGCACCTCGTCCGCGTCGAGCTCACGGCCGAGGCGATCCGGCTGACGCGAGAGGTCCACCGGCTCCGCCCCGCCGACGACGAGGTGACGGGTCTGCTGGCGCTGATGCTGTTGACCGACGCTCGCCGTCCTGCGCGGACCGGGACGTGCGGCGAGCTGATCCCGCTGGCCGAGCAGGACCGCGGGCTGTGGGATGCCGATCGGATCGCGGAGGGCACGGCGCTCGTCGCGGCGGTCCTGGCCGCGGGGCCGGTCGGGCCGTACCAGCTGCAGGCGGCCATCGCGGCCGTCCACGCGGATGCGCGCCGGGCTCAGGACACCGACTGGTCGCAGATCGCCGCGCTCTACCTCCTGCTCGAGCGCGAGTCGGAGGGCCCGGTCGTCCGGCTCAACCGGGCCGTCGCCGTGGGGATGGCCGACGGGCCCGCCGCCGGCCTCGAGCTCCTCGAAACGCTCGCCGGCGATGGGCGCCTCGCCGGCAACCACCGTGTCGACGCCGTCCGCGCCCACCTCCTCGAGCTCGCGGGCGACACCGAGGGCGCCCGCGACCGCTATCTCGCTGCCGCGCGGGCGACCGCCAGCCTCCCCGAACAGCGCTACCTCGAAAGCCGGGCGAAAAGGATGAACCACGGTTAGGGCGGCGCGGTGAGGGCAGCGGCCTGCTCGAGCGGCTCGCGCCCCAGCGGGCGGGCAGCTCGAGAACCCGCCGCCCGCGATGCGGCGGCTCTTCGACCTGCTCGAGCTTTCGCTCGGGCCGGGCTCTCAGGCCGCCAGCTCGTAGCGGTCCGCGTCGAACCGCCGCGTGCGGCGGCGGAAGCCTGCCGCGAAGCCGGGGTAGAGGGCGAAGTTCCGGCCTGTGTCATCGACGTAATAGGCCTTGCAGCCGCCGTCGGTCCACACGCTCCCCTCGCTCCGGGCGTCGACCTCCGACACATAGTCGTCGAGCGCGCCGGGCCGCACCTCGAGCCGGCGGTAGCGACCGTCGTCCATCGTCGCGAGCGCGCTCATCACGTACCCGATCTGCGACTCCAGCGAGTAGATCACCGAGTTGATGCCGATCGAGTTCGGGCCGAGCAGGATGAACATGTTGGGAAAGCCCGGGACCGCTGAGCCGAGGTACGCGCGCGGCGACTCGTTCCACGCCTCGCCGAGGGTCTGCCCGCCGACGCCGGTGAGGCGGTTCACGAGCAGCGAGCGGTTGTAGCGGTAGCCGACCGCGCTGATGATCGTGTCGACCTCGTGGTGCTCCCCGGAGCTGGTCACGATCCCGCGGCGGTCGACCTTCGCGATGCCGTCGGTGACGACCTCGGCGTTGGGCGCCGTGAGCGCCGGGTACCAAGTGTTGGACAGCACTGGGCGCTTGCAGCCGAACCGGTAGCGCGGAGCGAGCCGGCGGCGCAGATCGCGGTCGCCCACCTGGCGGCGCAGGTGCGCGCGCCCGAGCGCCTCGATCGGCGCGATCACGGACGTGTGGCCGCGAAAGCCCACGCCACACGCCTCATAGGCCGCGAAGATCACGTTGCGCTGCACGTCCTGGGCGGCGGGCACATGGCGGTAGAGGAAGCGCTCGGCAGCTGACACCGGCCGGTCGGGGTGCGGGAGCACCCACGGCGGGGTGCGCTGGAAGACCTTCAGCGCACCCACCTGCGGCTGGATCCGCGGCACGAACTGGGCCGCGGCCGGGCCGGTGCCGATCACCGCGACACGCTCGCCGGCGAGGTCATGATCGTGGTCCCAGCGGGCCGAGTGGAAGCGGTGCCCGGCGAACTCGCCGAGGCCGCGGATGTCCGGCTCCGCGGGCTCGGCCGTGGCTCCGATCGCACTGACCAGCACGTCGCAGGTGAAGTCGCCCAGGGACGTCTGCACCCGCCAGCGCCGGCGGCGCTCGTCCCACGCCGAGTTCACCATCTCGCAGCCGAAGCGGATGCGCGGCGTGACGCCGTGGGCGTCCGCCGTGTGGCGGACGTAGTCGAGGATCTCGCTCTGGCGCGGGAACAGCCGGCTCCAGTTCGGGTTGCGGGCGAACGAGTACGAGTAGAGGTGGGTCGGGATGTCGCACCCGCAGCCGGGATAGGTGTGCTCGAACCACGTGCCGCCGGCCGACTCGTTGCGCTCGCAGATCACGAAGTCTTCGACTCCGGCCTCGAGCAGCCGTACACCGAGGCCGACGCCCGCGATGCCGGCGCCGATCACCCCGACCCTGTGGTGCTCGACGGGGCTCACCGGAGCTCCGCCCGCGCGATGAGGCCCTGGACCCGCTGCGGCGCCCCGCGCAGCAGCTTGTACGCGACTGCCGACTCGAACCCGACCGGCACCATGTCGCGGTCGCGCTTGACGCAATCGGCGATCGCCTTCGCGACGAGGTCGGGTGAGTGGCCCTTGCTCAGCCCCCACTCCGCCCGGGCCTGCTTGGCGACCATCGCCCCGCGAAAGCGCGAGTTGCTCGCGATCGGGGTGTTGATCACGCCCGGGCAGACCACGGAGACGCCGACGCCCTTGCCGCGCCAGTCGGCGCGCAGGCACTGCGAGAAGGAGACGACCGCGGCCTTCGATGCGCAGTAGGCGGCCATGTGGCGGTTGGGGATGTACGCCGCGCCCGACGCGATGTTGACCACCTGCCCGCGCCCACGCTCGATCATCCCGGGGCCGAACGCGTAACAGCCGTAGGCCACGCCGTCGATGTTGATCGAGCGCAGCCAGTTCCAGTCCTCGACCGAGGAATCCAGGAACGAGCCGCCGATGCCCACGCCGGCGTTGTTGACGAGCACGTCGACCTGGCCGCGGTCGGTCTCGACCGACTCCGCCAAGCCGGCGAAGGCAGCGGCGTCGGCGACGTCGCAGACGTACGCGGTCGCCTCGCCCCCAGCTTGGCGGCACTCCGCCGCGGTCGCCTCGGCCGAGGCGCCGTCGATGTCGACCGCGACCACCTCCGCCCCCGACTTCGCGAAGCGCAGCGCCGTGGCGCGCCCGATGCCGCTGCCCGCCCCGGTGATGACGGCGCGCGCGCCGTCGATCTCGACCCGGCTCACGCGGCCACCTCGCCGGCCGCGGCGCTACGGCGGCGCGCGATCATCTTGAGGCCGTGGCGCGGCCGCAGCGTCAGCGTCGCCTCGGGCTCGACCGGGTGGCCGGGCACGAGGTCGTAGGTGAACTCCTGGCTCATCATCGCGGTGATCAGTGCTCCCTCCATGAGCGCGAAGCTCGATCCGATGCAGATGCGCCGCCCGCCGCCGAACGGCAGGTAGGTCGAGCGGCGGTGCTGCTTGGCGTTGGCGGGCATGAAACGTTCCGGGTCGAACACCTCGGCGTCCGGCCAGTAGCGCTCGTCGTGGTGGATCGAATGGACCGGGATGATCACTGTCGATCCGGCGCGAATGCGGTGGCCGTCGATCACGTCGTCGCGCACGGCCTTGCGCGGGATGATCCAGGCGGGCGGGAACATCCGCATCGCCTCCTGGAAGCAGGCCGTGGTCCACGGCAGCTTCACGATGTCGTCGACGGTCGGCACGCGCCCGCCGAGGACCGTGTCCACCTCCACGAGCATCCTGTCGCGGGCCTCGGTGTTGAGCGCGAGCAGGTACCACATCCACGACATCGCATTGGCCGTGGTCTCGTGGCCGGCGAGCATGAATGTGGTCGCCTCGTCGCGCACCCGCTTGACCGGCAGGGTGCCCTCCTCGTCGCTCGCCTTGAGCAGCAGGCCGAGCAGGTCCGGGCTGTCGCTGGGGTTCGCCTGGCGATCGTGGATGACCGCCCAGACCGTCTCGTCCACCTCGCGCATCACGCGCTGGATCTTGTTCAGCGGCGGCGGGAGGAACGGCGCCTTCTGGACGAACGCGGCCGACGCACGGGCGAGCCACCACGGCGGGTTGAAGATCAGGATCAGCCGTGTCGCCCGCTCAGCGGCGCGCAGGCCGGTCGTGACGGTCGACTGCATGCGCCGCGCGAGGTCGCCCAGCTCGCGGCCGAACAGCGCGGCGCCGACGACGTCGAGGGTGAGCTGGGTCATCGCCGCGGTCATATCGACGTCGATGCGGTCGCTGCCGTCGTCCAGGTCGGCCATGAAGCGCTCGACGGGTTCGACCATCAGCCCGAACAGACCGCGCACGTGACGCTTGGCGAGCACCGGGTTGAGCATCATCCGATGGCGGCGCCAGGACTCGTCCTCATCGGTGAAGAGGTTGAGGCCGAGCACTGACCGCAGGAGCTCGTACTCGACGGACTTGTGGTAGCGGTCGACCCCCTCGTGGAGCACGTGGTCGACGTACTCGGGGCTCGAGACGACGTAGGCGGTGCGGCCCATGAAGCGGAAGCGGACGATGTCGCTGTCGGTCGGGTTCTGCACGATCGGGCCGTCGATCGACAAGCCGTGCAGGAGCGTCTCGCGGGCGACGCGGACGCCGCTGATCCGCGGGGTCCGGCGGGTCGGTACCAACGCTGTCATCGCTGCCTCTCAGGGTCGGCGTGAGCGGGCTCGTTCATCGATCAGGCGATCGATGAACGGCACAATACCATTGACCGATCACGTGATCGACGAAAGCTCTTCCCCTCCCCTCACCCGTGCCGCCCAGCGCGAGGCCACGCGCCAGGCGATAGTCGCCGCAACGGCGCGCTGCCTCGTCGAGGAGGGCTACACGGCGCTCACCACGCGCCGCGTGGCCGAGCTCGCCGGCGTCGCCCAGAGCACGCTGATGCACCACTTCGAGACTCGTGAGGCCCTGCTGGTCGAGGCCGTCACCCACCTCGCCCTCAAGCTCGCCGACGACGCGCTCGAGGAGATCGACCTCGGCGCGCTCGCCAGCCCGGACCAGCGCGAGGCGATCCTCGACCAGGCGTGGACGAAGTTCACCTCGCCCGAGGCGCTCGCCGCGGCGCAGCTGTGGATGGCCGCGTGGTCCGAGCCCGAGCTCGCCGCGACGCTCGCCGACCTCGAGGAGCGGGTCAACACGATCCTCCGGATGACGGCGACGATGCTGCTGCCCGATCAGGAAGCCGACCCGGGATTCGCGCCCGTGCTCGATGCCGCGGTGTCGCTCATCCGCGGGCTCGTGGCGGCGATCCCGATCTCCGGGCGCGAGGCCGTCGACGAGCGCTGGGAGGCGATCAAGCCGATCGTTCTGCGCTCGGCCGCCGAGCTGTTCGACTAGCTCGTCGCCAGCAGTCCGAGCTCGCCGGCCCGGTGCGTGGCCTCGCCGCGCGACTTGCAGTCGAGCTTGCGGAGGATGTTGCGCACGTGCATGTCGACCGTGCGCGGGCTGAGGAACAGCTCGTGGGCCACCTCGCGATTCGTCTTGCCGACCGCGAGCATCCGGACGACCTCGAGCTCGCGGCGGGTGAGCCCGGCGCCCTCGGCGTCGGCCGCGGCCCGCCGCCCGAGCCGCTCGGCCACCGACTCCCCGAGGTTCGCCACCTCCTGGGCGGCCTCGGCCGCGAGCGGCCGCGCTCCCAGCTTGCGCGCGGTCCGGTACGCATCGCCGAGACGCTCGAGCGCGGTGTCACGGTCACCCGCCGCGGCCAGCGCGACGCCCGCGCGCAGCTCGATCATCGCCCGCTCGAAGGGAACGTCCAGCGCGCGGTGGATCTCCACGGCGCGGACCATCTGCTCGGCGGCCGTATCGGCGTTCCCGTCGGCGAGGGCCGTCTCGCCGATCGCGTGCGCGAGCGCTCCCAACGCGTACGGCGCGCCGGTCGCCGATGCGATCGACGTGAGCGCCTCGGCACACGCGTGCGCGCCCGCCCGGTCGCCGCGGCGCGCCCGGTACTCCGCCGCCCAGTGCAGCCCCCAGATCGAGAAGTGGCGGTCCTCGCTGTCCTGCCAGCGATCCATGAACCCGCGCAGGTGCTGCGCCGCCTCCTCGTGGGCGCCCTCGGCCGCCGCGACGTAGGCGAGCGCCGCCGTCGAGTCGACCCACATGTGGTAGTGCCCGACGGGCCCCGAGGTGGCGAGCGACGACGTGAGCAGCCGCCGCGCGGAGCCGAACTTGCCCTGGAAAGCGTGGATGACGCCGAGGATCCCCTCGGCGACCCAGACCGCCCTGTCCGTGGCGATCAGGTCGCGATTCATCTCGGCCGCGCGCTTCCACTCACCGGCCTCGCGCAGGACGTAGACCATGCACGTCACGCAGGCCACCTCGGTCCCTGGCTCACCGTCGGCCTGGCAGAGCACGAGCGCCTCGTCGAGCGCGTGCTCCGCGCGGCCGTAGTCCGCGTCGCTGTAGAGCGCCATGGCGAGCCGCTGGTACAGCTCGGCGGCGATCGTCGTCAGATCGTGCTCGAGCGCCAGCGCGAGGCCCTCGCGGACCACCTCGCGGCCTGCCTCGAACTCCCCGAGCCGCGTCCGGGCCAGGCCGCTCAGCCCGAGCGCGCGGGCGTTCAGGTCCGGCCGGCCCGCCCGGGCCGCGTCGGCCGCCGCCGCGTCGGCCAGCTCGATGGCCTCGGTGTAGGCGGCGGCGTTGCGCCGGTAGTCGGCCATCGCGATCCGCTCGATCGCGGCGTCCGCGGGCTGGTCGTTCGCAGCGAATGTCTCTGAGGCGAGCCGGCGCGCGGCGAACGCCGCCTCACGGTCCCCGGTCAGCGACAGGACGCGGCCGAGGCGTCTCTGGGCGTCGGCGAACCCCGCCTCGTCCTTGGCCGCGCCGCGGATCTCGGACAGCTCGCGCCAGGCGCGGATCGCCTCGGCGGGGTCGCCGGCCAGCTCGGTGCAGTTCGCGTAGCGCTCGAGCAGCGCGGCCCGAGCCTCGGGATCCTCATCACCGGGCCACGTTTCGAGCGCCAGCCGCGCGGCCGCTGCCGCGTCACGATGCGCGTGAACGGCGAGCGACTCCTCCGCGGCTCGGACGAGCGCCGCGCGGGCCCGCGCCGCGTCGCGCGCGCCGAGCCAGTGGGTGGCGATCTCCATGCTCTGCCCGCCGGATGTCTCGAGCAGCTCCGCGAGATCGCGGTGCAACGCGCGCCGGCGCAGCCACGGCACGCCGGCATAGACCGCCTCGCGGGTCAGAGCGTGGCCGAACGCGGCCGCCCCGTCGGCCTCCTCGCGCAGCCAGCCCTCGCGGATGAGCTCGGCCAGGCCGGCTTCGGTGGCCAGGCGACCGACGACCTCGAGGTCGAAGACCTGGCCCGCAACGGCACCGGCCTCCGCCGCGGCGCGCGCATCTTCCGACAGCGCCGAGGCGGTCATCATCACCGCGTCGCGGATCGTGTCCGGGACCGGCAGGTCGTCACCGCCGAGTTCGAGGCCACGGGGGCCCGCAGTCAGGCGGCCACCGGCGAGCAGCGCCGCCCCCATCTCCTCCGCGAAGAACGGGACGCCCTGGGTGCGCTCGTACAACGCCCGCGCGAGCGCCGGCGCCGGCGGCGAGGGCAGCAGCCCGGCGAGCAGGGCCGCGGTCTCCTCCTCACCCAGCGGCGCGAGCGCCACCTCGCTCAGCAGCCCCCCACGGCGCAGTTCGTTGCGCAGCCAGCGCAGCATGTGATCTCGCGGGAGGCCGTCGGAGCGGTACGCCGCGATCACCGCGACAGGCATCTCGCCCAGGGCCGGGCCGAGCGCGGCGAGCAACTCGAGCGTCGCCTCGTCCGACCAGTGGAGGTCGTCGAGGAACAGCAGCACGTGTTGCTCCGAGGCGATCTCCGCCAGCGCGCAACGCAGCGCCTCGAACAGCGTCGCGCGATCGGTGGCAGCCGCGCCCTCGCCCAGCTCCGGCAGAAGCAGAGCGAGGTGCGGTGCCAGCGGGCCGCAGCGGTCGAGCCCGCCGGGCTCGGCGCGCAGGTAAGCGCGCAGAGCAGCTACGACGGGGCCGTACGGGGCCGCGGCATTGCTGCGCGCGGCCCCGCGCAGCACCAAGGCCTTCGATCCCTCCGCCACCTCTTCGGCGAGCCGGGTCTTGCCCACCCCGGCCTCGCCGGAGAGGAGCAGGAGGGAGCCGTCGCCCAGCCGCGCGCCGTCGACTGCCTCGGCAAGCGCCGCCCGCTGGGCCTCACGGCCGACGAGGGCACTCCGCAACTCCATAGGCGGAGTCTAAGCCCCGAGCGTCAGCCGGCGACAGGGGCCGGATCGGGGCGGACGATGACCGTGTCGGCGATCTCGATGATCTCGTCGGCCGGCAGGTCCGCGGCCTCGGCGTGGGCGCGGATCGCCTCGGGGCTGTCCGCCTCGTAGACGCAGAACGTGCCGAGCTCGCCGCTCTCCTCGGAGAGCACGTAGCTGCGGATCCAGCGCACGCCGGACCCGTCCTTGTCGCCTTCGACCGTCGAGCGGCCGGCGGCCGTCTCGAGGTCCTCGCCCGTCCGCCAGCCGTTGCGCCGGTGGATTCCGTAGAGCTGCATGGTGTGCCTCCTTGGTCGTTTGAACCTCAGACGACCGTACGACCGGGCGCTGCCGTGTACATCAGCGAAATTGCCGTATTTCGCCCATCCCCTACCGGGGGTGCGTCCCTACGGCGCCTTGGCGAGGTAACTCTTGCCGGCGCGGACGAGGACCGTCTTGCGCTTGCGGATGTCCCGGACCGCCACCCGGCCGCGCTTGACGCGGGTCAGGGTCCCGTCGCAGCGGTCGATCGTGTCCCACCCCGTGCCGCGCACGGTCGCCGCGCTGTGCCGCCCGCGTGTGCGGAAGCGGCCCTTCGCCTTGGCGCGCAGCCGGCGGATGCGGCGCTTGGACCGGCTCGCCGTGGCCGGCGAGGAGCGATTGGCCTTGCCGCAGCCGGAGAAGCTCCCGCCCTTCAGCCTGAGCTCCGTGATCCGGGTCTTGCGCGACTGGAGCACCTGGAAGACGCCCTGCGAGAAGTTCCCGTTCTGCGTGCGGCCCGACTTGTCCGCGGCCGAGACGAGCTGGACGACCCCCCGGCTCGTGTCCAGCAGCGAGCCGACCGGGATCTGGCGCGCCGCCGTGAGCGGCACGAAGCCCTGCCCCTTGGCCTGGGCGGCGCGCGCGCTGCCGGGCGTCCTGATGAGCACCGTGCCGGCGACGACCGTGGCGTTCACGCTCTTCCCGATGACGGGCTCGGGGAGCCCGGTCCGGGTGCCGGCCCAGCCGCGGTCCAAGGTCGTCTCCGACGCGTAGTTCCAGAGGCCGCTGAACGAGTTCCCGTCGGCGCTGAGCGTGAACTGGATCGTGCCGGCGTCGCTGGGCCCCGCCCGGGTGGGCAGCTCGGTCCACTGCCCGGTCAGCACGCGACCGGAGACGGTCCCGCTGATCTGGCCGCCCTCGTGGTCGTAGGTGCCGGCCACCCGGGCGCCCGACTGCGTCAGGGTCATGTTCCCGTAGGTGGTCGAGAAGGTGCCGGTCCAGGCAGCGCCGCTCTGGGCCGGGGCGCCGGCGGGCACGAGCAGGACGCCGGCGGCCAGCGCCAGCGCGACCGTGGTCAGCGCGCCGCTGAGCTTCTTCCCCCTCGAGCTTTGGCCGATCGAGTTCAGAACGCCAAGCTACGCCCGGTGGCGGGCAGCCGTCAAGCCCGACCGTGAAAGGCGTCGTCGGCTTCGCCGTCCCCGGCCGTGGGCTCGTCGCGCCCGTACGTCGCGCGGAACTGGGCGTACATCTCCTCGAACGGCACGTCGGTCCACATCCCGCGGTCGTTCACGTACTCCATGTGGCGGTTCCCGCTGCCGTCGTACGCATGCAGCAGGGCATCGGAGCGGCCGTCGAACTCGAGCGCCTCGACACCGAACCGCGCGCACAGCTCGGCGTTGAACGCCGGGCTCGTCTTGCGCCAGGCACCGCCGACGTACAGCGCGGCGTAGCCGTGGAAGACGAAGAGGTCGGTGCCCATGCGCGCGTGGAGCTTCGCGCTCGAAAGGTGGTTCCGCACGTCGGCGAAGCCGAGCCGCGCGGGGATCCCGGCGGCGCGCGCACCCGCGGTCAGGAGGATCGCCTTCGGCACGCACCAGTTGCCCTCATCCGCCTGCGCGAGCACGGAGCTCGCCATGTAGTCGGCCCGGGTGACGGCGAGCCGGTACGGGTCGTAACGGACCCGGTCGCGCACGTCGGCGAACAACCGCCGCGCGCGCTCGGCCTCGTCGCCGTCGCCCGCTGTGGCCAGGGCCCACTCGCGGACAGCCGCCGCGTCATGGTCGAACGTCTCGCTGGCGGCCAGGTCGGCGGCGGACGGCGGGCCGTCGGCGGGCACGCCGCCCTGCAGGGTCTCGATGGGTGCGGTCACAGCCGGGGCGACATTTCGCGGGCCACCACGCGACGCTACTCCGCCGCGTGAGGCCCGGCAAGGAACGGCTCAGCGCTTGGCCGCTGCGCCCCCGGCCTTGATGCTCTGCTTGCGCAGGCTGTCGGAGACCTTCGCCTCGCTCTTGCGCAGCTGGCGGTCCTGGCTTTCCTCACGCTTGGCGCGCTGGGCCCGCGCAATCTTGCGAGCGGCGTCGTTGCGGTCGCTGATCGCCGCGAGCTGGGTGTCGTGCAGAGACCCGTCGGGCTTCTTGCGGTCGTCCATGAGTCAGTCCCTACTGGCCTCCGAGTTCCTGACCACAGGATGGATGCAGGAGGCACGAACACACCCAACGGTGGAAGCGGCCTAAAGAGGGTACTCCCTGCCGCCGCCAGAGCGGAGATACTGGGCCGATGAACGACGCTCCGCGTGTGACCATTGCCGGCGGCGGTCTTGCCGGGCTGACCGCCGCGCTGAGGCTCGCCGAGCGTGGGTACCCGGTGAAGCTCTACGAACAGCAGTCATGGCTCGGGGGCGACATCGGCTCGCGCGTCATGCCCGACGGCAGGGAGCTCGACGTCTACCCCCACATGTACCTGAGCTGGTACCACAACTTCTGGCAGCTCCTGGAGGATGTCGGGGCAGGGGATCGCGATGACCGGTTCCAGCCGTTCTCGGGCGTCAAGCAGCTCCGCCGGGGCCAGTTCCCCAAGTTCGACGGCATCGCCGAGATGTATTCGCGCCGCCACATGGTCCAGAACCTCTTCTCGGGGGTTGGCTCGCCCGCCGACATGTTCGTGTTCGGGTACGCGAGCATCGACCTGCTCGCGGAACGCGTCAACCCGACGATGCCGCTCGAGAACATGAGCGTGACGGGCTTCATGCAGGCGCGGCCGTACATGACCGACCGGGCCGCGGCCGCGCTCGACAGCTTCATCACGACTGTCTGGGCGATCCCGGGCTACAAGACCGCCGCGGACGACTACCGCACGTACCTCGACTACTGCGTCGGCGACCACGAACCCGCGTTCTGGCTCGCGAAGGGCTCGGCTCTCCGGCTGGTCGTCGAGCCCATCGTTGCGGCGGCAGCGGCCGCGGGCGTGGAGATCGTCCGCTCCGTCCAGGTCACGAAGGTCACCTGCACCGGCGGGCGCGTGACCGAGATCGAGCTCGAAGGCACGGCGTTCGACCCGGATGTGTACACCTGGGTCAGCACCGGGGAGCCCTGGACCGAGCCGGTCGACGAGCTTATCCTCGCCGTGCCGCCGGCGGAGCTGTCGTCCCTCGTGCGCAGCGGCGAATCAAGCTCGGCCGTGGTCGACGAGGCACCCCGGCTGGCCGAAGTCTCCCGCCTGCGCTCCGAACGAATTCCGGTCCTGCACCTCTTCTTCAACCGCAAGCTGCGGAACATCCCGGCGGAGCCGGTGAGCATGTTCGAGTCGCGGTACGCGCTCGCGTTCACCGACATCTCGCAGTCGTGGGAAGGCGCGAGCGCGCTCGGCGAGCAGACAGTGCTGTCGCTCTCGGCGTCGGATCCGTACGAGCTGCCCGGGACCGGCTACCACGAGGACGCGATGGCGATGATCATCGAGCTCGCCAGATTTCTCGACTTCGACCCCGGCACCGAGTGGGGCGAGTCCGAGGACATCGACTGGAAGCGGACCCGCAACGAGCCGAACACGGACGCGCAGCTGTTCGTGAACGAGACCGGCACCACGCCGTGGCGGCCCCCGGCCGCCTGCGGGGAGGTCGAGAACCTCAGCTTCGCCGGCGACTTCTGCGCCAACCGGATCGGGATGACGACCATCGAATCGGCGGTCGTGACCGGGCTCGAGGCCGCCCGCACGATCGTCGAGCGCCGCCACATCGGAGCGCCGGTCGAGATCCTCGAGCCGCGCAACGGCTCGGGTTCGCTCTATCTCTGGGTCCGCTACGCGTGGGGGCCGTACGCGTACGCCGCGAAGGCCTGGTCGGCCGGCAGCGACGGGGTGAAGTCAGCGGCGCGAAAGCTGACGGACCTGCTCGACCAGCGCCGCTAGCGGCTCCGGCTCGGCGGCGAACTGCTCGGCCTCGGCGCACGCCGCCGCGGCGATCCCGTCGAGCACGCTCTCCGCCTCCTCGAGCTGGGCACGGCACGCCTCGGCGAGCGCTGCCAGCCGGACCGGATCGTCGTCGTCGACGAGGAACTGCTCGCGCACCTGCGGGTCGCGGATCGCGAGGGCCGCGGGCAGGGTCAGGATCCCGTCGCGGATGTCCTCCTCGCCGCCGCCGCCGAGCGCCTCCAGTCCGCGCTGGTCGCCGACGTCGTCGCAGCCGTGGTAGAGCACGCCGAGCAGGTGCCCGTACTGGCGCAGGCGCTCGGAGCGCCCGCCGAGCACCGCGCAGATCTCGAACATCGAGCCTGTGTCCTCGCCCGCGATCCGCTTCCAGTCGGCCACGCCCAGCGGCTGGCGCCGCAGCCGCCATTGGAGACACTCCGCCGCCCCGAGGCGGCGCAGCAGCTCGGCGAGGTGCCGGATCGCGAACGGGTCGCCGGGAACGACGTCGAACGCGTCGGCCACCAGATAGCCGGAGGCCATCAGCGCGTTGAGCCGGCCGAACTTCCGCTCGACCGTCGCGATGCCCCGCCGCTCGTCCGACCCGTCGAGCACGTCGTCGACGATCAGCGACATGTTGTGCATCAGCTCCATCGCGAACGCGAGATCGACGGCCTCGGCCGGCGGGGTGTCGTGCACCGCGCGATGGCAGGCGAACAGGGTGACCGGGCGGAAGTGCTTCGGCGCTCCGGCGAACGCCCACGCGAGCGCCTCCCGCATCTCGTCGTCGACGCCCTCGAGCCACGTTGCGATGCGCTCGCGCAGCAGGCGGATCTCGCCGGTGGCGCCGAGCTCGGCGATCACCTCGTCGCTGGCGACGCTGATCGTCACGGCTTCACCCTGTAGGGGCGGCGCGCCGGAGCCGCTTCCTGCGGCGGCCGGGTGAGCAGGTCGAGCTCGTCCACCCCGCGCCGCAGCTCGCGCCAGGACACTTCGGCCGAGTCACGCGCGAGCGCGAGAAGGTCGTCGCGAAATTCGGCCTGGGCCATGCCCGTCTCGCCGCCGAGCGAGGCACCGACCGCCCGGCGGGCGAGGTGAGGCGCCCGGCCGGCAAGTAGCTCGAGGCACCCGGCTCCGACGCGGACTCCGGTGGCCGACGTTACGAAGGCGCCGGTTACGAGCATGCGGGGTACGGCGAGGCGGCTCACGGTTCGCCGGCCCTATTCCTCGAGATCGAGCGCCCTGAGGACGCGGCTCCACCCGTCCTCGAAGAACGAGTCCTGGCGGATGACCCTGCGCTCCGAGTTCAGGTAGTAGATGCTGCCGAACATCAGTTCGACCGGGACGCCGCTGGTCCGACCGCGGCCGGTGACGAAGACCTCGGCGGCCCAGAAGTCCGGTCCTGCCCGCACCCGCCCGAGCGTCCAGTTGAGATCCGTGAGCGTGGCGTGCATGTCCTGCGCCCACTTGATGAAGCCGGCGTGCCCCTCGTAGCGCTCCTCGATCCCTACGGCGGCGCTGCCGTAGACATTCAGCTCGACCTCGGGCGCGTAGCCGATCATCAACGAGTCGTAGTCCTCGTTGCCGAGGGCCATGAAGCCGAGGGTCAGCATGCTCCGGGCCTCACCCGTCCAGTCCTGCGACCCCCTGTCCTCGACGTTCTCCTGCATCGGCATCCGAAGTATCCACGGTTGGCGGGGCGGAGTTCGAAAAAAGTGGGGAAGCCCTGTCAGCCGCTGCGCCGCCCAGCCATCCGCTGCTCGAGATCGGCGAGGTTCGCGCGGATCTGCGCGACGGCTGCGGAGGTGGCGGGATCCTCGGCGAACTCGCGCCCCCGCGGTGTTTCGAGGAAGACGCCGGCCGCACGGGCAGAGGTGGCCAGGTCGTAGCCCGTCTCGAGCCAGATCGTGTTGCCGTGGCGGTCCAGCTGGACGAGCGGGCTCGACCCGGTGAAGAACGTGCCCGACGCGTAGGTCCGGATGCGATCGATGCGATCGCCGTTGAAGTGCACGTGCTGCATCGCCCGGAGCAGGTCGCCCTCGTAAGAAATCTCGAGCACGATGCTGCCGGAGTCGTTCTCGGAGTCATAGGCGACCATCGGCACCGCGACGCCCGAGATGATCGGGTACCACCAGACGTTGTTGTACTCGACGAAGAACTCGAGCGGCATGTGCGAGTCGTCGGAGAGCGTCGTCTGCAGGAATCCGTCGTAATCGAACCCCGCAGGGTCGAAGCGCTTGGAGCGGTACATGTCCGCGAACGCCTCCATCAGCGCCCGGCGGGCGGTGCTCGTCACAGCTGGTTGGCGGGCGTCAGGTACTTCGCGAGCTGCTTGAAGACCCCCGCGGCGATGCTCTTCCCGTCGACCGCGTTCGGCCCTTGCGTCGTCTCGATCACGAGCGACACCTTCGCGGCCGGGAGGTAGGCGGCGATCCCCTGATAGCCGTTGAAGACGGGGTTCTGGAACATCCAGCCGTTCTTCATGACGATGCCCAGGCCGTAGTCGATCGGCGAGGGCGCACCAGGCAGCCCGCGCGACAGCGGGGTGGCGAATTGCCGCATTGCTGCCCGCGAGAAGAGCTTGCCCCTGCCGATCGCGCGGATCACCCTGATCTGGTCGCGCGCAGTCGAGGTCATGACGAGACCCTTGCTGATCCCCCATGACGAGCTCCAGGTGGTCGAGTCCTCGTAGACGCCGCGCGCCGTGGTGTACGCGTGCAGGGCCGGCGCCGGGATGGCCGGGAGCTTCGAGATCTTCGTCTCGCGGAGCCCGAGCGGGCGCAGGAAGCGCTTCTTCATCAGCGTGGTGAGCGACTGTCCCGTGACCTTCTCCACCACCCTGGTGAGGATGATGAAGTTGGTGTGCGCGTAGTGGAAGCACTCACCGGGCGGGCAGACGACCGGCAGCGCGAACGCGTACCGGAGCAGGTCGTCGTCGGTCCACTGGCGGAAGGGATCGGCGAGCTGCAACGCCTGGAAAGGCGGGTTCGCCTGGATGTAGTCCGGATAGCCCGACGTGACGCTGGAGAGCTGGCGCAGGCTGACCTTGTCGGCGTTCGGGTAGTTCGGGTACCAGCGCGCGAGCTTGTCGTCGAGGTCGAGCTTGCCCTTGTCCTGCAGCTGTAGCGCGATGGCGGTCAACAGCGGGATGGCCATCGAGCCCGGCCGGAACTTCATCTTCGGGGTCACCGGCACCCCCACGATCGAGGAGCCGAACCCGCGGTTGATCAGGGTGCGGTTGCCGACGTCGACCCGGACGATCGCGCCTCTGCCGCCGTCGGCGCGCAGCACCGCGCGGGTGATCCCGATGATGTTCGCCCGGACGGTCTTGGCGCTGGTGCACGTGCCGCCGCGGTCGAACTGGCCTGCTTTGCAGGTCTTGGCGTCGGCAGCCGCCGGCAACGCCGCGACCGCTGCGCAGGCGGCCACGACCACGAGGCCCGACGTCCGCCTTCCGCTTGTGCGTGTTCTCAGCATCCGGAGGAATGCTATTGGCCCGTGTCGCGTCAACTATCCAGTTCTGGGTCTTCCGTGCGACGGCTGGCGGATAGGGTCGGCCCATGACCCCCGGAACCGACGACCTCATGGGACAGCCCTTCAACCGCCGGCGAATGCTCGCTGCCGGCGGAGCCGGGATAGCCGCGGCCGGAATCGGAACGACGCTCGCGGCGCCGGCCGGCGCCGCGCCCGCGAACCGGGCCGTCCTCACCCGCAGGATCCTCAAGGAGTTCAGCGGCCTGCCGGGCCAGAAGGCGATGAAGATCTACGTGCCCGGGAGCAAGACCTCCAAGCCGTGGGTCGTGCAGCTGAACCCGGGCAAGCGTCTCGTGGTCGCGAGCTCGTTCAAGTGCTTCGTCCTGGCGGAGTCGCTGCGCCAGGCCGAGCGCAAGATCAACCCGCGATCGCGTGTTCCGCGGTCCCAGCAGCTCGACGCGATCCTGGGCGCGAACATGCGGCCGCTGAACCAGAGCATCTGGGTCCCGGGGTCGTCGATCTACAACCCACCGGCGCTGTCCGGCCACGTCTCCGAACGCGCCGCACTCGAGGCGATGATCTCCCACAGCGACAACACGGGGACCGACGTCTCCATGAAGAACGCCGGCAGCGCGAACATCCGCGCGCTCATCGCCAGGATGGGGCTGAGGAAGACCCAGATCCCCGACAGCGTCCGGCGCTTCTACGCGTACATGCTCGGCTTCCCGGACTGGCAGCGCGCCACGTGGGCGGACATCAGCGGCGCCAGCGGCAGGTCATATCCGTTTCGGCAGCCCTTCAACCCCGTGCAGTCGTCCATCTCCTGTCCCGACGACTTCGTCAGCTTCTACTCGCGCGCGATCGTCGGCAAGATCTTCAGGTACCCGGAAACGACGGAGCGATTCCGGCAGATCCTGACGATGCACGCGGAAACGCTCGAGACGATGCCGCTCGGCACCACCCCGTGCCAGAAGGGCGGTGCGCTCGATCATCTGAACCATCATGTCCTCGCCCTCCAGGGCAGCACGTTCACGGGCGGGCGCTGGGTGTCCTACAGCACCATGCTCAACTGGCGCGACGGCCAGGGGCCTGACTGGACGGAGCTCGAGCCCAGGTTCGGGCGCTCGCTGAAGAAGATCTTCACCTGGATCGGCCAGGGGATGTAGTCGGGAGCGGTTGTGTCTCTGGATCCGGAGACACAGTCACCCTTCAGCTCCCCGGGGGTCCGCCGAGGAAGATCGTGTCGATGAGCAGGAAGAGGGCCACGGTGGTCACGACGACCGCGAACCCCTTACCGAGTGCGCGCTGTGGAAGCCTTTCTCCAACGAGCGTTCCGGCAAGTGCACCGATGGCGGTGGCGCCGGCGAGCACGGCCGTGACGGGTACGTCCAGGCTGGCGCCTGTGGCCAGGTGACTTGCAAGGGCGGCCAAGCCGGTCAGGCCGATCACCACGAGCGATGTCGCGACGGCGTGGCGGAAGGTGACGCCGAACATCAGTGTCAGGACCGGGACGATGACGAACCCGCCGCCTACGCCGAAGAACCCCGTCAGCGCCCCCACGAGGACTCCCACGCCGAGCACGTGCGCGGCCGGGATCTCGGGACAGGGCCGCTCCGCGTCGGCGTGTCCGGATTCCGCGCGTTGCCATGTCGCGCCGGCCGCCACGAGCATCACCGGTACGAACGCGAGGATCAGGACCGCGCCAGACACGCCGTTGTTGGCGATCGTGCCGGCCAGGGCCCCGATGGCGGCTGGTACCGAGAAGGTGAGCGCAATGCGCCAGCAGACCTGGCCGTTGCGCGCCATCGATCCAGCTCCGACTGCGGCGGCGAGCGGCCACGACGATCAATGAGGCGGTGGATGCCGGCGAGACTGGCTCGTCGAGGACGTAGACGAGGACCGGAAGAGCGAGGATGGCTCCACCGCCGCCGACGGCGCCGACGATCAGGCCGATGAGGAGGCCGAGGGGGATTGCCAGGAACACGGCGGTCCCGCGCGGCTCAGCCGCTGGCGGTCGACGAGTCGTCGTCTGTCGTCAGCGGATTGCCGAGCCGTTCCCATTTGGGGACGCCGCCATCAACCACGTGAATCACCCGTTCCGCGTCGTAGCGCTGAACGAGGCTTGCGCCTGTCGCGGCCCGCTGCCCTGATCCGCAGATGACGGCGATCGGCTTCGCCGGATCGAGTCCGTCCGGTAGCGAATCGATGTCGTGCCATGGCTTGAAAGCCGAGCCTGGGATGTGGCCGGCGTCCCATTCGCCCTGCTCGCGGACGTCGAGCAACTGGATCGATGGTTCTTCCTCCAGACGCTTGGCGAGGTCTTCGAGCGGAACCCTTTCGATCGGCTGAACGGCCCGCTTCTCCTGCCGCCAGCTGGTCATCCCGCCGTGCAGGTAGCCGGCGAGTTTTCTGATGCCGACGGCGACGGCGAGCTGTCCGGCACGTCGCCCGTCGTCGTCGTCGCGGCCGAGGAAGACGACGTTCTGCTCGCGGTCGGCCAGCCAGGCGAGCTTGGACCCAAATCCGGCCGTCAGCATCGGGTTGCAGATTGCCCCCGGGATGTGTGCCTCGTCGAACTGCTGGTCTGTCCGAACGTCGACGAGGAAGGCCCCATCGCTGCGCTGCTGTTCGACCTGGCGAGGAGCGAGCGGCAACAGCTCGACGCCGGTCGTCACCAGGGGGCCTTGGTTGAGTTCGACGATCGCCTTGAAGTTCGGCGGTTGCGGGCCGAGACCCGCCAGGGCGCGCTCGACGAACTCGTCTTCGTCATCGATGGAGAGCGCAGGGTTGTGACGGCGCTCGTAGCCGATCGTCGAGGAGACCTTCATGTCCATCCCGGGGCCGCCGCACATCGATCCGCCGAGGTGGCCCGGCCAGATCTCGACCTCGCCACCGAGGTTCAGAATCTTTTCGTGCAGCGAGCGGAAGATGCCGCGCGCACCCTCTTCCTTGTCGATCGCGAGGTCGGGCCGCGCGACATCGTTCACGAAGAGGGTGTCGCCGGTCAGGACAGCCCACGGCTCGTCCGCGCGCGTGGTATCGATGAGAGCGAACGCTGTGTGCTCGGGACGGTGACCGGGTGTGTGGAGCGCTCTCACCGTCACGTCTCCAAGCCGGAACTCATCTCCGTCGCCGAACGGCTCGTGGGGGTAGGCAGGATCGGCGGCCTCGTGGATCCGGATCGTGGCCCCAGTCGCCGCGGCAAGTCGCCCGTGGCCCGATACGTGATCGGCATGGTTGTGGGTCTCGAAGATGTGCTCGATGCTCACACCCATGTACCGGGCGAGTTCGAGGTACTCGTCGACCTCGAATCGAGGGTCCACGACCGCGGCGACGCCGGCGCTTTCGTCACCGATCAGATAGGACGCACAGCCGAGGTCGTCGTGGGTGAGCTGTCGAAAGATCATCGATGGATTTCTCCTTCGTCGTTGGCCTTGTCTGCGTGTTCGACGGGTAGCCGAGAATCAGGCGGAGCTTGGCGCGAGCGTTGAATCGAGCGCCTCGAGCTGACGGTGAAGACCGCCGCACACCAGCTCACAGAGATCGAAAACAGACTGGTCGGCAATCTCGTACCGCGTGAACGATCCGTCCTTCTGCCGCCGGACGATCCCCGCGGCCCGAAGCACCGCCAGGTGTTTCGAGACGTTCGGCTGAGTCGCCCCCACCGCTTCGGTGAGCTCTCGCACGGTGGCCCCACCATCTCGGAGTTGGTCAAGCAGCCTGATCCGCATCGGTTCGCCGATAACGCGAAAACGCTCGGCAATGAGGTCGACGAGGGCCGGTGGGAGCGGGTGGGGAACGTCCACACCCACACTGTATGACCATATGTGCATGTTGTAAACAGCGACGACCGGGAGAGGGACCGTGCTCATATAACTGTTTGGCTATTTCATAACTAATTAGTTGTGTATAGTGCTCGCCATGAGCACGATGCCCTTGCCCGTCTTGTCCCCCCGCGAGCGCCAGGCCGGTGGCTGCTGCGACGCCGCCGTCGAGCCAGATCTGTCGCCTGACGCGGCGGTCGAGCTGGCTGCGCTGGTGAAGGCCTTGGCGGACCCGACCCGCCTGCGGATCGTTGACGCGCTCCGCAAGGCGTCGCCGGAGGCGTTGTGCCAGTGCGAGCTGTTGCCGCTGTTCGACATGAGCCAGCCGGCGTTGGCCAAGCACATGAAGGTGCTGGTCGCCGCCGGGGTGCTCGGATCTGAGCGTCGCGGCCTCTGGACCTACTACCACCCGCGCCCCGACGCGCTGAAGGAGCTGACCTCATGGCTGAGCTGAGCACCTGCTGTACCCCGGCCGTCCAGGCCACGTGTTGTGAACCCGCTGCGAAGTCCGAGTGCTGCGCGACCGATGCCGGAACCGGTTCGGACGGCGGCAGCTGCGGCTGCTCAGCCGGCCGGACGACCACCCCTGCACGTGCTTCCAGCGAGCCGGGGTCGGGCGACCCCGACGACCCCGACCCAGCTCCCGGCCAGGGGGCCGGGAAGCGAACCGACCCCCAAGGAGCCGTAACCATGAGCAACCCGTCCCCGCATCACCTGCCCGTCGCCGTTATCGGTGCAGGGCCCGTCGGGCTGGCCGCCGCTGCCCACCTGGTCGACCGTGGAATCGAGCCTCTTGTCTTCGAGGCCGGAGACGATGTCGGCGCGAGCGTCCGCGAGTGGGGACACGTGCGCGTGTTCTCGACGTGGGAGTTCAACGTCGATCCGATCGCGCGCAAGCAGCTGACCCGAACCGGCTGGGATGCGCCCGATCCGGCGGGCTACCCCACCGGTGACGAGATCGTCTCCCGCTACCTGGAGCCGCTTGCGGCTCTGGAGCCGGTGAGCAACGCGCTTCACCTCCGTTCGCGCGTGCTCGCGGTGACGAAAGCGGTGGTCGACAAGCTCAAGGACGCGGGCCGGGGCGAGCTGCCGTTCGAGCTTGTCGTCGACGAAGACGGCACCGAGCGCCGCTTCCTCGCTCGTGCGGTCATCGACGCGTCAGGGACGTGGACCAACCCCAACCCGATCGGCGCCGGCGGCGTTGCCGCGGCCGGCGAGCAGGACGCCGCCGACCGGATCAGCTACGGGATTCCCGACGTGCTCGGCGCCGAGCGCGACCGCTACGCCGACAAGCGGGTGCTCGTCGTCGGCAGCGGCCACTCCGCGTTCAACGCGATTCTCGACCTCGTCGCGTTGCGTGAGTCCCATCCCGCCACCGAGATCGCGTGGGCGATCCGCGGTGGTGCCCCAGGCCGCAAGTACGGCGGCTCCGGTGACGACCAGTTGCCTGCCCGCGGCGCTCTCGGCGCCGCAGTTCGTGGCCTCGTCGAAAGCGGCGAAGTCGAGCTGACGGGCGGCTTCCATGCGCGTTCGGTCGCTCCCGACGGCGTGGGCATCGCAATCTCCGACGGGGAACGCGCGATCCACGCGGATGAGGTGATCGCCGCGACTGGATCCCGCCCCGACCTGACCGTCCTGGGCGAGCTGCGACTCGACCTCGATGATCGTGTCGAGGCGACACGTGCACTCGCACCGCTGATCGACCCCAACGTCCACTCGTGCGGATCGGTCCCGCCGCACGGCGTCGACGAACTCGCCCATCCCGATGAGGGCGTCTACGTGGTTGGGATGAAGAGTTACGGCCGAGCGCCGACGTTCCTGTTGCGCACCGGCTACGAGCAGACCCGTTCCGTCGTCGCGGCGCTCGCCGGAGACTGGGAAGCAGCGCGTCAGGTCGACCTCGTCCTGCCCGAGACGGGCGTATGCGGCCTCTCGCCGGACGACGCCACCACGGATGCGACCCCCGAGCCGGCAGCAGACGCCGCGTGCTGCGGGTCCGGCTCGCCCGCCGCCTGAGCGATGCGAGACACGGGGCGCCTCGCCGCGGTGCGCACCAGACGCTGGGCGATCGTCGCCGCGCTATCGGCCAGCGTGACCGTCTCGTGGGGCGTCGTCTATTACGCATTCGCGGTCTTTCTCGCACCGATGCAGGCCGAGCTCGGGTTCAGCGCAGCACAACTCACAGGGGCATTCTCCGTCGCGCTACTGGTCTCGGCCGTCGCCGGCATCGCCGCCGGACGACACCTCGATCGTCATGGCCCGCGCGTGCTGATGACCGGCGGAGCGGTTGCCGGGACACTGCTCGTGCTCGCGTGGTCGCAGGTCCAAACCCTCACCGGCATCTACGCGATCTGGACCGCCATGGGGCTCGTGATGGCGACCGTGCTCTACGAGCCGGCCTTCACCGTTCTCGCCAAGCACTTCCCCGACCCGGCAGAGCGCCGACGCGCGATGACCGCGATGACGCTCGTCGGCGCTCTGGCGAGCTTCATCTTTCTGCCGCTCAGCCAAGTCCTCGTCGACGCCTACGGCTGGCGCGACGCGCTCGTGGTACTCAGCGTTGTGCTCGGCGTCGTCACGATCCCGCTGCACCTCGTCGCGCTTGGGCCCGGCCCGGCCGGGATGGAAATTTCAACTCGTGCCGCGTCCAGTCCGTCGATCGGCGCAGGGGAAGCTTTGCGATCGCGGCCCTTCTGGCTGCTGTCGATCGCTTTCTTCCTCGCGTCGTTCGTGTCGGTCGCGGCAACAGTGCACACGATCCCGTTCCTGATCGACGGGGGCCATAGCGCTGCCTTCGCCGCCTTCGCCGTCGGTTTGATCGGCGTCTCCCAGATCCCAGGGCGTCTCATGTTCGGGCCGCTCACGGCGCGCCTGCCACGACCGCACTCGATTGCCACCCTCTTCGGCCTGATCGCGCTGGGCGTTGCGGTGCTCGTGAGCGTCGAGACCACCTGGGCGGCGGTGTCCGGCCTGGTGCTGCTCGGCATGGGCAACGGAATGGTCACTCTCGCGCGCGCGACGTCGATGGCGGACCTCTATGGCGCCCGCGCGTACGGGACGATCGCGGGCGCCGCGGCCGCGATGACCACCGGTGCCCGCGCCGCCGGCCCGATCGCCGGCGCGATGTACGCGACCGCCGTCGGCTACTCCGCCCTGCTCTGGAGCCTCTCGTTCGCCGCCGTTCTCGCGGCCATCCTCGCGTTCCGGGCCGAGCACCTGGCGGCTACGACCGGACGAGAACCCCCGCCGGATCGGCCAGTCCCGTCAGCAGTCGCCGCTCTCACTCCGGGTCGTCGCGTCGGCGAGCGCACCACGCACATCGAGTTCGATGGCGCAGCACTTGACGACCTCATCCCGAAGCATCACCCGGCCGCGCTGGACGCGTGACTTCATGCCCGACGTCGAAAGGTTGAGCGACGCGGCGGCTTCCTCCTGCGTCAATGTGCCGAGGTCAGTCAGCTCGAGCGCCGCGCGGTAGTCGTCGGGCAAGCGCCCCAGCAGCGGCTCAAGGCAGGCGGCGAGCGACTCGCCCGGGTTCTGGCCATCAGCCTGATCGGAGCGTGCCCCCTGGTCGGCATCAATCGGGTCGACGGGGTCGGGGCGAACGGCCGCACGACGGTAGTGGTCAGTTATCGCACTACGCGCAATCCGGTACATCCAGCCTTCCAGCGCCTGCTCGTCGCGTAATTCGGGAGCGCTGCGATACAGACGGAGCAGCGTCTCCTGGGTGATGTCGTCGGCGTCGTGCGAGGTGCGGGCTCGTCTTGCCACGAAGACCCTGATCGCTGAAGCGACCTCTTCGGCCTCCGTGTAGCAGCGGCACTCCTCCGCGGAAGGCCGCCCGCAGCAGGGACGTTCGGAAGCGGATCCGGTGTTCACGCGCCGCCCAGGGTCTCACGAATCGACCGGTCGGGCCAACCTCGGAAATCGATTTGCGTCCTTTTGCGAGGTGCTGCGTCTGAGTGGGGCGAGATGGCCATTCGGGCCATTCACCGACTGAGAGGACCGACATGCTCACGACTGCTCAAGCTGAACTCGGCGGCGCATTGGCCGGTGAGGTCGTCCTCCCGGGCGACCCCCGCTTCGATCAAGCCCGCTCGAGTTTCAACCTCCTCGGGGATCAACACCCTGCCGCGGTCGCCTTCCCGGCCGACGCCGACGATGTCGCGGTCGCCGTGACCCACGCAGCACAAGCGGGCCTGCGTGTCGCCCCGCAGGCCACTGGCCACAACCAGGCGCCCCTCGGCGATCTGGGCAGCGCGCTCCTCCTCAACGTGAGCAACCTCCAAGAGGTGAAGGTCGATCCGGCCACTCGCCAGGTGCGCGTCGGCGCGGGCGTCAAGTGGGATCGCGTCGCACCCCGCCTCTCCGCCCATGGCCTGGCGGGGTTGCACGGCTCGTCCCCCGACGTCGGGATTGCCGGCTACTCCCTCGGCGGCGGGATGGGGTGGCTCTCCCGCAAGCATGGCCTGCAGGCAAACGCCGTCACCGCACTCGAGCTCGTCACAGCTGACGGCGAAGCCATCCGCGCCGATCACGAGAACCACCCGGACCTGTTCTGGGCACTCCGCGGGGGCGGCGGCAACTTCGGCGTCGTGACCGCGATCGAGTTCGAGGTGCTGCCCGTGGACGAGCTCTACGCGGGAGCTCTCTTCTTCCCTTTCGAGCGGTCGTCGGAAGTGCTGCACACGTGGAACGAGATTCTGCCTGGGCTCCCGGAGGAGATGATGTCGTGGGCGTCGCTGCTGCACTTCCCGCCCATCCCCGACGTGCCCGCGTACGCACGCGGCCGCTCGTTCGCCGTCGTCATGGCGGCGCACCTCGGAAGCGAAGCGGAGGGCCGGAGCATGCTCCGGCCGCTGCACGACCTCGGGCCCGTGCGGGACTCCTTCGCGATGGTGCCGCCGGTGGTTCTCGCGAATCTCGCAATGGATCCGCTGGACCCCCTCCCGATTCACAGCGGGCACGAGTTGCTTGGGCAACTCCCGGCATCCGCAATCGACGCGGCGTTGGCCGCTGTCGGACCGGAGTCCGGGCGGGGCGAAACGCTCTCGATGCTCCAACTCCGCCACATGGGCGGTGCGCTGGAGCGTGCGGAGCCCGGCGCCGGTGCACGGGCGACGCTCCCAGGCGAAGTCAGCCTTTTCGCCCTGGGAGTCGCACCGGACGAGGGCGTGCGCCGAGAGGTGGTCGCCGCAGTGCAGGACGTCAAGGACGCGGTGGCGTCCCACCGTGTCGGGCACTACCCGAACTTCGTCGAGGAGCCGGCCGACGCGCGCGACTTCTTCGATGCCGCGACCTGGACCGGCCTGGGCGAGGTCAAGGCGCTCTACGACCCGGCGGACCTGTTCCACGGCAACCACCACATCCCGCCCGTCAACCCAAGCTGAAAGGCAAGTCGAGATGAGACAGATGATCACCACAATCACGGCGCTCGCGGTGCTCGCGCTCGCGGCCCCCGCGGGCGCGGCCAAGACCGTGACCTACGAGGGCAAGACGAGCTCGGGCCACCCGCTGAGCATGAAGGTCAAGGACGGCAAGATCCGGCGCTTCGTAGGAGGAATCAGAATCGCCTGCATCCCCATCCAGGGCGGCGGCGCGCCGCTCGGCGGATCCGACGTGTTCGGATTCACCAGCACGGAGGTCAGATTCAAGCGGCACATCCGCCTCACCCTGACCGGCAAGCCAGCGTTCACCTACAACGAGGTCACAACGAACTACGACCTCTGGCTCAAGCGGCGCGGCAAGCGCAAGGTCACCGGCCGGATGCGCATGCAGTACTCGTTCTTGGTCTCCAAGTACCCGATCGGAACGTTCACGATCTACAGCTGCCTCGGCGGCGGCACATTCAAGGCCAAGCTACGGCGGTAGCTGACCGTCTGGGGCGCCGCAGGCCTTCGGGCTGCGGCGCCCCCCTTCTCTGATCCCGCGCAGCCACGAGCTGACGACAACACGCTTCGGTGTCCTCCGAAGCGCCGAGAGCCGCTTTCAAGCGGGCCCGCGTGAATCGGGGAGGTTCGTTCGATACCGGCCCGGCTACACCTGCTCGGCAGCGGCCTGACCCATGATTTTCCCGACGTTCTCGGGCGCGAAGAACTCGGGAGCGGGCATGGTGCCCGCCATGACGCTGACGAAGTCGTCCATCGCCGCCCGGTTCCCCTGGAGCGCACCGATCATCTGCTGCATGTCAGGCGCCGGCGGTTCGATCTTCGCGAAATCGCTCGTCAGCCCGTAGATCGGAAGCACCTCTTCATCGCGGGCGCGCTGGAAGTCGCCCATCGCGTCCTCGTAGGAGCGCCGCCCTGAAAAGGCGTCGTCGATGGCCGCCGCAGCGCCCTCCGCATCCCGAAACGCGTCGGTGATCCCGAACGCCGTGATCGGGTGCTTGTGGTAGCGGGCGTCGCCGACCAGCGCCCAGCCCGGTCCGTACGGTTTGCGGAAATAGTTCGGGAGATCCGCCGTGCCGACGAAGCGCGTCTCGCGCGTCGCGGCATGGATCCGCTCGGCGAACTCCGGGGCGAGGTCGAAGGTCTTCATGTACGCGCTCTCGATGTCCTTCTTGTTGGCCTCGAACTCTGTGCGCGGCCATCCCTGGACCACGCACGTAAGACCGTCGTGCGTCGGGATGGCAGCCCAGCCGCGACTGCTCTCCGCGCGGATGATGTTCTCGAAGCCGCTCGCCGGCATGTTGCTCCAGTACGCGTAATACGAGGGCGCGAGCGGCGGCGCCTCGTTGTAGGTCTCGGGCTGGACAGCCTTGGCCACGAGGGAGTGCTTGCCGTCGGCGCCGATCACGACGCGTGCCTGCTCGGTAACGCTGGACCCGCCCTTGGCGTGACCCTTGATTCCGGTCACACCATCGTCGCCGACCACGATCTCCTCGACCGTAAACCCCTCGCGGAGCTCCGCTCCCGCAGCGACCGCGGCGTCGACAAGTAGCGCGTCGAGCACGATCCGGCGCGGGCAATACGCCTTCGCCCCACCGTCGGCCGGCCGCGAAGATCCCGAGATGGTCACCGGGCCGAAGTCGAACGAGTAGTTCGTGATCGGCGGGCAACCCGTGGCCTCGAGCCGCTCGAGAATGCCCCAACGGGACAGTGCCGCCACACCCGGCGGATGCACGAGATGCGTCGACATCGTGTCGCTCGGGAACGTGGCCTTGTCGACCAGCAGCACCCGGTAACCCATGCTCGCGAGCAACATGGCGGTCGGCGAGCCCCCGCAACGCGCCCCTACGACGATCACGTCATACCCAGTGCCCATATCCCACTCCCTGCTGTCGAAACCCTGAACGTCGGTGTCTCCGATCTTGCACCGGCGTTACACGATCGCCGCGCCTGCGCCGGACGGAACCGTGATCGAGCCTCTCAAACGCCTCTCACGTCGCCAACCCCCGCCGGGCGCGACCTGACGGAGCGGCGTACGGAAATCGGGGAGACAGGATTTGAACCTGCGACCGCCCGGCCCCCAGCCGACGCCGGAGGGGTGTCGACGTGGAGTCTGGGCAACCAACACGGCGATGCGACACGCCGAGAAGGCCCCACTTGCCTTTCATCCGTCGCGCAAAGCGAAACGTTTCTAGCCTGGCGCCCCCACGGCGATGAGAGCCTCCTCCCGGTCAGAGAAGGTCTCCATTGAACGAACCTTTCCGCCCTTCAGCCAAAACGCCACAAAGATCGGCGTCGCGCCTGTGGCACGGCTCCCTTTGCCCCGCCAGCACGCATCCGCCGTCATCAGCACGGCGCCGCCCACATCGAGTAGATCGCTGGGAACGACCTGGAAGGACTCGTAGGCGTCGTCGAGCTGGGTGAAGTAGATCTGCAGCCCCTCGTGGCCACGGAAGCTGGATTCGAGGGCCACGAAAACGGACCAAAACTCAAAGTGGGGGTCGGTGAGGGCGGTGATGCCGTCCAGGTCGCGGCCGTTATACGCGCTGGTCCACCGCCGCACGATTTCCAAGCTCCGCTACGACACCGACCAAGTATCACGCACATCCGCTTTCGCCCAAGGCTGTCGCTGAAAGGTTCGCGGGGCCGGTCCAGGACCGGAAATGTTTCCGCGGAGACGTTCGGCCGGGCCTCCTACCACGAGCGCCCTCGGACGACTCTTCGGCCGAGACGACTCGTGCACCGGCCGAGCTACCGCTCCCGCCGGCGCGCCCAGGCGTGGTGAGTCGTAGCTACTGCGCTTCGTCGGACGTATCGACGATCTCTCGAAGTCGAGAGATCACGACATCATCGGCTCGCGCCTGACTCGCGAGGTCTGGCGGAAGCTGGGCCCGAACGCCGTCCCCAATGCGCTCGTCCGCAAGCAACTGCCCGAGGGTCTTAGCGACATACGACCTCAGCTCGTTGGGCGGTCCCTGGATCTCGGCGACGAGTTCCTCCCTCCCATCCACGAGCGCAACAATGTCAGCGAAGTCACGGCTCCCCAGGAGATCCCCGTCGCCCCGTCCGAGGTAGGCCTCGAGCTTGGTTGCCAAGAGAAACGCGGGTGGTACGGCGCGGATAAGAGCGCCGGACGGCAACTCGACCTCTACGGAGTGCGGGAATGCCTCACGTTGCCAGGTGTTCTCGAAGCCGAGTAACGCGGCATCAGTTGGCATGGCATCTAGGAGCAACCCGCTCTCCCGATGGTGCCACCGGCAAATGATGTGGCCGTCGTCGCGGAAGCCCGCGTCGCGAAGGCGCTCCTCGAATGCGTGGTAACCGGTCCTGCTCGCAACCTCGACGATCACGTCGACGTCCTTTGTGGGTCGTGGCGGCGGGGCCGCAGGATCGGTGATCCAGAGCGTCACTGTAGCTCCCCCGACGAAGACGACTTCGTCGGTCAGCGGCCCCAGCGCCGAGGCCCCGAGTTCCAGCAACTCGATGCTCATTAGGTCCTCGCGGCATGGCGTATACGTTCGGCGAGGTGCTTCGCAGCAAGTGACCGGACGCGACCGTCGCCGAGGCGGACCGCGTCTAGCAGCGCCAGCTGCTCAGCAAGCGCGGGGTCCCGTTGCGCCAGCTTCGGGACGGATGCGTGCAGTGGCTCGAGAGCGATGCCGCGAACCTTCCCTCGTGGATCTGGCCACACCGGCGGTGGCTCGTCCACCAGAGCAAGCTCGTCCTTGAGCGGCGGAGCACCCCAGGCCGTCGGAACTCCGCGGCTCGGGCCGCCTTGACGTACAGGGAACAGGTATTTGACGCTGTGTATGAGGAACTCCTGTGCGTTCGCGCGGTTCACTCGCCTGCCCTCAATGTCGAACAGGCGCGCGTCCTGGAGCCGCCGCAGCGCGCGGTGGACACCAGCCGGGTCGAGCCGAACCGACGCGCCGAGCGACCGCATGGTCCAATCATCGGGGTCCTGCAGCAGCTTTAGCAAGACGAGGATGTCCTGGCCCTTGAGCATGAGCCCAGGATAGCGGTTGTTTCATATTTCACAACATGAAACAACTGAACGGTCACCCAGAATCCCCGGGAATGCCCGCTCGTGCCTACTCCGACCGAACCGCCCACTCCGGCAAGCTCGTGGCTGCCACCAGATAGGCCTGCTACCCGCTCCCGGTGCTACCGCCTTACTACCAGTTCGTCACGGGCCGCCCTCTTTGAGCCGATTCGCAAGCCGAGCGCGAGGAACGCGCGAGCGCTGCAACCGCCGGTATTCCCCGCGAAACGCGCGGGACGCGCATGACGCGATTTGACGGAGCGGCTGACTGAAATCGGGGAGACAGGATTTGAACCTGCGACCGCCCGGCCCCCAGCCGACGACGACGGGGTGTCGATGCGTGGACACGCGTCCCCGCCGTCCCCACCTTCCCCGTCGCAAGACCTCGTGGACGGATTGGACTCAGCGGTCGGTACCACCTTGGTACTGCTTCTCCTCGAGTCGCCAGGACGTGGGAAGGTGGGGTTTCTCCTTTGGCCGCCGGCTGGATAGATTCCTGCCCCATGTTGCGCTCAGGGGGACATAGAGCTGCGCTGTGCACGGTGCTTGCGGCGTTTGTGGCCATACCCGCGTTCACCGCGGCCGCCGCCAACGCCGCCGTCTATTGCGTGCACGTCGATCTGGTCGACTGCGGCGCAGAGATCGACATGGGGGCCGATCTGAAGGGGGCGCTCCAAGCGGCCAGCGACAGCCCCGAGAACGACACGATCTCGATCCGGCCTGGCACATACGGCCAGAGCGGCGTGGTCTACGCGCCGGGCAACGGCCAAGGCGGCGAACTCCACATCGTGGGCTCGGGCGCCGGTCCCGGTGGGACGGTGCTGAAAAGGGCCGATGGGAACAACGCGACCACGCTGATCGTCAATGGCCAGGCGAAGACCTTGGTTGAGGATCTTGCGGTCGAAGTTCCAAACGGCAGCACGGGCTCCCAGAACCAAGGGCTCCGCCTCGGCGGGCCGCCGTTGTCGGCGCCAGCCACCTACGTCGCCGACAACGTGACGGTCACGCTCCCCGCGATTCCCACCCCGGGCTCGGGCTTTCTCACGGGCGCGCACATCCAGGACGCCACCTACCGCAACGGCACGGTCACAGGTCCCAACAGCGACGTAGTAACCGGCGTGAGCGGCGCCCGCAACGCCGTGCTCGAGGACCTGACGGTCAACGCTTACAGAGGGATCTTCATCGGCGGCGGGGGTATCGCACGGCGCATCGACGCCACCGCCGAGAAGGGGTTCGATCTGGAGAGCAACAGTCCCGGTACCGGCTTCTTCACCGTCGAAGACTCTCTGTGGCGTCCTCCGCCGGCCGCGATCGGCGGCACGGGCCTGAACGCCACCTGCGGAAACGTCGCTGGCTTCGTGACGGTGCGAAATACGACTCTGGTGGCCAATTCGGGCACCGGGACGAACGCCGCCCTCAGCTGCAGCAACGGCGCACTCAACACCAGAATCGACTTCGAAAGCTCAATCCTCTTCGGGGCCGCCAAAACCTTGGAACTCCTCGGCGACGGCCCCCTCGGGGCCCGATTCGCCTACTCCGACTTCGATCCGGCGAAGATCGTCCCCCTCAACCTGCCGGAAGTCGAGCTGGGCCTTGGAAATCTGAACGTGCCGCCAGGGTTCATCGGAGGGACAGACTTCCGCCTGAGGAGCGACTCGCCCCTGCTCGACAAAGGCGATCCCTCGGCGCTGCTGATGGGAGAGTCTGTGACGGATCTGGGCCGCCTGCCGCGCGTCGTCGACGCGACTCCACCGCTGTGCTCCGCCCCTTCGCCCCGGCGCGACATCGGCGCCTACGAGTACCAGCCGCCACCCCCATCCGGCACCTGCCCCAAACCGGACTCCGGGACGAAGCCGCCTACGCCATCGGCTCTCGACACGAAGCTCGATGGCTCGTCATCGGCGAAGAAGACCCAGAAGCAGAAGGGCAGGAAGATCGCGATCAAGGTCGTCGTCAATGCCCGCGAGGCGCTGACGGCCAAGGCGACAGGCAAGATCAAGGTCGGCAGGAAGAGCTACGTGCTCAAGACCCTCACGAAGAAGGTCACCGTCGGACGGGCGACCCTGACGCTGAAGCCGAAGAAGGCCAAGCACCGGCGTGCGATCATCGCGGCCCTCAAGGCCGGCAAGAAGGCGAGCGCGAGGTTCACCGTCAAGCTCACAGACGCCAAGGGCAACCGCGCGAGCAAGACGTTCCGGGTGAAATTGAAGCGATAGAACGCGAAGGGCCCGCTCCGAAAGCGGGCCCTCGTGAATCGGGGAGACAGGATTTGAACCTGCGACCGCCCGGCCCCCAGCCGGGTGCGCTACCAGACTGCGCCACTCCCCGAAGGGCGCTCATGTTAGGCGACGGCGTGGTGCCGTAGCGTTCGCCCCCATGCCCGACCGGAACACCACGGCCATGGCGGCGATCGGAGGCACGGTCGCGACAGCCTCGGCCGTCGCCCCGGGCCCGTTCCTGCGGATCTTCGGCATCGACCCGGCCGAGGTGACCGGCGCCGCCGCGTTCGGCTGGCGTTTGTTCGCGGCTCGGACCGCGTATCTCAGCTTCCTCGCCGCACGCGGGAACGAGACCGCGCGCGACGCCTTTCTCCCGGTGCAGCTGCTCGACCAGGTCGTGTTCTGGCACGCGTTCAAGCGGCGGTCCGTGCCCCGGCGCGCGGCCGTGCTAGGCGCTGTCACGTCCGGCGGGATCATCGCGCTCGACCTCCAGCGGCGGTTTGCCGCGCAGCGATGAGCGACGCAGGCGAAGGCGTCCGCATCGACCGCTGGCTGTGGGCGGCTCGCTTCTTCAAGACGCGGTCGCTCGCGACCGCGGCCGTGAACGGCGGCCATGTCGAGATCGACGGCGAGGGCGTGAAGCCGGCCAAGGCCGTGCGGGTCGGCGACACGGTGCAACTACGCAACGGGCGCACGACCTGGATCGTGGTGGTTCGCGGGTTGAGCGAGAAGCGGGGCTCGGCGAAGGTGGCGCGCGAGCTCTACGACGAGACGGAGGCGAGCCGCGCCGAGCGCGAGCGCCTGGCCGAGCTGCGGCGGATGGCGCCTCCGCTCGGCAGCGAGCTGAGCGGCCGGCCGACGAAGCGCGACCGGCGGTTGATCGAGAAGCTGCGGCGGCCGACGCGATGAGCGCCGGCGCGGCGAAGGCGCTCGAGCGGGTCCGTGAGATCTGCTCGGCGTTCCCCGAGACCGTGGAGCGGCCGAGCCACGGGTCGCCCGCGTTCTTCGTGCGCGGGAAGAAGACGTTCGTGATGTTCCTCGACAACCACCATGGCGACGAGCGCCTGGCGCTGTGGTGCGCAGCGCCCGAGGGGATCCAGGACATGCTCGTCGACGCGGCGCCCGAGCACTACTTCGCGCCGCCCTACGTCGGCCACCGGGGCTGGATCGGCGTCCGGCTCGATCGAGACCTCGGATGGGACGAGATCGCCGGCGTCATCGAGGACGCCTGGCTGACCGTCGCTCCGAAGACCTTGGTGCGAGACTACGATTAGTAGCCGCGCGCCCGTGGTGTAGTGGTAACACTTCAGCCTTCCAAGCTGAAATCGCCGGTTCAAATCCGGCCGGGCGCTTGGAAAGGCACGCTCTACGCCAGACCCGCCACGATGCTCGCCACCCCTGCCGCAACGACCCCCGCCCGCAGCACGCTCGTGTAGTCGGTCGCCGCGATCCGTGCGAACAGCAGCCGGCCCGCCTGGTGGCCCAGGAAGACCGCGGGCAGCAGGACCGCGAGCACCGTCAGCCCGTCCGCGCTGTAGTCCGCCGCTCCCGTCACCGTCAGGCAGACCACCCCGAGCAGGTTCAGCGCGAGCAGCCCGGCGGTGACCGTGTCCCTGGTCGTCTCGGCGTCGGCGATGTGCCGGCTGATCCAGATCACGAGTGGCGGCCCGTTGAGCCCCGTGGCGGTCGTCATGGTCCCGGAGATCGCGCCGCACGCGACACCGCCCCCCACGCTGGGCTCGCTCGAGCGGCCCGCCGCGCGACGGGTCGAGGAGAACGCCGCGGCGATGATCACCACGCCGACCGCCACCTGCAGGGCGCTCTTCGAGGTGGCGGCCAGGATGTACGCCCCGGCGATCAGGCCCGGCACCGCGCCCGCCGCCATCCAGGCGATCAGCCGGCGGTCGGCCCGGTGCGGGCGCCGCTCCGCGTAGAGCATCGCCACGTTGATCACCAGGCCGAGGCCGAGGAGGCAGGTGACCGCCTCGGCCGGCTCGAGCACCGTGAACAGCGCCGGAGCGAGGATCAGCGCGAAGCCGAAGCCGATCGCCGACTGAACCGTCATCCCGGCGAGCGTCGCGAACGCCAGCAGCGCCCACTGGCCAGCGCTCACCGCGCGCTCACGGCTACGTCAGCTGCAGCCAGGCCTTCGGGTTCTCCTCGAAGATCGTCGTCATCTGATCCTCGTTCGCCCCGTTCTCGAGCAGGTACGGAACGACCTGGTCGTGCACGAGGGTGATCGTCCAGTCCTTCACCGCCCCGGCCTCCATGAGCTGCTCGATCGTCGCCTCGGGGAACCAGTCGATGCTCGCGCACGAGTCCGCAGAGAGGAATACGCGGTCGGCGTAGCCCTTCTCGAGCAACGCAAGCGTTGTCGCGTTGCGCTTGTCGGTCGGGAGGTACATCTCGATCCCGTAGCGGTCGAGGCCCACGTACACGCCCTGCTCGATCAGCCCCTCGATGTAGCCCACGTCGTCGGTGTCGCCGCAGTGGGCGACCTGGATCTTGCCCGGGTCCACGCCCTCCTCGAGGAAGATCTCGACCTGCCGCGGGCCGGTGTTCGACGCCGGCCGCGAGTGGGCCATGATGGGCGCGCCGGTCCGCAGGCTGGCGCGCGCGCACGCGCGGTGGACCTTCTCGACGTTGTCGTTCACGCCCGGCTCGTCGGCCGCGCACTTGAGGAAGCCGGCCTTGATCTCCGTGCCCTGGATGCCCACCTCGAGGTCGTGGACGAAGGCGTCGGCCATCGCGTCGGCGTCGCGGCTCTGCCAGTACGTCGGCAGGTAGTCGTAGGTGTAGATACCGGTGCAGGCGATGACCTGTAGCCCGCTCTCCTTCGCCGCCCGCTCGAGGAAGCCGACGTTGCGGTCGCCGTACATGGCGGTCGGCTCGCAGATCGTCTTGACGCCGCGGTCGACGGCCGCGTTGGCGGCCTCGAGCCCCGCGGCCCAGATCGCGTCTTCGTCATAGAGGTGCGGGAACTCGTAGTGGTTAGCGTCGTCGCGGAACTTCAGGTGCTCGTGGATCAGGGTCACGCCCAGGTCATCCGCCCCGAGCGGCCCGGTCACGCTCTCGACCGTCGCCATCTCTCTCCTCCTCCTCGACTGCGCGCGAGTCTATGCGGCTCAGGACTTGGGACCCACGAACGTGTCGAGCAGGGCTACCGAGACGCGATGCGACACCGAGATGTTGCGCGGATTCGACTGGGTCCAGCGGATGCCGAGCAGGTCGCCGTGGCTGCAGAAGATCCCGCGGATGTCCGCCGAGTAGTTGGTGAAGAAGTAGCGCGGGTACTCGTACTCGGCGACGCGCCCGCTCGGCAGCTTGGTCTTGAAGCGGTTCGTACAACGACAGCCGTCGGAGTGGATCAAGCCGCGGATCAGCTGTTCGGGATAGGCGTGGGTCAGCTCTAACTGCCAGTCGACGAGCTCGATCTTCCGGTCGAGCTTCGAACCGGGTCCGTGTTGCGGAAAGGCGAACGGAAGTGACGGGTGCGAGACCTGTAGATCGACCTTCCGGTGGACCGGGTGGCGGTAGTGGCCGAGCGTCCGGCCGGGGAAGAGCGTCCCCATCGCAGTTGATATCTCCTCCGCGATCCCGGGGTGTATTGCATCGAGCGTGACACGGCGCCATGCACCCCTGCCCTCTGCGTGATGTGGCCGTCGCCGAGGCATACGCCAAGCAGATAGCACTAGGCGGCGGAGTCACTGGGCCGCCAATCCGGATCGCCGTCCTCGAAGAACCGCCGACGCGGGCGCCCCAATCGCCAGCCCCGGACGGTCCCGAAGGGCACACCCGTCCGGAGGGCGACCTCACGGGAGGAGAGACCCGAACGAATCAGCGCCAACACCTCGGACCTGACTTCCTCAGACCACATACGAACATATGTTCGCCCATCTGCCGGACGGATATCGCTAGGATGCCCGCTCCCTAGGGGAGTGAGATAACGGCTATTCGCATGGTCTCCAAAACCATGAATCCGGGTTCGAATCCCGGCTCCCCTGCTCAGCGCGTGAGCTAGCTTCTACCCATGGCGAAGGACACGGGCTTTCCGGCCAGCGACGCCCAGTTCGATTTCAGCCGCGCGCGCCGGCGGCGCGCCCTCCGGGCGCTCGCCAACCGGCTGCGGCTGGAGCCGGGCGATGTCGACGTCATCCTCCCGTTCGAGGAGGTCGTCGAGGCGCTCGGCCGGCGCGGCGAGCGATCGCTCGGCATGGAGACGATCGAGATCGACTCGATCGTCGGGACCGTCGATCGCGGTCGTGAGTTCGACCGGCGCTTTCGCCCCTTGTCAGGACGCGTTCGCGGCCGCTGGGAGCGGATCGCGACAGCGCAGCGCCGAGGCGAGGCGATGCCGCCGATCAAGGTCTACCGGGTCGGCGAGGCTCACTTCGTCGAAGACGGCCACCACCGCGTATCGGTGGCGCGGGCCCTCGGCCACGACAAGATCGACGCGTACGTGACCGAGGTCCAGACCGAGGTCGGCGCCGGCCGCGACCTCACCCTCGCCGACCTCCCCGCCAAGAGCCACGAGCGTCTCTTCTACGAGCGGGTGCCGCTGCCGCCGGCGGCTCGTAGCCAGATCCGGATCACCGACGACCAGGGCCGGTACGCCGGCCTGGCCGAGGGAATCGAGGCGTGGGGTTTCCGGGCGAACCAGGCCTGCGAGGACCGGATGACGCGCGAGGAGCTGGCCCGGGCCTGGTTCGAGGACGAGTACACGCCTGTCGTCGCGATGTTGCGCGAGGCCGACCTGATCGGCAGCGGGACCGAGACGGAGGCCTACATGCGCGTCGCCAGCGAGCGCTACATGCTCCTGCGCACGCACGTCTGGGACGACGCGGTCATCGAACAGCTCCAGCGGCTGCTGCGCAACTAGCCGGCGGCCGTGAGGCTGTCGCCGCCGTCCGGGTCGAACAGCTGGATGTGCGAGGCGTCGACCCAGAGCTCGGCTTCCTGCCCCTCCGCGACGGTGGCTTCCGGCGCGAGCCTGGCCACCACTCGCCCGGCCTCACCCCCGCCCGGCACCTCGGCGGCGCCGGCGTCCTCGGCGAGCTCACGCAGGTCGTCGGAGTCGAGCTGGGCGTCCGAGGAGACGGTGAAGTGGGCGTAGAGCTCGGCCCCCATCGACTCGAGCACGTCGACCTTCGCCTTGAACGCCGCGCCTCTCTCGCGTGCGTCGGCGCCGAGGATCGATGCGTCCTCGAAGTTCTCGGGGCGGATCCCGGCGATCAACTGCTTGCCGGATTCGATGCGGCCCACGCGCTCGCGCAGCTCCGCCGGCAGGGCGACGTCCGCCATCGGCAGCTTGACGGTGTCCCCCTCGACCGTCGCCGGCATGAAGTTCATCGCCGGTGAGCCGATGAAGCCGGCGACGAAGAGATTCTTCGGCGTGTTGTAGAGGTCCATCGGGCTCCCCACCTGCTGCAGGACCCCCGAGCGCATCACGGCCACCCGGTCGCCGAGGGTCATCGCCTCGGTCTGGTCGTGGGTGACATAGATCGTCGTCGTCCCGAGCCGTTTCTGGATGCGCGACACCTCCGTGCGCATCTGCACGCGCAGCTTGGCGTCGAGGTTCGAGAGTGGCTCGTCCATCAGGAACGCCGCCGGGTCCCGGACGATCGCGCGGCCCATCGCCACGCGCTGGCGCTGACCGCCCGAAAGGTTCGCCGGCTTGCGGTCGAGGTGCTGGGCCAGGTCGAGAACCTCGGCAGCCTCCTCGACCTTACGGTCGATCTCGGCTTTGTCGATTTTCGCCAGCTTGAGCGCGAAGCCCATGTTCTCGCGCACGGACATGTGCGGGTAGAGGGCGTAGTTCTGGAAGACCATGGCGATGTCGCGGTCCTTCGGCGCCTTCTGGTTGACCACCTCGTCGCCGATGCGCAGCTCGCCCCCCGAGATGTCCTCGAGGCCGGCGACCATGCGCAGAGCGGTCGACTTCCCGCAGCCCGACGGCCCGACGAGAATCACGAACTCGCCGTCCTCGACGGTCAGGCTCATGTCCTTCACGGCCTCATAGCCGTCGGGGTAACGCTTCGTAATGCCATCGAGCACGATTTCGGACATCTGGTCTCCTCCTAACCCTTCACAGCGCCCGCTGTGAGGCCGGCGACGATTCGGCGCTGGAAGATCAGCACCATGACAATGATCGGGACGGTGACCACGACGGCCGCCGCGGAGATCGCCCCGATCGGTTGCTCGAACTGGGACGCGTTGCCGGTGAAGAACGCAAGCGCCGCCGGCACCGTCCGCGCTTCGTTGGTCGAGGTCAGCACCGTAGCGAACAGGAAGTCGTTCCAGGCGAAGATGAAGACGAGGATGGCCGTCGTGAACACACCTGGCGCCGCGAGCGGGACGATGATCTTCCGGAAGGCCTGGAACTGCGTGGCGCCATCGACCTGGGCCGCCTGTTCGAGCTCCCACGGGATTTCTCTGAAGAACGCGCTCATCGTGTAGATCGCGAGCGGCAGCGTGAACGTCATGTAGGGAATGATCAGGCCGGCCCAGGTGTCGAACAGGCCGATCGAGCGCCAGGTGTCGAACAGCGAGCCCACGATCGAGATCGGCGGGAACATCGCGACCGCGAGGGCGCCCGAGAGGATCACGGCCTTGCCCCCGAAATCCAGCCGGGCGAGGGCATAGGCCGCCATCGCGGCGAGGGTGATCGCGATCAGCGTCGAGATCGCGGCGATCCCGAGCGAGTTGATCAGCGCCCGGGTGAAGTCACCGTTCTCGAAGATCTGCTCGTAGTTCTGGAAATCGATGCCCGAGTAGAACTTCTTGTCGCCGAGCTTGTCGGCCGGCTTCAGCGACAGCGAGACCATCCAGGCGATCGGGATCAACGCGTAGAGCAGGACGACCAGGATCGCGACCGTCCAGCCCGCGCGCTCCCGTCCGGTGCGGGTCATGCCGGCTCCGCTCCGCGCTGCTGCGCCGTGCTCGTGCCGAGCGCCTTGACGAAGAAGACGGCGATCAGGATCACGGCGATGAAGATCAGGATCGAGACCGCCGAGCCCAGCCCCAGGTTGACCCGGTTGATCAAGACGTTGTAACCGAGAATCGACACCGTCTCGGTGTCGTTGGCGCCGGCGGTCTGGATGAAGGCCGTGTCGAAGAGCCGGAACGCATCGAGCGTGCGGAACAGCAGCGCAACCAGGATCGCCGGCTTCATCAGCGGCAGGGTGATCCGGAAGAAGCGCTGCACCGGGCCCGCGCCGTCGACCTTCGCCGCCTCATGCAGCTCGTCGGGGACGAGCGCCAGTCCCGCCAGCAGCAGGAGCGACATGAACGGAGTCGTCTTCCAGACCTCGGTCAGGATGATCACGATCAGCGAGCTGCCGTGCTCGGTGAGCGGCGCGGCGTCGTCGGAGATCAGCGGCAGGCCCTGTACGAAACCGCTCGCGGGATCGACCGCGTAGCGCCACGTGAACGCGGCAACGACGGTCACGATCCCGTAGGGGATCAGCACCGCCGCGCGCACCGGGCCGCGAGCGAAGATCGCGCGGTGCATGACGAGCGCGATCGCCATGCCGAGCACGAGCTCGAGCGCGACCGAGGCGACGGTGATCTGGACCGTTGTCCAGACGTCGGTCCACCAGGTGCTCGAGGTGAGAACGTCGACGTAGTTCGAGAACCCGACGAACTCGCGCTCGTCCGGGAAGCGCAGGTCGTACCGCTGCAGCGAGAGGACGAACGCGTAGGCGATCGGGTAGCCGGTGACCAGCAGCATCACGGCCACCGCCGGCGCGCACAACATGTACGCGAGCTTGCGCTCGTCCCGAGCCCGGTCCGTGACGGGGGCGCCGCCCGCCATCAGAAGATCTTCCCCTCGGCGGCCTTCTCGAGCCGGTCCTCGAGCTTCTGCTCGACCTCGTCCGGCTTGATCTTGCTAGGCGGATGGAAGGTCTTCTGGATGGCCAGAGAGACGTCGCTGTAGGCCGGGTTCACGGGCCGTGGGGCGGCCGCCGCGATGCTCTCCCGGAGGAGCTCCGCAAACGGGTAGGCCTTCTTGATCTTGGGGTCCTCGTAGACGCTCGCCGTGGTGGGCGGAAGACCGCCCTTCTCCGCCGCGACTATCTGGTTCTTCGGCTGGGCGAGACAGTTCGCCGCCCTGAACGCGAGTCCGGGGTTCTTCGTGCTGGCGCCGACGCCGATGTTGATGCCCCCGAGCGGGGGGCGGCTGGGCTCGTCCGCGCGGACGGCCGGGTAGCGCGCCCACCCCATCTTCTTCTGGAGGCCCCCGCCCGCGTCCTTTGCGCTCGGGTAGACGAACGGATAGTTGACCTCGAACTCCGAGCGGCCGGACTCGAACCCGAGCCGCGCATCGTCCTCCGCGTTCGTCGCCAGTCCGGGGGGAGCGGCCGGGCTGGTGGCGAGCCGTTTGATGATCTCGGCCGCCTCCTTGGCGGTTCCGTCGACCTTCACGTTGCCACGCTCGTCGACGATCTCCCCGCCGGCAGAGGCGATCAGGGAGTTGACCCATACGCTGAGGCCCTCGTACTGCCGGCCCTGTACCTCGATCGCAGACTTGTCCTTTACCGCTTGGTCGATCATCTGCGTCCAGGTCTTGGGCGGGGTCTTGACCTTGTCCTTGCGATACCAGAGCAGCTGGGTGTTGCTGGTGAACGGGATGGCCCAGACCTTGCCGTCGTACTCGACGCTCCGCCGCGGGCCGGCGAGCTTGCCGGCGGTTGCCTTCCGGCGGTTGGCGCCCGTCCACGGCAGGATCCACTCGGCCTGCGCGAACTCGGCCGTCCAGATCACGTCCATGCCGATCAGATCGATGCTCGAGTCTTCGGCGGCGAGCCGCCGCACGACCAGTTCGCGCTGCTGGTTCGCGTCGGTCGGGAGCCGGACGTATCTGATCTTGTACGCGCCTCCCGCCTGCTTGTTGCAGGTGCTGACCGCCGTGTCGTAGGCACCGCCGGGCTCGCTGAACACATACCAGTTGACGGTGCGGGCGCCGCTGCCCTCCGAACCGCCACCGCACCCGGCGGCGGCGATCGCGCAAACGGCAACCAGTACGGCTCTTCGCACCAACCCTCCTCCGAACGCCGAAAGAAAAACTGCGCGTAGGCCTACCCCGTCTGAGGGCCGTTAACCCACCGCGCCCGCGGGTGGGCCGCAGACCACCGCCGCGTGACCGGCTATCCGGCCGTCGCGGAGCGCGCCCGGATGGGTCTCCACGACCGGGTCCGCGCCGGCTGAGAACGGCACCGGCCGCTCCGTCGTGTTGATGACCACGACGTGCTCGTCCCCGCGCGCGAAGGCGAGCAGGCCCGGCGCGGCGTCGAGCAGGCGTATGCCGCTCCCCAGCCGCGGACGGAGCGCGATCAGCGCGCGCGTCAGCTCGAGGTCGGACTGAGCGTCGCCGGACTGCGCCGCGACACTGCGCTCGAGAGGATCGACCGGAGCCAGCCACGGGTCCCCTGTCGTGAACCCGCCAAGCGGCTCCGGCTCCCACTGAACCGGGTGGCGCGAGGAGTCGCGGCCGGCGCGATCGATCGGCGGGTCGGCGCCGGGCCCGTCGATCTGGCCGATCTCCTCGCCCTGGTAGAGGAACACCGGGCCGGGCAGTGTCAGCAGCAGCGTCGCTGCGGCGCGAGCGTTCGCCGGGCCGACGCGCGTCGCCAGGCGCGGAAAATCGTGGTTCGACAACACCCAGGCCGGACCGCGGCGCGCCGGTGTCGCAAGCTCGATGCCGCGCTCGATGGCACGCCGCAACCCCACCGCGTCCCACGGTGCGTGGAAGAGCTCGAAGGCGAAGACCGCGTCGAGGTGTTCGAGGTAGGGCGGGTGCAGCTCGGCGGGCAGATAGACCTCCCCGACGAGGAAGAGGTCGCCGGCGGCTGCGCGGATGGCGGCGAGCGCTTCGCCCAGCCCGGGCCCGTTGCGGGAGTTGGTGAGCGCGCGGTTCTCGACCTCGACGACCGGGAGGGCGAAGGAAGTATCCGCGAGCGGGTCGTCGCGCAGCTCCGGATCCTTCATGAGGCGGTCGAGGGCATCGACGCGAAAACCGTCGATGCCGCGCTCCGCCCAGAACCTGATCACCTCCTGCATGGCAGAGACCACGGCCGGGTTGCGCCAGTCGAGATCGGCCTGCTCGGAGTAGAAGGAGTGCAGGTACCAGCGCCCGCGAGCCTCGTCGAAGCTCCAGGCAGGCCCGCCGAAGGCGGAGACCCAGTTGTTCGGCGGCCGTCCGCCACGGTCGCCGGCCCAGACGTAGAAGTCGGGCCGCTCGCTGAACCACGGATGCTCGGTCGAGCTGTGGCAGGGCACCAGGTCGAGCAGGACACGGATGCCGCGCTCGTGGGCGTCATGGACCAGCGCGTCGAAGGTCTCGAGTGTCCCGAACGCCGCGTCGATCCCGGTGAAGTCCGAGATGTCGTAACCGAGATCCGCGCCGGGTGAGGGGTACACGGGCGAGAGCCAGATCGCATCTACCCCGAGCCGCGCCAGATGGTCGAGCCGGCGTCTGATGCCGGCGAGGTCACCGACGCCGTCACCGTCGCTGTCCTGGAACGAGCGCGGATAGATCTGGTAGATGGTCGCGTCGATCCACCAGCTCACGAGATCGACGATAGCCCGGCGCATCCGGCCGGGGGCGAAAGACCGGCGGCAGCTCCCTCCACGAGGGCATGACCAACTCACCGCCGGACCCCGACTCCGCCGACCCCGTCCGCCTCCTCGTCGAGGAGATCCTGCGCACCGGGCTCATGCTCACCGGCCTCGCCGCCGACCTGATCGAGGCGACACCCGAGGATGCGTTCCCGGGCGAGGACGCAGCTGAGGTGATCCTCGAGATGCTGATCGGCACGGTGCGGCCTGCCGCCAAAGCCGCCGGCGACGACACGATCACCGCAGCGACGGCGCTGCTCGGCGCGGTCTCCGACCGCACGCTCGCCGATCTCAAGGAGGCGGCTCGCCGCGCACGAGCTGCCTGATGCGGGCGGAGGGACTCGAACCCCCACGGCTTGCGCCACGGGCACCTAAAGCCCGCGTGTCTACCAATTTCACCACGCCCGCATGGAGGGCAATCCTAGGCGTCCGAGAGGTTCTCACCACCAATCGACGCACGGCCTCCGCCGAGCGCGGTAGTCTGCGCAGCGAGGGAGACATGTCGGACGTAGTTCTCACACATCCAAACCGCGACAAGCCCGAGTCGAAGGCGACGAAGGCGATCATCGTGCTGCTCCTGCTCACCACGGCAGGGCTGGTCCTGATCATCACGCTCGGCGGTTGGTCGGTACTCCAGGGCGCACAGCCCGTGGCGTTCGCCTACGTCCTGATCCTGCTCCTGATGGCGTTCTACGTGCAGCAGTGGAACCGCGGCGTACTGCCGGTCGCAGCCGCCCTCTCGGTGCTGTTCACCGTCCTCGCGATGGTGGCCGCGCCCGCATGGTTCGCGCGCGACAAGGCCGGCTTCGCCGATCCGGCGCTCGAGCCGAGCATCCTCGGGCTCCTGACGCTGATCCTCATCCCGGTCCAGCTCCTGCTCCTCCTCTTCTCGATGCGCGGCTTCCAGCAGCAGTGGAACGTCGAGCTCGAGGTCCGGACCGATGGCGGCGATACGCCGCAGCCGCCCGCCGCCGAGAGCGGCCCCGGCGATCCCGCCCCCGCGGGCGCCTAGTACCGGCGCAGAAATGCCCGGGGTGGGATTCGAACCCACAAGCCCCTTGCGAGGCACAGCCTTTTGAGGGCCGCGCGTAGACCAGTTCCGCCACCCGGGCAGGGCGCCGACGAGGGTAACGCTAGGCGCGGGGTGCTGCCGCACCGCTCTCGGACTCGCTCATCCCGAGCCAGCCGCCGTAGGTGATCCCCGCGGCGGCGATCAGGGCGAGGAACACGCCGATCTTGCGGGTCGCGTCGACATCGACGGTCAGGCCCGCCACGTCGACGTCGGGCGTGGCGAGCAGGCGGAACAGCACGAGCAGCAGTGCCACTCCCCCGGCCTCGGCGATGATCAGCGCGGATGGCTGCGGAAGGTCAGGGAGCGCGCCGGCGGCCTTCGCGGCCACCAGGCCGATCACGGCGAGCACGAGGAGGAACAAGAGGATGTCGACGAACGAGAACGACTCCCACGCGCTGAACGTGTCGGGCCCCTCCGCGGTGATCGACGCGCCGCCGAGGTTTCCGCTCACCTCGAGCCCGTACCACGGCAGGAACAGGAAAAGGAACAGCAGCAGGGCGCTGGCGGCGGCGACCATGTCGCCGAAGCCGATCTTCGAGGTGTCCAACTGTGGGTCCTCCTCCGGTGATTGACGCGACCGTCCGCAGGGCCACTCTACCCTCCCGATCCGGATGGACAACGAGCGCGAGATAGACGACCTGACGGCCCACCGTGGCCGGACGGCCGGCAGCGACGCCGAGCGGCGCGCCGCCCGGCACCTCGAGTCGCGCCTGCGCGACCTCGGCCGGCCGGCGCGGATCGAGGCCACCACGGTCCACCCGCGCTACGGCCTCACGCACGCCCTCCACGGCCTCGTGGCGATCGTCGGCAGCGTGATCGCGGTGTCGAACCCGGAGATCGGCGGCGCCATGGTCCTGCTCGCGGCCATCTCGGCGATCCTCGATCTCGCCGGCGTCGCGTACATCGGCCGCCGCATCACCGGCGTTCGCGCGTCGCAGAACGTGCTGTCCCGCGAGAACAGCGGCAAGCCGGGCGTGCTCGTGCTGGTCGCCCACTACGACACGGGCCGCGACGAGCCCGCCTTCGACCGCCTCGGCGGCCATCTGCGCGATCCCTGGGCGGTGTTCGTCGCCGCGATTGCGCTGCTGCTCTTCTGCTGCGCCGCGCGCGTCGCGGGCGCCGAGGGCGACCCGGTCACGATCGCCCAGTTCGTGCCGACGGTCGTCCTGATCGTGCTGACCCCGCTGCTCGTCGACCTCGAGCTCTCGGACCCGTCACTCGGCGCGGCCGACGACGCCGCCGGGGTCGCGACGGTCCTGCGTGTCGCCGCGGACGCCGGCGGCGAGCTGGAGAACCTCGACGTGTGGGTCCTGCTCGCCGGCGCGGCCAAGCCGTTCGGGCTTGGCACCGCGCGCTGGCTGCGCCGTCACCGCGCCGAGCTCGACCGCGAGCGGACGGTGTTCGTCTCCGTGCCGATGGTCGGGATGGGACCGCTGCGTTACTCACGCCGCGAGGGCGCCGTGTTCCCGGTGCGCACGCACTCACGGCTCCTGCGGCTGTGCTCCGACATCGCCGAGGACGCCGGCGACGGCCGCATCCGCTCCGCGATCCATCGCGAGCCCGGCGACGCGTCGGCGATCGCGCGGCGCGGCTATCCGGTCGTCTCGATCTGGAGCGAGGGCGCGCGCACCGACGCGGCGGCCGTCGAGGACGCCTACGCGTTCACGCGCGAGCTGGTCGCCCGGCTCGACGCCGAGGTGGGCCCGCAGATGGCCGGGGCCGCCGGGCGCGAGCCGGCCGAGGTCTGAGAAGCGCTGCTCAGACCTTCGGGTTCATCACGGGCGCGTCGCCCGAGTAGTCGTAGAAGCCCATCCCGGACTTCTTCCCGTACCACCCGGCAGCGACCAGCTTGGTGAGGATCGGCGGCCGAGCCATCCGCCGCTCGCGGAACTCGTCGAAGAGCACGTCGCCGATCGACCCGAGCGTGTCGAGGCCGACGAAGTCGGCGAGCGTCAGCGGCCCCATCGGGACCCCGGCGCCGGCCTTCATGGCGTCGTCGATCTCCTGGACGCTGCCCACGCCCTCCTCGTACGCCCGCATCGCGTCGAACATGTACGGGATCAGGATCCGGTTGACGATGAAGCCGGCGCTGTCGCGCGTCGGGATCCCGAGCTTCCCGATCTTCTCGGTGAAGTCCTTGCCGGCCTCGAACGTGGCGTCCGAGGTGGTGAGGGCGCGCACGATCTCGACGAGCTTCATCACTTGGGCCGGGTTGAAGTAGTGCAGCCCGAGGAACTTGTCGGGCCGGCTCGTGGCGGACGCTTGCGAGATGACGGCGAGCGACGACGTGTTCGTCGCGAAGATCGCCTCCGGCTTGACGACGCCGTCGACCTGCTTCCACATCTCGAGCTTCAGGCCGAGATCCTCTGTGATCGCCTCGATCACGAGGTCGCAGTCGGCGAGCGCCTGGTAGTCGGTTGTGCCGTGGATGCGCGCGAGGGTCCCGTCGGCGTCGGCCTGCTCGGCCTTGCCCTTCTCGACAGCGCGGGCGAGCAGCTTCTCGATCTTGCCGACGCCCTTCTCCAGCTTGGTGGTGTCGACCTCGCGCAGCACGACGTCGAATCCGGCCTGGGCAGCCACCTGGGCGATGCCGTGGCCCATCTGGCCCGCGCCGAGCACTCCGACCTTCTTGATCTCCACTGTCTCTCCGATTCGTTGCCGTCTGAAGCCGGGGGAGCGTATAGGGGTCGCGTCAGGCGGCGTGCCGGACCACAGCCTCGGCGAGCCCGACGCAGGCATCGACGCTGTCCCAGTCGACCCGGTCGGCCGTGTCCGTGGGCAGGTGGTAGTTCGTGAAGCCGTTCCCGCTGAGCGACAGCAGCGACACCGCCGGCAGCCCGGCAAGCGCCGCGAGCGCCGGGTCGGTCCAGCCGCCGATGCGAAAGCGGCGCGGGCGCGCGAGCCCGGCCGCCGTGGCGGCCCGGTCGACGAAGTCGAGGTCGACCGCGCGGTAACGAACGGGCCACAGCGGCCCTTCCGACGACACGCTCATCGGCTCACCGGCGCCGAGCGTGTCGAGGCCGAGCACGAACGTCGAATCGGGCCGCAGCGCGCGGCCCTCGGCCCTCATCCACGCTGCCATTCCCCCCATCCCCGACTCCTCGCACCCGGGCACCACGGCGACGAGCGCCGTGTCCGGAAGCGGGTCGGCGGCGAAGCGCTCGACCAATTCGATGACCGCGGCCACGCCCGTCGCGTTGTCGCTCGCTCCCGGGACCGTCGCGCCGCGCGTGACCTCGAGAGTCAGCGCGGTCGCGAGCGCGAGCAGCGCCCGCGCCGGCGTCCGGAGGCGGCGCGGTCCTGCCGCGAGCGCAGCCATCGCCAGCTCGGGGAGCAGGGAGAACGGCGGGCGCCCTCCCTCCCGGGCGCCGCCGGCGAACAGCGGGTGCCACATGAGGCCGGTGTGGGCGGCGTCGTGATGGGCGACGAGCACCACGGTTCGCTTCGCCGCCACCGCCGCCGGGACGCGGGCGACCACGTTCGCCCCCTCGCTCGCCGGCAGTAGGCGCCGCAGCGGCTGGGCGCGCCCGGAGAAGTCGAGCTCGAACGCCGCGAGGGCGAGCGCGGCCGGCAGCCGACCGAGCGTGGCGGCCGCGAACAGGAGCGCCTGGGCGTGACCAAAGGTGTGCTGATAGCGGAACGGGGCGATCCGCACGTCGCGTGCGCCCACCTCGCGCAGCCGCTGGGCCACCCACGCGGCCGACTCCCGCTCCCCGGCGCCGGCCGAACGCCGGTCCATCGCGGCGAGGGCCTCTACGTCAGCCCGTAGCGCGATGCCAGTCCACCGGCCCCGCGGTGAGGAGATGGCTGCCGAGCGGGCGGCCGAGCACCTCCTGCACGTCGCCCGCGCAGGCGAGCAGCGCCTCGAGGTCGACGCCGGTGTCGTGCCCCATCTCGTGCAGCATCGACACGAGGTCCTCGCTGGCGATGTTCCCCGTCGCACCCGCGGGGACAGGGCAGCCGCCGAGCTCGCCGAACGACGATTCGAACGAGCGGACCCCTGCCTCCAGCGCCGCAAGCGCGTTCGCCAGCCCCTGGCCGCGGGTGTTGTGGAAGTGCGCCGTGAGCTCGACGCCGGGAAGGGCCGCGAACGCCGCGGCGAAGAACTCGCGCACCTGCGCCGGGTTCGCCATGCCGGTGGTGTCGCCGAAGGCGATCTCCTCACAACCGGCCGCGACGAGCCGCTCGGCGATCGCGAAGACCTTCTCCGGGGCGACGTCGCCCTCGTACGGACAGCCGAAGGCAACCGAGATGACGCCCTCGCAGCGCAGGTCCTCCACTCGCGCCCGCTCGATCACGCGCTCCAGCCCTGACAGCGACTCCTCCACCGACCGGTTCACGTTCTTGCGGTTGTGCGACTCAGAGGCCGACAGGAAGAGGTTGACCTCGCCGAAGCGCTCGCGGAGCGCCAGCGCGTTGTCGAGACCGCGCTCGTTCGGGATGAGGACGGACACGGCCACGTCGTCCGGGATGTCGGCGCGACCGAGCACCTCGGGGCCGTCGGCGAGCTGGGGGATCACGTCGGCGCGGACGAAGCTCGTGACCTCGAGGCGCTTCAGCCCCGTGCGGGCGAGCGCCTCGACGAGCCGCACCTTGTCGTCGGTCGCGATGACCTCGGGCTCGTTCTGGAAGCCGTCCCGGGGCCCAACTTCGCGTATGCGTACGGCAGAGCTCACACCTACATCATGCCGAGGCCGCCGCTGACCCCGATCGTCTCGCCCGTGACGAACGATGCGTCGGGCGAGGCGAGGAAGGCGATCGCCGCGGCGACCTCCTCCGGATGACCGGGGCGCTTCATGGCGGTGGCCATGACCATGCCCTGGACGAAGCGGTGCCCGATCTCGCCGTGTTCCTCCGCGGCGTGCAGCATCGGCGTCTCGATCGGCCCCGGGGCGATCGCGTTCACGCGCACCCCATACCGGGCCGACTCCTTGGCGAGCGCCTTGGTGAAGCCGATGACGCCGGCCTTGGTGGCCGAGTAGATGGTGGAGAGCTGCGACCCGACGCGGCCAGCCTCCGAGGCGATGTTGACGATCGACCCGCCCGCCCGCTCGTGCATGCCGGGCAGCACGGAGTGGGTGACGGCGAAGATGCCGCGCAGGTTCACCGCCAGCGTGCGGTCCCACATGCCCTCGTCGGTCTTGAGGAAGAAGTTGTCCTCGGCCAGGCCGGCGTTGTTCACGAGCACGGAGATCGGCCCGAGCTCGCTCTCGATCTCGGCGACCGCCTTGGCCACGGAGTCGACCGACGTCACGTCGAGGACCACGCCGTGCCCGTCGAGCTCGCCGGCGAGCGCGCGCGCCTTGTCGAGGTCGAGGTCGGCCACGGCCACCCGCGCGCCCTCGGCGGCGAGCCGCGCGCAGGTCGCGGACCCGATCCCGCCGGTACCTCCGGTGACCAGCGCTGTCTCCCCGGCAAGCCGCATCGGGCGGGACCCTACTGCCCTGCATCGATTACCGTGCTCGCCCGTGACGGACTCCCCGATACCGATCGTCGGCGCCACCGGGGCGCTCGGCTTCGGACTGGCGCTGCGCCTCGCCGTCGCCGGCAGGGAGGTCGTGATCGGCTCGCGCGACGCCGGCCGTGCCGAGGAGGCCGCCGGCCGCATCCGCGAGCGCGTGCCGGACGCCCGGGTCTCCGGCGCGGAGAACGCCGACGCGGCCACCCGCGGACCCGTCGTGTTCCTGACCGTGCCGTTCCGCGCGCAGTCGGAGAACCTCACGAACCTCAAGGGCGCGCTGACCGAGGGCCAGATCCTCGTCGACGCGACCGTCCCGCTCGCCGCCGCCGTATCGGGCAAGGCGACCCGGCTGCTCGGGGTCCCCCAGGGCTCGGCCGCCGAGCAGGCGCAGGAGATGGTCCCGGACGGGGTCACGGTGATCAGCGCCCTGCACTCAGTCGACGCCGCGACGCTCGGCGACCTCGACGCCGCACTCGACCAGGACGTGCTCGTGTGCGGCAACCGCAAGGACCCGAAGAAGGCCGTGGCCGGCATCATCGGCTCGATCGACGGCCTGCGCCCGGTGAACGCCGGCGCGCTCGAGACGGCCCGCTACGTCGAGGCGCTCACGCCGATCCTGATCTCGGTGAACATCCGGAACAAGACGCACGCAGGGATCCGGCTCACCGGCCTCCCCGACGAGCTCTGGTAGCCGCCCCGTGCGGGTCACGCTGCTGTCCGGCGGCACCGGCGGGGCGAAGCTGGCGCGCGGCCTGCTCGACGTGGCCGGCGCGGAGAACCTGACGGTCGTCGCCAACACGGGCGACGACGTGTGGGCCCACGGCGCGCACGTCTCCCCCGATCCGGATCTCGTCACCTACTGGCTCGCGGATGAGATCGACGAGCGCGGCTACGGCATCCGCGGCGACACGTGGGCGGTGATGGACGCGCTCGCGGCCGCCGGCCGGCCGGCCTGGTTCAGGCTCGGCGACCGGGACCTGGCGATGTGCCTCATCCGGACAGAGGAGATGGCGGCCGGGCGGACCCAGACCGATGCCCACGCGGAGGTGGTCGCGGCGATGGGAGTCGGGGCGGCCGTCCTGCCGATGTGCGACGAGGCCGTCCGCACGCGCGTGACCGCCCACGGCCGGGAGTGGCCGTTCCAGGAGTTCATGATCCTCGGCGGCGCACGCGGCCCGATCGACGCGGTCGAGTTCGCCGGCGCGGCCGAGGCGCGCCCGACGCCGGCTGTGCTGGATGCCATCGCCGGCGCCGACGCGATCGTCATCGGGCCGTCGAACCCCGTCGCCTCGATCCTCCCGATCCTCGCCCTGCCGGGCATGCGCGAGGCGCTGGCGGCGGCGCCCGCACCGGTGGTGGCGGTGAGCCCGTTCGTCGGCGGCGAGGTGCTCAAGGGGCCCACGCTCGCCTTCTGCGCCCAGGCCGGCATCGAGCCCGCAGCGGCCGGCCTGCTCACCGTCTACGGCGACCTTCTCGACGGGATCGTGGCCGATGAACCCGTGACCGCGATCGCCGGGCTCGAGACAGGTACGCGGATGGACACCGATGACGACCGCCGCAGGGTCGCCGCAGACACCCTGGAGTTTGCGGAATCAGCCGGTGGCGGCTAGGAGAAGTTCTCCGGTGCTCGCGCTACAGTCGCCCGCGTAGGGACCCTGATGCGCACCATCGCCATCCTCCCAATCAAGAGCTTCGGCGCTGCCAAGCAGCGCCTCTCAGGACTGCTCGGATCGGGTTCGCGGCAGGCGCTCGCCCAGGCGATGTTCCAGGACGTCCTCGCCTCGCTGCGCAAGGTGCCGGGCATCGACGGCATCGCGGTCGTGACGGCCAACTCCGTGGCCCAGTCGGCCGCCCGCGGCAACGGCATCGAACTGCTCTTCGACCCCGACGAGGGCGGCCAGTCGGCCGCCGCATCGATCGGCATCGAGCACGCCCTCGAGCACGGCTTCGACCGCGTGCTGCTCGTGCCGGGCGACACCCCGCTCGTCGACGCCGGCGAGATCTCCGCCCTGTTGGCGAGCGCCGAGGCGGACGCCGTCGACGTGGTCATCGTCCCGGACCGCCACCTCACCGGCACGAACGCGCTGCTGTTACACCCCCCGCGCGCGATCGACCCCGGCTTTGGTCCCGGCTCGCTCGAGCGCCACTGCGACCGCGCGGAGGCCGCCGGCGTGAAGTACCGGATCGAGAACGTGCCGTCGCTGATGCTCGACGTCGACACGCCCGACGACCTCGCCGAGCTCGCCGCCCTGCTCGAGGAGCGGCGCGCCGCTCCGACCACGCGCGGGGCGCTGCGCCAGCTCGACCGCTCGAACGTCCGGCACACCGTCCCGCCCCGCCGCCCGGCGCCGTCGGCCATCCAGATCCAAGCCGGCTGAGCCAGCTCACCGCCACCAGCCTCGCCGGCCTGCCCGAGATCGCGGCGGGCGACGACCTCGGCGCCCTGATCGCAGCCGCAGCCCCCGCCGACCTCGCCCCCGGCGACGTGCTGGTCGTCGCGCACAAGGTGGTGTCGAAGGCCGAGGGCCGGGTGCGCGCACTCCAGACGGTGGAGCCCGGGGGCGACGCCCTGGCCATCGCCGCCCGCCAGAACAAGGACCCCCGCCTCGTCCAGGCCGTCCTCGACGAGACGGTCGCGGTCGTGCGCGAGGGGCCGGGCGTGCTCGTCTGCGAGACCCGGCACGGCTTCATCTGCGCGAACGCGGGCGTCGACCGCTCGAACTCGGCCGGCGACGACGAAGTAATCCTGCTCCCACTCGATCCCGACGCGTCGGCACGCGCCCTGCGCGACCGCATCGGCGAGGTGCGCGGCGTGCGCCCGGCGGTGCTCGTCACGGACTCGTTCGGCCGCGCGTGGCGCGTGGGCCAGACCGACACGGCGATCGGCGCCGCGGGACTGCTGGTAGTCGACGACTGGACGGGCCGCGCCGACACGCGCGGCCGCGATCTCGCCGCGACGTCCATCGCGATCGCCGACGCGGCTGCCGGCGCGGCCGATCTCGCGCGCGCCAAGGACTCGGCCGAGCCAGTGGTGCTGCTGCGCGGCCTCGAGCGGTTCGTGGTCGCGGGCGACGGCCCGGGCGCCGCGGCCCTGCGCCGCGACCCGGCCGACGACCTGTTCCGCTAGGACCGCGCGCCGCGGAACGGCCCGGTGATCTCGTAGACCGCGCCCGGGCCCTCGAGCCGCCTGCCGCGGAAGGCACGCTGCGAGGCGAAGTACATGCGGTCGCCGCGCGGGCTGAAACAGACCCCGGTCAGCTCCGATCCGACGTGGTCGGGGCCCGTGACGCTGAGGAAGCGCGACACCTCGTGTGTTCCCGGCTCGATCACGCCGATGTCGATCTCGCTCGTCGAGAGGTCCTCGCAGACGAACACCTCGCCGGCGCGGCTGGCGGTCATCTGGTCGACGTGGATGAGCGGCGCCTCGCGGGTCGCGTAGCCGTCGTAGATCGTCGCGATCCGCTCGCGGCTCGTGTCATAGGCGTGGACCCGTGAGTCGACGGTGGTCGACACGTAGACCGTTCCTCCGTCGAACCAGATCCCCTCGCCGCGCTTGAACCGGGTAGTACCGGAGATCTGGTGGCGTGTCGGCACCGACCGGGCGAGGGGGTCACGCAGCTTCGTCCAGCGGACCGCGCCGGTGCGGTCGACCCTCGCGATCTCCAGCTTCCCCCGCGTCAGGTCCTCCCAGCGCTCCGGCGTGAAGCGGTAGAGGCCGCCGTCCTTGAGGTCCTCCGTGAGGAACACGTGCCGGTTGAAAGGGTCGACCGCGGCCGCCTCGTGCTTGAACACCCCGAGGGCAGGGTGCACGACCGCCCTGCGTTCGCCGAGCGGGTCCGTCTCCCAGACGCGCCCGCCCTCCGTCTCCTCACACGAGAGCCAGGTGCCCCAAGGCGTCGCGCCGCCGGAGCAGTTCAGCGTGGTGTCGTCGAGCACGGAGTAGGCGTCGACGACCTGGGCGTCGCGGTCGAAGCGGATCGCGCCGGCCCCGCCGCCGCGCAGAGCCTCGGAGTTCGAGACGAGGATCCAGCCGCCGTCGCCCGTCGCGAACGTGGCCGAGCCGTCGGAAGCCAGGTGCCAGACGTGGTCGGTGCCGGCGACCTTCTCCTCTCCCCTCGCCACGAGCCGCGAGCTGAACCCCTCCGGCAGGCGGATGCCCAGTTCATCGGGCGCCCCACGAGGCCCGTAGCCCGCCGACGGGGCCGCTCTGGCGACCTTCGGCCCGTTGCCGAAGAGGTCGTCCCAGAACGCGGTTCCGAGCGCGACGGCCGCCGCGCCGGCGAACCCTCCGGCGATCACCTCGCGGCGGCGGTAGACGGGCTCGCGCTCGGTCTCCGTGCTCACTGGTTTCCAAGCTACGGCGCGGCGCACGAAGGCCCGTGAACGGGATGCGAAGACGGCGTGAACGACCTGTGATCGGGGCGGGCACCGGGAGCTCGATCTAGGCCGCGACCGGCAGCTCGTGCCGCCGGCGGATCGCGTACAGCGTGGTCCGCTCCGCGGCCGGGCGGCCTGCCGCGTGCGCGGCAGCGATCAGCTCGGGCGGATCCAGGCGCACCCCGTGCTCGGATCCTGCGAGCCGGGAGATGTTCTCCTCCATCAGCGTCCCGCCGAGGTCGTTGACCCCCCACCGCAACGACTCCGTCGCCGCGTCGAGCCCCATCTTCACCCAGCTCGCCTGGAGGCTCGGGATCGACCTCCCGAGCGCGAGGCGGAAGGCCGCGGTGTGCTTGAGGTTCTCCTCGCGCGAGATCGGCTCGATCCCGTGCGTGCGCCCGAGCAGGGTGTGGAACGGGATGAACGAGAGCGGCACGAACTCGGTGAACCCACCCGTGCGCTCCTGCAACCCGCGCACGACCCGCATGTGCTCGGCGAGCTCCCACGGCTCCTCGATGTGGCCGAACATCACCGTGACGGTCGAGCGTAGGCCGGCGGCGTGGCTGGCCTCGATGATCTCGACCCAGCGGCCGACCGGCAGCTTGTTCGGCGAGATGCGCTCGCGCACCCCGTCGTGGAGCACCTCGGCTGCGGTCCCCGGCGTCGAGTCGAGCCCGGCCTCGCGCAGGCGGTGGAACACCTCGATCGGCGGTAGCCCCGAGGCGGCGCACATCGCGTCGACCTCCATCGCCGAGTAGGCGTGGAGATGCAGCTGCGGCGCGGTCGCCTTGGCCAGCCGCAGCCAGCCGAGGTAGTCGTCGATGCCCCAGTCGGGGTGGATGCCCGACTGCATGCAGATCTCCGTGGCCCCGTACTCAACCGCTTCCTCGAGCCGGCGGACGAACTCGGCCTCGTCGTGCTCGTACGCGTCGGGCGAGCGCTTGCCCTGGCCGAAGCCGCAGAACGCGCAGCCCACCGTGCAGATGTTCGACACGTTGATGTTGCGGTTGACGACGAACGTGACAATGTCGCCCGCCAGCTCTGACGCGCAACTCGTCGGCGGCCTGGCGCATGTCCTCGATCGCCTCCGGCCGCGTCTCGGCGAACAGGGCCGTGAGCTCGTCCCCGCTCAGCGCCTCCCCCGCGCGGCCGCGCTCGATCGCGGCCGGAACGAGATCGGAGTGGATCGCGCGCTCCTCGCGGCGGCCCGACCCGCGGCGCGGGATGAAGCTCCAGTACTTCGTCTTGATCGCGTCGAGCACGCCCTGCTCGAGCCAGTCGGCGTCCATGTACTGCGGGTACACGCACAGCCGCTCGGCCAGCGCGTAGCCGCCCGACTGCTTCAGCTGCTTGCGCATCCGGTGCGGCGTCGGGAACGGGTGCTCGGGCGAGATGTGGTCGCCGTTGGCCGACAGGCCGCCGAGGTCGGTCGCGCCCTCCTCGACGAGCGGCAGCCACCAGTCCGACAGGTTCGGCGGGATCTGGATCCCGACCCCCGGCATCAGCTCGGCCGTCGCTCGCACGAGCGCGCGCATGTCGTCGAGCGTGATCTGACTCGCCCACGCCGGCATCGCCGCCGGCTCGCCGTGCGACTGCTCGCGCTGGGCGGCGTCGGCGATCTCCGCCGGCTCGGCGCCGTAGTAGCGCGGGTGCGGCACGAAGTTCTGCAGGATCACCTCCTGGATGTGGCCGTGCTCGGCGTTCACCTCCGCCAGCGCGCGCAAGCGCGTCTAGCCGCTCGTCCGGAGTCTCGCCGATTCCCACGAGGATCCCGCTGGTGAACGGGATCCGCAGCTCACCCGCAGCGCGGATCGTGCCGAGCCGCTTGTCCGGGTGCTTGGTCGGCGAGCCCTGGTGCACCACAAGGTCCGGGTTGACCGACTCGAGCATCAACCCCTGCGAGGCCGTGACCTCGCGTAGGCGGCCGAGGTCCTCCGTCGCCAGCACCCCGAGGTTGGTGTGCGGGAGCATCCCGCGCTCGAGCGCGCGCTCGCAGGCCCAGGCTGCGTAGCCGACGAAGTCGTCATGCCCGTACTCGCGCAGCCGCGCGGCCACCTCGGCGTTCACCTCGGGCTTCTCGCCGGTCAGCACGAGCAGCTCCTTCGCGCCGCGGCGGGCAGCATCGTCGAGCTGCCGCTCGACCTCGTCGGGCGAGTAGAGGTGGGCCCTGTGCGTCGCGAAGGCGCAGTACTTGCAGTAGCACTGGCACGTGCGGCTCAGCGACAGCGTGTAGTTGCGGCTGAACGTGACGCGGCGCACCGACCGGACCCTACAGAGGGGCTGGGCGCCCTGGCCAAGCATGACCAGGACGCAGAGAGCGTGGCGTGCTTTGCACTCGAGCGACCGAGGACGCCGTCAGGCGCCGGCCAGGGCGCTCAGCCGACCGGTTCTGCGCCCCCTGGTTCCTTCTTGCCCGGCTGGATGTACATGTAGAAGTAGACGAACCCGGCGAGCAGAGCCCCGATGCACGGCGCCAGCACGTAGGCGAGCAGGAAGTCGCCCGCGCCGCCGAACTCGCCCGAGACGAGGTCGGGTCCGAACGCACGCGCCGGGTTGAAGCTGCCGCCCGTGAACGGGGCGATGATGAACACGGCGAGCCCGAGCGTCGCGCCGATCGCGAAACCGGCCCACTCCTTGGCCCCCTCCGGGTTGAGCGCCACGCCGACGATCGCCCAGACGAGGAAGAACGTGCCCATCCCCTCGGCGAGCATGCCGAGCCCGACGGAGCCGTCGAGCCTGTCCCCCAGCGCCGGCGCCCCGTAGTTCACGGCGTCCGCGTTCGGGAAGTTGTTCGTCAGCAGCTTGCACAGCAGCGCGCCCGCCACCGCCCCGGCCAGCTGGGCGACGATGTAGATCACGGCGTCGGGCGGCTTGATCTGCCGCAGCCCCGTCATCACGACCGTCACAGCCGGGTTGAAGTGCGCCCCCGACACCACGGCCAGCGTCTGGATCAGCATGAAGAGTGCGAACGCGTGGACGAGCCCGATCACCGAAAAGTCGATGAACGGTGCGGGGTTCGCCTGGCTCGCGGGCGTCACGTACACCGAGACGGCCAGCGTGATCGAGAAGACGAGAATGAGCGTGCCGATGAACTCGGCGATATATGCGGCGGGGCCTCTGTCCTGCACGAAAACCTCCCAAGGGGGGACGACGACCGGTGAATCGTCCCGGGCCGGGCGGACGTACAGTTCGCGCGTGCGCCGAACGCTCTCCCTGCTCTGCCTCATCGCCCTCGCAGCCGTGCCCGGCTGCGGCGGTGACGATGCTTCACGGCCCGCTGCCGAACCCGTCGCACTGGCCCTGGATTTTCAGCCGAACCCAGCCCACGCGGGCATCTACGCCGCCGAGCGCGAAGGGCTCGATCGTGACAACGGGCTCGACCTGAAGATCCGCGTGCCCGGCTCCTCGACAGACTCCCTGAAGCTGCTCGCGGGCGGGAAGGCCGACGCCGCCATCGTCGACATCCACGACCTCGGCCTGGCGCGCGAGCGCGGCGCCGACGTGGTCGGCGTCGGCGGCCTCGTCCAGCGACCGCTGGCCGCGGTGATCGCGCAGCCGGCGATCCGCCGCCCGCGCGACCTGGAGGGGAAGCGCGTCGGCGTGACCGGGCTGCCGTCGGACGAGGCGGTCCTGCGCGCGGCCGTCGAGAGCGACGGGGGCGACTACTCGAAGGTCCGCCCGATCACGATCGGCTTCGCCGCCGTGCCGAGCCTGGCCGCGGGCAAGGTCGACGCGGTGGTCACGTTCTGGAACGCGGAGGGCGTGGCGCTGCGCGAGCAGGGCGTACGCACCCGCGAGTTCCGCGTCGACCAGTTCGGTGCGCCCCGCTACCCCGAGCTCGTGGTGGCGACGACACGCGGGAACCTCGATGCCGACCCCGAGCGCTACCGCAAACTCGTCGCCGCGCTTGCCGCGGGGACGGGCGCGGCGCTGGCCGACAAGCCGGCCGCCGTGGACGACATCGTCCGCGCGTCCGACGCCGAGCCGTCGCTGGTCCGCGCGCAGCTCGACGCGATCGCGCCTGCGCTCGAGCCGCCGCTCGAACTCGACCCGGCGGCGCTCCGCGAGTGGGCGGCGTTCGACGCGAAGACCGGGATCCTGCGCGAGCCACCCGACGTCCGGCGGGCATTCGACACCCTCTAGAGCAGCCCGGCGACGAGGGCGCCCATCTCGCGCGCCATCCGCGAACGCGGCACGACCCGCGTGAAGCCGGCGGCCTCGGCGCGCCGGCGCATGTCCACGTCGACGTGCGAGTAGAACCCGAGCGTCGGCACCGCTTCGAGCTCGCTGCGCGCCCGCATCGACTCGACGAAGGCCGGCCCGTCGAGCCCCTCGGCGGTGAGATCGACGATCAGCAGGTCGTGGAACTGGACCGCCACACGCACTTTCTCCGCGTCGTCGAAGCGGTTGACGGTGTGCCCTGCGACCTCGAGCGCGCCTTCGACCTTGGAGCCGAACAGCAGGTCCGGGCAGAGAAGCGCGATCCGCGCCATCTACGCGCTACTGCGATCGGCGGACGCGGAACTCCTCGCGCACCGACTCCGGGCGGCCCCACATCTGTGTGACCTCGACCCGGCCCGAGCGCGCCTCGCGGGCCACGAGGTCGCCGGTGACGCCCTCGTTGTCGATCAGCGCGAGGGTGCCCTTCACCGTAACCGGAGCGGCCGCGTGGCCGAAGCCGTTCGCGACACGGATCAGCCAGTGCCAGTCATGCTCCGAGTACGGCATCGCATTGATCTGCGTGATCAGCGTCGCGATGTCGATGTAGCGATCCTCGTCGTGGATGCGAAGGTCGAGCTCGAGCGCCGTCCAGTCGGGCGGCAGCGTGTCGACGATGTCCTGGAAGTCCTCGGCGAGCGCCATGAACGGCAAGGTTATTCGACCCGCATCATCTTCACGAGCGCGCCGCCGAGCGCGTATTCGCCCGACTCGAACTTCACGGTCAAGGGCCCGTCGAACGGCTGGCGCTCGACCACCTCGAGGCGGTCGCCCGGGGCGATGCCGCGGTCGGAGAGGTAGCGCAGCATCTCGGGGTCGGAGTCGGAGACGCGGGTGAAGATGCCGCGTTCCCCCGGGTCGAGCTCGGCCAGCTGGCGCGAGCTGTCGGCCGCGATCACGCCGTCGGCGGTCGGGATCGGGTCGCCGTGCGGGTCGTGGGTCGGGTGCCCGAGCTTCGCCGCGATCAGCTCGGACAGCTCCGGGGAGATCGCGTGCTCCAGCACCTCGGCCTCCTCGTGAACCCGGTCCCACGGCATGCCGAGCGCCTCGGCGAGGTACAGCTCGAGCAGGCGGTGGTGGCGGATGACCTCGAGGGCGACGCGCTCCCCGGCGGGCGTGAGCTCCACCCCGCGATACGGCTCGTGATCGACGAGACCGAGCGACTCCAGTCGCTTCACCATGGCCGAAGCAGAAGCCGCGGACACGCCGAGGCGGTCGGCCAGCGCCGACGTGGACACAGCAGCCCCCGTGCGCTGCTGGAGCGAGTAGATCGACTTCGCGTAGTCCTGGACGGCATCCGACACGCCGCCGCTCTCCCCGACGGCGGCCATCAGACGGCCACCAGCAGCGAAGTCGCGTACATGAACACGAGGCCGGTGAGGATCCCGGTGACGGCCAGCGGATGCAACAGCCGGCCGCCGGAGTCGCGCACGGTGGGAGCGATCTGCACGATCACCTGGGCGATCGCCCCCGCCCCGAGGCCGAACAGGAAGGCGGCCAGGCTCGGATTGAACGCCGACGCGCCGATCCACGCGCCGAGGACCGCCGGAGCGCCGGCGAGCACACCGAGCCAGGCGAGGCGCTTCAGGGTGCCCCCACGCTCGCCCTCCTGCTCGCTGCGCGCGACGGGGGCGACGATGGCGAGCCCCTCCGTCGTGTTGTGAAGGGCGAAGCCGACGATCAGCGAGGCCCCGAGCGCGAGCGAGCCGATCGCGTACGCGGAGCCGATCGCGAGCCCCTCGCCGAGGTTGTGCAGGCCGATGCCGAGCGCGACCAGCAGCGCCAGCCGCCACGGCCCGGCGTCCGAGCCGTCGCGCCGCTCGCGCAGGCGCGCATCGATGCCCATCAGGCCCAGGTAGGCGATCGCCGCTCCGGCGTAGACGAGCAGCGCACCTCCGAACGCCTGGGAGCCGGTGGCGGCGAACTCGGTGCCCTCGAGCAGCGCGTCCACGCCGAGAAAGCCGAGCAGCCCGATGGTGAACGCGAGCAGGAACTGGATCCAGCGCATGTCGATGCGCCGCACCCACGGGAGCCACAACATCCCGATCGCGACGGGGATGAGGCCGACGTAGATCCCGATCAGCGCCATCAGGCCGTAGAAGCCGACGTCGTTATCGGGCGTCTCGGTGGCCACCTCGATCGAGTGGGCGACCGTGCCGCCCGTCGCCGTCACGAGGCCGACCTCGTAGGCCTCGCCCTCGATCCACGGATAGGTGATCGTGATCGTGTCGCCCCGCAGCCGGCCGATCTCGCCGGCCGACTGGGTGAAGCTGGTGAACGCGTCGTTGACGGTGACCTGCCGGACCGCGACGGCGTCGGGGCCCTGGTTGCGGATGCGCAACTCGATCTCGCCCGGCTTCAGCACCGTCCGCTCGACGGCGAGGTCTTCCACCGGGATCCCGTTGCGATCGAGCCCCGGAGCCCCGAGCGCGACGAAAAGGCCGATCGCCCCGCCGAGGACCACCAGCGGGATCAGGCCGATCAGCCAGGCCGGGAGCCGTGGCGCGTCGCCCTCGACCGGTGCGTTCCCGGCCTCCATCAGTCCTCCACTTCGAAGAAGCCCATCCAGCCCAAGTCGGCGAACTCGCTGACGTGGGCGTGGAACATGAACTTGCCGGGGTGCGGGAAGCGCAGCTCGAGCACGGCGCGCTCGCCCTGGCCCATCACGATCGTATCCGTGAAGTCGCGCGGCTCGAGGCGCGTTCCGGTCGGGTAGTGGTCGAAGAAGTTGGCGTGGACGTGGAACGAGTTGACGAGATCGAACTCGAGGATGTTCACGAGGTAGATCCGGACCAGCTCGCCGCGCTTCACCTTGACCGGGCGGTCGTGGTAGGCGAACGCGACCGTGTTGACCGCGTAGACCTCGTTGGCGCGGTCGAAGTTCGTGTCGAACCCGTTCATGACCATCACCAGCTCGTCGGCCTTCGGCCGGCCCTGCTTGGGATCGATGATGAACGCGCCGTAGAGCCCCTTCGCGATGTGGTCGGCGAGCGGGGTCGTGTGGCAGTGATAGAGATGGAGCCCGAACGGCTCGGCCTCGAACTCGTACGTGAATGTCTTGCCGGGCCGGATGTTCCCGGGCGGCACCTGCGGCACCCCGTCCATGCGCGCCGGGTGGATGCCGTGGAAGTGCATCGTGTGCGGGTGGCTCGTCGCGTTCGTGAACGTGATCCGCAGCAGCTCGCCCTCGCGCGCCCGCAGAGTCGGGCCGGGGACGCGGCCGTTGTAGGTCCAGGCGGCGAACTTCACGCCCGGCGCAACCTCGATCTCCTTCTCCTGCGCGAAGATCTGGAACGTGCGGACGGTGCGGCCCCGTTCGCGGGTGACCGTGCCTGTGTCGAAGTCGCGCAGGATCTCCTGCGGGTCGAAGCCGTTGGCGCGTGGGTCGACGCTGCCGACGGCCCCGCTGTGTGCCGAGCCTCCGTGCACGCCCGGCGCGGCCTTTTCCATCTTCACGCCGCCGTGACCCGCATGCCCGTCGTCGCCCTGGGCGCGGGCCAGCTGATCGTGCAGTGGCTGGTGCGGGACGGTCTCGTGCAGAAGCGGGACGGCTGCCGTTGCAACGGCAGCGGACCCGAGCAGCTTGCGGCGCGAGATCTTACGTGGGCCAGATTCCTTCATCTGTTCCTATTGAAGCAGAAATTAGTCGAGACTAAAACGAGGCGGGAGCGGATCCGTAACATCGGTGCCGTGATCGCCACCGACGCATATGAGCTCGCCACGACGGGCGCCGCGCTCGTCGATCGCTCCGATCGGGCGAAGGAGCTGCTCACCCGCCCGGGCGCCGCCGAGTTCCTCCAGGGTCAGGTGACGAACGACGTCGAAGCGCTGGCGCCCGGCGAGGGTTGCTACGCCGCCTTCCTCAACCCGAAGGGCAAGATGCGCGCCGACGCCCGCGTGCTGCGGCTGGACGACGGGCTCTGGCTCGACGCCGAGGGCTACGCCAAGCAGGTCGTCGAATGGGTGGTCGACTCGTTCGCGGTCGGCCTCGACGTCGTGCGCGAGGATGTCAGCGAGCGCTACGGGATCCTCTCGCTCATCGGCCCGGAAGCGGCGTCCAGGCTCGAGACCGCGCCGCCGAAGGCCGAGCACGCCCATCTGCGCGGTGACCTCGGCATCTACGTGCGCACCGACCTCGGAGTCGACGTGATCACCGACGACGCCGATGCCGCCCGCGCCGCTCTCGCCGTCGAGGAGGTGCCGCACGACGTGGCCGAGGTGCTCCGCGTCGAGCGCGGCCGCCCGCGCCTCGGGCTCGAGCTCGACTCGTCGACGATCCCCCAGGAGGCCGGCCTGAACGAGCGTGCGGTCAACTTCGAGAAGGGTTGTTACGTCGGCCAGGAAACGGTCGCCCGGCTCTTCTACAAGGGCAAGCCCAACCGGCACCTGCGCGGCCTGCGGTTGACAGCCCCTGCCGATCGCGGCGCGCCGATCACGCTCGGCGAGAAGGAGGTCGGCGCGGTCGGCTCGGCCGTCGTCTCCCCCAGGCTCGGGCCGCTGGCGCTGGCGCTCGTCCGGCGCGAGGCCGAGCCCGGCGCCGAGGTCCTCGTCGGCGGCACGCCCGCGACGGTGACCGACCTGCCGTTCAGCGCGGACGGCTGAGGCTGCGCGCCCGGCCGAGCCGGGCGCTTGCTCGACCGGCGCCCGGCACCCGCGCCGCCTGGGACACTCTCGCGTCGAATGTTGCGCGCGCTCGCCCTGACGCTCGTCTCGGGATTCGTCCTGGGTGCCGCGGCGGCCGGGCCCGCTTCGGCTGCCGTCGGCGTCGAGTCGAGCGCCCTGCGCGCGACGGTCCGCAGCGCACCGTTCGCCATCGAGTTCACGGACCGGGCCGACGGCGACGTCCTCCGCACGCTCACCGGGACGGGGCGCGACGGCGGCCTCGCGTACGGCTTCGACATCCGGATCCCGGTGGTCAACAACGCCTTCTTCGGCTACCTGATCCAGGCCCGGCTCGACACGCTCTGGTTCCGCGCCACCGGCGTCCGTTCGGCGCGCGCCGAGGGCGACGGGCTGAAGCTCGACCTGACCACGGACGACCCGCTCGGGCATCGCCTCGAGGCGACCCTGCGGCCGGCCGCGCAGGGAGCTATCACCCTGACTGCCCGGCTCGCCCCCGGCTCGGGACCGCTCGCCGCACTTGGCCCGTCGTCGATGAGCTCGAGCTTCGCTCGCGCCGGTGATGAGCGCTACCTCGGCTTCGGCGAACGCTCGAACGCGGTCGACCAGACCGGCAGGAGCGTCTTCAACTGGGCCGAGGAGGGGCCGTTCTCCTCCGGCGTGGGCGAGGACGTGCTGCGGCCCCTGATCCCGGACTTCACGTTCCCCACCGGCCCGGCGACCACGAACTTCCCGATCCCCTGGCTCGTATCGACGCGCGGCCTCGGGGTGCTGATCGACCAGTCCCACCGCTCGACCTTCCACCTCGGGAACGAGCGGCGTGGCGCGTGGCGCGCCGAGGCCGAGGCGAAGTCGCTCGCGCTGACGGTCTACCCGGGGCCCGACCCCGCCGGGGTGGTCCGTCGCTACAGCGGCGCGGTCGGCCGCCAGCCCGCCCCGAGCGGGTGGCTGTTCGGCCCGTGGGGCCAGTTCGACGAGCCGACCGAGAAGCGCCTGCGCGACCTCGACGTGCCCGTGACCGTGAACCAGACCTACACGCACTACCTCCCGTGCGGGGCGCAGGTCGGGCGGCGGCCGCGCGAGCGCGCCCGGATCGCGCGGACACGGGCGCTCGGCTACCGGATCACCACCTACTTCAACCCGCACATCTGCACGAAGTACCAGCCGGTCTACGGTGACGCTGCGAAGCGGGGGCTGCTGGTGCGCAACCCGCTCGGCTCGCCGTACCTGCTCACGAACCCGTTCACGGCCGACCAGATCGTCTCCGAGATCGACTTCACCAACCCCACGGCGCGCGGGCTCTTCGGCCATCTGCTCGACGAGGCGATCTACGACGGGTACGACGGCTGGATGGAGGACTTTGGCGAGTACACGCCGCCCGACGCCGTGTTCTCCGACGGGCGCGACGGACGCGAGATGCACAACCGCTACCCCGTCCTCTACCACTGCGCGTCGACTGCCCACACCACGAAGCGCGGCAGTGACTTCGCCGTGTTCATCCGTTCCGGCTACCACGGCGTCCAGCCGTGCGCGCGCGCGGTCTGGGGCGGCGACCCGACGGAGGACTGGTCCTGCTCGGACGGCCTCTGCGCGGCCGTTCACCAGGCGCTCTCGATCGGCCTGTCGGGCATCGCCTACTGGGGCTCGGACATCGGCGGCTTCCACGCCATAGCCAACCCGCGCACCTCCGACGAGCTGAACCAGCGCTGGCTCCAGTTCGGTGCGGTCAGCGGCATCATGCGCACGCAGGCGAACGGGTACGGCATCTCTCCGAAGACACGCCGGTCGCAGGTCACGAGCCCGGCCGTCCTGCCGATCTGGAAGCGCTACACGAAGCTTCGCACGCAGCTGTACCCCTATATCCGCGCCGCGTCGCGCGCGTACCGCGGCAGCGGCCTGCCCCTGACGCGCGCGCTCGCGCTGGCCTATCCGGGCGACAAGCGCGCGGTGGCGGCGCAGACGGAGTTCCTCTTCGGGCCGGATCTGTTCGCGGCCCCGGTCGTGCGCCCCGGTGCGCGGACGCGGCGGTTCTATCTGCCGGCCGGCCGCTGGATCGACATCTGGCGCTCGGTCGCCTATGACGCCCGCAGCGGCGGCCTGCGGCTCGGTGCCGCCCGCGACCTCGAGGGCGGGCGCGAGGTGACCCTGCCGGCGCCGCGCGACGAGCTGCCGCTGCTCGCGCGCGCCGGGACGCTGTTGCCGCTGCTGCCCCCGGACGTGGACACGCTCGACGACCGCGGCCCCTCATCGAAGGCATTCGTGCGCCTGCGCCAGCGCCGCTACCGGCTCGTCGTGCTCGCGTTCCCGCGTGGCACCTCGCGCGCCGACCTCGGCACTGGCGCGAGGGGCCGTTCGGTCGAGGGCCGGCGGAGCTGGCGGCTCGACCTGCGCGCGGCCAAGCGCGCGCACACGTTCCAGGTACTGGCGTCGCTGCGCACGCTGCGCCGTCCGTTCGTCCCGTGCGTCCTGACGGTCAAGCGCGGGCGGGGGACGACGACTGTCCCGCGCCGCCGTTGGAGCTACAGCCGGGCATCCGGTGTGCTGCGCCTGACGCTGAAGACGCGCCGCGCAACTCTGACGGTGCGCGCTTGCGCTTCTCGCCCGCCCGGATAGAGTCGGTCACATGGCCCCCCGAGCAACCGCGGTTTGACCCGCCTTTCCAGCGTACGTCCGAGCGGTTCGGTTAGGGTTCGCGCCCGAGGGATGAGGGCGATCGGGACAGGCCGAACGTTGCGCACCTGGCTGCCTGCCGGTTGCCTTGCCATGGCCGTAGCGGTTTCCGGCTGCGGTGGCGACGACTTCGAGAACAAGCCGCGCCCGCCCGTGCCGATCGAGCTGACCGGCGTGATCCAGGCCGAGAAGCTCACGGTCTCGCCCGACAACGTCGGCGCCGGCCCGCTTCAGATCACGATCTCGAATCAGACCGACGAAGCGCACACGGTGACGCTCGAGAGCGTCGCGACCGGCGGCGGTTCGGTCCGCGAGCGCGTCGGCCCGATCCAGCCCGACGACACGGCCACGATCCAGAAGACGCTCGCCCAGGGCGCCTACGAGATCACGGTCGGCTCCGACCAGGCGACCGCCGACGAGATCGAGCCGGCCGAGCTGAGCATCGGACCGGAACGCAAGTCCTCTTCGGACAAGCTGCTGCTTCCCTGACGGCGTCCTGCTCGAAGGATCAGCCCGCGGGCCCGCCGGGTCCTGTCTCCGGTAGCCCGGCCCGGCCGCGGCCTCGGCCACGGCCGGATCCGTGCCACCGTCGCCACCCGCGGGAGCGGTGGTGTGAACCCCCCTGATTCATGGCAAGCGGAAGAGTCAATGGCCGCTGCTTCTACGCGGAGCGGCGGCGCCCCGGGTGAGCCGTCAAAAACCGTCGCCGGAGTAGTGCGCTTTGATCGCCGGCGCCGACGCGCAATACTCGTGCCGTGCGGATTGGGGTGGTCGGAGCTGGCATCGCGGGACTCTCCGCGACAAAGGTGCTGCGCGCCGTCGGGCACGACGTCCTGACCTTCGATCGGACACCTGATGTCGGTGGCGTGTGGAGCGCCACGCGGCGCTATCCGGGCTTGAAGACCCAGAACAGCCGCCATACCTACACGTTCACCGACCACGAGCCGCCGAGCTCGTGGTCGGACTTCCCGTCGGCGGAGCAGTGGCAGTCCCACATAGCGGCGTACGTCGAGCGCTTCGGCCTTGCGGGCAGTCTCAGGCTGAAGACGGGCATCGCCAAGGCGGCGCCGACCCCGGATGGGTGGAAGCTGATGACCGACGCGGGGGACCGGCACGACATCGACCACCTCGTTGTCGCCAATGGGGTCTTCTCGGCACCACGTATTCCCGTGTGGCCGGGGGTCGAGTTCCACGCCCGCTCTGGTGGGGTCGTCAAGGCCCCGTCCCAGCAGCTGACGCTGGATGACGCGCGCGGCCGACACGTGATCGTGGTTGGCTACGGCAAGTCGGCGTGCGACGTCGCGCTCTCGCTCTCGAAAGTCGCGGCGTCCCTGTCGATCGTCGCGCGGAGGCTCCTGTGGAAGGGCTCCAAGCGCATGCTCGGCCGCGACACCGAAGATTTAGCGCTGACCCGCGCGACGGAGATGATGTTCGCCTATCCCCGCCGCTGCCGGCCGGGGTGGTCGGTCATCCGCCGATTGACCATCGCAGAACAGCGTCTGCGCGACGTCGGCCTGATCCCCGACGGCCGTTTCGAGGACATCGGCCAGAGCACCAGCAGCATGATGTCGGACGGATTCATCGACGCTGTCCGCTCCGGGGCGATCGTCGTGCGACGTGACCGTGCGATCGTGTCGCTCGACGCCGGGCCCACAGCGCGGCTCGACGACGGAGCGCAAATCACGGCCGACCTGGTCGTCGCCGCCACCGGGTTCGAGCAGGACGCGCCGTTCCTCGCGGGGGTTGCAGACGTCCGTGATGCAGACGGCAACTTCGACCTGTTCCGGCGAATCCTGCCGCACGAGGTGCCCAACCTGACGTTCTGCGGCTACAACTCGTCGGTCTTCAGCACCATCAACGCCGAGATCGGCGCCGTGTGGACTGCCGCACATCTCGCCGGCGCACTGGCGCTGCCGCCGGTCGAAGACCGTCGCGAGCAGGTCGCACGCGAGCTCGCCTACATGAAGGCGCGGACCAACGGCAAGCACGCCCGTGGCACGAGCGTCATCCCGTTCTCGATCCGCAATATCGACGAGATGCTGGCCGACCTAGGCGTCCCCCTCAGCAGGCGCACGCGAGCGGCGCAATGGACGCGGCGGGTCCGTCCACGTGACTACGGTGACGCTATCGAGCGCGCGCTACGCCACACCACCACCTGAGGAGTCGCCATAACGCGAGGCCCGCACCGCTGCTTTGAGGCAGGAACAGGCGGGCTCGGCGAAGGCTCGCCGAGGGGTCCCAAGACCGAGAACGTCCCGGAGTCCACCTCATGAGGTGGCATGCGGGACGTTTATGACTCTGTCGCTACGCGCGGGAAGCAGCAGCCCCACGTTCCTGCGGGAACGTCTAGTTCGTCCGGCGTTCCCACTGGAACACCAAAATCCTCGCGGACCCCGAACGGAGCCGCGCTCGCGGAGCCCAGCTACCCCAGGCGAAGCTGGGGGTTCAGCTGTGCGTCGACCTCAGCCAGCTCCGCCCGAACGCGCAGGGCGAGCTCGTCGAGGATGCCGTGGGCGCTGCCGATGCCCTTCTGGGCGCTGGTCAGCTGTGACTTGACCTTGCGCACGTCGTCCATCGCTGCCAGCGCGCGGGCGACCACGGCGCGGACCGCGGCCGGGTCGATGTCGTCGCCGGCCTCCCGGGCGGTGGCGACGCGGGCGCGGGCGAGGCGGTAGGCGAACTCGAGCTCGAGCGTCGAACCCTCCTCGGGGTCGAACACCGCGACGACCTTGTCGCCCTGGTACTCGCGCAGCGAGTGCAGCTTGGCGGGGACCTCTTCCTCGCTCGGGACGACGAGCACGCCGTAATCCGCGTCGCGCTGCGCGAGCGCCTCGTCGAGCTCGGCGTAGAAGGCCGGCTTCGACAGCCGCTTGTCCTTTGCCTCGAAGACGATGCACCCGCTCGCGGGGCCCTCGGCGGCGTCGAGCGCAACGACCACGTCGCCGCGCTTGCCGCCCGCACCGAGGTCGTCGCCGACCGCTTCGGCGACATCGCCCTGGGCGGCCGCGATGCGGTCCACCTCGGCGGCCACCGACTCCTCGTAGGTGCGGCCCTTGGCGGTACCGCGCTCGCGCTCCTCGGCGAGCTCCTCGAGCTTCTCCTTCTCGGCGCGCAGGCCCTGGATCTGCTTCTCGAGCTCGGACATCTGGCCGAGCAGGGCACGCTGGGTCTTGTGCTGGCGCTCGTCGGCGGCCTTGAGCACCTCGAGGGTGCCGTGCTTGAAGTCGGCCAGGGGGTTCGAGCCGTCGGCGGCCGAGAACTGCCGCAGCAGGTCCTCGCGCGAACGCTGCAGCGCTTCCGTGACGAGTTCCTTGACGCGGTGCTGGACGGCGCTCGAGCTGCCGTCCGAGAACAGCTCGTCGAGCGACTTCGACAGGTGCCCGGCGTCCGGGTCGAAGACCGAGTCCACCTTCTTCTCGAAGCCCTCGGCGACGGCGCGGGCGCGGTCGCCGAACTGGACCTCCACCTCACGCGCGACCTTCTCGAGCTCGGTCTTGACGAACTCGGCGTTCGCGCCTGCCTGCTCGCGGTCGAGGACCCGAGCGCCGATCTCGATCGCGTCGACCACCACGTCAGCCGGATCGGCCCCGCTCTCGGCGCGCTCGCGGACGAGCCGGACGGCCGTCTCGTCCGCGACGGCGAGCTCGGCGATGTGCACGGCGTCGCCGCGAACGGTGACGGTTTCCTTGCGAAGTGGGAATGCGGCTTCCATGGCGTAGAAGTCGCAAGCTACGCCCGGCATCTGACGGAACGGGCGCGAGATTGCAGAAACCGGCCCTCTAGGCGCCTGCGGGCGCCGGCAGCCACTCCGCCGGGAGGCAGACCGGGAAGAGCCCGGGGAAGTACGGCACGACGCGCTGGGCGTGGGCGACCGCCGGCCGGCCCGCGAGCAACCCGTCGAGATCGGCGAACGCCATCAGGAGCCGGACGCTCGTGAGGATCTGGAAGTCGGCCGCGTTCGGCACCGCGCCGCCGATCACCCCGTCGGCGATCAGCTCGTCGACGTGGTCGAGCTGGCTCGGCAGCGCCTCCAGCAAGGCCTGGGTCGATTCCGCGTCGACGCCCTGCAGCTTGCGGCCGAGCGCCAGCAGCGGCGGCGCGGTCGCGGCGGCGAGCTTCGGCGGCATGCCGAGCAGCGGCCCGTCGAAGAAAGTCGTCAGGGTCGAGCGGTCGCGCTTCAGCGCCGCCAGGGCGAGCCGCCGGCCGGTGCTCTGCAACACCTCGTCGCCCCACTTCTCGGCCTGCTCGACTATCGCCCGCCGCGCCACGTCGGCCGGGAACAGCGGGGGCTCCGGGACCAGTTCGTCGAGGGCGCGCGAGATCGCACGCGAGGTCTGGACCCGGCGTCCGTCGATCTTCATCGCCGGGACCGTGCCGGCGCGGAAGCCGAGCGGGGGGACCATCACCCTCACGGCGACCGGCGCGAGGTCGATGCGCTTGACCTCGATGCCCTTGTGGGCGGCCATCAGCTCCGCCGCCTTGACGGGATGCGATCCGGGGATCCCGTAGAGGGTCGCGCGCATCAGGTCTGCCCTCCGTCCGCGGCGACGCCGCCACCCCGGACCGACGCCCTCGCCTCGTCGGGATCGTAGTACTCGGCGACGCGGTAGCAGCGGCCGTCGTCGCCGAAGCTGAACACCTGGATCACCTGCTCCTCCACGCGCACCCCGCTCACGTTCCCGATACCCAGTCGCCGGGCGACGACGAGGACGTGATCGCCGAGGTCCTCGAAGTCCACGGCCTCGAACTGGAGCTGGCCGAACAGCTCCTTCCAGTTGTCCCAGAACCGCTGTACCCCCTGGTAGCCCTGGAACGTGCCGGGGTCGGGGTCATCAGGCGGCGACACCCACTCGACGTCGGGCGTCATGTGGTCGAGGACCCACTGCCGGTCCCCGGCGTTCCAGGCCTCGTAGCCCGCCTTGATGAGCTGAATGTACGGCTGCCCCACTGGCCCTGGAGTATCGCATCAGCGAACCCCGTTCGGCAGTCGTTGCGTATATGTAATACTTGCGTGCATGCAAGCAACCGCTGCGCCCACGCAGGCATCGGTCGACAAAACCACCGCGGAGCTCGCCGCGCTCGCCCGTCACCTCATGGGCTCGATCGGCGCCGGCTTCATGCGGGAGATCGAGCGCATCGGGATCTCGATGCCGCAGGCCAAGACGCTCTACCTCCTCGACGACGAGGATGGGCTGACCATCAAGGCCATGAGCGACCGCCTCGGCCTGTCCGAGCCGGCCGTGAGCCGGGGCGTGGAGTCGCTCGTCAAGCGCGGCCTCGCCCGCCGCACGGACGACCCCACGGACCGCCGCTGCAAGCGCGTGTCGCTGACCGCGAAGGGCGAGAAGGTCGTCGCCGGCCTCAGCGAAGTGCGCATCGCGAGCTTCCGCACTTTCGTCGAGGGCCTCGACGAGAACGAGATCTCCGCCCTGGGCGCGGGCCTCGCCCCGTTGATGCAGCGCGAGGAGATCGCCCACTTCCTCCCGGAGGACCTCCGATGACCGACCGCATTCGCCTCAACGACGACAACCGGCGCTGGTGGACCCTCGGCGCGATGTGTTTCGCCCTTTTCATGATCATGCTCGACAACACGGTCGTGAACGTCGCGCTGCCGTCGATCCAGGACGACCTCGGCGCCTCGCTCTCGAGCCTCGAGTGGACGATCAACGCGTACACGCTCACGTTCGCCGTCCTGCTCGTCACCGGTGGCCGCCTCGGCGACATCTTCGGCCGCCGCCGCATGTTCCTCTTCGGCGTCGTCGTCTTCGCCGCATCGAGCGCGGCGATCGGCCTCGCCCCCACGCAGGGCTGGCTCGTCGCGGGCCGCGCCGTCCAGGGCCTCGGCGCCGCTTTCATGATGCCGGCGACCCTCTCGATCATCACCAACGCCTTCCCGCCCGAGGAGCGCGGCCGCGCGATCGGGACGTGGGCCGGCGTGTCCGCCCTCGCGCTCGCGATCGGCCCCGTCGTCGGCGGCGCGCTCACCGAGTACGTCTCGTGGCGCTGGATCTTCTTCCTCAACCTCCCCGTCGCCGCGGCCGCGGTCGCGGTGACCCTGTTCGCCGCGCGCGAGTCGCGCGACGAGACGGTCGATCGCACCGTCGACTACGCGGGTATCGCGATCATGTCGGCGTCACTCACCGCGCTGGTGCTCGCGCTGATCGAAGGCAACTCGTGGGGCTGGAGCTCGCCAGAGATCGTCGCGCTGCTCGGCGTCGCGGCCGCCGGGCTGGTGGCGTTCCCGATCGTCGAGAGCCGCGTCAAGGCGCCGATGGTCGATTTCAAGCTGTTCCGCTCGCGGACCTTCCTCGGCGCCAACGTCGTCGCGTTCATCGTCTCGTTCGCGATGCTGGCGATGTTCTTCTTCACCGCCCTCTACATGCAGAACTTCCTCGGCTACTCGCCGCTCGAGGCGGGCATCCGGTTCCTCCCCGCGACGCTGATCATCATCGTCGTGGCGCCGATCGCCGGCCGGCTCGCCGACCGCGTCGGGCCCCGCCGCCTGATGACGTTCGGGATGGCCGTCGTGTCCGCGTCGCTGCTCATCCAGACGCAGATAACGCCCGCTACCGGCTACGGCCTCCTCCTCCCCGCGTTCATGCTGCTCGGCCTCGGGATGGGCTTCGTCATGTCCCCGATGTCCACCGCCGCGATGAACGCGGTGCGGGCGGAGAAGGCCGGCGCGGCCTCCGGGATCCTCTCGATGAGCCGGATGGTCGGCGGCACGTTCGGCATCGCCACGCTCGGCGCGCTTCTGCACGAGCTCAGCTCGAACCGGATCGCGACCCTGCTCGAGGGCACGCGCGTCTCGAGCGCCCAGCGCGCGGCGCTGACGGACAACATCGGCTCGGCGATGGACGACAACGGGCTCCGCGGGCTCGACCCCGCCACAGCGGAGCAGGTCGGCCGCGCCGTCAAGGAGGCGTTCATCCACGCGCTCTCGCGCGGGATGTGGCTCGCCTTCGCCGTAGCCGTCGTCGGCGCGATTCTCGCGTTCGTGCTCGTGTCCGACACCCGCGCGAACCACGACGAAGCCGACACGGCCGAGGTCGCCGCCGAGCGCGAGCTCGTGGCGGCCTGACGCTCCGGGCTAGTCGAGCGCCTTCACGTCGCGCTCGACCTTCTCGAGCGCTTCCTTCAGATCCCCGATCCTGTCGAGCAGCTCGACGCGGTGGTCGTCCGCGGGGTCGCTCGTCTCCCCCGCGGCAGCGCGACGCTCGTCGTCCGCCCGCTTGTCCTCCATCTCGTGCGCCTCCTCGAGCGAGTTGATCACGACGCCGATCAGGAGGTTGAAGATCAGGAACGCGGCGATCAGCGTGTAGGAGATGAAGTAGAGGACCGTCCAGTCCGACAGCGCCCGCCCCATCTCGATGTTCGCCGGCAGGTTCTCCAGCGAGAGCATCACGAACAGGGTCAGCATCGCCTGGCCGATCGAGCCGTACTGCCCGGGATCGTGGTCGGCGAAGATGGCCCAGCCGACGATCCCGTAGACGTAGAGCAGCAGGAGCGTGAGCAGGCCGAGGCTGGCGACCCCGGGCAGGCTCCGCCCCATCGCCGTGACGAGCAGCCGCAGGTCGGGCAGCACCCGGATGATCCGCACGATGCGCGCCAGGCGGACGAGGCGCAGCAGGGTCGCGTTCTCCCGCACGCCCGGCAGGAACGACGCGACGATCACCACGAAGTCGAATACGTTCCAGCCGGAGCGGAAGAAGTCCCGCTGGTGGCGGCCGTAGCTCGCCATCCGGATCGCCAGCTCGACCACGAAGATCCCCAGGCAGATCCCGGTGAGGAGGTCGAGGAGATCGCCCGCCGACTCCTCGATCGACTCGTAGGTCTCCAGCCCGAGCACGATCGCGTTGACGACGATCACCGCGAGGATGAAGTTGTTGAACCAGTTCGCGGCCGCGATCCGGCCCGCGCGGGCGGTCATCGCTGCGCCCTCGCCTGCGTGAGGACGCGCGGCAGCACCGCCGCCAGCACCCAGGTCCAGACGGCTAGCCGCGGGTTGAAGAACGCGATCGGGATCGATGCCGCGAACACGCCGATCACGACCACGCTGCGGATCCGTCCACCCTCACTCCCCGAGGTCCCCGTCCGCGAGCGCCGAGGAACGACGAGGACCGGCTCGATGAGCTCGTCGAGCTCGTCGGTCAGCTGCGAGGCGGGCCCGGTCGGCAGATCGATCGACAGGACCAGGAGGGTCGCCGCGCTCGCGACCTGCCTCTTGGGCTTCCATTCCCGGGGAAGCTAGCTCTGACGTCGGATCAACCGACGGGCGTCATGCACGGCGAAGGCGCCGGCGAGACCGGCGTGCAGGACGAACTTGGTTTTTGCGAACTTGACGTCGGCGACGGTGCGCGTCACGCCCTGGCCAGCCTATGAAAGACGGATCGTCGGTACGATCCCGCAGCACTCGACTATCCCCCCGGAGGACTCACTTCAAGCATGGCTTCAATCGATCTGACCGACCCCGTCTCCGTCTCGACCGAGCCCGGCGAGCTCCCGAAGACGATGACTGCCTGGGTCATCCGCGAGGAGCGCTTCGGTGAGCCCGAGGACGCCTTCCAGCTCGAGGAGATCGAAGTGCCGGAGCCCGGTGCCTTCGAGGTGATCGTCCGCGTGATGGCCGCCGGCGTGAACTACAACAACGTCTGGGCGGCGCTCGGGCAGCCCGTGTCGATCATGCGCTACGGCGACCACCCGGAGTTCGGCCACCACATCGGCGGCTCCGACGCCTCCGGCATCGTCTGGAAGGTCGGCGAGGGCGTCACCCGCTGGAAGGTCGGCGACGAGGTGGTGATCCACTGCAACATGGCCTCGTACGAGGACCCGGAGGTCCACGGCCTCGACCCGATGGCCGCGCCGTCCCAGATGATCTGGGGCTACGAGACCACGTGGGGCTCGTTCGCCCAGTTCACCAAGGTCCAGGCGCAGCAGCTCCTCCCCAAGCCGAAGAACCTCACCTGGGAGGAGGCCGCGTCCTACGGCCTCGTCTACTTCACCTCGTACCGGATGCTGATGGACCAGTGCAACCTGCAGGCCGGCGACAAGGTCCTGATCTGGGGCGCCGCCGGCGGCCTCGGCGTCTTCGCCGTCCAGCTCTGCGCGCTGACCGGCGCCGAGTGCGTCGGCGTGGTCTCGTCGCCCGAGAAGGGCAAGCTCGTCGAACAGCTCGGCGCGACCGGCTGGATCGACCGCAACGAGTTCACGGGCATGATGCGCACGGGCAACGAGACGCCCGAGGAGGAGAAGGCGCGCTTCGGCGAGTCGCGCCGGTTCTCCAAGGCCGTCAAGGAGATCCTCGGCGACCAGCCGAACATCGTCTTCGAGCACGTCGGCCAGGCCACGTTCCCGACGTCGGTGTTCACGGTCAAGCCGTTCGGCAAGGTCGTGATCTGCGCCGGCACCACGGGCTTCAACCTGGACTTCGACGTCCGCTACCTGTGGATGAAGCAGAAGCAGATCATCGGCTCGCACTTCGCCAACGCGTGGGAGTGCAACAAGGCCAACGCGCTGATCGAGAACGGCATGGTCCGTCCGGTCCTCTGGAAGACGCTCGGTTTCGAAGGCGTCGGCGAGGCCCATCAGCTGATGCGCGACAACAAGCACCTCGGGCAAGATCTCGATCCTCGTCGGGGCCGAGAAGGAAGGCCTCGGCAAGACCGAGGAGGGCCCGGGCGCCATCGTCGCGGAGGTCGGCGCGTGAGCGGCGGCGTCGGCGAGGGCGTCCTCGTCGAGATCAAGTGGGTGGCCAACCCGTTCCGCGGCGACGCGTTCGAGGAGATCTGGCTGCCGGCCGCCGAGGCGGCGCTCGACTACGGCGCCACGCACTGGGCGTTCATCCGCTCGCAGGACGGCCTGCTCGACTTCACCCAGCTCGCCGTCTTCCCCAGCAAGCTCGACTTCGAGCGTTACTGGTACTCGGACGAGATCGGCGCCGTCCGCGCCCAGGCACAGGGCTACTACCAGGTGCCGATCCTGCCGACGTTCCACACCGTGAAGGGCGCGGGCGCCATCAACGGCGTGAGGGCCTAGCGCTCTTCGGTGATCACGGTGTCCGCGTCGGAGTACGCGGGCGCGCAGCAGCAGAGTAAAACGAGGTCGGTGTCCGGGTCGGCCCACAGCTTGTGCTCGACCCCCGGCGGGATCACCACGCAGTCGCCGGCCGTCACGGCCGCCTCCTCCTCCCCGAGCCGCATCCTCCCGGTGCCGGCGGTGAAGTAGTAGATCTCCTCGCTCATGCGGTGATAGTGAGCGTCGGTCGTGCCGCCGGCCGGCACGGTCGCCTCGGCGAGGGACTGGTTCGAGGCCGGGAGCGAAACGGCGCCGGCGACCTCGCGGATCGTCGACCCGTCGAGGGTCGTGAAGGGCTCGGCTGAGTCGAGGCGACCGACTTCCACCGGGGTTGCTCAGCCCTGCTCGAGCGGGGCCATCGTCAGCCCGGCGTCGCGCAGCAGTTCCCAGTAGTGCTCGGCGTGCTCGAGCGGGCCGGACCAGACGATCGCCTGGCCGGTGTTGTGGATCTTGTCGGCCATGGCGTAGCCGCTGTCGAGACTGACGCCGGGCACGATGCGGGCCAGAGCGGCGGCGACGCCGTCGAAGGTGTTGTGGTTGTCGTTGAGGACGATCACGCGCCAGACGTCGTCGAGGCCGCTGCCGGGGCCGCTCGTCCTGGGAAGCTCGACGGTCGCGCTCATGGCGTCATCGCCTCCTCACGCTCGCGCTCGTCGCGCTTGTCCCAGTAGCGCCGCAACCCGAGACCCTGCTGGTCGGGCGGCGCGGCCTGGATCAGCGCCTCGGCGGTGTCCGCGTCGACCGCGCTGCGGACCTGCGCCTCGGACCACTCGGCGAACTCCTCCGGATCGAGCCGGCGCGCCCGCTCGGCGCGCTCGGACAGCGCCTCCCGGGTCCGGTCGAGTTGCTCGGGCACGTCCTCGAAGCGGCCGAAGTGGGTCAGGCAGAGCGCCGTCGGGGTCCAGGCGCCGATCACGTCGAGTGAGTGCTGCCACTCCGGCAGGTCGATGTCCGGCGGCGGGGTCGGCGGCAGGGTGTACTCGTGCGGCGGGATGCGCACGCCGCCCGTGTCGCCCACGTAGGCGTCGCCGGTGTCCTCGTGCAGGTATGAAACGTGGTGCCACGCGTGGCCGGGCGTGTAGGCCACGCGGAAGCCCTCGACCGTCTCGTTCCCGGCCAGCGCCACGACGCGCTCGGCCGGCACGGGAGCTATCTCGCCCCAGAGGCGGTCCATGTCGTCCCCGTACAGGCGGGTCGCGCTCGAAACCAGCTTCGAAGGGTCGATCACGTGCTGGGCCCCGCGCTCGTGGACGTAGACCGTGAGCTGCGGGAAGATCCGGGTCAGGACGCCCGCGGCGCCCGCGTGATCGAGGTGGATGTGGGTGAGCAGCAGCGCGCGCGGCTCGTTCTCGAGCCGTGCGAGGAGGGTGTCGACCGTGGCGGCGGGGCCCGGGTCGACGATCACCTCACCGATCTCGAACGCGGCAGATCACGCGGTCGCGACCCAGATGCATCACGTCGATGGCACTTCCCACGTGACCGGACGATAGCCCTTGGGGGCTGCCTTCGCCGTAGAATGTTGGGCATGCCCGATCATCGTCTTCCCGAGCGCGACCGGCCGTGGGTCATGCGCACCTACGCAGGTCACAGCACGGCGAAGGACTCGAACGAGCTCTACCGCAAGAACCTCGAGAAGGGCCAGACCGGCCTCTCGATCGCGTTCGACCTGCCCGACCCAGACGGGCTACGACCCCGACCACGAGCTCGCCCGCGGCGAGGTCGGCAAGGTCGGCGTGTCGGTCGCCCACAAGGGCGACATGCACCAGCTGCTCGACGGCATCCCGCTCGGCGAGATGAACACGTCGATGACGATCAACGCGACGGCGGCCTGGCTGCTCGCGCTGTACATGACCGTGGCCGAGGAGAACGGCGTCGAGCGCGGTGCGCTGTCCGGGCACGACGCAGAACGACATCATCAAGGAGTTCCTCTCCCGCGGGACCTACGCCTTCCCGCCCGAGCCCTCGCTGCGGCTGATCGCGGACATGATCGCGTTCACGGTCGACGAGGTGCCGAAGTGGAACCCGATCAACATCTGCAGCTACCACCTGCAGGAGGCCGGCGCCACGCCGGTCCAGGAGATCGCCTACGCGCTGTCGACCGCGATCGCCGTCCTCGACGCTGCCCGTGAGCGCGTCCCGGAGGAGACCTTCCCGCGCGTGTTCGGGCGGATCTCGTTCTTCGTCAACGCCGGCATCCGCTTCGTCGAGGAGCACGCGAAGCTGCGCGCGATGGGCGATCCTCTGGGAGGAGCTCGGCCGCGAGCGCTACGGCGTGACCGACCAGAAGTTCCTGCGCACCGCTACGGCGTGCAGGTCAACTCGCTCGGCCTGACCGAGGCCCAGCCCGAGAACAACGTGATCCGCATCGTGCTCGAGGCGCTCGCCGTGACGATGGGGCGCGACGCCCGCGCCCGCGCCCTGCAGCTGCCGGCCTGGAACGAGGCGCTCGGCCTGCCCCGCCCGTGGGATCAGCAGTGGTCGCTGCGGATCCAGCAGATCCTGGCTTTCGAGACCGACCTGCTCGACTACCCGGACATCTTCGAGGGGTCGAAGGTCATGGAGGGCCTGGTCGACGAGCTGCTCGAGGGCGCGCGCGCCGAGATGGCCATCGTCGCCGAGCACGGCGGCGCCGTCGCGGCCGTCCCGTACATGAAGACCCAGCTGGTCGAGTCGCACCGCACGCGCGTCACGGCCGATCGAGAGCGGCGACCAGAAGGTCATCGGCCAGAACGTGTTCACCTCGACCGAGCCCTCGCCGCTCCAGGAGGGCGAGGACGGCGGCATCATGACCGTCGATCCCGCGGTCGAGCAGGGCCAGATCGACGCTGTCCAGAAGTGGCGCTCCGAGCGCGATCAGGCCGCCGTCGATGCTGCTCTCGAGGCCGTGCGCGCCGCCGCCGCCGGGACCGACAACCTGATGCCCCCCACCCTCGCCGCCGCCAAGGCGGGCGCCACGACCGGCGAGTGGGCCGGCGCCCTGCGCGAGGTGTTCGGCGAGTACCGGGCGCCGACCGGCGTCTCCGACGCGGCGGCCGCCGTCGACGACGATTCACTGACCGACCTGCGCGACCGCGTCGACGGCGTGTCCGAGGCGCTCGGGCGCCGGATCAAGATCCTCGTCGGCAAGCCGGGCCTCGACGGCCACTCCAACGGCGCCGAGCAGATCGCCGTGCGCGCCCGCGACGCGGGCATGGACGTGGTCTACGAGGGCATCCGCCTCACCCCCGCGCGCATCGCCGCGACCGCGGTCCAGGAGGGCGTCCACGTGGTCGGCCTGTCGATCCTCTCCGGGTCGCACCAGGAGCTGATCCCGGACGTCCTGCGCGAGCTCGACGAGGCCGGGGCCGACATCCCCGTCGTGGTCGGCGGAATCATCCCCGAGGCCGACGAGGAGCAGATGCTGGCCGCCGGCGTGGCCCGGGTCTACACCCCGAAGGACTTCGAGGTCGTCGAAGATCATGGGCGACATCGTCGACCTCGTCGCCGAGAAGAACTCGGCCACCGCCGCGAGCGCGTAAGCCGCCGGTGCCCGACGCCGCAACCCTCGGCAAGCGCCTGCGCGAGGGCGACCGCGGCGCGGCGCCCGCCGCGCTCAACCTGATCGAGGACCGCTCGCCCGCCGCGCGGGCCGACGTGGCGGCGCTGCTGGCCGAGGTCTCGCCCGCAGCCCTCGGCGGCGAGGCGCCTGCGCATCTGATCGGCATCACCGGGCCGCCCGGCGCCGGCAAGTCCTCGCTCCTCAGCGCGCTCGTCGGGCGCTGGCGCGGGGACGGCCGGACCGTCGCGGTGCTCGCCGTCGATCCGTCGTCCAAGCGCTCGGGCGGATCGCTGCTCGGCGACCGCGCACGGATCGAGCACGACCCGCGCGACGACGGCGTCCTGATCCGCTCGACCGCCGCCGGCGGCCGCCTCGGCGGCCTCGCCGCGCCGACGCGCGAGGCGGCCCAGGCACTCGCCACCGCCTACGACGTCGTCGTGATCGAGACGGTCGGCGTAGGCCAGTCCGAGACCGACGTCGAAGAGGTCTGCGACACGGTCGCGGTGGTCGTGCAGCCCGGCTCCGGCGACACGCTGCAGTTCCTCAAGGCGGGAGTGATGGAGGTGCCCGACGTCCTCGTGGTCACCAAGGCCGACCTTGGCGACGTCGCGGTGCGCGCGCGGCGCGACCTCGCCCAGGCACTCGCCTCGCTGGGCTCGCGCGGCGTGCCCGTCGTGGCCGTGTCCTCGATCGGCGCGACCGACGGAATCGACGACCTGATCGCCGCGCTGGAAGAGCACCGCGCCGGCCTCGACGTCGGCGCCGCGCGCCTGCGCGCGCGGCGGCTCGCCGCGCTGGCCGAGCTGGTGGCCGAGCACGGGGAGAGCGCGCTGCGCGGCCTCGGCGGGCGCCGTGCCGCCGAGCGGCTGCTGGCCGAGCAGGATCCCGCGCTCGACGTGGCCGCGCTCGCCACGATCCTCCACGACCGGGCCGGGGTGGCATGAGCCTCGGCCGCCAGATCCTGCTGCTTGCCGCGGTCTTCGCCGGCGTCACCGGCATCGCGTGGCTGGCCGGCGCCGCGAACCTCGGCACCGCCATGGGCATCGGCCAGATCGCCTTCGCCGGGACGCTGGTCTGGCTGCTGCTGCGGCGCTAGCCCGGCTTGCGCGCCTCCAGCACCAGGCTGCCGGGGCGGTGGTCGAGCAACTCCAGGTCCGGGCACTCCCCCTCGCGGTAGCCGCAGCGCGCGACGGACCCGAACCCCGTGCGCTCCAGCAGCTCGCGCAGCATCGGCTCGTCGTACATGTAGCGGTGGCGCGCGTAGTCGCCGAGGTCGAGGTCCTCGAAGAGGGCGTCGGTCGCGCCGTACCGCTCGCCCGCGTTGAAGCGGTCGACGATCTCGCCGAGATCCGGGATCGACACGTGGACCAGTCCACCCGGGCGCAGCACGCGGAAGGACTCCGCGATCAGGCGTTCGCCATCGCCGCGCGCGAGGTGCTCGAGGGTGTGGGAGGTGAACACCACGTCGGCGCAACCGTCCGGGAATGGGATCCCGTGGCGCAGGTCGTGGTGGACGAACCGGTACTCGGACAGGATCGCGATGTACTCGGCCTCGCTCACCTGCGTGCCCATGCCGGCGAACCGGTAGGCGATCCGCAACAGCGGCCGCGGCGCGCCGGCGAGCAGCGAGCTCAACGCGCCGTCGATGTTGTTCCAGCCCGGCGCGACGATCAGCGACGAGCCCACGTTGAGCAGCACGGGACCGCCGGTGGGCGCGGGTTCGCGCCGCCCGCGCCGCAGCCGCCCCGCCAGCGCGGTCACACGGTCGACCAGCGCACGGCGCATCAGCCGCGCTCCGCTGCCGCAAGGGCCTCGGGGGTGTCGAGGCTGACGGCCACGCCGGCGGCGACCTCGACGAGGACGGGATCCAGCGCGCGGACCATCTCGGTGAGCGGCGACCCGGCCGGGGCGCCGGACAGCTCGGCCCGCGCGCCCTGCCCGTAGGCGGCGAGTACCGGCTGCCAGATCCCGTCGGCCACCGCCACCGCCGCGAGCCCGTCGCCGCCCAGAGCACCAGCCAGCTCACGCAGCGCCCGCGCAGTGACGAACGGCATGTCCGCCGCGCACACGACCACCGGCCCGCCGGCGCAGTCGAGCGCGTGCAGCAGCCCGGCGACCGGATGACGCGGCTCGTCGGGCTCGTCCCAGCGCTCCACCCCGGCGCCGAGCGGCGGGAGCGTCGTATCGCGCTTGCACACGACCGCCACGCGGTCGAACGCATCGGCCAGCGCGGCCAGCGGGCGGGCGACGAGCGGCTCGCCGCGAAAGGTCGCCACCGCCTTCTCGCCGCCCATCCGGCGGCCGGCGCCACCAGCGAGGACGATTCCCGTCGGCGCGGAGCTCATCCGGCCAGCGAGTCGATCTGCCAGGTCCGGCCGCGGCGCACGAGCGCGATCGTCTCGTCGATCGCGCCTTGACCGCGGGCGCGGGTGCGGACCTTGACCGCCGCCCGCCGGCCGTCGACCGCCACGCCGAGCACGCGGATCCGGGTTCCGCTCACCCCAGCGGCGCCTTCGCCCAGCAGCCGCGCGCACTCCGCCCCTCCGGCCTTCTGCCGCGCGGCAGGCGTCATCAGCGCGCAGACCGCGGGCCAGCGCCGCTTCGCGATTGCCGCGTCGAGGCGGTCGACCACCGCCACCACCCGCTTCGGCTCGCCCGCGATCGCCTTCGGGTCGGCCTCGTCGTCGCCGCCGCAGCCGGCGGCCGTCACGACCAGGAGAGCGGCCGCGCAGACGACCTTGGACCCGCGCATCACCGCGAGGAGGATAATGCGCGGTATGGAAGGCTCCGCACCCGATTCGGTCGGCACCCGCTCCAGCTGGCTCCGCTGCTACCGCTGTTGGTCGCGCAACCTCGAGGTCCAGCTCCATTACGAGGGGATCCTCAAGGTCGACCCCGAGACGGCCGAGGCGATCGAGCCGGTCGAGGAGGTGCAGGAGGCGGTCGTGCAGTGCCTCGACTGCATGCACGACCAGCCCCACCTGAGCCTCGCCTTCTACGAGGAGGACGGCCGCCGGATCAGTCGTATCGAGGCCGTCGAGGACCGCTGGGAGCGGATGGTCACCGGCACGCCGTGGGTCGCCTCGTGCACCGTCACGGTCGACGGCGACCAGGTCGAGACCTGCTCCGGCCCGGAGGCGGCCGACTCGCTCGCCTTCGCCGCGTTCGGCGACCACGGCACCCGCGAGTTCTTCACCCACGTGCGCTTCCACAAGCACGAGGAGAACGACCGCATCGTCGTCCACGTGCTGGTCGAGCTGTACGCGCGCTCCGCCGAGGAGGCCACCGATGTGCTCACCGGCGCGTCCCGCGGTGACCTCGCGATCACCTCGCTGGCCGAGGAGTCGCGTCCGCCTGCTTCGTCAGGCGACGACCCGCCGCATTAACCTGGGGCGCATGCGTAGCAGGCAGCGAAAGGGCGGCCCGTGGGCACCCGTCCTCGGCTTCACCGCCTCGGTCCTGATGGTCACCGGCGTCCTGCTCGTGGTCGACGCCGTGATGACGGTGACCTGGCAGGAGCCGCTGTCCTCATACCTCGCGAGCCGCCAGCAGAACAAGCTCGAGGACGCCTTCGCCAGCCCGCCCCAGCGCGTCATCCTGCAGCGCCCCTTGAAGGGGGACGCGATCGGGAAGGTCAGCCTCCCGACCCAGGACCGGTCCTACTACCTCGTCGAGGGCACCGCCACCGAGGACCTCCGCAAGGGCCCGGGCCATTACGACGACACGCCACTTCCCGGTCAGCGCGGGACCGTTGGCATCGCCGGGCACCGCACCACCTACATGGCGCCGTTCCGCAAGGTCGACAAGCTGAAGAAGGGCGATCCGATCGTGGTCGACACCACGGCCGGCCGCTTCACCTACCGTGTCTACAAGACCCGGATCGTCGACCCGAGCGAGGTGTCGGTGAAGAAAAAGGTCTCCTTCGACCAGCTGATCCTCAGCGCCTGCCACCCGCCGTACAGCGCGGCCGAACGGATCGTCGTGTTCGCGAAGTTCACGAAGCGCGAACCGCCGCGCGTCACGAAGAGCTGAGCGCCGCGGCGCGGCTCCCCGCGTCCGAGCCGACCGACGAGTCGTCCCTGCTCTCCAGCAGCAGCAGGACGCCGACCACGATCGCCACGGAGACGGCGACCACGGCGAGCCAGTAGAGGATCTTGCCCAGCACCGGGTCGAGGATAGACCTCGGCGACGTTACTCAGCGGGCGTCCCGTGCTCCTTGCGCGGCACCAGAACCAACCGCTTGAACTCGGCCACGAGCACGCCGTCCTGGTTCAGCACACGGGTGTGGACCTTCACCGTGCCGCGGTCGAGCTTCGAGCGCGACTCCTTGACCTCGAGCACCTCGGTCTCGCAGAACAGCGTGTCGCCGTGGAACACGGGCGCCGGGTGCGAGAGCTCCTCGGTGGCGAGGTTGGCGATCGCCTTGCCGGACACGTCGCTGACGGACATGCCGAGCGCGAGCGAGTAGACGAGCGGCCCGACCACGACGTTCTGGCCCTGCTGCGACTGCGACGCGTAGACGTCGTTGATGTGCAGCGGGTGGTGGTTCATCGTGATCAGGCAGAAGAGATGGTCGTCCGCCTCGGTGACCGTCTTCGCGGGCCAGTGCTTGTAGATGGCGCCGACCTCGAACTCCTCGAGGTAGCGGCCGTAGGCGTGCGCGCCGGAGGCCTCGCGCGTCGCCTGGTCGGTGTCAACGGCGTTCTCAGTCATGAATTTCCTTCGGGTCGATCGAGGGGAAAGGTTGACTTGCGAGTCAACGGAGGGCCGCGAATCGTATATTCCACGGCCATGCGCAACCCTCGCGACTACTTCAAGCCGCTCGCCGTGGGCGCCCCCGATCCTCTCATCGAGGTGCCGTTCACCCCGTCGCGGATGATCCACTTCTTCGACCCGTCGAACGAGAAGATCGTCGGCAAGCTGCCCGCGATCGCCGAGAAGGCCGACATCGTGCTCGGAAACCTCGAGGATGCGATCGCCGTGGACAACAAGGAGGCGGCCCGCGAGGGCCTCGTCAAGGTCGGCAAGGAGATCGACCTCGGCGATACCGCGCTGTGGACCCGCGTCAACTCGCTCGAGAGCCCGTGGGTGCTCGACGACCTGACCCGCCTCGTCACCGAGATCGGCGACAAGCTCTCCGTGGTGATGGTGCCGAAGGTCGAGGGCGCCCAGGACATCCACTACGTCGACCGCCTGCTCGCCCAGCTCGAGGCGAAGGCCGGGCTCGACCGGCCGATCCTCGTGCACGCGATCCTCGAGACGGGCCTCGGCGTCGTGAACCTCGAGGAGATCGCCACCGCCAGCCCGCGCATGCAGGGCATGAGCTTCGGACCGGCCGACCTCGCCGCGTCGCGCCGCATGAAGACCACCCGCGTGGGCGGCGGCCACCCCGGCTACCTCGTGCTCGGCGACCCGGACCCGGACGACCCCGAGGCGCCGCGCACCAGCGCGCAGCAGGACCTGTGGCACTACTCGATCGCCCGCATGGTCGACGCCTGCACGTCGGCCGGCATCCTGCCGTTCTACGGCCCGTTCGGCGACATCAAGGACCTCGCCGGCTGCGAGGCCCAGTTCCGCGCCTGCTTCCTCATGGGCTGCGTCGGCGCCTGGTCGCTGCACCCCGCCCAGATCGACGTGGCGAAGAAGGTCTTCTCGCCCGATCCCGACGAGGTGCTGTTCGCCAAGAAGGTCATCGAGGCGATCCCCGACGGCCGCGGAGTGCACATGATCGACGGCAAGATGCAGGACGACGCGACCTGGAAGCAGTGCAAGGTCATGGTCGAGCTCGCCGAGCAGCTGGCCGAGAAGGACGCCGAGCTGGCCGAGGCCTACGGGTTCACGCCCGCGTAGCCGCGCGCAGCCTCGTGGCGCGGGGGGCGTGAAGGGGGGCGCGAGCCCCCCTTCTGGATTCAGTAGGCTCCCCCGCCGCTCATGCGCTTTTTCGAATACGAAGCCCGCAAGATCGTCGAACGGGCGGGCATCCCGGTCACCAAGTACGGATTCGCCACCACGGCCGACGAGGCCAAGGCGATCGCCACCGACATCGCCGGCCCCACGGTGATCAAGTCGCAGGTGCTCTCCGGCGGCCGCATGAAGGCCGGCGGCGTGCAGTTCGCCGACACGCCCGAGGAGGCCGCCGCGCACGCGAAGGACGTCCTCGTGCTGGAGATCAACGGGCACATGCCGCGCGGCGTGCTCGTCGACCCGAAGGCCGACGTCAAGCAGGAGTACTACGCCGGCGTGGTCTGGGACGGCACCGCGCAAGCAGCCGCTGATGCTCTTCAGCGACATGGGCGGCATCGACATCGAGCAGGTGGCCGAGGAGCACCCCGACCACGTCGGTCGCGGGCACTTCTCCACGCTCAAGCCGTTCTCCGACTACCAGGCCAAGCAGGTCATCGCGGCCGCCGGCGTCACCGGCAAGCCGCTCCAGCGCCTCACGCCGATCCTCGCCCGCCTCGCGCAGCTCTTCCTCGACAACGACATGACGCTGGCGGAGATCAACCCGATCGCCGAGCTGAACGACGGCAGCTTCGTCGCGCTCGACGCCCACATGGAGATGGAGGATGAGGCCAAGCCGCGCCAGAAGAAGCTGCTGGCCGAGCTCGGCATCGCCGAGGACGACAACCGCGAGGGCTACGAGCCGTCCGACTTCGAGGTCGAGGTCTCGGCGATCGACGCCGCCGACCACCGTGGCGTCATCCAGGGCAAGGACAAGGGCTTCCACGGCAACATCGGCCTCGTGATCGGCGCCGGCGGCGGGTCGCTGACCCTCACCGACGCGGTGCGCTCGCAGGGCGGCAAGCCCGCGAACTACTCCGAGATCGGCGGCAACCCGTCGGTCGCCAAGGCGTACGGCCTGGCCAAGGAGGTCCTCGAGAAGGACGGCGTCGAGAAGATCGCGGTGATGATGTCGATCGTCTCCAACACCCGCGTCGACATCGTCGCCCGCGGCGTGATCAAGGCCTGCCTCGACCTCGGCAAGGACCCGGCGGAGACCATCGCGATCTTCCGCATCCCGGGCGCCTGGGAGGAAGAGGGCTTCAAGATCCTCGACAAGTACGGGATCGAGTACTGCGACCGCTCCGTCTCGATGCACGAGGCCGCCAAGCGCGCGGTCGACAAGATCCAGGGAGCGGCGGCCTGATGAGCATCCTCATCAACGAGAACACGACGTTCATCGTCCAGGGCATCACCGGCCGCGAGGCCGTGAACCTGACGCGCGAGTGCCTCGACTACGGCTCGAAGATCGTCGGCGGCGTGACCCCCGGCCGCAAGGGCCGCGACGTGCACGGCGTGCCGGTGTTCGACACCGTCGAGCAGGTCATCGAGCACAACGGCGGCAAGGTGCCCGACGGCTCCGTCGTCACCGTCCCCCCCGCGTTCACCAAGGACGCCGTCTTCGAGGCGATCGAGAACGGCATCAAGACCGTCGTGATCGTCACCGAGCGCATCCCGCGCCACGACGTGGCCCAGATGGTCGAGCTGGCCGACGAGCACGGCGCGCGCATCATCGGCCCCAACTGCCTCGGGCTGATCGTGCCCGGCGTGGCCAAGATGGGCGGCATCGGCGGCCCGGCGAAGAACGCCGAGCAGGCCTACCAGCCCGGCCAGGTCGGCGTGATGAGCCGCTCGGGCGGCATGACCACCGAGATCTCGTCGACGCTGACGGCCGCCGGCCTCGGCGTCTCGACCGCGGTCTCGATCGGCGGCGACGCGATCATCGGCTCGACCTACGCCGAGCTGATGCCCTTCTTCGAGGCCGACGAGCAGACCGAGGCGATCGTGATCTACACCGAGCCGGGCGGGCGCATGGAGGCCCAGCTCGCCGAGTGGGTCAAGGACAACAACTCGCGCCTGCCGATCGTCGCCTTCATGGCCGGCCGCTTCATGGACGACGAGGAGATGAAGGGCATGAGCTTCGGCCACGCCGGCACGATCGTCGAGGGCAAGGAGGACACCGCGACCGAGAAGATCGCGCGCCTCCAGGAGGCCGGCATCCCGGTCGTCGAGCGGATCGACGAGATCCCCGACGCCGTGAAGGCCAAGCTTGCAGAGAAGGGAGCCGCGTAATGCCCGGTGTGTTCATCGACGTGGAGGTCGACGAGTCGGTCAAGGGCGACGTCGAGCTCGCGAAGAAGCTCGAGGAGGTCTGCCCGGTCGACATCTTCGCGGCGACCGACGCGGGCGTCGAGGTCGTCGAGGAGAACCTCGACGAGTGCGTCCTGTGCGGCCTTTGTCTCGACGCAGCACCCGACGGCACCGTGACCGTCAAGAAGCTGTACGACGGCACGACGCTGTAGCGGCGCGAGCTCTCCCTAGGAGTTTCCGCGGTGCACGTAGTAGCCGCGGTGCTCGAAGCGCTTGATGTCGGGCCCCACCGGCCCCTTGAACTTGTCGTTGAACGTATGGGTGTTGTTCGGCCCGATCACCCCCATGTAGGCCCAGCCGGTGTACCAGTCCTGGTGGGTCATCGCGGCATCGACCCAGGCGTCGCGCACGAGCATGTTCCGGCGGATCAGGTTGTCGGCGAACGTGTAGCCCTCGCCCGGCGCGTCGTCGCTCACAGTGGAGTAGCCGAGCATCAGGTGCAGCCCGTCGAACGCCGGTAGCCAGCGCGCCGCCGACGAGGCATCTAGCGCGCCGTACTCCTGCAACGGGCCGCAGGCGGCGATAATCAGCCATTCGAGGTCCTGGTTGCCGAACCGGACCTCGTTGCGGCCGACCCACCCGTCGCCGTAGGACTTCGAGTACCCGTAATAGGCGTTGGCGGCCTGCCACCCGTCCGAGAAGGCGTGGCCGGTGAAGAAGAGCATGTCGACGTTGTCTGCGTAGAGGTGGTCCTGGCCGCCGTAGTACGACGCGTCCCGGAACATCCATTCCTGCACGCCGAAGTCCGCCCGCCAGACCTGCGGGTCGTACGGGATGCCCTGCTGGAGCATGCGATTGATGAACCCCGAGGCGTTGGCGGGTGTCCCGTCGAGCGGCTTCCGCGCGGCCTGTCCCATGTACATCGCCCCGACGTCCAGCCTGTTGCTGGCTGATTTCCGCGCACGCGGCGTGGCAGCGGGCGCGGCGGGCTTGAGATTCGGGGTGATTGCCGCGACGTCGACACTGGCGACGGTCGTCTGCTCGTCGGCGTCGGTGCCCGGCTACCCTACCTTTTCGCCGCCGGCACCCTACCTACGCGCGCGTACGCACGAGCTGGCGCTCGAGCACGTTCCCGAGCAGCTTGACCACGGAGCTGTCGCCCGAGACCTTCACGTGACCGAGGTCGAACGCCCGCTGCCAGTCGCGCAGCTTGCCCTCGGTCGCGAGGGTGTTGAACTCCTTGCGCATGACGCTCACGTCGATGCGGGCGTCGGCCGCGGGGTCGCGCTCGACCTTCGGGCCCGGCACCTCGACCCGCCAGATCGGCGCGTCGGCACCGTGGGCCGGCAGCTCCAGGCGGATCACGAGCGCCAGCTTGCGCAGCGCCGGAACCTCCTCCTGGATGTTCTGGATCGCCTGGGCGATCAGCGCCTTTGTGTCGGCTGCCGACATGTTGGGCACCCTACTCCAATGATCAGCAAGCTCGATTTCGTAGGAATTCCGACAACCGATCCCGACCGCGCGTGCGCCTTCTACGGCGAGACGCTCGGGCTACGTGTGGACCCGAAACAACCGACGGAGTTCTGGGCCGGCGAGACGTGCCTCAGCGTCTGGATGCCGGAGAAACAGGGCATGAAGTTCGAGCCCCAGCGGAACGCCCACCCCGCCTTCCACGTCGACGATGTCGAGGCGGCCCGGGCCGAGCTGGAGGCCAAGGGGGTCGAGTTCCTCGGCGACACGTTCGACACAGGCGTCTGCAAGATGGCGCTGTTCCGCGACCCCGACGGGAACGACCTGATGCTGCACCACCGTTACGCGCCGTACGAGTCCTAGCGGCGGCGCTGGCCTTGGCACTTCATGTTCTTGCCCACCGTCACCGTTCGGGTGACGCGTGGGCTGTCGCCCGCGGGCTGCAGGACGAGCTCGAGCGTGACCCGCTTGGTCTTCGCGCGCTTCGCCAGCTTCTTCGACAGCGTCATCCGCAGCCGGATGGTCTGGCCGCGCAGGATCGCGTAGGCCTTCGTCTTGCCGATCCGCTTGCCCTTCGTGGGCTTCAGCTCGGCGGTGCCGAAGCAGTTGTCGTCCGCGCTCTTGGAGCACTTGAGCTTGAAGGTCAGAACGCGCTTGCGGTTGGGTTTCGCCGTCTTGTTGAGGAGGCGTAGGCCCCCCGCTCCGGCCGCGGCGCCGAACGCGTCCGTTCCTCGTCGAAGCCGACGTCCACGTCCTCGTAGTCCTCGTACTCGCCGTCGGTGATCTCCCCGCCGGGGGGCTCGCACGATGTGGGATCTTCCTCGCACGGGTCGAGCGGCTCGGTGTCGGGCTCGGTATCGGCTCCACCTCCAAGGCGGGCAGGAACTTCGACTTCAAGCCCGAGAATGCGGGCCGGGAGAAGCGGACGATCTTTGCCTACGTGGAGCAGAACGGCTTCGGCCGCGCCCGGATCCCCGTCGCGTCGTACATGGCGCCGAAGGTGGTCCGGCCGGGCAAGCCCCCGAAGCTTCTCGTCAAGCGCAGCGGGAGAAAGCTGACCATCACCTGGGCGAAGACCCGCGACGCCGGCACGTTCTACGCGAACATCACGCTCGCCGACGGCCGCAAGCTGTTCATCAGCACCAAGAAGCGGAAGGTCACGGTCCCGGCCGTTGGCCGCAACGTGAAGGCCAGCGTGTCGATCGCCGGCGTGACGAGCGACCGGCTGCGCGGCAAGTTCTCGGGCGAGAAGCTCAAGGCCCGCGCGCGCAGCAGCCGCTAGTCCACCGAGCCCCTCTCGACCACCCACTCCATCGCCTGGCCGGTCACGGCGGCGATCCGGTCGTAGTCCGAGTCGTAGTGGAGAACGACCAAGCCCGCCCGTTCGGCTGCGGCCGCGATCAAGAGGTCCGGCAGGGGAACGCCACGATGCTGACTCGCTGCCGCGAGGCCAGCCTGCACGTCGAGCGCGCGGTCGAAGTCCTGATCGTCGATCGGTATGCGGTCGAGTCCCTCCAACTCGCTGCGAACGCCCTCGTAATCGTCCGGGGACCGGGCGCTGAACAACAGCTCGAGCATGGCGACCCCGCAGGTAGCAACCGTTCCGTCGGCGAGAAGCGGAATGAGTCTGGCCGCGACAGCCGGCTGACCCAGGCGTGCGAGCGAACTCGTGTCCGCCAGATAGGCGGCTACCGCCACGCCCCGGCCATAACCTCTGGGTCATCGAGATCGAGGCCGTCCATCCGCGTGAGCCGGTCGGCCAGCCGCTCCCGCAGCCGGCGCCTGATCACGTCGTCAAGTGCAGCATCGACGGTGTCGCGCTTGCTCTCGGTCCCGAGGATCCCCCGGACAGCGTCGAGCTTGGCGTCGTCTATCTCGATCGATGTCTTAGCCACGCTGATAAGGATATCAGCGCCACTACTGATCGGATATCTAGATCTTGTGGCGCTGCAGGAGCTTCTTGCCGATGACCATCTTCTGGATCTCGGAGGTGCCCTCGCCGATCAGCAGCAGCGGCGCGTCGCGGTAGAGCCGCTCGATCTCGTACTCCTTCGAGTAGCCGTAGCCGCCGTGGATGCGGAACGACTCCTCGACGCAGAAGCGGCCGGTCTCCGACGCGAACAGCTTGGCCATGCCGGCCTCGAGGTCCGAGCGCTCGCCGGCGTCCTTCAGGCGGGCGGCGCGGAGCGTCATCAGGCGCGCAGCATCGAGCTGCGTCGCCATGTCGGCGAGCTTGAACTGGATCGCCTGGTGGTCGGCGATCTGGCGGCCGAAGGTCTTGCGCTCCTGTGAGTAGCGCAGGGCGAGCTCGAGCGCGCGCTGGGCGATGCCCACGCCGCGGGCGGCCACGTTCACGCGGCCGACCTCGAGCGCGTCCATCATCTGTGAGAAGCCGTTGTTGAGGCCCGCCTCCTCGCCGCCGAGGATGTTCTCGGCCGGGCAGCGGTAGCCGTCGAAGACCAGCTCGGTCGACTCGACGCCCTTGTAGCCCATCTTCTTGAGCTTGGGCGGGACGGTGAAGCCCGTGTACTCGCCGGTGTTCTCGCCGACCCCCGGCTCCTTCTCGGCGATGAAGCAGGTCATGCCCTTGTGGCGTGGATCGGCGTCCGGGTCGGTCTTGACGAGGACGAAGACCAGCGTCGACATCAGGCCGTTGGTGACCCACATCTTCTGGCCGTTGATCTCGTAGTCGCCGTCGTCCGTCTTCTTGGCGGCCGTCTTGATCGCCTGGACGTCGGAGCCGAGCTCGGGCTCGGAGAGCGAGAAGGCGGCGCGGATCTCACCGGTCGCCATCTTCGGCAGGTACTTCTGCTTCTGCTCCTCGTTCCCGAACTTCATGAGCAGGTAGGAGCCGATGAAGTGGGTGTTGACGATGCCGGAGATCGAGATCCAGCCGCGCGAGAGCTCCTCGACGATCATCGCGTAGGTCGTCAGGTCCAGGCCCATCCCGCCGTACTCCTCGGGGATGGTCGTGCCGAACAGGCCGAGCTCCTTCATCTGCTCGACGATCGGCTCGGGGAACTCGTCCTCGTGGTCGTAGTGCTCGGCGTTCGGGAGGATCTGCTCGTCCGCGAACTGGCGCACCATGTCGGTGATCGCCTTCTGCTCGTCCGTCTTCTCGGTGAGGGGGGTCGCTACGGCCATGTCGGTACGGCTCCTGGGTCGTCGGTTACGACCCGGCAGGATATCGGCGCGCGGGGGCTAGTAGCCCTGTCGCGGGGCTAGTAGCCCTTGGGATGGCGCGCTCTGTACCCGGCGGGCTTGATGTTGAACTTCCGCCAGCGGGGGCCCTCGCCCGACCGCGCCTCCTCGGGGGTCACGCGACCGCCGGTGGAAGTGTCGAGCCGCAGCCCCGCGATCACGATGTATGCGTGACCGGGGTTGGTGTAGACGGTGATCCAGCGGCCCTTGCCCTTGCGGCCCCAGCCATGAACGAGGAGGAGTCGAGCGGGCTCTTGAGGAACCGCCCGCCGTACAGCGCGAAGCTGACGGTGCCGGAGCAGTCATACCCCTCGTCGAGGGCCGTCTTGAAGGCGTTCTTCTTCGTGTACGAGCTGTGCCCGCCCCCGTACTGGTACGGCTTGGTGATGATGCGGTTGGCTGCCACGATCGCGTTCCTGACGCGCTTCGGGGCGCCGATCGGCGGGATGGCGACGCCGTTCACGATCTTCCCGCGCTTGGCCGGGGGCGGCGGCGCGACGTACGTGGAGCCGCCATTGCCGTCCTGCGCCGAGGCGCCGGCAGGGGCGATCAGAGCGATCGCGAGGCACGCGACGAGCGCGTACAGGGGCATGTTTCGATGGCGGCGTAGCACTTCTCTCTCGTACGCCTACGGGGTTAGCTGTCGGGCTCGCGCTGAAAGAGCTTGCGCGCCTTCGATCCTTGAAGGTTTGCCCCAGTGGCTCCCGCCACCTTTGGTTCCCCCGCTCCGCGGTCAAGCGGACTCGGCGTGCCGCGAAGGTAACAGACCTCCACGGACGCGACCACATCGTGTCTGTTGACACTTGTTACGGAGATAGCCTGCGGCCGTGAACTTCGCCCGCGATCTCGTCGACGCAGCCGACCCGGCGCGCCTGGCGCTGGTGGCCATCGACGCCTCCGGGACCCGGACGGAGGTGACCTTCGGCGAGGTCGCCGACCGCTCCGCGCGGCTGGCCGGAACGCTGGCCGCGCGCGGGATCGGAAAGGGCGACGTGGTGATGACGCTGGTCGGAAGCCGGCCCGAGTGGGTCTACGCGATGCTCGCGTGCATGCGGCTCGGCGCGGTGGTGCTGCCGTGCATCGAGCAGCTGACCGCAGCCGACCTGCGGGTCCGGATGGACACGACCCAGCCGCGCGCGGTGATCGCCGACGAGCGCAACACCGAGACGGTCCGCGCTGCCGGCTTCGGCGGCGAGCTGCTCACGATCCCGGACCCGGCCCTGTTCGACACAGCCCCCGCTCCGGCCCTGGACCTGACTGCCGCCGACCCGGCGCTGATCGTGTTCACCTCGGGCACATCGGGCGAGCCGAAGCCGATCCGCCACGGGCACGGCTACTTCCCCGGCCAGGCCGTCCAGGCCGAGCACTGGTTCGGCGCCGCCGCCGGCGAGCTGGCGTGGTGCACCGCGGCCGCGGGGTGGTCGAAGTCGGCGCGCAACGTATTCGTGGCCCCCTGGCTCCGCGGCGCGGCGGCGCTGCTCCACGACGCCCGCTTCGATCCCGCCGAGCGACTCGACCTGATCGAGCGCGAGGGCGTCGCCGTGCTCTGCATGGCACCGACGGAGTACCGCGCGATCGCCAAGCGGACCGAGCTGCGGCGCCTGCCCGGACTGCGCCACGCCGTGGCGGCCGGCGAGCCGCTCAACCCCGAGATCGTCGAGCGCTGGCAGGAGGACGTCGGCGTCGGCGTGCACGACGGCTACGGCCAGACCGAGACCGGGGCGCTGACCGGCATGCCGATCGGGGCACCCATCCGCGCCGGGTCGATGGGGAAGGCGCTGCCGGGGCTCGACCTGTGGATCGACGACGGCGAGCTCTGCGCCGACCCGGCGACCGTGCCGACCTTCTTCATCGACGGCCCACCGGGCACGTGGCGGACCGGCGACCGCGTGCGCGAGGACGACGACGGCTACCTGTGGTTCGAGGGCCGCACCGACGACGTGATCATCTCCGCCGGCTACCGGATCGGCCCGTTCGAGGTGGAGTCCGCGCTCCTGACCCACGCCGCCGTGGCCGACGCTGCTGCGGTCGCCGCACCGGACGAGGTGCGCGGCCAGGTGGTCCGCGCCGTGGTGGTGCTACGACCGGGGTACGAGCCGGGCCCGCAGCTGGCCGCGGAGCTGCAGTCGCACGCGCGCGAGCAGACCGCGCCGTACAAATACCCGCGCATCGTCGACTTCGCCGACGAGCTGCCGCGCACTGCCAGCGGCAAGATCCGGCGTACCGCTCTGCGCGACGGGTAGCGTCAGAGGCATGCCCAACCGCCTGGCGAACGAGACCTCGCCTTACCTCCTGCAGCACAAGGACAACCCAGTCGACTGGTACCCGTGGGGCGAGGAGGCGCTCGCCCGCGCGCGCGAGCTGGACCGCCCGATCCTGCTCTCGATCGGCTACTCGGCATGCCACTGGTGCCACGTGATGGAGCGGGAGTCGTTCGAGGACCAGGCCACCGCCGAGTACATGAACGAGCACTTCGTGCCGATCAAGCTCGACCGCGAGGAGCGGCCCGACCTCGACTCGATCTACATGGAGGCCTGCCAGGCGATGACCGGCCGCGGCGGCTGGCCGCTGAACGTGTTCCTCACGCCCGAGCAGGTGCCGTTCTACGCCGGCACCTACTTCCCGCCCGACGAGCGCCACGGCATGCCGTCGTGGCTGTCGGTGCTCGCCGCCGTCGCCGACGCATGGACCGAGCGCAAGGACGAGATCCGCGCGAACAGCGACAAGGTGGCCGCGCGGCTGCGCCGGTGGCAGCTCGCTGCGCCCGTCGGAGGAGGATCTGCAGGAGGCCACTCTCGACGCCGCGGTCGCCCGCCTGCGCGAGATCCACGACGACGCGCTCGGGGGGTTCGGCGGGGCGCCGAAGTTCCCGCCCGCGTCGGCGATCGAGTTCCTGCTGCGCCGCGGGGAGACCGAGATGACGTCCAAGACGCTCACGGCCATGGCCGGCGGCGGCATGTACGACCAGGTCGGCGGCGGCTTCGCGCGCTACTCCGTCGACGCCCGCTGGCTCGTTCCCCACTTCGAGAAGATGCTCTACGACAACGCTCTGCTCGCCCGGGCCTACCTGCACGGCTGGCAGGTCACGGGCGACCCGCTGTTCAGGCGCGTGACCGAGGAGACGCTCGACTGGGCGCTCGCGCGAGCTGCGCGGGCCCGAGGGCGGCTTCATGTCGGCGCTCGATGCCGACTCCGAGGGCGAGGAGGGCATCTTCTACACGTGGACCCCCGCCGAGCTGCGCGAGGTCCTCGGACCCGAGGACGCGGAGACCGCGGCCGCGTACTTCGGCGTACACCCCGGCGGCAACTTCGAGGGCCGCTCGATCCTCACGCGCGGGAGCGACGAGCCCGACGAGCCTGGCGGACATGCGTGCGCGGCTGTACGCCGCCCGCGCCGAGCGCGTCTGGCCGGGCCTCGACGACAAACGCCTGACGACGCTGGAACGCGCTGATGATCTCCGCGCTCGCCGATGCCGGGGCGGCGCTCGGCCGCCCCGACTACCCGACGCCGCGGCGGCCTGCGCGACGTTCGTGCTCGATCGACCTGCGCGACGGCGACGGGCGGCTGCTGCGCACCTGGAAGGACGGCGACGGCCGCCTCGGCGCGTACCTCGAGGACCACGCCTTCCTGCTCGAGGCGCTGCTCACGCTCTACGAGGCGACGCTTCGATCCGCGCTGGTTCGCCGCCGCGCGCGAGCTCGCCGACACGACGATCGAGCGATTCGCCGACGACGAGCACGGCGGCTTCTTCGAGACCGCCGTCGATCACGAGCGGCTGGTCGCACGGCGCAAGGACCTCGAGGACCACCCGATCCCGTCCGGCAACGCGAGCATGGCCTACGGCCTGCTGCGCCTGGCGGCGCTGACCGGCGAGCACGCCTACGAGGAGCGCGCGGCCGGGGTCCTGCGGCTGCTCCACCACCTCGCCGCACAGCATCCGCAGGCCTTCGCGCACCTGCTGCAGGCGCTCGACTTCCACCTCTCCCCTACGCGCGAGGTGGCGCTGGCCGGGCCGGACACCGATGCGCTCGTGCGCGTGGTGCGCGGCGAGTTCCGCCCGCACATCGTGCTGGCCGGGGGCGAGCCGGACGGGGTGCCGCTGCTCGAGGGCCGCGGTGCCGGTCGACGGACGGGCCGCCGCCTACGTGTGCGAGGGGTTCGCGTGCAAGGCGCCCGTGACCGAGCCGGACGAGCTGGCCGCGCTGCTCGCCTGACCTTTCACAGAACTTCGACATCCGGGGGCCAGGTCCGAATAGGATCGTGCGACGCATGGACCTGAGGGATCCAGAGCGGGCAGAGGAGCTGGAGGAGAAGGCACCGGACGAGTACCTGCGCCGGCGCGACTTCCTCGGGCGAACCGCCGCGACCGCCGGGCTCGCCGCATCCGCGGCCACCGTGCTGTCGCCCGAGACGCTGGTCGCCGAGGCCGCGCGCACCCAGGGCCGCCGCCAGCGGATCCCGCCCGCCGCGGAACATGCCGGTCGACACGTTCGTCGTGCTGATGATGGAAAACCGGTCGTTCGACCACTACCTCGGCTGGCTGCCGGGCGCCGACGGCATGCAGGCCGGCATCACGTACACCGATGCCGCGGGGCGGAAGGTCCCGACCCACCGCCTCAGCCCCGACTGGCAGGGCTGCGCCTACTACGACCCCGATCACTCGTGGGACGGCGGCCGGGCGCAGGTCAACGGCGGCAAGATGGACGGCTTCCTGAAGATCCCCAAGAGCGACAAGTTCGGGGTCGGCTACTACGCCGAGGGCGACCTCGGCTTCATCCAGGCCGCTGCGCGAAAGACGACCGTCTACGACCGCTTCTTCTGCTCGCTGCTCGCCTCGACGTTCCCGAACCGCGAGTACATGCACGCCGCGCAGTCCTACGGCAGGCGCGAGAACGACCTGCCGTTCGCCGATCTCGGGTTCCCCGACACCACGATCTTCAACGCGCTCACGCGCAAGGGCATCGACAGCAAGTACTTCTTCAACGACCTGCCTGTCGCGGCCCTCTGGGGGGCCCCGGGGCTGCTGCGCTCGGGCCGGGTCGAGGAGTACTACCTGCGCGCCGCGCAGGGCACGCTGCCGAATGTCTCGTTCGTGGACCCGTCGTTCCTCAACGAGGGCGGCGGCACCTCGGGCGACGAGCACCCGCACGGCGACGTGCGCGTCGGCCAGGCGTTCATGTCCGACGTGGTGCACGCGTTCATGGAGTCGCCGCAGTGGAAGCGCGGCGCGATCTTCGTCGTCTACGACGAGTGGGGCGGGTTCTTCGACCACGTCAAGCCGCCGCGGGTGCCCGACCGCCGCAACGCGAAGAAGAACGAAGACGACTTCGGCCAGATGGGCCTGCGGATCCCCGCGCTCGCGCTCTCCCCCTACCTGCGCCGCGGCCACGTCGACCACGGCATCTACGGGTTCGAGTCGATCCTGAAGATGATCCGCTACCGGTTCGGCATCAAGCCGCTCACACGCCGCGACGCGTACGCCCGCAACATCGCCCGCTCGTTCGACTGGGACGGCAAGCCCCGGCTCGAGCCGCCCCCGCTGCCCGATCCGCCCGCGGTGATCGGCCAGCAGTGCCCCGGCCGTAACGTCACCCTGCTGGACAAGCGCCGCCCCGGCGGCGCCGCACCCCAGCGGCCGAAGCCGCACGACATGGAAAAGATGCTCACCTCGGGCTACCTCGACCAGCTCGGCTTCCACCACACCCCGGCCACCGCTTCGTCGACCTTCCGTCTTCCCGACACGATCGAGCAGCTGCTCAAGGAGTTCCCGTGGCAATGAACAGGATGCGCATCATCGCGACGCTCGCGGTCGCGGTCGTGGTGCTCGCGGCAGTCGCCGTGGCCTCCGCCAAGACGTTCAACGGCAACTCGCGTGCGAACAAGATCACCGGCACGAAGAAGGCCGACACCATCCGCGGCAATGGCGGCGGCGACCGGATCTCCGGGCGCGGCGGTAAGGACCGGATCAAGGGGAACAACGGCAACGACAGGATCAGCGCCGGCTCCGGTAACGACCGCGTCGACGGCGGGCGGGGGAACGACCGGGCCAACGGCGACTCGGGTAAGGACTCGATCTCCGGCAGCAGCGGCGACGACCTCCTCAAGGGCGGTTCCGGCAACGACCGCGTCCGCGGCGGGGACGACGACGACCGCGTCTACGGCGGCACTGGGAACGACATCCTCACCGGCGGCAACGCCAGCTCGAACGCCGGCGGCGACGACCTCTACGGCGAACGCGGGAACGACCGCCTCACCACCGGCGACGGCATCGACCGGCTCGACGGCGGCAGCGGCAACGACCGCCTCAATGGCGGCAAGGGCGAAGACGACATCCTCGGCGGCGCGGGCAACGACACGATCGACGCACGCGACGGCCGCGAGGATACGATCGACTGCGGGGCGGGCGAGGACACCGTCTACGTCGACGAGACCGAGGACGGCGTGCTTGACTGCGAGAACGTCGTCTTCCCGCCCGGCTCGATCCCCTAGCGCTACGCGCCAACCCGGCGTGAATCTGCACGCATTCGGTTGGGACGACGGCTGGGCCGAGGCCTTCGCCGCGACCGACACCCCCGGCCTCCAGCCTGCCCGTGTCGTAGCCGTCCATCGCGGCCACGTCGCGCTGCACGACAGCCGCTCGCTGCCGGTGCTCGGCGCCGACCACCCAGTGGTCGGCGACTGGGTCGGCGTGACGGATGACGCGGTCCGGGCCGTCCTGCCGCGGCGGACCTTCCTCGAGCGTGACGGCGGCATGCTGGCCGCCAACTCCGACCTGGCCCTCGTCGCGACGTCCCTCAACGCCGACCTCAACCCGCGCCGCGTCGAGCGGTTCGTCGCGCTCGCCCGCGCGGGCGGAGTCGAGCCGATCGTCGTGCTCACCAAAGGAGACCTGAGCGCCGACCCGACCGGCGAGGCAGAGCAGCTGAAGGACCGCCTGGGCGCGGAACTCCTGGTCATCAGCGCGCTCGACGGCTGGGGCATCGCCGCGCTGGAGGCCAGGCTCGCCCCGCGCCGGACTGCGGTGCTGCTCGGGATGAGCGGCGTGGGCAAGTCGACCCTGGTCAACCTCCTGCTCGGGAGCGAGGTCCAGCGAACCCTGCCCGTCCGGGACGGTGACGACCGCGGGCAACACGCCACCAGCCACCGTGAGCTGTTCGTGCTCGACAGCGGCGCCCTGCTGATCGACATGCCGGGCATGCGAAGCCCGGGCCTGGCGGACGCCGATGGGATCGAGGAGGGTTTCGCGGACATCACCGACCTCGCCCGCGGTTGCCGCTTCGCGGACTGCCGCCACGACTCCGAGCCCGGTTGCGCGGTCCGCGGGGTGGTCGACCCCGACCGCCTGGCGTCCTTGCACAAGCTCGAGCGCGAGGGCCTCTCGGCCGCCGAACGGCGCGCCCAGGCCCGTGACGGGAGCAAGGAGCTACGGCGCGTCTATCGCGAGCGCTCGTCTGAGTGAGTCCGGGAGGTTGAACAACTCGTGCGTCTTGCCTTCCCAGACCGGGAAGCCGAAGCGGTGCGCGAGCGCTTCGAGCCCCGCGAGATCCCCCGCGTGCGCCTCGGCGGCGTCGAAGATGCCGGCGCCGCCGAGCACGCACGGCGCCGACGCGACGTCGGGGGCGTTCGGGAGGTCGGGCCGGTCGAAGTCCGGGTTCTCCCAGTCGAAGCTGCGGCCGATGTTGCGCGTGTAGCGCATCCGCTTCGTCAGGTTGCCGAGCCCGAACCGGTACGCGATCAGCTTCAGGATCGACTCGTGCGCGTACGTGCCGTGGTCGACGCGAAAGTCCTTGCCCCGCCGGCGGGCATACGGCGAGATCGCGACCGCGGGCGTACGAAAGCCGAGCTGCCCGAAGTCCGTGTCGAGGTTCCGGGTCGAGCGTGAGTCGGGCACGCGCGGCGGGCGGACATGGTCGAAGAACCCGCCCCACTCGTCGTACACGATGAATAGCGCGCCGCGGCGGTAGTTCGGCGACTGCACGAAGGCGTTGACCACGTCGGACATGAACGCCTGTCCCAGCCGTACGTCGCCGAGCGGGTGCTCGTCGGCCGAGATGCCGTCGCCGCCACCGCCGTCGCGGAACGGCGGGTCGATGATCGAGATGTTGGGCAGCGTGCCGGTGGCGCAGTCGAGGTGGAAACGCGCCACAGGGTTCGTCCAGGCGAGGGCGCGCGCGCCCCAGACGACGGAGAAGGGCAGGTCGGACGCGTAGTAGCGGGCCGAGACGCCACGCTTGAGCGCGCGGTCGAAGATCGTCTCCCACTGGTTGCCGCCCTGGGCGAAGTCGACCTGGTCGATGTTCCCGGTCTTCCCCGCGGACTGGGCCGACCACTTGTAGTAGCGGTTGGGCCACGTCGAGGTGAGCAGCGAGCAGAAGTAGCGGTCGTAGGTGGTGTACCGCTCGGCCGCCTTGTGGATGAACCCGAGCTCGCCGCGGTTGTAATAGGTGAGCGCGAACTCGTCGTTGCCCGAGCCCTTCGCCAGGAACCCGCCGCGCAGCTGCGCGCGGCCGGAGCGCCAGCCGTGGCCGGGGTCGGGATGGCCGCAGCCCTGCCACATGTCGCCGCCGAGCGTGGACGCGGGGCGGGTCGGTACCTCGACCCCCTGCTCGTTGCGGAACTTCTGCGCCTGCACCCCGTCGGCGCCCGGGACCCAGCCCAGGTAGTGGTCGAACGACCGGTTCTCCATCATCAGGATCACGAAGTGGTCGATCTCGATGTTGCGCGGACTCGGCAGCCGGTTGCGGCGCGCCTGGGCGGCAGCCGCCTCGGACACGAGCACGTCGACGGGCAGCGCCGTCGACAGCGTCGCGAGCCCCGCCGCCGCCGCCGTGCGCTCGATGAACTCCCTGCGATTCAGAGCAGCGTCGTCGCCCATCCCGGGCGATCGTAATTGCTCAGAGGATCGCCATGTAGCGGTCCAGCTCCCACTGCGAGACCTGGACCCGGTAGTCCTCCCACTCCTGCCGCTTGATCTCGACGAAGCGGTTGAAGATGTGCTCGCCGAACGTGCGCAGCACGAGCTCGGACTCCGCCGTGAGCTCGATCGCCTCGCCGAGCGTCTCCGGCAGCTGCTCGATGCCGAGCCGCTTCCGCTCGTCGGGCGACAGGTGGTAGAGGTTCTTCTCCATCGGCTCGGGCAGCTCGTAGCCCTTCTCGATCCCCTCGAGCCCGGCCTGCAGCAGCACCGCGAACGTCAGGTACGGGTTGCACGCCGGGTCCGGGCAGCGCAGCTCCATCCGCGTGGCCTGCTCCTTGCCGGGGTGGTAGAGCGGCACCCGCACGAGCGCCGAGCGGTTGCGCCGCGACCACGCGCAGTAGACCGGCGCCTCGAAGCCCGGCACGAGGCGCTTGTAGGAGTTGACCCACTGGGCGAACACCGACGACATCTCGCGGGCGTGCTTGAGCTGGCCGGCGATGAACGCCTTGCCGACGTCGGACAGGTAGTACTGGTCGTCGGCGTCGTAGAAGGCGTTCTTGCCGTCCTTGAACAGCGACTGGTGGGTGTGCATTCCCGACCCGTTCTCGCCGAACAGCGGCTTGGGCATGAAGGTCGCGTGCCAGCCGTACTTCATGGCGTATTCCTTGACCGTGATGCGGTACGTCATGCAGTCGTCCGCCATCTTCAGCGCGTCGGCGTAGCGCATGTCGATCTCGTGCTGCGAGGGCCCGACCTCGTGGTGGGTGTACTCGACGTGGATGCCGAGCTGCTCGAGCGCGAGCACGGTCTCGCGGCGCACGTCCGAGCCGGCGTCGAGCGTGGTGAGGTCGAAGTAGCCGCCCTCGTCGAGGATCTCCGGCTGCCCCGACTCCGGCCGCGCGTTGCGGAAGTAGAAGAACTCGAGCTCGGGGCCGACGTTGAACGTGTCGAAGCCCATGGCGCTCGCGCGCTCGAGCGCCCGGCGCAGCACGTGCCGCGGGTCGCCCTCGTAGGGCTCGCGGCCCGGAGTGAGCACGTCGCAGAACACGCGGGCGACGCCCTGTTCCTCGGGCCGCCACGGGCAGCACCGCGAAGGTCGACGGGATCGGGCATGGCGATCATGTCCGACTCCTCGATCGCGTTGAAGCCGGTGATCGACGAGCCGTCGAAGCCCATGCCGCCCTCGAACGCGTCGTCGAGCTCCGCCGCGTTGATCGAGAAGCTCTTCAGCTGCCCGAGGATGTCGGTGAACCAGAGCCGGACGAAGCGGATGTCCCGCTCCTCGACGAGTGCCTTGATGTCGTCGGCGTCTGTGCCGCGTCAGCCATGTGGCTCCTTCCGGGTAATTCAGTGGCTCCCCAGGAAGGCGACAGGCTACTTGCTCAGCAGAGGTGGTCGTGTGACCACGACTTGAGCGCGCGCAGGGCGGGCTCGAGCGCCACGCCCTTCTCGGTCAGGCCGTACTCGACGCGCACGGGCGCGTCGTCGGAGACGTGCCGCTCGACGATGCCCTCGGCCTCGAGCTCCTTCAGGCGCTCGGAGAGCAGGCGGTCGGAGAGGTCCGGGACGAGCTGGCGTGATCTCGGAAAACCGCAACGGCCCGTCCATCAGGACGAGCAGGATCGCGCCCGACCAGCGCTTTCCGACCAGCTCCACCGCGCGGTGGTACAGATGGCAACAGGGCGAGCGGTCGTCGCCGAGTTCGGGCGCATCCGTGGCCGTCGAGGTTGCCGCCTGTGGGGCATCCATGACACAGATCCTAAAGGACGCCGCGGCCCTCTACGCAGCCTGCGCCAGGCGGGATTCCTCCGCCGAGCCGTCGGGTGGCACGTCGCCGGCGCGCGTGACCAGATTGGCGAAGCTGTCGAGCGCGGCGTGAGCGACGGCTTCCAGGATCTGCTCGTCGGTCCACCCCACCTCGCGCGCCTCCTCCTGGCGGTGCGCCTTTGGCGACGCCATCGGTCTCGAGCAGGGCGCGGACGAAGCGCAGCAGCGCCGCCTCGCGCTCGTCCTGCGAGTCGAACTCGCGCGCAAGGGCTATCTCGTCGTAGCCGAGGCCCGCCTCACGGGCCGTGCGCTGGAGCGCGGCCAGCGCGTACTGGCTGCCCTGCAGCTCGGCGACACCGAGCGCGATGCGCTGCTGGGTCCGCAGCGGTAGTTCGCCCTGTCGCAGCTCGGACCGGAAGCGCGCGTAGCCGCGCAAAGCGGCCGGCGATCCGGCGAGCACGCCGACGATGTTCGACAGCTGGCCGCCGGCGGCGAGCGCACCCTTCAACGACGGGCACGCTCCGCTCGGGAGCGGTCAACTCGTCATGGACCTGGAACCGGCTTTCCTTGGTCTTCATGGGGCGGCTTCACTTTCTGACGTCGCTTACGCCTAGTAAGCAAAGTGTAGCCGCCGGAGGCGAGAAGGACTAGAGCGGCGCCGCGTTGGCGGTCGCGACCGCCATGAAGACCATGAACATGCCCAGCACGAACGCCCACAGGGCGACGCGGTCGGGACGGGCCTGGATGCGGGTCTGCGTGCGGGCCGGCCGCTTACGCGGGGGCGTCGGGTGGCCGGTGATGCGCACCGTGCGCCGACCCTCGTCCTCCTGAAAGGACGGGGTGTACTCGAGATCGACTGCTTCGACGAGGCTCAACCTGCGCTCGGGAAGCGACTCCGCATAGTCATCCGCCCGCAGTCTGCGGGCACCGGTGTGAGACATCGGCTCTCTCTCGTCACGCCTACGGGGTTAGCTGACGGACTCGCGCTGAAAGAGCTGCGCTACGCCTGTAAGGCGATTCGCCCCGGGGCCCTTGCGAGCCCCATTTGGTTCCCCCGCGCCCGCTAGGGCCTCGGCTGGATTGACGGCCGCAGGCTAACACAGCCATCCGACGGACTACGGAAAAAGATCCCGCATTTGCCGCATAAATCACAAAGTCGCTGCAGGTGAAAGTGCCCCTGAGCGGGCTAATTCTGACCTGCTACACGCGCGACGTACTCGGCGACTTCCTTGGCGTCTTCGCCGGTCAGCAGCTGGCTCGGCATGCGCTTCTGCCCCGTGCCGCCGATCCTGATCGCGTTGAGGATCCGGCCCGGCTTGACCTCGCCGATCTCGTCGAGATCCGGTCCGGTCACGCCGCGCGCGTCGACCGCGGCGAGGCTGTGGCAGCTGGCGCACTGCTGGCGGAAGAGCATCTTGCCTCGCAGCTGCGCCTCGGTGAGCTCGGCGTCCTTCAGCGAACCGTTGCCGCCGGCCGTCTCCCCGCGCGCGGTGAGCACCAGGGCGGGCACGACGACGCCGAGCAGGATGTAGAGGATCGGGATGCCGATCCGGAACAGGCGGCTGCCGCGGGTCAGGTACGCCTCGCGAGCGGCGCCGGGACCGCCCCAGAAGGCGATGAAAACTACCGCCACGCCGAGCAGGACGAACGGGATCAGGAACGCGATGACCGTCATCGAGCGCGCACTCTATTCGACCGGGGCGGACGGGGACGAGCGGCCGCACAGGGCGATCAGGGGCCGAGGCGGTCGGCGCCCGCGTAGACGTTGAACGTCCCGCCGCGGACGAACCCGCAGAGCAGGATCCCGCGCTCGGCGGCGAGGTCGACGGCGAGGGTCGTGGGCGCCCCAAGCGCGACGATCCCGGCCAGGCGCGCGAGCGCCGCCTTCTGCACGAGCTCGAACGAGACCCGCCCGCTGAGGCACGCGATCCCGCCCGCCGCGCGGTCTCCGCCGGCAAGGAGGAGCGCGCCGAGGGCCTTGTCCATCGCGTTGTGGCGTCCGACGTCCTCGCGCAGGACGAGCAGCGCGCCGGCCGGGTCGAAGAGCCCGGTGGCGTGGATGCCGCCGGTGCGATCGAACGCGCGCTGCGCCGCACGCGCCTCGGCCGGGGCCGCGAGCACCAGCTCGGGCGCGATCGGCTCGCCCGCGGGTGGGACGGGCCCGGCCTCGCGGCGCACGTGCTCGAGCGCTCCCTTGCCACAGATCCCGCACGACGAGGTGAGGTGGAACGACCGCTCGGCCGACGGGTCGCGGGTCAGCCCCGCGGTGGTGAGTACGTCGACGACGTTGGCCGCCAGGTCTTTCGGCGGGCCCGCGGATCGGACGTCGGCGGGACCTGCAATCAGCCCCTCGCCCGCGAGGAAGCCGACCGCGAGCTCCTCGTCCTCGCCGGGAGTGCGCATCGTCACAGCGATGGCCCCCCGTCGGCGCGGATCTCGAGTGGCTCCTCGATCGCTATCTCGTCCTCGGCGGCGAGGCGGCTGCCCGCAGCGACCCGCTCGATGGCGGTGAGGGCCACATGGCGGTCGACGGCGATGCCCATCGGCACATGGTGGCGCACCGGCCCGGAAATAGAGAGGCCCCGCCGAAGCGGGGCCTCTCCTTAGCCTGCCGTAAGCCGGATCTTGTCGTGGACAGCCATCCATCTCGCCCGCCTCGCGGCGGACGGGGCCCGAAGGCCCTGCGGCCTACCTGGGACTCTGCGGGCAGCGTCGACGTCCCTGCTTGGCCTTGCACCGGGTGGGGTTTGCCTGGCCGCCGTGTCGCCACGACGCCGGTGCGCTCTTACCGCACCATTTCACCCTTACCGGCGACGGAACGCACGTGCAGCCCCGTCGCTTAGGCGGTGTATTTCTGTGGCACTTTCCCTCGGGTTTCCCCGGGTCTCGTCGACCACCCTGCCCTTCGGTGTCCGGACTTTCCTCGAACCCCGGGTTTCTCTCCGGAGCCCGCGGCTGCCTGGCAGGCGGCTCCTAGGGTAGACCCGCAGGCACGGAATCACCAATCAGGAAACGGTTGTCCCGCAGTCGCGGCAGCGGCCGGCAGACTTCGCCGTGCGCTCCATGGTTCCGTGACAGACGGGACAGCTCGACCGCTCCCGACGACGACAGGCCCTCCCATACGCCGGCCAGCGCCTGGCCGATCGTGAGCCTGCCGCCGGCGCGAGCGCGGTGCGGTCACGGGGAAGTTCGCGGGTCGGGAAGTGTCGCCGTCGCCATGGGTCATGCCACCTTTCGAAGGACTCCTACGACCGTGCCGAGGACAGTGACCTCGTCGGTGATGATCGGCTCGAGGGCGTCGTTCTCCGGCTGCAGCCGGATGTGGCCGCTCTCCTTGAAGAACCGCTTCACCGTCGCCTCGGAGTCGCCGACCAGGGCGACGACGATCTCGCCGTCCCGCGCGGTCTCCTGGTCGTGTGGACCACCACGTGGTCGCCGTCGTTGATGCCGGCGTCGATCATCGAGTCGCCGGTGACGGTGAGGATGTACTCGCCCTTGTCCCCGCCGGCCAGATCGGGAACCTGGACGTACTCCTCGATGTTCTCCTCGGCCAGCACGGGCTCACCCGCCGCGACCGGCCGACGAGCGGGAGGCCGCCCGTCGATCGCCGCGTCGACCGTCTTCTTCGCCCTGTCGACGAGCAACTCGATGGCGCGCGGCTTGCTCGGGTCGCGCCGGAGCAGCCCGAGCTTCTCGAGGTTCGAGAGGTGGGCGTGCACCGTGGAGGACGAAGTGAGGCCGATGGCCTTGCCGATGTCGCGCACCGTCGGCGGGTAGCCGTACTTCGCCGAGTGCTTCTTGACGAAATCGAAGATCTCCTGCTGGCGCTTGGTGAGGTCCAGGTCGGCCATTCAGCTCTCCCCTTCAGTTGCGGTCCGTACCGGCGTCTGCGAACATGTGTTCGTAGAGTACCCAAGCGGCGGACGGAATCGAAACTTCTGGCCCGCCGCTATGATCGGCGCCCCCTCTGCGCCTGTGGCGGAATTGGTAGACGCGCAAGCTTGAGGGCCTTGTGGACCGAATGGTCCGTGGAGGTTCGACTCCTCTCGGGCGCACTGAAGACCCCGCCGCCGCGGGGTCTTCTTCGTTCCGGGATTCGTGGGGTAGGCTCGCGCCCCGCCGATGAGCCCCAAGGCACGAGCAGTCTCGCGGCCGTTCTCGAGTGGGTCGACACGACCGAGCAGCTCCTCGACGGCGCGCCGGTGCGGACGGCCCTGGCCGGCTCAGGCGCCAGGCGAGCCGGGAGTTCCCGGCCTGAGGTCGGCGGCGCCGGCCAGCCGGCGCTGATACCAGACGACGTCCCACGCCCGGCCGAACTTCACCCCCACCTCGGTGAAGGTCCCGACGGGCGTGAAGCCGTGGGCGCGGTGCAGCCGCTCGCTCGCCTCGTTGGGCACGGTGATGCCGGCGACCGCGAGACGCAGGCCGCTCGCGTCGAGCAGGCTCAGCAGCTCGCGGTAGAGGTCGTTACCAGCCCCCCGCCCGCGGTGATCCGCGCTGATGTAGACGGAGGTCTCGCAGGTGGTGTCGTAGGCGGCCTTGTCGCGGAACCTGCCGCTCTTGGCGAACCCGGCCACCGCATCGCCCGCCGCGGCCACCAGCAGGAACCGGCCCGGGGTGTTCGCGACCGCGGCCAGCTGCTCCTCCCACCACGGCACCCCGCGGTCGGCGAAGTCGAAGGTGGCCGGCGACTCTTGCGCCGCGGCGTCGTAGATCGCCGCGATTGCGGGAAGGTCGGCAGGCGTGGCGGCGCGTACGAGCACGCCGAAAAGATACGAGGGTGATCTAGGCGGCGCGGACGCGGCGCGGCGAGGTCCGCTCCGGCGCCGGGCGGCGGCGCGGTTCGCCGTGCGTGACGGCGACGCGCGGGGGCTCGCGGACGAGCCGCTCGGCGATGCCGAAGTAGAAGAGCGTCTCGCGCACCCCACCGCCGATCGCGCGCATGGCCGCGGCGGTTACGACGAGGCAGATGATCGAGCCCGCCCCGGCGAGGGCTGCGACGGTCAGAACCATGCCGAGAGGTTCTTCGCCGGGCGCCGTGGTCCTTCCGGGCGCAGCCGGGATGTGGGCTAGTTGCCGACCTTGAGGAGCACCAGCACGTTCACCACGAACGCGATGGCGAAACCCACGGTCCAGCGGTTCAGGTTGCGCTCGACCAGCGAGCCGCCGCCGAAGGGGCCGCCGCCGCTGCCGACGCCGAAGGCCCCGGAGAGGCCCGCGTCCTTGCCCGAGTGCAGCAGGATCAGCACGATCAGAACGACCGAGAGGATCACCTGCACACCGCTGAGAATCTGCTCCACGACCGGGCAGTGTAGCCGTCAGCTACTGATCAGTTGCCCTTCGTCTCGTCGATGTCGACGAGGATCTCGATCGCCTCGGCGCGGAGCTCGACGCTCGAGCGCCTTGTGGTCGGCCTCGGAGAGCTTGCCCATCTCGAGGTCGAGCCGGGCGTCCCGGATCTCGCGGTACTTCGCCTCCTTGGCGGCTTCGAGCGCGTCCAGCGCTCCGTGGTCTGCCTCGTCCCGCTCGCCGCGCACGAGCGGGCGCACGACCACGTAGGCGACCACGGCCAGGATCAGCAGGAGCGCCAGCCCGTACTCCATCGGCGGACCCTAGGCGCGTTCGCCGGTGTAGGGCGAGCAGGTCAATGAAGCAGGGTCGAAGACTTGGTGGGCCAAGTCGAGACCCGATGACGCCGACATGCGAAGCCCTACGCCCGCGAGAGGTCCTCGCCGAGGCGGGCGGCGCTGAGAGCGCGCACGCGTCGCAGGCGCGCCTCGGGCGCCGGCCAGACGGCGATCAGGCCGCCGAGCATGATGATCCCGGCGCCGACCCAGATCCAGGCGACCAGCGGCGAGGAGATCACCCGGAAGTTCGCCGGCGGAGGATCGCGGCGGTAGCGCTCGACGATCGCCGCGATCACGACCGCCTGGACGTTGCCGGTGGAGTCGGCAAATCGCCGGTTCGCCTCGCGGATCGGCGCGTCGAGGCTCGAGATGTCCGGCCGGACGGCGGTCCACAGGTCGCCGCCCGCGCTCCAGCGGATGTCGACCTCGCTCGTCGCCTCACCCTCGAAGTAGCGCCCGATGGCGCCACCCTGCGATGCCGCGGCCCGGGTAGTAGTTGCGTTGCGGGCTGCAGGATCTGGGTCTCCCCGTCCTTCTCCGCGCGCAGGACCGCGCCGAACGAGATCGGCGCACCCGTGCCCGCGCTGTCGTCGCCGAGCCGCGCCGTCGGCTTCACGTACGTGACCTTCGTCCCGTCCACGTCGATGCTCTGGCCCGGGCGCAGCCGCGCGTCACGCTGGATCTGGAACGCCGACGAGGCCGCGACCCCGACGAGCAGCAGGGCGAAGCCCGACGTGGACCGATGTAGCCGCCATAGCGCCGGCGATTGCGGCCGACGAGCCGGCCGAGCGCGACGAACCACGACTCGTCGCTCATCGTGCGCCGCGCCCCGGCGCCGCGCGCGAACTCCTGGCCCGACCACCCCGGCGACGAAGGCCGCCAGGCCGAACATCAGCAATGACTTCCAGCTGTCCGCGGCGCTGGTGAACACAGCCAGCAGGACCGCCGTACCGAGCCCGACCCCGACGGGCAGCGCAAGCGTGCGGCGCAGCAGCCCCGGCGAGATCTTCCGCCACGGGATCATCGGCCCGAGGCCCATGAGCGCCACGAGCGCCAGCGCCAGCGGGACGGTCACGCGGTCGAACCACGGCGGGCCGACGCTCTCCTTCGTCCCGGTGACGGCCTCGGAGATGAGCGGGAAGAAGGTGCCCCAGAACACCACCAGGCACAGCCCACCAGGACGAGGTTGTTCAGCAGGAAGAAGGCCTCGCGTGAGAGCAGCGAGTCGAGCTTGGCCTCCGAGCGCAGGTCAGGCAGCCGCGAGATGACCAGCGCGGTGGAGCCGACGATCACCGTCGCGATGAAGATCAGGAACTGCGTGCCGATCGTCGAGGCGCCGAAGGCGTGGATCGAGTCGAGGATCCCCGAGCGCACGAGGAACGTGCCGAGCAGCGACAGCACGAAGGTCGTGATGATCAGCGACACGTTCCAGACCTTCAGCATGCCGCGCTTCTCCTGGACCATGATCGAGTGGATGAACGCGGTGCCGATCAGCCACGGCATCACCGACGCGTTCTCGACCGGGTCCCACGCCCAGTAGCCGCCCCAGCCGAGCTCCGTGTAGGACCACAGCGCGCCGAGCATGATCCCCGTGCCGAGGAAGAGCCAGGCGACGAGGGCGAAGCGCCGCGTCGCGCGGATCCAGTCGGCGCCGGTGTTGCGGGTGATCAGGGCGCCGATAGCGAAAGCGAACGGGATCGAGAAGCCGACGTAGCCCGTGTAGAGCATCGGCGGGTGGATCATCATCGCCGGGTGGCGCAGCAGCGGGTTCAGGCCCGCGCCCTCGGCCGGCGCCACGGCCAGGGTGTCGAACGGGTTCTCCCAGCCGACCATCAGCAGGAGGAAGAAGCCGGCGATCAACGCCAGGACCGCGGTCGCCCACGGCGCGATGTCGCGCAGCGAACGGCGGGTCAGGAACAGGACGAGGCTGGCGAAGATCGACATCAGCACCGCCCACAGCAGCAGCGACCCGTCCTGCGTGGCCCACATCGCGGTGACCTTGTAGAACGTCGGCGTGTCGGTCGAAGACCCCTCGGCGACGAGCGCGAACGTGAAGTCGGAACGCAGGAACGCCGCCTGCAGGATCGCCGTGGCGGTGATCATCAGCGCGGCCAGGCAGTAGAAGGCGCGCCGCGCGGAGACGACGAACTCCCGGCGGCCGCTGACCGCCCCGTAGACGGACGCGCCCGCGGCGTAGATCGCCGTGAGCAGCCCGGCGAACAGGCAGGCGGAGCCTACGCCCGCCATGTCAGGTCTTGGACTCGGACTTCTTCTCGGTGAACTTCGACGGGCACTTCGTGACCAGCGAGTCGCGCTCGGCGACGAACGTGCCGTTCTTCAGCTCGCCGGAGACGATCACCTCGCGACCCTCGCGGAACGGGTCCGGGACGGTGCCCTCGTAGACGACCGGCACCTTGGCGCTGCCGTCGCGGTCGCGGATGGCGAACGCCAGCTTGTCGCCCTTGTTGTCGACCGTGCCCTTCGCCACCTTGCCCGTCAGCTCATACGACTTGCCGGGCTCCGCGGACGCCAGGACCTGTGACGGCGTGCTGGCCTCCGTGGAGGCGCTGAAGCTCGTGTAGATCAGGGCACCGGCCAGCAGCACCGCCGCTGACAGCGCGACGACCAGCCGTATCCGGCGTTTCTTCGAGGGGTCCATCGGGACCCAAGTATGACGAACCCGATCAGCGGATCCGCTGCTGCCCCGGACCGCGCGCGGTCACCTCGCGGAGCTTGAGCCCCGCGAGGAGTACGAGCAGGCCGACGAGGAGGGTGACGAGCAGGTTCGCGCCGGTCAGCGCGAGCGCCGTGTCGGCCTCGGAATCGTCCGCCGCCGACGAGCACTGGGGGTCGTTCGGGAAGTCGACCTTGCCGTCGCCGTCGTTGTCGACGCCGTCCGAGCACTGCGGCTGCCCGCCGGAACCGGCCTCCGAGTCGTCGGCCGCCGAGGCGCAACCCGGGTCGTTCGGGAAGTCGACGAGGCCGTCGCCGTCGTTGTCGACGCCGTCGGAACACTCGGTGCCGCCGCCGGCGCCATCGCCGCGGTTGTCGCCCGAGCCGCCGTCGTCGTCGCCGCCGGTGCCACCGCCGTCGCCGTTGTCGCCACCGCCGCCGTTGTCGCCGCCGCCGCCGTTGTCGCCGCCGGGGTTGTTGCCCGGGCCGGCTGGGGAAGCGACAGCGACGCTCTCGCCGCTGCCGACGGTGCCCTTGATCGCGCCGAGCACGAACGCGTTGAGACCCTCACGGACGCCGTAGGCGACGGTCGGGAAGGCCGTCGGGCCCTGCGCCCCGTTCGACTCGTTCGCGTTGCACACGAGCTGCGCGATCGCGAGGTCGAGCGTGGTGTTCGGGGTGCCGTCCTCGCAGCCGGGCACCGGCAGCGGGACGCCGGTGCTCTGGAGCTGCAGCACGCGGCCGGTGTTGGTCTGGGTCTTCGAGCCGTCGGTGCACGCCTTCGAGGCCGAGGCCGGGTCGACGGCGCCGACGCTGAGCACGCCGAGCACACCCGCGTTGGCGGTGTTCGAGCCGCCGGAGGCCGTCTGGCAAGTCGCGTCCTGCGACACCGAGCCCCGCGACGAGGCGGCGCCGACGTTGATACCGCCGGGCCCGCCGAGAGCCGCGTTCGCGACCTCGAAGCTCGAGCTGGCGCTCGTGTTGGTCGCGCTCGCGTCCGCCTTCAGCAGCGACAGGCAGATGCCTTGCGCCGTCGCGTTGCAGAGGCCGTTCAGCAGGCCCTGCTGGACCGGATCGAGCGGGCTGTGCTGGTCCTGGCCCTCGGTGGCGTCGACGCCGATCTCGAGGTTCAGCGCCGGGACGCTCGCGATGGTGATGTGGGAGTGGTAGTTGCCGCCGGGCTGCTGCTCCGCGACCGAGCGGCCGACGATCAGCAACTCGCCCTGGGCGCCGGCCGGATCGTTGCTCGCGGGCCGCTCGGGGGCGGCGCCACCGAGCACCGCGACTGCGCCCTCGCCGTGCGGGTCCCGGCCGTGCAGCGGCGGGTTGTACCCGCCGGGCGCGCTCGGGTTGGCCCCGCGCGAGCCGCCCTGGGCCTGCGCTCCCGCGTCTGCGGGTGCCTTGCCGGCGAGCCTGTCGACGGTGCTCTGGACGTTGCCCAGCACCTGGTTCACCCCGCGCGTGAGGTTGTCGACCAGGTTGTTGTCGCTCTGCCCCGATGAGGTGAGTGGAAGAACGAGAAGAACTACGAGGGCGGCCGCGAGGGCCGAGATGCCGGTGATGCGTCGCACGAAACTGCTCCCGTCTAGAAGATCGATCACTTGCAGGCTCCCCTCACCACCCAACAATGAAACGCAGCCCAAGTTGTGATGAGCATGTCACCCGCGCAGGATGAGACTGCCCAGCGCCACCTGGGCCTCGACGAGCCCGCGCCCCCGGCGGGGGTCCCGGCCGGAGGCCACCTGGACGAGCCAGACCCGTCGCTTCCCCTGCACGGCAGAGAGCAGCACATCGAGCTTCGCACCGCGCCCGTCCTGGGCATGCGCGACGGCCGACACCGACGGCAGACCGGCCACCCGCTTGGCGGGTGCCCGCGCGACCTCGGCGCCGGGGTAGCGCTCGCGCACGCCCGCGAGGGCGGCTTCGAGAACCGCCGCGCTGCGGTCCGTCCCGCGCGGTGCCGACACCGACACGGCCGTCGCGCCGCTCGGGTCGCGCAGATCGATGCCGCGGCCCGCGCTGCGGCCCGTCCAGCCGCGCGGGCGAGCGATGGCGGCGCCGATCGTGGCGTTGGCGATCCGCGCTCCCTGCGTCTGCGGCGGGGCTTCCTGGGCGGCTGTCCCGGCAGGGTCGTCGCCGCCGTCGTCCGACCCGCCGGCCGCGACGACGACGCCGATGATCACCAGCACCACGAGCGCCGCGCCGGCGAGGAATGCGCTGCGGCGGCGCCACATCTGGGTGTCGTCACTGGGGGCTTCGGTCACCCGGCGATCATAGGATCACTACTTTGAAGCCCCCGCCCCGCCACAACCATGGGGTACTTGGCGGGTTCTGGACCATCGATGCCTCGGCTGACTCGCACTTCCACGCTCATCGGCGCGCTGCTGGCGCTCTCCCTGGCCCTGCCCGCGGCCGGCCTCGCGCAGGCCCCGCAGCGACCGTCCAAGCCGCCGAAGCCCGTGAACCTCGATTCGGGCTGGCAGATCCGCGACCTGGCGGCCGCCCCCGCCCCGCCCCAGCCCGAGCCCCCGCCCGAGGGCGCTGAGGCCGGGAAGACGAGCCGTGTGATCAAGGGCCGCGCGTCGCAGGCCTCCGCGTTCCGGCCCGTCGCGGTACCGAGCGTGTTCGACCACGACGCCCGACCCGAGCTCTATCCCGGCACCGCCAAGGAGTACCGCCTGGTGTTCACCGCGCCGAAGGTCGCCGGCTTCAAGTGGGCGTTCGCGTTCGAGCAGGCGCGCCGGCGCACGACGGTCTTGCTCAACGGGCGGCGCCTCGGGGTGAGCATCGACCCCTACACGCCGTTCCTGTTCGACGCGAAGGGCCTCAAGCCGGGCACCACCAACACGCTCTCCGTGATCGTCGACAACCGCAAGGACCCGCGGCTGCCCGAGGGCTGGTGGAACTGGGGCGGCATCACGCGGCCCGTGCGGATGATCCCGGTCGGTTCGGTGAGCTACCGCGACCTGGGCCTGATGTCCGACGTGAAGTGCAAGGGCCCCGCGAGGCGCTGCAAGGCGAAGCTGCTGATCGACGGGGTCATCTCCAAGCTCCCGAAGGTCCCGCGGAAGCTCCAGAAGAAGCTGCAGCCGAAGCTCTCGATCCGGCTCAAGTCGCCGACCGGGCGCATCACGAAGAAGACCTACACGCTGCGCGGCCTGCGCAGCGCGCGGCGGCGCCAGAAGCTCGAGCTGAAGGTGCCGGCCCCGAAACTGTGGTCGCCCGACCGGCCGCTCCTCTACAGCGCGACGGTGACGATCAGCTACAGGGGCCGCGAGACCCAGCGCGAGACGCGCAAGGTCGGCCTCCGCTCCGTCACCGTCAAGCGCGGCCTGCTCTACCTGAACAACCGCGCGATCAACCTGCGCGGCGCCTCGATCCACGAGGACATGCCGAACCACGGCGCGGCGATCACCGGCGCGGACATGGACACGATCGTGCGCGAGCTGAAGGAGGTCGGCGCGAACGTGACCCGCGCGCACTACGTGCTCAGCGAGGGCCTCCTGCGGCGCCTCGACAAGGCCGGGATCATGGTCTGGAACCAGGCGCCGATCTGGCAGCGCGACGGCGGCGGCAAGCTACTGCGGATCCCCGTCGAGCGCGCGCGCGCCTACGCGCAGGTCGAGCGGACCGTGAAGGCGGCGCGCAGCCACCCGTCGGTGATCACCCACGCGACAGCGAACGAGCTGGCCCTCTCACCCGACCGCGTCTCCTACACGCGGACCTTCCTGCGCGTCGCGGCCGCCCGTGCGCGCGCTCTCGACCCCACGCTGCCGATCTCGATCGACATCAAGACGCGCGCCAGTCTCGAGGAGCAGTTCGCCTACTCGGACTACGACATCATCGGCATCAACCAGTACTTCGGCTGGTATCCGTGGGTCGCCGACTTCAACCTGCTCGCGCCGTTCCTGCTCCAGATGCACGACAACTACCCGGACAAGGCGCTCGTGATGACCGAGTTCGGGGCCGAGGCGCGTCCCGAATACGCGAACTCGCCGGCGTCGATGATGGGCAGCTACGCCTTCCAGTCCAACCACGTGGAGCGCAACATGGCGCTGGTCGACAGCCTGCCGTTCATGTCCGGCGCGGTCCACTGGACGCTGCGCGAATTCGAGATCTATCCCGGCTGGCGCGGCGGCGCTCCGAACGGCCCGGGGCGAAACACAAGGCACTACAAGGGTGTACTTACCTACGACGGGGGTAAGAAGCCCGCTTGGAACGTGCTGCGCGACCATTTTGCGCGCACTCCGCTATACCGCTGAGGGAAACCCGCCGGACCGCAACTTCGCCCTCAGCGGCGTTTGTTACCTCGCAACGAACCAGACACGAAGGGACTGAATGTCACTCCGACTAATTGCCTGCGTGGCGCTGACCGCGCTCGCGGCACTCCTCGCCCCACAGGTGGCCGGAGCCAGCACATCGCAACTGAGCCTGTTCCAGGACGACCAGGAGTTGTTCGGCGAACGCGGCGTCAGCGAGAGCCCCGAGGCCGCGATGGCGGAGATGAAGGCACTCGGCGCCGACGTCCTACGGACGAACGTCCTCTTCTACCGGACCTACAAGCGCAGCCTGCGCGCTACGAAGAAGCCCGGCGGGATCAACCTCTCGAACCCGAACGACACGTCCGTGTACGACTGGTCGAAGACGGACCGGATCATCGCGCTGGCGCGCCAGCACGGCATCAAGGTCCTTGCCACCATCAGCGGCCCCGGGCCGCGCTGGTCGTCCGACGAGCCGTCGCGCTGCACGCGCGGCAAGACGCGCGCCATCCCGTGCGTCTGGAAGCCGAACTCAAAGTACTTCGGCCAGTTCGTCGCTGCCGCGGCGAAGCGCTACAAGGGCCAGATCGAGTGGTACTCGCTCTACAACGAGCCCAACCTCCACACGTGGATCCTTCCCGAGTCGGAGCGTAAGCGCGGGGTCGGCACGATCGAGACCTCGGCGATCTACTACCGCAAGCTTTGGTTCGCCGGCTACAAGGCGATCGCCAAGTACGACCGCGCGCGCCGCAACCGCGTGCTGTTCGGCGAGGTGGCCGCGATCGGCTTCCCGCTGCGGCTCCTCAACGGCGCGCTCTGCCTCAACCCGCGCACCGGCAAGAAGATGACCGGCGCGCTGCGCGCGGCCTACAAGTGCTCGACCCGCCCGGCGAAGCTGAACATCGGCGGGTACGCGATCCATCCGTACAACTTCGGGGCCTTCGGGAACCCGCAGTCGAAGACGAGGAACAAGGAGGCGCTGCAGCTCGCCTACCTGCCCCGCCTGACGCGGATGGCCGCGCGGGCGGCGCGTGCCGGCCGTACTCCCGGCCGGCGCGGCATCTACGTGACCGAGTTCGGCTACCAGACCAACCCGCCGGATCCGAACGGCGTCTCGCCGGCGAATCAGGCGAAGTACATCAACGAGTCCGACCGGCTCTTCTGGGGCTCCGGCTCGGTGAAGATGGTCTCCCAGTACGAGCTCGTCGACGTGCAGGCCAAGGACCAGTTCAACTCCGGCCTGCGCTTCGTCGGCGGCACCAAGAAGCCGGCCTACGACGCGTACCGCCTGCCGCTCGTGGTCACCCGCCGCTCGTCCAACTCGGTCGAGGTCTGGGGTCAGGTACGCCCGGGCGGCGGCTCGCAGCAGCCCGAGGTCCAGGTCAACACCGGCGGGGGCTTCGCCACCGTCGCGAGGCCGACGACCAATTCGGCGGGCTACTTCAGGATCAACCTGTCGCAGCCGTCGACTGCCGAGTTCCGCCTGCTTTGGACTGACGTGAGCAACATCTTCCAGCCTGTGCAGCACACCAGCCGCATCGCCAAGGCCGGGAAGAAGCTCGTCTTCTACAAGAACTAGCCGGAACTCTCGGGGGTTCCCCCGATCGCATCGAACAGCCGCCGCTGGAACGCCCTGACCCGGGCGTCCCGGCGGCGCGCTCGTTCGAGCTTCTTCCCCTCGGAGTAGCGCTTCCGGGCCCAGCGCGAGTCGGGCCGTGCGAGCCTGATCGCGGCGACCAGGCCGATGATCGGGATGAACGCTCCCGTCACGGCCGAGAACAGCTTGCCCTTCGAGATCGCGACGTATGCGAGCGCGAGAGCAAGGCCCACTCCTAGCCCCACGGCCACGACGGATCCCTCCTCACCGCCGTCGAGTGGCGCGATCCCCACGAGGATCATGCCGCCGATGATCGTCGCGATGATCACGGCGTCGACCGACGCGCGGCCCTCGTCGGCCCAGTAGACGTCCTCGAGGCGCAGCCACAGGGCGAACTCGTCGAGCGTGAGCCCGCAGCCGACCCCGAACAGCGTGGCGATGATGCCGTTCACCGGCTCGCCCGGGTCGATCGCGAACGACAAGAACCCGGTCAGCATGATCGTCACGATGCCCCACACCAGGTGATGGATGTGCAGGCCGCCGCTCGTCTCCACGCTGCCCGGCCACCACGGCACCTTCGGGCTGCGCATCAGCCGCGCCGACGTGCGGATGAACAGAAAGGAGCAGAGGAACCCGGCGAGCGCGAGGAAGCCCGCCCGCTGGCCGGTATGCGCCAGGAAGCTGTTCGTCAGCTCGATGTCGATGGCGGCGAGGCTAACCGGCTGCTCGGAAGAGCCCAGCGTTGCCGCAGATGCCCTCGGACTTGAACGTGCCCTGGGCGCTGTTGCCCGCGAACGTGATGTCGAGGGTGGTCGCGAAGTCGACGTCGCCGAGCGGCTTGTACTGGACGTGCAGCTTGCCGCCGACGATGTTCGCCGAGCCGTCGATGATCGGCATCGTCTTGGGGTTGAAGACCAGCGTCATGAAACCGCCGCAGCCGCTCGTGGTGACGGCCTTGATCTCCGCTCCCGTGAGGGTGTTCCCGGAGCGGTTCAGCGTGACCGCGCCGTACTTGAACACGCCGTCCGTGCCGGTGGCCTGGCCGCGGTAGACGCTCGGAGCCTTCTGCTTCTTCTTCACGCACTTCTTCACGCGGACGGTCCGGACCTTGCCGCGGACGCGCTTTTTCTTCTTGACCTTCTTGAGCACATAGCCCTTCTTGCACTTCTTCTTCGCCGCGGTCGCGCCGCTGTCACCCGGCGTAGACATTCCGGCACCCGCCCCCGCTACGGGGACGAGCGAGACGAGCAGGGCAAGGATCAGAGCAAGGGCCAATTTGCGCATGCGCCCAAACTAGGGGCGAACACGCCGTCGCGCCACTCCGCGGGCGCGAGCGAGTCGCGGCGTGCCGGACTACACTCCGCCCCACGCGGTGGTAGCTCAGTTGGTAGAGCGCAAGCTTCCCAAGCTTGAGGTCGCGGGTTCGAGGCCCGTCCGCCGCTTCTCGGGACTCGGCTTACTCCGGCAGCCCGGCGGCTTCGAGGGCCTCTCGGCGATCGGTGAACCAATCGACCCGGATCACCTTTCCGTCCCGGATCGTCCAGACCGCCCACTGCTTGAGTTCGAGGTCGATCCCGCTCGCTTTCCCCCGCGCCCGTTGTGTGGTGGCAACGAAGACGCGTTCACCGGCGTCGACCAATTCATGAACGTCGCTCTCCGTGTTCTCCCAGGCGGCGTACCAAGCCAGATGCCACCGGCGGAGGCCGTCGTGGCCTTCGAAGACGCCGCCCTCGAAGTCGGCACCCTCTGTCCGAGAGACATCCCACACGACCGCCTCGTCGTAAAGGGCGAGCAGGGTCGCGGTGTCGCGGCGGTTGCCTGCCTCGAACATCCGCTGCACGATCTCCACGTTCTCCTGCGACATCGCTACTCCGAAAGCCCCACGGCTTCGAGGGCTTCATCCGCGCTTCGGCAGAACGTAAGGCGGTAAAGAAGTCCGTCGCGGAACTCGATTGCCTGCCACATCGTCTGGTCGACCTCGACGCCCTCGACCGTTCCGAACGCACGCATCTTGGCGATTGCTCCATGGTCACCCAGCGGTCGCACGTCTGTCAGTTCCGACCCGAAGTCGTTAAAGGTCTCGGTGAGCGCCGCGAACCAGCGCCTCACTCCGTCATGGCCACGAAACGGGGTCTGCGTGTCCGGCTCCACGATGAGCGACCTGATCTCGATGTCCGGGCTCACGATGGTCAAGAAGCCCTCTACATCGCCGTTTCTAATGGCGTTATGCCCGAACCGGACTCGCTCGACGTTCTCCTTCGACATCGCCTACTCCGACAGCCCCACGGCTTCGAGACCCTCGGCCCAGGTCAGGAAGAACTGCAACTTCCCGATCTTGCCTTCGTCTCGAAAATCGCCGCACAGCATCGACATCGGCAAGGAGAGCGGGACACCGGTGCCTTTGATCCGCCCCCGGTGCACGATCAGGGCGAGCACTTGGTCGTTGACTTCAAGCAGCCTCTCGGTGTCCCATCTGACCTCGTCGAAGTTCTCGGTCCACTCGCTTACGAGTGCCCGGAGTCCGTCCTTGCCCTCATAGATCGGGTCTCCGGGCCATTCGGCGAACGGATATGCCTCTGTGTCGGGAACAGCGACCTCGACGAGGAGGTCGACGTTCCGGCGGTTCGATGCCTCGATGTAGGTGCGCACACGATCTCCACGTTCTCCTGCGACATCGCTACTCCGACAGCCCCACGGCTTCGAGGGCCTCGGCTCGGTCCGCGAAGAATTCGATCCGGATCACCGAACGACCACGAAACGTCCACGCGACGAAGAACTGAACGTCCAGAGGGAGCCCGCTTTCTATCCCTTCGCCGCTCTGATGCGTAGCCACGACGACGCTGTTCTCCGCAGCGGTGAACTCCTCCGCCGTCCAAGTCACGTTCGTCGCGGAGTCGAGATACCCGCGCATGTAGGCGGCGATTCCCTCCACCCCCACGACACGGTCCGCGTCGGGAAGGTCCGGACGAGTGACGAGCAGGACATCGGGATCGTAAAGATCGACGCCCGCCCGGAAATTGCCGCGACCGTACTCGTCGTAAATGGCTCGCACGATCTCCACCTTCTCCTGCGACATCGCCTACTCCACGCCGCGGCTCTGCGTCGACCGCTCGAGGGCTGGTCGCTCACGCGTTCCGCGGAGACCACGCGACGTGCAAGACGCTTGCCGTCGCGAACCGTCCCAGCCACGCGAAGATCGCAACGTCTGGAGATCGACCGTCCGGCCCTGCTGGCCCCGCGGCTCCGCGCCCGTGCCTCGGTGTACGACCGACGACGACGTGCGTCGCCGGCCGCCGTCAGATGCAGCTACCTCGACGTCGTACCTCGATCCGTCCCGTCTCGCACGGCGTGACCATCGTTCCAGTCGGCGGAAGTAACTCTTCGATCTCGCAGGAGCCGTCGACTGGCCGCGGTAGACGTCGCGCGCTGGTCATCGACCTCGAGGACGGGAATTGTCCAACACGACCTCCGGGTCGCTAGAGCGCGACGACCCGCTCAGAGTCGCGCCGGGCGCGCGGCGGCGTAGATGCTGCGCACGATTTCCACGTTCTCCAGCGACATCGCCCGCCCAGTATCACGCCCGCGATCGCCAAAGGGCAATCATTGCCCGGATCGGACGCCATCCCCGGCTATCCGATCACATCTGCCCACACGCCGGACGCGGGTAAACGGCGACGAACCCGCACGTTGAGCCGAATTCGTCGCCGATCGCCGCGCCGCCGCCGAGCTTCCCAAGCTTGACCTCGCGGGTTCGAGGCCCGTCCGCCGCTTCTCTACGTACCGGGTAGACCCCGCGCGGCGCCCGCTGACTACCCTCCCCCTGGCCCCATGAAGCGCTTCTCGTCCCCCTTTGCGATCGCCGCGATGATCGGCGTCCTGGCCCTCGTGGGCCTGCTCGCGTACGGCCTGAGCCAGAGCGACCCGGACCGCGAGATCGACGCCGCCCTCGCGCGCGGGGAGCGCAAGGAGGCGCCGTCCTTCACCGCCGACAAGCTCTTCGGCTCCGGCAAGCAGTCGCTCGCCGACTACCGCGGCAAGGTGGTGGTCCTCAACTTCTGGGCCTCGTGGTGCGAGCCGTGCCGCGCCGAGTCCCCGCTCCTCCAGCGCTGGCACGGGCGGATGTCCGAGCACGGCGGCACCGTCCTCGGGCTCGACGTGCTCGACGTGTCCGACGACGCGCGCGAGTTCGTCGAGGACTACAAGCTCACCTACCCGCAATTGCGAGACCGCGACGGCGAGGTGCTCGGCAAGTACGGCGTGATCGCCTACCCCGAGACGTTCGTGATCGACACGAAGGGCCGGATCGTGGCCAACCGGCGCGGCGCCGTGGACGACGAGTTCATGCGGGAGAAGGTCGAGCCGCTGCTCGAGAAGCGCGGATGAGGGCGCGGGTCGCCGCGCTCGCGGCGCTGCTGGCGCTCGCCGTGCCCACCGCCGCCTCCGCCGCCGACTGCCCGAAGACGACGCTCGGCGATGTCGAGGACGAGGTGATGTGCCTCGTCTGCGGCACGCCGCTCGACCTCGCCACGGAGGCGCCGCAGGCCAACCGCGAGCGGGCGCTGATCCAGCGCATGGTCGATGACTGCGCGAGCAAGGACCAGATCAAGGCCCGGCTCGCGGCCGAGTTCGGCGACCGCGTGCTCGCCACGCCCGACGACGAAGGCTTCGACCTCGCCGCCTGGCTCGTCCCCGCCTTCGCGTTTCTCCTCGCGGGCGGGGCGCTCACGGCCGCAGCGGTGCAGTGGCGGCGCAGGCGGCCCGACGCCGCCGCGGCCGGCGACGGGCCCGGGGCGGAGGCCGACAGCCGCCTCGACGAGGACATGGAGCGCTACGACCTGTGATCCCGTTCGCCGACGGCGCCGTCGACACGACGGTGATCGCCGCGTTCGCGGCGGGGTTCGTGTCGTTCATCTCCCCCTGCGTGCTGCCGCTCGTGCCCGGCTACCTGTCGGCGATCTCGGGCATGTCGTTCGCCGAGATCCAGTCCGGCGAGGGGCGCTCGAAGGTCCTCGGCCCCGCGTTGATCTTCGTCCTCTCCTTCACGATCATGTTCGTCGCGCTCGGGATGACCGCGACCGGTATCGGTCAGACGCTGCAGGACCACCGCCTCGCGCTGCGCAAGATCTCGGGGATCGTCCTGATCCTGATGGGGCTGTTCTTCATCGGCACGCTGCTCGTCGAGCGGTTCAACCGCGAATGGCGGCCCGAGGAGCTCATGAAGCGCGCCGGTACCGGCGGCCCGGTGATCGCCGGGCTCGCGTTCGCCATCGCGTGGCTCCCCTGCACCGGCCCGACCCTGAGCGCGGTGTTCACGGCGGCGGGGAACCAGGACACCGTCGGCGACGGCGGCGTGCTGCTCGCCTTCTACTCGCTCGGGCTGGGGGTGCCGTTCGTGCTCAGCGCCCTGGCGTTCGAGCGCGTGTCGGGCATCTTCAAGTTCTTCCGCGACCACTACGCGGTGATCACGATCGTGTCGGGCCTGATCCTGATCACGATGGGCGTGCTGCTCTACACGGACGAGCTCACGCGCCTGAACGCCGACGCCCAGCGGCTGCTGAACGACCTCGGCATCAACATCTTCTCGGAGATCTGAGCTAGCGCTTCTTGCGCGCCGGCGCGTACTTCGGGGCGAACCCGAGGTACTTGATCTTCGGCCCGGGCCGGGCGACCCGGCTCTCCATCCGCTCACCGATGTCGTTGTGCCAGACGAGCCGGTAGGCGAGGCTCAGCGCCCCGCGCCGTTTCAGGCGGATGCGGAAGTAACCGGCCGCGTTGGTCGTCGGCGCCGCGACCTGGAAGAAGTCGCCGCCCTTGACCGCCGCCTCGACCGAGATCATCGTCGGGCCGCTCGCCGGCCGGGCCATCCCCCATAGCTCGACGAGGTCCTTGCCGAGCCTCGTCACGGTGATCGGGATCCGCCAGGCGTTCCAGGCCGGCTTGAAGTTGCCGTCCTTGAAGCGCAGGCCGGTGGTGTACACGTCGAAGTCGTCGCGCTCGCGTGACAGGGCCGGCACGTCGAAGAGCTCGAACTGGGCGAACGAGCGCACGCGCGAGTCGGCGAAGAACAGCCGTTCGGCCTCGTTCAGCGCCGCCGCGTGGCGGTCCAGCGGGAGGCCGAACTTGCGCTCCGGCGGCGTCGACTGGAAGCCGAACTCGGTGATGAAGATGCCCCGCCCGCGCGGAATGCGGCGCGCCTTCTCGGCGATGCGCATCACGTGGTGCAGGCGACCGATGTAGGCGGGCGCGAGCGAGTCGCCGCTGAACGACCGCGTGAACACCGTGCCTCCGGCGTGGCTGTTGTACGGGTGGGTGGCGATCCCGCCGATCGGCAGGCGGCGCGGCTTCTTGCAGCCCTGGAGCGCGCGCAGGCGGCCCTTGAACGGCTTGCCGCGCTCGTCGAGGCAGAGCGCGGCGTAGATGGTGTCGATCGGCGAGCTGATCGCCGCCGTCTCCCCGAACAGCACGGCATCGCGGCGCTCGGGGTCGTACTGGGCGACCGAACGCCAGCCGGCCATCCACATCTCGCGGTAGCGGCGGGCGGCGAAGTCGTAGACCGTGCCCTTGCTGCGGACCAGCTGCGGCATCAGGTAGTGCTCGAGGTTCGGCTCGTTCCAGACCGAGTAGAAGGCGACGTTGCCGCCGTGCTCGGCGCTCTCCGGCCCGTAGCGGCGCGCCACGGCCGCCGTGAACGCCTGGAACTGGCGGATGTTCGGCTTCCACATGCACGCCTTGGGCAGCGATTTCCTGCCGCCGGTGAAGTGCGGGCAGCGGCGCGGCTCGTCGGATGCCCAGTAAGGCATGGTCGGCGAGATCGTGAGGATCACCTTCAGCCCGTTGCGCCGCGCGCGCTCGATCATCGCGTCGTACTGGCCCCAGCGGTAGTTCGGGTCCTCGGGGTCGTACGGGTTGAACCCGGCCGGCGCCTTGCGCGAGATCGGATCCGGCGCCACCCGGCTCCAGACGACCATCGCCCGGATGGTGTCGGCGCCGAGGTCGCGCGCGTCGCGCATCGCCGCGTCGGGGAGGTGCTGCGACTCGCCGAGCAGGACGGCGTCGTCCTGGATGATCGAGAACTGGGTCGGGGAAGCCACGGCCGTCGCCGGCACGCATGCGAGCGCGCAGGCAACCGCCATCCCTACCCAGATCTTCCCCCGCCGTTTGTGCATCAGGCCATGCAGCCCACTACATCTCGTCCGGGGCTTCAACCCCCAACAGGTCGAGGCCGAGCGCGATGGTCCGCCGGGTGAGCTCTGACAGCGCGAGGCGGAAGTCCTCGTCGCCCCCCTCCTCGGCGGCACCGACCACCTTGCAGTCACGGTAGAACGCGGAAAACGCCTGGGCCACCTCGGTCACGTAGGCCGCGATCCGGTGCGGGGCGCGGCGCAGCGCGGCCTCCTCCACCTCGGCCGGGAGCTCGAGCAGCTTCTTGACGAGCCCGCGGGCGGACGGGTGCAGCTGCTCGCCGGACGCCGCGATGTCGGTGGCGAGCGCCGCGTCGAGCCGCCCCGCGCCCGCCTTGCGCAGGATGCTCGCGATCCGGGCGTGCGCGTACTGCGCGTAGAAGACGGGGTTGTCCTGGCTGCGGCTGCGCGCCAGATCGAGGTCGAGGTCGAGCGTCGTCTCGTGGCTGCGCTGGAGCAGGAACCAGCGGGTGGCGTCGACGCCGATGTCGTCGATCAGGTCGTCGAGGGTGACGAATTCCCCCTGCCGCTTGGACATCTGCGCCCGCTGGCCGCCCTCGAGCAGGTTGACGAGCTGCATGATCACGAGCTCGAGGCCGCCGTCCTCGCCCCCGAGGGCCTGCCACGCGGCCAGCATCCGGCGCATGTAGCCGTGGTGGTCGGCGCCCCAGATGTCGATGCAGTGGTCGTAGCCGCGCTCGATCTTGTCCTGGTGGTACGCGATGTCGGCGGCGAAGTAGGTGAACTCGCCGGTCGAGCGCATCAGGACACGGTCCTTGTCGTCGCCGAACGTCGTCGTGCGCAGCCAGACCGCGCCGTCGAGCGGGTAGACGTGCTCGCGCTCCTCGAGCAGGTCGAGCCCCGCGTTGACCTTCCCGGCGTCGTGCAGCGCCCGCTCGGACGAAAAGCGGTCCATGCGAACGCGGAAGCGCTCGAGCGTGCCGCGGACCGACTCGAGCATCAGCTCCACCCCGCGCCGGGCAAGCTCGTCGTCGCCGAGATCGGCGGCGCCGTCGATCTTCGTCGCCACATCGGCGACGTAGGCGCCCTGGTAGCCGTCCTCGGGCGGCTCTCCGCCCTTCGCCCGGGCGCGGATCGACTGCGCGAACCGCTGCACCTGGGTGCCGTGGTCGTTCACGTAGTACTCGCGCTCCACGTCGTCGCCGGCGCGGTCGATGATCCGCGCCAGCGAGTCGCCGTAAGCGGCGTGGCGGCCGGCGGCGACCGTGATCGGCCCGGTCGGGTTCGCGCTGACGAACTCCACGTTCACCTTCCGTCCCGACCGCTCGGCGGCGCCGAGCTGGTCGCCGGCGTCGAGCCCGGCGGCCACGGCGGCCGTGTGCCAGGAATCGGACAGGTGGAGGTTCAGGAAGCCGGGCCCCGCGACGTCGACCTTGTCGAGCGCGTCGCCGAGCGTGGCCGCGAGCGTCTCGCCGAGCCGCTCGGCGATGACCCGCGGCTGCTCCCCGAGCGCCGGGGCGAGCAGCATTGCGGCATTCGTCGAGAAGTCGCCGAACTCGGCCTTCTTGGGCCGCTCCAGGGTCGGATCGACCTCGGTCCCCGCGAGTTCCTTCGCGGTTTCGCGCACGGCCGTGCGGAGGTCTCGGACGGGATCGGCCACGGCGAACACCGTAGTGAACCGCCTAGTAGTGGTACGGCTCCCCCGCCAGGATCTTGTGCCCGCGATAGATCTGCTCGAGCAGAACCACGCGCGCGAGCTGGTGCGGGAGGGTCATCGCGCCGAGCGAGAGCTTCATCGACACGTCGTCCATCTGGAGGCCTTTCGGCCCGCCGACTATGAAGCACAGGTGCAGACCCGCCATCCGCCGCTCCTCGATGAACCGCGAGAAGCCCACCGAGTCGTACTCCTTGCCATCGGCGGCCAGCAGCACGGTGTAGGAGCGGTCCGGGATGCGGCGGACCACTTCCTCGTCCTCGCGCAACTCGATCAGCTCGAGCTTTGCGTGGCCGCCCAGGAGCTTGCGGTAGTGCTGCACGTCGTCGACGTACGGCGGGCGGAGCCGGCCGACGGCGAGCACGAGGATCCTCATCCGACGGACTCCAAACCGACTGCGATACTAGCCCCGTGTCCGAGCCCGAGAACGAACGCCACTTCGACATCCACGCCGACCCGGAGGTGATGGCTGGCCACTACGCCAACTTCGCCAACATCTCCCACTCCGACTACGAGTTCACGATCACGTTCGCACGCGTCGATCACGAGGTCGAGGAGGAGTCCGTGCCGGGGGTGGTCGTCTCGCGGATCAACCTGTCGGCGCGCTTCATGCGCGAGCTGATCGACGCCATGGAGGACAACTTCTCCAAGTGGCAGACCACCGAGGGCATCAAGAACCTCCCCGAGTTCCCCGGGGAGGGCACGCCCCCGCCGCAGGAGTAGCCGGCTAGAAGCGCTTGGTGCGGCGCTGGCTGCCGTAGCCGTACTGCGAGAGCACCGCGCTCCCGGACTTGAGCTGGACGAGCCCGCTCGAGTTGCCGAGGAACTGGGGCTTGCGACACGCGTACAGCGTCGCCTTGCGGCGGATGCGCCGCTTGGTCTTGCGGTAGCAGCCCGCGACGACGCGGAAGCTCTTGCCCTTGCCCAGGCGGTACGACGGCATGACGATCCGGCGGCCGCCGTTCGTGACCAGCCGCAGCCCGCCGATCGGGATGGTCCGGGTGCCGATGTTCTTGAAGATCACCTGCTCCTTGGCGGCGCCACCCCGCGGCCTGATCACCGTGATCTTGAGGCGCGCGCCCGGGCCGAACAGCGTCGCGGCCGGGTTGCCGTCCGGCTTCTTGACCGGGGTCGCGCAGCCGCCGTCGTCCCAGCGCTTGATCTCGGCGCGGATCGCGTCACGGAAACCTGGCGCGTAGTAGTCCGCATCGGACCCGTAGGTGTCGGCGACGCTGAGCGCGTTGACCAGCTGCTGGCGGCTGAACGCACAGGGAGTGATCTTCTGGTCGGGCAGGTAGTCCTTGCCCACGGCGCTGAAGTCTTCGTTCGGGCCCGCCTGTGCCGCGGGGACCATGGCGAGAGTGGCCGCGATGGCAATGAGCCCTGCAAATGTGGTGATACCCCTGCGAGTCATGCGATCGACCTTACAGAGCAAAACCCGAATCGGCCAGAGGGAAGCGGTGCCTCAGCGACCATGTGAGCGCTCGTAGGCCACTCCCGCGCCGATGCGGTCCATGGTGGTCGGATGGCTCCCGAACAGGGTGTGGGTGAGCGCCGGCGGGTCGGGATCGCCGATGTTCCGCAGCGCCAGCCGTCGCTCGAGGGCGATGAATGCCCTCGGGTCGTCGGTGATCTCCAGCGCGAACGAGTCGGCCCGTGCCTCGACTGCGCGTGAGAGCACGTTGCCGGCGCAGGTGAGCGCGAAGCCCGCCAGCGCCAGCGCGAGCACGATCGGGGAGAGCACTGCCGGGCCGGGCGGATCGCCGGGCTGCGCGCCCGACCGCCGCACGAGCGACTCGCCGAGGCGCTGGACCGCGAACAGGGCGGCCGGGGCGACTATCGCGATCCACAGGATCCCCCGCGGCACGTCGTGGTTCTTGACGTGGCCCAGCTCGTGCGCCACCACCGATTCGGTCTCCGCGCGCGGCAGATCGTCGATCAGGTTGTCGTAGAGCACAACCCGCTTCGAGCGCCCGAGGCCCGTCACATAGGCGTTGACGGCGGTCGTGCGGCGGCTGGCGTCGACCCGGTAGACCTGCCCCACGTCGACGTCGGCGCGTTTGGCGAGCGCCAGCACCTCGGTGCGCAGCGGGCCGTCCGGGAGGCGCTCGAACTTGTTGAAGATCGGGTCGATGACGACCGGCGCGAGCGCGAGCCAGGCGGCCGAGAGGGCGACCACCGCCACGCTCGCGGGCGCCCACCAGTTGCGCGGGAAGCGGCGGACCAGGGCGAGCAGGAGCATTCCCCCGCCGGCCGCCAGGACCAGTTCGATCCCCGTGCCCTTGGCCACGTCGGCGAACCACGGGCCGGCCGACTGGGTCGACAGGCCGACGTCGACCGCGCGCTCGTGGGCCCAGAACGCGAGCGGCAGCCCGGCCACGGTGATGGCGAGCGCGATCCCTGCCCCAGTCGCGGCCGCGCCGCGCCACGGATGGGCGGCGGCGCGGTCGAGCGCGCGGCGGATCCGGCGCGGCGGGCGCAGCGCGATCAGGCCGAGGGTCAGCCCGGCGACGAGCTCTCCGCTGAGCCCGATGATCCGCTGGAGATCCCGGAAATCACTTGCCCGTTCCAGGTCCGCGGGGCTGAAGTAGGCTTGGGTCGCCACCGACGCAGGGTCGATCACGCCGTCCCGGGGGAGCAACACGACCGTTGCCGCTCCAGCGGCCGCAACGGCGACGCCGATGGCCAGCGGCAACCGAGAACGATGACTCCCCATTCCCCGGACAGTAGCTCTGCCACGACACGGCTCTCGCCGCTGCCGCCGAGCCGCGTGGCGCTGCTCTCCGACGTGCACGGGAACCTGCCCGCCTTCAAGGCAGTGATCGAGGATGTCGAGGCCGTCGGCGTCGACGCGGTCTGGTTCCTCGGCGACCTGGTCGGCTACGGCGCCCAGCCGGACGAATGCGCGGCACTCGCCAAGGAGAGCTGCGATCTCTGGCTCGCCGGCAACCACGATCTCGCGGTCCTCGAGCGCCTGAACATCGCCGAGTTCTCCCCGGCGGCGGCCGCCGCCGCGATCTGGACGCGCGAGAACGCCTCGGAGGAGACGCTCGCGTTCCTCGACCCGCTCGAGCCGCAGGCCGTGATGGGTCCGATCGGCCTGTACCACGCGAGCCCGCGGGACCCGGTCTGGGAGTACGTGCTCTCGACACCCCAGGCCGATGCGTGCATGGACTCGATGGGCGTCCGCGTGGGCGCGATCGGGCACTCGCACGTGGCGCTGCGGTTCACCCGGCTCGACGGAGAGGTACGCGGGGAGCAGGTCGTGGGCGGCACCACGCTCGACATCTCCGAGGGGGAGTGGATCGTGAACCCGGGCAGCGTCGGCCAGCCCCGGGACGGGGATCCGCGCGCCGCGTGGCTCCTCCTCGACATCCCGAACTGGACGGCGGAGTGGCGCCGCGTTGAGTACCCGATCGCCGAGGCCGCAGCGGCGATCGAGGCAGCGGGGCTTCCCGAGCACCTAGCTGCCAGGCTGCACCACGGACAGTGATCCGATCGACGACAGGAAAGCTCGCCGCACTCGCGTGCGCGGCCGCGCTCGGCGCGGCCGGATGCGGCTCCGATGACAAGAACGAGGGGCCCGGCGTGCCCCAGGAAGCGGTCGCCGAGATCAACACCCAGCTCGATTCGCTCGCGGAGCGGGTCGACGTGCGGATCGGCGGAGCGTGCGAGGACGCCCAGGACGAGAACATCCCCGCCATCCAGCGGCAGGTCGACGGCCTCCCGAGCGACACCGACCCCGAGGTGAAGAAGGCTCTCTCGGAAAGCGTCGCCAACCTCAGCTCGCTGCTCGACACGGAGTGCCAGGACATCGACGAGCAGGAGACGCGCGAGCGCGAGCAGACCGATACCGCGACCACCCCGACCGAGACCGAGATCCAGACGGAGACGGTGCCGGAGACGACTCCCGAGACGACGCCCCAGACCACGCCCACGACGCCCGACGACGGCGGCGATGACGGCAACAACGGCAACGGAAACGGGAACGACAGCGACGGCGACGGAAACGGGAACGGCGGTAGCTCGCCCGACGACAGCGGCGGGGTGTTGTCGCCATGAGCCTCGGCCAGCCGAGCGAGATCGCCGGCCGCTACGTGATCGACCGCCGCCTCGGCGCGGGCGGCATGTCGACCGTCTTCCTGGCCCAGGACAGCGTGCTCGAGCGCCCGGTCGCGATCAAGCTCCTCGCCGAGCACCTGGCCGAGGACGAGGCCTTCGTCGCGCGGTTCCGGCGTGAGGCGCTGGCCGCCGCCCGCCTCCAGCACCCGAACGTCGTGCAGGTCTTCGACTCCGGCCTCGACGCGAACTCGCACCGCCACTTCATCGTGATGGAGCTCGTCGACGGACCGTCGGCCGCCGACCTGCTGCGCGACCAGAAGCGCCTCGAGCTCGAACAGGCCGTCGCGATCGTTCGCGACGCCTGCCACGGCCTCGACTACGCCCACCGGGCCGGTGTCGTGCACCGCGACGTGAAGCCGGGCAACCTGCTGCTCTCACAGGAGTCGGGCACCACGAAGCTCGCCGACTTCGGGATCGCCAAGGCGGCCGAGCAGACCCGGATCACCCAGGTCGGCTCCGTGCTCGGCACCGCCGCCTACCTCTCGCCCGAGCAGGCCCGCGGCGACGAGGCCGGGCCGCCGTCCGACATCTACTCGCTCGGGGTCTGCGCCTACCAGTTCCTCGCCGGCCGCCTGCCGCACGAGTACTCCTCGCTCACCGAGCTGGCGCTCAAGCAACAGGAGGACTCGGTCGAGCCGATCGCCGTCCACCGTCCCGACGTGCCGGACGAGCTCGACCGCGCGATCCGCGTGTGCCTCGAGCGCGACCCCGCCGCCCGCTACGAGACCACGCTCGACCTCGCGCGGGCGATCGACGCCGGCGCGCAGGGCTTCGAGACCGAGGTGACCCGCAGGCTGGCCGAGGGCGCCGCCGCCTCCCCCGGCGACGATCTCGACGCGACCCGGGCCCTGGCCGACGTGACGGCGGCGACGGAGGCGATGCGCGTGCGGCGGACGCAGTCGCAGCCGCTCCCAGAGGTCCCCGACCGGCGCACCCGCAGCGACCGCCCGCGCGACGACCAGGCAGCCAGGAGAGCCAGGAGCCGGCGGCGCTGGGGCACGTTCCTCACCGTGCTCGCCGTGCTGCTGGCGGCCGGGGCGGTGGCGCTGGCGCTGATGTCTTCAAGCGGGGGCGGCGGAATCGACCCCGTCGATCAGGGCAATGTGAATGAGCAGGTCGAGGGCATCAAGCAGTTCCTGCGCGATCACACCCGCTGACGCACGTCAGTACGGCCCGTCGCCCGCCAGTACGCGCTCGGAGTAGGCGGCCAGCTCGCCGGCCGCGACGGCGGCGCGGATCCCGTCCATCAGCTCGCGCATGAACACGAGGTTGTGGAGGGTCAGGAGCCGGGCGCCGGTCAGCTCCTTGGCGCGCGCGAGGTAGTGCAGGTAGCCACGCGAGTGGCCGCCGGCGCACGCCGGGCAGGGACAGCCCGCGGCGATCGGCTCGCCGCCGGCCGCCCATTTCGCCTTGGTGAGGTCGAGCCGCCAGCGTCGCTCGGGATCCGGCACCAGCGCGGTGCCGTGGCGGGCGAGGCGCGTCGGCGTCGCGCAGTCGAAGGTGTCGATCCCCCCGGCGACCGCGGCGAGGATGTCGTCGACGTCGCCGATGCCGAGCAGGTGGCGCGGGCGCTCGTCTGCCAGTCCGCGCAGACGACCAGCCGAGCACCTCGCGCATCTGGGTCCTTGTCCTCCCCGAGCGAGCCGCCGATCGCGATGCCCGGCACATCGGCAGCGGCGACGTAGGCGGTCGACTCGGCGCGCAGCTGCTCGATCGACCCCGCCCTGGACGATCCCGTAGAGCAGGCTGCCGTCCCGCCCGTGCTCGGCCTGCCAGGCGACGCAGCGGTCCAGCCAGCGGTGCGTGCGCTCCATCGACCGCAGCGTGTACTCGCGGTCGACGTGGAACGGCGTGCACTCGTCGAACGCGAGCACGATGTCTGAGCCGAGCGCGGCCTGGACCTCCATCGACGTCTCGGGCCCCATGAACCGCTCGGAGCCGTCGAGGTAGGAGGTGAAGCGGACCCCCTCCTCCTCGATCGCGAGGATCTTGCTGCTGCCCGTCCCGCGCCGGCGCTTGATCTCCTCGGCGACCGAGCCGTGGCCCATCGAGAACACCTGGAACCCGCCTGAGTCCGTGATGATCGGCTTCCGCCAGCCCATGAACTCGTGCAGCCCGCCGAGCTCGGCGATCCGCTCGTGGCCCGGCGTGATGAACAGGTGGAACGTGTTGCCCAGCACCATGTCGAAGCCGAGGTCGGCGACCTCGGCCGCTGCCAGCCCGCGGACCGACGCGTTCGACGCCAGCGGCACGAAGGCCGGGGTGCGGACCTCACCGTGTGGCAGAAGCAGGACGCCCGCGCGGGCGGACCCGTCGCGGGCGTCGATCCTGAAGGGAGGCACGAAGGGCAGCCTATGCGCCGGCTACGTCTCGCGGACCGATCCCTCGACCGCGGCCTGGGCGCCGTTGCCGCCGATGGCGATCCGGCGCGGCTTGCGCTCCTCCGGCTTGGGGATCTGGACCGTCAGGACGCCGCGGTCGAACTTCGCCTCGACGCCGTCGGGGTCGATCCCCTCCGGCAGCGTCAGCGAGCGGCTGAAGCGGCCGTAGGCCCGCTCGAGACGGGTCCAGCCCTTCTCGCGGGGCTGGTGCTCGAGCTTGCGCTCACCGGCGAGGGTCAGCGTGCCGTCCTGGACCTCGAGCGAGATGTCGTCCTCGCCGAGCCCCGGCAGGTCGGCCACGAGGACGAAATGGTCCTCGGCCTCGACCAGGTCGATCGGCGGTACCCAGCTGCGGGTGGCGTCCGGCGCGTCGAAGAGGCGGGTGAAGAACCGGTCGAACTCCTGGCTGAACGGCTCCGGCTTGATCAAGAGACTCATGTGAACACCTCCATGGGACGAATGGATGTCTACATGAAGTGAGTATAAAACCTAAGTCTTACTGCATCAAGTCTGGATGAGACTCTCCCCCGTCATCGCAGCAGGCTGCTCCGCGCCGATCAGCTGCAGGGCGGTCGGCGCGACGTCGGCGAGGATGCCGCCGTCGCGTAGTTCGCCCGCGGCCGTGCTGGTCACGACCAGCGGCACGGGATTGAGCGAGTGCGCCGTGTTCGGGCTCCCATCGGGCTCGAGCATGTGGTCGGCGTTGCCGTGGTCGGCCGTGACGATCAGCGCGCCACCCGAGGCATGCACCGCCTCGACCACTCGGCCGAGGCAGGCGTCGACGGTCTCGATCGCCGCGACCGCCGCCGCGATCACGCCCGTGTGACCGACCATGTCCGCGTTGGCGAAGTTGATCACCCCGAACGCGTAGTCGCCGGCGCTCCAGCGTTCGACGAACGCGCCGGCGGCCTCGCCGGCGCTCATCTCGGGCTTGTGGTCGTAGGTCGGGACATCGCGCGGAGAATCGACCAGGCAGCGCTCCTCACCCGGGTATGCGTGCTCCTCGCCGCCGTTGAAGAAGTACGTCACGTGGGGGTACTTCTCGGTCTCCGCCACGTGCAGCTGCGCCATCCCGCGATCGGCCAGCACCGAGGCGATCGTCACGGCGGGGCGCTCCGGCGGGAACCCGACCGGGTAGTCCCACTCCTCCTGATACTCGGTCAATGTCGTGTAGGCGATCGCGAGCGGCTCGCCGCGGTCGAACTCCGCGAAGCCGGGCTCGGCGAGCGCTCGCGTGAGCTCGCGCGCCCGGTCGGGGCGGAAGTTGAAGAACACGACGCTGTCGCCCGAGCGGATGCGCGCCTCCTCGCCGACGCGCGTCGCCTTGATGAACTCGTCGGTCTCGCCCCGCTCGTAGGCGGCCCGCACGGCGGCCTTGCCGGACGCGGCCTCGCGGTCCTCCGTCTCCCCGTGCACCAGCGCGTCGTAGGCAGCCTTCACGCGCTCCCAGCGGGTGTCGCGATCCATCGCGTAGTAGCGGCCCGTGACCGTCCCCACGCGGCCGTTCGCGGCGGCCAGCCACCCCTCGGCCGCGGCGACATAGCCGGCGCCCGAGTCGGGCAGGGTGTCGCGCCCGTCGGTGAACGCGTGGAGCACGATGTCGGGAACACCCTCGGCGGCGGCGAGCTCGATCAGCGCGCGCAGGTGACCCATGCTCGCGTGCACTCCGCCCGCGGACACGAGGCCGAGGAGGTGCAGGCGCCCGCTCTCACGCGCGGCGGCGCAGGCTGCCTTCAGCGCCGCGTTCGCGGCAAAGCTCCCGTCCTCGATCGCATCGTCGATGCGGGTCAGGTCCTGGCGCACGATCGCCCCGGCGCCGAGGTTGAGGTGGCCGACCTCGGAGTTGCCCATCTGCCCGTCGGGCAGGCCGACGGCGCGGCCGCAGGTGGTGAGCTCGGTGTGGGGGTACGTCTCCCAGAGCTCGTCGAAGACCGGCGTGTCGGCCAGCTCGACGGCGTTACCGGGGCCGGCGGGCGCGAGGCCCCAGCCGTCCAGCACCACGAGGCAGACGCGCCCCGCGGGCAGCTCGCCGGGACCCGGCGCGAGCGTCATCCGGCGGCGACGACGATCTGCGCGAAGCTATCCGGGTCGAGGCTCGCGCCGCCGACAAGCGCGCCGTCCACGTCGGGCTGAGACAGGATCTCGCCGGCGTTCTCCGGCTTCACGCTGCCCCCGTACAGGACGCGGACCGCGTCGGCGGCCTCCTGTGAGCGGCCACCCACGAGCGCGCGCACGAAGCCGACGGCCTCTTGGGCCTGGTCGGGCGTGGCGACCTTGCCGGTGCCGATCGCCCAGATCGGCTCGTACGCGATGGTCACCTCGGCGAGCCGTTCGGCCGGGACCTTCTCGAGGCCTTCCCCGACCTGGTGGCGGAGCTTGCGCTCGGTCTCCCCCGCCTCGCGCTCGTCCTCGGTCTCGCCGACGCACAGGATCGGAGCGAGCCCCGCGTCGAGCGCTGCCGGGACCTTCTCCTGCAGCGCCTTGTCGGTTTCGCCGAACAGCTGGCGCCGCTCGGAGTGCCCGAGCACCACGCCCTGGGTGCCGAGCTCGAGCAGCATCGAGGTCGAGATCTCACCGGTGAAGGCGCCGTTGTCGGCCTGATGCATGTTCTGGGCCGAGACGATCACCCCGGCGCCGTCGAGCTTGTGGACGACCGTCTCGAGCGCGGTGTACGGCACGCACAGGCCCACGTCGGCCGGCCGGCTGCCGGGTTCCGCGAGCAGCGTGAGCAGGGTGTCGCAGTACGCGGCGGCCTCTGCCCGCGTACCCCACAGCTTCCAGTTTCCGGCTATGTATGGTCGGCGTTCAGGCATCGTCGAGGGCCTCCAGTCCCGGGAGGGCCTTGCCCTCCAGCAGTTCAAGGGCGGCTCCGCCGCCCGTAGACAGGTGCGTGACCTTCTCAGCGAGCCCGAACGCGGCAAGTGCCGCGGCGGAATCGCCCCCTCCGACCACGGTTGTTCCTGGAGCAGACGCCACGGCCTGGGCAACCGCAAGGGTTCCCCCCGCGAACGGCTCCAGCTCGAACGCCCCCATGGGGCCGTTCCAGAAGACTGTTCCTGCGCGCTCGATCTGCTTCGCGTACTTGGCCGCGGTCGCGGGGCCGATATCGAGGCCCATCCAGCCGTCGGGCACCTCGGTGCCGTCGACCTGCTTGTTCGCGGCCTCGGCGGAGAACGATTCGCCGAGCACGAGATCGACGGGCAGCATCAGCTTGCAATCCGACTTCTTCGCCTTTTTGAGCGCCTTGGCGGCGAGCTCGACGCCCTCCTCCTCGACCAGCGAGTCGCCGGTCGAGATGTCCTGGGCGCGGAAGAACGAGAACGCCATGGCGCCGCCGATCAGCAGGCGGTCGGCGATCTCCAGGAAACGATCGATCAGCGCGACCTTGTCCGTGACCTTCGCCCCGCCGAGCACGACGCACAGCGGGCGCTCGGGCGACTCGACGATCTTCGTCAGCGTCTCCACCTCGCGCTCGAGCAGGAGCCCCGCCACGGACGGTAGATGCTCGGCCACCCCCGCGGTGCTGGCGTGGGCGCGGTGCGCGGCGCCGAACGCGTCGTTCACGAAGTAGTCGGCATAGCTCGCCAGCTGCTTCGCGAGCTTCTTGTCGTTCTTCGTCTCCCCCGGCTCCCAGCGCGTGTTCTCCAGGACCAGCACCGAGCGCGGGTCGAGGCCCTCCACGGCAGCCTTGACCTCGTCGCCCACGACGGCTGGGGCCTGGATCACCGGAGCGTCGATCAGCTCTCGCAGCCGGTCGGTCGCCGGGCGCAGCGACGTCTCCTGCGACGGCTTGCCCTTCGGGCGGCCGACGTGCGCGGCGAGCACGAGCCGCACGCCGCTCTCGAGCAGGTGCTCGAGAGTCGGCACCGCCGCGCGGATGCGCGTGTCGTCCGTGACACGGCCACCGGCGAGCGGGACGTTGAAGTCGACGCGGACGAGCACACGCTCGCCCCCGTCGAGGTCCAGGTCCCGGACCGTCTTCTTCGCGAACGCCACCTAGCGGACGTCAGCCAACAGGCTGGGCGGTGCCCACGAGCACGCGCTCGGCCAGGTCGACGACGCGGTTCGAGTAGCCCCACTCATTGTCGTACCACGACACGACCTTGGCCAGGCCGCCGTCGAGCACCAGCGTCAGCTCCGAGTCGAAGATCGACGAGAACGGCGACTTGACGATGTCCGTCGATACGAGCGGATCCTCGCTGTACTGGAGGATGCCCGCGAGCGCGCCGCTGTCGGCCTTGGCCGCGATCGCCGCGTTGATCTCCTCGGCGGAGGTCGAACGGCTCGGCTGGAACACGAGATCGACCACGGAGCCGGTCGGGACCGGTGCCCGGACGGCGAACCCGCTCAGCTTCCCGGCGAGCTCGGGCATGACGAGGCCGATCGCCTTCGCCGCGCCCGTCGATGCCGGGATCAGGTTGAGCGCCGCCGCGCGCGAGCGGCGCAGGTCCTTGTGCGGCGCGTCGTGCAGGCGCTGATCCGACGTGTAGGCGTGGATCGTCGTCATCAGGCCGGAGTCGATGCCGATCGCCTCGTGGAGGACGCTGGCGACCGGACCGAGGCAGTTGGTCGTGCACGAGGCGTTCGAGATCACGTCGTGCGAGGCCGGGTCGTAGGCGTCGTCGTTCACGCCGAGGACGAGCGTCACGTCCGGCTCGGTCGCGGGTGCGGAGATGATGACCTTCTTCGCGCCGGCGGCCAGGTGCTTGGCGGCGTCCTCGCGCTTGGTGAACAGGCCGGTCGACTCGATCACCACGTCGGCGCCCGAGTCGCCCCACGGGAGATCGGCGGGATCGCGCTCGGCGTGTACGGGGAGCTTCTTCCCGTCGACGATCAGCGCACCTTCCTCCGCCTCCACCGTGCCCGGGAACGGGCCGAGGATCGAGTCGAACTTGAGCAGGTTGGCGAGTGTGGCGGTGTCGGTGATGTCGTTGACGCCGACCCAGTCGATGTCGGCACCGCGCTCGTGAGCTGCGCGGAAAACGTTGCGCCCGATGCGGCCGAAGCCGTTGATTCCGGCCTTCAAGGCCATTCCGAGGGTCCTTTCGTTCTGATCAGAGAGGGCCCTGAGCGTATCGCGGGACAGGTCAGGCTCGTCGGTACCCTGGGCTCGTGGGAAGCGTCTACGAGGAAATCGACGACCGGCTCCGCGGGTGGATCTCCGCGCAGGCTCTCTTCTTCGTCGGAACGGCCCCACTCGCGGGCGACGGACGGGTGAATGTGTCGCCCAAGGGGCCGATCGGGACGCTGCGCGTACTGGGGCCGCGCGAGGTCGCCTATCTGGACGTGATCGGGAGCGGCGCCGAGACGATCGCGCACCTGCGCGAGAACGGGCGGATCGTCGTGATGCTGTGCGCGTTCGATGGGCCCCCACGGATCCTGCGCCTGCACGGGACCGGCACCGTCGTCCCCGCGGCGGACCCGGAGTTCGTGCCGCTGCTGGGGCGCTGCGAGTTCGACGAGCCCGAGGTCGAGGAGTCCCGGCGGGCAATCATCCGCGTGGACGTCGAGCGGATCGCGGACTCGTGCGGGTACGGCGTGCCGCTGATGGAGCAACAGGGCACGCGGGAGCACCAGCACGCGTGGTCGGCGAAGAAACTGCGCACGCTCGGCCCCGAGGGCTTCACCGAGTACCAGCGCGAGAAGAACGCGCTCAGCCTCGACGGGCTGCCCGCCGTCGAGATCTAGCCGGCCGGACGGCGCCGCGTCGAGCGCGCGTAGTCGATCCCGGCGGCCGCGCTCACCGCCGCTGTCACGAACAGGGTCAGCGCGAGGTCGGCGCTCAGCAGGAGCGCCCCGGCGAGCGCCCCGGCGAAGAGGGCGAGTATCACCGCCACCCGGCGGCGAACAGCAGCGCCGCTCTCCTCCCCCTTCGCGGCCTCGGACGCCAGGGCGACCATGCCGAGGGTGACGAGGGTCGTGGAGAGGTCGGGCACGCCGATCGCCTTGGCCGTCGCCGTCCGCAGGCCCATCGCGAACGCGAGCACGGCGATCACCGTTGTGGCGGAGATCTCCGCCGGGGTCACGTCGACGAACAGCGCGTACGTCGCGGTGGCGGCGATCAGGCCGGTCTCGACGGCGATCGTCGTGGGCAGGTCGTCCTCGGGCCGGGGGTGCGCGCCGCGGCGGGACATGACCCCGCCGGCCAGCGCTCCGAGCAGGAACGCCACGATCGCCACCGTCGGCGCGATCACCGGCAGGTCGCCCTTCCCCGCGACTCCGAAGCCGAGCAGCAGCACGTTGCCGTTCATCGCCGCGCTGAAGACGGTGCCGAGCGCGAGGAAGCTCACGGCGTCGACGATCCCCGCGCTGAACGTGAGCGCGAGCAGCGTGCGCGTGAGCGGATGGGTCACGTGCTCCGCCGGGACAGCGGACACGACTACGCCTGACGCGGTGGCTTGGCGATGTCGCGGTGGACCACGTCGACGAGGAAGTCGCCCTTGTCGCCGTACTCGCGTGAGAGCCGCTCGGCGATCGCGACCGAGCGGTGGCGCCCGCCGGTGCAGCCGATCCCGATCGTGAGGTGCGCCTTGCCCTCCTTCTCGTACTGCGGGAGGAGGTAGTCGAGCAGCGGCTCGAGGCGCGCGAAGAAGTCGGCGAGGCCCTCCGAGGACTCGACGTACTCCCGCACGGGCGCGTCGAGCCCCGTGAGATCGCGCAGGTCGGGCTCGTAGTGGGGGTTCGGCAGGAAGCGCACGTCGAACAGGAGGTCGGCGTCGCGCGGGGCCCCGTGCTTGAAGCCGTAGCTGAGGAACGTGACCGCGAGCTTGCCGCGGCTGCCGCGCGGCAGCATCTTGTCGGCCACCACCCGCCGCAGCCGGGCGGCGGTCAGGTCGGAGGTGTCGATCACCACGTCCGCCTGCTCGCGCAGCGGGGCGAGCAACGCCCGCTCCTCGCCGATCGCCCGCTCGACGGGCCCTCCGAGCGGATGGCGGCGGCGGGTTTCCTTGTAGCGATTGACGAGCACGCTGTCGACCGCCTCGAGGAAGAGGATCCGGTGCGGGATCCCGCGCCCGCGCAGGTCCGTGAGCGCACGCGCGAGGCCCTCGAAGTATTCGCCGCCGCGTACGTCGGACACGATCGCCGCCCGCTCGACCTTCGACCCCTCGTGCTCGAACAGGTCGGCCAGGCTGCCGATCATCTCCGTCGGGAGGTTGTCCACGCAGAAGTAGCCGGCGTCCTCGAAGCAGGCCATGGCCTGGCTCTTCCCGGCGCCGCTGAGGCCTGTGACGATCACCAAGTCCTGCATGCGGCCTCCAAGTGTCCCGGACTCATCGGCTCAGTCGACACGGTGCAGGTGCTGGTGCATCTCGCGCGCGACCTTGCCCGGCAGGCCGGGCACCGCCTCGAGCTCCTCGCGGCTCGCGGCGAGCACGGCCTCTGGGGTGCCGAAGTGCGCGAGGATCGCGCGCTTGCGGGTCGGCCCGACACCGGGCAGGTCGTCGAGCACGGAGCGGGTCATCGCCTTGTCGCGGCGCCCGCGGTGGAACTCGATGGCGAACCGGTGCGCCTCGTCGCGCACCCGCTGGAGCAGCTGCAGCGGCGCGCCGTCGTGCGGGAGCAGGAGCGGCGCCGGGCGGCCCGGCACGAACACCTCCTCGATCCGCTTGGCGAGGCTGATCACCGTGGTGCCGAGATCGGTGAAGTCGCGCAGCTCGGCGAGCCCGGCCGAAAGCTGGCCCTTCCCGCCGTCGATCACGATCAGCCCCGGCAGGGACGCAAAGCTGGCGTCGTGCTGGGTCTCGTGCGGCGAGATCTCGCGCTGGGCCTGGAACTGTGCGATCCGCCGCCGCAACACCTCGGCCATCGCGGCGAAGTCGTCCTGCGCGGCGTCGCGGATCTTGAACCGGCGGTAGTCGGACTTCTTCGGCGCGCCGCCCTCGAAGACGACCATCGACGCGACCGTGTGGGTCTCCCCGAGGTTCGAGATGTCGAAGCACTCGATCCGCATCGGCAGCTGCTCCATACCGAGCGCCTGCCGCAGCCCCTCGACCGACTCGACGCGCTGCGAGCGGCGGCGCTCGGAGCGCAGCCGGTCCTGGTCGAGCGCCAGCCGCGCGTTGCGCTCGGCCAGCTCGAAGATCCGCCGCTTGTCGCCGCGCTCGGCCGGCTTGACCTCGACCGGGCCGCCGCGGCGCTCGGCCAGCGCCTCGCCGAGCAGCGCCTGCTGCTCGGCGCTGGTGGCGCGCGGGACCACCACCCGCGGCGGGATCGACATCGCGCTCGCGTAGTACTGGAGGACGAACTCCTCGAGCACCTCGTCCTCCCCCCGCCCCGCCTGGTTCTCGAGATAGAAGCTCTGGCGGTCGGCGAGCACGCCGTCGCGCACCTGGAACACCTGGGCGTTGGCGTCGGTCTCCTCCGCCGCCACGGCGATCGCGTCGAGCGTGCCGACCGACTCGTTGGTGATGCGCTGGCGCTCGAGCAGCGACCGCACCGCGCGCAGCCGGTTGCGGTAGCAGCGCGGCCACCTCGAACTCCTGGTCCTCGGCCGCGAGCTTCATGCTTCGCTCCAGCTCACGCTCGATCTGGCGGTAGCGGCCCGACAGGAACGCCGTGATCGTCTCGATGTTGTGGCGGTACTCCTCCTGGGACACGTAGCCGACGCATGGCGCCTGGCAGCGCTTGATGAAGTAATCGAGGCACGGGCTACCGGACTGGCGGCCCGGGCTCCTTCCCCTCACAGCTGCGGTGCTGGAAGATCTTCGCCAGCAGGTCGAGCGTCTCGCGCACGCGCTTGGCATTCGAGAACGGGCCGAAGTAGGCGCGGTTGCCCCGGTGCTTCTCGCGCGTGAAGTAGACGCGCGGATAGTCCTCGTCGAGCGAGATCCCGATGTAGGGGTAGGACTTGTCGTCGCGCAGCCGGATGTTGAACCGCGGCCGGTGGCGCTTGATGAAGTTCTGCTCCGCCAGCAGTGCCTCGGCCTCGGACTCGGTGACGACGCACTCGATCGCCCCGATCTCGCCGAGCATCTCGGCGACACCGCGGTTGGACGGGTTGTTGAAGTGCGACGCGACCCGCTTGCGAATCGACTTCGCCTTGCCCACGTAGAAGACCTTGCCGCGCCCGTCCTTGAACAGATAGACGCCAGGGGCGTCCGGCAGCGCCTTGCGCTGCTCGTCGACGCTGCGCTCGGCGGTCTTCGGCACCTCTCCGAGACTAGAGGTGGGTCAGGGCGTTCAGACGAGCGCGCGTCCGACGGACTCGGCGACGCAGCAAGGCTTCTCCGAGCCTTCGAGCTCGATCGTGAAGCGGGTGACCACCTGCCACCAGCCGCCGCCGACATCGTCGACCGAGACGATCTCGTTCGTGGCGCGGATCCGCCCGCCGGCCGGCACGGGCGCCGGGAAGCGCACCTTGTTCCAGCCGTAGTTCACGCCGAGCTTGAAGCCGGTCGACTCCGTGAGCTGGTCGCGGAAGCCGTCGATCGTCGCGAGAGTCAGGTTGCCGTGCGCGATCGTCGTGCCGAACGGGCTCTCGTTCTTCGCGCGCTCCACGTCGACGTGGATCCACTGGTGGTCGCCGCTGAGCTGGGCGAACGTATTGATCATCTCCTGCGTGATCTCGCGCCAGTCCGTCGGGCCGACCGTCCTGCCGACCATCTCCTGCAGCCCTTCGATGCCGTTGATCGTGACCTCTGCCATGGCGCGACCCTATCCCACCGGCCGCGCCTGCCAGACGCACGTGATCTCGGCGAACCCGAGGCTCGGTCGGACGCGCCCGAGCGTCTGGCCGAACGCCTGGTCGGCGGCGTCGAGCGTGACGGTAAGGGCACGGCTCTCCTCGAGGCGCTCGTGCAGGTTCAGCCCCTGGACGAGGAGGAAGCGCAGCGGCGACGCCTCGCCGCGCCAGCGGACGATGTTCCCGCTCTCCCCGAGCACCGCGCGCAGGTCCGCGGCCGACACGTGGCCCTCGTGCGGGCTGACCCACGCGTCATTGACCCCAGCGTCGCGGCGGCCGGCGAAGACGCGCGGCTTCTCGATCACCTCGTGCAGCAGCACGTAGCCGCCGGGCTTGACGCTCGTGCAGGCCGCGCGCAGGGCGCGACGCCAGTCGGGCAGGTGGTGCAGCACTCCGAGCACGACGACCACGTCGAGGGACCCGGGCGCGAAGGGCCAGTGGCCGGCCTCGCACTGCACCGCGGCCGCCTCGTCGCCGAGGGCCTCGCGTCCGCTCGCGAGCCACTTGAGGGAGATGTCCGTGGCCACGTACCGGAGCCCCTTCTCGCGCGGCGGCCACAGGCCGGAGACCGTCCGGCTCGATCCGGCGCCCATCTCGACAACGACCGGCTCCGGGCCCACGGCGTCGCGCACGTGGCGGAAGAGGTTGCGCTCGCGCGAGTATCCGCGCAGGCCGCGATCGGGGTGTAGCGGGGCGTTGCGATGCTTGTGGTCAACCTCGACCCAGCCGTCCCACCACTCCATCTCCCCCGCGACCCACTCGACCTCGGCGCCGTCGTCCGGCTCGGCGCGCTGTTCGCCCCCGCCGAGGTGCGCGAGGTGGTCGGGCAGGAGGCGGGCGACGCCGTCGCTGATTCCGAACGTCCGGCCGCAGTCGCGACAGGTGAAACCGGTCGCCGCCGCGCCGAGCTCGCCGCCGTCCTCGGGGCAGCGCAAGATCTCGGTGAGCCAGTCCGTCACGGCGGCGGAGCCTACTCCGGCGCCCGCGTCACTCCACGAGCCGCACCTCGAACACCGGGGCGGCGATGTCGCCCGCGCCGCCGAGCATCCCGAGGATCTTCGCTACGTAGGCGCGCGTCTCGGCGTAGGGCGGCACGCCGCCGTGGCGCTCGACCGCGCCCGGGCCGGCGTTGTAACCGGCGAGCGCGAGGTCGATCTTCCCGCCGAACCGTTTCAGCAGGTCGTGCATCAGGTGCGCCTGGGCCATGATCGCCGCCTCCGCGTCAAACGGGTCCGACAGCCCGTAGGTCTGCGCCGTGCCGGGCATGAACTGGGCGATGCCCTGGGCCCCGGCAGGGCTTCTCGCGAACGGGTTGAAGCCCGACTCCGCGTAGAGCTGGGCGGCCAACAGGTTCATCGGCACGTTCCAGCGCAGGGCGGCCTTCGCGATCGGGTCGTGGAAGCGGGGCGGGACGAAGCTCGGCAGCCGATGGTGGATGCGCCCGTGGTCGCCATCCGGAGGCTCCCAGGAGCCGCGCTCGTACTGGGCGGGCACGTCGCGCGGGTTCTGCCCGAATCCGTAATGCCAAGGCTCCCACGCGTAGCGGTGGATGAACCCGAACCGGCGCGCATTCGACGCGAGCCAGCCGTACGCCCCCGGCGGCCCGAGGTCCAGCTCGGTGCCGTAGCGGTGCAGCGAGGTGCCGGGCGGGGCCACCCACTTCGGGTTCGGGTTCGCGGCGAACAGCCGCGCCTGCTCGGCATCGGAGCGGAACGCGCTGTTGATCGCGAGGGCGTGACCGTCGCGCCGCGCCGCTGCCGCCATGCGGTCGAACGCGGCGGCCACGTCCGGGCGCATCGGCTTGCCCATCCTGTAGGCGAGCGGGCCGTCGTAGCCGCCGCCCGTCCCGTATCCCGGCATCCCCGCCGGGGCGATCGAGCCGGGCGCGAGCTCGGCGACGGCCCGGGCGGCGACGGGTACGCGCGCCCGCCGGCGCCCGCCCGTTCGCACGGGCACCTCACGGCGCAGGCGGACCGACACGCGCGTCGGCGCGAAGCCGCCGCCGGGGAAGCCGACCTCGGCCGCGCCCACCGCGCCTCCGTTGGCGCGGACGCCGGCCAGGGCCGCGGAGCGCGCGCGGGCGAGGTACTCGGCCGTGCCGAGGTGGCGCGGGTTGGGCGCGCCGCTCTCGAGGTACACCGGCTCGAACAACCGCGGATAGTCGGCGCGCATCCGGCTCGCGGCCGAGACGGCGGCGAGATCCGCCGCGCGGCCGGCGCCGCTGCGCCCGCCCAATGCCTGCCCGGCGGCTATGAGGACGAGTGCGCCGACGAGCACGGCGGCAACCACGCCCAGCAGGAGGAGCAAGGCCTGGCCCCGTTCGCCGTTGGTTGGCGACTTTGCACCCCTATGGGGCGAAGATTCGCCAACCAACCGCGCTCGCTGCCGGACAGGCCCGCTATTGCGCTGCAAGGTTGCCCTCCACCACCAGATCGGCGAGCGCGGCGATGCCCGCGGCCATGGCGCCGCGGGAAGGTCGCCCGGCCAGCAGCGACTGGGCCCCGAGGCGCGAGTGCGGCACGAGGACGTCGAACCTGTCCGCCCAGGCACCCGGGTCCCCAGACCCCCGCGCGAGAGCCACCAACGGCGGCACGCCGCAGTCGCGGGTTAGCGACGCAGCGACCGCGGCCGCGAGGGCCGGCTCGATGCCGGGCGCACCGACCAGGACGACGCGGTCGACCAGATCGACGAGGTTGGCCAGGCAGGCGGCACCGGAGACGTCGAGGACCACGGGCCAACCCCGGCCTGTGAGCCCGGGCACGCCGTCGGCCCGGGCGTCGAGGAGAGCGACGCGACCCGCACCGCGCGCGGCAACGCCGCCGGCAGCCAGCTGGCGCACGAGCCGCCGGGCATTTCCCGCTGCGAGCCCGGTCGCGGCCGGGGCAGGCGCGGGCCCCCCGGCGGCAGCACGCTCGACCGCCGCGACCACGGCAGCGCCCGCGAGGCTGCGGCGCGACAGCTCGGCGGCGAGCCCGCGCGCGACCACGGTCGCGCCGCAACGCGGCCCGAGCCCGGCGACGGCGACGACCGGCTCCGGCGGCGGGGGGATGATGGGCACGACCACCGGCTCGGCCGCAGCCGCTGCAGCCTCAGGCGCCTCGGGCTCGACTAGGAAGTCGACGACCGCCCCCGCGGCCGCGCGTACGAGCCCGCCGCCAACCTGGGCCCGGGCGCTCACGGCCGCACGGCCTCTCGAACCTGCGCTCGCGCGCTCACGGGCGCACGACCTCGGCGCGGCCGGTCACGGCCAGGACATCGGCCGCCCGCGGGAACAGGCCGGGCGGGCGCAGGCGCACCGTCACCGCCCCACCGCTCGCCTTCACCCGCGCACGCGCGCGCGACCACCCCGGCAGCGCAGCACGCGCCCCCTCCCCCGCTTCGCCCCCTCCCACCAGCGTGATGGCTCCCGCCTCGGCAGCGTTGCCGGCCAGGACCGCGGAGTAGCCGACCGCAAGCAGCTGCAGCAGCACCAGCCCCAGCAGTACAAGCCCCGGGACGCCCGCGACGAGCTCGACGAGCGCCTGCCCGCGCTCACGCCTCACGGTGCAGCACCGAGCCTCGCGGCAGCCATGACCGCCACCGGCCGGGACTTGCCGATCAACACCGGGATTCGCACGCGGACCGTGACCCGGCCGTCGCGCGACTCGACCCTCAGGCCGCGCTCGAGCGACTCCGGCAGCGCGCTGCGGGCCGCCGAGTGCGCGTCGCGCCCGACCACCGCCGCGCGTGCGCCCGCCCGAGCGGCATGCGCCGCCATCCACGCTGCATGCCCGGCCAGCGCGAGCTGCCAGGCCAGCGCTCCGGCCAGCAGGACGAACGGCAACGACGCCACCAGTTCCACGCTCGCCTGTCCTCGTTCGCACCGCACGCATGCACCGTCACGCGCGCGGCGTGACGCATCAACGCGTACGCGTTACAAATGGGCGATGCGCTCCCCGCTCGAACGGACGCGCGCCGCTATCGACAGCGTCTTCAGTGACCGCGAGTCCGCACGCGCGGCACTCGACGACCTCGCTCAGTAGCCGCGGTCGCCGCGGTACTGCAGCCACGTCCAGTACAGGCCATAGGCACAGAGCGACAGCATGGCGAGCCAGGTGAGGACGCCGAAGCCGCCCTGGTCGAACAGCCGGGCGGTGGCGACGAACGTGAGGAACGCCGCGCCGACGGACCCGTAGAGCACGAGCCGGACCCGGTCGTCGAGATCCTCGAGGTCGCTGCGGAACTGGCGGAACAGCCGATAGCCGAGGAACGCGATCGCCGCGAAGAACACGATCGACAGCAGCGTCAGGATCACGCGCAAAGTCGAGTCGCCGCCGGGCAGCGCGGTCAGCGCGAGCGCGACCAGCAGGATCCCGCCGATCTGGAGCGCCCGCCTGGTCCGAGTGTTCACGACACAGAGCCTAAACGGGCGAGGCGATGGTGCCCGCGGCAGTCAGCGCGATGACTATCGCGCCGAGCGCGATGCGGTAGACCACGAAGATCCGCAGCGAGTGGGTTGCGAGGTACTTCAGGAGCCATGCGATGGCGGCGTAGCCGACCACGAACGAGGCGATGGTGGCCACGATCACCGCCTCGATACTCGATCCCTCGGTGCCGGCGTCCTTCAGCTCGAACAGTCCGCTGAGCACGACCGCGGGGATCGAAAGCAAAAACGAGAAGCGCGCCGCCGCGGCGCGGTCGAACCCGAGCAGCAGTCCGGCGCTGATCGTCGAGCCCGAGCGCGACACGCCGGGGATCAGCGCGAGCGCCTGCGCGAAGCCGATCGCGAGGCCGTCTTTCCAGGTGGCCTTCTCGATCTCGCGGTCGCGCTTGGCGACCTGGTCCGCGGCCTCGAGCACGAGGCCGAACACGATCAGCATCGTGCCCGTCAGGTAGAGGTCGCGCGCGCCGTTCTCGATCGAGTCCTGGAACGCCAGCCCGAACACGCTGATCGGGATCGTGGCGATGATCAGGTACCAGCCCATCTTCGCGTCGTGGTGCGAGCGCAGCTCCTTCTCGCGCAGCGAGCGCACCCAGGTCGAGGCGATGCTCCACAGGTCCTTGCGAAAGTAGAGGAGCACCGCGGCCATCGTGCCGAGCTGGATCACGGCAGTGAACGCGGTGCCCGGATCCTCCCAGCCGAAGAAGGCCGGAACGATCAGGATGTGGCCGCTGCTCGAGATCGGCAGGAACTCGGTGAGCCCCTGCACGATCCCGAGGACTATCGCCTCGAGGATCGACATCGCGGCAGGAGGCTAGTGGTTGCTCTCGGTGAACCGCTTGCGCGACTCGGCGATCTCCTCGATCGCCTCGTCCCGTGAATACCAGCCGTCGACCTTGACCTTCTTCTGCTCGAGGTCCTTGTAGATGGAGAAGAAATGCGCGATCTCGTCGCGGAGCTGCTTCGGGACGTCCTCCAGCTGCTCGAGCGTGTTCCAGCTCGGGATCGGTCAGGGGCACGCACAGCACCTTGTCGTCGATGCCCTTGTCGTCCTCCATCCGGAACAGCCCGACGGGCTTCACGTCGATCATGCAGCCCGGGAACGTGGCCTCGGACACGCAGCAGACCACGTCGAGCGGGTCCCCGTCGAGGCTCAGGGTGTCGGGGATGAACCCGTAGTCCATCGGATAGACGACCGAGGAGAACAGGAAGCGGTCGAGCACGATGCGATCGCGCTCGTGATCCCACTCGTACTTGTTGCGGCTCCCCTTGGGGATCTCGATGATGCAGCTGAACTCGCCGGTGTTCATCTGTGTGGCCAGCCTAACCGGTAATCTTGCGGGCGATGAAGCGCCTGTCCCCGTTCGTCCTCGCGATCGCCACCAGCCTGCTGCTCGCCGCCCCCGCATGGGCCGGCGACAACGGCGAGGGCCTGCTCGGCGAGGTCAACGACCGCGACATCACGTTCTTCTCCCTCGGCGTCGTGCTCTTCTTCACGTTCGTCGTCTGCTTCGGCTCGTGGGTACAACACTCCCTCGAGAAGCGGAAGGAAGCCAAGAAGGCCTCCGCGTTCCGCAAAACCGTCGGCTGGTAGGCGAGTTCTCAGCCTTGTAACAAGGAGTGCCCGGCATCCGGGCAGGATGCCCTGTGCAGATCCCTCCTCGCATGCGGCCCCGGCGCTCCCCGCTCGGGGTCGCTGCAGTTCCGGGGCCAGCTCTCCCCGCGCGTGAGAAGATGCCCGCCGTGGCAGTCGACTCCGAGCAGGTGATCTACGAGCGCCGCGGCGCGGCCGCGGTGGTCACGATCGACCGCCAGGAGCGCCGCAACGCGGTCGACGGCCCGACAGCCGAGCTGCTCACCGAGGCCTACGAGCGGTTCGAAGCCGACGACGACGCGCGCGTGATGATCCTCACCGGCGGCGGCGAGCTGGCCTTCTGCGCCGGCGCCGACCTGAAGGCGATCGAGAGCTTCGCGCCGCGGCTCGGGCTCGACGACGGGCCGCTCGGCTTCACGCGCCTCACGCCCAGCAAGCCGACGATCGCCGCGATCTCGGGCTGGTGCCTGGCGGGCGGGCTCGAGCTGGCGCTGTGGTGCGACCTTCGGATCGCCGCCGAGGGGTCCCAGCTCGGCTTCACGGAGCGCCGCTTCGGCGTGCCGCTGATCGACGGCGGCACCCAGCGGATGCCGCGGATCATCGGCCTCGGCCGCGCGCTCGACCTGATCCTCACCGGCCGGATCGTCCAGACCGACGAGGCGCTCGCGATGGGCCTCGTCAACCAGGTGGTCCCGGCCGGCACGCAGCTCGAGCGGGCGCTCGAGATCGCCGAGGCACTCGCCCGGTTCCCGCAGGAGACGATGCTCGCCGACCGCGCCGCCGCCATCAACGGCATCGGCATGCCGTTCGCGGACGGGATGAAGCTCGAGGCCGAGTCGGGCCCCAGGACCTTCGGCGTCGCCGCCGAGGGCGCCGGCCGGTTCGCCGCCGGCGAGGGACGCGGCGGCGCGGGCGCGGGCGCCTAGCCCGCCCCCTCGCCCGCTACAGCCGGGCTCTGGTCGCTACCAGAGCTTCAGCAGCTTCACGACCGCTACCGCGACCGGCGTGATGGCCGGAATCGGCGGCGGGATCGGTTGAGTGGTTGCCTGCACGACCGTTTGGACGACGGTCGTCACGGGCGCCGTCGCGGTTGTCGCGGCGGCCGTCACCGGCGCCGTGACGCTGGTCACGGCCGTCACGATCGGCGTGGTCACGGCGGCCACCGGCGCGGGCACGGGCAGCGCCGGAACTGGCGGCAGCGGGATCGGCTCCCCGCCGGCCAGTGGCGCGAGCAGGTCGGCGACCGGCTGGGTCACGTTCTGGACGAGGATCACTGTCTCGTCGAGCGGCGGCACGATCGGCTCGTCGAGCTCGGTGATCAGTGGCACGAGGTCGGGCACGATCGGGAGCAGGCCGGCTCCGAGGTCGTCGGTGACGTGCGTGGCCGTGTCCTGGAGTGAGGCGTCGAGCGGCACGATGCTGCCGGCCTGGAGCGTGTCGGCCGCACCCTCGACCACCGGCTGCAGCAGCCCGAGCGCGCCGATGCCGAGCGGGTCGAGCGTGTCGCCGACGCCGGGGAGGGTCGTGTCGATGAGGTCGGCGAGCGGATCGGTCACGTCGCCGACGACCGGGTTGAGGATGCCGCCGAGGCCGCCTAGCGGGTCGAGGATCGGCCCGAGGATCGGCCCGATGGTCGTACAGGTCGGTGACGTCGTCGAGGATGTCGTCGGCCTCGTCGGTGATGACGTTCACGAGGCCGCCGGTGATGTCCTCGAGGGCGTCGGTGATGTCGTCGGTGAACAGCTCGCGCAGGCCCGGGTCGAGCACGTCGGAGATGGCGTCTTCGAGGTCGAGGAGGAGCTGGACGGGGTCGTCGAGCGTGAGGTCGAGGTCGAGCAGGCGCGGGTCCTGGCCGATGTCTGTGTCGGGCTTGTACAGGCCGAGGTCGAGATCGACGTCGACGCCGCCGGCGCTGACGTTGATGCCCTTGATGTCGATCGTCAGCGCGAGGCCGTTGCCGAGGTCGACGACGAAGTCGTGTGCCGGGCTGCCGCCCATGTGGGTGTGGATCTGGCCGAGGGTGAGCGCGAACCCGTCGTAGCCGAAGAGGATGTCGAGCAGGTGCGTGCCGCCGAAGATCCCGTTGTCGAGGTCGGTGAAGCCGAGCGTCGTCGGATCCTCGAACTCGGCCGAGTAGAGCACGTCGCGGCGCTGGAACGGGATGAACCCGGGCGGATCCGACGGGAGGCCGATCTGGTCGTGCCAGTAGTCCTCGTCGTACGGGGTCACGAGGCCGAGCTCGCCCATCGGCTCGCCGCGGCGCGCCGGGTCCTCGCCGGCGTCGGTCGCTCGGGTCGGGTCGGCGCCCTGGCTCTCGGCCAGCTCGTAGAGGAACTGCTCGAGCCGCGGCTCGGTGCAGCCCTCCATCGGGTTCTCCCAGTTCGGGAGGAAGCAGTTCGTCTCGTCCCACAGCGGCGACAGGCCGAGCAGGTGGTCGAACAGCTCGTCGGGCTTGGGCACCAGCCAGCGGCTGATGGTCGGCATCGAGTACCACCAGAACGGGACGATGAAGGTGTTGAAGTCGCCCTGCCAGTCGATCAGCCGGTCGCCGGCGGTGTTGGCGATCAGCACGTCCTTGCCCGCGCCGCCGAACGCCAGGTCCTCGTAGGCCGGGTGCGTGTCGGGCAGGTCGTTGAGGCCGTCGCGGCTCTCGAGCACGTCGTCGGCGTTGAGCAGGTCGTTGCCGAAGCCGCCCCAGAGGGTGTCCTCGCCGGTGCCGCCCACGAGCCAGTCGTTCCCGAGGTCGCCGAAGATCACGTCGTCGCCGTCGCTGTAGGCGATGCCCCAGCCCTTGTCCGACATCACGGCGTCCGCGCCGTCGTCGTGCGAGCGGTTGTTGAGGAACCACTCGCGGCCGGTGCCGTCCTTCGCGGCGAGGCCGGAGTCCTCGAGCAGCAGCTTGCGGCGCGGGTCGTACTCGTCGTAGAGCGCGAACTCGCCGACGCGCGGGAGCAGGTCCGTGTTGTCGATCGTCACGCGGCTGTCGGTCGCGTCACCCGGGACCACGAGGCCCGTGTCGAGGTCGAGCAGCAGCTGGAACGGGTCGTGATCGGGGCCGAAGTGGAGCGCGTCGCCGGGGTTGTACGGGCGCGTCCAGTCGGTGCGCGCGAACCCGAGCAGGTTGCCCGCGGCGTCGCGGCGCTGCGTGTAGGACTCGGTCAGCGCCTCGGCGCCGGAGATGGCGTCGTCGCCGGTGCCGCCGTGCAGGAAGTCGGAGTCGAGGCCGCCGAAGATGATGTCGTCGGCCCAGTCGTCGTCGAAGAGCGGGTCGTCCATGTCGAGGCCGGCCGGGTCCGAGTTGAACGGCGTGATGTCGACCCACTTCTTCAGCGCGCCGGACACGTTGATCGTCGCGCGCTGGGCGCCGTACTGGGCGTAGATCTCCTTGTCCATCAGGTCCTCGTCGGCGATCGGCAGGACGCCGTAGAGATCCTCGCCGTACTCGAAGCTGTTGCGGCTCGTGTAGATCCGGCCGTCGTCGCCGAGCACGCCGTCCTGGCCGCTGCCGCCCGAGATCCAGTCGTTGCCCCAGCCGCCGATCAAATCGTCGTCCTCGGAGTCGCCGAACAGCGAGTCGTCCGCGCAACCGCCGTAGACCGTGTCGTCGCCGGACTCGCCGTGGACCTCGTCGTTGCCGCCGTTGTCGTAGCCGCAGCCGGTCAGGCGGGCGCCCTCGCCCCCGAACAGGTCGGGCCGGAACGCCGGGCCGCCGGCGGTGTGGTCGAGCAGGTCACGCCGCGCACGACGATCCGCGCCGGTCCGTAGCCGTCCGCGGTCTCGCCGTTCACGTCGTACTCGAAGGTCACGTAGTTCGCCGGCGGGACGTCGTCGTCCGGATCCTCGAGGTCCTCCCCGGGCGAGCCGTCGATCAGATCGTCGCCGCGAATGCCGACGATGCGGACGATGTTGCCGTTGTCGCCCAGGATCGTGTCCGCGTCGTGGGCATGGCGCGACTCGAAGCTGCCCTCGCCGAGCTCCTCGTTGCGGTCGGCGCGGGTGCCGGCGCCGCCGAAGATGATGTCGTCGCCGTCTGGGCGCAGGTCGGAGCTGATCAGGCTGTAGAAGCTCGAGCTGCCGCCGACGATGTCGTCCTGGCCGAGGTTGCCGAAGATCACGTCGTCGCCGCCGCCGCCCTCGATGTAGTCCTCGCCGTCGGTGGAGGCCTCGGCGGAGGCGATCACGGTGAGCGGGCCGAGCGGGTCGCTGACCCCACCGCTCGTGCGCGAGGCGCCGGTGTGCTCGCCGCCGGCGAACATCAGCTCGATGCCGCCGTCGCCCTGGACGATGTCGTCGCCGAGCTGGGCGAGCAGGACGTCGTGGCCCGAGCCGCCGGCGATCTGATCGTTGCCGAAGCTGCCGACGCCGCCGATGCCGGCGTCGAACGCGGCCGTGTGGAACAGGTTCGTGACGCGGTACTCGACCCACCACGGCGTCTGGCCGTCCGGATCGCGCCACTCGCGCTCGATGCCGTCGGTCAGCAGCTGGCCCGACTCGTCCGCCATCGCGCTCGGGAGCCAGTCGGGCTGGTTGTAGAGGATGCCGGCGACGAACCCGTCGGGCAGGTTGACGTACGGCGGGTTCGCGTTCGGCCGGTCGGTGCGGCTGTAGAGCAGGTCGTCGACCAGGGTCTGGAAGCGCGGATGCGTGGAGATGGTGGCGCCCGTGCCCTCGTCGATCCGGCGCTCGAGGTACGCGTTGTCGCCGAAGACGATGTCGTCGGCGTCGTCGCCGTCGATCAGGTCGTTGCCCGCGCCGCCAACGATCAGGTCGCTCTCGGCGCCGCCGAAGATCACGTCGTCGTCGCCGTTCTGGAAGGCACGCGACTCGACGCGGCGGACCGAATCCAGGGTCGTGGTCTGGATCTTCTGGAGCAGCGGCTCGCGGCGCGTTCGGGTCGGCGACGCGCTGGATGACCGCGCCGTGGTCGCCGAAGATGATGTCGGTGCCCTCGCCGCCGTAGATCGTGTCGCGGCCGGCCTCCATCAGGTCGACCGCCTGCGAGACGCTCGCGCTGGTCGTGAGGATCGTCAGGGCACGCGTGAAGATGTCGACGTTGACGCCCGAGTCGCCGTAGATGTGATCGGTGCCGCCGCGGCCGTCGAGCACGTCGTCGCCGGAGCCACCCGCGAGGTGGTCGCCGGCCTCGCTGCCGATGATCGTGTCGTTGCCGCGGCCGCCGTAGATCGTCAGGCCGACGCTCGGCAGCTGGTCGGCTGGGACGCCGGCGAACATGCCGCTCGCGTCGATCACGTCGTTGCCGTGGAGCTGGAAGCGGTCGGCGACCGGGAAGACCCACTCGTCGTCCTCGTTCTCGCCGTCGGGCAGGTGCACGAACGGGTTGAACGGCTTCGGGCCGAACTCGACGCCGTCGGTGGTCGCGCCGTTGCCGGCGTACCAGAGGCCGTCCTGTGAGGTGTCGCCGTAGACGACCAGCGGCGAGTCGGGGCCGCCTCCGCCGGTGATGGCGATGTGGTCGCCGCCGACGCGCTTGCCGCCGTCGCGCGACGCGTCGTAGCCGAACACGGTGGTGGCCACGCCCGACTGCGGCGCAAGCGCGCCGCCGTCGAGGAAGAGCACGGTGCCGGCGCCGTGGACCGAGTCGCCGAAGCCGGCGACCGTCCACGGGCCGGCCGTGCCGGACAGCCAGACCTGCTGGCCGGCGTAGAACCCGGCCGAGGTCCAGCTCGAGCCGTCGTGGCGCGTCACGGAGCTGGTCGCGATGTCGGCGATGCCGCTGAACTCGGCCTTGAACGGCTCGGCGACCCAGACCTCGCGGGCGGCATCGATCGCGGCGCCGATCGGCGGGCCGCTGAGGATCAGCGTGCTGCCATCACCGCAGGTGGCGAACGGGTCCGGGTAGTAGCAGGCCGCGTCGGCGAAGCCGATGATCGTGCGGGTGCCGGTCTCGCCCGAGATCTGGATCTGCTGGCCGATCGCGTAGCCGTCGTCGATCCACGCGAGGCCGTCGCGGCGGATCAGCGTTCCGGTGCCGCTCGCGGCGTCGTAGGCGATGTCGAGCTGCGGCGTGAGCGTCAGGTAGGAGTTGCCGCCGCCGTGGACGATCGTCAGGCCGCCATGCGGGCCCTGGACGTAGACGTTCGCCGGCGTCGCCGGAGCGGCGGGCAGCAGGTCGCCCTGCAGCACGAGGACGGTGCCCGCGCCGAAGCCGGAGTCGGCGATCTCGATCAGGCGCCAGGCGCCGGACAGGCCGGCGATGTTCACGAGCTGGCCGACGAGGAAGCCGGAATCCTCGAAGGACACGCCGTCGCGGCGCGTGATCGTGCCGCCCGTGGCCGTCGGCGCGAAGTCGAACGCCTGCGTGACCGTGACCGGCGTGTCGGGCTCCGCGAGCGGGTCGAGCGTGCCCGGTGATCGTCAGCCGGTCGTTGCCCTGGCCGAGCATCAGGTTGACGACCTCGATCGAGGACTCCTGGTCGTCGGTCACGAACTGGCCGTCGACGAAGCTGAGCGCGCCGAAGTTGATGCCGCCGGGGAAGATCGCCGGCTCGCCGAAGACGCCGTGGGAGAGGCCGAACGACAGGTCCTTCGCCATGCCGAACCCGGTCAGGCGCGTCGAGCTGAGCGTGCCGGTCGTATCGGCGCGGCTCGAGTCGTTGAAGATGTTGAGCACGTCGATCTGCTGGCTCTCGGGCGGCTGCTCGCCGATCTCGAAGAGCTCCGCGTCGGCCTCGCCCGGCAGCTTGAGCCCGTTCTTCAGCGAGCGGTCGGCTTCGGTCGTTCCGCCCTCGACGGAGAGCGGGCCGCGCAGCTTGGACAGCAGGTGGGTCGAGGCCGGGAAGTACTTGGCGCCCTGGCGGGTGATCGGCACGTCGTAGTTGACGTCGGCGCCGAGCTCGATGCGCTGGGCGATGTACCAGTCGTCGGGCGTGAAGGTGACGACCGCGGCGACGCGCGTGATGGTCACGTCGCCGCTGCCCGAGCTCGCGAGCGCGTTCTCCAGGGTCAGCTCGAGCGTCTCGTCCTTCGTCGTGTTGAAGCCGCGGATCAGGGCGATCTTGTAGATGCCGGCATTCGGGCCGCTGTCGATGCGGATCCGCTGGCCCTCGAGGAACCCGTCGGCGAGCCAGCCGGCGCAGCTGTGGCTCGGCAGGCAGTCACTGCGCGTGAGGCGGTTCGTCGCGGCGTCGAACGTGATGTTGCCCGTGTACTGGCCCTGGCGGATCAGGCGGCTGATCGACGCGTCGGTGAAGTTGCCGGAGACCGCGAACGCGGCGTCGAGCGTGATCGTGTCGTGCGTGACGGCGCCGGGCGTGTTCGCGATCAGCACGTCCGCGGTGGTCGCCCCCACGTTCACGCGGATGAACGAGCCGGGCGTGAAGCCCTCCTCGAGGAAGCTGCCGAGCTCGGAGCCCGTGCCGCGCATGATCGTGGCACCGGACACGATCAGGCCGCCGGCGAACGAGCGGGTCGGCACGTAGCCGCCGATGTCGCGGTAGTCGGAGGTCAGGAACGGCAGGCCGTTGATGCTCACCACGTCGGTCAGGCCGTCGGTGAGGATCGCGATCTCGACGTTGTCGGTCGGGCGCTGCGTGAGCCGCAGCGTGTAGTCGTCGGTGGCGCCGCCGCGGACCACCAGGGTCGACAGGCCGCTCTCGAGCAGCACCGCGCCCGGCGTGTCGTCGTCGATCGTCTCGACGTCGAGCAGCTCCGGCCCGAAGACGTAGGTCGGGTCGTCCGAGCTCAGCTTCTCGAACACGATCACCGCGGTGCCGGGGTCCTCGCGGCGCGGGTCGTTGCGCGACGAGATGCCGACGCGGACCGGGTCGGCCCAGTTGAGCGTGTTGAAGGTGATCGTCTTCGCCGCGAGGTCGAAGCGCGAGTCCCCGGCCAGGTTGAGCAGCGAAATCTGCGCGTCGCTCTCGTCGTCGAGGCTGAGCTGGATCACGACGGAGCCGATCAGCGGCGGCTTCTCGAGCGTGATGTGGACCTCGTCGATGTACTCGGTGACCGAGCTGCCCTCGATCGTGATCGTGCGGTCGTCCTGCGTCGACGTGCCCGGCTCGACCTCGGTGATGTTCACACCCGGCGTGTCGTTGTCGCGGACGCGGACCTCGACGTTGCGCACGTCGGTCGCGTTGTAGCGCGAGTCCAGGGAGATGACGCTGTGGTTGACGGTGACGATCCGGTCGCCCTCCGGGCGCAGGTCGTCGTACGCGAAGACATAGACGGACTGGTCGATGTCCCAGTTCTCCGGGGTGAACAGGAAGGTGAACGTCATGGCGCGGCGCGCCACGTCGGTCGGGACCCCGTTGACGAAGATGTGGCGCTCGAAGTCGTCCTGGCTGTCGCAGTCGGCCGCGCTGGTGCCGGTGCAGAGCCAGATCGTGTCGCCCGCCGGGCCGCCGATGCCGGCCGCCTCCTCCTGCGCCGAGCGCGAGGCCGAGATCGTCACGTACACCGGCGCCGTCGGGGCCGCCGCGAGCCGGACGAAGTAGTTGTCGAAGAACATCGGGCCGCCCTCACGCACGCCGGTGAAGTTCCCGGTCTCGGTGATGACCACGTTGCCCTCGTCACCGGTGGCGACGTTCAGGTCGATGCCGCCGATCGCCATGCCGTCGTAGGCGGCATCGGGCGACGTGACCTGGTGGTCGACCGTGCCGCTGATGCCCTCGAGCTCGCGCGTGACGATGTCCTCGACGACGTCGCCGGCGACGTTGATCGTGTCGCTGCCGAGGCCGCCGATGATCCGGTACGCGACGCCGAACTCGGTCGACTGGACGAAGAACTCGTCGTCGCCCTCGAGGCCGTCGACCTCGACGATCTCGACGCTCGCGTAGCGGACGTTGAGGCCGACGCCATAGATCTTGTTGGCCGTGATGACGATGTCGTCGGCGAACTCGGTCGCGAGCACGACGAGCTTGTCGACGCCGTTGCCGCCGTCGATCGAGACCGGCGCGTTGACGTTGTACTGGACCTCGTCGTCGCCGCCGCCGGCGCGGACGTCAATCGGATGGTCGACCGCGAAACCGAGGCCGATGATCGGCCGCGCGACGAGGACGCCATCGCGGTCGTCGAAGATGATCTCGTCGTCCTCCCACTCGTCCGGGTCGGTGGTCATGTGGGCATCGGCGTTGTTGCAGATGCCGTCCCCGTTGTTGTCCAGTCGGAAGCTGGAGTAGCCGTCGGAGGCGCTGCACTGGCCGTTGTTGTCGAGGTCCTGCGGGTACAGGCCGGTGATCGGGTCGGCGACCAGGTCGACGTCGAAGTGGTCGAGCACCCCGTCACCGTTGGCGTCGGTGTCGACCACCACGGCCAGGGCGAACGCGCGGACCACGAACAGGTCGTTGCCGTCATCGCCCTCGAGCCGCAGCTCGGCCTGGTTGGAGAAGACGACGAACTCGTCGTTGCCGGTGCCGCCCTGGGCGACGAGCGGCTGCGTGATGCCCGGGCTGAGCCAGCCGCGCGTGGTCGCGACGAGCTCGGGGAAGACGTCCTCGGGCAGCAGGTTGCCCTCGACCACGTCGCGCTTGAACCCGAAGATCTGGCCGATCTGGAAGGTGTCGTCGCCGGCCCCGCCGTCGAGCGTCGTGATCGCGCTGTTGTCGTCTGTGGCGAAGTAGTCGTTGCCGCCGAGGCCGAAGACCATCAGTCGGCCGTTCAGCGCCGTGTCGTAGTTGACGCGCTGGAGGGCCGTGGTCGGCTCGTTGCCGGCGACGATGTCGCGGTAGGGCTCGAGCGCGCCGTGGAGCAGGTTCACGGATGCCGGCCGGTCGGCGATCTCGCTCGGGTTGGCGCAGTCCGAAGCGCCGTCGGTGTCGATGCACTGCGAGCGGCGCAGCAGGAAGATGTCGTCAGCCGGGTACTTCTCCGGCGGGATCGTGCCGGGCACGGTGCCGTTCAGCGGCGAGTCGAAGCCGTAGATGTAGAGCTCGTCGGCGCCGTCGTCCGGAGCGCCGGTGTCGAGCACGTTGACGATGTAGTCGCGGACGGCGCCCTGGCTGCCGGTCGTGAAGACCTCGTAGTAGTCGGACTCGCCCTGGCCGTCGAGCGTCAGCGTGTGGCCGGCGCCCGTGTTCATCGTCTGCAGGTAGTAGACGCGGAAGCGGTCCTCGCCATCGTCCTCGTCAAGAGCGGACAGGTTCTGGCTGCCGCGGATCCGGGTCTTGCCGCCGAGGTAGATGTACTCGCCCGACGAACTGCCCAGCTCGAACGTGTCGACGTCGGTGTGGCCCCAGATCTGGGTCAGGTCGCCGGCGCCGGAGGTGATCGAGCCGCTCAGCGTCATGTTCGTCCCGAACGTCGGATCGAGGTTCAGGTGGTCGCCGTAGATGTCGATCGTGTCGCCCGCCGTGATCGAGCTGTTCTGGTGCGTGTCGACGTCGTCGCCGACGAGCAGGAGGACGAACCCGTTGAGCGCGGTGATGTTGCCGCTCGTCACGTTGCGCGGGGCGTCGCCGGCGGAGCGCGCCTCGCTCTCGGCGAAGCGCGCGCTACCGGAGGCCAGAAGGTGCAGGTCCTCGTCCGTGTCGGGGGCCGACTCGCGGACGGTCAGGCGGATGTCGCCGCCGATCGCGTGCGCGAGCACCAGGCGCAGCGTCCCGTCCGTCTCGGTCACGTAGATGTGGTCGGTGGCCTCGAGCGAGACGTCGCCCGTGCCGCAGGCGAAGACCGTGCAGGAGGAGTCGATGTCGAGATCGTTGCCGCCGTTCGGGTCGCCGATGCTCGCCCCCACCCCGTTGGCGTCGATGTCGATCGACTGGCCGATCACGTCGGCGGCGTCGTCGTCGAGCGCGTCGATGATCGAGCCGGAGTTCGGCGAGGTACGGAGCGACACGTCGCCGGGCGTCCGGATCACGTCGATCCGCATATCGCCCGTCAGCTCGTCGAGGAAGATGCCGTCGGTGAACGGTCCGGTGATGTCGTGTACCGCGAGATCGGACCCGTCGTTGTTGCGGTCCGAGTTGATCTCGAGGAAGTCGGTGGCCAGGCCGACGCCGCCGATGAAGCCGCCGTTTCCGGCGGTCATCGTCACGTCCTCGCCGGTGACGTCGATGCTCGCGACGCCGTCGCCGTCGAGGATCCGCCAGTCGGCGAGGAGGTTCACGTCGTCGCCCGTCGAGTGGATGTGGCCGACGAGCATGTCGCCCGCCGTCTCGGTGGCGTTGATGAAGCCGTTCGTGGTCAGGAAGATCAGCGGCGTCGAATCGGGCGGCGTGCCACCGGACCAGTCGACGTCGGTGTTGATCGTGAACGTGATCGTGGTCGCCTGGGCCGACGGGCAGACCTTGCCCTCCGAGCCGGTCGTCGTGACGTGGCAGATGTCGAGGTCGTCGCCCGAGCGCACCTCGCTGAACACGTAGGCCGAGTCGAGCGCGGTGTTGATCGAGCCGAAGGCCCGCAGGATGCGGGCGAGGTCGGCCGCGAAGTCGCCGTCCGGCTCGAACTGGCGGGCGTAGAAGCCGCTGTCGTCGTCGGACGGTGCGGACAGGTTGTCGCTCGTGTCCGGCACGAACTCGAGCGCGTGCAGCTTCGCGAGGTCGATCAGGTCGTTGCCCTCGAGGCTGTCGCTGATCACCACGTCGACGTCGTCGCCGGCGCGCAGCCGCTCGATCACGACGGTGGTCGCGGAGCCGAGGAACTCGTCGGCGCGGTCGACATGCGTCAGGTCGAGCACGAGGTCGCCGCCGGCGTCGGCGCGGACCTGGATCTCGTGGACCACGTCGTCGCGGCTGCGGTAACGGATCAGGTGCACCACGAGCGGGCGGCGCGGGCCCTGCTGGCCGACCGAACCGGTGGCCGCGAGCTCGAGCACGTTCGTCCGGAGGAGCTCGACATCGCCGTCGGCGCCGACGATCACGTCGCCGCGCTGGTTCTCGACATGGGTCCGGCCGATCGGGTTCTCGATGTACCCGTTGAGCACGATCTCGCGGATGCCGAGAGCAGCCGAGATGTAGTTGATGACCTCGACCTGGGTCGGCGGGAACGTCGGATCGATCTGGAAGTCGAACGTCGTGTTCGGGGTGCTCCCCTCGCCGAGATCCGTCGGGAACGCGCCGGGGCTGCCGCCGTTGCCCGGATTGTCGTCGTGGACGATGTCGGCAACCATCGTGACCTTCATCTCCTCGCCGGGGGCGAAGTTGAGGGTCACATCGATGATGTTCGTCTCGAGGATCTTCGCCGAGCGGTTGAAGAGCCGCACGTACTCCCAGGTCTGCGGGATCTCGAAGAGCGCGGAGTTGCCGAACAGGTGGCCGTCGGGGCTGTTCTGGCCCTCCTGGTCACGCGGATCATCGGAGAAGAACCGTGCCTCGGCGCCCTGGTCGTAGATCAGGTCGTGTACGACGATCCGGTTGCCGGTGATCTGCTGGCCGAGCGAGTAGAACGTGCCGTTCTCGTCGCTGACGGTCACGTTGACGATCTTCGTGATGAAGCCGTTCTGATCGACCTCGAGCCACGGGTTGGCCTCGCCGAACAGGATCACCGTCGCGCCGAAGAAGATCTCGCGCCGCGGGTTGTAGGCCCCGCCGTAGTTGTCGTCGTTGTCGACGGTCAGGCCACCGCCGCCATCGGAACGCCGGTGCCAGCGGATGTCGTCGTCGTAGGTCGCCTCGACGTTGAGGTTCGAGGTGACGACGACCGCCCCGGCGCGACCGGTGACCTGGACCTCGGACTGCAGGTTGTTGTCGGCCGTCGCCGCAGAGTGGCCGCCGCCGCAGTCGCAATCCGCGTCAGCCCAGGACTCGACGTCGGTGTAGTCGTGGCGCGCGTAGAGGTTCACCGACGCATCGCCACGGAGGTACGCCCCGTTCTGAAGCCGGAACTCCGTGTACATCCACGCGTTCGAGTTGGCGCGACCGTGGGAGTCACCGCCGGCGGCATTGGCCTCGGAATCGGCGACGGAGCGGGTGATCAGCGCCTCGACGATCGCGGCGCCGTCGACGTTGGCGGCCACGACGGTGGCGTTCCCGAGCAGGTCGACCTGGGTGTATGCCTCGGCCGCTTCGCCGTTGTAGACGCTGACGCCGATCTGCACACCGGAGTCCCCTGTGTCGTTGGCCTCCGCGTCGGCACCGAGGCCCGAGCCCTCCGCGATCGAGCGCGAGCGGCCGTCGGTCCAGCTGCGCGCGTGCAGGTAGGCGGTGTTCCCGGCGGTCACGTTGCCGTCGATCTCCACGATCGAAGTGAAGTCGAGGTTGGTGCGGGTGAACGAGTCGACGCCCGCGCCGAGGCCGCCGGCATCGGTCTCGGCCATCGTCTCGCCGAAGGTCTCGGCGCGCGAGGAGAGGACGACGTCGTGGACGCCGGTGATGTTCGCGCCGTTCCAGACGCTCAGCTTGGTGTTCACGCGCACGTCGGCGAACGCGTCGGCGTCGCCGACCGAGATGAACCCGCCACCGCCGTTCGTGGACAGCGCCTTGGCCCAGCCGAGGTTGTTGGTCGCGGCGACGACGTCCCAGCCGATGATCGTGGCGTTCTGGATCACCAGGTTGACCTCGGGGCTCGCCGCGGCGGCTGCGTCCGAGCCCTGGACGTTGATGAACCCGCCGCCGCCGCCCGCGGACGAGGCGGTCACCGTGCGGTCGAACGACGGCGCGCCGATGTAATTCTCGGCCGGGTTGAGGATCAGCTGCTGGGTGCCGCTCGACGGGGCGATGTCGAGCACGACGTGCTGCTCGCCCGAGCCGTGGCTCGTCAGGTTGATGCCCTGGACCTCGAACAGGTGCGGGCCCCCGCTGACGTGCGCGGAGCCGGCGGGGTTGATGTCGGTGATCGCGGCACCACCCGGGGTCGCCGCGAGGCGGAAGGAGAACGGCGAGGCATCACGGACGAAGTAGACCTGGCCGGGCGTCAGGCCGGACAGCGGGAAGTCCTCGAGCGACTGGAGCGCGTGGCGGGCGCCGATGCCCGCCGTGCTCTTGTCCGGGACGAGCGAGAGCGTCACGACCGGCCGCGGCTCCGGGTCGGAGTCGGCGTCACCATCGTCCGGCAGGGCACACGGCCCCGTGCCGTCGTCGCCCACCGCATTGCAGTAGGACGCCGCCAGCTTGATCCGGTCGTCGTCGAGGCGGACCACGTAGTACACGTCGTCGCCGTTGTTCAGGCCGCCGATCCGGATGCCACCGACGTTGACCGTGTACTTGACGGCCTCGCCGGTCACGAACCCGTGGCCCGGGAGGACGATCTCGTTGTTGTTGGCGGAGATCAGGATGCAGGTGTCGGGCCCGTCGCCCGAGCAGGTGCCGAAGAAGAGCTCCGCGTCAACGGTCCGGCTACTGAAGCGCTGCACCGGCCCGAGCGGCGTGTACGTGACCGGCGCACCGTCGTAGAAGTTGTTGAAGGCGACGATCGTGTCGCCGGTGACCAGGCTGCCCGGCGCCGTGGCGGGGATCGTGGCGGGCGCCGCCGGGTCGATCAGCTTGAGGCGGGTGTCGTCGACGCGGAAGACGCGATACAGGCCGCCGGGCGTGAGGCCGGCGATCGGCGTGCCGCCGGGCGCCACGTAGTAGCGGACCATGTCGCCGGTCTTGAGGTTGTGCGACACCTCGAACCCGATCGTGTCGGTGTCGAGGTTCGGGTTGCAGCGAGCGGGCTGCGACGGGCGGGCAGTCCGAGGCGAAGAAGGCGGCGCCGATCTGAACCGAGTCGGGGTCGTCGACCGGGACGATCACCGTGTACCGGCGCTTCTCCTCGTCCGGGTCGGTGATCGCCTCCATGCCGCCGACCGGTGTCTGGCCGAGCGCGTCGAAGACGACGATGTCGTTGGTCTTCAGGCCGTGGGGCAGCGAGAAGCTGATCGTGTTGGCGGCGTCGTCGACCCCACCGGCCGCGTCGAACTTGCCGTCGGTCAGCTCGATCAGGAGCTGGTTGTGGCTCGCGTAGATCTGGACCTGGTCGCCGGCTTCGATGTGGGCGCCGCCCTGGACGGTCGTGGTGACGGTCGGGTTGGTGCCGGCACGCGAGTGGAAGACGTTCACGTTGACCGCGCCGCCGCCGGAACTGCGCGTCTTGGCGTCGGCGTCGGTGATCCCGTTCGCGCGGGCGATGAAGTCGTCAACGACCTTGATGACGCCGCCGGAACGGCCGAGCACGACCTCGGTGAGCGAGTCGCTGCGCGCGGTCGAGTTCGACACGTTGACCGCGATCACGCCGCCGGTGATGCTGCGGATCTGGGCGTCGGCGGCGTTGTTGCCCTGGGCGAGGACGTCGATCCGGCCGGCACCGGCGCCGCCGCCCGGGCTCTGGATGTCGCCGAGGACCTTGCCGCGGGCGGTCAGTTCGCGTACGCCTGTGGATCGCTCAGGTTGACGGGCGATGCCCGCGCCGACGGTGCTCTCGGCGAACGAGTGCGCGCCGCTCTCGCCCGCGCAGTCACGAGGATCCGGCGCGGAGCCGACGGAGATGTTCGCGTTCTCACCGATCGAAGCCTCGACGTCCGCCCAGCCCGAGACCTCGGCGACGGGGCTCGAGTCGGTCACACCGATGCCGGCGATGACGAGTACCTCGGAGCGGGCGCTCGCATCGTTCAGCGCCTCCGCCTCGACCTTGATCTGCGAAGCCAGCGTCTGATCGCCGTCGTGGAAGGAGAAGACACCGCCGCTTACGACCGCCTTCGGTGCGCGCAGGTCGACACCGACCAGACCGCCGGTGCCGCCGTCGGATCGGGAGTCGGCGACGTTCTTGCCCTCCGCCCGGATCGACGTGATGCCCGTGGTGGCGATGTTCGCGTTGCCCCAAACCGCGGCGACCGCGTCCGCGTCGGGCAGGATGTCCGCGAGGGCGCCGACGCCGCCGATGCCGACGAGCCCGATGCTGACCAGCTCGGGTGTTGACCGACGCCCTGTTGTCGCCGATCGCGATCAGGGTGAGGCTCGCCGCCGTGATGTCCCCGTCGAGCGTCGCGGTGACGGCAGCGTTGATCCGCGCGTAGGTGAACAGGACACCTGCGGCGATCGTGCCACCGGTGCCGCCGTGGGCGATCGCGTTGGCGAAGTTCTTGACACCGAGCAGCCCGGCGTCGACCAGAACCGCGCCCGTCACGTTGATCGTCGCCGGCGTTCCGATGTAGGCGTCCGTGTCCGCGTCGGTGGTGATCTCGGCGACGCGTTCGCACCGGCGCGCGCCGGCGATGAGCCCGATCCCGATCACGTAGGCATCCGCGAAGGCGTTGTTCTCGCCGCGCGCCTCGGACGGACGGCTCGGCGGCGGTCGTGACGTCGCCGTCGAAGCCGGCCTTGACGCCGCCCGACACGTATGAACGCCGCGGCTGGAGCAGCGTCAGCGACATGCCGAGGCTGCCGTTGCCGGCTGGCGTGTCCGAGGTCGCCGAGTTGTTCCCCGTCGCGCTGACGGCGATATCCGCGCCCGGCGCCGTGATCTGCGCGTTGGCGCCCACGATCGCCTCGACGTCGGCGGTGTTGGTGACCTCGGCCAACGCCGAGGAGACCTGGCCGCTGAAGAGGATCGACAGCTTGATCACTGCCGACGAGGCGTCGGCGAGGTTCGCACCGCTCGCGGTGATGTCGATCGAAGCCGCACCGCCGATGTCGGAGTCGAAGAACGCGAGCACCCCGCCGCCGACCTTCGCGGTCGGGATGTTGACACCGACGCTGACCAGCCCGCCGCCGACCGCGTCGGACTCGGCGACCGCCCGTGTTGGCGCCGGTCGCGGAGACGTGACCGCGCCGGTGACGGTGATCGAGCCGTTGCCGCCGGTGACGGCCTCGACGTCCGCGTCGCCGGTGACCTCCGCGAGCGCGCCGCCGCCGTCGATCCCGACGACGCTGATCTGGCCGAAGAAGGTTTCGGCGTTCGCGTCGTTCCCGCCGACCGCGACCATCTCGAAGCCCGAGGCGCCGATCACGTCACCGTCCGAGAACGCCTTGACGCCGCCGGCGATCCTGGCCTGCGCGTACATGATGCCCGCGTTGAAGGTGCCAGTGGCGACGCCGTGCGAGTCGGCGTAGCGAGTGGTTCTTGCTCTGGCTCGGATCGGGCCCGTCGGCGAGCTGCGCGTCGACCTTGACGAGCCCGGAGGTCTTGATCAGCGCGTTCGCACCGATCGCGGCCTCGACGTCCGCGTCGGCCGTGATGTCGGACAGGCGATTGCACCTGACGCGCTGGCGAGGAAGCTGAGGCTGATCACGAAGGCGTCGGCGTCGGCGACGTTGCGCCCGCGCGCCTGGACGAGCAGCGACGCGGCGTCGGCGCCGGCCAGCTCGGGCAGGTCGCCGTCGAACAGGGCCTTGACGCCGCCGCCGATCGTCGCGTCGGAGCCGATCAGCGTGATGCTGACCACCGCGCCGCCGCCGAAGGCGGTGTCCGGCCTGACGTCGTTGTGGCCGTTGGCGAGGACCGGTGATCGGCGCGTTCGGTGCGCTGATCGACGACTCGAACCCGACGATCGCCTCGACGTCGGCGGCGTTCGTGATGTCGGCGATCGCGTGCGTGCCGCGATGCCGACGATCGAGATGTTCCCGACGAACGCAGTCGCGTTGGCGAGGTTGTCGCCCGCTCGCGTTCATCGTTCACGCTCGTCGCGTTGTTCACGTCGCCGTCGAACAGAGCGCGCGTAGCGCCGAGACGCGGGCCGTCGGGAGCATCGCGGGACGGTGAGCCCGCCGACGGTCGCCGACGGGGTCTGCGCGATCGCGTCGTTGTCGCGCCGTCGAGAAGACGTTGATCGGGCCGGCGACCGACAGGGTGGCGCCGGCGCCACGACGGCCTCCGTGGTACGGCTGACGGCGCGCTCAGCGTCCGTGATGCCGATGCCGACGAAGCCGATGTTGATGTTGAGCGAATCGGCGTCGACGTCGTGCGTGCCGTTCGCCGTCACGTTGAAGGCGGTCGACGTGACGTTGACCGAGCCGTCGACCTTGGCCCTCGTGGTACCGGAGATGTCGGCGACCGGATCATGATCGACAAGGCCAGCAGGGTCCCGGCCGCGCCGCCCTTGGCCTTCGAGTCGGCGGTGAGGATCGAGGTGGCCTTGATGTCGACGGTCCCGACCGGGGCGTTGAGCGTGGCGTTGCGGGCCAGCGCCTCCACGAGGCCGGTGATCGATGTGAGCGAATCGCCGCCGGTCACCGCGCCGCCGATGCTGACCGAGGCGGCAAGGCGACGGCAGGGACTTGATCGTCTGCGTGGCGCCTCGCCTCGACGGTGATCGCGCCGTTGGCGCCGTGACCGTGCCGCCGTCGACGCGGGCGGACCTGGTGGCGTTGATGTGGTTCTCGGAGTAGGCGATACCGGCCGAGAACCCGACGAGGCCGCCACCCACCGCGGCGCCGTCGACGTTCGCGTCGATCACGGAGACGTCCGTGGCGGTGACGTTCACGAGCCCCGCCGACTGGACGACCGCGCCGCCGGTGACGACGGCCTCCACGGTCTCGGTCGTGGTGTTGTTGGCTCGCGCCTCCGACGCGGAGATGCCGGCCGACCCGATCGCGACGCCGACCGCGACGCTGACGGCGATGGCATCCACGTCGATCGTGCCGGTCGACGACGACGTGACCGTGACGTTGCTGAAAGAGGACGTCACCCGCGCGCTCTCGACCCTGCGCTGACGCTGCCGCCGATCTCGTTGAGCGCGTACGACTTGCCGAGCGAAGGAGATGCCGACGAAGACGCCGCCGCTGACCGCGGCCTGGACGCCGAGCGCGACCGAGTCGATCTTCGACGTGAGCTCGGCGTTGACCTTGACGAAGCCGGCGGCGATCACCGAGCGGCCGTGGCCGCCGAGCGCGTCGTCCCGGATGACCGCCTCGGTCGACGCCGTGATCGTGTTGCGCGTCTCGGCGCCACCGATCGTCACGGCTCCGCCGCCACCGGCCCCGCCCGCCACGGAGGCGCCGCCGGACCGCGCCGCGGCGTCGATGTCGCCGGTCGTCTTGGCCTGGACCGTCAGGTCGGCGCCCGAGGTAACGGTCGAGCGCTCGATGATCGCCTTGGTGTGGGTCGAGATCTCGTTGATCGAGCGCGACTGGTTGAAGCCGAACGAGGCGCCGCCGCCGGAGCCGCCGGCGATCGCGAGCGAGACCGCGCCGGAGGCCGACCCGATGCCCGCGCCGTTGAGCGCCTCGACCGTGATCGCGTGGCCCGCCGGGGTCGTCACGGTGGAGTCCTGGATCCAGGCCTCGACGCTGCCCGCGATCTTGTTCCTCGAGCCGGAGCCGGCGCCGGCGAGTGAGACGCCGGCACCCGAGCCACCCGACACCGAGCCGCCGAAGCTGACGGAAACCGTGTCGATCCGCGCCGTCGACTGACCGCGGACGGCCACCGGCCCGCCGGCGGTGATGATCGACGGATCGATGATCGCCCGCACGGTCGTGGCGATGTCGTTGGAGGCGATCGCCCCGGCGCCCGAGATCGCGACTCCGCCCCCGCCGCCTCCCGCGATGGAGACGGCCAGGCCGCCCGCGTCCGCGTCGATGTTCGACGAATCGGCCGCCGAGACGAGGACCTGCTGGCCACCCGCAGTGGTCACGTTGCTGTTGTCGATCCGCGCCTCGACCGTGCGCGTGATCGCGTTCTCCGATCCCGCGCCGGCGCCCGAGCCGGAGAGGCCGAAGCCACCGCCGCCCGCGGCGGCGACGGCGCCCGCGACGGTCGTCGCGTTGATGGTCCCGCTCGTCGTCGCGATGACCGTGACCGCGCCGGCCGGTGAGGCGGCCGAGCCGATCGTCGAGTTCTGGATCGCGGCCCGGACGGTGGACGCCCGGACCACACCGTCGATCTCGACGTTCCCGATCCGGTTTTCGGAGACCGAGATGCCGAAGCCGATCGCGACGCCGCCGCCGCTGCCGCCGGCGCCGCCGATGCCGAGGCCGCCGGAGAAGGAGCCGATCGTGGAGGAGTCGCTCGCGGTGACCGAGACCGCATCCGCGCTTGCGTTCACCGTGCTCGAGGAGATCGTCGCCTCGACGGTGTTCGCGATGCCGTTGGTCGCTACCGAGCCGCCGCCCGCGATCGCCAGCCCGCCGCCGGTCCCGCCGGCGAATCCGCCGCCGACGCCCACTGCCGTCGACTCGATCTTGCCCGTGGTGCTGGCGTCGACCGCTACCAGGCCGTTGGCCGTGACGGTCGAGCTCGTGATGTGTGCCGCGACCACGCGCGAGACGGTGTTGATCGTCAGGGCGCCGCCGAGCGCGAGCGCTCCGCCGCCGCCCGACCCGCCGAGGCCGACGCCGAGCGCGACGGCGCCGGAGATGGAACTGACCGTCGAGCGGTCCTTCGCGGCGACGGAGACTCCGGCTGCCGTGTTCGTGGTGGCTGCGGAGATCGCCGCCTCCGTCTTGCCGAAGATCTTGTTGACCGAGGCCGAGCCTGCGCCCGCGACCCCGACCCCGACGCCGGAGCTCCCGCCGACGCCCGCCGCGCCGGCGACGGTGCCGGCGCCGATGAACGAGAAGGAGTCCGCGAGGACGCTGATCGAGCTGACCGGGTCGGCGGCTGTGCCGAGGGTGGAGTTCTCGATCGCCGCCCGGGTGAGCGCCTGGCGCGGGCCGAGCACGTCGAAGTCGCGGATGTCGTTCAGCGCGACGGATGCGCCGATCGCGACCGACACGCCGGTGCCGCCGCCGACGGTGAACCCGATGCTGAGCGCGCCGGCCGTGGCGATGATGTCGGTGAACGATTCGGCCCGGACGTCGACGGCCCACGGCCCGGTGACGACCGTGCCGTTCCTGATGAGGGCTTCGGTCGAGCTGGCGACGGTGTTGTTCGCGTACGACCCGGCGATCGGGATCTCCACCCCGCCACCAGAGCTGAGTGCGGCGGACATTGCGACGCCGTAGCCGAGCGAGTCGATCGAGCCGTCGGTGGCGGCGCGGACGGTGAGCGTCCCGGCGCCGTCGACGGTTGAGTCGTCGATGATCGCGCGGACGGTGTTGCCGACCTTGTTGACGGCCATGCCGAGCGTGCCGGCGATGCCGACCCCGGCACCAGACGCGAGCGAGATGGCGAATGCGCCCGCGATCGTGAATGCGTCGATGTCGGACTGGTCGACGGCTTCGACGCGGAGGCCGCCGGCGAAGACGTCCGAGCCCGCCTCGACGAGCGCCTCGACGGTGTTGGCGATCGTGTTGAAGCTGGCCGCGCCCGCGCCGCCGACGGCGACACCGCCACCCGAGCCGACCGACGCCGAGCCGACCCGGCGACCGCGGAGCATCGATCACGGAGTTCGAGGTGGACGAGACCGTGACGTTGCCGGTCCGGTCGCCTGCGGTGCCGATGTCCGAGTCGGCGATCCGCGCGCGGGTGACGTTCTGGATGTCGTTGACCGAGAACGACGCGCCGATCGCGAAGGCGTGGCCCCGCCGGAGCCCGAGCTGCCGCGGAGATCGCCGCGGCGCCGGTGTCGGCCGTGATGGTCGAGAGTCGACGGCGGTCACGGACACCGTGCCGCCGGTCGTGATCGTGGCGCCGGTGCTGATCTCGGCAGTCGCCTCGTTGGTGATGTCGTTCCACGCCGACGACCCAGCGCCGGCGAACGAGAATGCACCGGAGTTCCCCGTCGTGAGCGCGCCGGCGACGCCGATGGCGAAAGCGTCGATGACCGTGCCGGACGTGGCGCTCACCGCGACGCCGGCACCCGCGGTGACGGGCGCCCCGATGATCGAGGCGCGGATGGTGTTGTCGACCTCGTTGACTGCGACCGCGGCGCCGACCGTGATCGTCGCGCCGCCGCTCGAGGTGAGGCCGGCGCCGAGCGAGGCGCCGCCGGCGTCGGCGTCGATGTCCGAGCTGTCGGAGGCCGAGACTGAGACGGTGCCCGCGTCGGCGGTGACGCGCACGTCGGCGAGCACCTCGGCCGTCACGTCGTTGGAGACGATGTTCGAGGACCAGGCGCCGGCGCCCGAGAAGCTGAAGGCCGAGCCGTTGCCGGAGCTGCCGCTGAGGCCGCCCGCGAGGGTGAGAGCGTCGATCTTCGCGGTCGACTCGGCGGCTATCGACACCGAGCCTGTCGCGTGCAGCGTGTCTACGAGTGGCGGGCCGTCGACGACGGCGCGGATGGTGTTGCCGATCTCGTTACGCGCGTAGGACGCTCCTATCGCAAAGCCGGCAGGAGGCCCGCGCGCAAGGAAGATGGCGACCGCACCGGCGTCGGAGTCGATGTCGCTGGTGTCCTTGGCGAGCAGCGAGATGTTGATCGCGGCGATCTGGCCGTCGAGGACCTCGGCCGTGACGGTGTTGTGCACGTTGTTGCCGGAGAAGCTCCCCGCACCGACGATCGAGACGCCGCTCGAGTTGCCGGCCGAGATGCCACCCGCGATGCCGAGGGCGAGCGAGTCCACCTCGCCTGCCGACAGGGCGCTGATCGCGATCGAGCCGGAGTTGGCGGTCACGTCGGAGTGGTTGCTCTCCGCGGTGACGACGTTGGTCAGGTTGTTCTCCGAGACGGCCGCCGCGAGCGTGATGGCGAGCCCGCTGCTGTTCCCCGTGCTCAGGTTGACCGAGGCGCCGCCGGCGTCCGCGCGCACGTCGCCGGTCGCGGACGCGGTGACCGTGATGCTGCCGCCGTTCGAGGTCACCGTCGCGTCCTGGAGGTAGGCGTCGACGGTGAGGGTCAGCGTGTTGACCACGACCGCGCCCGCGCCGACGAACTGGAATCCGCTGCCGCCCTGGTTGGCGTTGCCGCCGCCGGCGATCGCGAGGCCGTGGACCTCGCCGTTCGACTCGGCGATGACTTCGACGAGCCCCGCGACCGTCACGTTCGCCGAGTCCACGTAGGCGCGGACGGTTGAGGTGATCGTGTTGAAGGCGAACGACAGGCCGATCGCGAACCCGAGCGAGCCGCCCGACTCGCTGTAGACGATCGCCGCGGCGCCGCCGTCGGCCTCGATGTCGGAGGAGTCGAGGGCCTTGATCGTGGCCGCGCTGCCCGTGACCGCGGCGCTGTCCGAAACGTGGGCGTCGATCGTGTTTCCGATCGTGTTCTTGGCGATCGAGCCGCCGAGGTTGAAGTCCTGGGCGAACGTCCCGCCGACCGCCACGGAGAGGATGTCGGAGTCGGTGCCGGCCTCGATCGTGACCGTCCCGCCGTTGACCTGGGTGGCCTCGTTCTCGACCTTGGCGGTCACGTTGTCGGCGACGTCGTTCGTCGTCAGCGCCGCGCCGATGACGGCGCCGCTGTTACCGGTCGTGAACGCGACGAAGCCGGCCAGGGCGATCAGGTTGGCGTCGTCGGCGGCGCGCATGGTCACGCTCGAGCCGCCAGTCACGTGCGCGCCCGCGGTGGCTTCGACGCTGACGGTCTGCGTGATCTTGTTGAGCGAGATCGAGCCGCCGAGGCTGAAGCTGTTCGCCTGGTTGCCGCCGATCGTGAGCACGGTGATGTCGCCGTCGGTCTGGGCGAGGATCTCGACGACGTTGCCGTCGACGACCGTGTCCTCGGCCGCCTCGAGCTCCTCGGCTCCGGTGACGGCCGCCTTGACGGTGCGGGAGATGGTGTTCGAGGCCACGGCCGCGCCGAAGGTCGCGGCCCCGCTGTCGCCGGTGTTGAACGACACCTCGCCCGAGATGGCGACGATCAGCGTGTCGTCGAACGCCCGCACCCGCGCCAGCCCGGCCGCATCGACCTTGCCGCCGTCGATCACCTCGGCCGTGACGCTGCCGCCGATCGTGTTGATCGTGACCGAGCCGCCGAGAGTGAAGGCGCTGGCGCCGAGGAGGCCCGCGGAGATGCCCTCGATCTCGGCGTTCTCGGAGGTGGCCAGCACCAGGACGGTGCCCGCGATCGCCTCGCTGCCGGGCCCGCTGACGGCGGCCCGCACGGCGCGGTTGATCTCGTTGTTCGACAGCGCCGCGCCGAGCGAACCGCCACCCATGTCGCTCGTGGCGAACCCGGCGAGGCCGGTGATGGCGATGATGTGCGCGTCGTCCGTGGCGCGGATCTCGACGATGGCGCCGCCGCCGACGTGCGCGCCGCCGCCGACGATCGCGTCGATGCTCCCGCCCATCTTGTTGAAGCTCAGCGAAGCCGCGACGCTCGAGCCCTGCGAGAACTGACCGGCCGCCGAAGTGGTGGCGATGTCCGCGTTGGTGGTCGCCAGGAACCGGATCGTGCCCGCGGTGACGGAGGTGCCGGCCCCATGCGCGTAGGCCCGCTGGTTCTTCGTGATGTCGTTGACGGCGACCGCTCCACCGAGGGCGTGGCTCGAGCTGTCCTGGGTGATCAGGACCTCGCCGGAGATCGTGAAGATCGTCGTGTTGTCCACGGCCCGCACGAGCACTGTGCCGCCGGAGACGTTCGCGTCGCCGGAGATGTGCGCGTCGACCTCGCCGGTCATCTTGTTCATCGCGAACGAGCCGCCGATCGAGAAGCTGTCGGCGAGCGCGAAGCCCATCGCGGCCGAATAGATGTCGGCGTTGGTCTCGGCGAGAAGACTCACATTCGGGGCGTCGACGTTCGCGCCCTCGATGTACGCCCGCACCGCGCCGCCGATCTCGTTGATCGAGATCGAAGCGCCGCCCGCGGCCTTGTCGGTGTTGATGCCGACGGCGCCGCCGAGCGTCGCGATCAGCGTGTCGTCGGTCGCGCTGATCAGGATCGACGTCGTGGCGCTGACGTTTGCGGCGCCGGCGATGTGGCCGGCCTCGTAGGTGACCTCGTCGCCGGTGGCGAGGTCGTGGCCGCTGGGCAGCGTGATCGTGTTGTCGGCCCCGATCACCGCGGTCGCCGGGTTGAAGACCACCCGCGTGAACGGGTCGCGCTGGAGCGAGTGCAGGACGCCGGAGGTCTGGCCGATCCCGATGTCGATCGCGCCGGCGCCGGAGGCCGCCTCGGCCGCCGTGGCGTGCAGCCGGACGAGGTCGCCGTCGACCGAGACGAAGTACTTCTTGCCCGGCGTGAGGCCGCTGACCGGCTTGGCCCGCGTCGAGATGTGGGCGTCGACGGTGTTGGCGATCTTGTTCATCGCGAACGAGCCTCCGAGCGCGAAGTCCTCGGACTCGGCGATGCCGACCGCCAGCGCGTCGACGTCGGCGTTCTCGTCGGCGATGACCTCGATCACCGGGGCGTCGACGAAGGTGATGTCCGCGAGGCTGTCGCCCTCGATGTACGCCAGCACCTTGTTGGTGATCTCGTTGACCGTCACCGCCGCGCCGGCCGACACGCCGTCGCCGCCGATCGAGGCGCCGCCGCCGAGCGTGAGGATCAGCGGGTCGTCGATCGCCTTGACCCGCACGGCCACCGGCGAGTCCACGTCGGCGCCGTCGGAGATGTGCGCGTCGACGGTGCTGTTGAGCGCGTTGACCGCCGTCGAGCCGCCGATCCCGACGCCGCCGGACACGGTCTCGAGGATCTGGATGGCGGCGGCGATGCCGATCGCGAGGTAGGCGTACCACGGGACGTCGACATCGAACGTGGACTCGAGGCTGATGATGGCGAGCACGCCGGCCAGGAGGCCCCACTTGGCGACGTCCTTGCCGATGTCCTTGAGCTTGCCGCCCGTGCTGGTCGGGTTCTTCTCGGCGGGGAGCGCGAACCCGGCGGTCAGTGAGTCGAGATCCGGGTTGTAGTGCGCCTCGATGTCGACTGCCCCGCTCGCGTGGACGTCCGACTCCTCGATGAACGCGCGGATCATGTCCTCGGCCTGGTTGATGACGACGCCGGCGCCGATCGAGGCCTCGGAGTCGATCGACGCGCCCGCAGCCAGCGTCAGGACGGTCAGGTCGTAGGTGGCGTGCACCGTGATCGCCCCGTCCGCGATGACCTCACCGTCACCGGAGATGTGCGCGTCGACGACGCTCTTCGACTTGGTGAACGCGAGCGACCCGGCGATGCCGAAGTCGGGCGCCGAGTTCTCCGAGGTCTTCGCGACGAGGACGCCGACGCCGACGGCGAGGGTGTCGACGTTCGAGTAGGCGTCGACGAGCACGTCACCGTGCTGGGCGGTCACGTCGGACCCGTCGATGTAGGCCGTGGTGAAGTTGGCGACGGCGCTGTCGGCCATCACCACGGCGGCGGCGAGGATGCCCATGACGCCCTCGTTGTTGACCGAGATGGCGTCGGCGATGACGACGATGTTCGGGTCGTCGAAGGCGGTCACGTTGACGTCGTCGAAGGCCGTGACGGCCGCGCCGGCGGAGATGTGCGCGTCGACGGTGTGGCTCATCTCCATGTTGGCGGTCTTCATCTCGGTGTTGCCGCCGACGCTGACGCTGCCATCGTCGGTCTTCTTGAAGGACATCGGGACCAGCGCGGCGTAGAGCGAGTCGGTCTCGACCTCGGCGTGGAGGTCCACGTCGCCCGACCGCGCGATCACGGTGGCGCCCTCGACGATCGCCCGCGACGAGCTGGAGTCCTTAGTGCTGCCGGTGCCGCCCTTCGCCTGGGTGTAGGCCTTCGACAGGCCGTTGATGAACACGTTCTCGCCGCTGACCGTCCCGTCGCCGGTGATGCCGGCCGTGGTCGAGCTGGCGAAGCCGATCGCCGCACTGTCCTGCGTCAGGGCCGCGATCAGCGGGTCGCCGAAGTTGAACGTCCACGACGTGTCGGCGACGGAGTGGATGCCCTCCTGGGCGGAGATGATCACGTCCCCGCCGGCCGTCAGGTTGCCGCCCTCCACGAGCGCCTGGACGCCGTACTTGATCGGCACCAGCTGGTGCGCGGTGCCGGTGGCGGAGCCGGGATCGACCGCTATCGCGTTCACGCGCGCCAGAGCGTCGGCCTGGGTCAGGTGGAGCGTGATCTTGCCCTTCTTCTCCGGCGTCGCGGTCGAGCCGAGCGACTCCGGGTCGATCCCGACGAAGTAGACGTTCTCATCCGCGAGGCCGGTGATCGGCTCGCCGCCGCCGGTCTGGTAGCGGATCGCCTCGCCCGGCTTCAGGTCGTGGCCGCCGAGGAAGATCGTCTTGTCGCGCGTCGACGCGCCGCCCTGTGGGTCGAAGCCGTTCAGCTGACCCTGGACGCGGGTCAGGATGTGCGCCGGCCCGGTCGCGCCGGCGACCAGGTCGATCCGGTCGCGGTCGAGGATCGCGTCGTTCGCGTTGTTGTAGAGGCGTACCTTCTGCGTGTCCTCGACCACCACGCGGACGTAGTACTCGCCGTCGACGGCCAGGTTCCCGACCGGCGCGCCCCCCGGGAAGTCGATGTTGTAGCGGACCTTGTCGCCGGTCTCGAGGCCATGCGCCGGGCCGACGTTGATCGTGTCCTGGAGGAGGTCGACGCCCGCGCTGGGATCCGCGTTCTCGGGGTTGAAGAAGCGCGCATCGCCCTCGGCGCGCCGCAGGGTGTGGCTGCTGCCGGTGCCCTCGTTGCCCTTGAGATCGATCTCGGTGTCGGCCGCGGCCAGCTTCGCCGCCTCCGGCGTCGCGTACAGCTTGACCTTGCCCTGCGAGCCGCCGTGGCCGACGTTCACGTAGTAGAAGGTGCTCTCGCTCAGGCCGCCGACCGGAGCGGCGTCGAGCCCGTCCACGAGGCCCGCGTCGTAGAACACCCGGTCCCCGGTGCGCAGGTCGTGGCCGACGCCGAGGTCGATGGTGTCCTGGCTGGTGGACACGCCGCCATGCGGATCGAAGCCGTGCGGACCGCTCTCGAAGGCGTACGCGGCCGGCGTCTCGGGCGCGCTGAACGCGAGCGCGCGGCTGACCCCGTCGCCCGCGCCGACCATGCCCGCGCCCTCGACCTGTGCCTTCAGGGAGTCCCTCGCCCCGACGAGGCTGCCGTCGATGAACTCCTGCAGCGACTCGGCGGTGTCGAACTCGTTCGCGAAGTCGAAGATCTCCGCCCCGAAGATCGAGAACTTGAACTTCTCGCGGACGCCGGTCATCGAGAAGGAGGCGACGAGGCCGACGAGGCCGTCGGTCTCGCCCGCGCCGGCCACGAACGAGTCGGTCTCGATCGCGGAGACGGCGTTGACCTGGATGTCGCCGCGCGCCATGACCTCGGCGCCGCTGCGGATGCTGGCGACACCGTCGTTGCGGATGATCGCCATGTCGATACCGCCGCCGATCGCGACGGAGGAGGTGTTGAACGTGGCGGCGATGCCGAAGGTGTGGACCTCGTTGGCCGACGTGACCACCACCGTCTGCCCGTCCGCCGTGGAACCGGTCGGGCGGGTGTTCACCTTGGCGCCCTCGTCGATGAAGGCGGCGGTGTCGGAGTCGACGAAGTTGAAATTGATCGCGCCGGCGACGGTCAGCGAGATGAGGCTGCTGCTGGCGGCGCCGGCGGCCGCGATCGGGAGCACGCGCTCGCGCGAGAACGCCTGCACGCTGACGCCGCGCACGTTCTGCGTGACCAGCTCGGGAGCGCCCGTGATCTCGGCCCCGTCGACGTGACCCGCGAAGACCGGCACGGCACCGCCGCGCGCCTGCGCGTCGACCATCGCGTTCCGGCCGATCCACGCCTGGGTGTCCTTGTTGACGATCACGGCCGACACCGAGGCGCCGACGCCGATGGTCGCGAAGCCTGTGCCGAGGGCCCCCGCGCCGGCGATCGTGTTGAGGTTCGAGTCGTCGAACGCGCGGACGTTGACGTTGTGCTGCGCGATCACGTCGGCGTTCGCGTCGATCACGGCGTAGGTGTGCGTGTTGATCGAGATCAGCGGCACCGACGCGGCGATCGGGATGCTGAGGCCGACCGACGCAGCGGCGCCGGCGGCGATCGACAGCACCTGCTCGCTGCCGCTGGCGAGCACGTCGATACTCGTGTTCGAGCGCACCGTGGCGCCCTCGCCGATCGCGGCGATCGTGAAGTTCCCGATCAGCGTCAGGTTCGCGCCAGCGCCGACGGCCGCGACCGCGCTGCCCGCGGCGACGCCCGAGATCGCGATGTGCTGCGTGTCGCTGGCGGCGCCGACGACGATCCGCTGATCCTGGTGCACCTGGCTGAGGTCGGCGTTGATCGAGCCGCCCGCCGTCGCGCGGGTCGTGCTGGTCGTGATCAGCACGCCGGCCGATGCTTCGATGGCCGCGAGACCGCTTACGGAGGCGCCGACAGCGAGGGTCTCGACGTCGTCGCGCCCGGTGGCCACGATCGCGACCCCGCGCAGCGGCGAGTAGGCCGGCCGGACATGGCGGACGACCTTCAGCAGGCCGGTGAAGTCGGGCAGGCTGACCGGCGTCACCAGGACGGTGAAGACCACGCCGAGGATGTCGTCGAGGGCCTGGGTGATCGGGTTGTCGACGAGGAAGGTCACCGCGGCGACGAAGGCGTCGAACGCCCCGTCGCCGAAGATCGCGTCGACCGAGTCCTCGACCAGGCAGGAGACGGCGAGGCACTCCTCGAGCGTCCCGTTCGGAGCCGAGAGGCCGTCGACCTGGCCGAGCGCGGTGATCTCGGCGCCGGCCTCGGAGAAGGCCTCGGTCTCGCGCTCGATCACGACCGCGCCCGCGGCCGCCCCGATGGCCGCGCCGCCGGCGGCCGTCGCCGAGCCGTTGATCGTGTTCACCTGGACGAGGTCGTCGGCGAAGATCACGACGTTGCCGTTCGCGTGGATGGACGCATCCGAGCCGGCGTAGGCGCGAGTGTCGAGGTCGAAGGCGAGCGCGGAGACCGAACCGCTCACCGCGAGGATCACCGCGAGCGGTGCCCCCGCCGCGAAGGAGTCGGCGTTCTCGATCGACAGGGCTTTGATCTCGACCTCACGGTTCGTGATCAGGTCGCCCGCCTCCTGGGCGCCGACGGCGCCGTTGACGAACGCCTCTGTGGACTTCGCGATCGCCGCCCCGTCGACGCCCGCGCCGACCGCTCCGCCGATCGCGCCGGTGACCGCGCCGGCGATGCCGAGGGTGTTCGTGTAGTCGAACGCGAACAGGGTGGTGGTCAGGTCCGGGTGTAGCGCGCCGTCGGTGAAGCGCTGGACGACCGAGCCGGTGTCGGTGTAGGCGCGCGTGGTCTCGGCGAGCCCGACGAAGGTGACGGCGGCCGCGATGCCGAGCAGCAGCGAGGCCGAGCCGGCCACCGAGAGGAGGTCGACGTCCTCGTCGGAGGTCGCGGTGAGCGCGACGCCGCGGATCTCGCGCGTGTCGTAGATCGGATCGAAATCGAGCGGATCCGGCAGCGAGCCGGTCTCCTCGGTGCGGACCGTCGCGGTGTCGCGCAGACCGCGGGCGGTGACGTTCGCGGGGGTCAGCGTGACGTTGCCCTCCTCGTCCGTCTCGGTGTGACCGGTGATGAACGCCTCGGTGTGATCGGCATGCAGGACGATCGCGGCCGACGCGCCGATGCCACCGGCGAACCCGAGCGCGGCTGCGCCGACGAGGGCGTTGGCGTCGAACTCGCTGTGCGACTGGATCACGACGTTGCCCTGGGCAGCGACTGTGCCGCCGTCGACGAAAGCCTGGGTGGTGACGTCCATGCTCAGCAGCGCGACGGAGCCGGCGATGGCGAGGCCGATCGCTCCGCCGATGCCGGCCACGAGCGAGAGCATCGTGTCCTCGGTGTAGGCGTCGATGACCACGTCGTCCGGCGAGAGGACGATCGCGCCGGGGCCGACCCACGCCTTGACCGACTTCTTCAGCAGCTCGATGTCGCCGGCCGCGCCGACGGTCGCCCCGACCGCGCCGGTCAGGCTGCCGGCCACGCCGATCGTGACCGTCTCGTGCTCCGCGCTCACCACGACGTCGCGGCGGGCGTTGTCGAGCCCACCTGTGCTCACGAGCGCCTGGCCCGTGATGTAGGCCTGGGTCGAGCTGTCCATGCGGTTGAGGACCGCCGACGCCATCACGCCGACGTCCTCGGTGAGCCCCGCGCCGCCGGCGAAGCCGAGCATGAAGTCCTCGGCACGGGCCGTGACGAACACGCCGCGCGGGCCGGCCGTGTTGGTACCGAGCGCGATGACCGTGGCACCGTCGATGTAGGCGCGGACGTCGCGCTTGATCTCGGTGCCTCCGAGCGCCGCGCCAACCGACACGTCGCCGGCGAGGGCTGCCGCGCCGACGAGCGAGAGCACGTCGGTCTCACCCGTCGCGTCGATGAAGATGCTCCCCCCACTGATGACCGCTGCGCCCGGGTCAACGTGCGCGGAGGCCCGATCGTCCACGGTCACCAGTGAGAGCGAGGCGGCTACCGCCAAGCTGGGGAGCGAACTGCCGGCGAGGACGTCCATGCGGCCGTCACCGTCGACATCTTCGACCGCCAGGGAGGTCGTCGCGAACTGACTCGTCCCGACCCCCTGTGCAGGTCCGAAGTTTCCGGAGCCGTCGTTGTTGTTGGCGTACAGCCGGTTCCCGGAGAAGGCGTTGCCGGTGATCAGGTCGGCTGCCCCGTCGCCCGTCACGTCTGCGAGCGCGATGGCCATCGTGAGCGCGCCGTCGCCGACGTCGCGGCCGGGGCTCGTGAAGGTGCCGCCGTGTACGCCGTCGTTGGTGTACATGCGGGTTGGGGACAGGCTGCCGGCGCCGATGTTTCCGGTGGCGATGTCCAGGTCACCGTCCTGGTCGATGTCGCCGAGCGCCACGGAGCGTGTGATGCGCGAGTCGAGGTCGGCGGGAGCCCCGAAGGTCCCGTCGCCGTTGTTCAGGTAGACCCGGGACGGGCCTCCGATTGCGAACTCATCGAGGAACGCGGGCGGGGGCAGGTCGAGGTCCGCCAGGTCGAAGCGGTCGAGCAGGTTCTCGTCGATCAGCTCTTGGAGCGAAACCAGGCCGGACTCCACCAGGTCGTCGAGATCGAGCGTGTCGAAGAGCAGGTTGTCGAGGTCGACGAGGCCCTGGTTGGCGAGCTCCTCTGCCTCGACGAGGCCGGAGTCGAGCAGGGCGCCGAGCGACGTGGTCGTGCCGGCGATCAGGTCCTCGGCGCCGACGAGCGCCTCGCCGGCGAGGTCCTCGAGGCTCACGAGGCCGGAGGCCAGGAGGTCGTCGAGGGCGACCGAGCCGGTCGTCGGCAGGCCCGCGTCCTGAAGCTCCTGGGCGGTGACGAGGCCGGACTCGATCAGGCCGCCCGCGCCGTCGACCTGGACCTGGGTGCCGGCCGCGAAGTCCTCGGCGGTGACCACGCCGCGGCGCGTGAGGTCGTCGAGCTCGGTGAGGCCGGAGTCGATCAGGTCCCCGATCAGGACCGGGTCGGTCGGATCGAAGCCGAACCGGTCGACCAGGCCGGACTGGATCAGCTCGACGAGGCTCGTCAGGCCGGAGGCCGCGAGGTCCGCGAGCCCGATCACGAGCCCGGCAGTGAAGTCGCGGATGGTGATGAACCCGCGCTTGAGCATCTTCGACAGGTCGATGCCGATGTTGCCGACCACCAGGTCGGGCCGCAGGTCGTTGTTGAGGTCGCCGAGCGCGATCGACGTCGTGAAGTCCTTCTCGTCACCGATGTTGCGGCCGATCTTGAAGTAGGCCCGCCCGGCCTGGAGGGCCTCCTCCCCGTCCTCGAGGTCCTCGACGCCGATGCCGTCGCGGGCGACGAGGCGGATCTTGTTCTTCGCGTCGAGCCCGGCGACGATGTCCCCGGCGGCGAACCCGGCGGCCACCAGCGCGCTGTCGAGCGCGACCTGGATGTCGGCCAGCAGATCCGCCGGGGTGAGGTTGTCGGCCGTGACCTTGGGGTCGAGCTTGATCGTGACCGGCTTGATCAGCTTCAGCACCTCGAAGATGTCGGAGCCGGCCTCGAGCGCCGCGAGGATGGCCGCCTCCGAGGCGACCTTGACGGTGAACTCGATCGCGGCGTCGCCGGTGGTCTGCAGGCGCGCGCCGCCGTCGTTGATGTAGGCGCGGTTCGGCGTGCCGAGGTTGCCGGCCACGAGGTCGACGAGGCCGTCGCCGTTGAGGTCGATCGCGACGGCCGCGGTCGTCGGGTCGGCGTCGCCGAGCGAGAGCTGGACCTCGATCTGGTCGTCGGCCGGGTCGGGCGTGTCCTTGAGCGCGCCGTCGACCCGCCGCTGCGCGACATCGGCCACGGCGTTGTCGAGCATCACCTGGTCGAGCTCCACGTTGACGCCGGCGAAGGTGATCGCACCCTTGTCGTCGAGGCCGACTCGGACGTCGCCGGCGGCGAGGCCGTTGGCGACCAGCACGGTGTCGAGCACGCCCTGGATGTCGGCCACCAGCTCGTTCGGCGTCGTGTTGTTGTGAGTCCCGTGGATCAGCAGCGGATCGGTGGCGATCCCGACGTTGAGGTCGAAGACCTGCTCGCCGGGGAGGCCCTGGTCCTTGATGGCGCGCAGGACAAAGGTGAAGCCGAGGTCGGTCCGGCCGTCGATCCGCGCCGCGTTGAGCGCCGCGGTGAACTTGTCGGCGCGCAGGACGCGGTCCGGCGCGGTGAGGGCCACCGAGACCCGCCCGGAGCCGTCGACCGGGCCGCGCGCGGCGGTGATCGTGCCGAGCGGCAGGCCCTCGGCCACGAGCAGCGCGTCGATCGCCGCCTGCACCTGGGTCACCAGCTGGTCGACGCTGGTGTTCCCGGCACCCGGCGCCGATGCAAGCGTCCCGAGCAGGACGCTGCGGCCGATCTCGTGGCCGTCGCCGGTCTCGAAGTCGCCCTTGAAGAGGTCCTTGACGAACTCCGGCAGCGGGAGGTCATCCACCTCGTCGGTGAGGTTGTAGAAGACCTTGTTCGGGCCGCTGGAGTTGCCGGTGATGATGTCGATGTCGCCGTCGCCGTCGACGTCGCCGGTCGTGACCGCGAGCGTGAGCGGCGGAGTCACCGACGAGGCGATACGCGCCGGGTCGAAGCTCGTCGCGGCATCGATCAGGTTGCCGCCGAGCGCCAGCGAATCGCCGAACTCGCCGTCGCCGTCGTTCAGGTAGCGGCGGGCGGACTGGGCGAAGCTGCCGACGACGAGGTCCATGTCGCCGTCGCCGTCGAGGTCGGCCATCGCCATCGAGGTCGTGAGGAGCGGGTCCGAGCCGATCGCCTCGCCCGGGCCGGCGAGCGGCGTCGCGCCGCCGCCGTTGATGAAGACCTGGTTGTACTCGCCGTCGCCGATCGTGCTGTAGGCGGCGGCGATCGTCAGCACGTCCTCGTCGGCCTCTGCGCGGATGATCACGTCGGTCAGCGCGTCGACCAGCGCGTTCGTGCCGATGAAGGCCCGGGCGTCGTTGACCATGTTCCCGATGTTCAGCGCGATGCCGATCGAGAGGAAGCCGTTGTTGCCCTCCGATCCGGCGCCGGCGTCGGCCAGGCCGTCGAGCTCGGCGACGGCGTGCACCTCGACCAGCCCGTCGACGTCGGCGTGCGTGCGATCGCCGATCGCGGCCTCGCCGATGTTCACAACATCGGTCTTCGTGGCCGAGCCCGCCAGGGCGATCGTGTTCCGCGTGCCGGCGCCGCCGTCCGCGAACGAGAGGACGGTCGGGGTGGCGAGCGCCAGAATGTCGAGGTCGAAGGTCTCGATCGCCGAGTCCTGCGTGAACGAGCGGGTCTTCGAGAAGAAGCCGTTGCGCGCGAACGCCCCGCCCAGGCCGATGTGGCTCCCGAACGCGAGCGCCCCGGCGCTGGCGGCGGCGAGCGACTCGTCGGTTGCCTCGAGGCGCACGATCGGGCTGCGGATCAATCCGTTGTCGCGCAGGTAGGTCTCCGTGGTCTTCTCGATCGAGTTGAAGGCGACGTCCCCGGAGATGCCGAGGCCGAACCCGATGCCCCCGCTCTGGGATCCGCCGCCGAAGAAGGTGTTCGGCTGGGCCGACGTCGAGCCGGCGATGGCGAGCGTCCACACCTCGTACTGCGAGTCGGCGTCGATGAGGATCTGCGACTCGGCCCTGACCTCGCCCTCCTCGCCGCCGGTGCCGAGCTCGCCCATCTGGAGGGCGGCGTCGCCGATGAAGGCGGCGGTGCGGCTGCCACCGAGGACGTCGCCCTCGCTGATGCCGGTGACCACGTCGTCCGCGATCGCGGAGAGGGTGTCGATGAAGGTCTCGAAGCTGTCGAATGCCGAGGTGTTCGGCACGTCCTCGCCCGGGGCGATGGGCGCGCGGTCCTCGAGCGAGCGGGGCTGGGCCACGATCGTGAATGCGGCCGCGAGCCCGACGCTGACCTCGGGGGCGCTGGCCATGCCGCCCGCGACGTTGACGACGACCGACTGGTCCTCGGCGTGCAGGACGACCCGCGTGGCGTGGGCATCGGCCCGGTCCTCGATGAACGCGAGCGACTCGACGCCGAGGATCACCAGCGCGAACGCGCCGTCGACGGCGACGTCCGCGGCCTCGCGGCCGCCCTGGACGATGTTCAGGATCGCGGTGTCGACGAGCGATTCGAGCCGCAGGTCGCGCTCGGCGATCACGAGGGCGCGATCGTCGATGTAGGCCCGCGCGTAGTTGTCGAGGAGGACCGCGCCGAAGTAGCCGCCGACCCCGATGCCGCCGGCGGTCGGGACGCCGCCCGCCGAGAGCGGCGAGTCGAGTCCTGCGACGTTGGTCACGTCGGCGTCGGCGTGCGCGTCGACGATCACGTCCTGGTCGATGTCGCCGGTGAAGCGGGTGTTGATCAGCGAGCCACCCGCGATCCCGGCGGCGGCCATGTTGTAGATGTCGACGTAGGACATGCCGCCGCCGACGCCGCCGGTACCGCCGTTCGCCGCGGTGTGCACGTAGGACGTGCCGAACGCGCCGGCGAGCAGGAGGCCGAGGTGGCCGACGACGGGCGCGAGGGCCGCGGCGACGTTGCCGGCGACCTCGTTCGCGTCGCTCCACTCCTCGCCGATCCGGTCCGTGCCCGTGGCGGAGTCGCTGTCGGTGAGGTCGATGCCGGGATCGAAGCCGGCCACGTCGTCGTCGAACACGGCGTCGGCCTCGATGAGGATCTGGTGGGGCGAGTCGACGATCGCGTTGTAGCCGATGAAGGCGCTCGCCTGGTTGGCCAGGTGCGACCATGCGATGGCGCCGCCGATCCCGACGGTCGGAGCCCCCGCGGCCACGGAGGAGGCGCTCAGCCGCGGCGCGGCCTCGGCCAGGGCACGGACCGTGACGTCGCCGCCCACGACGATGTCGGCGCCGTCGTCGATCAGGGCCGCTGCTTTGTTCTCGGCCTCGACGCTCGTGATGGCCGCGCCGATAGTCAGCCCCAGTTCGCCGATCTCGATGTCGCCGGCGGAGATGGTCTGTCCGGCGATCTCGATCGAGAAGTCGAGCTCGTCGAGGAAGCGGTTGATCGCCGCGACCACGTCGCTCGGGCCGGGGGCGGCAGCCACGTCGCTGAAGGAGCGCGTCACGCTCATGTCGTCGTGCGAGCCGGCCTCGACCAGCACGTCGCCGGTGGCGCGCACCGTGGCGGCGAGGCTCGCCAGCGCGGACGAGAAGTAGGTGCCGATCGCGAGGCCTGCGCCGCCGCCCGCCAGCCCGCTGTCGGCGAAGCCCGACGAGATTGCGACATTGGCGACCGCGACCACGTTGTCGGCGCTGATCCGCAGGTTCCGGATAGGCGTCGCGGCGAGCGTGCCGGGCAGAGCCCCGTACAACCCGGGCTCGCCGCCGATCTGGGCGCCGTGGTGGACCACGACGCTCGAGCTCGACCTGACGCGGGCGAGCGAGATCGCGATCGCGGCGATGCCTTCGTCGGTGAACACCTCGGCTCGTATGGCGAGGGCGTTCGCGGTCGTCGCGGTCAGCGTCACGTCGCGGGCCGCGAGCAGGATCGCGCCGGTTGCGATGTCGACGCGGGCGGTCGGGGCCGAACTGGCGTAGGCGAATCCGAAGTCCTCGCCGGCGGCGGTCTGCGCGGCGGTCGACTCGGCGTGCGCGTCAATCGTCACGTCGCGGGAGGCCTCGATGCGGGCGCCCATCGCGAGCGTCACCTCGGCACGCGACTGCGCGAACACGGCTTTGATCCGATCGGGTTCGACGCCGATCAGGCCGTCTTCGGTGACGCCCCCGACCGCGTCGGCGCCGTCGCCGAGCGCCTCGGAGGCGGTCTCGATCTCGTCGCGGTACTGGTTCGGGATGTACGGGTGCGCGGCGAGGATGGCCGCGACCGTCGCGAGCTTCGCCAGCACCAGGGAGAGCCCGGCCGCGAACTCGGCGATCGCGTCCTGTCCAGTGGCCGCCGTCGTCGTCGTGGCGCTGGCCGTGATCGTCACGTCGAAGCCGCGGATGAGCGAGTCGTGGGCGAGGTCGACCCGCGCGTCGGGCCCGATCAGCCGGAAGCCGTTCTGGTCGAGCACGAAGTCGTTGGCCGCGTTCGACGTGGCGGTCAGCGTGACGTCGCCCGCGTTGAAGCCCGGAGCGTCGGCGACCAGCGCCGCGCCGGCGCCGACGATGATCTGCTCGGCGCTGAGGACGAGGTTCCCTGAGTCGCCGGTCGACGCCGAGCTGAGCGGATCGAGGCCGGCGATCTGGCGGGTCGAGATGACCACTCCGGCGTCGATCTCGATCCGCTTTGCGTTGATCGTGATGTTGGTCAGGCCGCCGCCGCCGGCGTTGCCGGCGATCCGGACGGTGCCGGTGGTGGTGATCGTGATGTTGTCCGCGCCGCCGGCGCCGTTGCCGACGATGCCCGTGAAGATCAGGTCGGCCGCGCCGAAGTCGATCGCCTGGGCGCCGTTGACGGTCAGGACGTTCGGCGTCGCGGCCGCGTTGACCGGCGCCGGGCTAAACGGCGAGAGGTTCGGGCCCGTGGTCGCGTCGGGCACGATCGCCGGGTTCAGGTTCGGATCCATCGACGTCGCGTCGCCGAGGTCCGGGAAGTCGAGATCCCCGTTCACCCAGTCCTCGTAGAAGAAGCGGAAGACGGGCCGCAGCATGTTGCTCTCCCACAGCGGGAAATTGCCGCTGCCGACCGTGTAGACCGAGTCGGTCCAGCCGACGCCGGTCTCGCTGTAGGCACCGGGGACCACGTCCATGTTCGCGTCGCGGCCGACCGCGATGCGGAAAGCCGCCGCGCTCGGGTCGACGGGATCGACGCGGATCGGGCCGGCGGAGACGTCGCCGTCGGCGTCGTTGGAGATCTCGACACGCAGGTTGCCGGTCGTGATGTTCACCACGCTGCCGGCCCCGCCGAGGGTCTGGAACTCGACGCTGTCGCCGTCGATGAAGCCGGTCGCGTGGCGGCGCTGATCGATCGTGAAGACGGCGATCGGCGTGTCGTCGGTCAGGTCGCCGGGCGTGGCGTCGTCGTAGACGTAGTACTTGACGTTCGACGCGGCGCGCTGGAACTGGCGGCGGGTGAGCTTGCGATCAGGACCCTCCTCCGTGACGAACATCTCCTGCGTGACGTTGAAGAGCCAGGTGGCCTGGATCGCGTACTGGCCCGGCGCGACGGACGAGGTGTAGTGGGCGAGCCCGTTCGTCGCCTTCGGCAGCACGTCGTCCTGCGAGTTGATCCGGAACTGCGCCGATGTGGTCGTGAACGTGTTCTGGCGCCACGGCAGGTCGCCGTCGATCAGGCGCAGCCACGGCCGCTCGTCGGAGAACATGTCCACGAGGTAGTGCGAGAGCAGGAAGCCGTCGGGATCGAGGCGCTGGACGTCGACCTCGAGCGGCACGCCCGGCATCGGCAGCGTGGTGGTGAGGATGTTCCCGCCGTGACCGCCGTTGTTGTTCAGCAGGCCCCAGTCGTACGGGACGACCGGGCCCGGCATGCCGTTGTTCGCGACCGCGGTGAGGCCGTCGCTCATCAGCTTGGACAGCTGGCCGTCGCCGACGGTCCCGACGCCGAGCGGGTCGGTCTCCTGCAACAGGAGCATCTTCGACATCGTCACCGCGTCGGCGTAGGCCTTGAACTTGGTCTTGTCGAACTCGACGTTGTCGTTCTGCCGCTCGCCGACCGCGCCGGGGTAGAACTCGAGGCCCGGGATGTTCTGGATCGCCGGGCTGAGCGGCGCGTTCTGCCCGATCCCCTCGATGCCGAGGTACCGGTCCAGCTTCTCGTGGTCGCCCGACTTGAAGATCTCGATGCGCGCGTCGCCGACGTAGATGGCGGCGAGATCCATCTTGTTCGCGAGGCTCGTGAGCAGGTCGACCTGGTCCATGTCGACGCCGAACCGGTCCTCGATGGCGTCCTCGATGAAGTCCTTCACGAGGTCCTTGACCTCGCCGAGGATGCCGCGCACCGGGCTGAGGACGAGGCCGAGCGGCCCGAAGACAAGGTCGTCGAGCAGCGTGCCGAAGTCGATCAGCGCGCCGCCCACCTGGGCCGCGAACTTCGGGATCCCGAGCATCGGCGCGAGGTGGTTGAGGATGAACGAGTCGGCCACCGAGCCGTCGTGGTTCGGGTCGTGCAGCTCCGAGACGATCACGTCGAGGATGCCGATCGCCTCGGCCTCGCCGCGGTCGACGTCCGGGCCCTCGTTGCGGGCGCCGTTGTTCTGGTGGAAGCGCGTCGCCCCCGGGTCGAGGAAGGCATTGGTCGTCGCCAGGCCGAACGAGCCCCAGTTCCGGATGCCGGTGTCGATCTCGCCGATCCAGTTGTTCAGGTAGGCGCGCGCCAGCTCGGCACCGAGCGCCTCGACCTCGGCCTGGGTCGGATCGTTGGCCGGGTTGCTGTCGAGCAGCAGCTCCTGCATCGCGATCATCTGCGCCGCAAGGTCGTCGAACGACTGCGCCGGCGTGCCGCCGAGCTCCTCGAGCGTCTCCTCGAGCACGATCTGGAGGTCGAGGAAGATGTCGACGAGCGGGCCGCGGTCGCCGGGGATGACGAGGAACTCGTCGCCGTCGCCGGTCTCGCTGACCGTCAGGTCCTCTTCGACGAAGATCCGGTCGTCGGTGACGTCGACGATCGTGTAGCGCTTGTTGTTCGTGGGATCCGCGAACCCGACCGCGTAGACGCGACGGGGCTCGGCGAAGTGGTCGTCGAGGAAGCTGCCGCCGTCGGTGCGGAAGAACGAGTTCGTCGCGGCGTCCACGTGGAGCTGCATGACGCCGGTGTCGCCCGCCGCGGTGGGGTCGCCCGAGAACGGGGCGAGGAGCGACGTCGTAGATGAAGCGGATCGGCGCGTCGAAGCTCAGCGCCGGCGTCGAGTGGTCGCTGATGTCGCCATCCGGCAGCAGGCTGCGGATGTCGTTGTTGTCGTAGCCCGGCGTCGAGTCGCCGATGTAGCCCTCGACCATCAGATGGCGGACGGCGTTGGCGAGGCCGGTGCCGCCGTCGGGCACGCCTTCGATGATCACGAAGACCTCGGGGAAGACGCCCTCGGTCAGTTCGTTGACCAGCGAGTGGGCGAAGATGTCGCCTGCCGCGTGGGTCGCGAAGCCGTACGCGAACGCGAGGATCTGCAGCTTCTCGGCCTCGCTGTACGGAGCGTCGTCCTCCTGGGCCTTCCACGCCATGTCGAACATGCGGCCGATCCACGTGCCGGTGTCGGCCGGGTGGATCGTGCGCTGGCCGAACAGGACGTCCGGGAAGCCGTCGGGGCCGACGGTGCCGGCGTAGTACGAGCCGGGGTAGCGCCGGAGCGCTTCGACGATCCGCGGGTGCACCAGGTACGAGTTGGTGACGATCATCCCGCCGGGCAGCTCGCCGAGGATGTCCAGGTCGCCGTCGTCGAGGATGTCGAAGAGGACGTCGCGCGCCACCTCGACGTGGGTGTACGGCTTGAAGGTGACCTCGCTCAGCGGATCGCTGCCATCACCCTCGTGCTCGTGCTCCCAGCCGAGGATGTGGCCGATCTCGTGGCCGACGATCCCGGCGAGCGCGTAGCCGTACTGCTCGGCCGAATCGGCCAGCAGCGGCAGGTTGCCGGTGAAGACGAAGGCGTTGTCCGAGCGGTTGAGGTTGTCGTGGTCGACCGCCTCGGAGATGCCGTAGTAGTGGCCGTACGCGGCGAACGACTCGCCGTTGCCACCTATGTAGATCGTGCTGTGCTCACCGCTCGGGGGGTCGAGCACGAACTGCACGTTCTGGCCGGCGAACTGGGTGTTGAGGGCCGCGAGCAGCGCCGCAATCGCGGCTGCCCGGTCGCCTCCCACCACGTAGCCCGGCAGCGCGAACGCCGCTACGTCGATGTTCTCGATGGTCACCGGGCCGTTGTAGGTGAGCCCGTACGCACCATCGAACTGCAGGTGGATGATCTGCACAGGGGCGGGCGGAGGTCCGCGCGCCGCTCCCGGATCGGATGCCGGATCAGTCGTGTCTGCGTTGTCCGAGGAGATCATCTCCTCGGGCTCATCGGCCTCGGGAGCCGTGCCCTGGCCGTCGTCGGCCGGGCCGTTGCCGCTGCCTGCGCCACCCGCGCCCGAGTTCGCGCCGGGCGGTGTCGCGGAGTTGTCGGGGCCGATGCCGCCCAGGTCGCCGGAGCTCTCGCCTGCGGCAGTCAGCTCGGCCGTGTCGGCCGCGCCGGCACCTGCGGCGCCGCTCGCGTCGGCAGCCGCCAGGGAGGCCTGGTAGGAGCTCTCGGCGGAATCCGCGGCAACCTCGCCGGCGCCATCCTGGCCGCCGCCCTGGGCGGTCGGGGCTATGCCGAGCTGGTCGGCGGCGGCGGAGCTCGCGGCGCCGTCAGCGGAAGTGCCCGGGCCGATCGAGGAGCCGCCACCGGACGTTGTGGAGCCGCCGTCCTGCGAACCGACGAACGAACTCGGGCCGAGGTCGGGCAGGCCGCCCGGCGCATCGCCCGAGCCGACCGTCGCGGGAAGATCGGAGAGTTGCGGGCCGGTCTCGAGCGGCTTGTCGAGGCCGGGGCGGTCGACCGGCTCCGGGCCCTCGGCGGGGGCCGCGTCGAGGGTCTCGGCCTGCTCCGTGGCGACCGGCTCGGCGGGCGTCTCGGGTGCCGGCTCGCCGCTGGGCTCCGTCGCCGTCTCCTGCGTCGCCTCGGGCTCATCGGCGCTCGCGGCGACGGCGACGGTGGCGGCACGGGCACGCGGCTTGCCCGCGGCGGCGAGCTGCGTCGCGGCGGCGTCGAGCAGCTCGGGCGTGACGGGCGGGGGCGGCGGGGGCGGCGGGGGCGCAACCGGGACCGGGACCGGGACCGGCGCCGGGGCGGGCGCGAGGGCGACGGGCGCCGGGGCCGCAGCGGCGGGGGCGGCAGGCTCGGCCGGCCCTGTGGGCGCCGGGGTCTCGACCGCTGCCTCGGGGGCGGCCGGCGCGGCGACCGCCGGCTTGGCGGGTGCGGGGGCGACCGGCGCGGGGGTGGCGGGCGCCGGCACGGGAGCCGCGACCGGAGCCGCCGCCGCGGACGCGGACGCCCGCGGTGCGGCCCGCGGCGCCGAGTAGGGCTCGACGGTCTGCGGGCCCTGGGCCTGGCCGCCGGCCTCGGGGCCACTGCCCACGAGCGGAGCGGCGCCGGTCTCGGTCTCGGTCACCGGGGCGTTCGCGTTCGGATCCTTGGGCGCGGCCTTGCCGCCGCTGCCGTAGTCGTTCTTGAGGATGTCGGGCCCCGCGCCAGGCGCCGGAGCGGCGGGCGACGGTGCCGTCCGGCCGGCCGCGGGGGCGGCGCCGCCGGAAGCGGGACGGGCGCTGCTGCCGGGCGCGGCCCGGGGTGCGGTACCGGCGGGTGCCGCGGCAGGTGCCGCAGCGCTCTGCGAAGCGGCCTGGGGAGCAGCGGCGGGTGCCTTGAAGCGCGGGAAATCGAACGCCGGGGCGCGTAGGTCGGTGAGCGCTCCGGTACCGCTCGCCGCGGCGAGCGGGATGATGATCGGCGTGGCGTAGCCGACGGTCATCGCGAAGATGCCGACGAAGGCGATCCAGCGCATCAGCTGGCTCTTCGTGGACAGGAGCAGGCGATGACGACGGGTCGCACGGCGGCGACGCATCCCACCTCCAAACGAATCTCCTGCCAGCGCGCCTGCGCTCAACCTGCCCCTTTTCCCCGGCCTGTCCCGTTCACCCCAGATGACGGCAAGCGGCTCCATGACCGCTCACGCACAACCTAAACGGAGAGTTCGGAACTTTGCAAGCCCGGGAGCGAAATTTCTACGGGCGACCCGAGAAGACCCTCCAGCTAGACACGAGGGTGAGGTCGGAACTGCCTGCAAAACGGCACTCTTTCTCCATTTTCCGACTCGCGCGTATTATTTACGGAGAAGGGTTGGGAACCTTTGCGTTCCCCGAAACCGCGTTCTCGCGAAATGAGTACTCCTACGTTCCCGGGCGAATGTGCCCCGCTCACCGACTCGCCGAGGCGAGAACGCGCGCCTTCTGTGCCTCGAACTCACTCTCGCTGAGAGCGCCCTCCTCCTTCAGCTTCGTGAGCCGCTCGAGCTGCTCGATAACGCGCTCGGTCCCGGTTACCGCGCCGCTCGGAGCGGGGGCCGGTGCCGCGGCGGCAGCGGTGGGTGCCGTGACCAGAAGCTGGCCGCCGGCGGTATCGCTGCGCCAGTCGGTGGCGAGCGCGACGCGCGACGGGTCGGCGGGGTCGTAGGCCACCTCGATGGTGTCTCCCGTGCGCGGGATCCCGTTGAACGGGACGAACATCTTGCGGGTGTGCACGAACGGCGCGCCGCCACGCGGCTCGACCCGGAGCGTGAGCACGATCTGCTGGTTGATGTTGTTGAGCACCATGCCGGTCGTCTCGACGCTCTCGACGGTCGCCGGCGCCCGCGTCCCGGTCTCGAACAGCTGCTTCTCGGCGTCGCGCTTCTTGCGCATTCCGCCGTAGAAACCGCGCAACCCGAGGGCGACCACCGCCCAGATCACGCCGATCATGAGAAACGTCCCGCCGACGATGCCTCCGGCCATGCCGCCGGCGAAGAACGCCAGGGCGCCGACCACCACGAAGCCGATGCCCGCGATCAGGAAGAAGTTGCCGATTCCGGTCCTACCGCTCACGTCTGCCCCTCAAGGTCGGAAACGGGGCCGATCTTGCCATAGTGCCTGCCCGTGAGTGCCGCCGCGATCGAAGTCACGGATCTCAAGAAGAGCTACGGCTCCGTCGAGGCCGTGCGCGGGATCAGCTTCTCCGTCGAACGCGGCGAGGTGTTCGGCCTGCTTGGCCCCAACGGCGCCGGGAAGACCACGACCGTCGAGATCCTCGAGGGCTACCGCGGGCGCACCGCGGGCGACGTCCGCGTCCTCGGCCAGGACCCCGAACGGCGGGACCGGGCTCACGCGCAACGGGTGGGCATCGTCCTCCAGGAGGGTGGCTTCTACCCGCGGCTCACCGTCCGCGAGGCGGTCGGCCACATGGCGAAGGCGTACCCCTCCCCGCGCGACGTCGACGAGACGATCGACCTCGTCGGGCTCGGCGAGAAGGGCGACACCCGCGCCCGCGAGCTGTCGGGCGGCCAGCAGCGCCGCCTCGACCTCGCGCTGGGCCTCGTCGGCGACCCCGAGCTCGTTTTCCTCGACGAGCCCACCACCGGGTTCGACCCCGCCGCGCGCCGCACCGCGTGGAGCGTCGTCGAGACGCTCAAGGGGCTCGGCAAGACGATCCTGCTCACCACGCACTACCTGGAGGAGGCACAGGCGCTCGCCGACCGGGTCGCGATCGTCAAGGACGGCCTGATCGCGGCCGAAGGCCCGCCGGCGGAGCTCGGCCCGGCGCGCGCCTCGTACCGGATCTCGTACGTCGTCGGCGGCCGCCGCGTGGAGATCCAGACCGACGACCCGACCGACCTGCTGCACCGCCTCACGGGCGACGCGCTCGCCCGCGGCGACAGGCTCGAGGGCATCGAGGTCGCACGGCCCACACTCGAGGAGATCTACCTCGAGTTGACGGAGGAGAACGTAGTTGCCGAGGAGCGCAGCCCGGGCGCCGGCCGGGCGAGCACCGCAGGAGGCCCTCACCCGTGAGCGCGCTCGCCCTCGCCTGGGAGCAGTTCCGCCTCGAGCGCAAGCTGTTCTGGCGCAACCCGAGCGCGGCGTTCTTCACCTTCCTCCTGCCGCTGGTCCTGCTGTTCCTGACCGCCGCCGTGTTCAACGGGGACCAGGACGACCTGAACGTGCTGATCCCCGGCATCGCCGGGATGAGCGTCATGGCCACGACGTTCAACGCCATGGCCTACAACCTGCCGGTCCTGCGCGAGCAGGGAATCCTCAAGCGGCTGCGCGGCACCCCGATCCCGACGCACTCCTACTTCATCGGGTTCCTCGGGAACGCGGTGGTCAACGCGTTCCTCCAGGTCGGCATCGTCGTCGCGCTCGGCGCGCTCCTCTACGACACGCCGTGGCCGCAGAACTGGCCCGAGCTGATCGCCTTCACCGCGGTCGGCGTCGTGGCGTTCGGCTCGCTCGGGATGGCGCTCGCACACGCGATCCCCAACCCCGACTCGGCGCCCGCGTACGTCAACGCCGTGTTCCTCCCGATGATCTTCATCTCGGGCGTGTTCTACGACGCGGAGTCCCTCCCTAAGGGCCTCGAGGCGATCGCCAACGTGCTCCCGCTCACCCACCTGATCGACGGGATGTCGAGCGCGATAGTCACCGGTGAGAGCCTCGCCGACAATGTCGACAACCTCGCCGTCCTGCTCGTCTGGGCCGCGGCGGGCGTGTTCCTCGCCATCCGCAACTTCCGCTGGGAGTAGCCCCGACCAAGCTTCAGAGCCGCAGGCTGTGGCCGTGGCGGCGCAGCCACGTCTCCTGTTCCTCGTAGCCCGGACGGCGGCGCGCGAGCAGCGCCCAGAACCGGGCGCTGTGATCGGGCACGTCCAGATGGCACACCTCGTGCTCGACCACGTAGTCGAGCACCGCGGCCGGTGCCAGGAGCAGGCGCCAGTTGAAGCTCATGGCGCCCTGCGCCGAGCACGACGCCCAGCGGGTGCGCTGGCCGCGGATCGTCAGCTTCGTGTAGGCGCTGCCGGCCCGCGCGGTCGCCGCGTCGAGGCGCGGGGCGACCTCCGCGCGGGCGCGGCGGCGATACCAGCGCTCGAGCGCCGTGCGGATCGTCTCGCGCCGGGCGTCCGGCACCGCCACGCGCAGCTCCCCCCCGCGGCGGGCGACGTGAGGACGCACGCGGCCGGGCTCGACCGCGACGCGCAGCACGAGGGTCTCCCCCAGGTAGGGCACCGTCCCTGAGTCCTCGAGGCGCGGCGGCGGGTGTTCCGCCGCCGCGGCCTGCATGCGGTCGAGCGTGCGCTCGATCCAGGCCTGCTTCTCGGCCACGAACGGCTCGACCTCGCGCAGAGGCAGGCGCTCGGGAATGACCACCTCGACCCCCTCGGCAGAGACCTGGATGCGCGCCCGGCGGGCGCGCGTGGAGCGGCGGATCGTGTACGGCACGGCGGCGATGACCCCCACGATAGGCACCCGCGCGGCGGCGCCCGGACCCCCGTCGCGCACACGTCCGTCACGCATGCAGAAATCGCTGGCGGGAGCGACTGCCGCGGGACGTGTCCGCCACGGCTCCGGCGGTCGGTGTACGGACGGCCGGCTACGCGGCCGACCGGCGTAACGCCAGGCCGGTCGCCAGCGCCAGCGCGCCGAGCGCGGCGAAGAGGCCAACCTGGAAGCCCGCCGTCGGCAGGCCGTCACCGGATGCCGCGGGCGCGGCAGCGTCCGCGGCGCGTTGCTCGTCGGCGTGCTCGACGGGAACCGCCACGTTGCTCTCGCCGCGGTCGACCCCGGGCGTCGTCGTGGTCGGCGACTGGGCCGCCCGCGCGGCTGGGGCGGCCTGCTCGGCCGGAGCGGCGGCCGGCGCCGGAGCACCCGGCGTGGGCGCAGGCGCCGGCGGATTCACGGCCTGCGGTGTCGCGGCGCCGCCGCCGGACACCTCGGGCTCGACGGGGGTGGCCGGAACGGCGGCGCCGCCTGTCGCCGGTTCCGTGGCGGCGAGTGCCGCAGGGACCGGGGCGAGCGTGCAGGCGATCAGCGTGAGTGCGGCAAGGCGGGCCATCAGAAGACGATTCGGCCCCCGTGGGGCGGCTCCTCCTCGGTGCAGGGTCGCGAACCGCTCAGACGATGATCGAGACGGCGCCGCCGTCGACCGACCAGGCCGCCCCGACGACGTTGGCCGCCGGCTCGGAGCACAGCAGGGCGATCACGGCGGCGACCTCCGCGGCAGTTCCGAAGCGCCCGCGCGGCAGCTTCGCCTCGGCACCCGCGAGGGCTTCCGCAGAAGTGATGCCCCGGGTCTCCGCGGCTTGATCGGCCAGGCCGCCCGCATCCGTCCACAGGCCGGTCGAGATCGGTCCCGGCGCCACGGCATTGACGAGGACCCCGTCGCCGGCAAACCGGTCGGCGAACGCGCGCGACAGGGCCAGCTGGGCGGCCTTCGTCGTCGAGTAGGCGATGTTCGTGCCCGACGGGCGCTTGCCCGACGAGGAGCTCACGTTCACGATGCGCCCCCACCCGGCGGCCGCCATCACCGGCGCCGCGGCGCGCATCAGCCGCATCGGCCCGAGAACGTTCAGCTCCCACTGCTCCTGCCAGTCGGCGTCGGTCAGGTCCTCGAGCGGCCGGTTGCGGCTCGTGCCCGCGTTGTTCACGAGCACGTCGACCGTGCCGAACGCATCGCGGCAGGTCGTCACGGCGCGCTCGCCCGCATCTGGTGTGGTGATGTCGAGCGCGAGCGTCGCGGTCTGGCCGCCACAACCGGCCGCCGTCTCCGTGAGCGCTTCCTGGCCGCGGCCGACGAGGAGCACTGCGGCCCCCTCCTCGGTCAGCAACCGCGCCGTGGCGGCGCCGATCCCGCGGCTGGCGCCGGTGACGATGCATGCGCGCCCTGCGATCCCGAGGTCCATCGGGGGGATTCTGCCGATCCGCGGTCAGCCGCCGAGGGCGGCCGGGTTGACGAGGTGCGGCATCCGCTCGCCGCGCAGGGCCGCGAGCAGGTTGTCGACAGCCAGATCGGCCATCGCTCCGCGCGTGGCGTGGGTCGCGGAGGCGATGTGCGGGACCACGATCAGGTTGGGAGCCGCGAGCAGCGGATCGCCGGCGGGGAGCGGCTCGGGGTTGGTCACGTCGAGCGCGGCTCCCGCGATGTTCCCGGACCCGAGGGCGGCGCCGAGGGCGGCCTGGTCGACGATCGGCCCGCGCGCCGCGTTCACGAGATACGCGGTCTGCTTCATCGCGGCAAGCTCGGCGGCGCCGATCAACCCGCGCGTGGCGGGCGTCAGGGGCGCGTGAATCGTCACCACGTCAGCGGCGGCCAGCAGCGGCTCGAGATCGTCCCCGCGGCCCGCGGCGGTCACCCGTGCCCCGAACGCGTCGAGCCGGCGCGCGACGGCGGCGCCGATGCGCCCCATGCCGATCACCAGGACCGCCGCGCCGGACAGGTCACGGCCGAGCATGAAGGCGGGCTCCCACGTAAGCCACTCCCCCGCCCGCACAGCTCGGTCGCCGTCGACGACGCGCCGCATCAGCGCGAGGATCAGAGCCAGCGTCAGGTCGGCGGTCGCCTCGGTCAGCACGCCGGGCGTGTTGCCGACCTGAATGCCGCGACCGGTGGCGGCGTCGAGGTCGATGTTGTCCACTCCGACCGCGTAGTTGGCCACCGCGCGGACGCCCGGGCACGCCGTGAAGAAGCCCGCGTCGATCGGGTCGGTGAGCAGCGGGAGGATTCCGTCGGCCTCCGCGGCCCGTCCGTACAGCTCGTCCCGCGGGGGCGGCAGGCGCTCAGGCCAGACGTCGACGTCATGCTCCGCCCGCAGCCGGTCCAGAGCGGTTCCGGGCAGATCGCGGGTCACGAAGCAGCGCACCGGGGCAACGCTACCCGGCCGCTCCGCGAACCGCCTCGCTAGCCTCGCCTCGATGTCGGAAGAACGCCGGATCAACATCCGAACGCTGGTCATCGCCAGCATCGCCTCCGCCGCCGCCGCGATCATCACGTCGCAGTTCTGGGTGCGGGGCACGCCGATCGCGGCCGCGCTGACTCCTGTGATCGTGGCGATCGTGTCGGAGATGCTGCACCGCCCGACCGACAAGATCGTCGACCGCTTCACCGCCGAGACCGACGCGCTGCCAGAGGCCGCGGGCGCCGAGCCGCCCCCTCTCTCCGAGGAGCTCGATCCGCTTCCTGCCCGCGACGACTCGGGCATGCGGGTCTACCGCAGCGAGCGCCGCGGCCTGCCGTGGGGCCCGATCCTGGCCACGGCCGCGGCGGCGTTCGTGATCGGCGCCGCACTCATCACCATCCCCGAGCTCGTCGGGGGCAACTCCCTCGCCGGCGGCGGCCGCGACACGAGTCTCTGGGGCGGCGGCGAGAAGAAGAGCGACGACAAGGCCGCTCCGGAAACCGAGACGGTCACGACCCCGGCCGAGACCTTGCCGCAGGACGAGCCGCAGCAACAGCAGACGGAGACCACGCCGTCGACCACCCCCACGACGCCGCAGGCCACCGAGCCCCAGCCCAAGTCGACCGCCCCCGCGCCGGCGCCACAGGTGCCTGCGGAGTAGCGGCCTAGCGCGGGCGCCTCAGCCGCGAGGTGTCGACCACCTCCCAGTCGCTGCCCTTCACGCGGCTGAGCGAGGCGAGCTGGTCGTTGTTCCAGCCCCTCGATGGAGCACCGGTGATGTACCAGGCCGATCCGTTGTCGGCGACGATCCCGCCGTAGCGCTTGAGCGCGCGCAGCACGACCCGCGCCTGCCGCGGGTACCCCGACACGTCGAAGCTCCTCTTCAGCCGCAGGCGCTCGCCCATCCGCGGCAGGCCGGGGTCGTTCGAGTCGGACGCCTCGTGGCGCGCCGGATACACATAGGCCGCCCGGGTGCGCGGCGCGGTCATCCGCAGCGCGTGGTCGATCTTGCCGCGCTTGACCTCGTCGTAGCGGGCGAGACCGGGAAAGATCGGTAGGCCGGCGGCGTCGGCCGACGTCCAGCCGCGCGGGCGCAGCTTGTTCGAGCGCAGGCTCCAGATCGCGCCCGACCCCGCGCGCCAGCCACCACCCGCCGCCGGGTAGGCCGCGTAAAGCTCGTAGAGCCGGCAGCGAGAGCGGTCGATCACGATCACGTGGCGGTCACCGTCGGAGCCGCGGCCGCCCTCGATCGGGACGTGGGCCGGGATCGGGTAGGGCCCGCGGTCGGACTCGCCGGCGTACTCGAAGCTCACCCGCACCCTGCGCTGCCCCTTGCCCACGACCTTGTACGGGATCCCGATCGGCGCGCCCTCGTAGAGGCCGGAGCCGAAGTCGGCGTGGGCGCCGCGCTCGCTCCCGATGCCGTCGACGATCGCCGCCGAGCGGCCGAGCACCGGCAGCCTGTCGACCGGCTTGTTCCAGTGCGACGTACGCGGGAAGATCGGGCACTTGGGCGCGGACGCGAGGCGCCGCCCCTCTCCCGGGCCGGCGAGTGCCGCCACCAGGGTCAGCGCCGCGAGCGCGGCAACCAGGGCTTTCGCGCGAGCGCCCACCTGGAGCTAGCCCTCCGTCTCGGGCTCCCTGCCGTCACGGCCGACGTAGCCGTTCGCGCCGCCGACGCACAGATACACGGCGTCGGTGTCGCCCGGGTTGCGCAGCCGCCGGTGGGTCTGCGGGGCGACGCGCGCCAACCCGCCGGGCGCCAGCGAGTGCGTGGTGCCATCTCCGAACTCGATCTCGACCTCGCCGTTGTGCACGAAGTAGAGCTCTTCCTGGGTCTCGTGGTAATGCCAGTTGCTGGTGTAGCCCGCCGGGATGACTATGCCGTTCACGCCGAACGCCTCGACCCCGAGCGGCTTGCGCACCTTGCGGAACCCCGGGCCCTCGCCGAGGTCGTCGATGTGCGCTATCGAGTAACCGTCTGTGGTGGTGATCTCGCCCATGGCCGGACCCTAGTGGGTGTTCTCCGTGATCGGCAGGATCAGCCCGCGGCTTCAGCGCTGCGCAGGCCGCGCACCGCCCACAGCGCGAGCACGGCCATCACACCGGCGCCGACCACGTACGCGAACAGCACCCGCGGATCGCCGCCCGAGATGAACTCCCGGCCGGTCTCGATCATCAGCGTCAGCGGGTTGTACTTGGCCACCGCGTGCACCCAGCCGCTGAGCAGGTCGAGCGGCACGTAGACGGGGGCGAGGAAGAGCACGAGGAAGACGGGGGTCTGCATCAGGGGAGCGGCCTGGATCGACCGAAAACGGAGCGCGATCCCCGCCGCCCACGCGACCCCGGCGAAGTTCACGATCACGGCGAGCCCGTACATGCCGATGATGTCGACGCCGTCGCCGCCGACCTGCATGCCGGTCGCCAGCGCGATGCCCGTCAGCAGAACCCAGACGAAGGCCGCGCGGACGAACGCCGAGGCCCAGTACCCCATCAGGATGCCGAGCCGGTTGGGTGCCGCGAGCAGCAGCCGCGCGCCGAACCCCGACTCGAAGTCGCGCGCCATCGCGAAGCCCGTGAACACGCCGCCGAACGCCGCCGACTGCATCAGCACGAATACGAACTGGAACGCCGTGTAGCCGTCGGGGAAGTCGAACCCCGGCGCGTCGCCGAGCCCGGACAGGCCGCCCGCGAACGCCGTGAAGAAGAAGAGCGGGAACAGCAGTGACGGGATCAGCAGTGCCGGGTTGGTGAAGAAGTTGTGCAGGCCGCGCCAGGCGACGGCGCCCGCGACGCTCCGGGTCCTCACGTGCGCACCAGCCTTCCGCGCAGCTCGAGCACCGAGATCGTCATGAAGATCGCGGCGATCGCCGCCGCGACGCCGAACGCCGGCAGGAGGACGGCGAGGTCCCAGCCGTCGATGAAGAGGCTGCGGATCCCCTCGAGCAGGTAGCTGACCGGGTTCCAGGTGGCCACCGTGCGGAACCAGTCCTGCTGGATCAGGTCGCGCGGCAGCGCTATCGACGACAGGAAGAGGAACACGAAGAAGACCGGGAACAGGCCCTGGACGGCCTCCCCCGTGCCGAACCGGAACGCGGCGGCGATCCCGATCGCGCCGAACGCCAGCACGATCAGGAGCGCGAGGGCCAGTAGAACCACCGCTCCCGCGAATCCGGCCGCGAACGTGGCGCCGGCCAGCAAGCCGACTGTCATGTAGATGAAGAACTGCAGGACGCCGAGCGCGACGGTGCCGGCGAGCTGTCCGGCGACGAGCGCGAGCCCGCTCATCGGGGTCAGGGCGAGCCGGTTGATGAAGCCCGTCTCGATGTCGCGCGCGAGATCGGCCCCCGTACCCGCCACGGCGAACAGCCCGGCCTGGACGAACGGCACCGCGAGCGCGAACGTCAGGTAGTCGTCGGCCGTGAAGCCGGGAAGGTCGGTCGCCGAGTCGAGCCCGCCGGTGTTCACGGCGAGCAGGAACAGCGGGAAGATGATCGAGGGCACGATCTGCGACGGCTGGCGCAGGGTGCGGATCACCGAGCGCCGCGCGAGCGCGCGGATCTGGACGCCGTGCTCGCCCGTCACACGCGCGCGCCCTCGGCCGCAGGGGCGGCCGCGACCGCCGGGTCCGCCGCCTCTTCCTCCTCGCCCGCTCCCTCGAGCGAGCGCCCGGTCTTGGCGAGGAACACGTCGTCGAGCGACGGCTCGTGGAGTTGGAGGTGCGCGATGCCGATGCCGCGCTGATCGAGCACGCGCACGACGTCGGCAAGGCCGGCGTCGCCGCGCTCGAGCCGCACGGCGACGCTGCCGTCGTGGTGCTTGGGGCAGTCGCCGCCGCCGAACTCGGACAGCACCTGCTGCATCTCCTCGCGGCGCGCCGCGTCGGACGGGATGACCTCGACGCTGGCGCTGCCGATCTCCGCCTTGAGCGCCGCCGGCGTGCCCTCAGCGACGATCTTCCCCTGGTCGATGATCGCCAGGCGGCCTGCCAGCTGGTCGGCCTCCTCGAGGTACTGGGTGGTGAGGAAGACGGTCACGCCCTCCTCGCGCGCGAGACCCTCGACCTCCTCCCAGAGCGCGGTGCGGCTCTGGATGTCGAGCCCGGTCGTCGGCTCGTCGAGGAACAGGATGCGCGGCCGGTGGACCAACGCGAGCGCGAGGTCGAGCCGCCGCTTCATGCCGCCCGAGTACCCGCCGACCTTGCGGTCGGCCGCCTCGCTGAGACCGACGCGGTCGAGGAGCTCGTTCCCGCGGCTGACGCGCTCGCCCTTCGGCAGCCCGTGCAGCGCCGTCTGCAGGCGCATGTGCTCGCGACCCGTGAGGAACGGGTCGAGCGCCGCCTCCTGAAGCGCTGCGCCGATGTTCTGGCGCACCTTCGCGCCGTTCTCGCGCACCTCGTAGCCGGCCACCCGCGCGGTGCCTCCGTCGGGCGGCAGCAGGGTGGTGAGCATCAGCACGGTCGTCGACTTTCCTGCCCCGTTCGGGCCGAGGAAGCCGAAGATCTCGCCCGGCTCGACCGCGAGGTCGATCCCGTCGACCGCGCGCGGCCCCTTCTTGAAGACCTTGACGAGGCCCTCGACCTCGATGCTCGCGGGGTGCGCCGTGTCACTCATGCGGGGCACACTAGTGATGCGCCTGCGGCGCGACCCGGCTAGGCCGGCTGGCGTCCCGCCGCGGCGTCCACGACCTGCCACGGCGCCGTGTCCGGCCCCGCGAGAGCGAGCGTCCAGCGCTCGGTGAAGGTGGTCGCGGAGTCGCGCGATCCCGACAGGACCGCCGCCGTGTTGCGGTCTTCGACGTAGCGGCGGCCGCCGAGGTCCACGGCGATCGTCATCGTCGCGGGCGTCGCGCCGGCATCGAGCGCCTCGATGCGGATCTGGCTCACGCGCGGCCCGCGCACCACGAGCCGCGACTCCTCGGAGCCGTCCGGGTGCAGCAGCTGCGCGACGGCCTCGGGCACCGCGACCGCTGCGAGCGCCTCGTCGGGCCCGTCGACGGCCTCGGCCCACGCCTCGACCGCGCGCCGGGCGGCGGCCTCGAGCACGTCCGGGCCGAAGCGCGGATCGGCAAGCGAGAGGTCGAGCGCCGCCTCGCGCGCGGTGCCCTCGAACTCCAGGGCGGCGACGTCGGCCGGCGTGAAGCCGTCCGGGAGCTTGTCGGCCGTCACCGTCTCTACCAGCGCCTCGTCGGCCACGCGCGAGTCCGACCACGGCGAAGCGACGATCTCGGCGTCGAGGTGGTGGTTGCCCTCCCCGGACTGCTCGATCGACAGCACGCACCATCCCTCCGCCCGCTTGCCGAGGGTCCAGTACTCGCAGAACGCGACCGTGCGCGACTTGGCCCCCTCGCGGTTCATCACGCTGCCGTCCTGCATCCGCACGTAGTCGTCGAGCGACGCCTCGAGCCGGACCACGACGCGGTCCTCCGCGTCGGCTTCGCGGTTCACGAGGCCGACGTACTCCACCTCGGGACCGCTGTTCACTTCGACGCGGTTGTGCCAGCCCTTGTTCTCGAAGTCGGTGAGCCGCAGGTCCCATTCCTGCCACAGGTCGTCCCCGACCATCGACTGCAGCGCCGGCTTGTCGCGCCCGTCCCACGCCTCCTGGATCGCGAGGAACAGGACCCGCGCGGCGTCCTCGACCTTGTCGGCCGCAAAGGCGGGATCGTCCTCGGCAGCCTCGGCGGACGCCAGCCGGACAGTCGCCACACGGGCCTTGCGCTTGCGCCGGAAACGCCAGGCGGAGACGCCGACGATGATGAACAGGACGGCGATGATCCCGACGAAGATCAGGAAGCCGCCGATGCCGCCGGATCCGGAACCCGAGCCGGAGAATCCCCCGCCGCCGCCACCGGAGAAACCGCCTCCGCCTCCGCCACCGCCGCTGAAGCCTGAGCTGCCGCCGCCCGCGGCGCCGATGACGAGACCGGCGAAGTCGAGCGCGAACCCGAGCATCAGGACCCTGGCCCCGACTGCACGCTGAAGACCTCGAGGTCCTTCGGGGCGCCCTTGGCGCGGAAGCGACGGATCCGCTTGAGCTCGTAGCCGTCCTCGGGCAGTCGCTCGGTCACCGGGCCGCTGACCAGGAGCTGCCCGCCCTTGGCGCCCTCGGTCACGCGCGCGGCGACGTTCACGTCGACGCCGAGGTAGTCGCTGCCGAGCTTGCGCGGCCGGCCGGCGTGGACCCCCGCCCGCAGCGACGGCCGGTAGCCGTCGAGCTCGATCTGCTCGACCCCGCCCACGCATGCGAGACCGGCGTCGACCGCATCCTCGGGATCCCCGAAGACGGCCATCGTGCCGTCGCCCAGGCGCTTCACGATGCGCCCGCGGCGGCTGCGGATCTCGAGATCGGTGACCTCGGCGACCTTGCGCAGCAGCCGGACCGACGCCTCGTCGCCGGCGTCCAGGGCCCACTTCGAGAAGTCCACGAGGTCCGTGAAGAGGATCGCCGCCTCGACTTCCCCGGACGCGTTGCCCTGGGACTCGGACAGCGCCTGCCAGACCTGGAGCGCGCCCAGGCCGAGCTCGCGAGCCAGCGTCGCGGGGCGCTTTTCGGCAGGCCTGCGCTTGTCCGACATCGTGCGGGCTAGGGCCGTCGACGCGCGGTCGTCGTCGATCGCGTCCGGGTCGCCCAGCTCGGGGTCGCCCGGGATCAGCTTGCGCAGGCCGCGCGCGGCCTTCAGCAGGGGGAATCGTCGTCCCCGGCTCGCTCGTCCTCGTCCCCGTCGCTCACCCCCGCCAGGATACGGGCCGGGTGGCGCCCTCTGCGATCCTGTCGTCCGTGAGCGCGCGCGCCTGGGTGTCATTCGCCTCGATATCCGTGCTGTGGGGCATCCCCTACCTGTTCATCAAGGTGGCGGTCGACGACGGCATCTCCCCCGCTTTCCTCGCCTGGTTCCGCGTCACGCTCGCGGCACTCGTGCTCGGTGCCATAGCCTGGCGCGCCGGGTCGCTCGGATCGATCCGCGGGCACTGGCGCGTACTGCTCGCCTACGCCGTGATCGAGATCTGCATCCCGTTCCCGCTGATCGCCGCGGGTGAGCAGCGCGTCGACTCGTCGCTGGCGGCGATCCTGATCGCCGCCGTCCCGCTGATCATCGCGGTGCTCGCGCTGCGCTTCGACGCGAGCGAGCGCGTGCGCGGCAGCCGGCTGTTCGGGCTGCTCGTCGGCTTCGCCGGCGTGGTGGCGCTCGTCGGCCTCGATGTCAGCGGGAGCGCCGCCGAGCTCGCCGGCGCGGCCATGATCCTCGTCGCGGCCGTCGGTTACGCGGGCGGCCCGATGCTCCTGCGCAACAGGCTCGGCGAGCTCGACCCGCGTGCGCTGATGGCAGGCGCGCTCGGAATCGCCTCGGTCGTCCTCGCGCCCGCCGCCGCGCTCACGCCGCCCACGACCGCGCCCTCCGACGCCGCGCTCGCGTCGCTGCTCGTGCTGGCGCTGTTCTGCACGGCCATGGCGTTCGTGCTCTTCGCCTCGCTCATCAACGAGGTCGGCGCGGGCCGCGCGGCGGTGATCACCTACGTCGCCCCCATCGTGGCCGTCGGCGCCGGCGTGACCGTCCTCGGCGAGCGGCCTGGCACCGGCGCGATCGCCGGCTTGCTGCTGATCATCGCGGGGTCGTGGCTCTCCACCGACGGCCGCCTGCCGCCTGGGCTGGCGGCGGTCGTCACCCGCGCCCGGCGGCGCCGGGGGGGCACGCTGCGTCCCGGCCGCACCGTGGAGTCGGCCGCGTGAGCGGGTTCATCTCGCGCGGCTTCGGCGGTCGCCGCCGGGTCTCGGACGACGTCGCCGAGCGTGTCCCGCCCGGCCAGTACGTCGAGACCGGGTTCCCCGTGCTGACCGCCGGGCCGACCCCTCGGCTCGACACCGCCGACTGGTCCCTGTCGGTCGACGGAGCCGTCGCCGCGCCGCGCGCCTGGACGTGGGAGCAGTTCGGCGCGCTGCCGTCCGAGGACGTGCCGTGCGACATCCACTGCGTCACCAAGTGGTCGAAGCTCGGCACGACCTTCCGCGGCGTGCCGGTCGACGCGCTGATCGAGAACGCGCACGGCACCCACGTCATGGCGCACGCCTTCGGCGGCTACGCCACGAACATGCCGCTCGCCGACCTGCTCGGCGGAAAGGCATGGGTGGTCACCGAGCACGAGGGCCGGCCGCTGCCGCCCGGGCACGGCGGGCCGGCGCGGCTGCTCGTTCCCCATCTCTACTTCTGGAAGAGCGCCAAGTGGCTCTCGCGTCTCGAGGTGCTCGAGAAGGACGCGCCGGGGTTCTGGGAGCAGAACGGCTATCACCCGTATGGCGACCCGTGGAAGGAACAGCGCTATTGGGGGGATTGACGGAGGTCACCCGCCGCGCCCCCGGGGCCTGGCAGATCGGCACCGTCGCGGCGATCACCGAGGAGACGCCGCGTACCAAGACATTCCGCATCGACCTCCCGCACTGGGAGCCGCACGTGCCCGGCCAGCACTACGACGTCCGCCTCACGGCGCCCGACGGATATCAGGCACAGCGCTCGTACTCGGTCGCGTCCTCCCCACTCGACGAGGGCTCGGTCGAACTCACGATCGACCGCCTCGACGACGGCGAGGTCTCCTCCTACTTCCACGACGTCCTCGTCACCGGCGACCAGGTCGAGGTCCGCGGCCCGTTCGCCTCGTACTTCGTCTGGCGCGGCGAGGCGCCGGTGCTGCTGGTCGGCGGCGGCTCGGGAGTCGTGCCGCTGATGGCGATGCTGCGCCACCGCCGCCGTACCGCGCCGGACGCCCGGATGCGGCTCGTCTACTCCGTGCGTTCCGCGGCCGACGTGATCTATCCCGGCGAACTGGGCGACGAGACGCTGCTCACCTACACCCGCGAGGCTCCCGCCGGCTGGAGCGGCCACACGGGCCGGATCGACGACGGGCTGATCGCCGCCGCCGGGATCGAGCCGGGAATCGCCTTCGTGTGCGGGTCGAACGGCTTCGTCGAAGCAGCCACCGGCCTGCTGCTCGAGGCCGGCTTCCCGGCCCGCAGTGTGAAGACCGAGCGGTTCGGTCCCACAGGGTGACCCCGGCGTGGTACTGATTCCGACCACATGAGCCCCGTGAAGCGCACTCGCCCGCTGACCCAGGACCAGTTGAAGGAGATGTTCGCGCTCGCCGACCAGGCCGACAGCGTCGAGCTGAAGGTCACGATCGGCGAGGAGCAGCGTCAGACCGCTGTCCGGGCGCTCGGAATCGATCCGCTGCAGGCCCAGATCCGCCAAGTCTGGTTCTTCGACACGCCGGCGCTCGACCTCGCCGAGGCGGGCCTCGTCGTCCGCAGCCGGCGCAGCCAGGGCGCGCCGACGGACTCCGTCGTCAAGCTGCGGCCCATCGCGCCGGCCGAGCTGAACCCCGAGCTGCGGCGCTCCAAGACGGTTCAAGGTCGAGGTCGACGCGATGCCCGGCGGGTACGTGTGCTCGGCGTCCTTCAAGGGCATCCTCGACCGCGACCGCCTGCCTGACGTCGCCGCCGGCAAGGCTCCGATCCGCAAGCTCTTCAGCGGCCGCCAGCGCGACTTCTTCAGTGCCCACGCGCCGAGCGGCGTCGGGCTCGACGACCTGGTGCCGCTCGGGCCGATCGTCGTGTTCAAGCTGAAGACGACGCCGAAGGACGCGCCCGTGCGCCTGACCGTCGAGCAGTGGAACTTCCCCAACGGGTCGCGCATCATCGAGTTGTCGACGAAGTGCCGGCCGAGCAAGGCGCCGAAGGTCGCCGTGGCGACGCGGGACTATCTCGCCGATCGCGGCATCGAGATGCTCGGCCCGCAGGCGGCCAAGACGAAGTCGGCGCTGCGCTACTTCGCCAAGATCAGCGACGCCGCCTGATCGGGGTGGCCTATGAGCACATCGCTGTCGACGTCGCCGACTCGATCCAGACGATCACGCTGGACCGGCCCGACCGGCTGAACGCGTTCACGGGCCAGATGGGCGACGAGCTCGTTGAAGCGTTCGACCAGTCGGACGCCGACGACGCGGTGCGCGCGGTGATCGTGACGGGCGCGGGCCGCGGCTTCTGCGCCGGCGCCGACCTCGGCGCCGCGGGCGACACCTTCGACTACCGCAAGCGCGGCGCAGTTCGCGCAAGCGGCCGGCTCGGCCGGCTGCGCAGCGAGGAATTCTCCGACGCGGTGCCGCGCGACAAGGGCGGCGAGGTGACGCTGCGCATCTTCGAGTCGCTGAAGCCCGTGATCGCCGCCATCAATGGCCCGGCGGTCGGCGTCGGCGCGACGATGACCTTGCCGATGGACATCCGCATCGCCGCCGACGACGCGAAGCTCGGCTTCGTCTTCGCCCGGCGCGGGATCGTGCCCGAGGCCGCGTCGAGCTGGTTCCTGCCCCGCGCGGTCGGCATCAGCCGAGCCATGGAATGGGTCTCGACCGGCCGCGTCTTCGGCGCCGAGGAGGCGCTCGACGCCGGTCTCGTGCGCAGCATCCACCCCCGCGACGAGCTGCTCGGCGTGGCGACGGGGCTTGCCCGCGAGATCGCGGACAACGCCGCTCCCGTCTCGGTCGCCCTGGCGCGCCGGATGATGTGGACGATGCTGGGCGCCGATCACCCGATGGCGGCGCACAGGATGGATTCGCGGGCGATGTTCGCGCGCGGCCAGTCGGCCGACGCGGTCGAGGGCGTCACCGCCTTCCTCGAGAAGCGCGACGCCGCCTTCCCGGACAAGGTCAGCGAAGGGCTCCCCGAGGTCCTGCCGCCTTGGTCGCGGCAGGACTTCGAGTAGAGCCTCAGCTTCCGCTTCCTCAGCAGATGAGGAAGCCTACGTCCACCGTTGGCAGCGGGTTGATCAGGTCGACGTCGAAGTCCGTGCCGCCGGGGCACGTTATCGAGCCACTGACCGACAGGGGCGTCGGGACCTCGCTGCAGCCGACGAAGGGCACGCAGACGGTTTCCGACCCGGGCACCCGCACGAGGCGGTTCTGCGCCCTGAACCCGACCGGCAGGTTCACGTTCAGTCCCTTGACCACCGGGTTGTCGAGCTTCTTGATCAGCTGACCGTGGAGATCACGGTTGTCCGTGTCGAAGAAGACCCGGACGTCCGTCGGACCGCCCACGTTCACATCGAGCCCGACCGTCTGGGCCGTCATGTTCACGATCTTCATCGACGCGTCCGCGTTCCCCTCCGTGCAGCCGGTCAGCGGCAGCTCACAGGTGAACATGTTGATCTTGGTCGGCGACGATGCGTCGAATCGCACCGCACCGCCGTTGCTCGCCTGGTTGGTCGTGTTGCACGCCGTGTCCTCGGACGAGCAGAGGTCGAGCGTCTGCGGGACCGGCTCGAGCGAGGCGACCATGAAGTCGCTCTCGTCGTCGCCGTTGCTCGAGAAATCGAGCTTCGTCGCCGGGGCCGCGGCCTCGTAGTGGATCTTCGATCCCTCGACGCCCTGCGGACGCACCTGGATCTTGGTGTTCGGCTTGAGGGTGTCCAGCTTCGCGGTCATGAAGATCTCCTCCTGACCGGTCGCCTGGGTCCTGACGTCGACGTTGAGGACCTGGTTGCCCCCGGCGTCGACGTCGAGATCGGGATCGGGCGCCATGTCGACCCGCGCCTTGCGCAGGCCGGTGAGCCGGCCGGCGAGCACGAAGTCGCCGCCCTCGATGTCACGGAGCTTGATCCCGTCCTGGCCGGGAATCAGGTTCGCGGCGGGGCCGTTGGTGGCCTCCACCTCGATCTGGCCGACCTCGCCGCCGTGCGCGTCCACGATGACGGTGTCGCCGTCCTGGCCGAACTCGAGCGTCAGGGCCTGCGGCAGGTTGAGCACCCGCAGGTCCACGTCGGTGGCCCGCGCGAGCAGGCCGTCCGGATCGTTCGCGTCGACCGAGATCTCCCCGATCGGCGCGTTCGCCGTGTAGTCGATCTTGCCGTCGGCCGGGTCATAGACGAGGCCGATCTGCGACGGCAGGTTCAAGATCCTGCCGTCGATGTTCAGGTTGCCGTCGACGACACGCAGACGGAACGGGCTCGACGCCAGCGTCGCGTTGAGCGACAGCGTGTTGCCCAGGTTCGCCTCCGCGTTGCTCACGCCGAGCGCGCGCAGGGCCTTCGACGAGACGCCGCCGTTGTCGACGATGTTCGCGTACGCGGGGTTCGCCGCCGAGTCGAGCAACTCGACCTCGCCACCGGTGGCGAAGCCGCCCTCGGCCACGCCGACCGGGTTGTTGGCGACAACCTTCACGCTGTCCGGACCGGGCTGCGTGATGTCGATCTCCGTCGGGAGGTCCTCGAGGTTCAGCTTGGCGTCCGTGACGATCGTGTTGCCGTTCGTCTCACGCAGGGACGCATCGACATCGTCGATCGCGGCGGAGCCGCGGTACTTGCCGCTCATCCCCTGCGGGCCGTCGCTGAACTCGACCGAGGCCGAGGTCGGCAGCTTGTCGACGGTGGCCGACACGTTGAGGTCGTTGGTGCCGGTCTCGTCGAGGTAGTCGACATCGACCTTGCTCGGCTCGCTGCTGAGCAGGCTCACCTGCGTCGCGTCCGGATCGCCGGTGATCGTCGCCTGCAGCGACGCCGGGACCGGGGCGAACCCGACTCGGCCCGCCTGACGGTTGGAACGCGCCGCGCTCGTACCGCTGAACAGCTCGGCGATGACGTCGACGCTCGGGGGCGCGCCGGCGGTGTTCATCGTGACGTTGGTCGTCGGCCCGTTGAAGCCACCGGTGACCGTCACGTTGCCGGGAGCGGTCGACCCGAGTGCGTCGTATCCGACCGCGGCCGTGCGGCCGCCGCCGTCGGGAAGGGCGACCACGGCCTCGACCTTCAGCGGCATCTGCGCAGGGCCGCCGATCTTCTCGATCTTCAGCTGAACGCTGATCGGGCTGAAGTTGACGACCTGGATGGTGCCGCGCACATCCGGTGTGCCGTCGTTGTCGACGTCCATCGACGTCGGCACCTGGACGATCGCGGTGAAGGTCTTCTTGATGGGGGGCGCCGCGCCGGGCGGGTCATACGTCGTCTCGAACGCGTACTGCGCCGAGCCGAGCGCGCAGACCAGGTCCGCGCTCGTCTGCACGAGCGGGCCGGCGAGCTGGATCGTCGACAGCTGGCCGGCGAGGCCCTGCAGCGGCGCGCAGAGCGGCTGCGTGATCGTGCCGAGGAGGTTCGGCAGCGCCGGCAACTGAGCCGACGCGGGCGCGGGCATCATGAATGCCACACAGGCGGCCAAGGCGGCGAGAAGCCCCCCAAACGCGGAAATACGACGATTGACGTGACCCCGAACCATTTTTCCCCTCTCCCGACTTCCTGTTCAGCTCACGCCACCCCGCGCATGGTGGCTTAACGGGCAAGAGCGTACCCCGGCTGTCAATGCCAGATCAGTCGAAAGCGTTGAACGCGGCCCTTGCACCGGTTTTCGCCCGATCCCAGTACGTGTAAGTACCCGGACCGCGCAGTTCCTCCGCGGCCTCCACCACCGCTCCCAGTGCGGCGAAAGCGAAACCACCGCCAACCGAGATCCGCGCCACGCCCAGCTCCGCGAGCTCGGGCGCCGGCGGCACACGCGGCCGCCCGAGGACGTTCACCGGCACCGCGACGGCCTCGACCACGGCGCGGATGTCGCCCGCGTCGACGAGCCCCGGCGCGTAGAGCACGTCGGCGCCGGCGGCCTCGAACGCCTGCAGCCGCGCGATCGTGTCGCCCAGGTCCTTGCGCCCGTGGAGGTAGTTCTCCGACCGCGCGGTGAGGACGATCCCGCTCGCGGTCGCCGCCTCCGCAGCGGCGGCGACGCGCTCGACCGCGACCTCGAGCGGATAGATCGGATCATCGGGGTCGCCCGAATGGTCCTCGATCGACGCCCCGGCGAGGCCCGCCCCGGCGGCGAGCCGGATCGTCTCGGTGACACCCTCCGGATCGGGGGCGAAGCAGTTCTCGAGGTCGGCCGACACCGGTAGCTCCGTCGCGGCCACGATCTCCGCGGCGTGGCCGATCGCCTCGTCGCGGGTCACCCCGTAGTCCTTGCGCCCGAGCGTTGCCGCGTAGCCGCTGCTCGTCGTCGCGAGGGCCGCGAACCCGAGCGCCTCGAGCAGCTTCGCCGAGCCGGCATCCCACGGGTTCGGGAGCAGGAGCGGATCGCCGGGGCGGTGGAGGTCGAGGAAACGCCGTGCCTTGTCGCTCATGGCGCCAGCTTGTCAATAGTCTGGCGCGCATGGCCTACAGCGCAGCCACCGCGCGCCAGGAGACCCTCGACGCGATCGCCGTGGCGATCGACGAGGTGGCGTTCGCGCTCGCGGCGCTCGGGGCGGCCTACGAAGAGGTCGACGAGGCCATGGGCGACCGGCTGGAGGAGGAGCTCTTCCGGCCAGTGCAGGTGGCGTTCGGCCGCGCGCAGCGCCTGCACTCCGCGTTCGCCGGCCGGCACGGGCTGCCGACCGCGACGTTCGAGCAGCCGTCGCCGGGCCCCCCTTCCACGCGCGCGAAGGCTTTCATCGACGAGGCGGCCGACGCCCTGCGCGGCGCCGACCTTGCCCTGGCCGGAGTCCAGGACTCCGACACCTTCATCGAGGTCGGCGACCCGGAGCTGCGGGCCGACCTCTCCGCGCTGCGCGCGTTGATCGACCCGCTGCCCGGCCGCGCGCGCGAGCTCGTGCGCGGCCTCGGCCGCTAGGACAGCCGCTACGCGGCCTCGGCGTAGGCTGGCTCGGGCGTGGCGCCCAGCTCTTCGTCCCGCTCGGCCTCGGACTGCTCGTCCTGCCGGACCACGACCACCGCGACGATCACGGCGACGATCAGCAGCGCCGCGCCGACGGTGTATGCCAGGTGGTACCCGCCGTTGAGCGCCGCGAGTCGCGACTCACCGTCGGCGAGCAGCGCGTCGGTCCGGCCCGAGGCGAGGGTCGCGATGACCGCGAGGCCGATCGCGCCGCCGACCTGGACGGTCGTATTGACGAGACCGGATGCCAGCCCGGCGTCCTCGGGCGTTGCGCCCGACATCGCGAGGGTCATCAGGGCCGGGAAGCACAGGCCGGCGCCGGTGCCCGTGAGCACCATCACGGGCATGACGTCCGTCCAGTAGCTGCCGTCTACAGGGGCTCGGATGAACAGCAGCAGGCCGACACCCGCGACCAAGAGGCCGGCGATCAGCGCCGTGCGCGCGCCGATGCCCATGATCAGCTTCTCGGCGAATCCGAGCGACAAGATGCCCATGATCAGCGCTGACGGCAGGAAGGCGAGCCCGACCTGGAGCGGGTCGTACCCGAGGACCTCCTGCATGTACAGCGCGCCGAGGAAGAACATCCCGAAGAAGCCGACGACGAGGAGCGCCATCACCGCGTTGGCGCCGCAGACGTTGCGCGAGTGGAACAGCCGCAGGGGCATCAGCGGGTTCGCCGCCGTCACCTGACGGGTGATGAAGGCAGCGATCAGAGCCAGCGACACCGCACCGAGCCCGAGGGTCTGGGCGGACGCCCAGCCGGCCTCGCCGACCCCGAGGATCGTGTAGACGCCAAGCATCAGGCCGGAGGTCACAAGCATCGCCCCGGGGATGTCGGCGCCGCCACGCAGGCCGATGCCGGGCCGATCCTCGACGAGCCGCAGCGCAAAGAACGCGACGGCGATACCGATCGGGATGTTCACGAAGAAGATCCAGTGCCAGCTGATCGCCTCGGTGAGGATGCCGCCGGCGATCAAGCCGATCGACGCGCCGCCGGACGCGACGAAGCTGAAGACGCCGATCGCCTTGGCCTGCTCGCGTCGCTCCGGGAACATCGTCACGATCATCCCGAGGATCACTGCTGAGGCCACCGCGCCGCCGGCGCCCTGCACGAAGCGCGCGCCGATGAGCATGCCCTGGCTCTGCGACATCGCGCAGAGCAGCGACGCCAGCGTGAACACCGCGAGGCCGATCAGGAAGACGCGCCGCTGCCCGACGAGGTCGCCAAGCCGGCCGGCCAGGAGCAGCAGCCCGCCGAACGCGATCAGGTAAGCGTTCACCACCCACGCCAGGTTGGACTGGGTGAAGCCCAGATCGTCCTGGATCGATGGCAGGGCGACGTTCACGATCGTCGAGTCGAGCACGATCATCAACATGCCTCCGCAGAGCACGTACAGCGCCAGCCAGCGCTGTCTGTCTGTCGTGGTGGTGTCGGTGTTCACGGTGTCCCTTCCTCTGGTGGTTTGCGGTCGCTCACCCTGGCGTCGAATCCGGCGGCCCGTTTTCGACATGGGCTCGAAAAGAGGTCTTCCCGGCGGGGAGTTCTAGCATAAAGTTGGAAAAACTGAGGATTCGGTTGTTATTTATGACTCGCTGGTCTAGGATGGAGGGTATGACCGGTAAGCGCAGCTACAACGACGTGTGTGGCGTGGCGCGCGCCCTCGACGCGGTTGGCGAGCGCTGGACCCTGATGATCGTCCGCGAGCTGCTGCTCGGGCCCAAGCGGTTCACCGACATCCGCGCGGGGCTCCCGGGCCTCAGCGCCGACGTCCTCACCCAGCGCCTGCGCGAGCTCGGGGCGACCGGGCTCGTCCGCAAGGCCACCCTCCCCCCGCCCTCCGCGGCGAAGGTCTACGAGCTCACGCCCAGCGGCGCGGCGCTCGAGCCCGTGATCCACGCGCTCGGCCGCTGGGGCGGTGCGAACGCCGCCCCGCCCGCCGAGGGCCTGGGTATGAGCCTCGACTCGCACATCATCTCCTTCCGCACCCTGTTCGACCCCGAGCGCGCGGAGGGCTTCGACGCCAACGTCGAGTTCCGGCTCGGGGACCACCGCTTCCGTGCCGTGGTCGCAGACGCGGAGCTCACGGTCGAGCGCGGCGGCGCGCTCGCGCCGGACGCCGTCCTGACCACCGACCCGACGACGCTGATCGACGTCGCGCACGGGCGCCGCGAGTTCGGCGTGGCGGTCGCGTCGGGCGAGCTGGAGATCGACGGCTCCGAGCAGGTCGCCGAGCAGTTCCTCGGGCTCTTCCCGCTGCCGCAACCTGCGGCGCCGACAGCCGCCTAGCCGAGGCCGGCCAGCCAGCTCTGGACGGCGGCGCCGACCGCCGCCTTGTCGCTACGCAGGCTGTGGTTGCCCCGCACCTTGGCCACGATCCGCTGCGGTCCCTCCGGGGGCATGCCGAACTGATCACCCTCGCCCTGGACCACGAGCACCGGCACCTCGACGCCGTCGAGTTCGCCGATCCGGCTCTGCGGCGGCCCCTTGCGCCGCGGCGGCAGCAAGGGAAACGCGAGGCACAGCACGGCGACTGCACCGGTCGCGGCTGCCGTGCGGCAGGCCACGCGGGCACCCGACGAACGGCCGCCGGTGATCACCCCGAGACCGGCGAGGTCGCCGCCCCGCAGGTGCCCGATCACCGACTCCCACGCGGTGTCGAGCTGGTGCGCGGGGGCCGCCGACTTGCGGCCGGCCACGCGATAGGGCTGCTCGACGAGCGCCACCGTGTAGCCCTCGGCGTTGGCGACCTCGGTGGCGATCACCAGGTCGGGCGCTGCCACCCCGCCACCCGCGCCGTGCCCGAGCACCAGCGCGCCACGCGCATCCGGGACCGGGTGCAGGTGCGCGCGAGCGGGGCCGTGCGGAGTGTCGATGTCGACCATCGCGCCGAATGATGGCGGGAGCCGCTACGCGGCGAGCGGCTGGCGGTCCGGCACGGGCGCGCCGGCGGGAACGAACTCCATGGCCCCGTCTTCGAGCTCGCCGTGGCGGATGTCCACGATGTCGCGCGCGTAGTTCTGGTAGAGCCGCCAGGGCGCCTTCGACCCCTGCTTGGGGAACGAATCGATGGCACGCAGCACGTAGCCGGAGTTGAAGTCGATGAACGGCTGTTCCTGCACCGACGGATCCCGGCGCGGCGTGCAGCGCGCGTAGCCCTGCTCGTCCATGTGGTTGATCAGGCGGCAGACGTACTCGCACGTGAGATCGCACTTGAGCGTCCACGATGCGTTCGTGTAGCCGAGCGCGACTGCGAAGTTCGGCACGTCGCTGAGCATCATGCCCTTGTAGCCCATCGTCCTGGGGATCTCGACGCCGTCGCCGTCGACGGTCAGCCCGACGCCGCCGAGCGGGATCAGGTTGAGGCCGGTCGCCGTCACGATCACGTCGGCCGCGAGCTCGTCGCCCGATTGCAGCTTGATGCCGGTCTCGGTGAACGTATCGATGTGATCGGTGACGATCGACGCGTCGCCGCGCCGCAGCGAACGGAAGAGGTCGCCGTCCGGCACGAGGCAGATGCGCTGGTCCCACGGGTTGTAGCTCGGCTTGAAGTGCTTGTCGAAGTCGTAGCCCTCGGGCAGCTGCATCTCGATGCCCTTGCGCAGGATCTTCTTGATGATCCCCGGCCGGCGGCGGCTGATCTGGAAGAAGACCAGCTGGGACAGAACGTTCTTCCAGCGCACGATCGGGTACTGCGACCTTCGCCGGCAGGACGCGCCGGAGCGCGTTGGCGATCGGATCCGCGCCGGGCATCGAGATGATGTAGGTCGGCGAGCGCTGCAGCATCGTCACGTGCTGCGGCGTCCTCGGCCATCGAGGGCACGAGCGTGACGGCGGTCGCGCCGCTGCCGATCACGACGACCCGCTTGCCGCTGTAGTCGAGATCCTCGGGCCACTGCTGGGGATGCACGATCTGCCCGCCGAAACGCTCGACCCCGGCGAAGTCCGGCGTGTAGCCGCCGGCGTAGTCGAAGTAGCCCGAGCAGGAGTAGAGGAAGTCGCAGGTCAGCTCGACCTTGTCGCCATCAGCGGCCCGCTGCGCCGTGACCGTCCAGCGCGTGTCCTCGCTCGACCACTCCGCGGCCACGACCTTGTGGCCGAAGCGGATGTGGCCGTCGATCCCGGCCTCGCGCGCGGTTTCGACGACGTACTCGCGGATCGAGGTGCCGTCGGCGATCGACTTCGCGTTGTCCCACGGCTTGAACCGGTAGCCGAGCGTGTACATGTCCGAGTCCGAGCGGATCCCCGGATAGCGGAACAGGTCCCACGTGCCGCCGATGGCGTCGCGCGCCTCGAGGATCGCGTAGGTCTTGCCAGGGCAGAGGTCCTGGAGGTGGTGGGCCGCGCCGATGCCCGACAGCCCGGCTCCGACGATGAGTACGTCGACGTGATCGGTCGCCATGGACGCGGAAGGTTACATCATCCGATGTAACGGTTTGTTCAGGACTGCTTGAGCGTCTTCAGGTTTGCGGCCAGGCCGTACTTCTGCATCGTCCGGCGCAGGGTGGCGTTCTCGCGCGCCTCGTCGCACGCGGCCTCGAGGTAGATCCCCTCGGGCGGGCACCACTTCGCCCTCACGTCGAACTCGATCGTGCCGCCCTCGGGCGAGTGGGCCACCCAGTGCATCGTGTAGGTGCGATGGCTCGCGTCGTCATTTCCCCACGGCGTATCGATGCTGCTGAGCGCGGCCGGCACGCGGGTGCCGTTCTTGCGCAGCTCGTCGTCCCCACCCCCGCCGAAACCGAGAAAGCCCATCTGCGGCGGGACCCTCTCACATTCGCGACGTCGGGCCGCGACGACGGTGACCCGGTCGTCGGGTATGAATGACCGCGTGATCCTGACCCTCCTCCTCCTCCTCCTGCTGCTCGCGGTTCCGTCCGCGTCCGCGCACGACATCCCGGGGGCGCGCGGAGGCGAGCCGGTGGCCGTCACGGCGATCTCGAAGACGGAGCTGATCGAGACCCGGCGGCGCTACTTCGGCGCCGCCAACGTCGACCCGGCGACCGGGGCGGTCCGGCGCGACCGGGTGATCCTCTCGTGGGTCGGTGTGACCAACTTCGCGATGGCGATCCGGGGGCACGTGGTGCTCCTCGACGCGTGGGTCCCGCGCGGCGCCCACTCCGGCTACGTGCCGTCATCGCCCGAGGAGCTGGCACGACTGGCGCCGGAGGCGATATTCATCGGCCACGCCCACTTCGACCATGCCGCCGACGCGACGCCGCTCGCCATCGCCACGGGCGCCACGCTCGTGGGCAACGGCGACCAATGTGCGGAACTCCGCAGCCGGACCCCGCTTCCGCTGCGCTGCGTGCCGGCCGTGCCCTCCGGCGCGGCGCCGGGCGCCCAGGGGCGGATCGGCGTGCTCCGCGGCGTCGACGTGACGAGCGTCAAGCACCTGCACAGCGCGGTCACTCCGCCCAGCGGGGCCGACCCGACCGGCTACCACCTCCCGGTGCTCCCGTTCCCCTCGGCCACGACGCTGGAGCATCCGCCGACGCTGAAGGACCTGCTCCACATCGTCGGCCACCTGCCCGATGCCGAGGCCGGGTCGATGCTCTACCGGTTCCGCGTCGGCGACTTCTCGCTCGTTTGGAACGACTCGGCGGGCCCCTTGGCCGACAAGGCCCCGTGGGTGCTCGACCAGCTGCGCGGGCTGCGCCCCGTCGACGTCCAGGTCGGTGCGATTCAGGGCTTCAACCAGTTCGCCAACGGGCTCCGCGATCCGCGGATGTACATCGAGGCGCTGGCACCGGCGCTCTTCGTCCCGTCGCACCACGACGACTGGGCGTTCGGCATCACCACCAAGGCCGAGCGCTACCGGGCCCCGTTCGCCGCAGAGCTCGCGCGGATCCCGGCGGCGCGCCGGCCGCCGGTCCGGTTCATCACCGACCCGGGCGACTACGTGCGCCCGGAGCGCCTGACGTTCGCCGTCGCGCTCGAGCGCCCGCGGATCACGCGCCGCTGCCTGCGTGGGGGTCGCCTCGAGGTCGGGCTCGCCGGCGACCTCGCCGACGTCCGCCGCGCCGTCGTGAGGATCGGACGCGGCAAGGTGAGAAGCCTCGGACCGTCGGGTCGTACGTACTCCCGCCGGAGCGCCCGCCGGCAACGGGGCCGGGACATCCGCGTCCGGGTCAGAGACGTCGACGGCTCGGCCCGGACGCTGCGCCGCCGCGTACCACCCTGTTGACGAGACAGGTCAGTCGCACATAGGTTGTGCCTGGATGGTCGAGCGCGCCGCCGAACCTCGCATCACGGCCTTCCGCCGCGAGGTTCTGCGGGCGGCGCGAGCCCTGACCACTCCACTACTCCCCGACGACTACCTCGGCCTGCTCAACCCGCAGTGGTCGGCGAAGGAGCTGACCGGCGTGATCGATCGCATCAAGCCCGAGACCGACGACGCGTCGACGATCGTCGTCCGGCCGAGCTTTCCGTGGCCGGGGCACCGCCCGGGCCAGTACCTGCGCATCGGCGCCGAGCTGAACGGCATCCGCCACTGGCGGGCTTACTCGCTCACGTCGGACCCCGACCACCCGGACGGCGTGGTGTCGATCACCGTCAAGCACGTCGAGGAAGGGCTCATGTCGCCGTTCTTCACGCGTAAGGTCGAGCCCGGCGCGATGGTGTACCTCGGCGACGTCGAGGGCGAGTTCCGCCTCCCCACTCCCCTCCCCGAGCGTGTGCTCTGCATCAGCGCCGGCAGCGGCGTGACCCCGATCTGGGCGATGTTACGCGAGCTCGAGCGCCGTGGCGCCCTGCACGACGTGCTCCACATCCACTGCGCGCGCGAGCCCGACCAGGTCATCTTCGGCCACGACCTGCGCCGGATGAACAGCCAGTACGAGGGCTACACGCTCGTCGAGCACCTGACCGGCCAGACGCCGCGGCTCAACCCGGACAGCCTCGCCGAGATCTGCCCCGACTGGGCCGATCGCCACACGCTGCTGTCGGGGCCGCGCGGGCTGATGGACGTCATGGAGGAGCACTGGAACGCCTCGGGCGATCCGGAGCGGCTCGCCATGGAGCGCTTCCAGCCCGTCATCGGCACCGGCGACGCCGACGTGGGCAACGGCGGGACGGTCCGCTTCCGCGTGACCGACAAGGACGCCACCTGTGACGTCGGGGTTTCCATTCTCGTCGGTGGCGAGGAGGCCGGCGCACTGCTCCCCTTCGGCTGTCGCCTGGGCATCTGCCACACCTGCATCGGCAAGCTGCACGAGGGCCAGGTGCGCGACCTGCGCACCGGCGAGGTGCACGGCCAGGCGGGCGAGACCGTACGTACCTGTGTCAATGCCCCTGAGGGGCACATCGAGATCGAACTCTGAGGGGATCCACCATGCCCGCCGTCAACGGCTCTTTCACCAGCGCCGACCCGAACCACCCGCTGCATCGCCTTTCCCCGGCGCAGATCGAAGAGATCGGCGACGCTTTCCAGGCGATCCATGACGAGGTCAAGGCCGACCTCGGCGACCGCGACGCGGACTACATCCGCAGCCTGATCCAGTTCCATCGCCGCCTTGCCGCGCTGTCGCGGATCGTGCTGATGGCGTCGCGCTATCCGCCGGCGTGGGTGCTCGGGACGACGGGCCTGTCGGTGGCGAAGATCCTCGAGAACATGGAGATCGGGCACAACGTCCTGCACGGCCAGTGGGACTGGATGAACGACCCGAACATCCACTCGTCGACATGGGACTGGGACACCGCATCCACCTCGGCCAGCTGGAAGCACTCCCACAACTACCTGCACCACACGCATACGAACGTCGTCGGCCTCGACAAGGATGTCGGCTACGAGATCATGCGCGTCGACCCGAAGCAGAAGTGGGAGCCGCGCTTCCTCGCCCAGCCCGTGGTCAACGTGCTGCTGATGCTGTTCTTCGAATGGGGAGTCGCGCTGCACGACCTCGACCTCGAGGCGGTGCGTGACGGCAGCAAGAGCAAGAAGGAGCTCGTCAGCGACCTGAAGGGGATCCGCGGCAAGGCGGTCCGGCAGTTCGTCAAGGACTACGTGGCGTTCCCGGCGCTGAGCGGGCGCAAGGGCTTCAAGGCGACCCTCGCCGCGAACTTCACCGCGAACCTCGTCCGCAACGTCTGGTCGAACGCGATCATCTTCTGCGGCCACTTCCCCGACCAGGCATACACGTTCACCGAGGAGGAGGCCGCCGACGAGAGCCGCGGCGCGTGGTACGTCCGCCAGCTCATCGGCGCCGCGAACATCGAAGGCGGCTCGACGTTCCACCTGATGAGCGGCAACCTCAGCTATCAGGTCGAGCACCACCTGTTCCCGGACATGCCGAGCTCGCGCTACAGCGAGATCGCGCCGAAGGTCAAGGCGATCTGCGAGCGCTACGGCCTGCCGTACAACACCGGCCCGTTCGGGCAGCAGTGGCTGATGGTGCAGCGCACGATCCTGCGCCTGGCGTTCCCCGGCGGCGAGACGCGGCCGAAGGCCCCGCCGTACGTGGCGCCACCCGAGGTCAGGGACCCAGGGCCCGTCGTGGCGAGCGAGGCAGGGCCGATTCCGGCCTTCCCCTGACCGTTTGCGGCGGCGACCTCGAGGTCAGCCCGGTTTCCTGACCGCCCTCGGTGAGGTAGAGCACGCCCGGCTGCCGTTCGGGGAAAATACCCACGTGGACGACCCTCTCACGAACGACGGCGCGGGTGTCGGCCCCGAACGGCTCGCGGCGGCCCTGGAGGTGCTGGAGCAGGTCGAGGCCCTCCCCGTCGACCACCCGGACGCGGTCGCCGTGCGGCGCGCCACGGGCCGGATCTTCAAGACGCTCAAGGAGCGGCGCCGCGCAGCGCGCAGGGCCGCGATCCAGGCGAACGACCGCGCCGTCCTGGCGGCAACCGCAACCGCCGCGCCCGGCCGGATCGATGACGAGACGATGGGGATCCCGATCTCCGGTGAGGCGACCGGGGCGACCGCCGGAACTCTCCTGAAGGCTCGCCCCTGCTACGTCTGCAAGGCGAAGTACGCCGCCGTCGATGCCTTCTACCACCAGCTCTGCCCGGAGTGCGCGGGCCGGCACCACGCCCGGCGCGACGCCACCACCGACCTCACCGGCAGGCGCGCCCTGCTCACCGGCGGCCGCGCGAAGATCGGCATGTACATCGCGCTGCGCCTGCTGCGCGACGGAGCGCACACCACGATCACCACCCGCTTTCCCAACGACGCCGCCCGCCGCTTCGCGCACATGCCCGACAGCGGCGACTGGCTGCACCGGCTCCGCATCTGCGGCATCGACCTGCGCGACCCCGGCCAGGTGGTCGCCCTGGCCGACTCGGTCGCCGCGGTGGGCCCGCTCGACATCCTGATCAACAACGCGGCCCAGACGGTCCGGCGCTCGCCGGACGCCTACTCGGCGCTCGCGGTCGCGGAGTCGGCGCCGTTGCCGGCCGGCCCGCTGCCCGAGACGGCCAGCTTCGGCCTCACCCGGGAACTCCACCCCGCCCTGCTGGTGAACGGGGACGCGTCCGCCGCGGCCGCGCTCACCGCCCAGGCCCTCACCGCGCGGTCGGTGGACATCGACGCCGGCGGGTTGCTCCCCGACGTGACCGCCATCAACAGCTGGACGCAGACCGTCGAGGAGGTGCATCCGATCGAGCTGCTCGAGACCCAGCTGTGCAACGTCACGGCTCCCTTCATCCTCGTCAGCCGGCTCCGTGCCGCCCTGCGGGCGTCCGGCGCGCGCCGGACCTACGTGGTGAACGTGTCGGCGATGGAGGGCTCATTCGGGCGCGGCTACAAGGGGCCGGGACACCCGCACACCAACATGGCCAAGGCCGCCCTCAACATGCTCACCCGCACGAGCGCCAAGGACTTCTTCGAGGACGGGATCCTGATGACCAGCGTGGACACCGGCTGGATCACCGACGAGCGTCCGCACACGACCAAGACGCGGCTCGCCGCCGAGGGCTTCCACGCCCCGCTCGACCTCGTCGACGGAGCGGCGCGCGTCTACGACCCGATCGTCCAGGGCGAGGCCGGGGTCGACCTCTACGGCTGTTTCCTGAAGGACTTCGAGCCGACGACCTGGTGAGCCGGGCGGAACGGCTCAGTCGTGGTCCGGGTTGTTCATGTCGGGGATCTCGATGTAGAGCGGCTGTCCCTCCGCGAGGAACCACAACACCCCGAGCCGGAGGATCTCGTCGAACACCCAGTACAGCTCCTGCGAGACGGGCAGCGCCAGGCCGGCCTCCTTCGCCTGCACGAACCGCGGCCAGGTGAGCGCGAGCAGCTCGTCCTGACCGGGGTGGCGCGGAACCTCCAGCCACTCGGCTATCTCGTCGCCGAGGAAGTAGCGCGTCAGCGACTCGAGCAGCGGCCGGGTGACGAGGCCCCCGTCGGCGTCGGCCGCAAGGCTCAGCAGGATGTCCGCCAGCTCGATGCCCTCAGGGGTGGGCGCGAGCACGGGATCGAGGATCTCCGGGGCCTGGGCGTCGGCCGCCGCCCACGTCGCCGGGATGTACTCGTCCTTGACGCCGAGCATGTGCGCCGCCACCTGCCACGAGTGCAGGAACGCGTCGGCCTCGGCAGTTGGGACGTTCACGCCCCACTTGCGCATCGACCGCATCACCGACGTCGGCAGGCTGTGCCAGGTCACGAGGATGTCGCGCTGGCTGATCGGCTTCCCCTCGTCGGCGGCGCTGCTCCAGTGCGGGGACTGCGGCAGCAGGTGCCGCACTCCGGCGTGCGCCATGCGCGTCTTGACTGAGGTGACGATCATCTCGCCGCGCGGGTCGTGGAACGCGCCCAGCGAGCCGATGTCGTAGCCGAACTTCGCGGTGCGCGAGATGCGGCGCTTCATGTCCGCGCCGCCCTTGGAGTAGTAGACGGCGCGCGCCTCGTGCGGGATGACGGTGCTCATCATCCCGCTGACGAACCCGTACGCAACGCCGAGGTAGGTGCCCCGCTTCTTGTTGAAGTCGACCGCCGCGCGGAGCTGGCCGGTGTCGGCCCAGGCCGGTAACCGGCGCGCGTGTTCGATGAACTCGCGCAGATCGCTCGGCAGACCGGCGGGAAGGGGCTGTGCGTTGGTCTTCCACCCGCGCAGCAGCGCGTTCACCGCAGCGACCTCACCGCGCTCGATCACCGCCGCGATGATCGGGTCTGCCTCGTCGTCCCACACCTGCCATGGCGGGGTCGTACCCCCGATGCCCGCGACCGACTGCGCGCCCGCCCACGACCAGGAGGGCAGGTACAGGCTCGCGCCCAGCGCGGCCCCCGCGCCGAGGAAGTGGCGCCTGTTCGTCGCGGTCATCTGTCGATCTCCTCCGCTACGGGTCGTGGTCGTTCCAGGCTCGCCAGCTGCTCCGCGAGCATCCGCTTGGCCGTGCGCCTCATCCGCGCCTGCGATTCGACGCCGGCGATCAGGCCGGTGCCGGCGATCAACGCCAGCAGGCGCTCTGCCTCGGACGTCACATCTACGGTCGCGGGCAGCTCACCGTCGGCGACCGCCTGACCCAGCAACTCCCTGAGCAGGAGCTCCACGTAGTGCCGACCCCCGCGAAGCTCGTCGGTTGGAAGCTGGCCCGCGGCGCCCGGCTGCCACGTCGCGATCCACACCTGCCACGCGCTGCGGCGGTCGGCGTCGATCGGCAGCAGCGCCTCGACCGCGCCCTCGAGTGCGACGAGCCCCCGCCTGTCACCGATCGCGTCCCTGACCCGGTCGCGCGCGCGCAGGTTGTTGTAGCGCACGACCTCAGCGACGACGTCCTGCTTGTCCGTGAAGTAGTGGGTGACGGACCCGGTCGTGACACCGGCCTCGGCGGCTATGCCGCGCATCGTGGCCCCCAGCACGCCCTCGGAAGCGACAACCCGCCAGGCGGCCTCCACGACCTGCGCACGGGCTTCCGGGTTTCGGACCTGACGCGCCATCGTCAGGAGCATAACACCTGTTACGTAACGAGTGTTACGCGTCCGGCAGGGGCCCGACGAACTCGATCCCGTACTTCTGCGCGGCGGCCTTGATGACCGGGCCCTCGACCCCCTCGACCGGCGGCAGCCCGCCGTCCCGCGACGCGATGGTGATCGCCGCGTAGAACTCGCCGTGCCGCGGCGTCGTGAGGATCAGGTAGCGCGCGCTGTCGGACTCGACACGAAACCCATGGACCTCACCGGCCGGCACGTGCGCGAACGAACCGGCGGGCGCGAGAACCCCCGGCCCCTCCCCGACGAACAGCGACAGCTCCCCCTCGAGGACATAGAACGACTCCATGTCGTCGTGCCGATGCAACGGTACGGAGTCGCCCCTCTTCCCGCGCTCATCGACCAGGCAGAACGCGCCACCCGTCGACTCACCAGTGGCGAGAAAGAGCGTCGAGGTCTCCCCCATCCACCGCAGCTCGGCCTCGCCGGGGCGCAGCACGTAGCCGGACTCGGATTCCACGATCCGACCCTAGCCCCTCCGGGGACATCCCTTCAAGTTTGCCGCCGCGCCGTCGATGAAGCGTAGGAATGCCCTCACGCGATCCGCTGAACGACACCCGGCGGTTGAAGATCCTGGACGAGCTGGCGATCCTCGACACGCCGGCAGAAGCCGCGTACGACGACATCGCCGGCTTGGCCGCCATCTGCTGTGACAGCACGATCGGGGCGGTCAACTTCGTCGACGGCCGTCGCCACTGGACCAAGGCAGTCGTCGGCGTGGAGGACGGGCAAGGCACCAGCGTCTCGGCCGACCAGTCCTTCTGTGCCGCCACCGTCGCCAGCGCGGAAGGCGTGATGGGCGTGTCGGACACCCTGGTGAGCGAGGTCTGGCGCTCGCATCCGCTCGTGGCGGCGGGCCCGAAGGTTCGTTTCTACGCCGGCGCCTCGATCATCGTCGCCGGCGAGCGAGTCGGCGTTGTCTGCGTCTACGGCGATGAGCCGCGTGCTCCGGGCAAGCGCGAGCGCATGGCCCTCAAGGCACTCGCCAGGCAGGCCTCCGCCCAGCTTGAACTGCGCCGGCACAACGCCGAGCTGCGCGATCGCGCCCTCCGCGATCCCCTGACGGGCTTGGCCAACCGGACGTCGCTCGGTGAGCGGCTGGAGCACGCCGTCGCCGTCAGCGCCCGCGACGGCGGGTACGTCGGCGTGCTCTACTGCGACGTCGACGGCTTCAAGTCGATCAACGACGCGGGCGGGCACCAGGCCGGAGATCGCCTGCTCTGCGAGATCGCGGAGAGCCTCCGTCAGGTCACGCGCGGGAGCGACACCGTCGCTCGGGTCGGCGGAGACGAGTTCGTCGTCCTCTGTCCGGGGCTGGAGAGCCCGGACGAGCTCGCGGCGGTCGAGTCGCGCATCGACGCAGCGGTACACGCGCTCCGGAGCGGCCCTATGTCGAAGACCCGTGTGAGCATCGGAGCCGCCGTCCTGCGCAGCGGCGAGAGTGCGGCGAGCGCGCTCGAACGCGCCGACTCGGCCATGTACGCGATCAAGGTTCGGCGCGCCCTGGTGGGGGCGTAGCGCGCTTTCCGGAGTTTCATGGAGACGGTGGGAATCGAACCCACGTCCGCGGCCGTGCAAGAAGCAGCTTCTACGAGCGTAGCCTGACCTCTGATCTCACCCCCCGGTCGCCTGTCAGGCCGGGTAACGGGGGGCCAGCCTCTGTGTTGAGTCCCGGTCGCACCAGAGGCGCGTACGACCAGCAAGCCCGTTTCTGATCCCGGATCGACCCCCACGGAGCCGAGGGGAGGCCGGGAGCGTCACCGGTTAGCTGTTGCTAAGCGGCGAGCGCGAACGAGTGATTCTCATCCGCAATTATGGTTTTGCCAGTTGTTTTACGAGGCCGACTGGCAACCTCGACTCGCAACTGCTTCCGCGAAAACGTCCACGTCGAAGCCTGTCGTCCCCGTAGAAGCCTTTACAGGATAGCCGGGCGGGTAGTGGACGTTCGTGGATAGGACGCCGGATGGCCGCTACGTGGTGATCGACGGCCGCCGCTGGCGGGCCAGCGACCCGACCCTGGCCGAGGGCCGCCGCCAGGAGCTCGTCGACCGCCTCATGGCTGCGCGCCGGGATGTCGCGACCGCACGCCGGAGGGCGGACGAGGACGGGGAGCGCGAGGCACGACGCCGCGTCCACGAGGCGAAGCTGGCGCTCGGCGAGCGCGGGCCGAAGTGGTGGGACCGGATCGAGCGCGAGATCGTCGAGCGGGTCGAGGAGCGCGGCCCGGGCAAGACGATCTGCCCCTCGGAAGTGGCCCGCGCCCTGGCCGGCGATCGCCCGGCGGGCGACCTGATGCCGCACGTCCGCGAAGCCGCAGCACAGCTCGCCGAGCGTGGCGAGATACGCGTGTTGCAGAAGGGAAGGCCCGTCGACGCGCGCACCGCGCGCGGCCCGATCCGGCTCGGCTGCCCCTAGCCCGCAGGTTCCGGTTCGAGCGCCGGGTCCGGAACCTGGCGCCCGCGCCGCAGGCTGAGCGCGATCAGCGGGAAGGACATGGTCGAGATGATCGCCGCGCCCACGAGCGCGGCGGACGTCGAGCTCTTCATGTGACCTCCCTCGACGGCGATCGTGGTGATCGCCACCACGAGCGGCAGCTCGGTGGCGCTGTAGAAGCCGAGCGCGATCCTGTCGCGCAGCTCGAGCTCGCGCGTGTAGAGGATCAGAGCGGGCACGCCGCGGACCACGAAGAACAGCGCGACGAACAGCGGCAGCTTGGCCAGCGCGTCCGCCTCCTCGAGCGCCTTGAGGTCGAAATTCATCCCGCTCGAGATGAAGAAGAACGGGATGAAGAACCCGTAGCCGACGGCGATCAACTTCGACTCGAGCCGCTCGACCTCCTGGCCACGCAGGGCCAGGCGCGTGATCAGGCCGGCGACGAAGCCGCCGAGCAGGAGGTCGAGGCCGAGCTCGCTCGCGAGGGCGACGAGCCCGAACACGAGCAGCACCGCGATGCGCACCGCGAGCTGGCTCGACTGCTCGAGCGAACGCTCGAGCAACGGCCAGCCGTGGAACGCGCCGCGGACGGCCACCAGCGCGATGAGCACGGCGAGGCAGACGAAAGCGACCAGGATCACCGCCTCGTGCAGCGGCTGGGTGGTCGACAGCACGAGCGTGATCAGCAGGATCGGCCCGAACTCGCCGAGCGCTCCCGCGCCGAGCAGGTAGGTGCCGAACCGCGTACGCATCTCGCCGCCGTCCTGGAGGATCGGGATGAGCGTGCCGATCGCGGTGGTCGCCATCGCCGAGCCCGTGTAGAGCAGGGAGACGACAATTCCGGCGGCCGCGAGCAGCCCGCCGATCGAGTAGGCGAGCGCGAGGGAGACCGTCCATCCGATCACCGCCAGGCGCAGCGGCGCGCCCTTGATCCGGCGGAAGTCGATCTCGTACCCGGCGAAGAAGAACAGCATTCCGAGCCCCAGGTTCGAGAAGAACTGGGTGAAGTCGTCGATCTTGGCGACGTCGGCGACGTCGGGGCCGAGCAGGATGCCCAGCAGCAGCTCGATGACCACCACGGGGATGGCGACGCGGGGGCCAACGTACATCGCGACGAGCCCGGCCACGGCCGCCGCGGCGACGATGACCAGAAAGGAGTTGGCGTCGACCTCGACCACGGCGGAAGCCTATGGCCGCGCGCGAACCGGGGAGCCGCGACTTTCCTGCGCTGCCCGGGTTTCTGCAGGCAACCGTCCAGGGCCCTCGCCTGCACGAGAAGTTGCAGCGCCGGACCGGCCGGAAAATCCCCTGCTACTGATGACCACTCTGTGATTCGCAAGGCCCTCGCAGTTCTCACGCCACTCGTGGTCGTCGCCGCCTGTCTGCCCGCCCCGGCCGGGGCGACCGCGCGCGCCGTCGACGGCGACGGCATGTGGATCTGGTACGTCAGCAAGTCGAGCGGCGGCACGGCCGATTCGATCGCGGCCAAGGCCGCCAAGCACGGCGTCCGCACGGTCTACATCAAGTCGGCCGACGCCCGGAGCCGCTGGCGCCAGTTCTCCTCCCGCCTGGTCGGCGACCTGAAGGCCCGCGGGCTGAAGGTCTGCGCGTGGCAGTTCGTCTACGGGCGCTACCCCCGCACGGAGGCCGAGCGCGCGGCCGAGGCGGCGCGGCTCGGCGCCGACTGCATCGTGATCGACGCGGAGGGCCACTACGAGGGCAAGTACGTCTCGGCCCAGACCTACCTCAAGCGGCTGCGCTCGCGGGTCGGCCCGGACTACGAGGTCGGGCTCACGAGCTTCCCGTACGTCCACTATCACCCGTCGCTGCCGTACTCGGTCTTCCTGGGGCCGAAGGGCGCGCAGGTCAACCTTCCCCAGATGTACTGGAAGACGATCGGCACGTCGGTCGACCGCGTCTACTCGACCACCTACACGTACAACCGCCCGTACCAGCGGCCGATCTACCCGCTCGGGCAGACCTACGACCGGCCGAGCTCGGCGTCGGTCAAGCGCTTTCGCCGCTTTGCGGTCGCTTACGGGGCGAAGGGCCTCTCGTGGTGGGTCTGGCAGTTCTCGGGCGCGCGCCAGTGGCGCGCGGTGGGTTCGGCGTTCGACCCGATCGGGATCGTGCGCAAGACGTACGGCTGGCCGACCCTGCGCTACAAGAACCGGTCCGACCTGGTGGTCTGGGCCCAGCAGCACCTGATGTCGCTCGGGCTGCTGAAAAAGGCCGACGGCAGGTTCGGCAGCGCCACCCGCGCCGCGGTGAACGCGTTCCAGGTCCAACAGGGCCTGTTCCTCAGCGGCCAGGTCGACGCGGAGACGTGGGCCCGCCTGCTCGCGGTGGCCGACCCGGCCGAGGTCCGCTGGCGCAAGGGCGGCGCCGTGAAGGTCGCGTCGGCGGGCGGTCCCGCAACGCTTCCCGCTCCGCTCAACGCGACCGCGAAGTCGCGCCGCAACGAGCTCGCCGGCAAGCCGACCGGCCGCTAGCGGTGGTCGCCGCGAGCCTCGCGATGGTCGCGACCGCGTTCGCGGGGGCCGCGCAGGCGAACGACGGTGTCGACGACCTCACTGCGCGCCAGCTCGCCGGCCAGCGGATCGTCGAGGCCCTGCCCGGGCGCTCGGCTCCGCCCGCGCTGCTGCGCCGGATCCGGCGCGGCGAGGTCGGCGGGGTCATCCTCTTCTCGCGCAACGTCGACTCGAAGCGCCAGGTGCGCGCCCTGGTCGCCCGCCTGCAGCGCGAGCCGCGGCCGCGGGCGGTCGACTTCCCGCTGCTCGTGATGGTCGACCAGGAGGGCGGTCGGGTGAAGCGCCTGCCGGGTGCCCCGACCCGCTCCCCGGCGCAGCTCGGGCGCACGCGCAGCACCAGCCTCGCCCGCCGTACGGGCAGCGCGACCGCGCGCAACCTGCGGTCGTACAGGGCGACCGTGAACCTCGCGCCCGTGATGGACATCGGGCGGCCCGGCACCTACCAGCGCCGGACCGGCCGCGCCTACGGCGGGAGCGCGCGAACCGTGAGCCGGATCGGCGGCGCGTTCGTCACCGGTCTCGAACGCGGCCGCGTGGCGGCTACGCTGAAGCACTTCCCCGGCCTCGGAACCGTGACCCGCGACGAGGATCTCGTGATCCAGCGCGTCCCGAGCTCGCTCGCGACGCTGCGCCGGGTCGACGAGGCGCCGTTCCGCGCCGGGATCCGCGCCGGCGCCCGCCTGGTGATGACCAGCACCGCGCTCTACCCCGCGCTCGACGGCGGCCGCCCGGCGCTGCTGTCGCGGAAGATCACGACCGGGGAGCTGCGGCGCCGGCTCGGCTTCGCTGGGGTGATCATCACCGACGATCTCGACGTGCCGGCGATGCGCCACTTCGGCGGCCCGGCACGCCTCGGCCCCGCGGCCGCGGCGGCCGGCAACGACCTGCTGCTCTACTGCGGCGGCGGCTCGTCCGGGCCGGCCGGCGCACGCGCTGTGGCGCAGGCGCTGACGAGCGGGAAGCTCGACCGGGCGCCGTTCCTCGCGTCGGTAAGGCGCGTGCTGGCGTTGCGGCGCGAGCTGCGCTGACCGCTACCGCGGGGCGTAGACGGTCTTGTAGCCGAGGAGGTCGCGCACCGGCACGAACTTGTAGCCGCGCCGCGTCAGCGTCCCGAGGATCGCCGGCAGCGCCGCGACCGTCTGCGCGCGCGAGCCGCCCGCATCGTGGAGCAGGATGATCGAGCCGGCGCGTGCGGTTCGGAGCACGCGCTGCTGGATCGCGAGCGTGCCGGGCGCGCGCCAGTCGGAGGGATCCACGTCCCAGAGCACGCTCGTCATGCCGAGCCGTCGGGCGTCGGCGGTCAGGCGCCCATCGATCGCTCCGTAGGGCGGTCGGAACGTGCACGGCCGGAATCCGGTGATTTTCTGGACGACGTTCGACGTGTTTCCGAGCTCGGTGAACGACGGGAGCCGCGCGTGGGTGTAGCTGTGGTTGGCCAGCTCGTGGCCTGCCGCCTGAATCGCGCGCACATGGCCAGGGTAGGCCCGCGCCTGCTGACCGACCATGTAGAACGTCCCCTTTGCTCCGTGGCGGCGGAGCATCCGGAGCACCTGCGGCGTGTACCCGCTCGGACCGTCGTCGAACGTGATCGCGATCCGCTTGGCGCGGCGGCTCCCGCGTGTAACGACGGAGCGGCCCTTGCGCCTGCAGCTGACGGCGTACGGCTCGACGACGCGCAGCCGCGAGTCGCTCCTGACGGGGAACGACGCCCGGCAGCCGGTGCGCGGCGGCACGCACGTGGTGTCGTAGGTGACGACCCTCCAGCGCAGCGAACCCGGCCTGATCTGCTTGGCGGCGTAGCGGAAGCGAACCCGGACGGCCTGCGCTCCGACCTTGATCCGGGACCGGATGTGCCGGACCGGCCCCTGCGCGGGGATCAGGACGAGGCGGTCGCGCTGAATGCAGAGGCGCTGCGGCGGCGACGCGCTCCCGGCAAACGCGAGGCACAGCGAGCGCCCCGTCCCGGTGAGGTCGCTGGTGCGCAACTTCCCGGCGAGCTTGACGTGCGCCTCGAGCTTGAACGCGTGCTGGACCAGCTTGGCCTCCGTCACGGAAAGCGGGGCGCCAGGCGCCTGCGCCGCGCGGGCGGGCGGCTTCTTCTTCGGCGGGATGACGTAGATGCGCTGGTTGCGCCGGCTCATCGCCCCGCCCTGGCTGGCGGGCGCCGGCCGGTAGACATCGATGTGGCGGCCCTTGATGGCGCTGCCCGTGTCGATGGCCCGCATCCATCCCCCGCCGGGCTTGTCGCGGTAGGCGGGAACGTAGACGCGGCTGTTGCGGGGGATCAGGCTGCGGTCGACGGCGATGCTGCGCCAGTAGCGCAGGGGCAGCGACGGGCCGGGCGCGAACCTGACCCCGGCGGGCTTCGAGTACTTGCGCGGCAGCAGCCCGCGATACCAGCCGCCGCCCTCGAGCGGGAACGTGACGCGATTCCTGCTCGCGCGCCAGCCGTAGTTGCGCCAGAAGATCGGCTTGCTTGAGTTGCCGACGAAGGTCTTGCGCCCGCGGCGGTCGACCCAGCCTGGCTTGCCGGTGCTCCGCAGGTGGACGCGGCGGCCCTGGAGATCGATGCCGTCGCCCTCCATGAAGAGACCGGCCGCTCCGTAGAGCCAGTCGACCCGGTGCGTGCCCGGGAGCCCCGGCGCGGGGCGACGCGCGCCGACGAACCACTTCTCGGGCACGGGGTAGTACTCGGTCACTGTGACCTTGTTCAGCCACTTCGGCTTCGAGATCGGCTTGGCGCCCGCCGGGGCAGGCAGCAGCACGAGGGTCAGCGCGGCGACCACCGCCGCCGTGAATCGGCGCACGGCGTGATTATCGCCCGTGTTCGGCCAGTGCGCGCTGTATCTCGCGCTGCTGATCCTTTGCCTTGAGGTCGCGGCGCTTGTCCTTCAGGTCCTTGCCGCGGCCGAGGGCGATCTCCACTTTCGCGCGCGACCCCTCGAAGTAGACGCGGGTGGGCACGATCGCGAGGCCCTTCTCGTGGGTCTGGCCGATCAACCGCTCGATCTCGCGCTTGTGGAGGAGCAGCTTGCGCACCCGCTCCGGCTCGTGGTTCTCGCGCGAGGCCGGCAGGTAGGGCGCGATGTGCATGTTGTGCAGCCACACCTCGCCGTCGCGTACCGCCGCGTAGGCGTCCTTGATCTGGACCCCGCCCTGGCGTAGCGACTTCACCTCGGAGCCCTGGAGCACCATGCCGCACTCCCACCTGTCGAGCAGGTGGTAGCGGTGCGACGCCTGACGGTTGGTCGCGATGTCTCCGGGAGCCGCTTTGCGCTTGCCTTTGCCCTTTGCCACCGGGAACAGGTTAGGCGGGTTCGAGATCGACGCGCCCGCGGGGGGCGTCGACCCCGGCGACCGTGACCTTCGCGGTGTCGCCGAGCTGCAGGCGACTGCCACTGTCCGCGTTCACGAGCGCCACCTCGTGCTCGTCGAGATCCCACCATCCGTTCAGCTTCCGCACGGGCAGGAAGCCCTCGAACAGCTCGTCGCCGAAGCGCAGGAACGCGCCCTTCGAGATCAGGCCGACCACCTCCCCGCGGAAGACCGGCGGCTCGTCGCCGCCGGGCTGCTCGTGCAGGTGCCGGTCGAGGAGGAACGCGCGGCAGACGTCGTCGGCGTCACGCTCGATCCGCGCCGCGGCGCGCTCCGTCTCGCTGGACACGATCCCCATGTCGCCGAGCTCGTGCGCGCGCGGCGGGGTGTCGTCGAGGCCGAGGCCGGCAAGCAGTGCCCGATGGACCACCACGTCGGGCCAGCGGCGGATCGGCGACGTGAAGTGGGAATAGCGCGCGCTCGCAAGCCCCGCGTGGCCGAGGTTGCGCGGCGTGTAGTAGGCCTGCTTGAGCGAGCGCAGCACCATCGAGCCGAACGCCGACACTCCGCGGCCCGTGCGGCGCGAGTAGGCGGCGGCGAGGCGCGATGCCGCGGCAGCGACGTCGGCCGCCTGCTGCGGGCTCATGTTGTCGGGCACCGGCGGGGTCGGCACATCGAGTGCCGCGAGCCGCTCGATCAGCGCCGCCACGGCCGGGGGATCGGGCCGCTCGTGCACGCGGTAGAGCGCGGGGAGCTTGTGTTCCGCGAGGTAGGTCGCCACCTGCTCGTTGGCGAGGATCATCAGCTCCTCGATCAGCGTGTGCGACTCGGTCTGGGGCTCGTGGCGCACGCCGGCGACGTGGCCGGCGTCGTCGAAGGAGAAGGTCGGCTCGCTCGAGTTCACCTCGAGGGCCCCGCGCTCCTCGCGCCGCTCGCGCAGCGCCGCTGCCACGGAGCGCGCGGCCGCCAGCGGCCCGCCCCAGGGATCGGCGGCGCGCTCGGTTCCGGCGAACACCGCGTCGACCTGCCCGTAGGTGAGCCGGGCGTCGGAGCGGGTCAGCGACCTGTGGAATGCCACGCGGCGGACGTCGGTGCCGGCGACGTCCAGCTCGACCGTCACCGTCAGCTTGTCCTCCCCCGGGCGCAGCGAGCAGGCGCCGTTCGACAACTGCTCGGGGAGCATCGGCTCGACCGCCCCCGGCACGTAGACGCTGGTGCCGCGCCGGAATGCCTCGTCGTCGAGGGCGCCGCCCGGCCGCATGTAGGCCGTCACGTCGGCGATGTGGATCCACAGCCTGACGAACCCGTCGTGTTCCTCCGCCGACACCGCGTCGTCGAAGTCCTTGGCGTCGTCCGGGTCGATCGTGAACGTCGCGAGCCCGGTCAGGTCCTTGCGCCCGTCACCCGCAGTCGGCGGTTCGGCCGCGACTTCGATCGCCTCTGCCTCCACTCGCCGGCCGAACTGGCGCCGCAGGCCGCGCTCGAGCATCAGGGCCTCGAGCACGTCGCGCGCCACCCACGGCTTACCGAGTTTCTTGACGACCCGCGGGCCGCGTTTGCTCGGGCCGACGAGCACGAGATCGCCCTCCCCGGCGCGGATCTTGCCGCCGGTGTCGATCTCCATCCGGTCCCCGCTCGGCCCGAACAGAGGCTCGGCGACGAGGAACCTGCCGCGCTTGCGGAGCACCCCGACCAGCGGCAGGTCGAGGCGGGCGGACCGCCCCTGCGCCCGCGGCCGGCTAATTGCTCGCGGCCCGCTGCTCGAGCGCGTCGAGCGCCTTCGGCAGCGCCTCGTCACGGCTCGTCTTCGGATTGTCCCGTGCCTTGATCTTCGGGACGATTCCCTTCTGGCCGATGTTCTCGCCCTTCGGCAGGAAGTACTCGCCGACGGTGATGTCGAGGATGCCGCCGTTCGAGAGCGGCTGGACCTCCTGGAACACGCCCTTGCCGAAGGTCTTCGTGCCGACGATCGCGGCGCGGTCGTGGTCGCGCAGGGCGCCGGTGACGATCTCCGAGGCCGAGGCGCTGCCGCCGTCGACGAGCACGACTACCGGGATTTTCTCCGAGATGGCGCCGCCGACGGCCTCGAACTCGCGCTTGGGCCGCGCACGGCCCTTCGTGAAGGTGACGAGGCCGTTCTCGACGAAGACCGACGAGGTGAGCACGGCCTCGCGCAGCAGGCCGCCACCATTGCCGCGCAGGTCGAGGACGATGCCCTTCGCCCCGCGCTTGATCAGGGCGTCGATGTCGCTGCGGACCCGGCCGTGGGCGCCCTCGCTGAAGGTGGAGAGCGTCACGACGCCCCATTTCTGACCGTTGCGCTCGACGATCTTCTTCGTCGTTACCGGGACCTCGATCCGCTTGCGCTGCATCCGGATCTTCTTCGGCTCGGGATTGGCCGGGTCGACGACCTCGAGCGTGACGCTGGTGCCGGCCGGGCCCTTGATGCGGGCGGTGGCGACCGAGCTCGACAGCCCGGCGATCGACTTGCCATCGACGGCCGTGACGAACCAGCCCTTCTTGATGCCGGCCTTCGCGGCGGGCGAACCGGGGAACACGGTGAGGATCTTCAGGCCGCGACGGTCCTGGTCGACCGACATGCCGACGCCTTCGAAGCGGCCGCTGACGGCTTCCTCGAAGCGCTCCTTCTCCTTCGGGGTGATGTAGTGGGAGAAGCGGTCGCCGAGCCCGTCGACGATGCCCTTGAGAGAGTTCTCGTCGAGCTTCGAGTCCTTGACCGGCTTGTAGTAGTTGTCCTTGATCGAGTCCGTGATCTCGGCCTCGACCGCGCGGTCGTCGTCGACGAAGGCGTCGCGCAGCGGACCGGGCAGGGTCTCGGGATGGCCGCCGAGCCAGAGGCCGCCGCAGAGGACGAGCAGGCCGGCGCCGAGCGCGACGATGATCTTGGTGAGGCTGGAGGACCGGGACACGAGCCCCGGGGAGATTAGCCGCGTACACCTTTGCGGCCCCTAAAGGCGCTTGCCAGACTGCGCCGGTGATCGATTCCTGGCATGAGCGACGGCTTGCGGCGGTCCCTCCGTGGCACCCCGGCGCGGGACGGCTGTGGCGCCGCCTCAGACGCGCAGGAAACGACGCAGCGTGATCGCGGAGCCTGCCGCGGATACCGCGATGCAGGTCAGCAGCAGCACGACGATCAGCAGCGGGAAGTCGATGGTGTCAGGGGCCGCGAGGAGCGCGAAGCGGTCCTCGAGCGGGTCGACGAACGTCTCCTTGGCGATCGTCAGCAGGAGCACCGCCAGCACGCCGCCCATGAAGCCGACGATCACGCCCTCGATGACGAACGGCCAGCGGATGAACCAGTTCGTGGCACCGACCAGCTTCATCACCTCGACCTCACGCCGCCGGGCGAAGATCGACAGGCGGATCGTATTGGCGATCAGCGCGACGGAGGCGAAGCAGCAGGAGCGCCGCGAAGCCGCCCGTGAGCAGCTTCACGAGGCCGGTCGCCGACAGGATCTTGTCGGTGTCCTCCTCCTTGTTGCGCACCTCGTCGATCGCAGCCAGCGACGGTTGGCGGTCGCCGGTGGCATCACGCGGGGCTAGCCGATCGACGATCGACCCGACCTCGTCGGGGTCGTCGGGGACTATGCGGAAGGTGTCGGGCAGCGGGTTCTCGCCGAGCAGCTTGGCGCCGTCGGCGAAGGCGCCGGGGTTGGCCTTGGCGGCCTTCTTCAGCCCCTCTGCCTTCGAGATGTACTCGACGGACTTGACGTTCGCCGTGCCCTCGATGCTCCGCTCGAGGGCGTTCTTCTCGGCGGTGGTCGCGTCGCTGGCGACGTAGACGTCGACGACGACGCGGTTGCGCACCTCGTTGGCGGTGCCCGTCGTGGCCTGCACGATCGGGATGAACACGCCGAGGACGAGCGCCGTGAGCAGGATCGTGATCAGTGCCGCCAGCGCGGGCGCCGAGTTGCGCGAGAGGCCGCGGATGGCCTCTTTGAGGAAGAACGCGAACGTCATCAGTTCGGGTGGCCTTCGCTGCCGACGCCCAGCTCACCGCGCAGGCGGATCGCGAACTCGGTGGTCGACTCGTCCTGGTCGTACTGCCCGGAGAGCTCGTCGCGCACGATGCGCCCCTCGCGGAGCTCGATCACGCGCCGGCGCATCTTGTCGACCGTCTGCTTGTCGTGGGTGGCGATGATGACCGTCGTGCCGGTGCGGTTGATCCTGTAGATCAGCTGCATGATCCCGATGGACGTCTCGGGATCGAGGTTGCCGGTCGGCTCGTCGCAGAGCAGCAGCGGCGGGTGGTTCACGAAGGCCCGCGCGATCGACACGCGCTGCTGCTCGCCGCCGGACAGCTCGTCCGGGAAGTTGTGGAGCTTCGTCGACAGGCCGACGAGGGCCAGGATGTCCGGCACCTTGCGGCGGATCTCCGAGCGGGGCTCGCCGATCACCTGCAGCGAGTAGGCGACGTTGTCGTACACCGTGCGGTTCGGGAGCAGCTTGTAGTCCTGGAAGACGACGCCGATGTTGCGGCGCAGGTAGGGCACCTTCTTGCGGTCGATCGCGCCGATGTCGCGGCCGGCGATCAGCACCTCGCCGGCGGAGGCCTCGAGCTCCTTCTGCATCAGGCGCAGGCAGGTCGACTTGCCGCAGCCGGTCGGGCCGACGAGGAACACGAACTCGCCGCGTTCGATGGTCATCGAGGCGCCCTGGAGACCGACGGACCCGCCGTCGTAGACCTTCGACACGCTGCGCAGCTCCACGACAGGAGCCACGTAGCCGGGGATCTGCTCGTCGGGGCGTGCCCGTGTCAGGGCAGGCGTCTTGGTTCGCGTCTGCATCGGGTCCAAGTAGATAGCGGATGAGGGCTCCGCCGACCGCCGGTGCAAGGAAAAACCCGCGCATCCGGCCACGCCGTCTGCTTGGGCAAACGGCGAGTGCCGCACCGGGTTGACCGCCGTTACGACACCCCGATACGCCACCGGCTGAACAGGTCGCCCCCGCCTTCGGCGAGCCACACCAGCTCACCGCTCTGCTGCTCTGGGAGCGGTCTCCCGCCGACGATGGTCGGAACGCCGGCCCCGCCCGCGACCTGTGGCGAGATGCACAGGAACAACTCGTCCACGAGCGACGCGGCGAAGAGGTGGGCGTTCAGCGTCGGCCCGCCCTCGCACAGGATCGAGCGGATCCCGCGTTCGCGCAGCTTGGCCATCAGGAGCGGCAGATCGTCGCCGACCCGCAGGTATTCGATGTCGGCTGCGGCGCCCTCGATCTTGTGCTCGGCGCCGGTGGCGATCAGCACCTTCGCCTCGGGATCGGCGAACAGCGGGAGATCCTCGGGCAGGTCGAGGCGGCCCGACACGACGATCATCGGCGGCACCGGGTCGAGCCCCTCGCGCTCGCGCAGCGCGCGCAGCTCGGGCGACTTCACCACCTTGCCGTAGCGCTCGATCCGGACCGTGCCGGCGCCGGCCATGATCGCGTCGGCCTGGGTGCGCAGCCGGTGGAAGAGGGCACGGTCGTGCTCGCCGCCGAGCGTCCGCGTGTTGCCGTCGACGACCGCCTTGCCGTCGAGCGTCGAGACCATGTTCAGCGCCAGGTAGGGGCGCGCGGCGGGCGCACGCGACGCAAGGTCGAGATGCCCGGCCAGGTCGTCTTCCGTGGCCTCGCCGTGGCGAGGGTGCAGGCGGGTGAAGTCCACTCGGGCCGGCTAGCCGATGGCGACCATGCGATCGATCGGCACCCGCGCCCGCTCGGCGAGCTCGGGATCGACCTTCACCACGGGCTGCAGGTCGCGCAGGGCGTCGCGCAGCTTCGGCAGCGTGATCATCTTCATGTACTTGCACACCGCCGCGCGGTTGGCCGGGATGAACGTCTTGCCGGGGTTCTCCTCCTCCAGCGGGTGGAGCATCCCGGTCTCCGTCGCGACGATGAACGTGTCGGCGTCCGAGTCACGCGCGAAGTCGAGCATCCCGCTGGTGGACAGCATGTGGGTGTGCTCTGGGTCCACGTCGCCCGAGGCGACGAACTCCATCACCTGCGTGGTGCAGCCGCACTCCGGGTGAATCATGAACTCGGCGTCCGCGTGCTCCGCCCGCACGTCGGCGATGTCGGCTGGACGAATGCCCGCGTGCACGTGGCACTCGCCGTCCCACACGTTGAGGCGGCGGCCGGTCTCGCGCTCGACGTACGCGCCGAGCCACATGTCCGGGCCGAACAGGATCTCCGTGTCGTCGCCGTGCTCGCGCCAGATGTGCTCGACCACCTGGACGGCGTTCGAGGAGGTGCAGCAGTAGTCGGTCTCCGCCTTCACCTCGGCCGTGGTGTTCACGTACATCACGACCTGCGCACCGGGATGCTCGGCCTTCCACGTGCGCAACTGATCGGCCGTGATCGAGTCGGCGAGCGAGCAGCCGGCGTCGAGATCGGGCAGCAGAACCGTCTTCTCGGGCGACAGGATCGAGGCCGTCTCGGCCATGAAGTGCACGCCGCAGAAGGCGATGACGTCGCCGCCGGCGGCAGCCGCCTTGCGCGAGAGCCCGAGGGAGTCGCCGACGTAGTCGGCCACCTGCTGGATCTCCGGCAGCTGGTAGTTGTGCGCCAGGATCACGGCGTTGCGCTCCTGCGCGAGTGCGCGGACCTCCGCCTGCATCGCGGGGATGTTCTCCAGCTCGAGCAGGGGTGCCGTGAAGCGCCCCCGGGGGGTGTCGTCTGGGCCGGCATGTTTCGAACCTCTTTCGGTGTCGAAATGAACCCCGGCGAACCTGCTCCGCCGGAAGCACTATGGATTGTAGTTGTTTCCCTGCTCGGGCTCGAAAAGGAGGCTCACATCGAGCGCCGGAGCGGAATGGGTGAGAGCGCCGACCGAGATGTAGTCGACCCCGGTCTCCGCGACTGCGCGAACCGTTTCGAGCGTCACGCCCCCGGATGCCTCGAGCTCTGCGCGGCCGCCCGTGCGCTCGACCGCCGCCCGTAGCGCGTCGGGATCCATGTTGTCGAGGAGGATGCGGCCGACCCCGGCCCTGAGGGCTTCGTCGAGCTCGGCGGACGTCTCCACCTCGACCTCCACCAAGCGGCCCGCCGGGGCGTTCTGGAGCGCGCGCCGCGCGGCCTCCCCCACGCCGCCCGCGACCCGGACGTGGTTCTCCTTGACGAGGATCGCGTCGTACAGGCCGCTGCGGTGCGAGACGCCGCCGCCGGCGACCACGGCCGCCTTCTCCAGGGCGCGCAGGCCGGGAGTGGTCTTGCGGGTGTCGAGGATGCGGGCGTGCGTCCCGGCGACCGCGTCCACGTACGCCGCCGTCAGCGTCGCGATCCCGCACAGCCGGCCGAGGAAGTTGAGCGCTACACGCTCGCCGGCGAGGATCGGCGCCGCCGAGCCCGCGAGGGTGACCAGTTCGGCGCCGGGCTCGACGCGGTCGCCGTCGGCGCAGACCCGGTCGATCGTCAGCCCCGGGTCCAATGCCTCGAAGACCTCCGCCGCGATCAGCGATCCGGACACCACGCCCGGTGCCTTCGCCAGGATCGTCGCGCTGGCACGCGCGCCGTCCGGCACCACGGCTCGGCTGGTGAGGTCGCCGGAGCCGATGTCCTCGGCGAGGGCGGCGCGGATCAGAGCCGACGCATTGCTCACGCGGGGGCTTCCGCCCGTTCCCGCTCGAGCCCGGCCGCGGCGTAGGCGTCCTCCTCGTCCAGCGTCTCCCGCTCGAGGAGGGCAGCGGCGAGGGAGTCGAGCCTGTCGCGCTCGCGGTCGAGGAGGTTGCGCACCTCCTCGTGCGCCTCCTCGATGATGCGCCGCACCTCGGCGTCGATCGCCTGCTGGGTGGCCTCCGACACCTCACTGACACCGGGCAGCAGCGGCCCGGCGCCTTCCTGCGGCGCCACCGCCACGAAGCCGATCGTCTCGCTCATGCCCCAGCGCGTGACCATCCCGCGTGCGATCTGCGTGGCCTGCTGGATGTCCGATTCCGCACCCGTGGTGATCGTCCCGAAGGCGACCTCCTCGGCGACGCGACCGCCGAGGGCGACCTTGATCTTGCCGCGCAGGTAGTGCTCCTCGTAGTTGAACACGTCGGCGTCGGGCGTCGACAGCGTCACGCCCAGCGCCTGCCCGCGGGGGATGATCGACACCTTACGGACGGGATCCGCGCCGCGGGTGAGCATCCCGACGATCGCGTGGCCCCCCTCGTGGTAGGCGATCCGGCGGCGGTCGTCGTCGGTCTGCATGACCTTGCGCTCGGTGCCGAGGATGATCTTCTCGATCGCGTCTGTGAAGTCCGACTGCGCGACCTCCTTGTGGCCGCGCCGGGCGGCCAGCAGGGCGGCCTCGTTCACGACGTTGGCCAGGTCGGCGCCGACCATCCCGGGCGTGGACGCCGCGAGGCCCTCGAGGTCGACGTCGGCGCCGAGCGGCACCGACCGCGTGTGCACCTCGAGGATCATCCGGCGGCCGATCTTGTCCGGCGGCTGGACCGCCACCCGGCGGTCGAAGCGCCCCGGGCGCAGCAGCGCTTTGTCGAGGATCTCCGGGCGGTTGGTGGCGCCGAGCACGACCACGCCGTTGCCGGTCTCGAAGCCGTCCATCTCGGTGAGGATCTGATTGAGCGTCTGCTCGCGCTCGTCGTGGCCGCCGCTGAACCCGCCCCCGCCCGAGCGCGAGCGCCCGATCGAGTCGAGCTCGTCGATGAAGATGATCGCCGGGGCGTGCTCAGCGGCCTGCTTGAACAGGTCGCGCACGCGCGACGCGCCGACGCCCACGATCGCCTCGATGAACTCCGACGCGGCGATCGAGAAGAACGGCACCCCCGCCTCGCCCGCGACCGCCTTCGCGAGCAGGGTCTTGCCCGTCCCGGGCGGCCCTGACAACAGCACGCCGCGAGGGATCCGCGCGCCGAGCGCCTGGTACTTCTTGGGGTTCTTGAGAAAGTCGACGATCTCGGTCAGCTCGTCCTTGGCCTCGTCGATGCCGGCCACGTCCGCGAAGGTGACCCGGGTGTTCTCGCCCTCGCTGCGGCGGGCGCTGGACCGGCCGAACTGGCCGAGCACCCCGCCGCCGCCCGCCTGCTGGCCGGCGCGGCGGATGAAGAAGATGAACAGGGCGACGAGCAACAGCGTCGGCCCGAAGCTGAAGATCAGCGTCTCGAGCAGCGAGCGGTCCTGGGGAGGCTTGGCGTTGACCTTTACCTTTTGCTCGGTCAGCGCGGCCGACAGCTGGTCGGTGTCGGCGAAGGTCGGCACCTCCGTCTCGAAGTGCTCGGCGCCGGCGTACTTCTTCTTGAAATCGCCCTGGACGGTGTCGCCCTTCGACGAGATCTCCTCGACGTTGCCCTTGTCGATCTGCTCCAGGAAAGTCGGCGAGTAGGGAATCCGCTTGCGCTCCTCCGGCGCCGCGAACAGTGCGACGAAGATGTAGTTCAGCGCCAGCAGGGCGGCCAGGATGACCACGAAGCGGCGCCAGCTGAACGGGAGCATCGGCTGCTTCTTCGGCGGTGCCCCGCGCCCGTCCGGCGCGGGGTCGACGCGCCAGGCCGGCCCGGGGCGCTCCTCCCCCTGCTGGCTCGGCAACGGCACGCGGGGCATCGGGCGGTCCTTGCCGCCCTCGTCCCGCGTGGCGGCTCGAGAAGTTCCCTGGTCGTCGGCCATCGCCCCAGGGATCCTAGGGAGAAGGAGTTGGCGGGACTCGCGAGATCGCCCGCCAGCTGTTTGTCTGCCTCACGCGCCACAGCGACATCACCGACGGCGCTACAGCGACCACGAGGCACGCCGCGGCCACGCCGGGCTCGTCGGCGAACGCCCCCAGCGGCACCATTGCGACGAGGATCGCCGGGATCGCCATCGAGAGACCGAGGTTGAACCCGACGAGCTGCCGCTCGGCCGCGCTCAGGGGGGCGTGCTCGTAGGCTGCGGCGACGGTGCTCGGATCCGTGCCCCGGAGCACTCCGCGGGCAAGCATCCATTCGGCCACCTCGAGGAGCGCGACGGCGGCGACCGCGGCCAGGATCAGCGGTTCACTCGAATCGTCGCCGAGGAAGAGGCCGGCGAAGATCACGAGCGCGGCCACGAGCTGCGCCAGCGCGGCAATCGCGGAGAGGTTGCGCGGCGAACCCATCTCCGCGCCGCTGGGCTAGTCCGCTTCGGAGGCGACCGTCGGCGCCTCGCCGGCCCGCCGCAGCAGCTCGGCGCGCACGAACTCGTCGAGATTGCCGTCGAGGACGCCCTGGGCGTTGCCGGCCTCGACGCCGGTGCGGTGGTCCTTGACCATCGTGTAGGGGTGGAGGACGTAGGAGCGGATCTGCGAGCCCCACGCCACGTCCTGCGCCTCGCCCTTCTCCTTCGAGATCTCCTCGGCTCGCCGCCGCTCCTCGGCCTCGAGGAGCTTGGCGCGCAGGACGCGCATGGCGGAGTCCTTGTTGGCCGACTGCGAGCGCTCGTTCTGGCACTGCACGACGATGCCGCTGGGCCTATGCGTGATCCGGACCGCCGAGTCGGTCTTGTTCACGTGCTGGCCGCCCGCCCCCGACGCCCGATAGGTGTCGATCTGGAGGTCGTCGGGCTCGATCTCGACCTCGACGGTGTCGCCCACGTCGGGCGCCACCTCGACACCCGAGAACGCCGTGTGGCGGCGCGCAGCCGAGTCGAACGGCGAGATCCGCACCAGGCGGTGCACGCCCTTCTCGGCCGAGAAGAGTCCGTAGGCGTTCTCGCCCCGGGCCTCGAAGGTCGCCGACTTGATGCCGGCCTCCTCCCCCGGGCTGGCCTCGAGCAGCTCGACCTTCATGCCGCGCTGCTCGGCCCAGCGCATCTCCATCCGCAGCAGCATCTCGGCCCAGTCCTGCGAGTCGGTGCCGCCGGCGCCGGCGTTGACGGTGACCACGGCGTCGCCGGAGTCGTACCGCCCGGAGAACAGGCGCGCCTCCTCGAGCTCGGCCAGGCGCGACTCGATCGATCGGCGCTGGGCGGCCACCTCGGCGGCTATCGAGTCGTCCTCGGCCGCCATCTCCTCGAGCTCCTCGAGATCGGCGATGTCCGACTCGAGCGAGCGGAAGCTCTCGAGCCGGCGGGTGACCGAGGCGTGCTCGGCGGACACCTTGGCGGCGCGGCCCTGGTCGTCCCAGAAGCCGCCCGCCCCCATCTCACCCTCGAGCGCGGACGCGCGCTCCTCTAGCTGGGCGGGGTCAAAGATAGTCCGCGAGCAGCTTCAGCTGGTCGCGGAGGTCGGATGCGGCGGGGGAACTCATCGGCGGGCACGCTAGCGGATGCTGCACAGCTCGTCGACGACGTAGCCCGGCTCGAACGCCACTTCCTCGTACGTGAACCGCGCGGGGCGCCAGCGCGCGGCGAGCAGCTCGCGGTCGCGGGCCTTGTCGCGCCGGATGGCGGCGCGGGACGAGTGGTAGGCGTAGCCGTCCACCTCGACGACCAACCGCCCGTCCGGCCACGCGAAGTCGCGCCGCCGGCCTTCGATGCGCTCGTTGATCAACGGCGTGCCCAGCTTGGCTTGCCGCGCCAGTGGAAGGAACAGGCGCTCGAGATGGGACCGGGTGCCATCCGCCGCGGGCTCGAGGAGGTCGAGGAAGTCGAGCAGCGGTCGTCTGCCGGGCTGCCGTGGATGCGCGCTCAGGGTTCGGCGGATGACCGACGGGGTGAATCTGTGGAGGTCCTGGGCCCGCTCCACGAGCATCCGGCGCGCCTGGGGGGCGAGGCCGGCGTTGAGGTCGACGATCGTGCGGGCGGGGGTTGTGACACCGATGCCCTCGACGAGCATGGTCTCGGAGGGTGGAAGCGCCACGCGGCGCGTGGAGATGCGGTCGCGCTTGCGGCCCCGGTCACCGACGGTGAACACGGTGATCGGGAACAAGGGGCCCTTGCGGAGGCGCCACAGCTGGCCCGCGCTCCTGTCGGCCAGAACGGCTCCTTCGCCGCAAGCCAGGAGCGCGGCGACCCACCAGCCCTCCCGCCGGATGGCGAGGTGGCCGATGGCGTAGACGCCCTCGAAGATGGGGCGTAGACGGCGTCTGGCGATGGCATCGGCGATTGCGTCGGGATGGACACCATCACCGAGCAACTGCCAGCGGGAGACCACGCCGAATTGGCGATCACCCCGCCACGCGAGCGAAAGATCAAGTTGGTTGGGGCTTCTGCTGGCTATGAGCCAGTAAAGGACCCAACCAACCGAAGTTCGCCCCCCTCGATGCCCCGGGAGCGGCCGAAACTACGAGCCGGCCAGAGCTGAACTCAGCGCGGCCCTAAGCCCCGTGGCACTTCTTGAACTTCTTGCCGGAACCGCACCAGCACGGGTCGTTGCGACCGATCTTGTCCTTCTCGTCGACGTGGCGGGTCTCGACGAAGGCAGGCGCGTCGACCTCGTCCTGGGCGAAGTCCGCGGCGTCCTGGATCTCGCCGGGCACCGCGGCGCCCGTGGCGGACGCGGCGGCCGCGGCGGCCAGCGCGCTCGGCTGGTCGGCGGCGGTGCCGCCCATGTACGAGAAGTTGGCTGTCGAACTCGTGTTCGAGCCGCCGCCCCACGCCGGGCCGTTGCCCTCAGCAGGGTCCGGTGCCTGTTCGACCTCGACCTCGACGACGAAGATGTAGCGCCCGAACTCCTCCCAGATCGAGTTCATCAGGGAGGTGAACATCTCGAAGCCCTCGTTCTTGTACGCCACGAGAGGGTCGATCTGGGCGAACCCGCGGAGGTGGATGCCCTCGCGCAGGTAGTCCATGTCATGCAGATGCTCGCGCCAGCGCTCGTCGATGATCTGGAGCAGCATGTAGCGCTCGAGCGCCCGCATCAGCTCCGGCCCGAGCTCCTCCTCGCGATCGTCGTAGGCCTCGACGATGTCCTCGCGCAGCTCTTGGATGAGCGCGTCGCGGTTGATCGCGTTGCGGTCCATCTGATCGATCTCGATGCCGCACGGATACATCTGCTCGAGCTGGGTGTACAGGCCGGACAGATCCCAGTTCTCGACGAAATCGTCGGCCATGTAGTTCCCGGCGATGCGCGCCACGACCTCGGGCAGCTGCTCCTTCGCCGTGGTCGACATGTCCTCGCCCTCGAGGATCTTGTCGCGGTACTCGTAGATGATCTCGCGCTGCTGGTTCATCACGTCGTCGTACTCGAGGACGCGCTTGCGGATGAGGAAGTTCTGCTCCTCGACCTTCTTCTGGGCGCCCTCGATCTGCTTCGACAGCATCTTCGCCTCGATCGGCTCCTCCTCCCCCTCCTCGCCGACGGGGCCGAGACGGTCGAGGATCCGGTAGATCCGGTCGCCCGCGAACAGGCGCACGAGGTCGTCCTCGGCGCTGAGGAAGAAGCGCGACTCGCCCGGGTCGCCCTGCCGGCCGGAGCGGCCGCGGAGCTGGTTGTCGATCCGCCGCGACTCGTGGCGCTCGGTACCGAGGATGTAGAGGCCGCCGGCCTCCATCACGACGTCCCGGTCGCGCTCGACCTGCGCCTCGAACTCGGGGTACTTCTCGTCCCAGGCCTTGTCGAACTCGGGCGTGTCGGGCTCGAGGCCCTGCTCGCGCAACGCGACCGTCGTCAGGTGCTCGGCATTGCCGCCGAGCTTGATGTCGACGCCGCGGCCGGCCATGTTGGTCGCGATCGTGACGACGCCCGGGCGGCCCGCCTCGGCGATGATCTCACCCTCGCGCTCGGCGTACTCCGGCTTCGCGTTGAGCACCGTGTGCGCAATCCCGGCCTTGTTCAGGCTCTCCGACAGGACCTCGGACACCTCGACGGAGATCGTGCCCACGAGCACCGGCTGGCCGGCCTCGTGGCGCTCCTTGATCTGCCTGACCACGGCGGCCCACTTGCCGTCCTTGGTCTTGTAGATCTGGTCGTTCTGGTCCTTCCGGGCCATCGGCCGGTTCGTCGGGATCTCGACGACCTGGAGCTCGTAGATCTTCATGAACTCGGTCGCCTCGGTGATGGCGGTGCCGGTCATGCCGCCGAGCTTCTCGTAGCGGCGGAAATAGTTCTGGTAGGTGATCGTGGCGACGGTCTGGTTCTCCTCCTGGATCGCCACGCCCTCCTTCGCCTCGACGGCCTGGTGCAGGCCCTCCGACCAGCGCCTCCCCTCGAGGATGCGGCCGGTGAACTCGTCGATGATCTTCGCCTCGCCGTCGATCACCTCGTAATCGACCCCGCGCTTGTAGAGCGACTCGGCCTTGAGCGCCTGCTGGAGGTGGTTGACGAGGTGGCCGTTCTCGGCCTTGTACATGTTGTCGATGCCGAGGAACTTCTCGGCCTTGGCGACGCCCTGCTCGGTCACCGCGACCGTCTTGTGCTTCTCGTCGAATTCGAAGTCGAAGTCGGCGACGTACTTCTTGTCCTTGCCCTCGAGGCCCTCGGGCTTCTTGCCCGCCTGCATCTTCGGGGCGAGGGCGGCGAAGCGGAAGTAGAGGTCGGCCGCCTGCTCGGGCTGGCCGGAGATGATCAGCGGGGTACGCGCCTCGTCGATGAGGATGTTGTCGACCTCGTCGACGATCGCGAAGCCGTGGCCGCGCTGCGACTTCTCGGCGACGTCCGTGGCGAGGTTGTCGCGCAGGTAGTCGAAGCCGAACTCCGAGTTCGTGCCGTACGTGACGTCGGCCTGGTACGCGGCCTTCTTCGCGTCCCAGTCGCGGTCGTCGGACTGGAGAATCCCGATGGTGACCCCGAGCAGGTCGTAGATCGGCTTCATCCACAGCGCGTCGCGGCGGGCGAGGTAGTCGTTGACCGTGACGAGGTGGACGCCCTTGCCCTGCGCGGGGTTGCCGTCGGCGTCGCGGCTGTAGAGCGCGTGGAGACAGATCGGGAGGGTCGACGTGAGCGTCTTGCCCTCGCCGGTCTTCATCTCCGCGATCGACCCGTCCGTGAGCACCATGCCGCCGATCATCTGCACGTCGAAGTGGCGCTGGCCGAGGGTCCGCTTGGAGGCCTCGCGCGTGATCGCGAACGCCTCCGGGAGCAGGTCGTCCGGCGGCTCGCCGCCGATCGCGCGCTCGCGCAGCGCGTCGTAGCGCGTCTTCAGCTCAGCGTCGTCTTCGAGCTCGAGCTCGGCTTCGAAGTCGTTGATCCGCGCGACGCGCTTCTCGAACTCCTTGAACTTCTTGCCCTCGCCGATGCGGAGGGCCTTTTCGAACAGGGGCATGGGTTGCTGACAGTAGCGAAGCTACGGCAGGTCTGAGCGCGGCGAAAAGGTCGCTAGGCCATGCGCGGCGATGCGCGGTGCGCCTCACGCCGCCGGCGGCGCTTGTCGCGATGCTTCTTGACCTGCCGCGCGAGGTCCTCGGCGGCCAGGTTCACCGAATGCATCATGTCGTCGGAGCACTCGCGCGCCCGAAGAGTCGTGCCCTTGAGATGCAGGGTCACCTCGACCACCTGCTTCTCGCGGATCGAAGGGTTGCGTTCCTCGAAGACCTCTACCTCCAGATCGGCCAGCTTGGACACCTGCTTCGCGATCTTGGTGAATTTCTTATCCACCCGCTCGCGTAGTTCGGCGTCTACCGGAATGTTGCGCCCCTTCAGGTTGATGCGCATCCGAGATCCTTCCTCTGGTTGTCTCTCCGAGGTCCTGCTCCGATGGTAGTGAGCGTTCCGGCGTAAGCCAAATCGGTGTTTCAGCGCCCCGGCGTGCGGGCGTAGGCGATCGCTCCGGCGACCTCCACCCCGGCGACGCCGAGAGCGGCCGCGCAGGCCCGGACCGTCGCGCCCGTGGTGACCACGTCGTCGACGATCAGCACCGGCCCCGGCGGCACCCGGCCGGTGTCCGCCGTGACGCCGCTGACGGCGGACAGGCGCTCCGCCCGGCCACGGCCGACCTGTCGCCCCGCGCCGCCGGCGCGCTCGAGACACGGCACGACCTGGGCGCCCGTGCGCCGCGCGAGCGCGCGTGCGAGGAGCTCGGCCTGGTTGAACCCGCGCCGGCGCCTGCGGGCGCGCGTGAGCGGCACCGGGACGAGCGCCACGCGCGGGCCGAGCAGGCCGACCGGCGCACAGGCGGCGATGCGCGCCGCGAGCGGGTCGGCCAGGCTCACGGCGCCGCGGTACTTGAGGCCGCTCACGAGCGCGCGCGCGGGGCCTTCGTACGCCACCGCCGCCCAGACGTCGACGCCCGCCAGCACGACCGGTTCGGGGCCGAGCGGCCGCAGGCGGGTCCGGCACAGGCCACACAGAGGTCCTGGGGCGGCGTCGGCGCCACACGCCCAGCAGAACGGCGGGGCGACGAACGAAGCGACACGGGCGAGCAGCTCCACGCGGCCACGATCCGCGAGGCGGGGCTCCGATCGGCCGCGCGATTGCGACAATCGCCGCTGTGCTCGGTGACAACGCAGTGACGCTCGCAGCGTCGCCCGAGATGACCTGGTTCTCCGACCCGTTCGTCGTCGCGCCGCTGGCGGTGATGGTCGCGATCTACGTGCGCAGGTTCCGCGCCGCGCGGCGCGAGGCAGGCGGCCGGGGCGCGGGGTGGCCGCAGGCGCTCGCGTTCACCGCCGGGATGACGGTGCTGACGCTGGCGCTCGTCTCCCCCGTCGACAACGTCGGCGAGGAGTACCTGTTCTCGGCGCACATGCTCCAGCACGTGATGCTCGGGGACCTCGCCCCGGTGCTCCTCCTGCTGTCGCTCTCGCGCGTGATCCTGCGCCCGGTCACCAAGCGGCTGATGGGCATCGAGCGAGCGCTCGGCCCGCTCGCCTCGCCGTGGACGGGGATCGCCATATGGCTCGGCCTGATGTACGCCTGGCACATACCCGCGGTGTACGACGCGGCGCTCGAGAACCCGCTCGTGCACGTCTTCGAGCACGCGGCGTTCTTCACCGCGGGAATCTGCGTCTGGTGGCCGCTGATCCAGCCGGTGCCGATGCGGCGCAAGCTGACCGGGATGCAGCCGATCGCGTACATCGCGATCGCCAAGTTCGGGCTCGCGGCGCTCGGCCTCTACCTCACGTGGTCGACGACCGTCGTCTATGACTACTACGAGACCGTCCCGCGCGTCTGGGACATGTCGGTGACCGACGACCAGAACGCCGGCGGCGCGATCATGATGGTCGAGCAGTCGTTCACCTTCGTGATCGCGCTCGTGGCGATCTTCGTGAAGATGCTCACCGACTCCGAGAAGGAAGAGAAACGGCGCGAACGCCTCGAGGATCTCGAGGAGGCCCGCGCCGCCGCCGGCTCGGGTTAAACGCGACCAGCCGCGTGGCGCGGGGGGTGTGAAGGGGGGCGCGAGCCCCCTTCCTATTTCTTCTTCTTGGCCGGCTTCGGCGGCCGGACGGTCAGCGTCCGTGACACGCGCCCGACGTTGCCGGCGTCATCGGTCGCGGCGACCGACACCTTCACCCGCAGCTTCTTGCGCTTGGCGATCTCCTTGCGGGCCGTCTTCGCGACCTTGATCACGACGACCTTGGACTTGCCCGCCGCCATCTCGAAGCGGCGCGAGCCGAGCTTGAGCGTCCTCTTCCTGGCCTTGCGCTTCAGCCGCAGCTTGCTCGCGCTGGCCGCCGACGAATTGCCCACGCAACCCTCGGTCTCGGTCTTCGGACAGCTGATGCGCACCTTCAGCTCACCCTTGCGGGTCAGCCGCGCGCTGGAGGTGAGGATCTTCAGCTTCGGCGCCGTCCTGTCGGGCCCGGGCGGCAGCGACTGCCGCTCGAACGCGCCGATGTCGGGTCCGCCGAGGGCGCGCCGCGGGCGGAAGACCATGTCGAAGGCGGACTCGCCCGGGAACAGGTCGCGCGGGTCGCCGGCGTCGAGGAGCGGCGACGTGGGCAATGGGGTGTAGTCGCCCAGCGTCGGACTGGCGAAGAGGGGATCCGGATTGCCGGGGACGTTGCTCGAACCCTCGGCATTCCCCGGGGCGCCTGACTGGGCGAGAGCAGCCCCGAACAGCGAGTAGCGGATCCGCAGGCGGGCGCTCGCCCCGGCGCCGGCCGCGGTGCGCTTGAAGGAGACGGACGTGCCCCGGACCACCGTGCTGGTCACGGACGCGTCGATCGGATCGCCGGTTGAGGCGACCTCGATCCCCACCGAGCCCGCGCTCCCGTCGCCCACGATCGTCAGGTGGCGCGCGTCGAGCGTGATCGCGCCGAGCGGAGACGTGCCGAGGGTGAAGCACGGCGCGCCCCCGCGCATCGTCAGGCCGCGCGCGGAGACGCCGCGCAGCTGGAACAGCGAGGAGTCGGCCGCGAGGCAGCCGGTGCCGCCGTCGACGCCGATGTTCGCGGTGATCGCCGAGCGGACCACGCGGATCGTCTCGTTCGTCAGCGCCGAAATGCCGAGGTTCGCGTTGAGCGCAGAATCGCGCACGTCGATGTCGCCGGTGAGAACGTCAATGGCGGTCGAGCCGGTGCCCCCGAGGGCGACCACCGACCGGTTGACGAAGACGGGGAGGAAGTGCGCGGCGATGATGCCGATGGCGTTTGTGGCCTGAGTGCCGCCGCCAATGAAAACGTCGGTCACCTTCCCCGTCGAGAGCTGGATGCCCTTGTTGCTCGAGCCGTTGGGGATCGCGACGGAAAGGTTCGAGACGTTCGAGACCTTCGACGCGTTCTCGAGATCGAGGATCAGCTTCGAGTTGCCCGGGTCGGCGGTCAGGACCGTCGCGCGCCCGGAGCCGACGATGTCCACGTCGCCCTCGGCCGCCGTGAACGGTCCCGTGAACGTGTCTGCGCCGAGGCGGATCACGTCGTGCCCGGCGTTCGCGTCGGCCGCCGTGAGGGCGTCCTGAAGGGTCGCCCGGTTGTTGGCAGACACACAGCCGGGGATCTTCACGCAGTACGTTTGCGCCGCCGCCTCGGCACCTGCCGGAATGCAGGCAGCGACTACCAGGAGGAAGAAAAGCGTGGCTGAAGTTCGCTTGGTCACTGAGGACGATCTAACCGATGTCGTGCCGCTGATGCGCGGGTACCTCGGGTTCTACGGAGTCGAACCCGCGAATGACGAGGTAGTAGCGCTCTGCCGCGCCCTGCTCGCCGACCCCCACCGTGAGGGCGTACAGCTCCTCGCCCGCGACGATAGCGGCACCGCGGTCGGTTTCGCGACGGTCTACTGGACCTGGTCGACCCTGAGCGCGGCCCGGATCGCCGTGATGAACGACCTGTTCGTCGCGCCCGAGGCCCGCGGCAGCGGCACCGCCGAGCAGCTGATCGAGGCCTGTGCCGACCTCTGCCGCGAGCGCGGCGACATCGCTTCGCTCGGCTGGCAGACCGCGAAGGACAACCTGCGGGCGCAAACCGTCTACGACCGAGTCGGCGGCGTGCGTGAGGAGTGGATCGACTACTCGATCTCGCTGCGCTGAGGCGCGCGGGGGCGTCAGCCCCAGGTCTCGAGATACTGCAGCTGAGCTGAGGTCAACGAGTCGATCTCGACCCCGAGAGCGGCCAGCTTCAGCCGCGCCACCTCGTCGTCGATCGCGCGCGGCACCTCGAGCACGCCGGTCGCCAGTTCACCGGCGTTCCGCACCACGTGCTCGGCGGCGAGCGCCTGGAGCGCGAAGCTGACGTCCATCACGGCAGCCGGGTGCCCCTCCCCCGCCGCGAGGTTCACCACACGCCCGTGTGCGAGCAGGTTCAGGCGCTTCCCGCCGACGTCGTACTGGTCGACCAGCGGGAGGACCTGCTCGGGATCCGAGCCGGCCACTGAGCGCAGCGCGTCGAGATCGATCTCCACGTCGAAGTGCCCCGCGTTGGCGAGCACGGCGCCGTCCTTCATCCGCTCGAAGTGCTCCTTGCGCAGCACCGCGCGCGATCCGGTGACGGTCACGAAGAGGTCGCCGCGCTCGGCGGCCTCGAGCGCGGGCAGCACCTCGTAGCCCTCCATCCGGGCCTCCAGCGCGCGCAGCGGGTCGACCTCGCAGACGATGACGAGCGCACCCGCGCCGCGCGCTCGCTGGGCGATCCCGCGGCCGGCGAAGCCGTAGCCGACGAGGACCAGCGTGTGGCCCGCGAGCAGCAGGTTCGATGCCCGCAGGATACCGTCGAGCGCGGACTGGCCGGTGCCGTAGCGGTCGTTCAGCGTGCGCTCGGCGAGCGCCTCGTTGACGGCCAGCACCGGGCATTCGAGCTTGCCCTCGGCCTCGAGGCGACGCAGTCGCAGCAGGCCGGTGGTGGTCTCCTCGGTGCCGCCGATCAGCGTCCCGGCGCGTCCGGCCGCGTGAGCGACCGACAGCAGGTCGGCCCCGTCGTCGAGCGTGACCTGCGGGCCGCGCTTGACCAGCGCGGCGACGTTGGCGGCGTAGGAGTCCATGTCCTCGCCGCGCACGGCGCGGACCTCGATCTCCTGCGCGAGAGCGGCGACGACGTCGTCCTGAGTCGACAGGGGGTTCGCCGCGCACAGCGCGACGTCCGCCCCGCCGGCGACGAGAGTGCGCATCAGGCACGCGGTCTCGGCGGTGACGTGCAGGCACGCCGCCAGCGAGACGCCGTCGAGCGGCCGCTCCTGCGCGAACCGCTCGCCGATCAGGCCGAGCACGGGCATCTGCCCCTCGGCCCAAGCAATACGGGCCCCGCCGTCACCGGCGAGGCCCGTATCCGCAACTGAGCTCAACCCGCTCCTAGTACCGGTAGTGATCCGGCTTGTAGGGGCCCTCGACCGTGACGCCGATGTAGGCGGCCTGGTCCGGGCGCAGCTCGGTGAGCTTGGCGCCGAGCGCACCGAGGTGCAGGCGGGCGACCTTCTCGTCGAGATGCTTCGGCAGGACGTAGACCTGCTTCTCGTACTCGTCGTTCTTCGTCCACAGCTCGATCTGGGCGATCGTCTGGTTCGTGAACGAGTTCGACATCACGAACGACGGGTGGCCGGTCGCGTTGCCGAGGTTGAGCAGACGACCCTCGGACAGCAGGATGATCGAGTGACCGTCGGCGAACTTCCACTCGTCGACCTGCGGCTTGATGTTGATCCGCTCGGCGACCTTCTCGAGTCCGGCGACGTCGATCTCGTTGTCGAAGTGACCGATGTTGCCGACGATCGCGTTGTGCTTCATGCGTGACATCTGGTCGGCGCTGATGATGTCCTTGTTGCCGGTGGTCGTGATGAACACGTCGCCCTCGGAGATCACGTCCTCCAGCGTCTTGACGCTGTAGCCCTCCATGCACGCCTGCAGCGCGCAGATCGGGTCGATCTCGGTGACCGTGACGCGAGCGCCCTGCGCCTTCAGCGAGGCAGCGGAGCCCTTGCCGACGTCGCCGTAGCCACAGACCACGGCGTGCTTGCCGGCGAGCATGACGTCGGTCGCGCGGAAGATGCCGTCGACCAGCGAGTGGCGGCAGCCGTACAGGTTGTCGAACTTCGACTTGGTGACCGAGTCGTTGACGTTGATCGCCGGGAAGAGCAGCTCGCCGTCCTTCGCGAGCTCGTACAGGCGATGCACGCCCGTGGTGGTCTCCTCGGTGACGCCCTTGATCGAGGCGCCGATCTTCGTGTAGCGCTCCGAGTCCTCGGTCAGCGAGCGCTCGAGCAGGCCCAGGAACACCTGGAACTCCTCGGACTCCGCCTCGGCGGGGTTCGGCACGGCGCCGGCCTTCTCGAACTCGGTGCCCTTGTGGATCAGCATCGTGGCGTCGCCGCCATCGTCGAGGATCATGTTGGCGGTCTCACCGTTCGGCCAGTTCACGACCTGCTCGGTGCACCACCAGTACTCCTCCAGCGTCTCGCCCTTCCAGGCGAAGACCGGGACACCCTGCGGGTCCTCGGGCGTGCCGTTCGGGCCGACCGCGACGGCCGCGGCCGCGTGGTCCTGCGTCGAGAAGATGTTGCAGGAGCACCAGCGGACCTCGGCGCCGAGAGCGGTCAGCGTCTCGATCAGCACGGCGGTCTGGATGGTCATGTGCAGCGAGCCGATGATCTTCGCGCCGGCCAGCGGCTGCGCGTCGGCGTACTCCGCGCGGGTCTGCATGAGGCCCGGCATCTCGTGCTCGGCGAGCTCGATCTCCTTGCGGCCGAAAGCCGCGAGGCTCAGATCCGCGACCTTGAAGTCCTGTGTTGCAGTCGTCATGTGTCTCCTTTGGCCCAAGCAGCCGGCTCGGCCGGGTGCGCGGGATTCCGCGTTTGTCAGGTGGTGGTTGTCAGGTCGGCGGCCGCCGCGAGCAGCTTCTCGTGCTTCTCCTGCTCGAAACGCAGCCAGTCCTCGGTGGTGGACACGCCCTCGGGCTTCGACGGGCCGGCCTCGAGCCACGCCTCAACCGCGTCCGACAGATCGGAGTCGCGGTTCAGGCGAAGCGCGAAACCCGCGTCGCCGAGGCTCATCTCGTGGTCGGCCAGCAGCTCCCGCAGTGTTCGCAGGCGCTGCAGCTCGCCGGGTCCGTAGAGGCGGTAGCCCGACTGCGAGCGCGGGGGATCGATGAGCCCCTCCCGCTCGATATAGCGCAGCATTCGCGGGGACCAGCCCGTGGTCTCCGCCGCCTCGTGGATCGTGAGTGCGTCCATCCGCGGCAAACCTTACCACGGTTGTGTCAAGGTTTGTGGGACCGCGGCGCCCTACGCCAGACGCCGCTTGAAGCCCTCGATCGCGTCGACCGAGTCCGGGTCGGTGCCGTCGAGCTCGGCCAGGCGCACGCTGAGCAGGTCGCCGAGCTGCACGAGCGAGAGCACGTGCTCGACCGGGGTCTCCCCGCGCGCCGCTGCCTTGACCACGGTCACGCCGGCGTCCGCGAGGAACTCGGCCGTGAGCTCGAGCCGGCGTTCGAGACGCGAATCGGTCCCGGGCGCGGCGAGGAACACGCCGGTGACGGGCACGTGCTCGCGCGCCCATGCCCAGCCCTCGATCTCGTTGTGGTTCGCCTCGGACAGCTCGCTCGCCACGGCGGCGCGTTTGGAGTTCTCGTTGAACTGCGTCTTCCAGCGGCGCGCCACGGCGGCCGTGGCTCCCGCTCCGTGCACGACGGGCATTCCTGGTCCGACGGCGGCGGCCAGTTCGGCGGGCTCGCCACCCTCGCGCCACTCATCGGCCAGCGTGCCGAGCAGCGCACCGGCGGCCTCGATCTCGGCGCGCAGGTCGGGCGCGGCGCCCGCGTACTTCGCGCACTCGAGCACGGCGACGGTCATGTACACGACGGCCGCGCGCGGCTGCATCCCGGACGGCACGCCGATGACCGGGACATCTGCCTCGCGCGCCAGCTCCGCCAGCCGCCCGCCCGTGGTCAGGACAACCCGCGTCGCGCCCGCGGCCCCGGCCGACTCGAACGCGGCCAGCGTCTCCTCCGTCTCACCCGAGTAGCTCGCGCAGAGGACGAGGGTGTCGGCGCCGGTCCACGGCTCGACCGCGTAGCCGCGGACCGTCGAGATCGGCGCCGTGGCGCGGCCGCCGATCGCCGCCCGGGCGAGGTCGGCGCCGACGGCCGAGCCGCCCATGCCGCAGACGACGAGGCCGCCCGCGCGTGCGGCGCCGGGGATGTTCGCGGCGTCGACGCGCCACAGCGCGTCGCCGACCTGGTGCCCCTGGGCGAGGACGTCGTCGATCACGCGACGGTCTCCCCCGCCCCGACCTCGGCCTCGGGCTCGACCCTGGCGTCGGCCGCGACCACCGCACCGGGATGGATCACGGCACCGGCCCCGATCAGGGCACCGGCCTCGATCCGCACGCCGTCGCCCACCCGGGCGCGCTCGGCGAGCACCGCCTCGCGTACCTGGCAGTCGGCCCCGACGCTGACGCGGTCGTGCAGCACCGAGCGCTCGATCGCCGAGTCGCTGCCCACGGAGCAGTGGTCGCCGAGCACCGACTGCGGGCCTATGTGGGCGCCGCTCGTGAGGCAGCCGGCCCCGATCAGCGAGCCGGTCTCGTCCCGCGGCGGGAGGCCTGATGGAACGCGCCCCGACAGGAGATCCCAGGTGGCCTCCATGTAGCGCTCCGGGGTGCCGATGTCGATCCAGTGCACGTCGTCGGCCGCGTAGCCGTACAGCCCGGCGCCGACCAGCTGCGGGAACACGTCACGCTCGAACGACACGGCGCCGCCCGCCGGGATCAGCTCGTCGACCACGGCGCGCTCGAGCACGTAGGCCCCGGCGTTGATGCGGTTCGTCGGCACCGGGCCCGTCGTCTTCTCGAGGAACTCCTCGACCGACCCGTCGGCCGCGGTCGGGACGACGCCGTAGCTGGCGGTGTCGTCGACCTCGACCAGCGCGAGCGTGACCCGGGCGCCCGTCCGCTCGTGCGCGGCGATCTCGGCGGTGAGGTCGATGTCGGTCAGCACGTCCCCGTTGAGCACCAGCAGGCGCTCCTCGAGAAGGCCTGCGTCGTGGGCGAGGCGCACCGGTCCGCCCGTGCCGAGCGGATCGTCCTCGGTCACGTAGCGCAGGCGCATGCCGTTGTAGATGTCGCCGAGCACGCTCTCGACGCCGTCGGACAGAAACCCACACGAGAGGATCGCCTCGGTCACGCCGTGGCCGCGCAGCCAGTCGAGCATGAAGGTGAGGAACGGCCGCCCCGCGAGGGGCAGGACCGGCTTCGGGGTGGTGAGGGTCAGCGGCCGCAGCCGTGTGCCCTCGCCGCCCGCGAGGACGAGCGCCTGCATGGCTACCTGCCGACGCCCTCGTAGGTGAAGCCCGCCTCCTGCAGCGCCTCGCGGTCGAGGACGTTGCGCCCGTCGATCACCACCGGCTGCGCCATCCGTGACTTCACCTCACCGGCCCAGTCGAGCTCGGCGAACTCCGGCCATTCCGTGACCACCACGGCCGCGTCTGCGCCGTCGAGCGCCTCGAGGGCCGAACTGCTCAGGGTCGCGCTGCCCAGCATCTCGCGCGCATTCTCCATCGCGACCGGGTCGTAGACGCGCACGTTGGCGCCCTCGCCCTGGAGGCGGCCGGCGAGCACGATACTCGTGGCCTCGCGGATGTCGTCGGTGTCGGGCTTGAAGGCGACGCCGAGCAGCGCGATCTCCGCGTTGACCAGCGATCCGAGGTGCTTCTGCAGCTTGCGGATCGTGCGCCGCTTCTGCAGCTCGTTGACCTCGATGACCGCGTTCAGCAACTGGAAGTGGTACCCGCTGTTGCCGGCCAGCTGCTTGAGGGCAGACACGTCCTTGGGGAAGCACGAGCCGCCGTAGCCGAGGCCGGCGTTGAGGAACTTCGGGCCGATGCGATCGTCGAGGCCCATCCCGCGCGCCACCTCGCGCACATCGGCGCCGAGCTCCTCCGAGACGTTGGCGATCTCGTTGATGAACGAGATCTTCGTGGCCAGGAAGGCGTTCGACGCGAGCTTGATCATCTCGGCGCTCGCCACATCCGTGCGCACGACGGTGCTGCCGAGCGGCTCGTAGAGCGCCGACACGCGGTCGGCGAACGCCTGTGAGTGGTCGGCCGCGCCGACCACGACGCGATCGGGGTGCATGAAGTCGGCGACCGCCGAGCCCTCCTTGAGGAACTCGGGGTTCGAGATGTAGCCGAGCCCGTCGCGTTTGCGCTGGATCCAGCGGCCGGTGCCGACCGGCACGGTGCTCTTCATGACTATCGCGTGGTCGGTCGACTCGCCGAGCTCGTCGACGACGGCCTCGACGCGGGACAGGTCCGCATCGCCGGAGTACGTCGGCGGTGTGTCGACGCAGCAGAAGAGGAGATGGGCGTTGCCGAGCACCTCGCCCATGTCGGTGGTGAAGTGCAGGCGCTCCGCGTTCTTCTGCACCAGCTCGGGCAACCCGGGCTCGTGCATCGGCACTTCGCCGCGGGTCAGCGACTCCACCTTCTCGGGCAGGATGTCGCGCGCGTAGACGTGATGGCCCAGCTCGGCGAAGCAGGCGGCCGTGCAGAGACCGACCCAGCCGACTCCGATCACGCCGATCGGTTCTTTCTCGGTCATGGGAGCGCGGAAGGGTACAGACGGGTGGATGCGGCAGGCTGCGCGCCCGGCCGGGCCGGGCGCTTGCCCACGGCTACGGGAGCTTGGCCGTGCGGGCGATAGCGAGCATCTGGTCCTTGCTCAGCGTCTGCAGCAGCGTGTTCGACACCCAGTAGCGCGCCTTCTTGGTCCGCCACGCCACCGTCTGGACGCGGTCGCCGTCGTAGCGCAGCTCGTACTCGCGCCCCTTGACCTTGACCTTGTCCGACGGCCCGTCGAGCAGCGGCGGGTCCTGCCAGGTGGTTCCCTGGAGGCCGTAGTACTCGCCCACGAGACCGCGCTTGAGCACCATCCTGAAGGCCTTGTGGCGCTCGCCGTTCGGGGTCCTGATCTTGTAGTAGCGCGGCGGCCCCGTGAAGATCGAGCCCTTCAGTCGCACGGTCGGGTAGTACACGGGCAGCTGGCCGCCGGCGCCCTGCGCGATCGCCTGGATCGCCTGGTCCTTGCCCTCGGCGGGCGCCTTCTCGAGCCCGCCGTCGGTCGGCCCCGGCCCGGGCTTCTTCTTCCCCTTCGGGATCAGCCGGCCCTTGACGCCCGTCGACTGCTCCAAGCCGAGGAACTGCTGGACCAGCTTGTCGACGGTGGCCTGGGAGACCGTCACGTAGCTCGGGATCCCGGCGCCGCCGGCGGTGATGCCGACGTCGCCCTTGAACTGCACCTCGCGGATCGGGTTGCCGGCCGAGAAGATCGCCAGCTTGGCGAGCGTGAGGATCTCGGCGCGCTCCTTGAGTGCCTTGTCGGACGTCGTGTACTTGCCGAAGATCTCCTCCAGCTCACCGCGCTTTCCGATCAGGCCCGAGACGCTCACCTGCTGCTTGATCGCCTTGATGACCTCCTGCTGGCGCACGCCGCGCACGAGGTCCGAATCCTCGTGGCGGAAACGCGCGAACTGGAGCGCCTCGAAGCCGCACAGGCGCTGATAGCCCTCGCGGACGTTGATGTACGCGTAGGCGGCGGTGTCGTTGAAGTAGCGGCGATCGATGTCGACATAGATGCAGCCGATCTTGTCGATGGCCTTCTCGAAGCCCTTGAAGTCGACGTTGATGACGTGGTTGATGGGAAGCCCGGTGAACTCCTTGACCGTCTTCAGGGTCAGCGCCGGACCGCCGAACTCGTACGCGGCGTTGATCTTGCCGACACCGTGCCCGGGGATGTCGACCTTGAGGTCGCGCGGCAGCGACATCAGCGCCGTCAGCCTCCGGTCGGGGTCGAGCCGGGCGAGGATGATCGTGTCCGAGCGGCCGCCGTCACCTGCGACCGAGCCGTCCTTGGTGGTCTTCGGGCGTTTGTCGGAGCCGAGCAGGAGGATCGTCTGCGGCTCGCCCGGGTCGGTCTCGGAGAGGTCACGGCCCAGGCCCGGGATATCGGGGCTTCGCTCCAACTCTGCCACGACCCGGTCGACCTCGTGGAACGCGGCGACCGCGGTCGCGGCTGCGGTCGCGAAGATGATCAGCACGCTGCCGAGCAGGAATTTCTTCCACAGGGCCGTCCCGCCCTCGTCGAGCAGCGGGCTCACGCGATCCGCAGCCCTTCGGAGCGGCGGCTCGCCCCGACGCGCTCGACGAAGTCGACGAGCGTCCGCCGGTACAGCGCGAGGGAGTCGATCGACACCCACTCGTCGGGTCCGTGGTGGCCGTCGCCGACCGGCCCGAACTCGACCCCGGGCACGCCGGCGTTGAGGAACGAGATGACGTCCGAGGTGCCGTCGCGGCCCACGGCGATGCTCTCCTTGATCGGAGTCACGGCGCAGACAGCGTCGGCGAGCAACCGGACGTATTCGTTGTCGCGGTCGACCACGATCGGCTCGCGGTGGAAGACCTTCGTCACCTCGCTGTCGCTGATCTCCCCGATCGCGGCGAGGATCTCGTCGGGGTCCTGACCGGGCACGTAGCGGATGTCGAGGTCGACGGCGCAGCGGTCGGGCACGCGGTTGAGCGCGTCGCCGCCGACGATGCGGCCGAGGTTGATCGAGGGCCGGTCGAACATCTCCGACGACTCGCGCGAGAACGGCAGCGTCTCGATCTGGCGGAAGGCGTCGACCGCGCGCAGCACGGCGTTGTCACCCAGCCACGGTGTCGAACCGTGCGCGGAGCGTCCGTGGACCTCGAGCCGCAGCGCGAGCACGCCCTTCGCCTGGATCCCGATGTGGAGGTTCGTCGGCTCACCCGTGATCGCAAAATCGCCGATGTAGCCGCGCTCGACCACGTGATCGGACGCGCGCTGTCGCATCTCGTCGGACTCCTCGTCGGACACGCAGACGAAGTGCACCTTCACGGCATCCTGCTTGGCCAGCTCGACGAGCGCGCACATCATCGCCGAGAGGCCGCCCTTCATGTCGTAGGCGCCGCGCCCGATCAGGCGGTCGCCGTCGATCACCGGCTCGAACAGGGACTCCGCGCCGGGCACCACGTCGATGTGACCGTGCAGGACGATGGTCGGGCCGTTCGCGGCACCGACGGTCGCGGCCAGGACTGGCCTGCCGTTGTGCGTATCGCCCTTCACCTCGACGTCGCGGGCCTCCAGCCAGCCATAGACAAATGCGGCGGCGGCCTGCATGCCCTCCAGGGTGGACGTGTCGTAGGTGATCAGGCGCTCCGTGAGAGCGCGCTCATCCACGATTGAGGGAGGATAGGGGAGTGAGCGCGACCGAGGGCGTGGTAGTCACGGGAGCCGCCGGCGGCATCGGCCGGCGTATCGCCGAGGCGCTCGCGGTGGACGGCTGGCGGGTCCTTGCTCTCGACCGCGATCCGGCTGTGCTGGAAGTGGCTTCCGCGGCCGGCTGGGAGGGCGCTGTCGTCGATGTCACCGACGGGGACGCGGTCGATGCCGCGATCGCCTCCGCCGATTCGTCCGTCGGGCCGTTGGGCGCTGTGGTGTCCAACGCCGCGATCGTCGACCAGATCCACCCCGCCCTGGACTTCCCGCCCGAGGGCTGGGAGCGCGAGCTGGCCGTGAACCTGACCGGCGCGTTCCGGGTCTGCCGCGCCGCGGCCATGGGGATGGCGCAGCGCGGGAGCGGCCGGATCGTCGTGATCTCGTCCGGTGCCGCCGCGGGCGGGCTGCCGGGCCAGGTGGCATACAGCGCTTCGAAGGCCGGGCTGCTCGGCATGGTGCGAACGCTCGCGGTCGAGCTCGGCCGCGCCGGCGTGTCGGTCAACGCGATCCTGCCGGGGCTGATCGAGTCCGAGAAGGTCGCGGCGATGCCCGCGAAGATCAAGCAGCGGATGGTCAGCCGCACGGCCCTCGGCCGCACCGGCCGGATGGAGGAGGTCGCAGCGCTGACCGCCTTCCTCTGCTCGCCGAACGCGGGTTACATCACCGGCGCGTGCATCCCGATCGACGGCGGCGGCGCGCTGAACACCTTGGCGCTGGCCGGATCCTGAGCCCGATCTAGGGCTTCACCGCCCCGTACCGCTTCCAGTGGCGCTCGGGGATGGCGTCGCGGTCCTTGTACCAGTACCAGGTGCACGGGTCCGTCGAGTAGTCCTCGGGCGGGTCGGACGGGTAGACCGGGTAGCCCGACCACTGGATCGGCAGCGACTCGTTCATGAACGAGCAGTGCGTGCAGTAGAGCGGGAAGTCCTTGCGCCCGTACGACCAGTCGTGGGCCTCCTTCGTCTTCCCGTATCCGTTCTTCTCGTACAGGCCCTTGCGCACGAGCCGCTGGCCCGATCCGCACGGGTTCATCGTGAAGGTGACCTTCTCGTCGTCCTCGACTGATCGTGAACGAGCCCGGGTGCTCGCCGACGCCAGAGCCCGAATGGGCGCGCCAGGTGGCCGCCAGCAGCTTCACGATCTCCTTGCGCGGCAGCGACTCGATCGCCGCGTGGTGGCGCTTCCACCCCGTCTCGCACGACTGCTCCCACGCCTGCTTGACACCGTCGTCGCCGAGCTCCTGCTGGACGAAGCTGATCAGCCCGAGCACGGACTCCGCCATCAGGTCGTGGAGCATCAGCCACTCGTGCTTCATCTCCTCGCAGAGCTGCTTCGCCCCGTCGAGGTCGCCCGCTTCGATCGCCTCGATCGCCCGGTCCATCGTCGGGCGCGACAGCTCCGCCAATTCCTCCGCCGCAAACCACTGATCAGCCACTGGGTCCCCTCCTCGGTTGGCAATAGGATCGCCCCATGTCCGCGACCCTAAGCCACCTGGCCGCGGCGCTCGACCCCGTCCTCCCCGGCGAGGTCGACCAGAAGTACCTCGACGAGGCGCGCCAGATGCAGGCACTGTCGCTCGCCGTGCACATCCCCCTCGTCTGCTTCGGCATCGCCTTCCCGGCGATGGTGCTGTTCATGGAGGGGCTCTGGCTACGGACCGGGGACCCGCTCTACAAGACGATCGCCAAGCGCTGGTCGAAGGTGATGATCACCCTGTTCGCGATCGGGGTCGTGACCGGGACGATCCTGTCGTTCGAGTTCGGCCTGCTGTGGCCTGAGTTCATGTCGACCTTCGGCGACGTGTTCGGCCTCGCCTTCGGCCTCGAGGGCTTCTCGTTCTTCCTCGAGGCGATCTTCATGACCATCTACGTCTACGGCTGGGACCGCCTGCCCAAGCGCGCGCACTTCATGGCTGGCATCCCGATCGTGATCACGGGCATCACCGGGTCGCTGTTCGTCATCGCGGTCAACGGGTGGATGAACGACCCGCAGGGCTTCGACATCGTCAACGGCGCGGTCACGAACGTCCGGCCGTTCGAGGCGCTGTTCGGCGGCCACGTCTGGTTCGAGTTCACGCACATGTACTTCGCCGGCTACATCGTGTGCGGCTTCATCGTCGCCGCGGTCTACGCGTTCGCATGGCTGAACGGGAAGAACGACCGCTACCACCGCGTCGCGATGATCGTCCCGCTCGCCGTCGTGACCATCGTCGCCCCGGCGCAGATGCTGGTCGGCGACTGGGCGGCGCGCTCGATCGCCAAGGACCAGCCGATCAAGCTCGCCGCTTTCGAGGGGCTCGAGAAGACCACGAAGGGCGCGCCGTTCAACCTGCTCGGCTACTACGACAACGACACCGGCGAGATCAAGGGCGGCATCACGATCCCGGACATGCTGTCGCTCCTCGCGTTCCACGATCCGAACGCGACGGTCACCGGCCTCGACGCCGTACCGAAGGACGACCGGCCGCCCGTCGACGTCGTTCGCTACGCGTTCCAGTTCATGGTCCTGATCGGCACCTTCCTCGCCGCCGTGGCGGGCTTCTTCGGCTTCGTCTGGTTCCGGAAACAGCGGCTGCCCGGGTCGGCCTGGTTCTACCGGGCCGTGATCGCTTGCGCACCGCTCGCGTTCATCTGCCTGATCTGCGGCTGGATCGCGACGGAGGTCGGTCGCCAGCCCTGGGTCGTCTATGAGGTGATGCGAACCGAGCAGGCCGTGACGGGCGCCGACGGGATACCCGTCGGCTACGCCACGCTCGCCCTGACCTACGCGTGCCTCGCAGCGATCGCCTTCGTGATGCTGCGCCGGATCGCCCGGCACCCGATCGAGATGGAGGAGTGATGCTGCCCGAGCTCGCGGCCGCCCTGCTCGGCGTCGGCATCACCGCCTATGCGGTGCTCGGCGGGGCCGACTTCGGCACCGGAATCTGGGACCTCACCGCCGGCGGGCCGGAGCGCGGCGCGCGGATCCGCGAGCAGATCCGGATCTCGATGAGCCCGGTCTGGGAGGCCAACCACGTCTGGCTGATCTTCATCCTCGTGATGACCTGGACGGCGTTCCCGAAGGCCTTCGGCTCGATCATGTCGACCCTCTACGTGCCGATCTTCCTCGCCGGCATCGGGATCATCCTGCGCGGCACCGCGTTCGCCGTCCGCGGCGAGGCGGCGACGATTCACGAGGCCCGCGCGCTGGGAGCCGTGTTCGCCTTGTCCTCGATCCTCGTGCCGTTCTTCTTCGGGACCGCCGTCGGGGCGATCGCCGCGGGCGAGGTCCAGGTGCAGGCCGCGAGCGGCTCGGCGTTCGACTCCTGGACGGAGGCGATGCCGCTGTTCATCGGCGTCCTCGCCGTGGCCGCCGGCGCGCACGTCGCGGCGGTGTTCCTCGGCGCGGACTCCGAGCGCGACGACCGGGAGGATCTGGTCGAGGCCTTCCGCAAGCGGGCGCTGATCTCGGGCGCGGTCACCGGCGCGCTAGCGATCGGGGGCCTGTTCGTGGTGCGCTCCCAAGCCCCCGACCTCTACGACGGCCTCACATCCGGCGGCGGGCTGGCGCTCGTGCTGCTGTCCGGCGCGGCGGGGGTCGTGACCCTCGCGCTCGAGGCGCGCCGCCGGTTCACGGTCGCGCGCTGGTCGGCGGCGGTCGCCGTCGGCGCGATCGTGGCGGGCTGGCTCGTCGCCCAGCGGCCGGACATCCTGCCCGGCGAGCTGTCGCTGGAGGCCGGCGCGGCGCCCGACGCGACGCTCGGCTTCCTGCTGGGCGCTGCGGGGATCGGCCTTTCGCTGCTGATCCCATCGCTCATCTACCTCTTCCGCCTGACGCTGCGCGGGGACCTCGAGAAGTCGTTCGACCCGCTCCAGATCGACGGGGAGGAGCACCCATGAGGCGCACCCTGATCCTGTTCGCCCTCGGCGCGGGGTTCATGTTCCCGTTCGACTACACGATCACCCTCGCCCTCGGGGTCTTCTTCTTCGTCGCCGCCGTGGTGAGCGGCGTGTTCGCGATCGCTTCGCCCGAGGCGCTGGCGGCCGAGCCCCTGGAGGAGGAGAAGCCGGGCTGAGCGGCTTGCGCCAAGAAGTGAATCCTGATTCACTTCTTTCATGGCGTATCGCTCGACGGAGCGGACAGAGGCGCGCAGGCAGGCGACCCGCGAGCGGATCGTGGCTGCCGCGCTGGATCAGGTGGCCGCAGGCGGGTACGCGTCGGCGTCCGTCCAGGTCGTGGCCGAGCGGGCCGGGGTCGCCGTCGGCACGGTGTACCGCCACTTCCCCTCCAAGGCCGAGCTCTTCGCCGAGGTCTTCCGCCGGGCTTCGCAGCGCGAGCTCGACGTGGTCGCCGCGGCCGGGGCCGACGACGGCCGTGAGATCGACGAGCGCATCGCCGCGGCGGTCGAGGCCTTCGCGCGCCGCTCGCTCGCGGGCCCGGTGCTCGCCTACGCGCTGATCGCCGAGCCCGTCGAGTCCGCCGCTGTCGAGAGCGAGCGCCTGCGCTTCCGGCGCGGCTACCGCGACGCGTTCGCCCGCACCCTGCGCGCCGGCGTCGACGCCGGCACCCTGGCCCCGCACGACAGCGACACGGTCGGCGCCGCGATCGTCGGCGCGCTCGCCGAGGCGCTCGTCGGCCCCCTCTCGCAGACCCACGAGCCGCGGCGCAACGAGGCGCTCGTGGCAACGCTCGTCCAGTTCGCGCTCGATGCCGTCCCGCGAACCGCCAGGAACCTTCAACCCGCACCAGCGCTCTAGGAGAGACATGCTCGAGACCACTCACACGCCCGGCACCACCCACGAGGTCCTCAACCAGCCGCCCCCGCTGGCGCCGTACAACGTGTTCGCCGCGGACACCGCGCTCGGCGAGGCGATCGCGCGCGAGGGTGGCGGCTGGGGGGTCGACCGCCTACGCGAGACCGGCGAGATCGCCGGCTCGCCAGAGGCGCTGGCCCACGCCGACCGCGCCGAGCGCAACGAGCCGATCCTGCGCACGCACGACCGCTACGGCCACCGCGTCGACGAGGTCGAGCTCGACCCGTCCTGGCACTGGCTGCTGCGCCAGGCGATCGAGCGCGAGTGCCACGGCCTGCCGTGGCGTGACCCCCAGCCGGGCGCGCACGTCGTGCGATCCGGCCTGTTCATGGTGTTCTCGCAGACCGCCAGCGGCGTGATGTGCCCGGTGTCGATGACCCACGCCGTGATCCCCGCCCTGCGCGAGAACCCAGAGCTCGCGGCCGAGTGGGAGCCGCGACTCGTCAAGCCCTCGTACGACGACGGTGCAATCGCCGGCATGGCGATGACCGAGAAGCAGGGCGGCTCCGACGTACGCGCCAACACGACCCACGCCGAGCCGCAGTCGGACGGCACCTACGAGATCACCGGCCACAAGTGGTTCTGCTCCTACCCCCCGTGCGACATCTTCCTCACGCTCGCACAGACTGAGTCGGGCATCTCCTGCTTCATGTTCGAGGGCACGGACCCCGGGTTCCGGATCCAGCGGCTGAAGGACAAGCTCGGCACGCGCTCGCTCCCATCGTCTGAGGTCGAGTTCCACGGCGTGAAGGGCATCCTCGTCGGCGAGGAGGGCCGCGGGGTCCCGACGATCATCCGCATGGTCAACCACACCCGCCTCGACTGCCTGATCGGGTCCGCGGCGTCGATCCGCTGGGGCACCGCGCAGGCGGTGCACCATGCCCGGCACCGCTCGGCGTTCGGCAAGCTGCTCGCCGAGCAACCCGCGATGCAGAACGTGCTCGCCGACCTCCAGCTCGAGTCCGAGGCGGCGACGGCCACCGCGCTCCGCGTCGCCCGCGCGTACGACGAGGCAGACGACGCGTTCCGCCGCTTTGCCACCGCCGTGTCGAAGTACTGGGTGTGCAAGCGCGCCTCGGGCCACGCGAACGAGGCGCTCGAGTGCTTCGGCGGCAACGGCTACGTCGAGGAATCGGGCATGCCGCGCCTCTACCGCGACTCGCCGCTGAACTCCATCTGGGAGGGCTCCGGAAACGTCGCCGCGCTCGACGTGCTGCGCGCGATGGTCAAGGAGCCGGAGGGCGTGCCCGCGTTCTTCGCCGAGGTCGAGCTGGCCGCCGGCGCGAACGACCGCCTCGACGCCCACGTAGCGGCGGTCAAGGACGCGATAGCCGGCCTCGCGAACGGCGGCGACCCGCAGTGGTCGGCCCGGCGCATCGTCGAAGACCTCGGCGTCGCGCTCCAGGCGTCGCTGCTCGTCCGCGGCGCTCCGGCGGCGGTATCCGACGCATTCTGCGCGTCGCGCCTGGGCGGCGGCAGCGGCCGCATGTACGGGACCCTGCCGGCAGGGATCGACCACCCGGCGATCCTCGACCGCGCGCTGGCGGTCTGACGGCCGTGGGCGAGCTGGCGACGATGCGGTACGCGGTCGACGGGCGCATCGCCCGGATCACGCTCGACCGGCCCGGCCGCGGCAACGGGATCACTCTCGCGATGCCGCGCGAGCTGGCCGCCTGCGTCGAGCGGGCGAACCTCGACCCGTCCGTCCACGTGATCGCGCTGAGCGGCGCGGGCAAGGGCTTCTGCGGCGGCTACGACCTCGTCGCCTCGGCCCAGGAGGGGATGACCGACGGCGCGGGCGACGACCTTCCGCCCGACTCGCCGCTCGACTCGATGGTCCAGGCCCGCAACCACGACCCGAACGGAACCTGGGACCCGGTCGTGGACTGGCAGATGATGAGCCGCAACCTGCGCGGCTTCATGAGCCTGTTCCACTCCGACAAGCCGGTGATCTGCAAGGTGCACGGGTTCTGCGTGGCGGGCGGCACCGACATGGCGCTCTGCTCCGATCTCCTGGTGATGGCCGACGACGCGCGCATCGGCTACCCGCCGGCCCGGGTGTGGGGCGTGCCGACGTCAATGCTCTGGTCGTGGCGGATCGGCCCCGAGCGCGCCAAGCGGCTCCTCTTCACCGGCGACCTGCTGACCGGCGAACAGGCGGCCGACTGGGGGCTCGCGCTCGAGTCGCACCCGCCGGAGGAGCTCGACGAGCGCTACGAGGACCTTCTCGCGCGGATCGCCCAGACGCCGATCAACCAGCTCGTGATGCACAAGCTCGCCGTGAACCAGGCGCTGTACGCGCAGGGCCTGCAGGCGACGCAGACGATGAGCGTGTTCTTCGACGGCATCGCCCGCCACACGCCGGAGGGCTTCGCCTTCCAGCAGAAGGCGATGACCGACGGGTGGCAGGCGGCCGTGCACGAGCGCGACGCGCCCTACGGCGACGCCAAGCCCGGCGGTTGAACGGCCGCACCGCATTCAGCATCGCCGTCCTCGTCGGCGCGTTCGTCGCGATCCTGCTGCTGTCGGGCGTGGTCGACCTCGGCGGTGGGGGCGACGACGGAGACGATCCCCGCCCTGCGCAGACCACGGCGGTCGAGACACAGACGGCAGCGACCACCCCCGCGCTCGCGCCCGCAACGCCGAAGCCGGAGCGGCCCGTGCCTGCGCAGGAGCCCCTCCCGGAAGACCCCGACGACCTGCCTGGAACCGACGACCGCGCGCTGACCCGCCCCGGCAACCTCCGGCGCGCGCTGCGCGTGCTCGAGCGCGAGCGCGTGCGGCGCGAGGGCATCTTCGACGACCTTCGCGTCGCGCCCGGGCGCATCGACACCACCATCGAGTCCGCCAGGCGCAGCCTGACCCTGCAGATCCGGCCCGACATGAAGATCCCGTTCCGGGTCGACCACGAGTTCCCGAACGACAACGATGCGGACTGGCGCAAGGACGGCCTCGGCGCGGGTGTGGTCGACCCCAGGGTTCCCGCCGCGATGCTGCGGCGGATCGACAAGTTCCGCAGCGGCAGCGCGGCACGCGACATCGACTACTTCGTGATCCGGCGCGACATCATCGACCACACGCTCGGGTACGTCGCCTACTTCAACACGGGCGCACGGCCGCGGATCGTGCGGCTCGAGGACGACGGAAGCCTGACGCGGGTCGGTTGAGACTCGGCCCGAGCGGGTACTTGCCCGTCATGCAGGGGTTCGCCAAGCGGGCGGCCGTCCTCGTCGCGGTCTGTCTGATCCTCGCGCCGGCCAGCGCAAGCGCCTGGGCGCCGGCGAAGTCCGCCTCGATCCGGCCCGGCGCGCAGACCCTCACCGACGGCCGCGCGTTCTGCACCTCGAACTTCGTGTTCACCTCGGGCGCGGCCGTGTATCTCGGTCAGGCTGCCCACTGCGCTTCGCGCGGGGGTGCCACCGACATCGACGGATGCCGCACCCGGTCGCTCCCCCTCGGGACCGCGGTGACCATCCGCGGCGCGTCTCGCCCCGGCCGGCTCGTCTACAGCTCGTGGCTCTCGATGCAGGCGCGCGGCGAGCGCGACCGCGCGGCGTGCCGCTACAACGATTTCGCGCTGGTGGCGGTCGACGGCGCGGACGTGGGCCGCGTCAACCCCACCGTGCCCGGCTTCGGGGGCCCGACCGGGGTAGGCTCCGCCGCGGTCGGGAGCGCCGTCTTCGGCTACGGAAACTCACCGCTGCGCCTCGGCCTGCGACTGCTCAACCCCCGCCAGGGCGCCGTCCTCGCCAGCGTGGGCGGCGGCTGGGGACGGCTCGTATACACGCTGACGCCGGGGATTCCCGGCGATTCGGGGAGCGGCCTGCTCGACGGCTCCGGCCGCGCCGTGGGCGTGCTGAGCACGCTCTCCCTGCTCCCGCTGCCCGGATCGAACGGGATCGGGAACCTGCCCCGGGAGCTGGATTGGATGCGGGCTGCAGAGCCCAACCTGGCCGGGGTGAACCTGGCCGGCGGCAGCGAGCCGTTCCGCGCGAATCTCGTCGCAGCGGTTTTGCGCTCTCTGTAACGGATAGCCGTGTTGAACGTACTTAGTGGTCCCCCTCGAGGGCCGCGCGCGCGTCCAATGCGCCTGGACAACTTACCTATCGTAAGCTACAATACCTTTTGAAGCAGTACGCCCGCAAGACGAAGGACCCGAGATGGCTGACACCAAGACACACAACATCACCGCAGAGGCGCTAACGGACAGCGTTCAGCTGTTCATGAACGAGGCCGCTCGCTACCCGCTGCTCACCGCGGCGGAGGAGATCCACCTCGCGAAGCGCATCGAGGCGGGTGACCTCGCCGCCAAGGAGCGGATGATCAACGCGAACCTCCGGCTGGTCGTGTCGATCGCCCGCAAGTACCAGGGGCAGGGCCTCCCGCTCGGCGACCTCATCCAGGAGGGCATGCTCGGGCTGATCCGCGCGGTCGAGAAGTTCGACTGGCGCAAGGGCTTCAAGTTCTCGACCTACGGCACGCTCTGGGTCCGCCAGGCGATCGGCCGCGGGCTCGCCAACTCGAGCCGGACGGTCCGTCTCCCGGTGCACATCGCCACCCTGGCGCGCAAGATCCGCGACCGCGAGCGCGAGCTAGGGGCGCAGCTCGGGCGCGGCCCGACGGAGGAGGAGCTCGCCGAGTCGCTCGAGATGGACGCCGAGGAGATCCGCGCGATCCTCGCGGCGGACCAGGGGCCGACGAGCCTCGACAAGGGCGTCGGCGACGGCGAGGAGACCGCCCTCGGCGATCTCATCCCGGACGAGCGCGAAGGCACGGCCGAGGAGGTCGAGCGCACGGAGCAGGAGCAGCGCATCCTGCGCGTCGTCAGCTCGCTGCCGAGCCCCGACCGTGACGTGCTCAAGCTGCGCTACGGCCTCGGCGGCACCGAGACCGTCGCGCTGCGCGAGACCGGCCGCCGGCTGGGCCTGTCCGCCGAGCGCGTGCGCCAGATCGAAGATCGGGCGCTCCGCAAGCTCGCCTCCGAAGACGAGCTCGAAGCGCTCCGCGAGGCGGCGTAGTTCGGCAAGCAGCCGGCTCGGCCGGCTGCGCGGCGTTTCGCGTCGCCGCTAGCGCCCTTCCGTAATCACGAGCACCTGGCGCTGCGAGCTCTCGACGAGCCCCAGCGCCAGGTCGCCGAGCAACCGCCGCGCCAGAGCGCTGCGGCGCCCGGTGCCGACCACGATGAGGTCGGCGCCGACCTCGGCCGCGACCTCTTCCACGGCGGCTGCCCCCGCGCCGCCCACGCCGCGGGCGTCGGCGTTGATTCCGCGCTCGGCGAGCCGCGCCGCCGCGCGCTCCGCCGTGCCGGCTGCCGCGGACAACGATTCGCTGCGCGGAATGGCCTCGAAGCGCTGGCTCTCCACTGCGTCGATAGCCACGACGGTCACGCCCGCGCCGGTCTGTTCCGCAAGCTCGGCCGCGGCCTGCACCACCTCCGTACCGTCCTCCCCGGCCTCCAGTGCGACGACGATCTGCTTCATCCGGCCAGCTCCTTCGGATCGATGGATTCCACTGGCCCGGTGATGAGCCGGTTCACCACCCACAGGCCCACGCCGACCGCGAGCAGGATCCCGGCGCGGGCGAACACCTTGCCGTCGTCGAACGCCTTGTCGATGAGCAGCGCCACCGACACCGCGAGGCCCAGCATCGGCAGGATGCTCGGCGCGCGGAAGTGATCGTGGTCGACGGGGTCGCGGCGCAGGACGAGCACGGTGGTGTTCACGACCGCGAAGACGCCGAGCAGCAGGACCACCGTAGTGTCGGCGAGGGTCGACAGGTCACCCGTCGCGATGAGGATGGCCGCTATCCCCGTGGTGAACGCGATGGCCACGTGCGGCGTCCGGCGCGTCGGGAGGATCGAGCCGAACGCCTTCGGCACGATCCGCTGGCGCGACATCCCGTAGACGAGCCGCGACGCCATCACCATGTTGATCAGCGCCCCGTTCGCCACGGCGAGGAGTGCGATGGCCGAGAACAGCTTCGTCGGGATGCCCAGCGGGCCCTCGCGGATCACCTCGAGCAGCGGCCCGCTCGAATCGGCGAGCTGGGCGGTCGAGACGACGGACGAGGCGGCGAGGGTCACCAGCAGGTAGATGACGCCCGCAACCGCGAGGCCACCGAACAGCGCGCGCGGATAGGCGCGCCTGGGGTCCTGCGTCTCCTCCGCGACGTTCACCGAGTCCTCGAACCCGATCAGCGCGTAGAACGCGAGCGACGCGCCGCCGATGAGGACCATCACGACGCTCTCGCCCTCCTTGAACTCGAAGTTGCGGCCGAAGTCCGCGTCGCCCTGGGCGAGCGCCACCGCACCCACCGTCACGATCAATGCGAGGCCCGCTATCTCGACCAGCGTCAGGGCGACGTTCACCTTCACGGACTCTGAGATGCCGCGCAGGTTGATCGCCGCCACGACGACGATGAAGGCGATCGCCACCAGCACCACCGGAAGGTCCCAGAACTCGCTGAAGTAGTCGCCGGCGAAGGCGCGCGAGAGCGTAGCGGCCGAAGTGATGCCGGACGCCATGACCGCGAACGCGACCATGAAGGTGAAGAACGGCACCTTGTACGCCCGGTTCACGTAGAGCGCCGAGCCCGCGGCGTAGGGGTATTTCGTGACCAGCTCCGCATAGGCGAAGGCGGTGAACACCGCCAGGAGGAGCGCCGCGGTGAAGGCCGTCCAGATGGCACCGCCGACCTCGGCCCCGACCGCGCCGACGAGCGCATAGATGCCCGCGCCGAGAATGTCCCCGATGACGAAGACCAGCAACATGCGCGGGCTTATCGCACGACGTAGCCCGCCGGTCGACTCGTCCATGGGCCCTGCCTACCCCGTACCGGGGCGGCGCAACCCGTCCGGATCAGGGAAGGGCTAGCCCTCGATGGCGAGGAAGGCCTCGGCGCGGCGGATCTCCCGCTGCGCCCGGGCCTCTTCTTCGCTGTCTTCGTCCGCGCGCTCGAGCGCGTCCTGCGCCTCCTTGAGGCGGGACTCGATGGCGGAGCGATCGAGATCCTCGGGCTTCACCGCGTCCTCGACGATGACGAGCATCTGGTTGTCCGCCATCTGGAGGTACCCCTCGCCCTGCGCGAAGCGCTCGACGTCGGCGTTCTCGGGGTTCTCGGACCCGCTCTTGTAGAGCTTCAGCTCCGCGGGCTCGAGCATCGCCATCAGCGGCGCGTGGTTGGCGAGCACGCCGATCGAGCCGACCGCCGTCACCGTCGAGACCATCTCGACCTCGCCCTCGAAGACCTTCCCCTCAGGGGTCAGGACCTCGACGGGGTATGTGGTGCGGTCGGCCACGCCTAGTCGTCCTTGTCGTCCTTGTCGTCCCGCGCGGCGTGGACCTCGTCGATCCCGCCCTTCATGTAGAAGGCCGACTCCGGCAGGTCGTCGTGATCGCCGTTGACGATCTCCTTGAACGATCGGACGGTCTCGTCGATCGGCACGGCCTGGCCGGGGGTGCCCGTGAAGGCCTCAGCGACGAAGAACGGCTGCGAGAGGAAGCGCTCGATGCGCCGCGCGCGCTGCACGGACTGGCGATCCTCGTCGGACAGCTCCTCGATGCCGAGGATGGCGATGATGTCCTGGAGCTCCTTGTACTTCTGGAGGATCTCCTTGACCTGCGTCGCGACCTCGAAATGCTCCTCGCCGACGATGTCGGGCTTGAGGATCGTGGAGGTCGAGTCGAGCGGGTCGACGGCCGGGTAGATGCCCTTCTCCGAGATCGCGCGCGACAGCGTCGTCGTGGCGTTGAGGTGGGCGAACACCGAGGCCGGGGCCGGGTCCGTGAGGTCGTCGGCCGGGACGTAGATGGCCTGGACCGAGGTGACCGAGCCCTGGCGGGTCGACGTGATCCGCTCCTGGAGCTGGCCCATCTCCGTCTCGAGCGTGGGCTGGTAGCCCACCTGAGACGGCATACGGCCGAGCAGAGCCGACACCTCCGAGCCCGCCTGGACGAACCGGAAGATGTTGTCGATGAACAGCAGCACGTCCTGGCCGCCGACCTCGCGGAAGTACTCCGCCATGGTCAGACCGGACAGGGCCACGCGCATGCGGGCGCCGGGCGGCTCGTTCATCTGGCCGAACACGAGCATCGTCTTGTCGATGACGCCCGAGTCGGTCATCTCGTGCCAGAGGTCGTTCCCCTCGCGCGAGCGCTCGCCGACGCCGCAGAACGCGGACAGGCCGCCGTGCTCGGAAGCGATGTTGTGGATCAGCTCCTGGATGAGAACGGTCTTGCCGACGCCGGCGCCGCCGAACAGACCGACCTTGCCGCCCTTGGCGTACGGAGCCAGCAGGTCGACGACCTTGATGCCGGTCTCGAACACCTCGCGCGCCGGCGACAGGTCCTCGACCTTCGGCGCAGGACGATGGATCGGCCAGCGCTCCTCGTACTCGACCTCTCCCGCGTCGTCGATCGGATCGCCGAGCAGGTTGAAGATGCGACCGAGGACGCCCTCTCCGACCGGGACCGTGATCGGGCCGCCGGTGTCGCGCACCTCGGCGCCGCGGGCGAGACCGTCGGTCGCGTCCATGGCGACCGTGCGCACACGGTCGTCACCGAGGTGCTGCTGCACCTCGAGGACGAGCTTGACCGGGTCGCCGTCCGGGCTGGGGATCTCGGTCTCGAGGGCGTTGTAGATCTCCGGCAGCTCCCCGTCGGGGAAAACCGCCTCGACCACGACGCCCTGGATCTCCTCGATCCGGCCGGTGTTCGTCTCAGTTGATGTAGCTGCTTCCACGTTTGTCTCTCTTTCTGGCCGGTAGGCCTGGCTACGTGAGGCCCTCGGCCCCGGCCACTACTTCCATGATTTCCTGGGTGATCTCGGCCTGGCGCTGGCGGTTCATCTCCAGCGTGAGGTCGTCGATCACCTCGCCTGCGTTCTCCTGGGCGTTGCGCATGGCGGTCATGCGCGCGCCGTGCTCGGAAGCTGTCGACTCGAGCAGGGCGCGGAAGATGCTGATCTCGATGTAGTCGGGGATGAGGCGCTTGAGCAGCTCCTCGGGCTCGGGCTCGTAGAGCCACAGCGCCTGCTCGGACTGGGTCTCCTCGCCCCCGTTCTCCTCCTCGTCCTCCTCGGCGGCGAGCAGGTCGGCGATGTCCTGGAGCGGCAGGAGCACGTCGGTGGATACCTCCTGGACGAGCGGCGAGACATACCCGTTGTAGATCACCTCGACGCGATCCACCTCGCCGTCGATGTAGGCGGCCGCGAGCGCGCCGGCGATGTCGCGGGCGTCGCTGAAGGCCGGCCGATCCGTGAACCCCTCCCACGAACTGGCGACCTCGCGGCCACGGAAGCCGAGCGAGCCGACCCCGCGGCGGCCCGATGCGAACCAGATCGCTTCCTTGCCTTCGTCCTTCAACTCGATCGCACGGCGGTTGCCGGCGCGAAGGATCTGTGAGTTGAACGCACCCGCGAGGCCGCGGTCGCCCGTCACGAGCAGGATCCCGACCTTCTGCTCGGACTCGTGGGCCTCGAGCAGCGGCATGTTGGGGATGCTCTCGGCAGCCTCGACCGTGCGCCGGGTCATGCGGCGGATCGCCTCGGCGTACGGGCGCAGCTGCTCGATCCGCTGCTCGGCACGGCGCAGCCGGGCCGCCGCGACCATTTCCATGGCGCGGGTGATCTTCTGAATGTTCTTGACCGAACCGATTCGGTCTCTGACGTCCTTCTGGGAGGCCATGGGCTATGCCGGAGCGGCAGCTTCCTCCTCATCGGCCGAGGCGTCGCCGTCGTCGCCGGAATCGCCGGAATCGCCGGAATCGCCGTCGCCCGCCGTGCGGCCGGGCGCCTGGCGCTCGTCCTCGGACTTGATGCGGTCCGACTCGCCCTCCTCGAGTTCCGTGCCGTCCTCGTTGAAGTCCGCACCGAAGTCGTCGAGGGCGTCGGCGATCGCGCTGCCGAGCTCCTTCTCGATGTCGTCGTCCCAGCCCCCCTCGGCGATCTTGCCGAGCAGGTCCTTGTTCTCCGAGTGCAGGCGCTCGAGCAGGAACTCATGGAAGTCCGCAACGCGCTCGACCTTGATCCGGTCGAGGTATCCGCCCGTGCCGGAGTAGATCGCGGCGACCTGGTCGGCGCGCTTCCACGGCTTCAGCTCGTTCTGGTTGAGCGTCTCGACGAGGCGCTCACCGCGATCGAGCGAGGACTTCGTCTCGGCGTCGAGGTCGGATCCGAACTGGGCGAACGCCTCGAGCTCGCGGTACTGCGACAGCTCGAGCCGCAACTTGCCGGCGACCTTCTTCATCGGCTTCGGCTGGGCGTTGCCACCCACCCGCGAAACGGAGATGCCGACGTTGATGGCCGGGCGTACGCCAGACCGGAACAGATCGCCCTCGAGGAAGATCTGGCCGTCGGTGATCGAGATGACGTTCGTCGGGATGTAGGCCGACACGTCGCTGGCCTGCGTCTCGATGATCGGCAGCGAAGTGAGTGAGCCGGCGCCGAGGTCGTCGTTCAGCTTGACGGCGCGCTCGAGCAGGCGGCTGTGCAGGTAGAAGACGTCGCCCGGGTACGCCTCGCGGCCCGGCGGGCGGCGGAGCAGCAGCGACATCTGCCGGTAGGCGAACGCGTGCTTGGTGAGGTCGTCGTAGACCGTCAGCGCGTGGCCGCCCTTGTAGAGGAAGTACTCACCCATCGCGCAGCCGGCGTACGGCGCCATGAACTTGATCGGCGCCGCCTCGTCGGCGGGCGCGGCGACGATGATCGTGTTGTCCATCGCGTTGTGCTCGCGCAGCGTCTCGGCGACCTGGACGACGGTCGACAGCCGCTGGCCGATCGCCACGTAGATGGAGATGAGGTCGTTGTCGCGGTTGTTGATGATCGTGTCGATCGCGATCTGGGTCTTGCCCGTCTGGCGGTCACCGATGATCAGCTGGCGCTGACCACGACCGATGGCGGTCATCGAGTCGATCGCCTTGATGCCGGTCTCCATCGGCTCGACGACGCCCTGGCGCTGGACGACGCCAGGGGCCTTGAACTCGGCCGGGCGGAACTCGGTGGTGTTCACGTCGCCCTTGCCGTCGAGCGGACGGCCGAGCGGGTCGACGATGCGGCCGAGCAGGGCCTCGCCGACGGGGATCTCGAGGAGCTTGCCGGTCCGCTTGACCGTGTCGCCCTCCTGGATCTTGTCCCAGTCGCCGAACAGCACGGCGCCGACGTTGTCGGACTCGAGGTTCAGCGCGAGGCCTGTCACGTCGTGCGGCAGCTCGAGCATCTCGAGCGACATGCAGTTGTCGAGGCCGTGGACGCGCGCGATGCCGTCGGCGATGGAGAGGACCGTGCCGACCTCGGCCAGGTCCGCGCCGCCGTCGCCGAGCCCCTCGATACGGCTCTTGAGGATGCTTGTGATCTCGTCAGGATTGATCTGCATGGTGTAGGTGAGGCCTTTCTACGCCGCGCTCGCGACGCTCTTTCTAAGTTGCTCGAGCCTGTTGCGGATGCTGGCGTCGAGGACCATGTTCCCGACGCGGAGAACGAGACCACCGAGCACGTCGGGGTCGACGTTGCTCGACAGGTCGACCTTGCGCCCCGTCTGTTCGCTGATGCGCTCGCCGATCTCCTCGACGAGTCCGGAGTCGAGCTCGATCGCGCTGGTGACCGAGACGGGCAGCAGCTTGCGCTCCTCTGCCCAGCGCCGGTCGAACGCACGCCTGATCCGGAAGATCGCCGGCATCCGGTGCCGTTCGGCGACGAGCTCGAGGAAGTTCACGAAGCGCTCGTCGGCGTCGTCGATGAGCCGGCTGATGCCGTCCTTCTTCTCCTGCGACGAGAAGTAGGGCGAGAAGAAGAAGACCTGCAGGTCCCGGTTCGTGTCGAGCTCGTCGGTGAACGCCCCGAGCTCGTCGTGGATCCGGTCGAGTACGTCGGCGTCGTCCGCCGCGTCGAACAGGGCACGCGAGTAGACGTCCGCGATCTCTTCCATCAGCTCGGGCGGGGCTAGCCCCGCGCCTCCCCGTCGCCGGCCAGTGCGGAGAAGTCCACCTCGGCCAGGGCGTCCTCGATGAGGCGCTTCTGGTCGTCGGCGTTGAGCGACTTCCGCGTGACCTTCTCGGTCGCGATGATCGTGAGATCGGCGACCTCCTTGCGGATGTCGTCGAGCGCGCGGTTCTTCTCGTTCTCGATGTCCTTCCGCGTGGTCTCCATCAGCTCCTCGCGATACTTCTTGGCCGCGACCTTGGCCTCGTCCTGGTGCGCGTCGGCGGCCTTGCGCGAGCGGACGATGATGTCGTCGGCCTGCTCACGGGCCTCCTTCAGGCGCGCGCGGTACTCGGCGAGGATCTCCTCCGACTCCCGCTTCTGCCGGTCGGCCGCGTCGATCGACTCGTTGATCGCCGCAGTGCGCTTGTCGATCGCCTCGCCGATCGCCGGAAAGGCGAGCTTGCGGAGGATCAGCAGCGCAGTCCCGAACGCGATCAGCGTCCAGATCATGAGGCCGACGTTGGGCGAGACGAGGAAGCTGCCCCCGCCGCCCTCCTCGGCGCCGCCCTCGGACGCGGCCAGGACTACCGTCGCGATGTTGCTGAAGACGTCCACGCCAGCGGCCTAGAGGAAGAACGCGATGAGGCCGAAGATGAACGTGTAGAAGGCGACGGCCTCGGTCAGCGCGAAGCCGAGCCAGCGGATCGACTGGAGCTCGTCCTTCAGCTCCGGCTGGCGGGCGACCGACTCGATCTCCTTGCCGAAGATGATGCCGATGCCGATACCGGCGCCGATGGAACCGAGCCCGGCGCCGACGCCGAGGGCGATCGCCTTGCCGGCGTCTGTGATGCCCTCTGCGAGGACGGCGTCTCCGCCGGCCTGAGCAATCTGTAGAACGGTACTCACGGGTCCTCCTTAGTGGTGTTCGGCGGTTGCGCCGCCGAGGTAGATGGCAGTCAAGATCGCGAAGATGAAGGCCTGCAGCGTTGCGACCAGCCCGACCTCGAAGAGGTAGAAGGGGATCGCGATCCCGAGCGTCAGGACGCCCAGGGCGGACAGGCCCAGCAGCACGACGAGCCCGCCTGCCATGAACAGGATGAGCAGGTGGCCGGCGAGGATGTTCGCGAAAAGTCGCACCGACAGCGAGATGATCCGGACGAAGTCCGAGATGACCTCGATGATGAAGAGCGGGATGGCGCCGGCGCCGCCCATGCCGGGCGGGACGAAGCTCTTGGTGAAGCCGACGAAGCCCTTCACCCGCACGCCCTCGACGTGGTAGGCGATCCAGACCACGAGGGCCAGCGCCAGCGGCACCGACAGGTTTGCGGTCGGCGCGTAGATGGCGAACGACGGGATCTGCGCGCCGAAGATGTCGACCTTGTGGCCCGTGTTGACCGGCAGCGGGATGTAGCCGAGCATGTTGATGAACCAGATGAAGAAGAAGAGCGTGGCGATGAACGGGAACCACTTCTTCGCCATCTTCGCGTCCATGTTCTGGCCCGTGATGTTGTCCTTCGTCATCGAGTAGGCCAGCTCCATCACCGTCTGAACGCGGTTCGGGCGCTGCTTCATGCGCCGCGCGACGAAGACCATCGTCGCGCAGGTGAACGCGGTGGACATCAGCAGGTAGAAGACGGCCTTGTTGATGCTCATGTCGATCCCGCCGATCTTGAGCTCGATCCACGGGGTGAGGCGGAACTCCTCCTGCGGCTCGAAGTGATCGTTCTTGCCGTCGCTCCCGGCGATGACGAAGAGGACGACGGCCAGCAGCAGCCAGACGCCGATGCCGAGGAAGACCTTGCGCTTAGTGCTCACGCGCTGCTGCCTCCTCGAGCGGCTTGACGATCAGCAGGGTCACGAAGAAGGTGGTGAAGAGGACGGCGGCGAGCAGCGCGGCGGCGAGACCGGCCTCGCGCTCGATCAGGCCGGCGCACAGCACCGACAGCCCGAGGATCCACAGGCGGGCGAACATCGTTCCGGCGATCACGCTCATCGCGGCGCGGCGGTCGCCCGAAGCGAGCGCGCGGCGCTGGGCGAAGCTCGCGATGAACCGCTGCGCCAGCCAGGCGAAGGCGATGATCAGGTAGCCGAGGACCGGCAGACCCGCCAGCAGGAACACCGGCAGTGCTCCTGCGAGGACGAGGAGGTCGAGATTGCGGAGCAGGGCGAGGCCCGTGTCCGGCTCTCCCGCCCCCTCGGATTGGGATACGGCAACAGTGGTCAAGGGGACCGCGACTGTATACGTTCTCCGCCCGAGACGGCTATCAGCCCGTTACCCCTGAGGTAGGGCCCGCGGACCCCTCCCATGCCGTCCGTGTAATGGTTGTCCCCCCATGTGGGCACAGCACCGGATCGAGCTCCAGCCGTACCCCCGCGGGTTCCATCTCGTCACCCGCGAGGTGGTCGCGGCTCTGCCCGAGCTGTCCGGGCTGCGGGTCGGCCTGCTCCACCTGCACATCCTCCATACGTCGGCGTCGCTGACCCTGAATGAGAACGCCAGCCCCGATGTGAGGCGCGACTTCGAGAGCTGGTTCTCCGAGGCGGTGCCGGAGAACGCCCCGTACTGGACCCACACGCTCGAGGGCCCGGACGACATGCCGGCGCACATCAAGGCGTCGCTCCTCGGCCCCTCGCTCACCCTGCCGGTCGCAGACGGCGACCTCGCGCTCGGCACCTGGCAGGGCATCTACCTCTGCGAGCACCGCGACAGCGGCGGCGCGCGCCGGCTCGTGGCCACGCTGACCGGCGAGTAGGCCATGGCCACCGTCGTGCGGCTGATGACGTTCGTCGACCTCGACGACCAGGACGGCGAGGACCCCACGTCGACCCGGATGTCGGTGAAGGCCCTCCACGAGGCCCTCCTCCACGACGGATGCCGGGCTGCTGGACGACCGGCTGGGGCTCCCAGATGGGCTTCCACGGCGAGTAGCCGTCCCGTTCCGTCAGGCCGTTATGCGAACATACGTTCGTGCGATGGGAATCTCAGCAGGTGGAGACGGATCGGGTCCTCCCGGGCTACAAGGATGCCGTCGCGCGCACGTTCGACGCGCCCGAGGCGCTGGACATCCGGTTCTGGGAGGTGCGCGCGAAAAGCGCGCTCAACAAGGTGCCCGACGCCTCCCAGATGCCGTTCCGGTGGACGGTCAACCCCTACAGAGGTTGCACACATGCGTGTACCTACTGCGTCAGCGGCGACACCGAGGTCGCGCTCGACGACGGAACCAAGCGGCCGATCTCCGAAGTGCGTCCCGGCGACACGATCGCCGCCGGCGGAGGTGGCCTCACAACCGAGGTGCGGGACCACTGGCGAACGCAGAAACCTGCGGTGCGCGTTGGGCTGGCGACTGGGCGCGAGTTGGTCACGAGCGGCGATCACAGGCTCCTGACCACAGACGGTTGGCAGCCCGTGCGCGACATGGCCCGCGGCACCCGTTTGCTCAATCCGGACGGCTTCCCGGTCGGCATCGAACGCCTGGACCCGCTGCCGGGCAGCCGGCCCCTCTACGACATCACGACCGGCACCGGCGACTTCATCGCGAACGGCGTCGTCAGCCACAACTGCTTCGCCCGCCCTACCCACACGTACCTCGACCTCTCCCCCGGCCGCGACTTCGAGCGCGAGATCGTCGTGAAGGTCAACGCGCCCGAGGTCCTGCGCGCGCAGCTGGCCAAGCCGTCGTGGACGCACGAGCACGTCGCGCTCGGGACGAACACCGATCCCTACCAGTGGGTCGAGAAGCGCTACGCGCTGATGCCGGGCATCTGGGAGGCGCTGCGCGACAACGGGACGCCGTGCTCGGTGCTCACGAAGTCGCCGCTGTTGCTGCGCGACGTCGAGCTGATGAAGGAGTTGGTCGCGACCGTCGGCTTCCACGCCAACCTGTCGATCCCCACGCTCGACGAGAAGGCGTGGCGGGCGACCGAGCCGCACACGCCGCACCCCCGCAAACGGATCGAGGCGGTGGCCGAGCTGAACGCGGCCGGCATCCCGACCGGCGTGCTCGTCGCGCCGCTGATGCCGGGGATCAACGACGACCCGCGCCAGGTCGAGGAGATCCTCGACCTGTGCGCCGAGGCCGGCGCGACGAATGTCGGCGGCATCTGCCTCCACCTCCGCGGCGAGGTCCGCGACGTGTTCATGAGCTGGCTGCGCCAGGCCCGGCCCGACCTCGTCGAGCGATACGAGGAGCTGTACGCCCGTGGCGCCTACGCACCGCCCGCCGAACGCCGGCGGATCTCGGCCCTGCTGGCGGGCCGCACGTGGCCCGGACGCGAATGGTCGCGCGGGCTCGGAAACGCGTCGCGGCGGGCCCCTCAGCCCGCCGCGACGAAACAGCCACCCAAGCCCCCGGCCCAGGGCAGCCTGTTCTGAGATCGCCGCCCTAGGCGACCAAGGGGAACACGCAGCGGTACGGCCGCGAGAGGTTCGTCGTGATCGCGTTGATCCCGCCGCCCTCCTCGGCGGTCATGACCTCCAGCTGTGCGCCGTCCTCCGAGACGTCGCTGGAGAGGTGGTCCGAGCCGTCGTCCTTCTCGCCGAGGTTCACGTCGGCCTGGAGGCCGAACTCGCGCAGCGCGAGCACGGTCGGCAGAGCAGCGCGGCGCTTCCCGCACTCGGAGGCCGCCGCGACGTTCTTCCCGGTCACCTTGAGCGCGGCGTAGCCCGTACCGCCCATGGCGACGAAGAGCGCGATCAGCGCGATGACGAATGAAGGAGTGATGTGCTTTCGGGGGGTTCGCATGTGAACCAAACGTGAGCAACGGCGCGGAATTACGGTCAGGTGCGTTACTTTCCGATTCGTGATCGAGCGGGAGATCGACCGGCGCGCCCTGCTGCAGGGCGCCGGACTGGCAGGCGGTGCCCTGATCCTCGGCGGAGTGCCCGTCGACACTGCGCTCGCGAAGAAGGCACGGCGGCGCAAGATCACGCCGCTCGCGCGCGGCGGGAACTTCACTTCGGGCGTCTCGTGCGGGATCCCGACCACGAACTCGGCGCGCGTCTGGACGCGGCTCGGCGACGTGAGCGGCAACAAGGCGCTGTACGTCGAGGTCTCCCGCGACCGCGACTTCCGCAGGGTCCTCTACCGCAAGCGCGTGACCGCAAGCACGAAGCGCGACCACACGGTCGAGGTGCCGATCGGCGGCAAGAAGCTGAAGCCCGGCCGCGAATACTTCTACCGCTTCGAGACCCGTAACGAGCAGAGCGAGGTCGGCCGCTTCCGGACCCGTCCGCCGGCGGACTCCAAGCAGCCGATCCGGATCGCGGTGTTCTCCTGCCAGGACTGGCAGGCGGGCTACTACAACGCCCACCGCGCGATCGCCGCCGAGGACCTCGACTTCACGCTCTGCCTCGGCGACTACATCTACGAGCAGAACTTCTACCCGGGGCCGCGCACCGACAAGCTCGGCAAGAACAAGGACGGCGAGGTCCAGACCCTCCCCGAGTACCGCGACAAGTACCGCCTCTACAAGTCCGACGCGGACCTCAAGGCGATGCACGCCGCGCACCCGTACGCGGTGATCTGGGACGACCACGAGGTCGAGGACAACTACGCCGGCGGCCTGCCGGGCGACGTGACGCTCGACAAGCGCGTCCCGTTTCTCGACCGGCGCAAGGCCGGCTACCGGGCCTTCTATGAGTACCACCCGATCGAGCCGATCTGGGGCAAGCCGAGCGTCGGCAACGACCTCTACCGGCGGCTCCGCATCGGCGGCAACGTCGAGCTGTTCCTGCTCGATCAGCGCCAGTACCGCGACGACCAGCCGTGCGACGACGCGATCTTCACCCTCGAGTGCGCCGAGTCGAACGACCCCGGCCGCAGCTACCTCGGCCGCCAGCAGCTCAACTGGCTGAAGAACAGCCTCGCGGGCTCCGACGCGACCTGGAAGCTGATCGGCAACCAGCTGATGATCATGGGGCTCGACTTCCCGCCGACGTCACCGCTCAACAAGGACTCGTGGGACGGTTACGGCGCCGAGCGACTCGAGCTGATGACCTTCATCCGCGACCGCGGCATCCAGGACGTGTCGTTCCTGACCGGGGACATCCACACGTTCTTCGCGGGCAACGTGGGCCTCAACGGGCGCGGGCCGAACAGCCTCGCCACCGAGTTCGTCTGCGGGTCGATCACGTCGCTCGGCCTGGGCCATGTGGTCGAGGACCTCATCGGGGCGCCTGTCCCGCCCGACGTGCTCACCACGGGCCTCGGCGTCCTCAACCCGCACCTGCGCTACGCGGAGGCGAAGTCCAACGGGTACGCGGTGGTCGAGGCCAACGCGGGCCAGCTCGAGGTCGCCTTCAAGGCCGTCGGCACGCAGACCCGCGGCGCCCGCGCGCGCCTCCTGAAGCAGTTCGTGGTCGACCGCGGCACGCCGCGCGTCAACGCTCTTTAGCCGGGTCGACCGCCTCGAACTCGCCGGTCTCGAGCTCCCGCTCGATCTCCTCGTCGATCTCGTCCTCACTCAGCGCCGAGATCTCGCCGGTCTCCGAGGCCTGGCGTAGCTGGCGCTCGCGGAAACGCCGGAACTTGAACAGCTCGAGCACGTAGACGAGGTACAGGCTGGCCGCGAGCGCGACGAAACCGAACGCCGCGATCACGAGCGCCCACCCGAGGTTCAATGTGCCGTCGTTGTCGGAGTACGGGACGAACCGCAGCGCCAGCGCGAGCCCCGCCAGGGCGAGGGTCCACCCGTACAGGTAGAGCACGGTCTTGCGCTGGGAGAAGCCGATGTTCGCGAACCGATGGTGGAAGTGCCAGCGGTCCGCCGAGTAGACCGGGCGGCGGTACTTGAGGCGCTTGGCGATCACGAACCCCGCGTCGAGCGCCGGCACCGCGAGGATCACGAGCGGAAAGAACAGAGCCACGACCGCCGCGGTCTTCAGGACCCCCTGGACCGCGATGCAGGCGAGCAGCAACCCGAGCAGATTCGACCCCGAGTCGCCCATGAACACCGACGCCGGATGGAAGTTGTGACGCAGGAACCCGGCCGCCGCCCCGGCCGTGGCGCCGGCGAGGATCGCGGCGTCCACGCGGTCGAGCGACAGCGCGATGATGCAGAACGTCGCCGCGGCGATCGTGCAGACGCCGGCCGCGAGGCCGTCGGCGCCGTCGGTGAAGTTGACGACATTCATCACCGCGACGATGCCGAGCAGCGTCAGCGGTCCGCCGAGGGCCCCGAGGTCGAGCGGCTCGACGAACGGCAGCGTGATGTTCTCCACCCGGACCTCGAAGAGGACGGGGATCAGCGCCGCGCCGATCTGGCCGACGAGCTTGACGAACGGGTTCAGCCCACCGTCGACGATGTCGTCGACCGCGCCCACGAGCGTGATCGCCGCAGCGCCTCCGAGGATGCCGCGCGTCTCCTCCCCCGCCGGCAGGAACAGCGCTCCGGCGAGGAGCACGCCGGCGAAGATCGCGAGGCCGCCGAGCCGTGGCGTCGGCGTCTCGTGGAGCGAGCGCTCGCGCGGCTGATCGATCGCGCCGACACGCACGGCGAACCGCGCGGCGAGCGGTGTGAGCAGCAATGCGGTCGCCGCAGCGACAAGGAACGCCCAGAGGGCGTCGATGTTCTCCATCGTCGCCGGAGCCTAAGCGGTCAACGAGACCCACAAGCCGCAGAGGCGAGCAGCGCAAGGAAGCAGGGAGCGTGGCGTGCGCCGCACGCGGGCGACCGATGACACCGCGATGCGACGCCTATGCGGACTGTGGCAAGACCCAGAAGGCGATCACGGCGTACTGGAGCGCCGCCGCGAGGATCACGAGCACGTGGAAGATCTCGTGGTAGCCGAAGACGGTCGGCGACGGGTCGGGGCGCTTCGTCGCGTAGATGACGGCCCCCGCGGTGTAGAGAAGGCCACCCGCGGCGACCATCCCGGCCGCGCTCCAGCCGAGCTCGGAGATCATGTCCGGCGTCACCGCCACGGCAACCCAGCCGAGCAGGCAGTAGATCAGCGCGGCGAGCCACTTCGGCGCGTCGATCCAGACGAGGTTCAGGACCACGCCGCCGATCGCGCCGGTCCAGACCACAGCGAGCACGATGTCGGCGAGCGTGCCGTCGAGCACCAGCAGCGCGAACGGCGTGTAGGAGCCGGCGATCATCAGGAAGATCCCGGTGTGGTCGAGCCGGCGCATCCAGCGCCGCGCGTTCTCGGTCCGCCAGTTGACGCGGTGATAGAGGGCGCTCGCCCCGAACAGGATCGCGACGCAGAGCGCGTACACAAGCGCGGCGACGCGCGCCGTGCCCGCGGGCGCCGTCAGGACGAGGACGACCCCGAGGACTACCGACACGAAGAACGCCCACTGGTGCGTGACGCCGCGCAACCGCGGCTTCTTGGGCAGCGGCAGGCGCGGCACCGGGGGCTGTGGGACGGCCTCAGCCATGCCCGCAGGGTACCGCCGGGCGGGGCCCCGCGCTAGACCGCGGCGGGTGCCAGCTGCGGGTAGAGCGGGTACTTCTCCGCCAGGGCGCGCGTGCGCTCGCTCAGATCGCCCTTGATCTGCTCGAAATCGCCGGTGAGCGCCTCCGCCAGGACCTTCCCGACCTCACGGAAGTCGTCGGGCTGGAAACCGCGGGTCGCGAGCGCCGGCGTACCGACGCGCAGGCCGGACGAGACTGCCGGCGGGCGCGGGTCGAACGGCACGGCGTTGCGGTTGACGGTTATGCCGACGTCGTGCAGCCGGTCCTCGGCCTGCTGGCCGTCGAGGTCGGAGTCGCGCAGGTCGACGAGCACGAGGTGCACGTCGGTCCCGCCGGTGAGCACGTTGACGCCCGCGCCGAGCAGCTCCTCGGCGAGGATCGCGGCGCCCTCGCGGGTGCGCGCCTGGCGCTCGCGGAACAGCTCCGACTGGGCGACCTTCAGCGACACGGCCTTGCCGGCCACGACGTGCATCAGCGGCCCGCCCTGCTGGCCCGGGAACACCGCCGAGTTGATCTTCTTGGCGTGCTCCTCGCGGCTGAGGATCATGCCGCCGCGCGAGCCACCGATCGTCTTGTGGATCGTGGTGGTGACCACGTCGGCGTGCGGTACCGGGCTCGGGTGCTCACCCGCGGCGACGAGGCCCGCGAAGTGGGCCATGTCGACCATCAGGTAGGCGCCGACCGAGTCGGCGATCTCGCGGAACCTGGCGAAGTCGAGCTGGCGCGGGTAGGCCGACCAGCCGGCCAGGATCAGCTTCGGGCGGAACTCGTCGGCGAGCTTCTGGAGCGCGTCCATGTCGACCAGCGAGTCCTCCTCGCGCACGCCGTAGGCGACGATGTCGTACAGCTTGCCCGAGAAGTTGATCTTCATCCCGTGAGTGAGATGGCCGCCGTGGTCGAGCTTCATCCCGAGGATGCGATCACCGGCGTCGAGCAGGGCGTGGAACGCGGCGGCGTTCGCCTGCGCGCCCGCGTGGGGCTGGACGTTGGCGTGCTCGGCCCCGAACAGCTCCTTGGCACGTGCGATCGCGAGGTTCTCCGCCACGTCGACGTGCTCGCAGCCGCCGTAGTAGCGCTTGCCCGGGTAGCCCTCGGCGTACTTGTTCGTGAGCACCGAGCCGTGACAGTCGAGCACGGCCTGCGGCACGAAGTTCTCCGAGGCGATCATCTCGAGGACGGTTTCCTGACGCCGGGCCTCGTCGCGCAGGACCTGCGCGATCTCCGGGTCGACGTCGGCAACGGGCTTGGTGAAGTAGTCGGGAGTCAGTTCGGCCATTGGCCCCAAAGTACCAGCGGCCGCCGATCGGTCGAGCCGCTCGGGCTCCTCGCTGCCCGGCGCCGTGGTGTGCGACGACGGGTCGTTCGGCGTACGGTTAGGGAGAGTCGATGCCCGCGTCACCGATCCGAGAGCCGCGCCAGTTCACCGACATGGAGGGTGCGCTCGCGGTGCTGCGCGAGGGCGGCGGGAGGGTCTCCACCTCGAGAAAGGCGATCCTCGAGGTCCTGTTCGCCGCCGACGGCCCCCGCTCGGCCGACCAGATCGCGACAGGAGCCCAGCCAGAGCTCGATGTGGCGTCGACATACCGCAGCCTCGAGCACCTCGAGGGCATCGGCCTCGTTCGCCACGTCCACCTCGGCCACGGGCCGGCGCTGTTCGAGCTCGCGGGCCAGGGCGAGCACGAGTACGCGCTCTGCGAATCGTGTGGGGCCACGACGGCCATCGATCCCGCGACCATCGACGGTGTGCGGAGCGAGATCGAGCGCGCTACCGGCTACCGGCCGCGCTTCAGCCACTTCCCGATCGCCGGCCTTTGCCCCGACTGCGTGGCGGCCGGGCGGCATCTCCCTCACGCCCACTGACCGACAGGTTGTCAACCCATCGCTGTGAGCGTATGGTCGCTATTGCAACCCAATTGCATCATTGGATGATGGGAGCTCCCGTTCGTGTCGAGATGGCGACGGATCCGAGAAGGCCTCACGCCCGCTGAGTGGAGGCGGGCGGGACTGCTCCTACTCGCGATCGGAGGGCTTCATGCCGTGGGGTTCTTCCTGCTGTTCGCCGTCATCGCCCCGCACCGTTTCGCGATCGGCGGGGGTGCCGTCTTCGGAGTCGGAATCGGGATCACCGCCTACATGCTCGGCATGCGCCACGCGTTCGACGCCGACCACATCGGCGCGATCGACAACACGACCCGGAAGCTCATGGCGGACGGTCAACGGCCCCTGAGCGTGGGCTTCTTCTTCGCGCTCGGACACTCGACGATCGTCTTCCTGCTCGCGTCGGCCCTCGCGCTCGGGATCCGCGGCCTCAGCGGCGCGGTCGACGACGACAGCTCCGCGCTGCAACAGGCGACCGGGCTGATCGGACCGACGATCTCCGGGACCTTCCTCGTCGCCATCGGGATCCTCAACCTTGTGGTCCTACTGGGGATCGTCGCGGTCTTCCAGGAAATGCGCAGGGGGCGGTTCGACGAGGCGGCGCTCGAGGACCAACTCAACAAGCGCGGCGTGTTGAACCGCTTCTACGGACGGGCTACACGAGCCGTCACCCGCCCCTGGCACATGTACCCGGTGGGGATGCTGTTCGGACTCGGGTTCGACACAGCCACGGAGATCGCCCTTCTTGCCACTGCTGGGGCCGCCGCCGCCGGAGGACTCCCCATCTACGCGATCCTGTGCCTCCCCATTCTCTTCGCCGCCGGTATGACGCTGCTCGACACCATCGACGGCGCGTTCATGAACTTCGCCTACGGCTGGGCCTTCTCCAAGCCGGTCCGGAAGATCTTCTACAACCTCACGATCACCGCGCTGTCGGTGGTGGTCGCGCTCCTTATCGGAACGATCGAGCTGATGGCGGTGTTCGCCGAGAAACTGACGCTGAGCGGTCAGCCGTGGGACTTCGTGTCCGGTCTCGACCTCAACTTCGTCGGCTATGCGATCGCCGGGGTATTCGTCGTCACTTGGGGGCTGGCCCTGGCGATCTGGCACTTCGGCCATGTCGAGGAGAAGTGGTCCGCGAATCTTCGCGAGACGGGTTCGGTCACGTGAGGCCCGCGCTCGCGACCGCTGCCTGCCCGTAGGAGATCCCTCCATCGTTCGGCGGCAGCCGCTCGGGCCGGAGCACCCGCAGCCCTGAGCGTCCGAGACCGGCGGTGGTCCGTTCGAGCAGCAGCCGGTTCTGGAACACCCCGCCCGACAGGACGGCGATGTCCACGCCGGCCTCCTCGGCCAGCTCCATCACCGCCACGGCAGTGCCCGCGGCCACCCCGTTGTGGAAGCGGCCGGCGACAATCGCGGGGTCCACGCCGGCGCTCAGATCGTCGCGCACGGCGGCGACGGTCACCCGCGCATCGAGGACGCCGCCTGTGAAAGGCAGTGGGTATGCCACCCGCTCGCGCACATCGGCGAGGGCCTCCAGCTCGATCGCCGCCTGACCTTCATAGGACACGTCCGGGCTTAGCCCGCAGAGGGCCGCCACCCCATCGAATAGACGTCCCGCGCTCGTCGTGACCGGCGCCGCAGTACCGCTCACACACAGCTGGGCGATCTGGCGCCAGCGGTCCGGATCCACCGAATCCCGCAGTCGCGCCGGCACCGCCGGGTCTCCCGCCTCGATCGCCACGAGCCACGCACACGCCATCCGCCAGGGCTGACGTATCGCCCGCGCTCCGCCCGGCAGCCGTACCGGGTGGAGATGCCCGGCTCGATCGAAGCCTGGCAGGTCGCCGACCAGCAGTTCGCCACCCCAGACCGTTCCATCGAGTCCAAACCCGGTGCCATCGAAGATCGCCCCCACGGCGCGGCGGCGCTCGCCGTGCTCGGCGAGACAGGCGGCGAGGTGCGCATGGTGATGCTGCACCGCCACGAGGTCCACCCCATCGCGCTCGAGCGCGTACTTCGTGGACAGGTACTCGGGATGGCGGTCGTGGGCGACTATGGCGGGCTCGACCGCGAACAGCCGCTGGAAGTGCTCGATGCCCGTGCGGAACGACTCGAGGGTCTCCCAGTTCTCGAGGTCGCCGATGTGGTGGCTGACCCAGGCGTGCCGACCCTTCGCCACGCAAAAGGTGCTCTTCTGCTCCGCGCCCGTGGCGAGCACCGGCCGGTGCATCCCGAGCGGGAGGTCGAGGGCACCCGGCACGTAGCCGCGCGATCGCCGGATGAACAGCGGCCGTTCACTGCCGACCGATCGCAGCACCGAGTCGTCGGTGCGGATGTGGATCGGCCGGTCGTGGGTGAGAAAGAGTTCCGCGATCCCGTCAAGCCGTTCGACGGCGTCGGCGTCGTCGAACGCGATCGGCTCATCGGAGAGGTTGCCGCTCGTCATCACCAGAGCCGGCCCGGTACCGCCCTCGGCAAGCAGCAGGCGGTGCAGCGGCGTGTACGGGAGCATCACGCCGAGGTCGGGTGAGCGCGGCGCCACGGAAATCGCCACCGGGGCGTTCCGGCGGCGCCGGGCGATCACGATCGGCCGCTCCCGGCCGGCCAGCAGCGCCTCTTCCGCGCCTGAAAGCTCGACGAGATCGCGCGCGGCCCCGACCGAGCGCGCCATCAGCGCGAACGGGCGGTCCTCCCGGTGTTTACGCGTCCGCAGCGCGGCGACCGCGGCCTCGTCATCGCAGCGGCACGCGAGGTGATAGCCCCCGAGGCCCTTGACGGCGACGACCAGCCCGTTCGAGAGGCCCTCGGCGGCGGCCGCGATCGGGTCGCGCACCACCGCCTCCCGCCCCGAGCCGGCGAGCAATCGGACGGCCGGCCCGCATGCGGGGCACGCGTTCGGCTGCGCATGGAACCGACGGTCGCCGGGATCGTCGTACTCGGCCTGGCAGTCTGCGCACATCTTGAACCCGGCCATCGTGGTGAGCGGCCGGTCGTAGGGAACCGCGCGGACGATCGTGAAACGAGGGCCGCAGTTCGTGCAGTTGATGAACGGGTAACGGTGACGCCGGTCGGCCGGGTCTTCGAGCTCTGCGAGGCAGTCGGCGCAGACGGCCGCGTCGGCGGCGACAGGGGCTGCGGCCACGCCCCCGTGCGGGCTGGAGCGAATGCTGAACCCAGGCTCGCCGGTCGGCGTGGCAGCGCTCCGCTCGACGCGTTCGACGACCGCGAGGGGCGGGTGCTCACGATCGATGCGGCCGACCATCCGGCTGACGGCGCCTGAGTCGCCCTCGATCTCGAGGAGGACGCCACGCTCATCGTTGAGCACCCAGCCCGCGAGCCCCTCCTCTTGCGCCAGCCGGTAGACGAAGGGCCGGAAGCCCACCCCCTGCACCGTGCCCTCAACGCGAACGCGCGCGCGCTCCAAGGCCACGGCCGGGCTACCGCGGGGGGCGCGCAGCCGGCTCGTCGATCCGGCGAGCACCGACGGACACCAGCTCCACCAGCTCGCGCAGCACGTGCCACGCGCTGGCCTGCGCCTCCTGGATCCGGGGGATGTGCTCGGAGCCGGTGACGACCACGTGGTCGGCCAGCCGGTCGCCGGCGACCCGGCCGCCGCCATATCCGACCATGGCGATCGTCGCCATTCCCCGCTGCCGAGCCTGAGCGAGCGCGGCGATCACGTTGCTGGAATCCCCGCTGGTGGAGAACGCCAGCAGTACGTCACCCGGTCGGCCGTGCGCGATCACCTGGCGCGTGAAGATGGCATCGGTGCCGATGTCGTTGGCGACGGCCGTGAGGATCGCCGAGTCCTCGGTGAGGTCGAGTGCCGGCCGCGCCGGGAACGCCCCGGGCGGCTTACGCGTGTCGGCCACGGCATCCATCGCATCGGTAGCGGATCCACCGTTCCCGAGCGCCAGCAGTCGTCCGCCGGCATCGAAGCACGCCCGCAGCGTGGCGGCGGCGGCGGCGAGCGTTTCGGTACCGTCACGCAGGGTCTGCGACCTCAACCCGGCGATCTCATCCGCCTTCAGGAGTACCGAGGCGCGGACATCCTCGAGTACCCCATCGAGGTCGGTCTCCGACTCGGCCAGGAACGGGTAGAGAAAACTCGCTGCGCCGCTGTCGTGGACATCCCGGGCTTCCCGGCCCTGAAGGAGCCCGCGATGGTCGAAGAACACGTGGACGAGCTCCCAGAGCAGGTGGTAGGTGGTCTCGATGATCTCCTGATCGACGAACGGGTCCTCGGCCTGTGTCGCGAACTCCCATTCGGCTCCGCAAGCCTCGAACGCGACGGTCAGACAGCCACGCTCGCGAGCGTCCACCAGGCTCGCCCCACCGAAGCTCATGACGATGTCGTCGGCCTCGGCGAGCAGCATCAACTGCGCCGCGACCGGCCCTCCCTCTCCCGTGATCCCAAGGGCGGGTAGCGCGCGCTTGCCGACGATGACCGGATGGACGAACTCGACCGCAACGTGACGGGCGTCGGACCGTTCCTGCGGCGAATCGCCGACCGCCAGCAGGCGGCCGCCGCGGGCAAACCGCTCAGCCATCGCGTGACACAGCTCGGCGATCCGGACGGCCTCGGCGGCGAAGAACCGCTCCCCTACCCGCAGCCGTCCACCGAGCAGCTCCTCGACGCGCGTCCCTGGCTCGGCCTCCCGCTCGGCGCTCGGGCGAACCGCTTCGGTCACGCAGGCACCCCGACCCGCGCGGCGCAGTCGACGAACCAGTCGCGGACGGCCTCCACCCCCTCGCCCGTCTTCGCGCTGACGAGCATGTGGCGAACGCCCGGGTGCACGGACTCACAGTGGTAGATGAGCTTCTCGATGTCGAAATCGAGGTGGGGGAGCAGATCGATCTTGTTGATGATCACGAGCTCGCACGACCTGAACATCAGCGGGTATTTGAGCGGCTTGTCCTCACCTTCAGTGACCGAGCAAACCATCGCCTTCGCATCCTCCCCGACGCGGAACTCCGCCGGGCAGACCAGGTTTCCGACGTTCTCGATCACGAGCAGGTCGATGTCCTCGAGCGGCAGCGTCGGCAGTGCCGATCGCACCATGTTGGCGTCCAGATGGCACTCCCCGCCGAAGCCGCCGTCTGTGTTCAGCTGGGTGACGGGAACGTGGAAATGCGAGATGCGGTCGGCATCGAGGCTCCCCTGCACGTCACCCTCGAGGACACCCGCGCGTACGTCGCCCAGCCCGAGCCCGAACACGGCCTCGAGTACGGAGGTCTTCCCGGCTCCGGGGGCGCTCATGAGGTTCACGACGGCCACGCGGTTACGGTCGAAGTCGTCGCGGTTGGCCGCGGCGATCGTCGTGTTCGCGTCGAGGGCGTCCTCGGCCACCTTCACGTGTGTGCGATGCATGAATCCTCCTCGATGTCGATCGAATCTACGATGAACTCGGTGCCGCTCAGGACCTCTACGTCGGAGGCCTCACACGAGGCACAGCGAAAGATCGGATCGTCGAGCGTCCACTCGGCGGCGCAGCCCTTGCAGCGAACGCGCGCCTCAACCAGGTTCAGCTTCAGCCGGGCGTCCTCGCAGAGGGTGTCGCGGGACACGATCTCGAAGTAGAACTCGAGCGACGCGGGTACCACCTGCCGCAGGGCGCCGATGCTCAACTCGATCCCCTTCACGCGCTTTCCGTCTGCGTGGTCGAGCGCGGTCGCGAGAATCGCACTGCTCAGGGAGAGCTCATGCATCGCAGCTCCTCCACCTGCTCGAGCACGACGTTCACGGCGCGATCGACCGATCCGGCGACCGCGGCGCTGAGCCCGATGTTCATGTCCTCCACGTTCAGCGGCTCACATGCCACGACGACGACCTTGCCCGGCCAGCCGCCGAGCACCTTCACGAACCTGAGCACCGTCTGGGGATCCATCCCGTGCGGGCTGAGCACCTCGCCGTCCTCGATGCCGGCTTCGATCTCGTCCTCGTCGGGCTCCATCACGTAGAGCGTTCCCGGCTCGCCGCCCTGGCGGCTGACGTCGATGAGGACGAGCCCGTCGTAGCCGCGCATTACCTCGTAGGCGAGATCGAGCCCGCCGCTGCCGAAATCGAACACGGACACGCCCTCGGGCAGGTCGCGTCCCTCCAGCTTCTCCGCCACGTGACCGCCGAAGCCGTCATCGCCCAGCCAGGCGTTGCCGATGCCCGCAACGAGAACCTGCGGGGTACGGCCGGTCACATCGGGCTCGGTTGCCTTCACGTTGGTTCCACCTCCCCTTCGAAGAAGTACAGGAAACGACCGCTGTCCCGCAGGAGCTCTTGACCGGGATCGCCGTCCACGGTGACCGCGACGTAGAGACGGTCGTCCACGTCGTGGAGGAGCTTCTCGATCGTGGCGATGCGCCCGTCGACCATGTGGTCGATGGGGTCGCCCTCGCGCTGCGGGCACAGCCTCACCTTGTCACCGAGGCGGAAGGTCATCCCGGCTGCGGTCGTGACCTCCGCATGGCCGGGAAAGTACGGGCAGGTCCGAAGGGGGCTCCGGCGGTTCGGTCTGCGCGGCGGGACGTTCCTCGCGGGGGGCCCGTCGGGCGCCAGCCCTCGAACACCGGATGCGGCTCGGCTGCGTTCACGTCGTGAGAGCACGCCCGGGGGCGTCGGCTGCATGACGGCATGGAGATCGAACAGGTCCTCGGGGGTCGTCGCGGCGGCGCGATCCACCATCGCGCGCACCGCCGGATCAGCACCCGCGATCAAATCGCGCTCCACGTCAGGCAGGGCGTGGATGTGCAGAAGGAGGGCCTCCTCGATCTCGGTGCCGTCGAAGAGGCTCCCGCGGCTCAGCGGGGCCAACTGAGGGTGATCCGGGAGCACGATGGCCGCGCCGAGAATGGCGTCGTCAGCGGGGCTGGCGAGGACCGGATAGGTGTTGACGCTTTCGAAGCCGCGCGGCTCCAGCGGGGAGATGAACCGCGATCCGGGAGCCGTGATCACGACGTGGGTGGAGAGCAGGCTCGCGAGCATCGCGCTTGCCCGGTCGGGCGCGCCCGCGCCGAGGGGGGTGGTGTTGTGAACGCAGACGCGCACGCGCTGGACGCCGTCGCCGGCAGGATCGACTCGCAGCCGGGCCCGTCCCAGGAGGCCGTCGAACGCGAACTCCACCGCGTCCCCCGGGGCCGGCAGGTCGATGCGCCGCTCCACCGCCGTGTGGCTCTCGCCGCTCGCCTGCAGGAAACGGATCGTCGCCGCGACCGGCGCACCTTCGTCGGCGACCTGGCCGCACTCCAGCCGGAGATGGTCGAAGGCCGCCGAGTTCCCTTCGGCGTACGCGGGCGGATAGACGGTCCCGAACGGCGTCGGTGTCGAGTTCTTGGCCGTCCCGGGCGTGTACGGGTACAGCGCGTAACCCTCGTAGAGGAGGGTCTCCACTAGCTCGTCGAGGTTCGTTTCACTCATTCGGCGCCTCTCCGAGGAGTTGCGCGACGGTCTCGTCGAACGTGTGGAGCCCGCGGGCGGCCCTCTCACGGCTCAACGCCTCGAGTGTTCCCTCGCCCAGCGCGATCCACCCGGTCTTCGAGTAGTAGTGCTCGATCATCTCCCGCCAGGCGGCGATCGGCATCGCGTAGCGCGCCGTGCATTCCCACGGCACCTTGACGATCTGCATCTTTCCGCCCTCGCCGCGGTAGAAGATCGTGCCGGTGAAGTTGAACGTCAACGCCACGTCGTCTCCCGGGAGCGCGTAGAGGTACTTGGTGGCCGCCAGTTCCAGGTCGTAGTTGCACTGGATCGGGAGCTTGAAGGCCGTAGAGCCGGTGAAAGCCGGTACGAGAACGCCCAGCTCCGCCCACATGAACGTGTGGGTCGTCGTCGCCCAGCGCTCGGGGGCGCCGAACAGGTCCACGAGCCGCTCGCGCGTGGCGGCGTCGTAGGAGCGGCGCGCGGGATCGATCATGACCTGGGCGGTCAGGGCGATCGTGTAGATCTCCCGGCCTTGGGGCTCGGAGACGTGCCCCGTGAACTCGAGCATCGGCGCTGCGGCGTACTTGATGGGGTCGACCCCGAGGATCGTGAACACGGGCGCCGGTATCACCGGGGTGCAGGCACCCCCGGTCGGCGCGGCACCGTTGACGGGGACCGGATCGCTCATGCCTCCGCCTTCTCGCGCAGGGAATCGAAGAACCCGGCGATCGCTCGTTCCAGTCCTACGCCGCCGGAGATCCCCTCCCAATTCGCCTTGACGAGACCGACCAGCATGTAGCACTGATCGATGGGCGCGATCGCGTACTGGCGGGGGTCGGCGAGCCGGTTGACGATCAGGCCTTCGACGTCGGGCTCGAGCCCGGCGAGCAGCGGATTCTCGGTGACCATCCCGTCCCACGAGGCCAGATCGAGCTCGGACTCCGTCGCGCCGGCCGGGCTCGGGTACATGCCGACGACCCCCCCGGCCACCGTGCTGCGCATGAAGAACGCCAGACCGATCGGGATCGCGAAGCTTGCCCACCGCTCTTCGCTCAGTTGTAGATCCGGTAGCCAGGCGGTACGCGTGCCGACCGGGCGATAGGACGCATCTCCCGCCCGCATCGCCCAGCACGACTCGCAGACGCAGTCGATCCGGCGCTCGTCCAGCTGCAGCATGTGACGGTGGTCCTGCGGCACCGACGTGCCGCACATGTCGCAGCTCTCACCATCGCGCGCCGGTCCTCCGTCCTCCGGCGGGAGCGGAGAGTCCGCCGGGGTGCCGGTGAACCGTTTGAGGCCACCGATCAGGCCTGCGCGGCGTCGGGCAGCGACCGCGGCGACAGTGCTCGAGGCCGGCTCCTTGCTCACGCGGTGAGCGCCACCCGGACCCGTGTGGGTCCGTCGCGCAGCAGCGGTACGGGGGCGAGCTGCAGCTGGTTGTCGTCCACGTGCCGTCCCGCCCGCGGCAGATCGAACCGGGCCGAGCACGAGGGACAACTGAGTATTCCGTCCGCCAGGCCGCCGCTCTCGAGCAGCGATTCACAAGCGGCACACGAGTTGAGGTAGGCGAGCAGCGTGTCGTTGACGTTCGCGACCAGCAACAGGACGTCACCGGCCGGCACCGCGGCCGTGGCCCCGACCGGAAGGCGCGCGAGCCCCTCGACCTCGAGCCACCCGGATACCGGCGGCATCGCCGCGGGTGCCCGGGGAGTAGCTGCGTCCTCGCGCTCCGACGCCGGGGAGAGCCGCGCGGGGCGAGGAACGATCGGCAGGGGTGTGCCGGATAGCTCCGCTGGCATCGGATCACTCGGCGCCTCCACCTCGAGGCCCGCCAGGTCCGGGGCGAACTCCATCAGCGCCTTCTTGATCGCCAGCTCGAGCGTTGCCGACGAGGCGGCACAGCCATCGCAGCTGCCCTTCAGCCGCAGGCGCACGACGCCGCCGTCGAGGCTGATGACCTCGACTCCTCCCCCGTGCGACTCCATGTAGGGCTGGACGCTCGCAAGTGCCTCGTCGACCCGTTCGTCCAGCGGCACGGGGTAGAGATCGTGGATCAGCAGCAGGCTGCCCACGACCCCATCGTCGACGAGCGCCTGGCGGACCGGTGCGTGGTCCGGTCCTGCCGCGTCGATGATCTCGAGGACACGCTCGAGCCCCTCGCCGTGAATCTGGAGGACGGCGGAGACGAGCTCCTCCGCGAGCGATCGCGCCCGGTCGTCCGAGACCGTCTCGAGCTCGGTGCTCAGCCACTCGATGCGCTCTTCCAGACCCTGTGGGCCACCGCCGCCTGCGGGCGGTGACGCGGGAGCCTCGCGGGTCGGGTCGAGCGGAGCCCGGGACACGCCCGCGGCCTCCTCCGACATCGGTCCCGGCGGCGGACCCGGCGGCGCAAGCCCCGGCGTGGTCGCCGAGGCTTCCGCCATCAGGTCGAGAACCGTGACCCGTCCCCTGTCGACGAACTCGAAGTCCATCCCGAGGGCTAGGACAGCGCGGTGGGCGTGTGCATCACCTTCTTCACACGCCCCTTGCCGGTGTACATGTGCACTCCGCAGGGCAGGCACGGGTCGAAGCTCCGAACGGCGCGCATGATGTCGACGCCCTTGAAGTTCTCCGGTCCGTTCTCCTCGAAGATCGGCGTGTTCTGCACCGCATCCTCGTAGGGCCCGGGGGTCCCGAACTTGTCGCGGACGCTCCCGTTCCAAGGCGTCGGCGGGAACGGCTGGTAGTTGGCCACCTTGCCGCCCTCGATCACCATGTGATGCGAGATCACACCACGGGCGGCCTCATGGAAGCCGACGCTGACCGCCTCCTCCGGCACCGTGAAGTCGTTCCACGACTTCGTGCGGCCGGCACGGATCTCGCCGAGTGCCTTGCTCGAGATTCCACAGCCCGACCAGGGCGGAGTACGCCTGGTGGTAGGTGCGGGCCCGGTCGCGCTCGATCGCATTCGACTTCTCGGGCACGTGCCACTCCATCTCCATCTCGGGATGGTTGGCGGTCTTCGGTAGGACCATCTTGATGCTGTGGCCCGTGGCCTCGAGGTAATCCCCGAGCTTCACCAGCCCGGCCTTGGCGGTCACCCACTGGCGCGCGAACGGCCCGCCGCCGGTGTCGCAGCACACATGCGTGTCGGTGCGCTTGTCATAGACCCGGGGTGATGTCACCCAGCTGTACTTGTCGGTGAAGTCGCGCTTCTGCGGCTTCGGCAGGGTCGTCTTGTTCCACGGGTGATCCTTGGAGACCGGGTTACCCAGCGGATCCTTGTCGACGTAGGTCCGCTCGTTGGTCCACTCGTCGAAATAGGAGCTGCCGAGAAGGATCCTGATCATCAGGTTGATCTCGACGAGGTCGGTGGTCACCAGCTCCCCGTTGATGGCGATGCCGGGCGTCACCGCCCGTTTGCGGCCCCACTCCGTCATCGACTTGTAGTCGTAGTCGATGAACTCCGGGTCGTCGAAGGCACCCCAGCAGACGAGGTTGGTCTCGCGGAAGCCGACCATGTCGTAACCCGGCAGGGCCTCGAGCCAGAAGTCGTAGAGATCGTCGTGCATCGGCACGCTGCGCTTCACGTAATCGATGTAGCGCATCAACCGCACGTAGTAGTCCGTACACGTCTGGTGCGTGATGTCGGCGCTGACCCCGCCCGGCATGATCGTCGACGGATGCGTATGCCGACCCCCGAACAGGCAGTACATCTCACGCGTGTAGCGGGCGACGTGCAGCGTCTCGAGATAGAAGTCGCCGGTAAACGGGTTCAGCGCCCGCATGATGTCGGCGATCGTCTTGTAGCCGTGGATGTCGGAGCCCGGGGCCGGCGTCTGCTCCGCCTTTGCCAGCACCGACGGATTCGTCTCCTTCACCATCTGCTCGCAGAAGTCGACGTTTGCCATGCAATCGTTGAAGATCGCGTGGTCGAACATGAAGTCCGCGGCCTCGGCGATGTTGTACGCGTAATCACCCAGCTTCGGTGGCTTGACGCCGTAGGCCATGTTCTGGTTGAGGACCGAGCAGGTGCAATGGTTGTCGCCGCAGATGCCGCAGATACGGCTGGTTATGAAATGCGTGTCGCGCGGATCGATGCCCTTCATGAAGATGTCGAATCCGCGGAAGATCATCGACGTGCTGTAGCACTTCAGTACCTGCTGGTTGCTGAAGTCGATCTCCGTGTGGATCCCGAGCGACCCGACGATCCGGGTGATCGGGTCCCACGACATCTCCTTGACTACGACCTTGCGTTCCTCGGGTGTCTCGATGGTGCTCATATCTCGTCTCCTCCCAAGCTCGGGCTAGTAGCGCTTCGCGTAACCGCTGGTCAGTTCCGGCTTGTTGTGGCGCCACTCGGGTTCTTGGTCGTATTTGGTCCTCATCGACCGTTTGCGTCCCCAGCGCAGCAGCGGGCCGTAGGTGAACTTGGCGAGGCCCGACGACAGCTTCGCGTTGCTGTCCTCCTGCATGAACGGCATGTACTTGTCGGGGAAGCCGGGCATCGTGCATGCCATGCAGATACCGCCCACGTTCGGGCAGCCGCCGATGCCGTTGACCCAGCCGCGGTAGGGCACGTTGCACTTGACCACCGGGCCCTTGCAGCCCAGCTTGACCAGGCACCGATGGTCCGACCCGTACTCGGTGGCGAAGTCACCCATCTCGTAGAAGCCGGCGCGGTTGCACCCTTCGTGCGCCGTCCGCCCGTAGAGCCAGGTGGGACGAAGCTGATCGTCGAGATCGGGCACCGGCGCCATGCCGGCGAGGTGGAGAACCAGGTAGAGGAGCGCCTCGGTGGTGTTGTCGGGCTGGGTCGGGCAGCCGGGAAGGTTGACCACCGGCAGGCCCGCGGTCGACTTCCACTGCCAGCCGAGGTAGTCGGCGAGACCCATGGCGCCGGTCGGGTTGTTCTTCATCGCCGGGATCCCTCCGTAGGTGGCACAGGTGCCCACGGCAACCACGGCGGCCGCCTTGGGGGCCAGCCGGTCGATCCACTCGTTCGTCGTAATGGGCTGACCGCTCTCCGGGTTGACGCCCATTCCCGCCCAGTGGCCCTCCCCGTTGATCTTCTCGTTCGGGATCGAGCCTTCGACGATCAGCACGAACGGGTCGAGCTTGCCGGCCTCCGCGTCATACCAAGCCTGCATGAACTCGGCACCGGTCTCGTACGCCAGCACCGGCGTGTGGATCACGACCTTGGGCATGCCGGGGATCACTCCCTGGACGATGTCCTCGAGGCTTGGATTCGTGGCTGACGTCATCGCCACGGAATCCCCGTCGCAGCCCAGACCCGACGTCATCCAGATGACGTGGGCCGTCACCGCCTCGGTTGCTGCCTGATTGGGCACGAACTCCGTTGCCATCAGCTGTGGCTCCTCTCTCGATCCTCAACAGATACGTGGCAGGGGGTCCCCCACCAGTTGATCCATGACTCGCTTGCCGCCGAATCCCGTCTCCACCAAGACCATCCCCGGCGGCTCCGTCTTCACCTCTCCGATTTCTGCCGCGCGCTCGCAGCCCGGCACCGACTGCATCGCGGCCAGGGCGGCATCGGCCGCTCCGGGCGCCACGAAGGCGACGAGCTTGCCTTCGTTCGCCACATACATCGGGTCGATTCCCAAGATCTCCGCTGCGCCCGCGACCGCAGGCTCGACCGGCACCGCGGCCTCGCGCACGATCATCGCCACGTTCGAGCTGCGGGCCAGTTCGTTGAGCACGGAGGCCACGCCGCCGCGGGTGGCGTCGCGCATACACCGCAGCGAGGGGCCGGCCTCCTCGAGCAGGGCGTCGACCAAGGGCCAGAGGCTGCGGGTGTCCGACTCGATCTCGCTCTCGAGCTCGAACTCACCGCGCGCGAGCATGATCGCCGTGCCGTGATCGCCGACAGTGCCGGAGACGAGCATCTTGTCGCCGGGGCGGAGCGCAGCGGGCGACAGGTCCGCGCGCGGGTCCACCTGCCCGATCCCCGAGGTGCAGATGTACATCTTGTCGGCGTGCCCCCGCTCGACGACCTTGGTGTCGCCGGCCACGATCTCGACGCCTGCGGCCGCCGCCGCGGCCGCGATCGCGTCGACCTCCGCCCTGAGCTCCCCGGCCGGGAGACCTTCCTCGAGGATCAGGGAGAGGCTGAGCGCGATCGGCCGGGCGCCGCTCACGGCGAGATCATTGACCGTCCCGTTCACCGCGAGGTCGCCGATCGACCCCCCGGGGAACACGATCGGCTTCACGACGTAGCTGTCGGTCGTCATCGCGAGCCGGGCCCCGTCGACCTCGAGCGCGCCGGAGTCGCCCATGGCTTCGAGCGCGCCCGCGCCGCCGAACGCCGGAAGGAAAAGTCCCTCGATCATCGACTGGGTCGCCTTGCCCCCCGCTCCGTGCGACATCGTCACCTGGCTGTCGCGGAACTTGCCGCGCTTCGCTCGCGCGGTCTCGATGATGCCGAGGACCTTCTCCTCTCGGGCGAGGGTCGCCGCGGGATCGTCGCTCATACGACCTCCCGGTCGCGGGCGAAGCGCCCGTAGTTGTAGTACGCCGCACAGGCCCCCTCGGAGGAGACCATGCACGTCCCGATCGGCCGCTCAGGGGTGCACGCCGTGCCGAAGACCTTGCACTCGAACGGCTTGATCACGCCCTTGAGGACCTCGCCGCACTGACACGCCTTCGGGTCGGCGACACGCACGCCGGGGACCGAGTACTTCAGCTCGGCGTCGAGATCGGCGTACTCGTCGGAGATGCGCAGCCCGCTCTGCGAGATGAACCCGAGGCCGCGCCACTCGAAGTGCGGGCGCAGGGTGAATACCTCCGACATCGCTTCGAGCGCACGCAGGTTCCCCTCGTAGGGGACGACCCGGGTGTACTGGTTCTCGACCTCGCAGCGACTCTCCGCGAGCTGGCGCAGGATCATTTCGATCGCCTGCAACACGTCGAGCGGCTCGAAGCCCGCCACGACGATCGGCTTCCCGTACTCGGCCGGGATGAACTCGAAGGGCCGCGCGCCAACGACGGTCGACACGTGCCCGGGCCCGACGAAGCCGTCCAGGCGCAGATCCGGCGAGTCGAGCAGCGCGCGCAACGGCGGCACGATCGTCACGTGGTTCGACATGCAGAAGAAGTTCTTGACGCCGTCCGCCCGGGCCCGTTTGAGCGTGAGCGCGGTCGACGGGGCGGTCGTCTCGAAGCCGATCGCGAAGAACACGACGTCGCGGTCGGGGTTCTCCTTCGCGATCCGGAGCGCGTCGAGCGGCGAGTAGACCATGCGGATGTCGGCACCCTCGGCCTTCGCGTCGAGCAGCGAGCCGTCGGACCCAGGGATGCGCAACATGTCGCCGAAGCAGGTGAAGATCACCCCCGGCTGGTGCGCGATCGCGATGCCGTCGTCGACGCGGCCCATAGGGAGCACGCAAACCGGACAGCCGGGCCCATGCACGAGCTCGACGTTCTCCGGCAGCAGATCGTCGATTCCGAACTTGTAGATCGAGTGGGTGTGTCCGCCACACACCTCCATGAGCTTGTAGTGACGACCCGGTTCGACCAGGGTGAGGATCTCTCCCGAGAGCGCCCGCCCGAGGTCGGGGTCGCGGAACTCGTCGACGTACTTCACGGGCTCACCTCGCTCGGAACCTCGGCGATGGCGGTGCCGGCGTGCACGAGGACGACGTCGCCCACCGAGAGCGGGCCGACGAGCGCGATCTCAACAGACTCGCGCTCGCCCCCCTTGCTCTCACAGAGCGCCAAGCCCGTGGCTTCGTCGACTTCGAGGATCCGCAGCGGGAGTGCCACGTCCCCACACGTCAGGCAGCCGCACTCAACTCCCCCGTTTGTCGGCTCGATGCTGGACGCCGGACGGGGGGAGGACACTCAGATCACGCGGCTTCCCTGGTCATTCGATGACGCTCGCCTTCAGCTGCTCCAGCTCCTGCTCGTAGTCCTCGCCCATGCGCTCGAGCTGACGGCGCGTGGCGAGGGCCTCCGCCTCGTCGACCTTCGACATCGCAAACCCAACGTGGATGAGGACCCAATCGCCTGGACCGACTCCGCCGCCGTCGTCGAGGAGGCCGATGTTGACCGTGCGCTGGACCCCCGCGACGTCGACCCGGGCGAGCCGGTTGGGCTCGTCAACCATCTCGACGATCCTGCCTGGAATAGCCAGGCACATTGGGGGGTTCCTCTCCTCCGGGAGGTGAGACCGAGCAGTCTCCCTCTCTGGTCTACCACCTGCAGTATCTCCCTGCAACCCATTCCCAATCTTAGGTCACCCTAATTAGGGGGACCTAAGTTTTCGTTCGCGATGCGACGGGCAATCTGCACCCATTCGAGGAGAGGAGCGGGTCGTGGAAGGTGACGGAGAAGGAGCGCTCGGCGGCGAGGGTGCGAAGGGTCAGAAGCCTGTAGACGAGGGCGAGGGCGAACACGGCCTTGGCACCAAGACCGACGGTCTCGACGGTCCGGATGATGAGAGCACCGCGCCGGACGCGGACTCGCCCGGAGGAGCCGAGGACGGGCCGGTGAAAGGCGAGGAGTCGGAGCCCGGCGGCGGTGATGCCACGGGACCCACTCCAGACGGGGTTCCTCAGGAGGGAGGCACCGAGTCGGACCCCGACTCCGCGACGGGCTCGACCGAGTGATCCCCTAGCTCGGCGGCGCGCCCGATTGCCGCCGCGATCGCACTACCCGAGATCCCGCCCGCGCGGAGCAGGGTATGTGAGCCGTCGCGCTCCAACCGCGTGAGATCGACCACGGTACTCGCGACGCCGGGCAGCTCACCCGCGTCGAGCGCCGCCTCCACGCCCGCTCGAATCGAGGGATCGACGTCGGCCAGCCGGCGCGCTTCGGCGCCACCATGCACGTTGGCGCTCGATTGGAGAACCGGGCGCTCGATCCCCGCAAGGGCATGGAGCGACGGCGGCAACGCCGGGACCCGGATGCCGAGCACGCTGGGGTCGGGGCCACAGGCCAGAGGCCAGAGCCCGGCCGGATTCGGGACGAGGAGCGTGACCGGGCCCGGGAGCAGCGCGGCGGCCGCAGCATGGGTCCGCGGCTCCAAGCCGCTCAGAACCGGCCGCGCCGCATCGACGCTGAAGAACATGACGGCTGCCGGGACGTTCGCGGGGCGTCGTTTCAACTCGTACAGGCGGGCGACGGCGGAATGCGATGCCGGATCGGCGGCCAGGCCGTAGACGGTGTCCGCCCCGAACAGCGCAACGCCGCCGGACTCGACGCAGCGCTCGAATGCGGTGGCATCGGCGGCACCGAGAGTCATCTCGCCGCCCCGGTCGTCACCCGTTCGCGCCCCGCAAGGTCGGCGTGGGTCTCCGCCCCGGTGAGCAGCGCGCGAACGGCTTCGCCCTGATCGGCGCCGTGCTCGAGCGCGAGCGCCTGGCCGGGCCTCGCCGCGGCGACCAGCGCCCGGATCGCGTCCAGGCCGTCGACGCCGGACACGAGCGCGTCGCGCGGCTCCCAGCGGGTGATCTCCGGCGCCAGACCGGCGTACTCGGACTCGGTCACGTAGGGCAGGTTGGCAACGATGAGGTCGAACTCGCCATCCGGCGGGCCGAGGCAGGGCCCGAACGCCACGTCGAGGCGGAGCCGCTCCGCGTTGGCCCGGGCCGCCGCCACGGCGTTGTCCGACGCGTCGGACCCGCTCACCCGCAGGTCGGGACGCTCGTGCTTCAGCGCCAGCGCGATCGCGCCGCTCCCGGTGCCCACGTCGTGGACCGCGGCCCCTGCCGGCAGCTCGAGCGCGAGCTCGACAAGCAGCTCGGTCTCCGGCCGCGGGATCAGCACCCGCCGGTCGACCAGCAGCTCGATGTGCCGGAAGCCGCGCACACCGACGATGTAGGCGAACGGCTCGCGCGCGACCCGGCGGCGCACGCGCTCCCCGATCGTACGCGCGCGGGCGGGGGGAATCTCCATGCCGGGGTCCGCGATCAGCAGCCCGCGGTCGACCTCCAGCGTCGCCGCCAGCAGCAGCTCGGCCTCGAGGCGCGGCGCGTCGACACCGGCCGCGCGCAGGGCGCCCTCCGCGGCCCCGAGCGCATCGCGGACTACGAGCCCGCTCACACCCCGGCGCCCGGCGACGCCGCCTCGAGCTTGAGCCGCTTCTCCTCGGCCTCGAGCGCGGCGGTGAAGTCGTCGAGCTCGCCGCCGAGCACGCGCGCCACCTCGCCCTTCGTGAGCTTGACGCGGTGATCGGTGACCCGGTCCTGCGGGAAGTTGTAGGTGCGAATCTTGTAGGCCCGCTCGCCCGTGCCCACCTGCGCCACGCGCTCGGCCGCGACCTCGGCCTGCTGCGCCGCGATCTCCTGCTCGAGCAGTCGCGCGCGCAGCACCCGCATCGCCTTGTCGCGGTTCTGCAGCTGCGACTTCTCGTCCTGCATCGAGACGACCAGGCCGCTCGGCTTGTGGGTGATGCGCACCGCGGAGTCGGTCGTGTTGACCGACTGGCCGCCCGGCCCGGACGAGCGGTACACATCGATCTGGAGGTCGTTCTGGTCGATCTGGACCTCGACGTCCTCGGCCTCGGGGAGCACGGCCACCGTCGCGGTGGACGTGTGGATCCGGCCCTGCGACTCGGTCTCGGGAACGCGCTGGACACGATGCGTCCCACCCTCGAACTTGAACACGCTGTAGGCGCCCGTGCCGGTGATGGCGAAGGTGTAGTCACCGTCGGAGACGTTCATCGCCTCCGGCTTGAACCCGCGCCGCTCGGCGTAGCGAGTGAGCATCCGGTAGAGGTCGCCGGCGAACAGCCCGGCCTCCTCCCCGCCGGTGCCGCCGCGGATCTCGACGATCACGTTCTTGTCGTCGTTCGGATCGGGCTCGACCATCGCGAGCCGGATCTCCTCCTCGAGTTCGGTGAGCCGCGCCTCGGACGTGGTCAGCAGCTCGCGCAGCTCGGCGTCCTCGCTCTCGGCGAGCATCTCGCGCGCGCCCGCGGCGTCCGATGCAGTGGTCCGCCACTCCGCCGCCAGCTTGGCCGCATCCTCGAGGTGGCTGTAGGCGCGGCCGACCTCGGCGTAGCGCTCGCGATCACTGATCACGGCCTGATCCGACATCTGCCCCGAGAGCTCCGCGAAGCGGCTCTCGATCTGCTCGACGAGCTTCTCGACCATGGATTAAGACTACGAGGGAACTAGGCCGCGACTTCGATGCCGACGGTCTCTTCGTCGCGCGCGGCGCGCGGGTCCTCCTTGGCGAGGACCGCCTCCATCGCGGCGATCGCCACGGCGAGTTGGCTCAGGTCGGGCTCCCGGGTGGTGAGCCGCTGGAGCTGGAGGCCCGGCCACATCAGAACGCGCGCCCAGCTCTTGGTCCGGTTGCGGCCGAACCACTTGATCAGCTCGAAGGCGAGGCCCGCCACGATCGGGATCCCGACGACGCGCGACAGGAGGAGCCACTGCAGCTCGAGCTCGCCGAGCGGGGCGAAGACGAAGATGGAAACGATCATCACCAGCAGCAGAAAGCTGGTGCCGCAGCGCGGGTGTAGGCGCGAGAACCGCTGCGCGTTCTCCGGCGTGAGCGGCAGGTCGGCCTCGAGGCAGGAGATCGTCTTGTGCTCGGCGCCGTGGTACTCGAACACGCGCTGGAGGTCGCGCATACGCGAGATCAGCCAGATGTAGATCAGGAAGACCGAGATCCGGATCAGCTTCTCGATCACGACGAACGCGAGACCGTTCGGGATCGAGTCCCTGAACACCGACGTGAGGCCCGCCGGGCAGCAGGAAGAACAGACCGACGGCGAAGATCAGCGCGAAGGCGACCGTGCCGGCCCAGGTGGCCCCGCCGATCTCCTGCTTCTCGCCCTGCTCATCGGGCGGGAGCTGCGCCTCGGCGGAGATGCCGAGGGCCTTGAAGCCGATGCCCATCGACTCGACGAGCGCCACGACGCCGCGGATCACCGGGATGCGGGCCCAGCGGTGCGTCTTCGCGAACGGCGTCAGCGGCTCGACGACCACCTCGATCTCGCCCTCGGCGGCCTCCGTCGGGTCGAGCTCGCCGTGCTCCAGCTGCTCGTCCGTGGGCTTGCGGACGGCGACGGCCCAATGGGCGACGCCGCGCATCATCACGCCTTCGAGGACCGCCTGTCCCCCAACCGGAAGGTCCCGCTTCGCTTCGAGTCCGGAAGCGGGAGCGCCCGGGGCTGCGCCGTTCGTAGACGGCCTTGCGGTTGCGCTCACACGGAGGATGGTAGCCCGGAGGGGCGGCACGCCGCCGAACGTCGCGTCGCGCGCTTCAGAACGGAGCCGTCGGCGTCGTACCAGCGGAAGGCGATCGAGACCCTGTACGACGACCTCGCGGTCAGTGCTTCGACGACCTGGCGGTGGGCGAACCGGCGGACCCCGGTGCGCGAGCTGCGCCACACGCCGAGACCCGGCGCTCGGACCACTTCCCACGCCGGTGCCGTGGCCCCGGCGCGCCGGCGCGGAGCGCTCGTGCGCTCGTAGAGCGTGAACTTCATGGCCATGTGATGGGCGGAGGAAACGCGCCGCATCCAACCGCGGAACATGGCCCGCGGTTGGCCGGCGGCTTCGTCACGCTGGCACTCCAGGAGCTTCGCCGTGGCCACGCGCGCCTTCGCGGCGGGCGCCGCGGCAGGGGTCGCCGCCGCTGCCCCGGAGGGGAGCGCCAGGGCCGCCGTTACGGCCGCCGCGGTGATCAGTCGTCGCGCCATGCGTTACCTCAACAGTCCGAGGGCGCGCGAGTTGCGCGGCCGCCGGTCAGCTACTTGGTGGAGCCGCGCGCCGCGCGACGGCGGAACCGCTCGACGCGGCCGCCGGTGTCCACGAGCTTCTGCTTGCCCGTGTAGAACGGGTGGCAGTTCGAGCAGATCTCGACATGGAGCTCGGACTTCGTCGAGCGCGTCGTGAACTCGTTGCCGCAGGTACAGCGGACGTGCGCCTCGACGTATTCGGGATGGATCTCGGTCTTCACTCCCACCATTCTACTCAGCCCGTCTCGTAAACCTGCGCCGCACCCAGGCGCGCACCCGCGCCCACCAGCTCCAGGTCGATGGGCTGCGGAAACGAGCCGGCGGCGGCTGCTTGGCCCGGACGAGCGCGATCCAGTCGTCGAGCGGCAGCGTTCCGTCGATCAGCCGCGCCAGCGCCGACGTCACCGGGGCCTCGAGCCCGGCCTGCTGGATTGCCCGCGCCAGCAGCGGGACCGTCTCCAGCGCCTCGACCGCCTGCCCGAGCCGCTCGGGGATCTCGGCCGCCGGGACGCCCTGGCCGAGCAGCTCGCCCGCGCTGCGGTTGCGCGACGTCGGAGCAAGCGCGGTGGCGACGAGGTCACCCGTGCCGGCGCGACCGACGAAGGTGCGCGACGAGCCCTCGGAGAGTTTTGCCAGCGCGAGGACCTCGAGGAAGATGTCGGCCGCCGCCATCCCGGCGGCGTTGAGACCCTGTGCCTGGGTCGCGCCGACAGCGACCGCGGCCGCGTTCTTGGCGACCCCGGCGAGCTCGACCCCGACCGGGTCGGCCGACACCTCACAGACGACGCCGGAGCGCTGGAAGGCCTCGGCGATCCGGTGCGCCAGCGGCTCGGAATGCGACGCGCAGACGAGCCCTGCCCCCGTCTGGACCATCTCGCGGGCGTGCGCGGGACCGCCCACGCAGGCCATCCGCTGGTCGCCGAACATGCGCTGGATCGCGAGCGTCGGCGGGACTCCGTCGGGCGGTACGAGGCCCTTGGCGAGGGAGACGATCCCCGCGCCCTGGTAAACGCCCAGGTCGTTCAGCTGCTCGAGCGCGCCGCCGAGGCCCTTCGAGGGCACGGCGAGGAAAACCAGGTCGGGCCGGGCGAACTGGTCGTCGCGCGCTCCGAACACGCGGATCTTGAGTGCCTGTGGAAGCTCGACCCCGGGCAGGTAATGCTCGTTCTCCCGCGCGGCCATGAGGCGCTCGGCCTGCTCCTCGGTCCGGCAGAGAAGCGTCGTGCGGACGCCGGCACGCTCGAGCAGCAAGGCCACGGCCGTGCCGAACGAGCCCGCGCCGATAACGGTCGCGCGCCGGACCTGCTGCCCCTGCTGACGGATGGTCGGGCTGATCTGGGGGACGGTACCGATACCCCACCGTCCGGCGCCGCCGCTGAAATGCCCCATGCGTGGAAGAAGACAAACGTGCGCACCCGGCCGAGCCGGGCGCTTCGCGAACGGCACGGCTCGACGACTACGAACGCCGCTTCCGCCGAGCGGGGTTGCCCCTGTTCATCGAGGACTACTCGGCGAGCGAGGACATCTTCACCCGCGCGGTGCCGCTGCTCGCCCTCGTGTTCTTCGCCGAGATGCTCGGTGCGATCGACCTGGACTTCTCGCTGCTCGAGAACCTCGGGGCCGTGGCGGGCGGGATCGCGATTCTCGTCGGGGCCTTCGGCCTCCTGAACGCCGCCCGCGGCCGGCGTTTCTTCGCCGTCCCGGAATCGGTCGGGCGCGTGGAGCTTGCGGCGTTCGTCCTCCTGCCGGCGATCCTGCCGGTGATCTTCAGCGACCAGTACACGAGCGCCGTGGTCACGGTGTTCGGCAACCTCGTCGTACTCGGCCTGATCTACGTCGGCGTGGGACTGGCTGTGCCGTCGATGGTGCGCTGGGCGTTCGGACGGCTCGGCGCGCAGCTCGCCGCGACGGTCACGCTGCTGACCCGGGCGATCCCGCTGCTGCTCGTGTTCGCGCTCGTCCTGTTCGTGAACACCGAGGCGTGGCAGGCCTTCTCGACGATGCCGAGCCACTTCTACCTGCTGGTCGGCGGCCTGTTCGTCGGGCGCGGGATCGGTGTTCCTCATCGCCCGGCTGCCGAAGGAGGTCGCCGAACTCGAGCGCGACGTCGGCACCGGGCCGCCGAGCTGCGCCCCCGCCAGCGCGCGAACGTCGGCCTGGTGATGTTCGTCAGCCAGGCGCTCCAGGTGCTCGTGGTGAGCACGGCCGTGTTCGGCTTCTTCGTCATCTTCGGCGCGCTCGCGATCGGCCCCGAGGTGCGTGAGTCGTGGATCGGCACGACCGGCGACACGCTGATCAGGATCACGCTCTGGGGCGACACCGCGACCGTGACCACCGAGCTGCTGAGGGTGGCGGGCGGGATCGCCGCCTTCTCCGGGCTCTACTACGCGATCGCCGTGCTCACCGACGCGACCTACCGCGAGGAGTTCCTCGACGAGATCACGGCGGAGATGAAGGCGACGTTCAAGGCGCGCGCGGAGTACCTGGAGCTGCGCTCTTAGACCGGATGCCGGATGCCGGATGTCGGGGGCGAGATCCCGGCCTGTCTGCCCTCTATCACCCGTGCCGCCCCTCGAGGTTTACGAGCTCAGCGCGAATCTCTCTCGGGAGCTGCACCTGGCCGTCCGACGATGGGACACGTTCGATCGCTGGGCGATCGGGAAGCAGCTCGTCACGGCAGCGAGCTCCGTCCCGGCAAATCTGGCCGAGGCGCGAGGACGCGGGAGCGATGCCGATCGCCGCCGCTTCTTCGTGATAGCTCGCGGGTCCGCGGTCGAGGCCGAGCACTGGCTGCGCCACGCCGAAGATCTCGATCTCGAACTTCCCGACGCGGCGCTCGCCCGCATGCAGCAGATCAGTCGAATGCTGAACGGCCTATTACGCCGTCACCGAGTCAGGCCTCAGATCTGACAGCCGAGATCCGACATCCGAGATCCGACATCCGACCTCCGACATCCGACATCCGACATCCGACCTACGTGTTGATGTACAGCGGGCCGTCGCCACCCTCAGGGGTGGTCAGACGTCCGCCCTTGGCCGTGATCGCTCCGCACTGCACGCAGTTCGTGTAGTTGACGATCACGTCGACGTTGCCCTCCTCGGGCGCGTCCTCGGGGATCTCGTAGACCCCGGCCGGGCACATCCACTTCCACGTCTCGGCCACCTCGCGCGGAACGTCCGTCTGCACGCGGATGTGGTTCGGGCGCGTCGTCGCGGGTCGCGTTGCCCGAGATGAAGACGCTCGAGAGCTTGTCGAAGATGTACTTGTTGTCCGGCTTCGGATACTTCTTCGACGTCTTGCCGATGAACATCTCGCGCTCGTCCTGCTTGTGCCAGGGGAGCCGCACCGGGATCTTGCCCTTGGTGGCGATGAAGAGGTTCACCAGCGGGCCGCCGATGAAGAAGCCCTTGGAGAACGGCTGACGGGTGTTGCGGACCTCCCACAGCTCCTTGCCGACCGACGGACTCCTCGATGGCGTCCTCGTAGGAGGAGAAGTCCGACGACCCTTCCTTGAGGCCCTTGTAGATGGCCTCGGCCGCGAGGATCCCGGACTTGATCGAGTGGTGGACGCCCTTCAGCGCCACGGTGTCGACCATGCCGGCCGAATCACCGACGAGCACCGCGCCGGGCATGGAGAGCTTGGGCATCGACCAGTAGCCGCCGCCCGGAAGCGCCTTGGCGCCCCAGCTGACGCGCTCGCCGCCCTCGAGGATCTTCTTGACCAGCGGGTGCATCTTGAACGTCTGCAGCAGGTCGTGGGCCGAAGTCGTCGCGTCGGCGTACTCGAGGTCGATGACGAAGCCGATCGACACCAGGTCGTCGCCGGTCTTCTCGTCCTTCATCGGGTAGATCCAGGTGCCGCCGACCTGGCCGTACTTGGCCGAGGTCGCGACCGGCCACGGGCCGATCGTGTGGATCAGCGCGGTCGAGCGGCTTCGGGACCTTCCAGACCTCCTTGACCCCGAGCTCCCAGGTCTGGGGCTCGCGCCCCTCGCCGAGGTCGAACTCGCGGATCGCCGGGCCGGTCAGGTGGCCCCAGCAGCCCTCAGCGAGGACGGTCGCCTTGGCCTTGATGTCGGTGCCGGGCTCGAAGTTGCCGAGCGGCTCGCCGTCCTTGCCGCGGCCCTTGTCGCCGGAGCGCACGCCCACGACCTCGCCGTCCTCGACGATCAGCTGCGCCGCCGCGGTCTCGGTGAGGATGTACGCGCCCGAGTCCTCGGCGATCTGCTGCTGGTAGCGAGCCAGCGCCGAGACGGACATGACCTCGTTGCCGTGGTTCTTGAACGGCGGCGGGGGTCGGAATGCGGAGCGAGCGCTTCGCGGTCGGCGTCAGGTAGACCGCCTCCTTCTCCACCTCGCCGAACGCGAAGCCGGCCTTACGCCAGTCCTCGCGCGTGGTGTCGGGGAAGAGCTCCTGCAACGGCCCCGGCCGCACGACGGCGCCGGACAGGTTGTGCCCGCCGCACGTCTTCGCCTTCTCGACGATCGCCACCGGGCACCTCGCCCGAGGCTCTCGAGGAGCTCCGGGTCGTCCGCGAGCAGCTGCAGGAGGCGGTTCGCGCAGGACAGGCCTGCGGTACCGCCGCCGACGATCGCCACGCCGACCTCGATGAGCTCATCCTCGGGGTCGAGACCCGCGCTTGATGAACTCCTTCTGTGAGTCGACCGGGGGCGGGAAGGCCGCGGGTGCGACCTTCCCGCCTGCCCCCCGCAATGGGGGGTTGCCGTTGCCAGAGCTCATGACCTAGCCCTTCTTCGCCTTCACTGCCTCGGTGAGCTTCGGCAGGATCTTGTTCAGGTCGCCGACGATGCCGAGGTCCGAGAACTCGAAGATCGGCGCGTTCGGATCCTTGTTGATCGCGACGATGTTCTCCGAGCTCTGCATGCCGACCTTGTGCTGGATGGCCCCAGAGATGCCGGCCGCCAGGTACAGCTTCGGCGCGACGGTCTTGCCCGTCTGGCCGATCTGCGCGGCGTAGGGGTACCAGCCGGCGTCGACGACCGCGCGGGTCGCGGCGACGGCGCCACCGAGAGCCTCGGCAAGGTCCTCGCAGAGCCGGAAGCCCTCGGCCGAGCCGAGGCCGCGGCCGCCGGCCACGAGCAGGGTCGCGTCCTCGATGTTCACGTCGGCGCCACGCTGCTCGCCGCGCTGGACCATCGTCGCCTTGTTCGAGTGCTCCTCGAACGTCACGTCGACGTCGATCACCTCGGCGGCACCGTCGCCGGTCTCGCTTGGTGTCGAACGCGTTCAGGCGCCCGATGATGATGCCCGGGCTCGCCGACGTACTCGACGTCGACGATCGCGGAGTCCTGCAGGATCGGCCGCTCGGCGACGAGCTTGCCGCCGTCGGCCTTGACCGCGGTGACCTCCATCGTCACGCCGCCGTTGAGGCGGGCGGCGAGGCCGGCGCCGATCTCGAAGCCCAGCAGGCCGCCGCCGAACAGGGCGTAGCGAGTAGCCGTTGTCCGAGATGACCTTGGCCATCGCGTCGACGACCGGAGCGCCGAGGCCCTCCGGGCCGTTGACGCGGTAGACCTTCGTCGCGCCGTACTTGCCCAGCGATGCGCAGAGGTCGTCGGTCAGGTCGTCGCCGCCGACGACCACGACGGCGGCGTCGCCGCCGATCTCCTTGGCGAGCTTGCGCGCCCTCGGATACGGCACCGAGCGAGTTCTTGTTGAACTCGCCCTCGTAGTGCAGTGCGTAGGTAAGGATCCCGCTCATGCCAGCAGCTTCCTCTCGTCGAGCCAGGCGACGATCTTCTCGACCGTCTCGTTCGTGTCCTCGTCCTCGATGATCTCGCCCGCTGCCTTGTCCGGCGGGGGGTTGATCGCGAGGACCTTCGTGCGCGAGCCGTCCGCGCCGACCTTGTCGGCCTCGATGCCGACGTCGCCGGTCGCCCTTCGTGTCGAGCGGCTTCTTCTTCGCGCCCATGATCGCCTTCAGCGACGGGTAGCGCGGCTCGTTGATGGCGTCGCCGACGGAGATGACGGCCGGAAGGCCGATCTCGACGGTGTCGTAGCCGTACTCGGCCTGACGCTCACAGGTGAGCTTGCCACCCGCGACGTCCATCTTGATGACCTGCGTGAGCGAGGGCATCTTGAGATGGTCGGCCACCACGGCGCCGATCGTGTAGCACTCGCCGTCGTCCGACTGCTGGCCCAGCAGGACCAGGTCGGGGCTCTCGGCCTCGAGCACCTTCGCGAGCGCGTAGCCCGTGGCGGCGACGTCCGAGTCGGCGAGGGATTCGTCGGTCAGGTGGACCGAGCGGTCGGCACCGAGGGAGACGGCCTTGTGGAGCGCGCGGAAAGCGCTCTCCGGGCCCATCGTCACCGCGACGACCTCCTCGACTTCGACAGCACCGCCCTCCTTGATGCGTACGGCTTCTTCGATGGCGTGCGTATCGAACGGGTTCAGGTTCTTCTCGCCGCCGCGATCAAGGCGCTTGGTGCCGTGGTCGATGCGCTTCTCGACAGCAGCGTCGGGTACCTCTTTAACGAGGACACAGATCTTCAAGGGTTCTCCTTACGTAGCTCCGGCTGGCCGCCCTGCGCAGAGGCGAATGGGTCGGCCGGGGGCGCCTCCGGCGACGGAGGCTGCAGCATTGTATCCAGAAGGTTGACTGATCAGTCAGTCGCTGCCCCGTCGAGGGGCCGTTGACACCTCCGGTCAGGCCGGGGCGGGGCCGGGGACGGCCTCGCCGACCTCCTGCTCGCCGTGCCGCAGGTCTCCCTGGCGGATGAGGAAGAAGGCCCCGATGGCGCCGAGGATCCCGAGCCCGCCCGCGAGCAGGAGGATCTCGTTGAACCCGGTCAGGAAGCCCTCGGTCGCGGCGTTGGCGATCTGATCGCGCGACGCCGGAGGCGCAGCCTGGAGCACCTGATCGAGATTGCCCGACGACGTCGCCTCGATCAACCGCTGGGGCGCGTCCCCCGCGGCCGCGGGCGTGCCGGCGGCGAGCTCCGCGATCTCGGCCTCACCGCGTCCGAGGAAGATCGCGCCCCAGACGGCGATGCCCACCGAGACGCCGACCTGGCGGAAGACGTCGTTGATCCCCGTCGCCATTCCCGACTGCTCGTCGGGGACGGTCGAGACGGCCGCGTCGGCGACCACCGGGTTGACGAGGCCGATGCCGGCGCCGCCGACGAGGAAGCCTGCGAGCAGGGCGGTCCACTCCGATCCCTGGTCGAGCCCCGACATCAGGATCAGGCCGATGCCGCACAGGAGCAGACCGAGGCTGAGCATGTAGCGGCTCTGCACGCGGCCGATCAGCGACCCGGCGATCGGCGCGACGATGAACGAGGCGATCGTGATCGGGAGGTACCGCAGCCCGGCCTCGAACGGCGTCAGGCCGAGGATGTTCTGCAGGTACAGCGTGATGTAGAGGAACATCGCGAACTGCGACCCCGAGATCGCGAACGCCGCGACCTGCGCACCCGTGAACGAGGGAATGCTGAAGAAGTGGAGCGGGAGCATCGGCTCGCGCACCCGTCGCTCGATGACGATGAAGGCGGCGAGCAGGACTCCCGCGGCGGCGAACAGCGAGATGATCAGCGGGCTCCCCCACCCCTCTTCGTTGCCGCGCAGCAGCGCGAGGACCAGCGCGAACAGGCCCGCCGAGAAGGTGACCACGCCGGGATAGTCGATCCCGGTCGCGTTGGGGTCGCGGCTCTCGGCGACCTTCGCGATCGTCACGGCCATGGCGGCGATGCCGATCGGGATGTTGATGAAGAACACGTACTCCCAGCTGATGCCGTCGGTCAGCGCGCCGCCCACGAGGGGGCCGATCGCGACGGCGGCCCCGATGGTCGCGCCGTAGAGGCCGAGCGCCGTCCCGCGCTCCTTCCCCCCGCGGAACTCCTGGACGATGAGCGCGAGGGAGCAACCCCACATCGCGGCGGCGCCGACGCCCTGGAGGGCGCGCGAGAGGTTCAGGACCGTGGGCGTGCCCGAGATCCCGCACAGGAGCGACGCGACCGTGAAGATCCCGAGCCCCCAGACGAAGACCCGCCGGCGGCCGAAGCGGTCGGCGAGCGAACCGGCGGTGAGGACCAGCGCGGCGAGGGTGAGCGAGTAGCCGTCGATCACCCACTGGAGGTCGGTGAAGCTGGCATCGAGGTCGTCCTGGATGGCCGGCAGGGCCGTGTTCACGACCGTGATGTCCAGCAGCAGCATGAACATCGCGACGTTGACCGCGATCAACGTCCACCACTTGCGTTCCATCTGCTTCCCCTCGCTGCGCGGAGCTCTAGGAGACGGACTTCTCGAGGAAGTCCACGATGCCCTGCACAGGAGCGCCGGGCGTGAAGATCTCCGCCACACCGAGCTGCTTCAGCTCGGGGATGTCCTCGGCGGGAATCGTGCCGCCGACGACGAGCACCACGTCCTCGGCACCCTGATCCTTCAGCAGCGCGGCGATCCGCGGCACCAGCGTCATGTGGGCGCCGGACAGGATCGACAGGCCGACGGCATCGGCGTCCTCCTGCAAGACCGTCTCCACGATCTGCTCCGGCGTCTGGTGCAGACCCGTATAGATGACCTCCATGCCGGCGTCGCGCAGCGCGCGGGCGATGATCTTCGCTCCGCGGTCGTGGCCGTCGAGCCCGGGCTTCGCCACGACCACGCGGATCTTCCGCGCCGTGGGGGCCGAGCCGCCTGCTGTCTCAGTGTCGGTCGCCATGCGGCGCGGGATTCTATCCCGCAATCGGCCCATGCCGGTTGCACCCTGTGAGAGCATCTGCGCGGGAGGAACCGGAGAAGGTCAATGAACGGATTCGCGTGCGGACTCGCGGTCGCCCTGGCAGTGGCCCTGTCAGGTGCTCCGCCAACACCTAACCGGCACACCGTGGAGACGGTGATGCAAGACGACGCGCTGCTCCTCTACCGGCCGCATGCGAGCGTGCGCAAGAGCGCGCAGCAAATGGCCGAGCTGGGCGTGGACCGGGTGCGGCTCACCGCCAGCTGGTCGGGCCTGGCGCCGTCCTCGAAGTCGCGCACGAAGCCGGAGTTCAACGCGTCGGACTCGCGCCAATACCCGAAGGACGCCTTCCACCGGCTCGACACGGCAATCCGCGAGGTGCGCCGGGCGGGGATGGACGTGATGGTCGACATCGCGTTCTTCGCCCCGCGCTGGGCGGTGCGCAGGCCGGAGAAGGTACGCGGGCGCGACGTCTGGCGCCCGAAGACGGCCGAGTTCCGCAAGTTCTCCCGGGCGCTTGCCGAGCGCTACAGCGGGCGCTTCGACGAGAACGGGCAGCGGCTCCCGGCCGTTCGCATGTGGACCACCTGGAACGAGCCGAACCACCCCGTCTTCCTCATGCCCCAGTGGGAGCGCGTGAAGAGGAAGTGGCGGCCGGCGTCGCCGCACATCTACCGCGCCCTCCACAACGCGGCCTATCAGCAGCTCAACGCGGTGAACGGCGACAACAAGGTCCTGATCGGCGGCCTCGCCGCGGGCGCGGAGCCGGGCAAGGGCGCCGGGCGCGGCATCGGCCCGCTGAGGTTCACGCGCGAGCTCGCGTGCGTGGACTCGAAGATGAAGCCGCTCCAGCGCAAGGAGTGCAGACGCTTCAGGCCGCTGCTCGCCGACGGTTTCGCGATGCACCCCTACTCGCTCGACTCCGAGCCCGACGCGCGCGACGACAAGCTCGACCGCGTGCAGATCGGCGAGCTCGACAAGCTCACCTGGCTGCTCGGTCAGCTCCAGGCGCGCAAGCGGTTCGCCGCCAAGCTGCCGATCTACCTGACCGAGTACGGCTACGAGACGGCGCCGCACGACCCCGTTTCCGGTCGCCCCCCGTGGGCGGTCGGCCACGCGCTCGGCCACGCGACCTATCTCGCCTGGCGCAACCCCGACGTACGCAGCTACCCGCAGTTCCTGCTCCAGGACATCGGCCCGGACAACAGCGCGCCGATCGGATCCAAGAAACGCTTCGCCGACTACCAGACCGGGCTCTACGACGACAACGGCAAGCCCAAGCCGTCGGTGGTCAGCGGGTTCAAGCTTCCTTTCTACGTCGATGTGGTCGAGCACCCCGACGGCTTCAGGGAGACGCTGATCTTCGGCCAGGTCCGCCCGGGGAAGACCCCGCAACGGGTGACGCTCCAGCGCCAGGTCCGGCCGGGCGCCTGGCTGACCGAGGCGACGCTGCCGATCGTGGCGGGGCCCGGGACCGAGGGGTGCGGCGACTTCGCCACCAGCGCGGACGGCGTGTACCAGCGCCGTGCCCTGTACCGCCCCAACGCCACCTACCGCGCGGTCTGGCTGCCGGCGACCGGCGGCTACGAGGTCTCCACCCCGTCGGAGACCCCGCCCAAGCCCCGCCCCGTCGGGGGGCCGGGGGATTTCGGTCTCCCCGTGCGCACCCCCTGAACGGCGGCCGCGGGTCGGTCTACCCCTCGCCTAGAAGACCGGCGTCTCGGTGTAGGTGCCGAAGACGCGCTGGAGCGATTCGACGATCTCGCCCTCGCTGACGTGGGCCCGAGCGCATACGAGCAGGGGATCCATCAGGTTGCCCTCGCCCGCGGCGGTCTCGCGCAGCTCCGCGAGGGCGAGCTCGACGGCTTCGGTGTCGCGCCCCGTCTTGATCGCCTGGAGCCGGCCCACCTGCTTGCGCTCGAGGTCCGGGTCGATGCGCAGGATCGGCGGATCGCCCTCGTGGCCCTCGGTGTAGCCGTTCACGCCGACGATGATCCGCTTGCCGTCCTCGACCTCGGCCTGGTACTGGAAGCTGGCGTCGGCGATCTCACGCTGGGGGTAGTTCTGCTTGATCGCGTCGACCATGCCGCCGAGCTCGTCGATCTTGCGGAAGTACTCGTAGGCGCGCTCCTCCATGCGGTCGGTCAGCGCCTCGACGTAGTACGAGCCGCCGAGCGGGTCGATCGTGTTGGTGACCCCGGTCTCCTCGGCGATGATCTGCTGGGTCCGCAGCGCGAGCCGCACGGCCTCCTCGGTCGGCAGCGCGAGCGCCTCGTCGTACGAGTTCGTGTGCAGCGACTGGGTCCCGCCGAGCACCGCGGCGAGCGCCTCGATCGCCGTGCGCGTGAGGTTGTTGAGCGGCTGCTGCGCCGTGAGTGACACGCCGGCCGTCTGGGAGTGACAGCGCATCAGCATCGACTTCTCGTTCTTCGCGCCGTACGTGTCGCGCAGCTCACGCGCCCAGATCCGGCGCGCGGCGCGGTACTTGGCGATCTCCTCGAAGAAGTCGATGTGCGCGTTGAAGAAGAAGCTCAGTCGCGGAGCGAAGTCGTCGACGTCGAGGCCGCGCTCGATCGCCTCCTCGACGTAGGTGAACCCGTCCTTCAGCGTGAACGCGAGCTCCTGCGCGGCGGTCGAGCCGGCCTCGCGGATGTGGTAGCCGGAGATCGAAACCGGGTGCCAGCGCGGCATCGCGCGGGTGCAGTACTCGATCATGTCCCCCACGAGCCGCATCGCTGGGTCGATCGGGAAGCACCACTCCTTCTGCGCGATGTACTCCTTGAGGATGTCCGTCTGGATCGTGCCCGCGAGCTTCTCCGCCGGCGTCCCCTGCTTCTCCCCCGCCACGACGTAGAACGCGAGCATGATGGCCGCCGGCGCGTTGATCGTCATCGAGGTCGACACCCCGCCCATGTCGATGCCGCGGAACAGGGTCTCCATGTCGTCGAGCGTGTCGATGGCGACGCCTTCGCGCCCGACCTCGCCCTCCGACAGGCGGTGGTCGGAGTCGTGGCCCATCAGCGACGGCATGTCGAACGCCGTCGACAGGCCCTGCTGGCCGTGGTCGAGCAGGTAGCGGAACCGCTCGTTCGTCTCCTCGGCGGTGCCGAACCCGGCGAACTGCCGCGCCGTCCACAGCCGCCCCCGGTACATCGAGGGGTACACCCCGCGCGTGAACGGGAACTCACCGGGGCGGCCGATTTTCTCGTCCGGCTCGCCGGTCAGGTCCTCCTCGGTGTAGAGCGGGGCGATCGGCTCGCCCGACATCGTCGAGAAGAGCGCGTCGCGCTCACCCGATGCTGCATAGCGCTCGGCGAACCAGCGGTCCTTGTCGGTGAACTGCGGATCGTCCTGTGGGGTGGCGGCCATGAAGATAGGAGGATATCCACATATTTCGCGCCAGGCGACTCAGAAGTCGCCGGCGCCCGCCCGCAGGCGGCGCAGGATCGCGGCCAGCTCGGCCAGCTCGGGGTCGGCGAGCGGCTCCGTCGCGAAGCGGTCTCCGTGCAGGGCCGCGCTCGCCTGCTTGGCCACCTCGCGGCCGGCGGCGGTGATCTCGGCCAGCGTGGTCCGGCCGTCGTGCTCGTGCGGCACCCGGCGCGCGAACCCCGAGCGCTCGAGCCCGTCGACGAGGCTCGTGAGGCTCGTGCGGTGGACCTGCAGGCGAACGCCCATCTTCCCCAGCGGCAGGGCGCCGTTGCGGCTGTAGTAGAGGAGCATCAGCGCCTCGTAGCGAGGAAAGGTGAGGTCGAACGGCTTGAGGCGGTCGTTCAGCCGGGCGAGCAGAATCTGCTGCGCGCGCATGATCGAGGTGACCGCCTCCATCGCGTCGGCGGGCGGGTCGTCCCAGTGCTTCTCCCAGTTTCGCCGCGCCTCGGCGATCGGATCGAACGACAGCTCGCCGGCCATGGCGGACAGGGTCGCAGAGCGCGCGGCTACGTGGTCGTTCTCGCCGTCTCCGTGGCCAACCGCGCAGGAAGCTGCGCGCGCAGGCGCAGGAGCGCCAGATCTTTCGCCTTTGCCTCGAGCATCACGTCTACGTCGCGATCTCCGACCGTGTGATCGAGGAAGGCGGCGAACGCGGCAGGGTCGATCAGGTCCGCGTGGGAGCGCAGATCGGGCAAGGTGACCCGGCGCTCGACGCGCCGGCCGACCTTCGTGCGCTTCTCCCCCACGTCGAGGCGGGGCGACGAGAAGTGGACCTTCGGGACCTCGCCGCGCGGCCACGTGTCCGCGGCCAGCCCGAGCGCCTCGCCATCCGGGATACCGTGCGGGTCCAGACAGAGATGGTGGTGTGCGTCGAACACCAGCCGCAGGCCCGTGCGGCGCGCCAGTGGCAGGACGTCGCCGAGGGAGAACGAGCGATCGTCGTTCTCGACCACCAGACGGGCGCGGGCGGCGTCCGACAACTTCTCGAGCCCCCGCTCGAAGCGCGCGGTTGCGGCCTCGAGGCCCCCGGCGGTGCCGCCCACGTGCAATACGACGACGGCTTCCGGCCCCAGCCCCATCGCGTCGAGCAGGCTCGCCTGCACCTCCAGCTCGGCCACTGCCGCCGCTCGCACCGAGTCCGTCTCGGAGTTCAGGACGGTGTACTGGCCCGGGTGGGTCGAGAGCCGGACGTCCAGCTCGCGGGCGAGGTTCCCGACTGCCGCCAGCTCAGCCGCGCACTCCTCGATCTGGCCGTGGAACTGGAGCAGGTCGGGATGGCTCGCGTACGGTGCGAGCGCGGTGGCCATCCGGTACATCCGGATCTCGTTCGCATCGAGATAGCCGAGGATCGCACGCAGGTAGCCGAGCGAGACGGTCAGGTGCGGGCCCGACTGCCAGCGCCGCGCGTCGTGCGACGGCAGCCCGCCGTCGCCGAGGACCTTCACCGCGAATCCGAGGCGCACGCCGACGCGTTACCCGCCGGACCCTGGCCGAACCTAGCGCGAGGGCCAGAAGGGCAGCCGCGGGCGGCTGCGCTCCTCGATGCGGCCGGCGAAGTAGCCGCCGGCGCCCCCGATCACCGCGAGCGCGCCGAGCGTCCCGGCGATCCGCATGCGCCGCGCGAGCTTGTCGAAATGCATGACGCGCCAGCCCTCCTCGCGCGCGACGCGCGCGAGCTCCTTGTCCGGGTTAACCGCGACGGGATTGCCGACTGCGCGCAGCATCGGCAGATCGGACTCCGAGTCCGAGTAGGCGTAGCACTCGGCGAGATCGAAGCCCTCGCGCTGGGCCAGCTCCTGGATCGCGGCGACCTTCCCCTCGCGATAGGTGAACGGCCCCCCCGGCTTGCCGGTATAGACGCCGTCGCGGACCTCGGAGCGCATGCCGATGCCGCCGTCGAACACGAGCACCCGCGCCAGCGCCTCGGCGATCTCCTGGCCCGCGGCGGTGACGATGTAGATCGGCCGGCCCGCGTCCTGATGCGCCCACGCCTCCTGGAGCATCTGCGGGTAGACGGCCGGCAGGATGCCGCCGAGGACCTCGGGCCCGAGCCGCTGCAGGTCCACGACGCGGACCCCGGCCAGCGCGTCCAGGATCGCCGAGCGGAGCACCTCGGTCTCCGCGTCGGTCGCGCCGCGCAGGCGGAACCGGGCGTTCGCCCAGATGTCGCTGGCGATCTCGCGCCGCGAGCGCATGCCCGCCTTGTACGAGGCACGCGCGAAGTGCAGCGCGGACGAGCCCTCGATGAGGGTCTTGTCCAGGTCGAAGAAGGCTGCGGCGCGGGGCATGGCCCGCCTACGCTAGCGGGGCTTGCAGGATCCTCGAGGCCGCCTGGTGACGACGTAGGGTCGGCGGCGCCGGGGGTCCGGGGGCGGGAGCCCCCGGTTAATTCACCTGCAGGATGACCGCGTCGCCCTGGCCGCCGCCGGAGCAGATCGCCGCAACGCCGACACCGCCGCCGCGACGGCGCAGCTCGTGGACGAGCGTGCCGAGCAGACGGGCGCCGGATGCCCCGATCGGGTGCCCGAGAGCAACCGCGCCACCGTTGACGTTCACCTTCTCCTCGCTCACGCCGAGCATCCGCATCGAGTTCAGGGCGACCGACGAGAACGCCTCGTTGATCTCGAAGAGATCGACGTCGTCGACCGTCATGCCGGCCTTCTCGAGCGCCAGTTTGGCGGCGTTCGCGGGGGTGCGGGCAAGGTAGGGAAAGTCGTCGGCAACGGCGGCCTGGCCGATGATCGTGGCCAGAGCCTCCTTGCCGTTCGCCTGCGCCCACTCCTCGCTGGCGACGACGAGTGCGGCACCGCCGTCGTTGACGCCCGGGGAGTTGCCGGCCGTGTGCGAGCCCTCCTTGCCGACGAGGCCGGGGAGCCCGGCGAGTGCCTCCAGGGTCGAACCGCGGCGCGGAGCCTCGTCGACCTCGACAACCGTGTCGCCCTTCCGCGAGCTGATCGTGATCGGCGCGATCTCCTCGGCCAGGCGCCCCTCGTCGGTCGCCTGGATCGCGAGGTCGTGGCTGCGCAGCGCGAACTTGTCGAGGTCCGGGCGGGTGATCTCGAGCTCGTCGCCGACCTCCGTCGCCTCGACGAACATCTGCTTGCCGGAGAACGGGTTGGTGAGGCCGTCGTGGACCATCGCGTCGAGCGCCTTGGCGTCGCCCATGCGGTACCCGAAACGGGCGTTTGGCATCAGGTACGGCGCGCCGGACATCGACTCCATCCCGCCCGCGACTCCGACCTCGACGTCGCCCGCGCGGATCTGCTGATCGAGGATCCCGGCCGCGCGCATGCCCGAGGCGCAGACCTTGTTGACCGTCTCCGACGGGACTTCCTTCGGAATGCCGCCCTTGATCTGGGCCTGACGCGAGGGAATCTGGCCCTGGCCGGCCTGCAGCACCTGCCCGACGATCACGTGGTCGACCTGGTCGCCGGATACGTCGGCGCGCTCGAGGGCGTTCTTGATGGCATGGCCGCCGAGGTCGGTCGCGTCGAGCGACTTCAGCGCGCCGCCCATCTTGCCGAACGGCGTACGGGCGGTACCGAGGATCACGGTCTTGGGCATCGAGTCAGGCTCCTTCAGAGGCTTCGAGGGGGCTCGGAACGTTACCTGCATAGACTCCGGGGCATGCCCCAGATCACCGTCAGCGCCCGTGCCGGCGCCCCCGAGGAGACCGCCGCCGACACCCGAGTGCTGGGCCTGTTCGAGGGCGAGCACCTGCCCGATCCGGCGCTCCAGCAGCTGGTCGAGGTCGGCGAGGCAAAGCCCGGCGTCGGCAAGCTCGCGGTGGCCCACGAGGACGCTCCCGGCGGGGGCACGCGGCGCGTGATCATCGCCGGTCTCGGCGAGCGCGACGAGTTCACCGCCGAGAAGGGCCGCGAGGCTGCCGCCGCGGTCGCCGGCCGTGCGAAGGCGCTCGGCGCGGTGTCGCTGTCGTGGGCGCTGCCCGACACGGGCGCGGAGACGGGGATCGTTGAGGGCACGATCCTCAAGCTGTACGAGTTCAAGCAGTTCAAGTCGAAGTCCGACGACGACAACGGCGCCGCCGGCTTGGAGTCCCTCGAGATCGCGGGTGACGGCGTGTCGGAGCAGCTCGTCCGCGAGGCGGCGATCGCGGGTCATGCCGCCAACCGGGCGCGCGACCTACAGAACCTTCCCTCGAACGTGGCGACGCCCGAGTACGTGGCCGGCCGCGCGCGCGAGATCGCCGACCAGTACGACACGGTCGAGATCGAGGTGTTCGACCGCGACGGCATCGTCGCGATGAAAATGGGCGCGTTCGCGGCGGTGGCCCAGGGCACGTACGCCGAGCCCCAGCTGATCGTGCTGCGCTACAGCGGCGGCACGGAGGGCCCGCACCTCGGCTACGTCGGCAAGTCCGTGACCTTCGACACCGGCGGCATCTCGCTGAAGCCCGGGGCCAAGATGTCGGAGATGAAGTTCGACATGTCCGGCGGCGCCGCCGTGATCGAGGCGATCGGCGCGATCGCCGAGATCGGGCTCCCGGTCACGATCACCGCCGTCGTGCCGGCCACGGAGAACATGCCGAGCGGCCGGTCCGTCAAGCCCGGCGACATCGTCACGGCCCGCAACGGCAAGACGATCGAGGTGAACAACACCGACGCCGAGGGCCGGCTGATCCTGTCCGACGCGCTCGTCTACTGCGATCGAGCAGGGCGCCGAGCGCGTCGTCGACCTGGCGACGCTGACCGGCGCGATCATCATCGCGCTCGGCTCCACCCACATGGGCCTGTTCTCGAACGACGACGACTGGTTCGACGAGGTCGAGGCCGCCAGCCGCAACGTCGGCGAGATCGGCTGGCGCCTGCCGCTGCACGAGGAGACGGCGAAGATCGTCGAGGGCAAGTACGCCGACCTCGACAACGCGCCCGAGGGCCGCAAGGCATCGTCGATCACCGCCGCGCACTTCCTCGAGGCCTTCGTCGGCGACACCCCGTGGGTGCACATGGACATCGCCGGCACCGCGTGGGACCTGAACCGGCCCTACGTCGGCCGCGGCGCGTCCGGCTTCGGCGTGCGCACGCTGATCGAGCTTGCGCGGCGCTCCGCCGCGGGTTGATGCGCGAGCCCGGACACGTAGCCGTCGGTACCTGGAGCGGCGGCCGCTTCATGCATTTCGGCGCGCCGCTCGACGACGAGCGGCTCGTGCCGCTGCTGCGGCCCGGCGGCGGGATCGACACCATCCTCACGGCCGACGTCTACGGTGCCGGCGCGGCCGACACGCTGCTCGGCCAGGCGCTCGAGGGTGTGGAGCGCGACTCCTATTCGCTCGTCGGCGCCGTCGGCCACGACTTCTACGACGGCGAGCGCGACGGGCCGAAGGGCTTCCCGCGGTTCACGGACCCGGCGTTGCGCGGACCCGACGATTACGCGGACTACCTGCGCCGGGCCACGGAGCGCTCGCTCGCGCGCTGCGGAGTCGACACATTCGACCTCCTGCTGCTCCACAACCCGGACCGCACCGGGTTCACCAGCGAAGCTGTCTGGGACGGGATGGCCGCGCTGCGCGAGGACGGCTTGTGCGGCGCCATCGGCGTCGCCCCCGGGCCCGCGAACGGCTTCACCCTCGACCTGATCGACTGCATCGAGCGCTTCGGCGACCGCATCGACTGGGCGATGGTGATCCTCAACCCGCTCGAGCCGTGGCCGGGCGAGCTCGTGCTGCCGGCAGCGGCCGCCAAGGATGTGCGGATACTCACCCGCGTCGTCGACTACGGCGGCCTCTTCCACGGCGGGCTGGCCGCCGGGCACGAGTTCGCGAAGGGCGACCACCGCGGCTTCCGGCCGGCAGGCTGGGTCGACGCGGGCCTGGAGCGGATCGAGCAGCTGCTCCCGTTCGCTGCGCGCCACGGGCTCACGCCCCTGCAGCTCGCGTGCCAGTGGAACCTCGCCCACGACGCCGTCGCGTGCTGCGCGCCGACGCTGATCCAGGAGGCCGCGCCGGGCGCCCGCCCCGTGGAGGAACAGCGCGCCGAGCTTGCCGCCACCCCGGCCGAGATCGTCCTGAGCGACGACGAGGTCGCCGCCATTCGGGCGATCGGCGACAACACCGGCTCCATGACGCTGAAGGGCGGCGCGCCCGACTTCGAGGGCGAGGCGAAGCCCGATCGCTGGCCGCTCGACGCGGAGCTGGCCGCGGTCGGCGAGCGCTGGGGCATCGAGCCCGGGCGCGACCTCGCCCCCGCGGCTAGCAGCTAGCGCGCGCGGCGCGCGAGTAGGCTCAGAGCGTGGAACCGGGCTTCTCACGCACTCGGATCGACCCCGCCGCCGGCGAGCGATTCACCTCGCTGCGGCGCGCGCTCGGGATCACCAGCTTCGGGATCAACCAGATGGTCCTCACCCCGGGCCAGCAGGGCCGGATCCATCGCCACGAGCACCAGGAAGAGGTCTACGTGGTGCTCGAGGGCGAGCTGACGCTGCTGGTGGATGCCGAGGAGCACGTCCTCAGGCCGGGCGAGCTGGCGCGTGTCGGGCCCGAGGTGCGCCGCCAGCTGGTCAACAAGGGGGCCGAGCGGGTGGTGCTTATCGCCCTCGGCGGTGCCGGCGAGCACCAGGGCCGGGACGGCATGGCATTCCCGGACTGGGACCCTGCGACGGACGCCTCGGCGCCGCAGGACCTGCCGCTACCGCCCGACCTGCAGCTCTAGGCGTGCTCTGCCTCGAACCGTGAGACGAGGATCCAGCGGCTCAGCTTGCGGTCGTACTCATAGACCGCCGCCCACCGGACGCCGTCGCCGTCGATCCAGGTCTCGCGCCGGATCTGCTGGCCAGATGTTGCTGTCGAGTCCACTGCTTCCACAGTAGGCACGTTCGACAGATCGTGCGCCATTCCCCCTGCGGGCGCACTCCAAACTCGTATACGCGTCCAGAAGCGCCTAGCTCGGCGCTTCCTCGAGCTCCTTCAGCTCACGCTTCAGGACCTTGCCGGTCGCGTTGCGCGGCAGCTCGTCCATGAACCAGATCTCGCGCGGCACCTTGTAGTTGGCGAGGTTGTCCTTGACGTAGGCCTTCAGGTCGTCCTCGGAGGCCTTCTTGCCGCTCTTGAGGACGACGAACCCGCGCAGGCGCTGGCCGAACTTCTCGTCCGGCACGCCGAGACAGGCGGCCTCGGCGACGGCCTCGTGCTTGGCGATCAGGTCCTCGACCTCCTGGGGGAACAGGTTCTCCCCGCCGGAGACGATCATCTCGTCGTCGCGGCCTTCGACGAACAGGCGTCCAGCCTCGTCGAGCCGGCCCACGTCGCCGGTGGCCATCAGCCCGTCGATCGAGTCCTTGCCGCCGCCGCCGGTGTAGCCCTCGAACAGCATCTCGTTGCCTACGAAGATGCGGCCGACCTCGCCGGTCCGAACGGGCTTGCCGTCCTCGTCGTAGAGCTTCAGCACCGTCCCGCGCGGAGGCTGCCCCGCGGTCCCCGGAGCGGCGCGCATGTCCGCGGGCGTCGCGATCGTCGCCCACGCCACCTCGGTCGAGCCGTACAGGTTGTAGAGCGTGTCGCCGAACTCGTCCATCCACTTGGTGGCGAGATCGCCCGGCAGCGCGGACCCGCTGGCGGCCACGACCTTCAGCGACGAGGTGTCGTACTTGCGCCGGGTCTCCTCCGGCAGCTCCATGATGCGCTGCATCATCACCGGCACCACCACGAGCACATCGGCGCGGGAGCGCTCGATCTGCGCGAGGCAGTTCTCGGGGTCGAACTTGCGCGTGAGCACCATCGTCGTGTTCAGCAGCAGGCCGATGGTGAAGTGCGCGAAGCCCCACGAGTGGAACAGCGGCGCCGCGATGTGCGTCGTCTAGCGCGCGCGCAGCGGGATCTTCGACAGCAGCGAGACGGCCGGGTCGAGCGACGCCGGCGACTCGCGGTTGGCGCCCTTCGGGCGTGCCGGTCGTGCCGGAGGTGAGGATGATCGCCCGGCCCGCGTTCTCCGGCGGCACGGGGCTGTCCTCGCCGCCGGCGTCGCGCAGCTCCTCGAGCGTCGGGTCGTCCACATCGCCCTCGTGCCAGGCCACGAAGCGCTTGCGCCGGTGGCCGGCCTCCTCGAGCAGGTCCGCGAACTCCTCGTCGTAGATGAGCGCCTTCGGCTTCTCGCGCTTGACCACCTCGGTCAGCTGCGGGGCCGCGAAGGCGGTGTTCAGGTAGAGCGCGTGCGCGCCCAGCTTGGCGACGGCCACGGTGGACTCGACGAAGCCGCGATGGTTGCGGCACATGATCCCGACACCGTCGCCCTCGACGATGCCGGCGTCGGCGAGCGAGTTGGCGATCCGGTTCGAGCTGCGGTCGATGTCGCCGAAGGTCATCGTGCCGAGGTCGTCGACCAGCGCCGTCTCGTTCGGATAGAAGACCGCCCCGGTGATGAAGCCGGCGGCCGGGCCGCGGCCCCAGCGCGTGAGCGTCAGGCCCGCCTTCGCGAGCTTGTCCGGACGCACCGGCCGCGCGAGCCCCGTGCCCGCGAGGATCCGCAAGCCGCCCGCCTTGTAGGCGACGGATCCCAGGAGTCCCTTGCCCTCGCTCAAGTCACTTCCTCCGTTCGTTTCGATGCCCTCGATCGAGGTCCGCAAACTGGCCAGCGTCTTTTCGAGGTGCTGCGATACCTGGCTCGCTCCGAGGCGGTCGGCGATCACGCCGAGGAGGCCGCCCGGCGCGCCGTAGCTGAGCCGCAGCGTGACCTTCGTCCGCCCCTCCCCCGCGTCGCGCACGCCGGATCCGGCCGCGCTGGTCGATGCCGGTGATGCTCGTCCAGGCGAGATCCCGCGGCGGGTCGTACTCGACCAGCTCGATCGGCCCGCCGATGTCGGCCGAGCCGACTCGCATCCGCAGCTGGTACCTGACTCCCGTGCCGGGCTCGGCGTCGGCGTCGCCCTCAGGCCCGGAGACCGTGATCCCCGACATGAAGCTCGCGTACTTCCCTGGGTCGCCGATCGCGTCCCAGACGGCTTCGCGCGGAGCATCGATGGTGATCTCGCGCTCGATCCGCATGGCGTCAGCCGATCACGGGGAAGCGTGCGCTCGGCCTGCAGCTCGTCGAGCGTCTGCTGCATGTCCGCGATCACGTCGTCGTAGATCGCGTCGAGGTCCGGGTCGTCGCCGTAGCGCTCGCGCAGGTGGATCGGTTCCAGGACCTGGATCGTGATCTTGGCCGGGAGCGGCCAGTGACCGAGCATGTCGCCGATGTTGATGCCCCAGGGCGGGGCGATCGAGATCGGCAGGACCTTCAGCCGGAACATCCTGTCGAGCCGCAGCAGCCGTGCCAGCCGCTCGCCGCGGCTGAGGAAGAGCGCCGTCTCCTGGCCGCCGGCGGATACCACCGGCACCAGCGGCACGTCCTTGTCGAGCGCGAGCCGGATGAAACCCTTGCGGCCGCCGAAGTCGACCTTGCCCGCGTCCCATGTCGGGCGGTGGACCTCGTAGTCGCCGCCCGGGTAGACGAGCAGCGCCGCGCCCGAGCTGAGCGCCTCGTCGGCGTTTTGCGGGTTGGCAGCGACGGTGCCGTACTTGCGCAGGAAGCCGAGGCCGGGCATCGACAGCACCAGGTTGTGCGCGAGCTGGTGGAAGCGGCGCTCGACCCCGAAGTGGGTGGCGAACGCGAGCGTGAGCACGCCGGTGTCGGGCGTGAGGTTGCCGCCCGAGTGGTTGCCCACGAGGAGCACCGGGCCCGCGGCGGGGATCCGGTCGAGGTCGCGCACCTCGGCGCGGAACCAGATGCTCGCGAGCAGCCACAGGCCGGGCAGCGACTCGCGGATGTAGTCGGGGTCGCGCTCGTCGAGATCGGCGCGCGGCACGCGCGACTGGGCCTGGCGAGCCATCGCGCCCGCCGTCCGGCCGATCAGGCCCGCGAGATCGGATGGGCCGAAGCCCCGCCCGCCCTCGGCGTGGCCGTTGGCGTGGCCGTTCGCCGACGCACCGTTGCGCGACGGCTCGGCCTTACTCCCCTCGGTGCGACGTCCTCCGCTCATTGCTCACAGGGGAGTCTCGCACGCTCGGGAGCTCAGGTCAGGCTCAGCGCTTCTTCTTCTCCGGCCGGGGCTTCGGCGGGTTGGCCTTACGCTCGGCGGCGGTCATCTTGCGGATGACCAGCGAGCCGTCGTCGACCTGCTCCTTGACCTGCTTGAGCTTCTCCGCGCGCCGCTTGTCCTGCTGTTCGCGAACCGTCCTCGCCATGGGAAGGCCTCGCTTTCGGTCGGATGTCCTGCCCCGCCTACATTACCCGCCCCGTCGGGCGGTGCGGCGGAATTCCGCGCGGCCAGGGCCTAGTCTGGTCGTGTGCAGATCGGATTCATCGTGCTGGCCGACCGCAGCGAAGCCGTGAACGGCAAGCTCTACAGCCTCGGCGCCGGCTGGAACATGCTCCGCTTCCCTGAGCTGCCCGCCGAGTTCGCCTTCTCGATCGGCCTCGGCATCGACGTTCCGTGGGAGGAGACGAACACGCGTCAGAACCTCGAGGTCCACATCGAGGGCCCGGACGGGGAGCGGCTCGGAGAGGCGTTCAGCATGGAAATCGAGGCTGGCCGCCCCGCCGGCACGATCCCCGGTCAGGAACAGCGCATGGTGCTCGCGCTCGGCAGCCAGGCCCGCTTCGAGCGAGCGGGGCCGCACGCGGTCGTGCTCGCGGTCGGCGGCGAGCCGCTCGGGCGCACCCGGTTCTACGTGGTCGACCTCAGGAATCAGGCGTGAGCGGATCGCTCCAGGCGCGCTTGAGCCACGGCGGCTTGACGCCCGGGTCGAGCGCGCGGTAGCGGGCGCGCGGCGCGCGCTCGAGCGGGATCAGGCGGACGCCGGAGCCGCCCGTGGTGCGCTCGCGCTCGAGCCGGTCGGGGACGTGGCCGGAATGGCTCCCGCGCGACACGCGGGTCCAGCCGCGGTCCGGGCCCCACTCATCCTCACAGCCCTTCTTGCAGTACTGCCAGCCGCCGTGGGTGGTCGTGCGCACCCGCGCCCGGCCGCGGCGGTCGACCTCGACCTCGTAACCCTCCCAGTCGTCGAGGTGGTAACCCGGGTAGCGCCGCTTGCCGGTCACGAGGCCGGTGACGAGCTGGGCCAGGTGGCTGCGCTCCCAGATCTTGTCCGAGCCCGCGATCGCCGAGTTCGAGTCCGGGTAGTAGAACCAGTACTCGATGTAGGCCTTGCCGCCGCGGCGCACGACGCGCGTGAAGACCGTCGCGCGCAGCCCGCCGTGCGTGCGGTGCGCGTCGAGGTCGCGGTCGTCGGGCGCCTGCGCGCACGTGCTCTCGCGGCACTCGCGCCAGTCGACCGGCAGCTGCTTCTCCCCCGGCTCGTAGACGAGCCCCGGCGCGTGGCGGCGGACGAGCTCGGCGTCGCGTTCGCCGTATGCGGCAGCGAGCTCGGCGTCGCCGTCGTCGCACCCGCCCTTCACCGTGCAGACGATCTCGTGGGTCACGAAGGCGCCGAAGCTGCGGCCGCCGAACGCCGGCACGAAGGTCGCGACCGCGCCGAGCACGAGCGAGCACAGCAGGGTGAGACCGATCCACTCGAGCGATGCCTGGCCGCGTTCGGAGCGCACGGATGGATCGTGGGCGCGGCTGTGCGACAGGTGACCACACCCGCGCGACGATTCAACTCTCCGCGACTGCCGCAACACTTTTCGTTGCGCTAGCCTGGGAGCATGCCCGTCGCCGTCGCCCAGAAGGTCGAAGCGCTCAGCAAGGACTTCCGCTCACAGCGGCGTCTCGCCGAGCTGCTCGACGTCTCGCCGGCGCAGATCGGCCGCTGGATCCGCGGCCAGGGCATCGACCCGGAGAACGCCGAGCGCGTCGAGGTGCTCGAGGCCGCGATGACCCAGCTCCTGCGCGTCTACGACCCCGAGACAGCCGACGCGTGGCTGCACGGGACCAACCCGTTCCTGCGCAACCGGCGGCCGATCGACGTGGTCCGGGCGGGGCGCCTCGACGAGGTCCTCGGGGCGATCCAGGCCGCCCGCGCCGGCTCGTTCGCTTGATCGCCTACCGGGTCTTCCCGTGGGAGCCGGAGGCACGCCCGGCCAGACCGGGCGGCGCCCTGTGGTTCCCGCGCCCGCTCCAAGGCCACGGGCGCCATGACAACCCCGCGAAGTACGCAGCGCTCTACGCGTCCGAGTCGGAGGCGAGCGTCGTCGCCGAGGCGCTGCGCCCCTTCCAGGGCTTCGGACGGCTCACCCCCGGGAGCCTCACGGTGGACGGCCGACCGCTCGGGGTCGCCGAGATCGCGGTTGCCGACGATGTCGAGATCGTCGATCTCGACGATCCGCGCACCCTCACCCGCGAGCGCCTGCGGCCGTCGCTGGTCGCCACGGGCGAGCGGGACCTCACCCAGGAGCAGGCGCTGGCGCTGTTCGGCGGGCACCCGCAGGCCGTCGCCCTGCGCTGGTGGTCGACGATCGAGGCGTCGTGGCTGAACCTCACCTTCTTCGGGCGCGCGCGCCTGCGCCTGAAGCTGCGCTCGGTGCGCGGGCTGGCCCTCGAGGACCCCTCGGTCGCCGAAGCGGCCGGGGTCCTCGGCCTCGCCCTCCCGTAGTTACGCCAGCATCAAATCCGCCGTGCGGTGGGCGAGCGACATGATCGACACCATCGGGTTGACTCCCGGGGCGGTCGGGAACGCCGACGCGTCACCGATCCAGACCCCCTTCGTGTCGTGCAGCTCGCCGCGCCCGTCCGCGACCGAGGTCTGCGGGTCCGAGCCCATCCGGCACGAGCCCATCTGGTGCGCCGTGAAGCACGCGATGTCGTTCGGCTCGTAGGAGGCGGCCTCGACCGCTGCGATGAAGGCGTCGAAGTCCTCGCCCTGCTTCCAGCGCAGCTCGCGCTTGTGGCCGGTGAACACCTCGACCGCGCCCGCCGCTTTCTGCAGGCGGCACAGCTCGACGTTCGCCCGTACGGCCAGCCGGCGGTCGACGTCGTCGTCGAGGCCCCAGCGCACGACGGCCCGGCCGTGCTCGTCGAGCACCACCTCACCCGAGCCGTGGTCGCGCGCGACCGTGATGAACGGGGCGTGCCAGCGGAACGCGTTCATCAGCTGCTTGTGCGCCGCGCCGTCCTCCCACGGGTAGGTGGCGCCGAGCAGGCCCGGGAACATGCCCGTCGCCTCGACGAGGAAGCCGTACTCGCCCTCGACGGCGTCGTAGGCGTCGGATACGAGCGACTGGATCTGGCCCTTCCAGCCCTCGACGGGCTCGTCGTAGGCGCCCATCACCACGTAGGCGGGATGCAGGCGCAGGTTCTTGCCCACGGCCGGACCCCCGATGCCCGAGCGCAGCAGCAGCGCCGGAGACTCGACGGACCCGCAGGCGACCACGACCGTGGCCGCCTCGACCGTCACCGCCGTCGTCGCCCCGTCCGCGTGCGTGACGGTGGCGGCCACGCCGCTCGCGCGCCCGTCCTCGACGAGGATCTTCTCCGCGACAGCGCCGACCAGCGCGCTCGCGCCCTTGTCGGACGCGTCCTGCAACCACGTCTTCATCGCCGAGCGCTTGCAGCCGTGCTGGCAGCCCATCGAGCAGTAGCCGCAGTTCGCCGCATCGTCGTCGAGCGACGCGTTGCGCACGATCGGCCGGTGCTCTTGGCCCATCGCGTCGAGGCCCTCCATCAACCGGGTGTGTGTGCCGTTCTGCGTCGTCGCCTCGGTGTTGGCGTTGATCCGCTCCAGCACCGCGCCGATGTGGTCGCGCCGGTACGCCTCGTCGTCCTCGAGGCCGACCAGCCCGTGGCCGGCCCACTCGGCCACGATCCGCTCCGGCGTCGGGATGCAGTTCATGTAGTTGACGACCGTGCCGCCGCCGAGCGTGCTGCCGGCGAGGATCGAGATCGAGCCGTTCTCCGATGCCGCGAGGCCGGCGCCGTAGTAGAGCTCCAGATAGCCGGCCAGCTCGAGCTGCTTGAAGTCCTGCTCGTTGCGGTAGCCGCCCATCTCGAGCACGAGCACGTCCTTGCCGGCAGCCGCGAGCTTCGCCGCGATGACCGAGCCACCGGCGCCCGAGCCGACGACGCACACCTCGGCGCTGACCGTGGCGGAGTCGCCCGCGACCTCGGTCACGTCGATCGTCTTCGGCGCTGCCGCCGCGTCGGGCGGCGCGCTCACGGGCCCCGGGTAGCCGAGGGCCTCCCAGTTCGGGTTGCGCCCCTGTTCGTCCGGGAGCGCGTAGAAGAACAGGATCGTCAGGCCGCGCAGCTGGTCGAGCCCGAGCTTGGCCTCGGGGTCGCCGTCGCGGAAGCCGTGGATCACGGCCGTGCGGCCGGCGGTGTCGAGGTTCACGAAGTCTTCGGCCGCGAGCGCGTCGAGCAGACCGCCGACTGCGGCCAGCTCGTCGGGGAGCATCGCCTGGGACAGCATGTCTTCGATCTGCTCGGCGACGCCGAGGTCCGCGGCGGAGCGCGCCATGAACTCGCGCTCGACCGGGTCGCCGGTATCGCTGTCGACCGATGGGATGTACGCGTCGCACAGCGCCGCCAGCGTCAACCGCTGCGTCTCGTCGAATGCCGGGGCCATGACGGCCATCTCCAACTCCCTCTCCGTGGACTCTCCTCGTGGCCGATCCTAACCGCGCGCCGTCTCCCCCATAACATCCCCCGCCCATGGACTTCGACCTGACCGACGAACAGCAGAACATCCGCTCCCTGGTCCGCGACTTTGCCCAGAACGAGGTGAAGCCCGTCGCGGAGGAGCTCGACCGCACCAAGACCTTCCCGTACGAAATCGTCAAGAAGCTCGGCGAGCTCGGGCTGATGGGCATCCCGTACGACCCCGAGTACGGCGGCGGCGGCGCCGACACGCTGTCCTACGCGCTCGCCGTCGAGGAACTGGCGCGCGTGGATTCATCGGTGGCGATCACGCTGGCCGGCCACACGTCGCTCGGCACCTACCCGATCGCGGCGTTCGGCAACGACGAGCAGAAGGCCGAATGGCTGCCCCGCCTGTGTTCCGGGGAGGCGCTCGGCGCGTTCGGCCTGACCGAGCCAGACGCGGGCTCCGACGCCGGGGCCACCCGGACCACCGCCAAGCGCGACGGCGACGAGTGGGTGATCAACGGCTCGAAGCAGTTCATCACCAACGCCGGGACGGACATCACCGCGCTCGTGTCGATCACGGCTGTGACGGGCGAGGGTGAGATCTCGAACATCATCGTCCCCAACGGCACGCCCGGCTACGAGATCGGCGAGGCCTACCGCAAGATGGGCTGGAACGCCTCCGACACGCGCCCGCTCGCCTTCGACGACTGCCGCGTACCCGTGGAGAACACGCTCGGCCCGCTCGGCAAGGGCTTCCAGCAGTTCCTCCAGACGCTCGACGGCGGCCGCATCTCCGTGTCGGCGATGGGAATCGGCCTGGCGCAGGGCGCGCTCGACGAGGCGCTCGCCTATGCGAAGGAGCGCAAGGCGTTCGGCAAGCCGATCGCCAAGTTCCAGTCGATCCAGAACAAGCTCGCGGACATCTCGACCGAGCTCGAGGCCGCCCGGTTGCTGCTGTACAAGGCGGCCGTCGAGAAGGACCGCGGCCAGAACTTCTCGCTCACCGCGGCCCAGGCCAAGCTGAAGTCCGGCCGGCTCGCCGTGCGGGCCTCCGAGGAGGCGGTCCAGATCCACGGCGGGTACGGATACATCGAGGAGTACCCCGTATGCCGCTTCTACCGCGACGCGAAGATCCTGACGATCGGCGAGGGCACCGACGAGGTGCAGCAGATGATCATCGCCCGCGCGCTCGGCGCGTAGCGCAAGGATGTGAGACCGGAGGTCGAACCTCGTCCTCAAACGCGAGGCTGGATGCCGAGCCTTGCACTCTTCTTGTTCCTCTTCGCGGTCTACGCGAGCACGCTCGGCCTGCACGCGTTCGGCTCCTCCGAGTACGGCGGCGACGAGCCGCACTACCTGCTGGCGGCCGAGTCGATGGTCGAGGACGGCGACGTCGACGTCAAGGACGAGTTCGCCGAGAGGTCCTACGCCGACTTCTACCCGTACGAACTCGACAAGCACGGCGAGGAGACGAACGGGCGCCTGAACGAGCCGCACGGCGTGGGCTTCCCGCGCTGATCGCGCCGGCCTACGCGCTGGCGGGGCCGACGGGGGTGCAGCTGTTCCTGGCGGCGCTGGCCGCGCTGGCGGTCGCTGCTCGGCTATCGCCTCGCGCTGCGCGTGGTGCCCGACCCGTGGGCGCTCGGCGCCACGATCGTCGTCGGGCTCTCGCCGCCGTTCGTCGCCTACGGCACCGCCATCTACCCCGAGTTGACGGCCGGCGCGATAGCTCGCGGGAGCCGCCCTGCTCGCGCTGCGGCTGTCCGACCACGTCCGCCGCCGCGAGGCGTTCCTCTGCTTCGCCCTCCTCAGCCTCCTGCCGTGGCTCGGCACGAAGTTCGTCCCGGCGGGGCTCGCGGTCGGGGCGTTCGCGGGCGTACGCGCTGTTCCGCGCCCGCCGCCGGACGCTGGCGATCGGGGCGATCGAGGTCGCCGCGTTCAGCGTCGCCTTCTACGTGGGGATCAACGAGGCGCTCTACGGCGGACCGACCCCCTACACCGCCGACAGCGCCGGCGAGACGCGCCACCGACGCGACCTTCCCCGGCGGCTACCTCGACCGCGCGTACCGGCTCGTCGCGCTGTTCATCGACCGCGACTACGGCCTGCTGCGCTGGGCGCCGTTCTTCCTGCTCGCCTTCGCCGGGCTGTGGTTCTTCTACAGGTCGCAAGCGCGACCACCTCGCGCGAGCGGTGCCACAGCTCAAGCGCGAGGAGCGGGCGGCGGCGATCTGCCTGACGGTGCTCGGCGCGCAACTCGTGGTCGCCGGGTTCCTCGCGCCGACGATGTTCGGCTTCTGGTTCCCGCCCCGCCACCTGCTCGCGGCGCTGCCGCTGTCGATCGCGGTCTGCGCGCTGGGGCTACGGCACCTGCCGCGGACGGGCGCCGTGCTCGGCGCGCTGACGCTGCGTCGCTTCGGTCTGGCTCTACCTCGACGTGCGGACCGGCGGCGGGCGGGTTCGTCGCACCGCGGCCCGACGCGCCGTTCGGCCCGCTCACGTCGCTGTTCCCGTCGTTCGACCCCGGGGCGGTCTGGCCGTATGCGCTGGCGGTGGGGATCGGCTGTGCGCTGGCGGCCCTCGCCGTCATGGAGTTCCTCCACTGGCGCAGGATGGCCGGCGCGACACGCGCGAAGTACTCCGGGTAGCGCACGAACGAGCTGCCCGCCGTCGCGCCGCCGGTACGTGATCGGCACCTCGACCGGCTCGATCCCCGCGCCCCACAGCGACAGGGTGAGGACCTGCGCGTAGTTGTAGTCGTGGGCGATCTCGGCACTGGCCAGTGCCCGCGCTCGAGAAGGCGCGATAGCCCGTCTGCGCGTCGGTGATGACCGCGCCGCCCATCAGCGTGCCCGACGATCGCGCTCACGCCGCGGTTGGCGAGGTCGCGGTGCCAGCGTCATTCCCTCGCGGCGGCCGAGGAAGCGCGAGCCGCAGCACGTAGTCGGCGCGCCGGCGGGCGACCGGATCGAGTACGCGCGCGCAGCTCGGCCGCGTCGTACTCGCCGTCTCCGTCGAGGTAGACGGCGGCCGCGTAGCCGTCGTCGCGCGCGTGCTCGAGCCCGCTGCGCAGACCGGCGCCCAGGCCGCGCGACTCGGAGTGCGACAGACACGGCGGCGCCGTGCTCGCGCGCGAGCACGGCGGTGCGGTCGGTCGAGCCGTCGTCGACCACGAGCACGTCGACCGGCATCCCGCACGCCTCCTTCGGCAGCCGCTCGAGCACGCCCCCGAGACGCGGCTCCTCGTTGCGCGCCACGACGATCGCGAGGCAGCGCCCGCCCTCCGGCGCGGGCGCTGCCCCTGGATCGGCCACCGGCACCAGCGGGCGCCCGCGCGCCGCGGCGGGGGCATCGACGCCGAGCAGGTCGGCGATCGTCACCGCCAGCTCGGCGACCGAGCGCGGCTCGCGCGAGATCGCGCCGGGCACCGCTCCCTCGCCCCAGACCACGAACGGCACCGGCCGCTCGCCCCAGTCGAGGTGTCCGTGACCGCCGATCCCACGGCCCTGTCCGTGGTCGGCCATCAAGATCACCGTCGCGGCCTCGAGCTTGCCGCGCTCCGCGAGGAAGGCGAGGAAATCGCCGACGTGGCGGTCCGTCTCCGCGAGCTGGTCGAGGTACTCGGGGTTGCGAACCCCGCGCACGTGCCCGAGCTGGTCCGCCGCGAGGAGCTGGAGCACGAGCAGGTCGGGGTCCTCCTCCTCGACGACAGCCCGCCCGGCCGCGGTCAGCGAGCTGTCGATCTGCCCGGTCGGCTGGACCGAGGTCACCGAGCGTACGATCTTCTCGCCGAACGGGTCGAGCAGATGGGCGATGCCGACGAGGCGACCGCTGCGGCCCTCGCGCTCGAGCACGTCGAAGACCGACTCCACCCGGACGCCGAGGCGCGGCGCGAAGTTCGAGCGCATCCCGTGCTCGTGCGGGGCGGCGCCCGGTGAGCATCGAGGAGAAGCAGACGACGGTGCGGGCGGGGTAGGCGGGCTCGACCCCGAGGTACTCGGTGCCCTCGCGGGCGAGGCGATCCATCGTGGGCGTATCCGCCTGCCACAGGCGCTCGCGGTTGCAGCCGTCGACGACGATCACGTACACGCGGCGGGCGCGCGCCGGGCCGCTGGTGTGCTCGGCCCGGGGCGGATAGGCGGGCAGGTAGGCGGCCTTCCAGTGCCGCCAGGCGAGCGCGCCGAACGCGGCGCAAATCAGTGCCGCGGCGGGGATCCGGGCCGCGCTCCCCCACGTCGCCTCCTCGGCGAGCATGGTGCCGGCGGAGAGCGTCAGGACCCACTTCGGGATCTGCTCGAGCGCGTTGCCGCTCGTGGGGTCGGAGTTCGTGGCGACGAGCCGCCAGAAGCGGGTGAAGTTCGTCCACGGAGCGCCGGTGCGCAGGTGGTAGTAGAGCGACGCCCCAGAAGAAGACGGTGAAGAACACGTAGCCGGCGAGAGCGCCGAGCAGCAGCCCCGGCGCGCGCCACGGCTCGAGCAGCGGCACGCACAACAGCGGCGGAAAGCCACAGCAACGCACGGCCGCGCAGCGGGAACGAGAACCGGGACAGGACGGCCGCCAGCGCGACGGCCCCGAGCAGCGCGAGCGCGATGGGGCCGTCGGGAGCGAGACCGGCGGGCACAGCGGCGAGGAGCACCATCACCGGGTAGACGATCGAGAACGGCTTGCCCTCGTTGAAGACGTTCCAGGCGCGGGCCGCCCAGACCTCGAACTCGCCTGCTCGCCGTTGGCCAGGCGCACGGCTCGGCCGGGTGCGCAGGTTTTCCTTTCTTGACTTCACGATTCGACCAGCCGCCGGCCGATGTAGTCGCCCTCGCGATCGGCACCGGGCGGGCAGAAGAAGTAGCCGCCGCCGACCGCCACCGCGTACTCGTCGAGGTCCTGGCCGCGCATGCCTTCCTTGGTGGCCTGGAACTGCGTGACGATGTCGCGGCAGAACGCGAGGAAGACGCTGCCGGAGTCGAGCAGGCCGTACTCGTCGAACCCGTTCGTGTAGCTGAACCCGCGCCGGTGGATGTCGCCCTTGTTGCCCTTCTTCTGGGCCATGCGGATGTGGGCGTCGACCGGTGTCTCGCGCCCGAGCTTCGGCTCGTCGTGCTCGGCGCCGCCGTCCTGCGTGCCGCCGAGGAGCTTGCGTGCGGCCGATCGAGTTCTCCTGGGACTTGCGCGACAGGCGGTCCCAGCGCTCGAGCTTGAGGCGGATCAGGCGCAGCGCGAGGTAGGTGCCCCCGCGCGCCCAGACCGGCGCCTCGGATCCGGTGAACACCTTGTCGGCGTCGTCGTCGGGGCTCAGGTTGCGCGAACCGTCGGGGAAGCCGAGGATCCCGCGCCCCTGCGCGGTGCCGGGTTTGCCGGCCTTCTCGGCGTCGAACTTCTGGAAGCACGGCTGGGCCCAGCGGCCCTCGAGCCGCCCCTTGGTACGGCGCATGATGTCGCGCAGCGCGTGGTGGACCAGGAGCATGTGGTCGCCTTGGACGATCACCAGGAGGTCGCCGTGGGAGCGGTTCGGATCGAGGTTGTCGCCGGGGAACGCGGGCATCTGGCGCAGCGGCTCGGGCCGCTGCTCGGCCAGGCCGAAGCGTTCGTCGAACAGCGACTCGCCGAAGCCGAGCGTGATGGTGAGCCGCCCGTCGTCGCGCTTGTCGTAGCCGAGCTCGCCCGTGTCCGACGGGGGCAGCGCGGCGTTGCTGATCGGATCGAGCCGGTCCGGGTGGCCCTGCGTCAGCTCGGCGATCCGGCCCGTCAGGTCCTGCAGCAGCTGCGGCAGGTCCTCGCCGACCACGTCGAACGCCGCGAGGAACCCGTAGTCCGTGCGCGGCGTCGAGATCCCGGCCTGGCGCGGGCCCTGCCAGTCGACCAGCTGGTCGTCCGAGGCCTGGGCGTCGTCGCTGTCCAGCTGCGACACGCCCAGGGCCCCGGCGGCCACGACCGCCCCGCCACTCGCGGCGCCCTGGAGGAAGCGACGCCGCGAGACGCCGGTCACTGAGCTTTCACGCCGAGTGTCCCCTGTACGCGGGCGAGCGGCTCGGCGAGCGCCTCGATGCTCTGCTTGACCTGCTTCTTCTGCGCATCCGTGAGGTCATCGTAGGGCGGGTAATCCCCGTCCTGCTTCAGGCCCTCGACGGTCTCGAACGCGTCGTCGAACGCCTTCTCGATCTCCTCGTTCAGCTCCGGGTCCTTGGCCTCGACGATCGGCTCGAGCGCCTCGTAGAAGGCCTTCGCGCCCTCGAGGTTGGCGATGAACGTCGGGATGTCGAGCTTGGAGTAGCGCTCCTCCTCGCCGGTGATCTTCGACTCCTCGACCTCGTCGACGAGCTCGGCGGTGCCGGGGATCACCACCTCGGGGGTCACCTTGGTGCGATCGAGATCCTGCCGGAGCGTCTGCGAGTCCTTGACCAGCTTGGCCGCGAGGACCTTGGTCCGAGGCGTGATCTTGCCGTCCTTGAAGAGCATCCGCTCGATCGGGTGGAAGCCGGTCCACGTCGGATCGGCAGCCTTCTTCGGGAAGTCGTCCTCGCGGGCGTCGATCAGGCCGTCGAGCTCGGGGAAGTTCGCGACGAGCGGCTCGATCCGCTCGTAGTACGGCCGCGCGTCGGCATAGGCCTGCTTGGCGGCGGCGACGTCGCCGGAGTCGATGGCGGCCCGCAGCTTCTCCGTGGCGACCACGTTCTCGGCTCCCTGCTCGCGGCTGTACTCGGTGACCTTGACCATCGCCGTGTCCAGGTCCTGGGGGTCGGAAGCGCTCGTGTCGACCGTGACAGGGGTCGTCGACGTGCCGCCGCTGGTGCTGCCGGTGGCGCCGCCCTCGACGTTGACCGTGCCCTTGTCGTCCTCGCCACACGCGCCGACGCCAAGCGCCAGCGTCATGCCGAGCACTCCGGCGACCGCCACGACGATCCACTGCTTCTGACCCACTTTGCCTCCTATTAGGGATACCTAAGTTTGGGTACCCTAACAAGGATCAGCCGGCGGACGCTCGACGTCCGGCTTCTGGTCAGGTCTGGCGCTCGAGCAGCTGCGCGGCCGCGCTGGCGGGATCCAGCTCGCGGCTGACCACGCGGTCGAGCAGGTCCTGGACGGTGTCGTCCTCGCGGACCGATGCCTCCAGCTTGCGGCGCAGGCGGTTCGTCGCGAGCGCCAGCACCTCGTTCATCAGGTTGCGGCGGCGACGCTCGGAGAGGGTCCCCTCCGATTCGATGAACTCGCGGTGCTCGCGGATTTTCTCGGCTACCTCGTCGATCCCCTCGTTGCGCGACGCCTCCGTCTTGATGATCGGGACGCGCCAGCCCTTTTGCGGCCCGAGCGACAGCACGCCGCGGATCTCGCGCACCATCGTGTCCGTCAACGGGTGGTCGGACTTGTTGACGATGATGATGTCCGGGATCTCCATCACGCCGGCCTTGAGCGCCTGGATCGAGTCGCCCGAGCCGGGCATCAGCGCGAGCACGACGGTGTCGGCGTGATCGATGATGTCGACCTCGGCCTGTCCCACGCCGACCGTTTCCAGCAGCACGACGTCCTTGCCCGAGGCGTCCATCAGCAGAGCCGCCTGCAGCGCGGCTTCGGACAGCCCGCCGAGCGAGCCGCGGCTCGCCATCGAGCGGATGAACACGCCCGTGTCGAGGAAGTGGTCGGTGAGGCGGATGCGGTCGCCGAGCAACGCGCCGTGCGTGAACGGCGACGACGGGTCGATCGAGAGCACCGCCACCTGCTCGTCGCGGGCGCGGTAGTTGGCCGTCAGCGAGCCGATGATCGTCGACTTGCCCACGCCGGGCGGCCCCGTGAAGCCGACGATCGCCGCGTTGCCGGTCTTCGGATAGACCTCGCGGACCAGCGCCCAGCCCTCCGGATCGTCGTTCTCGACGAGCGAGATGGCGCGCGCGAGGGCGCGCTTGTCGCCTGCGAGGAGCTGATCCGTCAGCTCAGCTGCTGTGGTCGCGCGGGGGGACATGAGGGCGCGGAAGGCTACGCGAACGGGAACGCGGTCAGCAGCTAGAGCGGCAGGACGCGCCAGACCCAGACCGTGCGAACGGGCCTGCCGAAGCGGCCCTTCGAGTGCATCCACGACAGGTGCAGGTGGTTGCCGCGCCCGTGGTTGTAGTCGCCTTCGTAACCCACCCACCTGAAGGGCACGCGCGGCCGGTTCTGGCGCCGCTCGGCCCAGCGGGCGAGCTTGTCGACCTTGGTCCAGCTGCCGCCGGCGCCGGGGTAGATGTCGACCGCAAGACCGAGGGGATGCTCGCCGCGGCGCGTGTGGCTGCGGCTGAGCGAGAACCCGTCGCCGATCCGGATCTTGTACTTGCGGATCAGCTGGAGGACGTTCGGCAGGATCCGCCGGTCGATCCGGGCGCCGCGCTGGCCGGGAATCGGTACGAACCGGCCACCGCCGGTGATCGCGCGCAGCCTGCCGACGCGGCCGGGCGGGCCGTAGTCGACCGCCTCGCAGGTCAGGTCGAGCTCGTCGAGCACCTCGGCGCGCACGCTGTCCTTGCCGGGACCGCAGAACACGGTGTCGGGCCGGCGGTCCTCCATCGTGATCCGGTCGCGGAGCGGGGTCACGTCGCTGAACGAGTCGTCGCCGTCGCCGAGGTCGGCCTCGGCACGGACGAGGGTCGGCGTGGCGGGGCAGCGCACCACGCCCGGCTCGAGCTGGGCGAGACACCCGCTGCCGGCGATCGGCTGGGTCAGCGCGTCGTGGATCGCGTAGGTGGCCGGCGGCAGCAGCGTCGGCTCGAGCTCGATCTCGACCTGGTTCTGCTCGCCCGGGGCCGCAGTCACCCGCAGCGTCACGCCGTCCGAGGACACGGTTGCCGCCTCGGCCGGCACGGCGCCCAGCGCGGCCACGGCCACGGCGAGCGCGAACGCCCGCCTCATTCGTACGCGAGCGCCTCGAGCACGTCGAGCTTCGACGCTCGCCGCGCCGGGCCGATCGCCGCGAGCACGCCGGCCAGCGCGGCCAGGACCAGCAGCAGGATCAGCGTACCGATCGGATAGGCGAGCTCGAAGCCCTCTTCGGCCAGCGGCCGGGATATGAGCGCGGCGAAACATATGCCGAGGATCAAACCCAGGATCGCGCCGATCAGCGCGGTGATCACCGCCTCGTAACGGATCACCCGCCGGACCTGCCGCCGCGACATCCCGATCGCGCGCAGCATCCCCAGCTCGCGGGTGCGCTCGTGGATCGAGAGCGCCAGCGTGTTCACGATGCCGAAGATCGAGACGATGATCGCGAGCGAGAGGAGCGCATAGATCAGCCCGAGCAGCTGCATGATCTGGTCCTCCTGGTTCTTCTTCAGCTCCTGCTGGTTGAGCGCCTCGGCCGACGGGAACCGCTTGTTCACGAGGTTCTTGACCTGCTGCTCCGTGCGCTCCGTCTGCTGCTCGCTGAGCCCGTCCACGTACTTCGCGATCACGTAGTTGTCGCGGCGCTCGCGCCAGTAGCGGGCGAGCGCGCCCTGCGAGATCACGAACGAGCCGAGAAAGTCGGTGCGGTCCTTGACCTTGCCGACGATCTCGAAGGTGTGGCGCTCCCCGACCGGGGTGAGCACACGGATCTTGTCGCCGATGCCGACGTCCTCCTTCTTCCCGTAGACCTCGTCGATCACCGCCTGGTCGCCGGTCAGGTTGCGGATGACCTCGTCCGACCCGTCGTCCTTCCAGTCGAACTTGAAGACCTTCGTGATGTTCGCCGGATCGACCGCCGTGAGCCGCGGCTTGCCGCTCTGGCCGGACACCTTCGCCTGGCTGTAGCGCAGCGCCGAGACCGCGCCGACACCGTCGATCCCGGCCACGGCCGGCTCGATCTCGTTCGGGATCGGCGAGAAGCCGTCGGTCGCCTGGATGGTGATGTCGCCCTGGAAGTTGTCCTCGATGACGCTGCCGACCGACTTGCTGATCCCCGCCGCGAACACGGTCACGAACGTGACGAGCGCCAGGCCGATCATCAGCGCGGCCGCCGTGGTGGCCGTACGGCCGGGCTTGCGCATCGCGTTCTCACGCGCGAGCCGACCGGTGATGCCCCGCAGCCGCTCGATCGGCCTGCCCGCGACGTTCGCCAGCGGCTTCACCAGCGCCGGGCTGAACAGCGAGACGGCGAACAGGATCAGCGCCGAGCCGCCACCCATCAGGCCGGCGGCGGCGCCGCTCGAGTCGAAGCTGCCGAAGAGGCCGTACACGAGCAGCACGAGCCCGACCACGCCAAGCAGGACGGCGACGCTCGTCGCGATCTTGCCGCGCCGGTGGCCTTCCGGGATCGCCGCCTCGCGGAGCGCCTCCATCGGCGACACGCGCGTCGCGCGGAGCGCGGGCGCGATCGACGAGACCAGCGTGATGCCGACCCCGACGAGCAGCGCGACGACCACGGTCCGGGTGAGGAACACCGTGCCGGTGTTCGGGAGCTCGATACCGAACGCGGTGAGCAGGCCGTTGATGCCCTTGGCGAAACCGAACCCCGCGAGCAGGCCGAGGACCGATCCGATGATTCCGATCAGCAGGGCCTCGACCACCACGCTGCGCAGGATCTGCCCGCGCGACGCGCCCAGCGTGCGCAGCAGCCCGAACTCGCGGATCCGCTGGGCGACCGTGATCGAGAAGGTGTTGAAGATCTGGAAGCCGCCGACCACGAGCGAGACGCCGGCGAACACGAGCAGCGCGATCAGGAGGAACTGGAGGTTGTCCTTGATGTCCTTGGACTGGCGCTTGGCGCTGTCGGCACCCGTCTCGACGCGCGCGGTCTTCGGCAGCACGCGCTCGAGCCGCTGCTTCAGCACCGCCGGCGACACGCCGTCGTCCGCGGCCACAGAGATCTGGTCGAACTCGCCGCGCTTGCCGGCCACCCGCTGGGCTTCGGGAAGGGTCAGCGTGACTGTGCTCGAGCCGCCGCTCGACGTGTCGCCGAGCTTGTTGAAGCCGACGACTCGGAACTTGGTCAGCGGCGCATCGCCGGCGACGCCGACCGTGCCACCGATGCCGATCTTCTCCTTGTCCGCCGTGGACGAGTCGATCGCCGCCTCGCGGGCGGTGCGCGGCGGGCGCCCCTCGGTGTAGGTGAAGGTGTCGAATGGCTTCGACGAGACCGAGTTCACGAACTGCGGCGCGAACTGGGCGCCGACATCCTCGCCCCTGGCGTCCGTGATCCGGACGGTCGAGAAGATCCCACCCTCGGCCTTCTCCACGCCGGGCACGGCCTGGACTCGCGGCAGGAGCTTCGCCGAGAACGGCGGGATCTCGCCGGTGTCCTGCTCGACGATCTCGCGCGGCGTGACCACGACGTCGGTGCCCTCGAGCGCCGTCGAGAAGATGTCGTCGAACGATTTGTTGATCGTGTCCGTGAGGATGTACGTGCCGGACACGAGCGCCACGCCGAGGAACACGGCGAGCACCGTGCTCACCGCGCGCAGCTTGCGCGCGGCGATGCCCTTCAGCGCGACCCCTACCACCTGCTCAGCCCTCGGCCTTCATCAGCTCGAGGATCGCCCTCTCGTCGCCGGCCTCCCCGTCGTGGCTGACCTTGCCGTCGTGCAGGACCACGAGCCGGTCGGCGAACGCCGCGGCGTGGGCCTCGTGGGTGACCATCACGACGGTCTGGTCGAGATCGTCGACCGAGCGCCGGAGCAGGTTCAGGACCTCGTCGGACGATTTCGAGTCCAGGTTGCCGGTCGGTTCGTCGGCGAAGACCACGGCCGGCTTGGACACCAGCGCGCGGGCCACCGCGACGCGCTGCTGCTGTCCACCCGAGAGCTCGGACGGCCGGTGCGTGCGCCGGTCGCCGAGGCCGACCACCTCGATCAGCTGCTCGAGCCACGCCCGGTCGGGCTTCTGGCCGGCGATCGTCAGCGGGAGCACGATGTTCTCCTCGGCCGTCAGGACCGGGAGCAGGTTGAAGAACTGGAAGATGAAGCCGAGCTTGTCGCGGCGCAGCTGGGTCAGCCCGTCGTCGTCGAGCCCGGCGAGCTCCGTGCCGTCGACCACGACCGAGCCGGAAGTCGGGTTGTCGAGGCCGGCGAGGATGTGCATCAGCGTCGACTTGCCCGAGCCCGACGGGCCCATGATCGCGGCGAACCCGCCGCGCGGGAACCCCACGGTCACGCCGTCGAGGGCCTGCACCGCGGTATCGCCCTCGCCGTACTGGCGGCGCAGGTCAGTCGCGCTCACGATCTGCGAGTTCTCCATCGTCCCTTCCGTCCTCCGGTCGATTCGCCGTGACTCTGGCAGACAACCCTGCCGAGCGTCAGGCCCTCGGATACGTCAGCACGGCCAGCACCCGGCGGTGGTCGGCATCTCTGCCTATATTCGCCGCCCGGCGAGCCGAAGCCAATACGGGTGGCCACACCTATGATCCGGTGCCGTCATGGAGCAGCAGACCATCGCTACCGAGGATGCCGCCGGGATCGACCTCCGCGGCACGCCCGCGCCGCTCCACGGCGGGCCGCTCGCGCTGTTTCGGTTCATGCGCGCGCACGGGATGGTCAACCGCAAGTACGCGCGGCTCATGCTGGCCCTGTTCCGGCGCCGTTTCCTGACCCCCTACGGTCGCCGCCTGCGCACCGACGGGCTCGCGTTCATCGCCCCGGACGTGTCGCTCGAGATCGGCCGCAACGGACGGATCGAGCTCGGGCGCTGGTCGTGGCTCGGGCACGGCACGAAGATCCGCTGCCACGAGGGCCTGGTCTCGATCGGCGCCAAGACGGTGATGGGCCAGGAGTGCACGATCTCCGCCTACCAGCACGTGTCGATCGGCCGCGAGTGCGTGATCGCCGACCGCGTGATGCTGATCGACTTCGACCATGGCATGGTCGAGGTCGACCGCCCGATCCGCCTCCAGGGGATCTACAAGCGCGACGTGCGCGTGGGCAACAACGTGTGGATCGGCTACGGCGCGTGCATCCTGCGCGGCGTGACGGTCGGCGACAACGCCGTGATCGGGACGAACGCGGTGGTCACCGCACGACGTGCCGGCGAACGCGGTGGTCGGCGGCGTCCCGGCGCGCGTCATCCGCATGCGCGACGAGCCACGGGTCGATGCGGTGGGAGTGAGCCCACGCGAACCAGGCATCCTCGCGCGCGGCCCCTGGGCGCGCCGGCGACGTGGTCTGCAGCTGGAGCGACGCGCCGTTCGACGCCGGGCCCGACGCCGAGGCCGAGGCCGACGCGGCGATCGCCGAGCTCGGCGAGCGCGGCTCGCCCACCCACGACGGGATGGCAGCCCGCCTCGCGGGCCACCGCGCCGCCCGACGGGCGGCTCGAACTCGAGCTCGAGCCGGTCCGCTGGTCGCTGCGGCTCGGCGGCGACGCCGTCGACAGCCTCTCCGCCCTGTGCGTCGTGCGCGACAGCGAGGGCCGCTGGCTCGCGGGCCGGCGCGCCGCCTGGGTCGCCACCTGGGCCGGGCGCTGGGCGCTCGGCGCGGGCGGCACGGTCGAGGTCGGGCGAGAACCCCGCCGAGACCCTCGCGCGCGAGCTGGACGAGGAGTGGTCGGTGACGGCCGAGCAGCTCAGCGCCGAGCTCCTGATCCGGATCCCGTCCGGCCTCGTGCTCTTCGTCGGCCTCGCCCACGCTCGCTCCCGGGGCCGAGGTGACGATGGACCCTGAGCACGACGAGTACGCGTGGTGGCCCGCGGACACGGCCGAGTGGCCGGCCCACGCCGATCCACCGCTGCACTTCGTCGCGTCCATGCTGGCCTAGTTCGTCCTCACCCGGGGGGTGTGGTTATCTCCGGCGGCGTACCCCTCGGCCCCCGAGAGCGAGCTCAGACCGTGCGCGCCGCGGCCACCGCATCGCGGTAGACCACGGCGGTCTGGGCGGCCACGTCGGCCCAGTCGAAGCGTGAGCACGTGCTCGGACGCCTCGGCCACGAGGCGGTCGCGCAGCTGCGGCGTCGGTGAGCAGGCGCTCGACCATCGTCGCCAGGTGCTCGGGGTCGCCGCCGTTGAAGCGCAGCCCGACGCGGTCGTCGTCGGGCACGATCTCGCGCAGCCCGCCGGTGTCGGCGACGATGCACGGGCAGCCCGAGGCCATCGCCTCGAGCGCCACGAGCCCGAACGGCTCGTACAGCGACGGCACCACCGTGAGGTCGGCGATGCGGTAGAGCGAGTGCAGCACGTCGTCGCCGATCCAGCCGAGGAACGTGCCGTGCTGCGTCCAGGCCCAGCTCGGTCGCCTGGCGCTTGAGGTCCTCCTCGGCGGTGCCCGACCCGGCGACGATGAAGCGCACGTTGCCGACGCGCTCGATCAGGCCGGGCAGTGCCTCGAGCGCCAGCTGGAAGCCCTTCTCGTAGACGAGCCGCCCGACCAGCAGGATCAGCTGCTCGTCCGGGCTCGGCGAAGCGGGCGCGCAGCGTCGTCGAGGTCGTCGACCGGCGTCAGCTCGGACGGGTCGATCCCGTTCGGGATCACGGTCGACGCGCTCCTCCTCGAGCCCGTAGATGTCGGCCACGTGCTCGCGCATGTAGGCGGAGCAGGTGATCACGCGCTCGGCGCGGTTGGCCATCCAGCGCTCGACGCCGTGGATGTGGGACTGCGGGTGCTTGTCGACCCAGCCCTGGTGGCGGCCGTACTCGGTGGCGTGGATCGTGACCACGAGCGGGCAGCGGAAGCGCTTGGCCAGGTGGTCGCCGGCGACGGCGACGAGCCAGTCGTGGCCGTGGACCACGTCGAAGTCGTAGCGGTCGCCCACCTCGACGCCGGCGGCCAGCATGTCGGCGTTCATGTGCTCGATCCAGGTGACGAACTCGCTCAGCTCGCGCGGGCGCTCGGGCTCGCGCACGCGGTGCACGATCACGCCGTCCAGCTCCTCCTCGGCCGGCGACTCCTCGAGCCCGCGCGCGAGCACGTGCACCTCGACGTCCTGCGCGACGAGGTTCTCGGCGAGCTTGCGGACGTGGCGCGCGAGGCCGCCCTCGATCAGCGGCGGGTACTCCCAGGAGAGGATCAGGGACGCGCATGGGCTAGGCGGCCACGAGCGGCGCGAGATCCAGGTCGGGGCGAGGTTGCGCACGGCGGGGTCCGGCCACTGCCGCGGAGTCTGTCAAAGCGCTCGCGTGGGCGGCCGCGTGGCCGGCGACCCGCTGCGCGCGGGTAGTCGGCCGGCGAGGTCGCGCGTGATCTGGAACGCCCAGTCGCTGGCCTGGAGCGCCAGCAGCTCGCGCGCGGCGCGGGCGAGCGCCGTCCGGTCGCGGGCCAGCCGGGCGGCCGCCGCGACGGTGCGCAGCTCGGCGCTGCGGGCGGCGAAGGCCAGCTCGGCCACCGCGGGCGAGTCCCAGGTGCGACAGGTCCTTCGCCGGCGCCCCAGCGTCGACGCGGCCAGCGGTCGCTCGACCGGCTCGACGCGCTCGACGCCCTCCGCCATCGTGGTCAGCTCGAGGCCCTCCTCGCGCGCGGCGGCCGACCACCTCCTCCAGCCAGACCTGGCCCTCGTACCACCAGTGGCCCGAGCAGCTCGGTGTCGAGCGCGCAGCACAGCAGCCCGGGGCGGCCGCGCTCCTCGGCGTAGGCGTCGAGCCGCTGCGATGCAGCGGGCCACGAAGTCGCGCGCGTGCTCGGCGGCGCGGCGGCGGCGCGGCGCCCGCGTCGTACGGGCTCGCCGCCGATGTTCCACGGCCGCAGGTCGTGGTTGGTGCGGTGGTGGTAGTCGCGGTAGCACGGCGGTCGACCGGGTAGCCGCGCGCGTCGTCCCACACGAGCTGGACCGTCTGCCAGTCGATCGGTACCGCCACCACGCCGGCCTCGGTCAGCACGGGCTCGAGCTGCTCGGGCGCGCCGAGGCCGAGGGCGGCCGTCTGGTCGACGCAGATCGACGCGCACGCCCATGGTCGGCGAGGTCGCGCTCGAGGCCCGGCGCGTACGCGCACTCGGGTAGCCAGAACCCGCCCGGCCAGGCCGCCGAAGCGGCGCTCGTGCGCCGCGACCCCGGTAGCCACCTGCAGGCGCAGGCCCGCGTCGGTGGCGAGCAGCGGCAGCACCGCGTGGCGTGGCCGAGGAGGTCCACAGCTCGCAGGCGCCCGAGTCGGCGAGCCGTGAACGCCGCGACGAGGTCGCGATCGGCCCCGAGCGCCGCGGCGGCGCGCGCGTAGTCGCCCGCTGCGCGCCGCACCTCGGCCGCCAGCTCGGGCTTGCCGGTGCCGTCGAGGCCGGCCGAGTCCTCGTCGTGCACGATCCGGCGCGGTCTCGTCGAGGAAGCCGGCGAGCCGGTCGCCCGCCGCGCCCGGCAGGGTCTCGAGCTGGTCGCACAGCACCGGCGTCAGGCCGACCGTGACCGGGGCCTCGGCGCGCTCGAGCAGGTCGAGCAGCGGCAGGTAGACGACAGGCGACGGCCTCCCACAGCCACTCCTCGCCGAACGGCCAGGTGCCGAAGCCCTCGACGTAGGGCATGTGGGTGTGGAGGACGAGCGCAACGCGCCCCGCGATCGCGACTCATCGCAGGACGGCGAGGAAATCCAGCGCCGCGTCGAGCGGGCGCAGGCCGCAGCGTGAAGTCCGACGCGGCGATCGCCGGCGTGAAGCGGTCGTAGAAGGCGCTTGGTCAGACCGAGCTGCGCTGTGGACAGAGTCCCAGCCGAGCCGCAGCGCCAGCTCGTGCGGCGCGCAGCTTGCGCGCGTGGAAGAGGCCGAGCAGCTCGACCGAGTCGAACACCTCTGCGCACAGCTCGCGGAACTCCTCGGCGCGGTACTCCTTGACGTGCCACGGGTTGTCGGACTTCTCCGCCCCCTCCGGGGCGAGCGTGAGCAGGTTGGGGGTCGACACGAAGGCGGTGCCGCCGGGCCGCAGCAGCGACTTGAAGTGGCGCAGCACGGCGGCCGGGTCCTGTACGTGCTCGATCGTCTGGAGGAAGACGACCGCGTCGCACTCCTCGCCGTACGTCTCGACGAGGTCGCGCTCGAAGCGCACGCCCGGCGCCGTGTACTTGGCGCGCGCGTGCGCGTGCGCCTCGGGGTTCGCGTCCACCCCGGTCACGCGCGCCGCGCGGCACGCGAGCACGTTCGTCCCGTACCCCTCGCCGCAGGCCATGTCGACCACCTCGAGCCCCGCGCAGCGGGCCGCGATCCACTCGTAGACGGCCAGGTGGCGCCGGTACCAGTAGTTCTCCTCGGGCACGTCCGGAAGCGTCCGCTCGCCGGTCAGCGCGAGCGGCGGCACGCCCTCGGGCTGGTCCAGCTGTACGTACTCGGCGGTCTCAGACACGACGGCGCAGTCTATTTGGAAGGGGGGCTCACGCCGCCTTCACACCCCCGTGGCACCCTGACGGCCCGCCGCGGGCATAATCCCGTGGCCGATGGCCGCCCCCGAGACCGCCGAGAAGATCCACGACGTCAACGTCCGCTACCACGACCTCGCGGCCGAGCACTACGACGCCAAGTGGGGCATCGACTACGGCGAGCTGGGCCAGCAGCAGGTCACCGTCAAGCTGCGCAAGGCGCTCGGATCCGGCGCTCCGCCCCGGTTCGCGCGCGGCGCTCGAGATCGGCGCCGGCACCGGCTACTTCGGCCTCAACCTCGCCCGCGCCGGAGTCATCGGCGACTACGTCGCCACCGACATCTCCCCCGGCATGCTCGGCGTGCTGGACCGCACGGCGCGGCTAGCTCGGCATCGACGTCGAGACCGCCTGCTGCGACGCCTCGCGCCTGCCCTTCCCGGACGATTCGTTCGACCTCGTCTTCGGCCACGCCGTGCTCCACCACCTGCCCGACCTCGAGGCCTGCTTCGCCGAGTTCGCGCGCGTCCTGCGCCCCGGCGGCGCTGATCGCCTTCGCCGGCGAGCCATCCCTCTACGGCGACCGCCTCGCCGAGTTCCCCAAGCGCGCCGCGCACCGCGTCGCGCCGGCATGGCGGACGCTCATGGGCGCGGGCGCCGCTCGCACGGAACGGCCACGCGGAGGAGGTCGAGGAGGACGACCTCGAGCGGGTGGTCGACGTGCACGCGTTCACCCCCGGAGACCTCGCCCGGCATGCCCGCGCCGGAGGCCTCGAGGACGTCCGTGTCGGCGGCGAGGAGTTCGCGGCCAGCCTGTTCGGCTGGGCCAACCGGTCGCTCGAGGCGACCGCGGAGCCGGCTGACGTGCCGTGGCTGTGGCGCCAGTACGCCTACCGCGGCTACCTGACCCTGCAGGCGCTCGACCGCGCCCTGCTCGAGCCGCGGCTGCCGGCGGCGATCTTCTACAACCTGCTGGTCACGGCGCGGGCGCCGCGCTAGCGGTCGCTACATGCGCCGCGCGAACACCGCGGTCGCGGTGTAGCCGCCGCGCTTGCCGGCGAACGGCGCGCCCTTGACCACGCCGATGCCGTAGTCGCGGAAGGTCGCCGAGCGGATGAGCCCGCGGTGGTACGCGCTCGCCATCCAGTTGTCGAAGATGCCCCTTGCGCTCCTGGCCCAGGTCTGCGCCTCGCCGACCGCGAAGAACTTCGCGCGCTTGAAGTAGCCGGTCTTCGAGATGCGATCGAACACGGCGCCGTCGAAGGTGTGGTTGAAGATGTTGCGCTTCTCCATCCGCGCCGAGTGCTGGCGGGCCGCCTTGGAAAGCTTCTTGTTACGCGCATACGCGAACAGTCCCTGCGTCTTGCGGTCGTTGGCGACCCAGCAGTAGACCTGGCTGGTCATCGAGATCGCCTTGCCCTTCTTCGACTTCGCCGGGCAGACGGCCGCAGGCGCGCCGTCCTTCTTCTTCGGCTTGGCGGCGGCCGGACCGGCCGCGACGGCGGCGAGGGCAAGGGCGGCGATGACGACCAGGGCCGGCAGGCGGAGTCCGTGCATGGCGACCAACGTAGCGGTGGTGGGCGAATTCCGAAAGCGTCGTGACCGTGAGATGCGTCACGCGCCGTAGCGATCGAGCGCCGCGCGGCGAGCCTCGGCGTGATCGACGATCGGCTCGGGATAGTCCGCGCCGATCACGCAGCCCGCCTCCTGCTGGACCTCCGGCGGCATCATCCACGGCTCGGTCATGTAGCGGTCCGGCACGCGCGCCAGCTCCGGCACCCAGCGGCGGACGTAGACGTTGCCGGGGTCATGGCGCTCCTGGTGGCGGGCGGGGTTGTAGATCCGCCGCGCCACCGGCTGCGGGTCGACCCCCGTGCCCGCGATCCATTGCCAGTTGCCGTTGTTGTTCGCCTCGTCGCCGTCGAGCAGCCAGCGCATGAACCAGCGCTCGCCGCTGCGCCAGTCGATCCCCAGGTCCTTGGTCAGGAACGAGCCGACGACGAGCCGCGCGCGGTTGTGGATGAAGCCCTCGGCGCGCAGCTGGCGCATCCCCGCGTCGACGAGCGGATAACCGGTGCGCCCCTCCTGCCACGCCTCGAGCCGGCGCTCGGAGCGGCTCCAGCGCAGCCCGCGGTAGCGCTCGCGGTAGGCCTGCTTCGCGTTGCCCGGGTTGTGCAGGAGGTGCTGCGCGTAGAAGTCGCGCCAGCAGAGCTGGCGGCGGAACGCCTGCGGCCCCTTGCCGCGGCCGAGGCGCGACTCGACCTCCCGCGCCGACACGCAGCCGAAGCGCAGGTACGGCGAGAGGCGCGAGGTGCGGTCGGTCCCGAGGCTGTCGTGCTCGTCGGAATACTCCGCGACCCCCTCGCGGAGCCACGCGTCCATCCGTTTGCGCCCGGCCCCCTCGCCGCCCGGCGCCGGATCCGGCACCGAGTCGCCGCACCCGAAGTCCTCGGCGCCCGGCAGCCTCCCCTTGCGCAGCTTCGACGGCAGCGCATCGAGCTCGCGCGGCGCGCCGGCAACCGCGCGCCGGGGTGAGTCGCGCCAGGCGTTGTAGTAGTGGGTGAACACGGTCTGCGGGCGCCCATCGCGGGTGGTGATCGAGCCCGGGTCGTCGTGCGCGAACAGGCCGGGATGGGCGCACAGCTCGACCTCGTCGCCGAGCGCGTCCGCCACCAGCCGGCCGCGGCGGCGGGCGAACGGCGACACATCGGCGGAGAAGTGCACGGCGCCGGCGCCCGTGTCGGCGACGAGCTGCGCGAGCTCGCGCTCGGGCGGGCCGTGGCGGATCACGAGCCCCGACCCGAGTTCGCGCAACGCCCCGTCGAGGTCGCGCAGGCACTCGAGCAGGAACCGCGCCCGCGGGCCTGATGCGTGGCGGCCGCGCAAGAGGCGGTCGTCGAGGCAGAAGACCGGGATCGCACCCGCGCCCGCCGCGCGCAGAGCGGGATGCTCGTGCACCCGCAGGTCGCGGCGGAACCAGACGATCGAACGCATCCCCTGCAGACTAGGCTCGTCCGTGATGGGCCAAACCAGCGAGCGCTTCCCCTTGTTCCCACTCGGCATCGTGCTGCTGCCCGGCGAAGTGGTCCCGTTGCACATCTTCGAGGAGCGCTACAAGCTGATGATCGGGCTCTGCCTGGAGAACGAGAGCGAGTTCGGGATCCTCTTCTCGGGCGACGACGGCATCGCATCCATCGGCTGCGCGGCGACGGTGACGCAGCTACTCGAGCGCATGGAGGACGGGCGGATGAACATCCTCGTGGAGGGCACACGCCCGTTCCGCATCGTGCGCCGGGTCGACGACCTCGAGTACCCGGCGGGCGACGTCGAGCTGCTCGGCGAGATCGACGCGCCGGCCGACCCCGCGGCCGGCGCCGCCGCGCGCAAGGCCTACGCGGACCTGGTCGAGCACGTCACGGACGCGCGCCCGGGCGAGACCGAGCTCGCCGAGCTCGACGCCTACGGCATGGCATCGACCATCGCCTTCGACGCCCCCGACAAGCAGAGCCTGCTCGAGCTGCGCAGCGAAGGCGAGCGACTCGAACGCCTCGCCGAGCTGTGCGTCGCGGCGGTGAGCCGGTTCGAGCGCTCGCGCGAGACGGCCGAGCGCGCGAATACGAACGGGCGGGCGCACGGCTGATGCCGACGGCGCGCGGCTCGCTCGAGCAACGCTCGGTGATCCACGCGCCGGCCGCCCAGGTGTGGGCGTTCGTGACCACGGCGGAGGGCGTCAACGCCGAGCTCATGCCCATCGTCCGCATGCGGGTGCCGAAGGGCCGCGAGGACCTCGACCTCGACACGATCGACCCGCCCGAGTTCATCGGCCGCAGCTGGATCCTGCTCGGCGGCGTGATCCCCTTCGACTACGACGACCTGTTCATCGAATCGATCGACCCCGGCCGGGCGTTCCACGAGCGCTCGACGATGCTCACCCAGAAGGCCTGGCACCACGATCGCACCGTCGACCCGGCCGGACCGGACACGTGCTTCGTGACCGACAAGGTGAGCTTCGAGCCGCGCCTGCCGATCCCGCCGGGCCTGCTCACGCCGATCTTCCGCATGACGTTCCGCCACCGCCACCGGCGGCTGCGCAAGCGCTTCGGCGGCAGCGCGGCCTAGGTCCCGGCGAGCATCGTCTCCGCGTAGCGGGTCATGCCGCCGCGGCTCCCGCCGCGTTCGAGCACGCTGCGCCTGAGCGCGAGCAGCGACGCGTTCAGCGCGTCGGGCATCGAGCCCACGTCGGGCAGCGCGTCGGGATCCGCGTAGAGACCGAAGTGCAGGTGATCGCGGTAGCTGAAGATGCCGATCGAGAGCGCATGGTCCTCGGCGATCGGCACTACCGGCCAGGCGCCCTGGAGCTCCGCCCCGAGCACGTACAGCGGGAACGACGGCCCGGGGATGTTCGACACGGTCAGGTTGTAGATCCGCTTCGAGCCGACCAGCTTCGCCGCACCGGTCCGCAGCATGTCGGGCAGCAGGCCGAGCGCGTCGAAGACGGTGTCAGCGCCCTCCGCGCGTCCCGACTCCTTGAACGCCGTGGTGTCGGCGTGCAGCTTCGCCAAGCGCGCGCCCGGTGAGCTGAGCTGGACCGGCAGGTCGACGAACACCAGCGAGATGCGGTTGCCCAGGGCGGTGCGCTCTGCGTCGGCGCGCAGCGACACCGGCACCATCGCGCGCAGCGGCTTGGGCGACTCGCCGCGCGCGAGCGCGGTCTCGCGGAGCGCCCCGGCCACGATCGCCAGGCACACGTCGTTGACGGTCACACCCGCTGCCCGCTTGACGGCCTTGACGTCGGCGAACGGGGCGCGGGAGCGAACCAGCCGGCGCTGGGGACCGATCGGGACGTTCAGGAAGGAGGGCGGCGCCGGGTGCAGCAGGTCGTCGCCGACGGTCAGCGCCGCCTTGCGCACCGTGTCGTAGACCCGGGCGCCGCCCGTGCGCGGCGTGCCGGCGATTCTCGCCATCCCGCGCGCGGCGCGCAGGGATCCGGCGGCTGATCCGGCGAGCGCGCCGATCGCGAGCCGGGCTGTCCCCGGAACCGGCTCCGGCCTCCATACGGGGGCCGGAGCCGGTTCGGAATCCGGGGTCACGTCGAAGAGGAGCAGCGCGACCTCGACCGCCGAGCGGCCGTCGACCAGCGCGTGGTGCAGCTTGCAGATCATCCCCATCCGGCCGTCGGCGAGCTGGGGCGCCAGGTACACGCGCCAGAGCGGGCGGTCGCGGTCGAGCGGGCTCGACAGCGCGCGGTCGCAGAGGGCCGCGAACCGGCGCTCGTCCGGGCGATCGTCGGGGTCGCAGAGCAGGTGGACGTGGCGGTCGATCGAGAACTCGTCGTCGTCGACCCAGAACGGCTCGCCCATCCCGGGCGGGGTGAAGCTCAGCTTGCGCCGGAAGCGCGGAGTCTGCTCGAGCCGTCCCGCGATCGCGCGGCGCAGCGCCACGAGAGTCGGCTTGGGCTTGGCCGGATCCGGTTGGAGCAGGGCCGCCCAGGCGACGTGCATGTGGGCGTTCTCCGTCTCGACCCTGAGAAACGAGCCGTCGAGCGGTGACAGGCGTTCGAGCATGGGACGCATGGTCCTCCAGATTCCCTCGAGTACATCGGACCGGCGGTCGGAGATTGTTTCCCCCAGATCCGACCGCCTGTCTTCCCCTACCCATCGACGGCGAGAGCGACACCACCGCGGCGCGGATCGCCACCACCTTGCAACAAACCCGTAACAGGGTCGCGGATGACGGCCTGGACGCCCCCGAAGTACAGGTTGCGATCCTCCCATCGCAGTGTCCGCCAGCCCGCCTCCTCGAGTTCTGCGAGCGCGGCGGGGTCCACACCCGGCTCGGCGTCGATGAGATCACCCTCCACGTGCAGGCGCGGCGCGTCGACGGCCTCCTGCGCCGAGCGGCCGCCGTCGACGTACGCGCCGATGGTCTGGACGATCGCCGAGCGGATCCGGTTCGAGCCGGCCGATCCGATCGCCGCCTCGACCTCGCCGTCGCGGAGCACCACGGTCGGCGCCATCATGCTCGGGACGCGATAGGTGGCCGGCAGCTGGTGGAACCCGCCCGGGTTGAGATCTTCCTCGCCGAGCATGTTGTTGAGGTGCATGCCCGTGCCGGGAACCACGACCCCCGAGCAGGACCCGTTCGAGCAGGTGACCGTGGCGCACGCGCCGTCACTGTCGATGACCGAGATGTGGGTCGTCGACCCGAGCCGTCCCGCGATCTCGCCGGCCACCGAGTCGAGGGTGCCGGGCGCGAGGAAGCGGGCGGCGAACTCCGGGTCGCGCAGGCCGGTAACGAACTCGGCGTCGCGCGCGCGGTTCGTGGAGGCGATCGCTTCGGCCAGCGCACGGGTGTCGCCCGGGCGCGCCAGCCGGTCGAGCAGCTCGAGCGCGTCGGCGATCAGGATCCCTCCCGACGAGGGCGGCGGGTTCGTCAGGACCTCGCGCCCGCGGAAGCGCGCCCGCGCCGGCGCGCGCTCGCGGACGTCGTAGCGGGCGAGGTCGTCCGCGGTGACCAGCCCGCCGCGCTCGAGGACCCACTCGCTGCAGGCGGCGCCGACGTCGCCCGTGTACAGGAAGTCCGGTCCCTCGGCACCCAGGCGGTCGAGTAGATCCGCCAGATCGGGCAATGCGAGCCGCTCGCCCGCGCGCACCGGCCGGCCCTCCGGCTCGTAGAGCGCCGTGCACTCGGGCGTCGTGCGGAAGATGGGCGCGAGGATGCCGAGCAGGTACTCCTGGATCGGGCTCACCTCGATCCCCTCCCGCGCGGCCCGCGCTGCCGGCGCCGTGAGATCGTCGAGCCGCGCCGTGCCGAACCGGGCGAGCGCCTCTGCCAGCCCGCGGGTGGTGCCCCAGACACCGCACGACGAGGGCCCGACGTAGAACGCCTGGACCGAATCCTCCGAGAAGGCCACGTCGATCCGATCGAGCGGAGCGGGATCGGGGTCGACGAGCCCCAGCCCGGGGCCGACGACGAAGAAGTCGAGGAGGTGGCTCTCGCCGGCCGCGGTGTGCACGAGCATGTAGCCGCCGGCCCCCGGCCCCGTCAGCGGCGACTCGGACGCGAACGACATCAGCACCGCCGCGACTGCCGCGTCGACGGCGTTGCCTCCGGAACGCAGCACATCCGCCCCGGCCTGGGCCGTGAGCGGATGTCCAGCTGCGACGACGCCCTTCACGGCGCCGAAACTATCTCGCCGGGGTGGCTACGCGAGGAATTCGGGGACGTCGATGTCCAGCTCGCGCCTGCCCGAGCGGGCCGGAGCGGGCTCGGGCCGGGTGCGGGTCACGCGCGGCTCGGCGTCGGCCTCGTCGCCGATCGTCGGGCGGCGCGAACGCTCGGGGCGGGCGCTGCGCGAGTAGCCCGTCGCGACCACGGTGATCCACACCTCGTCGCCGAGCTTCTCGTCGACCATCGCTCCGAAGATGATGTTCGCCTCGGAGTCGGCGGCCTCCTGGACGGCCTTGGCCGCCTCGTTGACCTCCCACAGCGACAGGTCCGGACCGCCGGTGATCGACAGGAGAATCGACTGAGCCCCGTCGACCGACGTTTCCAGCAGCGGTGACTCGACGGCGCGCGAGGCAGCCTCGAGCGCACGGTGCTCGCCGGTGCCCATGCCGATCCCGAGCAGCGCCGGTCCGGCCTCGCTCATGATCGTGCGGACATCCGCGAAGTCGAGGTTGATCAGGCCCGGAAGCGTGATCAGGTCCGACACGCCCTGGACGCCCTGGCGGAGCACGTCGTCGGCGACACGGAACGCCTCGACCATCGAGGTCTTCTTGTCGAGCACGGTCAGCAGCCGCGAGTTCGGGATCGTGATCAGCGTGTCGACCTCGGCCTTGAGGTCCTCCACGCCGGTGTCCGCCTGAGAGCCACGACGGGCACCCTCGAACGCGAACGGCTTGGTCACGATGCCGACGGTCAGCGCACCGACCTCACGGGCGATCCGCGCGACGACCGGCGCCGCACCGGTACCCGTCCCACCGCCGGCTCCCGCCGCGATGAAGATCATGTCGGCGCCCTTGAGCAGTGCTCTTCAGCTCGTCGTACTCCTCGAGCGCGGCCTGACGGCCGGCCTCGGGGTTCGCCCCGGCGCCGAGGCCCCGGGTCGAGTCGCTGCCGATGTGGATGCGCGTAGCCGCCTTCGAGTTCTCGAGCGACTGGACGTCGGTGTTCACCGCGATGAACTCGACCCCGCGATCTCGGCCTCGATCATGCGGTCGACCGCGTTGACACCGGCACCGCCGACACCGACGACGCGCAGGACAGGGTCCTTGGTCAGCGGCGAGCTCGGCTGATGGATCGGCTCCTGGTCGACGACCGGCTCCGGCCTGGCCACGGACGGCTCGGGCGAGCGGTCCATGATGTTCTCGGGGATCTCCGCGGAGAAGACCGTACGCAGGCGCTCCTCCGGCGTCGGGACGCCCTCGTAGCGCGAACCCTGGTCGGGACGCGGAGCCTCCTCGCGGACGGGCTCCTCGGCGACGGGCGGCGCCTGCTCGGCTACCGGCTCCTCGCGGCGGGGCTCCTCACGGGGCGGCTCCTCGCGACGCGGAGGCTCTTCGCCACCGGTCTGCGCCTTGCCCTCCTCGGTCGAACGGAACAGCGCCGCAAGCGGGCCCTCCCTCATGCTCGCTCGCTTACCGATGCCATTCGAGAGGACCTCCTTAGCCAGCTCACGGTAGAGCTCGCGGCCTTACCGTCAGGGTCGTACTTGAGCACGGACATTCCCTTCACGGGCGCCTCGGCGAAGCGCACCGTCTTGTTGATCCGGGAAGCGAAAACGAGGTCGCCGAAGTTCTCCTCGAGCAGCTCGATCGCCTCCTTGGCATGAACCGTGCGGTTGTCCACGAGCGTGGGCAGGATTCCCTCGATCTCCACGTCCGGGTTGAGGTTCTCACGGATCATCGACAGCGTGTTCTGGAGCTGGACCAGGCCGCGCATGGAGAGATACTCGCATTGCACGGGGACGATTACCTTGTCGGCGGCCGTGAGGGCGTTGATCGTGAGCAGCCCGAGGCTCGGCGGAGTGTCGATGCAGATGAAGTCGTAGTCGTCCAGGACGGGCGCCAGAGCCTTCTCCAGCGAGCGCTCGCGGCCGATCTTCATCGACATCGCGATCTCCGCGCCGGCGAGGTCGATCGACGCGCAGGCGACGTCCACCTCGCGCTTGCGGATCACCTCGCGGATCGAGATGTCGTGGACGAGCACGTCGTACATCGAGACCTCGAGCTGGTCGGGATCGATTCCCTGGCTCATCGTCAGGTTGCCCTGGGGGTCGAGGTCGATGCACAGCGCGCGATGGCCGCTCTCGACGAAGGCGGCCGCCAGGTTGAGGGTGGTGGTGGTCTTCGCGACACCGCCCTTCTGGTTGGTGAACGCGATCACCTTTGCCTTGGGCGTCACGGATGCCTCCTCGTTGGGCAAGCGCCCGGCTTGGCCGGGTGCGCCGCCAGTGCGTACGGCGTGCGGGATTGACGGCTCTGCAGTCACGAAGTGCCTATTCGCACGTACCGCAACGATTCCTTCATACGTCCGACCCATACGCTTTCGCGTGTGCGCGAGTTGCTGGACAAGCGGCTGGTCTTCGTGACCGGCAAGGGCGGCGTCGGCAAGACGACTGTCGCGGCTGCCCTCGGCCTCGCCGCGCGCCCGCACCGGGCACCGCACGCTCGTGGCCGAGGTCGCCGAGCAGGAGCGCATCGCCGCCACGTTCGGCGTGGCGCCCGTCGGGGCCAACGAGCGCGAGGTGGCGCCCGGCCTGCACGCGTTCTCGGTCGACCCCGAGGCCGCGAAGGAGCGCTGGCTGGAGCGCCAGCTCAAGTCGGGCACGCTCGCCGGCCTCGTCAACTCCAGCCGCATGTTCTCATATCTGAGCGCGGCCGCCCCCGGGTCTGACCGAGCTCGTCACCGTCGGGAACGATCTGGGAGCTCGCCCAGCTCGAGCGGCTGAAGCCGACCGACACGCCGTACGACCTCGTCATCGTCGACGCGCCGGCCACGGGCCACGGGATGGCGCTGCTGCGCGCGCCGCGGACGTTCGGCGACATCGCCCGGGTCGGACCGGTGCGCCGCCACGCCGACCGCATCGACGCCTTCATCCGCGATCCCGAGCAGACCGCGATCGTGGGCGTCGCCCTCGCGGAGGAGATGCCCGTGAACGAGACGATCGACCTCGACCGGCGCCTGCGCGACGAGCTCGGCCTGCCCGGGTTCGACGCGGTGCTCGTCAACGCGGTACTGCCCGAGCGCTTCTCGCACGCCGAGGCCAAGGACCTCGCCGCCCTCGACGGCAAGGCGAAGGAGGCGGCCCCGGCGATTGCCGCGGCCCTCACCGCGCACGAGCAGGCCCACGCGCAGCGCGCGCAGGTCGCGCGGCTGCGCCGCGGCGTCGAAGACCCCGGTGGCGATGCTCCCCCACCTGCTCGTGCCCGAGGTCGAGCTGGCCGACCTCGAGCGGCTCTCGAAGGAGATCGAGAAGAAGCTCTGATGAGCGGACACGTCGAAGAGCTGATCGAGCGCAAGGAGGTGGTCATCTGCGCCGGCTCCGGCGGCGTCGGGCAAGACGACCACCTCGGCGACGATCGCCGCCGGCATGGCCGCGCGGGGCAAGCGGGTAGTGGTGCTCACGATCGACCCGGCGAAGCGGCTGGCGAACTCGCTCGGCCTGCCCGAGCTCGGCAACGAGGAGCATCGCGTCGACCCGGGCCGGCTCGCCGCCGCGGGACTCGCGCCCACCGGCGAGGGCGGCGAGCTGTGGGCGATGATGCTCGACGCCAAGCGCACGTTCGACGATCTCGTCGAACGCAACGCGCCCGGACGCCGACACCCGCGACGCGGTCCTGTCGAACCCGATCTACCGCGAGCTCTCGAACGCGGTGGCCGGCTCGCAGGAGTACATGGCGATGGAGAAGCTCCACGAGCTGCACCAGGAGGGCCGCTACGACCTGCTGGTGCTCGACACGCCGCCGACGCGCAACGCGCTCGACTTCCTCGACGCCCCGCAGCGGCTCGCGCGCTTCATCGACTCGCGCTCGCTCCAGTTCTTCCGCGCGTCGGGCCGCATGGGCCTCGGGCTGGTCGGCCGCGGCACGGGCGTGATGTTCTCGATGCTCAAGCGGGCCACGGGTGTCGACGTGCTGAAGGACCTGGCCGACTTCTTCAACGCGTTCGGCGACATGTCCGACGGTTTTCGCGAGCGGGCGCAGCGCGTCGAGACCCTGCTCGGCGACGGCCGCACCACGTTCCTCCTCGTCACCTCTCCGCGCGCCGCGGCGATCGAGGAGGCGGCGTGGTTCCACCGCAAGCTTTCCGACCAGGGCCTGCCGTTCGGCGGCGTGATAGTCAACCGCATGCATCCCGAGGTGCCCGCCGGCACCGGGCCCGGAGCTCGCCGGGCTGGTCGGCGACGCGCTCGCGACGAAGGTCGCGCGGACCCTCGAGGACCAGGCGCGGCTGGCCGAGCGGGACACGCACAACCTCGAGATCCTGCGGCGCAAGCTCGGCCGCAAGCCGATGATCGTCGTGCCGGAGCTGGCCGGCGACGTGCACGACCTCGCGGGCCTCGCCGCGATGCACGAGCACCTCTTCTAGCGGCGCACGGCGTCAGACGGGGGCGGAGTAGTTCCCCGGGTCGTCCCAGTCGTGCTCGAGGGCGACGACGCCGATCTCGTCCTCGGAGTCCTCGATCAGCTCGATCTCGGTTGTCAGCGGCTCGGACTCGAGTTCCGGTTCGGGCTCGGGCTCCGGCTCGTCGAAGGCCGCCGCGTACTCGGACGGCGTCGGCGGCGTGGGCACGGCCTGCGGTGACCGGCGGTCCTGGACGGCGGCCAGCAGGAGCTCGTCGGCGACCCCGCGCAGGTCGGGATCCAGCGCCCCGCCCATCACCTCGCGCAACAGCGAGCGCAGGTGGCGCTCGACCTCGTCGACGAGGGTGCGCTGGGCGTCGGGCCCGATCGAGTCGAGGTAGTCGGCGCCCGCCGGGTCGCCCATGATCAGTCGTTCGAACGCCTGCGCCAGCTCGAGGCGCTTCTGCACACGGACGCGGTCGCCGTCGGGGGCGCACAGCACGGCCACGCGCAGCGCGAGCCCGGCCCGCCCGCCGCTGTCGGCAGGGTCGACCAGCGCCCGCAGGGCGAGGAGGTAGTCGGACAGGGCGTCGCCGTCGTCGGCGCGCCCGCAGCCCATCTCGAAGCGCCGCAGCGCCCATGCCACCGCGCCGCCGGCATGCGGTTTCTCGATGCGGTCGAGGAACGCCCGCAGCTCGGTCTCCTCACCCGGTACGAGGATCCACGGCTCGCCGCGCGCCTGTCCCGTCGCCTCGATCTCGAACGCGTGCCACGCCCCGTCGCCGGTGCGCCGCCAGGCGACCGCGCCGAGCGCGATGCCGCCCGGCTTCCACAGCCGCAGCCCCGTCAGCAGGCGCCGGAAGCGCACCTTCGCGGCGGCGATCGGCAGGGGCTGGTTCGGAGCGATGTCGCGCCGCATGACCAGCAGCGCCACAGGGGCCTCGTCGCGAGGGTCCGCCTCCGGATCGGCGGCGCCGTAGATCGCCTCCGCCGGCGCGTCCGCCCCGGCGCCGGGCACGAGGCTGACGCCGTCTCCGAGCTCGAGCCCGTCGGCGAGCATGTCCAGGCCGTGGACGGCGACGAGGATGGTGGCCGTCTGCGAGCTCTCGTAGAGGGTCTGCTCGACATCGGCGTAGACGCGCTCGAAGCGCGCCTCGGGGAACGTGAAGTCGGTTGCGTCGTCGTAGAGGCGCTCGAGCATCGCCAGCAGCGCGGGCTCGGCCTCCTCCCCGCGCAGCCCGTTGACTCGCAGATAGGCGGCCGCGCCCGAGCCGAGGACCCGGCCGGCGGTCACGCATGACGGAAGGTCTCGCAGGCGCGGCCAGCGGTCGGCGATGAACTTCGCCGTGAGCGGACGGTAGTGGTACAGCCGCGGCCCAGCGCCGGCCCCCTCGTCGTCGAGGTCGTAGTCGAGCTCAGCGCCCGCGCGGACGTCGCCGGTCAGCAGGTCGGCGGCGTCGAGCGCGAACACGCGCAGCGCGTCGTGAAGATCCGGGTTGCGCATCCCGCACCACTTCGACCCCGCGAAGGTCTCTCCTCCCGGATTCGACGCGTGTCCGGGTGCTTCGGCGAACGGCTCACCGACGGGCCGAGTGGGGCGCCGTCGAATATCGATTGCTCCCGGAAGGCCCCTATAGGGGCCCTGAGGGAGCAATCGAATGGCGAACGCTCCGATTCGGGGAACGCCGCCGTCTACGCGCCGTCGGTGAGTCGTTCGTCGAGCCGTCGTTCAGGCGACGGCGGCGGCGGGCTCTGGCACGTCGGCGCAACCGGTCACGCCGAGCCACTCGCGCCCGTAGCGGCGCATGTCCTCGATCAGCGGCGCGAGCGCCTCGCCCTTCTCCGTCAGCGAGTACTCGACCCGCGGCGGTACCTCGGGGAAGGTGTGGCGCGCGACGATGCCCTCGTCCTCGAGGGCGCGCAGCCGCAGCGACAGCGTCCGCGGCGAGATCCCGGCGAGCGAGCGCTCGAGCTCGCAGAAGCGGCGCCGGCCCTCGGCGAGGTCCCGGATCACCAGGATCGTCCACTTACCGCAGACGATGTCCGCGGTCGCGCAGACGGGGCAAGTCGGGTCTTCCTGCATCGGCACAAACCCCATTCTAGCGCTGCGCTTCAGGAACTGAAGTGTGGCGCAGGGCCGCTTTCTGCCTATAGCCTGGCGACGTGTCGCCGCGTCCATTGCTCGCCCTCATCGCCGCGGCCCTCAGCGCGCTCGCGCCGACGGCCCAGGCCGCCGAGCCGATCATGCCGCTCGCGTCCGTCAAGGCGGGGATGAACTGCAAGGCGCTGTCGGTGATCCGCGGGACGGCGCCCTCGGAGTTCTCCGCCAAGGTCCTCGACGTCATCCGCGGCGACCCGACCGCGGCCGGCTCGCGGATCCTCGTCCAGGTGTCCGGCCCGGCGGTCGACGCGACCGGCGTCGGATCCGGGTTCTCCGGCTCGCCGGTCTACTGCACAGGCGCCGACAAGGTCCGGCGCAACGCCGGCGCGATCTCGGAGACCGTCGGCTCGTTCGGCAACAAGGTCGTGCTGGTCACCCCGATCGAGCAGATCCTCGGCGAGGCTCCCGACGCTCCGCGCGCCGCGCGATCGGCGCCCGCGCTGCTGCGCGCCGCCATGCCTCTCGCCACGCCGCTGACTGTCGCCGGGCTGTCGCCCAGCCTGCGCGAGGGGCTCACGCGGGCGGCCGCGAAAGCGAAACGCATCGTCCTTGCCACCCCCGGCGGGCCGCTCGCGGGCGCTGCCCCGGTCGACCTGCGCCCGGGCGCGGCGGTCGCCGCCGGGAGCGCCAGCGGCGACATCACGGTCGGGGCGATCGGCACGGTCGCGTACCGCGACGGCTCGGCGCTGTGGGCCTTCGGCCACGCACTCGACGCCGCCGGAGCCCGCGCCCTCCCCCTGCTCGACGCCTACGTCTACGGCGTGATCGACAACCCGCTCGGCACCGAGGACGCCATCAGCTACAAGCTGGCCAGCCCCGGGCGGCCCGCCGGCACGTTCTCGAACGACACGCTCAGCGCCATCGTGGGTCGGCTCGGGGCCCAACCGCGAACAATCCCGCTGTCGGTCGACGCGCGCGACCTCGACACGGGCCGGACGCGACAGGTCGCAACCCAGGTCACCGACGAGCGCGACCTCGAGCTCGGGTCGGGCCTCGACCTGGTCTCGGCGCTCGCGCTCGCGCAGGCCGGCGACTCCGTGCTGCGATCGAGCCCACCGCGGCTGACGCTCTCGATGTGCGTGCGCATCGTCGTCGCCGAACGTGCCAAGCCGCTCGGCTTCTGCAACCGCTACTTCGAGGGCGGGCGACCGTTTGACGACCTGTCCGCCGCGATGGGCCTGATCGACGGGTTCAAGTTCGGCCCGCTGACGCCGCGCTCGGTGACCGTCCGGACCGCGATCTCACGCGGCGTGCGCGAGGAGTTCATCGTGTCCGCCAAGGCCCCGCGCCGGGTCCGGCCCGGAGCACGGATCCCGATCCGGCTGGTCCTACAGCGCCGCCGCGGGGGCCGCCGGCGGGTCACGTTCCGCTACCGGGTCCCGCGCTCGACCCGCGCCGGCAACCGCACGCTCACCCTGCGCGGCACCGTGCCGGCCTCGCTGGCCGAGGGTGCAGAGGACTCGATCGAGCTGGTTCTCGAGGGCGACGGCGGCAGCACGTCCGGCGGTGACGGGAGCGGCGACGACCCAGGTCCCACGTCGATCGCCGCCCTGAGCCGCGCGGTCGCCGCGCTCGGCCGCCGCGACGGGTTGCGGGCGACCTTCGCCGCCCGCTCCCGGGGGCCGATCGTCCTGCGCCCGGCCGGACTCGTCCGCGGCAAGGTCGAGATGCCCATCAAGGTCCTGCGCCGCGCGCGCCGGCGGTAGCCTCGCGCCCTTGCCTTGGGTACCCCGGCCGGGGTACATTCACCCCACACTCGGAGAAGGGGCAGAAACCAGGGGGACTCGAACAGCTCAGGCCGGTGCAGCGCGCTCTGGCCGAGCCGCGCGCACGGCCTGTAACGACGTCCGCCGCAAGGCGGACGAGACGGGTTGACGCGCCGCCGCTTCACCCCCTGGCGGCCGGCGCGTCGCCCGTCGCGCTTCGCCGACGCCGCTAGGCGGCGTCGCTTGCGAAGACCTGGTCGACCGACGTGGACCGTTGCCCGTCGGAGGACACGAGGAGCTTGAAGTCGTGCGGGTGGGTCGCCGCCCGCAGCGCGTCCTCCATCTTGACCCGCCCGTTCTGGACGTGCGCCAGCAGCGCCTGGTCGAAGGTCTGCATGCCGTAGTAGCTGCCTTCGGCGATCACCTCGGGAAGCCGCCCGGTCTCGTCCGGGTTGAGGATCATGTCGCGCACGCGGCCGGTCATCCGCAGGACCTCGCAGGTGGCCACGCGGCCGTCGCCGTCCGGCGCCGGGACGAGCCGCTGGGAGACGACGCCCTTGAGCGTGCCGGCCAGCATCGCTCGCGCCTGGCGCTGCTCGGCCTCGGGGAAGAAGTCGATGATGCGGTTGACGGACTCGGCGGCGTCGACGGTGTGGATCGTTGACAGCACGAGATGGCCGGTCTCGGCGGCCGACAGGGCCGTGCGGACCGTCTCCTCGTCGCGCATCTCGCCGATGAGGATCACATCGGGGTCCTGCCGCAGCACCCGCCGGAGCGCGCGGCTGAACGACATCGTGTCCTCCCCGACCTCGCGCTGGTTGATGATCGAGCGCTTGTCGGTGTGGATGAACTCGACCGGGTCCTCGATCGTGACGATGTGCTTCGCCTCGCGGGTGTTGATGCGGTCGATCATCGCGGCAAGCGTCGTCGACTTGCCCGAGCCGGTCGTTCCTGTCAGGAGGATCACGCCGCGCTCCTCGTCGGCGAGCTCGTCGATCACTGGCGGGAGCAGGAGCTCCTCGGCCGAGCGGATCTGAAAGGGGATCGCACGGCAGACGATCGAGATCGCGCCGAGCTGGCGGAAGGCGTTGACGCGGAAGCGGGCGACACCGGGAACCTCGTAGGAGAAGTCGACCTCGTGGTCCGTGGCGAACTCGGCGAGCTTGCCCTGGTCCTCGAGCATCTCGCGGAAGACACGATCGGTGTCCTCGGCGGACAGGCGGTCGGACCCTTCGATCGGCTCGAGCCGGCCATGGCGGCGGATGATGGGCTGGGAGGGAACCTTGAGATGGAGGTCTGAGCCCTCCGTCTCGATCACGCGCTGGAGCGCCCCGTCGAGGTCGAACATGTAGCTCGCATCGACCGCTGGTGGGCGGAACTTGAGCCTTGTGCGAGGGTCTGGACCGTGGACCAGAGGATGAGCCTCGTAACCCTCGGCGTCGCCGACCTCGACCGAGCCGTCGAGTTCTACGGAGCGCTCGGCTGGAAGCCCGCGAACGACGCGGCCGCGCAGGGGGTCGCCTTCTTCCAGTGCGCCGGGATGGTCGTGGCCCTGTGGGACCGCGCCGAGCTCGCGAAGGACAGCGTCGTGGAGGACACCGGCGGCTGGGGCGGCATCACCCCCGCGCACAACGTCGGCTCGCCCGCGGAGGTCGACGCGGTGATCGAGGAGGCGCGCGCCGCGGGAGCACGGATCGGCCGCGCGCCGGCCGACACGTTCTGGGGCGGCTACTCCGGGATCTTCATCGACCCCGACGGCCATCCGTGGGAGGTCGCCCACAACCCCCGCTGGACCATCGCCGCGGACGGCACCGTCACGCTGTAGCGGTCAGGAGCTCGAGCGAGCCCCAGGTGGTGCGCAGGCGCCCACCGGATGCGACCGACCCGAACCCCGCGCCGGCAATGAAGTCCGGCAGTCGCCCGGCGGCGTGGTCGCGCGTGTTCTCGATGCCGTCGAGGAGCTGGAGGCCGGCGAACATCACGCGCATCAGCGGATCCTGGGGCCTGCCCCAGTCGGCGATGTGCAGGCGCCCGCCGGGCCGCAGCACGCGCAGCGCCTCGGCCAGCACCGCCCGCTTGACGGCGGGCACGAGATGGTGGAAGACGAGCGACGACACGACACGGTCGAAGGCGGCGTCCGGAAAGGGGAGCGCGTCGCCGAGCCCCTCGACCCACTCGATGCTCGCGCCGGGGCCCGCCTTCGCCCGGGCCCGCGCGAGCACGTCCGGGTCCCCGTCGATGCCGACCACACGGATGTCCGGCGCGGCGGCGGCCAGGGCGACGGCGAGCGTGCCCGTGCCGCACCCGACGTCGAGCACGGACTCCGGCCGGCCCGCGAGCACGTCGGAAACGAGACGACCCCGCCAGACGCCCTCACGCATCGTGAGAGCCATGACGGGGTCGTAGAGCCTCGTGAACGCAGCCCGCCCTGCGGCGGGGACGTAGCGCTCGTCAGCCACCGAACGGTCCTGACGTTCGGAGAGCGAGCATGCCAAGGACGCAGGGAGCGACGTGTGCGAACGCACACGAGCGACCGAGGACGCAGGCAGGCGAAGCTATCCGGGCGTCAGGCGACGTCGCGGAGCTTCTGGGCTTCTGCGAGTGACTGCAGCTTCTTCAGCGACTGGTTCTCGATCTGGCGGATCCGCTCGCGCGTCACGTTGAACGTGCGGCCGACCTCGTCGAGCGTGCGGGGATGCTCCCCGCCGAGCCCGTAGCGCAGCTCGAGCACACGGCGCTCGCGGTAGCTGAGGTTCTCGAGCGCCTCGCGGAGGGCTTCCTTGGTCAGGATCTCGGCGGCGCGCTCGTACGGCGACTCGGCCCGCTCGTCGGCGATGAACTGGCCGAACTCGGACTCCTCCTCGTCGCCGACAGGCTTCTCGAGCGAGACGGGGGCCTGGGCCGAGCGCTTGATCGAGTCGACCTCGTCGGGCTCGATGCCCGTGACGTCGGCGATCTCCTCCGGCGTGGGCTCGCGGCCCAGCTCGGTGACGAGCTTGCGCTCGGCGCGGCCGATCTTGTTCAGCTTCTCGACGACGTGCACCGGGATGCGGATCGTGCGCGCCTTGTCGGCGAGCGCGCGGGCGATCGCCTGGCGGATCCACCAGGTGGCGTAGGTCGAGAACTTGAAGCCCTTGCGGTAGTCGAACTTCTCGGCCGCGCGGACGAGGCCGAGCGTGCCCTCCTGGATCAGGTCGAGGAAGGGCAGGCCCTGGTTGCGGTAGTTCTTGGCGATCGAGACGACGAGGCGCAGGTTCGACTCGACCATCTTCTGCTTGGCGTCGAGGTCGCCGCGCTCGATGCGCTTGGCGAGATCGACCTCCTCCTGGGCGGTGAGCAGACGGACCTTGCCGATGTCCTTGAGGAACAGCTGGAGGCTGTCCGTCGTCATGTCCGGCTTCAGGTCGATCGTCGCCTTGGCCTTGCGGCGGCCGCGCTTGTCGGGCGCGCGCTCGACCTGGTTGGCCGCAGTCGCCGGGTCGATCTCCTCGACCAGCTCGATCTCGGACTTCTCGAAGAACCCGTGCAGGTCCTCGATGTCGCCCTCGTCGAGCTCGACCTCAGCGAGGGACGTGGCGATCTCGGCGTACGTGAGTACGCCGGCGGCCTTGCCCTTGGTGACGAGGAGCCTTACCTCTTCAAGTTCTTGCAGTTCGACGACTGACATTCGGAATTCAATTACCTCGAGATCGTGCCCAGGCACGCGCCTCGGGCGATTCAAACAGACGATCGCAATCTTAGGACTATCTTTAATGAAGTCAACCGACAGCAGCCGCAGTTTGCGTTGACTTGCCGATCAACCAGTCGATTCTTGTACCCGGGAAGGGCCGAATCGATACGCATGATGTACGGGGTGCCGCTCCCGGACGCGCATTACACTCGGCGCCGCATGAGCGCCGACGACCCCCGACTGCTCGGAAAGCTCCCGCGTACGCGGCCGGGCACGCGCAGCGGCAAGCGCGCGCCCCGGCAGGAGCCGCCCGCCGAGCCCGATGCCGCGGCGGCGCGGGCCCGACGAGGCCGCCCGCCGACGATCCGGTCGGCGACGTCGTGCGCGGTCGCGGCCAAGGCGGCCGAGACCGGCCTGCGCGTCGCCAACGAGCTCACGCGCGAGGTGCTGCGCAGGCTCCCGCGGCCCTGATGCCGAGGCTCCCGGCCCCGGCGGGCCGCTCGCACCGGACCCCGTGGCAGGCGTGCAAGGACTTCTACTGGAAGGCCTACGAGGACAACATCACCGGGCTGTCGGGGATGGTCGCCTACAACCTGCTGCTGTCGGTGTTCCCGCTCGCGCTGCTGGCCCTGTTCATCGCGGGCCAGGTACTGGAGAGCGAGCGATCTGGAGGCCAGCGTGCTGCGCGACCTCACGCAGCTCTTCCCGAACGCCACCGACGAAACCCTTATCGGACGCGCTCGACCGGGTGCGCGGGCAACACCACCGGCTTCGGCGTGATCGCGCTGGTGGCCAGCATCTGGATCGGGTCGTCGTTCTGGGGCGCTCTCGACACCGCCTTCTGCCGGATCTACCACGTCGAACTGCCGCAGCTGGGTCGAGCAGAAGCGGTTCGCGCTGGCGATGCTCGTCGTCGTGCTGCTGTTCATCGCGGCGACGGTTTCGGTCCCGGCGATCCAGAGTCTCCTGGTCTCGAGCACCGACGACCTTCCCCTCGGGCTGTCCGAGGTGCGCGGCGCTGGTCTACGCCGTCACGCTCGTCGCCGGCATCGTCCTGCTGTTCGCGATCCTCTGCCTGATCTACTGGACGGTCCCGAACCGGCCGCGTGCCCTGGCGGGCGATCTGGCCCGGCGCGCTCGGGGCGACGGCGGCGATCACGATCGTCGACTACGCCTTCCCCGCCTACCTCTCCAACATCTCGACCCTCGCCCGCTTCGGCACCATCTTCGCCTTCGTCCTGATCGTGCTGATGTGGTTCTACGCGCTCGCCATCATCCTGCTCGGAGGCGCGACTCTGAACGCCATGCGCTTCGAGCTGCACGACACCGGCGAGCTCTCCATGCGAAATCGCACGGGGGACAACGAATGACCCGGTAAGGTGGGTCTCTCCGGCCGTTCGGAGTATTGTCCGCCTCCATGAGTCCGCGTGCGAAGCCCACCCCCGCCTGCCTGATCGTCGACGAGCATCCCGTCGTCCGGCAGGGCGTGCGGGCGCTCCTCGAGGAGACCTGGCCGGGCGCGAAGGTCACCACGGCGGACAACCTCGAGGATGCCCTCGAGACGCATTCGGGCAACGGCGGCGGCCCGGATCGTGGTGATCGTCGACCCGTGGCGCGCGGGCGCCGATGTCGGCGAGCTGGTCAAGCGGCTCGGCGAAGGACCTCGGCGCGCCTGTCGTGGTGTTCACCGCCGACGGCGGCGCACGCCTGCTGAGCGAGGCGCTGAAGGCCGGCGTCAAGGGCTACGTGCGCAAGGACTCTCCGTCGAGCGACCTGATCCGCGCCATCACGCGCCGCCTGCGGCGGGCGAGTTCTACGTCGACCCCAGCCTGTCGTCGACGATCGTGCTCGAGGAGGGCGACCGCACGCTCAGCGCGCGCCAGCGCCAGATCCTCCAGATGCTCGCCGACGGCATGCAGACCGACGCCGTGGCGAAGGACCTCGGGCTCTCGACCGAGACCGTCCGCACCCACACGAAGCGGATCCTCGCCAAGCTCGAGGCGTCGACCCGTACGCAGGCCGTCGCGATCGGGCTCCGGTACGGCCTGATCGAGTGATCTCGATCGACGAGGCGCGGGCGCTGGTCCTGGCCGAGGTCCGGCCGCTCGCGTCCGAGCAGGTACCGCTCGCACAGGCCGACCGCCGCATCGCCGCGGAGGACGTGCGCAGTGTCGTCGACGTGCCGCCGTTCGATCCGAGCGCGATGGACGGCTACGCGGTGCCGCCCGGCGCCGAGGGCGCGCTCGACATCGTCGGCGAGTCGCGCGCGGGCGCGCCGTGGAGGCACGAACTCGCCCCGGGCACGGCGGTGACGATCTCGACCGGGGCACCGGTGCCGGCAGGAACCGGTGCCGTGGTGCCCGTGGAGCGCACCGAGCCCGACGGGGACCGCGTGTCGGTGCCCGCGCTCGAGGACGGCGCCAACGTGCGCCGCCGCGGCGAGGACATCGCCGCGGGCGACGTGCTCGTGGCGGCGGGCGCGGAGCTCACCCCCGCCGCACTCGGTGTGCTCGCCAGCGCCGGCGTGGCCGAGGTGGCCTGCGCCGCGCGCCCGCGCGTGGCCGTGCTCGGCACCGGCGACGAGCTCGCGCCCGCCGGCGCCGTGCTCGAGCCGGGTCAGATCCACGCCTCCAACGGGGTCGCACTCGCGGCCCTGATCGAGCGCGCCGGCGGGACGACCGCCGCCGAGTCCGTGGTGGCCGACGAGCCAGGCGCGACGGAGGCGGCGATCGCCGCCGCCCTCGCGGACGCCGACGTCGTGTGCGTCACCGGCGGCGTCTCGGTCGGCCCGCACGACCACGTCAAGGCCGCGTTCGCCGCCGCCGGCGTGGCCGAGCGGTTCTGGCGGGTCGCCCTGCAGCCGGGCAAGCCGACCTGGTTCGGCGCCGCGGGCGACGGCACGCTCGGGTTCGGCCTCCCCGGCAATCCGGTATCCGCGCTGGTCACCTTCGCGCTGTTCGTGCGGCCGGCGCTGCGCGGGCTGCTGGGTGCGGATCCCGTCCCGCGACGAGCCGAGGCGGTGCTCGACCAGCGGGTCCGGCGCAAGGCCGAGCGCGATCAGGCCATCCGGGTCCGCCTGCGCCACGCCCCCGACGGGCTCCACGCCGAGCCCACGGGCAACCAGCAGTCGCACCGGCTCACCTCGATGCTGGGCGCCGACGGCCTCGCAATGGTGCCGATGGGCGACGGCGAACTGTCCGCGGGCAGCCGCGTGACCGTCGAGTTCACATAGCCTTTCGCCCGTGCGACCACGCGACCCCCGGCGCCTGCTCGCGACCCGCCGCGAGGCGCGGGCGCGGGTAAAGATCATCGACGTGCCGGAGGCGGGGTCGTCGCCCGACGGCAGCGTCACCACGCGCCAGGAAGCCGAGGTCACCCTCCCCCGCTCGGAGCTCGAGCGGATCTGGCACCCGGCGTACCTCGAGCGGCTCGCGGCCACCTACTGGCGGTTCCTGACGCGCGTCTCGCTCGGCATCCTGCGCGTGCGCTACACCCCGGAGTCCCGCGAGATAGTGGTCTTCGGCAGGCCACTCACGCTGCTCACGTTCCACGCACCCGACTACGAGATCGGCGGCGACGACGGCAACACCGCGTGCGTGACGTGGCGGATCAAGCGCGGCCTGCTCGTGCGCCCCGGCGGGCGCGGCAAGGGGTTCCTGCGCATCACCGTCCGGCGCAAGCCCGGCGAGTCCGGCGACGGCCTCGTGCAGGGCGAGGTGTCGTCGGAGGTGGCGAACTTCTACCCGGCGATCGCCGGTTCGGGCTGGTTCGCGACCTTCGGCCGCTACGTCTATCGCTATACGCAGCTGGCGATCCACGTGGTCGTCACCCACGCCTTCCTGCGCTCGCTGGCAAGGCTCGACCTTGCCGAGTCGCACGTCGGCGCGCTGGCCGAGGCCGAGACCGACGCAGGAGCCGAGGTCAGCGGTTAGCTAACCGAGCCTGCTGCCCGTGAGCTCGCGCAGCTTCGCGCGGTCGTGGCGTCGCGCTGACGCGGCGCACCGTCCCGGACCGCGAGCGCATGACGAGCGACTCGGTCGTGGCGCCGCTCGAGCTGAAGTGGACCCCGCGAAGGGTGTCGCCGTCGGTGACGCCGGTGGCGGAGAAGAACACGTCGTCGCCGGACACCAGGCGGTCGGTGTCGAGCGTCTCGTCGAGGTCGTAGCCCTGCGTCGATGGCCGCCTGGCGCTCCTCGTCGTTGCCGGGCCACAGCTTGCCGATGATCTTGCCGCCGATGCACTTGATCGCGGCGGCCGAGAGCACGCCCTCCGGCGTTCCGCCGATGCCCCACAGGAGGTCGACCGGCGAGTCGTCGGTCACGGCGATCAGCGCAGCCGACACGTCGCCGTGCGGGATGAAGCGGATACGGGCGCCGGCGGCGCGCAGGTCCGCGACCATATCGGCATGGCGCGGGCGGTCGAGCATGATCACGACGAGGTCGCCGACATCGACCGCCGCGCTCCTTGGCCATCAGCCCGAGGGTCTCGGCGATCGGGCGGTCGAGGTCGAGCAGATGGGCGAGATCGCGCGACGTCGCCATCTTGTTCATGTAGAAGACGGGCCCCGGGTCGAACATCGTGCCGCGCTCGGCGAGCGCGATCACCGCGAGCGAGTTCGGCAGGCCGTTCGCGCACAGCTCGGTGCCCTCGAGCGGGTCGACGGCGATGTCGACCTCGGGCTTCGAGCCGTCACCGATCTTCTCGCCGTTGTAGAGCATCGGCGCCTCGTCCTTCTCGCCCTCACCGATCACGACCGTGCCGTCCATCTGCACGGTGTCGAGCAGCAGGCGCATCGCGTCCACGGCGGCGCCGTCGGCCTTCTCCTTCTCGCCGCGGCCGATCCAGCGCGAGGCGGCAATCGCCGCGTACTCGGTGGTGCGCACGAGCTCGAGCGCGAGGTTGCGATCCGGTCGCTGGCCGGTTGCGTCAGGCATCTTCGGACTCCCTGGTGGTAAGGACTAGATGACGCCGGGCGGCTTGCGCCCGGTCAGGTACCGGGACTGGCGGATGTAGCCGGAGAGGGCCATCCCGAGCGAGGCCAGCAGCGCGACGAAGTAGCCCGATCTTGAGCGAGATCTCGACGCTTCCCGTGTCGTCCTCGGGCCGGCCGAGGATGATGCCGTTGCAGAGGATCAGCACGAACGTGACGATGCCGACGATCATCGTCACCTCGCCCGGCTTCCACGTGAGCTTGTGGCTGCGGGCGACGATCCACGACAGGACGAACGGGGCGATCACCGCCGCGAGCAGGAACCAGCGCAGGATGGGGAACACGTCCCACGCGGACACGCTCGCGCCGTCGCGTGCGCCATGGAGAACCGAGTTCGGGTTCGAGGCGCTGGTGCCGAACCACGGCAGGAACAGCGCGATCGCCAGCACCACGGCCGAAGCCATGCCGCCGAATTCGCCGGGGGTCAGCCGGCTCGTGTCGAGGTATCCGCCTCGACCCTCCACCCTCGAAGCTTCCATCGCGACGAACGCTACACCGTCCCGCACGGGACTGCATGGAATTTCACGGATGACGTAACGCGGCCTGGGTAACCTGGGACAAGCACCCCTCTCCGTGCGCTCCCACGAACCCCAGACACTGCCCCGTGGAGGGGCCGAGGCATTGGCCGGACGCTTTCGGTGCGAGCTTGCGGAGGCGCGGGAGCGCACGCTGTGGCTGGTCGAGACCATCGCGGACCGCGACCTCGACCGCGTTCACTCGCCGCTGATGAGCCCGCTCGTCTGGGATCTCGGCCACATCGCCGCCTTCGAGGACCTGTGGCTGTGCCAGCGCGCCGCCGGGCTGGAGCCGCTGCGGCCGGACCTGATGGCCGTCTACGACGCGACCGAGACCCCGCGCGCGCAGCGGGGCGACATCCCCTACCTGCGCCGCCCCGACGCCGTCGAGTACATGGCGGCCGTCCGCGAGCGGGCGCTCGGCGTCCTGGCGAGCGCCGACCTCGGGCCGGACTCGGACCGCCTCAACGCCAACGGCTTCGTGTGGGAGATGCTCATCCAGCACGAGCATCAGCACAACGAGACGATGCTGCAGACGCTGGCGCTGGCAGAACAGGGCGTGTTCCGGCCGGATTCCAGATTTCAGATTGCAGATGTCAGATCTGAGGGATCGGCGTGGCTGGATGTTCCCGGTGGGACCTTCGCCATGGGTCAGGACGGGTCGGGCTTCGCGTACGACAACGAGCGCCCGCGGCATGCCGTGGACGTTCCCGACTTCCGGATCATGAGCCGGCCGGTGAGCAACGGCGAGTACGCGCGGTTCGTGGCGGAGACCGGTGCCGAGCGGCCGCTGTACTGGACCGAAGACGGCGGCGAGCGGCGGTTCGATCAGGTCGCCGAGATCGACCCCGATCTCCCCGTCATGCACGTGTCGTGGTTCGAGGCCGACGCCTACGCCCGCTGGGCCGGTCTCGCCCTGCCGACCGAGGCGCAGTGGGAGAAGGCCGCCGCGATGGCCGAGCCGCTGCGCGGCAACCTCGACCAGCGCGACTTCGGCCCGGGGCACACCGGCGCGTTCGTGGGCGACTGCTGGGAGTGGACCGCGAGCGGGTTCAGCGGCTATCCCGGCTTCGCCGCCTACCCCTACCCCGAGTACTCGCAGGTGTTCTTCGACGCCGGCTACAAGGTCCTGCGCGGCGCGTCGTGGGCCACGCGCCCGAGCGTCGCGCGCACGACGTTCCGCAACTGGGACCACCCCGGGCGGCGCCAGATCTTCGTTGGCTTCCGCTGCGTGGAGCGGAACGCATGATCCGCATCGACCAGCACCTGACGGCGGAGAACGGTGATGCCCTCGCCGCCGACGTGCGGGACGGTCTCGCGCGCGAGCTCAAGGAGCTGCCGCCGAAGTACTTCTACGACGAGCAGGGGTCGCTCCTGTTCGACCGCATCACGACCCTGCCCGAGTACTACCCGACGCGGGCCGAGCGGGAGATCCTCAACCGGCACGCGCCGGAGATCGTCGCAGGCGCCGAGGAGCTGGTCGAGCTCGGCTCGGGCATGGCGTCGAAGACCCGGGCGTTGCTCTACGCGATGGCCGGCGCGGGGGCCCTGCGGCGCTACGTGCCGTTCGACGTCGACCCGTCGGTCATCGAGCGCTGCGCCGAGGAGCTCGTCGAGCTGTACCCCGGGCTGTCGGTGCACGGCGTGGTCGGCGACTTCGAGCGCCACCTCCCCGAGATCCCGTCGGGCGACCGCCGGCTGTTCGCCTTCCTCGGCGGCACGATCGGCAACCTCTACCCGGACGAGCGGCGCGCGTTCCTCGGCCGTCTGCGCGACGTGATGGGCCTGGGGGACCGGCTGCTGATCGGCACCGACCTGGTCAAGGACCGCGCGGTGCTCGAGGCCGCCTACAACGACAGCGAGGGCGTCACGGCGGAGTTCAACCGCAACGTCCTCCGAGTGCTCAACTCCCAGCTCGGGGCCGATTTCGATCCCGAGGCGTTCGAGCACGTCGCCTTCTTCGACGAGGCCAACTCGTGGATCGAGATGCGGTTGCGCGCCAAGGGCGCTCAGAACGTGCGCATCGACGGCGCGAACCTCGACGTGGTCTTCGCCGACGGCGAGGAGATCCGCACCGAGATCAGCTCGAAGTTCACGCGCGACCGCGTGAGCGAGGAGCTCGACGCGGCCGGGCTGGGGCTCGACGCGTTCCACACCGACGACCACGGCCTGTTCGGCCTGGCGTCGGCGTCACTTCGCTGACCAATAGCGTTCGGGTCATGGACCTGAACGGAGCTGGAGCATTCATCGCGGGCGGGGCCTCCGGGCTCGGCGAGGCCACGGCGCGCGCGCTGGCGGAGCGCGGGGCGCGCGTCGCCATCGCCGACGTCAACGACGAGAAGGCCGCGGCGCTCGCGGGCGAGCTCGACGGCGCGATCTGGACCCACGCCGACGTGACTTCCGAGGACGAGGTCGAGGCCGCCGTCGCCAAGGCGGTCGAGGAGTTCGGCGGCATTCGTTTCGGCGTCGGCTGCGCCGGGATCGGCTGGGCCCAGCGGACGGTGTCCAAGGACGGCCCGCACGCGCTGGTCCCGTTCGAGACCGTGGTGCGCGTGAACCTGATCGGCATGTTCAACTTCCTGCGCTTCAGCGCGGCCGCGATGGACCGCAACGAGGCCGACGAGAACGGCGAGCGCGGCGCCTGCGTGATGACCGCTTCGATCGCGGCGTTCGACGGGCAGATCGGGCAGATCTCCTACTCCGCGTCGAAGGGCGGGATCGTCGGCATGACGCTCCCCGCCGCGCGCGACCTGGCCGGCCGCGGCATCCGCGTGAACACGATCGCCCCCGGGCTGTTCGACACCCCGCTTCTGGCGGCACTGCCGGAGGAGGCGCGCGAGGCCCTGGGCAAGACGATCCCGTTCCCGCCCCGCCTCGGCAAGCCGGCCGAGTACGCGCAGCTGGCGATCCAGATCGCCGAGAACACGATGCTCAACGGCGAGACGATCCGGCTTGACGGCGCGATCAGGATGGCGCCGAAGTAGGCCTCGCCGCAACGACTAGATCCGCGATCTGAACCGCGGATCTAGTCCGTAGCGGGTGTCGCTCAGCGGCTAGCGGACGCGGAAGCGGCCGTCGTACCGCCAGCCCTTGCCGCGCTTCTTGCTGTTCGCGAGCTTCTTGCCGGAAGCCGCCGTCGTGATCGGGCTCTTCGACTTCGCCAGGGTCCACGTCGCGTGCGCCGTGGCGTCCGACATCTGATCCAGAGCGGTGTTGCTCAGGTTGAAGAACGTGTCACACGCCTGGTGGTAGCACGGGTCGTAGGCGAGGCCGGCAAAGCCTCCGTACACCGACGCCTCGCGCTCGGTCTTGATCCCCTCCGCGCCGGTGAACAGGCCGCCGGCGGGGATCCCGTTCGCGATGAACGGGCCGTAGTCCGAGCGCCCGTCGAACGCGGTCGGGTCCGTGACCAGGCCGCTCCGGCTGAAGTAGCCGGTGAACAGCGACTCGATCTGGGCCGAGCCCGCCGGCGCGCCGCTGGGCGGCGGTGGGGAGTCCGACAGGTCGCCGTCGTAGACGAAGCGGGCGAAGTTCGGCGAACCGACCATGTCGAAGTTCACGTTCGCCTCGATCTGTGCGGCGCCGCCGTTCTCGACCTGCTCGGCCACGTACGCGGTCGAACCCACGAGCCCGGCCTCCTCGGCGCCCCAGAACGCGAACCGCAGACGGTTACGCGGATCGCCGAGCCTGGCGGCCTGCTCGGCCACCTCGATCAGCGTCGCGGTGCCCGAGCCGTTGTCGTTGATGCCCGGGCCCTCCTCGACGGAGTCGAGATGGGCGCCGGCGACGATCGTGCGGTTCTTGTTGCCCCGCGGCGAGTCGGCGATGACGTTGTACTCGGTGTTCGGGGTGGTCGTGGCGTCGACCTTGAAGTTGACGGTCACGTCGCCCGCGGCCGCCTCGGCGGCCAGCGACTCGCCGACGTCGTTCGACACCATGGCCGTCGGGATGCCGATGCCGACCGGCGAGGTGATGAAGAGCGGCTCCTCACGGCCGTCGCCGCCGTCGTTGAAGATCAGCGCAGCAGCGGCACCGGCCGCCTTCGCGTTGGCGTACTTGTCGACGAACGGGCAGGTCCCGCGCTGCATCAGCGCGATGTTGCCCTGGGTCGCCGCCGGGAAGTCGCCCGGCTCGCAGCCGCTCGTCCCCGTGCCGGCGCCGCCGCTCGGCGGAGCCTCGATATCGGTGGTCGGGACGATCTTCGCCGTCACGTCGCCCGAGCCCGCGAACTGGGACACGATGAAGTCGGTGTCCTCGGCGAAAGAGCGTGCCGTGGGCGCGATCTCGGCGAGCGTCGCCGGGCCGTTCTTCGTCCACTCGGGGAACTCGAAGGCGTCGAGGGTGACCTTGTAGCCCGCCGCGCGCAGCTTGTTCGCGACGTAGTCCACCGACGCGTCGTAGCCGCCGGTTGTGGCGGCACGGTTTCCGTCATGCGCGATGGCGATGTTCTGCAGCGACCTCAGATGGTCGAGCACCCCATCCACCGTCACCCGGTTCCGTAGCTTCTTGGTGTCGACGTCGTCGATCGCAAAGGACGTCGCTGGCAGTGTTACGAGAGCGAGCAGAATCGCCCCGACAACCGGGAACTTGCGCACGTGTCTACCTCCTGGGGATGCCGCCGGGGCGTGCGGCGATGATGTACGTCGACCCCCTTACCCGTTCACGCGATCGGTCAATCGCGACTACGGTGTGTTGATGCGGATCCTGGCCACCCTCTGTGCCGTTGCGATGGCCCCGCTCGCGTTCGCGGGTGAGGCCGTGGCGGGCGACGTGCTCTCGTTCGGGGCCCCGTCCAGCATCACCAACGGCTTCGACCAGCCGGCCCACGTCGCCTCCGGCGACTTCGACGCCAATGGCCGCCGGGATGTCATCGTCGCGACGAGCCACGACGACGCCCGGGTCTTCGAGGGCAACGGGGACGGCACCTTCACGTTTACCCAGACGCTCGCCCTCAACGGGACCAACGGGATATCGATCGGCGAGTTCAACGGGGACACCGATCCCGATCTCGCGATGGTCTCGACCAACTCGGGTGTGCAGATCCTGACCGGCGCTGCCGGGGTGACGTTCACCGCCCAGGCCAGCTTGCCGATCGGCAACTTCCCGACCGACGTGGCGGTCGGCGAGTTCAACGGGGACTCCGACCCGGACCTCGCGGTCAGCCAGCAGACAGGCGACACCGTCTCGATCTTCACGGGCACCGGGCCTGCGGCAGCGACGTTCGCGGGACCTGCCGCCTTCGCCGTGGGCGACGTCCCGAACATCGCCCAGGACCGGCCGTTCGAGGTGACGGTCGGCGATTTCAACCTCGACGGAGACCCCGATCTCGCGACCGCCAACTTCGGCGTTCTGGCCGATACCGGGTCGGATACGGTGTCGATCCTCACGGGTGCCGCGGGAGCCGCGTTCTCCGCGCCGTCGAACATCACCGTCGGCGACGGGCCGGACGACATGGTCGTGGGGAACTTCAACGGCGACAGCGAGCCGGACATCGCTGTCGCGAATGGCGGCTCGAACACCATCGGCGCGAGATCCCTGATGGTCCTCACCGGAGGCGCGGGGGCGTCCTTCACGGTGTCGGCGCCGATCGGCGCCCTCGGTGAATCGCTCGCCGTCGCGGACTTCAACAACGACGGTGACCCGGACCTGGCAGCAGGTTCGGGGGCCACGAACAGCGTCGCCTTCTACCTCGGGCAGGCTGGTTCGGCGTTCGGCCCGGCCCAGACCTTCGCGGGGGGCCCCGCCGCCAACCCTTCGATCGACGACATCACAGCAGGGGATTTCAACAACGACCTTCGCCCGGACATCGCGACCGCGAGCTTCTCCGCCGACACGGCGAGCTTGGTCCTCAACACGAGCGACCTGACCCCGCCGGACACGACGATCCAGACGGGCCCGAACGGGCTGACGAACGACAACACGCCGACGTTCACCTTCACAGCGAACGAGACATCGACGTTCCAATGCCGGATCGTGGGCGTCACGGCATTCGCGCCGTGCACCTCTGGGTTCACCCCGGCCGCGGTCCCCGACGGGGCACGCACCGTCGAGGTACTCGCGACGGACTCGGCCGGCAACGTCGAGACACTGGCAGCGACCCGCAACTTCACCGTCGACGCGACCCCGCCGAACACGACGATCCAGACGGGCCCGAACGGGCTGACGAACGACAACACGCCCACTTTCACCTTCATAGCGAGCGAGACATCAACGTTCCAATGCCGAATCGTGGGCGTCACAACGTTCGCGCCGTGCACCTCTGGGTTCACCCCGACCGCGGTCCCCGACGGGGCACGCACCGTCGAGGTACTCGCGACGGACACGGCCGGAAACGTCGAGACGACGGCGGCGAGCCGCAACTTCACCGTGGACACGACGCCGCCGGACACGACGATCGAGTTCGGACCTTCCGGTCCGACCAACGACAACACGCTGAGCTACGAGTTCGCCGCCGAGCCCGGCGCAACCTTCGAGTGCAGGCTGGACGGCCCGGGAGCTGCCACGGGCACGTTCGCCGCCTGCGGTTCGCCCCACGTACTCCCCACCCTGGCGGACGGCGCCTACACCTTCAGCATCCGTGCCACCGACACCCTTGGCAACCAGGAGTCCAGCCAGACGAGACAGTTCACGGTCGACACCGCGGCGCCCGACAGCGCGATCAGCGGCGGGCCCACCGGTTCAACTACGGAGACAGCGCCGACGTTCACTTTCACGGCCAACGAACCAGGGAGCTTCGCCTGCTCCCTCGACGGCGCGCCGCCAGCTCCGTGCTCGTCGCCACACAGCACCGGCCCGCTCGCGCCCGGAGCGCACACCTTCACGGTTCGGGCTGCAGACGCTGCCGGCAACGTCGAGCCTACGCCGGCCTCGCGCTCCTTCAGCATCGTGCCGCCCGTTAGGAAGCCACCCCCGCCCCCCATCCTCGGCAAGGCGGTGAACGTCGAGCCGGTCACCGGGACGGTCTTCGTCTCGGTGCCCAACCGCATCGCCCGCGTGGCCCAGACCGTGCCGGGCCTCAAGGGCAGGCGGTTCGTCCCGCTGACCGAGGCGCGCCAGATCGCCGTCGGGTCGTTCCTCGACACGCGCAGAGGCACCGTCAGCCTGACCGCGGGGCTGAACAGCAAGGGCTCGCGAACCCAGGCCAGCCGGTTCTCCAGCGGTGTGTTCGAGGTGCTCCAGTCGCGCAAGCGCAAGGAGCGCGGGACGACCGAGCTGCGCCTGAAGGGATCGAGCTTCAGCCGCTGCTCGACCGGTAAGCGCAGCAGCCCTGCGACGGCCGCGCGCTCGAAGCGGCGTATCCGCCGCCTGCGCGGCAGCGGCAAGGGCAGGTTCCGGACCCGCGGCCGCTATTCCGCTGCGACCGTGCGCGGGACGATCTGGACGGTCACCGACCGCTGCGACGGAACGCTGACCGAGGTGAAGCGGGGCCGGGTCGCCGTGCGCGACTTCCGCCGCAAGAAGACCATCACCCTGCGCACGGGCAAGCGCTACCTGGCGCGCCCGCGCCGGTAGAAGCTCAGACGAGCGCCGTAGCCACCTCGTCGACGTCGCTCACGTCGCTGTAGAGGTGGAAGCCGACGCGGACACCGTCGGCGCGGACGCTGGCGCGGATCCCCGCCGCGGCGATGCGCTCGGCGGCTCCCGGCGCCTCGACGGACACCAGAGCGGAGTTCGGACGGCGGCATGCCGATGCGCGCCGCGCAGATCGTTTGCGAGGCCCACCGCGTGAGCGTTGATCGCCTCGGCGCCGACGTCGGCGAGCAGCTCGACCGCGGGCGCCGTCCCGACCCACGACAGCCACGCCGGCGACAGATCGAGCCGGCGGGCGTCGCGCGCCAGCTCGATCCGGTTCCCGTACAGCGACTGCCAGCGGTCCTCGCCCGCGTACCACCCGGCGCTGTGCGGAGTCAGCTCGGCGAGCCGGTCCGGCGCGACGACGAAGAAGGACGTGCCGCGCGGCGACAGCAGCCACTTGTAGGCGCTGCACGCCACGTAGTCGAAGCGGGCCGCGTCGAGCGGAAGCCAGCCGCATGCCTGGGTGGCGTCGATCAACGTGGCCGTGCCGTGGCCGGACGCGGCGGCCGCCAGGGCGTCGAGATCGGCGACGCGGCCGTCGCTCGACTGCACAGCGCTGACGGCGACGAGGTCGGTGTCCGCGGTCAGCGCGCCGGGGAGGTCGCCGAGAGGCGCGCTGCGCACCGTGATCCGCGGGCGCTGGACGAGGAACGGGAACAGCACGGAGGTGAAGTCGCCGTCCGCGCACAGCACCTCGGCGCCATCGGGAAGCGAGGCGGCCACCACCCCGGCGAACGCCGAGACCTGGCTGCCGGCTGCGACGCGGCCCACGTCGACGCCGACGAGCCTCGCGAAGGCCGCGCGGCCGCGCTCGACCCAGGCGTCGTAGCCGGGAACGTCGGCGCGCCCGTCGCGCCAGTCCGCCACCGCGGCCTGGAACTCGTCGAGCGCAGGCGCCGGTGGCAGCCCGACGCTCGCGGTGTCGAGGTAACCGGGCGCACCCCGAACAGCGCCCGGAGCTGCTCGAAGTCGCGTGTCGCGGCCATCAGCCGTCGATCCTCGCACTGCCGGCGCCCGCCGACACGTAGGATTTGACGCCCGCTCTCCCCCCTTCCCTCCCAAGGAGACTCTTCTCAATGCCCCAAGCCGTGATCGTCGACGCCGTGCGCACTCCCATCGGGCGCGCGTTCAAGGGCTCGCTCGCCCCGCTGCGCCCGGACGAGATGGGAGCGTTCATCGTCGACCAGCTGCTCGAACGCAATCCCGGCGTCGACCCCGCCTCCGTCGAGGAGGTGGTCGCGGGCGTCGGCCTTCCGCAGGGCAAGCAGGCCTTCAACCTCGGCCGCATCATCAGCCTGCTGAGCGAGAAGCTGCCGCTCGAGACGAACGGAGTGACGATCTCGCGTTACTGCGCGTCCGGCCTCGACGCGATCCGCGTCGCGTCGAACGCCGTCCAGGCCGGGCAGGGCGACGTGTACATCGCCGCCGGCGTGGAGGCCGTGTCGCAGTACAACGAGCGCCAGGAGGCCGCCGGCCTGGCGGACCAGAACGAGAAGCTGCAGGGCAAGGAGCCCGGCCAGCCGGACGTGTACATCCAGATGGGCGAGACGGCCGTGAACGTGGCGAAGCGCTACGACGTCAGCCGCGCCGACATGGACGAGTACGCGCAGCGCTCGCAGGAGCTCGCCGTGCAGAGCCAGGAGAACGGCTTCTTCGACCGCGAGATCGTGCCGGTCACGCTGCCCGACGGCACGGTGGTGTCGAAGGACGACGGCCCGCGCGCCAGCTCAACGCTCGAGAAGCTCTCCGAGCTGCCCGAGGCGTTCCCGGGCGGCGGCGGCGTGACCGCCGGCAACTCGTGCCCGCTGAACGATGGCGCGGCCGCCGCGATCATCATGTCCGAAACGAAGGCGGCCGAGCTGGGACTGACCCCGCGCGCCCGCATCGTGACCGCAGCCACCGCGGCGAATGAGCCCGAGTACATGGGCGTCGCGCCGATCTGGGCGATCCAGAAGGTGCTGGAGCGGGCCGGCATGAAGATCGAGGACGTCGACACCGTCGAGCTGAACGAGGCCTTCGCGGCCCAGGTCATCCCGATCATGGCCGAGTGCAACATCCCGCTCGAGAAGATGAACCCGCACGGCGGGGCCATCGCCCTCGGGCACCCGTTCGGCCAGACGGGCGTGCGCATCATGACCACGCTGCTGAACGGCCTCGAGTCCGACGACAAGCAGATCGGCATCGAGACGATGTGCGTCGCCGGCGGCCAGGGCGAGGCGATGATCGTGGAGCGGCTCCGCTAGGCCACGAGGAGCAGCGCGACGCCGGAGGCGACTTCGATCGCGAAGTAGGTCCAGACCGGGTGGAAGCCGCGCGGCGGGTCGATGAGTGCGCTCACGATCCGCCCGGCGGCCATCCCGAGCAGCGAGATCGCGACGGCGATCACGATGCCCTCGGCGGTGTCCGGATCGCCGAGGGCGGCGATCGCCAGCAGGGCGGCGACCGCGATGCCGAACCCGCCGTACACGGCCCGGATCTCGTTGCGGTACTCCGGCGAGTCGTCCTTCACGCCGAACTGCGCCACCACCTCGAGCGGCTTCAGGACCGCCAGAAGCCCCATCCCCGCGAAGCCCACGGCCACGACCAGGATCACCACTTCGCTCATCGTGCCGCCTGAACGTCCTGGGCGACCTTGGCCGCGCCGACCAGCATGTAGGCACCGGTCATCACGGTCGTCTGCAGCGCCGGCCCGCGGGGCATGTCGCCGCTGCGAAGGTCGCCGATCCCGGCGACGGTGTCCGACACGTCGCACATGAACGCGAGCCGCTGCCACAGCTTGCGCGCGTCGCCCCGGCTGAGCAGATACCCGGCGCCGAGCGCGATGGCGCGGATGCCGAACACCCTGGTCATGTAGGCGAGCTGGGGGGTCATCGCGGCTCCGGACCCGAACGTGTCGGCCGTCCGGCGCGGCGAGATCCTGCCCGCCGCGCCGAGGCCGAGACGGCCGAGCGCGAGTCCCGTGAGCGCGTGATCGACCGCGCTCATGCCGTGACGGGCTCCCGCACGAACCCGTCGATCAGCTGCGCCAGCGCCTCCGGCTGATCGAGCGACACGAACGTCTTGCTGTCGGCGATCCACTCGAGCCGGGCGCCGGGGATGTCGGCGGCCAGGCGCTCGGCGAGCTGTGGCTTGAACGCCCTGTCGTTCTTGCCCCAGGCGATCAGCACCGGCTTGTCGAAGTGCTTGAGCTTCTCGATCGCGGCCAGCGTGTGGCGCTTGTTGATGCCCTTCAGGAACTGGGAGACGTCCTTGCGGATCGCGGGGTCGCCGGCACCGGCGAGCCAGGAGTCGAGTAGCTCGCCCGGGATCGGCGTCTCGGTCAGCAGGCCGTACCCGAGCGGCGAGCGGCGGATGGCGTCGACCCCGAGCAGCTTCGCGGTCAGGGCGAGCGCGCCCGGGATGCGCGGCAGGATCTGCAGGCCCTTGAACGCGTTGGGCAGGAACTGGTCGTAGGCGTCGCAGTTGGTCAGCACCACCCGCCCGATCCGCTCCGGATGCCCCGCCGCGGTGATCTGGGTGAGCGCGCCGCCGGTGTCGTTGCCGACGATCGTCACGTCGGTCAGGTCGAGGCACTCCATCACGCCGGCGATCAGGCGCGCCAGCCCGGGCGGCGTCAGATCGGCGCCCGGCTTGCACGGAGTCGCCTGGGAGCCGAGCGGGAGATCGGGCCGGATCAGCCGGAACCCGTCGAGCCGCTCGACGACCGGGTCCCACAACCGGCTGTCCACGAGCGCACCGTGGATGAAGAGGATCGGCGGGCCCTCCCCGTCGATGTGGACGGGGATCTTGCCCTGCGGGAGGTCGAGGTTGATGGTCTCGGTCATCGGGGGTCCTTTCGCTTGAGGCGAGCTTTGAGGAGCGTGAGTGCGGTTGGCGGGTGCAGCGCGAGGGCACGCATGAGGGGCACGGAGTCGAAGTACGACGTGCGCTCCCGGACGAGACCGTCCTCGAGGACGATCTTGTCGACGGCGTCCCATTCGATCGGCTTCCCGTCGATGTGGCCGCGGAGCCTGATCTCGATCAGCACGCCGTCCGGCGTCTCGCCCCAGCCGCGGACCTCCGCCTTGAGGTCCGGGACCGCGGCGAACACCGGCCCGAGCTGCGCCGGTATCGCCCGCGGGCCGCGCTGCGGGGGCAGCAGCGGCGCGACCATCAGGACGTCCGGGTGGCAGCGGTCGGCGAAGTGGGCGTAGAAGGCCTCGGGATCCGTCGCCCCGATCGCCCACCCGGCCGCGAAGTGGGCGACGAATTCCGCCGCCGCGGTGTCCGTCGCCGTGGCGCTCATGCCGCGGCGGCCCCGGCCTCGGTCCCAGCCGCGAGCTGGGCCGTGAGCGTCATCGCGTCGACGTAGCTGTCCTTCGTCCTGACGAGGCCGTCGGCGACCGTCACCACGTCGCACAGCGTCGCGTCGATCTGCGCGCCGTTCTCGGCGGCCGTGCCCGTGATCCGCCACTCGACGGCCCAGAAGTCCTCCGCCGTACGGAGCCAGCGGAGCTCGAACGCGAGGTCGGGGATCTGCTCGAAGAGGCCCGCGAACGCCTCGCGGACGGCCGGCTTCCCGAGCGCGCGCTCCTGCGCGGCATGGAGCTGGAACTCGGTGTCCTCGGTGTGGAGGGCGACTATCGCGTCGGGGTCACGGCTCGCCCAGGCGGCTGAATAGCGGTCGATCAGATCCTGCATGACGGCTCCTCTCATTTGCATACGTACAGTCCGTATGTAACATACTGGCTGTATGCATGTCAAGCGGAGCCGGTAGGGTCAGGGCCTCGATGGAACGCGCCACCACCCGCAAGGCAGAGCAGTCCGAAGCCACTCGCGCGGCTTTGATGGCGGCGGGGCGAAGGCTCTTCTCGGAGCGCGGCTACCAGGCCGTCGGCACCGAGGAGATCGTCCGTGCGGCGGAGGTCACCCGCGGCGCGCTCTACCACCACTTCACCGACAAGCGCGACCTCCTGCGGGCCGTGCACGAGCAGATCGAGGGGGAGATCGTGGCCGAGATCGGCGCCCAGATGGCCGGCGTCGAGGACGCGATCGAGCTTCTCCACACCGGGACGCGCGCGTTCCTCGACGTGTGCACCAAGCCGGAGATCACCCAGATCACGCTGATCGACTCGCCGTCCGTGCTCGGCTGGCGCGAGTGGCGCGAGATCGACATGCGCTACAGCCTCGGCCTGGTGACGGCCGGGCTCCAGGGCGGCATGGACGCGGGCCGGCTGCGGCGCCAGCCCGTGCTCCCGCTCGCCCATCTGCTGGTCGCCGCTCTCGGCGAAGCCGGGCTGGTGATCGCGAGCGCCGCCGACCCCGAGCAGGCGCGTGCCGAGGTCGAGCCGGCGCTGCTCGCGCTGCTCGACGGCCTACAGGTCTAGTCCGGCCTGGTCGCCCGCCGCGGCCATCCGCGCGACTGGGCGCCGGTGTCGTCGCCGCGCGCGAACGTCTCGGCGACACACCAGGTCAGACCGTGAGCACCACCTTGCCGAGCTTGCCGCCCGCGGTGAAGCGGTCGTAGGCGGCATCCGCCTCGGCGAGCGGGAAGGTGGCGGCGATCGGGACGGTGATGTCACCGGCCTCGAGATGCGGCAGCACCTCGCGCTCGACGAGCCGCATCGCCCGTGCCTTCTCCTCGAGCGGTCGGGCGCGCAGGGTCGACGCGCGCAGCGTTGCGCGCTTGCCCATCAGCGCGAGCAGGTTCAGCTCGGCCTTGAAGCCGGCGCCCACGCCGATCACGACGATCCGGCCGCCGGTGTCGAGCGCCTGCAGGTTGCCGGGCAGGTTGGGTGCGCCGACCAGCTCGAGCACGACGTCGAACGGGCCCTGCTCCTCGAAACCATCGGGCTCGATGACCCGGCGGGCGCCGAGCAGCTCGACCTGCGAGTGCAGCTCGGTGTTGCGGACGGTCGCCGTGACGTGGGCGCCCGCCGTCCAGCCGAGCTGGACGGCCGCCGTGCCCACCCCTCCGGCGGCACCGTGGACGAGCAGGCGCTCGCCGGACTGCAGGCCGCACTGGCTGAAGATCGCGTCGTGGGCCGTGACGAAGGTCTCGGCGAAGCCGCCCGCCGCCGGCCACTCGACCCCGTCGGGGACGGGCATCGCCGCCCGCTCGTGGAGCACGGCCAGCTCGGCCTGCCCGCCGCCGCCCGTGATCGCCATCACCCGGTCGCCCTCGGAGAAGCGCTCGGCGCCCAGGCCGCGGCCGACGACCTCGCCGGCCAGCTCGAGGCCGGGGATGTCCGGCGGCGAGCCCGGCGGGGCGGGGTAGCCGCCCTTGCGCTGGAGGATGTCGGCCCCGTTGAGGCCGGCTGCCTTGACGGCGACCAGGATCTCGCCGGGTCCAGGGGCGGGATCGGGGTGTTCGGCGAGCTCCAGCTCGCCCCCGTCGCGGATCGTCACAGCTCGCATAAACCGAGATTATCCGGGCAGCAGGGTCAAGCACCCGGCCGACCGGGCCGATAAGGTGCACGCGCCGTACCTCTTGCCGCAGGGCGCACGAGACGAATGGCTATCGCCACCCCCCAACCACCGATCTGGCGTGAGACGCGGGTTCCGCTCGAACTCGCCACGCTGATGCGGGACCCGGTCTTCCGCGGTCGCGGCATCACCGACGGCGGCGGCCAGCCCGTCCTCCTCATCCCGGGCCTGCTTGCCAGCGACGACACCCTCGCGGTGATGGCGCGCTGGCTCAACGGCACCGGCCACAAGCCTAGCCGGGCCGGGATCCGCGTCAACGTCGGCTGCTCGACCGCATCGGTCGAGCGCCTCGAGGACCGCCTCGAGCGCCTCGTCGACAAATACGGCCGGCGCGCCGCGATCATCGGCCACAGCCGCGGCGGCAGCTTCGGCAAGGTCCTCGCTGCGCGCCGCCCGGACCTGGTGTCCGGCGTGGTCGCGCTCGGCACCCCGCAGGTCACGCCGCTCGGCGTCAACCGCTTCACGCTCGCGGCGATCCTCACGGTGGGCGCCCTCGGAACGCTCCGGGTTCCCGGCCTCTTCTCCCACAAGTGTCTCGTCGGTGGCTGCTGCGAGGGGTTCTGGGAACAGGCCGGACGTGACCTCCCGCGCGGCGTCGGCCATGTGTGCGTCTATTCCAAGAGCGACGGAATCGTCGACTGGCACAGCTGCCTCGATCCGGGCGCCGAGCATGTCGAGGTGAAGTCGAGTCATTGCGGGATGGCGGTGCACCCCGACGTGTACCGCGTCATCGGCGACTCGCTGCGCGCCTTCCGCCGCCGCGACGCCCGCCGCAAGCCGGTGTCGAGCGGCGCGACGGTCACGCCGCTGCGCCGCGCGGCCTAGGCGCGCTCCTCTTCCTCGCCCGTCGCGAAGCGGGTGTTTCTCGGAGAACGGCTCACCAACGGCGTACGGACGTCCCGAATCCCGTCATATCTGACGGCAAACGGGACGCCTGGCTGGCGGCCTAGGCCTGGAGCACCGAGTCGAGCCAGTCGAACACGCGCTGGTCGAGCAGGCTGCGGTTGCGTACCTCGCAGTGGTCGCCCGCGCCTTCGGCGGTCGCGAAGCGCAACAGGGTCTTCTCGCCCGGCAGCGCGTCGTAGACCTGATCCGCGCTGCGCGAGAGCGGGTCATCCTCTGCGGCGGTCAGCACGGTCGGGCAGGTGATCTGCGCGATGCGGTCCTCGAGGGTGAACGGAGTGATCACGCGCAGGTACTCCACGAGCGTCTCGACGCCGTGCACCATGAAGCCGCGCTGTTCGATCGCCCAGCGCTGGGCGCGGCTGGAGTGGATCGCCTCGGCGATCGGCTCGAGGACCTCGTCGGGGATGTCCGGGTAGCGCGCGATCAGGTCCTCGGAGACGCCGGCTCCGCGCAGACGCCCGACCATTCCCGCCGGGATGCTCAGCAGCGCCGGGTCGGCGATGCAGGCAGCCAGCCGCGGCTCGCCCGTGGCGGCCCGCAGTGCCAGGTGTCCCGCCAGGCTCCAGCCGGTCAGCGCGATCCGGTCGGCGTCGACGCCGTCGATGGCGACCGCCCTGTCGACCACCACGTTCACCACCGTCTCCCAGTCGGGGCGGATCGGGACCCCTTGCTCGAACAACACCGCGCCCTGGCCCGGCCCGTCGAACAGCAGGCAGTGATAGCCGCGCCGTAGCGCGGGCACGGCCTGCCCGAAGTAGCCCTCGTAGACCGTGGAGTCGTAGCCGCTGGTCGCGATCAGCAGCGGCCGCGGCCCGGTGGCGTGGGGTGCGCGGAAGAAGTACGCGGGGAGCTGGGCGCCGTCGAACGGGATCTCCAGCAGCTCGCCGGCCGGGTCCATCAGGGCGGCCGCCTTGTCGAAGGCCGCCCGCTGGGCGCGAAACGCCTCCAGCAGCCGCGGATCGACCGGCGAGCCGAACAGCGGGTGCCACGCGGCGGAGTAACAGAGGGAGGCGCGCAGATAGGCCTCGCGAGCGCTGACTGCGTGGCCGCCCTGTGCCGACGTGTCGGCCTCCCCGACGAGCCGTTCACCCATCGCACACCACGCCGTCCACCACGACTGGTCGTCCCCATCGACGACCTGCGCGCACACGGCCTGCGTCTCACCGAGCGTCGGGCCGCCGTGTGACGCGAACCCCACGCCCAGCGACGCGGCCAGCTCCTCGAACAGCGGGTCCTCGAAGAACAGCGTCGGCAGCGGCATGCGGCGATCCTATCCGCGGACACGGGGCGGTCGGCGACGGGTTCCATCCGCCGCACCAGCGACCATCCCGCCAGTGGGTCTCATGGGCGACGCCTTCAAGACAGCCGGGCGCGCCGCGAGAATCGCGGAGCACGGCGCAGCAGCGCTGCTCGGCGTCCACGTCGCGCGGGCGCTGTACGGCCGCTGGAACCGCATGTCCGCGATCGACCGCGAACGGCTCGCGCCGCTCGCCAGCGACGTGAAGGAACGCGCGCTCGACATCCGCGGCGCGAGCGACCAGGCCGCGGCCGGGGCCGAGCTCGAGGCGGCGTCGGAGCGACTCGCGGACGCGATGGTGGAGTCCGCCGAGGCGGATCCCGAGGTGTCCGAGATCGAGGTGCGGGCCCTGCGCTCGGAGCTGCAGCGCGAGCTGGAGCGGTTCGCCGGCGCCGACATCGAGGCTTCCCGCGGCGCCCAGGCGGGTAAGGACTCCGGCTAGGGTCCACCAGAACCCGGGGAGTAGATTCCCCACTAGTTTTGTCGGAATCCGCCCAGACCCGCGCCGCCACGCTCGAGTTCCGCGCTGCCACCAAGCGCTACCCGGGCCAGTCCCAGCCCGCCGTCGACGGGCTGACACTCGAGGTTCCGGCCGGCGAGATCTGCGTTCTCGTCGGCCCGTCGGGCTGCGGGAAGACCACCGCGATGCGGATGGTCAACCGGATGATCGACATCACCGACGGCGACATCCTGCTCGACGGCGCGAGCGTCAGGGACCGCCGGCCCGCCGAGCTGCGGCGCGAGATCGGCTACGCGATCCAGCAGATCGGCCTCTTCCCCCACCTCACGATCGCCGAGAACATCGCGACGGTGCCGAAGCTGCTCGGCTGGGACAAGGCGCGGATCGCCGCCCGCGTCGACGAGCTCCTCGGAGCTCGTGCAGCTCGACCCGCGCGAGACGCGCAACCGCTACCCGTCGCAGCTCTCCGGCGGCCAGCGCCAGCGCGTCGGGGTAGCCCGCGCGCTCGCGGTCGACCCGCCGCTGATGCTGATGGACGAGCCGTTCGGCGCCATCGACCCGATCAATCGCGAACGCCTCCAGAACGAGTTCCTGCGGCTCCAGAAGGAGATCCGCAAGACGATCGTGTTCGTCACCCACGATATCGACGAGGCGATCAAGATGGGCGACCGCATCGCGGTGCTCCAGCAAGGCGGCAAGCTGGCCCAGTACGCGCCCCCGGCCGAGCTGCTGATGTACCCACAGGGGAGGTTCGTCGAGGACTTCGTCGGCTCCGACCGCGCGCTGAAGCGGCTCGCCCTCCAGCGCGTGCGCGACATCGATCTGTGGAAGGCGCCGCTCGTCCGGGTCGGCGAGCCGGTCGCCGAGGCGCGCGCCAAGGTCGCCGACTCCGACCTCCCCTATCCCCTCCTCGTCGACGGCGACGGCAAGCCGCTCGGATGGCTCAGCGAGCGCGGCCTCACCGGCGAGCGGGTCACCGACGACCGGCGCTCGGCCGCCGACCCGATCGTCGAGCTCGACGACGTCCTGCGCGACGCCCTCTCCGACCTCCTCCAGCACGAGAGCCAGTACGGCCCGGTCGTCGACGAGCGCGGCAGCGTGGCGGGTGTCCTCAGCGTCGAGGTGATCGGGCACGCGCTCCACCAGGACCCCGACCGGGTGCCGAGCGGCGCCGACACGCCCCTGGCCGAGGAATGATCGAGCTCCTCGCCCAGGTGCAGCTGCGCGACCGCTCCGCCGACGGCGCCAGCTGCGTGGCGGACAACGGCTTCTGCCCGAGCTGGATCGCCGACAACCTCGACCGCTACATGGACCCGCTGGTGCAGCACGCGTTCCTGACGATCGTGTCGGTGACGATCGGGTTCGCGATCTCGTTCGGGCTGGCGCTGCTCGCCCACCGCCGCCGCTGGCTCGTCGCCCCGATCACCCAGATCACCGGGATCCTCTACACGCTCCCCAGCATCGCCGTGTTCTTCCTGTTGCTGCCGATCACCGGCCGCGGCGACCTGACGGCGGTCATCGCGCTCGTCGGCTACTCGCTGCTGATCATCTTCCGCAACATCATCACGGGGCTCGACAACGTCCCGGTCGAGTCCAAGGATGCCGGCCGCGGGATGGGCCTCACCGACCGCCAGCTGCTGTGGAAGGTCGAGCTGCCGCTCGCGCTGCCGGAGATCATGGCCGGCCTGCGGATCGCGTCGACGACGACGGTCGGGCTCGCCACCCTCGCGTTCTTCGCCGGCGCCGGCGGGCTCGGCGAGCAGATCTTCGCCGACATCAACTTCAAGTCGAACGTGGTCGTGGCCGGCGGGCTCGCGCTGCTGCTGGCCGCCTTCCTCGACGGCGCGATCCTGCTCGCGCAGCGCGCCGTGACCCCGTGGACCCGGGCGCGGGCGGCATGAGCGCGCCACTCGCATTCGCCGGGGAGTTCGGCGACGCGATCTCATACATCTTCGAGGGCACCACGTCGCAGGAGGGCACCCACGTCGGCGGCTCGCAGTTCCTCGAGCTGCTGTGGGAGACGGTCAAGCTGGCCACGGTGGCGATGGTCATCGCGTCCGCCGCGTCGATCCCCCTCGGCCTCTGGCTCGGCCACATCCGCAAGGGGTCGTTCCTGGCGATCAGCCTGTCGAACGTCGGCCGCGCCGTCCCGAGCCTTGCGCTGATCGCGTTCTTCGTGGCCTACCTCGGCGTGGGCTTCGCGAACGTGACGCTCGCGCTCGTGCTGCTTGCGATCCCGCCGATCCTGACCAACACCTATGTGGCGGTGACCCAGGTCGAGCGCGACACGGTCGACGCGGCGCGCGGCATGGGCATGACAGAGGGCGAGATCGTGCGCCGAGTGGAGCTGCCGCTCGCCCTGCCCCTGATCTTCGGCGGGATCCGCACATCCGCCGTGAACGTGATCGCCACGGCGACGATCGCGCCCCTCGCGGGCGTGACCACGCTCGGCGATCCGATCATCAACGTCTCCACGTACGGCGACACTGGCCGGCTCGCGGCGGCGATCGTGGTCGCGGCTCTGGCCGTGGCCGCAGAGGTGACGCTCGGCGCCGTCCAGCGCGCCGTGACCCCGAGAGGGATCTCGATTCAACGACAGGAGGGAAGTTCGATGAAAAGGCAGAGGAGGCTCGGCGGTGCGACCGCCGCGCTGCTGTTGTCGGGCGTGCTGTTGCTCAGCGCGTGCGGCGACGACGACAAGGACAAGGACAGCGGTTCGACCTCGACGAGCAGCGAGAGCGCCGCGGCGATCCAAACCAATCCCGACAACAAGTCGACGACGCTCACGATCGGCTCGAAGAACTTCACGGAGCAGAAGGTGCTCGGTGAGATCTACGCCCAGGGCCTCGCGGCCGCGGGCTACACCGTCAAGACGGAGCTCAACCTCGGCGACGAGGCGACGGCCCTGAAGGCACTCGAATCCGATCAGATCTCTGCCTACCCCGAGTACACGGGCACGGCGCTGGGGTCGTTCTTCAAGGTCCCGTCGAAGGACATCCCCAAGGACCCGCAGGAGGCGTACGAGCTGGCGAAGGAGGACTTCGCCAAGAAGGACATCTCGGCGCTGCCGCCGACGCCCTTCACGAGCTCGAACGAGGTGGGCCTGACGCAGGCGAAGGCGGACGAGCTGGGCGGGATCACCAAGATCTCCGACCTCGACGGCAAGGCCGAGGAGCTCACGCTCTACGGCTCGCCCGAGTGCCGCCAGCGCGACGACTGCCTGAAGGGTCTGCAGGAGGTGTACGGGCTGAAGTTCAAGAAGTTCACGCCCGTCGCCATCGACCTGCGCCACCAGGTCCTGGAGAAGGGCCAGGCCGACCTGTCGATCGTGTTCACGACCGACCCGCAGAACTCGCGCGACAAGCTCGTGCTGCTGAAGGACGACGAGGGCATGTTCCCGCCCTACAACTCGTCCCTACTGGTCAAGACGACCGTGGCCGACAAGGCCGGGCCCGACCTCGAGGAGACGACTGTCGCTGTCCAGAAGGGTCTGACCGGGCCCGTGATGGCGGAGCTGAACGCCCGGGTCGACCTCGACAAGAAGACGCCCAAGCAGGTGGCGTCGGAGTACCTGAAGGAATCGGGGCTCGTCGAGTAGCTCGCTAAGCCGAGGAGCGGAGCCCGGCCGTGAGGCCGGGCGAGCACCGCAGGTTCGGCATCCATCAGACTCCCGGCCGTGCAGCCGCTGCGTCACGAGAACGGCACCCTCCGGGTGCTCGACCAGCGGCGGCTGCCGGCCGCGGAGGTCTGGCTGGAATGCAGGACGGTGGCCGACGTCGCCGAGGCGATCCGCACGCTGGCCGTGCGCGGCGCTCCGGCGATCGGCCTGGCCGCCGCCTACGGGCTCACGCTCGCCGTCGACGACGGCGAGCGCTGCGGCGAGGAGGCCTCGATCCGAGTCGCCGAGGCGGCGCGCGAGCTGCGCGCCACGCGCCCGACGGCGGTCGACCTGGGCTGGGCGCTCGACGCCGCGCTGACGGCGCTCGACGGTGCCGGCGGCGACGCACGCGAGGCCCTGACGGACTTCGCGGACGAGCTGGCCGCGCGGCGCCTCGCAGCCGACCGCCGGCTCGCCGCGCTCGGCGCCGAGCGGATCGGCCGGGGCGAGCGCGTCCTGACGCACTGCGACACCGGCCCGCTGGCCACCGGCGGCTACGGCACCGCGCTCGGCGTCCTACGCGCCGCGCACGCCGCGGGCGACCTCGAGCACGTGTGGGTCGGCGAGACCCGGCCGCTGCTCCAGGGCGCCCGCCTGACCACGTGGGAGCTCGCCCGGGAGGGTATCCCCCACACGCTGCTCGCCGACTCCGCCGCCGGGTCGCTGATCGCGCGCGGCATGGTCGACCGGGTGATCGTGGGCGCAGACCGGGTGGCGGCGAACGGCGACGTGGCGAACAAGGTCGGCACCTACACGCTCGCGGTGCTCGCGAGCCGGCACGGCATCCCGTTCGACGTGGCCGCCCCCGTGTCGACGCTCGACCCGGCGACGCCCGACGGCGCGTCGATCCCGATCGAGGAGCGCGCAGGCGGCGAGGTGACCACCGTGCTCGGGCAGCGGCTTGCGCCGGACGACACCGCCGCGGCCAACCCGGCTTTCGACGTGACCCCGGCCGAGCTCGTCAGCGCGATAGTCACCGAGGCCGGCGTTCTCGAGCGCCCCTACGGGGAGGCGATCGCCCGCGTCAGCGGAGCCGGAAGCGAGTCGTGAGCGCCCGCAGGCGGCGATTGCCCGCGTTGTCGCTCACGCCAAAGACGACGCGCTGCGATCCGCGCGGGAGCTTTCGCGTGGTCATTGAGTAGACGGTGCCCTCGACCCGCTTGGCCCGGTAGGCGCGGCGCACCGTCTCCGAGCATCTCCGGCCCGGGCGCCGGACGCGGCAGCGGGTCGCGACGCGGGAGAAGACCGTGGTGGTCACCCTCCTGATGCCGGCCGACGGCTCCGAGTCGGACACGTTCACGATCAGGCGGCAACGGCGGCGCGCGCACTGGCGCGCGAGCAGGCGCACACGCGGAGCAACCGTGTCCGGCCGTGCGGCCGGAGGTGTCGCCGGCGGGGCGTCGCGCGGCTCCCCGACCGCGACCGACCCGGACTGCGCACCCCCGACGCCGGCCGAGTTGCGGGCGGTGACGAAGCAGGCGAGGCGGGTGAAGACGTCGGCGTCGCGCACCTTGAAGCTGGCGCCGGTCGCGCCCGGAATCGGGCTGAGCCCGAAGTCCCCCAGCGCCTGACCCCATTCGTACTCGAAGCTGAGCCCTGTCGCGCGTTCGCCCCAGCTGCCCGGGTTGCAGGAGAGCGTCTGGCCGGGGCGCACGATCCCGCCCGGAGTGACGGACGGCTTCCCGTTCGCGGGTGCGAGCGGGCCGACGCCGTTGGCGTAGCCGGTGATGAACGCGCGGAGGGCCGGGCTCGTCACCTCGGCATACGTACCCGGCGCATCGGCCTGGGCGCACCCGAGGCCCGTGCTCACCGTGCCGACCAGCTTCCGCTGCCCCGCGACGGTCACGAACAGCGGCCCGCCCGAGTCGCCGTAACAGGCGTCCTTGTCGTACGTGCCCGGGATGCCCGCGCAGACGACGTCGCCAGGGCGGAAGAAGGGCTGCTCGCCGTAGAGCGCGCCGCAGAATGCGTCGCTGAAGATCTTGACCCCCGCCTTCTGCAGGTCGTCCGGCACGGTCGCGTCGGGGTCGACCTCGGGATCGGACGTGAAGCCCCAGCCGAGCACCGTGGCCGGATCGTTGGGCTGGAACGCCGCCGCTTCGGCCGGGACCGCCGGATTCGCGATGGCGATCGGCGGCGCACCGGCAGGTGCCGTGAGCTCGACGATGCCGACGTCCTCGAAGAGCGTCTCGAAGTCGAAGTCCGGCCGGGTGGCGATGCCCTTCACCTGCCGCCGGTTCGCCGCGCCCGCCTCCGACAGCGCGTTGGTTCCGAGGATGACGTAGAAGTCGGCCGCGGTCAGGTCGGCGATGCAGTGCCCGGCGGTCAGGACCGTGGTCGGGCCGATCACCTGCGCGCCGCAGAACTGGCCCGCGTCGGGCTCCTCGCCCGTGTAGACGAGCGCCGCCATGAACGGGAACTCGCCGGCCCCGGCGGGCGTCCCGCCGACGATGCGCTGCTGCGCTGTCGCCCCGGGGGCCGCGACGGCCAGGACGAGCAGGGCTGCGGCGAGCAGGGTCAGGCGGAAGCGCACGGACCGAATGTAGTCGCGAATCGCCCGTTGTGTGACGGAACGCACACAGTGATCTAGGTTTCATTCCGAAACTAACTACATGCCGCAGATAGCCGAACTCAAGGACGGGACCAAGATCCTGCTGCGGCCGATCAAGCCGTCCGACAAGGACGAGCTCGCGAAGGGCCTGCGCCGCCTGTCGCCCGAGACGGTCCACAAGCGCTTCCTCACCCCGAAGGCCTCGTTCTCGCGCGCCGAGCTGCGCTATCTCACCGAGGTCGACGGCCACGACCACTTCGCGCTGGTCGCCGAGCGCCTGGACTACCCGGGCATGATCATCGCCGTCGGCCGCTGGGTCCGCCTGCACGACGAGCCGGAGGCGGCCGAGGTGGCGATCGTCGTCGCCGACAGCCTCCAGGGCGTCGGCCTCGGGTCGGCAATCGCAGACCGCCTCGCCGCCGCCGCCGTCGAGCACGACGTCCAGCGCTTCACGGCGACGATGCTCAGCGAGAACCGTGCCGCGCACGCGCTCATGGAGCGCCTCGACAGCCACCTCGTGCCGCGCCACAACGGAGCCGGGCACGAAGAGGTCGTCGTGCGGCTGATCGCGGCTTAGCGGCCGGCCGACCCCGCCAGCCGACGCCGGAGAACGCGCTCGGGTAGCTTTTCCGGCCTTCCGCCCCCGCGGAACCGCCGATGAAGGTCTCTATCCCCAAGGAAACAGCTCCGGGCGAGCGCAGGGTCGCCCTCGTCCCCGACGTGGCCAAGCGCCTCGCGCCCAAGGGCGTCGAGTTCGTGATCGAGCCGGGCGCCGGCGCGTCGTCGCACATTCCCGACTCCGCTTACGAGGACGCGGGCGTCAAGGTCGAGGCGGGCGCCGGCTACTCCGGCGACGTCGTGGCCAAGGTCGCCGCCCCGAGCGCCGAGGAGATCGGCAAGCTCGCCCAGGGCTCCATCCTCGTCGGCTTCCTCTCCCCCCTCACCGACGGCGAGACGGCCAAGGGCCTCGCATCGGCCGGTGTGACCAGCTTCGCCGTCGAGGCGATCCCTCGCATCACACGCGCCCAGTCGATGGACGCGCTGTCGAGCCAGGCGACGATCGGCGGCTACCGCGCGGCGCTGATCGCCTCCGAGGAGCTCCCCCGCTTCCTTCCGATGCTCACCACCGCAGCGGGCACGATCCGCCCGGCCCAGATCCTGGTGCTCGGCGCCGGCGTCGCGGGCCTGCAGGCGATCGCCACCGCCAAGCGCCTCGGCGCCGTGGTCTCGGCCTTCGACGTCCGTTCAGCCGTGAAGGAGCAGATCGAGTCGCTCGGCGCCAAGTTCGTCGAGCTCGACATCGGCCTCGAGGACGCCGAGGACGCCGGCGGCTACGCGCGCGCCCTCACCGAGGAGGAGCAGCAGCGCCAGCGCGAGGCGCTCGCCGACGTGATCGGCCGCATGGACGCCGTGATCTCGACCGCCGCGATTCCCGGCCGCCCCGCCCCGCTCCTGATCATCGAGGACGCCGTGCGCAAGATGAAGCCGGGCAGTGTGGTCATCGACCTCGCCGCCGAGACCGGTGGCAACTGCGAGCTGACGAAGGCCGGCGAGACGGTCGAGGCGCACGACGTGAAGATCGTCGGCCCGACCAACCTGGCCAGCACCATGCCCGACCACGCCTCCCAGCTCTACGCGAACAACATCCGCTCGTTCCTCGAGCTGATCGTCGGCGAGGAGGGAGCCCTCGAGGTGGACTTCGAGGACGAGATCATCACCGGCGCGTGCATCACCCGCGACGGCCAGATCGTCAACGAGCGCACCAAGGAGGTAGCGGGCGCATGAAGCGAAGCCGGAGGCTGAGCTCCCACTCCAATCGCGGGGCTGGATGCCCCGCGGAGCTAACCCTTAAGACGCCATGGACCTGATCACCGAACTCACGATCCTCGTCCTGGCGGCGTTCGTCGGCTTCGAGGTCATCTCGAAGGTGCCGAACTCGTTGCACACGCCGCTCATGTCGGCGACCAACGCCATCCACGGCATCGTCGTGCTCGGCGGCATCCTCGTGATCGGTGGCGTCGACGGCTTCTTGAACAAGTTCATCCTCGTGATCGCCATCGCGTTCGGCACGATCAACGTGGTCGGCGGCTTCCTCGTCACCGACCGCATGCTCGGCATGTTCCAGAAGAAGAAGCCGAAGGCCGGGGACGCGAAGTGACCGTCGTAGCCAGCTCCATCCTGGATCCGCCCGACTACATCCGCGTGATGTACATCGTGGCGTTCGTGCTGTTCATCCTCGGCATGCGCCAGGTGACGCACCCCAACACCGCGCGCCGCGGCAACGCCACGGCCGCGGTCGGCATGGCCATCGCGGTCATCGCGACCCTGCTGATCCCCGAGGTCGGCAGCTACGGCCTGATCTTCCTCGGCATCGCCATCGGCACCGCGATCGGCGTCCCCGCCGCGCAGAAGGTCCAGATGACCGACATGCCGCAGATGGTCGCGCTGTTCAACGGCGTCGGCGGCGGCGCGGTAGCGCTCATCTCGTGGGCCGAGTACCGCTCGGCCGTCGAGTTCGGCGTGAACCCCGAGCTCGACACGCTGATCCCGATCCTCTTCGCCGCGATCATCGGCTCGATCTCCTTCTGGGGATCGAACATCGCCTTCGGCAAGCTGCAGGACATCCTGCCCCAGAAGCCGATCGCCGTTCCCGGCCAGCAGCTGATCAACCTCGGCATGCTGATCGTCGCGGTCGGCGGGGCCGTGCTCATCGCGGCCGGCGCCGAGTCCGAGGGGCTCTTCGTCCTGATCCTGCTCGCCTCGGCGATCCTCGGCAACATGGTCGTGCTGCCGATCGGCGGCGCGGACATGCCCGTGGTCATCTCCCTGCTGAACGCCCTCACCGGCCTGTCGGCGGCAGCGGCGGGCATCGCGCTGAACAACGTCGCGCTGATCGTCGGCGGCATCATCGTCGGCGCGTCCGGCACGATCCTCACCAACCTCATGGCCGAGGCGATGAACCGCTCTATCCCGAGCATCATCGCCGGCGGCTTCGGCGGCGTGACCATCACGCCCGGGGCCGAGGACGGTGAGGAGAAGATCTACCGCTCGACCGACGCCGCGTCGGTCGCGATGCAGCTCTCATACGCCAGCCAGGTCGTCGTCGCGCCGGGTTACGGCATGGCCGTCGCCCAGGCCCAGCACACCGTCCGCGAGCTGGCCGACGAGCTCGAGAAGAAGGGCGTGACCGTCTCCTACGCGATCCACCCGGTCGCCGGCCGCATGCCGGGGCACATGAACGTGCTCCTCGCCGAGGCCGACGTGCCGTACGAGTCGCTCAAGGAGATGGACGAGATCAACCCCGAGTTCGGCCAGACCGACGTGACGCTGGTGATCGGCGCCAACGACGTGACGAACCCGGCGGCGCGCACCGAGGAAGGCAGCCCGATCTACGGCATGCCGATCCTCGACGTCGACAAGTCCGAGCAGGTCGTGGTTCTCAAGCGGTCGATGAACACCGGCTTCGCCGGCATCGACAACCCGCTGTTCTACAACGAGAACACCCAGCTGCTGTTCGGCGACGCGAAGCAGTCCGTGGCGGACGTGCTCGCTGCGGTCAAGGATCTGTAGGACGGATCTCGGATGTCGGATCTCGGATGTCGGATCCGACCTCTGACATCTGACATCTGACGGCTTCCAGTTCGATTTCGACCTTGCACCGCTCGTCGAGGAAGCCGCTGACCACGACCATCGTGGCCGCCGGCCGCACGTCGGCGAACAGCTCGCCGTGGACCGCCCCGACCGCCTCCCAGTCGGCGGCATCGACGAGGTACATCCGAGTTCGGACCACGTCGGCCAGCGACGCGCCCGCCTCGCCCAGCGCAAGTCCCGCTATCTCGAACGCGCGCCTGGTCTGAACCGCCACGTCCGCGTCGCACGACCCGTCGGGCCAAACGGCGATAGTGCCGGACACGAGCACGCGGTCGCCGCTGCGCACCGCACGACTGAACCCGATCTGCGGCTCGTAGGGAGATCCCGACCCGATGTGCTGGTCGATCATGCGCCCACCGTACAACGGGTGTGACGGCGCGGCTCCCGGGTAGGTCGTCGTAAGACCCCAGACCGAGGGAGCGACCGTGGACCCAGAGCAGGAGCAGAAAGAGCGCTCAGACGCGCAAGCCGAAGTCGACAAGCTCGAGGACGACCCGCCCAAGAACCTCGAGGACTGGCCCGGCGGAGAGGCCAAGTACAAGACTCTCGGCGGCCCCGAGGGGGACAGCTCGTACGAGGATGGGCCGACCGCGAACCTCGGCCCCTCCGGCGTGCGCCATCACGAGGACGGCCGCGTGACGATCGACGGCGAAGAGGTCGACAACCCCGACGAGTTCAAGGGCGAGCCGATCCCAGGCGGTCCGACCGACCCGAATCGGACGAAGGACCCGATGGGGCGCATGGAATCCGACGACGACGGCGCGGAGCCCGAGACCGACGACGACGCGAAGCCCGAGACCGACGACGACGCGAAGCCCGAGACCGACGACGACTAGTCTTCTCGGGCGTGACGCCACTCGCCGATCTCCAGGAAGACATCTCACCCGACCAGGTGAACGACCTGCTCGGGGAGGGCGAGGCGGTCGTCGTCGACGTGCGCGAGGTCTACGAGCACGAGGCGGGCCACATCGAGGGCACCCGCCACATCGAGTTCTCGGGCCTGCAGGCGCTCGCCGACGAGGTCGGCGCCGACCGCGACGTCGTCTTCTATTGCCGCACCGGCGCGCGCTCGGCGGCCGCCACGCAGGCCTTCCGCGCAAGCGGGCTACGCGCGTTCAACATGGCCGGCGGCCTGGTCGCGTGGGACGCCAAAGGGCTGCCGCTCTCCCCCGAGGGCGGCACCGTGGCCGACCACTGATGCACCCGGGGGCTCCGTTCCCGGGCCCCCGGCGACTAAGACCCTACGGCGTCAGCGGGCGGGCTCGTGAGCTGGCCGGCGAAGGGCCCAGCGCCGGTCGCGCAGGCGGCGCCGCAGCGCGCACCGAGGTCGACGGCAGCGTCGAGCTCCATCCCCGCGCCCATGCCGTACGTGAGCCCGCCGGCGAACGAGTCGCCGCAGCCGTAGGAGTCCGCGACGTCGCCCGGTAGCGGCGCCGCGTTGAACCGGCCCGACGAGCCGTCGGCGAAGCGCCACTCGCCGCCCGTGGCGCCGGCAGTGCGCACCACCACGCGCGGCTCCGGTTCAAGCGTTCCCGGCTCGTAGCGCTCGCCGGCGTCCTTCGCGCTCGCGACCAGCGCATCGAGCGCGACCCCGGCCCCGCGCAGCGCCTCGAGCGCACGCGCCGTGGCCACGAGGGTTTCCGCGGCCCGGGCCGAGCGCGCGGCCTCTGCATCGCCTGCCGTCAGGTAGACGGCGTCCATCCCTGCGAGATCGCCCCAGGGGAGCGGATCGCCGCCCTTCGGCCCCATCCGCTCACCGATGACGGTGATCGTCCGCTCGCCGTCGTCGTCGGTGAACACGAACGCGCGCCGCTGTGGCTCGTCCCGCCAGACCACTTCCACCGTCAGGCCGAGCGCCACCAGCTCCTCGTGCGCGCGGTGCCCCGCCGCGTCGTCGCCCAGCGCCGTGAAGAAGGTCGCGCCGCCGGCGAGCTTCGCGAGCTGGACGGCGGCCACGGCGCCGCCGCCTCCGGGCGCCTCGTGCATGCCGCGCGAGTGGATGATCTCGCCCTGTGCGGGTACCCGTTCGACGGAGGCGAACTCGACCCACTCGACATGTCCCACCACCGCGCAGCGCACCCTTGGAGTTTTACTTGTTGGACCGTGCTGCCGATCACATCGGTAGAAGCCGCCCGATGAGTCAGACCACCGACACCAAGACCTCCACCCGGCCCCGGCGGCCGACGCGCTGGGAGAAGGCCCGCGTCGGGATCCTCGGAGCAGGTGTGCTCGGCCTCATTGCCGAGACGATCCTCACTCAGCGCTGGGCGCGCTGAACGCCTCACCGGGCCGGCGGCGCATCGTCAGGGCGAAGGGGATCGCCAGGGCCACCGCGACCCCCGCGACCGCCATGCCCGCGGAGAAGCCGTCGCGTACGTCTGCCGGGCCCGCCCCGTCGCCGGCGATCCCGTTGAACACGGCCACGGTGATCGGGATACCGAGTGCGAAGCCGAGTTGGCGCGACATGTTCACGATGCCGGACCCGAGCCCGAGCTCCTGGCCGCCGATCGAGCCCATCGCCCCGATGTTGACCGACGGGAACATCGCGCCCATGCCGACTCCGACGAGGATGAGCCCGGGCAGCATCCGCACGTAGTCCCGGCGCTCGACCGGCACCGCCCTGACCCTAACGATGCATTAGCTTCGGCCTGCGATGGCCGTCGAGGACCCGCTCCGCATCACCGGATCGGTGAGCATCCCGCTCGCCGAGATCGACCTGCGCACGTCGCGCTCGTCGGGGCCGGGCGGCCAGCACGCCAACGTCACCGCCTCGCGCGTCGAGGCCATCTTCGACGTCGCCTCCTCACCGTCGCTCAGCGACGCGCAGCGCCGCCGCGTGCTCGCGCGTGTAGGCCCGCGGCTGACTGCTATCGCGCAGGACACGCGCAGCCAGGCGCGCAACCGCGAGCTGGCGATCGAGCGTCTGCGCGAGCGGCTCGCGGGCGCCCTCGCGGTCCAGCCCAAGCGGCGCGCGACGCGTCCCACCCGGGCGTCACGCGAGCGCCGCCTGCAGGCGAAGCGCAAGCGCAGCGAGACGAAGCGCGGGCGTGGGCGCCCGAGCGCGGACTCCTAGCTCAGTTGGCGGGCGGGGCCACGGCGCCACCGCCCTGGCCGCCGTCGGCGTCGCCGCCGTTGTCGGCCGGCGGGGTCGGCGTCACGGCGCCGCCCTGATCGCCCGTCCCGTCGTCACCGGTGCCGCCGTCGGACGTGCCGCCGCCGTCGACCGTCCCGCCGCCGGTGTCGCCCCCGTCGGTCGGGGTCGGTGTGGTCGACGTGTCCGTGGCGTCGGTGGTCGTGCTGGTGTCCGAGCCGAGGTTGTCGGGCGTGGTCTGGATCGGGACCGGCGCGGCGGTGGTCTCGCTGCCGCCGTCGCCGCCTCCGCCCGCGATCACCGCGATCACGACGATCAGGAAGATCGCTGCCGCGAGCGCGGCCACGAGCCGCCTACGGAGATACACCGCATCGTCTTCGCGGTGGGAACCGCCCGGGCCCCGCGGATCGTCATCGGGGCCGAGTATGCGTGTTGGATCCTCGTTCAACTTCCGCGACCGTAGCAGGCCCGTAGGCCGACGAACCCTCCTGCAAACGGCATGCCTACCGGCGTCAGAGACCGGGCTGGTGGCGAACGGTGAAACCGCCGGTGGAGCGCGACGCCGTCTGCCAGCGCGTGCCCGCCCGGCCGGCGCCGCTGGTATCGAACCGCAGGCCGGCGACGATCATGAAGATGTGGCCGGGGTTCGTGTAGATCGTGATCCACTCGCCGATGCCCGGGTCGCCCCAGTCGATGAAGCCGCCGGAGGTCAGCGGCGCGTTCACGAGGCCGGCTGCGGCGAGCGCGAACGACACCGATCCGGAGCAGTCGTAGCCATTGTCGCGCCACGCCCCGTGGCCGCCGCCCCACTTGTAGGGGAACTTCGCGATCGCGTTGCCGGCCTGGATCACGCGCTTGACCGGCTCCGGGGCGTCGTCGGGCGCGACCGCCGTGCCGTCCGGCAGGACGGCGGCCTTGGGCCCGGTCTGGAGGAAGGCAGTGGTCCCGAGATAGCGCTTGAACTTGCTCAGCTCCGCCCGCGCCTGCTTGAGGTCGGCCTTGACCTCCGCGTCTGTCGGGGCGCCCGGGCTCACGCCGTCCTCGCTCGAGTAGGTCTTCTTGCTGCCCGCACCGCCGAGGTGGACGACCTTGCCGCCGCCACCCGCCTGGGCCTTCTGGGCGCGCTTGACGGCTTCCGGGTCGACCGAATCCGGCGTCAGGACCGCTTCGTCGGGCGGCGGCTTGGTCGCCGTCGCCTGGTCCTGGCCGTCGTTGCCGCAGCCGGTCGCCCCGGCGACGAGGCCGGTGCAGACCACGACCGCTGCGAGCCCCGCGAAAGGTCTCCTCCGGCTCATCCCGCCGAACCGTAGCGGGAAGGCGCGCGGGCCTGCGCCGTGCAAGGATCAGACATATGAGCACCAGCCGCGAACCCCAGCTGCCGGACGACCCGAGCGGTATCGACGGACCGCACGACACCCTCGCCGCCGAGGAATTCGCAGTACCGGCGCGCGACGTCGGCGCGATTCCCCCGGACCCGACGGGCCTCCGCAAGCCACACGACGTCCTCGCCGCCGAGGACTTCGCCATGCCCGGCTCCGGCCTGGGCCCCGACACGGGCGGCGGGCTCGACCCGCGCAGCTTCGTCCCTGGCCTCGTGCTCGCGGCCGTGCTGCTGCTGGCGTTTCACATGCTGCGCCGCCGCGGCGACTGACGCCCTACGGGTACAGCGGGCCGTCTTCGCCCTCGACGAAGACGGCGGTGACGGGGCAGTTCATCGCCGCCTCGACCACGAGGTCGGCCGGCGCGCCGTCGGGATCGATCACGACCGCCTTGTCGTCCGAGTCCAGCTCGAACACGTCGGGCGCGGTGTCCACGCAGTCGCCCGAGCCGATGCAGAGGCCGGTGTCGACGGTGATCCGGATGCGATTCTTCGGCGAGAGGTCGTCGCTCACAGGCGGGACCCTGCCACAAACGGCCGACCGGGCTACGCGCGCTTCCCGCGCCCATAGAGGAACTTCGCCACGCGCTTGACCATCCCGGCGTTCTTGTTCGAGTACGGGAACATGAACAGCTCCTTCTTCGGCCCGTAGCGGGTGACCACCGAGGCCTGCTTACGGGAGTACTTCCTGATCCCGTCGGAGCCGTGGCGCGTGCCGAGGCCGGAGTCCTTCCAGCCGCCCATCGGCAACTCCAGCGTCAGGTAGTTCAGCTGGTGCTCGTTGACGTTCGCGGCGCCCGCCTCGAGGCGGGTGGCGATCTCCTCGCCACGTTCGGTGTCGCGCGTCCAGACCGAGGCCTGGAGCCCGTACGGCGAGTCGTTGGCGAGCCTGACCGCCTCGTCGGCGTCGGCCACCTTCATGATCGGCAGCGTCGGGCCGAACGACTCCTCGGTCATGCACTCCATCGAATGGTCCACGTCGAGCAGCACCGTCGGCTCGAAGAACCGGCCGGGACCGTCCTTGAGATGTCCGCCGACAGGGATCGAGGCCCCCTTGGCGCGGGCGTCCTCGACATGCGCAGTCGAGGATGTCGGCCTGCTTCTCGAACGTCACGGCGCCGACGTCGACCGAGCCGTAGTCGCCCGGGATGCCCTGGCGCAGCGCACCGACCTTCTCCGTGACGAGCTTCACGAACTCGTCGTAGATCGGCTCCTCGACGTAGACCCGCTCGATCGAGATGCAGGTCTGGCCGCCGTTCTGCATCGAGTAGTACGTCGCGGCGTTCGAGGCCTTCTCGAGATCCGCGTCGCGCAGGACGATCATCGGGTCCTTGCCGCCCAGCTCGAGGCCGACCGGGGTCAGCGTCTTCGCCGCGCGCTCGGCGACCTTGCGGCCGGTCGCGGTCGAGCCGGTGAACATCACGAAGTCGACGTGGTCGACGAGCTCGGCACCGACGTCGCCGAGGCCGGTGAGAACCTGGAAGACGTTCTCCGGGGCGCCGCATTCGGCGAGCATCTCGCCCAGCACGATCGACGTCAGCGGGGTCACCTCGGACGGCTTCAGCACCACCGAGTTGCCGGCCATCAACGCCGGGATGGCGTCGCCGAAGGAGTTCGCCAGCGGGTAGTTCCACGGGCCGATCACGCCGACGACGCCGAGCGGGTGGTAGCGGACCACGAGCTTCTTGCCGAGCGCGAACGGAGAGGAGGAGCGCACGCGCTCGTCGTGGAGGAACTTCTCGGCGTTCTTCGACCAGAAGCCGAGCGCCGCGGCGCCGTAGCCGATCTCCGCGGTGTTGGCGTCCATGCGCGTCTTGCCCGTCTCGGAGACGATCGTGTCGACGACGCGGTCGGCGTTGTCGATCAGCCATTTCTGAGCGCGGCGCATGACGCGCGCGCGGCCCTCGAAGCCGAGCTCGCGCCAGAACGGCTGGGCGGCGCGGGCACGCTCGACCATCGGCGCGACGTCGGCGGGTGACATCTGCGGGACCGTGCCCGCGATCTCGCCGGTCGCGGGGTTCTCGACCTCGATGACGGGGCCGCCGCCGTTGGTCGGGGCGGCGCCGCTGCCATCCGCACCCGGCACGTCTGCCTGCGGGTCCTGCACGCTGCTCTCAGCCACGGGGAACTCTCCTCTCGAGTTGGGCCCAGTGTCTCACCTGAGGCCCTCCTTGTCGCGTGAGAGTACTTGATGCCGGGATCCTGGCTGGCTGGCCAGCCACGCTCGCTACGAGCCGCCGGGCGACACGCTCTTCCAGGCCGGCGCGCCGATCACGACCATGCGCAGCTGCTTCTCTGCCGTGCGGATGATCTCGGCCTCCGCCTCGGCGCTCCCGGGGGGCGCGTCGAGAACCGCCTCGACCGTCGAGACCATCGAGTTCACGAGCAGCGAGGCCATGACGTTGAGGTCCTCCGTGCTCCACTCGCTCAGGTACGGGAAGCGCGCCAGGTCGACGGCAAGCTCGCTGGCGACGAGCCGGATCTCGGAGCGGATCGCGTGGCGCAGCGCGGCGACGCCACTGAAGCGCTCGCGGGCGATGAAGCGGAAGTGCAGCCGGTTGGCGTGCACGTGCCTGACGAGGATCTCGACCGACGCGCTGATCACGTGCTCGTAGCGCGAGGTATCGGAGCGGGCGCTGCGGATCATCTCGCGCAGGGTCCGGAAGGACTCGTCGATGAGAGCTAGCCCGAGCTCCTCCATGCTCTCGAAGTGGCGATAGAAGGCGGTGGGCACCACGCCCGCCGCGCGCGTGACCTCGCGCAGACTGAGGCCGGAGAAGCTCTTCTCCTCGAGCAGCCGCAGCGCCGCCCCCATCAGCTCCTGCCGTGTGCGCTGCTTGCGCTCTTGCCGACTCTCGGGCGCACGCGTGTTCACAACTGAAGTGTGACGCACCTCACGGATAGAGATGTTGCCTTTCACGCGCTGAAGGGTACTGTGTGCACAGTTGTTCACTGAGTTGGAGAGAGAATCCCATATGCCTGCCACCAAGACCGCCACCCGCCTGCTTCGTTCAAAGCTCCTCGAGGCGCTCACGTTCCCGCACGGGACCGAGCGCTACGTCGAGCTGGTCGACCCGCTCGCCTCGCGCGACGAGGTCCGCGCCGAGATCACGGCCGTGCACCGCCAGACGCCCAAGAGCGTGACGATCACCCTCGCGCCGAACGAGAACTGGGCAGGCCTCGAGCCCGGCCAGTTCGTGAACGTCGGCGTGGAGATCGACGGCCGCCGCGAGACGCGCCCCTACTCCCCCGCCGGCTCCGCGCATTCGCCGGTGCTCGAGCTGACCGTGTCGACCCACCCCGAGGGCCTCGTGTCGCGCCACCTGCGCGACAACGCGCGTCCGGGCACGACCGTCTGGCTGAGCCAGGCCGACGGCCCGTTCACCCTTCCCGACCCGCGCCCGGACAGCGTGCTGCTGATCAGCGGCGGCAGCGGCATCACCCCGGTGATGGCGATGCTTCGCACGCTCTGCCACGAGGGCTACGCGGGCGATATCGCCTTCCTCAACTACGCCCGCTCGCCCGAGCTCGCGCTCTACTCCCAAGAGCTCGACCAGCTCGCGGCCGCGCACCCCAACCTGCGCGTCGCCCGCGGCTTCACGCAGGCCGGCGGCGGCAACCTCTCCGGGCGCTTCGATCGTGAGCACCTGGCGTTGACCGGCGACCCTGCCGGCGCCGCGACCTTCGTCTGCGGTCCGCCGGCCCTGATCGACTCCGTCCGCGCGGCGTGGGCCGAGGACGGCCTGCCCGAGCCGGCGGTCGAGACCTTTGCCCCGCCCACATTCGCCTTCGACCCCGAATCCGCCGAGGGCACCGTGACGTTCGCGGGCTCTGGTGCCGCGGCCCCGAACAGCGGCCTGCCGCTGCTCGAGCAGGCCGAGGACGCCGGGCTCACGCCCGAGCACGGCTGCCGTATGGGCATCTGCAACACCTGCTCCTGCCGCAAGCGCAGCGGGGCGGTGCGCAACGTCCTGACGGGCGAGATCTCGACGGCCGAGAACGAGGACATCCGCATCTGCGTGTCCGTCCCGGCCGGCGACGTCGAGCTCGACATCTGAACCTTCAACCCCTTCCGGAGGAATAACGAATGAGCACCGAATACCCCACCCTGACCGCCGAGCAGCTCGAGTCCTTCGGGACCGAGCTGGACGCGATCCGCACGCGCGCCATGGCCGACCTCGGCCAGCGCGACGCCGACTACATCAACAAGGTCATCCGCGCCCAGCGCGGCCTCGAGGTCGCCGGCCGCGGACTCCTGATGCTCGGCTTCCTGCCGCCCGCATGGGTCGGCGGCACCGCCGCCCTCGCCGTCTCCAAGATCCTCGACAACATGGAGATCGGCCACAACGTGATGCACGGGCAGTACGACTGGATGAAGGACCCGCGGCTGAACGGCAAGACGTTCGAGTGGGACACCGCCTGCCCCGGCGACCAGTGGCGCCATTCACACAACTACATGCACCACACCCACACGAACATCGTGGGCAAGGACCGCGACATCGGCTACGGCATCCTGCGGATGTCGGACGAGCAGGAGTGGCGGCCGTACTACCTCGGCAACCCGGTCTACGCGACGCTTCTCGCCACCTTCTTCCAGTACGGCGTGGCGCTGCACGACCTCGAGACCGAGCGGATCGCCGCCGGCGAGAACATCTGGGCCGAGAAGCGCGAGATGGTCGGCGACATCTGGCGCAAGGTCCGCGGCCAGACCCTGAAGGACTACGTGCTGTTCCCGGCGCTGTCGGGCCCGTCGTTCCCGCTCGTCCTGGCCGGCAACGCAACCGCCAACCTGGCCCGCAACCTGTGGTCGTTCACGATCATCTTCTGCGGTCACTTCCCCGACGGCACGCACGAGTTCAGCGAGGAGGAGACGGAGAACGAGACGCGCGGCGAGTGGTACTACCGCCAGCTGCTCGGCTCGGCCAACCTCACGGGCGGCAAGCTGTTTCACGTCATGTCGGGGAACCTCAGCCACCAGATCGAGCACCACCTCTTCCCCGACATCCCCGCGCACCGCTACGCGGAGATCTCGGTCGAGGTGCAGGAGATCTGCGCGCGTTACGGCATCCCGTACAACAAGGGCCCGCTGAGCAAGCAGTTCGGCAGCGTCGTGAAGAAGATCGTGAAGCTGGCGCTCCCGCCGCGGTTCGGCGGCGTGGCGTCGCCGGAGCCGCAGGCCGCGACCGAGCGCCCGCCGGCCTCCAAGCCCGAGCTCGTCGCCGCCTAAGATGGGGCGCGTGGCTGAGCTCTCGAAGGCGGAGACGCGCAAGGACACCGTCCAGGTGCTGGTCGAGTCCGGCGCGACGCACGCCGGCCGGATCGCCGGCATCCTCACCGACGCAGTGCGCGGGGTGACCCGCGAGGTCGGGGAGTTCGCCACCGACGTGTTCGAGATGCGCGCCGCGGCGCGCAGGGCCGAGGCCGACGCGGCCCAGGCCGAGGTGGTCACGGTCAGCGTCGACGCCGAGGCGGAAGTCGTCGAGCCGGACCGGCTCGCGCCCTAGCCGCCCAATTCACGCCGAACGCGGCTCTGTGCCCTAGCCGAACGTGAACGCGTAGCCGCTCACTCCGGCGGGCACGTCGAGCTTCAGCGTGTGCTCCCCGGCCCTGGGCAGCGAGACCAGCGTGTACAGCTGATCTTTCGTGACGACGACGCCCCGGCGGCGCTTGCCGTCGAGCGTCACGCCGACCCGCCGTGCCTTGCCGCCGCGCGAGCGCAGCACGAGGTAGACCTTGCTCGCCACGACCTTCGCGCTCAGCGTGGCGTTCGACACCGCGGTCGCCGCCTCGTCGTCGACCCGCCAGCGGCCGCCGAGGGCGAACGCGCTCTGCGGGAGCCGGGCCGGGTCGATCCGCGAGTAGTTCCGGACTCCATCCGTCGGCGGCTCGGCCCAGCCCTGGGCGCGCGCCGAGCCGAGGTAGGTCTCGGGCGTGGCCAGCCGGGCGTCCGGCTTCAGCACCTTGGCGCGGGCGTAGCGACCGAGCTCGCCGCGGTCGCGCTCGCTCAGCAGCGCGCGGATCGCCGCCTCCGTACCGCGGTACTCGCCCTCGCCGAAGTGCGTGTAGCGCACGCGCCCCTTGGCGTCGATCAGGTACTTGGCCGGCCAGTACTGGTTGCCCCACGCGTTCCAGGTGGCGAAGTCGTTGTCCTGGGCGACGGGATAGCGGATCTTGTTCTGGCGGATCGACGCGTCGACGTTCGCGGCGTCGTGCTCGAACGCGAACTCCGGCGTGTGGACGCCGACGATCGTCAGCCCGGCCTTGCGGTAGCGCTCGTCCCAGGCCTTGACGTACGGCAGCGTGCGGATGCAGTTGATGCACGTGTAGGTCCAGAAGTCGATCAGCACCACGCGCCCGCGCAGGGAAGCGAGGTCGAGCGGCTTGTCGCCCGGCGTGTTCCACCAGCGCTGGGTCCCGGTGAAGTCCGGCGCCGCGCCCAGATCCTTGTAGCGGCCGGCTCGCAGCCTTCGGTGCGGCCGCCTCGAACTTCGGGTCGCCGCGCAGATCCGCGAGGCGATCCTCGACCGCATCCGAGTCCTCGATCGACTTCGTCGGGTTGGTGACGAAGTCGGGGAAGTCGCTGGCGAGGGCGGTCTGGAAGCGCACGTCGAGGTCGGTCGCCATCGCGACGGCGGTGACCACCAGCACCGCGCCGAGGGCGCGCTGGAGCGCTGGGCCGCGGCCGGCGCGGCGGATACGGGCGGCGACGCCGCGCCCGCCGTACGCGAAAGCGAGCAGCACGGCCGCGGACCCGAGGCCGTAGGCGATCGCGATGACGAGCAGGTCGGCCGAGGTGCCGGCGCTGGCGCTGACCGAGATCACCGCGGCGAGGATCGGACCCGCGCACGGCGCGTAGACGAACCCGAGCGCGCCACCGACGACCACGCCCGACCAGAAGCCGTCCCCGGCGTCCTTGGGCCCGAACCGCGCGAGCCGCGAGAGGCGGGCCTCGATCCGGTCGCCGACGGCCGGCACCATGAGCGCCAGCCCGAAGGCGAAGAGGACCACCACCGCGACCGTCCGCGTCGCGCCCTCGGCGAGGCCGACGCCGTCGACGACGGTGGCGAGCAGCGCGATCGTGACCACGAACGTGATCGTCAGCCCGGTCACGATGCCGAGCGGCCGCCGCTTCCCGCCCGTCGCGCTCGCAGACAGCAGCGCGGGTAGAACGGGCAGCACGCACGGGGAGATGGCGGTGCCCGCGCCTGCGAGCAGCGCGAAGAGAGTCAGCAGGACCATTGCCTCATTGTGGGAGATACGCGCCAGGCGTTACGCCGGACCAATACTCTCCCCCGCCCCGATGGCAGAACGCGGCGGCATCGATCCGATCACGAAGTTCCTCGGCTTTCGCTGGACCGCGGCAGATGAGATCCGCCTGAACATCGAGGAGAAGCACATGAACGGCGGCGGCCTGCTGTCCGGCGCCGTCACGTTCGCGCTCGTCGACTACTGCATGGGATCGACCCTGTGGCGCCAGCGCAACGAGGGCGAGGGGATCGCCACGATCAACATCTCGATCAACTACGTCCAGACAGCGCTCGCCGGCGAGATCGTCTGCAAGACGACGCTCGACCGCCGCAACAAGACGCTCGCGGTCCTCAGCTCCGAAGTCCGGGACGACGAGGGCCGCCTGCTGGTCAGCGCGATCGGCAGCTACACGATCTTCCGCAAGCGGCCCGAGGCCGCGCAGCCCGCGGAATAGACTCGCCCGGATGCCGACCACCAGCGGGACCGCGGGCAAGATCTACTGGGAGGAGCACGGGACCGGCGAGCCGCTGCTGTGCGTGATGGGGCTCACCGCCGACGCCACGGCGTGGGCCCTGAACACACCCGCGTTCGCCGAGCGCCACCGCACGATCCTGCTCGACAACCGCGACGTCGGCCGCTCCGCGCGGGCGAGCGCCGAGTACGAGATCGCCGACATGGCCGGTGACGTGCTGGCCGTCGCGGACGCCGCCGGCCTCGACAGCTTCCACCTGCTCGGCTACTCGATGGGCGGCGCGATCTCGCAGGAGGTCGCACTCGCGGCGCCCGAGCGCGTGCGCACGCTGTCGCTCGCCGTGACCTTCGCGCGCGGCGGCCGGTGGGCGCGGATCCTCGCCGACACGTGGAGCGAGCGGGTGCGGCAGATCAGCTTCGAGCAGCACCAGAAGGAGATGCTCCTCCTGAATCTCTCCGAGGCGCTGCTCGAGAACGAGGGCGTGTACGAGTACGCGCTCGACCTCGCGCTGAGCAACCCCAATCCGCGCCAGGACCCGGACGCGTTCTCGCGCCAGATGCATGCCAGCGCGCGTCATGACGCGACCGACCGCCTCGGAACCCTGGACCTGCCGGTGCAGGTGATCGGCGGCGAGCACGACATCCTCGTGCCCCCGCACAAGCAGCGCGAACTCGCCGAGCTGATCGGCGGCGCGGCCCTGACGATCCTTCCCGGCGGGCCCCACGGGATCTGCAGCGAGCGCGCGGAGGAGTTCAACGCGCTGGTCCTGGACTTCATCGCCGAGCACCATCCGGCACCCGCGGCGTAACCCGACCCGACCCCGCCCCTACCCCTGGTAGGGTCGCGCGAGAAGAGATGGCGGGGGGCCGAGGAGAGGTACCAGGGGTGCAGCTCGTAGGACGTTCGCCCGAGATCGCGGGCCTGGAGGGCAAGCTGGCCGAGGCCGCGGCAGGCCGCGGTGCGACCGTCGTGCTGGCCGGCCCGGCCGGCATCGGCAAGACCTCGCTCGCGGCCGCCGCGACGGACCTCGCCCGCGAGCGGGGCATGGCGGCACACAACGCACGCGGTCACGTCGGCGAGGGCGAGCTGGCGTTCGGCGTCGTCCGTCAGCTGTTCGAGCGCTCGGTCCACGCCGCCGAAACCGGCGATCTGCTCACCGGCAGCGCGCGGCTGGCCCTTCCAGCGCTCCAGCCCGGCGCCGCCACCAATGGCGCCGCGGCCGACCCGCACGCACTTCAGCACGGCCTGTTCTGGCTCTGTTCGAACCTCAGCGAGCGCGATCCGCTCCTGCTGGTGGCGGACGACGTCCAATGGGCCGACCCGGCCTCCGTGCGGTTCCTGGCCTACCTCACCAACCGCGTCCACGACCTGCCGATCCTGCTCGTCCTCGGCCTGCGCACCGGCGAGGAACTCGACTCCGAACTGTTCGATCCGCTGCTCGCCGCTGCCGAGGTCGTCGACATCGACCCACTCGGGCAGACGGAGACCGCAACGCTCGTGCGGGCCGCTTGCGGCGACACCGCTGCCGGCGCGTTCTGCGACGCGTGTCACGCCGCGTCCGGAGGCAACCCGTTCCTCCTGCGTGAGCTCCTGCGGACGGTCACCGACGCGAGCATCCCCCCGACAAGCGCGTCAGTGGCCCGCGTCGAGGAGATCACCCCCGCGGCCGTCCTGCGCGCGGTGGGCGCCCGGCTGTCGCGGCTGCCGCCGGACGCTGCGGCACTTGCACGCGGCCTGGCCGTGGTGGGCCCCGCGAGCACCCTCCACCGCGTAGCGCTGGTCGCCGGCCTCGACCAGGGCGCCGCAGCGGAGGCCGCCGACGCGCTGGCGGCCGCGGGCATCATCACGAGCGGATCGACGCTGGACTTCGTGCATCCCTTGATCCGCGCGGCGGTCTACGACCAGCTCGGCCCGGGCGAGCTGGTGACCGCCCACACGATCGCGGCAGACGCCTACACCGCCTCGGACGGTGTCGGGGAACACGCCGCGATGCACCTGCTGCACGTCCCGCCCGCGGGCGACGTCGAGCGCGTGCGGATCCTCCTCTCGGCTGCCGCCGCGGCGATCGGCCGCGGCGTCCCCGAAGCTGCCGCGAGGTACCTGCTCCGGGCGCTCGACGAGCCGCCCCCCAACAACGAACGCGGGTCCGTCCTGTTCCAGCTCGGGCGAGCGGAGGCGATGCTGGCCGCGCGCGAATCGCTCGACCATCTGAGCGAAGCGCTCGAGCTGACCACGGAGCTCGAGGGGAAGGTGGCCGTCCTGCGCGAGACCGCGTACGTGATGGTGGCCAATTTCGGTCTCGTGAGCGAGGCCTACGAGACGATGGGCACCGCCCTCGAGCTCGCGGGAGACGACGCCGAGTTGCGGATGCGGCTCTACGCCGAGCAGATGACATGGGGCGTCATGCACGACGCCCAGCCGATCGGCGAGCACCTGCCCGGCCTCGAGGAAGCGACGGCGGGCCTCACCGGCGAGTCCACCGGCGAGCGCGCGCTGCTGGCCGTGCTCGCGTGGACTCGGATGAGCTGCGGACTCCCGGTTGCCGCCGTCCGCGAGCCCGCGGCCGCCGCGCTCGCCGACGGCCGGCTGGCAGCAGCCCTCGGATCCAGCTCGATCACCGTCTCCATCGGGGCGATGGCACTCGCGTTCACGCTCTCGCGCGAGGAACTCGATCCCATCCAGGCGCTCCATCTGCACCAGGCGCGGGTGGAAGGCTCGTCCCACGGGATCGGCGTGCAGACCTACCATTCCGGCGTCGCTGACCTGCTGTCGGGCCGGCTGCTCGATGCCGAGGCGTTGTTCCGGGAGGGCCTCGACGCGACTCTCCAGGTCAACTCGTCGGGCGTCATGTGGTTGCTGGCCGGCTATATCGACGCACTGCGCGAGCGAGGCGAGGTGGACGCCGCGTGGCGGGAGCTGGAATCTCTCGGATTCGCCGGCGATCTCCCGGAGATGTCGCTCGTCGCACTCCTTCGGCTCAGCCGCGGGCGGCTCCGCGCGGTCCGAGGTGATCTCGACGGCGGGCTCGACGACGTCATGGCCGCGGGCGCCGCCTATCGCCGCTGGGGAGTCACGAGCCCGGCGCACTGTCCGTGGCGGTCGGCCGCCGCCGAGATCCACCTCGCGAAGGGCGACGAGGCGGCCGCGGCGACCCTGCTCGAGCACGACCTGGCGGTCGCGCGCCCCGCCGGGCTCGACCACCTGATCGGCCGGGCGCTCCGGCTACAGGCACGCTGCGAGGACGGGCCCGAAGCCATCGCGCGGCTGCGCGAGGCGATCGACGTTCTCGAACCGGGCGACGCCCGTCTCGAGCACGCGCACGCCCTGATCGACCTCGGCGCCGCGGTGCGAAACGCGAACGGCGACTCCCACGCCCGCGGGAACGCGATGCCGTTGCTCCGGCAAGGGGTCGACGAGGCCCAGCGCTGCGGCGCCGTACCGCTCGTCCGCCACGGGCTCACCGAGCTCCGGGCCGCGGGGTCGCGCCAGAAGCAGCCGGCCCTGAGTGGGCCGGACTCGCTCACTGCGGCCGAGCGCCGCGTCGCTCGGCTCGCGATCGAGGGCCTGCGCAACAGGGAGATCGCCGAAGCGCTGTTCATCACGCTGAAGACCGTCGAGAAGCACCTCGGCAACTGTTACGCCAAGCTCGAGATCCGCTCCCGCTCGGAGCTCGGCAGGGCGCTCGCCGATCCGTCGCCGCGCTGAGCACCTGGTGGGGTTACGCCGAAAGAGTGGGGTTGCCCGCCCGCGCGGCTCGACCTACGTTGATGATCGCGCCCAGAAATCGTCCAAGGGGGAACCGAGCGGACTCGCATCGACTTGGCCTGGACGTGGCGGCACCTCCCAGCCGCCCTGGGCGCGAAGCTCAGGCGCCGGCCGCGCGGCTGCCGCTGAGCTCGCGCCGCATCGTCACGACCGTGCCCGTCGGCGACGCCTCGACGTCGACCTGATCCATCAGCGCCCGCATCAGCACGAGCCCGCGGCCGCCGTCGTCGTCGCGCTCGGGCCGCCAGCGGCCGGTGTCCGCGACGGTCAGGCGGATCTCGCCCGCGATCACCTCGCCGCTCACGTCCACCCCGCGCCCGTTTCCGTGGCCGGCGTGCTCGATCGCGTTCGCGGTCGCCTCGCCGACGGCGATGAGGATCTCTGCGAGATCGTCCTCCCCCGACCCCGCCCGCACCAGCCAGCGGCGCAGTAGGGATCGCAGCGCGGCCAGCTCGCCCGGGTCGGCGGGGAGATGCACGCTGAAGGTGTCGGCCAGCGCCGGGTAGTGGAGCGCCAGCAGCGCAACGTCGTCGGCCGTCCCGCCGGCCGGGACCAGCCGGTCGAGGACGTGCTCGCAGAGGGCGTCGGGGCCTTCCGCGCCGTCGACGGCCGCGCCGAGGCGGGCGAGGCCGGCGTCGAGGATCTCTCCCGGCCGTTCGACGAGCCCGTCGGTGTAGAGAAGCACCGTCGCGTCCTCGGCCAGATCAGCCGCCCGCACGGCGTAGCCGGGAGACGACATCACGCCGAGCGGCACGGCACCCGGGGCCTGGAGGAACTCCGGCTTGCCGTTCCCCGCGACGAGGGGCGGCAGATGGCCGGCGTTGACCCACTCCACGCGTCCGGCGCCGGGGTCGACCACGACGTAGACGAGGGTCGCCATGTTGCCGTCGTCGGTCTCCGAGAAGACGAGCTGGTTGAGCCGCTCGACCACCTCGGCCGGCTCGTGGCCCTCGAGCGCGTAGGCCCGCACCGCGCTGCGCAGCCGCCCGACCATCGAAGCCGCCGCGAGGCCCTTCCCCGCCACGTCGCCCATCACGAGGCCGACGCGCCCGGAGTGGATCCGGATCACGTCGTACCAGTCGCCGCCGACCTCAGCCTCCGCGGCCGCCGGCAGGTAGCGGGCTGCCACGTCGAGCCCCGGTAGGGTCGGCAGCCGTTCCGGGAGCAGGCTCCGCTGGAGCGTCTCGGCGATGCGGTGCTCGCGCTCGTAGATCCGCGCGTGGTCGATCGCCAGCGCGACGCGGTCCGCCGCGAGGCCGAGCAACAGCAGATCCTCATCGCCGAACGCGCGCGGCGCCGGCACGCCCACCTGGATCACGCCCGTCGTGGGCTCACCGGCAGCGAGTGGGACCGAGATGAGCGACGCCACGCCGGCGAGCGCGGGGTCCGACAGCTCGCGCGGGTCGGGATCCGTGTCGAGCCGAGGCGCGCGGTCGGTGGCTACGCGACCCGCGATGCCCTCGCCAGCGGCGAGACGCTCCGCCGCTTCGATGCCCCCGGCGCCGGTGGTCGCGCGGACGGTCAGCCCGCCTTCCTCGTCGGCGAGCATGATCACCGCGGCGTCCGCCTGGAGGACCTCGCAAAGGCGCGGCACCAGCGCGGCGAGCATGTCGTCGAGGCGGTTGTGGGCGAGCGCCGCGTCGATCAGCAACTGCAGGCCATGGACGATCCCGGCCATCTGCTCCGCGTCCTCCCGTGCCGCCTGTTCGCGCGCGAGCTCGAGCCGCTCCTCGTCGGCCCGGATCCGCTCAGTCAGGTCGTGGATGAACGTGGTGAGGATGTCCTCCCCGCCCGAGCGCACCCGGCGGACGATCATCTCAACCGGTACGTGCGAGCCGTCGCGGCGCATCAGCGTCGCCGCGCGCACGTTCGCCTCCACCTCGCGCCGCGGCGTCGAGAAGTCGCGGCCGATCCGCGCGAGATGACCCTCGCGGTCCTCCGGCCGCACGATGAGATCGCGCGCGTAGCGGCCGAGCGCCTCCTCGGCCGTGAACCCGAACATCCGCTCGGCGGCCGGGTTGTACATCACGATCGTGCCCTCCCGGTCGAGGGAGACGAGCGCGTCCGGAGCGCTGTCGAGGATCGCGGCCGTCCGCTTCTCGTGCGCACGCAGGGCCGTCTCCTTGGAGGCCGTGTCGGCCGCCTTCAGCCGCACGTCGTCGAGCAGCCGCGTCACGAGGAGGCCGCCGCCGAGCGAGGTGCCGACGGCGAGCAGCCAGCGCACGGCCTCGCCCGGCTGGCTGGTGCCGAGCAGCGAGACGCCATAGACCATGCCGATCAGGCCGATGTAGCCGAGTCCGACCCGCGGGTCGAAGAAGTAGAACGCGTACAGCCCGATCCACGTGAAGATCACCGGGTAGAGGCCGGTGCCCTCGGCGAAGTAGCTCGACGCGGCGACGAGGGTCGCGCTCGCCACGAGCAGGCCGTGGATCTCCCACTCGGAGACGGTGGCGGCACGCAGCCACGCCCACGCGCCGGCAAGCGCCCCGACCGCCAGCACAGCGGCCAGCGGACCGTCGTCGATCTGCTCCGAATGCGGGAAGAGCAGGGTCAGGACGCCCACGCCGACGCCGACGAGGATCAGCGACGCGAGCGCGCGCGCCTGAAGCCTACGGTCGAGCGTGTGCGAGGGGGCCGGTCCCACCGGCCTACCCTAAGTGGAAACCTGCGCTGCTCGCGCGGCTTCTCGAGCCGCGCTGCGCTCCTCGGCATCAGGTGGCGCCGGGCTCCCCTTCGGCGGAGAGCTTGGCGAGGGCCTCGTGGATCGCCGTCACACGGACCTTGACGGAGTCGTCATCGGGCCGGTCATGGACGAGATCCCAAGTCTTGTCGGCGATCCTGCGGGCGTCCTCCGCCGTGGCGATCGAAAAGAGCTTGTCGACGAGCTTGAGCTCGAACTCCTGGATCTGCGCGGCGGGGTCGCCAGGGGCCATTTTCGGCAGCGGTTCCGCGGTCGTCTCGCGCCACATCGAGGTGGCGATCACCAGTCGGTTGCGCAGCGCCGAGGGCTCCATTGGCGAGGAGGCTATCTTGCCCGCATGAGCGAGTTGATTCACACCTGCTACCGGATCACGGACATCGACGCTTCGGTGGCCTTCTACGAGAAGCTCGGCTTCCAGGAGGTCGGCCGGATACCGATCCGGGACGAGGCGACCAACGTGTTCATGAACCTGCCCGGCGACGGCGACAGCCCGCGGCTCGAGCTGACGTACAACCACGGAGTCGATTCGTACGACATCGGGACCGGCTACGGCCACATCGCCCTGGCGATCGACGATCTCGACGCCGCACTCGCGGGCCTCGCCGAGCAGGGCATCGAGCCCGAGAAGCCGCCGTACACGATCCGCGAGGGGGGCTCGCGGCTGTGCTTCGTGCGCGATCCGGACGGCTACCGGATCGAGTTGCTCGAGAAGTCGTAGGGCGGCGGCATGACCAGCCGCCAGGCGGTAGCTCAGCCGGGGGCGGACGCCAGGCGCTCCGCGAGCGCCGCGCCGATCTGCTCCGCGACCGAGGGCAGCTCGCGCGCAATGCGCTTGAACGCCATGTCGGTGATAACGATGAGCTCCATGGGCGAAGTCGCGACAACGCTGGCCGTTCGCGGCACGTGCTTGAGGACCCCGATCTCCCCGAAGAAGTCGCCCGGGCCCAGCTCGCAGACCGGCTCTCCGTCCCGCGACACCGCGGCCGTGCCCCGGCGGATGACGAAGAACTCGTATGCCAGCTGCCCCTCCTGCGCCAGAACCCGGCCCTCGGCGACCGCGACGTGGTCGGCGTGCATCCCGACGGCTCGTCTGTCCGGCGCCTTGAGGTCCGCAAACAGAGGTACATCTCTCAGCTCGTTCGCATCCAACCGACCCTCCCCTCCGCGGAATTTTGTCGAGCTACTCGATCGTAGGCGGTTGCGGCCCGCTGAACAAGTTGCTGTGACGTTCAATACGCGTCTGTTCGGTACCCGGACGGCTACCGGATCGAGCTCCTCGAGAAGAGATCGGCACCGAAGCTGATCCGCAACAGCAGCGGACAGCCGACGGCGTTCGCCTACTACACCGACTCGAACGACACGAACAACGCCGGCACCGGCACGCTCACAGTGACCGGCCCCTAGCGGGCGGTCGGCGAGCCGTCCCGCGCCGCGCACCCTCGACCGCTCGCGCGGTCCGGGTGTGCGGTGCGGCACTTCAAGCGGAACTGCGTACGGTCTCGAGCGCAGCGCCCAGCTGCGCGGCCGCGTCGGCCAGCAAGTCGTCGGCTTCGAGCGCGTCGCGCGACAGGGTGCGGCGCGCCGCCTCGACGATGAACGCGACACCGGCCAGCGCCGAATACAGCTCGTCGGATTCGAGCTGTCCGCGCCCGTCGGGACGCGCGCCCCGGTAGATCAGCACCGCGGCGACGCGTCGGTCGACTGCATCGTCGTCCCGGAGCCCGAGCTTCCCGAAGATCGCATTCACATTGCCCTCGACTGTGCGCGTGCTCACGACCCGCCGGATGGCGATCTCGCTGTTCGAGAAACCTCCGGCCATCAGCTCGAGCGTCCGCAGTTGGACAGGAGTGAAGGTCGCGAGAGCATCGGGAGGCGTCGTGCACTCGATCATCCGCCGGATCGTGGCGCAGCCGCAACCCACGGCACCAGAGCCATACGTCCCGTCGTTCCGGGACGCCCGTCCCGGGCAGCGGATACGCGAGGTGGGTGCTGCCACCTGCCTTTGTGGATTCAGGTGCCAGCACCCCCGACGCCGGGCGCGAGCCGCCCTACGCTCGCGAGGTCATCGACGGCCGCAGGGGCCGAGGGGAGCAGCACAATGACTCGTCGCCGGTCTACTTTTTCTTTGGGTGTTCGCCTGACGCTCGCGGTCGTCGCCGTGGCGGTCGCGGGAATGTGCGCCACGGCATTGCCGGCGAGCGCCGCGGCCACCGAGGACATTGCGTTGTCGAGTTCGGTGTCGCCGGCGACGGTCGCTCCGGGTGGAGCGTCGAAGTTCACGGTGACGGTCAAGAACAACGGGACGACTCCGGTCTCGAACGTGTATTTCACTGCGAAGACAAGCTACGGCCCGTCGGCCGGGGTGTTTGCGTCGGGTCTGACGGATCCGGCCTCAGGGGACGGGACGACCGGCACGCGTTGCGACCTGGGCAACGATTCTGGCGGCGCCTCGGCAGTGCTCTGCCAGACGGGTGCGCTCGCGGCCGGTCAGACCCGGACGTTCACCTTCAACATCACGCCACGCCCAGATGCAGGCACTGTCGTCGCCCGGGCCGCGCTCGCGGGGCCGTCGACCCCCATCTTCGGCGAGATCCAAAGCTCGCCCTACCCCGGCGACCCCAACAACTCCAACAACACCACCGAATCAACAGTCACCTACGCCCAGCCCGACATTGCGTTGTCGAGTTCGGTGTCGCCGGCGACGGTCGCTCCGGGTGGAGCGTCGAAGTTCACGGTGACGGTCAAGAACAACGGGACGACTCCGGTCTCGAACGTGTATTTCACTGCGAAGACAAGCTACGGCCCGTCGGCCGGGGTGTTTGCGTCGGGTCTGACGGATCCGGCCTCAGGGGACGGGACGACCGGCACGCGTTGCGACCTGGGCAACGATTCTGGCGGCGCCTCGGCAGTGCTCTGCCAGACGGGTGCGCTCGCGGCCGGTCAGACCCGGACGTTCACCTTCAACATCACGCCACGCCCAGATGCAGGCACTGTCGTCGCCCGGGCCGCGCTCGCGGGGCCGTCGACCCCCATCTTCGGCGAGATCCAAAGCTCGCCCTACCCCGGCGACCCCAACAACTCCAACAACACCACCGAATCAACAGTCACCTACGCCCAGCCCGACATTGCGTTGTCGAGTTCGGTGTCGCCGGCGACGGTCGCTCCGGGTGGAGCGTCGAAGTTCACGGTGACGGTCAAGAACAACGGGACGACTCCGGTCTCGAACGTGTATTTCACTGCGAAGACAAGCTACGGCCCGTCGGCCGGGGTGTTTGCGTCGGGTCTGACGGATCCGGCCTCAGGGGACGGGACGACCGGCACGCGTTGCGACCTGGGCAACGATTCTGGCGGCGCCTCGGCAGTGCTCTGCCAGACGGGTGCGCTCGCGGCCGGTCAGACCCGGACGTTCACCTTCAACATCACGCCACGCCCAGATGCAGGCACTGTCGTCGCCCGGGCCGCGCTCGCGGGGCCGTCGACCCCCATCTTCGGCGAGATCCAAAGCTCGCCCTACCCCGGCGACCCCAACAACTCCAACAACACCACCGAATCAACAGTCACCTACGCCCAGCCCGACATTGCGTTGTCGAGTTCGGTGTCGCCGGCGACGGTCGCTCCGGGTGGAGCGTCGAAGTTCACGGTGACGGTCAAGAACAACGGGACGACTCCGGTCTCGAACGTGTATTTCACTGCGAAGACGAGCTACGGCCCGTCGGCCGGGGTGTTTGCGTCGGGTCTGACGGATCCGGCCTCAGGGGACGGGACGACCGGCACGCGTTGCGACCTGGGCAACGATTCTGGCGGCGCCTCGGCAGTGCTCTGCCAGACGGGTGCGCTCGCGGCCGGTCAGACCCGGACGTTCACCTTCAACATCACGCCACGCCCAGATGCAGGCACTGTCGTCGCCCGGGCCGCGCTCGCGGGGCCGTCGACCCCCATCTTCGGCGAGATCCAAAGCTCGCCCTACCCCGGCGACCCCAACAACTCCAACAACACCACCGAATCAACAGTCACCTACGGGACGGCTCCGCCGCCCACGCCCGATCTGGCGATCACGAGTTCCGTGTCGCCGGCGACGGTCGCTCCGGGTGGTGGCTACACCTACACCGTGACGGTGAAGAACAACGGGCCCGGTGCGGGCTCCGGCTACGCGTTCCGCAGTGATGACATCACGGGGGCTGCGTCGACGAACCCGGCCGGTGGAAGCTGTACCCAGTCCGGTCTGGCCGGGAGCGGGCCGTGGTACTGCCATGGCGGGACGATCGAGGCCGGCGGCACTCGCACCTTCACGTTCACCAAGACCGCGCCGGCGGCCGCCGGTCCCAAGACTCTCAGCGCGCGGTTGACCGGCGAGGACGCGAGCAACCTGCGGTTCGTGACGCTCGTGGACTACCCCGGCGACGGGAACCCCGCGAACGACACGACGTCGGCGACGCTGAACGTCGTCGCACCCGATCTGGGGATCACGAGTTCGCTCGCGCCGTCGACGGTCAACACCAACGGCAGCTACACGTGGACGGTGGCCGTCAAGAACAACGGGGCGAGCCCCGTGGCGAACTACGCGTTCAACGGCAGCGAGATCGTTGCTCCGGCATCGGCGCCCACAGGCGGCGCGTGCAAGCAGGCCACCGCCATAGTGCGCTCGCCCTGGTACTGCGAGGGCGGGCCGATCGCGGCCGGCCAGACCCACACGTACGTCTTCAACAAGACAGCACCCGCAACGGCGGGCGACAAGGTCCACGGCGTCAAGCTACTCACGCTCACACGGACACTCGGAACCGTCACCGCGTTCGGCGCCTACAGCGACGGAGACGCGGCGAACAACCTCGCCTCCTCGACGCTCCACGTCGTCGCGCCCCCGCCCCCGGCACCATCGGTCTCAGCCCGCGGCACGGTCACCAGCGCGACCAGCCAAACGGTCACCTTCTCCGCGGTCAACAGCTGCAACGCCGCCCAGTCGACCAAGCCATTCATCATCCAGTGGGGTGCGCTGAAGTTCACCAAGAGCAGCGTCGGTACCGTCAGCTGCTACGACGACCCGGCCAACACCCCGGCTCCCGCGATCTCGACGCCCTTCGATGCACAGACCGGTAAGGCCTCTGGCACCCTGCAGAACGGTGCCTACGCCGAAGCCGACTGGAAATTCATCGACGGCGGCGCGGCCAGCAACGACAAGGTCTGGCTCATCGTCTGCGACGCCGACGACAACGTGATCCTCAAGATCCCCACCCAGGTCCCCGCCCCACTCGGCGGCACGCCCGGTGGCGTGATCACCCTCGGCTAAACGCCCACCTTCCGCGCCGCCGGACGACCACGTCACGATCGCAGGAGCTCTCGACGCCACGGCCTGGGAGAGCATGTTCGCCAGCGCCGGGCCGACGGCCACGGTGAGGGCCGTCTACGCCGCCAGGGACCAGTGATCGTCCTGCTCCTCGCGGGCAGCCCGATAGAGCAGCACCGCGGCCACCCGGCGGTCGAGAAGCGACTCGCTCCGCAGCCCCAGCTTGCAGAAGATCGCGTTGACGTTCCCCTCGATCGTTCGTGGGCTGACCACCCGCCGGGAAGCTATCGCCGTATTCGACAGGCCGGCGGCCATCAGCTCCAGGGTCCCGAGCTGCGCAGGCGTGAGTTCCGCGAGGGCATCGGTCGGAGTTGCGTAGTCGATCATGCGCAAACCATGGCGGCGCGTCAGCCCAGGGCGCCAGAGCACAACGTCCCGATCGCCTGGGACGTTTGCCCCAATTTCGCCGGGCGGCGCAAGCGTGTGGACACCTGACTTACCCTGAATTATTGCCGAGCCCGGACTCGCGCGCCTTCACGATCGCCGCCGACCGATCCGAGACGGCCAGCTTGCCGAGGATGCTCGACACGTGGTTGCGCACGGTCTTGCGGCTGACGACGAGTTGCTCCGCGATGTGCGCGTTCGAGCGGCCTTGGGCGATCAGCTCGAGGATCTCCCGCTCGCGCGCAGTGAGCCCGTCGAAGGGCTGGTCGCGCGAGGACGCTCCCGCGGAGGCATCCAGGAACGCGACCAGCTTGTGGGCTACCCGGGGCCCGAAGACCGCGCCGCCCGAAGCGATGCCCCGGATCGCATGCAGCAGCTCCGCCTGGCGCGTGCCCTTGACGACGTAGCCACGCGCCCCGGCCCGGAGGGCTCTGATCACGGCGTCGTCGTCGTCGCGCATCGTGAGCATCAGGACGGCCACGTGGGGCGCCTCCTGGGCGAGCTGGGCCGCCGTTGCGATACCACCCTGGCCCGGCATGTTGATGTCGAGGAGCACCACGTCGGGCTGAAGCTCCGTGACCACCTCCACGGCCCGCTCGCCGCTGTCGGCGGTACCGACGACCTCGACGTCGTCGACGGTGCCGAACAAGAGCGTCAGCCCTTTCTGGAAGGACTCACTGTCGTCAGCGAGGACGACGCGGATCGTCTCAGCCATCGCCTGCTCCCCCGGCGACCGGAAGGCAGATCGACAAGCGGGTTCCGCCACCGGCCGGGCTGGAGAGACTCAGCTTCCCGCCCTCCCGGACAACCCTGTTCCTCAATCCACTGAGGCCCGTGCCCGCTCCGAACCTGGCCCCGCCACCGCCATCGTCGTCAACCGTCACCGCGAGCCTCCCCTCGCTCTGCTCGACACCCACCTCGATCGTCGCCGCCCCGCTGTGTCGCAAGGCGTTCATTATCCCCTCGGCCGCACAGAAATACGCGGCCGCCGCGATGCGGGTCGGCAGCCCGTCACCGGCCTCGCCCCGGACCTCCACGTTCGCCACCCGGCCGCCCAGATCCTGCAGCGCGGCATCCAAGCCCTGCTCCGCGAGCACGGCCGGCGGGCGACCACGGGCGAGGAGGCGTAGGTCCTCGATCGCCTCGCGGACCTCGTCGCCGATCTCGTCGAGTTCCGCGCGGGCGTCGCTGTCGAGGTCGTCCCTGTTCCCAAGCGCTTCGAGGCGCGTTGCGGCCGCAGCCATCTTCTGCTGGGCGCCGTCGTGAAGATCGCGCTCGACCCGTTGCAAGGCCTCGGCGACGTGCTTCTCCGCGTCCCGTTCGAATCGGTCCCGGTCGAGGACGTCCGCCACGACGGCTCCCACGGCCTCGAGCAATTTCTCGTCCTGGCGCAGTGCAGGGTGGTGCACGAGCAGGCCGAGGTCGATGCCGTCCCGGTCGAGGGGCGTGACCGCGTCGGGGGCTCGGGGCGCGGCTGCCGGGCGCCCCGCCTCGTCGAGCAGGCCCCCGTCTGCGTCTCGCCGGAGGATCTGCAGCGCAGGGTCGCCGATCGTCTCGGCGACCCCGGAGCGCAGCGCGGCCAGACCGGGGCGCGGTCCGAGGGCCAGCACCGCCTGGACCGCGTCGGCGCGGGTCACGTCGATACGGACAAGTCCGGCAAGGAAGGCGAAAGGGAGCAGAGCAGTGGCGAGCACGCTGACGACGACCGCGGCCTCGTTCAGGCCTTCGAGGGGCGCGTTGCCCCCGAGGACCGACGTCTGACTCGAAAGAAGCTCGACGATACCGGCGACTCCACCCAGCAGCGCGACGGCGAGGAAGGGGGTCAACGTTCGTCGTGCGAGCTGTGAACTACGCGCCCAGTGAGCACCGACCACGACGATCGTCGCCCCGAACGCGACGACGCCGACCACGTCGGCCGCCTTGCGGATGACGGCGTCCCAGATGCCCGCTTCAAACGCGGCCCAAGGCAAGATTTCGTCCTCGGGCCGGAACAGCAGCGGGATCTGACTCACGACTGCGGCAGCAGCGGCCACAATCACGATCGCCCGCTCCAGCCGATTCTCCAGGCGCCCGTCGGGAAAGGCCAGGACGAGCCAGGTGAGAGCGGGGATCGACGCGCGCGTCAGCAACGTGCCGACCGTGTCCGGCAACGGTCGGATCCCGGCTTGCATGTCCTCGGCAAACAACGCGAAGCCCACGAGGACCAGCAGCGCCCAGATCAGGTTGTCGGGCCGGCGGCGCCGTGCGAGCAGGCCGGCGGCGATGAACGCAGCCGCCGTGACGGCGGCGACCGCCGCGTCCGCGATGTCGTGCTCGGGACTGTCGACGTGGACCCCCTCGCAGACCGCCGCGAAGGCAACGGCCACCGAGATCACCACCCAATTGGGGACCGACGCCACCCGATCCGCGATGCCGTCGCCCATACCCCCACTCCCGGTCATGTGCGGGAGGGTAACCCCCGCGCCCGAGTCGCCTACGGGCAGAAACCGGGATTGCCGAAGTCTGGCTGGGAGAAGATGAACGGCGAGTTGACCTTTGTCGCGCCATCTTCCATCCCGAAGCCCTGACAGCCTGCGGTCAGCTCGGCCAGCGAGCCGTAGTCCGTGATCGCTGGTGTTTCGAACGTGTCTGTGGATGTCGTAGGCGCCCGCATGGCGCGATCGTAAGCGCGCCGCGGCCCAGCCGCGAGGGTGCACACACCTGAATCTTGCGATCAGTCCATGATCGCCCCCGCCGCGTGCCGGAGGAGCCGATCGGCCGTGCGTTCGGCGTCCAAGCCGACCGGGACATCTACGCGGAACCGGGCGGCGCAACGGTCGGCGACCGCGCTCACCTGCAGGTGAGCGCGTAACCGCGCCGGGGTATCGACGAACGTGTTGAACGTGCTCCCGAGGAGGAGTCGCGGCTCCGGCGCCGGTTCGATCGCTAACTCCGTCACCGACGGCCCGCGGCGAAGGAAGTAGATGCGGCGGAGGGGAACCGGCCGCCCGGCGCGAGGGATCGCGACTCGTAGGCCGTCCATCGTCTCGCCGAGAACCTCCCCAAGGGCGCCGCCGACCGCGGCGTGGGTATCACGGGCGACGTTGGCCACCGCTGGTCCGGGATGCACCATCAATTCGTCGCCTCGCGCCTCCAGCGCCGCGACGTCGTCGGCGAGGAACGCGGCTCCGCCGGCGACCAGCCGGAGCCCGAGGGATGTCTTGCCCGTCCCGCTGCCGGCGACCAGCAGCACCGCCCCGCCATCGAAGTCGACCGCACTCGCGTGGAACGGCTCGAGTCCGTTGAGCAGCGCGGCCAGCGGGAGCACCTGACCGGTGAAGAACCGCTGCCACCGCCAGTCCGGTACTCCCGGGGCGGGGGCGCAACGGATCAGGTCGCGCGTGACACCGAAGGTGCCGTTCCCGCGCGCGAAGAGGCGATAGCCCCCGTCCTGATCGTCATCGAGCGCCAAGCCGGGGCCACCGTCGGGCGCAGCTGATTCGGCGATTCGGCGCCCGCCGGCGAAATCCCCGTCGATCGCCTCGACATCGACGAGGGTGATGTCGATCTCCGCGACGGTGTGCTCGGAACCGCCCGCGGTTCCCGCAATCGGGACCTCACCGGTGATCGCGAGGCCAAACGCGGATGAGCGTTCGTGAGCGCCTATTCGATCCCTTCCTGCTTGCCGGCCGGCATATAACGCCGGGTGAGCACCCAGCCGACCGCGAGGAACCCGGCGCCGACGTAGAAGGCCGTCTCCATCGCGTCGGCGAAGTCCTGCGCACCCTGGCGCGCCGCGGAGGTCGGTCGCGCTCGCGACGACCGTGCCCATGATCGCCATGCCGATTGCCGAGCCGAAGTTGCGGAACGTCTGAGTGATGCCCGACGCCTGGCCGCGGATGGCCTCCGGCACGCGGTTCAGCGCGTCGGTGTTCAACGGCGACAGCACGAGGCCGAAGCCGGCGCCGGTGAGCAGCATCCCGGCGGTGGTCTCGGCGTGCCCGAGCTCGGACAGCTCCTGGGCCCACACGATCATCCCGATCGTCCCGAGCAGGAAACCGATCGCGACGGGCTTCTTGGGGCCCACCTTGTCCATCCAGCCACCGCCGATCCGGGCGCCGATGAAGTACGTGTAGAACATCGTGAGGATCGAGAAGCCGGCCTGTGTCGGCTCTTGGCCGACCGCGATCTGGAAGTACATCGACCCGAAGAAGAACACCGCCAGCCAGGGCGCGAAGACGAGGAAGGTGAGGATGTTGTCGACCGCGAACTCGCGGTTCGCCGACATCACCCGGATGTCGATCAGCGGATTCTTGGCCCTCAGCTCGAATCGGACGAACGCCACGAGCAGCATGACCCCGACGACGATGGAGATGATCGTCGCGCGGATCGCCCCAGCCCCACACCGTGGACTGCTGGATGCCGAGCACGCTGAGCGCCATGCCGGCGACCAGGAGCAGCGTCCCGGGCCAGTCGACGCTCGCCGGGGCGCCCTCGTTCTCGAGCTTGACGAAGGCCATCTCGATCAGGGCGAGGGCGGCGACCGGGACGTTGATCCAGAAGATCGCGCGCCAAGTCCAGAACTCCGTCAGGTAGGAGCCCGCGATCGGGCCCACGGCCGTGAAGAGGCCGGCGATGATGAAGAACGTCGCGAGGCCCTTGCCGCGCTCCTCGGCCGGGAACGCGTTGAGCACGAGGACCGTCGCCGACGGGATCAGCAGCGCGCCGCCGGCGCCCTGCAGCACGCGGAAGGTGATCAGCCACGGCTCGGCCCATTCACCGTTGTCGGGGACCAGCCCGCACATCAGCGACGCGGCCGCGAACAGGACGATGCCGATCGTGACGATGCGGCGATGGCCCATGATGTCGCCGAGGCGCCCACCGAGCGCGACGAACGCCGCAGTCGCCAGCGCGTAGCCGGTCACGAGCCACTGGACCCCGGTTTCCGTCAGGTCGAGGTCGTGCTGGATCGTGGTCGCCGAGATGGAGACGATCGTGAAGTCGATCATCACCATCGCCATCGCCGGGACGAGCGGCCACAGGACGCGATAGCGCAGGTATCCCCCCTCCATTCGGGCGACCCTAGCGCGGGGCGCGGTCAGCTACAACGCCGCACGCGGGCGCGCAGCTTGACGAGCTTGCCGCTGTGCAGGCGGGCCGCTGCCCGCACGGTCGTCGAGCGCGACCGGAGCGTCTTGGCGAAGGCGCGCCTGCCGTCCGTCGCAGCCCTGCGGCCGGCGCTGAACCGGACCCGCTTCACGAGCCCGAGGTCCGCCCCGCCGAGCCGGGCCTTGATCCCACAGCCCCCGCCCTTCAGCCGCACCCGCTTGGCCGCGAGGGACAGCCGCGGCTTCGGTGCGCAACCGGGCCGGCCGGCCGCCGGGACGCTCCCCGGCGGCTGCGCGTCGGCGAACCGCACGAGGCCGCCCAGCACACCGACGTAGGCGGCACCGTCGGGGCCGAGGGTGACCGGCGCGTAGTTGTTGTTGAAGCCGAACCCGAACCCGCTCAGTCGCCGGAATTTCGTCGCGCCGTTGCAGAAGTCGAGTGCCGTGAGGTACCAGGCGTCGGTGCGGTCCTTGCGCGGCGGCTTCGTATACGTGTAGACGAGGCCGTTCGCGAGCGAGAGCTTCGGCACCACCGTCGGCGCCACCTCGTGGCTGCGCCAGATCTTGCGGCAGCCCTTACCGCCGGGGTTCACGTCGATGCGCTCGAGACCGCTCCAGGTCGACAGGCCGTTGTTGGTCGCCCCGGGCGCGTAGTAGCCGTAGTTGTTCTCGACGATCAGCGAGTTGCGCGCGGTGATCAGCGAGTTGTCGCTCGCGCTGTGGCCCTTGTCGAACACGGGTACCTCGCACACCACGCGGGACCCGCGGACGCTCGGCCCGCGCTCGTAGACCACGACGTTCATCGGGTCGGCGTTGTCGGTGATCGCCACCCTCCCGCCGTCCATGATCGTCGGGGTCGTCCCCGAGCCGGCGTCCACCTGGCCGGGCTTGGAGATACCAGAGGTGCGGTAGCGCTCCTTCCAGACCAGCCGCGGGGATCCGTCGGGTGCCGCGCCAAACCGGTACAGCTGCTTGTCCGTGACGACGTACACGCCGCCGTCGTCGTCGATCGCGAACGAATTGGCGACCTGCTCGCCGGTCGCGAGCTTCTTGACGGTGCCGCTCCCGTCGACGATGCCGACGATCCCGCGCGCGGTGGTGAACCAGAGCCGGCCCGCCCAGTCGGGCAGTGCCGAGTAGAGCTTGTCTCCGTTCGGCACGTGGGCGGTCATGTCGTAGTCGCGCTCGACGACCAGCTCGTCGCCCTTGACCGCCACGGTCAGGATGTGGCGGGCGTTGGTCGAGAACACCGCCCGGTCCTGGTTGTCGAGGTAGAAGTAGCCGCCCCCGGCGAAGTCGTTGAAGAGCCGGCCGATCCCCGTCACGTCGCGCGGCGGCAGCGGCATCGAGTCGATCCTGTCGAGCGTGACCGGGTCGAGCAGCTCGAGCGTCGGCGCGAGGATCCCGACGCAGATGGTCACGATCCGGCCGCGCGAGTCGAACGTCACCGAGCCGCAGTCGGCGAACTTCAGCGTCGACTTCACGGTGGTGCCGCGGCCGAGCGGACCCGGGCCGGCGTGCGCGTCGGTCTGGTACGCGTCGACGTGGATGTTGCTGCGGCTGTTGGGCGCCATGAAGGGGTGGCGCGGCACGCTGGTGCCGTACACGCGGTGCGGGGTCGCCGGGCTCCCCTGGAACGCGTCGGCCTTGCCCCCGCCAGAGGTCAGGCTGGGGATCGGGGTCGCCGGCTCGGCGGCCGCCGCGGCCGGCGCCACCCACGCGGCGATGACGACGGCGAGTGCGAGTACTTGGATCCTCACGCCGCAGATCGTATGACGCGCGAGCTCAACCCGCGCCGGGCGGCAGCTTGGCGGGGATCGCGTCGACCCGTGCCCAGCGCGCCAGAGCGGGCCGGGGATCATGCGGGCGCCCGTACAGGGTGCGGCCGTCGCGGACCTCGAAGTGCAGGTGCGGCCCGTCGCACGAGCCGGTGCAGCCGACGGCGCCGACGCGCCGCCCGCCGGCGACGCGCGTTCCCTTCCGCAGCCGGACCGGGCGCAGGAGGTGCATGTAGACGTAGGTTCTACGCACGGCCTTGGCGTAGAGGGCGACGAAGTTGCCGCGACCGCCCTCGTTGCCCGTAGCGAGGATCACCGAGTCGCGCACCGCGACGACGGGGGTGCCCGACCGCGACATCACGTCCTGTGCCGGGTGGTTGCGGCCGCCGCCGAACGAAGCCGCCGTCTGGCCCCAGTTGAAGGGCCCGCGCACGGGGAAGTGCGGCCGCGCGCGCTCGGCGAGCGCGGCACCCGCGGCGAGGCTCGCGATCCGTAGCGACAGGCCCGTGCGCACGGGCTTCGGGCCGCGCTGGGGCGCGGCGGCGATCAGCGCCTCCACCGGGGTCAGCGGGGCGAGATCAGGCGGAACGTCGGGCACGACCATCGGGGTGAGGTTAGGCCTTAGGCTCGAACGGCGATGGTCCGCTACGACGTCGTGCGCGTGTTCTGCGCCCCTGACGGGACGGGCGGCAACCTGCTCGCCGTGTTCCTCGCAGGAGCCGTCGTACCGCCTGCGGAGCGCCAGGCGGCGGCCGCGGCGATCGGCTTCAGCGAGACAGTCTTCGTCGACGACGTGCCTGCCGCCGAGCTGCGGATCTTCACCCCCGTCGCCGAGCTCCCGTTCGCCGGCCACCCGCTCGTCGGGAGCGCGTGGCTGCTCGAGCACGACCGCGAGTCGTCGAGACCCTGCGCCCGCCGGCCGGCGAGGTGCCGGCATGGGTCGAGGGCGAGCTCGCCCACGTGGTCGGGCGACCCGAGTGGTCGCCGGACTTCGCGTGGGCGCAGCTGGACTCGCCGGCCGACGTCGACGCCCTGCCCGGTCCGCCCCGGGGCGAGGACCTGCCGGCCCGATGGGCGTGGATCGACGAGGCGGCGGGCACGGTCCGCGCACGAGTGTTCCCGGTCGCGCTGGGCATCGAGGAGGACGAGGCGACGGGCTCCGCCGCGATGAAGCTGGCCGCCGAGCTCGGGCGCCGGCTCGAGATCCACCAGGGCGGCGGGTCGGTGATCCACGTGGACCCGCGCGACGACGGCACGGTGGAGCTCGGCGGCCGGGTGGCGCGCGAGGAGCCCCGCCACCTTTAGCCGGCCTACCGGCTCGATCCCGGTTCCCGGTTAGTGTTGGCCACCGTGACGTCGCCGCAGCGCCCGCCCCAGCGCCCGCTCGAGCTGATCCTCGCCAGGAACTTCCTTTCGAGCCTCTCGACCGCGGCGTTCCTCATCGATGGTGCCGGGGTGATCGCGTTCTACAACGAGTCGGCAGGGCTCCTGCTCGGCCGGCGCTTCGAGGAGATCGGGCCGCAGCGGGCGCAGGACTGGGGCGCCAAGCACGGGCCGTTCGACGAGGACGGGACGGCGATCCCGTTCGGCGAGCTCGACCTCACACGCGGCCTGCGGCGCGGCCGGCCCGGGCACTCCGAGTTCCACATCCGCGCCGAGGACGGCAACGAGCGGCTGATCGAGGCGAGCGCGATGCCGATCCAGGCCACCGGCGGCCAGCAGGGCGCGATGGTGTTCTTCTGGCCGGTCGACGAGGGAGCCGAGGCGTGAAGGTCAAGGTTTGGGGCGTGCGCGGGTCCGTGCCGGCCCCCGGCCCTGAGACGAACATCTACGGCGGGAACACCTCGTGCGTCCAGGTCACGCTCTCCGACGGCACGATCCTCGCGCTCGACGCGGGCACGGGCATCCGCAGCCTCGGCCTGTCCCTGCCGGAGCCGGGCCGGATCAACATCCTCCTGACCCACCTCCACCTCGATCACATCCAGGGGCTGATGTTCTTCGCCCCGGCGTTCAACCCGCGCTCGGAGATCAGGATCTGGGGGCCCGAGGCGCCCGAGGCTTCGCTGCAGGACCGGATCGCGCGGTACATCTCCGCGCCGCTCTCGCCGGTGGAGGTGCGCGAGCTCCCCTGCGACGTGTCGTTCAACAACTGCCCGCATGCCGAGTGGCAGATCGGGACGGCGACGATCCGCGCGAGCTCGGTGACCCACCGCGGTCCGACGCTCGGCTACCGGATCACCGAGGGCGACCAGTCGCTTTGTTACATCCCCGACCACGAGCCGGCGCTCGGCGTCACCCTCGAGGACCTCGAGCCGGAGTGGATCTCGGGCTTCGACCTCGCCAGGGACGCCGACCTGCTCATCCACGACTGCCAGTACACCGACGAGGAGTACCCCGACCACATGGGCTGGGGCCACACCCGGCTGAGCGACGCACTCGCGTTCGCGCGGCGGGTCGAGGCGAAGCGCACGCTGCTGTTCCACCACGACCCGCTCCACACGGACACCGTGCTGGACCTGATGGCCGCCCGGGCCGGCGAGCTGTGGGCGGACGGAGGCGGGGACCCGGCCGACATCGAGTTCGCCGCGGAGCGCCGCGAGGTCGAGGTCGGCGGCGCGGTCAGCGCGTCGGCGTGATGAACGCGATGGGCACGGTCAGGCCCGCTTCGCGTTTGAGCGTGGCGATCCTCCGTCCCTCCTGAACCGCGGGCCGGACGTCGCCGAGCAGCGGGCCGAGGTAGGCGGCGGTCGCGTCGATTTCGTCGACGATGAAGGCGAGCCCCCAGAAACGGACCGGCGCGTCGGCCTGCCCGGCCGCCGGGCTGCCGGGCGGGTGCTCGACCACCTCGAGGATCAGCTCGCCGAGGCGGAAGAAGGATTGGCGGACCGCACCGGCCGGGGTCGGCCCCTCGCGGCGGCGGCGGAAGTCGAGGCCCGCTGCCTCGAGCACGGGGTCCGTGCGATCGAGGCTGGGGCTGAACGCCACGACGTGGTCGAGGCGCAGCACGCCGTTCGGATGCCGCCCTCCAGGCTCGCCCGGCTCAGCCTGGGACCGGGTCGTCGGCAGCCCGTCGAGGTCGTCGGAGGCGAGGTCGCGCAGCGCCCATCCGGCAATCCGCTTGCCGGCCGCGTTGCCCGCGAGGCGGATCGGCACGGTCCCGGCGCGCAGCACCTCGCCGTCGATGTCGAAGCCGGCCGCGCGCCAGGCCGCGGGCTCGTCGGCGACGAGCAGTTCCGCGATTGTCGGAGAGGTCACTCCTCGAAGTCTGGCTTAACGGGCTTCGCGACCGGCGGCACGGCGCGGTCCGGGGTCACCGGCTTCAGCACCTTGCCGGGCGGCGTCGCGGGCGGGCCCTTGGGCGGTGTCTGCGCCTGACCGGGCGCGGACCCGGCTCGGCCCGGCGCCAAATTCGACCGGCCGGGGCCGGCCGGACGGCCGCGCTGGCGTTGGTTCGGCTGCCCGTTGCCGCGGCCGTTGCCGTTCCCGCCGGCGTTACCCGAGCCCCGGTTGCCCTGGCCGGCGGATCCCGGGCCCCGCGCGTCGCCGCTCGCACCCCGTCCGCCGCGTTCCCGGCCGCGGCCGGGATCCGCGGGCGCTTTCGCCAGCTGTCGCGCCGCCTCACGGCTGGCGGCGACGATGGGCAGGGCACGGAAGTCCGCGGCCGTGTCGGCGCTGGGAGCTGCCGTCGCCGCCGCCGGCGGCTCGTCGGCCTGGCGCGCGTCGAATGCGGCCTCGCCCGCCACGCCGGCCCCGCCGATCAGCACGCCCGCGGTCGCCACCTTCGCCAGCGTCGCGCCCATGCCGCCGACCGCGATCAGCCCGCCGCCGGTACCTGCGATTCCGGCCGCGCCGAGCACCTGCTCCTTGAGCCCGAGCGAGGGGGTGACCGGCAGGACGAGCGCGAGCATCCGCCGCTGGCGGCGAAGATCCTCGAGGTAGGCGGTGCAGCCGTCGCATTCCTTCAGGTGGTGCTTGAGGAGGCCGCGCCGCAGCGAGCCACCGCGGGCCACCGCCAGCTGTGCGCGGATCTCCTCGCACTCCGCGTCGCGCGCGTCGCGGCGCTCAGAGAGCGCGGCCCGCGCCCTGAAGACGATGCCCTTCACGGTTTTCGCCTCGCACCCGAGCACGGCCGCGACCTCCGCATGGCTGAGGTCCTCCAGCTCCGTGAGCACGAGGGCCGCACGCTGGTCGTCGGCGAGCTCGCCCAGGTCGGCGAGCAGAGCGCGGAGATCGGCGCGGGTCGCCACTTCGTCGGCGAGGCCCACCGTCGACGGAGGGTCCTCGAGCTCGACAGCGGGCGGCTTTTGGACGCGCCGCATCGACAGACACCGGTTGCGCGCGATCGTGTAGATCCACGGCTTGAAGTTGATGTCGCGCTCGTCGCCACCGGTGAGCGAGTTGTGAGCGGACACGAAAGCCTGCTGCACCGCGTCCTCGCCTTCGTCGCGCGAGCCGAGCATGTGGCGGCAGAACGCGAGCACGCCGGGCACATGGCGCTCGTAGAGAACCTCGAATGCCACCTCGTCGCCCGCGCGGACACGCGCGACGAGGCTCTCGTCCGATCGCAGGCGCAGCAGGGCCGGCGATGAGCGGAGCCCCCGGCCTGGGGCGGCCGGTACGCTGGCGGTTCGTGCCATTCACCCATTGTCCTTGAAACGCGGGGTTGGGGGCAAAGTTCGGGGGAACCCGCGAACCCGGGCCCCCTACTTGCGTTTCAGCCCATGAAACCTCCCGATTGAAAGGGCATACATGAAGCGCTTGATCGCGGCAACGGCCGCACTCGCAGTACTCGCAGCCCCGGCCGCCGCCGGGGCCAAGCCGACGAAGACCGACCGCACGAACGCCGCCAAGGAGTGTCGCGCCGAGCGCGGGACCACGGCAGCTACGAAAGAAGCCTTCAAGCTGAAGTACGGCACCAACAAGTCGAAGCGCAACGCCTTCGGCAAGTGCGTCTCGCGCCATGCCCGCGCCGAGGAGAAGCAGCGCGAGGGCGCGGCGATGAACGCCGCCAAGACGTGCAAGGCCGAGCGCCGGGCCGATCCCAACGCGTTCGCCCAGAAGTACGGCACGAACAAGAACAAGAAGAACGCCTACGGCAAGTGCGTCTCGCAGACGGCGAAGGCCCTGAAGGCCGCCGCCGACGCGAAGGATGCCGCCAAGGCCGAGGCCCGCAAGGAGGCCGCGAAGGACTGCGCTGCCGAGCGCGCGGCCGGTGCCGATGCGTTCAAGCAGAAGTACGGCACCAACAAGAACAAGCGCAACGCTTTCGGCAAGTGCGTCTCCGCCGCAGCGAAGAAGCAGAGCGCGTAGCACGCCCTAGTTCCCCCTGACCAACTGGGATCCCGCGCGGCTCGTACCCCGGCCGCGCGGATCCCAGGGTCTGGGATCGTCGATCATGCGCTCGTGGAACGCGTCGTCGTCGCCCGCGCCCCGCTGCGCATCTCTCTCGGAGGGGGCGGGTCCGACCTGCCGTCGCACTTCTCCGAGCACGGCGGCTTCGCCGTGTCCGCCACGATCGACCGGCACGTGCACATGCTCGTGTCGGACGCGCCGGGCAACCGCTACCGGCTGAAGCACCTCGAGCAGGAAGACGTCGCCGACCCGGGCGAGATCGGCCACCCGATCCTCCGTGTCGCGATCACCCGCCACTGGGACGAGGGGGCGATCGACCTCGCCTCGACCGGCGACGTGCCGCCCGGGACGGGCCTCGGCTCGTCCGGCGCCTACGCGGTCTGCGCGCTGAAAGCGCTCGCCGTCGCGCGCGACGAGGACGTCGGGCCGGGTGAGCTCGCCGAGCGCGCCTGCCGAATCGAGATCGACGACCTCGGCCGCACGGTCGGCAAGCAGGATCAGTACGCGGCGGCGTTCGGCGGCGTGAACGCGTTCACGTTCGAGCGCGACGGGGCCGTGGCGGTGCGCCCTCTGGACCTTCCCGACGAGACCCTCGCGGCGATCGGAGAGCGGTTTCTCCTCTTCGACACGGGCCAGCGGCGCTCGGCGGCGGCGATCCTCGCAGGCCAGGTCGAGCGCAGCGGCGACGGCGATCTCGTGCGCAACCTCGAGGGCGCCGTCGAGCTCGCGCGCGAAGGCGCGGCGGCGATCGAGGCCGGCGACCTCGCGCGTGTCGGCGAGCTGATGAACGAGCAGTGGGAACTCAAGCGGGCACGCTCGCCCGCCGCAACGACCGCCAGGGTCGAGGCGCTGCGGGCCGCGGTTCTCGACGCCGGCGCCACCGGCGCGATCCTGATGGGCGCCGGCGGCGGCGGCTTCGTGCTCTGTTACTCCGAGCAGCCGAACAGCTGCGCGCCGCCGTCGACGCGCCCGAGCTCGATTTCGACGTCGAGACGAAGGGCGCGTTGGGCTGGATAGCGGGGAGATAAGGCCACGCCGCGCATCCGGCCGAGCCGGATGCTTGGCCGGACGGCTAGGGTCCGCCCATGGCGCGCGATCTGAAGCTCGGACTGAACACCGGCTACTGGGGCGCGGGCCCGCCCGGCGGCGCCGCTGAGGCGATCGCCGAGGCGGAGAAGCTGGGCTTCGACTCGATCTGGACCGCCGAGGCCTACGGCTCCGACGTGCTCACGCCGCTCGCGTGGTGGGGCGCCGCGACCGAGCGCGTCCGCCTCGGCACGGCGATCATGCAGATGTCCGCCCGCACCCCCGCCGCCGCGGCGATGGCCGCGATGACGATGGACCACCTCTCCGGCGGCCGCTTCATCCTCGGGCTCGGCGTGTCCGGGCCCCAGGTGGTCGAGGGCTGGTATGGCGAGCCGTTCGCGAAGCCGCTCGCGCGGACGCGCGAGTTCGTCGAGATCGTCCGCGACATCAACAAGCGCAACGGCCCCGTCACCTACGACGGCCAGCACTACAACCTCCCCTACCCCGACGGCACCGGCCTCGGCAAGCCGCTCAAGTCGACGCTGCACCCGGTCCGCGAGCGCATCCCGATCTTCCTCGCCGCGGAGGGCCCGAAGAACGTCGCGCTCGCCGGGGAGATCGCCGAGGGCTGGATGGCGCTGTTCTTCTCGCCCCACCACGACTCCTTCTACCGCGAGGCCCTCACGAACGGCTTCGGCAAGAGCGACGGCAACAACTTCGACAACTTCGAGGTGATGGCGACGGTGCCGCTGATCGTGCACGACGACGTGGACGAGGCCGCGGACATGCTGCGCCCCATGTACGCCCTGTACTTCGGCGGCATGGGCGCGAAGGGGGCGAACTTCCACAACGACGTGCCGCGCCGGATGGGCTACGAGGCCGAGGCGGAGAAGATCCAGGACCTCTACCTCGAGGGCAAGAAGGAAGAGGCCGCGGCGGCCATTCCGCGCAAGCTGATCGAGGAGCTGGCGCTGATCGGGCCGGCCGACAAGATCAAGGACGAGCTGGGCGCGTGGCGCGAGTCGATCGCGACCACATTGCTGATCGGCGGCGACCCCGCGATGCTGCGCACCGCCGCCGATCTCGTCCTCGGCTGAGGTTCCATAACCCTGGGCGATGCCGTGCAACGGCGCCGTTGCAAGGAATCCTGCAACTTGCAGGAGTTTCGTCTGTTAGAACGACGGCACGCCGAATCGCTCCGGTCCGCCGGGGCGAGCGGGGGAACCATTGCGGTCCCCAGTGACCGCAGGGGCGAATCGCCGCCATCTATCGCGGCGTAGCGCTGTTTGAGCAGCGCGAGCCCGGCAGCTCACCTCGTAGGCCCAAAAGGCTGAACCCGAATCGAAAGGCCCGTACAGGTGCAGAGGGATCTGGCATGCCGCGACCCGTGGCTGGAGTCGCTCGAACGCTCGCACGCCCGCAGGGAGCGCGCCGGCGCCCCGCGTCCATTCGCGAACGCGATCGAGCTGCTCCCCGAGGTGCCGCGCGACCTGACCGACCCTGAGCTCTTCCAGCGCTCTTCCTGGCGCGCGCACGCGCGCCGCGCCGCCGCCGAGCAGACCTTCGAGATGCCCCGCCCCTCCCCACGCGGGATGTCGCTCGCCGCGCTGTTCGCCGTCGTCGGCGTTCCCGCCGTGGGCGTCGCGAGCGGGCTGACCGGCACCACCGACACTGCCCAGGCCGCGACCACCGTGCTGAAGAAGGGCGACCGCGGTCCGCGCGTCAAGGCGCTGCAGCGCAAGCTCGGAATCGGAGCCGACGGCATCTTCGGCCCCGGCACGAAGCGCGCGGTCAAGCGCTACCAGTCCCGCCACGGCCTGACCGCCGACGGCATCGCGGGCCCGCAGACGCTTCGCAAGCTCGGCGCCGGTGCGACACGGAACGCTTCGCTCCGCACGCCCAGCGGGCCGAGCAGCACCCGCGCCCTCCAGCGCGCCCTGGGCATCCCCGCCGACGGCGTCTACGGGCCGCAGACCAAGCGCGCGGTCAAGCGCTTCCAGCGCGGCCGCGGGCTGACCGCCGACGGCGTGGTCGGGCCGCAGACGCTCCGCGCCCTGCGCGGCGGCAGCGGCCGAACGCAGTTCGCCTCGTTCCGCAAGGCCTCGCGCGGCGGCGGTGTCGCGGCGCTCCAGCGCAAGCTCGGCATCAGCGCCGACGGGGTCTTCGGTCCCGGCACGCAGGCCGCGGTCAAGCGCTTCCAGCGCAACCACGGTCTCACCGCCGACGGGGTCGTCGGCCCGGCCACGCGCTCCGCGCTCGGCATCGGCTCCGGGCCGGTGCTCAAGCGCGGCGGTCGCGGCGGTGGCGGCTCAAGCACGTCGGGCGTCGTGGCCCGCGTGGTTGCCGCCGGCAACCGGATCGCCACCACGCCGTACGTGTACGGCGGCGGCCACGGCTCGTTCAACGCGAGCGGCTACGACTGCTCGGGCTCCGTCTCGTACGCCCTCCACGGGGGCGGGCTGCTGAAGACGCCGCTCGACTCGTCCGGGCTGATGAGCTACGGCCGCCCTGGCCGCGGCAAGCGGATCACGATCTACGCGAACCCTGGCCACGCCTTCATGGTGGTCGACGGCCGCCGGTTCGACACGAGCGCCCGCTCACAGACCGGTTCGCGCTGGTCCGGGTCGATGCGCTCGACGGCCGGCTACGTCGCGCGCCACCCGGCCGGCCTGTAGCCAGTCGATGCACGGGGGGTCCGACGGGAGATTCGCACCGAGCCCGAGCGGGCGGCTGCACGTGGGCAACCTCCGCACCGGCCTCCTCGCCTGGCTGTTCGCGCGGTCGGCCGGGGGGCGCTTCCTCGTCCGCATCGAGGATCTCGACCGCGACCGCTCGCGGCCCGAGCACGAGGTCGGCCAGCTGGCCGACCTCACCGCCATCGGCGTCGACTGGGACGCCGAGCCGATCCGCCAGTCCGAGCGAACGAATCGCTACCGCCGCGCTCTCGCCGAGCTCGACAAGCAGGGCCGGGTCTACCCGTGCTGGTGCACGCGCGCCGAGGTGCGCGCCGCGGCCAAGGCCCCGCACGGGACTCTGCCCGGCGGCGCATACCCGGGCATCTGCCGCGACCTCACCGCCGCTGAGCGCGCAGAGCGCGAGCGCACCGAAAGCCGCCCGCCGTCGCTGCGGCTCGACGCGCGCGGCGAGCGCGCCCGCTTCGAGGACCGCCTGCGCGGCCCGATCTCCGGCGTCGCCGACGACCTCGTCCTATGGCGCTGGGACGGCACCCCTTCGTACAACCTCGCGGTCGTCGTCGACGACTCCGACCAGGGCGTCGACGAGATAGTCCGCGGCGACGACCTGCTCGAATCGACCGCGCGCCAGATAGTTCTCCAGCGCCTGCTCGGCCTGTCCGAGCCGCGCTACGCCCACGTGCCGCTGGTGCTCGGCCGCGACGGCACCCGGCTCGCCAAGCGCCACGGCGGCGTCACCCTCGGCGAGCTCGACCCGCGCGCCGCGCGCGCATGGATGGCCGAGTCACTCGGCCTCGCCGAACCCGGCGAGTCACCATCCCTGGAAGTCCTGCTGGAGCGCTTCGACCCGTCGCAGCTCCCCCGCGAGCCGACGGTCTGGGGCACCAACGGCGCCCAAGCGGTCGCCCACTAGCTCCCACACCGCAAGTTCGTCCCAACTACCACCTCATGAGGTGGCAATCGGGACGTTCTCGGAGATCGAGCGCTACCGCCTGGCGGCGAGCGTCGCAGTAGATCGCTGCTTACCGCGCCGCGCCACAACGGTGACCCGGTACGTCCCGCGCCCCAGCGCGCCGAGCGCGACCCGGCGCGTGCCGGCCTTCAACGTCCGCGCGTTCACCCGGCGCACGACCCGCCCGCCGCGTGACACGGTCACCGACACCTTCGCCCTCGCTGCCAGCGTCACGCGCACCTTGGGCGACGCACGGAGAACGGGCGAGCCGAGGGTGGCCCTGCGCAGCAGCGCGCAGCGCTCGCGCAGCGCGTAGCCGCGCTTCGACACCAGCACCCGCCCATCCGACACCCGGAAGGCGAACTCGCGCAGATCGACCCGCCCGGTCCGCCCGAGGGCCCCGACCCGCGCGATGTACCAGCCGTCGGCGAGCCGTTTCGCGCCGCTCCAGCTGAACGCCTTCGAGCGCCGCGCAAAGCCCTTGATCAACCGCCCACCCGTGGAGAACACACCGGCGTCGACCCCCACGCCGTAACGCCGGACGAACGCGAACCGCAGCGACGACCCGCCGCGCAGCGAGGCGCGCCGGAACGCCGAGTTCGCCAGGCACCCGATCTCGGTAGCCCGCAGCTTCGCGTCGCGCAGGATCTCCGACGTGCAGAAGCGCATGTCGACCCACTTCTTCTGCGAGTAGAGCTTGGTCTGGTCGGCGTAATACGGCGACGACGGGTTGGCCGACTGCGAGTAGGTGAGGATCGACCGCGAGTCCGGGCAGGCGGTGCCGTTCATGTCGGCGGCCATGACGAAGCTCGAGCCGCTGCCGACGTCGGGGAAGCCCTTGCCCCGCACGAACGGGTTCGAGATCGCGTTGAACACGCCGAGCGTCCCGGGCCCGCCGTGGATCGGGATCTTCTCGCTACCGCGGAACTCGTACTGGTAGTCGCGCAGCTTGGCCGCCAGCGGGATGCCCGACGCACGCAGCTCCGCCACGGCGTCGGCGAGGGCGAGCTGGGTGGTCGGCAGCGGTGAGAGCCCGCGCGGCGTGTTGACCGGGTCGTTGACGTCGAACCCGGTGCTGAACGCAAGCGGGTTGCTGGCCGGCACCGCGGACAACGGCCCCGGCAGCGGCAGCGCCTTGGCCGCGAAGCGGCGGAAGAGCACGGCGCCCGGGTCGTCGAGGTCGTCGGTCAGGCCCCAGCTCTCGAGCACGGGGCAGGCCGCGCTCACGTTCACCAGCCCGGCCGTGCCGAGCATCAGCGGGCTGGACCTGCAGATCGACACCAGCGAGTCGCGGAACAGCTCGCCCGCGTACTGGCGGTTGTTGAACACCGTGTCCTGGAGCTGCTGGCGCGTGAAGCCCTTGCCCTGCTTGCCGTCGCTGCCGTTGAGTCGCTGCTCGACCATCTTCAGCCCGAGCCGGGTCCGCAGCGACCGCGTCACCCGCTCGTCGCCGATGATTCGCGCGAAGCCCTCGAGCGGCTGCTTGGGGTTGGACAGCCAGTAGCTGTCGTTCGAGTTCGTCACGTAGTCGTTGCGGAACAGGCTCGGCTCCTTGTCGGGGCCGAAGATGCCCGGCGCCACCGCGGCCGGATCGTTGTCCCACGCGCACGCCGAGCGCGACCCGTCGAGGATCGCCACGCCGAGCAGCGGCAACGTCGCCTGACCGAGCACGGTGTTGCAGCCGGCGGTCTTCGTATTCGACACGTTCGGGATCGCGCCGATGTCCGCGTAGTAGGCCTCGCCGCGCGAATCCGCGGCGATCGTGTTCACCCACGGGATCCCCTGGTATTTGCGCTCGACCCGGTCGAGCTGGCGCACGCTCTGTGCCATGTCGGTCTCGAGGAAATGATTGAGGTACCGGAAGTTGCTCGCGTTGGCGTCTCCGAGCGCCCACGCCAGCACCGGGGTCCACGGGAACAGCGGGAGGTTCAGGAGCGACGTCATCACCGGCCCCTGGTGGGTCGAGTAGAGCGTCCGCGTCATCGGCCGCAGCGCCCCGCCCGGGCCCGGCACCTGGACCGTCACCTTGTCGGCCTTCATCGTCCGCACCTGGCCGTCGTAGAGGTACTGGGTCGGCGAGCCGGGCACGAGGGTGAGCTGGAACGGGGTGAACCGGCGGGCGGTCGACACGGTGTGGGTCCAGGCGAGCTTCTGCGTGTGCCCGATGAGGACGACCGGCACGCCGAACAGGCTCGCCCCGGCCACGTCGAGCTTGCCGGGGATCGTGAGATGCGACTGGTAGAAACGCTGGGCGCCCTGCCACGGGAAATGCGGGTTGCCGAGCACCATGCCGTGACCGGTCTGCGTCGCCTCCTTGCCGAGCCCGTACCCGTTCGAACCGAGGTCACCGAGCTTGAAGCGGTCGAGGTTGCCGAGGATCAGCTGCTTCTGCGCGGCAACCGACGGCGTGTTCGGCTCGGCGGTGAGCGCCGGCGTGGGCGGTGCCGCGCTTCCGATGCCGTCGATGGCGACCCCGCCGCTGGCGAGCTGGGCCACGAGGTAGAAGTAGCGGTACACGTCGATCTCGGTGATCGGCCGCACCCACTCCTTGCCGCGGCACGTCGCGTCGGGGAGCCGCCCGACCCCGGTCTCGCGCAGGTAACGGTTGTAGCCGTCCACGTAGCCTGCGACCGCCTGCTTGACCTCCGGCCGTGGACCGTGCGGCAGCTTCTGGTCGCGCAGCCGCTCGACCAGCTTCGTGTCGATGATGCGCTTGAAGAAGAAGTCGCTGTTGAGGTTGTTGACGGTCGTGCCGTTGCCCTCGAAGCGCCAGCTCGCGTTCGCTCCGAAGAAGCGCGAGCGCTCGGCGCGGATCGTTACGTACTCACGCGCGATCGTGCAGACGTTGTCCTGGGCGAAAGCGTAGGCGTAGCCGTAGCCGAGGTCGCGGAAGCTGCGCGCGATGATGTGCGGGATCCCGTGGGCGGTGCGGCGGATCGCGACGCCCTCCACCCCGTCGCCGCCCGGCAGGCGTTTGGCCGTCGCAGCCGCGGCTTCGCTGACGGGTGCGAGCAGCGCGATGGCGATCGCGGCGGATGCGATGGCTTTCCCCATGCCGCGCATCAGCGTACGCGCAATCTGGCGCTGGCGCCGCGGCTGCCCGCGCGCGTCGCGCGCACGCGGAGCGGCCTGTCGCGCGTGCCCGTCACGACGAACGACGTGCGCCCGCGCGAGTCGGCGAGCCGGGCGCGCCTGCCGAGCGTCACGCGCGCGCCCGAGGCGGGGACGCGCCTGCCCCCCTCGACGGTCGTGACCGCCACCCGCACACGCCGTCGCACGCCCGCCGGGACCGACGCGGGCGCGAGCTTGACGCGCAGGCGCCGGCAGAGGCGGCCCGAGAGCAGCCGCCGGAACGGGAGCTCGGCGGTGAACTGGCACTCGCGCGTGTCCCGCACGGTCACGCGGCCGGCCCCGGCGGCGACCAGTTCGGCGCCTTCGCGGCGGAAGGTGACCACCGTCTCGGGCGGCCTGGCGAACGCGAACCGCAGCCCCCACGCCTCGCTCTCCTGGGCGACCGTGGAGTAGCTCCACTTCGGCGGCGTCGACTGGACCGCACCGAACAGCCCGTCCTTGATCAGGTTGCGCAGGTCCTCGCGCCAGTACGGGAAGGAGTGGTTGCCGAGGTGCTCGGTGTACTTGACGCTCGCGCCGACGCGCCGCAGCGCCGCGGCGAACTCGGCGTTCTGGTCGCGCAGGAACGCCTCCAGCGTCCCACTCAGCAAGTCGGTCAGGTCGGCCTCGTAGCCGGGCCGCGGGATCCCGTTCCCGGTCGATATCCACATCCGCGTGTGCTGGAGGTTCGGCGCGAGCGCGACGGGGTTGTGTCCGGCGGCGTAGAAACCGTTCACGGGGCCGAAGAGGGCGTCGTAGTCGACTCCGGAGAAGATCGACAGCCCGATGTCGTTCTCCGGGCGCTGCAAGGAGACGAATCCCGACAGCGGCGCCGCCGTGCCGAAGTAGCCCGGCCGCTGGGAAGCCAGGAACGCGGTGCCGTACCCGGCCATGGAGAAGCCCACTATCGCGTGCCAGCGACGCCCGGCCCGGATCGGATAGCGGCGTTCGATCAAGGGAATCAGCTCGTCGAAGAAGTAGCGCTCCCAGGCCGGGTCGCCGCGCCGCCCGCCGTTCCACCAGTTGGTGTAGAAGCCGTTGGCGGCGTTCGGCATCACGACTATCGCGTCGAGCCCCTTGGCGGTGTTCATGATGTCGCCGCGGTCGGGCCGCGCCCACGAGTCCCAGCGCTCGCCGGCGCCGTGCAGGAGCAGCAGCAGCGGGTAGCGCTTCTTGCGGGTGTAGCCGTCCGGCAGCAGCACGTTCGCGCGCAGCACGCGCGGATCCTCGGGCCGGAAGTTCGCCGTGGCGGCGTTGACGAACTTCGACGGGGTCTCGATGGTCACGAGCCGCTGCTGGGCATGCGCGGGCCCCGGCACGGCAAGGCCGGCGAGCAGCATCACCCCGAGGGCAAGACCCCTCCGCATCGGCGCCACCCTACCCGCGCCGCCGGTAGTCTCGCGCCGATGGAGTACTCCGCACCCGCCGCCACCCAGGTCGGCCACGTCCATCTCAAGGTGTCCGACCTCGACCGCGCGATCACCTTCTACGGCGACGTCCTCGGCTTCCCGCTCCAGGCGCGGATGGGCAACCAGGCAGCGTTCCTCGGTGCCGGCGGCTACCACCACCACATCGGGCTGAACACGTGGCAGAGCGCCGGCGGCTCGCCGCCTCCGCCGGGCACGACCGGCCTCTTCCACAGCGCGTTCCTCTATCCGGACAGGCCGTCGCTGGCCCGCGCCGTCGAGCGCGTGCTCGACCACGGCATCGAGCTGACCGGCGCATCCGACCACGGCGTGAGCGAGGCGATCTACCTGAACGATCCGGACATGAACGGGGTCGAGCTGTACCGCGACCGCCCGCGCGAGGAATGGCTCGACGAGAACGGCGACATCGTGATGTTCAGCGAGCCGCTCGACCTCGCCGGGCTGCTCCGGGAGGCCGGCTGATGCAGCGCGCGCCGTTCGCGGCGGCCCTCGCCCTCGCCCTCGCGGCACCGGCCACCGCCGGCGCCGTCCCGATGTGCAAGGACGCCCACCCCACGCGCGACATCGTGACCGGGGGCGACCTCATGGAGTCGATCGTCTCCGACTCCAGGGGCCGGCTCGTCTACTCCGAGGGCGAGACGCTGATGCGGCTCGACCGTCCCGGCTCGCGCCCGAAGAAGGTCGCCGCGTTCGACAAGCCGGGCGGGCTGCTCGCGGAGCCCGACGGCACGCTGATCGCCGGCTCCGGCGACGGCCTGCAGGAGGGCTTCCAGGGCAACTTCAGCCCGGTGGCGAAGCTCGTCCGCGTGAACACTGACACCGGCAGGGTCACGCCGTATGCCGACGGCCTGCAGATGTCGAACGGTGTGGCGCGCGGGCCCGACGGCACGATCTACGCGTCGAACGACCTCGGCCTGCAGGGCATCGACCGCGTCAAGGGCGGGAAGGTCGAGCTCGGCTGGGGCAAGGTCTTCTCGGCGAACGGCATGGCGGTCGATCCCTTCGGCCCCTACCTCTACGCCGCACAGACGTTCCAGCCCGCGGCGATCGCGCGGCTCGACACCCGCACCGGCGCCGTGACCACCTACACGTCCTACGGGCTGGCCGAGATCGCCGCCGGCCTCGACGGGATGACGATCGACCAGAAGGGCCGCCTGTTCGTCACCGCCAACCTCTACGGCCAGGTCTGGCGCGTCGACCGCGACCGCACAACGTGCGCCGTGGCCAAGGGCCTCACGAACACGAGCGCCGTCGCGTTCGGCTCCTCGCTCGCCGGCGACGGCTTCCCCGCCGAGAACCTCTACGCCGTCGGGTTCGGCGGCACGGTGACCGAGATCCCCGATGCCCGCCCGCGCCCCGCGACCACGGTCGCCGCACCGCGCGGCGAGACGCTCGTCCTGCGCGTGTCTCCCCGCCGGGTGCGTGCCGGCCGGCGGGTTCGCATCAAGGTGCGCGTGACCTTCCGCGCCCCCACGGGCGAGCGGGTCGCGCCCCGCGCCCGGATTCGGATCGGCTCGAGGACCTATCGCACCGACGCGCGCGGCCGGCGCACGATCACGCGCCGCTTCGCGAAGCCCGGCCGGGTGAAGGTGAGCGTGGTGACGACCCGCAAGTTCAGGCCGTCGCTCACCCTGCGCGTCCTGCGGGCGCGCTGAGCGCCCGCCGCGCTACAGACCCTCGGTGGCGATGCCCTGGCCGCGCACGGAGGCCTGGTGCTCGCGCTGCGCGTTGTCCACGGCCGCCACCACCTCGTCCGGATTCGCGACGCCGGCGAAGTTGAAGTTGCTGTCGTCGGTGCCCGCGGTGTCGAACTCGACGGTGCCGATCTGGAGGAGTCGCTGGATCACGCTCTGATCGGTGTTCACGTTCTGGACGCGCTCGATCCGCGCCTCCTGCGTGTTGCGCGAGATGATCCCGCGCTTGATGCGCAGCCGCTCGTTGGTGATGGTGTAGACGGTGGCGATCCGGCGCACGTAGCCGACGACGATGGTGAGGCCGAACAGCACCACGAAGGCGGTCACGGCGAGGCCGGTGTCGTCCACGAAATAGACGATCGCCGCGATGATGAGGCTCGCGACCAGGCCCTTCAGGTAGTGGTCGAGGATCGAGCGCCACGACGGGTGCCCCTCGAAGATCACGTGCTCGCCAGGTCGGTTGTCCATGTAGAAAGACTAACCCTGCCCAGCCGGCCGAGCCGTCTGCTTGGCGAAAAGCGCCAAGGCCTGAAGCCCTAGATGAAACGCGCTACGGCCCGCCGGGCGTGCCCGGGTCGGCCGCGCGCGAGGGCGGCGGGGCGCCCGGATCCTTCGGGGCGCCGGGATCCTTCGGCGCAGCGGCGTCGCCGCCGGGCGCGCCAGGCTCCTTCATGGCGTCGGCCGCGGCCTTTGCCTTCTCCTTCAGCGTGCCCTTGCCGCGCGCGATGTCCTTGAGCTCGGCGGCGTCGGCCTTGAGCGCGTCGTTGCCGCCGCGTTTCTCGACCACATCCTCTGCCGTGGTCTTTGCCTTCTTCAGGAGGTTGCCCAGTTTCATGATCCTGCTCTACCCCTCCTTCGACAAAAGAAAAACGCCGCCGGCCCGAAGGCCGACGGCGCTCGCACTGCTACTCCGTGCGGCTGGCTTACGCCGGCTGCACGTTGACGGCCTTGGGGCCCTTGTCGCCGGACTCGGCGTCAAAGGTCACCTTCGAACCCTCTGCGAGGGTGCGGAAGCCATCTGAGTTGATTCCAGAGTGGTGGACGAAGAGGTCCTTCCCGCCGTCATCCGGCGTGATGAACCCGAAACCCTTCTCGTCACTGAACCACTTCACGGTACCCGAGGGCATGTGTTGTTCCTCCACGTACTTCTCTTCGTGCTGCGTACGCCGAGGATGCCCTTCGAGCAACACCTGCGAGCGCCTGCACTACTTTCGCCGGGTCAAGCCCGGCCTGACCCTGCGCAAGCTAGCAGCTAGGCTCGCCGAGTTCGTGTCCCGACCGCTGCTTCTCACTGACGCTCCCTACCTGCTCTACCGGGCTTTCTACGGGCTGCCCGACAAGATCAAGGGCGCCGACGGCAAGCCTGCGAACGCCCTGCTCGGCTCGACGAACACGACGCTCGCCGTCGCGCGCGACCGCGACGCCCGCGCTGTCGTGTGCTGCATGGGCCCCGACGCGGCCCCCTACCGGGTCGAGCTCTACCCCGGCTACCACGCCCAGCGCCCGCCGATGCCGCGCGACCTCGCGCACCAGTGGAAGCTCGCGCCGAAACTGTGGGACGCACTCGGCTGGACGGTGCTCGAGGACCCCGAGGTGGAGGCCGACGACCTGCTCGGCGCGCTCGCGGCCGCCGAGGCCGACGCCGGCGGCGAGGCGCTGATCCTGACCGGCGACCGCGACCTCTTCCAGTGCGCGACCGACAAGGTGAAGGTGCTGCTGCTCGGGGGGCGCGGCAAGCAGGGCCCGGAGGAGATCGGGCCGGCCGAGGTGCGCGGGCGCTACGGCGTGGACCCGGAGCAGGTGCCGGACTTCATCGCCCTGCGCGGCGATCCGTCGGACGGCCTGCCGGGCGCAAAGGGCATCGGCGAGAAGCGCGCAGCCGACATCCTGTCCCGCCACGGCACCCTCGAATCCGCGCTCGCGGAGGCCGAGGAGCAGGGGCCGGAGAAGAACACGCTCGCGCGCCAGGCCGACGAGCTGCGGGCCTTCCGCGAGATCGCCACGCTGCGGGCGCCCAAGGTCAAGCGCCCGCCCGACGGCGAGACCAACACCCACGTTGGTGCCGTGGCCGCCAAGACGCTCGGCCTGAACGGGCTCGCCAAGCGGCTCGAAGAGGGAACCGCGACCTAGAGCCCGCGCGGGGCGAGCGGCGCGCGCGCCGGCCCCTCGAGCACGACGCCGTCCGTGCCGAACCGCGACCCGTGGCAGGGGCAGTCCCACACCTGGTCGGCCGCGTTCCACTCGACTATGCAACCGAGGTGAGTGCAGCGCGCGGACACCGCGTGCAGGACCCCGGCCTCGTCGCGGTAGGCGGCGGCCTGGCCGAGACCGTCGGCTACGACGGCGCCGCTGCCCGGGGGTATCGCGTCGACGCCACCGCGCCGCAGCCGGCCGGTGAGGAGGCGAGCCCCGTTCGCCGCGCCGTCGATCATGAATCCCACCAGTCGCCCGAGCATCTGGCGACTCTACCGCTACTCGCGCAGGGTCCAGAAGCCGTCAAAGCCGACGTGGCGCTCGTCGGCCACGCGGCCGAGCTCCTCGCGCGCCTCGTCGAACGGGATGTCACAGACGACGGCGACCTCCTTGGTCGCCAGTGGAGTGCCCGCCCAGCGGAGCACCTCCTCCACCCCACCCGGCGGGAGCCGGCGCTCGAGGTCGGGCACGAGGTTCGCGAGCAGCGTGTCGTAGACGGCGAACGGCTGGAAGCCGGGGACGGAGATCCGCACGCCGTCGGACTCCCTGGTGACCTCGTACGAGGGGCAGGTGTAACGGCGCCCGCCGGACCAGTTCGCAAGCTTGTCGTCGAGCACCCGGGCCGCGGGCATCGGCTCGCGGGCCGCCGCCATGTCGGCGCGCAGCTCGGTCTCGGTCTCGGGCTCGGCCATCCAGGCGCGCAGCTGATCGTGGTCGACCTCCGCGTCCTGCGCCGCCGCCTCGATCGTGGCGGGCTCGTCGAGGAGCTCCCCGGAGAAGTTGTGGACCCGCAGGCAGCGCACCAGCTGCCGCGCACGGTCGGGCGGCGCGTACCGGCGGGCGGCCACCACCGCCCGGCAGGCTTCGATCGTCGCCGGGACGCGCGCCTTCGGACGGGTGTCGATCGGCATCCCGTGCTCGCGCGAGATCCCGGCGAAATGCTCGGCGATTGACTCCGGCGTCATGCCGTGCTCGGCGTTCTCCTCCGCTGTCTCCGAGAGCACGACGACGTTGATCTTCCAGCGGACGGTGTCGCCGTAGAGCCAGTCGATCCGCCGGCGGAACGGCTCGGCGGAGTACGCCCACGGGCAACCGGGGTCGGTGAACTCGGTGACGCAGACGTCGGTCACGTGTCGCTTCGGGGCGGCCGGGGGACGAACGCGCTGGTCCTTCGCACGTAGTCCTCATACCCAGGCCGGCGCGACTTGATCGTCGTCTCCATCAGCGTCACTCCGGACACGCGCAGTAACAGCAGCGTGATCGTCAGCGGGCCGACGAAGGTCCACCACGGCGACCCGGCGCCGAGGGCGACCACCCAGATCGCCCACCAGAACACCGTCTCGCCGAAGTAGTTGGGGTGCCGCGACCAGCGCCACAGGCCGCGATCCATCACCTTGCCGTCGCCGTCCGGCGAGCGCACGAACGCGCTCAGCTGTAGGTCCGCGACGGTCTCGAACGCGAGGCCGGCAACGGCGATCGCCGCGCCGATCAGCGACAAGACTCCGAGGGCCTCCGGGGAGCCGTCGGACGCGGCCGACTGCGCCGGCAGCGAGACGATCCACGCGACGGTGGCCTGGAGCATGAACACGGTCACGAGGCTCCGCCGCGGCCACCTGGCGCCGTGCTTCTCGCGCATCGCCACATAGCGGCGGTCCTCGCCGTGACCGATGTTGCGCGCCGCGACGTGCACTGCGAGCCGCACGCCCCAGAGCCCGGCGAGCACCGCGATCACGGTGCTGCGGTCGTTCCCGTCTCCGGCGGCCCACGCGGCGATGCACGCGCCCCCGAGCGCCGGGCCCCACATGATGTCCGCGATGGACGAGTCCCTGAGCGGCAGGCTCACCACCCACGTGACTACGAACAGCCCGTACGCGACGGCGGCCGCGGCCAGGAATACGGAGGAGTCGAGCATGGCTCAGTCGCCCGCCAGGGCGAGGGCTGTCTCGAGATCGAACTTGCCGGCGTCGCTCCCGAGGCCCTGGGCCACGAACGAAGCGGCCGCGTGGCCGAGCCGGGCGGCGCCGGCCCGGTCGCGGCCGAGCGAGAGGCCGCGCAGGAACCCGGCGCTGAACGCGTCGCCGCAGCCCGACGTGTCGACCACCGTGGCGACGGGGATCGCCGACACCTCCGCCTCCCCCTCGCTCGTGTAGAGCCGGCTGCCGTCGGCGCCGCACGTGATCGCCACGCCCCGGACCCCCCGGGCGCGGATCGCCTCGGCGGCCTCCGCGAGCGAGCCGGCGCCGGTCATCGCGAGCGCCTGATCGTCGTTGGGGAGGAACCAATCGACGTTCTCCCAGATCGGCCCGAGGTAGTCGAGCATCTCGGGCCAGCCGTCGGCGAGCACGTCGACAGTCGTGACCGTGCCGGCGGCGCGCGCTCGGGCGAGGATCTCACCCGCCAGGTCGGGGCCGACCATCTCGGGCGCGCCGAGATGCAGGTACCCGCAGCGCTCGATCGCGTCCCACGGCACGTCGTCGCCCGTAAGCGTCACGTTCGCGCCGAGCACGTGCAGAGCGGGCCGGTCGCCGTTGGGGCGGATCGGCAGCACCGTGGCGCTCGTCTGGACGTCGGTCCTGCGGACGAGTCCGGACGGGTCGACACCGGCGTCGGCGAGCAGCCCGATCAGCACGTTGCCGATCGTGTCGGTACCGATCGCGCCGGCGCTCATCACCTCGGCGCCGAGCTTGGCGAGGGTCACCGCCGTGCCGCCGGCCGCCCCGGCGGGCGCGAGCCGGATCTCTTCGACGAGCGCACCGCCCTGGCCCTCAGGGATCGTCTCGACCGGGCGCGCGAGCACGTCGAGCACGTGCGCTCCGAGAACGACCGCGGTCATCTCACTCATCGCCCGCCTCCTTCGTGGTCCCGTACCCGCGGTCGGCGACGACGCGTGCGACGTCGTCCATGTCGGCCCGGGTGAGCAGCCTGGGCTCGCCGGCGGCGAGCGCTCGCCAGTAGATGTCGCAGACCCACTCGACTTGGATCATCAGCTCTGCCCCGACGGTCGCGTCGGGGCCGAAGCAGACCGCCCCGTGATTGGCCATCAGCGCGGCGCAGCGACCCTCGAGCGCGTCGGCCACCACATCCGCCAGCTCCTGGGTGCCGAAGGTCCGGTAGGGGGCGACGCGGATCGACCCGCCGAACATCAGCTGGTTGTAGTGAACGGTCGGCACCTCGTCGACCACGCATGCGAGCGCGGTGGCGGCAGCCGGGTGCGCGTGCACCACGGCACCGGCGCCGGTGCGCGCGTAGACGCCCATGTGGAGGCCGACCTCGGAGGTCGGGGCGAGCCGGCCCTCGACCACGTCGCCGTTCAGGTCGCAGACGGTGATGTCGCCGGCGTCGAGCTCGGCCAGCATGCCGCCGGTCGGCGTGACCGCGACATGGTCGCCGGAGCGCGCGCTGAGGTTGCCGGAGGTGCCGGGGCAGAGCCCCTCGGCGGCCAGCCGGCGGGCGGCGGCGGCGACCGCCTCGCGCTCAGGCTCCAGCACCGCTCTCCGCGCGCCTGCCGGCGAGGTCGACGAACCAGTCGAGCGCGGCCGGGTCCTGCAGCGAGTCGCGGCTCGCCGCCTTGTCGGCGGGCGTACCCATCAGGATCCGCTTCACCGGCACCTCGAGGACCTTGCCGGACAGCGTGCGCGGCACCTGGTCGATGGCGAACACTTCGTTGGGCACGTGGCGCGGCGAGCATTCCGAGCGCACGCGGGTCGCGATCTCCTTGATCAGCGCGTCGTCGAGCTCGGCGCCCTCGCGCAGGACCACGAACAGCGGCATCCAGCTCTCCTGCGCCCTCCTGGGGCACGTCGACGACCAGCGCGTCGACGATCGCGTCGATCCCGAGCACCGCGCGGTAGATCTCGCTCGTGCCCATGCGGATGCCGCCGCGGTTGATGGTCGAGTCGGAGCGGCCGTAGATGATCGACGTGCCGCGGTCGGTGATCTCGATCCAGTCGCCGTGACGCCAGATGCCGGGATACATCGCGTAGTAGCTCTCGCGCAGGCGCTCGCCGCCGGGGTCGTTCCAGAAGAAGACCGGCATCGACGGCATCGGCTCCGTGATCACCAGCTCGCCGACCTCGCCGGTCAGCGCGTTGCCCTCCTCGTCGAATGCCTGGACCGCGGCGCCCAGCGCGCGCGCCTGGAGCTCGCCGAGGTGGACCGGCAGCAGCGCGCAGCCGCCGACGAACGCGGTGCACACGTCGGTCCCGCCGGAGGTCGAGAACAGCCAGGTGTCCTCGCCGACGTGGTCGTACACCCACTGGAATCCCTCCGGCGAGAGCGGCGACCCGGTCGAGCCGACCGAGCGCAGCGCGCTCAGGTCGCGGCCGTCCGAGGGCTCGACCCCCTCCTTCATGCATGACGCGAGGATACGCCGCCGACGTGCCGAAGCAGGTGGTACCGGTCTGCTCGGCGAGGTCCCACAGCACGCCCATGTCGCGGTGGCCGGGCGACTGCCGTCGTAGAGGACGATCTCGGCCGGGGTCAGCAGCACGCCGACGAGGAAGTTCCACATCATCCAGCCGGTCGTGGTGAACCAGAAGACCCGGTCGCCGGGGTGGGCGTCGAGGTGCAGGTTGAGCTTCTTCAGGTGCTCGAGCAGGATCCCGCCCTGGCTGTGCACGATCGCCTTCGGCAGCCCCGTCGTGCCGGACGAGTAGAGGACCCAGAGCGGGTGGTCGAACGGCAGCTGCTCGAACTCGAGCTCGCCGGCCTGGCCGGCAGCGGCCCCTCGCGCGAGCAGGTGCTCCCACAGCAGCGCCTTGCCGAGCGTGTGGCAGTCGGGCTCGACGTTCAGGTACGGGACGACGATGGTGTGCTCGAGCGACGGCATCTCGGCCTCGAGCCCCGCGACCACGTCCATCCGGTCGAAGTCCTTGCCGTTGTAGCGGTAGCCGTCGACCGCGAACAGCACCTTCGGCTCGATCTGCGCGAAGCGGTCGACCACCGAGCGCGCGCCGAAGTCGGGCGAGCAGCTCGACCACGTGGCGCCGATCGACGCACATGCGAGGAAGGCCGCGATCGTCTCCGGCACGTTCGGCATGTATGCGACGACCCGGTCTCCGGGCTCGACGCCGAGCGCCCGCAGCCCCCCGGCGATCCGCGCCGTCAGGTCGCGCAGCTCGCCCCAGGTCATCGTCTGGCAGCTCGCGCAGCTCGGACGCGTGGCGGACGGCGACCGCCGTGTCGTCCTTGCCGCGGAAGATGTGCTCCGCGTACGACAGCCGCGCACCGGGGAACCATTCGGCACCCGGCATCGCGCGCGAGCCGAGCACGCGCTCGTACGGCTCGGAGGCCTGGACGTCGAAGTAGTCCCAGATCGCGGCCCAGAACGCGTCGAGCTCGCTCACCGACCAGTGCCACAGCTCGTCGTAGTCGCGGAACTCGAGCTTGCGCTCGGCCGCGAGCCAGTCCATGAAGCGGCGGAGCACGGTCGCCTCCGCGAATTCCGGGCTCGGTTCCCACAGGACTGCAGGGGCCTCGGCCTGGCTCATCGTGCGCGAGACTATCGCGCAGCCTAGGATTGCCGATGGTGGACGAAGAGCGGGAGACACCCGCGAACGGCAACGGACGGGGCGAGAGCCCGATCCCCGGGCTGATGCGCCTCGGGACCGGCGCATACCTGCGCACCCTCGGCTGGACGGTGGGCTCGGGCCTGGCCGCCGCGCGACGGGTCGGTCATGCCGTGCGGACGGGCGAGGCTCCGTCGGAGCTGATCGACGCCGTGCGCGACGAATCGCTCGACGCTCTGCGCCGCGTGCTCGGCGTCGCCGACCTCGAGGAGCGCATCGGCCACGTGGTGCCCGACTCGCGTGCGCGCGAGAACGTCGCGCCGACGGAGACCGACGTCCTGCGCCAGCGCGCCGCGCTGCTGCTGCGCCGGTCGGCCGACGTCCGCGACCACGTCGACGTCCACCCCGCGTTCATGGCGATCGTCGACGCGCTCACACCTGACGAGGCGCGCATCCTGCGCCTGCTCGCCACCAAGGGCCGCCAGGCGGTCCTCGACTTCCACCTGATCGAGCTGAGCGGCGAGATCGAGAAGGTCGGCCGCGTGTCGTTCGTCGCCACGCACGCCGGGATCGCGCAGCCCGAGCATCTGCCCGCGTACCTCGACAACCTCGATCGCCTCGGCCTCACGCGCGTCACCCGCATCGCCGTCGACGACGAGACGATCTACGAGGTGCTCGCAGCCCAGCCGGAGGCGGAGGAGGTCAAGCGGAAGGGCCTCGCCGGCATCCAGGTCCGCCCCGGCCGGCGCAGCCTCGAGCTGACCGACCTCGGCAACGCGTTCTGCGCGGCGGCCCTGCCGGCGAACGCCTGACCGGCGGTGCTCGACGGGCCTCACGGCCGGCCTGCGCTCCTCGGCTAACGCCTGAGGATTCCCGTGAGCAGCAGCTCGGCGAGCTGGCGCTTACCGTCGAGGGTGGTCGCGGGCTGGAGCACCTGGGCGATGACGTTGCGCAGGATCCACTCCGCGATCTGATCCGGCCGCGCCGCGAGCCGGTCGGTGTACGGCTTGAGCGCGAGCGCGATCGCCGGCTCGAGCACCTTCTTCGCCTGCTCGGGATGCTCGCGCAGGACCTGCTGGAGCGCATCGTTCTGCTCCAGGAAGCCGGTCGTGAACTCGATCGTCCTGCGCGCTGTGTCCTCGAACGACCGCGTCAATCCGACGGCCTTCGCCAGCCCGGCCGCGAACCGCGCCGCTTCGACGGTCGGGTCCATGGCGCGAGCCTACGGGGTGGGGAGACGCGCTCGTAGTTCCCCCGTGGTTCGGCTCTGCGGGATCGGCGTTTACTGCGGCGGCGACGGCGGCCGGAGTTTGTAACGGCTCTGTAGCACTCGGCCGCGCCGGAGCGCCCGCGAAAGCGGCTGCGCGCTCCATCCGCCTATATGACGGATAACGCGCGCAGCACCTCAGTCACCCGCAACGGGCGACCACGCTCGTCTATCGCAACACCACCCACGTGCCCCACCCAGCCGCAGTAGACGCCGAGCCCTGGGAAGCCGGCCCGGATGAGCGTGGAACGGCCGGCGGGCGGCCGGAAACCGACCTCAGGCCGGCAGCAGCCGCGCGGCCATGGCCCCCAGCTCGCGGCCCAGCTCGACCGGCTCGCGGTCCCCGGCCAGGAGCGCGCGCGCCCCGGCTTCGCCCATCGCGACGATCCCGTAACCCACGAGCCGCGCGTCGACCTCGGCGCCGCGCGCGGCGAGCCATGGCGCGACTATCGCCTCGACCTGGGAGACCTGGTCCTCACGGCCGCGGCGCACGCGGGCCGCGACGGCCGCACTGACCCCGCCCTCGCCGAGCAGGATCAGCCGGTAGACGTCGGGCTTCGCGGCCACCGCACGGAGGAAAGCCGTGTAGGCCTCGATCAAGGCAACCTCAGGGTCGCCCGACTCGAGGGCCGGGACGGAGGTGCGGATCTCGGCGAGGACGCGGGCCTCCTCGCGCTGAAAGAGCGCCTTCATCAGCTCTTCCTTACCGGAATAGCAGTCGTAGACCACCGGCTTGGACACCCCGGCCGCTTCTGCGATGGCGGCCATCGAGGCCCCTTCGTAGCCGCGCTCCAGCAGCGTGGACATGGCGGCGTCGAGGACCAGGGGGCGGCGGCGCTCCGGGCCGAGATGAGCAGCGCGCTCGCGGGATGTCGTATCGGGACTGGCCACGAGTTCCTACCGATGGTAGCCTTTTCCTACTGCGGGTAGCAATATGCCGAAGCAGCCGGCTCGGCCGGCTGCGCAGGAGGCGCCTATCGCACCCGACTGTCTGCTTTCGAATACAGGAGCACTTCCGAATGAGCGCGACCGACACGGTCGAAGATCAGATCGCCGAAGTCACGGCGACCCCCGAGGCCCCCGCCGGGTTCTCGCTTGAGCTTTCGCAGGATCAGAAGGACATCCGCGACTGGGTCCACGGCTTCGCGGAGGGCGTGGTCCGCCCCGCCGCTTCCGAGTGGGACGAGCGCGAGGAGTTCCCCTGGCCCGTCGTCGAGGAGGCCGCGAAGATCGGCCTCTACGGCTTCGAGTCGCTGGCGCAGTTCTTCGCCGACCCGACCGGCCTCCAGATGCCGATCGTCAACGAGGAGCTGTTCTGGGGCGATGCCGGCATCGGCATGGCGATCATGGGCACCGGCCTCGCCGTCGCCGCGATCTTCGGCCAGGGCACGCCCGAGCAGATGGGCGAGTGGATCCCGCAGTGCTTCGGCACGCCGGACGACATCAAGATCGCCGCGTTCTGCTCGTCGGAGCCGGATGCCGGCTCGGACGTCTCCGCGCTGCGGACCACGGCCAAGTACGACGAGGCCAAGGACGAGTGGGTCATCAACGGCCAGAAGGCGTGGGCCACGAACGGCGGCATAGCGAACGTGCACGTCGTGATCGCCTCGGTCGACCGCGAGCTCGGCTCGCGCGGCCACGCCGCGTTCATCATCCCGCCCGGCACCCCGGGCTGCGAGCAGGGCGCGAAGGTCAAGAAGCACGGGATCCGCGCCTCGCACACCGCCGACGTCCACCTCGACGAGTGCCGCGTCCCCGGCTCGTGCCTGCTCGGCGGCAAGGAGAAGCTCGACGAGCGCCTCGCCCGCGTGCGTGAGGGCAAGAAGAGCTCGGGCCAGGCCGCGATGCAGACGTTCGAGGCCTCGCGCCCGACCGTCGGCGCGCAGGCCGTGGGCATCGCCCGCGCGGCCTACGAGTACTCGCTCGACTATGCCAAGGAGCGCGAGCAGTTCGGCAAGAAGATCATCGAGAACCAGTCGATCGCGTTCACCCTGGCGAAGATGAAGACCGAGATCGACGCCTCCCGCCTGCTCGTCTGGCGCGCATCGTGGATGGGCAAGCAGCAGGGCATGAAGTTCGAGAACGCCGAGGGCTCGATGTCGAAGTGGAAGGCCGGGGAGACGGCCACCTGGGTCACGGAGCGCGCGATCCAGATCCTCGGCGGTAACGGCTACACCCGCGAGTTCCCCGTCGAGCGGATGCACCGGGACGCGAAGATCTACGACATCTTCGAGGGCACCGCGGAGATCCAGCAGCTCGTCATCAGCCGGGCGATCTCCGGCATGAAGATCAGCTGAGGTTCCCCGGGGGCTCCCGCCCCCGGACCCCCGGCGGGACCGGCCCCACGGCCTCACCCGGCGGGACGTACCGTCAGGGCATGTTGCCGACCCATTTGCGCGGTCCGGGGCCTCCCCGGGCCGCGCGGTCGTCGGGGTTCGCGAGCTTGCAGCGGTCGAGCGACAGGCAGCCGCAGCCGATGCACTCCGTGAGCCCCTCCTTCAGCCGCTCGAGCTCGGCTATGCGCTCGTCGATCCGGCCGGACCAGCTGGTCGACAGCTTCGACCAGTCGCGGCGCGTCGGTGCGCGGTCGGGCGGCAGCTTGGCGAGCTCGGCTCCGATCTCACCGAGCGTCAGCCCGATTCTCTGGGCGAACACGATGAACGCGATCCGGCGCAGCACCGGCCGCGGGTAGCGGCGATGGCCCGAGCCGGCGCGCTCGGACTCGATCAGCCCGCGCTCCTCGTAGAAGCGCAAGGCCGAGGCAGCGACTCCGCTGCGCCGCGCAACCTCCCCGATCGTGAGCAACTCCGCCATCCGGCGAAGCGAATCACGTTTCCTCCTTGACTTCAAGTTCACTCGAACTTGTACTTTGCCTGCATGAACGCAAGCGAGAAGATCACGGAAGCGGTCACGGCGTGGCCGGGAGTCGAGGCAGGCACCGGGAGCCGGGGCGAGTACGGCTTCCGCGTCGGGCGCAAGGAGATCGGGCACCTGCACGGCGACCATGCCCTGCATCTCGCCTTCCCGAAGGCCATCTGGGCGCAGCTCTACGACGAAGGTCGCATCGACTACCACCCCGTGTTTCCCGGCAAGCCGGGGTACGCCGCGCGGCGCATCGAGACCGACGCGGACGTGGACGACGTGATCGCCTTGCTGCGACTGAACTACGACCGCGTGGTTGCCTAGCGGCCCGGGAGGGCCTTGCGCAGGAACGCGCCGCCGATCGTGACGGGGTGGTTGAGCAGCGTCGCGACCCGGCCGGTGAGGGTCAGCGGGTCGTGCGCGATACCCAGCTGGCGCAGGATCGTGGCGGAGTCGAAGTACACCCGCTCGCACACGATCCGGTCGGTCCCGGGCTCGAACTCGAAGATCGCCAGCGTGCGGCAGACGAACTCCCGGCCGGTCGCCGGCAGGCCGCGGAAGTTGCCCTCGTGGGTGCCGAGCAGGTCGAACTCGACCAGCACCGACTCCTCGGCGTGGTGCATCTTCACCAGCTCGTTGCGCTGGTCGGGGAAAGCTGCGCGCGACTCCTCGAAGTAGCCCATCACCTCGTGGGGGCCGTCGAACACGTCGCCGGTCGGGACTATTTCGTAGCGCGGGTGCCCGAACGTGCCGAGCGTGGTGTGGAAGTCGTGCACGTTCTCGGACTCCATGTGCTCGACCACGACGGCCTCACGGCGCTCGCGCAGGTCGGCGTCTGTCATCGGCCGACCCTATTCAGCAGCGATGCGCTTGTCGAGAGGACGGCGGCAGCGCTGTCAACGTCGTGCGCCACACGCCCGCCGGGGAGCCGCGAGTGGCACGCAGCGTCGACTCACCAACCCTTCCGCGTCAACGAGAGCTCTCGCGTTCGCGCGTGACGGAGCGTGTGGATTCGCGGAGCGTGTTGATTCGCGCGACGGTCCCTAGGCTGCGGACGCATGAGCGCGCGGTTCTTCCTTGTCACTGGTCTACTGACCCTCGCCGGCTGCGGCGCAGGCGAAGAGCGACCCGGTACGACGGGCGAGCCCGCCCGGACCACGGTGGCGGTCGAGCCGAGGCCCGAGCCGAAGCTGCGGATGGCGCGGTGCGCGCCCGATCTCGCCAACTGCACGGCGGCGAGCGGCGTGGTGACCTACGTCGAGGACGTCGACGCGGACGGCGACGGCGACGCGCACTTCGTGCTCACCGGCCGCGACTCGGTGACCCTGCCGGGCATCACCGTCATCGACTGCAAGAAGTCGCTGCGACCCGACCCGCTGCCGCGGATCGGGGACCGCGTCAGCGCGGCCGGCCCCGTCTACCGCGGCTCATACGGCCAGAAGCAGATCGAGGCGACCGAGCTATACGTGGCGCGGCGCTAGCGCGAGGCGCGGCCGCGGCCGCGCGATGAGCGCCCGCCGCCGCCGTCGCGGCGCCGGCCGTCGCTGCCCTGGCCGTTACCGCTGTGGCGCGAGCCGCCGCCGCTGCGCTGGCCATTGCCGTTGCGCGGCCGCTGCCGTTGCTGCGCGAGCCGTTGCCGTTGTGGCGCGAGCCGTTGCCGTTGTGCGAGCCGTTCTGGCGTTGTCCGCCGCCATCGGGCGGCCCCGGACGCACGGTCGAGGTCGAGTCGAACTCGGCGGTGAGGCCGAGATCGACCGCGATCTTGCGCATGTCGCGGTGCTGGTCGGCGATCACGAAGCTCACGCCCGTGCCGGTCGCGCCGGCGCGCGCGGTGCGGCCGGTGCGGTGGACGAAGGTGTCGCGATCCTCGGGTGCGTCGAACTGGATCACGTGGGTGATCTCGGGCACGTCGATGCCGCGTGCGGCGACGTCGGTCGCCACAAGCGTGTCGACATGGCCCGACTCGAAGCGCGCGAGCGCCTTCTGGCGCTGCGACTGCGTCTTGTTGCCGTGCATCGCGACCGCGGGCAGGTCGTGGCCCTGAAGGCGCTTGACCAGCCGGTCGGCACCGCGCTTGGTTCGGACGAACACGAGCGTGCGCCCGCGCTCGGCGTTCTTCAGCTCCTGGACGAGGGCGCTCATCTTGCCGTCGTGCGTGAGGTGGACGAAGCGGTGCTCGATGTCGGCCTTGCGCTCGTTCTTCGGCTTGTACGCGTGACGGCTGGCGTTCTGTGTGTACGCCGCGGCGACCTTGCCGACGGCGCCTTCGAGCGTCGCCGAGAAGAACATCGTCTGGCGGTCCTTGCGGACCTTGCCGACGATGCGGTCGACGGCCGGCTTGAAGCCCATGTCGAGCATGCGGTCGGCCTCGTCGAGGACGAGGACCTTCACGTGCTCGAGCGTGATGTCGCGGCGCTGGAGGAGATCCTCGAGGCGGCCGGGCGTGGCGACGACGATGTGGGCGCGGGCGGCCTTGCGGGCCTGGGCCTGGATGCCGACGCCGCCGTAGACAGGCGCGACGGACAGGGCACGAGCCTGCGCGACGAGGCGAAGCTCTTCCACGATCTGCGTGGCTAGCTCGCGGGTGGGGGCCAGGACGAGCGCCGCGGGGCGACGCGCCTCGGCCGACACGAGGTCGACCATGGGCACGCCGAACGCGAGCGTCTTGCCCGAGCCGGTAGGCGATTGGACGAGAACGTCGTTCCCGCCCAGGACATCAGCGATGACCATCTCCTGGACGGGGAAGGGACTCTCGATACCGCGGTCGGCGAGCGCGCTCGCTACCGCTGTGGACACGCCGAGATCGGCGAAGGACTGCGAAGACATCTTGTGTAACTCCTATGTATGCAACAGGGAGATCCGGCGACCCCATCGCGCTAAGAGCACACTGAGAACGGAACCTCTCGGGCACCCGGTTGGCACCCGACGCCAAGAACCGTAGCAGGAGCAGGAATTTCCCGGCTAGGCTGCGCCCAATGCGCAAGCTCACCGTCATCTCCCTCGTAGCCTTGGTCGCGCTCGCCGCCGCGCCCCCCGCCGCCCAGGCCGCCCGCTCGTGCGCGGCCTTCAAGGGTAGGACGCTGGTGAGCAACTCGCAGATGAAGATCGTCGAACAATCGCGCTCGTTCGGGTCGCGGCTGGTGGCCTGCGACAGACGCAACGGCAGGGGCCGCCTGCTCGGCCGGACCACCTCGAAGCGCCCCCTGGCCGGCGGCCTGACCGAGACGACGAGGCTCCTCGCCGGCAGCGGTCGCTACGCGGCCGTCCGGCGGCAGTCGACCAACGAGTTCGGCGGCGGCGAGACCGCGCAGGTCGTCGACGTGCGCACCGCCCGCTTCTACTACGTCGCCCGCTGGACATTCAACGACTCGGTGCTGCCCGGCCCGGCGCCGCGCGGCGAGGTCGTGCGCTCGCTGCGGCTGAGCGCGGACGGCCGCAGCGCGGCCGTGGTGGCGGTCGGCACGGACACGCCGACGTTCAGCCAGACGAGCACGGCCGTGCTCGGCTTCGCGCCGAACCGCAGCTTCAGGGTGCTCGGCACCGCGGCACCGAAGGCGATCTCCGCCGGCTCGCTGAAGCTCATCCGCGGCGTCGCGCGGTGGTCGCAGGCCGGCGCCGTCAGAACAGGCGCGCTGCCCTAGGCAGGGCCGGCGATGAGCGCCTGGGACGGGCGCTCGCGCATGTCGACGCCGCGCCGGTTGAGCACGTACGCCGCGACCCCCGCGGCGACCAGACAGGCGACCGCGCCGAGCAGCAGGCCGGCGCGCGGGTCCGGCGACCTCGGACAGCCAGCCCGCCAGCGGGCCGCCGATCGGGGTCGAGCCGAGAAAGACGACCGAGTAGAGCGCCATCACGCGCCCGCGCATCGCGGGGTCGACCGCGAGCTGGAGGCTCGAGTTGACGCCGGCCGCGAACGTCACGCTCGCCGCCCCGACCGGGACGAGGGCAATCGCCTCGAGAGTGAGCGTCGGGGCGAACGCGGCCAGCCCGCTGAAGACCCCGAACGCGGTGGCGGCCACCACGAGCAGCCGCGGCGAGACCCTCCCCCGCGCGCCGGCGACGAGCGCGCCCGCCACCGAGCCGACGGCCATCGCCGTCACGAGCATCGAGTACGACCCGGGCCCGCCGTCGAAGCTGAACTTCGCCAGCAACGGGAGCAGCACCTGGAAGTTGAACGCGAGCGTGCCGATCACGGCCATCATCGCCAGCGGAAGTGCGAGCGACGGCGTCGCCGCCACGTAGCGCAGCGCCGCCCGCAGGGCCCCGGGCTCGTGCGGTACGGGCGTCGGCTGGGTCAGCTCGGAGGTGCGCATCCCGGCCAGCGCGATGAACATCGCGATGAAGGTGAAGGCGTTCAGGGCGAAGCACGGCTCGACGCCGCCGGTGGCGATGATCACGCCGGCGATCGCGGGGCCGAACATACGGGCGCACTGGACGATCACGCTGTTCAGCGCCACTGCGTTCACGACACGGTCCGACCCGACCATCTCGATCACGAAGCTCTGACGGGTCGGGTTGTCGAGGGAGTTCACCGCCCCGCGCAGGAAGGCCAGGCCGATGATCATCCAGGCCTCGATCACGCCGCCCACGACGAGCGCGAACAGCGCGATCGCGGGCACCGCCATCACGACCTGGGTCGCCATCAGCAGCTTGCGCTTGTCGAACCGGTCGGCGATCACGCCGGCGTAGGCGCCGAACACCAGGATCGGGACGAACTGGGCGGCCACCACGAGCCCGACCGCGACGCCGCTATTGGTGAGCTTCAGCACCAGCCACGTCTCCGCGACCATCTGCATCCAGTTACCGCTGAGGGAGATCACCTGGCCGGCGAAGTAGCGCCGATAGTTCGGGACCCTCAGCGACGTGAACGAGCGATTCAGCGCGGCGGTCACTAACGACCGTCCTCGAGCATGCGCTCGAGCACGTCCGCCGCGCGCTTCAGCGCGGCGAGGTCGTCGGCGTCGAGATCGCGCATGCGGCGCGCGAGATAGGCGTTCTTGCGGCTGCGCATCCGGCGCAACAGGTCGCTGCCGGCCCGGGTCGGGCTGACCAGCGTGGCGCGACCGTCGTCCGGGTCGGGCGTGCGGGCGACGAGCTCGGCCGCCTCGAGCTTCGCGATGACCTTGGTCGCGGTGGGGCGCTTGATGCGCTCGATGTCAGCGAGCTCGCTGGGGGTCAGCGGGCCACAGCGCTCGACCGTGGCCAGCGCCGCCGCCTGCGACGGGGTCAAGGCCGTCCCCGCCTCCTGGCGCATCCGCCGGGCGGTGCGCACGATCGCCAGCCGCAGACGGCCGGCGAGCTCGGTGGTGTCGGGTTGGGTGACGGGGTCGGTCAAAATGATTAGCCTTGGTAATTACCTTAGCAAACCATCTTGCCTTTCGTCGACCTGGGCCCGTCGCCCGTGGGGGATAGGCTGGGCGGCGATGGCCCTCTTCTCGCGGTCGATCAAGCACCCGGTGAGCGGCACCGCGCGGGTGATGTCCGTGCTGCCGCGCGATCCCGGTGGCAGCGGCACGAAGAGCTGCCACCTGACCCTCAACGTCCAGGCGCCAGGCGTGCCCGCTTTCACGACCGAGATGAAGACCGACGCGCCGGTTGCGAGCTGGCCCAAGATGGGCTCGGTGCTCCCGGTGACCGTCGATCGCGCCAAGCCGGCGCGGATGCAGATCGAATGGAACCGCGTCACGTCGGGGGCCCAGGTCCCTGAGCCGGCACCCGCGGTGCCCACACCGGTTGCAACCGCCCCGCCGCCACCTGTGGTGACGGCGGCCGACGACCCGATCCTCGCGCGCCTGACCAAGCTGCGCGACCGCGGCATCCTCACCCCGGTGGAGTTCGAGCAGCAGAAGCAGCGGATGCTGGGCTAGCCGGCGCCCGCGCCGGCCGCCGCACGCACGCCGAAGGCCTTTCCCGCCGCCCGCAGCCGGTACTCCTCGAGCTCGGCCCGCTGCCGAGCGGCTCGCTGCCGCAGCTCCTCGATGTCGGCGGCCGCGAGGCGCGGATCCCCGACACGCAGCAACGTGCGCCACAGGCAGCATCTGGCCTCGACCCCGAGGCTCAGGCCTTCCAGCTCGGCCAACCTGCTCTGGGGCGAATAGCCGACCAGTTCCTCATTCGACTCCAGCCGCGGGGCCTTGTCGCCGATCCACGCGATCCCCTGCCCGCGGAGGTCCGGCCGGCCGTCCAGCGCGGCGATCACGTGCTCGAGCTGCTCGCGGTCTGCGGCGAACTCGCCTGCAAGCCGCTGTAGGAAGTCGCCGTACTCGTTGTCGGCGTTGTTCACGGCTGCACGGCGGCAGAGCTCGATGCCCGCGACAGCCCCTGCGAGGTGGTCGCTGAGGTAGGTCCCGAGCCGGTCTTCGCTGGCGGAGTCCATTGGCCCGCCACTACCCGCGGGAGGCCTTGGCTAACGCGATCCCTACCATCCCCCGGCCCCATGGCCGCCGCCTCTGACATCCGTAACGTCGCAATCGTCGCCCACGTCGACCACGGCAAGACGACGCTCGTCGACGCCCTGCTGTGGCAGTCGGGCGCGTTCCGCGAGGGCCAGGACGTAGCCGACCGGGTCATGGACTCGATGGATCTCGAGCGCGAGAAGGGCATCACGATCCTCGCCAAGAACACGTCCGTGGTCCACAAGGGTGTGAAGCTCAACATCGTCGACACGCCCGGCCACGCGGACTTCGGCGGCGAGGTCGAGCGCGGGCTGACGATGGTCGACGGGGTGGTCCTGCTGGTCGACGCATCGGAGGGTCCCCTCCCCCAGACCCGGTTCGTGCTGCGCAAGGCACTCGAGGCCCGGCTGCCCGTGATCCTGGTGGTCAACAAGGTCGACCGGCCCGATGCGCGCATCTCCGAGGTGGTCGACGAGGTCTACGAACTGTTCCTCGACCTCGATGCCGACGAGTCGCAGATCGAGTTCCCGATCGTTTACACAAACGCCAAGGCCGGTTGGGCATCACTCGAGCAGGGCGTCGAGGGCACCGACCTCCAGCCGCTGCTCGACCTGCTGCTCGAGCACATCCCCGCGCCCGAGTACGACCCGGAGCATCCGCTCCAAGCGCAGGTCACGAACCTCGACGCTTCCCCTTACGTCGGGCGCCTCGCGCTCTGCCGCGTGCGCCACGGCACGATCCGCAACGGCCAGCAGATCTCGTGGTGTCGCGCCAACGGCACCATCGAGCGCGCGACGGTCACCAACCTCTACATCACCGAGGCGCTCGACCGAGTGGACGCCGAGGAGGCCGGGCCGGGCGAGATCATCGCCGTCGCCGGTATCCCCGACGTGACGATCGGCGAGACGCTTGCCGATCCCGAGGACCCGACCCCGCTGCCCGTCATGACCATCGATGAGCCGTCGCTCTCGGTGATCATCGGTATCAACACCTCGCCGCTGGCGGGCCAGGACGGCTCGAAGCTCACTGCCCGGCAGGTCAAGGATCGCCTCGACGCCGAACTCATCGGCAACGTTTCGATCCGCGTGGTGGACACGGAGCGTCCCGATGCCTGGGAGGTCCAGGGCCGCGGCGAGCTCGCGCTCGCTGTGCTGGTCGAGATCATGCGGCGCGAAGGCTTCGAACTGACCGTCGGCCAGCCGCAGGTCGTCACGCGCGAGATCGACGGAAAGACGCACGAGCCAGTCGAGCGCCTGGCCATCGACGTGCCCGAGGAGTACGTCGGGGTCATCACCCAGTTGCTCGCGCTGCGCAAGGGCCGCCTCGACCAGATGGTCAACCACGGCACCGGCTGGGTCCGGATGGACTACCTCGTCCCCGCGCGCGGGTTGATCGGTTTCCGCACGGAGTTCCTCACCGAGACGCGCGGCACCGGCATCGTGCACCACGTATTCGATCGCTGGGAGCCGTGGGCGGGCGAGATGCGCACCCGGCCCACCGGCGCTCTCGTGGCCGATCGCCGCGGCAAGACCGCCAGCTTCGCGCTGTTCAATCTGCAGGAGCGCGGCACGATGTTCGTCGGGCCCACCGAGGAAGTCTACGAGGGGATGATCGTGGGCGAGAACGCGCGCCCCGACGATCTCGACGTCAACGCCGTGAAGGAGAAGCACCTCACCAACGTGCGTTCCTCCACGTCCGATGTGCTGGTGCGGCTCGTGCCACACCGGGTGCTGTCGCTCGACCAGGCTCTCGAGTTCCTGCGCGAGGACGAGTGCGTGGAGGTCACGCCGAACATCGTCCGGCTGCGCAAGGTCGAACTGACCGCAGTCGAGCGCGTGAAGCGTGCTCGCAAACGCAAGCACGCCTCGGACTGACCGCGACTAGCGGACCTGCGGGGTCTCCTTGCCGGGCCCGACCCGGTTGCGCGACTCCGCAACGGACAGCAGGGCGACCGAGGCGACCACCGCGGCCAGGAACCCGACGAAGTTGAGCTCCCAGATGTCGCCGGTGCCCAGCAGGTTGGCGATCGTCCCGCCGATCAGCGAGCCTGCGACGCCGAGCACGAGGGTCCACAGGAGCCCTATGCCCTGACGGCCCGGCATCAGCAGCCGTGCGAGGAAACCGATGATGAGGCCTGCAACGAGGAATCCGATCATGTTGGGGGGTTACCCGTACTTACATCTTGCAACCGCCTTCGCTAGCGTCGCCCGGCATGGGGAAGGAAGCAGCAATCGAGGTAGAGGGCCTGGAGAAGTCGTTCGGCGACGTGAAGGCGCTGTGCGGCGTCGATCTTGCCGCACCGGAGGGCTCCGTGCTCGGGGTGCTCGGGCCGAACGGAGCCGGCAAGACCACGGCCGTGCGCATCATGACCACGCTGCTCGAGCCCGACGGCGGCACGGCGCGCGTAGCCGGCCTGGACGTCGTGAAGCAGGCGACGGAGCTGCGCTCCCAGATCGGACTGGCCGGCCAGTACGCCGCGGTCGACGAGAACCTGACGGGCCACGAGAACCTCGAGATGGTCGGCCGCCTCTACCGCTTCAACCGCCCCACCGCACGTGAGCGCGCGAAGGAGCTGCTCGAGCTGTTCTCCCTCGCCGACGCCGGCGACCGGATGGTGAAGGGCTACTCGGGCGGCATGCGCCGGCGGCTCGACCTCGCGGCCGCGCTGGTGGCGCGGCCGCCGGTGATCTTCCTCGACGAGCCCACCACCGGCCTCGACCCGGTCAGCCGCCTCCAGCTGTGGGAGATCATCGAGGAGCGGGTCGCGAGTGGGACCACGGTCCTGCTGACTACCCAGTACCTCGACGAGGCCGACCGCCTCGCCGACCGCATCGCGGTGATCGATCAAGGTCGCGTGATCGAGGAGGGCACGTCCGACGAGCTCAAGGGCCGCATCGGCGGCGAACGTCTCGAGGTCACCCTCGAGCACGCCGACCAGGCGGCCGCGGCCGAGGCGGCGCTGAACGGCCTCGGCGACGAGCCGGCGACCTTCTCGGACGGTGTCGTGCGCCTCTCGATCCGCGAGCGCCGCGGCAAGATCGCCGAAGCGGTGCGCAGGCTCGACTCCGCCGACGTGGGCATCGCCGACATCGCCGTCGCGCGGCCAACGCTCGACGACGTGTTCATGACCCTCACCGGCCACGCCGCCGAACACGAGAACGGCACCGAGCCGCAGGCGGAGGAGGCAGCCTGATGCCCGCCGCGCTCGTCGACACCGCCGTGCTCGCGCGCCGCAACCTGCGACGCATCGAGCGCCAGCCCGATCTGCTGATCGGATTCACGATCCAGCCGGTCATGTTCGTGCTGCTCTTCGTGTACGTCTTCGGCGGCGCGATCTCGACCCCGGGGTACGACAGCTACGTCGACTTCCTGATGCCGGGGATAGTCGTCCAGACGATGGCGTTCGGCGGGTTCGTCACCGCGATCGGGCTCGCCGACGACCTGAGCAAGGGCCTGATCGACCGCTTCCGGTCGCTGCCGATGTCGCGCGCCGCGGTGCTGGCCGGCCGCACGCTCGCGGACGCGGTCACCAACGTCCTCTCGCTCGCCCTGATGATGGGCGTCGGGATCATCGCCGGCTTTGCGTTCGACGCTCCGTTCTACGAGGTCGTGCTCGGCTTCATCTTGATGCTCGGTTTCGGCTACGCCTCCTCGTGGGCGTTCGCCTGGGTCGCGCTGGTGTCGTCCTCGGCCGAGTCGGCGCAGGCGATCGGCTTCACGCTGATCTTCCCGCTCACCTTCGCATCGTCGGCGTTCGTCCCGCCCGAGTCGATGCCCGGCGTGGTCGAGGCCTTTGCGAACGCCAACCCGATCTCGACGATCGTCGACGCGCTCCGCGCGCTGTGGCTCGACGCGCCCGCGGGCAACGACATCTGGATCGCCTGCATCGAGGTTGCCGCCCTGGTCGCGATCTTCAGCTTCCTCTCGGTGCGCAGGTACAAGCGCGCCGTCGCCTCGTAGCCGGCGCTAACGCTCGACGATCAGCTTCGTCTGCGTCTGCAGCACGGCCTCGGCCGCGCCGTCCCAGCCGACGACGTTGCTGGTGACCCGCGCCGGGTCGATCTTCCCGTTTGCAATGAGATCGAGGACCGCGGGCATCGCGTCGCGCGCCATCGCGCGGCCGATGTGGAAGTTCACACCGTCGGCGTACATCTCGAACAGCGGCACGGGCGTCTCGGGCTCGTAGATGATCCCGACGCTCGTGCACCAGCCGCCGGGCTCGGCGGCGCGCAGGGCGAAGGCGAGGCTCTCGCGTGCCGCGCCGCCGTCGACCGTGATCGGGAAACGCTCGGCAGGCCGATCGGGCAGGCCCTCGACCACCTCGGCACCCAAGCTCGCGGCCACTTCGAGCCGGCCCGGATCGTCGTCCACGTAGACCACGCGCTCGGAGCCGAGCGCCCGCGCCACGTCGACCGCGTACAGCGAGATGCTCAGCGCGCCGCCGCCGACGATCAGCACCGGTGCGCCGGGCCGCTCGGCGAGACGCGGCGCGACCGTCCGCCAGGCATCGGCGACGTTGTCGCTCACGCTCGCGGCGGTGGTCGCGGCGATCCCGTCGGGCAGCGCGAGCAGCATCGCGTCGGCGAACGGCACGCGGACGGCGTCGGAGAGCGCGCCGCCCCAGTCGCCGCCGACCATCCCGAAGCCGTACATCGAGCGCGCCGGGACCGACTCGCAGCTGCCGGTCAGACCCGCCTTGCAGCGCGCGCACTCGCCGCAGTTGATCTGGAACGGCACCGACACGCGGTCGCCCGCGGCGACGGTCCCGACGCCCTCCCCCACCTCGAGCACCTCGGCGACGAACTCGTGGCCGAGGGCGATCGGCGGCGGGATCGGTGCCTCGCCGCGGATGATCGGCTGGTCGAGGTCACACAGGGCCACGGCGAGCGGGCGCACGAGCGCCTCGCCGGGCCCGCCGAGCACCGGGTCCGGCACGTCGAGCCAGCGCACCTCGCGCTCCTCGGTCAGGGTCAGCTGTCTCATCCGTCGGGTCCTTTCGCGGGCGGGCCTTGGTCGATGTGCGCGCGCAGCCGCGCGCCGAGCTTGCGCAGCGGCTCGGGGTCGCGCCGGGCGCGGGCGAGCACGAGCCCGCCCTCGAGCGTCGACAGCACCACCAGCGCCTCCTCGCCGGCCGCCGGCCCGGGCCAGCCCGCCGTGCGCAACCGGGCGGCTATCGCGTCGAGCCAGGCGTTGAAGCCGTCGTTGGTCGCCTGCTGGAGGCGGTCCGAGGTGGCGGCGGTCTCGAGCGCGACAGTCGCCAGCGGGCAGCCGGCGGCGTAGCTAGTGGCGTCGAGGCCGGCGGCCATGGTCGCGACGAGCCGCTCGATGGACTCACCCGGCTCCGCGGCGGAGGCGAGAACGTGCTCGATCGCCCCTTCAATGTTCTGGGCCGAGCGCTCGACCGCCGCCGCGGCCAGCTCCTCCTTACCGCCCGGGAAGTGAAAGTAGAGCGAGCCTTTGGGCGCCTGCGACTCGGCCAGGATCTGGTTCATCCCGGTTGCGTTGTATCCCTGGCGCTGGAGCAGCTCTCCGGTCGTCCGGATCAACTTCTCGCGCGTTTCGCCTCGCGGTGCCACGCCACCAATATATACAGACTGGTCTAGTGACTCAGCCAGCTTAGTGACAGCGTGTCTCCAAGCGTGTACGATGCGCGCGAATGCCGGCCCGCCTCCCCATCGTCGCTGCGCTGCTCGCGCTCGCCATCGCCGTGCCCGCGACCGCACAGGCGCAGCCGCTCACGCTCGACCTCAATTTCAAGGGGAAGGCCACGCCCGACCTCAAGTGCAAGGGCCTGCGCGCGAGCGGCAACGGCACCGTCACCGGCAACGTCTTCCCCGGCGGAGCGACCTGGCACGACGACGAGTGCATCAACGCCCTCAGCAGGCTCGGAACGTTCATCTTCACCGGGGCCGGCGCGGCAACCGCCCCCAACGGCGACCAGCTCCAGGTGACCTACGAAGCCACGAGCCCGCTTCCGGACCTCACGCTCAGCCTGCGCCCGCGCGGCACGTTCACGATCACCGGCGGGACCGGCGCGTTCGCCGGCGCGAGCGGCGGCGGGACCCTGGCGGTCGACGTCGCGCTGCTCACTCAGCAGGTCACCGGGCGCGCGCAGGGCACGCTCGAGCTGCCCTAACCGGCAGCCTCGAACGCGGTGCGGCCCGACTCGATGTCGTCGAACTGCTCGACGCCCGCCAGGAGCCCGTCCCGGAACGTGTAGATCGAGCCGAACCGCTGCGCGAACGCGGAGCCGCCGTAGCTGACCGACACCGAGACAACCGCGAAGACCCGCTCGCCGACGGGGACGACTTCGATCAGCTCGAGCTGCCCGTCGGAGAGTGTGTCCCACTGTGCGCGCATCACTGCCGCGAGCTCGGTCACCCCGGTGCGGGTACCCGGCTCGACCGCGCTCGGCGCGTTGACGTAGACGATGTCGTCGTGGACGAGGGCCATCCCACCCTCCAGATCGCGCGCGTTCCAGTATTCGACGAACCGGCGCACGACCGTGAGGTTCTCCTCCTCCGCCACGCAGCGGAGTATCGCGCGGTCCAGTACGACGAGGCGGCGCAGGACCTCGGCAGGTCGCCGGACGAGAAGCTGGGCGACGCGTCCGAGATCGCCGAGAAGGCCGGCGTCGAAGTGGCCCGCGGTGGCCAGGTAGTCGAGCAGGGCCGTTCGCCGTCGATCTCGACGTCGACCCGGGTGACCCCCGCCCGCGCCTCGCGGCGGCCGGCGCCGTGGCCGCGCTGCGGTCGCTCAAGCCACCGGCCGACGAGCACGAGGACCCATCCGTGGCGATGGATCTGCTCGACAAGGCGCTCGAGTTCATCCAGGGCGGGATCGATGCCCTGAAGCGCAACTAGTGGCTTAGACTCGGGAGCATGGGAGGACGCTCGCCTGGCCGCACGCTGCTCGCCGCTCTTACCGTGCTGGTGTGCGCCGCCGCCGGCTCCGTACCCGGGGCTGCGACCGCCGCCGAGCCTGGCGTGTGCGCGTGGCCGGTCAAGAGCGACCCGAACCTCGTCAACATCGCCTTCCCCGACGAGAGCGCGACGTACTGGGGCACCGTCGGCTTCGGGATCCCGCCGCTGGGGTTGACCGTCCGCGGCCGTTTCCCGCACGCGCGCTACTTCTCTTTCCACGCCTACGACGTCCGGCTGAAGCCCGTCGCGGGCATCGCCGACCGGGACATCGTGCCCGACGGGGGCGCGCCCAACCCGTTCCACCCGGGCGTGCCCGAGCCGGCCCCCGGGGCCGAGCCGACCTACACGCTGCGGATCCTGCCGGGCAAGCGACCCGCCGACCCGCCGCCGAACACGATCTACGTGGGCGAGTCGAGCGACGGGCTGCTCAACCCCGTCGCCCCCGTGCTCTACCGCACCTACACGGCCGACGACCCCGGCGACGTGACCGGCGGGGTCGGCCCGCCGCAGATGGCGCTCGAGCTCGGCGCGCTGTCGGTCCCGCTCGGCGGCTGCAGCCTGCCGCCCCTGCCCGACCTCGGCATCAACGACCTGATTGCCAAGAGCAGCTGGCCGGAGGGCCTGCCGGGGATCCCGATCCCGATCGTCGACGAGCCCGATCCCGAGTGGAACCGCTTCGTGAACCTCGAGACCCTGCTGTTCGGCTCGCTGCCGGAGGGAGCGCTCAAGCAGACCCTGATCGGCGGAAAGGGCGGATTCCTCTCCAACACGCACGTCGAATACGTGACGGCGGCGATCAGCCGCGAGTTCGGCGACGTGTTCGTGGCGCGGATCAAGATGCCCACCTCCCCCGACACCCGCGCGGGCGAGCCGCCGTGGGAGGAGGGCCGCCAGCTGCGCTACTGGTCGATCTGCCAGAACGAGTTCGCCCTCCAGCGCTACGTCGACTGCATCCCGGACCAGGACGCCGTGCTCGACGACGACGGCTACCTGACCCTCGTGATCTCCGACCCGGCCGACCGGCCGGCCAACGCCGATGCCGAGCACGGGGTCAACTGGCTGCCGTGGGGCGGCATCTATCCCGACGGCCGGGTGATCTACCGCCAGATGCTCCCCGCGCCGGGCTTCGCCGAGGCCGTCGCGAACATCGGCCCGGGCCAGACCGCCCGCGACGTGATGGGGCCCTACTACCCGCAGTCCGCGTACTGCGCGCAGGCCACGTTCGAGGCCGGCGGGATCAGCGCCTGCCTGGCCCCCTAGCGGGTCGCGCCGCGATGTCGCAAGAGAACGTGGAACTCGTGCGGCTATCACGGACCGGCCGAGGTCCAGACGCAGTCGGGCTCTCGGAGTAGCGCCCGCTAACGGCTCAGGCGCCGCGCCTTCGTCGTGAAGCGCTGCGTGATCCGCCGCGGCGTGTCGTGGTCGCGGACCACCCCGCGCACGCTCACCTTCGTGCCGGGCTTCCGAGCGAGCGCGCGCCGCGCGCGGCGGTCGAGCCTTAGCCGCACGACCTTCCGGCCCTTGGCGCCGAACACCAGCGTCCGCCGCGAGGCGCGCCGCCCGCCGACCCGCAGGTCCGCGACCAGCCGGCACGCCCGCGTGCACGATGTCGCCACCTTGACTGAGCGGCGGCGCAGCGCGGTCCGCCGCCGCTCGCGCACGACGCGGGCCGCGCCGCGGGCTTCGGGCGTGGTCAGCTCGAGCACCTGGAAGCCGCCCGCGATGCTCGCGAACCACAGGCGGCGGCTCTCGGGGAAGTAGCGGATGTTCGACGTCGCGGAGTCCCACGCCGGGCGCTGGGTGTCCCCCGCGTTGAGCGGCAGCGGCGAGTGGGTGACCTTCGCCAGCGGCTGCGGGTGGAAGTACGCGATCTCCTTCGGGTGCTCGGGATCGCGCACGTCGAACACCCGGACCCCGCCCGTGTAGTACGTGTAGAAGACCTTCGTCGTGTTCTGCTCGTCGTCGACTCCGACGTAGTGGATCGAGTAGACGGCGTCCTCCCCCGCGGTCGTGAGGCAGTTCGCCTCCTCGTTCACCTCGAGCTTGATCTCGGCCACGGCGCGCGGGTCCCGCTCGTCGCTCATGTCGATCACGTTCCCCCACGCCCACGTGCAGTTCTTGGCGCCGCCGAACGGGGTCTCGCCGCTGGTGAACAGGTACGGCTTGCCGTTGATCCGGGCGCGCTGCTCGGCGTGGCCGAAGTTGGGCAGGCGCACGTCGCCGACCGCGCGGAGCTTGGGGTTCGGCTTGCGCTGCTGGATCTCGCTCGTGTCGAGCACGACCATCGTCGGCCCGTCGTTCGACGGCGGGCCCGTAACCAGGGCGCCGAGCGTCGATGCCGGGGACACGGCTCCGATGTAGGCGCGGTTGCCGTCCGGGCTCACCTCGAGGTCGTGGATGCCGTAGCGGCCGGGCGGGGTCAGCTCGGCCGGGTCCCAGCGCTTGATCAGCCGCGGCTTGCTCATGTCCGTCACGTCGACGATGTGCATGACCTGGCCGAGGTAGGCGCCGGTGAAGTCGGTCGCGTAGATCGTGCGCCCGTCGTCGGAGACCCGGAGGCCGTGGAAGATCGGGACGCCTGCGTCGTAGCGGCCCTTGAACACCGGCTTGCGGCAGTCCTTCGACACGTCGTAGACGTCGATGTAGCGCGCCAGCAGGCCGCCCGTCTCGACCACGAGCATGCCGCGCTTCTCGTTCACCTCGATCGCCTCGTGCTGGCTCACCCCGACCGGGCTGCGGACGATGCGCTCGAGCTTCGGGCGGGTCGGGTCGGACGCGTCGAGCACGGCGACGCCGTCGAGTGCGTCGCCGCCCAGGGTCTGGACCTCGCGGGCCCCGACCGACCCGAGGTAGGCGCAGTCGCGGTACCAGCCGAGCTGGAAGTTCGCGCCCCGGTTCTTCACCGTGTTCTGCCCGATCAGCTTCAGGTTGCAGCGATAGCCCAGCTTCGACGCGCCGCTCAGCTGGTCGTTGCGCGGCACCGAGCCCTGCAGGCCCGTCTCCCTCCGCGCGCCGGGGCCGCAGTCGCCGTAGTTGCCGGGCGTCGCGGGGCCCCCGAGGCTGCCGACGCCGCCGGGCGGCCCGCCGCCGATCGAGAGCGGAGCGATCGCGCCGGGGAGGTCCGCCGCCGGGGTCGGCTCGTCGGCGGGGGGCGGCGTGAGCGTGCAGAAGAAGAGCGGCGGCGCGAGCGCCGCGAAGCCGAGTCTCCGCGAGAACTTCCCCCTCACGCCAGTGAGCCTACTTGCGCCCCGTGGCAGGATGCTGCACATGCGAGTCGGAGTTCTCACCGGCGGCGGCGACTGCCCCGGCCTCAACGCCGTGCTCCGCGGCGTCGTCCGCAAGGGCGCCAACGGCCACGGCTTCGAGCTGGTCGGCTTCCGCCACGGCTGGGCGGGCGTGCTGGCCGGTGAGACGGTCGAGCTGACGGTCGAGACGACCAAGGGGATCCTGCCCCGCGGCGGCACGATCCTCGGCACGTCGCGCACGAACCCGTACGCCGACGGCGCCGACGGCACGGCAGCGGTGCGCGAGGTGATGGAGCGCCTGTCGATCGACGCGCTCGTGCCGATCGGCGGCGAGGACACCCTTGGCGTCGCGGGCAGGCTGAGCGCCGCGGGCATCCCCTGCGTCGGCGTGCCGAAGACGATCGACAACGACCTCGCCGGCACCGACGTCACGTTCGGCTTCCACACCGCTGTACAGATCGCCACCGACGCGATCGACCGCCTCCACACCACGGCCGAGTCGCACAACCGCGTGATCGTGGTCGAGGTGATGGGCCGTCACGCCGGCTGGATCGCCGCCTACTCCGGCCTCGCCGGCGGGGCCGACGCGATCCTCGTGCCCGAGCGCCCGTTCGACGTCGACGCCGTGTGCGAGTCGATCAAGCGCCGCCACGCGTCCGGCCGCACGTTCTCCATAGTCGTGGTGTCCGAGGGCGCGACACCGGCCGACGGCAGCGGCCTCTCCACCGTGAGCGCCGGCAAGGACGCGTTCGGCCACGAGCGCCTGGGCGGGATCGCCGTCGCGCTCGAGGGGGAGATCGAGAAGCGCACCGGCTTCGAGACGCGGATGACGATCCTCGGACACGTTCAGCGCGGAGGCACGCCGACGGCCTACGACCGCGTGCTCGCGTCCCGCTTCGGGGTCGCCGCCATCGACGCGGTCGCGGCTCAGGACTTCGGCAAGATGGTCGCGCTGCGCGGGACGGACATCGAGGTCGTGCCGCTGGCCGAGGCCCTGGCCGAGCCGAAGCTCCTGGACGACGCGTTCTTCGCGACGGCCGAAGTGTTCTTCGGCTGAGGGCGTTCTAGCCCGCGAGCCCTGCGATCAACCGCCGCGCCGACGCCACGGTCTGATCCGTCACGCGCTTCCTCGGCACGCCGTCCTGCTCGAGCCACCACTGCGCGACCGAGAACACGGACGCCTCGAGCATCCGCGCGACCACGGTGAGCTCGACGTCGTCGATCCGGCCCGGCACGGTGCGCCGCAGCAGCTCGGACCACGCCGCGCAGCTGGGCGCCGGCCTCGGTCTCCGTCTCGAGCGCCCGCAGCAGGTACTGGCCGGTCCGGATCCGCGCGCGCTCGGCGGTGGCGACGAACAGGCCCTCCTTCGAGTCGAAGTACGAGAACAACATCGTGCTCGACACCCCGACCCCCGCGGCGATCTCCCGCATCGAGGCCCCTGGTAGCCGCGGGCGGCGAATACGCGCTCGGCCACGTCGAGCATCTGCTGCTCGCGCTCGGCCCGGGGAAGGCGTCGCTGGAAGGCGGTGTTCGCCACCACCTGGATCGGACTGACCTGGACGGTCCCGGCTTCGGCGCCATCGATGTAGATCCTGGCCGAGTTCGGGCCGCTCTTGGTCGCGACGATGTGGTGGAAGTCCTATCGCCCGGCGAGGTCGCTCAACACCACAACGGCCAAGGACCGGCCGGCTAACCGGCGCCTAGCCGCGGGTGATCGCCTTGCCCGCGCGGTTCACGACGTACCACCAGCCGCCGTACTCGAACACGGCCTGGCAGAGCACGGTTCGCGGCCGGGTCTCGCCGACGTAGTAGTAGAGCGGGTGGCCGTTGTAGGTCACCTGACGCGCGCCCCCGCGCCGGCGCGTGGTGCCGAGCAGCCGCTGCTTCACGCGCTTGCCGGCGCGCGGCGCGCCCTTCGTGAGCAGCGGCGGCCACGCCACGGCGCATTCGCCGTAACAGCGGCTCTTGCGGCTCTTGTCCGCGGTGAAGAGGTAGAGCGTGAAGCCACGGCCGTCGGTGAGGATCGTCCCGAAGCGGCTCGGCGCGACCTTGACGTACTTGCCGGTGCGCTTCGTGGCGGCTTCCGCGGACGCGGGCGCGGCGGCGAAGGCTCCGACGAGGGCGGCGAGGACGATCAGGGTGATGGCTCGTGTTCGCATGGGGTAGCTGTCCCGCGGGCGGCGCAAGCGTTACACATGACGCCGTAGGCTGCGGGGATGGCTCGCGCGGGGAGGGTTGGATTGCTGGTGCTCGGGCTCGCGCTGCTGTGCGCCGGGCCGGCATCCGCCGCGCAGCGGCTGGTCACGATCGACGCGCCGAGCCGCTTCGTCGATGCGGAGCACGTCAGGTTCGCCGGCGCGAACCACCCCCGCAAGCTGCAGGCGAACGTACTGCTCCCCGACGGCTACGACCCAGGGCGCGCCTACCCGCTGCTGCTCCTCGTCCACGGCGCGTCGGGACGCTGGGACTCGTGGGCGATCGGGTCGGGCGGGCAGATCCGGGACACCGCCAAGGGCCTCGACGCCATCGTGGTGATGCCCGACGGCGGCGAGGTCGGCTTCTACAGCGACTGGCTGACCGACTCGCGCCAGCAGTGGGAGCGCTACTTCCGCGACGAGCTGATCCCGCTGATCGAGCGTCGCTACCGGATCCGCGCAGGTCGCCGCTGGCACGCGATCGGCGGGCTCTCGATGGGCGGCTACGGCGCCGCGTACCTCGCTTCGCAGATGCCCGGGTATTTCGGTCACGCGATCCCGCTGTCCGGTCCGGTGTCGACGCAGCGCACGGAATCCGAGATCGGGATCCGGCTGGTCGGCGGTGTGGAGTACCGCGACATCTGGGGGGTGCCGGAGGGGTTCTTCGCGAGTGGCCACAACCCACTCAAGCTGACGGGCAACCTGCGCCAGACACGTTTCGACGTGTACACGGGCATCGGCGTCCCGCGTCCGGACCGGCTCGGGATCGGCGGCGGGCTCAGCCCGCTGGCGGAGTTCGACCTGTGGGTCGAGAACAACGAGTTCGTCGAAGCGCTGCACCGCGCCGGCGCCCCGACCACGTATACGCCGATGCTGGGCACGCACGACTGGCCGTACTGGCGCGACCACCTGCGCGCAGCCATCAGGCGCGGCCTTTTCCCGCCGGTCTCCGACGACCCTGCGAACTGGAACTTCCGCACCGTGTCGAATCAGGGCGACGCATGGGGCCTGCGCTTCTCCTTCGCCTCGGCGCCGCGCAGCTTGATCGACATGAGCCGCGAAGGGCGGCGGTTGCGCGCCCGCGGCCAGGCCGGTGAGCTGCGGGTCGAGGACCGGGGCGGCTGCCGCTACGTGTCCCCCCTGCCCGCCGCCATCACGCTCGCCACGCAGCCCTGCCGCCGGCTGCGGCTGAAGCTCACGCCGGCCCGTGTGCGCACCGGCCGCCGTACGCGCGTGGCGGTCCGCGCGACCGAGGGCGGCGCCGCCGTCGCCGGTGCCCGCGTGCGGCTCGGCAAGCGCGCCGCGACCACCGACGCCGGCGGCCGCGCGCGGTTTCGCGTGCGCCCGCGCCGTTCCGGCCGGGTGGCGGTGCGCGCGGTGAAGGACACCTACCGCGACGGCACCGCGCGCCTGCGCGTCCTGCGCGCGCGCTGACGTGCGCCGCGCGGCCATCGCCGCGGCGGTCGCGGCGCTGCTGCTGGTGCCCGTGCAGGCTCAGGCGTTGCGTGCTCCAGGCCGCGCGGCCGGGAGTAGGCTCCGTCGATGGACGAAAACGAAGACGTCGCGGTCCCCGCGGCAGATGAGGCGCTTCCCGCGGCCGATGACGCGGTCCGCGCGCTGGTCACACGGCTGGCGCGCCCGCACCCATCCGGCGGGGACGTAGTCGAGCGCGCCGCGATCCTCGCCGAGGGACCGGACTCGTCCGCGATTCTGCGCTGGATCGCCGAGCACGACGGCAAGCCCGAGGAGCTGGCTCCGCTGGCCGGGGGGCGCGGGCTGCACGGGGAGCGGATCCAGACCCGGGCCGACAGCGCGCGCAAGCCGCTGCGCTACGTGTTCCCGCGCGGCGCGCTGTCCTGACAGGCAGCCTGCCGGATACGGTCCCGGGCATGAGCGAGTCCCCCACCCCTCCCGGCGGCTGGGTCAAGCACGAGATCCCGCGCATCCCGCCGGGCCGCGGCCGGGAGCTGAGCCCGACCGCCCGGGTGTTCGGCGCCATTGCCAAGCGCGCCACCCGCGGCCGCGCCGTGAACATCTGGTCGACGCTCGGCCGCCATAAGCGCCTGTTCCGCCCGTGGCTGATGTTCGCCGGGCGGCTGATGCCGGGCGGCCTCCTCCCGCGGGCCGAGGCCGAGCTGGTGATCCTCCGGGTGGGCTGGAACTGCCGCGCCGAGTACGAATGGGCCCAGCACGTGGTGATCGGCAAGCGCGCGGGCCTCGACGACGCGACCATCGCCCGCGTGCCCGAGGGACCACAGGCCGGCGGCTGGTCCGAGCGCCAGGCGGCGATCCTCTCCGCGGTCGACGAGCTGCACGCCGATCGTCACGTGTCCGACGCGACCTGGGACCGCCTGCGCGGAGTCGGCTTCGACGAGCCGCGGCTGATCGAGCTGTGCATGCTCACCGGCAACTACGAGATGCTCGCGATGACCCTCAACAGCGCCGGCGTACAGGTCGAAAAACCCTCTCGTTAGCAGGCGCTTCCGCCCACAACAGGACGTTGTGGGACTCATCTGCAACAGGTGTTTCACTTCGTCGCCGGCCCGGCGTACCTTGCCTCCCATGGATTCACGGAGGCCCAGGACGCCAAAGAATGCAGCCGGACCGGCGCGCCCCTTCGGGGCATGCGGGTCGGGCTGCAGCCTCCCCGCACAGGATGTGCGCACCGACGTCCGCCGGGCCCAGCCTCTGAGCTGAGCCCGTAGCCCTCCGCCCGTGGCGGCGGGCCGGTTCGAACCGGCCCGCCGCTGCGGATCTCTCCCTAGTTGCCGCTCGGCGGCGTGCTGCCGCTCGGCGGGGGCCCACCGGGGCCGCCCGGGCCACCGGGACCGCCACCGGGGCCACCCCGGCCCTTGCCGTCGACGATGTCGCCGGCGTGGTCGGCCGCGTCGGCCTTCATCGAGTCGGCGATCACGGCCTCGAGGCCGTCGACCGACTTACCTTGGGCCTTGGCGATCTCCGCCAGGGTCTTGCCGCTCTGCATCTGCTTCTTCAGCTCGGCCTTGCTCACGCCGAGGTATTTCGCCGCGGACGCCGCGAACGGCGGTTCCTTGCGCTTGCCGTCCCGCGCGCCCTGCGGCGGCGGGTTCTGCTTGCGGGCGGAGTCGAGCGCGCTCTCGAGCTTCGAGCTCGAGACGCCCAATTCCTTGGCGGCATCGGCTACGAACGCCGCGTGTGCCGCCTTCGGGTCCTTGGCGTCGTTCGTGGCGGCGATCGCCCCTCCCGCCCCGGCGAGGGCCGTGATGCCCATGGCCGCGGCGATGATCTTGTGCTTGCCCTTCGTGCGCATTGCATGCTCCTTCTCTCTGGTTGACAACTGCAATGCGCACACCCTCGTGGCGCCGTGTAACGCCAACTTGAGAGCTGTCTCTGAACTTCGTAAGAGAGCGTCAGCGGCACGATGCGGGCCGCGCGGCGAGCGAGTTCGCCGTGTCGAGCGCCCCGCCGAGCACCACCGCCCGCCCGGGACCTGGCCCGCCGGGGCGGCCCCACCAGTTTCCGGCGGCGTTCACGCGGGAGCGCACGATGCCCGCGGCGAGCAGGCCGCCCTCGATGCAGTTGCCCGTGAACACGATGCTGCTGGAGCCGGTGGTCCCGATGTCGTCCGCCGAGATGTTCGCCCCGCCCGACCCGGCGCCGCGGCTGTCGCTGAGGTCCGAATTCTCGACCCGCACGGACAGCTCGTCGAGCCCGGTGAAGTTGCGGATCCCGACGTTGCCGCCGTGGTTGCCGGTGATCTCGCTGTCGCGCACGTCGACGTGGATCAGGCGCGTGGGCCCGGATCCGTTGATCACGGCGCTGCCCACGGACAGGCCGTTGTTCCGGCAGCCCCGCAAGCGGCTGCGGCGGACCTTCAACCGGATCGTGTTGCGGGCGCCGAGGCTGCCCGCGAGCACGCAGTCGCCGTTGTTGAACGGCAGGATCGCCGTGTTGCCGAACCCGGTCGACCGGCTGGCCTCGACGTTGTCGAGCGTCATCTCGAGGGTGGCGTCGGTCCCGAGCCCGCCCTCCTCGATCACGTCGCCCGTCGAACCGGTGAACGAGCTGTCGCGGACGGTCACCTTCCCCCGGCTGCCCTTGCCCATGCTCACGAACTCGAGGCCGTTGCCGGAGAAGTTGCCCAGCGCGCGCGGGTTCGTGTACGTGTTGCGGCTCACCTCCGCCTCGATGCTCGACGGGCCGACGGGGTTGATGAACACGCCTTCGCTGTCGGCGCCGGACACGAGGAAGTTCGAATCGCCCGGGTTGCCGAGCTCCGTCTGCCTGTTGCGGTCGAGCCTGGCGACGAGCCGCGAGGTGTCCCGCGTCTGCAGCCCGAAGGCGAGCAGCGATTGGAACTCCTCGCCCTCCTCGAGGTGCTGGACGATGTTCGAAGTGATCTCCGCCCGGTAGCTCGCGCTGCCGCGCAGGCGGATGTCGATGCCGTCGCCGCAGTGGGCGTCGCGGACGAGGTTGCGATGGATCGTCACCTTCCCGCCGTTGCGGCGCGAGGCGTCGACCATGATCCCGGCCCAGCCGTTCATCAGCCCCTCGGAGATCGGGATGCCCACCCCGGGCACCACGGTCGGAGCGATGAACGGCGGGATGTGGAAACCGTCGAAGCAGCCGGCGTTGTGGCCGGACACCTCGTTGCCCTCGACCCTGACCCGGCTCACTTCGGCGCCGTAGATCGCGCCGCGCCAGGCGCCGGTGATCTCGAGGTTCGTGACGGTCGTGCGGTCGGCGAGCCGGACCGCGTCACCGCGCGTGTTGGTGATCCGCGCCGAGTCGACCGGGGGGCGGCGGCTCACCAGCCGCGGCCCGGCGCCGATCAGGCGCTGGCGCGGCTTGAGGACTATTCCGCCGTCGAGCGCCGGCGCGGACGGCGGTGCGGGGAGCACGGCGATCGTGTCGCCGCGCCGCGACTTCTTCGCGGCCGCCCCGAGCGACGCGAGCGGCCTGCGGCGGCTGCCGCCGCCGCCCGGCTGCGCGACGGCGCTCACGTAGATGGTCCGCGCCTTGGCGCGTTTGGTCTTCGCCTCTGCGCCGGGGGCCGCCCCGGCCGCGCCCGCCGCCATGACGGCGGCGAGCACGACCGTGACCCAGGCGGTACGAGAGGGCCGATGCCCTCTAGGGGAGAGGATTGGCACTGTAGAAAGCCCACATCCTGTTGCGCTGATCCTCGGCCTGGGCTCCGAACGGCCAGTTGTGCGACGTGTAGGCCACGGTCCGCGACACCACCTGGGTCCCGCTCGCGCAGGAGTAGGTCTTCGTGGATCCGTAGCTGTCGCTCGTGTGGGAGCTTTCACCGCAGCTGTCGACCGTACGCCACTCATCGGTGTTCTGCGCCAGCCCGAGATAGGTGAAGTCGAACTGGCCCGCGAACAGGCCGACCGAGATCTTCCGGCTCGGGTTGCAGCCGGTCGCGAAGCCCGCCAGCGTCGGGGTGCCGCCGCCGTACGAGGTGACCGAGGCGAACCTGTCGGCCGCCGCGCAGGCGATCCGCTGGCTCATGACCGCGCCGTTCGACCAGCCGTCGGCGTGCACGCGCTTGGGGTTCACGCACCACGTGCCGGCGATGTCGTCGACCACCTGGCGGGCGAACGTCACGTCGGCGCTGTTGGCCGTATACGGGTCCCACACGCCGCCGAACTCGAACGGGCGCGCCTGGGGGTAGGCGACGATGAACTTCTTGGCGTCGGCGTATCCGCTCCACCCGGTGAACTGCTCGTCCTGCGAGCCGGTGCTGCCGGCGCCGTGGAAGCTGAGCAGCAGCGGGGCCGGGCTCGTCACGCCCTGCGGCACACGCAGCAGGTAAGTGCGGTTGCCGAGGGTGCGGGTGACCGTGCCGCCGGTGGCGGCGGTCGAGCACGACGAAGGCTCCTGCGCCGAAGCCGCCGGGGCGCCGGCGGCGCCTGCGGCGCCTGCGACGAGCGTTGCTGCAAGTGCGGCGATGAGGCCGAGGGCCCGCGCGTGCTGCTCGCGGCCTGGCGCTACGAAAGCTGAGGCTCAGCGGCGGTCGAGGCCGCGCCACGCGTTCCCGCGCGGGCGCACGCCGAGCCAGACCTCGCCCGCGCCGCGGCGGGCCATGTGCTCCCGCGCGAGCTGGGCCTCGTAGCCGGTGCGCGGCGCGGCGTTGCGCGCCTTGTGGCGGCGGCAGGCCTTCGCGGCCCGCGCGGCGGAGACCCGCCCGCCCGGGATAACCCACTTCTCACCGCGGCGACACAGCGGACGGCGCCTGCCGGCGCAGCGGCGGGAGTACCAGCGCCCGTATGGCGTGGCGCGCTCCACCCGCAGCGTGGCGCAGTGCCACGGTCCCGACGGCTGGCCCGGCGCCCAGCTCCAGATCGCGCCCGCGACGCGGGGGTCGTCGCGGCTCACCTGATCGAAGCCGATCAGGTCGACGCCACAGCGGGCGAACGCCGCGGTCGTCCGCACGTCGATGCCGTCGTCGACCGAGGACGCGCCGAGCAGCGACACGAGGCGCGTGAGGATGGTCGAGTCCTCGTAGTAGCGGATGATGTCGCGCTGATACTCGGCGCGCCTGAAGTCCGGCCCGCAGTCCGGGTAGTCGCGGAACCCCTGCGGCCGCTCCTCCTCGTGCGAGTCCCAGTTGAACACCAGCGCGGGCCAGCCGGGCCCCTGGCCGCAGCCGCCGGCGACCGCGACGACCTGGGCGCCGGCCGCGCGCACCTTGTCGCGTGTCAGGGAGCCGACCGGCAGCTTCTTGCACCCGCCGTAGCCGGGCTTGTAGAGCTTCTCGCCGAGCACCTGGCCGAGCGCGCCGGCGCCGAGCGCGTGGGCGTCGGCGGTGCGCAGGTCGTCCTCGAGGTAGAGCAGGAGGATGGCCGCGGGATGTCGGTCGAGCCAGCCGTCGATCTCGGCCAGCACCTGGCGGAAGGGCTTCTCGAGCGTGCAGCCGACGGCCTCGGTCGCATGGCAGACGACGGGTTCGATCGCGACCTCGTTGCGCACCGTCGGGAAGTTGTGCAGGTCGAGCTCGAGGCTCCGCATCCCGGCGTCGAGCTGGTCGTCGATCGTGATCTGCTGGTTGGAGTCCAGCGGCGAGAGCAGGAGCCCCATCTCGGCGACCGAGTTGAACGAGTTGTGCGTGCCGACCCACGGCGCGTTGGCGAGCGGCACGTCGTCAGCGATCCCGTGCTGCAGGTCGAGCGCCTGGCGCGCCCACGCGGGCCCGGTGTCGGCGCGCGCAGCGGCCGGCCCCGCAAGCACACCGAGCAGGACGCAGACCAGCATGGTTCCCCTGGCGACCCCTCCGAACCGCACGCCTCAACCGTACGGCATAAGGTCGCCCTGGTGAGCCGCATCCAGCAGTCCGCCTTCCGCTACGCACGCAAGCGCATCGGCCGGATGCCGCGCGAGCGGCTGCAAGAGCACCTCCGCGGCCGGCTGCGCCGGCGCGTGACGCTCGGGGTCGTGTTCCGGGCCATGCCGCGCGCCGTCCGGCGCTCGGCGCTGGAGCGCGAGCGGATCACCGTCGAGTGGCGGCTGCTCGGCGCGCGCGACGGCAAGCCAGACGTGCGCCAGCTGGTGATCGAGGACGGCACGGCGACCGTGTTTCCCGGCGAGCCGCGCGAGGCAGATCTGGAGATTGCCATCGACGCCGCCGACCTGCTGCGCGTGGCGACCGGCGTCGCCCCGGCGCCGAACCTCTACGTGACCGGCGACCTCGAGATCCACGGCGACCCGTGGTTGGCGCTGCGACTGCCGAAGCTGTTCGTCATCGCCGGCGGGCGTACGGCCTCGCGCGACCGTAAATAAGCTGAGCGCCGTGCCGGGCACAGGACACGGACCGTCCGTGGTCGGTCGCGATGCCGAGCTGGAGAGCCTCGACACCGCGATCGCTGCCACGGCGGCGGGCCGCGGCGCCGTTCTGGCGCTCGTCGGCGATGCCGGCATCGGCAAGACCACCCTGCTCGGGCAGCTGCGCCGCCGCGCCGAGGCCGCTGGGCTGCTCGCGCTCGCCGGCCGCGGCGCTGAGCACGAGCGCGACGTGCCGTTCGGCGTGGCCATCGACGTGCTCGACGACCACGTGGCCACGATGCACGACCGCCGCATCGAGTCGCTCGGCGCCGAGCGGCGCGCCGAGCTCGCCGCGATCCTGCCCGCCGTCGCCGCGCAGTACCAGGCGCCCCCGGCCGAGCTCGCCCCGGCCCAGCGCTTCCGTTACCACCGTGCGATCGGCGCTCTGCTCGAGCTGATCGCGCGCGAGCGCCCGCTGGCGATCATCTTCGACGACCTGCACTGGGCCGATGAGGCGTCGCTCGAGCTCACGCTCCACCTGCTCCGCCGCCCGCCGCGCGGTCCGATCCTGTTCGCGTTCGCGCTGCGCCCGATCGACCCCCTCCCCCGCCTGCTCGACGCGCTCCGCAGCGTGCCCGGCGCCACGCGGCTCACGGTCGGCCCGCTGGCGCGCGACGCCGGCATGGAGCTCCTCTCCGCGGTCGAAGATCCCGCTCTCCGCGAGCGGCTGGCCGAAGAGGCGGGCGGCAACCCGCTCTACCTCGAGGAGCTGGCCCGGGCCGCGGCCGCTCCCGGCGGGGCCCTGCCTGAGACCCTCGTGGCCGCCGTCGAGCTCGAGGTGGCCGGGCTGCCGCAGGAAACACAGACGCTGCTGCGGGGCGCGGCGGTCGCCGGCGACCCGTTCGACCCCGAGCTCGCGGCCGCCGCGGCGGGCGCCGACGAGTCCCTCGCCCTCACAGGGCTCGACCGGCTCGCCGCCGCGAGCCTCGTGCGCCCTGCCGGCGGGTCGCGCGGCTTCCGCTTTCGCCACCCGGTCGTGCGCCGCGCGGTCTACGACGCCACGCCTGCGGGCTGGCGGCTCGGCGCCCACGAGCGGGCGGCAGCGGCGCTGGCCGCCCGCGGCGCACCGCCAGGCCAGCGCGCCTTTCACCTCGAGCAGACCGCCCGGCCCGGCGACGAGGAGGCGATCGCGGTGCTGCGCGAGGCCGCTGCCGAAGCCGGCACCGCCAACCCCGCCGCCGCGGCCCGCTGGAGCCGGGCCGCGCTGGAGCTGCTCCCCGCCGGCGACCCGCGCCGGGCCGAGGTGCTCGCGCCGATGGCGCAGGCGCTCGCGCTCTCGGGCAAGCTCGCCGAAGCGCACGACGTGCTCGTCGAGGTGACCGGCCTGATGCCCGCCGAACCGCCCGAGGCGCGGCTCGCCCTGATCGGGCTGACGTCGACGATCGACCACGTGCTCGGCCGCCATGGCGACGCGCAGAAGCGCGTGCGCGCCGCGCTCGACGCACTGCCGCCCGACGCGTCGCCGGGCGCCCGCGCCGGGCTCGAGTTCGAGCTTGCCGCCGGCGCCGCGTTCATGCAGGACGCCGAGTCGCTCGTGGAGTCGGCGAGCCGGGCAGTCGAGGCAGCGACCGGCGAGGTGCCGATCCTCGCTGCCGCCGCCAACGGGCTGCTGGCGATGGGCGCCATGTGGAGCGGCGACTCCGCGCGCGGGCTGGCCGCCGTCGAGGCCGCGACGACTGGATTCCAGTCGCTCAGCGACGAGGACTGCGCCGCCCGGCCCGACGCGCCCTACTACGTCGGCATGGCCGAGCTGGCGAGCGCGCACTACAGCGACGTGATCGATACCTCGGCGCGCGGCCTCGAGATCGTCCGCCGGTACGACTTCGGCCCCTTCCTCGGGCCGATGGAGCACCTGCGCGCGATGGCGCTCTACAACTTCCTGCGCCCGGCCGAAGCGCGTCACCACCTCGACGTGGTCGAGGAGATCGCTCGCCTCCAGGGCCTCGACTACCTGCTCGAGTGGGCGCTCTGGATGAAGGCGCTGGTCGCCGACGCGCAGGGCGAGCCGGTGGTGGCCGAGCAGGCCGCCACCGAGTGCCGTGAGGTGATGGCGCGCACGACCGAGAGCATGCTGACGCGTGTCGGGAAGACGGCGCTCGGCGTGGTCACCGCATCCCATGACCCGCAGGCCGGTATCGACGAGATGGTCGCGGCGGCCGGGCCCGAGCTCGACGACGTGGACGTGACCTGGTCGACCTGGCTGATGACCATCGTCGTCCGCGCGGCCATCGAGGCGGGCGACGTCGAGGGCGCCGAGCGCTGGGCCGCTCTCCTCGAGCGGCGCGCCGCGGAGTTGCAGGTTCCGGCCGGGCTCGTGCGCGCCGACGTCGGCCGCGCGAACCTGCATCTCGCGCGCGGCGAGGCCGAGCAGGCCGTCGCGCTGGCGCTGCCGGCGGCCGAGCGCGCCGAGGAGCTCGACATCCACGTCGACGCAGTCGCCGCGCGCCTGTGCGCGGGGCGCGCGCTACGGGCGCTCGACCGCCAGGACGAGGCCGTCGCGGAGCTACGCAAGGTGGCCGACGTGACCGGCGCGGGCGGGCACGTGCGGCTGCACGACGCGGCCGCCCGCGAGCTGCGCGCGCTCGGTGTGCGGCTCCAAGCGGGCGCCGGGCGGCCGGGCGAGTCGAGCGGGCTCGCGGGCCTCTCCGAGCGCGAACGGGAGATCGCCGAACTGGTCGCGCAGGGCCGCTCGAACAAGGAGGTAGGCGTGACGCTCTACCTCAGCGCCAAGACGGTCGAGAACCACCTCTCGCGCATCTACTCGAAGCTCGAGCTGAAGTCGCGGGTCGAGCTGACGGCGTTGCTGGCCCAGCGCGAGGGGTAGGCCGGGCGCCGCGCCGCGTTCGCTTCGGGCCTGGTCGCGCTGGGGAGCGTCCACTACGGCAGCGACGGCGGGCGGGGTTTGTAACGGCTCTGTTGCACTGAGTCTCGCCGGAGCGCCAGCGGAAGGCCGCTGCGCGCTTTGTTCTCGTATAGGACGAACAAGGCGCGCAGCCGCTCAAGCAGGTGTGACGGGAGAGCGACACGTGCGACAAACCAGCACTGCCGTCGGCGAGCCGTTCCAACCCGGCGCGCTAGACGGGCGGCACCGAGCTGAGCTCAGACCGAGCCCGCTCGATCAGCCAACCGGAATCGCATGGTTCGCCCGCACGATCGCGCCGGGGTCATACGCCTCCTTGATCGCCCGCAGGCGGCCCCAGGTGGTCGGGGGGAAGACCTTGGCCGGGTTGCACGGCGCATTGACGAAGTTGAGGTACTGGCCCTCGTCGAACCTGGCCAGCGCTTCCCGGATCAGGATCAACTGGGCCTCGTGGGCCGCGCCGAGCTGCTCGTCGGCGACTGCTCCGACGGCGAACAGCATGAACTCCCCGGACAGGCGGTTGACGGCGCCGCCGCCAGGGTCGCCGGCGGCGAGCGCGCCGCCGGTGTGGCGCAGCTCGACGGACACCAGCTGCGAACCGGAACCCGGGCCGGCGACGGCGAGGAGGTCGTCGATCGCGGCGTCGCTGAGGTCGCCGACCAGCATGTGCCCGGTCACGGCGGGAACGGGCTCCTCCGGATCCATGTGCAGGCCGCTGAGGGCCTTCGGGCCGACCATCGCGAAAGTGTCGAGCTCGGGGCCGAGCTCCCGCAGCGACGCGGTCAGCTCGGCGCCCGCCTCGGCGTCGCCCATGAACACGGCCTCGACGACCACGAACGAGCGGCCGCGCAGCGGGGGCGGCGGACCCTCCATGTCGGGCACGTTGAGGATGCGGCCGATGGAGGTGACCTCGTCCGGCACCGTGCGGGTCCACTCGCGCCACGCCTTGAGCACCTCGGCGCTGCGCTCGGCATCGAAGAAGAACGCGCCCGCGTAGACCTCGTGGACGGGAAAGAGCTCGAACTCGATGGCGGTGACCACGCCGAAGTTCCCGCCGCCGCCGCGCAGCGCCCAGAAGAGGTCGGGCTGGTTGGTGGCATCGACCCGCACGCGGCGCCCGTCGGCGACGACCAGCTCGACGGCGGTGACGCTGTTGGCGGCGACGCCGTGCTTGCGGCCGTACCAGCCGAGCCCGCCGCCGAGGGTGTAGCCGACTACGCCGACGGTTGGCGAGGTCCCGTGGAGGGCGGCCAGGCCGACGTTGGCGGCGGCGTCGATCACGTCGCCCCAGAGGGCGCCGGCGCCGACCCGGGCGCGGCGGGCCTGCTCATCGATCTCGACCTCGTTCAGCGCGCCGGTGCGGATGATCACCGTGTCCTCGAGGTCGCCGAGCGGCGCCGCGTTGTGGCCGGTCGTCTGCGGGGCGATGCGAAGGCCGTGCTCGCGGGCGAAGCGGACGACGAGGGAGATGTCGTCCACGTCGGCGGGCAGCGCGATCGCCGCGGGGCGCTGGTCGACGAGCACGTTGAACGTGCTGCGATGCTCGTCCCAGCCCTCGTCACCGGAGAGGAGGATGCGGCCGGCGAGGCGGTCGGAAAGGGACTGGAGCTTGCTGGGGTCGGTGGTCGTGGTGGCCATGGGCAACAGACTGCCGCGCGGGGGCCCGGAGCGGAATCGGTGGACCTCCCCTCCCTACCCCGGCTCCTTAGGGGGGTGCCGGGGGGCCGTAGGGGGACGTCAGGTTCAGTACGGGGCGCCGATGCCCGGCAGCACGAGCTGGCACTTGACCGGCTTCGGGTTGGCCGGGTCGAGCGCGTTCAGCACGTGGCCAAGTGTGACCGGGTCCAGAACGAGCGCGACGTGCTCGGCGAGGTCGAGCGGGCAGCCGTCCTGCAGAACGATGTTCCTCGCCGTCGGATCGCTGTTGATCCCGCTCGTGTAGGGGATCACCAGCTCGTCGTAGCGGGTCATGATCGCCGTGATCTTCACCCCGGGTACGCCCTCACCCCCGGCGTTGACGGAGTTCAGGTAGTCGGAACCGCGCACGAACGAGGTGCACGACTCACAGAACTGCCCGAGCACGGTCTCGGCGGCCTGCGAGAACCCGCTGGTGCGCCCGAGCGCATAGAGGTCGGCGGCCGCGAGCACGTTGGAGCCCCGCCAGAGCGGGGTGAGGCCGACGAACTTGTCGACCTTCGCCGCCCCGCCGCGGAACTTCAGGTACCAGCGCGGCATCACGGTGCCCTCGGAGTGGCCGACGAGGTCGACCTTGGCGGCGCCCGTGGCGGCCAGCACCTTGTCGACGAACGTGGCCAGCTCGGCCGAGCTCTCCTGCATCTTGCGCACGCCGCCGATCTGGTCGAACGGGTACGGGAAGTCGGGGTCGCGGCCGTAGGTGAGCGAGAAGACGCAGTAGCCCGCCGCCTTGATCTTCGGGCCCATCCAGAACCAGTTGAAGTACTGGTTGGCGCCGAGGCCGTGGACGAGCACGACCGGATTCGGGTGCGCGGCCGAGGGCTGGCAGGCGAAGTCGTTGAGGCCGGGCGGCGGCAGATCGGCGGGGCGGCTGTAGTCGGGTGCTGCCGCGGCGGCGGGCGCCAGGCAGGCCAAGCCGAGCAGTGCAAGCGCAAGTGCTCTCCTCACGCGAGCGATCCTGCCACGGCGCGCGTGGGCGCTGCGCTGATCGAACGCGCCACCACCCGCGCGCCCTTCGCCGGCACGAACGTGATCGCCCTGCGCACCCCCTTCTCGGGCCGCCGCGCGGCCGGCTCGAGCTCGGCGCGCTCGAGCACGCGGCGCACGACCACCGCCATCTCCATCTGCGCGAACGCGGCGCCGATGCAGCGGCGCGTGCCGCCGCCGAACGGAACCCAGGTGTAGGTGTCGGGCGCGTCGCCGGAGAGGAACCGCTCGGGCCGGAAGGCCATCGGCTCGGGGTAGTCCTCTGGGCGGCGGTGGATCATCGCGATGTAAGGGTTGAGCGCGACCCCCACCGGGATCTCGTAGTCGCCGAGCGGGAACGGCTCGCCGCGCACCACCCGGCCGACGCCGAGGATCACCGGTCGCACCCGCAGCGCCTCCTTGACCACCGCGTCGAGGTAGTCGGTCTCCCCCGCGTCGAGCGAGCGCCGCAGCTCGGCGAGCACGCCTGGGTTGTGGCCGAGCAGGTCGAACGTCCAGGCGAGCCCCGCCGAGGTGGTCTCGTGGCCGGCGACGAGGAGGGTGACGAGCTCGTCGCGCAGCTCCTGGTCGGTCATCGGCTCGCCTTCCTCGTCGCGCGCCTGGAGGAGCATGGAGAGGATGTCGTCGTGCTCGGCGAGGTCCGGGTCGGCGCGCTGCTCGGCGATCTGCGCGAACAGAAGCCGGTCGACCTCGGCGTGCGCGAGCTCGAACTCGCGTGCGGACCGGGTGCCGCCGAGGCGCCCGCCCGAGCCGAGGAGCGCGATCGCCGCGATCCGCGATGTGGTGGGCGCGAGCAGCTCGCGGATCGCAGCGGCGAGCTCGTTCAGCCGCTTCCCGCGCTCGATGCCGAACACGCTCCGCAGGATCACGTCGAGCGTGATGGCCTGCATCGACGGCAGCAGGGGGAACGTCTTGCCGAGCGGCCACTTGTCGATCTGCCGGTCGGCCGCCACCTGCATGGTCTCGACATAGGCGCGCATCCGCTCCCCGTGGAACGGCGGCAGGAGCATCTTGCGCTCGCGCAGGTGCTCGCCGCTGTCGAGCAGGAGCAGCGAGTGCTTGCCGACGACCGGCTCGAGCACGGCGTTCGACTCGCCGGCGCGCAGGTTGTCCGGCTTCCCGCGAAAGACCTGCTTCGTCAGCTCGGGCGTGAAGACCATGACGAACTGGCCGCCGAGCAGGCTGTCGAAGTAGACGAGATCGCCGTACTTGCGCTGGGCCCAGGTCGCGAACTTCGCGGGCTGCAGCATGAAGCCGAGCGTTTGGACGGTCTTCGGCAGGCTCGGGCCGGGCGGCAGCGTCGCGGCGCTCATCTGCCCATCATGCCAGGCGGGCTGAGTCCTCCCGTGAGCTGGCATGGCGGGCGTCGGGGGTGGTTGGACAGACGCCGACCCCGGGCAAGCCGGCCCGAGTGAGCGCGGCGCGGCCGGCAAGCAAACGCCGCGCCCCTACAGCCCGCGCGCCCCGCGGTACTCGTCCACGCTGAGCTCTCGCCCCACCACCGTGCTCAGCGCCGGGTCGTTCGCCAGGTACTCCTCCTCGTTGCGCCGCCACGCGGTGAGGTAGCGGTAGAACGGGATCAGCGGATGGAGGTGATGGACCAGGTGGTAGTTCTGGTAGAGCAGGACGACGTTCATGACCGGCTCCATGCCGACCCGGTTGCGGGTCGTCCTGAAGCGGTCCTCGCTCGGCTTGGCGTCGAGGCCGTGGTGCGGCAGGAAGTCGAACGCGAAGCCGAGGAACATGATCGAAAAGCGGCTGGGCAGGATGTACAGCAGCAGATATTCGGCGAGATACCCGGTCGCGATGCAGGCCACCAGGACACTCAGGCTCACCAGCCAGGTCACCACGAACTCGATCTTCTCGGCGCGCGGCCGCGCGCCCATGCGGGGGAGGTAGTAGACGATGTAGCTGAGGTCGAGCGTCGCCCAGCGGAACGGCCAGGTCCAGGCACGGCCGTTGGACGTGTACGAGTCCGGGTCCTCGTCGATGTCGTGGTTGGTGAACCGGTGGTGCTGCATGTGGATGAAGCGGAACAGCGAGTACGACGCGATCAGCGGCGCCACCATCGGCGCGCTGAAGCGCCCGAGCCAAGTGTTGACCCAGTCGTGCTGCGATGCCGAGCGGTGGCACGTGTCGTGCAGCACCGTGAAGAAGAGGTACGAGCAGACGGCGTTCACCGGCACGGCGGCCCACACCGGCCACGACCCCACGACCGCAAACCCGGTCGCTGCCGCGAAGACCAGCACGGTGCCGAAGAACAGCCCCACGGTCGGCCACGCCACGGCAGGCACCGGCTCGGCGGGATTCGGCAGGCGACGAGGGGCGGTTGCCGCTTCCACAACACGATCGTACTCCGACCTCGCTAGGGTCGGACGCGCGTGTTCGAAACGTGGGAGATCGAGCTCCACGGCCACCCGATGGTCTACCGCACAGCCGGTGCCGGCCCGCCGGTGGTCCTCATCCACGGGATGGTCAATTCCTCCCGGCACTGGGAGCGCGTCGCCGCGCGCCTGGCGCCCGACTTCCAGGTCATCGCGCCCGACCTGATCGGCCACGGCGACACCGCCGGCCCGCGTGGCGACTACTCGCTCGGCGCCCACGCCGCGCGGATCCGCGACCTGCTCGCGATCCTCGGGATCGACCACGCGACGATGGTCGGCCACTCATACGGTGGCGGCGTGGCGATGCAGTACTTCTGGCAGTTCCCGCAGCGCGTCGATCGGCTGGTGCTGGTATCGAGCGGCGGCCTCGGCCCCGAGGTGAGCCCGCTCCTGCGCAGCGCCGCGCTACCCGGGATGGCGGCCCTGCTGGCGATGTTCGCCAACCGCCCGCTCGTTGAGGGCCTCTACAGCACGGGCAAGCCTCAGCTGCAGGCGATCTCGCGCGCGCTGCGCCCGCTGTCGGGCCCCGGCGCCCGCCAGGCGTTTCTCGAGACGCTGCGCTCGGTGATCGACATGCGCGGCCAGCGCGTCGCCGCCAACGACAAGCTCTACCTGCTCGACTCGGTGCCCACGCCCACGCTGATCGTGTGGGGCGAGCGCGACAACACGATCCCGCTCGAGCACGGGCGAGCCGCCCACGAGGTGGTGTCGAACAGCCGCTTCGAGACGCTCCCCGGCGCCGCCCACTTCCCGCACATCGAAGATCCCGAGGCGCTCGCCCGGGTGCTGCGCGACTTCCTCGAGACCACGCCGCCCTCGCGGATCGAGGACTTCCACTGGGGCGACGCGGTCGGCGCCCGGGCTCCCCGCCAGAAGCGCGCCGGCAACGTCACCCTGTGAGCGCGGCGCGGGTCGCGCGGACGCGCGCCAACGCACAGCTTCTCCATCGCCCGCGCGGCGGTACGCCGGAGAGCGTCATTCGCACGATGCTCGCGCTGCAATCGCAGGACCCGCGCAACGGCAAGCTCGGACTGCGCGCGCGGGCGCCCGGGCTCACAGCCGCCGCGTGCGCCGCCGCGTTCGACCGCGAGGGGCCACTGATCGCCGCCTGGCTGATGCGCGGCACCGTGCACAGCGTCTGCCGCGAGGACCTCCCCTGGCTGCACGCGCTCACCAACCAGCGCCTGCGCAACCCGACGCTCACGCGGCTCGGCCAGGACGGCCTCACCGAGGACCAGGTGAACACCGCCATCGATGTGGCTGTCGCCGCGATCACGAACGAGGGCCCCCTCACCCGCGCCGCGCTGCGCGAGCGGATCGCGCCGCACGGGATCGACGTGGAGGGCCAGGCGATGATGCACGTCTCGGTTCTGGCGACCCTCTACGGGCGCCTGGTGATCGGACCCGAGCGCGGCGCCCAGCGGCTGTTCGCCATTCCCGAGGACTGGTGCGGCGGGCCGCTCCCGGCCGTCGATCGCGACAAGGCGCTCGCCGAGCTGGCGCGACGCTACCTCGTGACGCACAGCCCCGCGACTGACCGCGACATGGCGGTGTGGTCGGGTCTGCCGCTGCGCGACGTGCGCGCGGGGCTCGCGGCCATCGCCGGGGAGATCGACGTGGATGCCGATGGCGCGGCGACGCTGAAGGGCGTGACGGCGCGGCGCGGTCCGAGCCCGTTGCGGCTCATCTCGACGTGGGACGACCTGTTGCTCGGCTGGCGCGAGCGGCCGGCGTGGCCCGATCCGAACCCATTCATGCGGAAGAAGAACTCGTTCGGCCCGGGCGTCGGGCGGGCGGCGATCGTGCTCGACGGGGTCGCCGTCGGGACCTACGGGCTGTCGACCGCGGGCGGGAAGGTGGAGGTCACGCCGGAGATCCTCGCCGGCACGGACCTCGACGAGAAGGCGCTCGCCGCCGAGACCGCCGACATCGAACGCTTCTTTACGAGCTGACTACGTGCAAGGGCTCTGCTTCCCCCTCGACGGCCACGATGTCGCCCGAATGCAACTGGCGCCCGCGCCGCGCCTCGGCCTCGCCGTTCACAGTCACCGAGCCTTCGTTGAGCAACTCCTTGGCGTGTACGCCATCATCGGCCACCCCGGAGAGCTTCAGGAGCTGTCCGAGGCGGATCATGTCTCCCCGAATGGGTATTGAACGCGCGATGAGTACCAGTCTGTCAATCCACGGCCACAAGCTCGCCTACGTCGACACCGGCGGCGACGGGCCCGTCGTGCTGCTCATCCACGGCATCACCAACAGCTCGCAGACGTGGGCTCCCGTGACCGAGCGCCTCGCGGACAGCGGGCTTCGGGTTCTGGCCGTCGATCTTCCAGGCCATGGCGACTCGGAGCGCCAGCGCGGCGACCACTCGCTCGGAGCGCACGCGTCGATACTTCGCGACCTCCTCGGCGCGCTCGATGTCGAGCGCGCGACGGTGGTCGGCCACTCGCTCGGCGGTGGCGTCGTGATGCAGTTCTCGTACCAGTTCCCGGCCCAGGTGGAGCGCCTGGCGCTGGTGGCGAGCGGCGGCCTCGGGCGCGAGGTGAACCCCGCCATCCGCGCCGCCACGCTCCCGTTCGCGGAGCAGGTCATCGGCCTCGGGGCGAGCGAGCCGGTCACCAGGACGCTCGGATCCGCGGGCAACGCCCTGGGCCGCGTCGGGATCAAGATCGGCGGCGACTTCGGCGAGATCATGCACGGCCTCGCGTCGCTGTCCGACCGCGAGCGTCGCGAGGCGTTCGTGCGCACCGCCCGCTCCGTGATCAGCCCGCGCGGGCAGCGCGTGAGCGCCACCGACAAGCTCTATCTCGCCCAGGACGTGCCCACGCTGCTCGTACACGGCGGGCGCGACTCGGTGATCCCCGTCGAGCATTCCCAGGCGGCCGCCGAGCTGGTGCCAAGCGCGCGGCTCGAGATCTTCGAGCGCGCCGGGCACTTCCCCCACCTCGACGAGCCGAACCGCTTCACCGCGACCATCACCGCGTTCGTGCGCGACACGGAGCCGGCCGAGTACGACATGGCGCGCGCCCGCGAGCGGATCCTCGGACACCCGGGGAACGGCGCGGCTAGCAGCTGAGGAAGGCGATCGTCGAGTCGGCGATCGGCTTGGCCAGCTTCGGCAGCGCGTCGGCGTCCTCCGTGCGCAGGCACTCCCGGATCAGGTCGTCGACGCCGCCCGAGTGCAGCGCGAACGCCTCGTCGGGCAACTCCGGCAGATCCGGATCCTGCTTGCGGGCGAGCTGGTAGACCGCCTGGGTGCGCCCGGAGAAGAGGGCCATGATCTCGGCGCGGCGGTCGAGCGCGGCCTGCCCGGCTTTCAGCACCTCGACGTGCAGCGCCCGCGCGAAGGCGGGCTCGGAGGCGAGGATCTCGAGGTAGGTGGCGATGTCGGACCGCGTGAGCGCGCGCCAGTCGCCGGCGTCGACCTTCTCCGCCGCCTCCGCCATGCGCCCGAGCACGATCTCGACGGCGGTGTCGAACGCGACGAGGAAGCACGCCTCCATCGAGTCGAACTGCTCGTAGAAGGTGCGCCGTGAGACGCTCGCCCGCTCGACCACGTCGGCCACGGTCGTGGCGGCGTAGCCCTTCTCGGCCACGGCCTGCGCGATCGCGAACAGCAGGCGGCCGCGCTGCGAGGCCACGACCTCGTCGCGGGTGAGTCGATGCCTGCCACTGGGCAGGCGTTCGAGCGTTGGCCCGTCCGTCATGTCCTGGAGGCTACACGCCGGTCACGCTGACAGCCCTGTACGGGTACGCTACAGTTCCCTGATGCTCTTCTCCCCCCGGCGGCTCACGGCCGCGGTGGCGGCCGCAGCCACCGTCGTCCTCGCCACAGCCGTGGCCACCGCGTCCGCAGTCCCGCTCCCGGACGACGACCCCTTCTACGACGTTCCGGCGAGCGCGGCCACCGCACCGGCCGGCGCGATCCTCGCGTCGCGGCCGATCACCGCCACCGCGCTGTCCGTGCCGATGCCGGCGAAGGCGTGGCAGGTGCTCTACAAGACGACCGACAACACGGGCGCGCCGACCGCGACCGTCGCGACGGTGATGGTCCCGTACATGCCGTGGCTCGGGAAGGGCCCGCGGCCCGTGCTCAGCTACCAGACCGCCGAGGACGGGGTGAGCACGAAGTGCGCTCCGTCGTACGCGCTCAGTGCCGGGCTCGCGGCCGGCGCATCGAACTCCGCGCCGGAGACGCTGCTGATGCTGATCGGCCTCCTGAAGGGCTGGACCGTCGTGGCGCCCGACTACGAGGGCCCGCGGTCGATGTTCCTCGGCGCCGAGGGCGAGGCCCGCGGCGTGCTCGACGGTCTGCGCGCCGCGCGGGCCTTCGGCCCGGCCCAGATCAGCCCGTCGGCCCCGATCGGCATGTGGGGCTACTCGGGCGGCGCGTTCGCCACCACGGTGGCCGCCCAGATGCAGCGCACCTACGCGCCCGAGCTACCTGTCAGGGCGATCGCGCTCGGCGGCGTCGTCGCCGACGTCAAGGCGACGATCCGGTCCTTCAGCGGCACGGTGTTCGGCGGGGCGATCGCGATGGGGCTCGTCGGCGTCGACCGCGCGTACCCGGAGTACGACGTGACCCAGTACATCAACGACGGCGGCAAGGCCGCGATGGCCAAGAGCGCGAACGACTGCATCACCGACGCCGTGCCGCGGGCACCGTTCGCGACGCTCGACGGGTACGCCACCGTGCCGAACCCGCTCGAGTTCCCGGCGCTCCAGCCCATGTTCGCGGAGATGAGCCCGCTCACGTTCCCGGGAGTGCCCAGCGCGCCGGTCTATCACTACCACGCGGTAGCCGACGAGCTGGCGCCGATCGGGCCGGCGCGCCAGCTGATGCAGCGGTTCTGCGGCGCGGGCGTACCGGTCATGCGCGTCGAGAACCCGATCGGCGAGCACATCACCGAGGTCGCGATCGGCTGGATCGGCGCCGTGCCCTACCTCGCCGACCGCTTCGCCGGCAAGGCCCCGCCGAGTACCTGCTGAGTCAGGACGTCTCGCGCGCCTGCGCGAGACGCTGCTCGTAGGCGGCGCGGGCGCCTTCGTCGAGATCCGTCAGCGCGCGGCGGTCCTTGAGCAGGCGGCGGATCAGCACCTGGAGCCGCGGCGGGAGCAACCGGTTGAACTGCGACGCGGGGCCCATGTAGCGCGGCACCACAGCGTCGCGCGAGCGGCCCGACTTCAGCACCCGCACAACTGCCGCGGCGACGTCCTCCGGCTGCACGGCCTTGATCCCGCCGCCGGTCGGCGCGCCGCTCGACAGCTCCGTCGCCACGACCGACGGCAGCACGCACGAGAGGGCCACGGGCGAGCCGCGCTCCTCGTGGCGGATCGCGTCGGTCATCACCACCACCGCGGACTTGACCCCGGAATAGACGGCGGTACCCGGCACGGGCACCCGCGCGGTAAGGGAGGCGATGTTGACGATGTGGCCCGCCCCGCGCGCCTTGAACGCGGGGAGCGCCAGCTGCATCCCGTTGATCACGCCCTGCAGGTTCACGGCGATCACCTGGTCGATCACCGACTGCTCCTGCTCGGCGAACACCCCGATCGGCATCACGCCGGCGTTGTTCACGAGGGCGTCGATCTCACCGGCCGCGGCGAGGAACGCGCTGAACGACCCGCGGTCGGTCACGTCGAGCGCCATTCCCCGGCCCCCGAGGCGCCCGGCCTCGCGGGCGGCGAGGTCGCTGTCGAGATCGCCGAGCCAGACGGTCGCGCCGTCGCGCGTGAGCGCCTCCGCGGTGGCCAGGCCGATGCCGCGCGCGCCGCCGGTGATGGCGACGACTTTCCCGGTTCCCATGTACTGGAGCGTACCCGCCGCCGCCGGGATTGATCCGGCCGCCCGGGTGCCACGTAGGCCCGTATGAGGACGGGCCACTGCCGCCCACCCAGGTGGCGGGCGGCGACTCCCCGTGGACCGTCCTTCTCCGAGTGATCACGGCCGGCCGGGGTCTGCAGGACTGCCTCCTAGGGCACCCGGCCGGCTCGTGATTCCGGCCCCGGGTTAGGGTGCGCCGATGCCGCGACTACCGAACCCCGCCGGGGACCTGCTCAAGAAGGCCAACCGGACCATCGAGGCCGTCGGGCCGGTACTCGAGGAGGTCGACCAGACCCTTTCGACCGTCGAGGGTACTCTCGGCACCGTCGACGGCACGCTCTCCAAGGTCGAGACCACCCTCACCGACGTCTCGGGCCTGCTCACGGAGGTGAAGCAGCTGCTGACCGACCTCGAGGAAGAAATGGCGCTCTTGAAGCGTCTACCCGAGCTCGAGCAGAAGATCGACGCGATCCACGCGGCGGTCACGAAGTAGCGGGGACCCTCCCGCGGATCAGGTCGCTCGCCTTCTCGGCGACCATGACCGTGGGCGCGTGCGTGTTCCCGCCCGGGATCAGCGGGAAGATCGAAGCGTCGACCACGCGCAGGTTCTCGATCCCGTGCACCCTCAGTTCGGGGTCGACCACAGCGTCGTCGCCCGCGCCCATCCGGCACGTTCCCGACGGGTGGTACAGAAGCATCAGCCGCTGGCGCAGGTTGGCCTCGATCTCGTCGCGGTCGACCACGTCCGGGCCGGGGTCGATCTCCTTCAGCACCACCTCGCCCATCGGACCCGTGGCGGCCAGCTCACGCGCGAGCTCGATGCCGGCGACGAGCGAGTCGACATCGTCGGCCTCGGAGAGCGAGTTCGTGAGGATGCGCGGCTTGTCCGCCGGGTCGGCCGAGCGCAGCCACACTTCACCGCGCGCCTTCGGGCTGATCAGCACCGGCGCGAACACGGCGCAGTGGCCGTCGTACTCCACCGCCCCGTTGTCCTCGAAGTAGGCGGCACCCATGTGCATCTGGATGTCGGCGGCGGGCAGACCCGGCCGCGTGCGCACGAACGCGAACGCCTCGGCGACGGTGGACGTGAGCTTCCCGCTCTTGCGCAGCAGCCACTCGGCCAGGTGCTTGGGCTTGTCGGCGCCGTAGAGGGTGGTGTCGTCGGACACCTCGAAGTGGACCGTGACGAACGGATGGTCCTGGAGGTTCTTACCGACCGGTAGCTCGGCCCGCTGCGTCGATCCCGACCGCGCCGAGCCGATCGGCCGGGCCGATGCCCGACAGCTGGAGGAGCTGCGGCGAACCGATCGCCCCGGCGGCCAGCACCACTTCGCGGTGGGCCCGCTCGACCCGCTCGCCCTTGCGGTCGCGGACCTTGACGCCGACCGCCCGGGTGCCCTCGAGCTCGATGCCCGTGACCAGACCCTTCGTGAGAACGGTGAGGTTCGGCCGCTTCAGCACCGGGCGCAGGTAGGCGTCGGCCGAGCTCCAGCGGCGGCCGTTCTTCTGCAGCACCTGGCACATCGAGGCGCCATCCTGCTCGGGCCCGTTGTAGTCGTCGATCAACGGGATGCCGTGCTCCTTGCAGGCAGCGAGCATGCGCCGGCCCATCGGGCGCGGCGACCGCTGCTCGACCACGCTGAGCGGCCCGCTGCCGCCGTGGTACTCCGACTCGCCGCGGGCGTTGGACTCCGACTTCTTGAAGTACGGCAGCACGTCCTCCCAGCCCCAGCCGGTCGCGCCCATCTCCTCCCAGGCGGCGTAGTCGAGCGGGCGCCCGCGCACGTAGAGCATCGCGTTCATCGAGCTGGAGCCGCCGAGCATCTTGCCGCGTGGAATGAACAGCTGACGCCCGTCGACGGCGGGCTCCGGTTCCGTGGTGAAGTCCCAGTCGATCTTCGTGTGGAACTGGTTCGGGAAGGCCGCCGGGATCTTGACGTTGAGGCTGCTGTCCTTCCCGCCGGCCTCGATCAGCAGGACGGACGTTGCGGGGTCCTCGGACAGCCGGTTGGCGAGCACGCAGCCCGCCGACCCGGCGCCGACGACGATGTAGTCGTAGCTCGCCATGTGGCGAGGATTCAACCGCAGGCCCGGAACGAGCGCGTGACGGTCAGCCGCCGCGCCTTCGGGCCCGACGTCCGCAGGTGGATCCGCAGCGTCACCTTCCCGCGCGCGGGACGACGGATCGAGAGCCGGCGCAGGTTGCGCCCGTCGGCGCGGGCGATGGTGCGGCCGCGGTACGTGACGACGGCGGCCACGATCCGCCTGCCCTTCACCCGCGGCAGCGCCGGGCGCAGCCGGCCCGAGCAGTCGGTGCGGGCGACCGCCGGGCACACCAGCTTCAGCTCAACCGGGTTCTGGAACTCGATCTGCGGCGCGCAGCTCACGCGGGCGCGGCCCGTGTCGACGGTCGCCGTCGCCACCCCCTGCGCCTTGACCACGAGCTTGTCCTGCTTCGCGATCGCCGGGGCCGGGCCCCGCGTGCGCTCGCGGCGCAGGTAGGGCATCGTGCCGCGCACGCCTCCGGACAGCACGCCGGTCGAGGTCCTGACGGCGCCGGGCACCGGGTCGGCCCTGCCAAACCCGAGCGAGCGCACGTCGATCGTGCCCTGGGCCCTGCCCGGCGAGGGCTTGATGGCAGACAGCCAATACGCGTGGTCCGCGATCGCAGCGGCGCGCTTGGAATCGGTCTCCGGCTGGACGACGTAGGTGACGTGCGCGGGGTCGCGGTCGACGCGGTGGGTGCCGAGGAAGTCGGCCACCGGGCCGTACTCGTCGTTCGTTGCCAGGGTGAGGTGGTCCGAGACGAGGAAGAGATCGGAGACGAACCGCAGCCCGTGTTCGATCAGCGCGTTCGTGGTCGCCTCGGTGTCGCCGATGTGCACGAGCTCGTCCAGCGCCGAGGCCCAGGTCATGATCGGCGTGTTGCGCAGGGTCGGCAGGCCTGGGAGCTCACTCGGGCCGACGACGGAGGCGCCGCGCGCGAACAGGTCGGGGTAGCGCTCCATGAAACGGAAGGTGCCGCCGCCTCCCATCGAGTAGCCGGACACCACCGACCAGTCGGGGTCGAGCTCGTAGTGGCGCGCCACGTCGGCCCAGACCTCGAACGTGTCGGCCTCGGCGATTTCGCGGTAGGCGCCGTCGGGCCCGCGCCCGTTCGGCGTCGCGACGAGCGAGCCCGGCCCGCGCAGGCCGAGCTGCGACTGGTTCTTCGAGTTCGCGTACTGGTTGTAGTTCCCGGCCAGCGAGTGGAGCAGCAGCGTCATCCCCCAGCCAGCCCGCGGCTGCGGCTTGCGCGGCACGTAGAGTGAATAGGGCTGCAGCTCGCCGACGAACGGGCCGTCGCAGGCGGAGCCAAATGCCGAGATGCCGCCGCACAGCTTCGACATGTCGATGCCCTGGCCGAATGTGTGGCGGCTCGCGAGGATCCGGTTGATCGGACCCGTGGCGGGCACGCCGGAGTCGTCGTCGGCCTGCGGCACGGCGTTGGTGCGCGCGCGGATGCGCAGGGAGAAGGCCTTCCGCGTCGGGCGCTTGATGCGCAGCTTCGTCAGCGCGCGCCCCTTTGCCCGCCCGATCGTCCTCCCGCGGTAGGTGGCGACTGCCGAGACGAGCCGGCGCCCCTTGACCCTCGGCAGCGTGACCGTACGGCCGCGACCCGCCTCGAGCCGCCTGCGCGCGGTGACCGTGCGCGCCCGCGTCGCGAGCTTCGCGAAATCGACGACCGTCGAGAACCGGCTCACGTCGTTCTTGGCGAGGCTCTCCGACTGCGCGCGCTCGCGCCACCACGAGCCGATCAGCCCCGCCCCCGCCGCCGCGTCGACGATGGTGTAGCCCCCGATCGGCAGGCTCACGTCGGGGTAGGGCTCGTCAAAGCGGAAGGCCATGTTGAACAGCGCCGCTGTGCCGGGCGTGCCGCCGCCGGGCCGTGTGGAGGAAGCGGTCGATGCCGGCTGGGCGTAGTCCCCTGTCGCCGCGTCCCACACGCCGACTCCCGCTGCGAGCCGGACTTCGCCGCCGACCGGGTTCCAGGCCGCGTGCGGCACGCGAATGTCGAACTGGCGCCGGCGGAGATCAACGCTCGCGGTCGGCGCCGGGCCGCGGGCAGCGCCCGTGGCGGCGTCGACCAGCTCGGCGCTCGTGCCGTGAACGGTCAGGAAGAGCTCGGCGGGCGAGCGCACGTTCGCGCCGTGCGGCCAGGCGTGGAACGAGCCGGAGTCGCCGATGGCGATCGTGAACGCCGTCCGCCCTGGGTTCTTCAGCGTGTTGAGCGTGACCCGGAACGCCGTTGCGCCGGCCACCGGCTTCGCGCGCAGCTCGACGAGGTCGGCGCCGTTGTCGGCGAAGTCCGGCCCGGTCGGATAGGTGAGCGTCCCGTCCTTCGGCGAGAACAGGAAGTCGCCAAGCCCGAAGGGATCGGACAGGTCCTTCGCCTTCGCGGCGCCATGATCGTCGTAGAGGTAGTCCTGGTAGAGGTACTCGCCCGCGCGATAGGCCTCGGCGCCGGACACGAGGATCGGCTTGGCCTTCCACGGGCCGCCGTTCTCGAGCTGGGCCGGCTTCGCCGCCGGCTCGTACAGCGCGTCCGGGCCGGGGCGGTGGCCTGAGCCCACGCTCGGGAGCGACCCGGCGAGCGCCGTCGGCGCGGCGAGCAGCCCGAGCGCACAGGCGCCCGCGAGCAGCAGATCGAACCTCCCTCGGCGACTCCGCATGAGCGGGACAGCCTACCCGCGTGCTCTACGGCGCGCGCAGGCTCAGAAGAGCTTCAGGGTGGGAAGCGGCAGGCGGATGATCGGCTGCACGATCTCCGTGACGGGTGCCGTGACCAGCGGGGTCAACACCGACGTGACGGGGGTAGTCACCGGAGCCACGACAGGGGGCGACAGCACCGGCGGGACGACGGGGTCGGGAACAGGCGGGGTCGTCAATGGAGGCGTCGGTGTGGGCGCGAGCGGATTGACGAGGCTCACGACCTGCGTCAGGAGGGGTGCCACAGTCGGCGCGACCACCGGGGCGACCGTCGCGACCAAATCGGGCACGATCGGCGCGACGAGCGGCACGATCGCGGGCCCGAGCGGCTCGAGCACCGGTGCGAGCGCGCCCGCGAGCGGCTCCGTGACACTCGGAGTCGTGATGGCGGCGACCGTTTCCGTGGCCGCCGGGATGAGCGTGTTCGCCGGCTCGGCCAGAGCGGCGCCAAGAGCCGAGGTGGTCGGATCGGCGACGAGGGGCGCCGTGAGCTGGTTCACGAGCCCTTGGAGCTGAACGTCGGTCGGCGCGATCGACTGCCCGGCTAGCGGCGCGGTGAGGCTGCCGGCGAGCGACCCGAGCGTGGTCGTGAGCGTCGTCTGGAGCGAATCGATCGTGGGCGCGAGCGGATCCAGGAGCGAGCCCGTCAACGTGCCGGTGTCGAGCGGGATCAGCCCGGTCAGGACCACGACGACCGGAGTGATGACCGGGAGGACGAGGTCGATCTGACCGTTGACCACGTCGACGGCGCCGCCGAGCAGATGTTCGACAGCGAGCGAGAGGTCCCCCAGGACGGCTTCGGAGATCGTGCTCTCGAACACGCTCGACACCGCGTCCTCGAGGTCCAGCAGGTAGTCGAGCGGATCGAACAGGAAGATGGTCTGCCCGACCAGCGGGTTGTCGCCGGCGTCCGGATCCGGGGTGCGCAGCCCGTAGTCGAAGTCGAGCGCGAGCCCGGCGGCGTCGAGGTGGACGCCGGTGATGTCGATGGTGAGTTCGAGCTGGTCCGTCAGCGACACGACCAGGTCGTGACCCGGGCCACCCATCTCGAAGTGGAACGCGCCGAGGGTGTGCGCGATTCCGTCGTAGCCGAAGAAGAGGTCGAGCAGATGGGTGCCGCCGAAGAGCTGGTCGTCGATCGGGGTGAAGGACAGGGTCGTCGGATCCTCGTACGCGGCCGAGTAGAGGACGTCGCGGCGCTGGAACGGGATGAACCCGGGCGGATCGGACGGAAGGCCGGTCTGGTCGTGCCAGTAGGGCTCGTCGTACGGGGTGACCAGGCCGAGCTCGCCGTGCGGCTCGCCCCGGCGCTCGGGATCCTCACCCGTGTCGATCGCCCGCGTCGGGTCCGCTCCCTGCGATTCGGAGAGCAGGTAGAGGAACTGGTCGATCGACGGGTCGACGCAGCCGTCCTCGTTCTCCCACCCGGCGAGGAAGCAGCCGTTCGGGTCGAACAGCGGGCTGAGGCCGAACAGGTGGTTGAGCGCTTCGTCTGCCTTGGGGACGTACCAGCGGCTGATCGTCGGCGCCGAGTACCACGAGAACGGGACGATGAAGCTGTTGAAGTCGCCCTGCCAGTCGATCAGGCGGTCGCCGGCGGTGTTCGCCATGAGGATGTCGAGCCCGGCGCCGCCGAAGACGCGGTCCTCGTAGGAGGGGTGCGTGTCCGGGCGGTCGTTCAGGCCGCCCGCCGTGTCGAGATCGTCGTCGGCGTTCGCCAGGTCGTTGCCGAAGCCGGACCAGATCGTGTCGCGGCCGGTGCCGCCGACCATCCAGTCGTTGCCCAGGTCGCCGAAGATCGCGTCGTCGCCGTCGGAGACGACCGTGCCCCAGCCGAGGTTGCTGTGCTGCGGGACGGCGCCGTCGTCGGCGGCGCGGAAGTTCAGGAACCACTCGCCGCCGCTGCCGTCCTTCGTCGCCCGGCCGTCGGCGCCGAGCTGGACCTTGCGGCGCGGGTCGTACTCGTCGTAGAGCGCGAAATCGCCGAGCCGGCTCGCAAGGCCCGCCTGGCTGACGTCGACCGCGGTGCTGGTCAGGTCGGTGTCGCTCAGGCCGGTGTCGAGGTCGGCCAGCAGCCGCCATGAGTCGTCGTCAGGGCCGAAGTGCAGGGCATCGCCCGGGTTGTAGGGGCGCGTGAAGTCGATACGCACGGTGCCGGCGACCTGGCCCGAGGAGTCATAGCGCTGACCGTAGGACTCCATCAGCGCCTCGGCGCCGGAGACGGCGTCGTCGCCCGACCCGCCGTGGAGGAAGTCCGCCCCGAGGCCGCCGAAGATGATGTCGTCGGCGTAGACGGGATCGAAGTAGGGGTCGTCCTCGGAACCGAGCGGGGTCAGGTTGAACGGCGCGAGGTTGACCGTCTTCTTCAGCTCGCCGTCGAGGTTGATCCGCTCGACCTGCATCCCGAACTGGGCGCTGATGACCCTGTCGATCTCCTCCGCCGGCAGCGGCTCGATGCCGTACAGCGGCTCGCCGTAGCCTGCCGAGACGCGACTCGTCCAGATGCGCCCGTCGTCGCCGAGGATCCCGTCCTGGCCGGTGCCGCCGGAGATCCAGTCGTGCCCCCAGCCGCCGATCAGGTCGTCGTCCTCGGAGTCGCCGTAGAGCGAATCGTTCCCGCAGCCGCCGTAGACGGTGTCGTCGCCGGCCTCGCCGTGGACCTCGTCGTTGCCGCCCGAGTCGCGGCCGCAGCCGATGACCGGATCGGTGCCGAAGAGGTCGGGCCGGTAGTCCGGTCCGCCCGCGGTGTGATCGATCAGCCGCACGCCCCGGGCGATGATCCGCAACGGCCCGTAGCCATCGTCCGCCGAGCCGTTGAGGTCGTAGTTGAACCCGAGGAATTCATCGCTGCCCTCGCTGCCCCCGGTTCCGACGAGCCGGTGGATGTCCCCGTTGTCGGCCACGATCACGTCGGCATCGCGGGCATGGCGGCCGGCCGTGTCGGCCGGCACCTCGGCGTTGCGGTCGACCCGCGTCCCCGAGCCGCCGAAGACGATGTCGTCCCCGTCCGGGCGCTGGGCCGGCGTGGTCAGGGTGAAGAGGGCCGAGCTGCCGCCGACCAGATCGTCCTGGCCGAGATTGCCGAAGATCACGTCGTTGCCGCCGCCGCCCTCGACGTAGTCGTCGCCATCGGTCGCGGCGTCGAACGACGGGCTGAGAGTGAGGGGACCGAGCGGATCGCCGGGACCATCCGGTGTCCGCGCCGCGCCGGCCGGAGCCCCGGCCTGCTGCGAGTCGATCGACCCGTCGCCCTGGATCACGTCGTTGCCGAGCTGGCCGAAGATCGTGTCGTCGCCCGCGCCGCCGGCGATGTAGTCGTCGCCGAAGCTGTTCGGCCCCGCCACCGGGTCGTTGCCGGCCTCGATCGCCGCGGTGTGCCAGAGGTTGGTGATCAGGTACAGGGCCCACTGCGGCGCGCCGCCGTCGGCATCGCGGTAGTCGCGCCAGATGCCATCGACCAGCAGCTGGCCGTCCATCTCGGCCAGCGCCGACGGCAGCCAGTCCGGCTGGTTGTAGAGGATGCCGGCGATGAACCCGTCCGGTAGCGGCGTGAACGGGGGCAACGAGCCGGGCCGGTCCGCGCGGCTGTAGATCAGGTCGGCGAGCAGCGTCATGAAGCGCGGGTTGGTGATGTCGCCGACACGGCGGAAGAGGTCGACCTGGTCGCCGAAGAGCAGGTCGTCGCCCGCCGCGCCCTCGATCGTGTCGCCGGCCGACCCGCCGGCAACTACGTCTTCGCCCTCGCTCGCGACGATCAGATCGGCGCCGCCGAAGTTGAGATCGGTGGTGGTGATGCGGTCGATCTCAGAATGGAACATCGGGTCCAGCCGGAACGTGACCCGGCCGTTGTCACCGAGGACGATGTCGTCGCCGGCCGCGGCCCGGACCTCGTCGGCACCCGACCCGCCGAGCACGATGTCATGGCCCTCGGCGACGGAGATCCAGTCGTCGCCGCCGCTCGCGGGATCCGTCGTCTCGATCACCATCACCTCGGGGTGGGTGCCCTCGACCAGGTCGAAGGAGACCCGGCCGCTGTCGCCGATCACCCAGTCGATCCCCTCGAGCGTCGTGACCCGGTCCTTCCCCCCACCCGCCAGCACGATGTTGTCGCCCGACCCGGCGCCGATCACGTCATCGCCCGCATCGAGCGGCGAATGCGTCTCGATCACAGACACCTCGGGCTCGAACGTCGCGTCGAGGAAGAACCCGACCCGCCCGTTGTCACCCACGACCCAATCGTCACCGCCAAGCGACGTCACCACGTCGTCAGCCACACCCGCGAGAACGATGTTGTCCCCATCCGCAACATCGATCACGTCATCGCCGCCGACCGCCGGAGCGGTCGTCTCGATCAACGACACCTCCGAATGCGTCCCCTCCGCCAGCACGAACACCACACGGCCGCTGTCACCGATCACCCAGTCGATCCCCTCGAGCGTCGTGACCCGGTCCTTCCCCCCACCCGCCAGCACGATGTTGTCGCCCGACCCGGCGCCGATCACGTCATCGCCCGCATCGAGCGGCGAATGCGTCTCGATCACAGACACCTCGGGCTCGAACGTCGCGTCGAGGAAGAACCCGACCCGCCCGTTGTCACCCACGACCCAATCGTCACCGCCAAGCGACGTCACCACGTCGTCAGCCACACCCGCGAGAACGATGTTGTCCCCATCCGCAACATCGATCACGTCATCGCCGCCGACCGCCGGAGCGGTCGTCTCGATCAACGACACCTCCGAATGCGTCCCCTCCGCCAGCACGAACACCACACGGCCGCTGTCACCGATCACCCAGTCGATCCCCTCGAGCGTCGTGACCCGGTCCTTCCCCCCACCCGCCAGCACGATGTTGTCGCCCGACCCGGCGCCGATCACGTCATCGCCCGCATCGAGCGGCGAATGCGTCTCGATCACAGACACCTCGGGCTCGAACGTCGCGTCGAGGAAGAACCCGACCCGCCCGTTGTCACCCACGACCCAATCGTCACCGCCAAGCGACGTCACCACGTCGTCAGCCACACCCGCGAGAACGATGTTGTCCCCATCCGCAACATCGATCACGTCATCGCCGCCGACCGCCGGAGCGGTCGTCTCGATCAACGACACCTCCGAATGCGTCCCCTCCGCCAGCACGAACACCACCCGGCCGCTGTCACCGATCACCCAGTCGATCCCCTCGAGCGTCGTGACCCGGTCCTTCCCCCACCCGCCAGCACGATGTTGTCGCCCGACCCGGCGCCGATCACGTCATCGCCCGCATCGAGCGGCGAATGCGTCTCGATCACAGACACCTCGGGCTCGAACGTCGCGTCGAGGAAGAACCCGACCCGCCCGTTGTCACCCACGACCCAATCGTCACCGCCAAGCGACGTCACCACGTCGTCAGCCACACCCGCGAGAACGATGTTGTCCCCATCCGCAACATCGATCACGTCATCGCCGCCGACCGCCGGAGCGGTCGTCTCGATCAACGACACCTCCGAATGCGTCCCCTCCGCCAGCACGAACACCACCCGGCCGCTGTCACCGATCACCCAGTCATCGCCGGCCCGCCCGTAGATGGTGTCGCCGCCGGACCCGCCCAGCACGATGTCCTCACCCTCGGCGGCATCGATCACATCCGCGCCGCCGACGTCCGGATCGGTCGTGGTGATCTCCGCGATCTCCGGCAGTTGGCCGGCGTCGAGCACGAACGTCAGACGGCCGCCGTCGCCGAGCAGCCAGTCGTTGCCGACGGCCCCGTTGATCGAGTCGTCGCCGGCCCCACCGAGCACGATGTCGTCGCCCTCTGCGGCGGCGAGCGTGTCGTTGCCGCCGATCCCGGCGGCGAGCGATTCGATCAGCATCAGGTCCGGCTGGTAGCCGTCGTCGGCAAACCACAGGACCTGGCCGGAGTCGCCGAAGATCCAGTCATCTCCACCACGCCCGGAGATCACGTCCCCGTCGGCGCCGCCCGCGATCACGTCGTGCAGCTCGGAGCCCGTGATGGTGTCCGCCCCGCCGTACTCCGCGAAGATGGATTCGAAGCGGTCCACATCCGCGCGCGTGACTGCCGTCGAGACCCCGCCGGCCACGTAGTCGATCCGGCCGTGGTCGCCGAAGATCAGGTTCATGCCGATGGCGCCGGTGATGGTGTCCGCGCCGCTGCCACCAAGGATCCGGTCGTCTCCAAGCCCGCCGTGGATGACGTCGTCGCCGGCGGCGAGCGGCTCGACGCTCTGCAGCCGGTCGATGCGGAGAGTGGTCTGGAGCCGCTGCGGGCGGGGGTCGATCGGGGCCCTCACGAGGCGGGGGCCCGCGACGTTCTGCGCGACGGCACCATGGTCGCCGAAGATGATGTCGTCGAAGTCGCCGGACGATCCAGCAGCGCTGCCCGGCCCGTCCCCGTACAGCGTGTCGTCGCCGGCGGCGAGATCGTCTGCCATCGGGAAGCGGATCGGATCGGCGCTGAGGCTGTTGTTCGTCGGCACGACCAGCTCGCGGGTGAACAGATCGACGATGAACCCGCTGTCGCCGTAGATGTGGTCGACGCCGCGCCCACCGATGATCACGTCGTCGCCGGAGCCGCCGGCGAGATGGTCGCCGGTCTGGCTGCCGCGGATCGTGTCCGCGCCGGGACCGCCGTACGCCGTGATGCCGACCGACGGGAGCGCGCCGCCGGCCTCGGCGGCGAACAGCCCCGACGCGTCGATCACGTCGTTGCCGAAGTAGGTGAACTGCGCCGCGAGCGGGAGGAAGAAGTTCGGCGGGCCGGCGCCCAGCGCCGTGCCGTGCGGCTTGGGCCCGAAGTCGCCGATCGACATCTGGCTCGAGTTGCCCGAGTACCAGCGCCCGTCCTGCGACGTGTCGCCGTAGATGACCAGGGGCGCGGTCGGTCCGGCGCCTCCGAGGACCGTGATGTGGTCTCCGCCGATCAGGATCCCGTCGGGGCCCGCCGGATCCGCGGCCGCGACCGTGCCCGAGAACCCGCTTGCCGACGAGACGCTCGCCCCCGTCTCCAGCAGCAGGATGTCGCCCTGCCCGGCGGCGCTCGACCCGAAGCCAGACACCACTCCGACCGCGACCCCCTCGAGCAGGACGGTCTGCCCGGGGGCAAACCCGACGGCCGCCCACGAGTTTCCGTCGAGGCGCGTGATCGACGTCCCCGCGGCCGTGTCGAAGACGCCCTTCACGCGGATGAGGGCGTTGCCGCCACCGTGGACCGCGACGATGCCGCCGTGGAACGACGGGACGCCTGTCGACAGGTCGGCGCCTGGGATCAGCGTGCTGTGGACGGTGACCGAGTCGTTGCCCGAGCCGAGCAGGAGGTTGACGATCTCGATCGTGCTCCGTGAGTCGTCGCTCTCGACCTCGCCCGTCGTCGAGTTGAAGCGGACCGCCGCGTAAGTGATCCCCCCGGGGACGGTGGCCGGCTCGCCGAAAGCCGTCTCGATCGGGAAGGTGAGGTCGCCGGCGAGGTCGAACCCGGAGATCCTCGTGCTCGTGAGCTCACCGGTGAGCTTTGCCTTGCTGCCGTCGGCGAAGACATTGAGGATGTCGATCTGCTCGGCCTCGGACGGTTGCGGGGGGATGTTGAAGAGCGGCTCGTTCGTCTCATCGGGCATGAGGAGGGCCTTGCGCAGCGTGCGCGCCACGCCGACCTCGCCGCCCTCGACGCTGAGCGGGCCGCGCAGATCCGACAGCCGGTGCGCGCTCTTCCCGAAGGTCTTCAGCCGCTCGCGGCCGAGCGGGAGCACGAACCACGGATCGGCGACGACCTCGACCTCGACCGGGATCCACCAGTTGGTGGCGTCGAACTCGACGACGGGCGCCCAGCGAGTGACAGTCGCCGCGTCGGAGAACGAGGCCGCCGGCGCGTTCTGCGCCGTCAGGACGAGCTGGTCCAGCAGGCCGTCAACGCTGCCCCTGATGAAGTTGATCTTGAAGATGCCGGTCTGGCCGGAGATCGAGATCAGCTGGCCTTCGAGGAAGCCGTCGTCGAGCCAGCTGCCCTCGTCGGTGCGTGTGAGGGTGCGCGTCGCCGCGTCGTAGACCACGTCGTCGCTGAAGAGGCCATGACCGGCCGTGCCGATCGCCTTGAGGGTGACGCGTCCGCCAATCTCCACGTTGGTCTGCCCATCGCCCACCATCGCGATCGAGACGGTCGCCACCGGGGCGCTCGTGAGACGCAGTGTGTAGCTGTCGCCCGGTCCCGGGCCGGCAACGGTGTCGCCTATCTCGACGAGGGTGGAGCCCGCCGACGGCGTCACGACCACGTCCGCGGTCTCGTCGTCGAGGACGAGCACGTCGACGCGTTCCGATACCGCGTCCGCGTAGCCAGGATCGGTGGTTGCGATGACCGCCAGACGGACGACCGCGTTCTGCGGATTCTGCGGATCGAAGTCGTCGTCCGTCGTGACTCGAACTGTGATCGGCTCATCCCAGTCGTCGACGCCGAAGAACGCCAGGTACAGGCCTTCGGTGGCGGTGGCCACGAAGCGGTCGTCGCCGGAGAGCGAGATGCGGCCCGTGACCTTCAGCGCCACCACTACCTGGGTAAGTCCGACACTGACCATCGGCGCACGCGAGAGTGAAAGCTTGAAGGTGTCGTCGATCCGTGTGGTCGCGTTCCCCTCGAGCACGAGCGTCGAGCCGTCGGCTACTCCGTCGGAGCCGGTCTCGACCACGACGATGGCGGGGAGGTCGTCGTCGCGGATCGTCACCTCGACGTTGCGGACCTTCGCGAAGTCGTAGCCGGGGGATTCGCTGACGACGGTGTGGCTGATCGTCACCACACGCTCCCCCTCCTCCAGATCGTCGTCGGGTGCGATGACCTCGACGGTCTGCGGCTTGTTCCACGCGTTCGCCGCGTCGGGATCGGGCGAGAAGACGAGCACGATCGCGTTGCTCGGGACCGACGTGGGCACTCCGCCGATGCTGATCACGCGGTAGAACGACCCGTTGGCGGACACGAGGATCCCTTGACCCCCGAGCGCGCCTTCCTCGGAGCCCGGCCGGGCCGCCGTAACGGTGACATAGACGTTTGCGGTGGGCTGATCGACCAGGTGCACGGTGTAGCGGTCCGCCACGCCACCTTCGTCCACCCGGGTGAACCCGCCCTCCTCCTCGATGATCACGTTCCCGATGCCGGGCCGCGCGACCGTGACCGGGACCCCGTCGACAACGAGCAGGCTGTACGCGGCATCTGCCGAGGTGACGAGGTGGTTGACCGTGCTGCTCGTGCCCTCGACGTCGGCGGACACCACGTCTCCGGCGACATCCCCGGCGACGTTGATGACATCGCTCCCGAGGCCGCCGATCACGCGGACGGCGACGCCGGCGGGGGTGCCGATGACGTCGAACGCGTCGTCGCCCTCGAGGCCGTCGACCTCGAGGACCTCGATGTTCCTGTACGAGACCGTGAGGCCGGCGCCGAAGATCCCCTCCTCGCTCACGACGATGTGGTCCGCGTACTCGGTCCCGAGGATCACGAGCTTGTCGAAGCCGGCCCCGCCGTCGACGGAGACCGGTGCGTTGAGGTTGTAGGCGACCTGGTTGTTCCCGGCACCGGTCCGGATCTCGGTTGCGGCTGCAGTCGAGAAGCCGGTCACCAGGCGCGGTTGCGCGATGCCCGCCGCCTCGTCCAGCCAGACGATCTCGCACGTCGGGTCGGTGGCGCCGGGCTGCGCGTCGCAGTCGCCGGTGGTCTCGGCGAGCGCGAACGCCCGGACGACGAACGAGTCGTTGTCGTCGTCGCCCTCGAGCCGGAGCACGGCCTGGTTGGAGTAGACGGTGAACAGGTCGTCGCCGCTTCCGCCCTGGGCGACCAGCGGCGCGCTGTTTCCGCGGCTCAGCCAGCCCCGGGTCGTCGCCAAGGTGGCGAAGATGTCGTCGCCGGAGATGTCCCCGAGCTCCGCGGTCCGCTTGGAGCCGTAGAGCTGGCCGATCTGGAAGGTGTCGAAGCCCGCCCCGCCGTCGAGCGTCGTGGCGACGCTGTTGTCGTCGGTGGCGAAGAGGTCGTTCCCGCCGAAGCCATTGACGATCAGGCGGCCGTTGATCGCCGTGTCGTAGTTGACCCGCTCGACCGCGGACGACGCGCCGGTCTCCGCGTCGGCGATGCTGCCGTGGAGAAGCGCGACGAAAGCGGGGCGATCGGCCGTTTCACCCGGGATCTGGAGGATCGCGCGGAGCAGGAAGATGTCGTCCGCCGGGTACGGGATCTGCGTGTCGGGGTCGATCCCGCTCGTGTCGCTGTCGACGCCACGGACCTCGAGCGTGTCGTCGCCGCTGTCGGGGGCCCCGGTATCGAGCACGTTGATCACGTAGTTGTGGTCCGCCCCCTGGCTGCCCCACGTCTGGATGACGTAGCCGTCCGCGTCGGACTGCCCGTCGAGCACGAGCGTGTCGGTGGCTGCCATCGAGGCCAGCCGCACGACCGTGAAGAGATCCTCGTCATCCCCTTCTGGAGCCTGTCCGCCCGCCGGGCTCGGCGCCGCACTGCCGTAGATGCGGGTGTCGCCGGCGAGGGTGGTCTCGAACAGCGTGATCCGGTCGGCATCGCCGTTCCCGAAGATCCGCGTCACACCTGTGGCGGTGAAGGTCCCGCGCAGCGTCGTGTCGGTGCCGACGCCCGCGTCGGCGTCGGCGTCGTCGAGGTAGATGTCGATCGCCGGCGCAGTCAGCGACGTCGTCGGATCGTCGGACATGTCGTCGCCGATGCGCAGCTCGATCCGCTCGCCGGCACTGATGTAGCCCGCGTCGATCGTCTCCTCGGCGTTCTCCACGAAAAGCACCTTGCCGGTCGCGAGAAGGTCGAGGTCGTCGCCCGTACCCGGGTGCTCGCGGACCTCGATCAGGGCGATCGCGCCGGCACGGGCGACCACGAGCCTGAGCGGTCCCTGGATCTCGACCAGCCAGATGCTTTCCTCCGACTCGAGCCCGACGTCGCCGGAGGTGGAGTAGGCCGAGTCGATCGAGAACAGGGCGCCGACGGCCCCGATGCTCCCACCGGTCGTGCTGAGGTCGATCGAGTTGGCCTTGACAACTGCGCCCGTGCCGGCGGACGCGGTGAGGAGTGAACCGGCGCGGGTCGCCAGCGTGGCGTCGGCGAGCGTGGCCACGTCCGCGACGATCAGGTCGCCGTCGGTCTCCTCGACGTAGATGCCGGCCGTCGCCGCGGCGTGGATGTCGTAGGCCCAGAGATCGCCGCCCGCATCCGCGACGAGGTCGATCTCGAGGAAGTTCGTGGTGGCGCCGACCCCGCCGGACTCGAGCCCGAAGCCGGCGATCAGGGTGATCGACGTACCCGCGACGTCGGCGGCCGTGTCGCCCGCGGCATCGACGATCGCCTTCTGTGCTGCAAGCGCGACGGTGCTCGCCGTCGACTTGATCAGGCCGACCCGCAGGTCCCCCGTCGCATCGCGGAAGGGCTGGTTGTCGGAAAGCCCGCCGATCGGCGTCGCCGGGTTGCGGTCGTGGCGGCCGATGTAGCCGTTGGTGAGAACGTTGACGGCTCCGTCGGTCCCCGTGACGTCGACGATGCCGAGGATGTCGATGCGGGTGTCGTCCGCCTCGCTCTCGGCCGCCGCGATCGTGATCTCCTTGCCGGCGACGAGGCCCGGCAGGGTGAAGGCGCCGGTGGCATCGCGGGCGCGGAAGTCGTACAGGCTGTCGACCTCTTCGTTGCCCGTCGCGTACGCGTCCGGGGGCTGCGGCGTTCCCGTCCCGCCGTTGCGGAAGTGGGCGACGTAGGTGACGCGCTCCGACTCGCTGTTGCCGGCCTTGATACCGATGCCGCCGAAGCTCCCGGCCGCCAGTGTCTGGACCACGGTCGGGCGCAGGAGCAGGTCGATGGTCTCGCCGGCGACCACTTCGTCGAGCCGCACGATCACCGGATCCGTGCCGATCGTGCGGATCAGCGCGCGGATGTCGAGGAACACGGCGGTGGCGGCCTCGACCGAGAACCGGTCGAGCGGCGTGAGGCTGTGCCCGTCGGTAGCCGCCGAGCCGCCGCCGACCTCGATCGGGTCGAGCGCCGGATCGGCGGCGAGCTTGATGCTCTGGCCGTCGGGCTGGGCGATCACCCAGTAGATGCCACCGTCGACGAGCCCGTCGAGAGCAGTGCTGTCGGCGTGGTAGACGACGCGCTGGCCGGTGTAGAGCGGGTGGCGGCCGAGGGCGATGATGCCGCCCGAGCTGACGCTGCTCGTCACGAAGGACGCCGCCGGCGGGAAGATCTCGGCGTACGTCCAGGCGATGTTCACCCGTTCGCCGCCGCCGCCGCCGTTGACGCCGACATTGCCCTCCGGCGCCTCGATCCGCAGCACGTTGGTGCAGACGAGCGAGTAGCGGCCGTCGGTCGTCGCGCCTTCCGAGCCGCCGCACGCGACGGACCGGCCGTCGGCGTAGGCGCCGTCGGTCGTCCCGCGCGCCTGCCCGCCGTAGACGTCGCCGCCGAGGTTGACGATCAGCGTCGTCCCGGTCGGGTTGTCGATCGCTCCCTCGAGGATCACGTCTGCGGCCGTGGTGTTCAGCACGCTCACGAACGGCGCGCCGACGCTGCGCTCGATGGAGAACGTGAGCGGGACGGTTGCCGAGAACAGGTCGACCGTCGCGTCGTCGTCGGTCAGCACGTCGATGTCGTGCAGCCGCAGGTTCTTGCCGGAGCGGTTGATGATCGTGACCTGCGGCACGGCGTCCTCGAACCGCCACGTCCCGCCGGAGCCGCCGATCGAGTTCGGAGCGTTGAAGAAGACCTGGCCCGGTCCGATGTTCGTGATGTCGTTGACGAAGATCTCGCTGTCGGTGACCGTCGCGCCCGCCCCGATGTTCGTCCCGGCGTTGTGAACGGTTACGCCGATCGCGCGCACGATCGTGCCGTTCGAGTCAACCTCGAGGACCGGGATCTCGCCGGCGAGGATCACCACGTCGGAGTTGAAGTCCACGCTGCTGACGTTGCTCCGCGTGCCCTCGGTGTCCGCGCCCCCGCTCGCGAGCGATCGCTTCGAAACGTCGGCGTCGGCCGTCAGCGTTGCGGACGTGGAACCGTTGACGAGGAACGCGAGCCGGCCGTAGCCGCCGGGGTGCTCGAGCGTCCCGTTGCCGGCGGTGCGCGGGCCGGCCGTCACGACGGCGCGCGGGTCCCCCGCCTCGCCGACGACGGATGATGTGAGGTTGCTGTAGTTGCTCGCGTCCGAGTCGACGGTGCCGAAGACGCCGGTCGCGCGAGCGAACGACTCCGAGCGGATCTCCGTGTTCCTGAACCCGGTGACGAAGTCGACGCCCGCCAAACCCGTCACGACCGCACCAGCCCGCAGGTAGACGGCGTTGCTCATCGTGGCGGTCACGTTGGCCTCGTCGTCCGCCTCGCTGTAGAACCCGGCGCCGTACGTCTCGCTCGTGGCCTGCCCGAAGAAGCCGTCGACCAGCGCCCGGACGGCCGCGCTGTTCGCGATCAGCGTGGCCCCGGACCCGATCTCGGCCTGCGTCACGGCGCCTCTGTTCTCCGTCTGCCCGATGTTGAGGACGGCCCGGCCCTCGCCGTCGGCCCCGAACCCGGCCCCGCTCGCGTAGGCAGACGATGAGATGTGGCCCGAAGTCAGTGCCTGGATGAACGCCGTGCCGTCCGCCACCACGGTCGCGCCGGCCGCGAGACCCACCTTCGTGGAGAAGTCAGCGGTGACCAGGGTCTCTTCCGCGTTGGCCACCCCGACCGCCCCGCCCGCCTTCGCGCGCGTGGCAGCGGTCACGTTGTTGTTGGTGTTCGCCGCAAGGCGGAAGTCGCCGCCGGCGACGACCCGTGAGTTCGCGCCGACGTACGCGTCGTTGACGCTGTAGAGCGTGATCGTCGAATCGGCGTCGCCGACGCCGACGAACCCGCCTGAGTTGTTCGACGCGTTCGCGCTCCCGCTCGTCTGCACCGTGGAGCTGATCGACACGTTGCGCCCGGCGGTCAGCACGTCGCCCTCGCTGTAGGCCCGCACGGTTGGCGTCAGGGTGAGGCTCGCCTCGTTGTTCCCGACCCCGACGAAACCTCCCGCGCCGCCGCTCGCCCGCGCCGCGCTCGTACCGTCGCCCGAGGGCGGGCTGAGGACGCTCAGGGAGACGCCGCCCGGCCCCTCGATCCGCTGCGTGCCGCCCGGGAAGCTGCCGCTGAGATCGATCCGCAGCGTGTGGTCACCGGTCTCTGCGTCGAGGTCGACCACGGGCGAGAATGCATGCTCCGTGGTCAGGTTGAGACCGGTGGTCGCCAGGTTGAGCAGGGTGCCGGTGGAATCTCGCAGCTGGAACCTGTTCGCGTCGACGAGGTCGACGTAGTAGGTCGCGCCGTCCTCGAGGCTGCCGCCGCCGACGAGGCCGAGCGGGAGCTCTGCGGCGCGCGTCAGCGAATGGATGTCGCGCGACGCGGCATGCGTCCGATCCTTGTCTGGCACCAGATCGATCGCGTGGAGCCTGAACTTTGCGACGACGCCGTTCTGGGTGAGGGTGAGGCCGGAGAGCGTGGCGCTGCCGCCGACGATGGCGGTGATGACGTGGCTCCCGTTCAGACCGAGGACGCTCGCGTCCTCGATGACCACTGTCTGCCCGACGGCGAAGCCGAGCTCCGCCCACGTTTCCCCGCCCGTTAGCGAGACGACGTTGCCCGCGATGTTGACCGTGCGCTCGAGGCTTTCGGCCCAGCCGAGCTGGATCGTGCTCACGTCGACGACGGAGACCCGGTACTTGGCGCCGTTGAGCAGGCCACCGATCGGGGTGCCGGCCAGGCCGTCGGGCGTCCGCGAGCCGTAGACGACGATGTCGCCCTCGCTGAAGCCGTGGGAGATCGGTTCGCCGTTGTCGTTGAGGAAGACGATGTTGTTCACCGCCGGGTTGTCGACCGGCGGCGCACCGATCGGAGTGTTCACGTCGACCGTCCCCGAGTAGAACGTCCGCGACGGCGGCGCGTGGTATGTCACGGCCCGGCCGTCACTGAGCCCGTGGTCGATCACCGTGATCACGCTGCCGGAGACGTCCCCGGGATCGAACCGGCGGTAGAAGCTCTGCGGATCCTGGGCCTGCTGCTGCGTGGCCACCAGGCGCACGGTGCGGTCGTTGACCACGAGGACGTAGTAGGTGGCGTTGAGGTCGAGGCCTCCGAGCGCGCTCGTCCCGGGGACTGGCGAGTACTTCACAGCGTCGCCCGACTCGAGGTTGTGCAGGCTCGTGAAGCGGATCGTGTCGTGGTCGGCGTCGACGCACGAGTCTGCGCTCGCGCCGCACGGCTGGCCGTTGAAACCGGCGCCGAAGCTGATCCGGTTCGGGTCCAGATTCTTCCCAGCCGCATCGGTGTAGACGCTGACGACGTTGTACTCGCGCCCGACGACGAGGCCGCCGATCGGGCTGCCTCCCTGGTAGACGACGGTGTCGCCACCCGCCAGCCCGTGGTTGTTGACGAGCAGGGTGTCAGCGGTGGTTTCGATCGACTGGATCTCGTAATTGCTGCCGCCGCCCTGCACGGGGGTCACGCTCGCTGTCAGCGAGATATCCCCGCCGGCGGCGACGGTGGCGCCCGCGCCGACGTAGGCGCTGACGCTCGGCTCCGAGGTCGCCGTGCTGTTCGAGCCCGAGACGCCGACGAACCCGCCCGCGCCGCCCGTAGTCTGAGCGTCGGCCTCGGGCGTGTTGACGGCCGAGATCGAGAAGTTCGAGCGGGCGGTTACGTGGGCGCCGGCGCCGAGGTAGGCGCTGACCGAGGGGCTGGCGGTGGAGGTGCTGTCGTTGCCGGTCGCAACCCCCACGAAACCGCCCGCGACTGCCTTCGACTCGGCGCGGGCGCCATCCGACGCGACGGCATCCACTGCCACGTTCGCCGCGTCGAGCACCGAACCGTCGATGTGCGCCGAGGTGGATCCGCTCGCCGTGGCCGTCGCGTGCGACTCGCCGACACCGACGATCCCGCCGGCGACGCCGCCGGCCTTGGCGGTGGCGCCGTTGCCCGAGATCGCCCGTACGGCGACGTCGAGGCCCGCGTCAAGTTCGCCGCCGGTGTAGGCCGCGGTGGTCGGCGTGGCCGTCGCCGTCGCGTCGGCACCGGCGATCCCGGCCAGCGCGGCACCGCCCGAAGCACGGGCGTCGGCGAACGCGCCGTTGCCGGTGTTCGAGTTGCCGACGTACTCGGCGATGATCGCGATGGAGCCGCCGGTGCTGGTCACCGAGCCGCTGCCTGTGAACGCGTTGACGGTCGGCGAGATTGTGGTCGTCGCGGTGGACTTGCCGACGGCGAGCCCGGCCGCGCCCGCAACGCCTTCGGCGGCCGCATCCGCCCGGGCCGTCAGCTTCGCGCTGACAGCGACGTTGCCGTCGAGCTCGATCGTTCCGCCGCCGAGCGACGCCTCGGCCGAGAAACCGCTGTCGCCGGTTTCGATCTTCGCCGTGGCCTTACTTCCGTTCCCGCTGGCAAGGATCCCACCGCCCGCTGCCTCGCTATCGGCGTCCGGGGACTGGTTTGCCAGGACCGTCACATCGAGCGCGCTGGCAGCCGTCACCGAGCCGCCCATCCGCGCCCGCGTCGCGCCACTCGCAACCGCCTCCGCCTCCGTCACCCCAACGCTGATCCCGCCCGCCACGACAATCCCGGACGCCTTCGCGAACGGAGCCGCATACGACACCGCCAACACCGAAATCGTCGTCCCCGCGGAAAGTGACCCGCCCGTGACGTTGACATCGACCACACCGCCATCCGTCGCCTTCGCAAACGCACCGCCACCCGAAACACCAGCCGCCACCGCCACCGAATCCGCCTCCGCCTTCGCGGCATGGTCCACACCCGCCGCATTCGCTCCCTCGTCGGTCGCGTTGTAACGACCCGTGATCGAAATCGCGCCAGCAGCCGAACGCACCGTGCCACCCTCGACACCGGCGTGCACGGTCGGAGTCAACGACGCCGTCGCCTTCGCCTCACCACCGGCGGCCCCCAACGCAGCCGCATAACCATCCGTGTCCGCAACAGCCCGCGCCGTCAACGTCGCCGACAGAGTGATCGCACCCGACACGATCACCGTGCCCGACCCGAGCGCCACGTCAGCCGCACCAAGCCCGCCCGCATTTGCTTCCACGGTCGCGACCGCCTCCGACCCCGTCGCCGCCCCAAGCGCACCGCCGCCGGCCGCGACGGAATCAGCGTCCGCGATCTGCTTCGCGATCGCGGTCACCGTCAAAGAGGTCGCCCCCGCCGCCCCGGGCGTCGTCCCCTCCACAGAGCCGCCCATCCGCGCCCGCGTCGCACCACTCGCAACCGCCTCCGACTCCGTCAAACCGACGCCGAGCCCGAGCGCCACGCCGACGCCGAAGCTGTTGGCGAACGGAGCCGCATACGACACCGCCAACAACGAGATCGTCGTCCCCGACAATGTCCCACCCGTGACGTTCACATCCACGACACCGCCATCCGTCGCTTTCGCGAACGCACCGCCACCGGCGCCACCAAGCGCTCCGGAGACGGCTTCCGCGCTGGCCGACGCTGCGTTCGCCACCCCGGCGTTGTTCGCTCCGGCCTCCGTGGCGTTGTAGAGCGCCTTGACCGTGATCGCGTCACCGGTCGAACGCACCGTGCCGCCCTCGACACCGGCGTGCACGACCGGCGTCAGCGACGCCGTCGCCTTCGCCTCACCACCAGCCGCGACAGCAGAAGCCGCATAGGCATCCGTATCCGCTTCCGCCTGCGCCGTCAACGTCGCCGACAAGGTGATCGCTCCCGACACGATCACCGTGCCCGACCCGAGCGCCACGTCAGCCGCACCAAGCCCGCCCGCATTTGCTTCCACGGTCGCGATCGACTCCGACCCCGTCCCCGCCCCGAGCAAACCGCCGCCGGCCGCGACGGAATCAGCGTCCGCGATCTGCTTCGCGATCGCGGTCACCGTCAAAGAGGTCGCCCCCGCCGCCCCGGGCGTCGTCCCCTCCACAGAGCCGCCCATCCGCGCCCGCGTCGCACCACTCGCAACCGCCTCCGACTCCGTCAAACCGACGCCGAGCCCAAGCGCCGCCGTAATCCCGGACGTCTTCGCGAACGGCGCCGCATAAGACGCCGCGGTCACCGAGATCGTCGCAGCGGACAGCGTCCCACCGGCCACGTTCACATCCACCACGCCGCCGTCCGTCGCCTTCGCGAACGCGCCAGATCCGGACGCCAACAGGGCGGCTGTGACGGATTCCGCGGTGGCTTCGGCGGCATGGTCGACGCCGGCCATGTTCTCGCCCGCTGCGTTCGCGTTGTAGAGGCCGCTGATCGAGATCGCGTCCGTCGTCGAGCGGACAGTGCCGCCCTCGACACCCGCATGCACCAGCGGAGTCAGCGACGCCGTCGCCTTCGACTCACCACCAGCCACACCGCCCGCGAACGCAAAACCGACGGTGTCCGCATCCGCCCGCGCCGTCAGCGTCGCCGACAAGGTGATCGCACCCGACACGATCACCGTCCCCGACCCAAGCGCCACATCAGCCGAACCCAGACCACCCGCATTCGGCGCCACCGTCGAAATCGACTCCGCACCCACCCCAGCCCCCAACAACCCACCCGCAGCCGGATCAGCATCACCAACCGCAACCTGAGTCGCGATCGCCGTCACCATCAAAGAACCCGCACCCACAGTCCCGGCCGTCGTGCCCTGGACAGAACCGCCCATCCGCGCCCGCGTCGCACCATCCGCAACCGCCTCCGCCTCACTCAGCCCAACCCCCAACACACCGCCAACCGAAACAGCAAACGCCTTCGCGAACGGAGCCGCATACGACACCGCCAACAACGCGATCGTCGTTGCGGAAAGCGTGCCACCGGTGACATTGACGTCGACCACACCGCCATCCGTCGCCTTCGCGAACGCATCACCACCCGCACCACCAGCCGCAACCGCCACCGACTCCGCCTCCGCCTTCGCGGCGTTGTCCACACCAGCAGCATTCCCACCGGCATCGGTCGCGTTGTAACGACCAGTGATCGAAATCGCCCCACCAGTCGAACGCACCGACCCACCCGCAACCCCGGCACGCACAACCGGAGTCAACGACGCCGTCGCCTTCGCCACACCACCAGCCGCCAAAGCAGCACCCGCATAAGCACCCGTATCCGCATCCGCCCGCGCCGTCAACGACGCCGACAAACCAATCGCACCCGACACAATCACGGCCCCCGAGCCGAGCGCGACATCAGCCGCACCCAGGCCGCCCGCATTCGGCTTCACGGTCGCGATCGACTCCGCGCCGGTGCCGCCCCCCAGGACCCCGCCACCGGCCGCCTCGGAATCAGCGTCCGCGATCTGTGTCGCGATCGCGGTCACCGTCAAAGAGGTCGCACCCGCCGTTCCGGCCGTCGTGCCCTGCACCGAGCTACCCAGCCGCGCCCGCGTCGCGCCACTCGCAATGGCCTCCGCCTCGGTCAACCCAACCCCCACCCCGACGGCAATCGCGTTGCCGATCGCATCCGCGAACGGCGCCGCATAAGACACCGCCAACAACGAAATCGTCGTCCCCGCGGAAAGCGTGCCACCGGCAACATTCACATCAACGACACCACCATCCGTCGCCTTCGCAAACGCACCACCACCCGCGCCACCAACCGCCGCCGACACCGACTCAGCCGACGCCAACGCCGCGTTATCCACACCAGCCGCATTCACACCAGCGTCATCCGCGTTGTAACGACCAACAATCGAAATCGCCCCACCAGTCGAACGCACCGTGCCGCCCTCGACGCCGGCGTGGACGAGCGGTGTCAGCGTCGCGGTCGACTTCGACTCCCCGCCCGCCGCAGCGCCCGCGAACGCGTAGCCGACGGTGTCCGCATCGGCGCGCGCCGTCAGCGTCGCCGACAGGCTGAGCGCGCCAGACACGATCACCGTGCCCGACCCAAGCGCCGCGTCAGCGGCACCGAGGCCGTCCGCGTTCGGCTCCACCGTCGCGATCGATTCTGCACCAACGATGCCCAGGAGCAGCCCACCGCCGGCCGGCTCTGCGTCCGCCTCGGCGATCTGCGTGGCGATCGTGGTCACAGTGAGCGCGGTCGCGCCCGCGGTCCCGGGGGTCGTGCCCCCGACGGAGCCGCCCATCCGCGCGCTCGTCGCGCCGTTCGCGATCGCCTCGGCGGTCGCCGCGGCACCACCGGCGCCCGCGGACGCGCCAACCGCAAAGGCGTCGGCCAGCGGAGCGGCATACGAGGCGGCGATCAGGGTGATGGTCGTCGCGGCCGACAGCGTGCCGCCGGCGATGTTCACGTCGACGATGCCGCCATCGGTAGCCGTGGCGGTGGTCGCCGCGCCTGAGCCGAGGCCGGTCGCGGCGATTCCCTGCGCCGATGCGAGCGCCGCATTGGCGACGCCGGCGTCGTTCGCGCCGGTGTCGGTCGCGTTGTAGAGCGCCTTGATGGCGATCGCTCCGCCGGTCGAGCGCACGGTCCCGCCCTCGATGCCCACCCGCAGCTCCGGAGTCAGCGTCGCGGTGGCCGTCGAGGAGCCCCCTGAGATGCCGATCGAGAAGGTCACCCCGTCGGTGTCGGCATCGGCTCGAGCCTTGAGCACGGCGGTCAGCGAGATATCGCCGGTGACGATGATCGTGCCCGTCCCGAGCGAAGCCCCGGGCGAGGGGAGGCCGCCCGAGTTCGGCACCACCTCGGCGGTCGCGGCCGCGCCGACCCCACTGCCCGCGACGGTGCCCGCGATGGTGTCTGCGTCGGCCTCCGCGAACTGGGTCGCGCGTGCCGTGATGGACAAACCGGTTGCGCCGGCCGTACCGGTCGTCGTGCCCTCGATGGATCCGCCCATCCGCGCCCGCGTCGCACCACTCGCCGTGGCGGTCGCCGTCCCGAGCCCGACGCTCACGCCGGCCGAGCCCGCGTAGGCGCTGGCCTCGGCGAACGGTGCGGCGTAGGAGGCGGCGACCAGGGTGATGCCCATCGCTGCCGAGAAGATGCCGCCTGCGACGTTGACGTCGACCACACCGCCGTCCGTCGCGCTCGCGGTGGAGTTGCTCCCGGAGCCCGCGAGGGCGGCTGTGACGGATTCCGCGGTGGCTTCGGCGGCATGGTCGACGCCGGCCATGTTCTCGCCCGCTGCGTTCGCGTTGTAGAGGCCGCTGATCGAGATCGCGTCCGTCGTCGAGCGGACAGTGCCGCCCTCGACACCCGCATGCACCAGCGGAGTCAGCGACGCCGTCGCCTTCGACTCACCACCAGCCACACCGCCCGCGAACGCAAAACCGACGGTGTCCGCATCCGCCCGCGCCGTCAGCGTCGCCGACAAGGTGATCGCACCCGACACGATCACCGTCCCCGACCCAAGCGCCACATCAGCCGAACCCAGACCACCCGCATTCGGCGCCACCGTCGAAATCGACTCCGCACCCACCCCAGCCCCCAACAACCCACCCGCAGCCGGATCAGCATCACCAACCGCAACCTGAGTCGCGATCGCCGTCACCATCAAAGAACCCGCACCCACAGTCCCGGCCGTCGTGCCCTGGACAGAACCGCCCATCCGCGCCCGCGTCGCACCATCCGCAACCGCCTCCGCCTCACTCAGCCCAACCCCCAACACACCGCCAACCGAAACAGCAAACGCCTTCGCGAACGGAGCCGCATACGACACCGCCAACAACGCGATCGTCGTTGCGGAAAGCGTGCCACCGGTGACATTGACGTCGACCACACCGCCATCCGTCGCCTTCGCGAACGCATCACCACCCGCACCACCAGCCGCAACCGCCACCGACTCCGCCTCCGCCTTCGCGGCGTTGTCCACACCAGCAGCATTCCCACCGGCATCGGTCGCGTTGTAACGACCAGTGATCGAAATCGCCCCACCAGTCGAACGCACCGACCCACCCGCAACCCCGGCACGCACAACCGGAGTCAACGACGCCGTCGCCTTCGCCACACCACCAGCCGCCAAAGCAGCACCCGCATAAGCACCCGTATCCGCATCCGCCCGCGCCGTCAACGACGCCGACAAACCAATCGCACCCGACACAATCACGGCCCCCGAGCCCAGGGACGCGCCGGCCGACGCCTTGCCGGCATCCGGCGCGTCGACCTGAGCGGTCGACTCCGCGCCGACGCCGGCGAGAACGCCGCCGGACAGCGCCAACGCGTCGGCCGTGGCGAGCTGCGTCGAGATAGCGGTCACCGTGAGGGACGTGGCCCCGGCGCTCCCCGCAGTAGCGCCGCCGATGCTCCCCCCGAGCCGCGCCTCGGTCGCGACAGCGGCGGTGGCGGTCGCGTCCGTGATGCCGACGCCGATGGCGCCACCCGCACCGCCTGCGGCATCGGCGTCCGGCGCGACGTAGGAAGCCGCGATCACGCTCACCGAACCCGCGACGGCGGAGATCGTGCCACCCTGCGTGAACGCGCTGACCGCGCCCACGTCCTCCGCGACCGCGGTCGCACCGCTACCTGAGATGAGGCCTCCGGAGGACGCCTCGGCCAGCGCGTCGGCGGCGTGCGCGACCGTGGCGGCGTTGGCCCCGGCCGGCGTGGCGTTGTAGGTCGCCGTCAGCGCGACCGAGCCGCTCGTAGTGGTAACACTCCCGCCGGAGATCGACGCCTCGATCTCGGGCTCGAGGGTCGCGGTTGCGACCGAGCCGGACGCGGCGACTGTGGTCGCGAACGCGAGCGCGAGCGTGGTCGCCTTGCTGGTGGCGATCGCCGACGCGGTCACGGCCACGTTCCCGTCGGCGTTCACGGTCGCGTCGCTGATGGAGGCCTCGACCGTCGGGCTCACTGTCGTCGTCGCCACGGAGCCGGCGGCGGCAAACGACAGCACGCCCGCGGACACCGACAAGGCCTCGGCGCTGGCGGTCGCACTCGACGTGTCGGTGGCGGTTACCGAGAGAGCGCCGTCCGAGGTGACCGAACCACCTGTGATGTACGCCCGCGTAGTTGTCGCGATCGTGCTCGTCTGGGTGGCGCCGGCGCCCGAGAACGTGGCCGAAATGGCGAAGCTGGCCGCGACCGACGCGGTCGTCGACGTGGCCGTGACGGTCGACGTGCCCGTGGCCGCGATCGAGATCGCGCCATCGCCGGTAGTCCTGACGGTGGCGGCGCTCGTGAACGCTTCGACGACGCTTGTGATCTCGGCCTCCGCGAGCGCAACGCCTACCGAGACGGATCCCCCGGCGAAGCCGAATGACGTGGCGATCCCGACCGCGAGCGCCGTCGCGGTGATCGTCGCGGTCTCGGTGGCGGACAGGGTTACGGCGGCCGCGGTGACGCCGGCCTCGGTCGTCGACTCGATCGCCGCCTTGACGTTGTTCGCGATCCGGTTCTTGACCTCGACGCCGGCCCCGCTGATCGCAACGGCGGCGACGCCGCCGCCGACCGCGACGGACTCGACCTCGGTCTTGGCCGTGATGGTCTGCGTCGCGGTCGCGGTCACGCTGAGCGCGCCGGTCGCGCGCACCGCCGAGCCCTTGATGTAGGCCTGGACCTCGGCGGGCTGCTGGGCCCCGGAGGCCGTGTACCCGATCAGGTTCCGCGCGATCGACACACCGATCGAGGCGGCCCCGCCGAACGTCCCGCCGCCGACCGAAGCCGCAACCGCGATGACGTGCGCATCGATGGTGCCGGTGCTGGTCGCGCTCACGGTCACCCCGGCCGCGCTGTCGAGGTCGCTGTCCAGCACGTACGCGTTGGTCTTGGTGAGGATGACGTTCGTGGCGACGGCGCCGGCGCCGGCGAGCGAGACGGCGGCCGCGAAACCGATCGTGAGTGACGCGCTAGCGGCGGTTGCGGCGGCCTCGATCGTCGAGCTCTCGGTCGCGCTGACGGAGATCCCGCCCGAGGTGCTGTCAACGTCACCGGCGTCCGCTATGTAGGCGAGGACCTCGGTGGAGATCTCGTTGCGACCGATGCCGATCCCGACGGCGACCGCGATCGCAACCGCGCCGCTGACCGCGCCCGCGAGGGCGGCCGCGCCAGACTCCGCGTCGATCGTCGAGGTGTCGGTAGCCGCCAGCGCGATGCTGGCGGCGGTGATGCCCGTCTCGCCGTCGCCGGCGATGAACGCGGCGACGAGGACGGCGATCTTGTTGACGGCGCTCGTCCCGGCGCCCGAGACGCCGATTGCCGCCGCGCCGGCGCCCGAGACGGTGACGGCCCCGGAGATGACCAGGGCGTCGATGTCCTGGGTGGCGGTGGCGGTGATGGTCAGCGCGCCGTCCGCACTGATGCTCGTGTCGCGCACGTAGGCCTGGACCTGCGCGAACGGCTTCGTCAGGCCGAGCTGGCGCCACTTGTCGGAGTCCTGGTAGTCCTGGTTGCGCAGGTCGACCGGGTCGGTCAGCGCCGGCCCGATGTACTCGTAGACACCGCCCGCGCCGACGCCGGTGGCGATGCGCACCCGCTTGCCCGTCGCGAGCCCGCCGCTGAGCGTCTGGTCCGAGTCGTGGTCGGACGCGGCCGGCGCCTCCTCCCAGCCGATCAGGTTGCGCGCCATGGAGACGCCGATCGCCGCGCCGATGCCTGCGGCGCCGCCCGCTCCGAAGCCGATCGCCACGCCGACGATGACCGCGTCGATGTGCGAGTCGTCGGTGGCCGTCAGCGCGACGGACCCGGCGGTGGTCAGGGTGCTGCCGTCGATGTAGGCGTTGGTCGCCGTCAGGACCACGTTCGTCGCCTCGGCGCCGGCCCCGGCGATGCCGCCGCCGAATGCGCCGCCGGCGCCGACCGCGACCGAGGCCGCCACCGCGTAGACCTCGATCGACGCGCTCTCCTTCGCGGTCAGCGTGATGCCCGCGGTCCCGGCCCCGACGGAGCCGGAATCGGTGATCCGCGCAGTAACGGTGTTGGCGATCTCGTTGCGGGCCAGCGCGACGCCGATCGAGACGCCGACGCCCGCGGCGCCGCCGGCGGCCACGGCGAGCGAGGCTGCCCCGGCGATCGCGCGGATCGCGGACGCGTCCGTGGCGGAGAGCGTGATCGTCCCGGCGGTGATGCCAGTCGCACCGTCGCCGTCGATGGCGGCCAGGACGTCGACGGCGATCCGGTTCTCCGCGTAGACGCCGCTGCCCGCGACGCCGACTCCGGCCGCGCCCGCGGCTCCAACTGCTACCGCGCCGGCAAGGACGACGGCATCGATCTTCTGGTCGGCCCGAGCGGTCAGGCTCACGTTGCCGCTGACACTTGCGTCGGCGATGTAGGCGCGCACCTCGCTGGTCCCGCCCGCGCCGATCTCGTTGCGGGCGACCGCGACGCCGATCGCGATCCCCACGCCCGCCGTGCCGCCGGCCCCGACGGCGACCGCGAGCGCGCCGACCGTGGCGGCGATCGTCGTCGTGCTCGTTGCGTCGAGGGTGACGTTCGCGGCGGTCACCGAGCTCGACTGGATGAAGGCGTTGGTCTTCGAGCGATCGCTGTTCAGCGCGACGGCGCCGGCGCCGCTGACGGCGACCCCGGCGGCGCCGCCGAGACCGACCGCGACTGACGCGGCGACGGACAGCACGTTGATCGTCGCCTCGCTGATCCGGAACTCGCCGTCCACCAGGGTGATCACGTAGCTGGCACCCGGGTCGGGCAGGAGGCCGTTGGCGCCCTCGTGCGTGAGCTGCCACGAGCTGCCCGGCGTGAGGGTGGTGAGCCGAAGGGCGCCCGTCATGACGATTCCTTCAGCGTCGAACGCTGCGCGGATGGCCTCGACGATCAACGCGTCGGCGGCCACGTCGACCGCGTTTTCGTCCACGGGGTCCGGATCGTTCGGATCGTCCGGATCGTTCGGATTGTTCGGATTGTTCGGATCGACCGTGCCCGCGTCGTCAAGCTGCGCGGCCGTGAAGCCCGTGAGGAGGAACGGGAGCACGCGGCCCTCCGTCGTCGCGGTGACGGTGACGTCGCCCGTGACCGCGAGGGTGCCCACGTCGCGGACGAACGCCGCAACGTCCCGCTCGATCGAGTTGATCGCGATCGAGAGCCCGATTGCGACCGCCACGCCGGCCGTCCCGGCGGCGCCCGCGGCGAGCGAGACCGCGCCGGCGCGGGCCCGGATCCCCGAGCTGTCGCCCGCCGTGAGCGTGAGGCTCGTGACCCGGACCTCGGTGCCGCCGTCCACGTACGCCCGCACGACCGACGCGATGCGGTTCTCGGCGTAGACGCCGGCCCCGCTCACCCCGACACCGGCCGTCGCGCCGCCGCTGAGCGCCGCGGCGCCGGCGGCGACGACGGCGTCGATCGTCTGCGCGGCGGTGGCGGTCGCGCTCATCGCGGCGGCGTGGATGACCGAATCCGCCGTGTACGCCTCGACGCCGGCCGTGTCCGGCGAAAGGTTCACCTGCGTCCAGATCGTCGGGTCGGAGTAGTCCTCGACCGAGAGGTCGATCTCCTCGCCCGGGCTGCGCGTGGCGCCGTAGTAGCGGTACACGTCGCCGACGCGCGCGCCGCTCGCGATCTTGACCGTGTCACCGTCCGCGAGCGTCATCGGCCGGTCGTCCGTCGTGTACGTCGAAGTCATGTCGGTCGGCGCCCAGCCGATGAAGTTCCGCGCAACCGCGATGCCGACTGCCACGCCGACACCGGTGCCGCCGCTGAACGAGAGCGTCGCCGCCACGGCGAGCACCTCGGCGGTGATCTCCGCGTCGCTGGTCGCGGTGAGGGTCAGCGCGCCGATCGGCTCGACGGTCGTCCCGAGGGTGCTCGAGTCGATGTAGGCCTTGGCCGTGGTCAGTACGACGTTGGTCGACTCCGAGCCGCCGCCGCTGATGGCGAGCCCGACCGAGCCGGCGCCGGCGGCCGCCGCAACTCCGACCGCGGTCGAGGTCACCGCGATCGTCGCCGAGTCGAGGACGGTGACGCTCACGGCTCCGCCGTCCGGGTCGACGGCCGCGACGTTCTCGAGGTAGGCGGCGATGTCGTTGTCGATCGTGTTGTGCGCGATCGAGAGGCCGATCGCCACGGCCGCGCTCGAGGTCCCGGCGAGGCTGACCGCGACGGAGGCTGCCTGGGCGTCCGCCGTGATGCTCGAGTCGTCCGTCGCGCTCAGCTCGATGTCACCGGCTGCGGTGTGCAGCCGCGCCGAGCCCGACACGTAGGCCTGCACGTCACGCGCGATGTTGTTCTCCGCGACCAGCCCCGCCGCGGTCACGGCCCCGCTCGACTGCACCGACGCGGCGATCGCCACCGCCGCCGAGGCGATGGTCGCGTCGATCGTCGAAGAACTGGTGGCAGTGAGCGTGATCCCCTCCGCCGCGTCGATCTGGGTGCCCTGTGCGTATGCCCTGACCTCGACCGGATCGGCTCCGCCGAACTCCTCCCAGCCGATCAGGTTGCGGGCGATCGAGATGCCGATCGCGCCGCTGACCGAACCCGAGCCGCTGACGCCGACGGTGATGGCGATCGCGCGGATGAGCGCCGTCACCGCGGAGGTGTTGGAAGCGGTGATGAGTACCTCGCCCTGTCCCACCGCGGTGCCGGCGGCGCTCAGCGAGCTGTTCTCCGCGAACGCGTTCGCGCTGCCGGAGATCGAGTTGACGGCGGTCGCGCCGCCGCCCGAGAAGCCGGTCGCGTCCTTGATCGAGGCGGCAACCGTGATCGCCGAGGCGGTCGAGGTCGCGTCGATCGTCCCCGCCTGGGTGGCCGTGATCCGCAGCGTCCCGGCGAGCGCGCTGGCCGCGGGCGTCGCGCGGATCGACGCCCACATGCCGGTGTCGACCTCGTTGCGGGTGATGCTCACACCGACTCCGACCGAGGTCGCGTTGGCCGCGCTGGCCGCCACGGCGACGGCCGGGGCATCGACGAGGGCGGTGATGGTCCCGCTGTCCTCGGCGGTGACCGCGATGCCGCCGCCCGCCGTGAGCACGGGCGCGGAGTCGATCGTCGCCTCGACGTCGGTGGCGAGCCGGTTCATCGCCACGACGGCGCCGATCGCAACCGAGGTGCTGTTCTGCAGCGAGCCCGTGACGCTCACGGCCGAGGCGCCGACGTCGGCGTCGATGCTCGCCTCCGAGGTGGCGGCAACGACGATGTCGCCGTCCGCCACGACGCTGGACCGCTCGATCGCCGCGCGGGTGGCAGCCGGGTCGGGATCGCCGATCGAAGTGCCGAGGATCGCGTCGGCGAGGTTGAAGAGGACGTTCTGCGACTCCCAGCCGACCGAGTTGAAGGCGACGGTGACGCCGACCGAGACTCCGTTCGAGGTGGTCTCCCCCGTGACCTCGGCGGCGATCGTCGAGGTGTTCGACGCCGTGACGCTCACGTTCCCGTCGCTCGTGACGTCGCTGTCGGCGATCAGCGCCTCGGCCGCGCTGAGCACGACGTTCGTGGCGATGATCGCGTTGATCGCGTTCGAGCTACCGCCCGCGATCACGCTGCCGCCCTCGGAGGTCACGGTCCCGGTGACCACCGCTGCGATCGTGGCGTTCTCGAGGACGCCGACCTCGACGTCCCCGCCGGCCGCGATGGTCATCGCGCTCACGCCGGCGTCGACGGTCGCCCGGACCTCGTTGCGCGCGATCAGCGCGCCGACGGCGGTGGCGCTCGAAGCGGAGATGTTGCCGAGGCGATCCTTGAGGCCGAGCGAGTCGAGCAGCGCCAGGTCCTCTTCGTCGGCGGTGATCCGCGTCCAGGCCGAGCCCGTGTAGTCCGTGTCGGAGAGGTCGAAGGTGTCGTCCGGCCCGTTGTAGGCGTAGATGTTGCCGCCGGCGCCGCCGCCCGTGTATCCGTCGTGGAGCCTGACGAGGTCTCCGTCCTCGATCTCCTGGCTACCGGAGCGGGTCGTGAACTCGTAGTCGTGGAGGGCCGACTCGAGGAGGGAGAGGATCAGCCCGGCGCCGCCGTCGTTCTTGGACTTGGCGAGCGCGGTGAGGGTGACGGTCGAGTCGATCGCGGCGGTGTCCTGCGCGGTGACCGACACCACCCCGCCGGCGGTCACTGCGGACCACAGCTGCCAGTCGGGGTTCGTGGCGTAGTGCTGCGCTGTATCGCTCAGGTTCAGTGGAGGCCCGCGCGCCTGCCCGATGTAGCGGTAGACCTTGCCCGGCGCAACCACGACGCGATCGCCAGGGTTGAGGCCCGCCGGGGTACTCGCCGTCGTCAGGTCGCTGGACAGCCCGGGGTAGTCGATTCCGGCCGTGGTCGAGGTGTTGACCATGTTGCTCGCGATCACGACGCCGATCGCGAGGCTGGTGGCGCCGGTGAACGCGACCGCGACGGCGCTGGCCTCGTGGCTGACCTCGGAGTTGATGATCGCCTCGTTCAGCGCCCGCGCCCGCACGTCGCCGCTGGCGTCGGCGCGGGACCCGGTGATCTGCGCGGTCACCTGCGCCGCGTCCTGATTGCCGAGCGCGTTCGAGATGAGCGGATCGCCGAGGATCGCGTCAACGGTGTTGAAGATCAGGTTCTGTGCGCGCCAGCCGATCGTGTTGAACGCCAGCGTGACGCCGATGGTCTGGCCGGCGCTCTCGGACGCGTTCAGGTTCGTCGCGTCGACCTGCGAGAGGTTCGCGGCGTCGACCAGCACGTCGCCGTCGCGGGCGAGGACGCTGCTCTCCTCGATGATCGCGACAGCGCTCGAGAGGATCACGTTCGCGGCGATCACCCCGTTCACCGCCAGCGAGGTCCCCTGACCGGTGAAGCTGCTCCCGCCCGAGGATGTGGCCGAGCTGTCGGCAGTCGCGCGGATCACCGCGGTGTCGCTCGCCCTGACGGACACGGCCGCGGCGTCCACCGCCGAGCGGCGCACGGCGCTCGTGACGTCGGAGCGGACCTCGTTCAGCACGACGATGCCGCCGATGGCGGTCGAGTCGGAGTTCGTGACGTTGATGCCGGTCGGCACCAGCTGTGTCGATCCGAGCGGCTTCCAGTAGCCGAGGTCGCCGTAGTCCTCGCTGCTCAGGTCACGTTCCTCCTCGGTCCCCATGTAGACGTAGATGGATCCGGGCTGGCCCTCGATCAGCTTCCAGCGCGCGGCGTCGCCGTAGTCGGTCGCCGACAGGTCGATGTCCTCGTCGGCGGCACCGCGGTACTGGTAGAGGGCGCCCGCGTCGCCGCCGAGCAGGGCCCAGCGATCCGTGTCCCCGAAGTCCTCGGCGCCGAGATCGAAACGCCCGTTCGCTCCGAGGTAGCGATAGACCGCGTCCGCGGCGCCTCCGCTCCCGTAGCCGTCGGCGAACTGGACGTTGTCGCCGGTGACGAGGAGGCGCTTTCCCGCGGCGCTGGTCAGCCGGAAGGCGCCGTAGTCGGCGGCGACCTCGACGATGTTCCCGGGCGCGACGGTCTGCTCACCGTCCTCGCTCGTGAAGACCGGCGACCCGAAGTCGGAGGCGATCCGGACCAGCTGGCCGAAGCGGATCGTGCGGAGCCCCTCGGAGGTGACGAAGTCGGTGTCGGTCTGGTGGTTGATCGCGCCCTGGATGAGCGACGCGCCGCCGTCGTTCGAGGTGATCGACGAGGAGACCATCTTGACGTTGGCGTAGATCCCCGCCGAGTCCGAGGCGATCACGTCCACGTTGCCATCCACGACGACGGAGGAGTCCTCGAGGGTCGCCTCCGCCTCGCTCGAGATCTTGTTCGAGGCCAGCACGCCGCCGACCGACTTGCCGGTCGCGCCGAACAGCGCCGATGCCGCGGAGTCGGCAGCGTTGCTGACTGTCGCGTTGATCTGAGCGGCGTTGTCGGCTGTGATGGCCAGGTCGCTCGCCGCGCCGGCCGCACGGACGGTCACGGCGTCGACGATCGCCTTCGCACGCGCCGGCTGCTCGCCGTCGAACGCCGTCGAGAAGGCCGGATCGCCGAGCAGCGCCTCGACCGCGTTGAGGAGCACGTTCAGCGGCCGCCAGCCGACGGTGTTGAAGGCGATCAGGAAGCTGAGCGCCTTGTCGCCGCTGCGCGTGGCCGAGTGGAGCCGGGCATCGAGGATGGACGAGTTGGCCGCCGCGGCCGTGACCGGGCCGGTCGTGTTGATGGTGCTGTCGGTGATCGACGCGTCGGCGCTCGACAGCACGAGGTTCGTGACGATCTGCACGGAGAAGGCGACGACGGTCCCCTTGCCCGAGAAGCTGCCGCCGCTGGCGTCGACGTTGATCGTCGTCGTCGCGATCAGGACGGCCTCCTCGCCTGCGTGGACGCTGACTGAGCCGGCCGTCACGTCGGCGTCGTCGAGCAGCGCGACTGCCTCGCTGCGTACGTCGTTGAGCATGGCGAGACCTCCCACGGCGCGCGCGTCGGAGGGTGTGATGTTGAGGTTCGCGACGCCCTCGAAGATGCTGCCGGGCTCGTCGGTCTCCGGATCGAGCTTGTCCCACAAGCTGGCGTCCGTGTAGATCGCCTCGCCCAGGACGACGTCTCCGTCCGGCCCGACGTACTCGTAGACGGAGCCGACGTCGCCATGGAGCGAGGTCGCACCGACCCGCACGCGGTCGCCCTCCTCGAGCTCCCGGGTGCCCGAGGCCGTGGTGTAGTCGTAGTCGCCGGGCAGCAGGTTGCGGACGATGTCGAGCAGGCCGGCAAGCGTGTTCGACGTAGCCGCCGACTGGACGATCGTGCCCGTGGCGTCGATGCCCGCCGCGTCGACGGCAGCGAGGGTCAGCGCCCCGCCGACCTCGACGGACCCGCGGCCCGAGGTGTAGTCGATGCGCGCCTGCGAGGAGGTGGAGACCTTGTTCGAGGCGACGATCACGCCCGCCGCGAGACCCTTCGCCTGCCACTTGGCGCTGAACACGATGTCGAGCGCCGCCTCGGCGATGTTCTCGTTCCCGGCGGTCGCCGTCAGCTGGGCCGCTGCCGTACCCGTGACCGTCAGGTCGCCACCGACGTCGATCGAGGTGTCGTCGATCCACGCGTGCGCGCGGGCGGGCTCCTCACCGCCGATCAGCTCGGCGAACGCCGGAGCGCCGATCAGCGCCTCGAGGGCGTTGAAGAGGACGTTCTGGGGCCGCCAGCCGATCGAGTTGAACACGGCGACCCCGGCGACCGCGTCCCAGGCCTCGATCTTGCTGGTCGAGATCGCGTCGAGCACCGAGACGTTCTCGGCCGTCACGCTCAGCGAGCCGGTCGTCGTAACCGAGCCATCCTCGATGTACGCGTCGGCGCTCGAGAGCACGAGGTTGGTGACGATCAGGCCGCCGTAGCCGCTCCAGGTACCGATCACGCTGCTGTCCATCGAGCTCAGCCGCGCGTCCTCGGTCGCCGCGACAGTGACGTCGCCGGCCGTGATGGCGGTACGGCTCGCGAAGGCCTCCGCGAAGCCGCGGACGTCATTGCGGGCGATCAGCCCGAAGTAGCTGTCGGCGCCTCCGGTGAGGGGCTTCCCGATCGCCGCGCCGACCTGCGACAGGATGGCGAAGCTGAGCGAGTCGGTGATGATCGTCGTCTCGGTGAGCTCCTTCCAGAGCTCGAAGTCCGAGTAGTCCTGCTCGCCGAGGAGGATCGCGTCGTCGACGCCCATGAACTGGAAGACCTTCCCGGCGGTCTCGTCGACGTCGCCGTCGGCGTCGGGACCGTCGTAGTCGTCGGCCACCCGGACGCGATCGCCGAAGACGACGATGGCCGGCTCCGACCTGCTCGTGTACTCGTAGTCGTCGAGGATCGCGCGGGCCATCCCGTTGAAGATTCCCTGGCCGCCGTCGTTGGTCGGCTCGACCACGGCCTCCAGCTCGGTCGCCGCGTGGATACCGGAGACGTCGTCGGCGAGGATCTCGACCGGGCCGGCGGCATCGAGCTGGCCGGGGCCCGTCGCGAACTGGACGAAGGCGCGCGTCGAGCTCGACACCATGTTCGAGGCGAGCACGGCGCTGACGCTCTTGCCCGCGGCACCGACGAACGCGGCCGGCGCCGACGTCGCCGCGTTGCCGGTGAACGAGTTGATCAGCGCCTCGGTCGCGGCCGTCACGAAGATGCCCCCGGCCGAGTCGACGGGCGTGTCCTCGATGTACGCCCAGGTCTCCGCGGGCTCCTCGCCGTCGAACGCGCGCTCTCCGAGCTCGGTGCTGCCGAGCAGGCCGTCGAGGGCGGCGAAGAACAGGTTCGTGGGCTTCCAGCCGACGGTGTTGAAGGCGAGCAGGATGCCGTAGGCCTCGGAGCCGGTGAAGGTCGCCTGCAGGCTGAGCGCGTCGAGCACCGACGAGTTCGTGGCGGCCACCGTCACATCGCCCGCCGTGGTCTCCACGTGGCTGTCCTCGATGTAGGCGCGCGCCGAGCTGAGCACCCGGTTGGTCGCGATCGTGGCGTTGACGGCCAGCGACGTGCCCTGGCCGGTGAACGTGCTTCCGCCCGACGAGGACGACGTGGAGTCTGCGATGGCGCGCACGAGCGCGTTCTGCGTCGCCTCGATCGTGAGGCTGCCGGCCGTCAGCTGGCTGTCGGCGGCGTACGCCCGCACGGCGGCGCGCTGGTCGTTCAGCACGACTATCCCGCCGACCGAGATCGAGTTTGAGTTCGTGAAGTTGACCCCTTGCGGAATGAGTTCCGTGTCCTCGACCGGTCGCCAGTAGCCGAGGTCCCCGTAGTCCTGATTGCCGAGGTCGACGCTCGCGTCGGGGCCCATGTACTCGTAGACGGCGCCCGCCGTCCCGCCGATCGGCCGCCACAGGTCGCTGTCGCCGTAGTCGGTCGCCGAGAGATCGAGTGTCGCGTCCGGGCCGAGGTACAGGTAGACCGTGCCGCCGTCCCCGCCGACCTTCGCCCAGCGCGCCTCGTCGCCGTAGTCCTCGGAACCGAGATCGGTCCGGGCCTTCGGCCCGAGGTAGCGGTAGGTCGCCTCCGGTGCGCCGCCGCCGGAGTAGCCCTCGTCGAGCACCACGTAGTCGCCGGGCAGTAGCAGCCGGCGGCCCATCGACGTGGTCAGCCGCGCGATTCCGTAGTCGTCGCCGACCAGCACCCGGTTCTCGGTGACAAGGTCGATCTCGCCGTCGTCGGTCGTGTAGTCCTCGCCACCGAAATCGTCGGCGATCCTCACCCGCGCTCCGAAGAAGAGGTCGCGGACGCCCTCGGAGGTGATGAAGTCGGCATCGACGAAGTTGTTGATCGTGTTCTGGACGACCGACGTCCCGCCGTCGTTGGTCGTGACCGACGACACCACCAGCTTGACGTTCGAGAGGATCTCGGAGTTGTCGGTGGCGGCGATCCGCGTGGCGCCGGCGACGACGGCGGTCGTGCCCTCCGCGTATGCCTCGGCCTCGCTGTTGACCTTGTTCGACGCGAGAATCGCACCAACCGCGGCGCCATTCGCACCGAACAGGGCCGCGGCGGCCGAGCTCGCGGCGTTGCTCACCGTCGCGTTCAGCCCGGCCGTGTCGACGGCCTCGACGGTGAGGTCCCCGCCGGCTGTGATCTCGGAGTCCGTGACGAACGCCCGCGCGGCCGCCGGCTCGAGGCCGTCGAGGAAGCTCGAGAAGGCCGGATCGCCGAGCAGCGCCTCGATCGTGTTGAAGAGGATGTTGCTCGCCTGCCACCCGATCGTGTTGAAGGCGATCAGGAAGCCGAAGACCTTGTCGCCGCTGGCGGAGCTGGAGAGCAGGGTCGCGTCGAGCGCCGAGCCGTTGACGGCGCCGACCGAGACGTCCCCGTCGGTCTCGATGTCGCTGGCGTCGATCCACGCGTCGGCGGCGGAGAGGAGCACGTTGGTCACGAGCTGGGCATTGACCGCCACGACGGTGCCTGCGCCGGAGAAGCTGCCGCCGGAAGCCTCGACATTGGCCTCGGTCTCGGCGAGCAACTGGGCCGCCTCGGTCGCGGTTACCGCCACCGAGCCCGCACTGACGCCCGCGCGCTCGATCGACGCCGAGGCGGTGCCGCGGACGTCGTTGAACAGGACCAGGATGCCGACTGCGCGCGCGTCGGACGGCGTGATGTTGAGGTTCGAGACGCCCTCGAAGAGGTTCTCGAGGTCGCTCTCGTTCTCGGCCGCCAGCTTCTTCCACAGGCCGGTGTTGCCGTAGCTGGTGGTCGCGAGGTTGACAAGGCCGTCGGGACCGATGTACTCGTACACGGCGCCGGCCTCGTCCGCCGGGCTCAGCCGCCGCCGCACCCGCTCGCCCCCGGTCAGCTCGCGCGAACCGGACTGCGGCGTGTAGTCGTAGCTGCCCGGCAGCAGGACGCCGTTGACCGCGTCGATCACCCCGGAGAGGTTGTTGGTCGTAATTGCCGCCTGGACGACGGTGCTCGTCACGTCGACGCCCGGTGAGTCGTCCGCGGAAACGGTGAGGGCGCCGCCGACCTCGACGGACCCGCGCCCGGTTGCATAGCGCAGATACGCCTCCGCCTCGCTCGAGACCTTGTTCGAGGCGATGATCCCGCCACCGGCGACACCCTGCGCCTGCCACGCGCTGCTGAAGACGATGTCGAGCGCCGCCTCCGCGACGTTCTCGTTGCCGGCCAGGGCGGTGACCCGCGGCGAGGACGTGGCGGCGATGGTCACGTCGCCGCCGACGTCGAGCGGGGCATCCTCGATATACGCGCGTGCCCGCGCGGGCTCCTCCCCGCCGAGCAGCTCGGTGTAGGCAGGGTTGCCGACGATCGCCTCGAGGACGTTGAAGAGAATGTTCGACGGCGCCCAGCCGATCGAGTTGAAGGCGGCGACGCCGGAGATGGCGGTCCAGGCCTCGATCTTGCTCGTCACGGCCGCGTCGAGCACGGCGATGTTCTCCGCCGTGACGCTCAGCGAGCCTGCGGCCGTCACCGAGCCGCCCTCGACGTACGCGTCGGCGCTCGCGAGCATGAGGTTCGTGACGATCATCCCGCCGTAGCCCTCCCAGCTGCTGACGAAGCTGTCGTCGCTCGCGGCCAGCCGGGCGTCCTCGATCGCCGCGACCAACACGTCGCCGCCGGCGTCGACATCGGTTGCGGTCAGGTACGCCTCGGCCGCTCCGCGGACGTCGTTCAGTACCACGAGGCCGAAGTAGCTGTTGGCGGAGCCGGTCAGGCCGCTCCTGTTGAGCCCGACGCCGATCTGCGACAGGACGGCGTAGCTGACCGAGTCGGAGATGACCGAGGTCGGCGTGATCTCCTTCCAGAGCTCGAAGTCCGAGTAGTCCTGCCCGTCGAGGGTGCGCGTCCCGTCTTCGCCCATGAACTCGAACACGAGGCCGGCGGTCACGTCGACCTCAGTGCCGGCGTCGGGCCCGTCGTAGTCGTCGGCGACCCGCACCTTGTCGCCGAAGCGCACGAACGGCGAGCCCGAGTTGCTGGTGAACCGGTAGTCGTCGCGTACGGCACCCGCCCACTGGTTGAGGATGCCCGCCCCGAGATCGTTGGTCGGAGAGACGGCCCCGACCATGTGCGACCGCGCGACGAGGGCGGCCAGATCGCTCGCCTCGACGGCCACGTCGCCGCCGGCGTCGAGGCCGGAGGACTCCGCGAAGGCCTGCGCGAGCGTCGACACCTTGTTCGTCGCGAGCACGGCCGCGACGCTCATGCCGCCGGCGCCGAGGAACGCTGCGGGTGCCGAAGTCGCCTCGTTGCTCGCGAGCGAGTCGATCTGCGCCTCGTTGGCGGCGCTGATGCCGATCGCGCCGGAGGCCGTGACCGTCGCGGAGCGCACGAAGGCCGTCGTGGCCGCCGGCTCCTCGGTGTCGAACGCGCGCTCCTGCGGCAGCGTGCTGCCGAGGAGACCGTCGAGGCTGGCGAAGAAGAGGTTCGTCGGCTTCCAGCCGACCGAGTTGAACGCCAGGACCGCACCGATCGAGTTCGCGCCGGACGCCACTGCCACCAGCGTCGTCGCATCGATCACGGCAGTGCCCATGGCCGCGACCTCCACGTCGCCGTCCGTCGCGGCGAGCGAACCGCCCTCCACGAACGCGGTCGCGCTGCTGAGCACCCGGTTCGTCGCGATCACCGCGTTCACCGCCAGCGAAGTGCCCTGGCCGGTGAGGGTGCTCCCGCCCGAGGAGGAGGCCGACGAGTCGGTCGTCGCCCGGATGAACGCGCTCCCGGCCGCGGTCACGGCGGCGCTCGCGGCGCTGATCTGCGAATCGGTGGCGCCGGACTCGACGGTGGCCTGGACGTCGTTGAGGGCGATGACCGCGCCCACGGTCGTCGACGGCGACTGCGTGACGTTCACGCCCGCGGGGAAGAAGTCGGTCTCGGGCTCGGCCTTCCAGTAACCGAGGTCGCCGTAGTCCTGCGAGGCCAGGTCGAGTGTGTCGCTCGGGCCGAGGTAGGTGTAGACGCTGTCCTCGGTGCCGGCGACGAACTTCCAGCGGCTCGTGTCCGAGTAGTCCTCCACGCCGAGGTCGACGGTCCCGGCGGGTCCGGTGAACTGGTAGACCGCGCCCGCCGTGCCACCGACGAGCGCCCAGCGCGCGGCGTCGCCGTAGTCCTCGGCGCCGAGGTCGACCCGCCCGGCCGGGCCGCGGTAGCGGTAGGTCGCGCCGGGGTCGCCGCCGCCGGCGTAGTCGTCGCTCACGGTGACGAAGTCGCCCGTGACGAGCAGCCGCTTCGCCATCGCGCTCGAAAGCCGCGCCACGCCGTAGTCGCCCGAGAGCTCGACCCGCTTGCCCGGGGTGATCGCGGTCGGCCCGTCGTCGCTGGTGAAGTCGGCGGCGGCGTAGCCGGCCTCGATCCGCACGGTGCTGCCGAACGGCACGAAGACCGACCCGTCGGCGGAGGTGAAGTCGGCCTCCGGCGGCCCGTTGCGATCGGAACCGAGGAGGTGGACGCCGCCGTCGTTGGTGGTGGACGAGGACACCACGAGCTTGACGTTCGAGAACACGCCGGACTCGTCCGCCGCGGCGACGATGAGCAATCCGGTGACCGGCGCCGTCACGTCGCTCAGCGACGCCTGCGCCTCGCTGCTGACCTTGTTCGTGGCGAGCACGACGTCGGCCGCCGCGGACGAGACGCCGAACAGCCCGTTGTTGACCGACTCCGCGGTGTTGGTGACCGTCGAGTTGATCCGCGGCGACGAGGTGGCGCGCACCTCGAGGTCCCCTGAAGCGGTCAGGGTCGAGCCGCTCGCCGAGGCGGTGGTCGAGAACGGCTCCTCGTCGGCGCCGAACTCCGTTCCGAGCAGCGCGTCGACGGCCGCCAGCGCCCCGTTGCCGAGATCCCAGCCGATGAAGTTGATCGCGATCGAAGCCGCGACCGCCATGTTGTTGTTTGCGCGGAACGCCGCGAACGCGACGCCGTCCTCCGCCGTCGACGCGGTCGCGGCGATCTCGCTCGTCGCGTCGATGAACGCGGCGTTGGTCGCGACGATGGCGATGTCGCGGGCGGTGATCGTGCTGTCGGCGACTTGGGCGGCGACCGAGCCGAGGATCACGTTGACGGCGATTGTTCCGGCGACGGCCTTCGCGCCGCTGGTCGGGAGCCCGTCGCCGTTGTCCTTCACCCGCGCAGCCTCAACGAGCGCCAGAACGGTTCCGTCGGCCGCGGCTTCGAGCTCCACGTCGCCATCCGTGGTGATCGAGCTTGCGGAACTCACCGTCGCTTCGACGTCGCGCGTCAGGTCGTTCCGGGCCAGGAGCACGCTGAGCACCGACAGGGGCGAGGACGGCACCATCTCGAGGCGAGATGCCTCGGCGCTCACGGCGGTCGAATCGACAGCCCTGATCGCGACGCCACCGGCGCCGGCGGTGACGGAGCTCGCCGCGACGCTGGCGGTCGTGGCGCCGGACACCGTGTTCCGGACGTCCTTGCCCGCGAGCGCGTAGCTGGTGCTGGTGCCCGCTGTGAGTGCCAGCCCGGCAGCGGAGACGGACGCGTCGGCGATGGTCGCGAGAGCGTCGTCACCGGTGACGGTGGTCGTGAGCTTCCCGACGAGGTCGGATTCGACTGCGGCGGAGACGGACCCGAGGCTCTCCGCCGCGACGAGCACGGATCCGCCCGCCGTGAGCTGGGCCGGGCTCGCGGCCGTTCCGGTGACGGTCGCGCGCGTATCGCGCTCCATCGTGACGACGACCGTGATGCTGCCGAACCCGAAGAACCCGTCGACGGGGATCAGGCCGCCGAGCCGGGTGGACCCGCTGGCGTCGTCGAGCTCGACCGCGATCTGGGTGTCGTCGGTCGCCGTGATCGTGGCGTCGCCGCCCACGGTGAGGTGCGCGCCGCCGGTCAGGCCGGCGTGCGTCGTGTTGGTGACGCTGACGTCGAGCTCCGAGTCGGGCTCGTCGGCGGCGGCGAGGCCCTCCGCCTCAGACGCCACGGTCGTTTCGGGAACGCTGCCCGCGTAGGTGAGGTCGATCGCCGTCTCGGCCACGATCTCGACCGAGCCCGCGCTGACCACCGATCCCGCGCGAAGCTCGGCGATGGCCGTGGAGGTGAACGCGACACTTACCTCCCCCTCGAGAGTCTGGGCAGCGAGCGCGACGGTCAGGGTCACGGTCGCGGCGATCCTCAGGTGCCCCGGCGTGGAGATGCTGCCGTCCACGAGCACCTGTGCATCGCCGGTGAGGACCGCGGGGGCGCTCGCCGCCTCCTGGTCGTCCGCCGCCTCGAGAGTCACCGACCCGGCGCCGGCGATGCTGCCGCCGGCTTCGACCATGATGCGCTCGGCCGTGATGACGAGCGCACCCCCGCCCATCGTCACCGCTCCGCTGAAGGTCACCCAGTCGACGCCGTCCTCGCCGTTGATGGTCAGCGAGGTGATCCCGGCGATGTCGGCGCCGGTGATGAGGATCGTGTCCGTACCGCCCCCGGCGTTGATCGTGATCGAGCCCGACGGGATCTGGAACTCCCCGCCCTCGAACGTGCCGCCGCTCGTGAGCGAGAGCATCCCGGGCGCCGAGCCCGGGCCGAGCGTGATCACGTCATCGCCCGCGGTGGCGTTGAACACGACCTCGGTCGCGCTGTTGACGAAAAGGTCGAGCGGCTCGAGTCCGGCGTAGCGGATCAGGCGCTCGTCGAGCGCGACGGTGCCGGAGTCCGGCCCGCTGGGGGTCAGTGCGACGAAGTCGTAGTCGCCGCCTTCCACCACGAGCGTGTCGTAGCCGCGATCCCCGCCATGCGCGATGCCGGCCAGGGCGCCACCGGGGCCGAAGATGAAGACGTCCTGGTTGTCCGCCGCGCCGCGGAGATCCTCGAACCCGCTGAACGCGACGCCCGCCACGCTGCCCGCGCCGGGCCCGTCGACCTGCCATGTCGTGTCCGCGAGCGGGCCGTGGAGCACGTCCCAGCCGGCACCCGCATCGATCGCGACTGCGACCAGCGGATCGCCGCTGACCGTGAAACTGTCGGCGTGGTCGCCGTGGGCGCGGATCAGGAGGGATTCGACAACAGCGACGAGGCGCTGCTCCCGCAGCCCGTCGATGGTCACCACCAGCTGATCGCCTTCCACGCCGATCACCACCTCGTGGCCCGATCCGGGCGCGAGGTCGATCACCCACGGGCCGCGCGGAGGCCCGCGCGCGGCTCCCGGATCAGAGGCCGGGTCGGTCGATTGCAACTCGGGTTCGGCAGGCGCCAGGCCCGCCGCCGCGGGATAGTCCGCTTCAGAGGCCTCCTGCGTCGTCGACTGGTGCGCGCCAGGGGCTGCTCCGGCCGAGGACAGCGCCGCCGTAGCCGTCGCCGTTTGCTCCTGCTCCCCGGCCGGCTCCGTCGGCACCAGTTCGGCGGAGGCTTCGGGCGCTGCCGGAACCGACCCTCCGACGTCGATCTGGATTCCCATGTCCGCGGCCGCGGCCCCTGGGACCGCGGCGATCGGCGCGGATGCATCCGCAGGCTCCCCAGGGCGCGCGTCCGGCGCCACGGCCACGCTGCCCAGCGCATCGGACACCGCCGTCGCGATCGTCTCGGCGCTGGCCTGAACCGGTGTGGACTTGGGAGCAATGACCGTCGTCGAACCGGACGAGACCGTCGGATCGCCGCCGGTCGAGATGGGTGGAGCGGTCGAGCCCGCCCCGATCATCGGCTGCGGCGCCGGAGCGGCGGGAGCGGGCGCCTGCTCCAGCGGCGGCGGCGGCGGGGGCGGGGGCGGCTCAGGCGCGGGCTCCGGGGGCGGAGCCTGGGCCGGCTCCGTCGAGACCGGCTCGTCCCCCGGGCCCTCGGAGGCTGCGGCTACGGCCTTCGGGGGCGACGGAGGCGCACTGGCGGGCGCCGACCGGGCGGGCTGGGGCGGGACAGCTCGAAACTCCGTGGCCGCCGCGGCGGGCGGCGCGACGCTCGCCTGGGCCTGGGCCTGGGCCTGCGGGTCGTTGCCCGCAGGGCGCTCGGCGCCGATCTGGTTCTCGTAGACCGGTGCGTCCGCATTCGGGTCCTTGCCGGCGCCCGGAGCGGGGTTGCCGTAGTCGTTTGTGACGGGAGGAGGCGCTGACGGTGCCTCTGGCGCGGCCGTCGGGGCAGGAGCCGGCGTCTGGGTACCGGTCGGAGCGGGGTCATGGCCGGCGCGCGGGGTGCTGACCCCGCCGGCCGGGCCGGGCGACTTGGCCGCGCCCGCTGTGCTGTTCGCAGCTCTCCGCGGCTTGGACTCCGGAGGCTCGGGCGCGAGGCGCATGCGGGGCAGATCGAACCCGGGCACGACCAGGTCGCTGAAACCTGCGGAGCCCGCAGTCCCCCCCACACCGACGGCGACGGCGATCGGGGTCACGTAGCCGACCGCCATGGCGACCAAACCAAGGGTCGCCAGTGCTTTCAGGCTCCTCGCGCGCGGCAAACGGACGCTAAGCGCCTCAACCCCACCCTGCCGGCTCTCCCCTGCTGCTGACATGCTCCTGACCGAAGCCTGAATTTCCCCTTCGGCCAACGTACACCGGGGTCTGGGGGAACGCAAGCGCTTACAAGGCGCGCAGGCCCGCCGCGACGACGGCAGCGCCGACCACGCAGAGGATGATCGACTGCTCGCGCCACGCGAGCACGCCCGCAGCGGCGACGCCGGCGGTGTCCTCCCCGATCTGCAGGTTGCCGCCGTCGGCGAGCGCCGATGTCACGACGAGGCCGGCCAGCACGGCGGGCGCCATCAGCGCGATCACGCCCGCGACCCAGCCCGGCAGCTCGCGGCCGCCGAGTGCGACCGGGCCCACGGCCTTGATCGCGAACGTGATCACGGTGCAGCCGATGATCGTGACCATCGCTGTGCTCACGGCTCGCCCTCCGCGGGGGCGTGCGGCCCGAGGCCGCGGGCGCCGCCGAACAAACCGATCAGGGCGCCGCTACTGGCCGCCAGGACCGGCACCCCGGCGGGCGCAACCGGGACGAGGATCAGCGCGAGCACCGCGCCGATCGCGGCGGCCCCGCGTGCGCGGCGGTTGCGCAGCTCGCCGAACAGCAGGACGAGGAAGAAGGCGGGGAACACGGCGTCGAGCCCGAACTTGTCGGGGTCGCCGATCGCGTCGCCGCCGAACGCCCCGATCGCGGTGCCCGCGGTCCAGGTCACGTACTGGATCGCCGTGGATCCGAACAGCAGCCAGCGGTCGAAGGTGCCGTCGCCGCGGCTGGCGATCACCCATGACGCGTCCACCACCGGCTGGCCCTGGAGCGCGCGCTTCACCGGTCCGCCGGGCAGCGACGGCCCGAGCGCGGCGCCCATCGGCAGGAAGCGCGAGTTCATCAGCGCGGCAGCGCCCATCGCGGCTGCCGCCGTCCCGCCGGTCGAGAGGATCGCGATCGCCGCGAACTGCGCTGAGCCCGCGAACACGATCATCGACATCAGGATCGCCTCGAACGCGGTGAACCCGGCTTCACGGGCGAGCACCCCGAAGCTGAGCGACACGAGGAGGCCCGCGACCGCGAACGGCGCACCGGCCTTCAGCCCGGCGCGGAAGCGCTCGCGGACCGGGGCGCCGGCGAGCGTCGCCGCGTCGGCCTCAGACGGCACTTTCAGACCACTGCTCGATGAGGTCGGCGACCTTCTTCTTCGCGGCTTCGTGACGGGCGCTCGAGTCCGCGGCCTTGCCGGCCCCCTCCCACGCCGCCGGGTCGGCGAGCTCGTCCTCGATCTTGGCCAGCTCGGCCTCGGCGTTTTCGATCGCCCGCTCGAGCTCGCGCTGCGAGCGCTTGGCGTTCTTGGACTGACCGCCGTTCTTCGACTTCGGTTTCGGCTTGCTCGTCTTCGCCCTCCGCGGCGCTTTCTTCGCCGCTTCCTCAGCGGCTTTGCGCTCGTCGCGCACGCGCACGTAGTCGGCCCAGCCGCCTTCGTACGACTGCAGCTCGCCGTCCTCGATCGCCACCGTGCGGTTGCCCACGGCGTCGAGCAGCGCGCGGTCGTGCGAGATCAGCAGCACCGAGCCGCCGAACCCGCGCAGCGCGTCCTCGAGCGCCTCGCGGCTGTCGAGGTCCAGGTGGTTGGTCGGCTCGTCGAGGATGAGGACGTTGGCGCCCGAGTTCACGAGGATCGCCAGCGACAGCCGCTGGCGCTCGCCTCCGGAGAGACCGCTGAGCGGCTTCAGCGCGTCGTCGCCGGAGAAGAGGAAGCGGCCGAGCAGCGCGCGCGCCTTCCCGGGCGTGAGCTGCGTCGCGCGCTGGCACGCGTCGAGCACGTTGCCGGTGCCGCTCAGCTCGTCGGCATGCTGGGAGAGGTAGCCGAGCGTGACGTTGTGGCCCTTGCGCAGCTTGCCCGCGGGCAGCTCGCGGTTGCCGGTCAGAGTCTCGATCAGCGTGGTCTTGCCGCTGCCGTTGCCGCCCACGAGCGCCACGTGCTCGCCCCGCTCGAGCCAGATCTCGGCCTCGGCGAGCAGCACCCGCCCCGGCACCTCGATCAGCCCGTGCTCCATCTCGAAGATCACGCGCCCGGCGCGCTCGGGCGTGGCGAACTGGAACGCGAGGCCGGCCACGTCGGTCGGGTCGGCCTCGACCCGGTCCATCTTGTCCAGCCGCTTGACACGCGACTGGGCCTGCTTGGCCTTGCTCGCCTTGGCGCGAAACCGTTCCACGAACCTCTCGAGCCGGGCGATCTCGGCCTGCTGCTTCTCGATCGCCCGCCCGGCGGCAAGCTCGCGCGCTGCCTGCTCCTTGCGCCATGCGTGCCACGGGCCCTTGAAGTACTTGGCCTTCCCAGCCTCGAGCTCGAGCACCGAGGTGCCGACCGCCTCGAGAAACCAGCGGTCGTGGGCGACGAGCACGATCGCGGCTTCGAGCGTCACGAGGTGCGACTCGAGCCACTCGAGCGACGCGATGTCGAGGTGGTTGGTGGGCTCGTCGAGCAGCAGTAGGTCGGGGTCGCCGGTCAGCGCCCGGGCGAGCGAGCCGCGCGTGAGCTCGCCGCCGGAGAAGGTCGCCAGCTGGCGGTCGAGGTCCTCGTCGTCGAAGCCCAAGCCGCGCGCGGTGGCCAGCGCGCGCTCGCGCCAGTGGTAGCCGCCGTGGCGCTCGAACTCGGCCTGCGCCGTGGCGTAGCGGGAGAGGGTCTGCTCGTCGTGCGCCCCGTCGGCCATCGCCTGCTCGAGCTTCTGCAGCCGCTCCTCCACCGCCACCACGTCCTTCGCTCCGCTCAGCACGTAGTCGCGCAGCGAGAGGTCGCGCTCGCGCGGAGGCTGCTGGTCGTGCAGGGCGACCTTCATCCCCTTGGCGATCGAGAGCGCGCCGCCGTCGATCCCGGTCTGCCCGGACAGGATCCGCAGCAGCGTCGTCTTGCCCGAGCCGTTGCGACCGGACAACGTCATCCGGTCGCGACGCTCGAGCTTGAAGGACACGCCCCTGAAGAGGGGCGTGCCCGCCATGTCCTTCGTTATGTCAGACGCTGTGACAACCGACATCCCATACGAGGATGCCAGGGAGCTACGGCTTGCAGATGCCTGCCTGTGATGTCCGTGGACTCCACCCCCTAGCTAGGCTCCGCCCCATGACTACCGACCTCGGGAAGTTCGCGGAAGTAGAGACTGGCGACGCATTCACCATCCAGAACCCGAGGCTCGTGAAGGTCGAGCTGTCGGCGACCTCCGTGATGGCGAAGAGCGGCGCGATGGTCGCCTACCAGGGCGATGTGCACTTCGAGCACAAGGGCGGCGGGCTCGGCCGCCTGATGAAGAAGGCGATGACCGGCGAGAGCCTGCGCCTCATGGAGTGCAGCGGCACCGGCGAGGTGTTCATGGCCAACCAGGCCATGCTCGTCCACGTGATCAAGCTCGAGAACGACTCGATCACCGTCAACGGCTCCAACATCCTCGCGTTCGAGACGGGGATCGACTGGGATGTGACCAAGGTCAAGGGCGGGACCGCCGGCATGATCGCGGGCGGCCTGTTCAACATCCACCTCAAGGGCACCGGCATGGTCGCGCTGGTCTCCGACGGCGAGCCGGTCAAGCTCGACGTGGCCGAGGCGCCGACCTTCGTCGACCCCCAGGCGGCGATCGCCTGGTCATCGGGCGTGACGTCGAACCTCAAGACCGACGTGCAGGCCAAGTCGCTGATCGGGATGGGGTCGGGCGAAAGCTTCCAGCTCGCGATGACCGGCCAGGGCTGGGTGCTGGTGCAGCCCTCCGAGGGTCGCCCTGTGATGGCCGCGCGCTAGCGCCCGAGGCGGGCCGATTCGAGCGGCGCCGGCCGCAGAGGGGCACCCAACCAGGCCCGGCCGCGACTGCAACCCCAGGGATTGGTCGGAGCGTTGCTCTAGAGACGCCTCTAGAGGGACGCTCCGGGCGCACCTGCATTGCGCTCACCGCGCCTGGGGGTTTCGGCCGACCCAGCAGCGGGCAGCATGCGAGCACAGTTGGACGCGCACGGGACGGGACCTCACGCTCGGGCATGGACGGCAATCAGAGCCAAGCACCCCGAGGAGCCCCCGATGCCCTACCAGCACTGCCCCGACTGCCGACTCACCACCTACGCCTCGCCGGGCATCACGTCGATCGAGCCGTGCCCGCGCTGCGGCGCGCAGCTCAGCTCGCAGCCGCGCCGGTTCTTCCGCGTGGCCGAGGTGCCGATCGCCCGCGATGAAACGAGCGATACGGTCGGCGGCCTCGAGCCGGCCGCCTAGCTCCAGCCATCCCAGGCGTGCAGGTGCGGCGCCGGGTACGCGAGGTGCGAGTACCAGTAGTCGCGTTGCGACTTGGCGCCGCGGATGATCACCCGGTGCCCATACAGCAGCGGGTCGTACGCGCTGAGGACGACCTTCCCTCCCCGTGCGGCGACCAGCGGCGTGCCACACGGCGAGTTCACGTCGAACCCCTCGTGGATCCGGCCACCGTTGCGCGGGGCGCCGAAGTAGCCGATCCCGCCGCGGTCGTAGGACTCGCACCGCCCTGCCGGTGATCCGGCGCACGATCCGCACGTCGACGGAGCGGGCGGCGTCGTTCGTGCGGAACGTGATCCGCACGGCCGGCCCGGCGAAGAAAGCCTTCGCCGGCGCGACGTGCGGAGCGGTCACCTGGAAGTCAGGCAGCGGTATCGGCGGCGGCGCGAGCACTGCCCAGGATCATGCCGATAGGGTCGAAATCGTGCCGCGCTACGCCGGATTCCTCCGCGGGGTCAACCTCGGCCCCACCCGCAAGACGAGCAGCGCCGATCTGAAAGCCGCGCTCACGAATCTCGGGTTCGACAATGCGGCGACGTTCCGGACCAGCGGCAACGTGATCTTCGATTCACCGCGCAAGCCGTCGGCCAAGTCGCTCGACAAGGGCTTCAGCGACGCCTTCGGCTTCGAGATCCGCGTGCTCCTGCGAAGCAGCGCCGACATGAAGCGGATGGCCGCCTACGAGCCCTTCGACGCGAAAGCCGTCGAGGGCTCGAAGGGCAAGCTCCAGGTCATGCTGCTCGAGAAGAAGCTGCCGGCGCCGACGGCGAAGAAGGTCCTTGCCTTCGCCACCGACGCCGACCGCCTCACCATCGACGCGGCCGAGGTCTACTGGCTGCCGAGCGGGGGGACGCTCGACTCCGACCTCGACCTGAAGGAGATGGCCAAGCTCTTCGGCGGGCTCACGACGATGCGCACCAAGGGCACCGTCGATCTGATCCACCAGAAGTTCTTCGCGTAGCTCTTCGCTCTTTCTACGCGCGCCCGCGCGCGGGCGGCACGAGGAGGATCTCGGAGTGCATCGCCCCCACCGCGTCGGACAGGACCGCCGTCGCGATCTCGAGGTTGACCCGGCCGTGGTCGATGGCGACGCGCTCGATCACGCTCGTCACGAGGCCCGCGAGCACGACGGGTATGGGAGGCGACGACGACGAGGATTCGCTCGAGTGCATGTGGGCGACGACCTGGGACAGCAGCGCGCCGGCCTCGACGAGCTCGCCCACGAAGTCGTCGAGCGCCGGCTGGGGAACGTGTTGGGATCTCATGCAGAGAAGAGGCCCGCGCCGTACGAGTTTCGCCCCCTTTGTAACGGGAGCGCCGTGACGGATACTCACACCCATGAGCGAGAACGATTTCGACTGGGGCGATCAGGCGGGCAGCGCGGGCGAGGCGTATCAGGAGTTTCTCGTGCCGGGCATGTTCACGCCGTTCGCCGAGAGCCTGCTGGACGACGCGGGCGTGGGCCCGGGCATGCGCGTCCTCGACGTGGCGTGCGGCACGGGGATCGTCAGCCGCCTCGCAGCGAGGCGTGTCGCGCCAGACGGGTCCGTGACCGGCGTCGACATCACCGAGCCGATGCTGGCCGTCGCACGCGCCTTCCCTCCTGAGGAGGGAGCGGCAACGATCGAATATGTCGAGGGTGACGCGACTTCGCTACCCGCGGAGGACGGCTCGGTCGACGTCGTCACCTGCCACCACGGGCTGCAGTTCTTTCCCGAGAAGGCAGCCGCGATGGCCGAGGCCCGGCGGACCCTGGGCGATGGCGGCGTGGCAGCGGTCGGCTGCTGGGCTCCGGGCGCGCCGACGCTCGTCGCGCTGATCGACGCGCTCGGGCGCCACCTGGGCGAGGAGACGGCGGCCGGGATGAAGGTGCCGTTCTCGCTTGGCAACGTCGACGCGATGCGGGCGGTCTTCGAGGAGGCCGGGTTCACCGACATCGATGCGCACGAGACCACGCTCGACGCCACCTTCTCCGACCAGGCGCGCTTCGCCCCCCGCATCCTCGCCGCGGGGCCCCTCGCCGGGATCTTCGCTGAGGCGCCGGAGGACGTCCGCGCCGCGATCACGGCCGAGGTGGCGGAGTCGCTCGAGCCGTACGCGACCGACGATGGTGGCGTCCGAGCGCCGATGACTTCGGTCGTGGTGATCGCGCGCGGCTGAGCGGCGGGCCTGGGACTGACCCGGATCGGCCAGTCCCAGGACCTACGCGCGTGAGTACCTAGACGACTGGATCGTCGGCGTGCTGGCGCACGCAGCGCAAGAACGCGCGCTTGCCGCGCTTGTTCGCGTACTTGGTCTTGAACGCGGCCTTGTCCGCCTTGCGCTCGGCGCGGCACGACTTCTTCGCGGCGCGGACGTGCTGGCGCACGCAGCGGGCGAAGGCGCGCTTGCCGTTCTTGTTCGCGTACTTGGTCTTGAAGGCGGGCTTGTCGGCCGTGCGCTCGGCCTTGCAGGCCTTCGCGGCCGGGCCGTTCGCGTAGTGCGGGCGAGCCTGTGCGGTGCCGACTGAGCCGACCACGAACACGGCGACCAGGGCGAGTGCGATGAGTCCCTTCATAGCGAGTCTTCCTCCGATGGCGGTGGGGTGCAGTCGTTCGAACACCCGTCTGCGCTCTGCGATGCGGCGGGAGGCCGGAAACGCCAACGGCCCGGGTGGTGCGTCTCACCCGGGCCGTCGACAACCATGAGCTCCCCCCGTAAATTCTTGTCAGCCAGGGGGGCTTATCTGTTGGCTCACCCGTAGGGGGCCGGCCAAACCACGGATGTGCAAATCCGGCGCGGGGCGGCGCGCCCTCGGCAGAGCACACCGCCCCTGGGTTCGGGTGACTAGCCCTGCGCCGGTACGACCGCGGCAGCCTCCGGTGGCGCCTTGGGCGCGAACACCTTGCCGCGGATCAGATAGGCCGCGGCCACGGCGCCGATCGCCGCCAGCGCGCCGCCGACGACGAACGCCTGGTGGAGGCCGTCGACGTAGGCCTGCGGGTCGTTGCCTCCGAGCGCCTCGCCGGCGGGCACGAGCGCGCCGAGCGCGGCGACTCCGACGGCGATGCCGGCCTGGCGGGCCGTATCGTTCACGCCGGCCGCCAGGCCCGACTGCTCGAGCGAAGCCGAGCCGAGCGCGACAGCGCTCACGGCCGGGTTGAAGAGCCCGGTGCCGACCATCGCCACGACCGTGCCGGGCAGGATCACGACCCACGAGGAGTCGACGCCGGCGACAGTCCCGAGCAGCATCCCGGCCGACACGAGCGCCAGCCCGCCGGAGATCAGCACGCCGGGGTGGACCTTCTGGCTCAGCTCGGCGGTCGCGCCGGACACGACGAGCATGATCAGCGTCCCCGGCAGGTACACCAGACCGGCCTCGATTGCCGACAGGCCGAGGATCTGCTGCAGGTACAGCGTCATGTAGAGGAAGATCGCGAAGAACGATCCGGAGATCGCGAACGCCGCGATCTGCGCGCCCGTGAAGTCCGGGTTGCGGAACAGCCCGAGCGGCAGCATCGGATGCTTGACCTTCGCCTCGGTGACGATGAACGCGGCGAGGAACAGCACGGCGGCCGCGAGCAGCCCGACGATCAGCGTCGAGCCCCAACCGTCCTCGTTCCCGCGCAGCAGCGCGAGCACGAGCAGTGAGAGGCCGGCGGTCAGGGTGATCTGGCCGGGCCAGTCGATCGGCCGGTAGTCGGGGTCCTTCGACTCGACGACGTACTTCAGCGTGATCGCGATCGCCGCGATCCCGGCGGGCACGTTGATGATGAAGATCCAGTTCCAGCTGAGACCGGAGGTAAGCGCCCCGCCGACGAGCGGGCCGATCGCGAACGAGCCCGCGATCGTGCCGCCGTAGACGGCGAACGCCTTGCCGCGCGAGGCGACGTCGGGGAACGCCTTCGCCAGCAGCGAGAGCGAGACGGCGAACATGATCGCGCCACCGACGCCCTGCACCGCACGCGCGCTGTTCAGCATCTCGATGCTCGTGCTGGCCGCCGCGACGATCGACGTCGCGGTGAAGATGGCCAGCCCGATCACGAAGAGCCGTTTGCGCCCGAGCCTGTCGGCGAGCGCGCCGGCGGTGAGGACTGTGGTGGCGAGTGCCAGGGTGTATGCGTCGACGACCCACTGGAGACCGCTGAGACCGGTGTCCAGGTCGGCGGCGATGTCGCTCAGGGCCGTGTTGACCACGGCGATGTCGAGCATCAGCATCGCCGTCGCGGCCGATACGACTGTGAGGGTCCAGCGTTGTGTCGTTGTCATTTTCGGGGTCCTTGGAAGAAGTTCGTCTTGCCTATGTGACGAACGTACGGACCCGGAAGCGACAACTGAAACAGCAGTTCGCTGTGGCATTCACAACGCGATGCGGATACGGCTCTAGGGTGCGGGTTCGTGGCCTACTGGCTGATCGTCACCGGCACCGGGGAGCGCCCGCATGTGGATGGGGACTGGGTTTCGCGCGAGCGGGACTGGGTTGCTGAGCGGGGTTCGATCCACATGTTCTCCCGCCGGCCTTCCGTTGTTGAGGGCGATCGGCTGGTGTCGTACGCGGCCGGATCGCATCTGTTTCTGGATGAGGGGCGGTTCTTCAAGCTCTCGATCGCGTGAGTCCGACCCCGAACCGTCCGGGCACCAGCGCTGGCCGTTCTTGGTGCGGATGCAGGTGCTGATTGCCGGGCCGCGGTTGGAGTTCTGCCCGGAGTTGCGGGAGATCGATGTGGCGCGGCGGTCGGTTGGCCGGCATTCGCACATTCGGTTGCGCGGCGACCGGGGTGAGGTTGCGGAGCGGTTGTTACGGGAGGCGGCGGAGGAGTTCGGGGGATCAGTCGATGTAGAACAGCTCGCCGACGTCGAGCGCGAACCCGGGGAGTAGCGGCGACTCGAGCGAGCCGCCGGCTACGAGCGCCAGCGAGGTGTCGAACGCGGGCGCGACCGGCGTCGAGCGCCGGAACACGAGCAGCTCCTCTGCTGCCGTGTCGACGAGCCACAGCTCGGGCAGCCCGTGGCGCTCGTACGCGGACTTCTTGGCGCCGATGTCGTAGCGCCAGGTCGATCCCGAGCGAACCTCGGCAGCGACTTCGGGCAACGGGTAAGGCGGTTCGCTGCTGCGCTGCGGCGCACGTGCGCTGGAGTACCAGAGGACATCCGGGGCGAATACGTTCGCCGCGTCGAGCCGGACGTCGATCGGGACATGAACTCTTCCGCGCACCGGATCAGCGCCGATCCAGTCGCGGAGCGCGTTGTAGATCCCCATCTGGAGCCCCTCGTGGCGCAGGTTCGGCTCGTTCACGACGACCTCACCCCCGACGAGCTGGACGCCTCGCCGGCCCGGGAACGGCGGCCGCTCCAGGAACTCCTCCGCGGTCATCGGCGCGGTGGCAGACATGGGCTTCATCGTAGACCTCCGGTGGTGGGCTCACGCGGGGGTGAGCGCGGGCCGGTCCGGAGTTCGCCCCCTCCGGCTAGGCCGCCGCTACCGCCCGCGCCGCCTCGAACGCCGACTCCGGCATAGGACGGTGGAGCTTCCACGTAATCGCCATCGGCCGCTCGCCCTCGTGCTCGACGTACGTGGCCGGGCCGAGGCACAGATACGGCGCGGTTCGTCCGTCGACCTTGAGCCGCTCCCGCACAAAGATCACGACGTTCGAGCCCTCAAGCGCGTGGTTGATGTAGCGCTGCCCGGTTCCGGAGGCCTCGCTCGTGATGCTCTGCGACTCCCAGTGGAAATGGTCGCGCGAAATTGCGTAGTCCTGATACATCGTGGTTGGTGAGTAGTCCTTATCGCTCTTGTGGAGGGTCACGAAGAAGGCGTCGGTATTCGCCTCCTTGATTAGGCGCACGCCCTCGCGCACTTGGGGCGGCTTGCGAGCGTTCCCGAGGCCCATTGCCGCGACCGCCTCGTCCCGGCTGTAGGTCGCGTGAGTCGCGAGCGCGATTCGCGGATCGAGGCCGTGCGGGTGCGTGATGGTGTTGCTCGCCTCATCGAGTACTCCGAGCAACTCCACCAACTCGTTGCGAGCGGTCTCGTGGGGCCACAAGCGGGCGAATCCCTCGTCGAAGCTGTCGAAGTCGCTCGGTCGTACTCCCCAGAGCCCGTAGTGGAGCATTGCGAGCAGGCGCTGCTGACGAGGGTCGAAGTCCGCCAACCGCGGCGGTGATCCTCCGGCAAGAACATCGCGATAAAGGTCAACCCGCTCTCGGTCGTCCACGTGCAGCAAACGCCCGACCGCTCGCAGGAGGGTGGTCTCACGGTCACTCGCAGGCGCCGGGACGTTGAGGCCGGCCTCCCGACGAAGCGCGGTCCAGCTCCGCGACGGCTGCGAGTAGAGCTCCACCGGACCCCGGCCCGTCTCGTCGAGAAACCTCCGCAGCGAGATGTCACCCCTGTCGCGGAGGTCCTCCACCAGGACCGGCCAGCGGCCGAGCCGAGCGGCGTCCTTCAGGTTGTCGAGGATTACGTTTCGCGCGACCTTGTCGAGCGAAACATCGCAGCCGGCCGGGAGCAACGGAAAGTTTTCCTCGACCTGCTTCCGAACCGAGCCCCGCCGCGGGTCGAGCAGCGCGCGCATACGCTGATCGAAGCGGAACTGGCGGTGCTGCTGGCCGATCATGTCGACGACGGTCAGGCAACGTTTCCCCTCGGCGAGCCGCAACCCGCGCCCCAGCTGCTGGGTAAGAACGGTCGAGCTCTGGGTGGGGCGCAGGAGGATGAGCGTGTCGACCGTAGGCACGTCGACGCCTTCCCCGAGGACGTCGACCGAGAACACAACTCGCAGCTTTCCGTCCCTGAGCTGGCCCAGCGCGGCGTTGCGATCCTCGACCGGGGTTTGCCCGGAGATCGCAACCGACGCGATCCCCGCCGCATTGAATCGGGCTGCCATGAACTCGGCATGCTCGACCGACACGCAGAAGCCAAGCGCCTTCATCGTCTGAACGTCGTCCACGATCTCCGTCAGGGCCTGCACGAGCAGGGTCACGCGGATCGTGTCGCCTGTCAGCAAGTTCGCGAGGTCTCGAGTGACGTAGCCGCCGCGCCGCCACTCGAGCTGCGAGAGATCGGTGTTATCCGACACCCCGAAGTACTGGAACGGGGCGAGGAATCCCTGGTCGATCGCTTCCCACAACCGGAGCTCGTAGGCGACACGACCGCCGAACCACTCCGTCACGTCCTGGCCGTCCATGCGCTCGGGCGTCGCCGTAAGGCCGACGAGCTCCCGCGGCTTCAAGTGATCGAGCAACCGGGCGTAGCTATCCGCCTTCGCGTGGTGGAACTCGTCGACGATCACGACGTCGTACCGATCCGGCGCCAACGCAGTTACGCGTTCGGCGTCAAGGCTCTGAACCATCGCGAACACGTGCTGACCTTCGAGCGGCTCGTTGCCACCACCGAGGATCTCGCCGAACGAGCCATCTCGCATCACCGCTCGGAAGGCGCCCAGCGACTGGGTGAGGATCTGTTCCCGGTGGGCAACGAACAGGAGCGAGAGGTCGCCGCCGGCCTTTTGCCGAAGCCCGCGGTAGTCGAGCGCCGCGACGATCGTCTTGCCGGTACCCGTCGCAGCGACGACTAGGTTGCGGTGCCGTTCGTGGCGTTCTCGCTCGATCGTGAGTGCCTCAAGGATCCGGCGCTGGTACGGGAACGGGTGAACGTCGAGCGCCACAAACGCCACGGATGCGTCGCCGCTTCGGCGGCGGTCGTCGTCGCCGAGGGCACGCCTCAGGTCTGTCTCGCGCTCGTGCGTGTAGGGCTCGAAGTGGTCGTCGGCCCAATGCGACGCGAACGTCGCGCGGATCCGCTCGATCAGCCGCGGCGCGTCGGCGGTGGCGAGGCGGACGTTCCACTCGAGTCCTTCGTGGAGCGCGGTGTGGGAAAGGTTGGACGAACCGACGAAAGCGGTGGTCAGCCCGCCGGGTCGCTCGAGGATCCAACTCTTTGCATGGAGCTTGGTCGTGCGCGCGTCGAACGCGACACGCACCTCGACCCCGAGATCGATCAGCGTGTTGAGCGCCTTCGGCTCGGTGGCGCCCATGTAGGTCGTCGTGATCACGCGCACCCGTCCGCCCCGTTCGATGACGCCGGCGAGTTGGTCCTTCAGTACACGAACACCGCTCCAGATAACGAACGCGCAGATGAGGTCGACCCTTTCGGCGCTCTCGAGTTCCGCCCGAAGCTCACTGCCCATCGTTGGCTGGTCCGTCCCGTTGAACAGAAGATCGCTGGTTGAAAACGGGATTTCAGGCCGACGCGGGAGCTGGGGTACGGCGAGACCGCCAGTCGCTTCTGGGCGAATACCGAGCAGAACCTCCGGCGGAAGGCCTACGGCGCTGTCGGGGTCCAGCTCAGCGGTCAACCTGTTCGTCAGCTCAACCTGATCAGCGACCGGGTCGTCGGTCGAGATCCCACTGAGGGCACGCTCGACTACTACGGCGATGTGCCGGCTGAGCCGGTTCGCGGCCTCGGCCGGATCGAGATTCTCACGCTCCGCACGATCGGCCACTGCCGCAAGTTCGCCCGCGAGGAGAGAGGTGATCAGCTCATCGCGGAGACCGGGACGCATCACGGTCGATCCTATGTCTGCATCAGACACCTGCTTCGGCCTCGAGCTGTGAGACGACCGCGTCGAGCTGCGCAACGAGCGGGCCGTCGTCGACCTCGGCGAAGGCGTCGGCCAGCGCGCGGTAGTACCAGAGCTGGGACTTCTTCCCCTCGCGGAAACGCACCCAAAGGTGGTCCCTGATCGCGCGATAGTCGTTGAGGATGGCCGTCGCGTTGTGGACCTTGTCGGCGAGCGACACGAGCCGTTCATCAGGTGCCTTGTGGGCGATCGTGGCGATGTACTCCTCCTTGCGAGGACGCCACTCCGGCTTCGGGATCTCGAAGGTGTCGGAGCATGCGGCGACGATCCGCCGAACGTCGGGGCCGAACTCGTCTCTGATCTCGTCGAGCGTCGCCTCGCCCCCTGCATCCTCGGCCACGTCGTGCAGCAGCGCAGCGACCGCCTCGTCCTCGGATCCGCCGGCGTCGATCACGATCGAGCAGACGCCGAGGAGGTGGCCGAGGTACGGGGCGTTGGAGCCCTTGCGCTCCTGGTCACGGTGCTTGCCGACAGCGAAGGCGAGTGCCTTCTCGAAGCGCGGGCTCGGCGTCCAGTTTGGTTCCCCCATGGCGCGAACCTACCTTGCCGCCCGACCCCCGACCTGTGGCCCAGCAAGCAAGCCGCGGTGCGCAAGTGCGAGCATGCGCTGGAGGTCGTCTCGCATCTTGCAGACCTGACAGCGCGTAAAGGTGACAGCGCTTGACGGAGCGGAGAGACTCTCTCCGGCGGCCGGCCTACGTTCTTCGGCCCGCTCGGGGGAAGCGATGTCAGGAGGAGCGCCGCGAGGCGACTGAGGGACAGTGGGGTTCAGGCGTAAGAGCGAGCAGGAGCTTCCCGGGTTGTCGGAGGACGACTTGATCGCGTACCTGCTCGCCGCACGCATCGCCGGCGACAAGGACGCGAGCGGCACGGCCGTTGGGATCCTCGTCTACCGCCTCACTCCACTCGTCCAGAAACGGATCCGGCTGAAGGTGCCGGAATCGGACGTCGAGGATCTCGCTCAGAGCGTGCTCCTCAGCGCGCTGACCTCCGACTTCGACAGCTCGACGATCGGCCAGTTCCGCAGCTGGGTCTCGACAATCATCAAGCGCCGCATCGCCGACTACCACCGCGACCCGAAGCGCAAGACCAAGCTCATGCCCCTGCCCGAGGAGAACCAGGGCGACGAAGGTGCATGGCGCGATGGCATCAGCGCGCCGGGGCAGGGCGACGTCACAGACGTGCACCGTGCGCTGGCTACCGCATACGGCGAGCTCACCAACGAGAGCCACCGTCAAGCCATCGACTTGTATGTCTTCGGCGGACACCCTGCATCCGAGGTGGCGGCGCAGGCCGACCTCTCGGTCGACAACATCCACCAGATCGCCAAGCGGTTCCGCGACCGGGTCAAGGAACTCCTTGGCGCCGACGACGATACTTCCGGTTGAGTCATGGCCGACGCCTTTCAGCTGCTGGAGGACTACATCGCCGCGCACCGCGCCGACGACGAGGCAGACCCGCTCCAGTGGGTCGACCGGGCTGATGGCCGCGACCGCGACCTCCTCGCCGAGCTGATCGACTCCTACCTAGAGCGCGCGCCCGGGCGCGAATGGGACGCCGAGGGCTTCAAGCAGTCCGGCCTGGCCGTGTTCGCCGAGCGAGTCAACGAGAGCCTCTACTCTCAAGCCGGTACCTGGCCAGTGATCCTTCCGTCGCTCCGAGAACAAGCGGAGGTGAAGCGATCCGAGGTCGTGTCGCGACTGGCCCAGGCGCTCGGTGCCGAGAGCAAGCAGACGAAGGTCGGCGCGTACTACCACGGCATGGAACAGGGCTCGCTGCCTGCCGAGGGGGTCGATGATTCCGTTCTCAGCGCGCTCGGATCGATCCTAGGAGCGAGCGCGGATGCGCTGCGACGAGCAGGGCGAGCCGTGGTTCCCCTAGGCGGGACGGCGATGGACGCCGCGGCGCCGGCCTTCGCGCGCACAGCAGAGCCGGCCTCAGCGCCCGCCCACGACGAAGCCTTCGCGGCCGCGTCAGCTGTGGATGATTGGGACGAGGTCGATCGTCTCTTCCGTGGCGGCTGATCGCGTCAGCGAAGCTGCCACGCGCCCGACCATGCGGGTATGCGAACACAGCACGACCCCGTCGCGTTCTACCGCCACGTGCTTCGCTCCGGAGATGTCACCCTCGCCCGACGCCTCAGATCGATCCTCATCAGGGACCCGGTCTACCGCGCGCGAGCCGATGCGGAGCTGCACGACCTACCCTCGCCGGGTCCACCCCACGCGACGCCCGGCGGGCAACTGCTCGACGATCTTCTGCATCAGCTCGAGGAGTAGCCGGTAGTGGACGAGATCGAGCGCCAGGCCGAGGCACTGCTCGAGCGCGTGCCCGACTACGTGTGGGACAAACGCAGTCTGCCCGTGCCGGTTGAGGACGTCGCCGATTCGGTGTTCGGGCTGTTGGTGGTCGACGCGGAGGTGATGTCGCTCGCACCCGGCGCCCCGAAGCTCGCCGAGGGCACCTCCTTCAGCGGGCTGCTGCTGCCGGCGACGAAGGAGATCTGGGTGAACGCCCACGAGGCCCAGGAGTGGCCGGGCCGGCGACGGTTCACGATCGGGCACGAGCTCGGCCACTGGTGCATGCATCGGGGCGAGCACCAGCCGTCGGTGTTCTGCAGGTCGGTCGAAGAGACGCCGGAGGAGAAGCCGGAGCGGCCGTTGAGCGAGCGTGAGGCGGATGCGTTTGCGGCCGCGCTGTTGATGCCGGCGGGTTTGATGCGGGCGCAGTACAAGCGCTGCCGAGATGAGCGTGCGGATCTGTTTCCAGAGATGTGTGAGCTCTTTGGGGCGAGTGCCAGGGCGATGGGGCGGCGGTTGCAGTCGGTGATCTGACAACCCCGCGGCTAGGTAGTGGTCCGCGCACTCATTGGCATTGAGCCTCGGGCCATCGGTTCCGTAGAGCGACCGCCGATCCGCCAGTCAGGGGCGCTCCGTCAGTCCATCCCCCCCACCCGCGACCATGCTCGAGTGACCCGCCGCCTCACCCGCCCCACACCGGTTGGATAACGCCGCCGCATCGCCGCGCGTCGTCATGCAGGGGCGGCTGGTCGGGATCAAGGGCGAGCTACCCGACGGGCTGACCGCCGCCCTCGATGCGATCCCGGGCGCCCCCGTAGAACTCCGCGGCATGGCCTGGACCCGCCGGCTCGGGCCTGACCGCGCGGAGTCGCTTGCCCAGATCCTCGCGGCCTACGAACTCGAGCTGAGCGAATCGGCCGAGGCCGGGCTGCTCGAGCTCAGGGCTGCGCGCGACGTGGACAACCCGGTCGTCGAGGTGGTCCGGGACGCGGACGGCGCTTGGCTCAGCGTGCTCGAGGACTGGCAGTCGTTCGCACTCGAGGAGCTGCGCGGCATCCCGGGCACGCGAGAGCGGGCCGCGGCCGGGCGCGTCGAGGTTCCACTCACCGCATGGACCGCCGACGCAATAGAAACGGCCGTCCGGACCCACGATCTCCGCCTCAGCCCCGCCGCCCAATCGGCCATGGCCGACTTGCTGGGATCCGAAACGCCCGAGGACCCGCAGGCCGAGCCATCAAGCATGAGCGTCGTCATGGACGGGCACGGGCACCTCGTTCTCAAGGCGCCGCCCCACTCCGAGCTCGCCCGGCAGTTCACGGCTCTGGCCGGCGCCCGCGCCTGGGGAGACGGGAGTCGCTGGCTCGTGCCGACTTCGCCGGAGACGGCGCGCACACTGCGCCGTCTCGCCGACGAGGACCCCTACCTCACCTTCGATAAGCAGAGCCTCCGCTGGCTAACGGAGGCGCCCCGCTGGATCGCCCGGATCGAGGTCGAGCGCACTCCACGAGGTCCGGAGATCCGAATGACCACGCGGTGGGGCGATACGCCTGCGGCCCTCACCGACCTCGATGGGCTCGAGAGCCGGCTCACGGACCTCGCCGCGCCCCTCACAGCGGCGAATGTCAAGCGCCTGGCGGAGATCGCCACGCCCGAGCCCGAGCTCACCCTCTCCCCTGCCATCGCCAACTCGATCGAGTGGCTGACCGACAACCCCACCGCGACGGAGATCCCACCAGCCGAACTCGACCTCGTCGCCGAACACGGCGGCTCGCGCCTGCGGGTCGACGCAATCTGGGACGAGGACCCGGAGAACGCGTTCCTTCACCAAGAGGATGCGCTGCTGCGTCAGCACCGGCTCATCAATCCGCGGAGCGATTACTTCCCGGCGACAGCATGGCCACCCGACCGCCTCACCCGGTTCGTCCGGCTGCACCGGATCCACGTTGCGCCGGCGGCGGCGCACCTCGTCGAAGGCGCGACCCAGGACGACGTGGACACCGAGCGGCTCATCGCGCTCTCCTCCGCCCACGACGCTGACATCACGGTCGAAGGCCTCGGCGGCGAGCTGATGCCGTTCCAGCGCGCCGGCGTCGCCTACGCACTCGAGCGCCGGCGCGTCTTCCTCGCCGACGAGCAAGGTCTCGGTAAGACGATCCAGGCGCTCGCGACCGTCCAGGCCGACGACGCCTACCCCGCCGTGGTCATCTGCCCGGCCTCGCTCAAGCTCAACTGGCTGCGGGAGACCAAGCACTGGCTGCCCGAGCGAACGGCGAAGTCGATCGCCGGCCGCGGCGCCCAGGGCCTCGAGGGCGCCGACCTCGTCGTGCTCAACTACGAGATCGTCGGCGCGCATGTCGATGAGCTGCGCCGGCTTGCGCCTCAGTCGCTGATCCTCGACGAGGCGCACTACGTCAAGAACCCCAAGGCCGCGCGCACCCGAGCCGTGCTCGACCTCGCCGACGCGCTGGGCCCTGACGCCCTGCGGCTCGCGCTCACCGGCACGCCCGTCGTGAACCGACCCGGCCGAGCTCGCGTCGCAGCTGAAGGCGCTCGACCGGATCGGCGAGTACGGCGGGCCCTCGACCTTCAAGAACGGCTACACCACCCAGCGCTCGCGCCGGCAGCTCCACCGTCGGCTGCGTAGCTCGTGCTTCCTGCGGCGGCGCAAGACCGACGTGCTCGACCAGCTGCCCGACAAGAGCCGCGCGGTCGTCACGGTGCCGATCGACAACCGCAAGGAGTACGACCGCGCCGAGCAGGACTTCGTCCGCTGGCTCCTCGAGCAGATCGACGAGGAGGGGTCGGACCGCCTGGCGCCGAACCGCCGGGCCGAGGCTCTCGTGCGGATGACGGCGCTCCGGCGACTGGCCGCGCAGGGCAAGCTCGCCGCGGCGCTCGCCTGGATCAGCGATTTCGCGGAGTCAGAGGAGCGGCTCGTCGTCTTCGCGCATCACCGCGACATCCAGGCGGCCGTTGCAGAGCGCTTCCCTGAGAGCGCGCAGATCGTCGGCACCGACTCGCTGGAGGAGCGCGAGGCGAACGTCCAGCGTTTCCAGGCAGACGACGGCCCGACGGTGTGTGTCGCCTCCCTCGAGGTCGCCTCGCACGGCTTCACGCTCACGGCGGCGGCGAACGTCGCGTTCCTCGAGCTCGCCTGGACGCCGGCCAAGCACGACCAGGCCGAGGATCGCGACACACCGGATCGGACAGGAGCGCGGGGTCACGGCGTGGTACCTGCTGGCGGCGGAGACGATCGACGAGCGGATCGCGACGCTGCTCGAGGAGAAGCGCGAAGTGGTGGACGCGATCACCGACGGCGGGGGCGGCGGCGGAACGTCGATCGCCGATGCGCTGATCGGCGGCTACGCCGGCCTTCGTTGACTTCGACGGCTCGGAGCACAGAGACTCAGCACATGTCCGCGAAGTTCGACACCCAGGTAGCGCGCCGCCGCCTTGAGCTCTGGCCCGACCCCGAGACTCGATTAGCGGCTGCCAGGCGCCTCGTCGGCGGCGTCTCGCTGGAGTCGGTCACCCGAGACTCGATCAACGACACACGGCCGACGAAGGACAACGGGGAGCCGGCCCACCCACGGACTCGCCGCTCCTACGTGGAGTACGCGCTCAAGCAGGAAGCGGAGTACGCCGGCCTGGTCGAGCCAGTCGATCAGGAGAACGCCCCCGCCGTACGCCGGGCACATGCGGAGTGCGGCAAGGCTTGGGCCGAGTACCTGACAGGCCTCAGCCCAACCGGAGTGGCGAAGGCCCTGCGTTAGCCGTCAGTCCCACTCGGAGAGGCTGCGCACCCCCACCAGCTCCTTCGGCGCCGGCACATCCTCGCCGCAGCCGTACAGCTCGAACCACGGCAACCCGGCCCGGTTGTAATCCTCAGCCGAAATCGGCGACGGCGGTGGGGCCTCGCCCGTGATCTCGCGGAAACACTCCGAGTTGACGATCTGCACGTGGACGGTCCGGGCGCGCTTGGGATCCCAGGTGTCACGGCCGTGCCGGTCGCGCTCGATCACCTGGCGCATCTTCCCTCCCGCTCCGAGGCCCATCGACGCTGCGGCCGGCGACGCAGGCGACGCACACGCGTCCGCCAGCACCATCGACCGAACCTCGAGCGGGCGATCGCGAAACTTCCCTCGCTTCGGCTCGATGACGGTCACCCGCAGCCCGCCCTCTTCGCCATCGCCGACCTGGCTCTCCACAGTCGTCCCGGTCCCCAGCGGGGTCGCGACGAACTGGCGGATGAAGCCTGCGCCGGCGTTGATCCCGTCGAGCCACGGCTGATCGGGCGCGACGACGTAATCCTGCGGACGAACCCGAAGCTTCTCGTCGAAGGGCCGCCCGGAGATCGCGTTGACCGCACCCGTGCCGACCTTGACCGCGGTACCCCTCCACCATGGCGTGTTGAAGTTCAGCCACAGCGCCTCGCGCTGGTACATCGGGATGAAGAAGCCGCCGTGCTCGGTCCACTCGCGTGGAACGCTTCCCTCGTAGTCGGCGACGCGGTAGATCGGGAAGCGGCCGAGGCCGGGCGGAAGCGGGTAGGTGCGATCATCGTCGGGGATGCGCAGGGTGCGCTGGAAGCAGACGCTGAAGTGGTCGCCGACGAGGATCTCGTCGTTGCGCAGTTGGACGGGGAGCAATTGGGACCTCCTTGGGTTTCGAAGAAGGTCGGGCGCAGGGCGGGCGATCTGACAGCAATAGGCTCCCCCCGTGCCCTACACCCACACCGAACGCGTCCGCTTCGGCGACCTCGACGCGATGCGTCACCTCAACAACGTCGTCTTCCTGCGCTACTTCGAGACGGCGCGCATCGCCTACCTGCGCACGCTCATCCCGGACCACACGCCGGACAACCCTGAGCGCGACGACTTCGGGCTGATCTTCGCCGAGGGACACATCAACTACCGCTCGCCGGTGGTCTTCGACGAAGAGGTGGCGATCGAGTGCTCGGTCGCGCGACGTCCGGCGCTCGGCCTTCAAGGTCCCGTTCACCATGAAGGTCGGCGAGCGGCTCGCGGCCGAGGGATATGGCTGGCTGGTCGGGTTCGACTACTCGACGCAGAAGTCGGCGCCGCTGCCGGATCAGCTGCGCGAGGCGCTGATGAGCGCCGGCGGTACCGTCGGCGCTTAGTCCAGCGCGCAGACGACGGGCGTGCGGCCCGAACGCCGGCGAAGCGTCTCGCAGCGCGCCGCGACCTCGGCCCTCGTCGACACGCGCGCGAGCACGACGCTCGAGCGCGGGTCGAAGAGCACGAAGGCCCGGGCGGCCGGAGCCTCGCGGCCCGCCACGCCTGACTTGTCGCTCTTCGTTTCCATACACGTAGGTTCGGCATCTCTGCTGATCGCTTGAGCCGCGAACCGTCGCGCTTCCTGCCCTGGGAAGTAGAGGCGGGACGGTCACCGCGGACCGTCCCGCCGTTTCGGCCTCATCCTCAGCCGAAGATCGGAAAGCGCCGCCGGCGCGCGAGGCGGTCCATGCCGACCTGGATCGAGTCGCGCACCTCGTAGTACTTCTCCTGCACGTAGTTCTGGTCGTCGGCCCGCTCGGGGTCCGGGTCGATCTCCACCGGCTCCTGGAAAGCGGTGCGGATCTTCGTCGGGAACGGGATCTCCGGCAGCATCGCCGGGCTGAGGCCCCACGGGGCCGAGATCGCGACGGGCATGCGCTTGATGCGTGCGAACTTCGCCAGTCCGGTCCACTCGGCCAGCTTCTTCCCGGACGTGAGGACCGGCATGCCGTCGGGACCGCCGACCGTGGAGATCGGGACGATCGGCACGCCCGCCTTGATCGCCATGCGGATAAAGCCCTTGCGGCCACCGAGCACAGCCTCGTCGCGCTGGGTCCACGGGCGCAGCGAGTCGACCTCGCCGCCCGGCCACAGCGCCACGTCGCGGCCGGCATCGAGCGCCGCGGAGATGCTCTCGCGGCTCGCGGGCAGCACGCCCATCTTGCGGAAGAAGGTGCCCACGCCGGGCGCCGCCATCAGCGCGTCGTGCGCCGTGCCGTGGATCGGCCGCTCGGAGCCGAAGTGGCGCCACCACTGTACGCCGACCGTCCACGCGTCCCACACGAACGGGGCGCCGGAATGGATGCCGATCAGCAGCGCGGGCGGCTCGGGCAAGTTGTCCCAGCCCTCCATCTCCATGCGGAACCAGTAGTCGCAGAGCGGGTTCCAGAAGTACTTCTGCACTTCCATCCAGCGCTCGTCGGCGGGCTCGAGGTCCCAGTCCGATGCGCGATCGGCGACCCAGCCGCCGCTCTCCGACCGTGGTTCGGTGCGTGTTGCCGTAGCGGGCATACAAATCGCCTACCCACCTATGCGGGCACGACACACGAACTTCGAGATCGCCTACTTCTTGCAGATCGTGGCCGGCGTGGCCTCGTAGCCGTAGTTGCCGGTCCACGTGTTGCCGGTACCGGCGGTGCCGCCGCCCGTGGACGTGTCGACACAATCCGTGCCGCCGTTCCCGCGCGCGTTGTTCGAGGTGAACGTGGCCTGCGAGCCGCTCGTGATGATCCCCGCCCCAGTGTTCTCGGAGAGCTTGTTGTTCTCGATCAGGGCCGTCGGGGAACCCGCCACCCGCAGCCCCTCGCCGTTGCGGAACACGTTGTTCGCCCGGATGGTGATCCCGGCCTCCACATCCGTCACGCCGATGCCGCGGACGCCGTGCTTGGAGATCGTGTTGCCGAACGCGAGCGCCGACAGAACCGCGCCGTTGCTCGAGAACACGAGCCCCTCGCTCGTCGGAGTGCCGGTGATCGTGTTGGACAGGACCCCCGCCGACGACGTCTGGCCCGCTGCCGGGGCCACGCGCACGCCAAAGCTCGTCTGGTTGAGCAGCGTGTTGTCGCGGATCGCGCCGACGTCGCCACCGCTCACGTTGATCCCCGTCGCGCCGCCGACGATGAGGTTCGAGCGGATCAGCGGCACGCCCGTGCCCTCACCCGCCACCGCAATACCCGCGTGGCTGATGTTGGGCTCGATCCGGAAGCGCTGGATCGACACTCCGTCGACGCCGTTCGTCACCACGATCTGGCCCTTGATCACCGCCGCGGCAGCCGCGGTGATCGAGAACAGCGACACGTCGTCCTTGCCCGCCCCGACGAAGACGTCCTCGGTGTAGGTGCCACGGCAGACGTTGATCGTGTCGCCCGGCCCGGCCGCGTTCACGGCCCCCTGGATGGTGGTGAAGCCGGCGCTCGGGCACTGGACCTTGTCGTCATCCACCGTTCGCGTCTGCGGCTCGGAGGGCGGCGGGAGGACCGTGTACAGATGGGTCCGGGAGGCGTCGTTCCCGGCGACGTCGGTCGCGGTGACGGTGAAGAGGTGCTGACCGAGCGTGGCGGTGTCGAGCGGCGCGCCGTTGGCCACCTCGCCCACACAGGTAGCGATCCCGCTGCCCCCGGCGTTGTCCGCGCAGGCATAGTCCGCGTTCACCACCTGCCCCTGGGTGTAGAAGGCCCCGTCCGGCGGCGTCGTCAGCGTCACGGTCGGGTCGGTGGTGTCCAGCGGCTCCGTGCCGGTCACCGTGTAGTTGACGGTCTTCGACGCCGTGTTGCCCGCGTTGTCGGCCGCGCTGACGGTCACCGACTTCGCACCCGGGGTCGCCGTGTCGATCGCCGCGCCGTTCGCCACGGTGCCGTTGCAGGCGAGGAGGCCCGAGCCGCCCTCCTCGTCGGTGCAGGAGTACGAAGCGTTGACCACCTGGCCCTGGGTGTACGAGGCGCCTTCGGCCGGCGTCGTCACGGTGATGACAGGATCGGTCGTGTCCGCCTCGGTCACCGCCGTGCGGAATCCGTAGCTTCCGTCGCCACCCTGGTCCCAGCCCTCCGCCAGGATGTCGAAGCTCTGCCACCGGGCTCCCTGTGTGTACGGGCTGTAGCGCGAGCTGCACCAGTTCCAGCTGTTCTCGTCCTCGGTCGAGATCACGAGCGCGTACCTGGTACCGGCGGTCACCGCGGCCCCGGGATCGAATGTCGCGGTCAGCCACGCCGGCTGGGTGGTCAACCCGCTTGCGGGGATCGAGCCGGTCGCGAGGACCGTGTCGGTAGGGGCGCCGGTGAGCGGGTCCGTCGTCTGGACCTCGACCTTCAGCGGCTGGGTGACAGGTCCGTCGAGCGCGATCAGCGAGAGGTCGGCGCGCGTGAGCGTGCCGGTCCGGCCGGCGACGAACGTCTGCGCGCGGCGGGTGTCGAGCCCGGATCGGGCGCCGATGCACCCGTGCTCGATCATCACGACGTTGCTCTCCTGGTCGACGTTCGGAATCGTCGGCGGGCCGTCGATGTAGGCCCGGTAGCCGCGCGTACCGTCCTCCACCCCGTCCTCCGGATTCCACGAGCCGGTGCCCTGCTTGCGGAAGTAGCCGCCGAAGCCCGGCACCGGGTCATCGTCACCACACCAGACGCTGTGCGCGAAGTCGTCTTCCGCGACCGGGGCCCAGGTGACGACGATCGCGTACCTCTGGCCCGCGGTGACCGGCGCCGGCGTGCTCAGCGTGACCGGCGTCCAGTCGCCGACGTGGCCTTGCGGGAGCTGGGAGTTGGCGATCGTGCCCGAGCCGAGGATCGTGGTCCCCGGAGCGCCGCCGGACGTGACGTTCTGGATGCGGACGATCATGCTGCCGACGTCGTCGTACTTCCAGATCGGGAGGTCGACACGATCGATGACCCCGCTGCGGTAGGCAGTCGTGACCTGTCCCCACTGGATGTTCTCGTTGCCGCCGACGCAACCCTGGATGTAGAGCTCGGGCTGGAACGAGTCGAGCGTGCCTGCGGCATTCGCCGGAACGGCTCCGAATGCCAGCGCCACGGCCACCGTAGCCGCGATCCTGCCTGTGTTCCCCCACATAACGCGGACGCTAGCCTCCTCGCGCGCGATCGTCAATCGGTAACCGCGTACGGAGATCGCCCTCTCTAATCTCAGTGGCCGAATGGAATCCACCGCCGCCACGAACCTGATCTACGACGTGACCGAAGCCGACTTCGAGCAGCGCGTGCTCGAGCGGTCGAAGGCGGTCCCCGTGGTGGTCGATTTCTGGGCCGAGTGGTGTGCCCCGTGCCGCCAGCTGACGCCGGTTCTCGAGAGCGCGGTGACCGCGCGCGGCGGCCAGGTCGAGCTCGCGAAGGTCGACACCGACGCGAACCAGCGCATCTCGCAGGCGTTCGGGATCCAGGGCATCCCGGCGGTCAAGGCCTTCAAGGACGGCCGGATGGCGAGCGAGTTCACCGGCGCGCTGCCGCCCGCCGCAGTCGACCAGTTCCTCGACAAGCTGCTGCCGTCCGAGGCCGACACGCTCGCCGAGGCCGACGACGAGGACTCGCTGCGCAAGGCGCTGACGATGGACGCCCGCAACTTCACCGCGGCGACGAAGCTCGCGCGGATCCTGCTCAAGCAGGGCGAGGCGCGCGAGGCGCTCGCCACGGTCGCGCCGATCGACTCGGCCGACTTCGAGGCCGCCGGCATCTCCGCCCGCGCGCGGATGGAGATCCAGGAGGCCGGCCCCACCGACGCGTTCACCGCCTGGAACGACGCCGACCACGAGCGCGCGTTCGGGCTGATGCTCGAGGCGATCGCCGCCGCCGAGGGCGACGAGCGCGAGGAGCTGCGCAAGATCATCGTCGGCTGGTTCACCGAGCTCGGGCCCGAGTCCGAGGTCGCGGCGACCTACCGCCGCCGCCTCGCCACCGCGCTCAACTAGTTTCGCGGGCGTCCGCGCGGGCACCCGCCCGCTATGAGCAACAAACGGACGGTCGCCGTGCTCGGAGCCGGCGGGACCATGGGCTCCGCCATCGCCAGCAATCTGGCCCGGGGCGGCTTCACCGTCAAGGCCTGGAACCGCGACGCGGACAAGCTCGAGCGACTCAAGGGCGGTGGCGCCCACCTGGCTGCCACTCCCGCCGAGGCGGCAGAGGGTGCTGCCGTCGTGCTCACGATGCTGAGCGACGCGGAAGCGGTGCTCAGCGTCATGGAGGGCGACGACGGCGCGCTCGCTTCAGCCGCCGACGGATCGGTCTGGCTGCAGATGAGCACCATCGGCCTCGAAGGGATCGAGCGCTGCATCGAGCTGGCGAACGAGAACAACCTCGTGCTCATCGACGCCCCGGTACTGGGCACGAAACAGCCCGCGGAGCAGGGCGAGCTGAAGATCCTCGCCTCGGGGCCCCTCGAGACCCACGAGCTGCTGCAGCCGCTGTTCGACGAGATCGGCAACCACACCATGTGGATCGGCGACGAGCCCGGAGCGAGCAGCCGGCTGAAGGTCGTGATCAACAGCTGGATCGTGACCGTGGTCGAGGGCGCCGCAGAGACGATCGCGCTCGCCGAGGGCATCGGCGTCGACCCCGAGGGGTTCCTCGAGGCGATCCGGGGCGGGCCGCTCGAGCTCGGCTACCTGAACGTGAAGGCGCGTGCGATGACGGCGCGCTCCTTCGACCCGGCGTTCCGGCTCGCGCTCGCTGCGAAGGACGCGGCGCTCGTCAAGGACGCGGCGGACGAAGCCGGTCTCGACCTACCGGTGCTCGAGGCGATCCGCGCCCGGCTCGAGGAGGGCATCCCCGAGCACGGCGAAGAGGACCTCGCGGCAACGTTCCTTATGAGCGCGCCCGCCTAGGCTAGGGCTGGATCCGCGATCTACATCGCGAATCCCGTTATTTCCAGCGCTACTTCTTGCAGATGCCGGCCGGGTTCGGGTCTAGTCCGTAGTTACCGGTCCACGTGTTGGCGGTGCCGGCGGTACCGGATCCTGTCGTCGTGTCGAAACAATCCGCTCCGCCGTTGCCGCGCGCGTTGTTCGACAGGAACGTCGATCCACCGGACGCGGTTTCGATCCCCGACGACGTGTTCTGGGTCGCGACGTTGTTCTCCACGTTCACCGCCGGCCCAGAGATCGCGATTCCGGACCCGTTCTGGAACACGTTGTTCGCCTTGAGCGTGATGTTGTCGGGCCCGCCGCTCGGGCCGACCACGATCAGCCCGAATTGGCCGCTCTTGGACACCTTGTTGCCGAACACGTTGCCCGACACCTCGCCGCCCGAAGAGAACAGGTAGATCCCCGAGCTTCCCGGGGTGCCGATCACCGTGTTGTTCATGATGTCGCCCGTCGTCGGCGTTGTCGTGCCGAAGGCCATCACACCGTGCTGCGTCTGGCCGAAAAGCGAGTTGTCACGGATCGTGCCCCCGTCGCCGCCGGCGAGGAAGACGCCGACCCCGCCGCCGACAACCAGATTGCTGCGAATGAGCTCCGTCGAGCTTCCGCCGATGACGAAGATGCCGATCGCGCCAGCCGGCGGCTCGATCCGGAACTTCTGGATCGAAACGCCCTGGGCGCCGTCCACGGTGAACCCGCCTCGAACCACTGCGGCGGCCGCGGCCGTCGACGAGAAGAGCTGGACACCGTTCTTGCCCGCGCCGATCGACACGGCCTCCGGGTACGTGCCACGGCAGACATTGACGATGTCACCCGGGCCCGCCGCGTTCACCGCTGCCTGGATCGTCTGGTAGCCGGCAGCCGGGCACTGGACGAGGTCGTCATCGACCGTCAAAGTCGCCCCAGGCGCAATGTCGACGTACGTGCGAAAGGCATAGTCCTCGGCCGGAAACGCCGTGAAGTGAGCGATCGCGGGCGGACCGGTGAGCGTGAAGAACGCCTCGCCTCCGAGATAGGGGTCCGCCCCGATCCGGCACCAGCCCCAATCCGACCCGGACTGGCTCGAGTGGATGACGATCGAGTACGGCGTTCCCGCGACAACCGCGGCCGGCGAGCTCAAGGAAACCGAGCGGAACGGCGCCATGCCCACATCCGCGGGCCCCCCTGCAGCGAGGGTCCCGCTGCCGAGCACCGTGGCGCCGGGCGTTTCTGCGACGACGTCTCTGATCTCGACCGTCAGCGGCGCGGTCGTCGTCCCCTTGAAAAGGGCAAGGTCCACCTGATCCAGATCGCCCGTGAGCCCGGCCGTGAATGTCTGAGCGGCGCTCTGGGTCGCACTGGCGATCGTGCAGAACGGCCCTGTCGCCGGTTGGCTCTGGTCCAGCACCCCGGCCTGCGCCACCCCTGGCAGCGCCAGCGCCGCAATCGTCGCCAGCATCGAAACCTTCAGTCTCATGTCGCCCCTCTGCGTTGACCCGCTGATGCGCTACTCCAGCGACCGACACTAATGGGACCGACCTGTCTACCGCAAGTACGTCACCCCCGTGAGCTCCTCCGAGACCTCCCACAGCTGCTGCCCGCTGACGGGGTCGCGACCCTCCCACTTGACCTTCACCTTGGTCGGGTTGCCGCGCGCCTCCTGGAAGCCGTCGGGGCCGATGAAGTCGCCGCCCTCCACGTCGGCGGCGGTCGCGGCGTAAAGCTGCGGCCTGGCGCCGTCCTTCGGGCTCTGCGCGAGCAGCTTGTTGGTGACCGCGAGCCCCCACTTCAGCGGGCCGGTCGGGCCGGTCGACTGGAGGTTCGTGTCCGAGTAGCCGGGATGCGCGAGCACGCTGATCACCGAGGAGTCGGCGGCACGCAGCCGGCGGTCGAGCTCGAGGCCGAACGTGGCGTTGGCGAGCTTCGACTGCCCGTAGGCCTTCCGCGGGCCGTAACCGTTCTCGAGCTGGAGGTCGTCCCAGTGGAAGTTGCCCGCCTTGTGCTCGATGCTCGACAGAGTCACCACGCGCGCGGCCGGCGCGGCGCTCAGCTTGTCGAGCAGCAGACCGGTGAGCGCGAAGTGGCCCAGATGGTTGGTGCCGAACTGGAGCTCGAAGCCGTCGGCCGTCTTCTCCGCCGGGGTCATCATGATCCCGGCGTTGTTGATCAGCAGGTCGAGCGCCGGCACGTCGAGCCCGGCCGCGAAGGCCTTGACCGACTCGAGCGAGCTGAGGTCGAGCTCGGCCACCTCGACGTTCGCGTCGCGCACCTGCGTCTTGATCTCGCTCGCGGCCTGCTTGCCCTTGTCCGTGTTGCGCACGGCCATGACAACCCGCGCGCCCGCGCGGGTGAGCTCCGTCGAAGTCACGAGCCCGAGGCCGCTGTTCGCCCCCGTCACTACCGCGGTCTTGCCTGATTGGTCCGGGATGTCGGCGCTGCTCCACTTGGGGCTCATGCACAGATCATTGCGAACCCGGGTTTTTCCGCTCCTAGCGGGTGGCCCGTAGGTCGAAACCGCAACCTGAAATCAAGGACCCAAATCCGTTACAGATCCGGCGGCATTCTCGCTAGACCGTAGGTATGGCCATTTTTCTCACCGGCGCGACCGGTTTCCTCGGCGGCGAGGTGCTCGCCCGCCTCCTCGCGAACGAGGACGACGACGTGTACACCCTGATCCGCGGCGCGAGCGAGGACGAGGCGCGGCAGCGGCTGCGCTCGACCCTCGCCGAGTTGTTCGGCGACCCGGACGCCTACGCCGGGCGGGTTCACCCCGTGGCCGGCGACGTGTGCACCCCGGATCTCGGCCTCGCCATCGAGCGCCGCGAGGAGATCGCCCGCGAGGTCGACCAGATCATCCACTGCGCGGCGTCGGTGTCGTTCACGCTCGGGCTCGAGGAGTCGCGCCGGATCAACGTCGCCGGGACCGCCCGGATGCTCGCCCTCGCCTGGCGCTGCGAGCTGCGCGGCGGCCTGGACGGGTTCACGCACGTCTCGACCGCGTACGTCGCGGGCACGCACCCCGGCCGGTTCGGCGAGGGCGACCTCAACGTGGGCCAGAAATTCCGCAACGCCTACGAGCAGTCGAAGTACGAGGCCGAGCAGCTGGTGCTCACGACCGGCGCGGTGCTGCCCACGCAGATCGTGCGCCCGAGCATCGTCGTCGGCGACTCGAACAGCGGCTGGACGCCGGCGTTCAACGTCCTCTACTGGCCGCTGCGCGCGTTCACGCGCGGCGCATATCCGGTGCTCCCGGCCAAGCGCTCGGCCCCGGTCGACGTGGTGCCGGTCGACTACGTGGCCGACGCAGTGCTCGCGCTGCGCGGCCGCCCGGGCACGACCGCCCACATCACGGCGAGCGACCACGCGAGCAGCGTCGGCGAGCTGATGGACATGGCGAGCGAGTACCTCGACAAGCCCTCGCCCCCCGTCGTGCCGCCGACCATCTACCGCAAGGCGGTCCACCCGTTGCTGCTGCGCACCGGCGACGAGCGGCGCAAGAAGGCGCTGCGCACGAGCGAGACCTTCTTCCCGTACTTCGCGATGAAGGTCCGCTACGACGACACGGACACGCGCGCCACGCTCGCGCCCCGGAACATCGAGGCGCCGCCCCTGTCGTCGTACTTCGGGCGGCTGATGGACTTCGCCCAGGAGGCGAATTGGGGCCGGGATCCTGTCGCGCGCCACGAGGCGACTAGGCTCAGGGATCCGTCCCCAAGCAGAGGAGCTCATCGTGGCGAAGGTGCTGTACACCGCAGAGGCAACGGTCACCGGAGGCCGCGACGAGGGACACGGGCGAACGTCTGACGGCGCGCTCGAGGTCGACCTCACGGCACCCGGCGAGGGCGAGGGCACGAACCCCGAGCAGCTTTTCGCCGTGGGCTACGCGGCCTGCTTCGAGGGCGCGATCAAAGTAGTCGGCCGCCGGCAGAAGCTGGAAGTCGACGACGTGTCGATCGAGTCCAAGGTCTCGCTCATCACCGGCGAGGACCGCAGCTTCAGCATCGCCGTCGAGCTCGACGTGACGCTGCCGTCGGTCGACGACACGGCGCAGGCGGTCACGATCGTCGAAACGGCGCACAACGTGTGCCCGTACTCGCACGCCACGCGCAACAACATCGACGTCAAGCTGACCGCGAACGGGCAGCCGGTGGGCTAACGCCCGCCGACTGCCCTCCGCGTCAGTTCGTTACGGCTTGCAGATCCCGACTGGGCTCGACTCGAGGCCGTAGTTGCCGGTCCAGGTGTTGGCCGTGCCGGCCGTACCCGACCCGCCGGTGCTGTCCTGGCAGTCGACACCGCCGTTGCCCTTCGCGTTGTTCGACACGAACGTGTAGCCACCGGCGGTGACCTTGAGCCCCTGCTGGGTGTTCGAGCCGACCTTGTTGTTCTCGACCGACCCGGCGCCGAAGTCGACGAAGATCCCGACGCCGCCCTGCGACACCGTGTTCGCCTTCGCGGCTTGGCCGTCGCCCGCGAGGTAGATGCCGGCGTCACCATTCTTGGAGACGGTGTTGCCGAACGCCAGCCCCTTCGTGGAAGGACCGAACTCGATCCCGCGGGTGCCTGCCCCGCCGATGATCGTGTTCGAGCGCAGGTCGGCGAACGTGTTCTCGTTGCTCAACTCGATCCCCGAGTTCGTGAACCCGGAGATGTGGTTGTCGCGGGCCAGTTCGGCGTCGCCGCCGCCGAGCAGCTCGATTCCGTCACGGAACCCGGTGATCACGTTGTCCTTGATCAGCTCGTAGGAAGCGTCTTCCTTGCCGACGAAAGCCGAGCTGTTGCCCGGGGTGCCGTTGATCCGGAACCGGCGGACGGACACATCCTGCGTTCCGCCCTCGATGTAGAACGCGTTCGAGTTCGGCGCGTTGACCACCGCCGCCTGGGCCGCCGTCGAGGACACGATGTCGACGTCGTCGACGTCGACAACGTGCTCGCCCGAGTACGTGCCGCGGCAGACGTTGATCGTGTCACCCGGCCCCGCCGCGTCGATCGCGGCGTGGATCGTCGTATACCCGGCGGCCGGGCACTGCACCTTGTCGTCGTCGACGGTCAGGGTCACGGGCGTGTGAGGCTCGGACCCGCCCGGCGTGACGTAGGCCTTGAAGCCCAGGTCCGCCGTCGGGAAGGGCGACATCCACGTCCCCGTGCTGGGCGGAGCGCCGAAGCGGTTCCAGGTCTGACCGTCGGCATAGGTCCCGACGAGGTCGCCGCACCACTGCCAACCCGGGTCGGGGGTCGTGCTGCTGATCACGATCGTGTACTGGATGCCCGCGGTCACCGGCGCCGGCGAGGTCAGTGGGATCGACAGCCAATGCGCCGAACTTCCGGGATTTGCAGTGACCGGGAGGCTGCCGCTGCCCAGGACGTCGTTACCCGGAACTCCGCCGCTGGCGGATCGGATCTCCACGGTCACCGGCGCGCTCACGCCGTGGGTGAACAGCACGAGGTCGACCTGGTCGAGCTGGCCCGACGTGCTGGGCACGAAGGTCTGCGCGCCCTCGCCGAAGTCCGACGCACTCACGTTGACCGAAGCCTCCGTCGCGCCGGGGAAGCACTGCGGCGCCCCGTACTGCGCCGCCAGGACGTGCGGCGGCCCGCTCGGCGTGACGTAGGTCCTGAAGCCCAGGTCCGCATTCGCGAAGGGCGACGACCACGTTCCTGCGCTCGGGTCGGGGAAGCCGAAGCGGCTCCAGGCCTGACCGCCGGGGTAGGTGGCCTCGAAGTCGCCGCACCACTGCCAGCCCGGATGCTCGGTAGTGCTGCGGATGACTATCGCGTAGCGCACACCCGCGCTCACCGGGGCCGGCGATGTAAGGGGAACCGAGACGAAGGTGGACGAACTATCGGGTGCGGAGCTCGCGGGGAGGCTGCCGCTTCCGAGCACCGTGGCCCCCGGCTCCCCGGCGGTGGTGGTCCGGATCTCCACGGTCAGAGCCGCGGTCACCCCGTGCGTGAACAGCTTGAGATCGACCTGGTCGAGCTGGCCGCTCTTCTCGGGGATGAAGGTCTGGGCGCCTTCGTCGAACGAAGTAGCGGAAACGTTCACCGAAGGCAGCGTCGCGCCGGGGTCGCACTGCGGCGCCTCGTACTGCGCGTCGAGCGCCCCCGCCGCTTGCGCGGATGCCGGCACCGCTGCTACCAGCGCCAGAACCGCAAGAACCAACGACCGCCGCACAGCCCGCATGTTTCTACCCCTTTGCCCACCCCCGCCGCCTGCGGAATTGCCGGCGACGCGACCAGCCTAACCGCGAACCTCGGTAACTGCACGACGCTCAGTGTTCGCCCGCCACCAGCGGCGGGTGGCCGTACCCGGGCCTTTATCGGCCGGCGTACCCTTCGCCCCGTTAGCGAACATGCGTGTTCTTGGTAGCCTGGGTCCGTGGAGGCCTCCTCACCCAGCCAGCTGCCGCGCGGGCGCCATCGCCTGACGCGGGAGGAAGTGCTCGCCTCGCAGCGCGGGCGAATGCTCGCCGCGATGGGCGACATCGTCGGCGAGAAGGGCTTTCTGGCGACCACCGTCGCCGACGTGATCAAGCGCGCGGGCGTGTCCCGCGAGACCTTCTACGAGCACTTCGCCAACAAGGAGGACTGCTTCATCGCCGCGTACGACACCGGCGTCGAGGCGATGACCGGGGAGATGGTCGCCGCCCTCGGAAGCGTCGAATCGGCGGATCCCTTCGAAAGGCTCGACCACATGATCGGCGCGTACCTCGACGCGCTCATGTCCGAGCCCAACTTCGCCCGCGCCTCGCTCGTCGAGTCGTTCGCCGCGGGCGAGCAGGCGATCACCCGCCGCGCACAGCTGCTCGAGGGCTTCATCGCGCTCGTGGTCGCCACGCTGAACCTCACCAGCGACGAGGACCGCTTCGCCGCCGAGGCCATCGTCGCGAGCGTCAGCTCGATGGTCACGATGCGGATCGGCTCGGGCCAGATCGAAACCCTGCCGGAGCTGCGCGAGCCGATCGTCGCGCTCGCGCGCCGCGTGCTCGAGAAGTGATGGAGGCCACCGCGACAGAAGTGGAGATCGATCCATGAGCAATCAGGACCTCAACGGCCGCCGCGTCTTCATCACCGGCGCGGCGCGCGGGATCGGCGCGGCCACGGCCCGCCGGCTGCACTCGAAGGGCGCCAAGGTGGCGATCTCGGGGCTCGAGCCCGAGCTGCTGGCCGAGGTGGCGGCGAGCTGCGGCGACGCGCCGTGGTTCGAGTGCGACGTGACCGACCGCGAGCAGGTCGACGCCGCCGTGGAGCAGTCGGTCGAGCGCCTCGGCGGCCTCGACGTGGCGATCGCCAACGCCGGAACCGCCGCCCAGATGCCGATCGCCGGGGGCAACCCGGAGGTGATGGAGAAGACCGTCGCCGTGAACGTGATGGGCGTCTACTACACCCTGCGCGCCGCGGGCCCGCATCTCCAGCACGCCAACGGCTATGCCCTGCCGATCGCGTCGCTCGCGGCGGCTGTGCACGCTCCGCTGCTCGGTGCCTACAGCGCTTCGAAGGCCGCCGTCGAAGCGCTCGGCAACACGCTGCGCATCGAACTGAGGCCCTACGGCGCGCGGGTCGGCGTGGGCTACTTCGGCGAGCTCGACACCGATATGACCAGCCGCGGCTTCGGCACCGAGGCCGCCGGGGTCCTGCAGAAGAACGCGCCCGGGAACGTGGCCGGCCATGTGGCGCCGCTCGAGAAGGGCATCGACGCGATCGAGAAGGGGATCCGCAAGCGCTCGCGCTACGTCTACGCGCCTGGCTTCGTCGGGCCGTTGCTCCCGTTCCGGATGACCGCCCAGTACGTGGTCGAGCGGGCGACCCAGCGCGGGCTCAAGGAGGCGCTCGCGATAGCGCGCGAGGAGAAGGTCGAGCTCACCACGCCGCAGTAGGCTCGCGCCGGCCCGGCTAGGAGTCGCCCTTGATCGCGGCGAGCGCGTCGCGGTACATCCGCTGCTTGATCTGCTGCTGCACGTTGCGCGGCTTGCCGGCGTGGGGCGCCGCGCGCTCGATCGCGTCGGGCACTACGCGGTCCTCGGCGGCGATCGCATCGACGATGCCCGCCGCGAGCGCGTCGTCGGCCCCGTAGCGGCGGCCGGTGAGCATCGCCTCGTGGGCGGTGCCGTGGTCGAGCCGCGCCTGGACGAGCGCCGCCATGCCGTCGGTGAACGGCAGGCCGATGTCGGCCTCCGGCAGGCAGAAGTAGCCGCGGTCCGTGCGCATCACGCGCGCGTCGCAGGCGAGGGCGAGCATCGCCCCGGCCGCGAAGGTGTGGCCGTTCAGCGCCGCGACCGTGTGGGCCGGGAACTCGAGCATCCGCCCGAACATCGCGTGGACGCGCTTCAGCGCGACACCGGCCCCCTCCCCCGCCGTGCTCATCCAATCCAGGTCGAGCCCGTTCGAGAAGAACTTCCCGCTGCCGGTGAGCACCAGCGCTGCCGGCCCGTCGTGCCCCTCGACCTCCGACAGCGCGGCGTCGATGCCGTCGAGGACGGTCGGGTTGAAGCGGTTCTCGTCGTGCTGCATCCGCACGACGAACACGTCGCCCTCGCGCTCGAGGGCGACGGCCTCGGTGGCGCTCAAATCGTGGTGACCTCAGCGCCCTCGCGCTGGGCCTTGGCGGCGGCGGCGAGCTGCTCGAAGCGGATCACTCCGCCGGCGGCTCCCCAGCTGCCCTCGTCGATCTCGCGCATCAGGATCCAGACGCGCACCTTGTCCTCGTCCGAGAGACCGGCCGCCGCGCAGATCACGTCGGTCGTCTCCTTGACCATCTCCTCGCGGCGGCGATCGCTGAACGCGCCCTGCGGGGTGGTCACCTGGACCACGAAGTGGGGCTGCTCGGCCTGGCCGTTCGCGTCGTGCACCGCGTCGGCGGGCAGCTCGTGCACGTGGGTCCAGGAGATCGAGCGGAAGAACTCGGTGTCCGGCGCCTTCTCCCACTTGAGTAGCGTCGCGGCGAGCTTGGCCGGGAGCGACGCCTTCGCCTCGGCGTCGAGTGCGCCTTCGGTGTACGTGAAGTCGATGATCGGCATGGCGGCAGACTAAACGGCCTGCAGCGTGCTGCTCCCCTCGAGCTCCGAGAGCGCCTCGAGCTGATCCTCGAAGACGCGGTAGCCGACGGGGATCTCGTCGCGTACCGTCCACAGGTGCGCCAGCTCGCCGCCGTCGGACTCGCGCAGGAGGACCAGAACCTGGTCGCCGCTACAGACGTAACGCGTCGGCTCGCACCAGGCGGCGCCGGAGGCGTGGTAGCGATCCTGAACCAGCTCGAGTGTGTGTTCGGTCGCGGGGGTCATGAGGATGTTCTCCCACCCTGACCGGACGCGGTGTGCGAGGTCGGTCACAGTCGCCGCGCGCGTAGAGTGCGCGCGATGGCACCGCTCACCGCAGTGATCACCGGCGCCTCGAGCGGGATCGGCGAGGCGACAGCGAAGCTCATCGGCCGCGACCCGCAGTCGCGGCTCGTGCTCGTCGCGCGGCGCGAGGACCGGCTGCGCGCGCTCGCGGAGGCGGTCGGCTGCCCCGCCACGTGGGTAGCCGCCGACCTGACCGACGACGATGCCCCCGCCCGCGTGCTCGCGCACGTGCAGGCCGAGTGCGGCGGGCGGATCGACTTCCTCCTCAACAACGCCGGCGCCGCCTGGCGCGGGGAGTTCGCCGACGAGGGCTACGCGAACGTCAAGCGCACGATGGATCTGAACTTCGATGCGACGGTGCGCCTCACGGAAACCCTCCTCCCGCTCCTGCGTGAGTCGGCGCCGAGCTCCATCGTCAACATCAGCTCGACCGCCGGGCGCGTGGCCCGCCGCGGCACCGGCGCGTACTCGGCGAGCAAGTTCGCGCTCGCCGGCTGGAGCGACTCGCTCCACCTCGAGGAGCAGCCGAATGGCGTTCACGTCGGGCTCGTGCTGCCCGGCTTCATCAAGACCGAGGGCTTCCCCGCCGAGGAGCTGGTGGCCAGCGCGCGCACCCGCTGGCTGGTGTCCGATACCGACAAGGCGGCCGAGGCGATCCTCGAGGCCGGCCCGGGCGGCAAGGCGGAGCGCTACGTGCCGCGCGGCTACAAGCTCTTCGCGGTCCTACGGATCGCGTTCCCCGGCCTCATCCGGCGGGTTCTCTCCGGCGGGCAGGCCGACGCCTTCACCACCACCACCGGCGCCGACATCGCCGACCGCTCGGGCTGAAGCGTCGTCGAACGAGACGGCGATTTGCTGGTCCTCCCAGCGCCGCTGGGATTGCGCATGTCGACGTAGCGCGCGCTCGTCGGCATCGGTGTGCTCGCCGAACAGGGAGCGCGGCCAGAGTCGATCGGCGTGCACGACGCTGACTTCCGCAGCCACCAGCAGGAGCTGAGCCCCGAGGAGCAGCCAGGACAGCAGGCCGATCACTATCGCGAAGGTGCCGTAGGTGGCGTCGGCGCGGTCGAGCACGTGCTTGACGAACAGGCTGCCTGCGATTTGCAGCGCGACCCAGCCGACGGTCGCGACAGCCACCCCCGGCAGGGATTCACGGACGGTGATCCTCGCGGTGGTGAGCACCCGGAACCCGACCGCGAAGACGACCGCGGTCAGCGCAACGGACACCCCGGCGTCGAGCAGCCGCACCGTCGCCGGCTGGACGCCGCCGACCCGGGCGAGGTGGAGGCCGACCGTGGTGACGACGATGGTCCCCCCGATGATCAGGAGCATCACCAGGCTGCGCCCGCGCCGCCTGATCGGGTCGGAGCGGTCGGCGTGCGGCACGCCCCAGACCTCGTCGAGCGCGACGCCCATTGCGTTCATCACCGCGAGCCCGCCGTAGAGCGCTCCGAGCACCCCGATGACGAGCGCCGGTGTGCTGCCGCCCAGCTGGCCGATCTGCTCGCCGACCTCCGCGCCCAGGCCCGGGATCCGCGAGGTGACGGAATCCACGGCGTCGGCGCGCAGGCCCGGATCGCTCTCGAATACGAAGCCGAGTATCGAGGCGAAGGCGAGTAGCAGCGGGAACATCGAGAAGAGCCCCCAGAACGCGATCACCGCGCCGAGGCGCGACGCACCGTCCTCGGAGAACTTCTGCGCGACGCCGACGATGAACGCGACCCCCCGGTAGCGCTGCTGGGCGCGGTCGAGGGCCCGCAGGCGCCTCACGTCACAGCAGGTCCAGCTCTGCTTCCTGTGTGTCCAGGATCTTGCCGTCGATCCAGTGCACCAGGGCGCTCACCGCTATCGCGAACAGCCCGTAGAACACGACGCCGAAGAGCAGCGAGAAGTCGATGACCGAGCCGTTGCCGCGCTCGACCGACGGGTAGATCGAGCGGAACGGATCGTCGAGGCGGTCCGCGCTGCGATAGATCCACTCGACGAAGGAGGCCGTCTCGTTCGCGTTCGTCAGCTGGAAGATGAAGGCGGTGAGCAGGATGATCACCGCGACGATCAGGAACGCGAAGGTGAACCAGACGAGCCAGCGCCCGAGCTTCAGGGCGAACACGAGGTTGGAATCCGGTGGCCGGCGGGCGGGCTGGGAGCTCATGGGCGCGACTCTAACGCCGCCATCACCCGGCTCGCGACCCATTCCGGGCGTTCGGTGAGCTGGCGCCAGGTGAAACGCAGGACACGCCAGCCGTCGAGGACGAGCGCGCCTTCCCGCTCCCGGTCAGCTTCGAAGGCGCGGCGGGTCGTGTGGGAGGCGTAGCCGTCGGTTTCGGCGATGAGCTTGTGCTCGGGCCAGCGGAAATCCGGGACGTAGTCGCCAAGGCGGCGGTTGACGATCGGGCGCGGGATTCCGTGGTCGTCGCAGATCTTCAGGAAGAGCTCCTCGAAGTCGTTGACGGTGACGGTGTCGCCGGCGGCGTGCTCTCTTAGCGTTCTGATCACCTTCGCTGCGCCTCTGTGGCCCGGGATGCCTACGGCGGCAGCGAGAAGGTCGGCTTCCGTGCAGCGGTTCAGGCGATCCGTGGCGTCGATCAGGCGTTCGGTCTCGCGCTGGTCGCTCCGGGCGGCGAGGTCGATGACCGTCCGCGCCGGTGTCGCGGTGGGGATGCTGCGCTTGGTGGTGATGTGGCCGTCGAGAGATCGGGCGCGGTGGACGATGAGGCCGTTGCGGTTGCACACTCCCTGTCCGGCCACCGTGACCTCGACCAGATAGGGCCGGTCGTCGATGAGGCCCCACAGCCCAGCGACCCATGGTGCCGCCGCGGAAGGTCGGAAACGGCTCTCAGTGGTGGGGGTGGTTGGACTTTGTCTCGTATACAGAGACAAAGTCCAACCACCCCCCAGATTCGCCCCCCTCGCTGCCCGTTTCGGGGCCCGGCGCGGCCTCAGCGGCGGCGCGCCACGACCACGACGCGCCGCGCGGCGAAGCCGGCGTTCTGCGTGGAGTCGCGGCCCTCGGCGCGCAGGCGGACCGTGATGCGGCCGCGCCGTGCGAGGCGCGCCCGCAGCTTGCGCCCGAGCCGCATCGGGGCAACCCCGGAGCGCCCGTCCCGCAGCACCAGGCTCCGTCGCTGCCTCACGCCCGCGCCGCGAAGCGTCACGCGGCAGCGCGACCCGGTCGGGACCCGGCACCGCGCCCGAACCTTGAACCCACCCCGCGCCGCCCGCGAGCGCTTCGTCGTCACCCCCACCCGCGGAGCAGCGCCGACGGCGCACGCACCGCGCCGGGGATCGGGCGGGAACGGCAGGTCGGCCGACCACGGCCGTCTCGACGTAGTCGTTCTCGAGCCGGTCGCCGCTACCCGGGGCGAGCCGCGCGCCGACCTCACGGAGAGCTGAGCGCGACCGGTCGCCGACCACCCACGGCACGACGGCGAGGAACTCGCGTTTCGGGCCCGCGTAGCCGAACTCGCGCGCCGGGTCCTCGGCCGGCACCCACGTATTCCCGACGTACGTGCACCTGCGCGCGCCGCGCACCCCGGCGCCGAGGCCGCGCTGGGTGATCGCCGTCTGGCCGTCGAACGCCAGGTCGGCGAGGTTGCCGACCATGTGCGGGGTCACGTTGTAGGCGAAGCCGACGGTCGGGTCGGCGACCTGGCGCCAGGTCGAGCGCATCCACTCGAGCGGCTGCCAGTACCCGCCGCCCCCGTCTGCCGGCCAGCGGCCCGGGTTGGCCTCGTCCTGGAGCACGAGGTTCACCCCGAGCTTGTCCATGCAGCGCATGTAGAAGCGCGCGGTGTCGGCGCACGGGTCGCCCGCCGGGGGCGGGTCGCCGAACACGAAGGCCGGCAGGCTCGTGGCGAACTGGACCCGGGCGTCGGTGCCGGGGATCCGGTACGGCCGCAGGTTCTCGACGGCGGCCGGCCCCGAGCGCGGCCCGTTCGCGATCTCGATCGTCTCCTCGATCGGCGTGACCGGCACCTTCTTGTTGCGCAGCACGACGTTGCGCATGACCTCGGGCCCGTCGCGGCGCGCGTCGCGCGGGGCCCACATGAACGCCTCGTTGTACACGGCGTCGCTCGTGGCGACGAAGACCGAGCGGGGCCGCGGCAGGTCCGGGTCGCGGAACGTCTCGATGTCGGCCGGGTCGGCCGACTCGCGGAACGGCGCCTGGTTGTTCGACCCGAAGATGTACACGCCGTAACGCCTGGCCATGTCCGAGAACACCTGCATCCAGCCGCGGACGAAGGTGTCGGTGGCTGCGACGAACGCGTCGCTCAGCGGCGTCGCGAACCCGAAGCGCTGCTTGTAGGCGAGGTTCTGGCGCGTGTAGGCGACGAGCGCGATCGCCAGCGCGCCGATGGTCGTGCACGGCACGCCCGCCGGCTCGCACGACAGTTCCCCCGGGCGACCGAACAGCGCCCGCGCGAGCGCGCCCCGCGAGCCGGTCGCGATCGTCATCAGCCCGACGTCCTCGTTGAACGCCACCACGTTCGGGCGGTCCTTCGCCAGCCGCGGCAGCACGTACTCGCGGATCGAGCATTCGATCTTGGTCCGGAAGCTCGCGTACGTGGCCACGTGGCGCAGCTCCTGCTTGAACTGCATGGCGAACACCCGGGGCCCGCCGGGGCGATCGGAGAACGATTCGACGACGGGCAACCGGGTCGAGGCCCGGACGTCGCGGCACTCGGAGGCGCTGGGAGCAGGTGGGGCGGCAGATGCCGCCGTCGGCGAGCCGTTCGCGACGCCGCACAGCCCCGCCACGGCGATGGCGAGAACGCGGAGCCTCACGCCGCGGGCGCGCGCGAGAGCGCCAGGTCCACCTCGGCCGCCGCGCGCTGCCCGGAGCGCACGGCGCCGTCCATGTAGCCCATCCCGGTCGCCGCGGTCTCGGCGCCCGCCCAGTGGATCGGGCCGACCGGCTCGCGGAGCGACTGCCCGAACATCCGCCACGTGTTGGGCGGCATGAACGCTCCGTAGCACCCGCGTGCCCACTCGTCGTCGATCCACGACTTCTCGACGAAGTCAACGGACTTGCCAGCGCGCGGGCCGAACCAACGCTCGAAACAGCCGACCACCGCGGCGCGCCGATCCTCCGCGGACCACGTGCCGAGCTTGCGCGCCTGCGTGCCCTCGAGGAAGCCGAGCAGCACGCCCGGGCTGCCGCCGGGCGGAGTGTTGTCGAAGCCGACCTTGATCGGGCCGACATCGCTGATCGCCTGGCCGGAGAACCCGTCGCGGCGCCAGAACGGCTCGTCGTACACGGCCATGCACTTGATCACCGCGCCCTGGGGCATCCGCTGGGTCAGCTGGTCGCGCAGCGCCGGGAGCGGCGGGTCGTAGACCAGGCGGCCGGCGAGCGTCGGGCTCATCGCCACGATCAGCAGCCGCGCGCGCACGTCGCGACCCTCGCAGTGCACCGTCACGCCGTCGCCGCCGTGGTCGATCGACCGCACCGGCGCGTTGAGCAGGACCGAGTCGCCGAGCTCGGCCGCCATCCGCACCGAGATCTCCTGCGAGCCACCGGCGATGCGCTGCTGCTGCGCGCCGTCGGCCGTCGAGATCAGCCGCTCGAGCCCGCCGTTGGCGTTGCAGTAGGCGAGGATGTGGAGCATCGAGATGTCGGCCGGGTCGGTGGCCCAGACGGCCTCGCACATGAGCGTGATCAGGTCGCGGCCGAACGCCGTCCGGACGTTGCGGCGGATCCACGTCTCGAAGGTCATCGTGTCGTAGCGCTCGGCCTTGGCGGCGCTCCACGGCGCCTCGGCCGGGACCGCGTTGGCGAGGCTCTCGATGCGCTTGACCGCGACCTGGGTGTCGATGAGACCGGCCGGCGTGACCTTCGGGATGTCGCCGCTGTAGTGGCGCACGCTGCCGCGGCGCTCGATCACCCGCTTGCCATGATCGTGCGTGTCGTAACGCTCGAGGCCGAGCTCGTCCGCGAGCGCGATCACCGCGTCCTGCCCCGGGCCGACCCACTGCCCGCCGATCTCGACCACCTTGCCGTCGCCGAGCGGGTGGTTGAGCGTGCGCCCGCCGACCCGGTCGCGCGCCTCGATCACCAGCGAGTCGACGCCGCGCGCCTTCAGCGCCCGCGCGGCCGACAGCCCGGCGAGCCCGGCGCCGACGATCGCTACGTCGGTGGCCTCCTCAGACACTCGGCACCCACCCCGCGGGGAACGCCCCGGCCGGGATGTGGCCGGCGTACTCGGGGAACCAGCGCCGCGCCAGCTCCGTGCCGGGACGACCGTCCATCAGCTCCGCGAGGTCGCCGACGCATTGCAGAACGCGCAGCGTCGAGCCGATCTGCAGGTCGGCGGCGTTCGGCTCGTCGCCACCGATCACACCGTCCGCCGCCAGCTGGTCGACGTGGTCGAGCTTGGCCGGGAGCCCCTCGAGATCCGAGGCGATCAGCTGGGCGGTGAGGTTGTGGTACTTCCACGTCGGGCGCAGGTACTTGATCGCGAAGTCGACTCCGGCGGGGTCGAGCGGCTCGCCGCCGCCGAACGTGCCCATCGCCTCGGGGCGGAAGTGCATGGCGCCCCAGGTGAGGTGGCGCCCGAGCGGCTGCAGCTCCTCGTCGCCCCAGCGCTCCGCGTCGCGGACCTTGTCGGCGATCGGCTCGGGGAACAGCGCCGGCTCGGGGGCGAGCGCCTCGAGCCGCGCGTAGATCGCGCTCGAGCCGTGCACGGGCTCGCCGTCGATCACCATGCCCGGCACCGTCGTCTTGCCCTCCCCGTAGACCTCGGCCATCGCCTCGACGTGCGGGCCGGGCGACAGGGCTACCCGTTCATAGTCGAGGCCCTTCAAGCGGAGCGCCTTCTCGGTCGCCATGCAGGGGTGGGACGGGGGCAGGACGTGGAGTGTCAGCTCGGGGGTCGCCATCGCCGCGAGCCTACCGCCCGTACGATGCTGCACGTGCCGCAGGACGCCTATGCAGACGAGATCTTCGGACGGGTGTTCGGCAACCCGCTGCACCGCGAGCTGGGCCTGCGGCCGATCGACCCGGACCGCCCGCAGGATGGGCTGGCCATCACCGTCGCCGACAAGACCGTCAACGCGTTCGACGTCCTGCACGGCGGGATCGTCCCGCTGCTGATCGACGTGTCCTGCTACCTGGCGGTGGTCCCTGAGCTCGAGGCCGGCACCAACGCCGTGACGCACAGCGGGTCGACCGCTCTGATGCGCGGCGTGCAGCGCGGCGCCGAGGTCGAGGTCCGCGGGCGGATCCAGAAGGCGGGCCGGACGTTGTACTTCTGTGCCGCCGACGTGACGTCCGGCGGCAAGCTCGTGGCGAGCGGGACCGTCGTGAAGTCGGTGGTCGAGCGCTCGGGCGGCTAGACGGACGCGCCGCGGCCACGGGGGCCGAACGCGTTCTCGAGGTCCGCCGAGTCGAACCCAGGGGCCGGCTCGCCGCCCTGCGCGAAGCGGTAGAGCGCGACGCGGAAGATCACGCCGAGCGCCGACCCGATGACGCTCGCGGCAAGGACCACGCCGATGAGGAACCCGATCGCCACGTACGCGGCCACCGGCGTGGACTCGTACGTGACCGCAGCGAGGCCGCCGAGCGCGAGCGCCGGGATGAGGATCACGAGGAAGATCACGAGGCTGATCGAGGCCGAGCCGACGAGGCCTTCGCCCCAGCGCTGCTTGATCAGGCTGCCCGAGCGCTTGAGCGCATCACCCGGGCCGACGCCCTCGAGCGCGAGCACGGGGATGACGAAGAAGGTGGCGATCGCCCACGCGGTGCCGATCAGGGCGGCGACGATGCCGGCGATGATGCGGCCCGCGGGCGAGTTGCCGCCGGCGCCCTCGATCGCGCGCAGCAGCATGCCGACCGCGAACTGGATCCCGGCCCACTTGGCGATCAGCCCGCGCTTCGAGCGCGAGACCGCGAGGCCGTCCTGCAGCGTCGTGTCCTTGCCGTCGAGCGACTGCGACGCGGCGGCGGCCAGCGCGACGTTGAAGTAGATCGATGCGTAGGTGGCGCCGTAGGCGCCGAGCAGCGCGAACGGGGCGATGACGTACTCCTGATCGGCGGCTATCGCCCCGATCACCCCGGGGATGACCAGGATCACGAACGCCAGCGCGCCGAAGAGAAAGCCGAGCACCGGGAAGATCGCCAGCGAGTGGTCGGCGCGCAGCACCGCCCAGCTGTCCTTGGCAAGTCTCCACCCACGCGAAATCCGCCCCATGCCCGCATTATCGGCAGGCATGGGGAGGATTGCGAATCCGGGTCAGGTGTTGTGTCCGCTGCGGGCAGCGACGAATCCTGCCGACCCAGAAGTCCGAAGGCGTGGCTGCCGGAATCGAGCGTGCCGTCGCTGCCGAACACCGCCATCCCCTGCCTACGGGGTCAACCGGCGTCTTCGGGTACGGCTAACCCCCCTCCCCACGCTCCGCCCAGCGCTCGGCCCAGGCCTCGAGCGGCTTGTAGGCACGGCCCAGGTCGACGCCCTCTTCCGTGAGCAGGTAGCCGTGGTCGCCGCGGTCGACGATCCCGGCGGCGCGCAGCTCGCGCAGGCGCTCGTTGAGCACGCTCGACGAAACCCCCTCGCAGTGCTCCTGCAGGTCGCGGAACGTTCGCGGCCCGGCGCGCAGCTCCCAGATCACGCGCAGCGCCCAGCGACGGCCGAGCAGGTCGAGCAGGGCCATGATCGGGCGGCCCGTCGTCGACCCGCGGACCGGCTTGCCGGGCTGCGGCGTCCTCTTGGCGCGTGCTTCGGAGATCGAAGCAGTGTATGCCATACTTGTGCTTCGTATTCCGAAGCGAAGGAGCCGATCATGGAAGCCGCCACCGTCCGCATCCCGCCGCTCGAGCCGCCGTACGAGCCCGCCGTCGCCGAGAAGCTGAGCAAGCTGATGGGCCACCGCGACGACGTGCCACCGCTCACGCTCTTCCGCACCTTCGCCGTGAACGAGGAGCTGATGAGCCGGATGTACCCGCTCGGCTCCGGCATCCTCGGGCCGAAGTCGCAGATCGAGCCGCGGCTGCGCGAGGTGATGATCGACCGCACCACCGCGTTGTGTGGCTCGGAGTACGAGTGGGGAGTGCACGCGGCCGCGTTCGCCGGGCTGGTGGGGCTGAGCGACGAACAGCTTGCGTCGACGGTGCACGGCTCGGCTGATGATGAATGCTGGGCCGCAGATGAGGCGGCGGTGTTCCGGCTCGCCACCGAGCTCCATGAGACGAATGAGTTGTCGGACGAGGCGTTCGCCGCCCTGCGCGAGCACTTCGACGACGAGCAGATCCTCGAGCTGGTCGTGACGGCCGGCTGGTACCACGTGATCTCGTACGTGATCGCCGCGGCGCGGCTGGACAACGAGGCCTGGGCCGCCCGCTTCCCGGCGGCTCCGTAGAGCGGCGGGTCGCCGGTGGTGCCGGCGGTGGACCCGCTGGCTGCCGATGAGTGGCCCTCTGGCCGAAAGCGGGGATGCGAACGTCGCGGAGATCGCGGAGCCGTTCGCGGTCCACACGGTCACAACATGAACGTCACCGAGCTCGACCCACGCGACGGCGGCAAGTGGAGCTATTCGTCGGGCGACGGCGCCTTCGAGTTCCGCGGCGTGTTCCACGGCACCCCGTCGGTCGAGGACGGCATCGTCCAGACGTTCGAGTTCATGGGCGCCCCCGGCAACGTGCTGCTCGAGCGGATGACGCTCGAGGAGCGCGACGCGCCGGTGTCCTGACGGCAACCGCCTCCCCTATTGTGGCCGCATGAGCGACTCGGTACACGGCTTCCAGGAGGGCGATCTCGTCTGGGTCGAGGACGGCGACGGAAAGCACCACCCCGGCGTCTTCATCGGCGACAACGAGAACGCGGGCTGGTTCGGCGGCGGGCCGAGCGCCTACGTCATCCACCCCGAGTCGCACACCGCCGAGGTCGTCTCGACGTTCCGGATCACCCCGCGCGAGAAGTAGCCGCGCGGCTCAGGCCGCGCCGGCGACCTTCGGCGCGTCGAGCTTCTTGAGGATCCGGTAGTGCCCGTAGATCGCCCCGGGCGGTCCGGTGGTGATGAACGTGATGGCCGGGTACCACCAGCCCCACAGGCCCTCCGCGGCGCCGCGCACGACCAGCGCGAGGCCGATCAGGAAGCCGATGCCGTGGATCGGCCCGAAGATGTGGACGATGTCCTCGTTGTTCGTGAGCGAGCCGAACAGGAGCACGACCAGCAGGGCGAGGTCGGCCCAGGCGACCCAGTAGATGGTCGCGAGGCGCTTGCGGATCACTTCGGAATCGGGGCTCACGCCCCGGAAACCTACGCGTTGAGGCGAACCGGCAGCGTCTTCAGCTGGTTGATGAACGGCGACTCGGCGTACACGGGGCGGCCATCCAGCTCCACGCGGGGGTAGCGGCGCAGCGTCTCCTCGAACAGGATCTTCAGCTCGAGACGGGCTAGCGCGGTGCCGAGGCAGTAGTGCCGCCCGCCGGCGCCGAACGCCTGGTGCGGCTCGTCGCGCTCGACGTCGAAGCGGTCCGGATCTACGTGGCGGTTCTCGTCGCGGTTCGACGAGACGTACCACATGACCACGCGGTCACCCTCCCTGATCTGCTTGCCGTTGATCTCGACGTCACGCGTCGCGGTCCGGGCGAAGTGGGCGAAGGCCGGGAACATGCGCAGCGACTCCTCGACCAGCCCGGCTACGAGTCCTGGATCCTCGACCACGAGCTCGCGCTGGTCGGGGTTCTCCATCAGCGCGCGCATGCCGCTCGCGTAGGTCGCCCGCGTCGAGTCGTTGCCGGCCGCGACGAGTAGGAAGAAGCCCATGACGATCTCGTGCTCCGCGAGCGTCTGGCCGCCGATGTCGGCGTGCACGAGCACGCTCGTCAGATCGTCGGTCGGGTTCGCGCGCCGGTCGTCGATCAGCTCCTTGCAGCGCTGGAACAGCTCGGGGATCTCGTTCTCGACTATCGAGTCGACCCCGCGCGGGTTCAGGTCGGGGTCACCGGCGCCCATGATCGAGTTCATCAGCTGCGCCCAGGCGTGGTCGTCCTCGGGCGGGATCCCCATGAAGCTGTGGATCACGCGCGAGACGACGGGCTGCGCGACGTCGACCACCAGGTCGGCGGTCTCCCGTCCCTCTAGCCCGTCGAGCACTTCGCAGGTGATCGAGCGGATCGCGTCCTCGTGCGCGGCGATGCGCTTCGGGGTGAAGCCTGTCTGGAAGAGCTGCTTCACGCGGTCGTGCTTGGGCGGGTCCATGCCGATGAACATCGCCCGCACGAGCTCGACGGGGAGCGCGATGCTGAGGGCGGTGATCCCGTTGCGCTCGGAGGAGAACGTCTCCCAGTCGAGCGACACCCGGTGGATGTCCTCGCCGAGCGTCAGCGACCAGAAGCCCTGCTCCTGCGGGTACTCGGTGACCTGCGGCGTGTAGTGCACGGGACACGCGTGGCGCAGCTCGGAGAACAGCTCGTTCGGCGGGCCGTCGAGCCACAAGGGGCGCTCCATGACCAGCAGTTGCTCGAGCTCCTCCGCACTCCGAACAGTCGCCATGGCGGCGATGCTATCCGAGCACTGGCTGGCTGGCCAGTTTTCGGGGTGGGACCGCTGCTACTCGCGTTCGAGGATGTCGAACGACCACAGCTCGCTGGCCGTTCCGACCGGGCCCTTCGTCTTGTGCTGTGCGTGGCCGGCGGCGAAGTCGGCGCTTTCGACCCAGGCCTGGAAGTCCTCCTCGGAGCGCCAGCGCGTGTAGACGAGGCAGACCTCCCGCTCGTCGTTCGGCCGCAGCAGCTCGAACGCCTCGAAGCCCATCGGCGTCGGCAACCATCCGCGCGCGGTTGGCGAAGCGCTCGGCGAACTCCTCGAAGCGGTCGCGGGGAACGGTGATCGCGTTGATCTTGACGACGCTCATGTGGCTACCTCGGCGGTGGCGGGTCGGGTCGCCGGCGCCGCCGCGAGGAACTCGCGCACGTCGGCGTTGAAGCGCTCCGGGCGCTCGAGCATCGGCAGGTGCCCCGTGTCGGTATAACGCACGATCCGCGACCCGGCGATCGCCGCCGCGTACTCGTCGGCGCCGCTGTGGCGCACGATCACGTCCTTCTCCCCCCACACGATCAGGGTCGGGCAGTCGATCGACGCGAGCTCGTCGCGGAAGTCGTAGGTCACGCACGCCTGGAGGGCCGCGGGCCCACCCGGACGGCCGATGCCGCGCAGCACCTCCCACGCCACGCGCGGGCACAGCTGGTCGGCGTGCGTGACGATCCAGGCCATCGCCGCCACACGCGAGCGCCGGCGCGCAGCCACCCGGCGCAGCGCGCCTTCGGAGAGGGTCGGCCCGCCGAAGAGCCCGCCGGCCACACGCTCGCCGCGCGGGTGGCTGAACCACTCGTTCCGGATCCCGACGTACCTGTCCGACAAACCGGCAGCCGAGACGAGCACGAGCCGCTCGACGCGCTGCGGGAAGCGGTGCGCGAGCTCGGCGCCGATGAAGCCGCCCATCGAGTTGCCGACGATCGGCGCCCGCGCGATGCCGAGCTCGCCCAGCACCGCGTCGACCACCTCGGCGTAGCGGGTGATCGAGATGCCGGCTGCCTCGAGCGGCGAGAGGCCGAAGCCCGGGTGGTCGATCGCGACGACCCGGTGGCCGGCGCCGCGGAACACGGGGATCTGCTCGAGCCAGTGCTGCCACGACGCCGAGTGGCCGTGGAGGAAGACGATCGGCGGCCCGTCGCCGCCGGTGTCGACGAGGTTCACCCGCGCGCCGCCTGCGTCGATCGTGCGCTCGATCGCGCTCGCGTCGAGGTCGCGCCAGACGGGCTCGGGGCCGGATCCGTAACGCCCGGGATCGGAGATCCGCACCGAGGACATGGCGGCAGGGTATCTTCCGCTCGATGGCCTCGCCAGGGCACAACGGTGCCCACCGCCACCGCGTCGCCGTAGTGGGCGCCGGCATCGCCGGGCTCACCACAGGTCTCAAGCTGCGCGAGGCCGGCTACCCGTTCACGATCTTCGAGAAGGCCGACGAGGTCGGCGGCACCTGGCGGGACAACACGTACCCGGGCCTGCGCATCGACGTGCCGGGGCCGATCTACACCTTCCGCAACGACCGGGCGGCCGACTGGAGCCACCTCTACTGCGAGGGCCACGAGGTGCAGAGCTACATCACCGGGTTCGCCGACCGGATGGGGCTGCGCAAGAACATCCGCTTCGGCACCGAGATCGTCGATGCCAGCTGGACGGGCGACGCCTGGAAGATCACCACGGACGCCGGCGACGAGGAGGAGTTCGACGTGCTCGCGCACGCGACCGGCTTCCTCCACCACCCGCGCTGGCCCGACATCCCCGGGCTCGACTCGTTCGCCGGGGACAAGTGCCACTCGGCCCGCTTCGACCACTCGATCGCGCTCGACGGGCGGCGCGTCGGCGTGATCGGCAACGGCTCCACCGGCGTGCAGATCACCACGGAGCTGGCGGGGCGCGCCTCGCACCTGACCTCCTTCCAGCGCTCGCCGCAGTGGATCTTCCCCGGGCCCAACGTGCGCATCCCCGGCCCGCTGCGGCGGCTGATCGCGAGCTCGCCGCGCGTCGGCGAGTGGTTCTCGCAGGCGACCCAGTGGAGCGGCGAGATGCTGCTCGGCCGCGCCGCGCGACACGACGGCTGGCAGCGCAAGCTGCTCGGCTGGGGGGCGCGGTGGTACCTCGGCACGATCAAGGACCCCGACCTGCGCCGGCGCCTGACGCCGGACGACGAGCCGCTCTGCAAGCGGCCGGTGATCTCGACGAAGTTCTACGGCGCGATCCAGCGGCCCGACGTGGACGTGATCACCGACCGCATCGAGCGGATCGAGCCGGAGGGCGTGCGCACCGCCGACGGCCGGCTGCACGAGCTCGATGTGCTGATCCTCGCCACCGGCTTCCAGGCGCACAACTACATGCGGCCGATGAACGTGACCGGCGAGGACGGCGTGAAGCTCGACGAGGTGTGGGCGACCGGCCCGCAGGCCCACCGCACGGTCGCGATCCCCGGCTTCCCGAACATGTTCACCATCCTCGGCCCGCACACGCCGCTGGTGAGCATCTCGCTCCACCTCAGCGCCGAGCTCGCGGCCGACTACATGATCCAGGCGCTGGAGGTGCTCGAGCGGCCCGACGTGGTGTCGGTGCAGCCGACCGAGCAGGCGGCGCGCAACTGGTACTCGGAGATCGGCGTGGGCATGCCCGGCACGGTCTGGAGCAGCGGCTGCTCGAGCTGGTACGTGGGCTCCGGCGACGTGCCGGTCCTGTGGCCGTACGACATCAAGCGGTGGACGACGATGCTGCGCGAGCCGGACTGGTCCGAGTTCGAGATCCGTACCCGCGAGCCCGCTGCCGTCTAGCGCGGCAGGTCGCCCACGCGCAGCGCGAACTCGACGAGGTCGCCGGCCAGGTCCGGCAGCCCCTTCGCCCGCCCCGCCAGGATCTCGATCGTCGCGGCGCGGCTGATGCCCCCGGTCAGGGCCACGATCGCCGTGTCGGACACGGGCGGGATGTCCGGGTCGGCGGCGCGCGCCGCGTCATGCACCGCGCGGATAGCGTCGCGAGAGCCACACACGGTGACGCCACCTCGATCTCATGGCCCTCGTCCACACCCGGATGAGCGCGCCGACCGGCGACTTCGACAACGTGCCGGGCCTCAGCCCGCGCGGTGCGGCCGACGTGGTCTGCTACGCGCTGGTCAAGAAGCCGCCGTCGATCGCGCCGTGGTGGGCGACCGGCGCGAGCGTCCTCGGCGACATTGCCCGCGGCCCGAGCGAGGCACTCACACGCCGCTACGGGCGCCAGATCCCCGAGCAGACCCAGCCGAAGGCGTGAGCGCACTCGACGATCTCGCCCTCGCCGGGCGAACCATGCGCGCCTTCGCGTCCGCCGGCGTCCTGCGGCCCGTGGCGCCGGGCAAGGCGATGCGGCGGTGCGCGCCGCCCGCGCGCTGGGCCCCACCCGGCGACGATCGTCGCCGTCGGGGCGGCCGCCAACCCGGCGGCACGATGCTGATCGACGAGGCGGCCCGTCCCTGGCCGTCGGGGGCGGCGGCAAGGAGGTGGTCGGCGGGCTGATGAACACCGGCGACCTCGGCCATCTCGACGCGGCCGGGCGCCTGTTCGTCGACGGCCGCGAGGACGACATGATCGTGTCGGGCGGCGAGAACGTGTTCCCGCGCGAGGTCGAGGACACGCTCTCCGAGCACGCCGGCGTGGCCGACGTGGCGGTCGTCGGGGTGGACGACGACGACTTCGGTCAACGGCTGAGGGCGTTCGTGGTCGCGGCCGACGGCGATCCCCCGTCGGCCGACGAGCTGCTCGCGCACGTTCGCGAGCACCTCGCCCGCTACAAGATCCCGCGCGAGGTGGTGTTCCTCGACGAGATCCCGCGCAACCCGACCGGCAAGGTGTTGCGGCGAGAGCTGGTGTGATGCGGCTATTGGGAGCGCGACCTCGCCGCGGCGATCCGCTGGGGCCTGTTCGCGCGCGCGCTTCGAGCGAGCGGGCACGCGGCTGTCGGTGAGCGGCGTCCGGGGCTCCGTGCGTCTACGGCGCGGCAAGGGGTGCGTGCGGAGGGTGACCGCACCCTGGTCGGGTCGCCGGCCTTCGGCGCGAAAGTGCCGGCGGCCGTGAGTTTCCGGCCCTAGATCGAGCGCACGACCCGGCACGGGTTGCCGACGGCGACCACGCGCTCCGGGATGTCGCGCGTGACCACGCTGCCCGCGCCGATCACGCTGTCGGCTCCGATCGTCACCCCGGGGCAGACGATCACGCCGCCGCCGATCCACACGTTGTCGCCGATGTTGATCGGCGCGCCGAGCTCGATGCCCGCCTTGCGCTCGCCGGGGTCGACCGGGTGATGGGCCGTGAGGAGCTGGACCGACGTGGCGATCTGCACGTCGGCGCCGATCGTCACCGGGCAGACGTCGAGGATCATCGCGCCGTAGTTGATGAACGTCCGGTCGCCGAGCGCGATGTTGTAGCCGTAGTCGCACATCAGCGGGCGCTGGACCACCACGTCCTCGCCGACCGAGCCGAGGAGGCTCGGGAGCAGTGCCGCCCGCTCGTCCTCGTGGACCACCGAGTTCCACTCGGCGAGCAACTCCTGGCACTGGCGCCGCTCGGCCATCAGCTCCGGGTCCTCGGCGTCATACGGCCCGCCGGCGAGCATCTTCTCCTTTTCGGAACTGGCCACCGGTATCGCCCCTAGGACGCCACCGGCTCCCGCGCCCGCTCGTCCTCGCGGGCGAGCGACGACGGCCACCACGCCTTCGGGCCGATCTTCAGGACCAGCGCGGGCACGAGCAGGCTGCGCACGAGGAACGTGTCCAGCAGCACGCCGAACGCCACGACGAATCCGATCTCCGTGAGGAACACCAGCGGGAGCGCGGCGAGCACCAGGAAGGTCCCCGCGAGGACGATGCCGGCGCTCGTGATCACCCCGCCGGTGACCGCCAGCGCACGCAGCATCCCTTCGCGCGTGCCGACCTTGAGCGTCTCCTCGCGGGCTCGCGCAAGCAGGAAGATGTTGTAGTCGACGCCGAGCGCCACGAGGAACACGAAGGCGAACAACGGAAGCGACGGATCGGAGCCGGGGAAGCCGTAGATCACGTCGAACACGAGATACCCCACGCCGAGCGCCGCGAGGAAGCTCAGGATCACCGTGCCGATGACGATCAGCGGCGCCACCACCGAGCGCAGCAGGAGCGCGAGGATCAGGAAGACCACGAGCAGCGCGATCGGGGGGATCACCTTCGAATCCCAGGACGCCGCCTCGCGGAGATCGAACTCGACGGCGGTGGGGCCGCCGACGAGCGTGCCCGCCGCGGCCCCGGCGGCCGCGGCGCGAACCGGCTCGACCAGGTCGAACGCGTCGGTCGAGTAGGGCTGGGGGTCGAGCGTCGCGTGGAGCAGCACGCCCTCCGGCCCGGACGCGACCGGGGGCGAGACGGCCTCGACCCCATCCGCCGCCTCCACCGCGCGCGTGACCGCGGGCACCGCCGCCGCGTCGGCGACGATGATGTCCGTGGGGGCGCTCTCCCCCGCCGGGAAGCTCTTGCTCAGCACATCCAGCCCCTCGACCGACTCGACCGAGGTGCGGTAGCTGTCCTGCGTGGTGAGATCGGTCGAGTAGAAGGCGAGCCCGGCGCAGAGCACGACCAGCAGCACCCCCACTCCGAGCGCTACGCGGCCCGGCTGCCGCGCAACCCAGTCCCCGGTGCGTTTCCAGAAACCGTGCGTCGCGTCGGCGAGATGTTCGTGCTGGAAGCGGCGCAGTTCGTAGGGCTTGAAAACGCGCCGGTCAAGCGGCCCGACGATCAGCGAGGGGATCCGGCCACCGCTCACGCGCCGCAGAAGCCAGTTCAGGAGGACGAGTGGGAGGAGCACGACGACCAGCAGCGCCGCGCCGATCACGGGCAGCAGCGCGGCCGTCCTGCTCCCCTTGACGATCCGCTGACCTACTCTGCTCGCGGGCAGCTCCGTGGCCTCCTGCCATTCGGGAGTGTGCGGGACGAACGGCCAGAAGGCGCGCCGCCCGAAGGCCGTCAGCAGCGCCGGAAGCAGGGTGAGCATCGAGAGGACCGCGCAGGCCACCCCGAGCGCGCAGATCGGGCCCATGCCCGAAGTGCCGTTGACCTTCGCGACCATGAGGCAGAGCAGCGCGGCGATCACCGTCGCGCCGGAGGCCAGCACCGCGGGCCCCGCAGAGCGCATCGCCGCCGCCATCGCCTCGTGGCGGTCGACCGTGTGGTGCAGTTCCTCCCGGTAGCGGGCGACTATGAGGAGCGCATAGTCGGTGCCAGCCCCGAGGACGAGGATCGACATGATCGAGCTCGACTGGCCGTTGATCGTCACCCCGAGCTCCGACAGGCCGTAACCGATCGAGCGCGACAACATCTCGGCGGCGACCACCGCGAGGAGTGGGATGAAGAGGAAGATCGGCGATCGGTAGATCGCGATCAGCAGGAGGATCACGAGCGAGAACGCGGCCAGGAGCAGCTGCCCGTTCAGGCTCTCGAAGACCTCGATCGCGTCGGCGGAGAGCCCCGCGCCGCCGGTGATCTTGACCTCGAGGCCACCACCTGGGTCGGAAACCAGGTCGCGCCATTCCTTGACCGGGTCGAGCAGCTTGTCGCCGTCGCCATCCGCCCGTACGTAGGCCGTGACGATCGCCGCCTTGCCGTCGGCGGAGCACAGCGGACCGACGAACGGCGAGTAGTCCGCCGGCTGCCCTGGAACTTCGGTCGCCGCTCCACCGCAGCCGGCGGGCAGACCCTTCGGAGCCGCCTCGGCCGCCCGCGGCTTCCCGCCCGAGGCGGCGGTCGCCCCGTCGGCGAGCACCCCGTCGAACCGCTTCCGGGTCATGCGCTTCACGTCGGCGCGGATCTTCAGCCGGTCCTGCGCGGTCAGCCCCGACTCGCGGCGGTAGACGATCGCCGCGGGCGCAAGCTCGCCGCTCTGGAGCGCCTCGGACTTGACGAGCGCCTTCGTCGACTCCGCCTCGTCCGGCAGGTATGAGGTCGAGTCGTTGTCCTCCGCGTCGCTGAAGCCGCCGGGAAGGTTCGCCGGGCCCACGGCGATGAACAGGCCGACGAACCAGACGGCGAGCACCACCCATTTCGCGCGCCGGCCGGTGGGAAGGGTGAAGACGTTCACGCCCGGGAGTGAATCAGCCCCGGGCCGGCGCGGCGCGCCGCTCGACCTCGGCGCGCACCAGCGGCGCGACTTCGGTGCCGAAGAGCTCCATCGAACGCAGCACGTCGGCGTGCTCGACCGCGCCCATGCTCATCTGGCCGATGTAGCGGTCGTTGCCGAACAGCTCGTGGACGCGGAGGATCTTCTCGGCGACCTGCTCGGCCGTGCCGACGTTCAGCGCGCCTGCCGGCGAGCGGAGTGCCTCGTACTGGGCGCGGCCCGACGGTGGCCAGCCGCGCTCGCGGCCGACGCGGTTCATCACCTCGAGATAGGACGGGCCGAACGCACGGTCGGCCGCCTCGACCGACTCGGCGACGAAGGCGTGGGTGTTGATCGCCACCGGGAGGGCAGCGGGGTCGTGCCCGTTGTCGGTTGCGCTGCTGCGATACAGGTCGATCAGCGGGGCGAACCGCGCCGGCTCGCCGCCGATGATCGCCAGGGTGAGTGGGAGGCCGAGCGCGCCGGCACGGACCACCGAGCCGGGCGACCCGCCGACCGCCACCCAGACGGGCAACGGGTCCTGGACCGGTCGCGGCATCACGAGCTGGTCGTTCAGCGGGGCCCGGTGGCGGCCCGACCAGGTGACCCGCTCGGACGCGCGGATCTTCAGCAGCAGGTCGAGCTTCTCCGCGTACAGCTCGTCGTAGTCGTCGAGGTCGTAGCCGAACAGCGGGAACGATTCGATGAACGAGCCCCGGCCGGCCATGATCTCGGCGCGCCCGCCGGAGATGAGGTCGATCTCGGCGAACTGCTGGAACACCCGCACCGGGTCCTCGGAGCTGAGCACGGTGACCGCGCTGGCGAGGCGGATGCGCTCGGTGCGGGCCGCGACCGCCGCGAGCGCCACCGCCGGCGAGGAGATCAGGTAGTCGGGGCGGTGGTGCTCGCCGATCGCGAACACGTCGAGCCCGAGCTGGTCGGCGAGCTCGGCCTCCGCGAGCAGGTTCTCCATCCGCTCCCGCGGGCTGATGCCGCCGCCGAGATCGGCGAATGTGGCAAGCCCGAGTTCCATACGTCGAGGTTAGCACGGTGATTGCGCATGCAATCACCGTGCTGAGGAGCCTAGTCCTCTTTCTCGCGGTTGCGGAAGAGGATCCGCTTGAGCTCCGTGATCGCGGGGCCGCCGAGCCGGACGAAGGTCGAGAAGCCCTCGCTGCCGAGCGTGCCCTTGTCGATCGCCTGGCGCAGGGCGCCGAGTGCGGCGGCGTCCTCCTCGGACACCTCTTCGCCACGACCGGCCTCGACCAGCAGCAGGTGGCAGGGCCGGCGGAGCGCCGCCGCCTTGCGAACCCAGCGCTCGCGCTCCTCGGCCGTGACGCCCTCGAGCGGCAGCACCACCGGCACGCCACTGTCGAACCGCTTCGCGACGGCGGCCTCGAGCAGCTGCGGGGCCTTGGCCTCCGCAACCTCTGGATCGAGCTTCTGCTCGAGCAGCCCGCGGATCTTGTCGAGCGAAAACACAGCGGACCGGTCCCCGACAACCCGGGTGACCAGGGAGTCGCGCGCCTCGGCCGAGGCGGACACGATCACGAGCAGGCTCGGCGGCGTGTAGACGAGCTGCTCGGCCGGTGCCAGGGCGCGTCCTTTGGTGGACAGATCTGCGAGGCGCTTGTCGCCCCCGGGCCGCGGCCGGTCCGACGACCACCCGCCGCGCTCGTCCTGATCGATCTTGACGCTGCGCGCGCCTGAATGGTCGTCCATGCCCAGCATCCTGCACTATTCGACCGACCCCGAGGAGAGACGATGGATTTCGAGACGCTGCTCTACAACGTCGACGGTGCGATAGCGACGATCACTTTCAACCGCCCGGACGCTCTGAACACGATCGTCCCGCCGATGCCCGACGAGGTCGAGGCGGCGGTCAACGAGGCCGTCCGCGACCCCGGGGTGAAGGTGATCATCCTGCGCGGCGCCGGCCGTGCGTTCTGCGCCGGGTTCGACTTCGGCGGCGGATTCCACCACTGGGACGACATGCTCACCACCAACGGCAAGTGGGATCCGGGCAAGGACCTGATGCAGGCCACCGCCGGCGCCATCTCGCCGACACAGAAGTTCATGAGCATCTGGCGCTCGCCCAAGCCGGTCATCGCGCAGGTCCACGGCTGGTGCCTCGGCGGCGGGAGCGACTACGCCCTCTGCGCCGACCTCGTGATCGCCAGCGAGGACGCGCGCATCGGCACCCCCTACTCGCGCGTCTGGGGCGCGTACCTGTCGGGAATGTGGATCTACCGGCTCGGCCTGGCGAAGGCCAAGGAGTACGCCCTGACCGGCAAGCCGCTCTCCGGCCGCGAGGCCGCCGATGTCGAGCTGATCAACGAGGCAGTCCCGTTCGCCGACCTGGAGGCGACGGTGCGCGAGCGCGCCGAGCAACTGGCCGCGCTCCCGCTCGGGCAGCTCGCCGCGATGAAGCTGATGGTCAACCAGGCCTACGAGAACATGGGCCTGCACTCGACCCAGCTGCTCGGCCCGGTGCTCGACGGCATGATGCGCAACATCCCCGAGGCCGACGACTTCATCGCGAAGGCCGAGGCGGAGGGAGTGCCCGCGGCAGTTGCCGGCCGCGACGGACCGTTCGGCGACTACAGCCAGGCGGGGCCCGGCGACAAGCCCGACCCGGACAACGTGATCGTCCCCTGATTCGCCCACGGGCGGTTTCCGCCGTCGCTGCGGGGTAAGTCCCAGTTACTCCCGGACCCCGAGGAGGTGGGGCCGATCAGTGATCGCGATCTAGTCGCGATGGCGTTCATGGCGACAGATCGCCCGAGCGTCGCCCTCGCCCTTCCCGCGCGCGAGGAATCAGTTCTCACCACGCGCCATGCGCTGCGCGCGTTCGGCCGCGCCGTGGGTGCCGTGCCCGCCGCGCTGGAGGACACCGAGGTCGCCGCCGGCGAAGCCGTGCGGCTTGCCGTCGATCCCGCGTTTGGCCGGGGCCTGGTCGAGGTCGGTCTCGAGGCTCAGACCGGCACCCTGACGATCGGCGTGCGCCGGGGCGGGGACGCGGTCGCCACGCTGGAGGTCCCGCTCGACGACGACCAGCCGCAGAGCACGGCCGCCGACCGCATCGAAGCCATGGTCCGCCGGCTGACCGTGGTGGTCGCCGCGCTCGACGGCGTCGAGGTGGACCGGCTCGCGGGCGTTCTCCGCACCGCGGGCTGGGCCGCCCGCCGCGGGCTGCGGCACATCACGTCCCAGACGGCCGTGGCCACGTTCGACCGCCTGGCGCACGGGACCGAGATGCGCCTCCGGCCGCTCGGGGCCGGAGGCGGTGAGATCTCGATAAGCGTCGCTATGAACGCCTGAGCGCTCGCTCAGGCGGCTATGCGGGTGCGGGGCTCCTGCTCGGCGAAATCGTGCAGCCGATCAAGCGTGCGGCGCAACAGCCGCGAGACGTGCATCTGCGAGATGCCGACCCGCGCCGCGATCTCCGACTGCGTGAGGTCGTCGGTGAAGCGCAGCTTGAGGATCATCCGCTCCCGCTCCGGCAGCGTCTCGAGCGCCGGGGCGACGGCCTCGCGCAACTCGACGAACTCGAGCGACTCGTCTTCGCTGCCGATCGTGTCCGCCAGCGTCCGGGCACCGTCTTCGCCATGCGCGATCGGCGCGTCGAGCGCGGCCGGCGCGTAAGCGTCGCGGGCGTCGAGCGCTTCGATCACGTCGTCGAGCGTGTAGCCCGTCGCCTCGGCGAGGTCACGCGGCGTCGGCGACCGGCCCAGCCGGCCCGACAACACCTCGGTCACCTCGCTCAGCTTGAGGTAGCGCTCCTGCACCGAGCGCGGGACGCGAATCGTCCAGCCCTTGTCACGGAAGTGGCGCCGCAGCTCGCCGAGGATGTTTGGCACGGCGTACGGCACGAGGCCGCCACGGTCGGGGTCGTAGCGGTCGACGGCCTTGATCAGGCCGACGCACGCGACCTGCTCGAGGTCGTCGCGGCTCTCGCTGGTCCCGCGGTAGCGGGAGGCGAGCCGGTGTGCAAGGGGCGTGTAGCGACAGATCAACTCATCGCGAGCCGACTCGTCGCCGTGGCGATAGAACCGGTCGATGAGTTCATCGTCGGTCAATTGGCCTTCTAGTACTGGATTGCTCATGGATCGCGATCTCCTTTGCGGCTGACGTGTCAACTGCCTCCGAGATGCGTGATCGCTGGCCACCGGAATCAACCGATCGGCCGGACGCACGTACTCCCACTTCCCTGACCCACGTTCCGCTCGCTGACGGTCGGCCCACAAAGGGAATGCCGGTCACCCTGTCATTACCCGGTGTCACGAAAAACCTAACCCCGGCGACTCCGCTACCTGCGGGGTTTTTGGCTTGCCAGAGCGGGTAGTAAAACAAAATGGACGACCGCCACCATCGCGTACTAGCCCTCGCCAGCGAACCCCTGTCGCGCGCCGACCTGGAGTCGGCGCTGCAGACGGACCCCGGCCGTGACACCGAGGTCCTCGTTGTCGCCCCGGCCCTGAACAGCCGCGTGCGGCACTGGCTTTCGGACCCCGATCCCGCCATCGAGCGGGCCGAGGAGGTCAAGGAGCAGTCGGTCGCGCAGCTCGACGCCGAGGGGGTCGACGCCAGCGGCGAGGTCGGCGAGTCCGACCCGCTCCTCGCGCTCCAGGACGCGCTCCAGACATTCCCCGCTGACGAGGTCGTGCTCTGCCGCCACCCGGACTCGGACGAGAACTGGCTCGAGGAGGGCCTGTCCGAACTGGCCCGCGAGCGGTTCGACGTCCCAGTGCGCGAAGTGGTCTGCCCGGCCGGCTAGCGCGCGGGCTCGGGCGGCGGGTCCGGCACCTCGGGCGGCGGCGAGTCCGGCTCGCGCACGGGCGGCTCGGGCTCGGGCACCGCGGGGCCGTCCGGGTCGGGCCCCGGCGGATCGATCGGCGTGTCCGGGACCCCCGGGTCGTCAGGCGGCTGGGGGTCGGTCAAGGGAGAAGGTGGTGTGACTTCGGCTAGCGCGGGCATCGGGCGAGGACTACCCCGCTTTGCGGATCCGTGAACCAACTGCGACAGGAGAGACAAGGATGAGCAGCGAACTCGAAAACAGGAAGGTCGCCTTTCTGGCGGCGGACGGTGTCGAGCAGGTCGAGCTCACCGAGCCATGGAAGGCGGTCGAGGAGGCCGGCGGCCAGCCGGTCCTCGTGTCGCTCGAGAGCGGGACGATCCAGGCACACCAGCACCTCGACAAGGGCGACGAGTTCGAGGTGGACATCGCCGTCGCCGATGCCGATCCGGCGGCGTTCGATGCCCTCGTGATCCCCGGCGGCGTCGCGAACCCCGACTTCCTGCGCGGCGACGACGACGCCGTCGCGTTCACTCGCGCGTTCGTCGAGGCGGACCGCCCGGCAGCCGTGATCTGCCACGGGCCGTGGATGCTGGCCGAGGCCGATGTGGTCGGCGGCCGCCGCGTGACCTCGTGGCCGACCGTGCGGACCGACCTGCAGAACGCCGGCGCGAACTGGGTCGACGAGGAGGTCGTCAGGGACGGCAACCTGATCACCAGCCGCAAGCCCGACGACCTGCCGGCGTTCTGCGCCGCGCTGGTCGAGACGGCCGCCGCCGCCGACCGGATCAGCTCCGCGACGCGGTGAGCTCGAGCACGTCGAGGACCTCGTCGGCCAGCTCGCCGCCGCGCGCGAGTTGTCGTCGCCGGAAAAAAAAGTCCTAGCGGGGATTAGGTTCCGAGAACCGGGGTACCAAGACCGCGACGGCCGGGCCAGAGGCCGTCGCCCCACCCAGCCCGTTCCCAGCGGGCTTCCCTCCCCCAGCCCAGCTGCGCGGGGCCGTGACAGCCGGCCCCGCGTACGCTGGGCTTCTCTTTGGCGGCGCACGTAGGGCCGCTGAGACAACCGGCTCGTGGCCGCCGAAAACGGGGCTAGACTCGCCGCACAGGCGAGGGAGGGAAGGCCCGGGGATGTCGTCGTTCAGCCGAAAGAATCTGGCGTTGCTGGCCGTCGCGGTCGGGCTCGGCGCGCTCATCACCGTGCTGATCGTCCTCACGCTCAGGACCGCGCAGGACCTCGAGGACCAGACAGGGTCGATCGCCGCGAACTCGAAGGCCGTCGAGAACGCGACCGCCTCGATCTCGAAGCTCGAGAAGACGAACCGCACCGCCCGCGCGATCCTCGCCTCGGCCCAGCCGCTACCCGGCCAGCTCGCCCAGCTGGCGGGCATCACGAACTCGATCAACGGAATCTCGCAGTCGATCGCCGGCACGACCACCCAGGTCGTCGCCACCACCAGCTCGCTGACCGCGAGCTCGGCCGCCATCGCCGAGGACTCGGCGGCGATCAACAACACCACCGGCGGGATCCTCACCAGCACGCGGGACGTGAACAGCCTGTCGGTCAAGCTCGAGGGCACCGCGGGCCAGCTCGGCGAGCTCACGGGTCAGATCGCCGCGATCGCCGGCGAGCTGACCGACGGCATCAATGACTTCGAGGCGCCGCTGTCCGCGCTCGACGACTACCTCACGAAGGGGAAGTGAATGGAGGCCGGCGACGTGCTCGAGCCCGACCCGCTCCCCGCCGGCTCGACGATCAGCCAGGAGCGCGCCGACGCGCTGACGAAGTGGCTCGGCATCTGGATCGGCTTCGCGCTCGTGGTCGTGCTGATCCTCGCGGTGTTCCTGATCGCGATGCTCAGCTCGCTCAACTCGATCGAGGACAACCTCGGCCAGGCGGGCACCGAAGTCGTCGACTCGGGCAGGAACACGAAGCCCCTGAGCAAGGACCTCGACGAGACCAACGCGATCATGTCGCAGCTCAACGCGGCGATGGCGCCCGTGCCGCAGCTCACTGAGAGCGCGACCACCGCGCTCAGATCGATCGAGGCTTCGCTCGGCTCGGTGGCGGGGGCGATGGGCACGACCGAGCGAAACCTCCAGGCGACATCGGGGCTGCTCGGGGCGACGACCAACAACCTCGAGGCCAGCTCACAGGCGCTCGGGCAGATCTCCGTCTCGCTCGCCGGCGCCGTCAAGCCGCTGACCTCGGTGTCGAGCACGCTCGCCGCCACGATCCAGCCGCTCGACGGGATCTCGGGCGCGCTCGGGGGCACGGAGAAGGTGATCAGCAGCGCGATTGCGCTGATCAGGGAGATCACCGCCCACCTGCGCAGGCGGGCGGCGGCGCAGCCGGTGGCGGCTGCGGGCCGCTGATGCCGGGCCGGCTGGAGCGGGCGTTCGGGCGCCAGGACGGGCCCGTCGGCCCCGTGCTGCTCGGCCTCGCCGGTGTCTGGGGCCTCGTGACGCTGGTGCTGATGCTGGGGATCCTCGACGCGGTCGACGGAACGAAGAAGGGCGCCGAGCAGGTCACGAAGAACCTCACGGCGATCGAGAAGACGACGCAGAAGACGTCGCTGGCGACCGAGCTGACCGGAACCGCGCGGCAGATCCTCGTGGCGGTCGAGCCGGTCGAGCCGCGGCTCGCGCAGGTGAACAGCTCAGCGAAGCAGCTCGACCGCGTCACGGGCGAGTTGCTCGCCGACGTGCAGATCCTCGCCGCCGACAGCGGGACGACGCTCGCGAACGTCCAGGCCGCGAGCCGGCTCGCCGCTTCGATCGTGGCCAGCTCCGACGAGATCGCACGGCTCGCCGCGCAGACCCGGCGCGCCGTGCAGGCGACGGTTCCGCGCGCGGACACGGCCTACTCCAACATCTACTTCACGCAGGCGCTGTCGCGCTCGATCCGCCGCCAGGTCGACAAGACGGTCGCGGACATCGCGGAGATCGTGCTGCACACGCGGCGCAACGAGGCACGAGGCGGGCCGGGGCCGTGAGGCGGGGTGTTCTCGCCGCGCTCGCGGTCCTCGCATTCCCGGGCGCCGTCGCAGCCGCTCCGCAGGATCCGTTCGGGCACCCGTGCTCGCGCCAGGACGGCGTGCGGTTCTGCCCGACGAACTCGCTCGGGGAGCGGGTCCCGACGTTCGACGGCACCCCGATCGACATCGACGTGACTCTGCCCCCGCGCGGCGACGGGCCGTTCCCGGCGATCGCGATGCTGCACCCGTTCGGCGGTAACAAGCTGCAGTTCGAGTCGAAGACGATCAAGGGCGTCGAGTCGATCGTCAGCTACTACAACAACAACTACTACGCGAAGAAGGGCTACCTCGTGATCAACGCCTCGGCGCGCGGCTTCGGCCGCTCATGCGGCGTCGAGGGCACCCGCACCCCGTTTCAGTGCAGCCAGGGCTTCTGGCACTACGCGGACCAGCGCTTCGAGGTGCGCGACGTGCAGCACATGATCGGCAAGCTCGCCGACCAGGGGCTCGTCGACCCGGGCAAGATCGGCGTGACCGGCGTGTCGTGGGGCAGCGGCCAGAGCGCCCAGCTCGCGTTCCTGCGCAACAAGATCCGGGTGCCGAGCGGCGAGTACCTGCCCTGGAAGTCGCCCGCCGGCACGCCGCTTAAGATCAGCGCCGCGTTCGCGCGCTGGCAGTGGTCGGACCTCGGCAACGCGCTGCTGCCCAACGGCCGGTTCACCACCACCGGCCGTGCGCCCGGCCCGGTCGTCTACCCGGTCGGCGTGGCCAACACGGCGTATATCGACTTCCTGCTCCTGGCCGGCGTCGAGAAGGGCAACCTCGCCCGGCCCGGCCAGAGCCCGTACGCGAACCCGCTCGCCCTGCAGTTCGACGTGGCCAAGGGCGAGCCGTACGGGCCCAACGTGACGAGCGTGCTCGAACAGCTGCGCACCTACAGCGGGATCACGCGCCTCGGCAGGACCGCGGCGCCGCTGCTGATGCAGAACGGCTGGAACGACGACCTGTTCGAGCCGCTCCAGGGCATCCGCACCTACAACATCCTCCGCCGCGCCAACCCGAACGCGAAGGTCGGCCTCCAGCTCGGCGACGTGGGTCATCCGCGCGGGTCGAACAAGAACAACACGAACTACTACTTCAACCGCGCAGGCGGCCGCTGGTTCGACTACTGGCTGCTCGGGAAGGGGCGCAAGCCGCAGCCCGGCGCCGTATCCGCCTACACCACGACCTGCCCGCAGAAGGCACCCGGCCGCGGCCCGTTTCTTGCCAACACCCCGTCGGGCCTCGCGAACGGGCGCTACCTGCTCGGGGGCGCCAGGGCCAAGACCGTCGACTCCGATGGCGGCTCGCTGTTCGTCTCGCTCGCCTTCACGCCGATCATCGGGACGCTCAACGCCTGCAAGATCGGGCCGCTCGTGGTCCAGCCCGGCAGCGCGGGCTACCGGCGCATCGTGCGCAAGGGATTCACCATGCTCGGCCTGCCCACGATCCGGGCGACGATCAAGACGGACGGCCCGTACGGCCAGCTCGCCGCCCTGCTGTGGGACGTGTCGCCGCGCGGCACGCAGCGGCTCATCAGCCGCGAGTCCTACAGGCTGCGCCCGAACCAGAGCGGGCGGATCAAGTTCCAGCTCAGCGGCAACGGCTACCACTTCCGCAAGGGCCACATCGTGCGCCTCGAGGTGGGACCGAAGGACCCGATCGTGCGCCGGACGAGCAACGGCTCGTTCAGCGTGCGGGTGTCGGACCTGACCGCGTCGCTTCCCACCGTCGAGCGGCGACCCCGCTGAGCCAATCTCACAACCCGCCGGGCGCGGGCGTTGTGGTGTGACGATGGCCTACACCCTGATCGGCAGCGACGGGCGGCCGCACGAGTCGGCGACCCCCGGCGCCCTCGGCGGCCACCGTCGCACGAAGCTCTACGGACGCCTCGACTGCCGGACGGCACTGCGCTGGCTGGAGCGGGGCTATCCGCCCACCCATCGCGTCTTCTTCGCCGACGAGCAGACCGCCGTCGCCGCGGGCTACCGCCCCTGTGCGAATTGCATGCCGGCCGAGTACGCGCTGTGGAAAGCCGCACGACCCGGCTAGACCTGCGCCCCCCGTTCGACGCCGACCACCTCGGCGCCTACTTCGCGCTGCGGGCGGTGGCAGGAGTCGAAGCAGTCGAGCCGGACGTCCTGCGCCGAACGCTTCGGCTGCCCCACGGGCCGGGAAGCGTCGAGCTGGCGCTCGCCGCCGACCACGTGGAGGCGGACCTCGTCCTCACCGACGGGCGCGACCACGGAGCAGCCGTAATCGCCTGCCGGGCACTCCTCGACCTCGACGCCGATCCGGCCGTGATCGCCGCGGCGCTCGCGGACGCGGAGGTGGTCGGGCCGCTCGTGCGGGCGGCCCCGGGCCGCCGCTCGCCCGGCTCCACCGACGCCTTCGAGATCCTCATCCGCGCGATCGTGGGCCAGCAGGTCTCGCTGGCCGCCGCGCGGACGGTGCTGGGGCGCCTCACCGCCGAGTACGGCGAGCCGTTCAGCGCCGGGCACCCAGGGCTCGGCGCGCTCTTCCCCACCCCGGCGCGACTGGCCGAGGCCGACCCCGGCACCCTGCCGATGCCCGCCGCCAGGGCGCGCGCGATCACCCGCGCGGCGGCGGCGATCGCCGGCGGCGACCTCGTCCTCGCCGGTGACGGCACCTACGAGCGGCTCCTGACGCTGCCCGGCGTCGGGCCGTGGACCGCGTCGTACGTGGCGATGCGCGGCCTCGGCGACCCGGACGTGTTCATGGCCGGCGACCTCGGCGTGCGCCACGCCCTGACGCGCCTCGGCGCACCCTCAGCGGAGCGTGCTGCGCGCGAGCTTGCGGCCGCCTGGCGGCCGTGGCGCTCGTACGCCACCCACCACCTGTGGGCTGCGGTTTCCACCCCTTCCAGCGCGGGTAGCCGGGACGAGAACCCGACGGAAGGAAGAACGGATGAGCGTTCTCGACAAGATCACCGGGCGCTTGAAGAAGGCAGCCGGTGACATCGCCGACGACCCGTCGCTGCGGCGCGAAGGCCGCACCGAGGAGCGCAAGGGCGACGCCAAGGAGCGTCGCGACGAGGCCCTCGATCGCGCCGCGGAGGAGTCCGAGCGCGTCGCCGATCTCGAGCGCCGCAGCTGACTCTCAGATGCGCTGCCCGGACGGCACCAGCAGGGTGGCGTCCTCGCCGGTCGGCCGAAGGGAGTCCGGCCCCGCCCCCTGCAGCGCGTCCCAAACCTCGCACGCGATCACGCGCGGCACCCGCCCGTCTGAGATGAGCTCGAGGAGGGTGACCGCCGCGTGGTCCGCGTGGATGTCCGCGTCGTCGGCTTCGCCGTCGCGGGTGAGCAGCAGATCCTCCGCGATCTCATGGAGGAGGGCGACCGGCTCCGGCGGGACGCCGCCTTCGGCCATCCGGTCGATCCAGTCCTGCGCCCTGCGGTAGCTGCGGTAGCGGCGGGAGTTCATGCCGGATCACTATCCGGCGACCCCCGCCGCAAAACCACCTTGGTCAGGAGGAGATCGCCTCGACGAGATCGCCGACCTTCTCCTCGTCTCAGACGTCGATGACCGAACCGACGATCACCGTGCGCTCGCGCGGGAGGCTGAAGTACTCGGCGGCGTCGGCGGTGATGTGCGAGGTCGCCACGAACAGGCGCTTGCGCCAGCGCTCCATGCCGGCCTCGTCGCCGGGCCGCAGCTCGATCGTCGAGAGGAAGTACGACACGTCGTCGTAGCCGAGCGGGCACGGGAGCCCGGCGTCGACCGCCTTCGCCAGCAACCGCGGCACGTCGGGCTGGTCCTTGTAGCCGAACGCGGCGCCGACGAAGTAGATCCCGTCGTACGGCACGCCGAAGTCGTCGATCGCGATGCGACCGCCCGGCTCGGCGTGGGGGATCGGCAGCGTCTCGATGGCCACCACCACCACGTGCTGGTGGAGCACCTGGTTGTGCTCGACGTTCGCGCGCATCGCGAGCGGCGTCGTCGCCTGCCCGCGGTTGAGGAACACCGCCGTGCCGGGCACGCGCGGGACCGGCGGCCGGTGCGCGTCGAGCTCGTCGACGAAATCCGTCAGCGACCCCTCCGCGGCCTCGCGTCGCGCCGGTGACCAGCTCGCGGCCGCGCTGCCAGGTGGTCATGCACCGTGAACGCCGCCGACGCGATCAGCAGCGGCAGCCAGGCGCCGTGGCACGAGCTTGGTCAGGTTGGCGGCGAGGAACAGCAGGTCGATCGCGAGGAAGAACGCCGCCGCCGCCGAGCACCATCCAGAGCGGCTTGCTTCCACTGGTGGCGGGCGATGTAGAAGAACAGCGACCGTGGTGATCGTGATGGTGCCGGTGACCGCCATGCCGTATGCGTACGCGAGCGCTGTGCTGAGCTGCGGAACGCGAACACCAGCATCGAGCACCGCGACCATCAGCACCCAGTTGATCCACGGCACGTAGATCTGGCCGCTCGGCCGACGCCGAGGTGTGCAGCGATGCGCAGCCGCGGCAGATAGCCGAGCTGCATCGCCTGATGGGCCACCGAGTACGCGCCGGTGATCACGGCCTGCGAGGCGATCACGGTCGCGGCCGTGGCGAGCAGCACCATCGGCAGCCGCGCCCAGTCCGGGGACGAGCAGGAAGAACGGGCTGCGCGATGTTCGCGGCCGGGTCCTCGAGCACCAGCGCGCCCTGGCCCATGTAGTTGAGGATGCAGCGCCGGGAAGCACCATGCAGCAGCCAGCGCGCGTGATCGGCGCGCGGCCGAAGTGGCCGATGTCGGCGTACAGCGCCTCGGCGCCGGTGATCGCCAGCACGACCGCCGCGAGCGCGAAGAACGCGATGTCGAAGTGGCCGAAGAAGAACTCGACCGCGTATGTCGGCGAGAGCGCCTCGAGGATCTCGGGGTTGCTCGCCGATGCCGATGCACCCCGGCGGCCGCGATCGCCAGGAACCAGACGATCATCACCGGGCCGAAGAGGCGGCCGACGGCCGCCGTGCCGAGCCGCTGGGCCGAGAACAGGCAGACGATGATCACCGCGGTGATCGGCACGATGAACGTCGTCGAGCGACGGGCTCGACGATCTTCAGGCCCTCGACCGCCGACAGCACCGAGATCGCCGGCGTGATCATGCTGTCGCCGAAGAACAGCGACGCGCCGAAGATGCCCAGCGCGGCGAGGAACAGCTTCGTCTTCGGCCCGCCGGGCACCCCGCGCCGGCGGAGCAGGGTGATCAGCGCCATGATCCCGCCCTCGCCGTCGTTGTCGGCGCGCATCACGAGCAGGACGTACGTCAGGCAGACGATCAGCGTCACCGACCAGAAGATCAGCGAGATGATCCCGTAGACGCTGTCGGGGTTCGCCGGCACCGGGTGCGGATCGCCCGGGTTGAACACGGTCTGGACCGTGTAGATCGGGCTCGTGCCGATGTCGCCGAACACGACGCCGAGAGCGCCGACCGTGAGCGCGGTGCGCGTGGCGCTGCGGGTGTCGGTGGCGCCGCCCACGGAGACGCCGATTAGATCAGAGGGGGCGGTAGTGTCCCCCCATGCCGCTGCTCCCCAAGGCGATCGCCGAGCCCGTCGAGCGCCTCGGCGCCACCGCCCAGAACGCCTTCGAGGTGGCCAGGTTCGGCGGCCTCGAGACCGCCGACGAGCCGTCCCCGTTCGACATCGTCGCGCGCTCGCGGATCTACCGCCTGCGCCGGTACTTCCCCACGACCGAGAACCCCGGGCCACCGGTCCTGATGATCCCGCCGATGATGCTCGCGGCCGAGGTCTACGACGTCTCCCCGAACGCCAGCGCCGTCACCGCTATGCACGAGCACGGCGTCGATCCGTGGGTGGTCGACTTCGGCGCCCCCGAGCACGAGGAGGGCGGGCTCGAGCGCACGCTGACCGACCACGTGCTCGGTGTGAACGAGTGCATCGACACGATCCGCGCGGAGACCGGCGAGGACGTGAACCTCGGCGGCTACTCGCAGGGCGGCATGTTTGCCTACCAGACCGCCGCGCTCCGCCGGGGCGAGGGGATCGCGAGCCTGATCGCGATGGGCAGCCCGGTCGACACGAGCGCGGCGATGCCGCTCGGCCTGCCGGAGGACATCGCGGAAGGCGTGGCCGAGGTCCTCGCCACGGTGCTCGCCCGCGGCGCGCTGCCGGCGTGGGCGTCCCGCACGGGCTTCCGCATGCTCGACCCCGCCAAGTCGCTGCGCCAGCGGCTCGACTTCCTGATGCAGCTGCACGACCGCGAGGCGCTGCTGCCGCGCGAGGGCCAGCGACGGTTCCTGATGGGCGACGGCTTCGTCGCCTACCCCGGCCCGGCGCTCGCCGACCTGATGCGCCAGTTCATCGCGCACAACCGGATGCTCCAGGGCGGGTTCGTGATCGAGGACCGCCTCGTGACGCTCGCCGACATCGCGCTGCCGATCCTCACCTTCGTCGGCACCGTCGACTCGATCGCTCCGCCGCCCTCGGTGCGCGCGGTGCGCTTCGCTGCGCCGCGCGCCGACGTCTACGAGGTCCCGCTCAACGCCGGCCACTTCGGCCTGGTCGTCGGGTCGGGCGCCAACAGGACCACGTGGCCCGTCGTGGCCCGGTGGGCGCTGTGGCGCGCCGGGCAGGGCGAGCGGCCGGAGGAGGCCCAGCCGGTCGGGGACGAGGAGCCCGACCGCCCGCCGCCCGGACTCGCCCAGCGGGTCGGCTTCGGGCTCGAGCTGGCCACCGGCGTCGGCGCCGGTATCGGCCGCTCCCTCGCGTTCACCGCCTCGCGCACCGCCGACACCATGCGCCTCATCGGCGAGGAGGTGACCAACCAGCTGCCGCGGCTCGCGCGGCTCGAGCGCGTCTCCCCGAACACCCGCATCTCGATGGGCCTGCTGCTCGACGAGCTCGCGAACAAGCAGCCCGAGGAGGTCGCCTTCCTCAACGAGGACCGCGCCTTCACCCAGACCCAGATCAAGGATCGCGTCGACAACGTCGTGCGCGGGCTGATCCACATAGGCGTGCACCAGGGCGACCACGTCGGCGTGCTGATGAACACCCGGCCGTCCGGGTTGTCGGTGGTCATGGCCCTCAGCCGGCTCGGCGCGATCGGCGTCCTGATGCGCCCCGACGGCGCCGTGCAGCGCGAGGCCGAGCTGGGCCAGGTGACGAAGATCATCGCCGACCCGGAGCTCGCCGGGCGCGCCCGCGAGGCCGGCGCCGAGGAGGTCTATGTGCTCGGCGGCGGCGGCGAGGAACGCGACCTCGGCGTGCCCGGCGTGGTCGACATGGAGCGGATCGATCCTGACGCGGTCACCCTCCCGGGGTGGTACTCGCCGAACCCCGGCCGCGCCCGCGACCTCGCGTTCATCACCTTCAGCGGCGAGGGCGAGCGCTCGACGCGCGCGAACCGGATCACCAACGGGCGCTTCGCGCTGTCGGCGTTCGGCACCGCCTCGGCCGCCGCGCTGACGCCGTCGGACACCGTCTACGCCGTCACGCCGATCTACCACCCCTCGGGCCTGCTGATGAGCATCGGCGGCGCGATCGCGGGCGGCTCGCGGCTCGCGCTCGCGCGCCACTTCGACCCGGAGACTTACTGGGAGGAGGTGCGCCGCTACGGCGTCACCGTCGCCAGCTACACGTGGACGATGCTGCGTGAGATAGCCGACGCCCAGCACCAGTCGGGCGAGGAGCACCACCCCGTGCGGCTCTTCATCGGCGCCGGCATGCCGCGCGGGCTGTGGAAGCGGACGGTCGAGCGTTTCGCGCCCGCGCGGGTGCTCGAGTTCTACGCATCCACCGAGGGCGAGGCGATCCTCGTAAACGTCAGCGCGCAGAAGGCCGGCTCGAAGGGCCGCCCCCTGCCCGGCAGCGCCGACATGCGGCTCGCCGCGTACGACCTCGACGCGGGCCACCTCGTCCTGCGCGACGACGGCTTCGCGCGCGAGGCGCGCACCGACGAGGTAGGGATGCTGCTCACACGCGTGCGCGGGGTGATCACGACCAGCGAGAGCCCGCTGCGGGGCGTGTTCGAGCGCGACGACGCGTGGCTGCAGACCGACGACCTGTTCCGGCGCGACGAGGACGGCGACTTCTGGCTCGTCGACCACGCCCCGGCCGTGCTCCACACGGTTCACGGGCCGGTGCCCGCGTTCCCGATCCACGACGCGCTCGGCGACCTCGAGGCGATCGACCTCGCCGCCGTATACGGGGTAACCGGCAAGAAGGGCGAGGTGTACGTATGCGTCGCGGTGACGCTGCGCGAGGGCGACGAGATCGACGCGGTCGATCTCGCCGGCACGTTCGCCGGCCTGCCCGCAAAGGAGCGCCCGGACATCGTCCACGTGGTGGACAGCATCCCCGTGACCACCTGGTTCCGCCCGGTCACCCGCGAACTGCGGGAGGCGGGTGTGCCGAAGCCCGGCAAGAACGTCTGGCGGCGTGACGGCGGGGTCTACCGGCGGCTGACCGCCAAGGCGCGCGAGAAGCTCGCAAGAGCGGCGTAGTGGCCGAGCAGATCCTCCGCGCGAACGGCGTCGACCTGTGTGCCGAGACGTTCGGCGACCCGGGCGACCCCGCGATCCTGCTGATCGGCGGCGCCGCCTCGTCGATGCTGATGTGGCGCGAGGAGTTCTGCCGCGCGCTCGCGGACGCCGGCCGGCACGTGATCCGGTACGACCTGCGCGATACCGGCCGGTCGGTCAACTACCCGGTGGGGAAGCCGGGCTACGACTACGACGACCTCGTCGGCGACGCGCTCGGCCTGCTCGACGCGCTCGACATCGCCGCGGCGCACCTGGTCGGCATCTCGATGAGCGGCGGCATCGTCATCCGCGCAGCGCGGCGCGCGCCGGAGCGCGTGCTGTCGGTGACGCTGATGGCGACGAGCCCCGGCGGCGACGACCTCCCGCCGATGTCGCCCGAGTTCCTCGAGGGCGTGCGCGAGGCGGGGCAGCGCGAGGTCGACTGGTCCGACCGCGATGCCGCAATCGACGAGCTCCTCGCCGCCATCCGCCTGTACGCGGGTTACCCGGCCAACTTCGACGAAGGAGGCTGGCGTGCGGAGCTCGCCCGGGAAGTCGACCGGACCGAGAACATCGCCGCAAGCCAGGTCAACCACTTCGTGATGGATATCGACGACTCGGACGACGACCGCATCGAGCCCATCGGCGTGCCCGCCCTCGTGATCCACGGCGACAGCGACCCGGTGTTCCCGCTCGGCCACGCCGAGGCCATGGCGGCCGGCATCCCGGACTCGAAGCTCGTCGTCCTACCGGGAACGTCCCACCTGATCCTCGCCGACAGCGACCCGGTCGTCGTGCCGGCGCTGATCGAGCACACGGCCGGCTGAATGGTGCCCGTTCGTTACGCCAGCGCGGCAACCTGTACGCACCACCGCTCGATGATCGGGGCATGGAGTCCCTCGACGCGCAGTGCCTGATCCTCGATCTCTTCGAGTCCAAGGGAGCGGACATCCCGGATCAATGACGACGATCAGCGTATCACCCGTGATACGCTGGCTTCGTGACCGAGGTGAGCATCCGTGATCTGCGTAACCGCGGCGGCGACATAGTGGACATGGCCGCCGACGGCGACCCGGTGACCATCACGCGGGCCGGCGAGCCGGTCGCTGAGCTCCGCCCGCTCGGACCACGCCCCCTTACGGCGCGGCACCTGCTGAACCGCTGGAGGACCCTCCCTCCCGTCGACGAAGCTGCGCTCCAGCGTGACGTGGACGCGGCGCTCGACGCCCAGGTGTGACCTCAGGCGACCGCCATCCACGTGGGCTCCTCGATACCTCGGTTGTGATTGCACTCCGCGACCTCGCGAATCCAGCCGCGCTACCCGAGCACCCGGTGATCTCGGCCGTGACCCTCGCCGAGCTGTCCGTCGGGCCCCTCGTGACGGATGACCCTCGTGAACGAGCGGCCCGCCAGGCCCACCTTCAGCAGGCCGAGGCCGACTTTGACCCACTGCCTTTCGACGCGGCTGCAGCGCGGGCCTTCGGAGGCGTCGCCGCGACGTTACGAGCCGGCGGGCGGAAGCGAGCCGCTCGCTCCTACGACGCGATGATCGCCGCCATCGCCCTAGCGAACGACCTGCCCGTCTATACCTGTAATCCGGCTGACTTCGGCGAGATCGACGGGCTCGAAGTCGTCACGGTCGACGCCACCTAACAGCCGACTGCCTGCGTTCCCTTCGGGCACGGCGGCGGCTGGCGCGTGACACTCAAGCGCCGCACACGGCGGCCATCGCTCCAGCGCCCGAGCGAGCGCTGGCGGGCCGTCGCGCCGAGCGCATAGTCGCAGTGCTTGCCGAGCTGCGCGCAGTCGCGCAGGCCGTCGGCGATCTTCCACGACCCGCGCCAGTCGAGCGCATCGAGCGCGCGCGAGGTGGGCGCGCGGTGATCGCCGATCAGGTCCGGCGTCCCATGGCGATCGGTGAACATCCACACGTAGTTGCGCCGCCACGGACGCAGGTGGCCCGTGCGCGCGAACAAGGCGTCGCAGCCGCGGCGGCCGACGACGGTGTCGTCGTTGCCGACCAGGCAGACGAACCGCGTGGCCGCCGGGATGCCGGCGAGCGACTCGTCGATCCGCTCGTAGTACGGCTCGGTCGCGAACAGGGCGTTCGGGATGGGCAGGCCGGCCGACGCGGCGCGTGAGGCGAGGTTCGCGGCGATGACCCCGCCGTACGAGTGGCCGGCGTAGAGCGCGCCGCGCCCCAGGCGCGGGCGGGGAGTCGCGGCTGCCAGTGGGCCGGCCAGCGCGGCACGGACCGACCAGACGGCGTTGTCCGTAAAGCGCGCCTGCGGCGTGAGCAGGCTGCCCTGGTAGGCCGGGTAGATCACGATGTTCCCCCGCTTGACCAGGTGGTCGATCCACGGCTGGTAGAAGCGCGGCGTGAGCGCCCCGTAGCCGTGCATGAGCACCACCACGGGCACGGTCGCGGGCGGCTTCCCGCGCGCGCGCCGGCGCGCGGGGCTGAACACCCAGTAGTCGCGTGCGTCGTCCGGCCCGTCGAAATGTGCGGCGGTGACTGCGCGATACGACGCCTCCTTCCCGCCGGGGCCACTTTTCGGCTGGCCGGGCGGGTTGATCGCGGCCGAAGCCGAGGATGCCAGCGCCAGCACGAGCGCGGCGGCGAATACCGGGGCGAGTCGGCGGGCCATGCCCGCATTCAAACAGCGCGGCGCGGGCGGAGTATCAGCGCCAGGGCTGGGTAGACCGATCGAGACCCCTACCGAGGAGAACCCCCCATGGCCAAGGAAGCAGACGAAACCGACCTCAAGCTGATCCAGTACCTGAACGAGGCGTACGGCAAGGAGCGCGAGCTCGAGACCGCGATCGAGGCACACATCGCGATGACCACGCGTGACGCCTACAAGAAGCGCCTCAAGGAGCACCTGAGGGAGACCAAGCAGCAGGCGAAGGGCCTCGAGCGGCGCATCAAGCAGCTCGGCGGCAAGGCGGAGCTCGTGCCCGGCCCGGCGCCCATCGCGACGGTCGCGAGCAAGGTGGCGAGCGGCGCCAGCAAGGCAGTCGCCGCCTCGAAGGGCCCACTGCACGCCCTGCGCGGCTTCAGCGAGACCGAGAAGATGCTGAAGAACGCGAAGACCGAGTTCTCCGAGGAGCACGAGGAGATCGCGAACTACAACGCGATCGAGACCCTCGCCCAGGCGATCGGCGACAAGGAGACCGCGAAGCTCGCGCGTGAGTACCGCCGCCAGGAAGAGCGGATGGCGACGTTCCTCGAGAAGACCATCGCGCAGCTGTCGAAGCAGGTCGCCAAGGAGGAGTTCTCCTCCCAGCGCCGCAACGGCGGGTCTGCGCGCAAGCGCTCGTCGAGCTCCGCGTCGCGCAAGCGCGCGACCAGCAGCTCGCGTTCACGCAGCAGCAGCAGCAGCAGCAGCAGAAAGTCCGGCTCGCGAAGCCGCGCGAAGGCCTCCCGCTAGCGCCAGGTCCATTCCACGTCGGCCCGCATGTTGCGCTCCATCAGCCGGAGCGCGGCATCGGCGCGGTCGGCGTGGATGTGGGCGACGGCGTCGGGCGCGACGGCCACCTCGAAGTGGCGGACGTATGCGTCGAGCGCCGAGTGCCGGGCCTTGACCACGAACGGCAGGTCCGGGTCCGGCAGGATCGGCTCCACCAGCGACGGCTCGCGGCCCGCGAGAGCCTTGTCCACCAGCTCCGCGCGGGCCGCGCTCCAGTCACCGTGGTTGTCGTTGACGTAGACGACGAGCCTCGTCATCCGACTTCGCGTGGTCGAGCAGGTCCGCCAGCGCCGGGAGCGTCGCGCGGACGTTCTCGGCCAGCAGCTCGCCGTCGTCGTGCTCGTACGTGTTGAGCATGTCCGTGACGACGAGCGCGGTGGCCATCAGCCCGAGGCGACTTCACTGACCGCGAGCTGCAGGCTCGCCTGGCGCACGCCCTCGAAGTGGCTCTGCTGGATGTCGACCGCCCAATCCGCCAGCTCGGTGACGGGCTCCTCGCCGAGCGTCTCGCCCATCTTGCGGACGATCTCCCAGTGCCCGAGCTCGCCGGCCTCGGCCATCGTGAGGAACTCGAAGCCGTCGAGCGCCTCGGTCTCGTCGGCGAGGTACGTCTTGCACATCTCCTCGGCCTCCGACTTGGTCTCCTGCGCCTTCTCGCGGATCGCGGTCTTGCGGCCCATGCCGTCGACGAGCTCGTCGGTCCGGCGCTCGGTCTCGGCAGCCTCGTCGCGCATGCGGTCGAGGTCGGCCTTGAACTGGTCCGCGCCCTCCATGCCGGCGACCAGCGTGGTCGCCTCCTGGGCCGCCTTGGCCAGACCGAGGACCTCGCCCAGCTTCTCGTCGAGTGGTGTGAGTTCAGCCATTGGTATCTCCCGTGTCGGAGTGGTCGCCCGCAGCGGCTCCGATACCCCGCGCGAGGAGCGGTAACCGCCGGTCCCCCCGGTTTCACAAACGGTCCCGCGGGTAGCGAAGGAAGGCGGTCCCGGGTAGCTGTCGAAGCGCCGCCGGGGATGGCAGCAACGAAGCAAGGAACGCCGGCCGACAGCGAGCGGCAGTCGCGACTTCGCGCCAGTCCCATTCAGCGAGAGGTCGAGAGATGTCCCATCTGCGCTGTCCCGACTGCGGGAAGACGATCCACACCCGAGTCGCACATTCCAGGCATTGCCCGCGCTGCTGGCGCCGCGCCGGCCGGCGGGTGGTGATGCGTCCGCGCCCCGCCCCGCCGATCTCGGCCGTTGTCGAGCCTGTGCGCGAGCAGCTGCGGATGGTGAGGCGTTCGTGAACAGCGGGCCGCTTCCGGGCAAGTGGCCGCGCACGATCTACGTCTGCCCGGCCTGCGGTCGCACGCTCGGCGACGCGCAGATGCGCTGGATCCCGACGTGCAACTCCCTTTCCCACGAGACGGCGCAGGGCGTGCCCGTCGAAGTGACCCCGCTGCACGAGGCCGAGTACCGGCCGGCGAGCGACCCGCGCGAGCGCGAAGACTGGGAGCAGATGACCGACGAGGAGCGCCAGCACGCGATGGCGGAGTACCTGGCCAAGCAGGCCGGCGCCGACGTCTGACCGCTAGCTCTTCGCCTTCGCCTTCTCCTTTTCGCCCTTCTCCTCCTGCTCGGGCTCGGTGCGCAGGTCCCGCCCCGCGCGCGCGTTGTCGAGCGTGGCCTCCAGCGCGGCCATCAGGTCGGGCACGGGCTTGGGCTGGCGCTCGGGCTCGGGAACCTCGATCTTGCGCCGCTTGCGCTTGCGCTCGATCACCTCGCTGAGCCGCTCCCGGTAGCAGTCCTCGTAGTTCGCCGGGTCCCACTCCGTGCCGAGTTCCTCGATCAGCGCAAGCGCGTTGTCGAGCGCCTTCTTCGCCGGCTTCTTCTTGCCGCCCGCGGGGATGTTGCTCGCCGGGCGGACCTCGTCGGCGAACCGCATCGTCGTCAGCGCCAGCGCGCCGTCGCGCGCGCGGATCGCGGCCAGGTACTCCTTCGTGCGCATCACGAACCGCCCGATGGCCGCCTGCCCGGCTGCCTCCATGACCTTCACCAGCAGGCGGTAGGCCCGCCATGTGCCCTCGCTGTCGCCGGCGGGGACGAGGAAGTACGGATGGTCGAAGTAGATCGGGTCGACGTCCTGCAGATCGACGAACGCCTCGATGTCGATCGTCCGCGTCTTGCGCGGCTGGACTGACGCGAGCTCGTCGTCGGTCACCACGACCTGCTTCCCATCGAGGTCGTACGCGTGGGCGACCTCCTCCCACGCGACCTCACGATCCTCCTCCGAACAAAAGCGGCGCTGCTCGATCGGCACCTCGTCCTTCGCGTGGAGCTGGTGGAAGTGGTGGTCGAGGTCGCGTGCCGCTGTGACCAGTTGGACCGGCACGTTGACCAGGCCGAAGCTGACCGAACCGCTCCAGAGGGGGCGCGCCACGCCTACTTCGCCCCCGTCAGGCTCGCCTCGAGCGCCCCCACGAGGTCATCGCCGTGCTCGGGTTCCTCGCCGGCGGCGAGGTCGATCTCGTCGCCCTTCGCCTTGCGCTTCAGGAGATCCAGGACTGCCGCGCGGTACGTGTCCTCGTAATCGCCCGCGTCGAAGTCGCCGTGCAGCGACTCGACGAGCCGCTGCGCCATATCGACCTCCTTCTTCTTGGGCGCCCCCCCGCGATCGCCGAGATCGAGGTCGGATGCATCGACCACCTCGTCGTGGAAGCGCAACGTATCCACGGCGAGGACGTCCTCGTATGCGCGCACCGCCACGAGGTACTCGCGGTCGTGGAAGGTGAAGCGCCCGATCCCCGCGCGCTCGGAGCGCCGCAGGGCCTCGTGTAGCAGCCGGAAGGGCTCGTTCGCGTCGCGCGCGCCCGCGTAGTACGTCTTCTCGAAGAACACCGGGTCGATGTCCGCGGCCGCGACGAACTCGGTCAGGTGCACCACCTTGCCGCGGTCGCCGGCCGCTGCCTTGATCTCGTCCTTGTCGAGGACGACGTACGTGTCCTCGTCGATCTCGTAGCCCTTGACGACCTCGTCGTACGGGATCTCCTTCTCGTGTTTCGGGCAGATCCGGCGGTGCTCGATCTGCGCGCCGTCCGCGGCATGCACCTCGTGGAAGTGGATCGTCCTGGACTCGGTGGCGCTGTAGAGCTTGACCGGCACGTTCACCAGCCCGAACGTGAACGTGCCGTTCCAGATCGACTTCGGCGCGGCCATGCGTGACCGGATACCCGGCCGCGTGGTCGTTACGCCTCGATCGCCCTGAGGTCGACCATCGCCGCGGCGATCCGCCGCAGCAGCTCCTCGGCCACCGCGCGCGGCTGCATCTCCGGGAAGCCGCGCGGCGGGCGCAGCGTCGGGGCCCACTTGAGCAGCGCTCCGGCTACCTGTCCGCGGTAGAGGTCCCAGGCGGCTTCGCTGCTCTCGGCAACACCGGCTCGCTCGCGGTAGCGCTCGATCAGGCCGCGCTCCCAATCGCGCCGCTCGGGCGTCGGCAGCACCGTGACGAGCGCGTAGGCGACGTCGAGCGACCAGTGGCCGTGACAGACGCACTGCCAGTCGAGCAGGCCGAGCCGGCCGTCGCCGTCGACGTACCAGTTGCCGAGGTGTACGTCGGAGTGGAGGACCGTGCCGGGCAGCGCCTGGTGGGCGGCGATCGACCGCACCAGCGCGGGCCAGACCTCGTCGCGGCGCGCGGCCAGCTCCGGCGGGCACCACGGCTCGGCGAGGAAGGCGAGCGTGGGCTTGCGCACGTCGGCGACGCTCAACGCCCGCGTCCACCAGCCGGGATAGGTAGCCAGCCACGGCGGGCGCGGACGGCCGGCGAAGTGGCGATGAACGTCGGCGAGGAGGTCGACGACGTCCTCGGCCTGGGCGCGCGTGGGCCGCAGCGTCGGCGTGGCGAAGGTGGCCTGCTGGGTCGCGACGAGATCCTCGAGCAGGTGCAGCGAGCGGAACGATCGCGGGTCGGCGACCGAGTGGTACCCGATCGGGATCCGCAGGCCCGGTTCGAGCTGTGGCCGCAGCTCGTTGTAGAACCCGGCCTCGGCGGCCGAGGTGCCGGTTGCCCCGTTTGCCAGCCGCGTCACGATGGTGGGCGTGCTCTTGGCGAACACGGTCGCCGGCAACCTCGTCGTCGCCGGTCCCGCGTACTCGAGCGTCAGCCGCGCGCGGACGCTCGTGCCGGCGGAGCCGCCCTCGATCGCGAACCCGGACACCGTTGTACCCGGGTCGTCAGCGCACAGCGCGCCGGTCAGCCAGTCGGGCGTGAGCGCCTCGAGCCGCGGCGGCGCCACGCGCGGATCTGTCACGGACCGCGCCGCGACCCCCTCCCAGGCCCGCGCGGCGGCGATCCGCGCGACCGTGCCGGCTAGCCGCGCCGGGCGCGCCCGCGGCGCTTGGAAGCCGGTGCTCAGAGCCCGAGCGTCCTGGCGATGATGTCGCGCTGGATCTCGCTCGTGCCGCCGTACGTGGTGCCCACCAGCGTCGTGCGCACGTGGCGCTCCATGTCGTACTCGGTGGCGTAGCCGTAGCCGCCCATCATCTGCATGCCCTCGATTGCCACGTGCTTGGCGGTCTCGGTGCACTTGAGCTTGGCCATCGACGCCTCGCGCGGGAACAGGGCGCCGGGGTTCGCGTCGACCTGCTGGGCCACGTCGTACACGAGGAGCTTGCAGCACTCGACCTCGGTCGCGAGGTTCGCGATCCGCTGCGAGAGCGCCTGGAAGCTGCCGATCGGCCGGCCGAACTGCTTGCGCTCCTTGACGTAGACGAGCGTGTCGTCGAGCGCGCGCCGCGCGTACCCGAGCGACTGCGCGGCGATGATCAGGCGCTCGACGTTGAGGCCCGCCATCAGCTGCATCCACGCCTGGCCCTCCACCCCGACGAGGTTCGCCGCGGGCACCTCGACATCGGTGAAGAACACGTCGTTGACCACGCGGCCGCCCATCGTGTCGATGCCGCGGATCTCCAGGCCCGGGGTGTCGGTCGGGACCTTGATCATCGTCAGGCCGTCGTGCTTCTTGCCGCTGTCGTCGGTGCGGCAGACGAGCAGGATGTTCTCGGCGAAGTGGGCCTCGGAGATCCAGGTCTTCTGCCCCTCGATCTTGTAGCTTGCCGCCTGCCCCCCGCCAGGGGGGTTGTCGCGCACGGCCTTGCAGCGGAGCGAACCGACGTCGGAGCCGGCCTCTGGCTCGGACATCGCGATCGCCTCGACGGAGCCCTTGACGATCCCGGTGAGAATCTCCTCCTTCTGCTCGTCCGTGCCGAACTTCTCGTACGCGGCGCCGGTGATCGACGTGACCGCGAAGCTGCCGGCCGGGATCTGCCCGTAGGAGGTCTCCTCCAGGAACAGGCAGAGGTCGACCATGCCGCCGCCGGAGCCGCCGTACTCCTCCGCGGTGGCCACTCCGAGCCAGCCGAGGTCGGCGATCTTGGCGTAGAGCTCGGCGTTGTGCGGCTCCGTGCCGTTGTCCGTGAGCGCGTCGCGCTGCTCGCGCGTCCCGCACTCCCGCTGGGCGAAGTCGCGGATGGCCGCGACGAAATCCTGTTGTTCATCGGTGAGCGTGAGGGGCATGCGAGGAAGGTACCAAGAAACATTCAGGCGTGAACGCAAGTTAGTATCCGCAGGATGGCAACGGCACGTCGCAGCCAGGCCGAGCGCAGCGCGACCACCCGCGCGGCGCTGCTCGACGCCACGGTCGACTCGCTGATCGAGGAGGGCTACGACCGAACGACCACCGCCCGTGTCGCCGAGCGGGCCGGCGTGTCGCGCGGCGCCCACCTGCACCACTTCCAGACCCGCCAGGCGCTGCTGGCGGCCGCCGTCGAGCAGCTGGCGGCGCGGCGGACCGCGGAGGGCCTGGCGGAGATCGGCGAGCGGCCCGCCGGGCGCGCCGGCATCACCGCCGGCCTCGACCTGATGTGGGGCAACTACTCCTCCCCGCTGTTCCAGGCCGCGCTCGAGCTATGGGTGCACGCCCGCACCGACCCCGAGCTGCGCGACCTGCTGGTCAAGGTGGAACGCTCGCTGGACTCGCAGATGGCCGAGTTCGCGCGCGAGGTGTTCGGCGAGCTGACGGAGCGGCCCGGCTTCGACGAGAAGCTCGAGCTCGCGGTGGCGACCATCCGCGGCCTCGCGCTCCTCAACACGCTTCAGCCCCGCGGCACCCGCGGGGCGAAGCAGTGGGAGTACTGCCGCGAACAGCTCACCGAGCTGTTCGCGGCGTAGGCGTTACTGCAGGGCCTTGCTCAGCGTCACCCGGCCGAAGCCGAACACCGGGTCGCGGCCGGGCGCACCGAGATCGTCGACGCCGGTGTCGAGCCGCGCGCGGATCCCGGCCGCGTTGAGCCCGGTGAACCGGCCGGCGACCAGCGCCGCTACGCCGGACACGTGCGGCGTAGCCATCGACGTGCCCGAGAACTGCACGTAGCCACCGCCCCGCTTGACCGACAGTACGCCGACGCCGGCTGCCGACACCTCGACGTCGGCGTTCGTATTGGAGAACGAGGCGTGCCCGTCGTTTGCGTCGGTGGCCGCCACCGAGACGACCTCCGGATAGCCGGCCGGGTAGCTGACGGCGCTGTTGCCGTCGTTGCCCGCCGCCGCGACGATCAGCGCACCGTTCCCGCCGGCGTAGGCGTTGGCAACCGCCTGCTGCATGGTGGTCGATGCAGGCCCGCCGAGCGACAACGAGATCACGCGTGCGCCCTTCGCCCGCAGGTACGTGATGCAGTTCGCGATGCCGGAGGTGGGCCCGCTCCCGCCGGAGCTGAGCCCCTTGCAGATCGCCAGTGGCGAGTTGAACGCCACTCCCGCCACGCCCTTGGCATTGTTGGCGATCGCGGCGACGGTGCCCGCGACGTGGCTGCCGTGGTCGTTGTCGTCGTTACACCTCGACCCGTCGGTGATCGCCGGGTTGACGCCGATCAGCCCGAGCAGGCCGAAGCTCGTCACCCCGCCGCAGACCGTGCGCTTGCCCACGAGGTCCTCATGATCCGGGTCGCTGCCGGTGTCGACGATCCCGACGAGCGGGCCGCCGCTCGCGGGGAAGGTACCGAGACCCGCGAGGTCCCAGCCCTCGGGCGCGTCGACGTCGGCGTCGTTCGGGTTGCTGAGGCCGTACAGCTCACCGAAGCGCGGATCGTTCGGCGTGGCGATGGCCTTCAGCATCACGTCGGGCTCGGCGTACAGCACGCCGGGAGCGCGGTTCAGGCGCGCGGCTGCCGCGCGCGGATCGCCAGCCACGCGGACAACCTGGGCGCCGACGCCGGCGACGCTGCCCACGCGCTCGAGGAGCCCTGCGCCGCGCGCCGCGGAGGCGCGCTCGCCAGGCGATGCGCCGGGCGCGTATTTCACGATCACCTGATCGGCAACGACAGGCGCGGCCGATGCCGGCCCGGCAGCGATCACGGACAGCACGGCAGCAGCAAGCACGGCGATGAAAGGTCTCAAGGGTCTTCCTCTACTCCCGACGGCAGCGATGGCCCCTTGTTCCCGCTGGGCCCGCGCACGAAACCCCCGGGTGCTTTATGCCGGTGACTCTACGTCGGCGCGTTCGACGGCGACGCTGAGCGCCTCGCCTCCGATCAGCCGCTCGAACCCGCCGAGCGCCGTCCACAGCGCGCGCATCCGCACCCGCGCGCGGCGGTCGACCGGGGCCACGCGAGATTCGCTGACGAGGCTCGCCTCCCCCGCTCCGTTCTCCTCGATCCAGTGCGCGAACAGGATCCGCACGCTCCCGGCCTCGCTCCAGCCGGCGAAATCCTCCGGTCGCTCGAGCCACGGATAGTCGCGAGCGAGCGTCCACACGCGCCCGCACATGCCCGACACCGACCAGCACGGGCCCTCGTCGAGCACGATGAACGGGTAGCGCCGGAAGAGATCCCGCAGCGGCAGGTCGGCCGGCGTGCCGGGGATGCGCCAGCGGACGACCCGCCCGAGGGTCGGCATGTCGCCGACGGCCACCGTCTCCGCCGCGTGCCACAGATCGGCTCCCGGCGCATGGGTCTTGCGCTCGTGCCGCGTGCGGATCTGGGGATCCGGCAGCCAAGCGTCCAGATCGGGCGGTCGTCCGGCCATCGGCCGGACGCTACTCAAACAGGGATCTCATCCCCGTCTGCGGCGAGCACGAACAGCTCGGCGGCGACATCCGGCTCGAGGTGGTTGTCGCTCATGAACGCCACGACCTTACGTCCGACCTGCGCCTCGACCGCCGCGACGAGGTCCTCGCGCATCGTGTCCTGGAACTTACGCCGGACCTGGCGGACGAGGTCGCCGTTGCCGTTGGCGACGAGCGACCGCTCAGCCTTCGTCAGCGTGTCGGAAAGGAGCGCCACGACCGTCGTCTGGGTGATCTGCACGCGCGCCCGCGTCGGCCCGCGGCCGAGGTACTCCTTGAAGATGCCCACGATGGCCGTAGACAGGGCCTCGCTCGGGGTCTGCTGACGCTCCACCGGCTCCTGCATGGTTGCTGCTCGCTTTCGGCTTCGAGAACAAAGCCTTGAGGACCAGGCCGGGGATCGCCCGGGCCGGACCCGTCCGGATACAGCAGCGAGGACGGGCCGCGTTCGAACGAGCCGAAGTCGTGTAACGAGCCTACTCTGATACCCCGGGACCGGGGCGGCTCCCTAGCGGCGGACGATGCGGAAGACGCCGCTCCGCTTCACGAGCGAGCGGTTGCGGGCCGCGTCCAGCGCGGTGGCGCTCAGGCGGTAGCGGCCGACGGCCAGCCGGCGACCACGCAGGCGGCCGGTGAACCGGAATGAATTCGCGCCGCCCTTGCCGGTGCGGGTGAAGCTGCCGCGGACGGCGACGAAGCGCGTGCACGCACGGCCGCGGCGGTTGGCGCGGGTCGGCCTGACGCAACGCCCGCGCGAGCGCCGGCCCGCCACCGCACGCTCGACCTTGAACGTCACGACCGCCGCCTCGTCGAGGCGATACCCGACCCTGGTGGCCGTGCGGATCCTCCGCGTCGAGAACGTGATGGCAGACAGCACCGGCTTCTTCACGTCCGCCGGCGGCGTGATCACAGGAGGCTGGGCCGGCGGCGCCGGGGTCGCCGCCTTCGGCAGCTCGCAGTCCTTCAGGTCGGTCGTGTCGACCGCATCGCGATTCGCGCGGTCGTTCCCCGCGCCGCAGCGGATGTTCTCCTTGAGCCCGTCGATCGCCTCGACGAGATCGTCGCCCGCGCCCGCGTCGAACCCGTCGACACCGCCGCCGCCCGTGATCGTGTCGCCGCCGCCGTTGCCGAACAGCGAGTTGCCGGCCGCGTCGCCCTTGATCGTGTCGGCGCCTTCGCCTCCGGCGGCCTCTTCGAAGTTCACGGCGTTGTCGGTGGTCCCGGGCCCGCCCGCGAGATCGGCCACAACCGCGGTGCCGACCCCGGCGTAGCTCAGCCGGTCCCTGCCGGCGCCGCCGTCGAGCACGTCGTTCGGATCGCCGCCGCCGAAGACCGTGTCGTTCCCTGGGCCGCCGTCGAGGTCGTTGACCGCGCCCGTCCCGCGCAGCCCGTCCGCGCCGTTGCCGCCGACCGCGTTCTCGAACGACGACGCGGTATCGGTCGCGGCCGCGCCCGAGAGGTCGAGGTTGACGTTGACCGCAGCGCCCGCGTAGGTGAGGGTGTCGGTCCCGGCACCGCCTGCGAGCGAGTCGCCGGAGTCGCCGCCGTCGGCCACCGTGTCGGCGCCACCGCCGCCGTCGATCGCGTTGATGGAAGGCACGCTCGGCGTCCCCTGACGTCCCGTGAGCGTGTCATCGCCGGCGCCGCCGGTCAAGTTCTCGACCGAAGTGAAGGTATCGGCCTCGGTGTCGAAGCCACCTGTGTTCGTGGTGAGCGAGGCGGTCACCGGCTCACCGGCGAGGTGGTCGGCGTACGACACGGTGTCGCCCGTGGCGGTGTTGCCGCCGCCCGTCAGCGTGTCGTTGCCGAGCCCGCCGGTCAGGGTGTCGTCGCCGGGGCCGCCGACCAGCGTGTTGTCGCCGGCGGTACCGGCGATCTGATCGGGCGCGTTGCCGCCGATCGCGTTCTCGATGTTCGTCGCGGTGTCCGTCTTGTCCGGACCGCCGGCGAGCTTCACGATCACGGCGCTCCCGGCACCGGAGTAGGTGAGGGTGTCGGTGTCACCGCCGCCGTCGAAGACGTCGTTGATGTCCGTGCCGCCGATGAACGTGTCGTTGCCCGGGCCGCCGGCCATCGTGTTGACGCCGGCGCTGCCGGTCAGGGAATCGCCGCTGCTGCCGCCGACCGCGTTCTCGAACGTGCTCGCGGTCAGGGTGTCCGTGCCGGACGCGCCGGTGAGGTCGATCCCGAGTGCGTTGGTCGCGCCGGCGTAGCTCACCGTGTCCGTGCCCGACCCGCCGGCCAGAGTGTCGCCGCCGTCGCCGCCGTCGTGAACCGTGTCGTCGCCGCCACCCGCGTCGATCGCGTTGGTCGACGGCACGGCGGCCGAGCCGCGGCCCGTCAGGACGTCGTTGCCCGCGCCGCCGGTCAGGTTCTCGACGTCGGTGAAGGTGTCGGCCTCAGTGTCGAATCCACCTGTGTTGGACGTGAGCGACGCGGTCACGGGCTGCGTGTTCAGGTGGCCGGCATAGGAAACGGTGTCGCCGCCGGTCGTGCCCTGCGCGCCGCCGTCGATCGTGTCGTTGCCGAGGCCGCCGGTCATCGCGTCGTTGCCCGGTCCGCCGGCGATCGTGTTCGCGCCGCCGGTGCCGGTCAGCGTGTCGTCGCCGTCCCCGCCGGTCACGTCCTCGAACGTCCCGGCCGTGGCCGTGTCCGTCCCGCTGCCCGATGTCAGGTTGGCGGTGATCGCGGTGGCGACGCCCGCGTAGCTCAGGAGGTCCTTGTCCGCGCCGCCGTTGAGGATGTCGTTCGTATCGCCGCCGCCGAAGATGGTGTCATCGCCGGCCCCGCCCTGGAGGTTGTTGACGGTGCCCGTGCCGCGGATCGTGTCGCCGGCGTCGCCGCCGACGGCGTTCTCGAAGGTGTTGGCAGCGACGGTGTCCGTAGCAGCGGTGGCGGCGGTGAGGTCGATCGTGACCGGGGTCGCGACGCCCGCGTAGGTGAGCACGTCCACCCCGGTGGCCGACGTGCCGCCGCTGAGCGTGTCGGACACGCCGTCGCCGCTGTCGGCCACCGTGTCGCCGTCGGCCTCGCCGTCGACGTTGTCGATCCCTGTGCCGCCGTTCAGCACGTCGCCGCCGGCGCCCCCCTTGATGGTGTCTTCACCCGGCCCGCCCTTGATGTCGTTGACCGCCGTCGAACCCAGGAGCGTGTCGTCGCCGTCGCCGCCGATCGCGTTCTCGAACGCCAACGTGATGTCTGTCCTGCCCACCGACGGCGACGTGCCGAGATCGGCGATCACCGGTGCGAGGACCCCGGCGTAGCTGAGGGTGTCGGTCCCCGTGTCGCCGGTCAGGGTGTCGCCCGTATCGCCGCCGGCCACAAGCGTGTCGTCCTCGGTGCCGCCGTCGACCGCGTCGACCCCTGCGCCGCCCGTGAGCGTGTCGGCACCGGGACCGCCGGTGAGCGTGTCGGCGCCCCCGGCGCCGGTGATGTCGTCGCCGTCGCCCTGGCCGTGGACGACCACCGGCTCGGTGCCCGTGGTGGTCCACGTGTCGGCGCCGCCGCCGAGGTTCGCGGTGACCAGGACGGGCAGGCCACCGGCGTAGCTCGCTGTGTTCGGCGTGGCGGTGCCGATCACCACGATCGAGGTGAGGTTCGCGCAGACGGTGGCGTTGCCGTCGACGGTGACGGTGTCAGGCGCGCCTGCGTCCGTCGAGATCACGGCCGGGTCGGCGTCGAGGGTGATCGTGACCTGGCCGGCGCCGTTGCACTCCACCAGGGCGGCCGCCCTGCCGACAGGCGCGAGCGCCGCCAGCAGCCCCAGCGCGAGGGCGAGCGCGGCGAAACGCCTCACGCGTAGGTCCTGGTCGCCGGCAGTGCCCCTCCCACAAGGGACAAACTACCCGCGTCGGGCGAGATTGGCCATCCCCCACCGGGGTAAGTCGTCCGGATGGCCGACGAGAAAATGGATGTTGATGCCCAGATCGAGCACCTGAACGCCACGCTGGGCCTCCAGCGGCGGTCCGTGCTGCAGTACTCACTCGCCGCCGCCGGCGCGATCGGGATCGAGTATCAGGCCCACGGGGAGAAGCTCCGCGGCTTCGCGAGCGCCGAGGCGGAGGACCTGCAGCGGATCGCCGAGAAGGTGGTCGCGCTCGGTGGCGAGCCGTCGACCGCGATCGAGCCGATCGCCTGGGATGCCGACCCGCGCGCCGCGCTCGAGCGCCTGATCGAGACCGAGGCCGAGACTCTCGAGAAGCTGCAGGCCGCGATCGAGCCCACCGGCCGCGAGGCCGCCTCCGAGGCCATCGAGCATCGGCTCGAGCACATCATCATGCGCAAGCAGGAACAGGTCGACTACCTCCTCCGCGCCCGCGGGCGGGCGTAACGCCTACCTGGCGGTCCAGACGAGCGTCTGGCGGCAGAAGACCCGGTCGAGGTAGCCGCCGATTCCGTTCTGGTTGAGCCGCGCGCGCGAGTAGTCGTAGGTCACCGTGAAGGTGCCCTTGGCGCGCCCGCCCGGCAGCAGCGTTCCCGTGTAGCCGAAGCGGTAGATCCGCCCGCCCTCCGGCTCGCCGTCGTTCAGGTTGTGGTCGATGCCGACCCCGCTGCCGCTGAACTTCCCGCTCGCGCTCGGCTTCACCGCGTCCTTGTCGGTGAACGTGAGCGGGGCGTCGAAGTAGGAGTTCCCCCGCGAGCTCTGACAGAAGAACTCGGGCGCGTTGCCGGTGAAACCGGTGACCTTGCCCCCGGCGAGGCTGAACCGGACCGTGGTGCCCACGTACGAGTCGTTCCCGCCGGCGGGACGCCGTGCGTTCTTCTTCTTCTTGGGCGGCGGCTTGATCGTGATCTTCCGCTTGACGGTCGCCGTGCGGCCGACCGGCCCCTCGACCGAGATGGATGCCGTGGCCTTGACCTTCCGCCGGCGCTTGAGCGCGGCGCGGGCCTTCTTCGCGAGCTTCACCTTCACGGTCTTCTTGCCGCCCGCGGGCAGGCTGTAGCGCGCCGACCCGATCTTGGCCTTACCCGCCTTGAGCGTGATCGCTCCGCTGACGGCGTAGCCGGTCGCGGGGTTCGACACGGGGATGGTGATCGCGCCGCTCTTGGAGGCGGTGAAGGCCTTGCCGGCGACCGCGATCGCGGGAAGCTTGCCCGCCTTCAGGGCGGCGAGGGGGTCGGGGGCGACGGGCGGCTTCGGCTTGACCGGCGGCGGCGAGCCGCCGTCAGGGTCCTGGGACTCGTCGCCGAGGCCGTCCCTGTCGGCATCGGGTTCGACGACGGCGGAGAGCAGGAGCTGCTCGTTGGTGAAGACGCCTACGCCGAGCGGGTTCGTATCGGACCCCTCGTACAGACCGTTTGACGGCTCGCCGCCGTAGATGCCGATCTTGCTCCCGACGGCCAGGCGTACCCCGATCAGGTCGCCGGCGGCCACGGGCACCCGGACATTCGTCGTGTCGATCGTGTCGCCGCCGAGGTGATTGGCGTCGGCCGTGGTGGCAACCCGGTCCAAAGAGGCGCCGCGATAGACCTGGAGCCGCACCGACCCGGAGGCGTGTCGCACGGAGTAGGAGGTGATCACGCCCGCGGAGGGCACCTCGGCCTGGGCGGGGTCGCCGCGCAGCTCGACCTGGGTGAACACGCAGGTAGCGGCGACGCTGCAGCCGACGGAACCGCTCAGGTTCACGTCCTGCATGTCCGGCGCGCCGATCGTCGTCGCCCCCTGTGCCGGGCCCGCCACCGCCAGCGACCCCAAGATCCCGACCACGAGCACCAGCCTGCGCACGCCAGCGACCATCCCTGTCCCACCCCTTGAAATTCGATTGGCCGCAGGCGCGAGTCCTGCCTTCCCCGCTCCATTTTTTAACACGAACTGCCCGATCTGGCGAAAGTGCGAATAGGGCCAATCTGGAGCGATTCCAGAAAAGTGTATGCTGGGCTCCGTGCCTGCGACGGAGGAACTCGAGCGCACCCTGCGCGACGCGTCGATGCGCGTCACGCGGCCGCGGCTGGCGGTGCTGGGCGCGGTCTACGACCACCCGCACGCCGATACGAACTCGATCCTCGGCGTCGTCCGCGAGGATCTCGGTGAGGTGTCCCAGCAGGCCGTCTACGACGTGCTGCAGGCCTTCACCGATGCCCGGCTCGTACGGCGTATCCAGCCGCCCGGATCTGCGGCTCGCTACGAGTCACGGGTCGGCGACAACCACCATCACGTCGTGTGCCGAGAATGTGGCGCAGTCGCCGATGTCGACTGCGCCGTGGGCGATGCGCCCTGCCTGACCCCGTCCGACCGCCACGGCTACTCGATCGACGAGGCCGAGGTCGTCTACCGGGGCTTGTGTCCCGCCTGTCAAACCTGAACCAAGAAGAAGAGGAAGCCCGTGTCTGACACTGACAAGCCCGATGCCGTCGTAGGCGAGATGAACGAGCCGGAGGAGAGTGGCTGCCCCGTCGCGCACCACCCGACCCAGGGGGGCGGCAACCGCCACTGGTGGCCGGAACGGCTGAACCTGAGGGTCCTCGCGAAGAACCCGGCCGTGGCCAACCCCGTCGGCGAGGACTTCGACTACGCGGCGGCGTTCGAGTCCCTCGACCTCGCCGCGGTCAAGCAGGACATCGCGGAGATGCTCACCGACTCCCAGGACTGGTGGCCGGCGGACTTCGGGCACTACGGCCCGTTCATGATCCGCATGGCGTGGCACAGCGCCGGCACGTACCGGATCAAGGACGGCCGCGGCGGCGCGGGCGCGGGCCAGCAGCGCTTCGCCCCGCTCAACAGCTGGCCCGACAACGGCAACCTCGACAAGGCCCGCCGGCTGCTGTGGCCGATCAAGCAGAAGTACGGCCAGAGCATCTCGTGGGCCGACCTGATGGTGCTCGCCGGCAACGTCGCGCTCGAGTCGATGGGCTTCGAGACGTTCGGCTTCGCCGGTGGCCGCGAGGACGTGTGGGAGCCCGACGAGGACGTCTACTGGGGCCCGGAGACCGAGTGGCTCGGCGACGAGCGCTACAGCGGCGATCGCGATCTCGAGGAGCCGCTCGGCGCCGTCCAGATGGGCCTCATCTACGTGAACCCGGAGGGCCCCAACGCCAACCCCGACCCCGTCGCCGCGGCGAAGGACATCCGCGAGACGTTCGGCCGCATGGCGATGAACGACGAGGAGACCGTCGCGCTGATCGCCGGCGGCCACACGTTCGGCAAGACCCACGGCGCCGCCGATCCCGAGCAGTACGTCGGCGACGAGCCCGAGGCCGCGCCGATCGAGGCGCAGGGCCTCGGCTGGAAGCAGGGCTTCGGCACCGGCAAGGGCGCCGACACCATCACCAGCGGCCTCGAGGTGACCTGGACCGCAACCCCCACCAAGTGGGGGAACGGGTTCTTCGAGAACCTGTTCGGCTTCGAGTGGGAGCTCAGCAAGAGCCCCGCGGGCGCGCACCAGTGGGTGGCGAAGGACGGCGCCGGCGAAGGCACCATCCCCGGCCCCGCCGAGGACTCGCCGATGCGGCCCCCGACGATGCTCACCACCGACCTCTCGCTGCGGTTCGACCCGGAGTACGAGAAGATCTCGCGCCGCTTCCACGAGAACCCGGACGAGCTCGCGGACGCCTTCGCGCGCGCGTGGTTCAAGCTCACCCACCGCGACATGGGCCCGATCGCGCGCTACCTCGGCCCGGAGGTCCCGGACGAGGAGCTCATCTGGCAGGACCCGATTCCCGCCGTCGATCACGAGCTGATCGGCGCCGAGGACATCGTCGCGCTGAAGAGCCAGATCCTCGACTCCGGCCTCACGGTGCCCGAGCTCGTCTCGACGGCGTGGGCATCGGCAGCCACGTTCCGCGGCAGCGACAAGCGGGGCGGCGCCAACGGCGCCCGCGTCCGCCTCGCCCCGCAGAAGGACTGGGAGGTGAACAACCCGGCGCAGCTGGCCGAGGTTCTCGGCAAGCTCGGGGAGATCCAGCAGTCGTTCGGCAAGCAGGTCTCGCTCGCCGACCTGATCGTGCTCGGCGGCTGCGCCGCGATCGAGCAGGCGGCCCGGGACGCGGGGCACGAGGTCGTGGTGCCGTTCACCCCCGGACGCGCCGATGCGACGGAGGAGCAGACCGACGCCGACTCGTTCGACGCGCTCGAGCCAGGCGCCGACGGGTTCCGCAACTACGACGGCGGCGGGTCGCAGCTCGGCGCCGAGTACCTGTTGCTCGACCGCGCCAACCTGCTGACCCTGAGCGCGCCGGAGATGACCGTCCTCGTCGGCGGCATGCGCGCCCTCGGAGCCACCTGGGACGGCTCGGACCTCGGCGTGCTCACGGAGACGCCCGGGTCGCTGGACAACGCGTTCTTCGTGAACCTGCTCGCGCTGGGGACGGAGTGGAAGCCGGCCGGCGAACGACACGTTCGAGGCCCACGACGCGGCCGGGAACGTGAAGTGGAAGGGCACCCGCGCCGACCTCGTGTTCGGCTCGAACTCCGAGCTGCGCGCGCTGGCCGAGGTCTACGCGAGCGACGACGCGAAGGACAAGTTCGTCGCCGACTTCGTGGCGGCGTGGGACAAGGTCATGAACCTGGACCGGTTCGACCTCGACTAGATCCCTCAGGCGTGTGCGTGGTGGCGGCGATGCATGACCGCCACCACGACCGCGCCCACCGCGACGCCCAGCACGGCTGAGGCGAGCGTGTTGACGAGCCAGCCCCCGACACCGCCGAGCGCACCGAGCGCGTGGTGGACGTCCTCCTCGAGGTGGTGCACCGCGTCGTAGAGGAACGAGATGCCGATGTCGTCGAGACCGACGAGCAGGATGTGGCCGCCGACCCACAGCATCGCGGCTATGCCCACGGTCGAGAGCACCGACATGACGATCGGCATCCCCCGGACGAGCCCGCGCCCGAGCATCGCCGCCGCGCCGTCGCGCGTGCGGGCCAGGTGCAGGCCGGCGTCGTCCATCTTCACGATCAGGCTCACCGCGCCGTACACGAGCGCCGTGATCGCGAAGGCAACCACGATGAGGATCACGGCGCGGGACAGGAGCGGTTCGTCGGAGACCTCGTTGAGGGCGATCACCATGATCTCCGCGGAGAGGATGAAGTCGGTCCGGATCGCGCCGCCCACGAGCGACTCCTCATCCGCCAACTCCTCCTTCAGTGAGGCGCCGTGCCCGGCGTGTGAGCCCGGGCCGACCGCCTCCCACAGTTTCTCCGCGCCCTCGTAGCAGAGGTAGGTGGCGCCGATCATCAGCAGCGGGGTGAGCAGCCACGGCATCAGCTCGCTGAGGAACAGCGCTCCCGGCAGGATCAGCAGCAGCTTGTTCCGCAACGAGCCGCGGGCGATTCGCGCGATCATCGGCAGCTCGCGGTCGGGCAGGAAGCCCTGGACGTAGCGCGGCGTCACCGCCGCGTCGTCGACGATCACGCCGGCGGCCTTCACGCTCGCGCGGCTCGCGCCCATGGCGACGTCGTCGACCGACGCCGCCGCGGCACGTGTGAGCGCCGCCACGTCGTCGAGGAGCGCGGCGAGCCCGGCGCTCATGCGGTGGCCCCTGAGGTCATCGGCGCAGAAGAGTAGGGCGACAGGCCGTCCATAGACTCCCGGCCCCGGAGCCGGCAGCGCGGGTCACCGAGTTGTGGCGCTACCCGGTGAAGTCGATGTGCGGCCAGCGCGTCGACTCCACCTAGTTCTGGACGTCAGCCGTCCGACAGCGACTCGCGCGAGCGCGCCGAGAGCGCCTCTATCGCGTCGGCCAGGTGCACGCGGTCGATGTTGCGGTCGTCGCGCCCGACGCGGAGCTTATGTGCCTCGAGCAGCACGTCGGCGTGCGTGAAGCCGGCCGGCGGCACGAAGCGATACGACGCCAGCTCGATCAGCAATCCAAGCGGATCCTCGAAGTAGATCGAGTCCATGAAGCCGCGGTCCTTCACCCCGCTGTGCTCGATCCCGCGCTCTTCGAGGCGCTCGACCGCCTGGGCGAACGTCGCCTCGGACACGGCGAATGCGACGTGGTGAACGCAGCCCGGGTCCGTCGGCGTCCGCGCGGGGTCGCCCGCACGGTCCTCGTTGGTGAAGATCGTGATCAGCCGGCCGTCCCCCGGGTCGAAGTAGAGGTGGCTCTCCTCCGCGTTGTCGAGGTTGGGCTGCTCGAAGATGAACGGCATCCCGAGCACGCCCTCCCAGAAGTCGATCGACGTCTGGCGGTCGGCGCCCACCAGCGTGATGTGGTGGACGCCCTGGCTCTGGAGCTTGCGCACTAGATGGTCGATTCCGCGGACGGGCGGACGTGCACGGACGTGGAATGGCCCATCTCTACTTCTCGACGCAGATGACCACGGTGTCGCCGTGCACGCCGTCGGCCTTCATCGCGTCGGCCGCCTCGGGCGACCCGAGCGCACCGAGCAACGCGTCGAGGTCCGGCACGTCCATCGTCAGACCGACCTGCTTGGGATTCTGCGGATTGACGAACGTCTTGATGTTCGTGATGCCGAGCGAGCCGAAGAACTCCTCGCGCGTGGGCTGGGCGAGCCAGTGGTCGGCGTCGTCTACGTCGTGGTGAACCAGTATCGAAGGCATGGCGCGCAGACTAACTCCCGCGCGAAGCCCGCAACACACAATTCTGGAGGGTCCAGAAGTGGGTGGCTACGACCCTCGCGCGGTCGTACGTTGCCCCGGATGGAGCCCCTCCCCCCGGCCACCTGCCGCACCTGTGGACAGCCCGGGTCGGCCGATGCGCGGTTCTGCCCCCACTGCGGCGCCCGGCTGCCGGGCCCACCACCGAAGCCCAAGCCGCCGAAGCCGACCGCCCGCTAGTAGACGCGGCCGGAAATTCTGGTCGGAATCGGCGAGTGGCTGGGCGTGACTCAGACGCGTCCAGACGCCGCCGAAACGAGCAGAATTTATGGCCGCGTCTACTAGGAATACCATCGGCCGGTGTGGCCGTCGAACAACCTGAGCCCGGCACCTACGTCGCGCTGCTCTCCGAGCGCGACCGCGACGCACTGCTGAAGCTCGGCGGCCCGCGCAGCTTCGCCCACCGGGATCGCCTGATGCACCTCGGCGACCCGGGCGACCACCTCCTGATCCTCCTGTCCGGTCACGTGAAGGCGAGCATCAACGACTCGCGCGGGCGCGAGATGGTGCTCAGTTTCCGCGGCCCGGGCGACGTGCTCGGCGAGCTGACGTTCACGAGCGGCGAGCCCCGCTCCAGCGACGTGACGGCGATCGAGCCGGTCGAGGCGCGCGCGATCGCGGCGTCCGAGTTCCGCGCCTACCTCGAGCGGCACCCGACCGCCGCGCTGACCCTGATCGACGTGATCAGCCGCCGGTTTCGCGAGGCCAACAGCGCGCGCGCCCAATTCGGGGAGCTCGACACGATCGGCCGCGTCGCCGCGCGCCTGATCGAGCTGTGCGAGCGATATGGGCACCCGTCGGACGCCGGAATCGAGATCGGGCTACCCGTCACCCAGGAGGACCTCGGCAGCTGGACCGCCTCCTCGCGCGCGGGAGTGGCCAACGCCCTGCGCACGATGCGCGACCTCGGCTGGATCCAGACCGAGCGCCGGCGCGTGACGGTTCTCGACCGGGACGCGCTACATCAGCGCGCCGGCGACGTTTGAATAGGGGAATGGAGGCGAGAGTCTGCGCGGCCTGCGGGCATGGCGCATCCGAGTGGGCGCGGTTCTGCGAGCAGTGCGGCGTGGCGCTTGTCCCGGGCGCGACGCCGTTGCGGCCGCCGGATTCGCTCGAGGCCAAGATCCTCGAGGAACGCCCCGGGATCGAGGGCGAGCGCAAGCAGGTGACCGTGATGTACACGGACATCGTCGGCTCGATGGCGCTCACCCGGGCCCTCGACAACGAGCGCTACGGCTACCTCCTCGACCGCTTCCTGGCGCTGGCCGCGGCGGCCGTTCATGAACTGGAGGGCACGGTCAACCAGTTCACCGGCGACGGCCTGCTGGCGGTCTTCGGCGCCCCGCTGGCCCACGAGGACCACGCGCGGCGCGCCTGCCTGGCCGTCCTGCGGCTCCAGGCCGAGGCAGCAGAGCTCGCGGCGGAGATGGCGCGCAGCGACGGCGTCGAGTTCTCGATCCGCTGCGGGGTGAACTCCGGCGAGGTCGTGGTCGGCGCGATCGGCGACGACGTGCACATGGACTTCGTGCCGATCGGCAACACCACGGCACTCGGCAAGCGGATCGAGTCGCTCGCCCCGCCCGGGTCGGCGGCGATCAGCGGATCCACGGCCGCGCTCGTCGAAGGCGAGTTCGAGCTCCGCGGCCTCGGCGAGTTCGAGCTGAAGGGCGTCGAGGGACGCCAGCGCGTCCTGGAGCTCCTCGGGCCGAGCGCGGCGCGCACCCGCATCGAGGCCATGGCCGCGACCCGCGGGCTGTCGCCGTTCGTCGGCCGCGAGGCGGAGACGGCCGAGCTGGAGACAGCCCTGGACGAGGCACTCGCGGGGAACGGCGGGGCGGTTGCGATCGTCGGCGACCCCGGAGTGGGGAAGAGCCGTCTGGTGAGCGAGTTCGCCGCTCGCTGCCGGGAGCGCGGGCTGACGGTCAACTCCACGACGGGCTTCGCGCACGCACGCCACGTCCCGTTCCGCCCGATGCTGGCCCTCTACCGCGACTACTTCGGGATCGCCAAGCTCGACGTGTCCGACAGCGCCCGCGACCGCATCGAGACGACCATGCTCGCGCTCGACCCGGCATTTGCCGCCGACCTGCCGCTGTTGTTCGACTACCTCGGCGTGCCGGACCCCGATCGGCCGCCGCCGGCGCTGGAGCCCGAGGAACGCCAGCGCCGGCTCCTGAGCCTGATGACGCGCTCCGTCGAAGTGCGCAGCCGCAATGAGGCGGCGGTGCTGGTGATCGAGGATCTGCACTGGGTCGACGACGCGAGCGCCGCCTTCATCGACCACCTGCGCGAGGCCGTCGCCGGAACCCGGCTGCTCCTCGTGACGACCTTCCGGCCGGAGTACGAGCCGGCGTGGGCGGCCGGGGGGCCCGACGAGGAGCTGCAACTCGGTCCACTCGACCCTGACGGAACGAACGCGCTGCTCGCCGTGTTGCTCGGAGGCGACCGCTCGCTCGACGGACTGCCCGAGCTGATCGGCGCTCGTGCCGACGGCAACCCGTTCTTCGTCGAGGAGATCGTCCAGGCGCTTGCCGAGAACGGTCACCTGAGCGGGAGCCCGGGGAACTACCGGCTCGCCTCCGAGCTCGACGGCCTGGTGCTGCCCGCGACGGTCGAGGCGGGCCTGGCGGCCCGTATCGACCGCTTACCGGTGCGGGAGAAGGCACTGGTGCAGACGATGTCGGTGATCGGCACCGAAGTCGCCGGGCCGCTTTTGCGTGCGGTCTCCGACCTGGACGAGAGCGAGCTCGGGGCCGCGGTCGAGGCGCTCGCCGGCGCCCAGCTGATCGTCCAGCAGGGCTCGGCCGACGCCTACAGCTGCGCGTTCAAACACCCCCTGACCCAGGACGTCGCCTACGGGTCGCTGCTCTCGGAGCCGCGCGCACGCGCACACCAGCGGGTCGCGTCCGCGCTCGCGAGCGCCTCCCCCGGCGAGCTGGACGAACACGCCGCCCTCGTGGCCCACCACTGGGAGTCCGCCGGCGAGGACCTGCGCGCGGCCGGCTGGCATGCCCGTGCCGCCGCCTGGGTGGCGACCACGTCGCCGCCGGACGGCATGCGCCATTGGCGCCGCGTCCGCCAGCTCACCGACGGGCTCGGCGACTCCGCCGAGGCCACTGCGCTCGCCACCGAGGCCGGGACGGGGATTCTCCAGCTCGCCTGGCAGGTCGGGATGTCGCCCGAGGAGATCGCCGCGATCGGCGCCGAGGGAGTTCTGCTGGAGCCGCACTACGCGGGGTTCGTCATGCACAACGGCCGTGAGCTGGAGGGGCTCGAAGCGTTCCGGGCCATCTACCGGAACGCCGTGGAGACCGGTGACGACGGCCGTGCTGTCATTGCGGCGACGGGGGTCGCGTACTCGAGCTGGATCTCCGGCTCGCTGCACGAAGGGGCCGAGGCGGTCGAGCACGCGATAGCCCTGGCGACCGCGGAGCCGGCGCTGGGTGCGGACGGGCCCTTCGTGTCCCCGCTCGCCCACGCGCTCGGCGATCGCGCGATGGCCCGGGGATACATGGGTGACCTCGAGGCCGCCCGCGCGGACTTCGAGCGCGGCGCGGCGCTGGCCCGTGAGCGCGACGACCCGCAGACGCATGCGCACAACCGGGCGAACCTCGCCCTGCTGGAGGAGAGCTTCGGAGAGACCGAGGCGGCGCTGCACAACGCCGCATCGGGCCTCGAGAGCGCCGAGCAGATGGGCGATGTGATCGGGATCATCGCCGCCACGACACCCGCTGCCGTGGCGAACGCGGACGCAGGGCGATTCGCGGAGGCGCTGACACAGGCGGCGGCAACCCTCGACACCGTCGGCGAGCGTCAGATCGGCCGGTACTTCGAGCCCTTGCTGCTCGCGACCATCGCACAGGCCAAACTCGCGCTCGGGGAGCCGGACGAGGCACTCGCCGCGGCCGAGGAGGCGGTCGCCGTCATGGAGGCCCGCCGCCTCGCCACCTGTGCCCTGCGCGCCCCGATCACGCTCGCGCAGGTCCTCCTCGCGACGCAGGGCGCCGCCGCCGGCGAGCGGATCGAAACGGTCCTCGCAGGCGCGGAGCGCGTCATCGAGACGAGCGGAGCGCGCGTTTTCACGCTCGCGGTCGAGCGCGAGCGCGCGGCGCTCGCTCAGCGTTCTGCCTGAGAACGATGCAGGCCTTGTTCCGGCGCCCGGGCTTCGCAGGTACGGCGTACGCCTTCGCGGTCGTGTTGCTCGGCACGACGCTGCCGACTCCGCTCTACACGATCTACCAGGACGAGTTCGGCTTCTCGGAGCTGACCGTCACCGCGATCTTCGCGACCTACGCCACGGGCGTGATCACCGCGCTACTCCTGTTCGGGCGCCTGTCCGATCAGATCGGCCGACGGCGGGTGCTGCTGCCGGGCGTGGCGCTGTCGGCGGCTGCCGCCGTGGTGTTCCTCCTCGCGGACGGAGTCGGCTGGCTGTTTGCCGGCAGGGTGCTCTCGGGGCTCGCCGCGGGCCTCTTCACCGGCACCGCCACCGCGACCCTGCTGGACCTGGCTCCGCCTGAACGCCGCGGTCAGGCGACCCTCGTCGCAACGCTGGTGAACATGGGCGGCCTGGCGTGCGGGCCGTTGCTCGCGGGCCTTCTCGCCGAGTTCGCCGGGGCGCCGTTGCGGACGGTCTTCTGGGTCGACCTGGCCCTGCTCGTGCCAGCCGCGGCGTTGCTGTGGGCGATTCCCGAGGCGGTTCGCGGCACGGGGGCGGTGAACCTCCGGCCCCAGGCGCTGCGCGTGCCGGCCGACGTCCGTCCGACCTTCCTCCGCGCGGCGCTCGCCGCGTTCGCCGGGTTCGCCGTCCTCGGGTTCTTCAGCGCAGTCGCGCCCGGGTTCATGCGCGAGGTGCTCGACCTCGACAACCACGCCACGGTCGGTCTCGGCGTGTTCGTGGTGTTCGCATCGTCGATGGCCGGCCAGCTGGCCTATCGGGACGCTCCCCCGGCCATGACGCTCCCGGCGGGGTGCGGGCTGCTGATCGCCGGCATGGGCCTGGTCGCGCTCGGGCTCGCCGCAGAGTCCCTCGCGTTGCTGCTGGCCGGCGGTGTCGCCGCCGGCCTGGGCCAGGGACTCAGCTTCCGCGCCGGCCTCGCGTCGATCAACGAGGCGACGCCGGCCGACCGCCGCGGCGAGGTGGTTTCGAGCTTCTTCGTCGTCGCCTACGTGGCGATCTCGGTGCCCGTCGTCGGGGTCGGCATCGTCGCCGAGCTGACCTCGATCAAGGACGCGGGCCTGATTCTCGCCGCGGCGGTCGCGGCGCTCGCGCTGGCGGCGCTTGTCCTGCTGACGCGCGAGCACGGCGACCGCGCGGCAAACTAGATGGGTTGCAGCGCTGCGGCGATCGCGCGCAGCGCGCGGCTCGGCTCTCCCACCAGCTCGCCGAGGCCGGGGCCGGCGAGGCCGTCGACCTTGCGCCGGAGCGCCTCTTCGCCCAGCGGCCGGGCGGGCGACCCGAGCGCTGCCTCGACGTAGGCAACGCGCTCGCCGCCGATCTCGATCGCCGTCGCCGACTGCTCGATGTCGTCACGCGCCTCGACCTTTACGCGCGCGCGAGCCAGCTCGGCGGCCCGCAGATCGACCCCCGCGAGGTCGTCGACCGACGGCGCCCCGTGCAACAGCGCGAACGCGGTGAGGTAGGGGATCGAGAACTTGGCCTCGAGCCCTGTGCGCGGGTCCTCGATCGCCGCCGCCTGGCGCGAGACCGGATGCACGATGACGGTGAGCCGCGCCTCGTCGTCGATGTCCAGGCCCGCGGCGCACTCGATGGCGCCGTGCGTCTGGAGGCAGCACGGATAGGCCTTGATCCAGTTCTTGGCAATCGCCGGTGTGGGCACGTCCGGAGCGGCGTAGGTCCCGCCCGTGGCCTGCTCGAACGCGGCGACGGCGGCTGCGAGATCGGCCTCGGCACCCGCCTCCGCGAGCCGCGCCGCGCCGACGCCGGCCGCCGCCGCCATGCCCACGCCGAGGGCCTTCCCGTGGTTGCCGAAGCCCGCGCGCGTGCCCGCCGCACCCTGGAGGGCCAGGGCAACGGCGGCGCGCTGCGCTTCCTCGTCGAGGGCGAGGAGCTCGGACGCGGTGACTGCCGCGCCGATGCGGCCGCACACCGCGGTCGGATGCCAGCCACGCTCGTACAGCGCCGGGTGCGACGCACGCGCGAGCGCGCCCATCGCCTCGAAACCCGCCGCGTAAGCGGCGAGCATGGGCTCAGTGCCGGCGCCGGTCTCGGCGGCGAGCACCAGCGCCACGGGCGCGACTGGCGCGCTGAGGTGGGCGAGGCCCGGCGCATACGTGTCGTCGAAGTCGAGCGCGTGCCCGGCTGTCGAAGCCGCGACAACCTGCTCCCCCACATCATCTCCGGCCGCGTGCGCCACCCGCGCGACCGGCTCGCGCGCCCCGCGCACGGCACAGGCCAGCCAGTCGAGGAAGGCCGTCCGGTAGCCGCTCAAGGCGCGGCGCTCACCGGGCCCTTCACCACCTCGACCGGGATCGTGCCCGTCTCGTCGAGCCACGGCTCGCGCGCGACCATGTCGGCCACGCGCACATATCCCTCCTCGATCAGCCCGGTCTTCACGTCGAACAGCCGGTAGCGCTGCTTGGGGTCGCGGAACCTGTACGTCGGCTGGGACTCGAGGGTGATGATGCGGATGTCGCCCTCCTCCAGCCCGAGCTGATCCTGAACGGCCTCGAGCAGCTGCTCGTTGTGGAAATGGCCGTCGCCGAAGTTCCACCCGAGCAGCGAGCCGGCGACGAACTCGCCCTCGCGCACGGTGTAGCTCTCGACGTCCTCGACGACCCGCGGCAGCAGCCCGTTGAGCGCGCGTCCGTGGGAGTGCATCGAGCGGAACGCGAGGCCCTTGTACATCGTCAGCTCGGACGTGTCCTCGTCGTACAGCGCGGCCACCTGCGTGGACGGGAACTTCGAGGTCTTGACCACCTCGTCGTCGACGCGGCGCTCGATGTCGCCCTCGTCGCGGAACAGCCACCAGCTCGTGCACCAGTTCCCGGCGTAGTAGAGCATCGCCCAGAGGAACGAGAACTTCTCCGGCCAGAGGCGGCCGAGAGTGGGGATCACAAGCCCGCTTGTGAGGACGACGGCGATCAGCAGCGGATCATCGAACGTCGAGAACGGGACGTCGGCGTACTCGCCCCACAGCCAGACGATCCCGAACATCATGAAGAGGTTCCACTCGAGCGGAACGCCGAGCGGGAACGTCGACGTGATGTGGATGTGGAAGATCAGGGCGACGACGACGGCGATCAGCGTGAGCGTCCCGCCGTTCGACACCAGCAGCAGGATCGGGAACGCGAACTCGAGGAACGTGCCGAAATGCGCGCCCAGATGCCCTTCGCGCGACGGCTTGAGGCTGTGCGGGTGATCGCGATAGAGCCGTTTCTTGGCGGTGCGCGACTGGTTCCACGGCGTGTTCGACACCATCACCTGGACCACGTACGTGAAGTGGGCCGAGAGCTTCGAGCTCGCTGCGCCGAACCAGACGAAGAAGAGCACGAGCTGGGACGCGACAACGAGGTTCTCGACTCCGAACAGGAAGATCACGAGCAGCGGCCCGTAGACGTCGGGCCGGGTCTGCATGAACGTGACCTTGTCGCGCAACCCGAGCAGCACCAGGAACCCGAGGGTGATGGCCACGGCGACGGGGTCCAGCACCCCGGCGCCGACGTTGCCGAAGATCCCGAGCGCCGTGCCGTCGGTGACCGCCTCTCCGTCGGAGAACAGCAGGTAGCCGAGGCTCCCGTAGAGGCCGAGCGCGAGGATCACGTCGGCCCACGTGCGGGTGTTGCCGGCCGTGAGCGGGACCCGGTTCGGGAACGGCGGCAGCCGGATACACCCCGGCCGCAGCCAGTACAGCGGGCCGCCGATCGGCGGGTTGAAGCGGAAGGTCAGCGGGCCCGAGCCCGACCCCATCCCGAGGAACTCCCACAGCACGGTGAAGACGACGACCTTCTGCCAGACGATCGGCTCGGTCCACCACGAGCCCAGGTCGCCGAGGCCGCCGAGGCCCGGCGTCGTCGCGCCGATCAGCCACAGGCCGCCGACCGCGAAGATCGCGATCTTGACGAAGTAGAGGAGGCCGATCGCGCTAGGGGAACCGAACCCGTTGACGGCCCAGTCCTGGGCCAGCGGCCTGATCTTCTCGAGGTGAGGAAGGGTCTTCCACTCCTCGACGTCGACCGGCGGTGGTGCTGGCTCGGTAAACCCCACGGCTCCTCCTGGTTCGCGTGGGGGCGAGCGTATGAGATAAACGCACCTGTGGTGAGCCTTTGCAAGCACTAGTTGTCGGCAGCGGACCCAACGGCCTCGCCGCGGCGCTGACGCTCGCCGCCGAGGGCGTCGATGTCACGGTGCTCGAGGCGGCCGACCGCCTCGGCGGCGGGACGCGCAGCAGCGAGCTCACCATGCCGGGCCTCATCCACGACGAATGCTCTGCCGCCCATCCGCTCGCCGTCGACACTCCGTTCTCGCGCCGCTTCGACCTCACCGCCTACGGGCTCACCTGGCGCTGGCCAGAGATCCAGTACGCCCATCCCCTCGACGGCGGCGCCGGCGCGGCGGCCTGGAAGTCCGTCGAGGACACCGCCGCGGCCCTCGAGGGACGCGACGCGAGGCTCTGGCGAGCCGTGTTCGGCGCGAACAGCCGCGGCTTCGGCGACATCGCCGAGGACTTCCTGCGGCCGATGCTCCACGTTCCGCGGCACCCGCTCAAGCTGGCCCGCTTCGGCGCGTGGTCGGGCCTCCCGGCGGGTACCCTCGCGCGGATGTGGTCGAGCGACGAGGGGCAGGCGCTCTTCGCGGGGGTTGCCGCGCACGCGTTCCGGCCGTTCAGCTCGCCGATGTCGTCGGCGATCGGCGTCGCGCTCGGCAGCGCCGCTCACCGCTACGGATGGCCGGTCGCCGAGGGCGGGTCGTCCGCCATCAGCTCGGCCGTGATCGCGCTGCTCGAGGAGCACGGCGCCAAACTCGAGACCGGCGTGCAGGTCGACTCGCTCGCCGAACTCGGCGCGGCCGACATCGTGATGCTCGACGTGGCGCCCACCGCCGCGGTCCGTATCGCCGGCGACCGCATGCCGGGGCGGGTGGCACGCGCGCTCACCCGTTTCCGCCACGGCCCGGGCACGTTCAAGGTCGAGTTCGCCGTCGAGGGTGGCGTGCCGTGGGAGCACGAGGAGTCACGGCTCGCCGGCACCGTCCACGTCGGCGGCAACCGCGCCGAGATCGCCGCCGCCGAGCAGGCCACGTGCGCCGGCCGGATGCCGGAGCGGCCGTTCGTGCTCGTGTGCCAGCAGTACCTCGCCGATCCGACCCGCTCGAGCGGCGACGTCCACCCGCTCTACACCTACGCCCACGTGCCGGCTGCCTACGACGGCGACGCCACGGCGGCGATCGAGGCGCAGATCGAGCGCTTCGCCCCCGGGTTCCGCGACCGCATCCGCGCCCGCCACGTACGGACCACCTCCGAGATGGCGGAGTACAACGCGAACTACGTCGGGGGCGACGTGGTGACGGGTTCGAACAGCGCCCGCCAGCTGATCTTCCGCCCGCGGGCGGCGCTCGATCCCTACACGACGGGGATCCCCGGCGTCTACCTCTGCTCGGCGGCGACGCCCCCGGGCGCGGGCGCCCACGGGATGTGCGGCTACAACGCGGCGCTGTCGGCGCTGCGTAGAGTCGGCTGATGACCGTGAGCGCGCAGGGTCTCTTCACCTGTTCATCTCGCCCGACACCCACGTGTGAAGTCGCGAGCGTAGAGCTCCGGCTCCATGCCTGGCAACAAAAGCGGCGCTGACAGACTCTGCGGTGGTCGTGAGGACACCGCACACGAACGCCGCGGTCGCAACCCTGTCGCTCGCGGTGGGGATCGTCCTCGCCGACTCGGCGATCGTCACGCTCGCGCTGCCGAGCATCCTGCGCGAGTTCGGAGCCGAGGTGTCAGAGGTCGCGTGGGTCCTGACGAGCTTCAACCTCGTGCTCGCGCTGGCCGCGGTGCCCGCGGCGAAGATCTGCACGCGCGGGGGCGCGGCCTACGCGGGCGCCGTGGGGCTGGTCGCGTTCGCCGCGGCATCGGCCGGCTGCGCACTGGCGGGCACGCTCGAGGTCCTGATCGTGTCGCGCGTGGCGCAGGCGGTCGGTGGCGCGCTCGTGATCGCATCCTGCCTCGAGCTGCTGGTGGCGGCCTCCCGCGACGAGCGCCGTGGCGCCGCCCTGTGGGTCGCCGCCGGCGTCGCGGGTTCCACGATCGGCCCGGTGGCCGGCGGCCTGCTGACCGACGCGATCAGCTGGCAGTCGATCTTCATCGTGCAGGTGCCGCTCGTCCTGCTCGCCCTGCCCGCCGCGATCCGCCTCCGGCCGAGCGTCGAGCGCCAGGACGGCCCGTCCGATCGCCCGGACATCCCGGCGAATCTCGCGCTGGCGCTCGTGTCGGCGGCGCTCACCGCGGCTTTGTTCCTGATCGTCCTCCTGCTCGTCGAGGGCTGGCGCCGCTCGCCCGCGCTGGCCGCGGTGACGGTCACCGCCATCCCGCTCGCCGCCATCGCCGCCGCGCCGTTCGCCCGCGCGCTGGGAGCCGGGGCGCGAGCCGAGGCGATCGCCGGCTCGATCCTCGTCGGCGGTGGGCTCACCTGCCTCGGCCTGCTGCCGGACGCGAACCCGGCGTGGACAATCCCGGCGCAGGTCCTCGTCGGTCTCGGCCTCGGGCTGACCGTGGACTCGCTGACCCAGTCCGCGCTCGCGGACCGTGTGCCCCGCGCGCTCCACGGCGGCTGGACGATCGCCGCGCGTCACGGCGGGATCGTGGTGGGCCTCCTGATCCTCACGCCGATCTTCACCGCCGACCTGCGCGACGCGGAGCGCCCCGCGCAGGAGGCGATCGCCGCCCAGGTGCTCGACTCGGACCTGCCCGCGTCGAGCAAGCTCGAGCTCGCCGACGGCCTCGGCGCGCAGCTCGAGGCCGAGGACGGCCGCGTGCCCGACCTCGCCCCCGCGTTCGAGCGGGCCGAGCTGCCGCAGGAACAGGCCGCGCAGGCCGCGGCGCTCGCCGTCGGGCTCGACGATCAGCTCGAGCGCGCCGCCACGCGGGCCTTCCGCGCCGGTTTCCTCGTCGCCGCCTTACTCGCGCTGCTGGCGATCCTCCCCGCGCTGTTCCTGCGCGAGAGGGCGGCCCCGGCATGAGCTCGCGCGGCATCGTGCTCATCGCCGTCGCCGTGGCGCTCTGCGGCGGGTTGATCGGAGTTCAGCTCGCCGCCGGCGGCGCCGATTTCGTCCCCCAGCGGGCCGCCGACCCGTGCGAGAACCGCGAGCGGACGCCCAAGGAGGACATCGAGGGCCTGGCAGAGACCGTGGTGCTCACCGGTCTCGACCAGGCCGCGTGCAAGCTGGGGGTGACGCGCGAGCGGCTCGTGCTCACGCTGCCGTCTGCGGCGGACCGCGCCGCGCTCGCCCGGGAGGCCGGCACCGACGAACGCGGCGTCGCACAGGCGGTCAAGGACGGCCTGGACACGGGCGTCGACCAGCTCGAGCAGGAAGGCCGGCTGCCGAAGGCTTCCGCGCTGTTGCCCTCGCTCGCGGACGAGCTCGGGGTCCCCGGCAGCGTCGTCGGCCTGATCCCCGACGGCCCGGTCGACGATCTTCTCCCCACCGGCGACGTGCTGCACAGAGCGCTCGACGAGATCGATGTGGACACCATCCTCGAGGGCCTCGACGACCCCGACTCGCTCGAGCCTGCCCTCCGTGATGCGCTCGTCCAGGGCGCCATCGACGAGGCCCGGGGACCGATCGAGGACGCCCTTCCCGGCCCGCTCCGAGGGCTGTTGCCTTGACGGCCTTTTGAACACATCCGGGGTTACGTCCACCCCGAAGCTGAACTCGCCCTTGGGGTCCGGGTCGGCATCGCCCGGGCGCACGACGGGGCTCTCACGATTGCGCCGCGCGACGGTGGCGGGCTCTGCGTGACCGTGCTACTGCCCGCTCCCCTACGCTGACGCGTGGTGGGATCCGACGAACCGGCACGAGGCCGCGCGTACCCCGAACTTGCCGGCCGCGTGGCGAGCCAGCGCACGCTGCTGCCGGAGCTATACGGGGATGTCGACCTCGACGCCCGGCCGTACCGGCTCGCGCTCGGCGCCGATGACGAGTCCTCGCTCCCGGAATGGATCGCGCCGCGCGACGATTTGCTGGCCGACGACGACCTGGTCGAGCTGATGAGCACGGCGACGATGCTCGGCGACGTCCCCTCGGATGCATACGCGGCGCTGATGGCCGAGCGCAGCTTCAAGGGGCTGATCGACATGCTCCAGACAGCCTGCCGGGAGGGGATCGACGCCGTCCCCGGCGCCCCGCCGCAGCTGACGGCGTTCATCGCGTCGATGGAGGCGCGTCCCGACTGGGTGGACATGGAGCTCGTCCGCGAGGGCGCACGCCACGAGCGCGTCCCGGCCGCCCTGCTCGCGCCGTACGTGATCCGCGGCGCCTTCGTGGCGACGTTCCTGAACACCTACGCCGCGCTGCCGATGGCGCTGACCGGCGCGCTCGGGAGTCGCCGCGCCGCCCGGCGGGTCAACGAGACTGCGAGCTTCTTCGCGGTGACGACGATGCCGGGGGCGATGGAACGCGACGGCCGCGGCTTCGAGGCGGCGGCGATGGTCCGCCTGATGCATTCGATGGTCCGCTACAACGCCCTCAAGCGGTCGGACCGCTGGGATCTCGGCGTGTACGGGATCCCCGTGCCCCAGGTCGATCAGATGCCGGCCGGGCTCATCGGCGTGTATCTGCTGGCCCGGAGGGTCGTGGCGTCCGGGCGCACCGATTTCAACCCGCGCGAGCGCGCGATGCTCGAGTTCAGCCGCTACCGGTGCTTCCTGCTCGGCCTGCCGGAGGAGCTCCTGCCGGTGACGCCGGGCGAGATCATCCGCGTCATGCACGCGCGGGCGGCGACGCTGCGCGACGGGTTCGACGACGAGATCTGCGGCGAGCTCGTGCGCGCCACGATGTCGACGTACCTGAAGCCGACGCGCGCGCCCCACGACCGGCTCGCCGAGGCCGTCGAGAAGAGCTACAGCAAGATGTTCTTCGTGCGGAACTTCCTCAACGGCGATCGCGGCGCAGCCCGCGAGATGGGCGTCGAGTACGGGCCCACGGACATGGCCACGATCGCGCTCACGGCTCCCCTCGTCTTCGGATCCGCGATCACCGCCTCGACCGCCGCGCGCCTCCCGCTGCTCGGCGGTGTGACCGACGCCGTGGTCACCGAGATCCTGAAGCTGCGCCTCGCGAGCTACGGCACCCCCGAGTTCACGAGCAACCACGAGACCTACACGCCGGTCGCGCGGGCTGCGCCGCAGCCGGCGTAAAGCTGTCACTCAAGACACGCCGCATCGCATGCCGAGCAGCTTCCGCCGCACGAAGGCCGACGTCGCACGTATCGCCGCTGCGCTCGAGGTGCAGCTGGCGTCACGCCCAGGCCGCGACGATCTCGCCAACGGGGAAGCCTGACTCTGAGCCGCCGCCGGCGCCGAAGCACCTGGCCCGCCGGCCGTAATCGGCGACACTCTCCCGGTGAGCGAATTGAGTCTGGGCGTCGTAGCGACGTCGAGGAAGCCGGACGAGCGCCGGGTGGCCATCCACCCCGCTCACTTCGGTCGCATCGACGGGACGCTGCGCGAGCGGATGTTCCTCGAGCACGGCTACGGCGAGCCGTTCGGCTTCTCCGAGGCCGATCTCGCCCCACTCGTGGGCGGCTTCTGCTCGCGCGAGGAGTTGTTCGCCGGCTGCGATGTGCTCCTGCTCCCCAAGCCACTCACGGAGGATCTCGAGACCCTGCGACCGGGCCAGGTCGTATGGGGCTGGCCACACTGCGTCCAGGACGAGCAGCTGACCCAGCTTGCCATCGATCGCGGCCTCACCCTGATCGCCTGGGAGGCGATGAACCACTGGACGAAGGACGGCCATTTCAGCGTCCACGTGTTCCACAAGAACAACGAGCTCGCCGGCTACTGCTCGGTCCTGCACGCGCACCAGTTGCTCGGGTTGTCCGGCGACTACGGGCGCCGCATGCGCGCGGCCGTGATCAGCTTCGGCGCGACGGCCCGCGGCGCGGTCCGGGGTCTGGCTGCGCTGGGGATCAGCGACGTGACGGTCCTCACCCAGCGCAGCGTGTCAGCCGTGGCCTCGCCGTTCGCATCGGTACGGATGCAGCACTTCGAGCGTGACCCCGACAACCCGAGCCGGACGCTCGCGCTCAAGGCACCCGAACCCGGACCACTCGCGGAGGTGCTGGCCGAATACGACGTGGTCGTCAACTGCATCCTCCAGGACACCGACGAGCCGCTGATGTTCGTGATGAACGAGGACCTCGGATTCTTCCGGTCCGGCAACTTGTTCGTCGACGTCTCATGCGACGAGGGCATGGGATTCGAGTGGGCGCTGCCGACCTCCTTCGCCGACCCGATGTTCACGATCGGCAACGGCTTGCACTACTACGCGGTCGACCACAGCCCGTCGTTTCTCTGGAACTCGGCGACCTGGGAAAACAGCGAGGCACTGCTCGAGTACCTGCCGATCGTGATGGCCGGCCCAGCCGCTTGGGACGCCAGCGAGACCATCCGGCGGGCCATCGAGATCCGCGACGGCATGGTCAAGAACCCGCGGATCCTCTCGTTCCAGGGGCGGGCGACAACCCCGCCGTACGCGGTTTAGCGATGGGCGTCGCCTATCCGAATCTGGACACAGTGGTCTCTCCTAGAAGTTGCGTCACGATGTATATAAGTTCTGCCTGATATTCTCAGCTTCGCCGCTCGAGCTGCGGCCGGCGCGCCCACAAGGCGTCCCTGACACGACGACGACACAGGAGATGCCTTATGAACTGGACCCTCGAAGTGGTGGTGGTTCCCGTCTCGGACGTGGATCGCGCAAAGGCTTTCTACGCGGACCAGCTCGGTTTCAACGTTGACCACGACGTCGAGATGATCAAGGGCAAGCGCATTGTCCAGCTCACCCCCCCAGGGTCCGGGTGCTCGGTCGTCGTGGGTGAGGGAGTTATCTCAGACCCGCCAGCCCCCGGCTCGCTGAAGGGCTTGCAGCTCGTGGTTCCGGACATCAAGGCCGCGCACGCTCAGCTAGTCGAACGAGGTGTGGAGGTCAGCGATATTCAGGTCATGGGCCAGAATCCGAGCGAGGTCGCCGACGAACTCGACAACGTCGGCTTCGTCTTCTTCAGCGACCCTGACGGCAACGGCTGGGCGGTACAGCAGATCTCATCCCGTGGTTAGCCCCCGACCGGAGCCGCGGTCTCGGTCTGCCGGCAAGAACGCGGTCACCTACGGCGCAGGGGCCTCCCCAGATCACGGGGCGGGGCCCCTGTAGTATTAGAAATGCCTTATATACGTCAGTACTGATACGGTTGGCCGGTGCACGCCTTCGACATCCTTGGGGACCCAGTTCGCCGCCGCATTCTCGAGCTGCTTGCCGACGGGGAGCAACCCGCGGGGGTGGTCGGCGCCGTCATCCAGCGCGAGTTCGGGATCTCGCAACCAGCGGTCTCCCAGCAGCTACGAATCCTGCGTGACAACGACTTCGCGACGCGACGCGCCGAAGGCACGCGCCGCCTGTACGCAGTCAACCCCGCACCGCTGGAATCCGTCGACGCCTGGCTGGCTCCGTACAGGAAGTTCTGGGCGCACCGGCTCGATGCTCTCGGGACCGAACTAGCCCGAGGCAAACGGGCACGCCGTCAACGGACTCAGCGACCTCCCAGCGACGAGCCGAAATCATGAGCCGAGACGAAACGCTCGCCGAACCCGCCCCGCGACTCGAGCGTCGATCGATCGACAGCGGCGAGGCGCGCGTCGCCGTGTTCGAGCGTGTGTACGACGCCGCGATCGAGGACGTCTGGGATGCCTGCACTGACCCCGACCGCCTGCGCCGGTGGTACGCGCCGGTGTCCGGCGAGCTTCGAGTCGGGGGGAGCTTCGAACAGGCGTCGATGGGCTCGGGCAAGATCGTCAGGTGCGTGCCTCCCCATCATCTGAAGGTGTCCCTCGGCGATGAAGGCCAGGACGAGATCGAGCTGCGGCTGTCTAGGAGAAGCGATGGTTCGACAGCCCTGGAACTACAGCACGCCACAACACTGGATGAGCACTTGATCGGCGGACAGATGTACGACGCAATCTTCTGCATGGGGGGCGGCTACTACCCCCGCTTCTACGCGCTCGACCGACACCTGCGCGGGACACTCCCCGACGGGTACGAGCCGCTTGAAGCTCATCTTGACCCGGACATCCGACCGCTCATCGCCCGCGGAAGCTCGGCGATGGCCGCTTTGCTCGAAGAACGCGCTGCAGTCCGGCGCAGGTAGCGGGCAGCCACCTCCCCGCCACCCCAGACCAGGGCGGCGATGCTAGAGCCGATCCGGTGCTGGCAGGTGAGTCCTGTTTAGCTCAGTTGTCACGACGAAAGACACGGAGGCGCCTCACCCGGCCGGACGGTCGCCCTTGCAAAGAATGAGGTGCCATGCGGAGCGCGCCGGCCGCCGGGCAGACGCGCCTCGTGTTCAGAGCCGCGTTCACCCCGACGGCTAAGTCATCGGAGCGCTCGGGGTTCTCGACGACGTAACCGTCAGCCAGGCATCGACCGTCCTCGCGTTACGCCGAGCCAACCCGGCAATGCCCGCCATGCGCCTCTACCGAGAGGCGCTCGACGTCGGACGCGACCACGCCACCGCGACGGTGAACACGCTCGTCCTCGCATACGTCGGCGCCTCCCTCCCCGTACTTCTGATCTTCAACAACGGCGCCGTAGACCCCGGCGACGCCCTGAACAGCGAACCGGTCGGACAGGAGATCGTGGCAATGCTCGCCGGATCGATCGGCCTACTCGCAGCCGTCCCACTGACGACGCTACTAGCGGCCCGGCTCGTCGGCCGCGTGGACCCCTCAACACTGCCTTCAGAGCCGGTCCACAGCCACTGAGACACTCCCGTCCACTGGTGCAGTCTCCGTCACCCCCTGGCGCTGCCATGAGCTTGCAGTAGACCCACGAGCGGGGAACCGAGAGCAGGGCGGCGACCTCGGCGGTAAGAAGACGTGAACCCATCGCGCCCAACCGAACTGCGACGGGCAATCTGGGCCCACGAGCGCGCAAAACGACACGAATTTGACACGACGGCACCTCCTTGGTGCTGGGCCCTTCAATAGAAAAGCCCGCGTTTGCGGACCTTTTCTGAGTAGCGAGGGCGGGATTCGAACCCGCGACCGTTATGAGCCCGTCAGATCCCGGTCACGCCAGGCCTGAACGCTGGTGCTCTTGCGCTAGGTATCGAGGCCGGGGATCGGCTCGATCGGGAGCTCGCCGTGCTCGGCCTCGAGTGCCAGTAGGTCGTTGCGGTCCTGGGGGCGGCCGGCGAGACGTTTGAACCCGACGATGCTGGCCAAGCCGGCGAGGCGGAATGTGCCGACGCCGAGGTCGGCCAGGATCGCGCCATCCCAGACGGTCGCGAAGTCCAGCGGCGGCTCCCCCTCGCGAATCAGATCGACGATCCCGCCGTTCCCGGTGGCACGTAGATGAGACACACGGTCGAGCAATTCCGGTGCCATAGGCGCCCCGTCTCGCTCGCGCGTCGCCCCGAGCTCGCGGAGCGCGGCCAGGCACGCCGCGTCGTTGACCTCGTCACCAGGGATCAGCAGATCGACATCGCGGGTCGCCCGAACAACGCGATGCGCGATCACCGCAAAGCCGCCGACCACCACGAAGCGTGCCCGCGCCGCGAGGAACGCGGTCGTAACCGCCTCGAGATCAGGCGCCGGGCTCGCCGCGCTGCCCACCAGCTCGCTCGATCCCCGCAAGCAGGGAAGCAGCCTGCTCGGAGAGATGCATGCCCTCGCGCAACAGATCCTCGACCCTGGCATCCGCCGCGGGTCGCCGCAGCGCGCGCTTCTCCGCATTCAGCTGCTCCCACTCGGCCTCGTGGCCAGGCTCCAACAGAGTTCGCGTTCGATGATCCATACCGGGGCAGATGGTACGGGACCACTTGTAGCGCACGCATCTAATCCAGCGACTGCCACGGTCCAGCGTTGCCTTCTGATCGGATCGGCGCCACGAACCACCTGTCTCAGGGCGACAAGACCCGCCCGGCGTTTGACGGCGCGCGCCGTTCGTGACGGCACGGCTCCCACTACGCTCGTGTCAGGTGGATGCCGACCGGCGCGACCCGAGCGAAAGGCTCGTGAAGAACACTGATGACTTCCCAGACGTCAGGGCCACCAGCGAGTCAGCCCGCTGACCCGCGGGTCCGTCGCGAAGACGATCCCGGATGGTCCGCCCACCACGGCCGAACGCCCAGGCCGCGACCTCGCCACCGCTGCCTGACCGCCCAGGAGGCCAACTGATGCACCCCACCCTCATGGTCCCCGAGTCCGCTCCGGCCCCTGCCGATCTGCCGCGTGACGGAGTGCGTCACCGCCTACACGACGCGCTCTTCGATCACGTTGTCAATCCCGCTATCGCTCGCGTGGGACGCATCCACGCCACGGCCGAGGCTCCACTCCTTGATCCGCCGTTGTTCAGGCCCAACGTGACCGGGCGCCGCTATGGGGTTGCGCATTACAACGTGGTGATCCCCGATCTCCCCGAGCCGCACCGGTTCCTGGCCTGCATGGTGATCGTCGGCCAGACGGGGACGAGGGTGTTCGACATCGACCATGCGGTGCAGGACAGCCCGCGACGCACGGCCACCGTCGGGGCCGGGACCGCGGTGAGCACCGCGGATGCATCTCGGGCCTACTCGGTCGATCGGGAATGCCACCTGCGCGAGGACGGCAGCCTGCTGCGCTTTGGCGAGGAGCTTGAGATCGCGGGGACCTTTCCTGACTTCCATGTGAAGCTGCAGCGGGGCGAGCTGGAGCTCGACATCGAACTGAGCTGCACCGACCAGATCACATGGTTCGCGCGCAGCCCGGTCTACGACCACATCGGGTTCCCGGCTCACTACAGCGGGACGATCTCCTGGGCGGGCACGACCGAGGAGATCGCGGGGGTCTGCTCGTTCGAGTACGCGCGCGGCCTTAGCCCGCAGGTGATTCGCGACCGCTCGGTGCCGGCCCGGTTGAAGCTCCCATGGGACATGTTCAGCTACCAGGTGATCGCGCTGGACCCGCAGACGCTGCTGATGCTCGCGCACACCACGGTCGGCGGCAGGCCGCTCCTCACGAGCGCCTACCTCCGCCGGCCCGGCGGGGAGTCATCACGCTGGGTGCACGGCGTCGAGTACGAGCCGCTCGCGGTCTTCGACCAGCCGCTGATGGGGCCCGACGGCAGAGCTACTCAGGTCGTCAGCAGCTTCCGCTGGACGATCCGCGACGACAAGCGCGGGGCCACCGAGCTCGCGGTCGTGCTCGACACGCCGCTGGTGGCCGGCTGGATCGGTGGCGCCCACTTCGAGGGCGAACACCGCGGGCATGCCGTCGAGGGTCGCGGCTACGTTGAGTATGCGGACATGCGCGATAGCGGAGGCCCACGGTTGGTGGGTTCCAAGAGCTGACCCTCCTGAGCGATCGCCCAAAATAGAGGTGTTCCGGGTGCGGAACCTCGAGGCGGAGAATTGTGGCGACCGTCGCGGTCCGACAGGCCATGGTTGCGGGCGAGCTCAATCCGAGGCTCGATCCAGAACTTGGCCTCCCCGTCGGGCGAGTTGACGTGAACGTGGACGCGCTCCTCCTCGCGCGAGAAGAAGGGTTAGGCACAGGTGGCCTCGCTCAGAGGATGGTCTCGAACTTCCCCGTCAGCGCTTCCGGCTGAGCCCTGGGGTCAGCGCCTCGCCGCCCGGATCGCGATCAGGGTGATCGCGCTCGTTGAACTGCCGCAGGCCTTCCAGGATCTCCGGCGAATCGATGAGCCGGTTGAAGCATTCCGCCTCGATGCGCAGGGCTTCGTCCAGCGGGAGCCCGAACCCTCGAACGACGGCTTCATGGTCGGTGTGGATGGCCGGCTGGGGTAGCGCGGCGATCCGGTGAGCGAGTTCGACCGCACGGGCCACGCAGCCGCCCGACGGGACGATCTCGTTGACTAGACCGATGCGCAGGGCTTCGTCGGCGTCGATGACGCGGCCCGTGACGATCAGCTCCATGGCCCGCCGATAGCCGACGATCCGTGGGAGCCGCTGCGTCCCGCCATCGGCCAGTCCAATGTTCCAGCGCCGGCAGGTGACGCCAAACGTCGCGTGGGCATCCGCGATTGCCATGTCCGTCCAGCAGGCCCACTCCAGTCCGCCCGCGTAGGCAACGCCGTTGATCGCGGCGATCGTCGGCTTGTGCAGATCGGTCCAGCGGCTGGGACCGAGGATCCCGTCGCGCTCGCCGCGGGCGTGGGCGTCGAGCTCGGCCTGGCCCTCCGGGACGAGCTCCTCGCCCGCGAACGCAGCCTTCAAGTCTCCCCCGGCACAGAACGCGTCCGTCCCACTCCCGGTCAGAACGGCGACCAGCTGGTTGCCGTCGTCGCGGAAGCGGGTCCATGCCGCGACGAGTTCCTCGTGTGTCTGCGGCCCGATCGCGTTCATGCGCTCGGGGCGGTCGATGGTGATGACGGTGACCGGCCCGTCCTGCTCGTAGCGGAGATGGTCGTAGGTCACTGGCTGCCTCCTGGCGAGTTCGACTGTGCAAGGGCGCGCCGCCACGCGCCGGTGAGCGCGTCGATCAACTCTTCGTCGCTGATGACGGGCACGGCTGGTCCGAGCTGCTGGGTGCAGGACCGCTCGGTCATCCAAGTCAGGACGATCGCCGTCGGCCGTGCCTCGGCGGGCGGCATGCCCGCCTGCTCGAGCCGTCCTTGGTTCGCGTTCGCGAACTCCCCGATTAGGTCTGTCCACCATCGCTCGATCTCCGGGTCGTAGGCCGCGGTCTCGACGACCGCCCGCACGACCTGCCCGTGTTTACGGAAGACCGCCAGGAGTCCGGTGAGCGCGGTCCGGACGTCGTCCTCGTCCACCCCGTCGACAAACGGAACGACGGCAGCCCGAGCGTCCGCCCGAAGCGGCTCGACGAGGCGCATCAGCAGCGCGCGCCGGTCTTCGAAGTGCGCGTAGAACGCCGACCTGTTGCGTTCGGCGCGGTCGGCCACGCGGCTGACGCTGAGGTCGACGAACGGTACCCCGTCGGCAAGGAGCCCGGCTGCGGCGTCGAGAAAGGCGGTCTCGGTCTGCTCGCGACGGGGGTCTTCGCGGCGACGGCGATCGAGGACGGGCATGGTCAAAAGGATAACAGCTTGCAACTACACACTGTCATCCTTTAGGCTCGAAGCATGTCAGCAGCCTTCGGAGCCGCCACGGACGTCATCGATCTCGGAGACCACGCCCACTGGACGGACGATCCCCCCTATGCGCTGTTCGCCAAGCTGCGCGAGGAGTCCCCAGTTCACTTCAGCCCCAACGCGCGTTTCCCCGACGAGGGCGGGTTCTGGTCGCTGACCCGGGCCGAGGACCTCCACGCCGCCACGCGCGACTTCGAAACGTTCAGCTCCGAACAGCGGGGAATCTTCCTCGTCGACGACATCGGCGCCCCGCTCGATATCCAACGTCTGCAGATGATCTCGATGGACCCCCCACGCCACGACCGGCTCAAGCAGCTCGTCGGCAGGGCATTCACCCCCAAGCGGATCGCCGCGCACGAGGACGACGTCCGCGCGATCGTCCGCGAGATGCTCGGTCGCCTCGATGGGCGCGAGGAGTGCGACCTGGTCAAAGACCTCGGACGCGCCGTACCGGCGCGGGTCATCGGCTCGCTGCTCGGCACACCCGAGTCCGACGACACCAAGCTGCTGCACTGGACCAACGTCGCGACGGCCTTCGAAGACCCGGACATCCGCGCCCAGTGGGACGACAGCATGGCCGAGATCGGTGATGTGGTCACCTACATCAACAAGGTCCGCGAGCAACGCGTCGCCGAGCCAGGCAGCGACCTCCTCACCGCCCTGATTGGCGCCGAGGTCGAGGGGGACCGCCTCAACGAGCTCGAGATCGCCACCTTCTTCCTGCTGCTGCTCGCGGCCGGCAACGACAGCACCCGGGCGACCTACACCGCAACGATGCTCGCGCTCCTGCGCGACCCCGCACAGCGTCAGCTCCTGCTCGACGACCCTTCGCTCATATCGCTGGCGGTGGAGGAAGGCCTGCGCTGCTTCCCGGCGTTCGGATTCATGGGCCGCACCGCGACACGCGACGTCGAGCTCCACGGCCAGACGATCCCGGAGGGCGATCGCGTCCTGCTCTGGTACATCGCGAGCAACCGCGACCCGCGCGTGTTCGACGATCCCGAGCGGTTCGACCTCACGCGCGAGGGCCTCGACGCGCACCAGGGCTTCGGCGCCCGTGGACGCCACTTCTGCCTTGGTGCCGCGCTGGCCCGGATGGAGATGCGGATCTGGATCGAGGAGACGCTCGAGCACTATCCGGCAATGGAACTCGCGGGCGACCCGAAGCGGATCCGGTCGCTGTTCCTCAACCAGCACACCTCGATCCCTGTACGGCTGAATCCGTAGCGACGCCGTCCTCAGCCTGGGAACAGGCCCGGCTCAAGTGTTCGATGCCCCCGATCCCCCAACGAACTCGGGCGCTCGGGGTTGAGCGGTCCGGCTTGGAGCCGCGGACGGTGTCGCCCGCACGGAGGATCTGATGCCGCAGGGTCTTCGGGTGCAGAACCCGAGAGCCTTGCTTTTTTCAGTTCGGGCAGTAGCCCTGGTGCGTGGGGCCGCTGCGCAGCAGCAGTGCCTTCGAGAGCACCTCCGAGCCGATCCCCAGCCCGGCCGCGAGCCCGGCCTGGTTGGAGAACTGGAAGTGCAGGCCGCCGTACACCCGGGACCGGCCGGCCTCGAGCGCAGCGGTCGAGAAGCGGTCGTAGGCGCGCGCCTGTCCGCCCGGCGCGGTGTCGGTCTGCAGCGAGAAGCGGATCCGGTCGCTGCAGAAGAACCCGGCCAGCGCGGTCGCGCCGGCGGCGCTGAACGAGCTGTGGCCCGACCAGTGCTCCGGCGAGGAGCCGGGGGAGCCGGCGCGCGGCGCCCAGCTCGGGGCGGGCTCGGTCTTTTTGTTCCCGTCGGTGTCGGCGTGCTGGATGGCGGTCGTCGGGCGCCAGAAGTGGAAGACGTACTTCGTCTCATAGGTCGGCGCGACCGTGTCGGCCATGGCCATGCTCTCCAGCGCGAACAGCCGCGCCGTCTCGGGCAGCGACAGGCCCCGCTCAGCAGACACCGCCTCAGCCACCTGCAGCCAGCCGCCCGGCGGCTGATTGGTCCGTCCCCCGAGGCTCCAGTAGGCGAAGGTGTCCGACTTGGCCTGGTCAAATGGACTCGCGCCGCCCAGCACCTTGACCTCGTTGAACGCCTCCGCATAGGCCTTGCGGCGAAGCGCGGGCGGACCCGCACCCACGTACTCGTCCGGATCGGCGATCGCGAACGGGGCCAGATTGCGGAACTGCACGCCCGACCACGCCGCCGTGAAGACGCCGGAACCGGACCCGCCCAACTGGGTCTCGTTGGAACTCGATCCGTCATTGCTTCGCGCGATGAGCACCTGCCGGGCGACCTCGGCGCCCCACGCCTGGCCCTGCGAGCGCGCCGTCTCATCCGCTACGGCCCCCAGGTCGGCGACCAGCTGCGCGTCGTAGGACGCGGCGGGCGACGGATACAGCGCCGTCAGGACGTCGTGCGCCGCCTGGGCGGCAGCGGAACCGGGATCGCCCGGCTGCGGGGCCGGCGGCGTCACGATCGCCGCGGTGCGCGGCATCCCAACCTTCGCCGTCCCGTTGACCGCGTCATATATGGCCGCGTTGACCATCCCGTACAGACGCGCGGCCTGCGCGTCGGACGCGTTGTTGGCCCGCACGGCGGCAAACGCCAGATCGTTCCAGTTGCGAACGAGCCCGCCATCGGCGGCCAGCGCGGGCGACGCGGATAGCCCGCTCACGATGATGACCACAGCCGCCCACCGCGCGGCGCGGATCGCGTACCTGCTCATGAGTGTCTCCCTGATGATGGTCACGGCCGTGCCTCCAGGACGAGGTTGAACGGGGTCTCGGTCGCACGCCGAAAGCGTGTGAAGCCGGCCTCGCTGACGACGGCACGCAGCCGCGCCTCGCCGGCCTGGGCGCCGAGCGCCAGCCCGACTTCCTGCGCGCGTGACGCCGGCGTGCAGATGAGCGTCGAGGCCGAGTAGAAGATCCGCCCGACCGGGTTGAGGTTCTCCTCGGTGCGATCGCCCGCCATCGGCTCGACGATCAGCCAGCTGCCGTCCTCGGCGAGCGACGCCAGCACGTGCGCCGCGGCGCCCACGGGATCACCCATGTCGTGCAGCGCGTCGAAGACGCACACGAGGTCATAGCCCTCGCCCGGGTAGTCCTTGGCGCTGGCGACCTCGAAGCGCACGCGGTCGCCGACCCCCACCCGCTCAGCCGCGCGCCGCGCCGCGGCGACAGACTCGGGGTGATAGTCGAAGCCCACGAACTCCGAGTTCGGGTACGCGCTGGCCATCACGATGGTCGACGCCCCGTGACCGCAACCGATGTCGGCAACGCGGGCGCCCGACCGCAGCTTCTCCTCGACGCCGTCGAGCGCGGGCAGCCACGACGGGACGAGGTTGGCGACGTACCCGGGCCGGAAGAACAGCTCGGTCCCACAGAACAGGTCGCCGTCGTGCTCGTGCCACCCGAGGCCCTCGCCCGACCGGAAGCGCTCGATGAGCTTCGGCTCGTCGCGCACGCACGACGCGGCGATGTAGAACGCACCCGGAAGAAACGTCGGGCTCTCCGGGTCGGCCAGGCACGCGGCCTGCTCCGGAGTCAGGAAGAAGCGCTCGCTGCCGGCGTCGTACTCGGCATAGCCGCTGGCGGCCTGCGCGCACAGCCACTCGCGCACGTACCGCGCGTCGGTTCCGGTCCGCTCGGCGAGCTCTTCCGGCGTGACCTGCTCGCCATCGCGCATTGCGGCGTACAGGCCGAGCTTGTCGCCGATCAAGACCGTCGTCTGATGCAGCGCCGCGCCCAGATCGCCGGCGAACCGCCCTACGAACTCCTGCACTCGCCCCTCGTCGAGGGCGCTGTCACTGACGGCCATGGTGTCTCCTTTGGGTTGGGGATGGCCCTTTCGGAAGAAGCATCCGCACGCACCGTCAACGCCCCGCCAGCCCAGCGCCAATGTCTCGCGCCCGCCGCGCCGGAGCGGTGTACGCTCAGTCGATGCTGATCGTCCGCCTGCTCGGCGGGCTCAGGATCACCGCCGACGGAGTTACCGTGGCGGCCCCCCGCGGCCGGTGCGCCGCTCTGCTGGCGTGGCTTGCCCTACATACCGGTATGCAGCCGCGCGGTCGCGTCGCCGCCCGGTTGTGGCCCGACGTCATGGACGAGAGCGCGCGGCGCAGCCTGCGCACGGCTCTGGGGGACCTGCGTGGCGAGCTCGGGCCGCTCGCAGGCCGCCACCTGCTCGCCTCGCGCGACGAGGTCGGCCTTGGACCCGATATCCGCGTCGACGTCCGCGATTTCGTCGCCGCGGCCGCTGACGGACGCCTTGAGGAGGCGTTAGAGATCGGCGCCGCGGGTGAGCTCCTGCCCGAGCTCGAGCAGGAGTGGGTGTATGAGGCCCGGGAGGAGCATCAGCTCCGCCTGGCCGAGGTCATGGAGCAGTTGGCGATCGAGGCCGAGGAGCGCGGTGATCCGGGCGGAGCCGTCGAGTACACGCGCCGGCTCGTCGCGCTCGACCCGCTCTCCGAGGAGCACGCACGCTCGCTGATGCGGCGCCTCGCCCTTGCCGAGGACCGTGCGGCGGCGCTTACGGTGTTCGAGCAACACCGGGAGCGGCTGCGCATCGATCTGCGCATGGTGCCATCGGCCGCCACGCGCCTGCTCGCCGACGAGATCCGCGACAGCGGCGGGCCGACGGCGGGCGCCGTGGCCGCGGTGGCCACCGAGGTCGGACGCCCGTCGCTTCCCGGGCCGCTGGCGCTGTCGGCCGGTGCCGGCCCGCTCGTAGGCCGCGAGAACGAACTCGCGGCCCTCGAGGCTGCGTGGAACGCCATCAGGGACGGCTTCCCGCGCCTATGCCTGCTCACGGGCGAAGCCGGGATCGGCAAGAGCCGCCTGATTGCAGCGCTGGCCGCGGACGTGGCGGCTGCCGGCGCCCCGGTTCTCTACGGCGGCTGTCGCGAGAGCCCGCGCCCCCCGTATGGGCCGTTCGTCGACGCCATCTCGCTCGACCTCCGCGGGCTGGACCGCGACACCGCCATGCGCCGACTCGACCGGAGTGCCGGTGACCTCGCGCGCATCGTCCCCGACCTTGGCGACCGTTTCGGTTCGGCGGCTCACGTCGCCGGCGAGACCCCGGAGGGCGAGCAGCTCCGGCTGTTCGGGGCCGTGGGCGACTACCTCCAGCACACGGCGCGGCCGCGTGCGCTCGTCGTGATCGAGGACATCCACTGGGCCGATGCAGGCACGCTCGCGCTGCTCGGTCACATCGTCCGGACGGCCGGCGGGTCCATCCTGCTCGTGGTCAGCAGCCGGGATGTCGCTCCCGACCTGACGAGCTCGCTGTCGAAGTTCTTCGCGGACATCGGCACTCATCCCGCGGTGCGGCGGATCGGGCTGAGCGGGCTCACTCAACCCGACGTCGAAGCACTGCTTCGTGCCGCCGCCGACAATGCGGCGCTGGATGTGGCGCACACCGCGCGCATGCTCCACGAGGCGACGGCCGGCAGCCCTCTATTCCTGCGCGAGGTCGTCCGCGAGCTGCCCGCCGACGGCCTTCTGCTATCGGTGCCGGTGAGTGCCACGCTGCGCGACCACGTCGCCGCCCGCTTCGAGCGGGTCTCGGAGGCCGACGGAGCGGCGCTCGACGCCGCTGCCGTGCTCGGCTCCGAATTCGCAGCACGGACGTGCGCGCAGGTGCTCGACCGACCGCTGCCCGACGTTCTCGATGCCTTGGACCGTGCCACCGGCCTCGGCATCGTCGTGCCGATTCCCGCCGCCGCCGGGCGCTTCGCCTTCACGCACGCCGTGCTGCGCGAGGTCCGCTACGAGGCGATCCCCGCCGGTCGTCGCATGCGTCTGCACCACGCGGCCGGAACCGTCCTGCGCGTCGCCGGGGCCCCGGCGACCGATCTCGCCCGTCACTTCTACGCGTCCGCGGATCTCGGCGATCGCGAGGACGCCTTGCTGTACGCCCGGCGCGCGGGCGAGCTTGCCCGCGAGCGTTTCGCCTTCGCCGACGCGGCCGTCTACTTCGAGCAGGCCGATCAGCTCGCCGCCCAGCTGCCGGGATTCACCGAACACGATCTCTGCGAGCTCGCAATCGAACGTGGAGAGGCGTTGCACCGGGCCGGCGACCCGCGGCATCGCGCCGTGCTGCTCAAGGCTGCGGCTACGGCGCGGCGCCTCGACGACGCCGACCTCCTGACGCGCGCGGCGCTGGCCCTCGGGGAGCAGGGCTGGACGTTCTCGGTCGGTGGGGCGGCCGACGACGAGATCATCCGGGTCACCCGCGATGCGCTCGGCCGGCTGCCGGGCGACGCGACGACCAGCCGCGCCCGGTTGACGGCCATGATCGCGGCGACGGTTTACCTATCCGACCCCGAGGGGAGCGAGCTGGGCGCCGCCGCGCTCACCACCGCCCGGGCCTCAGGCGACCCGCACGCGCTCCTCGAGGTACTCATCACAGCTCACTGGGCGTGCTTTGATCCCTACGACGTCGAGCAGCGGCTCGCGTGGGCGAGAGAGGCGCGTGGGCTCGCCGAGCGCCTCGACAACCCAGCGGCGCTCGGTCAGGCACTTCTGATGCTCGCTCACGACCTTCTCGAACTGGGCGAAGTGGCGAATGCTCGGGCGGCCTTCGATCGCGTCGATCGAATCGCCGACCAGCTCGACGCCCCGTACATGCGTGTCTTCGGGCCGGCAAATCGGGCGCCGCTGGCGGTGCTCGCCGGTTCCCTCGACGAGGCGGAGCGATTGATCTCCGACTTCCTACCACTCGCCCGGCGTATCGGGTTCGAACCCGCCATCTACTTCGGGGGCACGAAGGCAACCGTGATGGTCGAGCGCGGCCTCTGGGAACGCGGGATCGCGGCTTTGGAGCGCACGGTGGAGGACCCGACCGCGCTGTCGGTAGTGCGCGCGAGACTGGCCATGCTCCACGCCCGAGTGGGGAACGTCGACGAGGCACGCCGCCACCTGTCGTACTTCACCGCGGACGATTTCGTCGCCCTGCCGCGCAACATGCAATGGGTCCTCGGCCTCGTCATGCTCGCCGACGCCGCGACTTGGCTGCGCGACACGGACGCCGCCGTGCGCATCCGCCGGCTCCTCGAGCCGCTCAGCGGCCACGCGCCATGGGGAGCAACATTCACCGCCATCTGGCCAAACGACGTCGCACTGGCTCAGCTCTGCGTCGTGCTAGGTGACCACACCCGCGCTCACGCCTACCTCGATGCCGCCGAGCGGATCTGCGAGCGCGAGAACCTCGTCGCCCACCGAGTGCGCGTGGCCCTGTACCGGGCATGGGCGCGGCGCGACGCGGGGGAGGCAGTCGACACGCGGCCCGCCCTGGCTGCTGCGGACGCGTCGCCGTGCGCCGGCGTCGCGCGGGAAGGGCGCTTGATGGGACTCGCGGAGTAGCGGTCCCGCGGAGGCGGTTTGCCACGAGCCGGCGAATTTCCACCGCGCCGCCGCCCGGCCATCAGCAACAGAGCAGCCGCTTGGGCCACGAGTGCCCATTCGTGGCCCAAGCCGCAGGCAATCGGATGCAACCTGCAGACATCCCGCCGCCACCATTGGAGCGGCGACCCGCGCTATGTGCAGGGGGCGTTGCTGTTCGGTGGTTCGGTTACATCGCCCGGGAATCGTGTGGTCGGCACGAGTCAGGCGGTCGCGGCGAGGAGCGTCGTCAGACATCTGGCCGCATTGACCAGGGGGCGTCGCTGGGTGAGCATCGAGCGCCCACACGCGCGCCTTCGATGCCGTCCACCACGAATCCGGCGAGGGTGCGCGCGTCCTCGGCGCTCCGTCCTTCTTCTCGAATGCGGTGAGCCGAGTCCCAACTGTCATCCTCGTTGGTGGTTCGATCGACCTTCGGGGCCGATATCCCGAATTTTTTCCGCTCTACGACTGGCCTGGGGCGCGCCATGGTTCCAATATGGTTCCAATTTCTCGGCCGACTCCGTCCGTCCCGAGAAGCAGAAAGGCCCGCATTTGCGGGCCTTTCGTAGTAGCGGGGGCGGGATTCGAACCCGCGACCTTCGGGTTATGAGATCGCTGGATCCGGTTCGCCCGAGACCTGAACCGTGGTGCGAGAGCCGGTCAGGTGCTGGCAGGTGAGTCCTGTTTCGCTCAGTTTGTCACGACGAATGACGCGACGGGCCGGGCGCACGCTAAGCGGTCAGCCCAGGCCACATCCAGCGTAGATATCGAGGCTGTCGCGCGGGTCAAGCGGAAAGACCAGTAGGAGCCACGCGCCCGCTGAAAGCAACGACGCTCCAAACGCGAGACGTCCTGCGCGGCTGCGCAGCGAGCCAGCGCGCAGGAACACCGTGATGGCGGCGAGACCGGCGATCACCCCAAAGAGTGCGATAGCGCCTTGTGCGGTCGCCCACACAGGGGCGGCAGATAGACAAGCGCTGTAGTCCTCGGCCGCGTGGAGGTCATCCGCGGTGACGAACCAGTGGCGAGCAGCCACGAGCCAAGCGGCATAGCCGCCAAGCAGCGCAACGATCGCAAGTACACCGCCTATTCGGACGCGTTTCGACACGGTCAGAGTCCGCCGCGGCGGGCTCTCAAAGCGAAGCCCTGCGTCGCCGGAGAGCGAGCGCCCCTGCGGCTATGGGTAGCAACAGCAGGCCTGCCCAAAGGGACGCTGGCCCGCCCTCACGGCTGGCGACTGGAGGTGATGACGCATAGGCAGGGAGCGAAAAATCGGCGGTCGCCGAGCCAACTGAGCTGCGGGCCGCGATCTGCACGGCGCAGGCCCGTCGGCTTCGTCGACGGAAACTGAAGCTAGTCATTCTCACCCGCTTGCCGCGGATGTCCGCCACTTTGCGGACCGCGGGTTTGATCACGGCGGCGCAATCGTCCGGGTTGGCCTCGACGCTCACTTTGCGCGCCCGTCCGGATCCAATGTTGATCAGGTCGACGCCCACCTTGCTGCGCTTGGCGTATCGCCGAGGGGGATGGACCCGCATCCGCAGGGTGAACGGGGGCTCGTAGGTCCGCTGGAGGCGGGTCGACGGAAGGATGGTGACGCGCTTTACGTCGAGCCCACGGTACCGCTCAAGTTGGAACCTCAGAGTGTGGCGGCCCGGCCGGCTGGCGGCGTTCAGAACGTAGTTCCAGGTGGACACGCGAATCACTCGCTCGCGGGTGCGGTGACTTCGCTGGCCCCGCACGTTCACGGTGTTCCAAGCGACTAGGGGACCGCGCCGGTCGCCCCGAATCTTGAACTCCGCAGACGCTGAAGGCGCCTCATCCGTCAGCGCATTCACGTAGCCAAACGAGCCTACCGGGCGGGCCTCCATCTCGATGAGGAAGTCAAATCGGATTCGGAAGTACTGGCGCCGTCCGGAGGTGCGAGGAATCTCGTATTCAAGCGGCGCGCTCCGCGACTCGCCTGGCGTGACTATCACGGGCCCTTGGGCGCCGAGCGCGTGGAGATCGACCGGTCCTGGATTGTCAATAAGCACGGCTTCTCATGACCTCTCGGGGTCAGGGGACCCTGATCATGGTCGCTTTTCCGTCATTAAGCCAATAGTGCTCCGGCGCTCGGCTACCCCTACGAGCCTCAGCCCGGAACACTTCCTTATTGCCGAGGCCGATGTACCGCTCCTTGACGGCATAGCCGTGTGCGGACGCCAGATCATGCAAGCGTTCTTCGACGTCCTCGGAGAAGCCAAAGAACTTGCGCTTAGCCTGGCTACAATCCCCGCCTCCGTCGTCGTGGTCCTCGTGTGCGGACGCGACTACGAAGAAACCGTAGTCCGGATCGTAGAAGCGGTCAGCATTGCTCGGCGAGTACTGGCGGTAATGATCGTCGGCACCGTGCGCATCGCAGGCGGTCTTCCGGCCTTTGTCGCCGTCGAAGCGCCTCTCGGCTCCCGGGTTCGACTTGTAGCCAAGCCACTGAGTGCCGCCCTTTCGCGTGAAGCCGTCCCCGTCGAAGATGTTGCGCACCTTCTCGTAGGAAGCGTTGCGATAGAAGATCATCCCGATGGGCCAGTCACGACCATTCCGATCCTTGTGCGCGTTGCCGTCGTAGTTGTAGTAGAGCCCCCCGGTGGCAGACAGGTGGCCGTAGCGGATGGGCTTCCCGGACCTCCAAGCGTTTCCGACGGACGGCGCGAGCGCAAGAATCGTAATCGCCAAAACGAGGGAGCAGACAACGCGCCGACGGCCGAACGAAGCTGAAAGCCACATCTGATCAGTCCCCCGTGTCGGGTGGTGGGGGCAAGAGAATTGACCCGACCACGTCCCACAAGGAGGTGTCGGAGCGTGGCCCTGGCGAGATGCTGAGAATCGTGTTGTTTGTTAGGTCCACGTCAATCTCCAGGTCGTTGAGCAGTGAGGACGTCATATGGACTCGATAGAGCAGGAGCTCAAGGAGCCCGTTGACGAGGTCCGGCGTGAAACTCGGCACTTCCCGATCAACGGCGTGTGGCTGGGTGAGATCGATGATCATGGCCGCGCCGATGACTTCGTCGCTTCCCTCCATCGTGATCGGACCGAGGTGCTTCTGTTGCCAAGAGGAGGCGCCGAGAACGCGGTTGAGGTCGGTGAAGGGCGTCGATGCATTCGACTGGACGATGTTGGTCGCTTGGGTGCGCTGTTGGGGCGTGAGGTCGATCTCAGGATCGCCCGGGACGGCGGCGTCTCCCCCGCCAGGGTGGGTGGGGTTGACGTCCGGTGGCGGCGCGCCCGGCGTGGCCATTGTGTCAGCGTCCGGAACGGCCGGATCACCGAGGTAGACGGAGAAGGACTTCACAGACACATGCGCCCCCGGCGCGTTGTCCGTCGCCTGAGCAAGGCGGTCGCGAGCAATCACTTTGATGTCGTGCGGCCCCGCGGAGAGCCCTGCACGGTGGAGCGTGAATGTGATCTGGCCGGATGACGGACATTCCGAACTGCAGTCATATGTCTGTAGATGCGCCGGCTCCACCCGGTTGCCGTCGACGAGCATCTCGATGCTCGCGAGCCCCGACCGCTTGTCTGCGGTGGTTCCGTCTGCGGCAGCGACGGCCACGGTCTCGTCTTGAGTGATGTAGCCAACATCGTCGCCCTCGTCGCTTGAGATCGTTCGATCGTCATAGAGATTTCCCGTAAGGTCGAGCGTCTGAGGGGCGCTGTGGTCGATCTTCATCTGCCATGCGCTTCCGATGGGACCGTCGTTGCCCACGATGTCTGCTGCTCTGGCCTGTACCGTCTGGTTGCCCTCTGGCATGCCCGAGGTGTTGTAGGTGAGCGTCTTGTCGATCGTGAGCGGACAGGGACTCCCGGATGTCCCGCTGGCCCGGGAGCCTGTGCAGGTATTTGTCCCGGTGGGGCCACTCCAAGTGGGCTGACCGGTGCTCTTGATGTAGGCGATCGTCGCGCCAAGACCGGCGTCCTTAGCCCTCACGCGAGTGGATAGCGCGTGGCTGTCGACCCAGCCGCTGGGCAACGGGTTGTCCTGGACAAGTGGCTGGTCGATAACGGGCGCGTTCCATTCGTGCAGGCTTAGCTGCGCGCCGCCCATGTAGGTCACGGGAGCGTTTGCACCCATTTGCGCGCCGACAGGGAAGGTTTGTGCGACGACCATCATGTTTCCGGGCGGGCTGACCGGATTGCTGGCGGTGCCCCAGCTGCAGGGGTTGGTGCCGACGCAGTGGGTTAGGAACAGTTCGCTTTTCGTCTGTTGGGTGACGAACGGCGCTTGGAACCCGCCGGGCTGCTCGGGAGCCTGCACCCATGAGTTCTGCCATTGGTTGACGTTGGGGTTCCAGATTCCCTCGACGAGCGCGGCCGAGGTCGACGGGGTAGTCCCTCCGGGCCAGTGGTGGACCCAGCCGAAGTCTCCGCGGTAGATGTAGGAGTCCCCGGGGGCCTTCAGGTACCACTCGTGGTAGCGACTCCAGCTGTAGTAGTTGTAGGCGGCGCCCCACATGTAGAGGCCCTTGCCGAAGAACATGCCGGGGGCACAGGGCTTCCAGGCGGGACCGCAGCCGGCCACGCTTCCGCTCGCGCCGCCCGAGGCATAGGTCCAGCCGTTGATGCCCGCGCCACCTTGCCCGTCGGGGCCCGCGGTTCCGAAGCCGAGGTTCGGGTCGTAGGAGTGGGCGCCGGTTCCCGAGCCGGTCGACGTCCAACGCATGAAATCCTCGACGACCGGATCGAGGAGGACCGGGTACTTCAAGTCTTGGTCCTTGTGGGCGGCCCGGACTGTTATCCCGTCCGTCCCGTCGATCGCCATCGTCGCGGTCACCTGGCGGCCGTCCGCATCGATCGCGTGGGGCGGCTTGACCTCGCTCAGAAGAGTTCCATCAGCGCCGACGATCTGGATCGCCCGCCTCAGGTTGAACGGTCCCGCGAGAGCTTGCCCAGGGAGATCCGGAGCGTAGCCCAGGTGCGCGCCGGTTGGCAGGTCGAGGTCGAGTTCAAAGCTCTCTGCGCTGCCTGCGGACCGAATGATCCAGGAGCTTTCGGCGCCGGTCGGGACAGGCATTGAAACGAAGTCCACGTTGTCCTGGATCTCGGGATAGAACACCCGCTCTCCGTGCTGACGCGCCGCCGAGTTCGCGCCTTCGGGAGAGACAGTCACCCCGGATTCGGGGAAGTGCGTTCCGTCGGTGGCGTGATCGCCGAACTCCGCGGGAGCCAGCGGATTTGCTGATTCCAAGTGGTCTCCGCCATCAACGAGATCGAGGTCGACCGGCTTGTCCTGGCCGCTCTCATCCTCCGCACGCAGCGGCATAACGGACTGGACAACACCGGTTCCTTGGCCGCCGGGAAGCGTGACCTGTGCGAAATGATCGCCTAGATACTTCTGCAGGTGCTCGCCGGGAGCGAGGCGCAATCCGCCCTCGATCGGCGCCCTCAGCATCTCTTCGAACGCGTTGGCTGCCACGCTCCAGGACTCGGTCGGAGAGAGACCTTCAAACGCCGACTCCGACGCAGCCCGCTCCTGACGCTCAGCCGGAGTCGCGAGCGCAGCGGACTCTCCCTGCGCCGCGATATTCGCACCGGCAGCTGCGGCCAAGTAGGCGGGGTTCGAGTAGCGAGCCTCCGAGTCCTCCTGCGTGGTCTCCGCACCAGCGGTCGAGACACCACCCGCGACCGACAGACTAAGCACGACGACACACGGCGTGATACGCGCGAAGCGGGCAGACAACGACCATCGGGGCGACGGGGAAAGCTTCACGGACGTCCTTTACGGGGCGGGGCCAGAGCGCTACCGAGTACCCCTATCGGCATCACGCGCTCAACCATTAGTCCAACTTCAGAGTCAATTGCTCATTCGAGCCATCGTCGCGTCCTCGGAATCCGAATCGACGCCTCGTGAGCGCAGGGTGGCCCGGCTACCTTCGCCCTGTGTTCACACACCCGGTGGGCCGCCCCGCCTCCGAACTCCCTCTCGGTCCGCCCACACGTTCCTTCCCGCTGCCCCGCCTCCGGACCGTTCCCGCTCAAGGCCTGGCTGAGATCCCCACTTTCAAAGTGGGGTCGAGAAAGGGCCAAGACAACTCCCTCCACCGTCGCGGGGCGAGGACTGTCGAACCGTTCATTACGAGTGGCTGCGATCCCTGGCGTCTCGGGTTACCTGTTCGCACGCGGATCCTCGGCTGACTGGTGCGGACGGGTAGACCCCGGACGCCCACGTTTGGTACCCGTCTGGTCCCGCTGAACGCCGTCGACAACGGACGGGTATCGCACGCTGACATACGCCCGGGGAGCAGCACGACGTCTAAGCGCTCAGGTGCGGCGAGCGACGCGCGCGAGTCGACGAGCGAGACGGAACAGGGCGACGCAGCAGACACCAACGAAACCGATCAGGCCCGCGTATGTGACCAAGACGGTCACCCAGTCATGCAGGCCGCCATTCTCGTAGTCGCCGATGTATGCGGGGCCCCGCACGATGTATCCGACCACCGCGACGGCAATGCAGATCAGTGCCAGCTTCCAGAGCTTCATCGGACGATCGTAGGCGTCGAACCGTCTGGGCGCGCTAGCACGGCCGATTCCCGCGTCCCTGACGCCACCGGCGGCAGTCGGGGACGGTCCCACTTGGGATGAGCTTCTTCTTCTCGCCACCGCGACCGAGCGGGGCTATGCAGCCCGGCCTGTGGAGCGGGCAATCCTTCGTCGAGCGCTGAGCAACCACGTGGTAGATCGAACTCGACGTGTTGCCAGGCCGTGCTCGAATGATGCTTCCGTACTTACGCCCGGTCTTCAGATTCCGCGGGGAGTAGAACCCAACCGTGAAGTCCAGTTCTCGGCACGAGTCGGTTGCATTCGCTGAATCGAAGTACGGGTCGCCATCACTGACGTCCTTGCCGGTGGCGAACCAGCTCTTGCCCTTGAGGACCGCCCAGAAATTCTGGCTGCTGTCCCCGCACCCTGGATGCCTGTTCCAGAAACTTCCCGGATTCGAGTAGTTCTTGAGCTTGAAGTCGTGCTCGTACGCGTCCTGGGGGATTGGGAAGGTGTTGTCGAACTCGCCCTGCCAATTGTCGGCGGTCCACGTGAAGGTGTGGTGGATCCGCTGGGTTCGTTCACCGACGTTCCTAACGAACATGTGGCTGCTCCCGTACTGGGGGGCAAACTTCTTGCGCTGCGCGGCTGCCTGGGGCTCCGGGTCATCATCCGTTCTCGGATCGATCTCCTGCGCTTCGGCGGCAACGTCTGCGTTGAAGAGTGAGTCGATGTACTCTAGGAGACTCGCTGGCTCTTCCTCGTCCGGCTCGGTTTCGAGCGGCGGCAGCGAGCTGCGGTTGAGCTCTTCCCGGCTCGCGACCTTCGCGGCCAACGACCCGAGCGAGGCTGTTGGCACCGACCCTCCGAAAACGAGCTCCGCAATCTGTGGCTCGGTTCCCGGGCCTTCGGTCTCCTGATAATCCTCGCGGTAGCTGGAGAGTGCGGAGGAAATCTCCTCGCCATCGACGGCGTACCCGCCGGCCTTGTCGCCGGACCGCGTATCAGTGAGAGACAGCACCTCGTCGCCGGCACTGGATATGGACTGGATTTCAGCGAGCGTAGCCCCAGGGCTGAGCTTGAACGTGGTCTCTCGGCCGTCGGCAAGAATGCGCCAGTTCTCGTCGGAACGATTCCCAGTCCAATCGATTGCCGTCACGGTGATGTCATGGCGTCCGTACTTGAGGCCAGTGGTGTCCACGTTGAAGGTGTGCGAGAGACCGGCTCCACTCGACTGAGACGGCGCTGGAATTGTGGGCCCGACCTGGATCCCATCGATGCTGAGGGCCAGGCTCTTGACGCCGGAGTACGAATCTTGTGCGTTGACGTTCACGGGGTATGAGCCATCAGCCACCCACTGACCGTCGAGAGTGTCGTGGAGGGCGCCCGAAACACCTGGCGTGGGACCGGTCCTGTCTACCTTGACGGCGATGGTCTTGGCGGCCCCGACTTGGCCGAGGGCGTCGAACGCTCGGACTTCGATGCTGTTCGTTCCCTCGCGGAGCGGCTGCGTGCCTGCCGCTTGTGGGTTGGCGTCGCGGCCGAGAATCGCGGTGAGTCGCGTTGTTGGACTCGTCGCCGGACAGGGGCTCGTTCGGGTTCCCGGACAACCTGGCGACCAGAAATCCCACTTGGTGGTTCCGCCGGCAATCGGCGCAGTGACCTCAAAGCCAGCTACGCCTAGGCCCGGATCCGTTCCCTGGGCGTCGATCTTGTAGGTACCGTCCGCCGTCCAGCTTGCCCCGGAGGTCGAGTCGGAACTGAGCTGGGCGCTGGTGGCCGTCGCTCCTTCAGGGTCGGTGAGTTGGATGATCGCGCCGCCCATGTAGCCGGTTCGCCACGCCGGCACTGACTGTGTTGCGCCGGAGAAGTTGGAGAACCCGAAGCTGACTGCCTGGGGCCCGGGGCGGGTGGACGCCCAGAGTGCGCTCCAGTTGTGTGTGAGCCCGCCGTAAGAGTCTTCGCTGATCGCGCCACCAGGGTGTCCTTCGAGCGTCGCCCAGTTGTTGTCGGGGTAGGACCAGACACCGGTGTACATCAGTGGGTAGTTGTTCGCGCTCTTCTTGCGGAGGAACTTCACCCCGAAGTCGGCCCGGTAGATGCGCGTCGTGGTTCCGGGCGGGTGATAGAGCCACTGGCCAAGGCTGAAATTCGCGTAGCCGAGGTTCGGGCGGATGTTGATGTGCAAGCCCGTTTCGCCGACGCTGCGGCCGCCACTGCCGAGGTTCCAGTTCGTGCCGCCGCCGTGGGCGGGTCCGAAGCAGTTGTTCAGGCCCCACGACGCGACGTTCACGCAATGCGTGTCGCGGGCGTAGTGGTCGGTGCCGTAGCCGGAGTAAATCGAGTTGTAGTTGGTATTCCAGACCCAGTACTGCAGTCCCTTCACGGGGCGGTCGTGGAACCAGGTGTCGGTGTACGCGCCCGGCGAGCCCACCGGCCCGTAGCCGGCCCAGTTCTCGGTCACCAGCTCGAACGTGGGGTCGACCAGCAGCGGGTACGCCACGTCCATCGAGCGGTGCGCGACCTTGATCTTCAGAACGTTCCCGTCAATCTCGAACGACACCGGGACGTCCTTGCCTTGCGCGTCAACGGCCAGCGGCGCCTGGGCAGTTGCGAGGGTCTGGCCGCCGCGGACGACCTCAGCGCCACCGCTCTCGTTCGTTCGCAGGGCGGCATCGCTCGGCACGTTGAGACGCATGTGGAGACTTTCCGGTGCGTCGGGGCTGCGCAGCTGGTGGAAGGTCTCGATGCCGTTCGGTGTGGTGTTAACCGCGAGATCGGTGTCGACTTCGGAATTGGGGTACGCGATCGTGTCGGCATCGAGGATCTTGGCCTCGGCATCGCCGGCCGGCGTGACACGTAGCGGGCCGACCTCGACTCCGTCCGCCATGTCGACGGACGCGGCCACATCGGGGCCGGCAGTCTCCGGCTCGTACTGGTCGCCGGCACGGGTCCAGTCGAAATCAGTGGGTTGCTTGACCCCGTTGTCGTCGGTAACGCGGAGCGCGACCTGGGAGTCGATCAGGCGGTTTGGGCGGCCGTCGCGGCCCTCGATACGCATCGCGGAGTCGCCAATGAAGGCAGCGATCTTGTCGCCTCCGACGAGCGTCTCCGTATCTGGGATCGGGGAGCGAAGAATCGGGCTGAACTCGCCGCGCAGAAGCTCCAGAGCTGCCGCGTCGGGCAGGTCGCCATGAGCAGTACGTGAGGCATCGCGCTCGGCCCGTGCTGCCGGGCTCGCAAGCCGCTCTTCCTCGGCCTTCTCGGCTGCCTCCTGCTCGCGGGCGAGTTCCTGAAACTGAGCGACCCCTTCGCGAGAGGTCCCCGGAACGCTGCTGAGCGGTGTGGTCCAGTCACTCGAAACGAGTCCACCACTGATGAGGTCAGACCCTTCCGCTACCGACGAAGCCGGGAGCGCCGCCAGGCCGCCGCAGACGACGGCTACTGTGAGAAGGAGCTGGGCGGGGAGGCCGGAACGGGAGCGTGGCAACACGTGCCGTACTGGCGCAGAGATACGGACCACAAGGGCTCCTTCGGGGCGGGTGATTAGGACCAGCGACGCAAGAGACAAAGCGCCTGAACCCCGTATCGGCATCTCTTCGAAAACCCTTAGTTCCCGGTCGCATTCTCAGCGATCGGTCGACCCGCTGGCTCCACGCTGATCTTGTTCGTGCACGTTCCAACACACATCTGCAGTGTCGACCGCTCCATCGTCTCCACTCCGCCTATCGACGCACTCGCCGTTCCCCGTTCCGTTCCTTCCCGCTGCCCCGCCTCCGGACCACTCCCGCTCAAGCCCTGGGCTGGTCCCCACTTTCAAGTGGGGTCGAGGAAGGGCCGTCCGGCGCGCAGCGGCGGACGGCCCTTCCTCGAAAGCCCAGGCGCAGAGTGGGATTCGGGACGGAGGCGGGGCAGCGGCCTGTTTCGCTCAGGGAGGGAACCACCTAGAACGAACCACCTAGAGGGAACCACCCAGAACGGACCACCTAGAGCGGACCACCTTCACCGGCTTGTTAGAGCGGGACTACGGGGAGGCGGACGTCGCTCGCGTCGGCGCGTTTGCCGACGACCTTGGTCTGGTCGTCGTACATCTCGGCGACGGTGGTGAACAGGGTCCGGTTGCGGCCGACGTAGCGGTCCGTTTCGTGGCGGTCCCAGGCGTAGCCGGTCATGTCGTGGGCGGCTCTGGCGACGAACCGGTCGCGGTCCTGCGCGGTTTGGCAGACGAACACGACCCACGGGATCTCCTCGACCGCCATCGCTTCCTGGGCCCACCAGCACAGGAAGTTGTCATAGCGGCGCAACTTGTCGTAGTTCTTATCGACCCGGCGGGTGCGGTCGTACTCCACCAACATCGTCAGCACCCGCCCCGGATCCTTCGACTGGACCTCGACGACCGCGTCCGGGCGGACAGGCTTGGCCCACGCGTTGCGAACCTCGCCGATCTCGCGGTGGACCGAGAGCTTCTTCTTGGCGAGGTGCGCAGGCGGCTCGATCTGCATCTCCCCCTCCCACCCAAGCATCCGCGGGCCGAGCCGCCGGCGCCACGCGATCACCCACGAGTTCACCTCGATCTCATGCAACACGTAGCGATAGTCGAACACCTTGCGCGCCTCGAACCGACTCCGCTCCCCGAGGATCCCCGCCCGCACTAACAGCCGATGGCCCTCCGGACCCAGCTGGTAGGTCCACGGAAAAGAACCACGCGATGCCAAAGGGCGAAACCGATCCAAGAACCCCGCGCGGAACAGAAGCACCAATCGCCGCCGCCCAGCCTGTACCGACCGCCCCGGCCAGAACAACTCCACAAGCTGCGGCGCCGTCAAGAACTTGAAGCGGCGCACCGCATCGATCAGCTCCAGATCCCTCGGCTGGATCGCCACCCCCGGCGGCTCACCCTCCCGCCCGCCGTGAGCGACAACCGCGGTCTCGTACCGGCGAACACCCTCAAACTCGTCAAACCCCATAGTCGACCGAACGCCCACACCGGCACGTGTGCCTTCGCCGGCCGGTGCGGTCAAGCCTCTCGCTGCGCTCGGGCTCGCGGCTGCGCCGCGCCCTACGGGTGACAGCACCGCCCGCGCTCCGGCAATGGGCTGGGTATGTCGGGCTGCGCCCGTGGGTTCGTCGGCGGTGGTCATTGAGTCTCGACGTCTCGGGCGGGCTCGATCGGGACGGCTGGCCCGAAGGCGCGCTCGACGAACGCCGCGCCGTTAGTCGAGTCCGGTGCGTAGTGGGCGTAGATTTCGGTGGTCTTGGCATCCGCGTGGCCGAGCCACTCCTGAATCGCACGCAGCGGGGCGCCCGCGGCGGCCATCTGCGTGCCGAACGTGTGGCGCAACTCGTGGAACGTGATCGCGGTGACACCGGCCCGGGTCAGGGCGTCCGTGAACCGCTTGCGCAGCTTCGCGGCGTCGAAGACGTGGCCGGTCTCGGGGTGGCAGAAGACGAGGTCGTTCGGTCCCCGGTAGGCCGAGCGTTGGAAGTGGCGCTCGAGCTCCCCGGCCAGGCGGTCGGCCATCGGCACCGATCGCATGTAGCCCGACTTCGGGGATCCGGCCTCGGCGGTGTAGCCGCGGGCGTAGCTGTCGGCGACCCGGATCCGGCCGGCGGTCCAGTCGACGTCGAGCCATTTCAGCGCGAGGAGCTCGCCCTGCCGTAGGCCGGTCAGGACCGCGCAGAGGTAGATCGGTAGCTCGACCTTACCGAGCGTGTCGTCGGGCACGGCACGAAGGAGCGCCTCGACTTCGACGGGTTGCAGGAATCGGATCCGTCGGGCGTGCTGGCGCGCCACCGGGGGCCGGTCGATCATCGCGACGGGGTTGATCGTCATCCACCGCCGCCGCACCGAGAACGCGCAAAGCCCGTGCAGGAAGGTCAGGTGGTTGGTGACCGTCTTCGACGAGAGGTTGGCGAGTTTCTGCCGCATGTAGGCCTCGACGTGCTCGGGCCCGATCCGATCGACGCGCCGCCCGCCGAAGTACGGGACCAGGTGGCGGCGCAGATATCCCTCGTAGTCGGCGATCGTCGTTCGCTTGCGCTGCTTCACCGTCCGTAGGTGCTCGACATAGGCGGCGCCGGCCTCCTCGACTGTCTTGCGCTCGGTGCGGGCGACGGCCACCGACTGCTCCGCCATTTGGCGTCGCAGCTCAGCCTCAGCTTGCGATCGGGTCAGGCCCGTAGTGGTGCCCCGCGCCCGCTTCGGACCGAGGGCGCGATTGAACCGCTGGCTCCCGACCCGCCACGCCCCGTACCAAGTCTCGACACCCCGGCCGCGCCGGACGCTCAACGAACCGCTCCCGTACGGTCGCTGCGCCATCTCAGCGCCCCCCGCCCAGTCCACCGACACCTACCGTCCCCCGTCGCTGCCCTGCCCCGCTTCGAGGCGCGCGACCCACTCGAGGATCGCCTCCTCGCGAAACCGCCGATAGCGGCCGAGCGTCACGGTCGGGATCCGGCCCTCGCGGGCCTGCTCGTAGACCCAGGACCGCGGAACCGAGAGCAGGGACGCGACTTCGGCTGCGGTCAGAAGACGTGAACTCATCACGCCACAACCGAACTGCGACGAGACGATCCGGGCCCACGAGCCGACACAAACGACACGAAATTGACACGACGGCACCTCCTCGGTGCCGGGCCCTTCAATAGAAAAGGCCCGCGTTTGCGGACCTTTCCTGAGTAGCGGGGGCGGGATTCGAACCCGCGACCTTCGGGTTATGAGCCCGACGAGCTACCTGACTGCTCCACCCCGCGTCGCGACCTGTGAATTTAGCAACTGAGCGGAGGTCAGGCGACCAGGGATACTGGTGGGGTGCTGGAGCCAGGGGCGGAGTTCGCGGGGTACCGCATCGAGCGTGAGCTCGGGAGGGGCGGGATGGGCGTGGTCTACGAGGCCACGCAAACGGCACTCGACCGAAAGGTCGCACTGAAGGTTCTCGGCCCGGGATTCGCCGCGGACGACGACCTGCGTGCCCGTTTCCGGCGCGAGGGTCTCGCGCAGGCGGCGGTCGATCACCCGCACATCGTCACCGTCCACGACGCGGCTGAGGCCGAGGGTCAGCCGTTCATAGCGATGCGGCTGATCCACGGTCCCACGCTCAAGGACCTCATCCGCTCCGGCGAGCTCGGCCAGGAACGCGCCTTGGCCTTGCTCGCGCAGGTCGCGGACGCGCTCGACGCCGCACACCGGGCCGGGCTCGTTCACCGCGACGTGAAACCGGCGAACATCCTCGTGGGGCCGGGGGACCACGCATACCTGGCGGACTTCGGCATTTCGAAGATCCTCGCCGAGACGGCGATGACCAGCACCGGGCAGCTGCTCGGCACGCCGCACTACATAGCCCCCGAGCAGGTCGACAGCTCGGCACCGCCCACGCCGGCGGCCGACGTCTACGCGCTGGCTGCCGTCGCGTACGAGTGCCTGACCGGCAAGACCCCGTTTCAGCGCGACACGAATCAGGCCGTTCTGTTCGCGCACGTCTATGACACGCCTCGGCCTGCGAGCGAGACCCGGCCCGGGATCTCGCCGGCCGTCGACGCCGCACTCGCACGAGGCCTGGCCAAAGCCCCCGAGGACCGGCCGGCGAGCGCGGGCGCCCTGATCGCGGAACTAACGGGAGCAACACGCGTCGCCACTCGCGCGAGCCCCGCTCCCCCGCGCCCGGCCGAGCCCGCCCCCGCGGCGGCCGAAGGCCGCAAGGGGTCCACGCGCATGATCCTGGCGGCCGTGGCCGGCGCACTCGTCCTGGCGGCCACAGCGGTGCTACTGCTCGGCGGCGAGAACGGCGACTCCAACGGTGACCGCTCGGGCGGGGTAGGCAACGAGGTGGCTTCCGGCGCGGAGACCGTCGGTAGCAGGCTCGACAACCCCGACCATCAGAAGTGGACCTGCCAGGGCGAACCAAACCCGACGGCTCCCTGCACGCTCGCCCAGACCGAGCTCGCGGAAGGGCCGACCGCGCTCACGAGCGACGGCAAGGTCGTCAAGTGGCGGGTCGTCGGCGCGAAGGGCTCGATCGCGCTCGTCGTTCTGCGCCCCGGTGGAGGGAAGAAATACGTGCGGGCCGCGTCCTCCGGCGAGCAGACGGTGCCGGACACTGAGCTGCACTCATTTGCCACCGACCTCGAGGTGCGCAAGGGCGACCTGCTCGGGCTGCAGCTGGCCCAGGGAGCGCATGTCGCGGCCCCGTACGTCGGCGAGACCCTTGCTCAGGTTCGCTGGCTCCCGATCCTCGGCACGCGCCCGGCCGCTCCCGAACCGCCTCAGACTGGGTACGAGCTGCTCTACAACGCGGACGTCGCGCGCTAAGCGCTCGGCTCGGGCGCGATCTCGAGCACGTCCGTCATGCCGACGAGGTCGAGTACGCGCTTGACCGGCCGGCTCGGCGCGACCACGACGAACTGGTAGCCGTCCGCCTCGGCCGCGTTGCGCGCGCGCACGAGCAGCTGGAGGCCGGTCGAGTCCATGAAGGTCAGCCCGGAGAGGTCCAGCTCGAGCAGCGAGCCCGGCTCGATCGCGCGCGCAAGAGCCTCGCGCAGAGGTTCCGCGGTGCCGGCATCGAGCTCGCCGTAGGCGGCGATGCGAATGCACGACCCCTCGTCGGAGATTGAGACGGACAGCGGCTCGTAGTCGGTGATGGCCCCTCCCGGGCTTGCGTGACGCGTACCGGCGCGCCCCATCCCCGGCCATCGACCAGGTCAGTTCCGCTGCCAAATCCGAGCCCGCCGCTCGAACGGCGGGCCCGATGCACCGATTCTGCGTCAGCTCTCGCCAATCGTCAAGTCCGAGATGGCGCCGTCTTCGGCCTTTCGCCATCGGCACCGGACAGGAGTAGCCTCGACTCAGGTAGCCGGGAAGAGTTGAGCCCGGCGCCGCGCGCGGCACTCAGCTTCTCCGTCGTCGCGTATCTCCCTCGAGAAGCCGGAAGTGGAGCCCAACATGGAGCTCTCCGCAACGAGAACACAGTCGCCGAGCGAGGCGCTGTCGACGGCGATAGTCGGCATCTTCAAGGAGTACGTCGGCCGCGGCCCCACGAGGGCGCGCGTCCTGATCGTCGAGAACGTCGTCATCGCGACGCTTTCCGACACGCTGACGAAGGCAGAACGGTCGCTGGTGGCGAGCGGCGACGGTGAGACCGTTCGCTCGACGCGGCGGCTGTTCCAGGAAGCGATGCGCGAGGACCTCGTGCGGGCAGTCGAGCTCGTCGTCGGTCGCAAGGTCGTCGCGTTCCTGAGCGACAACCACCTCGACCCCGACCTCGCCGCCGAGATCTTCGTGCTCGAGCCTCCCGCACCGAAGGCGCCCGTGTGAAGCGCGCCCCGGAGGGGTAGCGCTCGGGCGTCAGCGAGCAACGAAGGAGGTCGAAGCGTATGGCCAAGGACCACGGATCGAGCGTCAAGGACGACAAGCAGTACGAGGGTCTGCGCAAGAAGGGGATGAGCAAGTCGCGCGCAGCCGCGATCGCCAACACCCCCGACGCCTCGAAGAAGGGCGGCAAGAACTCGCACAGCGGCGGCTCGAGCCAGAGCAGCAAGTCGAGCGGCTCGGGCAGCGGCGGCAACCGCGCGCAAAAGCAGGCCGCGGGCCGAAAGGGCGGGAAGAAGTCAAGCTGACTTCCACCGGTCTCGAGGATCTGCTCGGCTTCGCCGGCCTCCCCGCGTTTGACGGCCCGTGAGCGCGGGTAGCGGCCGCCCGCGCCGACGACGGGCTTCCTCCCCTCTGCGGCGCCGGCAGTCCCTCTGAGGTCCCCGGCGACTGACCGTCGCCGGGGGTCACCCTTTACGTCCGTTTTCGAATACCCCCCGATCGGGGGTTGTGGCGGGCGTTCCTTTCGGCCATAAAGAAGTGAGACCCGCAAGCCGAAGGAGAACGTATGGATCACAGTCACGCATTGATGCTCGACACGACCGGCGAGTTCCTCGGTGGCCCCATCCTCGGAGCACACGACAACTCGTGCGCCGACGGACCGCTGCTGGCGCTCTGCATGGATTGCCTCGAGCTCGTCGGTTGTAACTGACCCCACCGGCGGCGCTAGGGTCCGGCCGCAATGGCCGGGCCCATCGCTGTCGCCGACATAGGCACCAACTCCACGCGCCTGCTGCTCGCGCGGGCCGCCCCCGCGGGCGGGCTCGAACAGATCGAGCGGCGCACCACCGTCACACGCCTCGGCGAGGGGGTCGACGCGAGCGGCGAGCTGTCCCACGCCGCGATGGAGCGCGTGCACGCCGCGCTCGCCGAATACGCAGCGCTCGCGTCCGAGCACGGCGCCGACCGGCGCATCGCCGTGGCCACCAGCGCCGTGCGCGATGCGTCCAACGGCGAGGCCTTCCGCGCGGCCGTCCACGAGCGCCACGGGTTCGACATCCGCACGATCACGGGCGACGACGAGGCGCGGCTCACGTTCCTCGGGGCGACTGCCGCCCGCCCGCCCGACGGGCCGACGCTGGTGATCGACATCGGCGGCGGCTCGACGGAGTTCGTCGTCGGCGTTCCGGGCTCCGCCCCCACCTTTCACGTGTCGACCCGGCTCGGCTCCGTCCGCCAGACCGAGCGCCATCTACCGTCCGACCCACCGGGGCCCGGCGAGCTGGCCGCGCTGGCGCGCGACGCCGGGCGGATCATCACCGCGGAGGTCCCGGCGGATGCCCGTGCCGCCACCGGGGCGGCGATCGCCGTGGCCGGCACGCCGACCTCGCTCGCGGCGATCGACCAGGCGCTCGACCCTTATGACCCCGCGCGCGTGCACGGCTACGAGCTGCCGTTCGCGACCTGTGAGCGCATCCTCGCCCAGCTGGCCGAGCTACCCGTGGCGCAGCGGCGCGATCTCACCGGCCTGCACCCCGAACGGGCCCCGACGATCGTCGCCGGCGCCGCGATCCTGGTCGAGGCGATGCGCCTGTTCGACCTCGAATCGGTCGAGGCGAGTGAATCCGACATCCTCGACGGCACCGCGCTCCACTCCCTAACCGACGGGTGAATGTCCCGCTAATCGGCGGGTTACACATTCTCTACCCCGCCGGGTTAGCCGGGTTAGACGAATGTTTCCTCCACGATGCTTAAACCTTGTGTATAGTGGTCTTCGCTGGGTGAGGAGAGGTCTCGCGGGGTTCACCCGCTTCACCCCCCAAGCCGAGCATCATAGGTCCGGGCGAAGCCGTTTTCTTTCGGCGCCTCCCGCCGTCCGGACTGCAAGGCTCCTTCAAGGCACGTACCCCTGCCCGTCCTGATGGAGCCGTTAGGAAACGCCCGGCCTTGCCGGGCGTTTCCATTTCTGGAGCCGGCTCGGCAGGGCTCTCAGGCGAGGTTGGAGCGGCGCGGATAGATCACGGACGGATCCGTGAGCACGTTCACCAGCGCCGGCTTGCCGCTCGCGAACGCGCGCTCGAGCGCGGGCCGCAGCTCACCCGGCTCGCGCACCAGCTCGCCGTGCCCGCCGAGCGCCTCGACCACCTGGTCGTAGCGGCACTCCGGCTGCAACTCGGCAGCCACCGAGTAGCCGTACAGGAACTCCATCGGGTGCTTCTCGAGCGCCCAGATGCCGTTGTTGCCCATAACCGCCACGATCGGGACGTTGTGACGCACGAGGGTGTCGAACTCCATGCCGGCGAAACCGAACGCGCCATCGCCGAGCAGCAGGCACACCTGGCGGTCCGGGTTGGCGAGCTTGGCCGCGAGCGCGTAGCCCGGCCCGGCGCCGAGACAACCGAACGGGCCCGGGTCCATCCAGGTGCCGGGCTCATAGGTGTCGATCACCTTGCCGGCGTAGGAGACGAAATCCCCGCCGTCGCCGATCACCACGGTGTCGCGGTCGAGCACCTGGCTGAGCTCGTGGTAGAGCCGCATCGGATGCAGCGGCGAGCGGTCGTCGGCGAGCTCGGCCTGCTCGCCGGCGCGCTTCTCGTTCTCCTGGGCCTGCAGACCCTCGATCCAGCTCGCGCGATCGGGACCGCCGGAGCCGCCCTCGCGCAGCGCATCGAGCGTCGCCGGGATGCCACCGTAGAGCTCCGCGGCGACGTCGCGCGGGTGCGGGCGCTCGCCCTGCACCGAGTCGACGACGATGATCTTCGTGTCCTCGCCGAACGAGCCGCCGAAGCCGAGGCGGAAGTCCATCGGCACGCCGGCGACGATCGCTATATCGGCCTCCTTGAGCCCCTTCCCCCGCGCGCGGGAGAAGTACAGCTCGTGATCGGCCGGCATGCAGCCGCGGCCGAGGCCGTTGACGAAGACGGGTATGCGCAGCTCCTCGGCGAGGGCGCGGAGCGCGTTCTCGCCGTGGGCGAAGTAGAGGCCGGTGCCGGCCATGATCACGGGGCGCTCGGCTCCCCGCAGGATCTCCGCGGCGGCGTCCACACCGTCGGCCGCCGGCGCGAGCGGCGGCTCGAGCTCCGCGGCCGGGCCGTCGGCGTCCACGTCGGACTCCATGAACACGTGGTCGAGCGGGAAGTCGACGAACGCGGGGCCCGACGGCGGGCCGACGGCCGCAGCGAACGCGGCGTCCATCAGCTTCGGGATGTCGGCCGTAGCCTCGACTGTCGCGGCCGAGCGGGTCAGCGGCGCCACGAACGGAACGTGGTCGATCTCCTGCAGCGAGCCCTGGCCCCAGCGCATCGCGGGCGCGCGACCGCCGAGCACGACCATCGGCGAGCCGTTCTGCAGCGCGGAGCCCATCGCGCTCATGCCGTTGGTCACCCCGGGACCGGCGGTCAGCGCGGCCACCCCCGGCTCGCGTGTGGCCTTGGCCCAGCCCTCGGCCGCGAAGGTGGCGGTCTGCTCGTGGCGGGTGTCGACGATGTCGATCCCCTCCTCCTTGCAGCCGTCGAAGATCGAGAAGATGTGCCCGCCGGAGAGCGTGAACAGCTTCGTCACGCCGAACGCCTTCAGGCGCTTCGCGACGAGCCGCCCTCCGTGTACCTGCTGGGTCTGCTGATCGGCCGTCTCGGAGGTCGCCATATGTGGCGGAGACTACCCCGTCATGCAGGGGCGAACGACCGGTCGGCGCGCAGCGCCACGGGCGAGCCGAGAAAGCCGTCGGCCTCCATCGCGGCCATCACCTCGGGGTCGTCGCTCTTGCCGAGCGCGCGACTTCCGTCCGCGCGCAGCGCGAACAGCGTTCCCACCGCGGGCGCGCCTTCGCGGTCGTACACGACGGTGCACGTCTCGGCGGTCGCGGTGTAGTCGCCCGGCTCGGCAACCGTACGGGCGCCGGGGTCTGCGGGCTCCGGCGCGAGCGCGGCGAACGGCTGCTCAGGCGGGGCGTTGCCGTACACCCCGACCGCGTGCTTGGTCGCGTACCAGCCGAGCGCTGTCGCGAGGCCGCGAGTGCCGTCCGGGGCCGCGCGCAGAGCGCGCGCCACGGCCGCGATGCCATGGGTCGCGTAGCCGTTGCCGGGGCCGCCGAAGAAGGTCAGGCCGCCGGTGCTGGTGAGGGGGCGGGCGGGGTCGTCGAACGGGAGCCCGAGCGCGCCGGCCGCGAGCTGGACCGCCGACGGGAAGCACGAGTAGAGGTCGATCGGGCCGAGCTCGTCAGCTTCGACTCTTGCGTGTCCGAAGGCGGCCTCGCCACAGGCCGCGATCGCCGGCGAGTGCGCGAGCGACCGGCGCTCGGAGAGGTTCCACTCGTCGGTGGCGCGCGCGCCCGCGTGGAGGAACGTCCAGCGCTCGCGCGGAACGCCGAGCGCCTCGGCGGTCGCGACCGAGCAGAGCAGCAGCGCCGCACCCTGGTCCACGGTGATGTTCGCGTTCAGGAGCTTCAGGTAAGGGAAGGTGACCGGCCGGTTCTCGGCGCTCGGGGTGCGCAGCTGCTCGGCGCTGTACGCGGTGCGCGTCCAGGCGGCTGGCTGCTCGGCGGCGACTGCGCTGAACCGCGACCAGACGCTGGCGATCAGCTCCAGCTGCTCGGCGGCTGTACGGCCCGTGGCGGCGCGGATCGCGTTCTCGATCAGCGGGTAGGCGATGATCGGCGCGAACATGCCGACCTCCGTCTCGGCCTCGGTGCCCGCCGGCAGGTCGGCCTCGAGCACCTCGTCGGCCTGACGGGCGCCGTCGGGCGCCGGCCAGTCGGGCTCGCCGCCCGCGGCGCGCGCCTTACGCAGCGTGTTGATCGCCTCGCCGCTGCACACCAGCGCCGCGTCGAGCTCGTTGCCCTGGATGCGCTGCCCCAGCTCGTTGACGAGCAGCTGCGGCCCGTTGCCGCCGAACATCGACGCGCGCACCGTGCGCGCCTCGATCCCGAGCAACTCCGCGACCCGCCGGCCGGGGTCGCCGTCGAGCCAGCCGCCGGGCGTGAGCGCCGCGATCGCGGAGGTCTTCTTCAGGAAGGCGTTGCCCGTGCCCGCGTCGGCAAGCGCGGCGTGCACGGCAGCGGCCATCAGCTGGGCCGGCTCGGGTGAGTCGGCGTCGCGGTGCACCGTCTCGCCGACGCCGACGATCACCGGCAGGTGCGGATCCAGGGCCATCTAGGAGCGGCAGGTTAGTGTCCTCGCCATGGCCGAGACCACGAGGGAGATCCGGCTCGCCTCCCGCCCCGTCGGCGAGCCCAGGCAGGAGAACTTCGAACTGGCGGAGGTTCCGCTGGCGGAGCCCGGCCCGGGTGAGGTGGTGATCCGCAACTCGTACTGCTCGGTCGACCCGTACATGCGCGGCCGCATGCGCGACATCAAGTCATACATACCGCCGTTCCAGGTGGGCGAGGTGCTGGCCGGCGGCGCAGTCGGCCAGGTGGTCGCGTCGAACGGCGGGAAGTTCGAGGAAGGTCAGTGGGTCCAGCACATGGACGGCTGGCGCGAGCACGCCGTGACGGACGGGGCGGTCGCGTATCCGGTCGACCCGGCCATCGCCCCGATCTCCACGTCGCTCGGCGTGCTCGGCATGCCCGGGCTCACGGCCTACGCCGGCCTCGTCGACATTGCCGGCCACAAGCCCGACGACACGGTCTTCGTGTCGGCTGCCGCCGGCGCCGTCGGCAGCCTCGTCGGCCAGCTCGCGAAGCAGCGCGGCTCCGCCCACGTGGTCGGCAGCGCCGGCTCGCAGGAGAAGCTCGACTGGCTGACCGGTGAGCTCGGCTTCGACGCCGCCTTCAACTACAAGGAACAGCCCGTGGCCGAGGCGCTGCGCGAGCTGTTCCCGAAGCGGATCGACGTGTACTTCGACAACGTCGGCGGCGACCACCTCGACGCAGCGCTCGGGCGGATGCGCAACTTCGGCCGCATCGCCCTGTGCGGCGCGGTCGCGCAGTACAACGACGAGACCCCACCGCCCGGGCCGCGGAACATCATCTCCCTGCTCGTGAACCGCGTGAACGTGCGCGGGTTCATCGTGCTCGACCACTTCGCCCTGATGGGCGACTTCCTGCGCGACGTCGGCCCGCTCGTGGCCGACGGCAGCATCAAGTACCGCGAGACGATCGTCGACGGCATCGAGAACATGCCCGATGCCTTCACAGGCCTCCTGCAGGGCAACAACACGGGCAAGATGCTCGTCCGCGTCGGCCCTGATCCCGCCTGACCCCCGGGTATCCGCTGTGGTCGGTCGCGATCATCCTTCTCGACGTGCTGGTGATCTACGCGCTGACCGTCTACGGGGACGTGTACCGCGAGGCTTCCTGAGCGGCTATCGCGTGCACGTTGAGCGGTAGCACCGCGACGCGCGGCCCGCGAACTCCAAAGCGGACGTCGAGCACGACACCGCCGTAGCCGCGCGCCGTGGGCCGTGCCTCAGCCAGCACGCGCTCGCGGCCGGCGAGCGGCACCGCGCACGCCTCGAGGAAGTCGGCGGCAAGGCCGCTGTCGACCTCCTCCGGCTCGAGCTCGAGCAGCTCGCGGCGGAAGCCGCCCGCCGTGAGAACCGCAGTCGGGGTGAAGACGACGGTGGCCATGTCGTCGGTGACGAGCCGGGCCTCGGCGGCCACCGCGTCGAGGAGACCGTCGGCCGTCACATCGCGGCCGTGGGCGACCACGATGTCGGCGAGCCGCGGACGACCGAGGATGCCGCCCTCGGTACGGGCCTCGGCGAGCCCGTCGGTGTAGAGGCAGACCACCGAGCCCGGGGGCAGCGGGAGGGTCGTCTGGCGGACGCCCGACCGCAGTCCCATCCCGAGTGGCGGGCTCGAGGCGCAGAGGATCGGCTCGAACAACGACCGCCCCGCGACGATCGGCGCCGGGTGGCCGCCGCAGGCGTAGGTCAGCGTGCCCGACAGGGGGTCGTGGACCGCGATCACGACGGTCGCGAACTCGCCCCCGTGGCGATGGTGGTCGAGCACGCGGCCGGCGACCTGGAGGGCCTGGCGCGGCTCGAGACCCGCCTCGAGGTAGGCGCGCAGCGTGTAGCGCATGAACGCCGTGCGCTCGAGTGCCTCACGCCCGTGGCCGGCTACGTCGCCGAGGATGAACGCAGCGCGGTTCCCGTCGAGAGTAAGCGCGTCATAGAAGTCGCCCCCAGCCGCGGGGCCGTCCGACGGCCGGTAGGCGACCGAGGTGCGCACCGCACCGACCGTGGCCGGCACGGGCGGCAGCAGCGCGGTCTGGAGCAGCCCGAGATCGGACAGCAGCTCGTCGCGCCGGCGCGAGCGCCAGGGAGCATGGGCCAGCAACCTGGGAAGGCTCACCGTTCATGCATCGGCACGACGGGCGTCAGGCGTTAGGCGTCAGTGACGCAGGCCGCGCGAGCGGGCGTGACGCGGGGGTCAGCGCGGGCGCATGGAGCGGCACGGCCTCCGATTTGCCCTTCAGGTCGATGGCCCCTCGCTCCGCGAGGGTGAACCGCTCGGGGCGTTCGATCAGGCAGCGCGTCGCCTCCGTGATCAGCACCGTGTCCCCCGTCTCGCGGGTCGCCTTCTCCACGCGCGCGGCGACGTTCACGGCATCGCCGATCACCGCGAACTCGAGCCGCCCGCCACCGCCGATCGAGCCGACGGCCACCGGCCCCGAGTTGAGGCCGATGCCGATCCCGACCTCGCCGCCGAAGCGCTGATCCACGGCGTGCGCGATGTCGCATGCCGCGGCGACGGCCGCGCCGGCGTGGTCGCGCAACGGGGCGGGCGCGCCGAAGCAGGCGAGCACCCCGTCGCCGATGAACTTGTTCGCGTGGCCGCCATGACGCAGGACGATCGGGACGACGCTGTCGAAGAACTCGTTCAGGAAGGTCACCGTCTCGCGCGCGCTCGAGCGCTCGGCAAACGGGGTGAAGTCGCGGACGTCGACGAACATCGCGGTGATCTCGACCTCCTGGCCCTCGAGCAGCTCGCCCTCCGCGAGCACGCGGTCGGCGACGTCGGGATCGACGTAGCTGCCGAAGGCCGCGCGCAGCTTCTCCCGCTCCGCCAGGCCGTCGAGCATGTGGTTGAAGCTGTCGGCGAGCGCGCCCAGCTCGTCGCCCGAGGTGACCGGGGCGCGGGCGTCGAGGTCGCCCTGGGCGACACGGGTCGTCGTGATGATCAGGTCATCGACCGGTCCGAGTACGGACTTCGTCACGAGCAGCGTGAGCTCGAACGAGATCGTGAACGCCACGATTACCGCGACGATCACGTCGACGCCGAGATCGTTGATCGAGCTCGCCCCCGTGGCCGAGAGCCCGGACACGACCACGCCGGTTATGACGTTGATCAGCGGCAGCGCGCCGAGCATCTTCCAGCGCAGCGGCACGCCGACGCGCTCGAACGGCACACCGTCGGGCAGGCGCTCGACGATGTCGGTCATCAGCGGCTTGAGGAACTGCTCGGACGCGAAGAAATGCAGGACCGTCGCATACCCGACTGCGACGAGCGCGCCGGCGAACGTGACGGCCGCGCTGTACCAGGGCAGCCCGAAGCGGGCAGTGAAGTAGATGCAGACCGGGAGCGAGACGATCACGAACGGCTGCCAGCCGCAGCCGATCACCATCCGGCGCGGCAGCACTATCGCGTCCCGCCACGCCTGCTCGGCGGTCGCCGGCTGCTTTCCGCCCTTCACCCACTCGATCAGCGGGCGGACGTGTGGCTTGGCCTTCGCCGCGGCGAAGAGCCCGGCGATGTTCACGAAGACGAGCGAGACCAGGCAGACCTCGGCAAAGCGCTCCGGCGACATGTCCTCGTACAGCGCGAAGATGCCAACCGTCGCAATCGTGATGACGAGCGTGCTGAGCACCTGGAAGCCCGCGTACAGAGCGAAATACGCGGCTCCCATCCGCCGGTAGAACCAGCTGAAGGTGAACGGCATCACAGGACGATGATGGCGGATCGGCCGAACGCGTGTCCGTTCGCGGATCCGGGGTAGCATCCGGCGGCATGCCAGAGACCGGGCAGGGACAGAACGGCAGCGGAGTCGCCGCTGCGGTGACGAACTCGATAGTCGCGATCTTCCGCGAGCACTACGGGCGCGGGCCGATCAAGGCGAAGACTTTCCTGATGGACGACTACGTCCTGACGGTCCTCCACGAGACGCTGACCACCGCCGAGCGCACTCTCGTCGACGACGGTCGGGAGGAAGAGGTGCGCTCCTTCCGGATCGCCTTCCAGAAGGCTATGGCGGACGAGTTCGAAGGAGCCGTCTCGAAGGCGACCGGCCGCCCGGTCAAGACCTACCAGAGCCAGATCGCGTTCGACCCCGAGGTCTGTTTCGAGTTCTTCTGGCTCGGCGACGGCACTGAGGCGGACGAGTAGGCTCAGGCCACGTCGCGCTCGACCGCCGAGCTGAGCGCGTCCAGCGCGCGCCGCAGCAGCCGCGAGACGTGCATCTGTGAGATTCCCACCCGGGCGGCGATCTCCGCCTGGGTCAGGTCCTCGACGAACCGCAGCCGGATGATCCTCCGCTCACGCTCGGGCAGCGCCGCGAAGACCGGCGCCACCGAATCGCGGATCATCACGTACTCGAATCGTGGGTCGATGTCGCCGATCCGCGCGGCAAGGGTTCTATCCTCGCCGGGGTCGCCGCCGCACGGGGCATCCAGCTGCGCGGCCGCGTAGGAGCTGCCGGCGTCGATGCCCTCGGCCACCTCTTCCATTCGGAGGTCGAGCGCCTGCGCGAGCTCGTTCAGCTTCGGGGTCCGGCCCAGCTCGTGCTCCAGCCGGTCGCGTGCCCGGTTGATCTTCAGATAACGCTCCTGCAGCGCGCGCGGCACGTGGACGTCCCAGCCGTTGTCGCGGAAGTGCCGGCGCAGCTCGCCGAGGATCGTCGGGACCGCGTAGCGGACGAACGGCCCCTTCTCGGGGTCAAAGCGGTCGATCGCCTTTATCAGGCCGACGCACGCGACCTGCTCGAGATCCTCGCGCGCCTGGCTCGTCTCGCGGTAGCGCGACGCGAGCCGGCAGGCGAGGGGCGTGAAGTGCTCGATCAAGTCAGCGCGGACCGAGGAGTCTCCGTTCGCCAATCGCCGCAGTAGGAGGTGCTCCGCCTGCCGCGAGCCGCCCAGCGACGCCTGTCTGGAGGGGGTGAAGAGAAGTTGGTCGTGGATGGCTGTCATCGACTCTGCTCCTGTCCATGGGTGAACGGGGCTTCGAGCCGACGACACCGCCGTTCAGACGGGCCGCGTCCTGCTCGCTCCGACCCCTGCGCATGCCCCCCCCCGAGGCCCGCTACAGACGGTCGGACTGAATATCCCCTGCCCGGGGCAACGCAAACCCGTGGCTCGCCTGCGCAGATCCGATTGCTCCTCCCCTGGGCTGACTCGCCGACGGCGTGGCCGCGGGTTCGAATATCGCGACGGGGACGGCGGCCTGATCGACGACCCCGAGGTCCGCACGCGCATAGCGGCCCTGGCGATCCCGCCTGCGTGGGAGGAGGTGTGGATCTGCCCGCTGCCGAACGGCCACATCCAGGCCACCGGGATCGATGCCGCCGGCCGCAAGCAGTACCGCTACCACGACGACTGGCGTGTACGGCGAGATGCGGCGAAGTTCGACTCGATGGTGGCCTTCGCGGAGCGGCTGCCGAAACTACGCCGCCGCGTGGTGAAGGACCTCGCCCAGAACGGAGCGCCGCGCGAGCGGATTCTCGCCTGCGCGGCGCGCCTGCTCGACCGCGGCTCTTTCCGGATCGGCTCGGAGGGCTACGCGGCCGAGAACGAGACCTACGGCCTGGCGACGATCCGGCGCGAGCACGTAACCCTCGTGCCCGGCGGGATCTCGTTCGACTACACCGCCAAGGGCGGGCAGCGGCACCTACAGGCGATCACCGACGACGACGCGCGCGAGGTGGTGGCCCTGCTCAAGCGCCGGCGCGGCGGCGGCGAGGAGCTGCTCGCGTTCAAGGACGGCCGGCGCTGGCGCGACGTGAAGTCGCACGACATCAACGAGTACCTCCGCGCGGCCACCGGCGGTGACCACAGCGCCAAGGACTTCCGCACCTGGAACGCGACGGTGCTCGCGGCCATGGCGCTCGCCGTGGCCGGCAACGCCGGCAAGTCGCCGACGGCACGCAAGCGTGCGAAGAAGCTCGCGATCGACGACGTCGCGCGCCACCTCGGCAACACGCCCGCGATCAGCCGGGCGTCCTACATCGACCCGCGGGTGTTCGACCGTTTCGACGGCGGCCTGACCATCGGTGGGGTGCTGCCGGAGCTCGCCGGCGATTTGGAATGGCCCGAGATAAGGCGTTCCGTGGAGGAGGCGACGCTCGATCTGATCGCCGGGCACGATTCAGCCGCGGCGGTGGAGTTCATCGGGCGGGAACGCCGCCGTTAGCCTCGCGCCGCGTCCGGCGCCAGAGCGGGTACACGATCCACAGGATCAGGTAGACGCTCCCGAGCCCCGCCGTGCAGATCGCCGCCGTGGTGTCCGCGAAGACGAAGTCCGTGATCAGGGCGATCGCGGCGGTCATCGCGATCCCGAGGCAGACGAGGCCGACCACGGCGAAGCGGTTCGCCATCCGCACGAGCACCTTCTTGTCGCGCAACCGGAAGGTCAGCCGGTGGTGCGCCGCGGGCGCGAGCATGAACGCCACTGCAAGGCCCGCGAACACCAGCGCGAGGAGGTAGAGGCGCTCCTGGCCCGTGCTGAGCGAGGAGAAGCGCTGGTTGAACGGGGCGACGAGCAGGAAGGCGAACAGGACCTGAACGCCCGGCAGGGCGACGCGCAGCTCTTCGAGCAGCTCGCGCAGGTTGCGATCGAGTTTCTCGGCCTCGCTCTCCCCCGGGTCCACGTGTGGCTGGTGCCCTTTGACACGCACCGCAAACCGTTTCCGCGCTGCGTCCGGCGGGTACCCGCGCCGTTGTGACCCTTACCGCCATCGTGGACATAGACGGAACCCTCGTGGACAGCAACTATCTGCACGCCCTCGCCTGGCAGCGCGCGCTGCGCGAGCACGGGGCGCATGTCCCCGCTTGGCGCATCCACCGCCACGTCGGGATGGGCGGCGACCAGATCGTCACCGCGCTCACCGACGACGACTTCGAGCGCGAGTACGGCGACGAGGTCCGCGAGCGCGAGTCCGACCTGTTCGCCGAGGTGATGTCCGAGGTCGAGCCGCTGCCCGGCGCGCGCGACCTGCTCGCGCGCCTGAGCGAGGCCGGCGAGACCGTCGTCCTCGCCAGCTCGGCGCGCGCGGAGGAGGTCGACCACTACATCGAGGTCCTCGGCGCGAACGACGTCGCGGACGGCTGGACGACCTCCGCCGACGTGGACAGCACGAAGCCTGAGCCCGATCTGATCCACGCCGCGCTCGAGCGGGTGGATGGCAGCTCGGAGAACGCCGTGATGATCGGCGACACCACGTGGGACTGCAAGGCGGCGTCCCGGGCCGGCGTCCGCTCGATCGGCGTGCTGTCCGGCGGCTTCTCGCAGGAGGAGCTGGTCGAGGCCGGTGCAGAGCAGGTCTTCGTCGATGCCCGCGAGCTGCTCGCGCGAATCGACGAGACGCCATTCGGATCACAGATCAGCGACTGAGGAGAGCTCGATGGAGACCCCACGCGAAGAGTCGGACCAGCTGCCCGAGGAAGCGCCGGCCGAACAGGTGCCGGACGACGCGGGCAGCGGCGCGAAGCCCGGCCGCGACACCGCCGACGGCGACAGCGAGCCGGCGGACGAGAACGCCACGGGCCACCCGCCCGACGACGACTGACAAGGAGTGCCACATGAGTGAAGGACGCGATCCGCTCGCGGAAAAGGAAGCCGAGCGCGCGGCGCAGGAGGCCGCCCAGATCGGTGGCAAGGGCGGCGACTACCCCGGCGACGAGGCCGACCGGCCCGTCCAGGAGGGCGGCGAAGGCGAGAGCGAAGGGTTCGAGCTGGCCGAGGAAGCGCTCGAGGGTCAGGCAACCCACGCCGACAGCCCGATCAACCCGAAGTACGAGACTTTCGCCCCCGAGTCCGACGAGCCCGGCTCCGAGCACGGCGAGGCGGACGAGCCCGTCGACCGCGAGGCGGTCGAGGGCAACGCCGGCAAAGCCGAGAGCTGACGCCTACGGCTGCAGCAGCACCTTGAACACGCCGTCCCGCTCTTGGAAGTCGGCGTAGGCCTCGGGGGCCTTCTCCAGCGGGAGCCGGTGGGTGGCGAAGTCCTCGAGCCCGAGGGGATCGTCGTCGGCAGCGGCGAGCGGCAGAACGTCATCCATCCAGCGGCGGACGTTCGCCTGACCCATGGTCAGCCTGATCTGCTTGTCGAACATGGTCATCAGCGGCATCGGATCCACCATGCCTCCGTAGACACCGGACAGGGAGACCGTCCCACCACGCCGGACCAGGTCGATCGCGAGATGGATCGCACCGAGACGATCGATGCCCACCTTCTTGATCAGCTTCTCGGCCAGCATGTCCGGAAGCAGCCCTGCCATGTCCTGGGCCAGCTTGCCCACCGGCGCGCCGTGCGCCTCCATGCCGACCGCATCGATGACGGAGTCGGGACCGCGGCCGTCCGTGAGCCCCTGCACCGCGGCGAGGAGGTCGTCGGTCTCCGTCAGTTCGAAGGCCTCGACGCCATGCGCGCGGGCGCGCTCGAGCCGGTCGGGCACGAGGTCGACTGCGATCACCGTCTCGACGCCCTGGTGCTGGGCGATCCGGGTGCACATCTCCCCGATCGGCCCGAGGCCGAGGACCACGACGCTTCCGCCCGGTGGGATGTGCGCGTAGTCGACCGCCTGCCAGGCGGTCGGGAGCACGTCCGACAGGTACACGAAACGATCGTCGGGCGGGCCCTCGGGGACCTTGACCGGGCCGTAGTGGGCCTGTGGGACGCGGAGGAATTCCGCCTGCCCGCCAGGAACCTGCCCGTAGAGCTTCGTATAGCCGAACAGCGCGGCCCCGCTCCCCTCCTCCCGCACCTGTGTCGTCTCGCACTGCGACTGAAGCCCCTCGTTGCACATCCAGCAATGCCCGCACGAGATGTTGAAGGGCACCACTACGCGGTCGCCCGGCGCGATGTGCCGGACCTCGGAGCCGACCTCCTCGACGATGCCCATCGGCTCGTGCCCGAGCACGTCGCCGGGTTCCAGGAACGGGCCCAGCACCTCATACAGGTGCAGGTCCGAGCCGCAGATACCGCTCGAGGTGATCCGGACTATCGCGTCGGTGGGCTTTTCGATCGACGGGTCCGGGACCGTGTCGACCTTGATGTCTCGTTTGCCGTGCCAGGTAACCGCTTTCATGCGCCCCCGCTACCCGCGCCGACAAGGCCTAAGCCCCAGTTTCGGACGAACCGCCCGCGGGTAGCGCGGCGTTCGTGAAGCCGGAGATTGGGACAGTCGAGACGAACATCCCGGCGCGGCTGGATCGTCTCCCCTGGTCGGGCTTCCACCGGCTGGTCATCGCCGTCGGCAGCAGGCGAACCGGAGCCGCGAGTTGAGCACGCCCTGGGGGCCGACGAGGTCGCTCTGGGCGGACGCGGAGCGGCCACCCGCATCAGCCCCGCTCGAGGAGATCGCCGAGGCCGACGTGGTGGTGGCCGGCGCGGGCATCGTCGGGGTCACCTGCGCGCTGCTGCTGGCCGAGGCCGGATGCGATGTCGCGCTCGTCGAGGGCGACCGCGTGGCGAACGGCGTGACGGGCTACACAACGGCCAAGCTGAGCGCGCTTCAGAGCACCAAATACAGCGAGCTTGCGAAGAAGTTCGGCGTCGACGGGGCGCGGGCCTATGCAACGGCGAACTCGAGCGCGCTCGAGTGGATCGCCGGGCGTGTGGAGCGCCACGGGATCGACTGCGACTTCCGCCGCCGGGATGCGTACACCTACGCACCCGAGCCGGGTGACGTGGACACGGTCGAGGCAGAGGTGCGCGCCGCCCGGGACGCCGGCCTGCCGGTGGACTTCGTCACAGAGGTGCCGCTGCCCTACCCGACGGCGGGGGCGGCGCGCCTGCGCGGCCAGGCCGAGTTCCATCCCGTGAAGTATCTGCTCGGTCTCGCCGCCGAGTTCACGCGCGCGGGCGGGCGGCTGTATGAGAATTCGCGCGCCGAGAGCGTGTCGAACGGATCGCGGGTGACGCTGCACACGGCCGACTGCGCGGTGGTGGCGCGGACGGCCGTGATCGCGACCCACGTTCCGTTCCTCGACCGTTCGCTCGCGTTCGCGCGCGCCCACCCCGAGCGCTCGTATTCGATCGCAGCCCGCGGCGCGCGCGAGTGCGAGGGCATGTTCATCAGCGTGGGCTCGGGACCGACGCGCTCGCTGCGGTCGCACCCCGCACCGGGCGGCGAGTATCTCCTCGTCGGCGGCGAGGGGCACAAGACCGGGCAGGCCGGCGACACCGTCGAGCGCTACGAGCGCCTGGAGCAGTTCGCGCGTGAGCGGTTCGGGGCCACGGACGTCGAGTACCGCTGGTCATCCCAGGACCTCATCCCGGCCGACGGGATGCCGTACGTCGGCGCCGTGATGCCCGGGACCGGCAACCTCCTGATGGCCACCGGTTTCTCGAAATGGGGCCTCACCAACGGAACGGCGGCGGCGATCATGCTCGCCGACCGGATCCTCGGCCGAGAGAACCGCTGGGCCCCCGTCTTCGACTCGGTGCGGATCAAGCCCGTCGCGAGCGCGAAGAACGTGCTCAGCGAGGGCCTCGACTTTGCGAAGCGATTTGTCGGCGACCGGGTGTCCGGCCCCGACCAGGAGGCGCTCGACGCGATCGAGCGCGGAGCGGGCGCGGTGGTCTCCATCGACGGGAGCAGGCTCGCCGCGCACCGCGACGACGGCGGCGCGCTGCACGTGGTCGACGCGACCTGCACCCACCTCGGCTGCCAGGTGGCCTGGAACGACGCCGAGCGCAGCTGGGACTGTCCGTGCCACGGATCGCGGTTCGCCCCGGACGGGTCGGTGCTCGAGGGGCCGGCCGTGAAGCCGCTCGAGCGAGTCGACGTCACGGCAGACGACCACGTATGACCGCGATCTCCTCCTCTGTACGACCGGGCTCCGCGCGGGCGGCCAGCAGCGGGCCGAGCGGTCCGCGGCGGCGTTCGATGACCTCCGCCTCGAGGCCGCTCCGCTCGAGCGCGGCGAGCGTGCGATCGATGCCGCACACGTCGGAATGCACGAGTAGGACGCTTCCCCGCGGCCGCAGGCGCTCGGGCGCGCCGGCGCAGATCCGGTCGATGACGGTTCGGCCGTCACGTCCTCCCTCCCAGGCACGCGCCTGCCCGCGCGCCGGGAGGTCCGCCGTCTCCGACGGCAGGTACGGCGGGTTGCTCACGATGAGATCGAAGCGCTCGGATTCGAGCGGCCTGAGCAGATCGCCGGCCCGCGCCTCGACCCGGACCCCGTTGAGCCCGCCGTTGACCCACGCCGCGACCGCCGCGCGGCGCGAGACGTCGACGGCTGTCACGCGTCCTGCGCCGGCGAGCCCCGCCGCGACCGCCACATACCCGCTTCCGGTGCAGATATCGGCCACCGCCGCGCCCGGCGCAATCGCGTCGCGCGCGCAGCTCGCGAGGAGCCGGGTGTCGCTTCGAGGGCGGAAGACGCCGGGTGGGACGACGAGGCGCATTCCGGCGTACTTGCCGGAGAGGGAGAATCGAAACTGATCGACAGAGCCGAACAGCTGCGCGCGATCTTCGACGGTGTCGCACCGCTGACCGTCGGAATCGAAGAGGAGGTGATGCTCCTCGATCCCGAGACGCTCGACCTCGCGGACATCGCCGGGTCGGTGCTCGCGCGAGCCGGCGCGACCACTCTCCTGAAGCCGGAGCTGCCGGCGTGTCAGGTCGAGATCGCCACGACCCCGGCAGGCAGCGTGGCCGACGCGACCACGCAGCTCGGCCGCGGCCGCGGGCTGCTCGCGGCGACGGCGGAGGGGCTGGCGCGGCCGGCCGTCGCGGGTGTGCACCCGTTCGCAGCCGCGGCGGGCGCGCTGACCCGAGGACCGCGGTACGACCGTATGGCAGCGGAATACGGGGAGCTCGCGCGACGGCAGCGGGTGAGCGCGCTCCAGATCCACGTCGCTGTCGGCGGCGCGGACCGGACCATCGCGGTTCACGACCGGCTGCGGCCGCGGCTTCCCCTGCTCGCGGCGCTCGCGGCGAACGCCGCGATCTATCGGGGCCGCGACACCGGCCTCGCTTCGGTGCGCCCGGCGATAGCCCGGGCGTTGCCGCGGCAGGGGGTCCCGCCCGCCCTCGGCCATTTCGACGGGTTCGTCGCGCAGCTGGAGTGGGGCGAGGCCTCGGGACGTCTGCGCGACCCAGGAGCGTGGTGGTGGGAGCTGCGGCCCCATCCGGGGTTCGGCACGCTCGAGCTCCGGGTGCCGGACGCCCAGACCACCCTCGCCGACGCGGGCGCTGTGGCCGCGGTGGCGCAATGCATCGTCGCCGACGCCACCGAACGTCACGAGGCCGGCGAACGCGCCACCGCGTGTCCCGACTGGCGGATCGCGGAAAACAGCTGGGCGGCCGCGCGCGACGGGCTGGACGCGACGTTCGCCGACGCCTCGAGCGGTCGGCGTGTTCACGCGCGAGAATGCCTGGGCGCCCTCCTCGACGGGCTGGCGCCTACCGCTGAGCAACTCGGATGCGCGGCCGAGCTCGACTCCGCACGCGCGCTCGTCGAGGCGAACGGAGCCGTCCGCCAGCGCGACCGGTTCGCGACGGGCGGAGCGCGGGAGCTCGCCGCGTGGCTCGCCGACTCGTTCACCGCCGACGCTGTCGCGGGGGTTGCCGCGGCCGGGCGCGGGTAGCTCCAGCGGCGATGCCGGCCCTGCCCCAACCACGCGGCGATCTCAGCGAGGCTCTGCTCACGGCGCTGCGGTCGGAGCCCGGACCGTCAGCTCATCCGAGCGCCGGCACCGTCGCCGCCGCTGGGCAGGAAGACCTCCAGCTCGCCCTCTACTGCTGTTACGAGCTCCACTATGGCGGCCTCCCCGGCGTCGACGAGCGCTGGGAGTGGGAGCCGGGCCTGCTCGCGTTCCGCGGCGAGCTCGAGGCGAGATTCGAAGCCGACCTCGTCGATCGGATCGGGCCGCCGGCCGGCGGCCCCGCGGCTGACGAGGTCGACCTTGCGCTTCGCGAGCTGATCGAGTCCGACGCTGCGCCGTCCCTCTCCCGGCACATGGAGAAGGATGCGACGCTCGAGCAGTTTCGCGAGTTCGCCATCAACCGCTCCGCGTACCAGTTGAAGGAAGCCGACCCTCACAGCTGGGCCATCCCGCGTATCCAGGGGCCGCCGAAGGCCGCCCTCATCGAGATCCAGGCCGACGAGTACGGCGGCGGACGGCCCGAGCGGATGCACTCGGCACTCTTCGCCCGCTCGATGGCCGCGCTCGGCCTCGACCCCGACCCGGGGACCTACCTCGACGAGATCCCGGCGGTCACCCTCGCCACCGTGAACCTGATGTCGCTGTGCGGGCTCCACCGGCGTCTGCGCGGCGCGATAGTCGGGCATCTCGCGGTGTTCGAGATGACCTCCTCGATCCCCAACCGCCGCTACGCGAACGGCCTCCGCCGCCTCGGCCAGGGAGCCGACGCGACGGCGTTCTTCGACGAACACGTGGAGGCGGATGCGGTGCACGAGAACATCGCGGCGGTCGACCTCGCGGGCGGTCTGGTGCGCCAGTCGCCCGCCCTGGCGGCGGACGTCATGTGGGGCGGCCGTGCGTTGCTCGCCCTCGACGGCGATTGGGCCCGCGCCCTCCTTGGCGAGTGGGAACGGGGCGGCACCGCCCTGCGCGGGGAGCCCGGTGTGCGGGCGGCCGCCTAGCCGCGCTGCTCGATGTCGCCCGGCGCGCGAAAGCGCGTCAGCTTGTGGCTGCCGTCGCACAGCGGGCGAATACGTGAGTGGCCACAGCGGCACAGCGCGATCGTCGAGCGGTCGACTTCGATCTCGCTGCCGTCGGCGGTCGCGAGGCGCACCGGGCCGCGAACCAACAGCGGACCGTCGCGATAGGGCGTGATGGTGCAGATCTCCGACTCGATGGCCGCCGACTACCCGGCCGGCACCGCTCTAACCGCGCGGAGCCGCTGCACGCCCGATCGGAGCGATAGGTTGCGTACCGCAGGGGTCACCGGGGTACTCCGTCAGGCAGGAGCTGCTTGACGTCCCAGGAAGGAGGGGAAGAATCCACGCGATCCGCATGATGCTGGCCGACACCGAGCCCGAGGTGACCCTCTGGCTGCCGGCCGAGGACGACAGCCTGCCGCTGGGCCGCCAGACGCTCCGGGTGCTGGGCAGCGTCGGGGGCGGCGACGAAGCCATCCTGGAGGACGCCGAGATCGCCGTCACCGAGGCGCTGTCGAATGCCCTCGAGCACGCGTACTCGGGGCCGGGAATCGTCGAGATGCTGCTCCGGATCGACGGTGAGGCGCTTGCCATCTCCGTGATCGACCACGGACGCGGGCTGGCAGCCGCCCGGACACCGTCCCCCAAGAGCGGGGGCTTCGGCCTGCAGCTCATCGAATCCCTGGCGCACGAAGTTTCCTTCGGATCCCCCGCCGACGGCGGCAGTGAGGTCCAGATGCGCTTCGACGGCGGCTACGGAGCCGCACACGAGATCTCTGGCCCGCGCCGGTCCGAGGCCGTGGTGCGTCGCGTCGTCGCAGTGCTCGCCGCGCAGGCCGACTTGGCCGTGGACATGTTGCCGCCGCTGCTGCGGACGGCCGGCCTTGCCGCGCTGTGCGCCTCCGAGCACATCCGCGAAGACGCCACGAACATCACCTTCGAACGGCTCCCCGGCGGTCTCGAGCTCACCTTCCACGCTCTCGAGAGACCCGGCGGCGAGGCGCTCGTGGACCTCCTGCACAGCGATGGGCTGGAGGGCACGAACGTCTCCGCCGCCCTCGCCCCCGGCGAAGCTTTCGCAGACCTTTCAATCCGGCTCCCCGCGGCCATATGATCGTGCCCGCTTGGACCTGCTCCACGTAAACCGATCGGTCGAGGGCGGGCGGCTGCGGATCTTGCTCCGCGGCGAGCTCGACGTGTCGACCTGCCACGCCTTCCGCACTGCGCTCGACGCCGCGGCGGCCGAGTCGGGGCCGGTGCACATCGACATCGTGGAGCTTGCGTTCATGGACTCGACGGGCCTGCGAATGTTCCTCGAGGCGAACGATGAGCTCGGCGATCGGCTCACGATCAGCAGCTCGACCCGCGCTGTGATGCGCGTGTTCGAGGTCACCCACTCGGTCGGCGTCCTCCCGTTCGAGCAGACGCCGGCCGACTGACCCAGGTTTGCCGCAGGGCGGCCCGGGCAGCCTGCCGCCGGTGGACCAGGACGAACTCCCGCTCGCAGGCCGCCACGCCCTCGTCACGGGTGGCGCTTCGGGGATCGGGCGCGCCACCGCGATCGAGCTCGGGGCGCGCGGCGCGGACGTGACGGTCAACCACGTCGGCACGCCTGCGGCTGCGGACGAGGTCGCGGACGAGATCGCGGCCGCAGGCGGAACCGGCGTTCCGATGGAGGCCGACGTGTCCGACGAGACCGACGTCTGGGGCATGTTCGAACGCGCCGAGACGCGCGTGGGCAAGCCGGTCGACCTGCTCGTGAACAACGCCGGCGTCGAAGCGTCGTTCGAGCTCGAGGACATGCCCGTCGAAGAGTGGGACCGCGTTCTCGGCGTGAACCTCCGCGGGCCCTTCCTGTGCTCGCGGGAGTTCGTCCGCCGGGTCCCCGAAAGCGCCAGGCCCGCGACCATCGTCAACGTGTCGAGCGTCCACGAGGAGATCCCGTGGCCGTCGTTCAGCCATTACTGCGCCAGCAAGGGCGGGCTCAAGCTGTTCGGCGAGACGATTGCACGCGAGCTGGCCCCGCGCGGTATCCGCGTCGTCGCCGTGGCGCCAGGAGCGATCCTGACGCCGATGAACAGCGAGCTCGCCGACGACACGCAGGCGCGCCGCAAGGTCGAGGCGGAGATCCCGTGGGGGCGGCTCGGCCGGCCGCAGGAGATAGCCGCCGCCGTCGCGTGGCTGTGCACGCCGGAGGCCGAGTACGTGGTCGGCCGGACGCTCTTCGTAGACGGCGGGATGACCCTCTACGGCAACTTCGACTAGCGGCTATTCGCGGTTGCCGCCGCGTTTGGTGGGATCGGCCGACGTGTTGCCCTCGAGCTGTTTCGGCGGCTCGCGATACGGCGCTTGGCCCTTGCCGAGGGTGATGAACTGTTTGCCGGTGAGGAGCGACGGCGGCGTCACGAAACACGGGGGCAGCAGCTCCGCGTCGTCGGCGTTGGGCAGCTCCTTGCCACCCGGGCAGTGGAAGCTCTCGTAGCCGCCGAGCGCGATGCCACGCGTCAGGCTGTTCGGCTGCAGATACGTATTGCCACGCGTGTAATCCTCTTCGGTCACGAACGTCTTGAGGATCTTGTCCGGGTCGATCAACCCGATCTGGGTCTGGACCCGATTTCCGCCCCAGATGCCTGCCAGATCCGCGTCGCCGTTGGTGATGAAGCCGGCGATGGTCGCCTGGTGGAAGTTGAACTCGGACAGGATCGGGTTCAACTCGGGCAGGAACACGTGCGCAGCCTCCGCAAAGGGCTCCGTCGCCGCAACCACATCCGTCAACGCCGGCAAACCCCTGCGCCCAGCCCTCACCAACCCCGGCAGATCCCGGAACAACCCCTCCAGATCCGGCGACAGATCCGCCAGATCCCGCACCGCCGGCCCGAGATCCCGCGCCGCCGGCCGCAAAGTCGTAACCAGCGGACGCGTATCGCGAGCAAACCCCTCCAGCCGCGCCAACGTCGCCTTCGACTCGTCCAAGAACGTCGGGAACACCCTGATCGTCTCCGCCAACGCCCGATCGCGCGAAGCCGTCGCCGCAAACGTGTCGTTCCCATTCACGATCAACTCGCGCAACGCCCCCTCGCGCTGGTTGATCGCACCAAACACCGTCCCCGTATTGCGCACCAACCGCCGCACAGCACCACCCTGCTCGTCCAACACCGACAACAGCGTCGCGCCATCCACGGCAAACGGACCCAGATTCCCCAGCGAATCGTTCAGATCGCCGGCCGCACGCCCCCGAATCGCAACACCCAGCTCCTTCACCCAATCCTGAAACGCCAACCGCGTCGGCCGATCGAACGTATTGAAGATCTCGTCCAACTCCACCGTCGGCTCCACCTGAGCAGACGGCAACGTCCCGCCGTCCTCGAGGTTGCCGGCGAGCCGGGTGTCCTGGCTCCGCGCGCCGCCGCCCGACTGGGCCGTCGGAGCGGTCTCCCCCTTCTCGTCGCCTGGGGTGAGCTCGACGTAGGTCTCGCCGAGCAGCGTCTTCTGGCGCAGCACCGCGCGGGTGTTCTTCGGGATCGGCGCGAAGTCGGGCTTGATCTCGATCTCGACGTTGGTCGCGTTGGCGCCCTTGTCGAGCTCCTTCTTCTTGACCTTGCCGACGTTGACGCCGGCGATCCGCACGTCGGCCTCCTGGGACAGGGTCTGCGCTTCGGGGAACGCGACCTGGAAGCGGTACGCCTCCGGGCGCAGCGGGATTGACCCGCCGAAGGCCAGCCAGAGGAACAGCAGGATGCCCACGCACGACAGCGTGAACACCACCATCGCCGCGATCTTGCCAAGACCCGGAGTGTCCTTGACCATCTAGGAGATCACCTCCCAGGATCGGCGGGGAGAGTTCCCTCGAGTCCCTTCGGCGGCTCGCGATACGGCGCCTCGCCGCGGCCCAGCCTGATGATCTGCTTGCCGTTCAGAAGCGACGGCGGCGCCACGAAGCACGGCGGCAGGTTCTTCGCGTCGTCGGCCTCGCGCTGCTCCTTGCCGCCGGGGCAGTGGATGCTCTCGGCGATCGTGCGGACCGCCGGCCCGCGCGCCAGCCCGTTCGGCTGCATGTAGGCGTTGCCGCGGGTCGATTGCGGTTCCAGCGGGAAGCTCGTGAGGATCTTGTCCGGGTCGATCAGCGCGATCTGCGTCTGGTAGCGCTTGCCGCCGAAGGTTCCCGCCAGGTCGGCATCCGCGTTGGTGATGAAGCCGGCGATGGTCGCCTGGTGGAAGTTGAACTCGGACAGGATCGGGTTCAACTCGGGCAGGAACACGTGCGCAGCCTCCGCAAAGGGCTCCGTCGCCGCAACCACATCCGTCAACGCCGGCAAACCCCTGCGCCCAGCCCTCACCAACCCCGGCAGATCCCGGAACAACCCCTCCAGATCCGGCGACAGATCCGCCAGATCCCGCACCGCCGGCCCGAGATCCCGCGCCGCCGGCCGCAAAGTCGTAACCAGCGGACGCGTATCGCGAGCAAACCCCTCCAGCCGCGCCAACGTCGCCTTCGACTCGTCCAAGAACGTCGGGAACACCCTGATCGTCTCCGCCAACGCCCGATCGCGCGAAGCCGTCGCCGCAAACGTGTCGTTCCCATTCACGATCAACTCGCGCAACGCCCCCTCGCGCTGGTTGATCGCACCAAACACCGTCCCCGTATTGCGCACCAACCGCCGCACAGCACCACCCTGCTCGTCCAACACCGACAACAGCGTCGCGCCATCCACGGCAAACGGACCCAGATTCCCCAGCGAATCGTTCAGATCGCCGGCCGCACGCCCCCGAATCGCAACACCCAGCTCCTTCACCCAATCCTGAAACGCCAACCGCGTCGGCCGATCGAACGTATTGAAGATCTCGTCCAACTCCACCGTCGGCTCCACCTGAGCAGACGGCAACGTCCCGCCGTCGGCCAGCTTCCCCTTCCGGAGATTCCCCGGGGTGAGCTCCACATAGGTCTCGCCGAGCAGCGTCTTCTGGCGCAGCACCGCGCGGGTGTTCTTCGGGATCGGCGCGAAGTCGGGCTTGATCTCGATCTCGACGTTGGTCGCGTTGGCGCCCTTGTCGAGCTCCTTCTTCTTGACCTTGCCGACGACCACGCCCGCCAGCCGCACGTCGGCCTCGTTCGCCAGCGTCTGTGCCTCGGGCATCTTCACTTCGAAGCGGTACCCCTCCGCGCGCAGCGGGACCGATCCGCCGAAGGAGAGCCACAGGAACAGCAGCAACCCCACCACGGACGCAGTGAAGATCACCATCGAGGCGATGTGCAGGGGGCTGGGTGTTTCCTTGACCATTCGTTACGGCACGCATAGCTTCAGGCTCGCTAGGAGCGGGACGACAGTTGGCTCCAGAGCCGGGTTCTGGAGGAGGCTTGCGAAGGTCCCGCACGCTACGCCGCCCACTGCGATGCGGCGGAACACACCCTGTCCGTCCGCCGTCGAGAAAATCGAGTTGGTGTTCTGCCCCAGCCACGCGAGCCAGTACAGGTAGCTGCGCTGCGCGTTCGCCTGCTGCTGCAGCGTGCCTGTCGGCTTGCCGGCTCCGGCCGGGTTGAAAGCGCCGATGTTGAAGAGCCGGTTGACCTTGTCGAACGAGGTCGTCAAGTCCGGGGCCGCCGCGGCAAGGTCCCGCGCAGCCACGCCGAGGTCGCGCGTAAACGGACGCGCGTTGCGCGCGAAGGGGCGGATCTCGTCGCGGATCTGGGGCGTCGCCTCGCGCAGGAACGGGAGCACTTCCCGGTTCGTGGTCTCGAGCCGGCGGAAGGGCTGCCGTAACGCCTCGAGGGCAGGGCCGAGCTCGCCGCTGAGGGTCTCGACCTTGGCCAGGGTGGTGTCCGTCTGGCGCAGCGTGCCCGGGAGGCGCCGCACGGCCTCGGAGATGTTCGCGTCCTGCGAGGCGAGCGCGCTGAACACGTCGTTCGATGCGGCCACGAGACGCACGATGTCGCCGTCCTTGGTTGCCAGCTCCTTCGTCAGCAGGCCGTAGCGGTTCACCAGCCGCTTGAGGTTCGCCCGCCGCCGCGCGATAGCTGAGCTCACCCGCTCGAGGCTGCGGTTGGTCGGGCCGAGCGCCGCGAAGGTGTTCTGCAGCTCCTGGCCCTTGCCAGCCAGCCCCTTGCCGCCGCCGGTGACCAGCAGCTGGAGGTATTCGCGCGTGTCGGTGTCGAGCGCGGCGAGGATCTCGTCCTGGTCGATGTCAGGCGCCGTGTTCTGCACCCGGATGTGCGCGTTCTCCTCGAGCGCCTTGCCCGTGCCGGGATCGACCTCGATGAACATGTCCTTCAGGCCGGTCTTCGTGCGCAGCAGGGCCGTCGCGTCGTGCTTGATGTAGCCCTCGTACTTCGGCTCGAGCTGCATCTCGACCACTGCGTGGCCGTCCTCGAGCGTGACCTTGCCGATCTGGCCGATCTCGACCCCGGCCGTGCGCACGGTCTGGCCCTGTCCGGGCTGGACGGCCTGCGCGTCGGACAGGTCGACCTTGACCACGAACGGCTTCTCCTCGATGAAGGGGAAGCGCAGCCGCTGGTTGGAGAGGATGTAGGCCCCGACCGCGAGCCCGATCACGGCGAGGCCGAGGATCGCCAGGAAGTCGCGCAGGTGCTTGCGGATCGTGCGCTTCACTCGGCCGCCCCCGTCCCGAGGCCGAGCTCGTCGAGCGTCTTCTTCCGCTTCTCCGCCCAGGCCTTGCGGCCCGCCTTCAGGTCCCTGGAGCCCTTGCGGAACGCGCTACGGAGATCGGGCGCGAGCCGCGCGACGTCGCCGAGCGACACCTCGCCGAGCTTGATGCCCGGCTTCTTCGACACGAAGTTGGAGAGAACGCCGCCGGGGGCGTTGAGATCGGGGACCGCCTGGGTCTCGCACGGCACGTCGGGACGCCGGGCCGGCGGCTGCGAGCCGAAGTCGGCCGGAGGCGCCGGGCGCACGGAGAGCACGCCGCCGCCGCCCATGTTCAGCCCGCTGACGCCGCTGACGTGGAAGTAGGACTGGTTGCCGTCCGAGAGGCGGCTCTCACCCGCGAGGCCGACGAGGCCCCGGTTGAACTGGCGATAGACCGGCTGGTTGTTGTTCTCCGGCTCTTCGGGGTTGGGGATCTTCGCCTCGCCGAACGGGACCAGGACGTTGCTCGTGCACGACGAGAGCGCGCGCGACTCCTCCAGGAACGGCGGCAGATCCCGGTTCAGGCGGCTCAGCGGGCCGAGCGCCGCGGCGAGCGCCTTCGCCGTGCCGCCCAGCTCGTTCGGGCCGACCAGGGCGTTGGCCTGCCGGATGAACGGATTTGCCGCGGTCAGCGTCGGCCCGGACGACCTGACGCCCGGCAGGGCATCGACCGCGAACTGGCGCAGCGACGGCAGAGCCGCGTTCAGCGCGGCCAGCGACGGCTGACCGGTTCGCAAGGTGTCGCGCAGCGCCGGGATCGAGGCCGCCAGTGCAACGTCCTCGCGGGCGAACGCGCCCGCCGTGACGTTGAAGCTGGTGACGAGGCCCTTCAGCGCCTCCTCGTTCGAATTGAGCGCGGCGAAGGTCTCCTGCTGGCCCTTGAGCAGCCGTTGGATGTCCTCCGTCGGCTCCTCGCCGAGCGCCGCGTCGTTCGCGAGCGCGAGCTGGCGAAATGCGCCCGGGCCGGTCTCGAGGAACTCCTTGAAGCCCTCGGCGCCCTTGCCCGAGATCCCGGTCGAGAACTCCTTGAGGAAAACCTGCAGGTCCGTGCGGGTGTCGGACTGGAGCGCGGTCAGGATGTCGCCGAACTGCACCGGCGCAGCAGTCTGGGTAGCCGGGATCGGGTTGTCCGAGCCGCTGTCGCGCTCGGGTGATGTCGGCGAGCCGGGCGCCAGGTCGACGAAGAAGTTGCCCTCGAGGAATACACGCGGGCGCACCTTGAGACGGGCGTCCTCGTGGATCGGCAGGCCGGTGTCCTTGATCTCCATCGTGACCTGCGCGGCGCCGCTGTCGCCGTCGACGGCCTCGACCTTCTTGACGACGCCGATCTGGACGCCGGCGGTGCGAACCGGTGAGTTCGGCTTCAGGTTGTAGGCGTCCTGGAACGTCGCCGTGAGCTCGTAGGGGTTCGCGAACGGGTTCCACTTCGTGAACGCGAAGATCGTGAGCAGCGAAAGGATGATCACCGCCACCAGTCCAGCCCTGAACGGGGACATGCCCACGTACGCCGGATGTCGCTTGCTGAGCTTGCTCACTTGACCCTCAGCTTGTCGACGTCCGAGAGGTTCTTGAGACCGAGCTTCTCGCCGATGTACGTCGGCCCGGACAGAATCGGGTAATTCGAGTTGGTGATGGCCGCGTTGCCTCCGCGCGGGGCGCCGTCGGGCGCGAAACCGCCGCCGTAGCGCGCGTTGGGCGCGTCCGGGCCCTTCGGGTAACCGGTTTGGCCGAGCTGGCAGTCGGCGTTGCCCTGGGCGTCGATCGCCGGCGTGTACGGCGTGCCGAACAGCCGGCCGAGCGGCAGGACGCCGTCGTTGGCCCCGATCGGGTCCACGCCGGGCTCGAGGTCCCATGGGCGGGCCGACTCGGAGTTGCCGATCGTGTTGGGCTGGAAGCTGTTCACGAGCTTGATGCCCTGGTTCTGGACGGTGCCGCCCAGCGCCGACGGCCCCGACCAGTGATCGGAGAGCGCGCCGAAGAAGAACGAGGCGTAGTTGCACACGGTCTGGTAGGGCGAGATGAACTGGACGGCCGGCGCGGTCACACGCAGCGTGGTGCGCAGGTCCTTGAGCGCAAGGTGCGTATTCGGGTTGTCGAACAGGTTGTCCGCGGCGGAGAGGGTCCGCTCGAGGTTCTGGTTGAACGGCACGGTCTGCGGGACCGTCGGGATCCCGGCGGCGAGCGCGGAGTTGATCGCGGGCAGGCCCCGGCGCAGCTCAGAGACCGCGGGGCGCAGATCGGCCGACAGCGCGGCGAAGTCCGCCAGGAAGGGCTCCTGCACCGCCAGCGACTCGATGCCCGTCTGCAGCGTCGAGGGCGACTTCTCGATCGTCGCCTGCAGCGCGGCCGGGCTCTCCGACAGGGCACCGAACGTAGTGGCCATGTTCGCGAAGAGGTCGGCCTGGGTCTGGGCGACGGGCGCCACCTGGGCCGCCGTGACGCCCAGCTGGCGGAAGAACTGATCGAGCCCGGTGCGCGGGTCCGCCAGGTTGCGCATCACCGGCAGCAGGCTCTTGAAGAACGGGTTGAAGGCGCCGATCGCCTCGTTCAGCGACTGGCCGCGACCGGCGAATGCGTCCCCGAAGCCGGCAGTCGCCGCGCGGGCGTTGTTCCGGGTCGGCGTGTCGAACGTGGCGAAGATGTCCTCGAGCTCGAGGCTCTCGCTCGACTGCTTCAGCGCGAGCGTGGAGCCCGCCTCGAGTTCCCCGTTCGACTTGCCGGGCACGATCTCCACGAACTTCAGGCCGAGCGCCGAGCGCGGCCGGACACTGATCGTGCTGTCGGGCGGCAGCGGCGAGGCGGTCTTGTCGATCTTCATCGAGATCACGGCGATCGACTTCCGCTCGCCGTCGACCTCGACGACCTCAGGCTGGATGTCGTCGACCACGCCGACGCGGAAGCCGCCGATGCGGACCTCGTTGCCCGCCACGAGCTTGCCGCCGGTGGGGATCTGGGCCTTGATGTCGTAGGTCGGCACGAACGGGAGGCCCGAGTTCGCGTTGTACGCGATGAAGACCGCGATGATCGTCACGAGCAGCGTGACGGCCCCTACGAGGACCGGGCTGGCGACGATGGAGGCCTGTCCCTGACGACGTCTCATGGCGCGAGGAGGTAGTCGAGGAGCTGGTTCGCGGTCGGCGCCGAGCCGCCCTGCCCGCGTGGGCCCTGGCCGTTCAGCAGGCCGGTCACCTTGTCGGTCGTCTGCTTCATGCCGAGCCCGCCCTTGAGGTTGTCGATCAGGTCCTGGACCTGCGGCGGGAGCACGATCTGCGGCTTCGAGATGTCCGGCTGACCGGGCAGCGGCGGGGCGTCGAGGTCGCCCGTCTCACGGCGCTCGCCGCGCTTGCTGGCGGGCCTGGCGACCCAGTTGCCCTTCGCGTCGCGCGCGGCCGCCGTCTCACCCGCGGTGTAGTCCGGTGTCGTGACGCCGGGCTGATTCGGGCCGAGCCACTGGTTGCAGTCGGCGAAGTGGGTCTTGACCGCGTTGGTCGGAGTCCTGCGGATCGACTGGTTGTAGTACTCGGAGCACTTCGAGAGGGTCAGCGAAACCCTCAGGAAATGGCTGACCTGGTCGAAGCCGTTGACCGACATGCCCGACCAGTAGACGAAGTTCCAGATTGCCTCGAGGCCGGTGAAGCCGGTCTTCTTGAAGCGGTTGGAGATGTCGCCGGCGGGCGGGGAGCCCGTCACGGCGCGCGGGTCTTCGTTGAGCGACCGGCGCCGATCGTCCATCGACTCGAGGAACTGGCGCAGCGGCTTGCCCAGCACCGGCGCATCCTTGGCGAGCACTCGCAGCGTGGCCACGTCGTCGCGGCCCTTCCTGGTGGCCGCGGCGCCTTCCTCCGAGGCGTCACCGAGGGTCCGGATCGCGGGCCGGGACACCTTCGTGAGCGGGCCGAGGCGGGCCAGGAAGCGGTCCAGGTCCGGTGCTGCGGCGCGGGCGTCGGCGAGCAGCGGGATCTGCTCGTCAGCGACGTCCTCGAGCCGGGCCATCGTCGGCTGGAGCTCGGCCAGGAAGCGCGGCAGCTTGTTGAATGTCTCGGCGAGGGCCTGCCGGCGCGAGGCCGACACGTCGGCTGCCTCCGCCGCGGTCTCGATGAAACGGCTGACGTCGGTCTTGCGGGCCTCGAGCGCGGTGATCGTCGTGTCGGCGTCCACGATGAAGTTCTGGATCACCCGATTCTGGTCGCCGAGGATCTTGAGGACCTTCTGGGTCTCGCGCAAGCCCGGATCGGAGCGCTTGAGCACTTCCTGCAGGTCCTGGGGACGGCCGGCCAGGCCCGTGCCGAGCTCGGTGATGATCAGGCGCAGGCGCTCGCGGTAGGGGCGCCGGAGGATGTTGTTGACGAGATCCTGCGGAATCGTCGACTCGGTCTGCTGGACGGGGATCGTGCCGCCATCGGGCAGCTTGGTCTTCGACGAGCCGGGCTGACAATCGACGTAGTACTCGCCGATCAGCGACTGCGGCTTGATCGTGCACGCGGCGTCCTTGCGCAAGTCGTCGAACCCGGGCTCGGCGACTTCGGCGGTGACCTGGGCCTTCGGCGGCGAGGTCTCTGTCGCGCTGAAAGCCGTCGTCTGGCCGGCGCGGACGCCGCCGATGCGGAAGTCGCCGCCCTTTACGAGCCCGAAGCCGTTGTCGAACACGATCTTGTAGCTCTTGCCCTTGGCTCCCTCCCCGCCCGAAGCAGCCATCAGGACGGCGGCCACAGCCACGACCGTGACGATCGGAAGCAGTGTGAACAGGCGGCGCATCGACTACTCGCCCGTCCCGTTGACGCCGTTCTGCTTCACGGCCCGGTCGTCTTCGTCGCAGTCGAGGCGCTGACGCTCCTCGGCTGAGAGGACGTTGGAACCGTCGAGGGTGGGGCCCTCGCCCGAGCCCGGGCAGCGCTTGAACTGCTTGACCTTGGGCGGCGCCCGGCCGTGCTCGAGGTCGACGTTCTCGGCAAGCGAGATCGAGGCGCGGGCATAGGCGCCGAGCGCGTCGAAGCCGCCGCCGGTGGTCGAGAAATCGTCGAACCAGCCGAGGAAGTCCGTGGTGTAGGGCCGGGCCTCGGAGATGATCTTCGTCGCGTCCTTGAATGCGCTCGCCGTCTGCGGCAGCGACCCTGGCCGCTCCTTTCCGTTGCGCTCCTTGGAGACCGTGGCGATCTCGTTCAGTGCCGGCGCGCTGGTGAGCAGATCGATCAGGTCGTTGCGCGCTCCCCGCCGGCGGATCACGCCGCGGAGGTCGCGCACGGTCGGCTCGGCGCGGGCGGTGAAGCTGCGGGTCTGCGCCAGGAACGGGGTGAGCTGCTCGGCCACGGGCTTCGATGCCTCGACCAGGGGGTCGACGTCGTCGAGCGCGGAGCGCAGGTTCACGAAGGCCGTGTTGGCCTGGCGCATGAACCCGGGGAACTCTCCGATCGACTCGCCCAGCGCTGCCTTCTGGCTGCCCAGCGCGCGGGTGGTGTCGTTGAGGTTCCCGATCAGGCCGGCGAGGTCGTCCTTGCGCTCGGCGAGGGTCGTGACGAGCCCCGAGCTGTCCTTGACGAAGCGCTCGAGCAGCGGCTGGTCCTTCGCGAGCTCGTTGAACAGGCGGCTCGAGGTCGACAACGCCGGGTTCAGGTACCGGAAGGTGTCGTAGGCCTCCGGGCCGACCCCGCGGTAGCTCTGAGCGGACCCCTGGACGAAGTCCTGGATCGCCTTGCGGGTCGGCGGGTCGAGCGTGTCGAACAGCTGGTCGAGGTCGACGGCGGTGGTCGTCTTGTCGACGTCGATCGTGCCGCCGTCGGCGATCTTCTCCTGGGCGTCCCCGTTGGGGTAGGTGAGATCGACATAGCGGTTGGCGATGCCCGACTGCGAGAACTGCTTGATCTGCGCGCGCGTGCCCTGGCGCAGCGGCGAGAAGTCGTCCTTGATCTTGAGCTTGATCTGGGCCTGGCCGTCCTCGGTGATCTTGATCTCATCGACGCTGCCGATGGCGGTGCCGCCGGACTGCACCGGGTTGCCCTTCACGATCTGGCCGGCGTTGATGAACTTCGCCGTGACCTCGTAGCCCGACCCGCCGCCGAACAGGACGAGCGCGACCAGCACTACGGCAGCGATCATGGCGCCGATCGCGGCAACGCGTCCAATCCCGCTCAAGATCGCATCCTGGTCCGATTCCCTCCCATCCCGCCGACCCGCCTCCATGGCGGTAGCGGTACTGCGAAGCCGAATCTACATGAAGCGGCGGCCCCGGGACGCAGCGGTTGTTGCGTTAGCCCACGGGAGTGTTAAGCCAGTCTTAAGCGGCTTCCTTATCGCCCGGCCAAGCCCCAAACAGCGCGTGGAAGGCGCGACGGGCGTGCCGGTCGAAGAGAACCCTCGCCGCGGCGAAGACACCGGCCTCCAGCACCGCGCCGATCAGGAGCTTCGTCGCGGGCGCGTCCCGCTGTTTGGAGGTCGGCGGGCCGTCGCTGTCGTCGATCAGCGCCCAGGTGCTGTTGAACACCTTGCGCGCGACGAAACCGGCGATCAGTCCGCCGAGGATGCTGAACGGCGTGTAGAGGATCTTGGCCACGGCGGAGAGGTATACACCGGCGGCGGCGCAGTTACACGCGTAGCATCGGCCCCGTCCCCGCCCGGGTGGCCCAACTGGTACAGGCGGGCGCTCTTAAAAAGCGCCGCTCTTCGGAGCATGTGGGTTCGAGTCCCACCCCGGGCATCAGGCCGCGCGCCGCGGAAATCGGCGCTCAGCCGGCGCAACTATCCGGTTGCTACCGTGTTTTGGAGTCAGGAATCAGGGGATTCCAAGGACTCCGCGTGGAAGCTTCAGCTCTACACAGACAAGCCGCACTTCCCGCGCTCGCCGGCCGTTCGCCGCTGCTCCGACTCCAGTCGGACGAAAAGCTGGTGGCGCTCACGCGACGCGGTCACCAAGGCGCGTTCGATGCGCTCGTACAGCGCTATCAGCCGCGCCTCCTCGCGTTCTGCCGCCACATGCTGTCCTCGCAGGAGGACGCCGAGGACGTGCTCCAGGAGGTCTTCGCGGCCTCGTACGGCGCGCTCCTGCGCGACGAGCGGCCGATCAACGCCCGCCCGTGGCTCTACCGGATCGCGCGCAACCGCTGTCTCAACCACCTGCGCAAGCCGAAGGCGACCGGCCAGGACTCGATGGACATCTTCGAGCGCGACAACGGCACCACCACCGCCGAGACGGTTCACCGGCGTGAGGAGTTCCGCCAGATCGTCTCCGACGTCGGCGACCTCCCCGAGACGCAGCGCACCGCCCTGCTGCTGCGCGAGATCGACGCCCTGTCCTACGACCAGATCGCCGAGGCGATGGACACCACCGTGCCGAGCGTCAAGTCGCTGCTCGTGCGCGCTCGCGTCAGCCTCGCCGAGGCCTCCGAGGCCCGGCTCCTGACCTGCGAGGAGGTTCGTCTCGAGCTCGGCCAGGTAGCCGAGGGGATCGCCAAGTCCTCCGCCCCGGTCCGCCGCCACGTGCGTGGCTGCGATCGCTGCAAGACGTTCCGCGGCCAGCTCAAGAGCACGAACAAGGCTCTCGCCGCCGTGTACCCGATCGGGCCGCTCGTCCTGCTCAAGAAGCTCGGCCTCGCGAAGCTCACCTTCGGCGGCGCGGGCGCGGCCTCGAGCGCCGCGGCCGGCGGCTCGTCGATCGCCGGCGGTGCCGGCGTCGCCGCCACCGGGGCCGCCACGGGCGCTTCCACCGTCGCCGGCTCGATGGTGACAGCGGGCGTATCCACGCTCGCTTCGAAGGCCGCGGCAGGAGTTGCCGCCGCCGTGATCGTCACCGGCGCCGCCGTCGAGGTCAACACCGTCAAGCAGCGCGACGCGGCCCCCGCCGCGGCAGTCGCCTCGGCCGCCCCGGCGACCGCGCCGGTTGCCCCGCGCGCCGCCGCGGCCCCGGCGCCCACGAAGAAGGCGGAGCCGAAGAAGCCCGCCAGCGCCGCCGCCAAGAAGCCCGAGCCGGTAGCCGCCAAGCCCGTCGCGCCCCCGGCCACGGTCCCGGCGGTCCCCGTCGCGACCGACCCGGTCGAGGAGGGCTCGTCGACCGTGACCCTGCCGCCCAAGACCGTTCCGGTGCCCGCCCCGCCCACCGGCACGACCCCGGCGCCGCCCGCAGCCGACACACCGCCGGTGGTCACCCCGCCGCCGCCTCCGGCCCCCACTCCGCCGGTCGCCGCACCGAGGCCTCAGCCCGCTCCGGCGCCCCCGCCGATCCCGTAGTCCGGGCACGCGCGCAGCCATCGCCCATCGCGTACGGTAGGCCTCGCCGTGGCGACGATCGAAGACTTCGACAAGCTCGACATCCGCGTCGGGCGGATCACCGCCGTCGAGGAATTCCCCGAGGCGCGCAAGCCGGCCTGGAAGCTGACGGTCGACTTCGGGCCCGAGATCGGCGAGCGTCGAAGCTCCGCACAGATCACCAACTACTCGCGCGAGGAGCTTGAAGGGCGTCAGGTGGTAGCCGTGGTCAACTTCCCGCCGCGCCAGATCGGCCCCGTCCGCTCGGAGATCCTCGTCCTCGGCGTCCCCGACGCCGAGGGGCGAGTGATCCTGCTCGGGCCGTCGGAGGACGTGCCGCTCGGCGGGCGGATGTTCTGATGGGCGACGCCGTGATCCCGAAGCTGTACGACGCCACCAACGCCGCGATGGCGCTCGGTGACGAGGCGGGCATCGCGCGGATGCTCGGGCCGATCGTGACGACCGACATCGTCCTCCTGCCGTCGGAGTCCCTGCTCGACAGCAAGCCGTGCAACGGGGTCGGGGAGGTCGTCGAATGGCTCGCGACGGTCTCGATCTCAGGCGTGCGCTGGAAGCTCGAGACGATCGAGGAGGAGTCCGACGGCACGTTCGTGGCGCGGGGGACCGTCGAGGGCCAGGGCGAGTCGAGCGGAGCCGACGGGATCGCGACGTTCGAGCATCGCCTGACGCTGCGCGACGGGCGCATCGCGCGGCTCGAAGCCAGCATCGCTTCCAACGTCGCGTAGTCGGCCAGGCAGCCGGCTCGGCCGGCTGCTTGGCTTTTGGCGTAATTTGCCGCGCCATGCGCGCGCTCCAGATCACCGAACTGACCGGTCCCGACTCCGCCCTCTCGCTCGTCGACATCCCCGAGCCCGAGGCCAGCCACATGCTCACGCCCGGCGAAGGCGTGATCGTCGACGTCCACGCCGCGGGCGTGTCGTTCCCCGAGGTGCTCCAGACCCGCGGCGAGTACCAGTTCAAGCCGCGAGCTGCCGTTCGTGCCGGGCAGCGAAGTCGGCGGCATCGTGCGCAGCGCGCCCGAGGGCGCCGCCGTCAAGGCCGGCGACCGCGTGGCCGCGATGTGCATGCTCGGCGGGTTCGCCGAGGTTGCCGTCGCGCCCGAGTTCATGACGTACGCGCTGCCGGAGGAGCTCGACTTCGCGCAGGGCGCGGGGCTCGTCCTCAACTACCACACGGCCTGGTTCTGCCTCGTCACGCGCGGTCGTCTGAAGGCCGGGGAGAGCGTGCTCGTGCACGGCGCCGCGGGCGGCGTCGGCACGGCCGTGATCCAGGTGGCGAAGGGCATCGGCGCGCGGGCGATCGCGGTGGTTTCGAGCGACGAGAAGGAGCAGGTGGCGCGCGACGCAGGCGCCGACGAGGTCGTCCGCACCGACGCTGACTGGAAGGACGCGGCCAAGGAGTGGTCCGGCGGCGGCGTCGACCTCGTGCTCGACCCGGTCGGCGGCGACCGCTTCACCGACAGCCTGCGCTCGCTCGGCGAGGGCGGCCGGCTCGTGGTCGTCGGCTTCACCGGCGGCTCGATCCCCGAGGTCAAGGTGAACCGCCTGCTGCTGAACAACACCGAGGTGATCGGTGCCGGCTGGGGCGCCTTCGTGATGACGAAGCCCGACGTGAACCGCGAGATCGGGGTCGAGATCGACAACCTCGCCCGCGCCGGCCACGTCAGGCCGATCGTCGGCGCGCACTACCCGCTCGAGGATGCCGCCGCGGCGCTCAAGCTGATCGACGAGCGGGCCGCGACCGGCAAGGTGGTGCTCGACGTCCGCTGAACGCTACGAGACGGGCGTGAGCCCGATGACCTTCAGCCGCCGCTCGAGCGCCTTGATGGCGAACGCGCGGGTCTCGTCGAGGGAGTAGCCGAACAGCTCGTCCGTCTCGCCGGCCCATGGCGGCATCAGCACGCCGTCGGCGGCCGGGCCGCTCTCGACGAGGGTGCGCTGGATCGCCTCGCGGTAGCGCTCGTCGCGCTCGGCCATCTCGCGCAGGAAGCGGGCGCCGAAGGCGACGTGGCGGTGCTCGTCGCGGGCGACGTTGTTGAAGCCTTCGCAGAAACCGGGCAGCGTGCCCTGCTCCTCGTTGTACTGGAGGATGAAGTGCTGGCCCGTGAGCGCCAGCATTCCCTCGATGACCATGTGGTAGAGCGTCACCGCCTCGACCAGGGTCTCGAGGTCCTCCGGCTCGGTCGCGAGGCGGTCGACCCGGCTGGCGAGCATGTCGTCGAAGAGCTTCCCGAAGTTCTCGTTGAGGTGGGCGCTCGTCTCCTCGAGGCGGTCGCCGAGGTTGTCCGACTCGAGCACGCCGACCTCGGCGTAGAAGCGGTCGAAGAACGCCACGTGGCGTGCCTCGTCGGCGATCTGGGTGCAGAGGAAGATCCGCGCCTCCTCGTCGGGCGTCGCGCGCATCATCGGCCCGAGCTCGGCCGCGACGCGCTGCTCGCCGATGAAGAACGAGGACAGCCCGTACATCCGCTGGAAGCGCTCGTCGGCCGGGATGCGTTCGTGCCAGTCGATCCGGTCCTGGGTGAAGTCGATGTCCTGCACGCGCCAGTGCTGGCGCTCCCACAGGTTGTAGAGCTCGCGATAGCTGAGCAGCTCCGCCTGACCGTGGTCGGCGGAGGCCATGAGGCCAGGGTCGCCGGTGGCCTGGAAATCGGCGCGGTCGGTGCGGTCGGTCACGGCTCTCTCCTCTCGGTCCCCATGCTCGCGGGCAGAGCCTACGGGCCGGGCTCCGCGTTGGCGGTGATGACCACGGACCCGTCCGGCCCGGTGAGCGTGAGCCGCTCCCCGGTCTTGAGCCCCGGGAACGTTGCCGCTGCCGAGCGAATCTCGCCGCCTGCCTTGATCTGCCGCTTGCCGGCGCCGATCGCGTACTCGACCCCGTCGGCGGATTCCAGCACGACCTTCACCGCTATGAACGGCGGCACCGAGATGCTCCGGGGCGAGAGCTTGCCCCCCTCCCCGGTGATCAGGGCCTGGGTGCCGGCAGGCACCTCATCACCTGCGCCGCCGGCCTGTTCCTCCGGCTCCTCGGCCTCCGTCTTCGCCGGCACGGTCACGGAGTCCACGCGGGGCTTTTCGGTGACCGTGCGCGGCGCCGTCCGGATCACCGGGTCGTCGGTCGTGCCCTTCTCCGCCGCGGGCATCTCATCGTCCCCGCCACAGCCGCCGGCGGCGAGTACGAGGACGAGCGCAGGGGCGCTCAACAACCGGCGGGCTTGTGCCGATGAACACAGAGTAGTGAGGAAAGAAAATGGCAGACCGACCATGGACACAAGGTAGTTGGCTAGTCGGCTACGACCCGGAACGGCGACGGCTCTGGATCTTCGGCCAGCGCGTCCATCACGGGTCCGCCGGGGTCATCCTCGCCGTCTTCGGCACGCTGCTGATGGCGCACGACCGTAAGGACCTCCCGCTGTGGTTCGAGCGGGGGCCGCAGAACCAGCCCTAGACGGAGTGCGAGCCGCCCGGCTCGAGCACCACGACCACCGAGTTCGTCGCGGTCTCGACCTCGGACTTGAACGCGGCGGCGTCGGTCTCGATCGGGGGGAACGTGTCGTAATGGCACGGGATCACCGTCGGGGCGCCGACCAGCTTGGCCGCCTCGACCGCGTCGTGGCGATCCATCGTGTAGTGGCCGCCGATCGGCATCAGGGCGATGTCGAGTGCATCCCGCTTGCCGGGCAGCACCAGATCGGAGAAGAGACAGGTGTCGCCGAGGTGGTAGACGACCTTGCCGCCGAGGTCCGATCACGAGGCCCGCCGGCGTGTGCGCCGTCCCCGACGGGGAGACAGCCGTGTGCCACGCGGGCACGAGCCGCACCCACCCGGCGCCGAAGTCGACGGTGCCGCCGAGGTTCGGGTCGGCCACGTTCTCGACGCCCGCGTCGGCGATCTCGTTCGCCAGCTCGACTATCGCGATCACCTGGGCGCCGGTGCGCTTGGCGATGTCGACCGTGTCGCCGAGGTGGTCGGCGTGGCCGTGCGTGAGGAGAATATGGGTCGGGTCGAGGTCGCCGGCCTCGGCGGCGGCGCTCGGGTTTCCGGTCAGGAACGGGTCGACGAGCACGCGCGTGTCGCCCTCGGTCAGCTCGAAGCAGGCGTGTCCCAGGTACTTGATGTCCATCGTGTCTCCTCTCGTCAGTTTTCGATCTCGAGCTCGCGGGCGAGCTCCCAGCCGACCGCTACGCCGACCAGCATCCCCATCCGGGCTTCCTCGGCGAGGAGGGTCCTGACCGCGGCGATCCGCTCGGCCTCGTCGGGATTGCCCGCCGCCAGGCGCACCTGCTGCTCCTCGGCGCTGCCCAGCCAGCCCCCGCTCTGCAGGGCGGAGTTGAGGATGCGCTGGAGCTGCGGGGCGATCCGCGTCAGGCGGTCCTCGGCCGCGCGGAACCGCTCGGGGTCGCTCAGCGCCTCGACGGCGCGGTCGAGCTCTTCGTCCGAGAAGGCGGCGTCGGGCACGAGGGGGAGCCTAGTCGGGTGGCGCGGTCGTTCTCCGTCCGCGTGGGCGCCGGACCTGGCGCTCACGGCTCACCGACGGCCGGGGGGTGAGGTTGCGTGAACACTCAAGGCGGCTATAGCCACCCCAAGTGTTCACACGACGGCCGCTCGGGGTTGCGTGAGAACGGAGCGCCTCAGCGGCGGGCGAACAGCGGCAGCAGCAGGCCGAGCAGCGCGCCCACGGCCATCCCGGTGACTCCGGCGACAGCGGCCGCCTCCTCGACCGCCAGCGGCAGCAGGAGCAGGACGGCGGCGAACACGTAGACGCCGATCAGGTCGTTCTCCCGGTCGTCCCCGCGGCGCGCGGCGCGCCGGTCCTCGACCAGCCACGCCGCCAGCAGGCCCAGCGCCGCTCCGTTCGCGCCCAGGACCGCGTACAGCGGGCCGCTCTCGAACGGGCCGGCGTACTCGGCGAGGATTGCCAGCTCGGCGCCAGCGGCGCCGCCGGCGAGGAAGATCACGAGGACGGGGAACCAGCCGAACCGGCGCTCCAGCATCGAGCCGAACACACCGACCGCCGTGAGGGCGACGAACTGGTAGCCGAGGCTGTCGTGCAGGAACGGGGCGGTGACCGTCCGCCACGGGTCCTCCTCGATCGGGACGAAGATCCCGCCGAGGTCGACCAGGTTCACCCCGTCGGCCGCCAGCGCGAGTGTCGCGAGCAGCGAGAGCACGACCAGCAGGCCCGTCGCGTACGGGCGCGCGTCGGGCGCGATCCCCTGGATCTCGTCCGGGCGCAGCCTGGACAGACGCGGGCGGCGGCGCGGGGCGGCCTCTGCTCCTTCCTGCGGCCGGTCGAGCTTGGGAGCCCGCTTGCGCACGCGCTGCCCGCAGTAGGGGCACTCCGTGACGTACGGGCTCACCTCGGAGCCGCAGTTCTTGCAGACGACGAAGAGGTCGGGCTGGCTCACTGGTTCTGAGGGTACGCGACGGGCGGCGGTGGCAGCTCAGGGAGACGTCGCGTCGACGATCTCCCCTACCACCTCGCGAAGGTCGTGGTTGGCCTCGAACACCACGAGCTGGCGGCGGGCGCCGTTGCCGTGTTCGATCAGATCGTCGATGGCTTCGAGCTCGGACTCCGAGCCGAGGTCCTGGGCATGACCGCGCAGCCTGTCGACCAGGCGCCGGGCGAGGGCCTTGGTCGACACCCGGTCGCGACTCGGGCAGGTCGACCAGCTCGCCCTCGAGGCCGTGGCGGGCGGCGAGCCACTTGTTCTCGTCGAGCATCTCGTAGGGGTAGCGCGACAGCTCCGCGCCCGAATCGAAGTGCTCGCACAGCTCCTTGACCATCGCCTGCGCCAGCGCCGCCAGGCCGAGCGTGTGCTCGAGCCGCGTCTGTGAATCCATGACCCGGATCTCGACCGTGCCGAACATCGGGTGCGGGCGGACGTCGTACCAGAGGTAGGTGTAGTCCTCGATCGCCTTGCTGGCGATCATGAAGTCGATCCGCCGGCTCCAGTCGTCGAAGTCCTCGTACCGCGGCGGGATGCCCACGCGAGGAAAAGCGCGGAAGATCGGCGTCCGGGTCGAGAGCAGGCCCGTGCTGTCACCGCGCCAGAACGGCGAGTTGCACGACAGTGCCAGCAGCAGCGGCAGATGCACCCGCATGCCGTTGGCGACGTGAACCGCCTTGTCGGGGTGGTCGACCCCCACATGCACGTGAATCCCGAAGATCAGCTCCTGGCGGGCGACGAACTGCAGGCCGGCGATCAGGTCGCGGTAGCGCGGCCGGGACACGATGCGCTGGTCCTCCCAGAGCGAGAAGGGGTGCGTGCCCGCCGCTCCGATCCGCAGGCCGCGATCGCTCGCCGCCGTCGCCACCTCGCGGCGCAGCCCGGCCAGCTGGCGACCCGCCTCGGCGGTGTCATCGCAGGGCGTGGTGGCGATCTCGCAGACCGACTCCATCAGCTCGGGCTTGACCTCGCCCGCGGATTCCGACGTCGAGAGGTCCTGGAGCAGCCCCTCGATCGAGTTGGCGAGCTCGAGCGTCTCCGCGTCGACGATCATCAGCTCCTCCTCGATCCCGAGGGTGTAGGAGGGCCCCTGGAATCGGTGCTCCACCCGGCCATCGTAGACTGGCGGCAGTGGGCCAAGCAGCCGGCTCGGCCGGATGCGAAGGTTTCCACCTCACACAGATCGACCAGGAGAGCGAAACACTCATGGGCCTCGGCTACGACGGCAAGCTGTACATCCTCGCGTTCGACCATCGCGGTTCCTTCCAGAAGAAGATGTTCGGCATCGAGGGAGACCCCAGCCCGGACGAGACCGCGACCATCGCGGACGCGAAGCATCTGATCTTCGAGGGGATGGTGAAGGCGACCGAGCAGGGCGCCGAGCCGAGCGTCACCGGCGTGCTCGTCGACGAGCAGTTCGGCGGCGAAATCCCCGAGCAGGCCAAGGGCAAGGGCCTCAAGCTCGCCATGCCGGTCGAGGCCTCCGGCCGCCCCGACTTCGAGTTCGAGTACGGCGACGAGTTCGGCGACCACATCCTGAGCTTCGACCCCCACTTCTCGAAGGTCCTCGTGCGCTACAACCCCGACGGCGACACCGAGATGAACGAGACCCAGCTCGCCAAGCTCAAGCGCCTCGCGGACTGGCTGCACGAGAACGACCGCAAGTTCCTCTTCGAGCTGCTGGTGCCGGCCGAGGACGCCCAGCTCGAGAGCGTCGGCGGCGACACCGACCGCTACGACGCCGAACTGCGCCCCGACCTCATGCGCGGCGCGATCGAGGACGATCCAGGACTACGGGATCGAGGTCGACATCTGGAAGATCGAGGGCGTCGACACCCGCGAGGACTGCGAGATGCTGATCAAGGCCACGCGCCGCGACGGCCGCGACGGCGTGGTCAGCGTCCTGCTCGGCCGCGGGGCGAGCGACGAGAAGGTCGACCACTGGCTGCGCCAGGCCGCCCCGGTCGACGGCTTCGTCGGCTTCGCGATCGGCCGCTCGATCTGGTGGGACGCCCTCAAGGGCTTCCTCGACGGATCGCTCGAGCGCGAGGCCGCGTCGGACCAGATCGCCGACGAACTACCTGCGCTTCGTGGAGGTCTACGAGGGTGCTGAACAGGGCGCGACCGTCTGAGCAGATTTCAGATGTCGGATGTCGGATATCAGATCTGGCATCCGATATCTGACATCTAGATCCTTCAGATAACGCTGGTACCCTCCACAACGCCTTATGAAGATGCGTCAGTCTCTAGCGCAGCTCGAGGCGTCGTTCCGCGAGGAGGCGGCCGATTCCGTCGTACGCAGGGAACATCTGCGACGGGCTGCCGTGCACCGCTCCCGCGCTCGACGCGTCGAGCGCGTCCACAGGCAGGGCACGTGGCGCTTCGTCGCGCTCTGCCTCACCATCCTGGCCACCACGGTCGTCGTGACCGTGGTGATGTTTCAGGTCCTCGCAGCCGTCGCGGGCTGAGCGCTCGTCACTCGGCCGGAGCGCCGTCGCTCGCGGGCGTGGCGCCCTTGAGCTTCTCGAGGGCGGCGTCGACGACCACTCCGGGCGCGTCTGCGCCCTCGGCCTCCCGGTCGCGCTGGATGTCGAGGTAGACCTCCTTGCGGAACACGGGGATCTCCCGCGGGGCCTGGATCCCGATCCGGACCTTCTCGCCCATGATCGCCAAGACCGACACCTCGATGTCGTCGCCGATCATGATGCTCTGGTTGCCTTTGCGCGTGAGGACCAGCACAGGGCGCCTCCCTCCCTGGAGCAATATCCCGCTTCCCCTGCGATGAGACGCGGTTCTCGGTCCACTAAAGCAGCCCGGAGCGGGCGATTCAAGGAACCCGGGCGGTTGGTAGTGTCCCGGCCCCTTGGCACGTAGATCACTCAAGCCCCAACTGAACCAGATCCGCACCTGGGTCCGCCAAGGGCGGACCGATGCCTGGATCGCCCATCAACTCGAGGTCTCCGTAAAGGACATCTCGGCGTTCAAGAACGAGCACTCGCTCGAGGCCGGCGACGTCGCCGGCGCCGAGAGCGACCTGTTCGGACCGCGCGTCGAGGAGGAGGAGCCCGATCTCCGCGCGGAGGACGAGGCGCTCGTCGCGGCCGCGCTCGAAGCGGAGCAGGACGAGGAGCCGGAGCCCGAGGCGGAAGCCGACGGCGAAGGCGGCGACGATGATGCCGACCGCAAGAAGCCGCGCCGGCGTGGCCGCCGCGGCGGTCGTGGTCGCGGCCGGCGCAAGCCGCTCGACGGCACCTTCGACCACGGCGAGGAGGGGTACGGGCTGTGGCTCGACCCCGCCATCCAGGACAACGGCGTGTACGCGGAGCACTGGGCCGGTCATCGTCCCGTCAAGGTCGAGGTCGAAGCCGACCGCATCATCATCACCCGCGCCGGCGAAGACGGCGGCAGCGGCGACGAGCCCGGCGACGACGCCGGCTCCGACGACTAACTAGCGCAGGCGCCGCAGCAGCTTCGCCGTTACGCGCGGCGATCCCGGCTGCGCGATACCGATCTCGGCGACCCGTCCGCGGCTGATGCGGAACACGAGCGCGGCGGACCGCCCGCTCCGGACGACCCAGGTCGCCTTGCCGGCCTTCAGGCCGCGCCCGAGCCCGCGGCGCCGCGCTCCGGCCTTGCGTCCCAGGGCGCGGTAGCGCCTGCTCGTGGTCACCGCGACGACGGCCTTGCCGCCCGAGTAGAGAACGCGCACGCGGCCCTTGTCGCGCAGGCAGAAGCGGTCGGTGTTGCCCTTGCTCGACTCGCGCGCGGGGAGCGCGGCGCGAGTCGCCGCGCGGCTGCGGCCGAGCGCGACCACCCCGAGCCTGCGGCCGGCAAGCCGCCCGCGCGCGGGACTGCAGCGCACGACGCGCGGCTTGGCGCTCGCACACCTGCCCTTCACCTTGCCCCTGCCGATCACCTTCGAGCCGGCGCCGTTGAGATCGCCCCATGCGTCCCGCGCGCACCCGGGCGGGACGAACGCATAGCCGCCGCGCGGCACGGCCTCCGAGGCCACCCAGCGCCCTGCCTTCCGCCTGGCCGCCACGCGCCGGCGCGAGCCGTCGGTCGCGACAAGCTCGACGGCGACGGCCTTGGCGTCGGCGCTGTCGGCCCACGGACGGAAGGAGCAGTCGAAGCAGTACCACTCGAGCCTGCCCGGGTCGGCCGGCGCGTCCTCGTCGCGGATCGCCGTACGCGCCTCGCGCACGAACCGCGCCGGGGACCGGTAGCTGTCGGGGAAGTCGATCGGCCCGATCTCGTCACGCAGCGCCGGCTGCCGGCCCTCCGCCTTGATCGCGTGCTGGGTGCGCGGCCCGATGCGGAAGCCGGCCCGTCGCGTCCTGCGGTTCATGCGCGCGTCGCCGACAGTGATGCCCGGCCACTCGCGCACCTCGAACTCGCGCGAGGTCACGCTGTAGGGCCGCACGGCGCCGCCCTCCTTGCGCTGCCCGCGGACGGTGAACCGATAGCGGCCGCGGGGGGTGGCCCGCGGGCGGTCGCCGAGCTCGAACGGCGCGACGAACGCCTCGAAGTGCGCCGTCCAGTGCCACGGCTGGTCGGCGCCGAGATACGACGGGATGTCGCCCGGCTGCGGGAACTTGAGCGTCACCGGCACCTCGCCGGACCCGTCGGCGTACTCCTGCCACGCCCCCCTCACGAGCCGCTCGACCCGGACGTCGGGGTTGTCGGTGAAGTTGGATCCGCCGTTCCAGGTGAACAGCGCCGCGTTGAAGCGGTCGATGTCCTTCGGCTCGGTCACGACCTGCGCGCGCCCGCCGTCGTCGGGAATCAGGCGCTCGTAGGCGTCGACGAGGCTCCGTCCGGTTCCTCCGAGCGCGGCGGTCTTCAGATCGTTGATCAGGTTGTCCGCCACGACCTTGGGCGCGAGCACCTGCTCCTGCCGCTGATCGGTCGGCAGCGGCATCCCCGGATCCTTCAACAACCGTCCGAGGGTCACGAGGCGGGTTGCCATGTAGTCGGCCGAATGAGGTCCCCAGGCGGTCAGCGCCTTACGGTAGTGGTCGCCGCGCTGGTACTCGCGGTAAGTGGCGATGTAGCCGTTGTAGTCGTTCGCCTGGCTGACGGTGACCGTGAGCTTGTAGCCGAGGGCGGCCGAGCGGGCGTCGTCGTCGTGTGTGAAGTTGCCCTTCACCTGGGCCGGGTCGACCGGCTCCGACTCGGCGCCGAGCACGTTCTCCAGGTTGTTCCAGCCGTTGGCCGGGTTGGTCACCTGCGCGTGCATCCGCGCCACCTTCGCCTCCGAGAGCGGCGGCAGCTTCTTCGTCTCGTCGCGCGGGTCGCGACAGGTCCAGCTGCCGCCCGCGTCCCGGATGCATTTCTGCTTCCAGTCGTAGCCGAGCCACTCGTTGCCGGCGCGGCGGTCGGTCCGCGTCTTGATGTTGCGCCCCTGGTCCGACCACTGCTCGCACGAACAGATCGTGAAGAGGATGTCCCCGAGCCGGAACGCCTGGAGGTGCACGTTGATGTCCTCCTCCAGCGCCGTGTAGGACGGCACGCCGTAGTTCTCGGGCACCGGGATGCCGAGGGCCTCGAGCGCATCGGTGTTGATGCCCGGGTTCACGCCCTCGAGGGGGGTCTCGGGCAGGCCGAGGATCTCGAGCGGGTTGGAACAGTCGGGCAGGCCGATCAGCGGCAGGACCGGCTCGAGGCCGAGCAGCGTGTCGGTGCGGCAGTTCGACACGGTCGGCAGCGGGTGCGAAAACGGGCCCGGGTACCAGTGGTCGATCATCCCGACCGGGAAGTCGGACGAGAACGCGACGAAGCGCGCGGGGTCGCCCCCGCTCCCGCTCCCGACCCCGCGCCAGAGGCCGACGATCCGGTCGGAGAGCAGGCGCGCCGCGAACTCGGCCTGGCCGTACTGGCGATGGGTGAACTCGAGCCGCTCGTGCAGCGAGTGAAAGGCGCTGCGCTCCGGCTCCGCCGTGCCGACGCTGCCCTGCGTGAAGATCGTCAGCGCCCCGGTCGCGCGGTCGGACATGCGCTGGAGCGGCGCTATGTAGTCGGCGCTGATCAGGTCGTTGCCCTCCAGCATCTCCGGGTGGCCGTGCCAGTTGACGATGTTCGCCAGCGGCTTCGGGCGCGCCGGGTCGGAGATGTCGTCGAACCGCACCACGGTCAGGTCCTTGTCGGTCTCCGAGTGCGGGAAGCCCGACGGGGTGCCGTCGTCGGCGATGCCCGGGCCCATCGAGTTGCGGTGCGTCTTGTCGAAACCGCCGACGGCCCCGCCGACCCGGACCGGCACTAGCCGCGCCGCGGCCTGCTCGACGGCCTCCGCGATGCGCCGCGAGTAGTAGTCGTAGAAACGGATGTCGAAGACGTCCTGGAACGTCCACACGCCCCACGACGGCGACGAGTAGTAGGGCGAGCTGTGGTCGTGCGTCGCCGCCAGCGCGAGGGACTGCCGCGTGATGCCGGAGCGGCCCTGCTCGAGCAGCTGGGCCGTCCTGCGGTGAAGGCCGTCCTGGGTCAGGTAGAGGTCGTGCTTGACCAGCGCCACCCGCTTGCCGTCGGGCCCCTCGACCACTATCGCGCGGATCTTCAGCGCCGACTGGCGGCCGTACGAGGGCGACTTGGTGATCGACTCGGCCGTCGGGTTGAACGGCGCGTGCGAATCGCCGGCCGAGCCGGCGTACTGGCCGGCCGAGGCCCCGACGTGCCAGCTGCCGTCGACCTCGCCGACGCCCGCGCGCACACCGGCGTGTGCCGTCGCGGGCACGAGGGCCGCGAGCACGGCCAGCCAGATCGCTGTGCGGATCTTCCTCCCCAAAACCCTCTCCCTGCACCCCTGTGCAGGAGGTGAGTCTACGGCCAGCTGTCCTCGATCCGCCGCACCCGGCCGCCCGCGAAGTCGCTCGACTGCTGCGCGTAGCGCCAGAACGCCGCGTCGACCACCCAGGCGACATCGCCCGCGGCACCCGCGTCCCGCGCTATCGCCTCGGCCCAGTCGGTGCCCGCGGCGTAGAGATCGGTCAGCTCGGCGATCTGGAACGCGCCGAGCCGGTGGCGGATCTCCTCGACGACCGCGTCGACGGCAGCGTCCAGGTCGCCGTGAGCGGCAGCGACCCGCGTCTGGCCCTCGTGCCAGTGCGCTTGCGCGAGTTCGATCGAGTACGCCACGGCCCGACAGGCTAGTACGCCGCGCGGGCTACTTCGGCGGGTTCTCGATGACGAACGAGCGCTCGCCGACCTTCACCATGCCGAGCTTCCTGGCTTCCTGCTCCAGCGTGTCCGGATTGCGCAGCAGCTTCACCCGCTGCTCGAGCACCCGGTTCTCGGCCTGAAGCGTCTGCAGTTCGGCGGTCTCGCTCTTGGCGGTCTGCGACTGCTCCCACCAGTGCTTGGCCGGCGAGACGTAGAGCAGCAGGATCCCGCCGAGCATCGCCAGCATGCCGATGCGCGCCACGCGGTCCCAGCGGATGCCGGGCCCGCCACGCAGGTTCGCCGAAGCGCGGCGGCGTGGACGACCATCGGCGAAGGAAGACATCCGATCCCCCTTCGCGGCGGAGGACCGACTTCCTCCCCGCCCTCAGCGCCTGAACACTGCCTTGCCCGGGTACTCGGCCGATCCGCCCAGCGCTTCCTCGATCCGCAGCAGCTGGTTGTACTTGGCAACGCGGTCCGAGCGCGACGGCGCGCCCGTCTTGATCTGGCCGCAGCCGGTGGCCACCGCCAGGTCGGCGATCGTCACGTCCTCGGTCTCGCCCGAGCGGTGCGACATCACGGCCGTGTAGCCGGCGGCGGTCGCCGTGGCGATCGCATCGAGCGTCTCGGTCAGAGTCCCGATCTGGTTCACCTTGACCAGGATCGAGTTGGCGACGCCGAGCTCGATCCCCTTCTTCAGCCGCTCGGTGTTCGTCACGAACAGGTCGTCTCCGACGAGCTGGACCGTGTCGCCGACCTGGTCCGTGAGCTCCTTCCACCCGTCCCAGTCCTCCTCATCCATCCCGTCCTCGATCGAGACGATCGGATAGCGGCCCGCCATCTCGGCCCAGTAGGAGGCCATGTCGGCGGCGGACAGCGTGCGGCCCTCGTGCTCGAGCTCGTAGGCGCCGCCCGCGTCGTTGGGCAAGCCGCCGGCTCGGCCGGCGGCGCCGCCAGCCCTGTAGATCTCGCTGGTCGCGGGATCGAGCGCGATGCCCACGTCCGCCCCGGGCTCGTAGCCCGCGGCCTCTATCCCCTCGATCAGCATCTGCAGGGCCGCCTCGTTGGAGTCGAGGTCGGGGGCGAACCCGCCCTCGTCGCCGCCCGCGGTGTTCAGCCCGCGGTCGTGCAGCGTCCTCTTCAGCGCGTGGAACACCTCGGCGCCCGTGCGCAGTGCGTCGGAGAACGTGGGCGCGCCGTACGGCACGACCATGAACTCCTGGAAGTCGACCTTGTTGTCGGCGTGCGCGCCGCCGTTCAGCACGTTCATCATCGGCACCGGGAGAACGCGCGCGTCGCTCCCGCCGAGATGGCGCCAGAGCGGCTCGCCGGCCTCGGCCGCCGCGGCCTTCGCGGCCGCGAGCGATACGCCGAGGATGGCGTTCGCGCCGAGGCGCGCCTTGTTCGGCGTCCCGTCGAGCTCGATCATCGCGTTGTCGAGGCCCGCCTGGTCGCCGCCGTCGAGGCCTGTCACGCGCTCGGCGATCTCGCCGTTCACGTTCGCCACCGCCTGCCCGACGCCCTTGCCGGCCCAGGCGTCGCCGCCGTCGCGCAGCTCGACCGCCTCGAACTCCCCGGTCGACGCGCCGGACGGCACCGCAGCTCGACCCGTTGCGCCCGAGTCGAGGGTCACGTCGACCTCCACGGTCGGGTTGCCGCGGCTGTCGACTATCTGTCGGGCGTGGACCTTCGCGATCGAGCTCACTGGTTCGCCTGTTCCTCCTCGGTCTGTTCCTTGACGGTGCGCGCGTACTCTCGCAGCGCGAGCTCCGGATCGACATCGTGGGCGCGCGCGGCCTCGACGAGCCCGAACAGGAGCCGGCCGATGTCGGCGGCCTCGGCGGCCGCCGGCGCGGGCGCACGGCCCGCGCGCTCGGCGCGGCGCGCGATCTTCTTCGCGTACAGCAGCGACGGCAGGTTCTCGGGCAGGTCGCCGAACAGGCCCTTGCCCTCCGTCTCCGCCTTGATCGAATCCCAGTTGCGCACGACATCGCCGGCGCTGGCCGCCTCGACCTCGCCGAAGACGTGCGGATGACGGCGGATCAGCTTCTCGCGGCAACCGTCGGCGACCGCCCCCAGGCTCCCGGCGCCGCGCTCCTCGAGCAACAGCGCCAAGAAGTAGATCTGGAAGAGAACGTCCCCGAGCTCGTCGAGCAGCTTGGCGTCGTCGCCCGCCGCCGCCGCGTCGGCCAGCTCGTAGGCCTCCTCGACGGTGTGCGGGACTATCGACCGCTCGTCCTGCTCGCGATCCCACGGGCACTCGACTCGGAGCCGCCGGGTGATCTCATCGAGACGCGCGAGCGCCTCGGCGGTCCCACCCGGCTCGATCACCGGCCGCGGGCTACGGGGTCGGGGCGGGTGTCGGCTGCGGGGTCGGCTGCGGCGTGGCGCCCTGCGGGGGTGCGCCCTGCGGGGCAGCGCCCTGCGGGGGTGCGCCCTGCGGGGGTGCGCCCTGCGGCACCTGTTGTGCGCCACCGGGCGCACCGCCGGAGGCCGCACCGGTGTCCGTCTTGGACTTCGGAGCGTTGTCGCACTCGGCTACCTCGTAGCCCTTGGCGCACTCCGTCTCGCCCTTGTAGTCCTCGCGGAAGTCCTTGATGAACCCGTCGAGGGCCTTCTGCTCACGCTGGCTGCGGAGCAGGTTCTTGATCGTCTCGGTCGCCTGCTTCAGCGACTGCTGGGAAGCCTTGGTGATCTTCGTGACCCGGAAGACGTAGTAACCGAACTGCGTCTTGACCGGCCCGCGGACCTGGCCCTTCTTGGCGACGAACACGGCCGAGTCGAGCGCCTTCTCCTGCTGGCCCTTCGACACGTCGGGCAGCTTGCCGCCCTGGCTCTTGGAGGCCTCGTCGATCGAGAACTTCTTCGCGACGGCGCTTCAGCTTGTCGCCACCCGCGAGGGCCGCCTTGGCCTGGTCGGCCTTGGCCTTCGTCTTGGTGAGGATCACGAGAAGGTCGCGGCGCTCCGGCTGGGCGAACCGCTTCTTGTTCTTCTCGTAGTACTTCTCGATGTCTTCGTCCGAGACCTTGTTCTTGCCCTCGGTGACCTTCTGCGTGAGCTTGGTCTGCAGCTGGTCGAGGCGGACGCGGTAGAGGATGTCCTTCTCGGTCATGCCCGAGCTGGCGAGGAACTTCTTGTAGTCCGCCGGCTTCGGGAAGGCCTGCTTCTTCTGATCCTCGAAGGACTTCTTGACCTCGGCGTCGCTGACTTCGACGTCCTGCTTCTCGGCCTCCTGCTGGACCCACTGGGCCTGGATCAGGAACTGCATCACGTCGGCCTTGAGCTGGTCGTACTGCTGCTTGCACTGCTTCTTCAGATCGCCGGCTGCCGGCTTCTTCTGGCCCTTGGGCACCGGCTGCTTCTGGAGCGAGGCGACGCATTTGGTGAAGTTCGGCGGGTCCGGAACGACGGCGGTGCCGCCCTGCTGCTGACCCTTGGCGGCGTTGTCCAACCAGCGGTTGAACTCGTCCTTGGTGATCGTGGTGTCACCGACCTTGGCGACCGCGTTGGGCGGCACGTCGTTGCCGCAGCCGGTGGCGGCGATTGCGCAGACGCCGACCAGAGCGGCACCCGCGAGGAAGCGTGCGGAAGTCTTTTTCGAAGCAGTCATTGGAGAGATTGCTAATGAGCGGGTCTCAAGCCCGCCTAAAGCAGCGGCGGATAGTAGCGACTCAAACGGGGATCGGTCGGCCTAGTCGGGATCGGGGCTCGTGACCGCCTCGAGAATGGCCTCGGCGGCGCTGACGACGGCCGGGAAACGCTCCGCCGCCTCCTCCGGCACGCGCACCCTCACCGTGCTGCGCCCGGACTCGTAGACCGCCTCAGGTAGACGCTCGCGGAGGATCTTCACGCGGCGCGAGTCGAGGTCGATCGGCGACACGGCGAGGCGGCCGCCGGCGAAGTCGACGCTGCGCGCGCCCGCGCGCCCGAGCTTGATGCGCGCGTCCTGCAGGCGGATGAGCGCGTCGAGCGGCTCGGGGACCGGGCCGAACCGGTCCTCGAGCTCCTCGCGCAGCATGATCAGCTCGGCGATCTCCTTCGCGCCCGCGACGCGGCGGTGGACCTCGATCTTGGCAGCCTCGTAGGGGACGTAGTCGCCGGGGACGTAGGCATCGACGGGCAGCTCGAGGCGCACCGGCTCGACGGCCTCGTCGGCAGACGTCCCGGCCAGCGCGGCGACGGCCTCGTCGAGCATCCCGACGTAGAGCTCGAACCCGATCGCCGCCACGTGCCCGGACTGGTCGTCGCCGAGCAGGTTGCCCGCGCCGCGGATCTCGAGATCCCGCATCGCGATCTTGAAGCCGGAGCCCAGCTCGGTGTAGTCGGACAGGGTCGAGAGCCGGGCTGCTGCATCGCCCGTGAGCGCCGCCGCCGAGGGGTACAGGAGGTACGCGTAGGCGCGCTCGCGCGAGCGCCCGACCCGCCCGCGGATCTGGTAGAGCTGGGCGAGCCCGAGCTCGTCGGCGCGCTCCACGATCAGCGTGTTCGCGGAGGCGATGTCGAGGCCCGACTCGACGATCGTGGTGCACACGAGCACGTCGGCGTCGCCGCGCAGGAACCCGAGCATCACCTGCTCGAGCTCCTTCTCCTCCATCTGGCCGTGGGCGACCAGCACGCGGGCCTCGGGCACCATCGCACGGACGCGCTCGGCGGTCTCCTCGATCGTCTCCACCCGGTTGTGGAGGAAGAACGCCTGGCCCTTGCGCTCGAGCTCGCGTTTGATCGCGCGCTCGACGAGGTCCTCGTCGTACTCGCCGACGTAGGTCTTGACCGGCCGCCGGCCCTCGGGCGGGGTCTCGATCACCGAGATGTCGCGCAGGCCGGCGAGCGACATCTGGAGCGTGCGCGGGATCGGTGTCGCGCTCAGCGAGAGCACGTCCACACGTAGTCGCAGCTGGCGCAGGAGGTCCTTCTGCTTGACGCCGAAGCGCTGCTCCTCGTCGACGATCAGCAGGCCGAGGTCCTTCGGGCGCACGTCGCGCGAGAGCAGCCGGTGGGTGCCGATCAGGATGTCGATCTTCCCCTCCTCGAACTCCTTCAGGGCCGCGCGCACCTGGGCGGCGGAGCGGAAGCGGGACACGTGCTCGATGCGGAACGGGTAGTCGCGCAGGCGCTCGGAGAACGTGCCGTAGTGCTGCTGCGCGAGCACGGTGGTCGGCACCAGGAACATGACCTGCTTCGAGTCGGCGGCGGCCGTGAACGCGGCCCGCAGCGCCACCTCGGTCTTGCCGTAGCCCACGTCGCCGCAGATCAGGCGGTCCATCGGGCGGGCCTCCTCCATGTCCGCGCGGACCGCCTCGATCGCGTCCATCTGGTCGGGCGTCTCGCGGAACGGGAACGCGGCCTCGAACTCGGCCTGCCATTCGTTGTCGGCCGGGAAGGCGTAGCCGGCGCGGCGCTTGCGCTCGGCGTACAGGTTGATCAGCTCGCCGGCGAGCGCCTCGGCCGCGCGGCGGGCGCGCAGCTTCTGCTTCTCCCACTGGCTTCCGCCGAGCTTCGAGAGCGGCGGGTCCGCCGCGTCGGCGCCGACGTACTTGGAGATCTTGTGCAGCTGGTCGCTCGGCACGAAGACGCGGTCGCCGTCCTTGAACTCGAGCTCGAGGTAGTCACGCGTGACCCCGCCGACCGTCTTCGTCTCGAAGCCGGTGAACATCCCGATGCCGTGGTCCTCGTGGACCACCGGCGACCCGGCGCGCAGGTCGGTGAAGCTCGCCAGCGCGCCCGCGCCGGTGCGCGGTCCCTGTGCGTCCTCGCGCTTGCGCCGGCGCAGCAGCCGGTGCTCGGGCACGATCGCGAGCTTGAGCTGCGGGGAGAGGAAGCCCTCGCGCAGGTTCGAGTGCGGCGAAGTGGAGGCCGGGCTCGTGCGGCGCCCGGTGGCCATCGAGGAACGCGGCCTTGATGCGGTCGAGGTTGTACGCGGCGCGCTCGGCCTCGCCCTGGCGGGTCCAGGCGACGAACGTCCGGTAGCCCGAGCGGACGAGCTTCTCCAGCTCCGGCTCGGCCGCGCGCAGAGTGCGCGCCGACGTATCGGCGGCCTGCGCGCGGAAGCTGTGCGGCTGGTCGCCGGAGATGCTCGAGAGGACGAGCGCGGCGCGCTCGGCGAGCTGGGCCTCGAGCGTCTCCGGCGCGAGGTAGAGGTGGTGGGCGTCCGCGTCGTGGAAGCTGGTCGTCACGTCCTCCCAGTAGTCGCTTCAGGGCGGGGGCCAGCTCCTCCTCGGCGGCGATCGCGATCGTCGAGTCAGCGGGCAGCAGGTCGAGCAGCGCCCCGAAGCGGTCGACCGGCAGCAGCTCGGCCACGTCGGGGCGGTCCTCGTCGTCCTCGGAGGCGGCGATCTCGGCCAGCTCGCGGTGCTCGGGCGCCAGCTCCGACGCCGGGGCGATCTCGACGCGCTCGACCTCCTCCAGCGAGCGCTGCGTGAACGTCGAGAAGAACGTGAGTCGCTCGACCTCGATGTCGAAGAGCTCGCAGCGAACCGCGCGTTCCTCGGTCGCCGGGTAGATGTCGACGATGTCGCCGCGGAGGGCGAACTGGCCGCGCTCCTCGACCTGCTCGACGCGCTCGTACCCGCACGCGACGAGCTGCGCGGCGGTTTCCTCGAGATCGAGCAGGGCGCCCTTCTCGATGGCGAACCCGTGCGGGCGCAGCTCGGGGTCGGGCACCTTCTCGGCGAGCGCCACCGCGCCGGCGACCACGACCGCGGCCCCGCGCTCCGGATCCGCGTCGGCGAGCAGGTCGTCGATCGCCGCGATCCGCAGGCCGACCAGGTGCGGCGGCGGGGCGAGGTGCGACTCGTAGCGCACTCCGCGCGCCGGGTAGAGGCGCACCGGGCGCGGGCTGAGGAACTGCTTCAGGTCGGCGGCGAGGTCGCGCGCGGCCCGGTCGTCGCCGGCCACCACGAGGGCGGGCCTGTCGGGCTGTGCGTCGAGCACGGACGCGAGCAGGTAGGGCCGCATGCTCGGCGACACGAACACGCGCTGCGGGTCCCCGCCGACGGCCTCGGACAGGGCCTCGACCGCAGGATCCTCGTGGGCATATGTGAGCAGTTGGCGTAGCGACACGGCGCGCAAAACGGCCACCCGGCGGCGCCGCGCGGCTCTCGGTCTGAGTCTACGCACGGGCGCGACTGGCGCCCCGTCGGGACATGGAGGCACAATGGGTGGCCGTGTCGGAACCGGCCCCGGACGATCCCCGTTTGCCAGGAGATCCGCTTGGCGGATTCGGGGCGTAGATTGGCCACATGAGCGTCGAGCTGCGCCACCTGCGGTCGTTCGTGGCGGTGGCCGAAGAGCTGAACTTCACCCGCGCCGCCGAGCGCCTGCACATCGCCCAACAGGCGCTCAGCACCCATATCCGCCAGCTCGAGGAGCGGGTGGGCACCGAGTTGTTCGTGCGGACCACGCGTAAGGTCGAGCTCACCCCCGCGGGCGCGGCGCTGCTCGAGCGCGTGCCGAGCCTGCTGACCGACGTCGACGACGCCGTCGAGTCCGCGCTGTTCGCGGCCCAGGGCACCACCGGGAAGCTCGTGGTCGGCTTGTGCAGCACGGGCATGCTCCCGTTCACGCCGCTGCTCGTCCGCACGTACCGCGAGCGGCACCCCGGCGTGGCGATCGAGCTGCGCAACCTCGACTTCGGCGACCCGAGCGCAGGCGTCCACGCCGGCGAGGCCGACGTGGGCCTGATCTGGTGGCCACTGACCGAGGACGGGCTGGTGGTCGAGCGGATCAGCGAGGAGCCGCGCGACGCCGTGCTCGCCGTCGACCACCCGCTCGCCGCCAAGGAGGTCCTGACAGCGGAGGAGCTCGCCTACGCCCCGATCAGCTACATGGACCACCCGGACAAGGTGAATCGCGACTTCTGGACCTTCACGGACGTGCGCAACGGCGAGCCGCCGAACGTCGGCGCCTACATCAGCGGCAACGAGGACATGCTCGCCGCGATCCGGACCGGCATGGCGGCGAGCGCGATGCCGCGGTCGCTGATCGCCACGATGCCGCTGCCGGACATCGTCACCCGGCCCGTCGACGGGCTCAAGCCGGCGACGCTGGCGATCTGCCGCCGCACCGACTCTGCGAACCCGCACGCGCAGGAACTGCTCGACCTGGCGGTCGAGCTGCGCGACCAGGCCTGAGCCGGTAGCGCGTCAGCCGGCGTCCGGGGCCGTCACGAGCCGCTCGAGCGCGTCAGTGGCCGCCTCGACCAGGCCGCGCACCTCGTCCTTCGGCTCGCTGAACCGGCCCAGCACCCAGGCGCTGACGATCTCGGGATCGGTCGAGTCCGGGCGGCCGACGCCGACGCGCAAGCGGGCGAAGTCCGGCCCGCCCAGCTCGCGCTTCAGCGACTTGAGGCCGTTGTGGCCGGCCAGACCTCCCCCGACGCGGGGTTCGATGCGACCGAACGGGAGGTCGATCTCGTCGTGGACGGCGACCACCCGGTCGAGGCCGACGCCGAGATCGCCGCGCGCGGGGCTCACCGCCTTGCCGGAGTCGTTCATGAAGGTCTGTGGCAGCAGCACGCCGACGCGCGGCATGCCGGGGCCGATGCGGCCGTCGGTGTAGAGGCCGCCGTACTTCTTCTTCGCACGCGGAAGAGCCCAGCGCTCGGCCGCCAGCGCGGCAACCTCGAAGCCGACGTTGTGGCGGGTGCGGGCGTACTTCTCGCCGGGATTGCCGAGCCCGACGATCAGCCAGTCGACCTTCCCGCCAGACTCTCGGCGGAACAGGGACATGGCGGCGGGCTACTCGTCGCCGGAGTCGTCGCCGCCGGCGGAGTCGTCCCCACCGGCGTCGCCGTCGCCTTCGGCGGCCTCGCCCTCGATGGGCTCGCCGTCCTCGCCCACCAGCGCGGTCTCTTCCTCGAGCTCGGGCTCCTCGACCTTGGTCGGCGGGACGACCGAGGCGATCGTGATCTCCTCGGGGTTCTCGTCGACGAAGTCGCAGCCGGGCGGGAGGGTGACCTCCGCGAGCGTGAGCGTCTGGTTGATGTCGAGGCCGGAAACGTCCACGACGATCTGCTCGGGAATGTCGGTCGGGAGCGCGCTCACGCCGATGTGGCGCGTCGGCTGGTCGAGCACACCGCCGGCGTCCACGCCGGGCGAATCGTCGCCGCCCTCGAGCTCGATCGCGACCTCCGAAGTGATCTTCTCGGTGAGGTTCACCTCGAGCAGGTCGACGTGCATCGTCTCGTCCCGGACCGGGTGCATCTGGCGATCCTTGAGGATCACCGGGACGTTCTTGTCCGCGCCGATTTTGACGTCGAAGAGAGCCGGGCCGTCGTTGAGAAGCTTGCGCAGCTCGAGGTGGCCAACGGTGAAAGCGACGGGCTCGTCGTGGGTGCCGCCGTACAGAATGCCGGGCACCTTGCCGCTGCGGCGCAGGCGCCGGGCAGCGCGGGACCCGCGCTCGGAGCGCTCTTCGACGGCGAGTGATGGACGATCGGCAGTAGCCATGCGGCCGGAGAGTGTAGCGAGGACGGACACCCAGGCCTGCCCCGGCTACCCTCGCCCCGTGGCCAAGGAGGAGATCCCCAAGGGCCGGGTCAAGCGGACCGCGCAGGTCGGTTCGGTGCTCGGCAGCGAGGGCGCGCGCTACGCGGGCACCCGCGCGGCGAACCTCGCCCGCTCGAAGGAAGCGGCCGCCGCCAGGCTCGACGCGCGGCACCTCGAGGCGGCCGAGAAGATGGTCGACACCCTCGGGACGATGAAGGGCGCGGCCATGAAGATCGGCCAGCTCGCCTCGTTCATCGACACCGAGTTCCTGCCCGACGAGTACCGCGAGCTGTACCAGGAGAAGCTCGCCGGCCTGCGCGACTCCGCCCCGCCGATGCCGTGGAAAATGGTCAAGGACGTGGTCGAGGAGCAGTGGGACGAGCCCGATCGAGGACCTGTTCGAGGAGTTCGAGCACGAGGCCGCGGCCGCGGCGTCGATCGGGCAGGTCCACCGGGCGGTGCTCGCCGACGGCCGCCGCGTGGCGGTGAAGATCCAGTACCCGGGTGTCGCCCAGGCGCTACGCGCCGACATGCAGAACGCCGGCCTGATACTGCGGATGGCGAAGGCGCTGGCGCCGGGCCTCGACGCCAAGGCGGCGGCCGAGGAGCTCAAGGAGCGCGTGCTCGAGGAGCTCGACTACGAGTACGAGGCCCAGAACCAGCGAGCGTTCGCGCGCGGCTACCGGGGCCATCCGTTCATCTACGTACCTGAGGTGGTGACGCGGCTGTCGGGCGAGCGCGTGCTGGTGAGCGAGTGGGTCGACGGCGTCGGCTTCGACGCGATCAAGCAGCTGCAGCAGGAGGAGAAGGACCGCTTCGGCGAGATCGTGTTCCGCTTCTGCTTCGGCTCGATCTACCACCTCGGGCACTTCAACGCGGATGCCCATCCGGGCAACTACATCCTGATGGAGGACGGGCGCGTGGCGTTCCTCGACTTCGGCATGACCAAGCAGCTCGACCAGGACCAGATCGACCTCGAGGTGGCCGCGCTCGACGCGGCCATCGCCGAGGACCCCGACCGGCTGCTCACCGCCCTCCACGACCTCGACTTCATCCGCAACCCGAAGAAGATCGACGCCGAGCAGCTGATGGAGCACGTGAAGGTCGTCGGCGGCTGGTACATGGAGGACCGCGACGTGACGGTCGACTCGGCCAGGGTCATGGACGTGATCGCGGCCGTGTCGGACCCGCGCTCGGGCTTCTTCGACCTGATGCGGCGCGAGAACCTTCCCGCCGACGAGCTGATGGGCCGGCGGATGGAGACCGGCGTCCTCGCCGTGCTCGGCCAGCTCGGCGCCACCGGCAACTGGTACCGGATGGGCCGCGAGTGGTGGTTCGGCGACCAGCCGCAGACCGAGCTCGGGCGCCGGGAATGGGAGTACTTCCGGGCGCGCGGCTGAAAGATTTGCGGGATCGGCGGACCGCCCCTAGGGTGGTCCGCCGAATGAACGGATTCCTTCGCTACGCGGCCTTGGTCACCGCGCTCACATTGCTCCTCGTCCCGTCCGCCCTCGGCGCCGCGAAATCCGGCTCGTACAAGGGCAAGATCGAGTTTCAGGGGTACGACGTAACGTTCAAGGTCAAGCAGGGCAAGGTGACGAAGCTCGTCGCGCGGATGCTCCAGGACTGTGACCGCGACGGCATCTCCGAAACCTTCCTGATCGCCCCGAAGAAGGCGTTCAAGATCAAGGGCAACAAGGTGAACGGCAAGATCACCGACTCCTACGGTCAGTCGAAGGCGACGGTGATCCTCAAGGGCAAGTTCACCGGCTCGAAGTTCAAGGGCCACGTGCGCGAGTACGACTCCGTCGCCGGTAGCGGCATCGTCTGCGACACCCTGAACCGGAAGTTCACGGCAAAGCGGAAGTAGGTCAGCCCATACCGGGCTTGACCGCCATGTCGATCACGATCAGGACGAGGATGAGGATCTCGATCTGGTTGACCCGCCCGTAGCGGGCGAAGATCGACGTGAACTCCTCGTCCGTCGTGGCCGCGGCCATCTGCTTTTCGATCCGCGGGTAGACGGCGACGCCGATCACGAACGACGTGAGCCAGCCCAGGTAGCCGAGGGTGATGAACAGCTCCGACTGCTCGAACCCGGCCTCGTCGACCAGGAAGATGCCGGCGAGCAGCAGCACCACCGAGAGCGGCGCGAAGTACTTGGGGCCGATCCATGAGGCGTCGGCGACGTACTGCCGCATCCGCTCCGGCCCGCCAGCGCGGGCGCGCTGGCCGAGGATGTGGAGCGTCACGCCACCACCGACCCAGAGGACCGCGCAGAGAACGTGGATCGCGAGGAGTACGCGGTACGAGTCGGACATGGCGAGCAGACTAGTCCGGCGCCCGACGGGCTCCTACCGGCGCACGATCCGCAGCTTCGCCGTTTTGTCCCTGGACGGTGAAGCTTCCGGCGTTCACGTAGCGGGTGCTCGGTGAGGAGCACGCGGGTCAACGGCGAGGCGCGCCGTTAGAAGAGCTGGTTCTCGCCGGCGAATATCTCGCTGACGGAATCGTCGGTGAAGATGCGCCGGATCGAGTCGGTGAGGATGTCGGCGGAGGTGAGCACGCGGATGTTGTCGGGCGCGCCGTCGCGCAGCGGGATCGTGTCGGTGACGACGATCCCCGACAGCGGCGACTTGGCCAGCGTCTCGTAGGCCTTGCCGGAGAACACGCCGTGCGTGGCGACGGCATAGACCTTCTCCGCTCCCTCGTCGAGCACCGTCTGCGCGGCCGCGCTCAGCGTGCCGCCCGTGTCGATGATGTCGTCGACGATGACCGCGACCTTGCCCTTGACGTCGCCGATGACGTAGCCGATCTCGGCGACCTGGTGCGCGGGCCGCTCCTTCTCGAGCAGCGCGTACGGCGCCTCGACCTTCTGGGCGAACTTGCGGACCAGCTTCACGCGCCCGGCGTCGGGAGCGATGATCACGAGATCCTCGTGCGCCAGCTGATCCTTGACGAACTGGGTCAGGATCGGCATCGCGGTCATGTGGTCGACAGGGCGGGAGAAGAAGCCCTGCATCTGCCCGGCGTGGAGGTCCATCGTGACCAGGCGGTCGATGCCGGCGACCTCGAGCAGTTCGGCGACCAGGCGCGCGGTGATCGGCTCGCGCGGCGCGGACTTCTTGTCCTGGCGCGAGTAGCCGTACCACGGGGCGACGGCGATGATTCGGTGCGCGGAGGCGTGCTTGGCGGCGTGGACCATCACGAGCAGCTCCATGAGCGCGTCGTTGACGGTCAGGCCCTCCTCGTCGTTCCCCGCGATCGAGGCGACGATGAAGAGATCGGCGCCGCGGATGGAGTCCTCGTAGCGGCAGTAGACCTCGCCGTCGGAGAAGGTCTTGAGGCCGGCGTCCGTGAGGGTCACCTCGAGGCGATCGGCGATCTTGCCCGCCCAGCGCCTGGCTCGAGCGGCCGGCGGCGACCATCAGGCGCTTGTCGTACCCCGCGGGTATGTAGGTCCCGGCCGTCAAGCCCTGTGTCTGTGTCGATTGCGCTCATCCGCGTTCCTTCTCGACGCGCTCGGCGTAGCCCTCGACGTTCTTCTGCTCCGGTCGCGAGATTCCGAGGGCGCCGGCCGGCACGTCCTCGGTGATCACGGATCCGGCCCCAATATACGCGCCCTCACCGACGGTGACGGGCGCGATGTACGAAGCGTTGACTCCCGTCTTCGCCCCGGCACCGATCATCGTGCGGTGCTTGGCGAAGCCGTCGTAGTTCGCGGTGATGTTGCCGGCGGCGACGTTGGCGCCCTCGCCCACGTCGGTGTCGCCGAGGTACGACAGGTGGGGGATCTTCGCCCCAGCGCCGATCTCGGAGTTCTTCACCTCGACGTAGGTGCCGATCTTGGCCCCCTCGCCGATGTGCGCCTTCGGCCGCAGGTAGGCGAACGGGCCCGACGCTGGCCCTGTCCTCGACGCGGGCGTCGACGAGGAAGGAGTGCAGGCAGGTGACGCCGTCGCCGAGCGTGGAGTCGACGATCGTCGTGGCCGGCCCGATCAGGCAGCCGGACGCCGATCTTGGTCGACCCGCGAGGGTCGTCGCCGGGCCGAGGACGGTGTCGGGCCCGATCTCGACGCCGGCCTCGATCCGGACGGACGCCGGCGATTCGATGGTCACGCCGTTCTCGCGCGTGGGCGCGGATGATGTCCCGCTGGGCGAGCTCCTCGACGTCCATCAGGTCGGCGCGGCTGTTCACGCCCATCGCGCTGCGCACGTCGGCGGTGCGGTGCGCGGCGACCGTCTCGCCCCTGCCGATCAGCGCCGGGACGATCCCCGTCAGGTAGACGCTCGCCGTGCTCGGTCGCCGACCTCGGTCGAGCGCGCTGAAGAGCTGTGTGCCCGTCGACGGCGTAGGTGCCGATGTTGATCTCGCGGATCGCCAGTTCGGCGGCCGGCACGCCATCCGCGTGCTTGGTCTCGACGATCCGCTCGACCGAGCCGTCGTGGCCGCGCACGACGCGTCCGTAGCCGGTCGGGTCGAGCTCCTCCGTGGTGAGCATCGTCGCGGCGGCGCTCTCGGCCCGGTGGGTCGCGAGCAAGCCGGTGATGAGCTCGGCGCGAGACGAGCGGGTGGTCGCCCGACAGGATCACGACGGTGCCGCGCGCCGGCGGCGGCCTCGCGGGCACGCGAGGATCGCGGCGCCCGTGCCCTCGCCCTCGGTCTGCTCGGCGACCGTCACGCCGTCCGGGCAGCCCCTCGGCGACGCCGTCGCCCGGACGGGTGATGCAGATGACCTCGCTGCGCGCCGGCTTCCCGAGCGGCGGCGATCACCCAGCCGACCATCGGCCGGCCGCAGACGGGGTGCAGGACCTTGGGCAGGGACGAGCGCATGCGCGTGCCCTTGCCGGCGGCCATGATGAGGACTGTGAAATCGCCCGGCACTGGCCCGCAGGGTACCGGCGCGGCGGTTGGCCGCTCCCTGCGCGGCGTGCTGCGCTTCGATCGGCGCTTCCTGCGCATCGCGCCGAGCGCCCGCCTCACGCTGCCGTTCGCGGCGGCGCTCGTGGCCGGCTCGGTTACCGGGCACATGGGCGTGGGCCTGGCAATCGCCGTCGGGGCGCTGCTGGTCGGCCTGACCGACCAGGGCGGGCCGACCCGGCCTGCCGTCGCCACGATGCTGGCCGCGGCCGGCCTCGTCGCTGCCGGCAACCTCACCGGATCGCTCGCCGCGAACGGGCAGGCGGCAGTGATCTGCGCGGTCGCCGTCTGGGCCTTCGGCTGTGCGGTGCTGGCGGCGCGCGGCCCCGAGGGAGCTTCGGCCGGCCTGGTCGGGACCCTCGCGTTCCTCCTCGTGACGGAGCAGCCGCTCGACTTGGCCGACGCGATCGAACAGAGCGCCTGGGTACTGGCCGGCGGCGCGGCCCAGGCGCTGCAGCGCGCGGTCGGCTGGCCGTCCGACCCGGCGGCCCCGCCGCCCGCGCCGTTCGAGGACGAGCGCGCCCTCGGCGTGCGGCGCGGTGTTCTGCTGGGGATCGCCCTCTCGGTCGCGGTCGCGAGCTACAGCCTGCCGAGCGCCGGCGGGCACGCGTACTGGGTCGCCACCACGGCCCTGTTCATCCTGCGGCCGGGGTTCGGATCGATAGCCGAGAGTGCGCTGGCGCGGTACCTCGGGACCGTCCTGGCCCTCGGCATCGCGACGGCCGCGGTCGCCGCCGCGGATCCCGGCGACGGAGTCCTGATCGCGCTCGGCGTGGCCGCCGCGTTCGCCGGGTTCTCGGTGCTCGGGGTCAGCTTCGCCCTGTTCACCGCGTCCCTCAGCTCCGTCCTCGTCTTCCTCGCGCCGCTCGGCGGCATCTCGCTCGAGGCGGCCGCCGTCGACTACATGTTCGACGCGACCCTCGGAGCCGCGATCGCCATGGCCGCCTACGCCCTGCTGGCAGCGGGCGCGCTCGGCGAGCGGCTGCGTCTGGTCCGCCCCGGCTAGGCCGGCCTGTGGCAGACCGCCTCGACGTTGTTCCCGTCGAGGTCGTTGACGAACGCGCCGTAGTAGTTCGGGTGGTAGATCTCCCGCACGCCGGGCTCGCCGTTGTCGGTGGCGCCGGCTTCGATGGCCGCCGTGTGGAAGGCGTCGACCGTTGCGCGGTCCGCGGCGGAGAAGGCGATGTGGAGGCCGGTCTGCGGCTTCCCGCGGGTCGAGATCCAGAAGAACGGCACCCCACCGGGAGGCCCGAACCCGCCGACCGTGCCCGGCGCCGGCTCCATGGTCATCGCGTACCCGAGCGGCGCGAGGGCCTGCTCGTAGAAGGCCTTGGCGGCGGCGTAGTCGCTGACTTCGATTCCGAGGTGGTCGATCACTGGGCGCTGCCTCCGGGGGTCGGCTTCAGGCGGGGTTGAACTGGGGAGCCAGGAGTCGAACCTGATCCTGGTGGACCAAAACCACCCGTGCTGGCCGCGTACACCACTCCCCACAGGAGAAGAGGACGACGGTACCAGCGCTAGCGGTCCAGCTCGGGCTCGGGCACGCGCCCGGCCTTGGCGCCGGCCTCGTACGCCGGGCCGCCGGGCGGGACGATGCCCAGGACGCGCATCGACTTGAGCCCGAGGCTGAGCCGCTCGCGGCCGTCGGTCGAGCCCACGTCGAGCCCGGCCAGCTCCTTCACCCGGTCGAGCCGGTAGCGGATCGTGTGGCGGTGGGTGAACAGCTTCTCGGCCGTCTTCGCCACGTTGCCGTCGGCGTCGAGGAAGGTCTCCAGCGTCTTGCACCAGCTCCGTCTCGTACTGGTGGTCGTAGTCGACGAGCGGCGCGACCGTCTCCTCGAAGAAGCGCTGCAGCTCGTTCGGGTCCTCGCTCATCGCGGGAAGCAGCAGGCGGTAGGCGCCCGTCTCCTCGAACGAGAGCTCGGTCGCGCCGCGGGCCTCGGCGACGTTCGCCGCCATCAGCGCCTCGGCGCCCGAGCGGTGGAGGTCGGCGGAGTCGGTGGCCGGGCGGCTCAGGGCGATCACGCAGGCGAAGCCCTCGAGCGACCCGTCGAGCTCGCGCTGAACGGCCGCCGCGGCCCGCTTCGCAGGCTCGGTGCCATGGCCGGGGATCAGGATCACGAGCTCGCGCGCAGGCCGCGAGCTGCGGTGCTCGCCGGCCGGCGCCTGGGCGCGCGGGCGCGGCGGGCCGAGCTCGACGGTGGCGGCCAGCGCCGTGCGCTCGACGCCACGCGCGCCGCGCTCGGCGACGGTCAGCACCCTCGCGCGCCAATCGCCCTCCTCCGCGTGCTGCGGGCGGGCGCGGACGATCAGCACGCTCGCGCCGTCGGCGAGATCGCAGCCGAGCTCGCCGGCGCGGGCGAGGATGTTCTCGCGGTCGGTCAGCTTGCGCGAGAAGCAGGTCGCCGAGGAAGTCGCCGACCGCTGCCTCGCTCTCCCGCTCGGGCGCCTGGGCGCGGTCGCAGCTCGAGACCGATCAGCGTGGTGACCATGCGCAGCAGCGCCGGCGGCGGCTCGGCGCCGCGGGTGCGGTAGCGCAGCTCGCCGACCGCCTCGTCGGCCACACGCAGCTCGAGCGCCTCGCTGCCCTGCTCCTGCGCGAGCACCGCGCGCTCGTCCTCGGACGACTGGCAGGCCACGGCGAGCACGCCAGCGGCGCCGTCCAGGACGACGACGCTGGCGTCGAGGGCATGCGCGGTCGCGCGAGCGACCGTCGGCAGGCCCGGCGCCGGACTCGACCGCCTCCGAGACCTCCTCGAAGGCCTCGAGGAACGGGCTCTGAGGCGCGTCCTTGCGCTTCTGAGCGGCAGACATAGGCCGGCGAATCTTAAACGCGGTCGGCCGAGCGCCCCTGCGCGCCTATGCGTAGCGGTCGTACGACCACACGACGAGGAAGCCCAGCGCGGCGCCCGCGCCGACCATCGCCCCGAGGATGTAGAGCGTCAGGAAGCCCGCGGCGACGCGCTCCCAGATGCGTCCGTAGGAGGTCACGGACGGAATGAGGATGAAGGCGATGTAGCAGGCACCGACGATCCCGGCCGCGAGCGCGATCGCGAGTTGAGTCGTTGTCACGTCGAAGGTCATGGAGCGGGCGCGGACCCCGAGTTCGCCGCGCCGTTCTCATTGTTGCGGATGTACGCGACGATCAGCGCGACGGCTGCGCACCCACCCAGTACCCCGGCGCCGAGGCCCCAGCCGCCGGCGACGTCGGACCAGTAGTGGACCCGCAGGTACACGCGACTCAGGCCGATCAGGGCGGCGAGCGCCACCGCCCCGCCGATCAGGCCGGCCGCCCGGACGGCCCCCGGCATCGTGCGGGCGACCAGGACCGCCACGCCGATCTAGAGCGTCGAGTAGGCGGCGTGGCCGCTCGGGTACGACGACCCTTCGACCTCGGCGAGCCCGCCGTCGGGGCGCGGCCGGTCGATGCCGTTCTTCGCCAGGTGGACCGAGATGTAGAGCAGGATCGCGGCGGTGACCAGCGTGAGCACCTCGATGAAGTGGCGCCGGCTCGCCAGGACCACCGAGGTGACGAGCACGAGCACGAAGACCGCCGTGAACGAGCCGAAGTCGGTGATCACCTTCGCCACGTCGACGACGAACGGGTCGTACAGCCGGTCGGCCAGCGTCTCGAATGTACGGTCGAACGGCGGTCAGGTCGTCGTCGCCGGCGAAGATCACCGCGTAGAGGACGAAGACGTAGAAGCCGACCCCGCTCGCCGCCAGCGCGGTCGTGAACTCGAGCCCGAGCTCGCCCGGGCGTGAGCCGGTCGAAGAGGAACTTCACGCGCGGCGCGGCGACGTGCCAGACGGGCCGCGACGATCCGGGCCAGCGGCCGCAGCAGCGGGCGCTCGGCCTGGCGCGAGGCCCAAGCCTTCATCGCCCGGCGCCGCTGCTCGTCCTGAAACTGGCGCACGATCAGCACGATCACGACGATCACCGCGACCGTCGCCGCGAAGACCATCGTCGCCTTGCCGGCGATAGCGGCCACCTGGTCGAACGACGCCCAGAACACGTAGCCGAGCACGCAGTAGAACGTGCCCCACAGGCCGCAGCCGATGACGCTGAACGGGAGGAAGCGGCGGAAGCGCGAGGCCTGACGAGCCGGCCACGAACGGCGCGAGAGCGCGAACCAGGCCGACGAACCGGCCGATCAGGATCGTCTTGCCGCCGTGGCGCTGGAAGTAGTCCTCGACCTGGGCGACCCGCTTCTCGTCGATCCGGATCTTCGGGCCGTGGCGGAGGAGGAAGTCGCGGCCCAGCCGGCGGCCGATGAAGAAGCTCGTGGTGTCGCCGAGCACGCAGCAGACCCAGACGAGCCCGATCAGGAACACGAGCGAGATCTCGCCCTGCCCGGCGACCACGCCGCCGATGATCACCGTGGTCTCGCCGGGCGCGATCGAGCCCGACGAACGGCGCCCGTCTCGAGGAACGCCATGGTGCCGACGAGCAGGTAGGTCCAGCGGCCGAGCGCTCTGCGCCACGTCCTCGATCAGGCCCTCGATATCGGGCAGGTGCGGGATGACGCCGGTGTTGTAGAGGACGATCAGCACGATCACGACGACCGCGACGGCGACCAGGCCCTTGTGCTCGCGCAGGTGCTTCATCCGACGGTCCCCGTGGGGATGGCGCCCGCGATCTGCTCCGCCGCCGCGGCGGCCGTGGCGGCGGCGGCGAAGACGCCCGAACGCCGTCGGCCCCGAGCCCGACAGCTGGGCGCCGAGGGCTCCCGCCGCGCGCAGGCGCTCGAGCGTCTCGGCGAGCTCCGGGCGCAGGGAGAGCGCAGCGGGTTGGAGATCGTTCGCGAGGCCGGCCGCGAGATCGGCCGGCGAGCCTGCCGCCAGCTCCCGGAGCGGCTCCCGGTCGAGGGCGTCCGCGAACCGGCCGAGGCGGTCGAGCTCGGCGAACACGGCGGCGGTAGCGAGGCCCTCTGCCGCGGGTACGAGGACCAGCGCGAGCGGCGGCAGCGCGAGCGGCTCGACGACCTCGCCCACGCCGGCGACGAGAGAGTGGCCGGGTGCGATCTGGCTCGGCACGTCGGAGCCGATGCCGGCGCCGATCGAGCGGAGCATCGGATCGCCGAGCGGCTCGCCGGCGATCTGGTTGGCCGCCCGCAGCACCGCGGCCGCGTCGGCGCTGCCGCCGCCGAGCCCGGCCGCGACCGGGATGCGCTTCGCGATCTCGACCCGCAGCGGCGGGAGGTGCGGGACCCGCGCGCGGTAGGCGACCACCGCGCGGGCCGCGAGGTTGTCGCCGTCGACGCCGGGGCAGACGACCTCGTCGCGCGACGGCCTCCTCGACGTGCACGTCGTCGGCGAGGTCGAGCGACGCGAAGATCGAGACGAGCGGGTGCAGGCCGTCCTCCGGGCGCGGCGGCCCGACCCGCAGGACGAGGTTCGCCTTTGCGTGGGCGCGCTCGGCAATCACGCCTGCTCCGATCCGCTGCGCCGCAGCGCGAGCAGCGGCTCGGCGCCGATCGCTGCCGCCAGCGCCGCGAAGTCGGCCGGGGAGAGCCGCTCGGCGCGGGCGTCGGCCGGGAGGCCGAGCCGCTCGAGGCCGGCGCGCGCGCTGTCGCGCAGGTCCGGCGCGGCGCCGGGCGCGAGCGCGAGCGATCCCGGCAGCGCCTTGCGCCGGTGGGCGAAGGCGGCGTGCACGAGCGCGGTCACCTCGGGCGGGGCGGCCGGGCCGGTACGGCGCAGGCGCACGAGCGCCGACTGGACCTTCGGCTCCGGGTGGAAGACAGTCGGCGGCACCTTGCGGACGACCTTCACCTCACACGCGATCTGGGCCAGCACCGACGTGATGCCGTAGCCGCGATTGCCCGCCGGCGCGGCCAGCCGGTCGGCCACCTCGCGCTGCACCATCGCGACCACCACGCCGCCCCGGGCAGCTCGCTCGAGCGCCTTCAGGATCACCGTCGCGGCGACCCCGTAGGGCAGGTTGGCGACGACCTTGTCCGGCAGCGGCACGAGTCGCCGCGAAGTCCAACTCGACCGCGTCGGCGAAGTGCAGCGTTGTGTTGGCGTGCGTGGCCAGCGCGTCGCGCGAGCGGCGGCTCGAGCGATGCGATCGACCTCGATGACGTGGAGGTGGGCGACCCGCGCGGCGAGGTACTCGGACAGGACGCCGAGGCCGCCACCTACCTCGAGCACGACGTCGCCGGCGTCGAGCTCGGCCGCACGGGCGATCACGCCGAGGATGTTGTCGTCGATCAGGAAGTTCTGGCCGAGCTCGCGGTTCGGCCGGATGTCGAAACGCGCGGAGGCGGTTGAGGCTGCCCTGCTTGGGCAGGTCGTCCGCGTCGGGTGCGTGAGGCGGGCTCACCACCCGAACAGGCGCGCCGCGTTGCGCCTCCACGGTCGCGTCGAGGTCCGCGTAGCCGACGCCGCGCAGGTCGGCGACGAACTCGGCCGTGGCGACCACGTTCGCCGGCTCGTTCTTCTCCCCGCGGTGCGGGACCGGCGCCAGGTACGGCGAGTCGGTCTCGACGAGGATCAGCTCGGCTGGGCACGTCGCGCGCCGCGGCCTGGAGGTCGGCGGCGTTCTTGTAGGTCACGTTCCCGGCGAACGAGCAGTAGTAGCCGCGCTCGACGGCCTCCTCGACGCGGTCCGGCGCGGAGAAGCAGTGGAGCAGCACGGTGACCCGCTCGGCGTGGTCGGCGAGGATGTCGAACGTGTCGTCCTCGGCGGCGCGCGTGTGGATCACCACCGGCTTGCCGAGCCGGGCGGCGAGCTCGAGCTGGGCCTCGAACGCGCGCCGCTGGTCGCTCGCGCGGCGCGCGGTCGCGGAAGTAGTCGAGGCCCGTCTCGCCGATCGCCACGACCTTCGGCTCTGCCACCGCCCGCTCGATCGGCTCGGTGTCGGCGCCGGACCAACCCTCGCTGTAGTGGGGGTGGCGGCCGACTATCGCGTAGACGTCGTCGAACTCGGCGGCCGCGGCGACGGCGCGCCCGATCGACTCGTCGTTCATCCCGACCGTCGCGAGCTTGCGAACACCCACACCGCGGGCGTTCGCGACGAGCTCCGCGTCGGGCTGCGCGCACGAGTCGAGGTGACAGTGGGTGTCGACCACGACAGAAGGGCCTACGCCTCGGCGGGCGCCTCGACCTTTGGAAAGAGCTGGCCTAGCTCGCCGATCTGCGCGCCGCCCGGGCGTGCCCCCAGCTTCGCGCAGCCGAGGTCGTCGTCGGCGTGACCGAGCGCGCCGAGCAGCTTGCCGGCGGCGGTCGGGGATCCACGGCAGGACGAGGACCGACACCACGCGTAGTCCCTCGGCGGCCGTGTAGAGGATCCGGTCGAGGTCGGCCGCGCGCGACTCGTCCTTGGCGACCTTCCACGGCTCGTTGTCCTGGACGTAGCGGTTGAGCGCGCCGCACGCGCTGCCAGATCTCGTCGAGCGCCGCGGTGACCTCGACCGCGTCGAGCCGCTCGCGCGACCGTCTCGGCGAGGCTGTCGAACTCGGCCACGATCGCGGGCTCGGGCTCGGACTGCGGCACCACGCCGTCGCGGTAGCGGCCGATCATGGTCAGCGTGCGGTTCGCGAGATTGCCGTACTCGTTCGCGAGCTCGGTGTTGTAACGCGTCTCGAAGCCCGTCGGTGGAGATCGAGCCGTCCTGCCCGAACGAGACCTCGCGCATCAGGTAGTAGCGCAGCGCGTCGGTCCCGTACACGTCCATGACGGCGAACGGGTCGAGCACGTTGCCGAGCGACTTCGACATCTTGTGGTCGTCCATCAGCAGGAAGCCGTGGATGAAGACCTTGCGCGGCACCTCGATCTCCGCCGCCATCAGCAGCGCGGGCCAGAAGACGGCGTGGAACTTGAGGATGTCCTTGGCGATCACGTGGACGGTGGCCGGCCAGAACGCGCTCGGTCAGGTCCTCCCCCGGCCGCGCGTAGGACAGCGCCGAGTAGTAGTTGAGGAGCGCGTCGACCCAGACGTAGACGACCTGCTCGGGGTCCCACGGGATCGGGACGCCCCAGCTGATGCGGGCGCGTGAGAGCGAGAAGTCGTTGAGGCCGCCCTTGATGAACGACGAGCGCCTCGTTGTAGCGGTTCTCCGGGCGCACGAACTCGGGCCGGTCGGCGTAGAGCTGCTCGAGCGGCTCCTGGAAGGCGGACAGGCGGAAGAACCAGTTGTCCTCCTTCTCGCGCTCGACCTCGATCAGGTGGATCGGGCAGCGGTTGCCCTCGAGCAGTTCGCTGTCGGTCTTGAAGTCGGCGCAGCGCGGGCAGTACCAGCCCTCGTAGGTGCCCTCGTAGACGTGGCCGTTCTCCTTCAGGCGCGTGACCACCTCGGCGACGACCGTCGCGTGGCTCTCGTCGCTGGTGCGGATGAAGAAGTCGTTGGTGGCGTTCGACGCGCTCGGCCACCGCCTTGAACCGCTCGGCGTTGCGATCGGCCAGCTCGCGCGGCGTCACCCCCTCACGTCTCGGCCGCCTGGGCGACCGGCTCGCCGTGCTCGTCCGTCCCGGTCAGGAAGAACACGTCCTCGCCGCGCTGGCGCATGTGGCGCGCGAGCACGTCGACCGCGACGGTCGTGTAGACGTGGCCGAGGTGTGGCTCGCCGTTGACGTAGTAGATCGGCGTTGTGACGTAGTACGGCATCGGCGGCCGATGCTACTTGGGCCGGCTGCCTGCGCGGCCACAGGGCGCCCGCGACCAGGAGGGCGGCGGCGAGGTACCAGGCGAGCGGCGGGATTCGCGGCTCCGGCTCGCTCGGGGCCGGGCGCGGCGGCGGCGCCGCGACTGGAGCCGGGACGGCGCGCGGGCCACGCCGAGGCCGCGGCACGGCCGGCGCGCGGGGCGACTTGGCGGGCCGTCCCGCCTTGCGGGCGGGCGGCGCCGGAGCCGGCCCGGGGCCGATCCGCGGCACCGGCGGGGATGCGACGCGGGCCGGGCGACGATGAGGGGGGACCAGCGTCGCCCGCGGTGGCGGTCCGCCGATCCCCGGCGCCGACGGCGGGCGAACCCTGGCTCGCGGTGGAGGCGCCGGCGACCGGGCAGGCGGGACGGGCGCGGTGACGCCCATCGGCGGGGCGCCCCCGCCGGTGGGCGGCGGGAGCAATCCCAGTGGGTCGCGGTAGGCATGCCGGTTCCCCGCCTCGCGGACGCCGAAGTGCAGGTGCGGCTCGTGCTTCGAACGTGTACCGGTGGTGCCCACCGCGCCGATCCGCCCGCCCGCCGCGACCCGCTCGCCCGGGCGGACGGCGACGGCCGACAGGTGGAGGTAGGAGGTGTCGAACCGGCCGTCGGACGTCCGGATCGACACCGTGAGCCCCGACGACCCGACCGTTCCCGCGAAACGGACCGTGCCCGCCGCGGCCGCGCCGACGGCCGCTCCGGCGCGGCCGGCGATGTCGATGCCGCGGTGCTGCCCGCCGGCGTAGGGATCGCTCCCGTTGGCGTAGCGGGTGATGACCTCGCCCCGCAGCGGCCAGACCCAGCCGGCCCCCCGCGCCTGCTCCGGCACCGCGACGGCTACTGCCGACGCGACGGCGGCGAGGGTCAGGACGCGGCGGGGGCAGGGCATGCGACGACGCTACGCCCGCGTGTGTTCACGCCGGGCACGCCTGCGTTACAGCAGCGCTACGAGTCCGTCAGCGCCTTGTACAGCGCGTTCGCGCTGCCGCCCGTCAGCTCGGCGACCGCGGCCGCCGCTGGGCGCGGCTTGGCGCCGGCGTCCACGAGCGCTCGCAGCTGGTCCAGCCCGGCCGGGGGACCCTCCCCCACCTCGGGCACGCCCGCGCCGGCGACCACCAGCACTACCTCGCCCTTGGGAGCGGCGCCCGCGTATCGCTCGGCCAGGTCGCCGGCGCTCCCGCGGACCACCTCCTCGTGCACCTTCGTCAGCTCGCGGCAGACGGCCGCCTCGCGCGCGGCATCGACTTCCGCGAGCACGCGAGAGGGTCGCCGGCAGCCGTTTCGGCGACTCGAACGCGACCAGCGTGCCGGGCTTGGTGAACTCGGCCCGCAGCTCGCCCCGCTTGCGCGGGAGGAAGCCGGCGAAGCGCCATTGGTCGGACGGCAGGGCCGAGGCCACGAGAGCCGCGATGCGCAGCGCTCGGCCCGGGGAGCACCTCCACGCCGATGCCGGCGGCCACGCACGCGCGCACCAGTACGTAGCCGGGATCGGAGACGAGCGGCATGCCGGCGTCGGAGACCAGCGCGACCGTGTCGCCGGCCTGCATCCGCTCGACGAGCTCGGCCGACCGCTGCTCCTCGTTGTGCTCGTGGTAGCTCACGAGCTTCGCGCTCACCCCGTAGCGGTCGAGCAGGACGCGCGTGCGCCGCGTGTCCTCGCAGGCGACCACATCGGCCTCGCGCAGCGCCGACAGCACGCGCAGCGTCACGTCCTCCAGGTTGCCGATCGGGGTCGGGCAGACGACGAGGCTCATGCGGCCTGCCCGTCGCGCTCGAAGGCCATCACCGCAGCGCCGAGCATCCCCGACTCCTCGCCGAACGCGGCCGGGACAATCTTCAGATGCTCGGCATGCGGCGGCAGGACGCGCGCCCGCGCCTCGCCGCGAGCCGGTTCGAGCAGCAGCTCCCCGCCGGCGACGGCGCCGCCGCCGATCACGACGACGTCGGGGTCGAGCGCGTTGACGATCCCGGCGAGCCCGGCGCCGAGCCGGCGGCCGACCCAGGCGAGGATCTCCACGGCCTCGGGGTCGCCGTCATGGGCCAGCTCGGTCACGAGCCCGCCGCGGATCTCACCGTCGCCGAGCGAGCCGCCGGCCGAGCGTGGAATCCGGGCCGCTCGCGCGCGATGCGCTCGCCCGCGATCCCGATCGCGCGACCCGAGGCCAGCACCTCGAGGCAACCGCGCCCCGGGCAGCCGCCGGGACAGTCCTCCCCGTGGATGTCGAGCACGAGGTGCCCGAGCTCTCCCGCGAAACCGTGCGCGCCGCGGTAGCAGGCGGCCGCCGAGCACCAGGCCACCGCCGACGCCCGTGCCTAGCGCGATCATCACCGCGGTCTCGGCGCCCTGTGCCGCGCCGTAGCGGTGCTCGGCGACGACCGCCGCGTTGGCGTCGTTGTCGACCACCACCGGCAGGCCGAGGCGCTCGCTCATCAGGTCGCGCGAAGCGGCACGATCGTCGATCGGCAGGTGGTTCGACCAGACCGAGACGCCGGCGGCCGGAGTCCACCAGCGACGGGACTCCGAGCCCGATCGGCCTCGACCTCGGGGGCCGCCCGGCGGATCTCCTCGACGGAGTCCGCGATGATCGTCGAGCGTCTCGGCGCGATCGGCCCCGCGCCAAGTCCGGTGCACCCGGTGGTGGACCACGAGGGCCTCGTCGACGACACCCGCCGAGCAGCTTCGTGCCCCCGGCGTCGACCCCGATAACGCGTCGCGGAGGCATGGCCGGACGATATACACAGGTGCGTGAACGACCAGCGACCGGGCGACCGCCCGGACTACAAGGTCTACCGGTCGCGCCGCAAGCGCTTCGGTGCGCTGCGGCCGGAGGGCGACCTCCAGCAGCTCCGCGAGCGCTCGCGCAAGCGCGCCGATCGTGGCGAGCGGGAGCCGCGAACGCCGGCACGCCGACGTCGATCAGCCCCGGCGCGATCATCCGCTGGGCGATCTTCGCCGTGGTCGGGTGGATCGTGCTGTCGCTCGTCCTCTTCATGGTCAGCGCGCAGCTCGAGGGCGGGGTCGACGCCGAGGCGGAGGCCGCGCTGAGCGGGGGCAGCAACTTCTTCACCGGCTCGACCGTCCTCGTGCTCGGCTCCGACCAGCGCGACGGGCGACTCGATCGACCAGAGCCAGAGCGGGCCCTGCCGCGTCGGACTCGATCATGCTCGTGCACGCGGCCTTCGGAAGCGTGCGTAAGCTCTCGATCCCGCGCGACACTCAGGCCGACATCCCCGGCCACGGCGACGCAGAAGATCAACGCCGCCTACGCGCTCGGCGGCGCGGCGCTGACGATCGAGACGGTCGAGGCCTTCCTCGGCAACGGGCTGGAGATCAACCACCTGATCGAGGTCGACTTCCAGGACTTCCCGGCCTTCATCGACGCGCTCGGCGGAATGACGGTGAACAACAAGATCGAAGATCTGCGCGCCCGAGTTCGACAACTTCTACAAGGGCTTCAACCTGTCCAAGGGCGAGCACGAGCTCGACGGCCGCTCGGCGCTCGGCTTCGCGCGCGTGCGCAAGAACCCGTGCGCGCCCGGCGAGACCGACATCGAGCGCGCCGAGCGCCAGCAGGAGGTGCTCGGCGGGATCCGCGAGCAAGATGCTCTCCTCCGGCACCTTCATCCGCCTGCCGCTTGTGAGCTGGCGGGCGCCGAAGACGATCAAGACCGACATGAACGGGTTCGGCCTGATGGGCCTGCGCGCTCGACGTGGCCACCGGCGGCTCGGGCGAGACGAACGTGCTCAAGCCGTCCTGCCTCGGCTGCGGGGCGGACGGCAGCCTCGTGGTGCCCGAGTCCGAGCGGGCGGACGCAGACGAGACAGCTGCTCGGTGAGTAGTCCCCGAACAGCTGTCGTCCTGCGGTACCGCGCTTCCGCCATGGCTACTTCTTGAGCCGGAGGGCGCCGGTCCCAGTTCCGCGGACGCCGCGTGCCTGCTCTAGTCGGACGACTTCGAGCTCGGACTTCGGCTCTGACTTCTGCTTCGAATCGGACTTCGACTCCCCCTTGGAGTCGGACTTCGACTCGGAGTCGGACGACGACTCGCTCCCGCCCTCCGGCTTGCCGTTCGTGCCGACGGACTTCTTCTTGCCGTAGTCGGTGGTGTAGAAGCCCGACCCCTTGAAGTGGATCGACGGGGCGTGCAGGACCCGCTGCGACGGGCGCGCCGCAGACCTCGCACTCCGTCAGCGGGTCGTCGGCCATGCGCTGCAGCACCTCGAAGGTGTGGCCCTTGTCGCAGCGGTACTCGTAGATCGGCATGACGAAATGAGTATAGTCGGCGCTGCCTCGCGAACGCCCCTCAGCGGGGCGGCTCGGGCGCGTCCAGGTCGTCCAGGAGCGACACGCCGGTGGAGTGCCAGACGAGCCAGGCTGCGAGGTGGCTGATGGGCCGAAGAGAACCATGGGCGACCGCGGCCACCCTATTGACAGATCTTCGATGTCGCCCCCGATACCCGTGCCGGAAATTCGCAAACAGCGGCCCGAAACGTGCGCGAACGGGCTGCGCACTAGTGTTCTCCGCCGATGACCGACGCCGTGACCATGGACAAGATCGTCGCGCTCTGCAAGCGGCGCGGCTTCATCTTCCAGTCCTCCGAGATCTACGGCGGGCTGGCGTCGACCTACGACTACGGCCACTACGGCGTGCTGCTGAAGACGAACGTGAAGACGCGAGTGGTGGCGCGTCGATGGTCCACGAGCGCGACGACATCGTGGCCCTCGACGCGGCGATCCTGATGCACCCGCAAGGTCTGGGAGGCCTCCGGGCACCTCGAAGGCTTCACCGACCCGCTCGTGCAGTGCCTCGGCGAGTGCAAGCGCCGCTGGCGCGAGGACCACCTGCGCGAGGCGCTCGAGGCCGAGGGCAGGACTCCCGGGCGAGCTGAAGTGCCCCGAGTGCGGCGGCGACCTCTCCGAGCCGCGCAACTTCAACCTGATGTTCGAGACCCACATGGGGCCCGTCCAGACGAGGGCTCGGCCATCTACCTGCGGCCCGAGACCGCGCAGGGCATCTTCGTCAACTTCAAGAACGTGCTCCAGTTCGCGCGCAAGAAGCCGCCGTTCGGCATCGCGCAGGTCGGCAAGTCGTTCCGCAACGAGATCACGCCGGGCAACTTCGTCTTCCGCACGCGCGAGTTCGAGCAGATGGAGATGGAGTTCTTCGTGCCGCCGGCCGACGCCGAGCGAGTGGTACGGGCGCTGGATGAAGCTGCGCTTCGACTGGTGGACCTCGCTCGGCGTGCGCGAGAGCCACCTGCGCCTGCGCGCGCACGACGCCGACGAGCTGTCGCACTACTCGAGCGGGACCTCCGACGTCGAGTACCTCTTCCCGTATCGGCTGGGGCGAGCTCGAGGGCATCGCCAACCGCGGCGACTTCGACCTCAAGGCGCACGCCGAGGCCTCGCGCGAGAAGCTCGACTTCGTCGATCCCGGGCACCGGCGACCGCTACGTGCCCCACGTGATCGAGCCCGCCGCCGGCGCCGACCGCGCCACGCTGACCTTCCTGATCGACGCCTACGACGAGGAGGAGGTCGAGGGCCGCGAGCGCGTGCTGCTGCGCCTGCACCCGCGGCTCGCCCCGGTCAAGGTCGCCGTGCTGCCGCTCGTGAACAAGGACGGCCAGCCCGAGAAGGCGCGCGCGATCTACGAGGACCTGCGCAAGCGGATGACCGCCGAGTTCGACACCGGCGGCTCGATCGGCAAGCGCTACCGCCGCCAGGACGAGATCGGCACGCCGTGGGGCGTCACCGTCGACCACCAGACGATGGAGGACGACACCGTGACCCTGCGCGACCGCGACACGCTCGACCAGTCGCGCATCGCAATCGACGAGCTCGGCGACGAGCTGGCGCGGCGCCTCGAGGCACCGTGGCAGTCGCCGAAGGGCGACTGAGCCGTCCCCAGGACGCGTAGGCTGTAAGGGATGCAGCCGCTGTTCGAGCATCGCCTGAGCTCGCGGGGCATGAGACCCGAGCGCTCGAGCTGGAGGGCGAAGGTCCGCCGCTGTTGCTGCTCCACGGCTTCGCCGACAGCGCCGACACGTGGCGGATGGTTCTCGACCGCCTCGGCCGGGCCGACCGGCGCGCCGTGGCGGTCGACCTCCCGGGATTCGCGACCGCCTCGAAGCTCAGCCGGCACGAGTCGATCCTCGCCCAGCTCGGCGATTTCCTGCGCGCAGCGGTGGCGCACTTCGCGCCCGACGGGGGTGCGATCCTCGTCGGCAACTCGCTCGGCGGCTGCATCTCCCTGCGCCTGGCCGAGGAGCCGGACGCCGACCTCGCGGGGATCATCCCGGTCGCTCCCGCCGGCCTCGACCTGGCGCGCTGGATCTCGATCATCGAAGCGCGAGCCGCTCCTGCGCAGCCTCCTCGCCTCGCCGGTGCCGATCCCTCCGCAGGCGGTGAAGACGGTGGTCGCCGAGGTCTACAAGCGGCTCGCGTTCCGCCACCCCGGGTCGGTCGACCCGCTCGTCGCCAAGAGCTTCGCCTCCCATTTCCGCGACCGCGCCACGGCGGCGCGCTACCTGGCGATCGGGCGAGCGATGGTCGGCCGAGCTGCGCGACTGCGTCGAGCCGGAGAAGATCCACTGCCCGGTTCTGCTCGTGTGGGGCCGGCAGGACATGCTGGTGTTCCAGACCGGCGCCGACAAGGTGCTCGACGTGGTTCCCGGACTCGAAGCTCATCACCATCGAGAACTGCGGCCACCTGCCCCAGATCGAGGCGGCCGACCAGCTCAGCGACATCGTGCTCGGCTTCCCGCAGGCGCTCGCCGAAGCTGCCTGAAAGGCGTTCGCCGCGTACCATTGCCTGCGGGCATGGGACTCCTTCCGAATCCGGATGGGCTGATCGATTCCGCCGTCACGGCGTGGGACCATTTCGCCGGTCCGGGTGTCGCGGACCTGCGCGAACGCCCGCCTCGATCCTCCACGAGGCACCGCAATGCACCGTCTACCGCTACCGCGCGCGACGCCCCGCCCGCAAGGACCTCGCCCCGATCCTGCTCGTGCCGCCGCTCGCCGCGCCCGCGACCTGCTTCGACCTGCGCCGCGGCTGCTCGGTGGCCGAGCACTTCACCGCCCTCGGCTACCCGACCTACCTCGTCGACTACGGGCCGATCTCCTACTCGGACCGGGCGCTCGGTCTCGAGCACTGGGTCGACGACGTGATCCCGACCGCGATCAAGATCGTGTCCGCCGACGCCGGCGGTGCGCCGGTCCAGCCGCTCGGCTGGTGCCTCGGCGGCATCATGACCCTGCTGGCCGTGGCCAACGACCAGGACCTGCCGGTCGCCTCGGTCTCGATGGTCGCCAGCCCGTTCGACTTCACCGAGGTCCGGATGCTCGGCCCCGTCCGCCAGCTCGGCAAGCTCACCGGCGGCGCGCTCGTCACGGCGCTCTACAAGGTGCTCGGCGGCGCGCCCGCCCCGCTGGTGTCAGCGCAGCTTCCAGCTGACCGCCTGGAACCGCTACCTCACGAAGCCGATCTTCCTCGCCCAGCACATGGGCGATCGCGAGACGATCGCCCACACCGAGGCGGTCGACCGCTACATGGCGCACATGTTCGGCTACCCCGGCCGCACGTTCGGCCAGCTCTACCACGCGTTCTTCCGCGTCAACGGCCTCGTCGCCGGCCAGCTCGAGCTGGCCGCAGGCGAGCGGATCGACCTCGCGAACGTCCGCCAGCCGGTGCTCAGCATCGCCGGGTCGAGCGACGTGCTCGCTCCCGAGGGCGCCGTGCGCGCGGTCGGCGAGCTGCTGCCGAACTCGGCCGAGGTGGTGCTCGAGACCTGCCCCGGCGGGCATCTCGGAGTGCTCACGGGCCGCTCGGCCCAGCGCACGACTTGGGAGCACCTCGACGAGTTCCTCGCGCGGCACGAGCCGCTGCAGGCCGCGGGCGCTGCCCGCGCTCAGGATGCAGCGGCCGGCGGCTCAGGCGCGCGCGGGCGTGGGCGCCTGAACGTCGTGCGTTCCTGACGCCTCCCAGCTGGCTTCCGGCAGGCGCTTGGCGAGCGACTTCGGCAGCCACCAGTTCCACTCGCCCATGATCTCCATCGTCGCCGGCACGAGCACCAGCCGGACGATCGTCGCGTCGAGGGCGATGGCGACCGCGAGGCCGAGGCCGATCTCCTTGACCGACGGGCACGCCGGTGCCGGCGAAGACCGCGAACACGGCGACCATGATCAGCGCGGCGCTGGTGATCGTCGCGGCGCTCTTGGCCAGGCCCTGGGCGACGGCGGTCTTCGTGTCGCCGGTGGCGTCGTAGCGCTCGCGGATACGCGACAGCAGGAACACCTCGTAGTCCATCGACAGGCCGAAGACGACCGCGAGCAGGAACGGTGGCGTGATCGTGTTGATGTAGCCGAGCGACTCGAAGCCGAGGAAGCCGTCGAACCAGCCGTACTGGAACACCATGACCAGCACGCCGTAGGCGGCGCCGACCGACAGCAGGTTCATCAGCACGGCCTTGAGCGGCAGGAAGACCGAGCGCAGCAGGAAGAACAGGATCAGGTAGCTGAAGAGCAGCGACGAACAGCGCGATCTTCCACATCGATCCGGAGATGAGGTCCGTGAAGTCCTCGACCGCGGCCGTGGCGCCGCCGACGGCGACGGTGCCGACGCGGTCGAGCGGGGCGGCCAGGCCGCCGGTGCGCAGCCGCTCGACCAACGCGCGCGCCTGCGGGCTCTCGCCGTCGTGGCGCGGCGTCGAGCGCCGACCAGCGACGTGGCTGCCGTCGCTGGAAGGCCGGCGCCGGTGCCACAGCGACGACCTCGGGGTCGCGCGCGCGGCGGCGGCGGAGAACTGCTCGATCGCCGCGCTGGTCCGCTGGGTCGTTGGCGCGAGCCGGCGTCGAAGCTTCGCGACCACCTGCGCCGGGGCCGCCTGAACCTGCGCCGAACTCCTCCGCGGCGAGTTCCGCGCCCGACGCGGGTCTCGTTGTCCTTCGGGAACTGGCGCAGCGCGCCGTCGCCGAACTCGAGCGAGAGGGCGGGGATGGCCAGCGACGATCAGGACCAGCGCGCTCGCGGTCGCGTACAGATCGGCCGGCGCCATGACGCGGTCGGTCCAGCGCTGCCAGAAGCCGGGCGTGGACGCCGGGCTGCCGGTGGAGGCTCGCGCCGCGGCGGCGGCGCCGAGCGCAGTTGCGTGCCACGAGCTGCGCCGACTGGGCGAGCTTGCCGCGCGAGTAGGCGCGCTGTGCCCGAGCACCGCGATCGCGCCGGCAGGAACGTCATCGCGGCCAGGATCGCGACGGCGACCACGATGATCGCGCCCATCGCCATCGAGCGGATGGTGGTCGAGTCGACCAGGAACAGCCCGGCCAGCGCAGATGATCACGGTCACGCCGCGAGAAGGCCACGGCGAGGCCCGAGGTGCGCATGGCGATGCGGCGGGCGGCGGCCGGCTCCGCGCCCTCGCGGACCTCCTCGCGGTAGCGCGCGAGGACGAACAGCGAATAGTCGACGGCGACGCCGATGCCGATCATCGACGCGACGTTGGTCACGAAGACCGACATCTCGGTGGCCTGCGAGAGGAAGAAGACGATCGCGCCGGTGATCATCACGGCGACGAAGCCGAGCGCGAGCGGCAGCGCCGCGGCGGCGAGCGAGCCGAAGACGGCCAGCAGGATGAGCAGGACGATCGGGAAGCCGACGGCTCGGCCTGCTCGAGGTCCTCCTTGGCTGAGGTCCTGCATGCCGGCCCACAGAGCCTGCTGGCCGACGAGGTAGGGCTGGACGCCATCGTGCGCGCCGTCCTTGACGCCGAGGTCCTCGCGCAGGTCGACGGCCGTGTCAGCGCTCTCGTCGTGGTCGCCGGTGGTCTGAAGCGCGACGACGGTGATCTCGGACTTGCCGACGGACGCGAGCGCCGCCTGCTCGGCGCGCGGGGTCAGCGCGACGTGGTCGCGGCCGGCCACCTCGCGCTTGACGCGGGCGATCTCGCGCTTGACGGCCGCGTCGCCCCCACCGCGGTCGGCAATGACCACGGACAGTGGCTCGGAGCTGGCCTTCTCGAAGTCCTGGAGCGCGCGGTCGGCGGCCTCGGAGCCCGAGCCGGGAACGGAGAAACCGCCGCGAAGTGAGATGCTCCGTCTGCTTCGCGGCGAACGGCAGGGCGACGACGAGCGCCGCGAGCCAGGCGAGCAGGACGAGCTTGCGATGGCGCTCGAGCCAGTTGGTCAGACGGTCCATCGCGTGTCTGCATGGGGGCTCCCGGGGGCTCGGAGGTGTTGACTGGCCAGCCAGCCAGGTCCAAAGGTATCGGAGTGGACCGTATCCGGGCCCGCCCTCTGTGACCTTGGTCACACAGCGGAACCGCCGGCGATGCCGGACTCGAACGTGAACCGTCACTGCAGAGCCGTGGCAGCGTTCAACCAGCGCGGTGGACGACCCTCCGAGATCGAGGATCCCGCCCTGACCCCGAGGACGGCGCTCGCGCCTAGCCTGCGTCGAGCAGCCCGCGCGCGACGGTGACGCCGAGCTCGAACGCGTCGTCCGAGCGCCACTCGGGGTCGGCCATGAGCTGCATCTCAGGCCGTCGCCGATCGCGAACAGCAGCGACGCGACGACGTGCGGGTCGCGCCGCAAGCGCGAACTACGCCCTCGCGCTGCTTCTCCTCGAGCATCGGCCGCCATGTGGGCGCGCCAGCGCCGGTAGAGCTCGGCCAGCTCGGCCTGGATCTCGTCGCTGTGGCGCGACGCGCTGACCATCTCGTAGAGGACCGCCTGGGTGTCCGACTCCGCCGCACGAACGCCTCGAGCGAGGCGACGAGGGCCGCGAGGATCTCGTCGACCGACTTCGCATCGCCGAGCGCGGTGTCGAGGCGCACGATGCGCTCGTCGCAGTCGCTGGCGGACGACCTCGACGAGCAGCCGCTCCTTCGAGCCGAAGTAGTAGTGCAGCAGGCCGCGCGAGACGCCGGCCTCCTGCGCGACCACGTCGAACGTCGAGCCGGCGGCGCCGCGACGCGCCGACGCTGGCGCGCATCGCGTCTACGATGCGCTTGGCCTTCTCGCCCTCGAGCCGCTGGGGTGTCTCGACCGCCGCCATGGTGCGCGGAGCTTAGCTGGCCGGCCAGCCGGGACGCGGGCCTGGCGCAGGCCCCCGGAACGACGAAGGCGCCCCGGAGGGCGCCTTCGAACAGCCGGATGGATCGGGCGGCGCTAGGTAGCGCTGACCGTCTCCGATGCTGCAGTGGCGCCGTTCGCCGGCGACGGGGTGGTGGACGAGGTGTACTCGAACTCCTCCTCGGCACCGAACAGACCGTCGAGCACCTTCTTGCGCAGGCCCTCGCTGAAGACCGAGCGCGGCGCCGGCGCCGACGATGCCCAGCAGCAGTACGCGGCCGGTGCGGCGCTTGCGCTTCTTCGGCTTGCGCAGAGAGTCGGCGGCGCCTTGAGCGACTCGGCGGCTTCCTTGAGCTCGCGCTGCAGGCTTCTTGTCCTCCAGCACCTTCCGCGGACCCTTGTCGTTGATGCGCTCGTAGGCCTTACGCGGCGGCTCGTACGCCGACAGCAACTCGTCGCGCAGGTCCGGCGTCCTCGATCAGCCGCTTCACGTACGGGTTCTCGCGAGCCGCATTGGCGGCGGCGATCACGTTCTCGGTCCGGCTTTGCGGCCTTCTTTCTCCTCGATGCCATGGCTCTCCTCGGCTTCGGCTTGGACCTATCCGAGACTGTAGCCGGCCGCTCGTCCCCGCGCCCGGCGCGGGGCCAGACGGGCGACTTCGCCGGCAGGCTCGAGTGCCTCGGCCAGTACTTCCTCTACCCCGGAGACGAACACGAAATCCATCCACTTCAAAAGGTTCTCCGGGAACTCGTCCAGATCGGCCTCGTTGCGTGCCGGGGCGATCACGCGGGTGACCTCGGCGCGCTGCGCTGCGAGCGCCTTCTCCTTGAGCCCGCCGATCGGCAGCACCTGGCCGGTCAGGGTGATCTCGCCGGTCATCGCCGTGTCGGACGCGCACCGGCCGGCCGGAGATCAGCGAGGCCAGCGCGGTGGCCATCGTGATGCCGGCGCTCGGGCCGTCCTTGGGGATCGCGCCCGCGGGCACGTGGAGGTGCACGTCGTGGGTGGCGAACCAGTCGTCGGGCACCTCGGTCGCCGAGCGCTCCGAGCGTGGCTCTTGACCCACGACAGCGCGGCCTGGGCCGACTCCTTCATCACGTCGCCGAGCTGGCCGGTGACCTGGAGCTTGCCCTCGCCGGGGAACGCCGTGGCCTCCACGAACAGCACGTCGCCGCCGACCGGCGTCCAGGCGAGGCCGGTGGCCACGCCCGGCTCGCCGGTGCGCCGCGCGGCGTCGGGCTGGAACCGGCGCGGGCCGAGCAGCTCGGCGACGGTCTTCGCCGCGCACCGTGCGCTTCGACTTGCGCGTGCCCTCCGCGAACTCGCGCGCGACCTTGCGGCGCGACCGCGCCGATCTCGCGCTCGAGGTTGCGCACGCCGGCCTCGCGCGTGTAGCCGTCGATGATCTCGAGCAGGGCGTCGTCGGTGAACTCGAGCTTCGACTTGCACCAGGCCGTTCGCGTCGACCTGGCGCGGCACCAGGTAGCGCTTGGCGATCTCGAGCTTCTCCTCCTCCGTGTAGCCGGCGAGCTGGATCACCTCCATCCGGTCGCGCAGCGGCGCGCGGGATCGGCTCGAGCTGGTTGGCGGTGGTGATGAAGAAGACCCGCGAGAGGTCGAACGGCAGGTCGAGGTAGTGGTCGCGGAAGCTCGAGTTCTGCTCGGGGTCGAGCACCTCGAGCATCGCGCTCGCCGGGTCGCCGCGGAAGTCGGCGCCCATCTTGTCGATCTCGTCGATCATGAACACCGGGTTGTTCGGTCCCGGCGTCGCGCAGCGCGCGGACGATCGTGCCGGGCATGCGCGCCGATGTAGGTGCGGCGGTGGCCGCGGATCTCGGACTCGTCGCGCACGCCGCCGACGGAGATGCGCTCGAACTCGCGCCCCATCGCGCGGCGATCGACTTGCCGAGCGACGTCTTGCCCGACGCCGGGCGGGCCGACGAAGCAGAGGATCGAGCTGCGCGGCGTCGGGCTTCAGCTTGCGCACGGCGAGGAACTCGAGGATCCGGTCCTTGACCTTCTCGATGTCGTAGTGGTCGCGGTCGAGCACCTTGCGCGCGTCCTTCAGGTCGAGGTTGTCCTCGGTGGACACCGACCACGGCAGGTCGGCCAGCCACTCGAGGTAGGTGCGGATCACGCCGTGCTCGGCCGCCTGCGGCGGCAGCCGCTCGAAGCGCTCGAGCTCGCGCTCGGCCTGCTTGCGCGCGTGCTCGGGCAGCTTGGCGTCGCCTCGATCCGCTCGCGCAGCTCGTCGGCCTCGGCCTGCGCCTCGTCGACCTCGCCGAGCTCCTCCTGGATCGCCTTCAGCTGCTGGCGCAGGAAGTACTCGCGCTGGCCCTTCTCCATCTCCGACTCGACCTGCGACTGGATCTGCGTGCCGATCGAGATCAGCTCGAGCTCGCGCGCGAGCAGCTCGGACAGGCGCCGCAGGCGCTTGCGCGACGTCGCGCTCCTCGAGCAGCTCCTGGCGCTCCTCGGTCTTGATCCGCAGCGCGCCGGCGATCATGTGCGCGAGCTCGGCCGGGTCCTCGAGGTTGGCGACCGCCACCTGGAGCTCCTCGGGCAGGTACGGGACGGACTCGATGATCTGCGAGAACGTGCCCTGGACGTTGCGGTGCAGGGCCTCCAGCTCGGCCGACGGCTTGACGACGTCGGGCAGCTGGCTCGATCTTCGCGACGAGGTACGGCTCGCGTCTCGACGTACTCGCCGAGGCGGACCCGCTGCGAGCCGTGCACGAGGATGCGCAGGGTGCCGTCGGGCACCTTGAGCATCCGCGCGACGACGCCGGCGACGCCGACGTCGTAGAGGTCGTCCGGGCCCGGGTTCTCGATCGTCCCGCTCGCGCGAGGCGACCATCACGAGCATCCGGTTGCCCGACAGCACGTCGTTGACGAGCTTGACCGAGCGCTCCTGGCCGACCGCCAGCGGGGTGAGCGTGTCCGGGAAGGGGACGCTGTCCTGCGAGCGGCAGCACCGGCAGCGCCTCGGGCAGCTCGCGTGCCGACCTCGAGCTCGCGCGGCTGCGTCCCCGTGAGTCGGGATCTCGATCATTGCTCGCCGCCCTCGCCGATCGGGACCCGGCGGGCCCCGTTCTCGCGGCGCGGCCGAGCGGCACCTCGACCGCGAGGATGCCGTCCTCGTAGGAGGCGCGGGCCTGGTCGGCGACCACGTCGGCGCCGAGCTCGACCGTGCGCCGGAACGGCCCGTGCTCGATCTCGATCTGCTGGTAGAGCCGGCCCTCGGCCTTGTCGGCACGGCGCTCGCCGGCGATCAGCAGCTGGCGGCCGCGGATCTCGAGCGCGACGTCCTCGATGTCGCACGCCGGCGAGGTCGGCCTTGACCACCGCGCGCGGCGGATCGTCGGCGTAGTAGACGTCGACCGACGGCGAGAAGCCGCGGCCGCGCAGCCCGGTGCGCTCGAACACGTCGCCGAACAGCTCGTCGATCTCGCGCCGCATGCGCTCGAAGTTGGCGAACAGGTCGCGGTCAGGCCCCATCGCCCCGACTATATGACGCCGCAGCGATCAGATCTCGAAGACGGCGCCCTCGCGGGCGATCTCCGCGCGGCCGCCGAAGGCTTCGCTCGCCTGCCGCCGCGCCCACACCTGGTCGAGCTCGTCGGAGATGTGCGTGATCACCAGCTGCTTGGCGTTGGCGGCGCGCGCGTGCTCGCCGGCCTCCATCGGGGTCAGGTGGCCGCGGATGCCCGTGCGCTCGGGGCGCGGCAGCGTCGCCTCGATCAGCAGCAGGTCGCAGCCGTCGGCGAACGTCGACCAGCTCGTCGTTGGGGCTCGAGTCGGCGCCGTAGACGAGAGACGCGCCGTTCGTGCTCGATCCGCACCGCGAAGGTCTGCGTGAAGTGCGGCACCTCGTGGAAGGCGAACTTGAAGTCGCCGACCTCCGGCTCGGATTCCTCCGTCGTACTCCTCGAGCGTGAACGCGTTCTCGATCAGCTCCTCGTTGCCGAACAGGCCGCCGATCGTGCGGAACGCCTCGTCGGCGCCGGGCGGCGCGATCAGGCGCGGGCGCGCAGGGTCGTCGGTACCCGGCCACGGCGGCACGGGAACCGGCTGCTGGCGCGGCGCATACGTGAGCGCGTAGGAGTACGGGACGAGGTCGAGGAAGTGGTCGGCATGCAGGTGGGAGATGACCACCGCGTCGACGTCGACGTAGTCGACGAACTTGCGCATCTTCCCGAACACGCCGTTGCCACAGTCGACGAGCACGGTCGTCTCCCCGTCCTGCAACAGATACCCGGAGCATGCCCCGTCGACGTCCTGCCACGACGGCGACTTGCCCAGCACCGTGAGCCGCATCGGCCGACTCTAACCCGCCGCCGCATATCGGCGCGGCAGTTGCAAGAGCTACTGCGGAGCTGGGAACGCGTACGCCGCGCGCGGCGTGCCGGTGCGGAAGGAGAAGGCCAGCTGGCGCTCGGGGGCGAGCCCCCGGTCGGCGGGCCGGAACGTGGTGCACGGCTCACCCTGCTCGAGCGCGCACAACATGTTCTGGTGGAAGAAGCAGTCCTCACACCGGAGCTTCTTCGCCTTGCCCTTCGCCATCCAAACCCTTTCGTCGTTCTTGTCCTGCGGCCGACGCCGATGGTGCCTGACCGGGCCGCGCGGCGCCAGGCGCGTTTCCGCAAATCCGGTGGTTTTCCCGGAGGGGCTTTTCGGGAAGGGCCGCTCTTTGGAGCTTTCCGCGCCGTCGGGCAAGGGCCGGCTCGGCCGGCCGCGCAGCTTTCCGCGACAATGGGTGCTGTGGAACTCGTCACCGGCGCGACCGGATACGTGGGCGGACGCCTGCTCGACCGGCTCGCGCACGAGGGCCGCAGCGTGCGCGCTTTGGCCCGCGACCCCTCCCGGCTCGACGCCCCGAGCGGTGTCGAGGCAGCGCCCGGCAACGTCATGACGGGCGAGGGCCTCGAAGCCGCACTCGACGGCTGCGCCACCGCCTACTACCTGATCCACTCGATGGAGGCGGGCGACGAGGACTTCGCCGAGCGCGACCGCCGGGCCGCCCACAACTTCGGCGCGGCGGCGGCCGCGGCCGGGGTCGAACGGATCGTGTACCTCGGCGGGATCGCGCCGAGCACGGGCGCCGTATCGCCCCATCTCGCCTCGCGGCTGGAGGTCGAGGAGATCCTCCTCGACCACGTGCCCGGCTCCACCGGCTTGCGCGCGTCGCTCCTGATCGGCGCCGGCTCGGCGTCGTTCCGGCTCCTCGTCCGCCTCGTCGAGCGGCTCCGCGTGCTGCCGATGCCGGCGTGGCGCAACAACCGCACGCAGCCGATCGACGAGCGCGACGCCATCGAGTTCCTCGCCCGCACCCCGCAGGTCCCCGAGGCCGCGGGGCGGGCGCTCGACATCGCCGGGCCGGACGTGCTGAGCTACGGCGAGATGATCGAGCGGATAGCGGAATCGATGGGCGTCGGGCGGATGGGGATCGGCTTCGGCGCATCGTTCACTCCCCCGGCCAGCGCCGTGGTCAGTGCGGTGACCGACCAGCCGCTCGAGCTGGTCCGCCCGCTGATGGAGAGCCTCGAGTCGGAGATCCTCCCGCGCGACCCCGACGAGGCGCCGCGCCTGTACGGGATCAGGCCGCGCCCGTTCGACCGTGCCGTCGAACGGGCCCTCGCCGACTGGGAGAAGACCGAGGAGCTGGCAGCGCGATGAAGGTCGAGCACACCGCCGAGATCGACGCAGCCCCGAAGGTCCTCTACGACATCGTCATGGACGCCCAGCGCCTGGCCGACTGGGTGTCGATCCACGAGCGGCTCGAGGACTCCCCGCCCGGGCGGCTGAAGAAGGGCTCGGAGCTCACGCAGCGGCTCAAGCTCGCCGGACGCAGCTTCAAGGTCAGCTGGAAGGTCGTCGAGGTCGACCCCGAGGAGCGCGTCGTCTGGGAGGGTCGCGGCCCGATGGGGTCGAAGGCGCGCGTGGTCTACGACTTCCAGCCGTCCGGCGACGGCACGCGTTTCTGTTACGCCAACTCGTACGACCTGCCGGGCGGCGCGCTCGGGCGGATGGCAGGCCCGATGGTGAAACGTGTCACCCAGGGCGAGCTGGAAGAAAGCTTGCGAAATCTGCAGTCACTTGCAGAAAACGCGAAGTAACTAGTTACAGTTACTCGCACTATGACGGATTTTCTGGATGAGAAACGCAAGGAGATCGACGCGCGGCTGAAGGAGCTGCGCCCGCTCGTCGACGAGTACGCCCGGCTCGAGAAGGCAGCCGCCGCGCTCGCCGGGGTCGGTACGCAGAGCGCCCCCACGCGCCGCAAGCCGGCCACGCGCCGCGGCTCGGGCAACGGCCGCCGTGGCCGCCCGCGCGGGAGCGGTAAGCGGGCCCTCCAGGCGCAGGAGCTCGTCCAGGCGAGCCCCGGCGTGACGATCCCCGAGCTCGCCGACGCCATGGGCATCCAGGCGAACTACCTCTACCGCGTCATGCCCCAGCTCGAGGCCGACGGGAAGGTCCGCAAGCAGGGCAAGGGCTGGCACCCGGGCGAGCAGAGCCCGCCCGGGGAGTAGGCCCTAGACCAGGCCGAGGCCCTTGACGGCCTCGCGCTCCTCGGCGAGCTCGCCGATGGTCGCGTCGATCTTGCCCTTGGCGAAATCCGAGTGCTCGAGGCCCTCGACGAACTTCCACTCGCCGCCGGAGCAGGTGACGGGGAAGCCCGCGATCAGGCCCTCCTCGAGGCCGTACGGGTTGCCGTCGGACGGCACGCCCATCGAGACCCAATCGCCGTCCGGGGTGCCGTGCACCCAGTCGTGGACGTGGTCGATGGCCGCGCTCGCCGCCGACGCCGCCGACGAGGCGCCACGCGCCTCGATGATCGCCGCGCCGCGCTTGGCGACGGTCGGGATGAAGTCGTCGGCGATCCAGGCGTCGTCGTCGATGACCTCGGCCCCCGGCTTGCCGCCGATCTTGGCGTTGTAGACGTCGGGGTACTGGGTCGCGGAGTGGTTGCCCCAGACGCTGACGTTGGTCACGTCGCTGACGGCCGACCCCGTCTTCGCCGCGAGCTGCGAGATCGCGCGGTTGTGGTCGAGCCGCATCATCGCCGTGAAGCGCTCGGCCGGCACGTCCGGCGCGGCCGCCTTGGCGATCAGGCAGTTCGTGTTCGCGGGGTTGCCGACCACGAGGATCTTCACGTCGTCCGCGGCGCCGGCGTTGATCGCCTCGCCCTGGGGCTTGAAGATGCCGCCGTTCGCCTCGAGGAGGTCGCCGCGCTCCATGCCCTTGCCGCGCGGACGGGCGCCCACGAGCAAGCCGACGTTGACGCCGTCGAACGCCTGCTTCGGGTCGGACGTGATCTCGATACCGGCGAGCAGCGGGAAGGCGCAGTCGTTGAGCTCCATCGCCGTGCCCTCTGCCGCCGGCAGGGCGGGCTCGATCTCGAGCAGGCGCAGGTTGACCGGCGTGTCGGGCCCGAGCATCTGGCCGCTCGCGATCCGGAAGAGCAGCGCGTAGCCGATCTGCCCGGCGGCGCCGGTCACGGTTACGTTCACGGGGGGAGTCACTGAGTGTTCATCTCCTTCTGAAGGTTCTCGTCGATCGACGCGAGGAACTCCTGCGTCGTCTGCCACTCCTGGTCGGGCCCGACCAGCAGCGCCAGGTCCTTGGTCATCTTCCCGCTCTCGACCGTCTCCACGCAGACGCGCTCCAGCGTCTCGGCGAACTCGGTCACGGCGGGGGTGTCATCCATCCTGCCCCGTGCGGCGAGCCCGCGGGTCCAGGCGAAGATCGAGGCGATCGGGTTGGTCGAGGTCGGCTTGCCCTCCTGGTGCTGGCGGAAGTGCCGGGTCACCGTGCCGTGCGCCGCCTCCGCCTCGACGGTCTTGCCGTCGGGGGTCATCAGCACGCTGGTCATCAGGCCGAGCGAGCCGAAGCCCTGGGCGACGGTGTCCGACTGGACGTCGCCGTCGTAGTTCTTGCAGGCCCAGACGTAGCCGCCCTCCCACTTCAGCGCGGCGGCGACCATGTCGTCGATCAGCCGGTGCTCGTACGTGATGCCGGCGGCGTCGAAGTCGGCCTTGAACTCGCTCTCGAAGACCTCCTCGAACAGGTCCTTGAAGCGGCCGTCGTAGCGCTTCATGATCGTGTTCTTGGTCGAGAGGTAGACCGGGTAGCCGCGGTCGAGGCCGTAGCGCATCGAGGCGCGGGCGAAGTCGCGGATCGAGTCGTCGAGGTTGTACATCGCCATCGCGATGCCGCTGCTCGGGAAGTCGAACACGTCGATCTCGATCGGCTCGGACTCGTCCTTCGGCGTGAACGTCAGGGTCAGCTTGCCCTCGCCCGGGATCAGGACGTCCTCGGCGCGGTACTGGTCGCCGAACGCGTGACGGCCGATGATGATCGGCTTCGTCCAGCCGGGCACGAGGCGCGGCACGTTCGAGATCACGATCGGCTCGCGGAAGATGACGCCGCCGAGGATGTTGCGGATCGTGCCGTTCGGCGAGCGGTACATCTCCTTCAGCCCGAACTCCTCCACGCGCGCCTCGTCGGGCGTGATCGTGGCGCATTTGACGCCGACGCCGTGCTCCTTGATCGCGTTCGCCGCATCGACCGTGATCTGGTCGCTCGTGGCGTCGCGGCTCTCGATGCCGAGGTCGAAGTACTTCAGATCGACATCGAGGTAGGGCAGGATCAGCTGATCCTTGATGAAGGCCCAGATGATGCGGGTCATCTCGTCGCCGTCGAGTTCGACGACCGGGTTCTCAACCTTGATCTTCGCCAACGTCCTGCTCCCTTTCGCGTCGCGGGGCGCAGGACCATAGCGCCACCCTTGCGCCTGCCACCATGTACCCCATGTTCGGTGGTGGCGGATCGATCCAACTGGCCCGCATCGCGGGGATACGGATCGGCGTCGACGCCAGCTGGTTCTTCGTCCTCTTCCTGATCATCTGGCTGCTGGGCGACGACTACGGGCGGATCTACGACTCGTCGACGGCCTACGTGCTGTCGGTGATCTCGGCGCTGCTGTTCTTCCTGTCGATCCTGCTGCACGAGCTCGGGCACGCCGTCGCCGCGCGGCGCTCGGGCATCGGCATCACCGGGATCGACCTGTGGATGTTCGGCGGCCTGGCGAAGCTGGATCGCGACACGCGCAGCGCCGGCGAGGAGTTCAAGGTCGCGGTCGCCGGCCCGGTCGGTGACCCTGGTCATCGCAGCGGCGTGTTTCGGTGGCGCGTGCCTGGTGGCGAGCCCGAGCGACGCCGTGGACGCGTTGCTCTTCAAGGACACCGGGGCGAACGAGGCGCTCACCGTGCTCGGCTACCTGGCGTCGATCAACGCCCTGCTGCTCGTGTTCAACCTGATCCCGGCCTTCCCGCTGGACGGCGGCCGCATCGCCCGTGCGGCGGCCTGGGGCATCACGGGGAACCGCGGCCGCGCGACCAAGATCTCCGCCCGCATGGGCCGCGCCTTCTCGTTCGTGCTGATCGGCGGCGGCATCTACGTGGCGTTGCAGGGCCTGCTGATCACGGGCGTCTGGTTCGCGATCATGGGCTGGTTCCTCGGCCAGGCGGCGAAGTCGGCCGAGTTCCAGTCGGCGATCTCCGAGCGGCTCAGCGCGCTGCTCGTATCCGACGTGATGGACGCCGAGCCGGTCGCGATCCCGGTCGACCTGCCGCTCGACCGGGCCGAGGAGGAGTACTTCCTGCGCTACCGCTACCCGTGGTTCCCGGTGATCGACGCCCACGGCCGGTTCGTCGGCCTCGTGACGCAGGCCAGCGTCGACGGGCTACCGGAGGCGATCCGCCCGACACGCACCGTCGGTTCCGTGATGGCCGCCGACGGCGGCGACGGCGAGAGCCGGATGCGCGTGCTGGCCGACGCGCCGCTCGAGACGCTGCTCGGCCTCGAGGGCCTGATCCGCCTCGGGGCGATCATGGCCGTCGACGGCGACGGCCATCTGCGCGGCGTGGTGACCGCCGATGCGGTCAACCGCGCGCTGAAGCTCGCCTAGCGGCGCGAGCTCTCGGTCCACCGTCCAGGGTCTCCTGCCACGCGTCCGGGCCGTGACAGGTGGTTGGCACATGGGGCTGGACACCGATCGGTTCCTGCCAACCAGCCAGTAGGGCACGCGTGCGTGTCACAGGGCGACGATCAGCGGCTGGTCGGCCTCGCGAGATCTCGGGTCCGCAGCGCCTTGGCCGCCCCGAGCCGGGCAGCGAGCGCCAGCGGGCGCTGACGCAACATGCTTCGTGTAATCCGCCGGATCTGGATGTCGTCACCGCCTAGATCGGCGTCGCGCCAGCGATCGGACTCGAAGTGGGTCTCGTCGCCGTGGGTGAAGAAGTGATCGACCTCGATGCCGAAGCGGATCTCGGGCCAGTACACGTCGAGCTCGCGCCCGTCGGCCAGGCGGAAGTTGAACTCGCACGGGCCGAGTTCAACCGCCGCGATGAACCGGCGGACGAGCCGCTCGATCTCGGAGCGTGTCACGACGATCTGATCGCCGGCAACGAGGCGGCGTAGAGCGGGCACGCCCGGCTGACCGGCGCGAGCCTGCGCTACCTCTCGCAGCTTCGTCAGCGAGGTGAGTCGATTGCGGAGCGCGAGAGCAACCTCTGCTTCGAGCCCCTCCGCGTCCAGCGCCGCCGCCCGGTGAAGCAGCACGAGCTCGACACGGACCACCGGTATCGGCCCGATCCAGTGGATGTCGCCAGGGCCGATGGCGCGGCTGCGGTGGATCGCGATGCCCGCGCGGCGCGCAGGGTTGTGGCCGAGTGCCAGCAACTCGACCGGATCGGGGAACTTCGGAGTGAGCCGTCGCAGCCACGCAACGGACGCACCGCTCGCAGCCGCGCCGCGCGGGACGGACAGCACCGCCGCGAGGATCTCACCCCGCTCGGTGAGCCGGCCCGAGCCGACGAAGTAGACCCCGGGCCAGCGCTCGCGCCACAGCCCGCGGTCAAGCCGCCCGCGGATCGCGGAGCGGCCGAGGCCGCAGGCGCGCGCCTGGGCGCCGCCGATGAGCCCGTATTGCGTCTCCGCGAGGTGCCCGACGGCCGGGTCGCCGGCGCCTGCCATCGACGCGCTGCGACGAGCGTTGCGCAGAAACCGCTCGCTGACGGAGAAGTGTCGATCCATCGACGGCCCGTGACATCCGCTGCCCGCGTCGCTTCGGTTGTCAGGAGATGTCGGTCTTTGACGCTTCACCACCCGACAGAGGCAGCAGGAGACGGAAGTTCGCCCCACGGCGGTTCGCCTCCCGAAAGCGTTTGGATAGGATCGCCCCGCCTTCAACGGCACCCCCTCATGCCTGAGCACGACATCCTCGTCATCGGAGCAGGACTCGCCGGCCAGCGCGCTGCGCTCGCCGCTGCGGAAGAGGGCGCGTCCGTGGGCATCATCAGCAAGGTCCATCCGGTCCGCTCGCACTCGAACGCGGCGGCCGGCGGGATCAACGCCGCGCTGAACCCCGAGGACTCGTGGGAGTCGCACGCGTTCGACACCGTCAAGGGCTCCGACTACCTCGGCGACCAGGACGCGATCGAGATCATGTGCCGCGAGGCGCCGGACGAGGTGCTCCACCTCGAGCACCTCGGCGTGACCTTCCACCGCAACGACGAGGGCAAGCTCGGCACCCGCGCCTTCGGCGGCGCTTCGGCCGCCCGCACCTACTACGTCGCCGACATCACCGGCCAGGCCCTTCTGCACGTGCTCTACGAGCAGCTGATGAAGCACGACGAGGTCGAGCGCTTCGAGGAGTGGTTCACCACCGCGCTGGTCAAGGACGACGACGGCAAGATCGCCGGCGCCGTGACCCGCAACATCCGCACCGGCGAGCTCGAGCTCTTCAAGGCGAAGGCCGTGATCCTCGCCACCGGCGGCAACGGCCAGATCTTCAACCCGACCACCAACGCCCTGATCTGCACCGGCGACGGCATCGCGATGGCCTACCACGCGGGCGCGCCGCTGATGGACATGGAGATGATCCAGTACCACCCGACCACGCTGGCGGGCATCGGGCTGCTGATCACCGAGGGCGCGCGCGGCGAGGGCGCCCACCTCTACAACGCGCAGGGCGAGCGCTTCATGGAGAAGTACGCGCCGAACAAGATGGAGCTCGCCTCGCGCGACGTGGTCTCGCGCGCCGAGCAGACCGAGATCAACGAGGGCCGCGGATTCCCCGACGGCACCGTCGCCCTCGACATCACCAAGGTCCCGCGCGCCCGCATCCTGCAGGCGCTGCGCGAGATCGTGAACGTCGGCCGCGACTTCGCCGGCACCGACATCACCCGCGAGCCGATCCACATCAAGCCGGGCAACCACTACGTCATGGGCGGCATCAGACCGACGTCGACGGGCAGACCGAGGTCCCCGGCCTATACGCCGCCGGCGAGTGCGCCTGCGTCTCGGTCCACGGCGGCAACCGCCTCGGCGCCAACTCGCTGCTCGACACCCTCATCTTCGGCAAGCGCTCGGGGCGCCATGCCGCCCAACAGGCGAAGCAGATGCCGCTGCCCACTCCGGCCGGCGAGGAACTCGCCCGCGAGCGCGAGCTGATCGACTCGATCACCAAGCGCGACCGCACCGGCCGCCGCGTCTCCGAGATCAAGGCCGAGCTGGGCGAGACGATGGACGGCAAGTGCGCGGTGTTCCGCGACGAGCAGGGCCTGAACGAGGCGCTCGAGACGGTCCAGCGGCTGAAGGAAGAGACCAAGACGGTGGCCGTCGACGACAGTGGCTCGGTGTTCAACCAGGACGTGCTGGGCGCGCTCGAGGTCCAGTTCATGATCGACAACGCCGAGTGCATCGTCACCGGCGCCATCGAGCGCAAGGAGAGTCGCGGCGCCCAGTTCCGCACCGACTACCCGGAGCGCAACGACGAAGAGTGGATCAAGCACATCAACCTGCGCCCCGGCGAGGACGGCACGCCGGAGATCTCCTACTCGGAGGTCACGATGACGCAGTGGGAACCCGAAGAGCGGAAATACTGAGCCGTGATGGCGAAGCCGACCATCAGAACGCGGGGCTGGATGCCCCGCGGAGGTAACTCCTAATGGCTGACTACAAGCTGAAGATCCGACGTTTCGACCCGGAGTCCGGCGAGGCCGCGAGGTTCCGCGAGTACGACGTCGACGTGGCCCCCGAGCGCTCCGTGCTCGACGGCATCCTCCAGGTCAAGGACCGCGAGGACGCCTCCGTCGCCATCCGCTGCTCCTGCCGCGCCGCGATCTGTGGCTCGTGCGGCGTGCGCATCAACGGCAAGACCGCCCTCGCCTGCAACACGCGTATCTCCGACGCCGCCGCCAAGGCCGGCGCGGGCAACGCGATCGTCGTCGAGCCGATGAACAACTTCCCGGTGATCAAGGACCTGATCGTCGACATGGACGCCGTGCACTGGAAGAAGGTCCAGCGCGTGGTGCCGTGGCTGCTCCCCGAGGGCGACCCTCCCGTCCGCGAGTACATCGTGCCCGCCGAGGCAATGATCGACGTGACGCAGACGATGGCCTGCATCCAGTGCGGGGTCTGTGTCGGCGCGTGCCTGTCGCTCGAGGTCGATCCGGAGTTCGTCGGCCCGGCCGCGCTCGCCAAGGCCTACCGCTTCGTCGGCGACCCGCGCGACTCGCAGACCGAGGAGCGCCTGAAGGACCTCGCCGAGGATCCCCACGGCCTCTACGACTGCACCCACTGCTTCGCCTGCGTCGAGGTCTGCCCGAAGGAGGTGGCCCCGATGAACCAGATCATGCGCCTGCGGCGCAAGGCCACCGGCGACGAGGGCATCAAGGACAAGAACAACGGCTACGGCCACGAGCACGCGTTCGTCAACATCCTCGAGCGCTGGGGCACGCTGCACGAGGCGCAGCTGCTGCCGCGCTCGTTCGGCGACGGCTCGCTCGTCAAGGGCCAGCTCTCCCCGAGCGGCGCCAAGCAGCTCACCGCGAGCCTGCCGACCGTCGTCGCCGGCCTGAAGTCCGGCAAGGTCAGCCCGAAGAAGGCGCTGCTCCATCCGAAGCTGCCGGACCAGAAGCAGGTCAAGCGCATCTTCAAGGAGATCGACTCGAAGGACGAGCGCCTGGAGCTGAACCTGTACATCGTCGGCGAGGGCGACAACGCGCCCGAGGAACACGGCGCCCAGTCCGAAGGGGGACTCGAGTCATGAAGCTCGCGTACTGGCCTGGCTGCGTCTCGCGTGGCTTCACCCCCGAGCTGCACGGCTCGGTCGAGAAGGTCGCCCCGATGCTCGACCTCGAGCTCGTCGAGCTCGATCGCGCCAACTGCTGCGGCGCCGGCGTGATCGCCGAGCACAACCAGGAGCTCGCCGACACGCTCAACGCGCGCACGTTCGCGCTGGCCCAGGGCGTCGACGGCGCCGCGGGCATGATGAACATCTGCTCGACCTGCCAGGGCGCCCAGTCGGAGTGCCAGGAGCGTCTCGACGCCGACTCGGGCTACCGCGCGGAGGTCAACTCACACCTCGCCGACGAGAGCCTCTCGTACGAGAAGTCCGGCGACTGGTGGAACAAGAACTTCCTCTGGATCCTCGTCGAGGAGATCGGGCTCGACAAGCTGCGCGAGAAGGTCGTCCGGCCGCTCGAGGGCCTGCGCATCGCCCCGTTCTACGGCTGCTACATCGTGCGGCCCACCGAGCGCCTCGGCTTCCACGAGCACCCGAACCGCGACAAGTACCTCGAGGTGCGTCATCGAGATCCTCGGCGCCGAGCCGGTCGAGTACGCCGGCAGCCACAAGTGCTGCGGCTTCCCGGTTATCACGATGAACAAGACCACCTCGCTGCGCCAGGCCGGGCGGCATCTCGCCGACGCCATCGACGCCGGCGCGGACTGCCTCGTGACCCCGTGCCCGCTGTGCCACCTGAACCTCGACCTCCAGCAGCCCGACGCCGCCAAGTACGTCGAGCGCGACCTCGGCGTGCCGGTGCTCCACCTGCCGCAGATGGTCGGCCTGGCCCTCGGGCTCTCGCCCAAGGAGCTGGGCATGAACAAGCACGTGGTCACGCACGAAGGACGTTCAGCGCAAGGTCGCTGAGCTCGCAGCCGCCTAGAACCGCGTCGGCTGTAGCCCGAGGATCGCTTCCTCGACCGGCAGCGGGCCGGATGTGAGCTCGAAGGTGATGCCGATCGTGTTCGGCGCGTCGAGGACCACCGCGAGGGCATCAGCCACGTCGTCGCGCGGGATCTCGCCGTACTCGACCCCCGCCTCGGAGGCGAGCACCTTGCCGGTGCCGGGTTCGTCCGTCAGCCGGACCGGGCGCACCACGGTGTAGTCGAGCCCCGAGGCGATCAGCGCCTCGTCGGCCTCGTGCTTTGCGCGCAGGTAGACGCTGAAGTCGTCATCCCCGTCGGGCGGGGCGCCGGCGCCGATCGAGCTGACCATCACGTAGCGGTGCACGCCTGCCTCCTTGGCCGCTTCGATCAGCTTCACCGCGCCGTCGCGGTCGAGGCTCCACTTGCGCTCCGGGCCGCTGCCCGCCCCCGCGCCGGCCGCGAAGACGACGGCGTCGCAGCCCGCGATCACGGGAGCGAGGTCGAAGTCGGCCTCCAGGTCGGCCTCGACGGGCTCCCCGCCGGCGGCTCGGACCGAGTCGCTGTGGTCCGGGTTGCGCACGAGCGCGAGCACCTCGGCGCCGCGATCCGCGAGCAGCCGCTCGAGCCGCAACGCGATCTTTCCGTGTCCACCTGCGATAGCTATGCGCACGCCTCTGTTCTAGCAGCCCACCGCGCGTGAAAGGATCCCCGCATGGCCGCCATGACACGTTCCGGACTCATCGCCGCCGCGCTCGCCGCTGTCGCGCTCACCGGTTGCACGCTGCCGGGGCAGGACGACGACTCCGGTTCCGGCAAGCCCGTCAACTTCAACGCCGCGCCGGTGAACGACAAGCCCACGCCCCAGAGCCTCGAGGCCGCCTTCAAGCGCGGCGAGAAGCGCTTCCTGGCGAAGGACTACGCCACGGCTTGTGCCGGCTTCACGCCCGAGTACATGAAGAAGGCGTACGGGATAACACCGGACCGCTGCATCGACCGCCTCACGTTCCTGCGTGGTCAGCTCCCGAAGTCCGCGCTCAAGCCCGGGCCGCGTGACATCGAGGCGACGGTGAACGGGAACAAGGGCATTCTCGAGATCAAGGCCAGGACCAAGGCCGAGGACCGGGAGGTCGACCAGACCATCACCTACAGCTACGTCCTCGAGGACGGCCGCTGGAGGGCGGACAGCGTGCGCTCCGACACCGGCGGGACGGCGGCACCATAGGCGCCAGGTTGGCCGCCGCGCTCGCGGTGGCGGCAGTCGCGACCACCGGCTGCGGCAGCGACGACGAGCCCGCGACGAAAAAAACGGGGGCCGCTGCGCGCACCACCGCCACTGCGATCCCCCCCGCGCCGGCGACGATCGATGCCCCCGCCCCGCCGCGCGATCCGGCCGCCGCCGAGGTCGAGGCGGCGTTCACGGCCGGCGAGCAGGCGTTCCTCGACGGCGACTACGCGGCGGTCTGCGCGGGCTTCACCGAGAAATACATGCTCGGCACGTACGAGGTCGGCCCGGACCGCTGCCCGGCCGAGCTGCGGAACCTGCGCGCCGCGATGCCTGCGGCCCCCGAGCGGGCGCCGATCACCGGCGTGGAGGTCAACGGCGAGCACGCGAACGTGGCGGTGACACGCGGCGGCCGGAGCGAGACCTATGTGCTGGTCCGCTCCGACAACCGCTGGAGGATCGATGGCGTGCGCTCCCGAGCACGATGAAAACGACCCCGGAAAAGAGAAAACCGGCCTGTGGCCGGCCGGTCTCTCTTTGTAAGGCGTACCCCAGTCCGCCCCTTCAAACTCTGTACGCATCACTATGCGGCCGAACCCGATTCCCCGCCTCCCCTGTGGCGGGTGATCTTCGGGTTGGGCGAAGGGTGACTTGTCTCCCCCTTCGCCTCCCCCTATAGTTGCCGCCCGTGGCCCAACCTGTAACCGTCGCTCTGGGGAAGTTCGAGGATCTCGTGGCGATCGGGCTGACCCAGCTGGTCTCCGAGGACTCCAACCTCTCGCTCGTCTCCGACGGCATCCCGCCGTCCGAGGTCGAGCGGACGATTCGTGCGCACACGCCGCAGGTGTTCGTCGTCAACTTCGGGTCGCTGCGGACGCCGGCCGAGGTGTTCGAGCTGCACCAGGCCCACCCCGAGACCCGCCTCGTCGTGCTCGCCAACCGCCCGACCGCGGCCGAGTGCAACCAGATGCTGTCGTTCGGCGCCACCGCCTGCCTGTCGAAGGAGACGCAGGGGCGCGACGTGATCAACGCCATCCATCTCGCCTCGCGCGGCATGCACGTGCTCCCGCGCTCGGCCGGCGGCGGCGGGAACGGCAACCGCGGCGTCGAGGGCTCCGAGCTGCTCACGCCCCGCGAGGCCGACGTGCTCGAGCTGCTCCAGGAGGGCTCGACCAATGCGCAGATCGCCAACTCGCTCTCGATCGGCCTCGAGACGGTGCGCACGCACGCGCGGAACATCTACCGCAAGCTGGGCGTCGGCTCGCGCCGCGACCTGGCGCGCCTCGTCCGGCCCGACAGCCGCTAGGCGCGCGCGCCGAGAAGGCTGCGCGCGTGGAGCTCCTCCGCGACCTGCACCGCGTTCAGCGCGGCGCCCTTGCGGAGGTTGTCGCCCACGACCCAGAGGTTCAGGCAGCGCTCGTGGCTCGGGTCGCGGCGGATGCGGCCGACGAGCACGTCGTCGCCGTCGACCGCGTCGAGGGCGGTCGGGTAGAGGCCGTTGCCGGGATCGTCGATCACCGTGACGCCCGGTGCGGCCGCGAGCAGCTCGCGGCACTCCTCGGGTGAGAGGTCGTCGCGCGACTGCAGGTTGATCGACTCCGAATGGCCCGTGTAGACGGGGATCCGCACGCAGGTGGCCGAGATCGGCAGCTCGTCGACCCCGAGGATCTTGCGCGTCTCGGCCATCATCTTGCGCTCCTCGGTGGTGTAGTCGTCGCCGTCCTTGAAGCTCTCGACCTGCGGCAGCGCGTTGAACGCGATCTGGTGCGGGTAGACCTCGGCCGCCGGCACGTCGCCCTTGGCGACGACCGCCTGGGCCTGGTGCGTGAGCTCGTCGATGGCGTTCTGGCCGGTGCCGGACACCGACTGGTAGGTCGAGACCACGAGGCGCTCGATGCCCGCGGAGTCGAGGATCGGCTTCAGCGCCACGACCATCTGCATGGTCGAGCAGTTGGGGTTGGCGACGATGCCGGTGTGCCCCTCGAGCGCGTCCGGGTTCACCTCCGGGACCACGAGCGGGACGTCGTCGCGCATGCGGAAGAACGAGGAGTTGTCGACCACCGTCGCGCCGGCGGCGGCGAACTTCGGCCCCCACTCCTCGCTGACCGGGGACCCGGCGGAGAACAGGGCGACGTCGAAGCCCTGGATGGCCTCGTCGGAGAGCGCCTGGGCGATCAGCTCGGTGTCGCCCAGCGGCAGCTTGCGACCCAGCGGAGCGCTCGGACGCGAACGCGACCACCTCGTCGGCGGGGAACGACCGCTCGTGCAGGATCGAGAGCATCGTCGAGCCGACGGCGCCGGTGGCGCCGACCACGGCAACCCTCATCACGCTCCCGCCTCGTCGTCGTCAGCGTCCGTCACGACCGGCCGGTGGTCGCCCGACACGTCCTCGTGGCGCACGGCGTCGGCGCCCAGGTCGAAGGCCGTGTGCAGCGTGCGCACGGCGTCCTCGACCTGGCTCCTCGCGGATCACGCAGGAGATCTTGATCGGCGACGTGGAGATCATCTCGATGTTCACGCCCGCCTCGCCGAGGACGCTGAACGTGCGCGCCGCGACGCCCGGGTGGCTCTTCATCCCGGCGCCGACGACCGACACCTTGCCCATGTCGGAGTCGCTCGCGATCTCGCCGATGCCGAGCTCGTCGCGCAGCGGCGCGAGGGCCTCGGTCGCGGCGGCGAGGTCGCTGCGCGGCACGGTGAACGACATGTCGGCGCGCTGGCCCTCGGTCTCGGGCTCGTTCTGGATGATCATGTCGACGTTCACGTTCGCGTCGGCCAGCGCGGTCAGCACCCGCCCGGCGATGCCCGGCTTGTCCGGGCACTCCGGTGAGCGTGATTCGCGCCTCGTCGGTCGAGTGCGTGACGGCGGTTACGAGTGGTCGTTCCATGGTTCGTTCCTCAGGCTCTACGAAGGTACCGGGTCCGTCGTCGAAGCTGGACCGGCAGTGGATGGGGATGCCGTGGTTACGGGCGTACTCGACCGAGCGCAGCTGGAGCACCCCGGCGCCGGACGCGGCCATCTCGAGCATCTCCTCGAACGAGACGATGCTCAGCTTGCGCGCGTCGGGCACGATCCGCGGGTCGGCGGTGAACACCCCCGCCACGTCGGTGTAGATCTCGCATACGTCGGCGTTCAGCGCCGCCGCGAGCGCGACGGCCGTGGTGTCCGACCCGCCGCGGCCGAGCGTGGTCACGTCGGAGTCGGTCGACACGCCCTGGAAGCCGGCGACGAGCACGATCTGGCCGGCGTCGAGCGCGTCGCTGATCCGGTCGGCGCGGACGTCGAGGATCTTCGCCTTCGTGTGCGAGGTGTCGGTGACGATGCCGGCCTGCGACCCGGTCAGCGAGATGGCCTCGTGGCCGAGGTCGTTGATGACCATCGCGGCGAGGGCGCACGAGATGCGCTCGCCGGTCGACAACAGCATGTCCATCTCACGCGGGTGCGGGCGATCGGAGACCTCGAAGGCCATCTCCATCAGCTCGTCGGTGGTCTTGCCGCGGGCGGAGAGCACGGCCACCACGCGAGCGCCGTCCTCCGCCGCCTTGACGATGCGGCCGGCGGCGCGCTTGATGCGCTCGGCATCGGCGACGGAGGTGCCGCCGAACTTCATGACCACCGTCTGGTGGGCTGTCGCGGGGCCAGTCACGGGCGCAGGAGGTTAGCGTTGCGCACTATGCGGAAGACGACCGCGCGGCGGCTGGCCGCGGTGGCAGCCCTGTGCCTGATCGCCGTCGGCGCGGGGATCGCGGGCGCCGTGGTCGGGCGCGACTCCCAGGACGACGACGCCCCCGTTCCGGAGGCCGGCGCGCGACAGGACGTGGAGCGGCGCGCATCGTTCCTCGCCCAGCTCCTGCCCTTGGCCCCGGAGGCCGCCGCGAAGGGCGGCGCCAAGCCCAGGACGCTGCCAGAGCAGGTCCGGGCGCTTCCGCTCGAGGACAAGGTCGCCCAGCTGATGCTCGTCGGCTTCCCGGGCACCGACCTCAACGCCGCGATCTACCGGCGCCTGCAGCGGTTCGGCTACGGCGGCATCGTGATCGACCGCGGGAACTACGCCGGGCCCGACCTCCTCGGGCAGCTGGCCGGCGAGGCGGGCGTGATCGCGCGCCGGGCGCGCCACGTCCCGCCGTGGGTGATGGCGCCGCAGGAGGGCGGCGAGTTCAACGCCTTCGCCGACCTCCCGCCGGCGACCGCCGCGTCGGACCTCACCTCGGTCCGCCAGGCCCGGGCGGAGGCGCGCGCCGCAGCGGCGTCGCTGCGCGAGCGCGGGCTGAACGGCGTGCTCGCCCCCGTGGCCGACGTCGGCTTCGCGGACGATCCCGCGCTCGGGCCCCGGGCGTTCTCCGACGACCCCGCCCGCGTCGCCGCATACACCCGCGCGGTGACCGGCGCCTACCGCCGCGGCCGGGTGTTCGCCGCCGCCCAGCACTTCCCGGGCCTCGGCTCCGCCTCGCAGTCGACCGAGGACGGGCCCGCCAACGTCGGGCTCGCGCTCGAGCAGCTGCGCGAGCGCGACCTCCTCCCGTTCCGCGCGGCGATCCGCGCGGGCGTCCCGGGCATCGTGGTCGGCAACGGCCTCTACACGACCGATTCGTTCGTGACCCCCGCGGCCCAGTCGAAGGCGGTGATCGAGGGACTGCTGCGCGACGAGCTGAAGTTCAAGGGCGTCGCCATCGCCGACGACATCACCGAACCGGCCGTTACCGCCCTCGGGAACGTCGCCGATGCTGCTGTCGAGTCGGTCAAGGCCGGCGCCGACATGGTCTACATCTCGCGCCCGCCGCGCGACCAGCAGACCGCCTACATCGCGCTGCTGAAGGCGGCGCGTGCGCGCGAGATCCCACGCGCCCGCCTCGACGAGGCGGTTGTGCGGATCCTCACTGCCAAGCGACGCTACGGACTGCTCAAGAAATAGTTAGACCGTCACCGAGCCGGGTAGGCGCTGAGGAGAAGGGTTCACGACCGAAGGAGTTGTTTTTCCCAGTGGCCAAGCGCAACCCCGAACTGAGCGACCGCCTCAAGCAGGTGCGCGGCGCGGTCGAAGATGCCGCCTCGCAGCTCTCGGCGCAGGCACAGAAGCTCGGCGCCGAGGTTCAGAAGCAGACCGGCAACAGCACGCGCGAGCGCCGTTCCGCGGCAGCCAAGAAGAGCGCCGCGACGCGTAAGCGCAATGCCGCCTCGCGTAGCGCCAGCGCCCGCAAGGGCGCCCGTACGCGCGCTGCCGCGCGCTAGCCGCGCCCGGTTCCTACAGCTCGCGGCGCGCCCGTAGCGCGCGGCCGAGCGTTATCTCGTCGGCGTACTCCAGGTCGGACCCGACCGGGCAGTCCGCTGGCGAGCCGTGTGACGGCCACATCCGGCGCGCGCTCGCGCAGCGCGTCCGCGATGTAGAGCGCCGTCGCCTCGCCCGTCGTGGTCGCGTTCGTCGCGACCACGACCTCGCGAATCCCGTTCTCGCCGGCGCGACTGATCAGCTCGGCGAGATGCAGATCCTCCGGGTCCACGCCGTCGATCGGCGACAACGCTCCGCCCAGCACGTGGTAGCGGCCGCGGAACTCGTTGGTCCGCTCGATCGGGATCACGTCGCTCGGCTCCTCCACCACGCAGAGCACGTGCTCGTCGCGCCGCTCGTCGCGGCAGATGTGGCACGTCGGCTCGACGGCGAGGTTGAAGCAGACCTCGCACTCCCCGACCGTCTCCTTGACCTCGCGGATCACGTCGGCGAGCGCGATCGCCTCCTCGTCGCGCGCGCGCAGGATGTGAAAAGCGAGCCGCTGCGCGGTGCGCTGCCCGACCCCGGGCAGGCGCGCAAGCTCGGTGATGAGGCGGTTGATCGGCGGGGCGAGCACTGAGGCCGCGAGGTTAGTGGTGCGTCCGGCGTTACAGCGGTGCCGCGGCTACATGCCCGGCAGGCCGAGTCCGCCGAGGTCACCGAGCCCGCCGGTGACGGCGCCCATCTTCTTCGCCGCAAGCTCCTGGGCCGAGCGCAGCGCCTCGTTCGTCGCCGCCAGGACCATGTCCTGGAGCATGTCGACGTCCTCGGGGTCGACCGCGTCAGGATCGATCTTCAGGTCGAGGATCTCGAGCTCGCCGCTCACGGTCACGGTGACCATGCCGCCGCCCGCGCTGGCCTCGACCTTGTCGTCCTTCAGCGATGCCTGCGCCTTCTCCATGTCGGCTTGCATCTGCTGGACCTGGCGCATCATCTGATTCATGTTCGGCTGCTTCGGCAAGGTCTAGTCCTCGGTGGTTTCGGGGTCGTCCTCGAAGATCTCCTCGGCGGCGAAGTCGCGCTTCAGCCGCTCGAGCAGCTCTACCTCACCAAGGGTGGCAGGCGCCGCTTCCTCGCGCCGCCCGCTCAGCTCGAACGCGACCCCGACGGCGCGGCCGGTGAAGGTACGCAGCGCGCCGAGGACGATGTCGCGGTTGGCCTCGGCCTTCTTCTTCGAGAATGCCGCGTCCGCGGGGAACGCGATCGTCAGCTTGTCGCCGTCGAGCGCCGACGGCACGGCGTCGCTGAGCAGCGCGGCGACCATCGCGTTCTGCTCGCGGACCGCCTCGGCGACCGACCCCCACACCTCCTTGACCCGCTCGAGGTCGAGCGACGGGAGCGCGATGCCGGGGTCCGGCTCGGGCTCGGGCTCGCGCGCGATCTCGGGCTCCTCCTCCGGCTCGGCCGCCACGGCGGCGGTAGCGACGGGGCCGCCGCCTCCACCGCCGACGGCGCGCGCCTGCGGTGGCGCCTCGACCGGGGGCGCCGAGGCCGGCGGCGCCCCTCCGCCCTGATCCGAGCCTCCTGCCGGTGACGCGTCCTGCGGGGCGGCCGGCGCCTGGGCCTGCGGCGCCGCCCCGGCCAGGCGCGCCTCGAGCTGGTCGATCCGGAACAGGAGCGCTTTCAGCGAATGGTCCGCCGCGGGCTGCGTGCCCTTCAGCAGTGCGATCTCCAGCTGTAGGCGCGGGTCGGAGCCGTCCTTGACGGCGGCGATGGCTGCGGCCAGGAGATCGATCGCGCGCACCACGTCGGCCTGCGCCAGCGCCTGGGACTGGGCCGCCAGCCGGTCACCGCTGCCGGCTGCGACCGCGAAGGTCTCGGGCTCCTCGCCGATCACCTGCATCACGTAGAGGTGGCGCAGGTGGGCGGAGAGGTCGCGCATGAACTGGACCTCGTCGCGGCCCGAATCTGCCAGGCGCGTCACGGCCTCGAACGCCTGCTTGGGCTCCTTGGCGATCAGAGCGTCGGTGGCGGACAGGATCAGTTCTGCGCTCGCCACGCCGAGCGCGTCGAGCACGTCCTCGAGCGCGACCTCCTTGCCCCCGTAGGTCACGAGCTGCTCGAGCGTGCCGAGCGCGTCGCGGAAGCTGCCGGTGGCCTTGCGGGCGATCATGCCGACCGCCTGGTCGGGGATCTCGATCCCCTCCTGGCCGGCCACGCGCGAGACGACCTCGGCGATCTGCTCGAGCCCAGGGCGCTGGAAATCGAAGCGGTGGCAGCGATCGACGATCGTCGGCGGGACCTTGTGCGCCTCGGTGGTCGCGAGGATGAAGACCACGTGGGACGGCGGCTCCTCGAGGGTCTTGAGGAAGGCGTTCCACGCCGCCGGGGTGAGCATGTGCGCCTCGTCGAGGATGTAGACGCGGCTACCGCCTCCCATCGGCGCCAGCGCGACGTTCTCGCGCAGCTCGCGGATGTCGTCGACCGAGTTGTTCGACGCGGCGTCCATCTCGACCACGTCGAGCGAGCTCCCGCTCATGATCGCCTTCGCGGCTGGGTCGTCCGGCGAGAAGGCGGCGTTGGGGCCACCCTGCGCGTTCAGCGCGCAGGCGAGGAGCTTCGCCATCGACGTCTTGCCGGTGCCCCGGGAGCCGACGAAGAGGTACGCGTGATGCACCTTTCCGAGCTCGATCGCGTTGCGCAGGGTGCGTACGACGCCGTCCTGGCCGACCACCTCGTCGAACGACTTGGGGCGGTGGCGGCGGTAGAGGGAGAGCATCGGCTGGACCATCGTAGCCGCGTCGCGGACGGCGGCCTGCGTCGGCGCTAGGAGCTTGCCGCCGCCACCGCTTCCTCCCGTGAGCGGTACCAGAAGAAGCGCCTCACCAGACCATTCTCGAAGCCGAACACGTGGGCGAACTGCTGCTCGGCCGGCGCTCCGCTGCCGCGGCCGCGGCCGCGGCCGCGGAAGGTGACCATGACGAGAATCCCGCCGGGCAGCTCCTCGAGCTCGTCGATGTCGTAGCCCTCGTCCACGTCCGGATGCAAGACGTCCCGCGTACCAGCCGCGCCGGCGCCGACGAACTCGTCGTACATCCCCCGGACCTGGCGCTCGAGCTCCGCGTCCACGCCCGCGATCCTCCCACAGCCCTATCCTGGCCGGGTGCGAACGGCGGGCCTGGCGCTACTACTCTTGGCCTTCGCGGCGCCCGGGGCGGCGGCCGCCCCGGAGCCCGGCCTCGGCGCCGCAGGACCGGCGTTCAAGGGCCCGCTGAAGAACGGCGCGCTGTACGGCTTCACCGACGCACACCTGCACATCACGGCCGACATGCGTGCCGGCGGGCGAGTGATCCACGGCAAGGCGTTCGACACGGCGGGCCCGCAGGAGGCGCTCGGCCACGACGCCGACGACCACGGGCCGAACGGCATCCTCGACGTGACCGGAAACCTGCTGCGCGGCGGGCTGCCCGTAGGGACGCACGACAACGGCGGCTGGCCCACGTTCGCCGGCTGGCCGACCCACGACACGGTCACCCACCAGCAGATCTACCATCGCTGGCTCCAGCGGGCGTGGCTCGGCGGAGCACGGCTCGTGGTCGCCCAGACGGTCGAGGACGAGCCGCTCTGCAGGATTGAGCCGGTCAAGTCGCAGCCGTGTGACGAGGCGACGGTGATCGGCCTGCAGGTCGCGCGCCTGCGCGGCCTCGAGCGCCACGTCGATGCCCAGGCCGGCGGGCCGGGCAGGGGCTGGTTCCGGATCGTCGAGGACCCCGCGGCCGCCCGCCGCGTCGTCGAGGACGGCAAGCTGGCCGTGGTGATCGGCGCCGAGTGGTCGAACCCGTTCGGCTGCAGCCAGGCGCTCGGCATCCCCCACTGCACCCGGGCCGGCATCGACCGCGGCATCGCACGCCTGCGCGCGCTCGGGGTGCGGAGCACGTTCATCGCCCACTGGGTCGAGAACGCCCTCAGCGGCCCGGCACTCGAGGGCGGCGACAAGGGCCTGTTCATCGGGGCGATGCAGCTCACCTACACAGGCTCGCCGTTCGCCACCGGCCCCTGCCCCGAGACGGGCCAGGGCGAGGAGGTCGTCCTGCCGCCGTCGAACGGCCGGGTCTGCAACGCCAAGGGGCTCACCGAGCTCGGCCGCTACGCCGTCACGAAGCTGATGGACGCGCACATGCTGATCGAGGTCGACCACATGTCGGAGACCGCCCGCCGCGAGCTGCTCGCGATGGCGGAGGCCCGCCGCTACCCGCTCGTATCCAGCCACACCGGCACCGGCGGCTCGTGGACCCGGTCCGAGCTGCGCCGGCTGCGCGGCGTCGGGGGCTTCGCGACGGCGACCATCGACGGGCCGGCCCAGCTTGCGGCGAAGCTGCTGCGCGTGCGGGACGAGGCCGGAGGCCTGCGCGCCGTCGGCCTCGGCAGCGATACCGGCGGGTTCGCCGACCTGCCCGGCCCGCCGCCGGGGCCGCCCCTCGCCTACCCGTTCCCGTCCATCGACGGAAAGGTGTCGTTCACCCGCCAGCAAACCGGGGAGCGCACGTTCGACCTGAACACCGACGGCGTGGCGCACTACGGCCTGCTGCCGGACCTGCTCGCCAAGGTCCGGGCCCAGCCCCGCGGCGCGGAGGCGCTCGCGGCGCTGTTCGGCTCGGCCGAGTCCTACGTGCGCACGTGGGAGCGAACCGGGCTCGACGCCACCGCCCCGGCGATCACAAAGCTCGGCGCCACCCGCCGGCGCGTCTCGTTCCGGCTCAGCGAGACGGCCAAGGTGCGCATCGTCGTCCGCCGCGGAAAGCGGATCCGCACGATCCGCCGCCAGGGCAGGCGCGGCGCCAACCGGGTCGCGTTCCGCCCCCTGAAGCGAGGCGCGCGTTACCGGCTCTCGCTGAGCGCGACCGACCCGTCGGGAAACCGGTCGGTGAAAAAGCGGACCGTGCACCCAGCGTCGAGATAGGTCTCCGGGCGTGCCCGCCAGTTTCCGGCTCCGGCCAGGCTGGTCCGCGGCGCATGAGCGGGTCCGCTTAAGGCTGCTTCCTTCCGGATCTGACCTGGTTCGCGATCGCTCACCGCGCGGGACCCGGCCATCGACGCCTTCGACTGGCGTACTGACCCCGGAGGCCTTATCCCTCAGACTGGGAATTCAGCCCTGCTAGAGCGGATTGCAGATTCAGGGAACCGCTATCTCCCCGCCTAGCACGGTCCGCGGTTGAGAGTAGCGCTCTCCAGAGCCCGCCGGTAGTGTCCGTTACGTGCGGACGAGCCGCCTCACCCTGGTCGTCGCGCTCGCGGTGCTCGCAGTCGCCGCCGGGGTCGTTTACGCCGACCGGGTCAGCCACCCGGTGGCGGCCGAGTCGGCCGTGGTCATCCCGCCCGGCCAGATCGATCGCGCCGTCGGGAAGCTGGACGTGATCGTCCGCGACGCGATGCGCCGCACGGGCGTGCCCGGCGTGGCCGTCGCGGTCGTGAAGGACGACAAGGTCGTCTACGCCAAGGGGTTCGGGATACGCCGCGTCGGCTCGAGCGCACGGGTCGACCCGCACACGGTGTTCCCGCTCGCGTCGCTGTCCAAGCCGATCGGCGCCACGGCCATCTCCAGGGCGGTCGGACGCGGCATCGTCGGATGGGACGATCCCGTCGCCAAGTACCTCCCGGGCTTCCGCCTCAGGGATCCAAACACGACGCGCCAGGTCACGATCGCCGACTTCTACGCCCACCGCAGCGGGCTTCCGGGTGCCTTCGGCGACAAGCTCGAGACGTTGTTCGGCTTCAACCGCGCGACGATCCTGCGCAGCCTGCGCTTTGCGCCGCTGAGCCCGTTCCGCGCCGGGTACGCGTACGCGAACTACGGGATCACCGCCGGCGGCGTCGCGGCAGCCCGGGCGGCACGCCTGAGCTGGGAGGAGTTCATGCGGCGCACGCTCTACCAGCCGCTCGGGATGACTTCGACCAGCTCGCGGTTCGCCGACCTCGTCCGCCGTCCCAACCGGGCGTTCGGCCACGTCCGGGTCGGCAACGGCTGGCAGCCGAGGTTCGTGCGCATGCCCGATGCGCAATCGCCCGCCGGCGGGGTGAGCTCGAACGTCACCGACCTGGCCAAGTGGGTGCGGCTGCAGCTCGCGGAGGGTTCCTTCGCCGGCCGGCAGGTCATCGCTCCCGCCGCGCTCAAGCAGATGCAGACGCCGCATTCATTCCTCGCCCCGCCCCAGACTCCCGACAGCCGCACGGGAACGTCCGGCCTCGGCATCGACATCAGCATCGACTCGACCGGCCGCGTCCGCTGGAGCCATTCGGGCGCGTTCATCCTCGGAGCCGGGACGAGCGTGACGATGCTGCCCTCCGAGAACCTCGGCATCGTCGTGCTCACCAACGGCCAGCCGGTCGGCGTCCCGGAGGACGTCGCCGCGACGTTCATGGACTTCGCCGTGCTCGGCAAGCAGGAGCGCGACTGGTTCAAGGCGTATCAGCCCGTTTTCGATCACCTGTACCTGAACCCGAGCAAGCTCGCCGGCAAGCGGCCGCCCGCCCGTCCGCGGCCGGGACGCGCGCGCAACGCCTACCTCGGCGACTACGCCAACAACTACGCCGGCCGCATCCGGGTCACCCTTCGAGGCGGCAAGCTCACGCTGCTGATCGGGCCGGGCCTGCGGCGCGCGTTCCCGCTCACCCACTGGGGCGGCGACCTCTTCTCCTACGTCCCCACCGGGGAGGACTCAGTCGGGATCGCCGCGGTCAGGTTCGGCGGGCGGCGAGGCGGCCGCGCCACCACGCTCGCGCTCGAGAACCTCGACGACCTCGGCACCTTCCGGCGCCGCTGAGCGAGCGCGCCGGCCTCAGGGCCGGCCGTAGCACGTGAGGATGAGCGCGCAGCGGTAGGGCTTCCACTGCTGCGGGGGCGAAGGCGCGGGCGCGACGGTGGGGATGTCGGTGACGACCGGCGGCGTCTCGGCCGGCGGGTCCGGCGGGGGCAGCGGCGCTCCGTCCAGGCGCTTGCCGATCCGGCCGAGCAGCCGGCACGTGGCGGCGTGGCGCGCGGGCGTCGGCGCGTAGCCGTAGTTGGTGACGGCCGGGCGCTTTGACAACGACCGGCGGCGGGCGCAGAGCGAGTACGCGTCGGCGAACCACTCGGCCGGAGGCTGGGCTCCGCGCCACCAGCGGCTGCCGTGCCCGTGGATCCTCTTGAACGACGCGCGGTCGCCGTTGCGCAGCACCGTCATGTCGAAGACATGGCCCACCTCGTGGAGAAAGACGGCGCGTGCCCCGTACAGCCCGGGCTTCATCCAGATGGTGCGCGGCCGCCAGCTCTGGACGCACGCGTCGAACCGCGGGTAGCGGGGGCAATCGGCGAACCGGACGGTGATCTTGCCCGGCGGCAGCGGCACGGCCGACCCGTGCGCCCAGCCGGTCTCGCGCTTCAGCGGCTGCCCGTCCGCGCCGACGACGGTCGTCGCCGGGCGCTCGGCGGCCGCGGCCGCAGGGATGCAGAGCGCGGCTATCGCCACGCACGCCAGCGCGATGTACCTCGGACCCCTGACCGCCAAACCGCCTCCAGGGTACCCCCGCGCGGGCCACTGCGCGAGGGGGAACTGGAACGGGTCCGACCGGCGCTAGCGGATGCGCTCGATGCGCAGCGCGAGGTCCAGCAGCTTGGGCTTCGCGCCCTTCTTCGAGCCCTTCTTGGCCTTCTTCTTGTCGACCGTCGCGGTGTCGCGGCCGGATCCGCCGTCGAGCTTGTCCCGGCGCTTGTCGCGCGCCGAGATCTTGTCGCGGCCCGAGCCGCCCCGGAGCGTGTCCGCCCCGGTGCCGCCGTTGAGGCTGTCGTTGCCGGCGTTCCCGTCGGCGGTGTCGTTGCCGCTGCCTGCCGTGATGGCGTCGTTGCCGGCCGCGCCGCCGAGGCGGTCGCCGCCGCTGCCGCCGTTCAGCCGGTCCCTGCCACCGCCGCCGTTCATGCGGTCGTTGCCGGTTCCGCCGGTCAGGCTGTCGGTGCCGGCCCCGCCGCCGAGACGATCGTTGCCGGTGCCACCGTCGAGGCGGTCGTTGCCGGCCACGCCGATCAGGCCGTCGACCCCGGCGCCGCCGATCAGGCGGTCGTTGCCGGTGCCGCCGTCGATGATGTCGTTGCCGCCCCCGCCGTTGATCACGTCATCGCCGTCGAGGCCGCAGATCACATCGTTGCCGGGCGTCCCGGTGATGCGGTCCGCCTTGCCGGGCGTGCCGAAGATCGTGCACTGGACCGGCGAGACGGCCGTGCCGCCCAGAGCCGCGTTGCCGGTGTCCACGTTGACGTTCGTCTGTTCGAGGAGCGCGGCCATTGCGGCGTTCGACTTCGGCGGGGCGATCACTACGCCGCCGGTCGAGCCGCCGGTGCCGCCCGTGCCACCGCCACCGCCACCTCCGCCGGCGGGCGGCGGGGTCGCCGGTGCGGGGTCGCGCGTGGCGAGTGCGACGTTGTCGAAGTAGACGTCGACGTTCCCGAGGCCGAGGGTCGTCGCGGCCGTCGCGGCCGAGAGGACCAGCCGGTACTTCCGGCCGGGGAACAGTTTGTCGACCGGAACCGCGGCGGGCACCGGGATCCAGGTGTCCACGAACGGCGCCACGAACGCGGGCAGCGCCTGCGAGAAGAGCTGGGTGTCGGTCCCGGCGGTGATGTCCTTGAGCGTCGCCGTGACCGTGGTGTTGGCGGTCAGAACCAGCGCGTCCTTGTGCAGGTACACGAAGAACGCGAGCGCCGCCTGTGCCGGCTTCGGCGAGGCAAGCGTGAACTCCGGGGAGGTGAACGCGCCTGCGCCGTTGCCGGGGAGCGCGACGAGGCTCAGCCGTGCGCGCAGCGCGCCCGGCGAATCCGGGGCGCCGGCCGCCGGGTCGTGGGTGGCCGTCATCGTCGCGGGCGGGCCCGCGACGTTGGCCGCCGTGGTCCAGCCCTCGAGGCCGGTCTGGAACTGGTCGAGCCCCGCAGGGTCGGGGTAGGCGTGCACGGTCTGCGCGGATGCAGCCGGCACGGCGATGGCGGTCAGAGCGGCTGCGGCGGCAAAGGCCTTCGCCGCGCGGCCGGTGTGCTTCCTAAGAGTCAAGGGTCTCTCCCAGTCGTTTGCCCGTCGAGGGGGTCATCGGCAGCGTAGGCCAATCCCTGAAGGAACACGCCGGCGGGCGTTACGCTGCGGCGACCGTGAGAGTTCCGACCCCTGGCCCCTTCCCGCCGCCGGGCTCGTGGCGCATGAAGATGCTGAACGCGGTCACGCGCTCGAACGTCGCGATGTACCGGCTGACCGGCGGGCGCCTGGCGAACAACATCAACGGCGGGCCGGTCCTGCTGCTCGACCATGTAGGGCGCAAGAGCGGGCAGAAGCGCACCACGCCCCTCATCTACACGCGGGTCGGCGACGACTTCGTGATCGTTGCCTCCCGCGCCGGGTCGGACGCCACGCCGGCCTGGTGGCTCAACCTGCGCGCCGCCGGCGAAGCGTCGGTGCAGGTCGGCAGCGAGAAGCTGCAGGTCACGGCCCGCGAGGCCCAGGGCGAGGAGCGCGCGCGCCTGTGGCCGCTGGTCGTGACGACGTACGCCGACTACGAGACCTACCGCGAGCGCACGGACCGCGCGATCCCCGTGATCGTGCTCAGCCCCGCCTGAGCCTCAGCAGCCGCTGACCGGGCGGCCGTCCTGAAGCTGTTCGGTCAGCCGGCCGACCAGCGCACCGAGATCCGGCGGGAGCTGCAGGCGGTCGGGCCGCGCGGGCCGGCCGCCAGCCGTGAGCGTCCAGCACTGCGCGAGAAAGCGCATGCGCGTGCGGGTCACCGCGATCGGCGCGGTGACGATCCGGCGCCCACCGAGGTTCGCGTCGACCCATGCCCGCAGGCGCGGGTCGCGGCTGCCGAGCGAGTCGTAGGTCACGCGCGGCACCTCGATCGCCCCGTTGTACTCGCGCGGCACGTCGTCGAGCGCGCGGGCGCGCGGCTCCTGGCGCAGGCCGTCGCTGGAGTGGAGGATGAGGTCGAGCGGGAGCCCCGGCGCCACCTCCACCCGCAGCGTCGCAGGCGAGCACGCCGCGTGGAAGTCACGGACCTCGGCCGGCCGGCCGCGGATCGTCCCGGCGAAGCGGCGGTCGAGCGGCACGCCCCAGCGCGATCGCCCGCTGCGGCGCAGCTTCCGCCCGGGCAGTCGCCCAGGCACGGCGACGAACCGCCACGCTGCCCGGCCGGTGGCCGCGATCGGCTTCTCCCAGTAGCCCGGGCGCCCCTTGCGCGACCACCCGGCGATGCGCAGCAGGCGGTTCGACGCGTCGGGGCCTGTGCGCGAGATGCTCACGGCGTCGGTCACGTTGCCGGGCGGGTCGGCGTGGGTCACCCAGCCGGCGGGCGGCAACTGCCAGTTGCTGTCCTGGCGCTCCACCTGCCACGAGTAGCGCCCGAACACCGTGTTCGCGCCCGACGTGTCGAAGTCGTAGAACCGCGTGAAGATCTCGGCGCGGCGGCTCACGGCGAGCACGGTCGACCCGCTCGCGGACAACCGCGCGAGCCGGACGGTGCCGCGGCGCGGGCCGCACACCTCGCGGCTCTCGTCGGCCGGGAGCCACGGGTCGATGTAGGTGATCTTGTGCCCGCCGCGGCGCAGCAGATAGACGGTCGCCACGCCGATCGGCGTCTGGCGCCGGCCGGACGTGTCGGTGAACGTCTCGTCGCTGGTGAACTCCGACGCCTCCCAACTGGGGAGGTCGCCCGGCATCCGCATTCCCATGCCGAGCCAGAAGTAGGGCCCCCAGCGCCACGTCCAGCGCTCGGGCGAGAGGTCGCCGTCCGGCATGGCGTGCGCGTAGATCTGGCGGTCCGCCCCGAGCACGATCAGCAGCCGGAGGTCGGCCGAGATCTGCGTGACCCGCCCGGCCAGACAGGGCGGCAGCTCGAGCTCGTGCCAGACCTCGCCCGCGAGCGCCCGGCCGTCCTTCGACCGGCGCACGTAGATGTTGCCGTCGCGCAACGCGAACGCGTACTCGCGGCCGAACGTGGCGGCGTTCGTGCGAAAGACGATGTCGCGCGGGAGCTGTGCGGCGACGGCTGGCGGCGCCTTTGGCCCGAAGCCTCCCGGGCGTCCGTTGATCGTGTCCGCGGTCGGGATCGACCCGCCCACGGCGAGCAGCCCGGTGCTGCCCGCGACCAGGCCGAGGCACCGCGGATCGGTCGGCGGCTGGGCCGTGGCAGCGCTCGGCAGGGCCGTGGCGAGCGCGACAGCCGCACAGGTGGCGAGCGCGAGCCTTCGCATGCGGCCCAGTATCCCAGCGCCGCTCCCGTCCGGCGCCGACAGCGCCGCGGCGCGTGACTACAATCCGCCGTTCTCCCGGGCGCGTAGCTCAGTGGGAGAGCGCTCGCTTCACACGCGAGAGGTCGGTGGTTCGAAACCACCCGCGCCCATCGGTCGGAGCCCGCTCACCAAGCGGGTTAGTTGTTCGGGTGGCCAGCTGCTCTCGCCTACGAGCGCGTGCCTGGTTGCGGACTTGGGGTTGCGCGTGGTAGGACTGATGTCATGCGGAGGTCGGGGTGTTGGGTCGGGGTCTGCTTTGTTTTGTGTCTTCTCGGGGCGCCGGGGGTTGCGAGCGCCGGCCCGTTCGATCAGAGCGGCTATCTGAAGGCGTCGCTCAGCGGGGCTGGAGATGAGTTCGGCCGGTCGGTTGCGGTGTCGGGCGACACGATGGTCGTCGGCGCACCCGGCGAGGCCAGCAACGCGACCGGGGTCGACAACGACGAGGCCGACAACAGCATACCCGGCAGTGGGGCTGTGTACGTGTTCACCCGCAGCGCCGGGGCCTGGACCCAGCAGGCCTACCTCAAAGCTTCGAACACCGACATCGGCGCGAACACCGAGAGCGGCGATCGGTTCGGCCGATCGGTCGCGATCTCAGGCGACACGATCACCGTCGGCGCGCCGTGGGAGGACAGCAACGCCACCGGGATCAACAACGACCAGGCCGACAACAGCACACTCGACAGTGGGGCTGTGTACGTGTTCACCCGCAGCGCCGGGGCCTGGACCCAGCAGGCCTACCTCAAAGCATCGAACACCGACATCGGCGATGAGTTCGGCCGATCGGTCGCGATCTCAGGCGACACGATCACCGTCGGCGCGCCGTGGGAGGACAGCGAGGTCGACAACAGCGCACCTCTCAGTGGGGCCGTGTACGTGTTCACCCGCAGCGCCGCGGCCTGGAGCCAGCAGGCCCACCTCAAAGCATCGAACACCGACAGCGGCGATGAATTCGGCGACTCGGTCGCGATCACAGGCGACACGATCACCGTCGGCGCGGCCTTCGAGGACAGCAACGCCACCGGGATCGACGGCAACCAGGCCGACAACAGCGCAACCCTCAGTGGAGCCGTGTACGTGTTCACCCGCAGCGCCGCGGCCTGGACCCAACAGGCCTACCTCAAAGCATCGAACACCGACCCCGGCGATCAGTTCGGCCGATCGGTCGCGATCTCAGACGACACGATCACGGTCGGCGCGATCGGCGAGGACAGCAACGCCACCGGGATCGACAACAACCAGGCCGACAACAGCGCACCTCTCAGTGGGGCCGTGTACGTGTTCACCCGCAGCGGCGGCACCTGGAGCCAACAGGCCTACCTCAAAGCATCGAACACCGACAGCGGCGATGAATTCGGCGACTCGGTCGCGATCTCAGGCGACACGATCACCGTCGGCGCGCCCGGCGAGGACAGCAACGCCACCGGGATCGACAACAACCAGGCCGACAACAGCACACCCTTCAGTGGGGCCGTGTACGTGTTCACCCGCAGCGCCGCGGCCTGGACCCAACAGGCCTACCTCAAAGCATCGAACACCAACAGCGCCGATGTGTTCGGCCGATCGGTCGCGATCTCAGGCGACACGATCACCGTCGGCGCGCCCGGCGAGGACAGCAACGCCACCGGGATCGACAACAACCAGGCCGACAACAGCGCAACCGACAGTGGGGCCGTGTACGCGTTCGGCGCCGGTGCGCCGCACGTGCCGGTGACGTTGACGGTGGATGACGACAAGGTGCAGTGTCCGGCTGCTGGGTTCACGTCGATTCAGTCGGCTGTGGACGCGGCGGGTCCTGGCGACACGATCAATGTGTGTCGCGGCACGTATAACGAGAACGTGACGGTTGGCGCGGGTAAGGACGATGTGAGTCTGGTGTCGTCGACGTCGTCGTTTGCGGCGGTCGTGAAGGGGTCGGCTCCGTTCACCGTGGCCGGTGGTGTGGAGGGCGTGTCGATCCAGAAGTTCCGGATCGAGACCGCGGCCGGCGGGACGGGAATCGCGGTCGGGTCGCTTGGCGAGAGTGGTGAGGCCGAGTTGATCCGCAACAACCTGGTCCTCGGTGGCGCCCAGGGTCTGTCTGTTGCCAATGGCGATGTAGACATGGCGCGCGACAACATGATCCGCGACTACACCACCAACGGTGTGCTGGTCTCCGGTCCGGGCAGCTACGCGAACGTCTACAACAACGCGCTGGCGGGCAAGCCGACGAGCGTCGGCGTGAACTATTTCAGCGTCGGGATCATCGTCATCGGGACCGGCGGCACGGTGTTCGGCAACACGATCTCCAAGAACGGAGTCGCCGGGATCATCGTCAACGGAGCACATCCGCTCGTCAAGGCGAACAATGTCTTTGACAACAAGGTCGGCCTGTCGATCTCAGGCGGCGGGCCGCCCAGCTCGGTCGAGAACAACAAGTTCACCGCCAACGCCCAGGAAGGAATCGTCACCAGCACACCCGGATGGACGTTCCTGTCGAATAACGCGAAGGCGAATGGCGGCACCGACTGCGTCGACTCCTCACCCGCTGGCACCGGCACAGCCGGCACCAGCAACACCTGGACCGGCAACTACGGCCTCGAATCCAGTCCGGTCGGGATCTGCAAGAAATAGGGACGGAACGATGGGCGAGTCTGGCAGTGACTGCCATCTAGACCCGATCGTGCCCTATCCACCGGGCTCCGCCAGTATCCCACCGGAGCCGTGCTGAGCCCCGATCCCAGCCCGGCCCGCCGTAGAGCCACATTCGCCGTCCGTCCCCCATCTCCGTGGTGTTGTTCATACCTCAAGAACCACCTCGACCGACCCGCCGACGCAGCACCGATCCCGCTCGCGGCGTGACCGCGACGGAACCTACGGCGGGCAGCACTTTTGACCATCGTCGGCGCGCTGACGCCTGCGCTTGCGCCGGCGGCGGACGCCGCGCACAATTTCCAAGGTCTCCGGTGGGCGACAAATGGCAGTGGCTGCCATCTAGAGACCGGATCGAGCCGCATCGCCACCTATCCATGCTGATCGGCGTTGAACGCCGAGTACAGCGCGATCCCACTCCCGGCCGCGTGTAGAGCCAGATCCGCCGGTCAGATACCGGTCTCCTAGGTGCTGTTCACACGCGAGAGGTCGGTGGTTCGAAACCACCCGCGCCCATCGGTCGGAGCCCGCTCGAAGAGCGGGTTTCGTCGCTTGAGGGGTACTGGACCTACGGCGCCAAGATCGTCTCCGTCGAGTGCCCTACGGCTGCCCGGAGGCGCGATCGAGCCGCGTTCGGCGTTTGCAAGAGCGGAAGGCCCCTGCTCTATGGCAGAAGCGAAGAGTCCAGGCCCCTCGCTTTCACGCGGAGAGGACGAGTCGTTCGGCGACGATGCGTTCGGCTGTGTCTTCGTCGGAGACGATCCATTGGCGACCGACGTGGCCCTGGTTGAACTCGTAGAGGAGGACTGCCGGGTTAGTCATTTCAAGACCGGAGAAGCCGCCGGTCAAATGCATGTTCACCCGCGCAGCGAAGAAGAGGCCGCCCACGTCGATCGCCTCGAGCAACGTGGACTCGATCGTTGCCGAGACTTCCGAGTAGGCATGGACGAACCTGGTTATCCCGTCCCAGCCCTCGTACATGCCGTCGAGGAGCTCGAACTGATCGAGCCGAACCTCAAGGTGGACGTCAGGTGCGTACACGCGGTGCAGGTATGGCATATCCCGCTGGTCGTGCGCGGCGAATCCGGCGACGAGTGCGCGGGTCAAAAATGATCGCCGCAGCTTCGAACCCTGCGGCGAGGTGGCCATGCGATCGCCAACACGCGCCATCACCGTCGGGAGCCGTGCGGCCGCCCGATCCGACATTCGCAGCCGGATCGCTTGTTGGTCGATCGGCCAACGCGGCGCGCCGATGAATGACGGGCCGCCCGCAGTCATAGAGGTGACCTTGTAGCACAGCGTGTTTGCGAGGCGAATCTCGCGGCGATGTCGCAGGAGAACGTCGAGGTGGTGCGCACGATCTACGACGCGGTGATCAGCGACCGCCCCTTTCCGCTCGCGGTCAGGACTGTTTCTGCCACCAGGCGGTCTCCGCCGTCCCATACGCGCAGCGTGGTGAATCGCGGCTCGCTGCGACGTAGCGACGGCCTGCGCTATGGCGAGAACCAGCTGTCGGTGCTCGTCAGCCGGCGCGGTCGCAAGCCGATCGCACAAGCGCGCACGTTCGTCGTCGCGCGGAGATCCGCACGGCTCGCGCGCCTGCGGGCGGGACCCGTCACCGCAGAGCCGCCGACACCATGGCCCTGTCCGAAGGACGCCCCGGCGGCCGGCTCCCCTAGGACCGGCGCCAGTGGCAGCTGATTCCGGTCCAGATGCCGGTGCTCTTGCGGTCGAGGGAGAAGTACGGCTTGGGACTCGACGCTGTCTTGTAGATGGTGGAGACGTACCCGCTGCGCTTGAACGTCCCTGAACGCCACTTGATCTTCTCGCCGGTCACCTTGTAGCGGCCCTTGGTGGCGTTCTTGAGCTTGGAGCCCTTACGTGCGTTGGCGTATAGGTACTGGCCCTTGGCCTTGATCTTTACCGAGGCCACGTAGCCGGAGGCGCTACCCGTGCAGTCGTAGAGACCGCGGGGCAGCTTGGCGGCGTGGGCCGGAGCCGACGCGGCGAGGATCAGCAGCGAGAGGGCAAGCGCCAGGCCGGCGCGAAATTTGAGCATCACGCACCCTAGTCGCGATCTTCGTCCCACGCCACTGACGGGAGCGGGCGTCACCCGGCGCCGGCTTGAAGGCGTACTTTCCCTCGCGTTTTCTCGGTCTTGTCACCTGGATCGGCGGTCGAGCCGGCGCGGCTATCGCCGAGCCCGCGGCCAGAAGACAAATCCCTGCCGCACCAAACCCCCATGCGCTGGTTCGCGAGCGCCTCAGAGGAGTACCGTCATACGAGCGACGGCAGTAACGCCGTCCAACAACGACGACCGCCTGAGCCGCGAAGTCGCCATGGAGGTCACGATGACCAAGATCGATCTGCCGCCGGCCGCCGGCTGGTATCCGAACCCGGACGGCGCGGGCAACCGGTTCTGGTCCGGGTCCGCCTGGACGGGTTCGTATCAGGAGACCGAAGGCTCCCAGCCGCCTCCCGCTCCAATGGATGCCGAGCCGACCCAGTCGCAGGGCGCTACGGAGATGCCGCCTCCTACCGGCGCCTCATGGTGGAGGCGGCGCCGCGGGCGCTGACGCGGCCAACTCCGGCGAAGTCGCGGCCTCGGTGAGCGCCTCCAGCAGCGCCGCCGTCGCCGGCGGGTCGGGCGGCTCGCCGTAGGTGGCGGCGTAGATGTGCCGCTTCGAGCCGGGCAGCTCGGTCGCGACCACACCGTCGACGCTGTGGGAGCGGAGCGCCAGGCCGGTCTGGGTCGCGACCCCGAGGCCGGCAGCGACGAGCGCCCCCATGACGACCATGTCGTCCGAGCTCGAGCCGATCCGCGGTTCGAATCCCGCGTCGTTGCAGAGCGCGAGCATGTGGCCGCGGCAGCGGGTGCAGCCGGCGATCCACGTCGCGTCGCGGAGGGTCTCGAGCGGGCCCTCGGGTTTGTCGGACAGCAGGTAGACAGGATCGTCGAGCAGGTGGTGCAGGCGAACCCCCGGCGGCTCGGGCTCGCTCTCGTCGTAGCGGAAGATGATCGCGACCTCGATCTCGCCGGCGCGGAGAAGGTCGATCGCGTCGCCGGGATGCGCATCGACCAGGCTGATCTCGAGACCCGGGTGACTCTCGGCCAGCGCGGCAACGGCGTGGGGCACGACCGCGCCGATCGCGGAGGCGAAGGAGGCCATGCGAACCCGGCCCGCGTTCAGCCCCACGTGCGCGGAGAGCTCCGCGTCGGCGGCGGCGATGCGCCCGAGGATCTCGGCCGCGCGGTCGGCGAGCATCTGTCCGGCCGGGGTGAGCCGGATGCCGCGGCCGACGCGCTGGAGGAGCTGGGCTCCGGTCTCCGCCTCCAGGCGCGCGACATGATGCGTCACGGTGGGCTGGGAATAGTTGAGCTCGTCCGCGGCGGCCGTGACCGAACCATGGCGGGCGACAGCGTCGATCACGCGTAAGCGGGTGACGTTCAGCATCCATCAAGTCTATCTATGGGATAGGTAGAAAGCTTCGATTAGACATATGGGTTGCCAGCCATCAACCTGTCGCACATGATCGCTACCGAGTCCCCCACGACCAGCGAACTCACCCCTCTCGTCGAGGGCATCCGCACTGCCGTCGACGCGCACGCCGACTGGTCCGAGACCGCGGCGCTCGTGGCCGAACAGCTGCGGCTCCACCTGCCCAGCACCGACGTGCTCACCGACGAGCAGCGCGCAGGCGCACCGGACGACTACGTAAGCCACACGCTCCACAGCGAGCCCGACGGATCGTTCTCGGTCATCGCCGTGATCTGGCGCCCCGGTCAGCTCACGCGGATCCACGATCACACGACCTGGTGCGCGCTCGGCGTGATCCAAGGGGTGGAGTACGAGGAGCTGTTCGATGCCGAGGGCAACGTGATCGGCTATGACGAGAATCCCGTCGGCCACACCAGCGGCTTCGCGCCTCCCGGGGACATCCATCGTGTGCGCAACATCGGGGACGAGACCGCGATCTCCATCCACGTGTACGGCACCGACGTCGAGCGCATCGGCGGCAGCGTCCGGCGCTACTACAACTGAACGAGGAGACCTTCAATGTCACTCACCCGCGTCCACAACTTCGCCATCTCGCTCGACGGCTTCGGCACCGGTCACGGCCAGACCGCCGAGCTGCACTTCGGTCACGCCGGCCAGCGGCTCCACGAGTGGATGTTCGCCACCCGCAACTGGCACGAGCGGACCGGTCAGCCCGGCGGGTCCCACGGCCTCGACGACACCTTCGCCCGCGAGTGGGGGCCCGGCATCGGCGCCGAGATCATGGGGGCCGGGAAGTTCGCCCACCCCGGCTGGGAGAACGACCCGGACTGGAAGGGACCGTGGGGGCCCAACCCGCCGTTCCACACCCCGGCTTTCGTCCTCACCCACCACACGCGTGAGCCGATCGAGATGGAGGGCGGGACGACGTTCTACTTCCTCGACACCTCGCCCGAGGAGGCGCTCGAGAAGGCGCGCGAGGCGGCCGGCGGCAAAGACGTGCGCATCGGCGGTGGCCCCACCGTGATCCGCGACTTCCTCGCCGCCGGGCTCATCGACCAGATGCACGCGGTGGTGGTCCCGATCCTGCTCGGCCGGGGCAAGCGGCTGTGGGACGGCCTCGAGGGGCTCGAGGAGAACTACGACATCGAATCCGTCAGCTCACCCAGCGGGGTCACGCATCTGATGCTCAGCCGTCGCGCCTAGCCGGCAAGGCGCCTACGGGCACTTCCCGCCCGTGCGCTTGTAGATCGCCTGCACGCCCTTCGACAGCGGCTCGACGAGGTCACCGGCGGCCTGGTTGCCCAGCACGAGCATGCAGCGGCCCTGCACCCAGTAGACGTTGCCGACGTGCGGATCGGACACCGTCCAGCCGCGCGAGCCGGGAACGCCCGGGACGGTGAAACGCTTGATCCCCCCGGCGGCGCCGCCCGAGCTGATGATCTCCTGGCTCGTCTCGTGCGCCAGGTCGCGCTTCGCGCCTGCGGCGGTTATCGAGGGGCCCCCAAGCGTTGGATTGCGCCGACGCTCTCAGGTGCGCGGGGGGCCGAGTGTGAGCCTCGGCACAGGTCGTTCATGCGCGCGAGATGCGCGCGAGGCAGAAGCAGCGTCGCCGCCGGCCTCGGCCACTCGGAGGCCGCGAGCTTCAGCCGGGCTTTTCGCCGCTGGGCCGGGGTGTCGCCTCAGCGTCATGCGACTCGAGGCCAACGGCCCGGAGCGCCCCCTCCCGCCCGGTGAGGAACAACCGGGAGATCCGCCCGTCCCGGAACGTGAACACCGCCGCCCGCTGCGAGTCGACGGTGGCGCCGGACTCGCGCCCGCGGCCGCCGACGCGGGTGAAGACCACCACTTGATCAGCGACCTCGATGAGCTCCTCGATCTCGCCCGTCCGGAAGTCCTCCCAGTTCTGGAGCACGGAGCGCCACGCGGCCGTCATGCCGTCGATCCCCGTTGCCTTGACCGGCTCGGGCTGGAAGATCATCCAACCGTCCATCTCGAACTCGAGATCCTCGGCGAACGGCTCGCGGTCGTCGAAATCGCCTCTGCTCCACCGCGCGTAGATGCCTCGGACGATCTCTACGTGCGTCGGCGACATCGGACGCGAGTATCCCTCCCCGCCCGCTGTTATGTTCGGCGCTCACTAACCGGAGGAGGGGACTGATGCCATTCAGTGGAATCGCTTTGTTGGTAGCCGGCGTGATTCTTGCGATCGGGGTGCACTGGATCGCGGGCGTGATCTGCATCGTGCTCGGACTCGGCCTGATCGCTCGCGCGGTCATGGCGGGCAATCAGCCGGGCTAGGACCGGGCGCCGGCCGCGCCGCGGCCCGAAGGCCGCAGCGCGGGACGGTTCCGGCAATCTCGGCTAACAGGTAGCCGTGATGCTGAATGCGCGATCGGCCGGCGCCGGTACGGGTAGCAGCGCCATCGTCGTGACCGTCACGGTGCGATTGTCGCCGGCGAGCTGGGTTCCCGCCGTGCCCACGTCCGTGCCGGCGGCCGACTGCGTCGCCGTCAGAGCACAGGCGTTGACGGGGTTCGCGAACGTGACCGCATAGGTGCCGGTCCCGGTCGGCTCGACCTTGCTCACCCCGCGGGAAGCAATTCCAACCCCGGCCTCCGAGACGCGCGCGAAGCTCAGCTTCGCCTGCATCGCACCCACGGCGGCGCCGGTCAACTGCGCCGGCGTCTGCGAACCGACGCGCTCCGCGTTGAGGCCCGTGGCGACACCCGTGGCGTTGGTGGTGAACGGCTTCGTGCCGTCACCGCCGCGGCCTGCCGTAATCGTGCCCGCCAGAGCGCCGGCGGTCAGGAACTCGAACGAGAGACCGTTCGCCACGTTGCGCGATCGCGCGCACGGGTAGTTGCCGAGCGGCGTGCCCCCCGGTGCCGAGCGACAGCCGAACAGCAGTCCGCCTCCACCGCCGATCGCGCGGTTCGAGTAGCGCATCCCCCAGGTCTTGTTGCTCGCGATCACCTGCGTCTCGCCCGCGAACGATCCGTGGCTGGGGTTCCGCTTGCCACCGATCAGCCCGGAGGTCTGCGCGACGGCGAACGGTGCTACCGCGAACGCCAGTACCAGCCCTGCGACGACCCCCAGCTTCACGTTGCCGCCCTGTCCAGCCCTCAAGCACTGCAGCCGGTTCAACATCGTGATGGCTCCTTCCGTCGGGTTGGACGCCGGATGGCGCCCTCACTCGAACAACCGGTGACGCCTGCGGAGGTTGCGGAGGGCATGCACGAGGCAGACCGATTCCGTTGGCAACCGGGGAAAGCGCGGATAGGGTTCCCGCCGATGGAGGGGAAGGGAGTCTCGGATCTGCATCGAGATCGCCGCACGGGGGAACTTCGAGGGTCCGTTGATGCTGCTGTCCCCGTCGTTCTCCGCCGAGGACGAGGAAGATGACACCCGCCAGCTCTACGAGGTCGGCAAGACCCCGGTCGTGGGCAGCCTCGTCTGGCTGTGGCTGCCCACGAGCTTCAAGAAGTCGTTCAAGGGCAGGCTGCCCGACGAACACTACGAGGACCTGATCAAGGAGATGAAGATCAACCCGCGTCACGCCTCGCGGCAGCAGGTGAACGCGTTCTTCGCCCACCTCGAGAAGCACGGCGGCCTCGCCGAGCGACTCGCCGGCTCGGGGGCGCAGGCCTGGCTGGTGCGCGGTGACCGCGACGACTGGACCAACGCGTTCGGCACGTCCAAGAAGGGCGCCACGGAGATCGCCGAGTACCTGACGCGGCTCTTCGCCGACGAGCACTTCTCCTCCGGGAAGCCCGTCGGCCCGCCGCAGGCCGCGATGCGCTTCGTCGCCGACGACGTCTGCGTGGTCAAGACCTACGTCGAGCGCGAGGGTCAGGAGACGTCGGCAGGCGAGCAACTCTCCGTGCGCCGTAACCATTCGCTGAAGGTCTTCCGCCGCGAGCCCGGCGGCTGGAAGATCGTGTCCGACATGTACATGGACGCGCGCGAAGACGAGACGTTCGCGGGGGGAGGTTGAGCGCATGGGCCTGCTCGTGATCCTGGAGATCGATGGCGACAGCGAAGCCCTGCTCGCCGCATCCGCGGAACTCGAGCAACGGCGGACCCCGCCACCGGCGATGCTCGCCCAGGCGATCGCGCCGACCGGGACGGGAGCGGTGGTCGCGACCTACTGGGAGTCGGCCGAGGCACGAGATGCCTACCAGTCGGAGCCCGAGCACGCCGAGGCGCTGCAGGCCAGCGGCCTGCTCGACGCGGCGGAGGGCATGCGCTCGAACGTGTACGAGAACGCCACCGTGAAGCTTCGGTAGCTCAGGCCAGTTCGTCGAGACCCTGCGTGACCCACGCGCGTAGGTCGTCCATCCCGGCGAACGGCGCGCCGTCGGCCTCTGCCCGCGCCAGCACCGCATCGGCCGACGCCCCGGCTTCGAGGCCCGCGTAGAGGTAGACCAGCGCCGACGAGCGGGGGCCCGCCCGGCAGGTCACGAGGGTCGGCCGCGGGAGTTCCTCGAGCGCAGCCACCTGCTGCCGCGCGAGGTCCATGTCGGGAACCACCGGCGGATCTGAGACGACGTTGGCCGATTCGGGGACCGCCGCCTGCACGTCGGCATAGGACATGCCTCCGTCCATCGCGGCGAACTGCTCCCCGCACAGGAACAGCCACGACGCGGCACCGCTCTCGCGGGCCAACGCGTCCGGGTCGGATACCGGCCCGCGGTTGAAGATGAGCTGCGCAGGACTCTCGAAGGCGACCATCCGGCAACGCTACCCCACCCCCCCGAAGCGGGCGCCTATAGTCGTATCTGTAAACCCGACCCGCTTTAGGAGAATTTGAAATGGCGCTCCAGATTGGCGACACCGCCCCGGACTTCGAGGCCGACACCACAGAGGGGAAGATCAGCTTCCACGAGTGGCTCGGCGACTCGTGGGGCGTGCTCTTCTCGCACCCGCGCGACTTCACCCCGGTCTGCACGACCGAGCTCGGCTACATGGCCAGCATCAAGCCGGAGTTCGACAAGCGCGGCGTGAAGATCGTCGGCCTGTCGGTCGACGCGACCGACAACCACGAGAAGTGGGCCGCCGACATCGAGGAGACGCAGGGCACCGCCCCGAACTACCCGATCATCGGCGACTCCGACTTCGCCGTCTCCAAGGCCTACGGAATGCTCCCGGCCGACGTGTCGGGCGACCCGACCGAGCGCACGCCGGCGATGAACCAGACCGTCCGCAACGTATTCGTGATCGGCCCGGACAAGGCGATCAAGCTGATCCTCGTGTACCCGATGACCACGGGCCGCAACTTCGACGAGGTCCTGCGCGTGATCGACTCGCTCCAGCTGACCGCAAAGCACAAGGTCGCGACGCCGGCACAGTGGCAGGAGGGCGACGACGTGATCATCGCCGGCTCGGTGTCCGACGACGAGGCGCGCGAGAAGTACCCCGACGGGTGGGAGTCCCCGAAGCCCTACATCAGGATCGTGCCCTCCCCTTGACGGCTCGGCCAGCCGGCTAGCGCGCGCGGCAGCGCGCGCGGCCGGCGACCCGCACATACCTGACGACCGGCCTGCGGTCGGCCGCCGTGACCCGCAGCCGCTGGCGCTTCGGGCCGCGCAGGCACACGCGCACCCGCGCGATTCCGGCGGCGTCCGTGCGGGCGGAGCGCCCGCCCACCCGGACCAGCGCGCCGGCGAAGGGCGGGCGGACCCGGATCGTCAGGCGCGTGCGGCGGCCGGATCGGACCCGCGCCGGCCTGACGGAGGTCGCCATCGGCGGGCAGGGAATCGGCAGGCGCACCTCGCCCGGCGTGCGCGTGCCGGCACTGCAGCCGGCCGGCGAGGTGAGCGTCACCGGCGAGCCGGCCGCGCCGAGCCGCAGCACGTCGCCGCGGCGGTCGATCGCCGCGATGCGGTCGGGCGGTGTCGCGTAGCGAAAGCCGAATCCCCACGCCTCGCCCGTCCTGGCGACAGTTCGATACGACCACGTGGCCGGGTGCTCGGGCACCGGCTCGAAGAACCCCCACTCGCGCGCCTTCGGGATCGCCCGGTTCCACACCCCGAAAGTGTGGACGCCGCAGGTGGGCGCCACGGTCACGTCGGCCCCGGTGGCCTTCGCCGCCCGCGCGAACGGGCCCTCCTGCGCGTGGATGGCGGATTCCGTGATCACGTCAAGCGGGAAGGTCGCCCCGTTGGGTGGGTCCTGCGGGCAGTTGAGCCCGTTGCCCGACGTGAGGTACAGCCGCGTGTGCTCGTAGTTGGGGGTCAGGCGCTGCGCGCTGACGCCCGCCGCCCAGACACCGCCGGGCGGGCCGAAGGTCTCGGCGTAGGCGTTCGGGCCGGCGCCGTTGACGGCGCCGGCCAGGCCGACGCCGAACTGGGCCTCGGCCGACTGCATGTCCGGCAGCGCGGCCGAGAACGAGGCGGCTGAGCCGAAGTAGCCGGGCAGCATCGCGGCGTAGCGCAGCGTCCCCTGGCCGCCCATCGAGATGCCGCCGATCGCGTGCCAGCGGCGCCCGGGGCGGATCGGATAGCGGTCGTGCACCCACCGGCGCAGGAACTGGGTGTGGTAGGTCGCCCATGCCGGGTTGCCGCGGCCTCCGCCCCGCCACCAGTCCACGTACATCCCGACCTTGCCCCCGTCGGGCATCACGATGATCCCGGGGAACTTCGGCAGCAGCTTCCTGACTCCCGGGATCCACGAGTCGGTGCCGCCGTTCGCGCCGTGCAGCAGCCACAGCACGGGATAGCCCTCCTTCGACCTGGCGTCGTAGCCGTCCGGCAGCAGAACGTGGAGCCGCGGCGCCTTGCGGTTCTTCTCGAGCACCGCGCCCGGCGCCGAGGCATCGATCAGCGGGCTCGGCAGGGAGAAGGTCTGCAACTCACCCGCGCTCGCGCACGCGGGCGCGAGCGCGAGGAGCGTCAGTGAGAGGACGAGGGCTCGCCGGAACACCGCGCGAAGGTACCGGCTCACCGGCTCACCCGCGCCGGGTGCGCGCAGCGCAACGGAGCCCGCTGGGAGGGGCGGGCTCCGTTACTTCCCCCGGCGGCCAGTTACTGAGCGACGACAGTGACGTCGTCGATCTGCGCCCAGGTGTCGCCGTTGGCCCACAGCCCGGCGAACACCTGCAGCGCCGTGTTCGAGCCGGTGTTGACGTTGGCCACGATGTTCGTGTAGCCGTCGAGCCGGCCGTAGCGCGTCTCGCCGAGCACCTGGCCGCCGGTGGTCCGCAGGCCCAAGTAGCCGTCGGCGTTGTTCGCCGAAGTGCGGATCCACGCCGACACGCGGTAGGTGCGATTCGCCTGGACGCCGATCGTCTGGTGGACGGCGTTCCAACCCGCGTCGTGCCGCACCCACGCGTTGCTGGTGCCGGTCCGCGCCAGCCCGCCCGCGTCGATGCCGCACTGGCCCTGGCACGCCCACGGCGCGAGACCGCTCTCGAAACCACCGTTCGAGAACGCCGCCGGCGGCGGCGGGGGCGGCGGAGGCGGACCCCCGAGCGCGGCAATTATCTTCGGCATCGCGTCGTTCAGGGCGAAGTTCCAGCAACCGAAGTTGTGGCCTCCGTCACAGCCAAAGCCGGGCCGGCCGTACATCCAGTATGTGTGCGGCACGCCCGCTGCGTTGAGCGAGTTGTGGAAACGATCGGCCGACGCCCGCATCGTGCCCTCGAGCACGTCCTGGTCGTTGCTGCCGCCGCCCGCGTACAGCGCCACGCCGACGCCGTTCAGGCGACTCGCGCGATTGAGCGGGTTGAGGCTGTTCCACGTGGTGTCCCACGGCCAGAACGGGTTGCCGAACGGGCCGTGGGGCGAGAAGCCGTACTGCGCAGCCTGCTCCGTCACCACGCTGCGAGTGCCCGAGTCGCCGAGATCGACGGCGCCGGAGAAGCTCGCGACGAAGTTGAAGAGGTCGGGCCGGTCCTGCGCGTAGCGGACGGCGCCGAAGCCGCCCATCGACAAGCCGCCGATCGCGCGGCCGCTCTTCGACGCGATCGTGCGCAGGTTCGCGTCGATCCACGGGATCAGCTGCGTGAGGTGGAACTCGGCCCACCGCTGGGCGGTGGTCCCCGGGTTCACCCAGTTCGTGTACCAGCCGACCTTGCCGCCGTCGGGCATGACCGTGATGAGCGGCTTGTCGTCGGTGATCGGCTCGACCGCCCCGCCGCCGGTGGTCCACTGAGCGGAGTTGCCGCCCGCCCCGCCATGGAGCAGATACAGCACGGGGAACCGGGTCGTGCCGCTGCTGAAATAGTTGTTCGGGACCGTGATGCGCACGCGGTGCGGCCCGATGACCGCGTTCGCGCCCACCTTCGCGGTCGACACGTCGACCTCGAGGGTCCGCGGTGTTATCCAGCGCCACCCACCGACCGTGATCCCGCTGCCGGAGACCATGTTCGGCGCGTCCGCCGATGCCGCGGGCGGACCCGCGAGCGGGACGAGCAGGACGAGCAGGACGAGCACGAATAGTGCGAGACGACGTGGGGCCTTGATGCGCATGCTGGGGTCTCTCCTCCGCAGAAAGTGGCGTAACGCGCCAGTACATGACGTACCGTACCATCTACGTACATGACCCGCCAGGCCGAGATCCCCGAGCGCCTGCCCAAGGGCCCGCACGACCTCACCCGCCAGCAGGTCGAGGCCTCGCAGCGGCAGCGGATCCTCGACGCGGTCCTCGACGTGGTCGGCGAGCACGGCTACGGCAAGGCGACTGTTGCCCACGTGACGTCGGCGGCGGGCATCTCGCGAACCACCTTCTACGAGCAGTTCGCCAACAAGCAGGAGGCGTTCCTCGCCGCCTACGACGAGTTCGGCAAGAACTTCCTCGCCGACATCGCCGATGTGTCGATCACCACGCCGGCGGAGGTCCTGCCGGCCGCGGCGGAACGCCTCGTGCAGTGGGGCCGGACGCGGCCGCTCGCGTGCCGGGCGTTCCTCGTCGAGATCCACGCCGTCGGCGAGGCCGGGCTCGCCCACCGCGACCGGGCGATGAAGCGCGCAGAAGGACGATTCGACGCAGTGGCCGCGTGGGTGCGCAGAGTCGACCCCAGCCTGCCTGCCCCGCCGCGGCTCGTCGGACGGGCGGTCGTCGCGGCGTCGTGGGAGCTCACCGCCCAGGCGGTGCGGACGTCCGGCGACACGAGCGCCGAGTCGAGCGAGGCGCTGGCCTACATCTGGCTGCTCGGCCTCACCGGGCGGCCCCAGCTCCCGGCTAGGTAGCCCCCCCAGGCAGCCGGGCAGCCCAGCTGCTCGAAGTCGCCCTTCGTCGCGTAGTACTCCCCGCGCGGGCGGTAGTCGCCCATCACCGCCTGCGGTCGCCGGCTGAGCCCGCTCAGCGCAGCAGGTAGTCCACGGCTCGCTTCACGATCTGGTTGCGCTTGGCGGCGTCGGTGATGCCCTCGACGCCGTGGCCCAGGTAGACCGTGTTGGGCGTCGTCACCGCGGCGCCCTCCTTGATGCCGAGGCCGCCGCGGCGCCCCCAGTCGTTGCGATTGGCGCCCTCGATGCCCTGATCGTCCTGGGGCGCACCCGGCACGGTCCAGCCGTCGGTCGGATCCCCGTCGTCCTCGAATGAGGTCGACCCCTCGCCGGTGGACACCTCGATGTCATCGACGAAAACGCCCGGGAACTGCTGGAAGCCCCAGTCGCTCACCGAGCTGATCGAGATCTCGACCTGCTGACCGGCGTACGCGCCGAGGTCGACCTGCCACTGCTGCCAGCCGCTCGAGCTCCCGTTGGCGGCGTTCCACTCGCCCGAGGTTCCGGTAGGGCTGCACGTACCGTCCGCGTTGAACGTCTGGTAGTGCGTCAGGAACGAATGCAGCACGTTGGCCGCGTCGGCCGGGTTGCTCCACCCACCGGTGCAGGACTGATCGTTGCTGAGGTCGTTCGTGGTGTGCCCGTTCTGGTCGGGCAGCGTCGTCCAGTTGTCCTGTCCGACGGTGTGCGCCTCGACCAGCATGTAGTCGAAGTCCTGCTCGAGGTTGAAGCTCGTCCAGAACGACATCGTCGCGCCGCCTGCCGGCACGGTGATCGTCCGCGTCAGCCGCTTGTAGGCCTCATCGGCGCGATTCGACCACATGAACGACTGGCCCGTGTGCGGATCGAACGGACCCGCGAGCCCGCTCAGGTATTCCGCCGACGGCTTGCTCTCGAACTGCGGGAAGCTGCCGCCCGGGTCGGTGACCTCGAGGAAGTCGCCCGTGGCGATGAACGACGAGTTCGACGCCTGGTTCTGCGCACTGTCGGCACCGTTCAGGGTCCAGCCGAGACTGGTGAACGGATCGTCTATGCCAGCGACCTCGAACGGGTTGCCGGTGTCCGGATCGGTCCCGCCGTCGGGCGTCGTGATCGTGGCTCCGAACATGTACTCGATCGGATCGCCCTGTGAGTCTCCCGAACCGAGGAGCGCGAGACAGCCGGCGAGCACTTCTGGATCGGCTGTGCATTCGCGGTTCTCGAACGGGTCGTAGAGCTGGGTTCCCAGCGCCGGGGTGTACTGCTGACCGGCGCGCTGGCCCGTGTAGAGCACGCGCCCACCCTGGTTCACGAAGTCGCGCACCTCGAGCAGCTCCTGCATCGCAAGCCGCGACGCGTTTCCGGGCCCCCAGCCGGGCTCGCGCGTGACCACGTCGTCGCCGGTGTACCAGATGACCGCGTCGTAGTGGCTGAGCACGCCGAGGTTGTCGGGCGCGGTGCGGCCATGGGCGTCGACGTCGTACACGTCATGCGCGACCCCGTTCGCCGCCAGGGCGCTTTCGTAGTACGAGAGGTAGTTCGGCCCCGACGCCTGTGCCGGGGACGCACCCGTGTAGTCCTCCGCCGCGAGGATCAACGCCCGCCGGTCGGTGTTCGACTCCACCTTGTAGGTGAACGAGTCGCTCGTCTTGCCGCCGCCGGTGAACCAGACGTTGACGCTGTCGCCGGTGTCGGTCCCGGTCACCTCGCCACGCACCACGTGGTAGTAGGTGCCGTTCCCGGGCCCGTAGCGCTCGCCGCCGCTCCACTCGCTCGTGGACGCGGTCTGCGTCGCGCCGCCGTTGACCTGGTAGTTGACCTTTACCGCCCCGAGGCCGCGCTTGGCGAGCACCCGCACCTCCTGCGGGTCGCCGTAGGAGACCGCGAACTTGAAGTCGAACAGCGACCCCTGCCCGTTCTGGGGATCGATCTCGTCCTGGTCCAGGTAAAACGGCATGACGTCGATGCCGACCGGGGAGGCAGGATCGGCCGGGTGCGCGGCCGACCTGGCCAGGCCGAGATGGAAGTCGATCAGCCGCTCGTACTCGGCTTGAACGAGGTCCTCGTCGTCCGGGAACACGAACCCGGCGCCCTCGGTGCCCTCGCCGAGCTCGGGCGTGTAGGCGATGGTGCCGGCGCTCGTCTCCGCGTAGTCGGTCGTCTCGCCGTTGGTGACGTAGAGCGTGTCGGCCGACTGGCCCGGGTTGAAGCCCGCGATCGCCGGCTTGGCATCGGTGCCCGCGAGCGCCACGTAGAGCGGGTTGTCGGCGTCGAGGGTGCCGACCTGCCAGCCCTGCGGGTAGAGCAGCCACTCACCGAACGAGTGCAGGTTCGACTGGAACTTCGGCTTGATGCGGTCGATCAGGCCGGACATCGCCTTGGTCTCCGGCTCCGACCCGGCGCTCGGGCCGCGATATGTCTCGTCTGCCGGATCGGGCGACGAACCCTCATTGTCGTAGCCCCAGTGCTCGTCGAAGTTGCGGTTCGGGTCGACTCCGTCGCCGACGGTGATCTTGTCGTCGCCGTTGTTGTCGCGCAGGTTCTTGCGCCACAGGCGTTCGTTTTCGAACGAGTACTGGTAGCCGTCCGGATTTGCGACGATCACGAACCACAGCTCGGCTTCCTTGAGCAGGCTCTTCGTTGCCTTGTCGCCCGCCCGCCAGCGATCGACGAAGCGGCGCAGGGTACGCCGGTTCACCTCGACGCTGATCCACTCGCGCGCGTGCTGCAGGGAGGAATACAGAACCGCCGGGCGCGACCCGTCCGTGACGCCCCGGGCGCCCTGCGTCAGCTTGAGGGCGATCAGCTCGCGACCCTGGTGGGTCTTTCCGATCACCTCGAGCTTGATCAGCTGGGGGTTCCGCCGGGCAAGCCGGTACAGCTCGTCGCGGATCCCGCCGGACTCGTCCCACGAGCGCCAGACGTTGAATCCGCCGGCGGCCTGGGACCTGGCCTGCTCGGTCACAGTCTGGCCCTTGTCGTTGCGCTTGAGGGTCACGCGGACCCCTGCGGCGGCCGCCTTCGAGCGCTGGCGGCGGTTGAGGACCGCGTCGGCCTTGAGCCCTCGCGGCGTGCGCTCGACTCCGGCGAGCTCGACACCTTCGGTCGCGGTGGCGATCGTTTCGTCCGGGCCCTCGAGCGTGTACATCTCGAGACCGGCGCCGGCAGCGGCGGGCGCAACGAGCAATCCGACGGCGCACGCCGCGATCCCGACCGAAACGCCGAACCTGGACCGCATCCCTCTCCTCCTCCGACCGAGCGTCCCGGGTCGCATGGCCCGGATCCGCCCGCTCTATACCCCTAACGCATCAGGGGTCAAACGCTCTGAGCGTGCCCCTCGCGCCGGGCCGGCCGATGCAGCGCATCGCCGGCCCGCACGGGCGCTGGGATGAGCGCCGCGCCGACGAGGATCAGGGCGAACGCGATCCCACCGACCCCGATGACGAACGGGGTGTCTCCGAGAGCCGAAAGGAGGGCGCAGAGCAGCCCGATCCCGACGCCCAGCGACCACGCCGCTCATCGCCGTGGTGTGGCACCCCCCGTGTATGCCCGGGCAGGCCGGGCCTAAGCCGTGTCAGCCACCGCGCGCGAGATGGCGCTTGCGCGCCGTGAGAGGATCGCCGGCATGGCTATCGAGCGGTTCGAATTCGCCTTCGCCCCGTCGTACCGGCGCCTCGGCGCCCTCTTCGGCGTTCGGCCGGCGAACTCCTGGGTCGACGTCACGGACGCCGAGCTCCGGGCCAAGTACGGCCCGTGGCGCGTTACCACTCCGCTGAGCAACATCACCGGCTGCGCGATCACGGGCCCGTACGCCTACCCGAAGACCGCCGGGCCGGCGCGCCTCGCGTTCACCGACCGCGGCATCTCGTTCACCCCCAACGGCGACCGCGGGGTGCGGATCGACTTCGCGGTGCCGGTCCCCGGGCTCGACCCGTTCGGGCTGCTCCGCCATCCGGAGCTGACGGTCGGCGTCGCCGAGCCCGAGCGGCTCGCCGAATTCCTCAGCCGGTAGCCCCGGCCTCCGCGAGCGCGCGGTCGAGGTTCTCGAAGCAGCGGGTCCAGCCGCCCTCGTGATCGCGCACGGCCTCCTCGTCCCACAGGCCGCTGTGCGTGAACGTGACGTGGGTCACCCCGCCGACCTCCTCGAAGTCGACCTCGATGAGCGTGCTGCTCCCGTTGTCGTCCCACAGCCAGGTGAACGCGAGCCGGCGCGGCGGGTCGATCTCCGTGTAGACGCCGCCGCCGCCGTACTCCTCGTCCTTGTCCGTGTTGAGCATGACCACCCGGACCGCGCCGCCGATGCGCAGGTCGACCTCCGCCTCGGTGGTCTTCCAGTGGTGCTCGGCGTGGAACCAGCGGCGCAGGACCTCTTCGCTGGTCCACGCGTCGAACACCACAGCGGCCGGCGCCTGAAACGTCCGCTCGATGCGGAGGGTCTGGTTCTCGGCGGTGGTCAAGGGGATCAGCGGCGGCGCAGGTAGTGCGCCATCCACACCCGCACAACTAGCAGGGAGGCCCCGCTCCCGACCAGCGACACGACCGATTCCTCGACGGGGACGCCGCCGACGTGGGCGATCATGCAGCGTCGCCGTACTCGTCGTGGCGGCGCCACCACTCGTACGGTGCCTCCTGCGGGTAGCCCTCGGGCGAGTCCTCCCACTCCTCCTGGCGGCCAAGCGCGGTGATGTCGAGGTAGCTCCACGTGGTGCCCATGCCCTCGTCGCCGCGGTTGTCCACGAAGTAGGTCCGGAAGACCTTTTCACCCTCGCGGATGAACGCGTTGGTGCCGTGCCACTCGCGCACGCCCATGTCCGTGTCCCAATCGCTGGTGACCGTGTACCAGGGGGCCTGCCAGCCCATCCGGGCCTTGAGGGGGGCGATGTGCTCCTGCGTCCCGCGCGAGACGTAGGCCAGGGTGGTGTCGCGGGCGTGCAGATGCGCGATGTGGGCGTCCTGATCGGCGCAGAACGAGCAGCCGGGGCAGCCCTTCTCCGGGTAGCCCTCCACGTCGGGGTCGAAGAAGAAGCGGTAGATCACGAGCTGGCGCCGGCCCTCGAACATGTCGAGCAGGGTCAGGGGCCCGTCCGGGCCGTCGAACGTGTAGCCCGCGTCGACCTCCGTCCACGGCAAGCGCCGGCGCTGTGCCGCGAGCGCGTCGCCCGCGCGGGTGTGTTCCTTCTCCTTCACGAGGAGTTCGTCGCGCGCGGCATTCCAGTCGGCGGGCGACACGATCGGTGGGGTGTTCATTTCTGCGTTTCCTCCTTGATGTATTCGTCAACTACGTCGAACAGGCGGCCCCACAGGGCGCGCTGGCGGTCCATCCAGTCGGCGGCCTGGCCGAGCACCTGGGGCTCGAGCGACAGCCGATGCGTCCGGCCGATGACCTCGCGCCTGATGACGCCGGTCTCCTCGAGCACCTTCAGGTGCTTGGTGATCGCCGGCTTCGAGACGCCGAAGCCGGCCGTCGCCACGCCGACAGTCGCGGGGCCGTCGGCGAGACGCTCGACGATCTCCCGGCGGATCGGGTGCGACAGAGCCTTGAAGGGATCGTTAACCACATGGTTAACTGTAGCAGCAGCCCGGGGCGGCGTCAGACACAGCGTTGATCCGTTCGCCCGACCCGGCCGTAAGGCATGGCTGGAGGCGGAGTTCCGGCAGATCAACGACGGGAGACTTTTTCGTGTTCAGGTATGGCAGGACCAACACGCGCGGGCGTGTGGCAGGGGTGCTCTGCGCCGCAGGCGTCGTGTCCGCAATCGGCGCCGCGCCGGCGATGGCAGCGCCGGGTGACGGGTACGCGGTCGACAAGTACGGCTACGTCCAGACCTTCAAGGTCGCAAACCCGTCGCAGACGAGCTTCAAGACGATCTCCGGCATTCCCGCCGGCAGCGAGATCGTCGGCATCGACGAGCGCCCGAAGACCGGCGCGCTGTACGCGGTGACGAAGAACGCCGCCGGCCAGGCGAGCGCGTACGTCCTCGATCCCGCCACGGGCGCGGCGACGCTGGCGTTCGCGCTGAAGAGCGTGACCACCGGCAACTCCGTCGTTCTCACCGGCACCAAGGTGGGCGTCGACTTCAACCCGTCTGCCGACGCGCTGCGGATCACGGGCGACGACGGCCAGAACCTGCGTGCGCTTCCGAGCGACCGCGTGGTGGCGACCGTCAGCCGGTTCGCCGGGGACACGTTCACCGACGGCACGCTGAGCTACTTGCCGATCGGCTCGATGCCGCGGCCGGCGGCCACGGGCATCACCGCTTCGGCCTACACGAACAACGTCGCGCTGACCGGCGGTCCGACGACCCTGCTCAACATCGACTCGGCGAACGAGGACCTCACGGTCCAGGTCCCGCCGAACGACGGCACGCAGGCGAAGGTCGCCGACCTGGCGCTCAACGGTCGCGCGGTCCAGGGCTTCGACATCTCGACCGCGAACGGCGACAAGGCCTACCTCACGGTCGGTAGCTTCGGCCAGCGGCCGGCGCACAACGGCATCGAGCGGGCCCTCACCGGGCTCGGGCTGATCCCCGCGCGCACAGGGCCGTTCAGCCTCTTCGCAACCGTCGATACGACGACCGGGGCGATCACCCCTGTCGGGCAGTTCAGGTCCGACGGCGTGATCGACTTCGCGGTCGACACGCCCGCCCCCTAGCAGCACCCCACCCAGGCAGAAGGCCCGTCGGCGTCAGCGCCGGCGGGTCTTCTTGCGCTTCTTGCGCTTGGCCTTCTTCTTCTTCTTCGTGGCCTTCTTCTTCGTGGCCTTCTTCTTCTTTTTCTTCGCCTTCGTCTCCATGGCGGCCTTCTGCGTGAGGCCGGTCGCGAAGTCGGTCGTGTAGGTGGCGCCCGCGGTCGTCCCGGCCGGAGTGCCGACGACGACGCCGATCCCGATCGCGCGGAAGTCGGCATTGAGGATGTTCTCGCGGTGCGCCGGCGAGTTCATCCACGCGTCGACCATCGAACCGGGAGTCGCCTTCGAGCTCGTGCCGTAGCCGATGTTCTCGCCCACGAACCAGTCGCCGGTCAGGCGCGCGCCGGCCTGCAGGATGCGGTCGAGCGGGCTGCCGCCGTCAGGCGTTAGGTGGGCGAAGAAGCGCTGGACGACCATGCGCAAGCTGAACTGGGTGGCGGCACGCTCGAGCGCGGCGTCCACGCCGAGCGGGCCGGAGCCGCCATGCCGGGCGCGCTGCTCGTTCAGGAGGCAGAGCGTGGTGGCCTTGATCGCGGGCAGGTTGTTCGCCGTCGGCGCAGTCGACCCGCCGGTACAGGCGGCGGCGGGCGCGGCCGCGACGGCGAACGCGACGACGGTGAGGACCAGGAGCAGTAGCTGGCGGGGGCGGGCCATGTCCCGGTTGTCGGCCGGGAGTGCCCGCGATTTGGGCCGACCGCGCTCTGGCTGGACGAATGTCGAACGCTCGGCGACGTATGACTGCCTAGTCTGCGCCCGTGGACGAGGACCTGATCACGCAGACCGTCGCCCTGCCCGGTGGGCCGATTTCGCTGCTCCAACCCGCGGAGTCGGCCGGGCTGCCCGACGACGGCGGCGTCGAGTGGGCTCCGCTGGTGCCCTACTCGTCGGTCCTGTGGCGCAGCGGCATCGCACTCGCTCGCGCTGCGGCGGCGGTGATGCCGGCGGGCAAGCGCGTTGTCGAGCTCGGCTGCGGGCTGGGAGCGCCGAGCATCGCGGCGGCGCGCGCCGGCGCCAACGTGCTCGCAACCGACGAGGACGCCGAGGCTCTGGAGCTCGTCGGCAGGTCAGCCGCGCTCAACGGCGTCGAGGTCGAAACCCTCACCGTCGCCTGGGAGCGGCCAGACGAGCTGGTCCGCCGCGGGCCGTTCGACCTCGTGCTCGCCGCCGACGTGCTCTACGACGAGGCGAGCGTCGCGCCCTTGCTCGCGCTCCTCCCCCGGCTCGGTCGCGAGTGCCTGCTCGTCGATCCCGGCCGCCGTCCCGCAGCGCGGTTCGCCGCCGCCGCCGCCGGCCGCTGGGACATCGGCACGGAGCGCGACGGCGTGGTCCGCGTCCACCGCCTGGTGCTGCGCGGCTGATCTACTTCCAACCATGGGAGGGACCTGCGACCCGCGTTTCGAGGGCGTGCGAGAGGCCTTCGAGCGCAACTTCGCCCACCACGGCGAGCTCGGCGCGTCCGTCTGCCTGATCGTGGAGGGCGAGCCCATGGTCGACCTGTGGGGCGGCATCGCCGACGAGGCGAGCGGCCGGCCGTGGGAGCGCGACACGATCGGCGTGGTGCAGTCGTGCTCGAAGGGCGTCACCGCCCTCTGCGGCCACATCCTCATCGACCGCGGCGAGCTCGACATCGACGCGCCCGTGGCGCGCTACTGGCCCGAGTTCGCGCAGCACGGCAAGGAGGACATCAAGGTCCGCCAGGTGTTCAATCACCAGTCCGGCGTCGCCCACGTGCGCGACCCGCTCCCGCCCGGCGGCCTCGACGACTGGGAGCTGATGATCCGGCGGATCGAGGACACTCCGCCGTACTGGGCGCCGGGCACGAAGACCGGCTACCACGCGATCACGATCGGCTACCTCGTCGGCGAGCTGGTGCGGCGGGTCACGGGCCAGACCCTCGGCCAGTTCCTCCGCGCCGAGGTGTGTGAGCCGCTCGGGGAGCTCGACTGTTGGATCGGCCTGCCCGAGGAGCACGAGCACCGGGTGGCGACGACGGTGGAGTTCGACATCGGCACCGAGGCGGGAATCCCGCCGAAGGTCTTCGCGGCGCTCACCGACCCCTATTCGCGCGGCTATAAGGCGATAGTCGCTGCGCTCCGCACGCCGCCGCTGCGCGCCGCGATAGTGCGCGCGACGATCCGCCAGATGGATCGGCAGGACGACGGCCTGCCGCCGGAGTTCGTGCGCAGCCTGCTCGACCCGCGCTCGGCGACGTTCTCGCTGATCTCGAACCTCGGCGACCGGATCGGCAACGTCGACACCCGCGCTGCGCACGCCGGCGAGAACCCGGCGGCCGGCGCGATCGCCAACGCGCGGTCGCTCGCCGGCGTCTACGCGCCGCTGTCGCTCGACGGCGCCCACGACGGCGTGCGGATCGTGAGCCCGGAGGCGATCCCGCGGATGCGGGTGACCCAGTCGGCCACCGACTTCGACGCCTGCCTCGGCGTGCCGACCACCTTCACCCTCGGCTTCAGCAACTCCTGGCCGCCCCAGCGGAGCGGCCTCGGGATGGCGCTCGGCGAGGGGGCCTTCGGCACACCCGGCCTCGGCGGCCAGCTCGGCTTCGCCGACCCGGACTACCGGCTCGCCTTTGGGTACACGATGAACCGCCACGGCGTGGGCACATCGTTGAACGAGCGCGGCCAGGGGCTCGTCGACGCCGCCTATGAGTGCCTCGGTTCTCCCGGCCGCGGGCCCGGGTTCTGGCTGCGCCCGGCCTGACCATCGGTTTCGCGCAGCGGGCCGCGGGTAGGCGGTCGACGTGCGCGCGACCATCCTCAACTGCACTCTCAAGCCCTCGCCTGAACGCTCGAACACGGAGGCGCTTGCGCGCATCGTCGGCGGTGCGCTCGAGCAGGAGGGGGTCGCCGTCGAGATGCTCCGGCTCGTCGATCACGACATCCGCCCGGGCGTGGTCTCAGACGCCGGCGACGGTGACGAGTGGCCCGCGATCCGCGCGAGCATCGTGAACTCCGAGATCCTCGTGATGGCCAGCCCGACGTGGCTCGGGAAGCCGTCGAGCGTCGCCCAGCGCGCACTCGAGCGGATGGACGCGATGCTCTCCGAGACCGACGACGAGGGCCGGCCGATCGCCTACAACCGCGTGGCCGGGTTCGTCGTCACCGGCAACGAGGACGGTGCCCACCACGTGATCTCCGAGCTCGCGGGCGGCCTGATCGACATCGGCTACACGGTGCCCGGCCAGGCCTGGACGTACTGGAACAAGGGCCCCGGCCCGGGCGACGAGTACCTCGACACCGATGAGGGCCACGACTGGTCCCGTGCCACGGGCCTGACTGCCGCGGCGAACCTGCTGGCGGTCGCGCGGGCCCTCGAGACCAACCCCGTACCCGCCCCCGTGGAGGCCTGAACGATGAAGTACTGGATGCAGCTCGCGACCGAGCAGTTCGCCCCGAGCGACCTCGTCGAGCAAGGGGTCGCCGCGGAGCGCGCCGGCTTCGACGGGCTCTGCCCGAGCGATCACCTCCAGCCGTGGTGGGAGCCGGGCGAGTCGGCACACGCATGGGTGCTGCTCGGGGCGCTCGGCCAGGCGACCGAGCGGGCGACGCTCGGCACCGGTGTCACGGCCCCGGTGTTCCGCCACAACCCGGTGATGGTCGCCCAGGCGTTCGCCACGATCGAGTCGATGTTCGGTGGCCGTGCGTTCGTCGGGATCGGCTCCGGGGAGTCGCTCAACGAGAGCCCGGCGGGCATGGACTGGCCGCCGGTGGGGGAGCAGATCGCCCGTATGGACGAGGCGCTCGGGATCATCAACGCGCTGCTCGACGGCGAGCGCCTCGATCACGAGGGCCGGTTCTTCCGCACCAAGCAGGCGTTCCTGCACACGCGCGGCGAGCGACGCCCGCCGGTCTACGTGTCGGCCTTCGGGCCGCAGGCCGCGGCCGTGGCCGCCCGGCGCGGCGACGGCGTCTGGACGCTTGCCGACCCGGAGCAGGCACCCGTCGTGATCGACGCGTACAAGTCGGCCTGCGACGACGCCGGCAAGGAGCCTGGCGAGATCGTCCTGCAGGCCGGGTTCTCGTGGGCGGAGGACGACGACGCCGCACTCGAGGGCGCGCGCGTGTGGAAGGCGACCCAGCCGCCGGAGTTCTTCACCGACGACTGGCACATCCCCGAGGAGATGTCCGCCCACGCCGAGAAGAACTTCTCCGACGACGAGTTCAAGGAGGCGTACATCGTCTCCGCGGATCCGGAGGTGCACGCCGATCGCGTTCGCGAGATCGAGCGCCTCGGCGCGACGATCGTCTGCCTGCAGAACGCGTCGGGCGCCGCTCCCGTGCGCGCGATCGAGGTCTACGGCGAGTCGGTTCTGCCGGCGCTCGGCGCCGAGAACGCGCCCCAGTTTGAGTCCTCGGGCCACGGGTAGTCCGGCGACATGCCCGTTCCAGCAGTCGCAGTCATCGTCTTCTTCGGAGTGCTCCTGGTGGCGGCGCTCACCCTGGCGTCGCCGATCTTCGCGATCGCCATCGTCCTGGTGCTCGTCGCGGGCTACTCCGGTCTCGCGTTCATACGAAAGCGACGGGCGAGCCGCGGCATGTCGTCCTTCCGCGGGCAGGCGATGAAGGCCGGGCCCGAGCGGACCACGGAGCCCACGGGCCGCGCCCGCGAGACCTACTGATCCGCTCATGTAGCCCGGTGCGCTGCCGAAACAAGGGGGAGTGGCCCTTGCTGCTCCGACCCGCCGCGCGCTAGCCTCGCTCCTCGCCGTCGCGCTCACAGCGCTTGCGCTTCCCGGTGCCGCCTCGGCGGCCGGCGCCTCGCTGCGGATCGTCGGCGGCTCCACCACGTCGCTCGACGACCACCCGTGGCAGGTCTGGGTCACATCGTCGGACGCGCGGATGATCTGCGGCGGGTCGATCCTCGACGCCAACCACGTCATCACCGCGGCGCACTGCGTCGAGGGGGCCGGCCCCCTCCAGGTCGGCTACGGCGGCGTGTCGCTGTCGGCCATCGAGTCCGCCGGCGCCTTCACCGCGGTCGGCGACGCGGAGATCGATCCGCGCCGTAACGCCTTCAGCGACGCCTACGACAGCGCCGTACTCACGCTCGCCACGCCGATCCCCGTCACCGCACCGGCCCCGAACCGCGCGATCGAGCCTGCGACGGCGGCCGCCGTGGCGACAGCAGTCGGCGGCGGAGCGGCCGCGGGGGTTTCGGGCTGGGGCTCGACCTCCGCGCTCGGCAACGCCGTCAACCTCCTCCGCGCGGTGACCGTGCCGCTCGTATCCGACTCGGCCTGCGCCACGCACTACCCGGGCGCCTTCGTCGCGGCGGTGATGCTGTGTGCCGGGGCTACCGGCAAGGACACCTGTTACGGCGACAGCGGCGGGCCGCTCGTGATCCTCGACGGAGGCGTGCCGAAGCTCGCGGGACTCACCAGCTTCGGGCCCGAGGACAGCTGCGGCGACGTGCCCGGCGTCTACGCCGAGGTCAGTGAGGCCGGCACACGCAGCTTCATCCTCGCCGCGATGGGCGCTCCCGCCGAGCCCGAGCCGCCCCTGACCGGCGACCCGCCCCCGGTCACGCCGCAGGGGTCGGGCGGCCCAGCCTCGATCCCGAGCGCACCCGCGCTCGACACGAGGTCGCCGAGCGCCCGCATCCGCAAGGTGTCCTGCCGCCGCGGCCTCTGCACGATCGCGCTCCGCGCCACCGACGCGAGCGGGATCCACCGGGTCGGGGCGAAGCTGACCTGGACGACACGCGGCCGGCGCCGCACGCGCTCGCTGAGGGCAAAGGCGCGCGGCGCCGGCAACTGGACGGTCAAGGTGCGGCTGCGGCGCGGCCGGTACCGCCTCACCATGACCGCAGTGGACTGGGCGGGCAACCGCCGGACCGTGCCGCCGCGGAGTGCGTTCCGCGTCCGCTAACCCCTAGGCCTCCTGCATGCCCTGGGTGAGCTCCTCCGGGCTCGGGATATCGAACGGACCCTCCTTCGGCTGCCCGAGCCGGATGTTGTTCCCGAACGGGTCGCGGATGCCGCAGTCCGTGCCGTAGAAGCGCTCCGTCGGCTCCTCGGTGAACTCCACGCCCTTGGCCTTCAGGTCCTCGTACGTCTTCTGGATGTCCTCGGTCGTGAAGATCGCCGTGAGGCCCATCGCGCCCTTCGTCACCAGCTCGCGGACCTGCTCCGCGGTCGCGTCGTCGTGGGCCGGCGGGCCGGGCCGCTCGAGCAGGATCTGGCGATCGGGCTGACCGGGTGGGTTCACGGTGAGCCAGCGCATGAATCCGAGGTCGGCGTCGGTGTTGATCTCGAGCCCGAGCTTGCCGACGTAGAAGTCGACGGCCTCGTCCTGGTCGAGCACGTAGATGGCTGAATGTGTGATGGCGTTGATCATGCGAGCGACGCTAATCCTCCGGTTGGCGTTTGGCTTCTCCAAAACTGCTCGGTCGTGTCCACGCTTTCGTGAAGCAGGCGGGGACGGCGCGCAGGTCCTTCGCGCGCCAGCGGTAGGTGGTCGGCGGCTCGCCGACGATCTCGGTGAACGTGCGGCTGAACGTGCCGAGGCTGTTGAACCCGACGTCGAGGGAGATGTCGGTCACGCTCGCAACGGTCTCGCGCAGCAGGAACATCGCCCGTTCGACCCGGCGCCGCTGCAGGTAGCGGTGCGGGGTCTCCCCGAAGGTCGCGCGAAACGTGCGGATGAAGTGCGCCTCCGACACGAACGCGATCTTCGCCAGAGCGGCGATGTCGAGCGGCTGCGCGTAATCCCGGTCCATCGCGTCACGGGCGCGCAACATCCGGCGGTTCGTGTCCTCGGTCGCCTGGCTCAATCTGCCCAGGATGAAAACAGACGGGGTTCGTCTGGACCCGTGCGGGACCGCATCCGCTCGGGGCATGGTGGAAAGCTCGCGGTGGTGCTCGTCGTCCTCGGCGTAGAAAACCTCCTCCTTGCCCCCGCCCCGCGCCCGCGCGCGCAGCGGCGGGCGCGCCAGGACCCCGAACGCTGAACAAGGAGCGTAGGCTCGCACCATGCGCCGACTTCCGATGCTTCTCAGCCTGCTCGTCGTTGCCGCCCTGGTCGTCGCCGTGCCGGTGGCGCTCGCGAAGACGAGGACCGTGTCGGTGAAGGACGACTTCTTCAGCAAGAAGAACATCAGGGCGAACAAGGGCGACACCGTCAGGTTCGTCTGGCGCGGCGACAGCCCGCACAACGTCCGCTTCGCCAGGAAGTCGGGCCGCCCGAAGAACTGCGGCCTGCGCACGTCCGGCTCATGCAGGCGCACTTTCAAGAAGACGGGCCTCTTCAAGTACGTCTGCACGATCCACGACGGGATGCGCGGCTCCGTCCGCGTGAGGTAGCCGCTCCCGCGTAACGCAAACGGGGGCGCGGGACACGGTGGGGCATGAATCGTTCCCAGGTCACAGCTGCCGCCGCGGTCGCCGCCGGCCTCGGCATCCCGCTGCTCGTCCTCCAGCGCTGGGTCGCGACGACCCGTTTCGGCGCGATGGCGCTGGTGGCGATCTGGATCGTCCTGTTCGGCGTGGGGCTGTTCGTCTACCTGCGCCGGCATCCCGAGCTGCGCCTCGCCGCCGGCGGCACCTTCGCCGCGATCGTGATCTCCGCCGGCGCGATCGGCTACTGGACGGGCTTCCGCGACAAGACGGTCGACGAAGACGTGGTGGTGGCCACGGCGAAGGCGGCGCCGCAGGAGCGCGAAGCGAGCCTCGGCGGCACAGCGGCCGATCCGGTGCCCGCGCCCGCGAAGCCTGCGAAGCCGGCCGCACCGGTCGAGATCGCCGCCGGGACCTTCAGCGGGAAGGACGGCCACGCCGGGTCCGGCACGGCGACCGTCGTCAAGCAGCCCGGCGGCGGGCGCGTGGTGACGTTCACGAACTTCGATGTCGACCCCGGCGTCGACGTGGACGTGTACCTGACGCCCGGCGACGGCTCGAACGTCGACGACCGCGTCGAGCTCGGCAACCTCAAGGGCAACGTGGGCGACCAGCAGTACGAGATCCCGGCGGACGCCGACCTCGGGAAGTACTCCACGGTCACGCTGTGGTGCAAGCCGTTCACCGTGCGGATCGCCACCGCGCCGCTGGCCTGAGTCAGTCGAACAGCAGCAGCGGCGCGCCCGCGCGGGCGAGCGTCAGCGCACGCTCGAGCTCGGGGGTCTTGCCCCGCTCGAGCAGCTCCATCCCCAGCCCGTTCGCCGCCACGCCGGCGGCGAGGATCAGCAGCTCGCGCTCCATCGACAGCCGGTAGCCGCCCGCTTCGAGCTCGTCGAGCACACGGTTCGCGAGGGTGTTCGCGCGTTCGCGCAGATCGTCGAGCTTCGCGCGCAGCGTCGGGACGGTGGCCGACTCGGCTACCAGGCCGTAGTAGGCGCCCAGTAGCAGCCGGTCGTCGAGCTGGGCCCAGACCGTGTCGAGCACGGCCTCCACCACCTCATCCGCTCCGTCGGCCTGCGCGAGGCGCTCCTCGAGGTCGGCCAGGAAGAGGTCGGCGACATGCTCGAGCGCGGCCGCCATCAGCTGTTCGCGCGAGCCGAAGTAGTAGAGGACCATCCGCTTCTGGACCCCGGCGACGGCCGCCACGCGCTGCAGAGAGGTGCCGGCGTACCCCTCCTCGCCGAGGCAGCGGATCGTGGCGTCGAGCACCGCGTCCGCCGCGCGCGCTCCCTTCGCCGTCAGGATCTTGTCTTGCACGAAGTTATCCGATCGGTTATAAATTCTTCCCCGTACGGTTAAGAGCTTACTGGAGGCGCGGACACATGGCAGAACGAAATCGGGGCTCGGGCCGCATCGCCCGGTCGACCAAGGTCGGCGGCGTGGCCGCGGGCCACGCGGCCCGCACGATCCGCACCAAGACCACGAACATCGGTCGGTCGGACGAGGCGAAGCGGGAGGCGATGGGACGCGACGCGCTGGCCACCGCCGACAAGCTGGTCACGGTGCTCGGCACGATGAAGGGCGCCGCGATGAAGCTCGGCCAGACCTTCTCCGTGATCGACGTCGGCATGGTCCCCGACGACCAGCGCGAGGAGTTCCAGGCCAAGCTCGCCAAGCTCCAGGCCTCGGCCGAGCCCCGCCCCTTCAAGGACATCCGCAAGGTCGTCGAGCAGGATCTGGGCGGCAAGCTCAAGGACGAGTTCGCCGACTTCTCCGAAGCGCCGCTCGCCGCGGCCTCGATCGGGCAGGTGCACAGGGCCACCCTGCTCGACGGGCGCGACGTGGCGGTGAAGGTCCAGTACCCGGGCATCAACGACGCGGTCCGCGCCGACCTGCAGAACCTCGGCCTCGCGCTGAAGCTGCTCGCGCGGATCTCCCCCGGGCTCGACACGAAGGAGATCGCGACGGAGGTGCGCGAGCGCATCACGGAGGAGCTCGACTACGAACTCGAGGCGAGCAACCACCGCGCGATGGCGCGCGCGTACCGCGGCCACCCCTTCGTCGTCGTCCCCGACGTGATCACGGACCTCTGCCGTGAGCGCATCATCGTCACCGAATTCATCGACGGGCGGCGCTTCGAGGAGATCACCGACCTGCCCGAGGCCGAGCGCTCGCGTTTCGGCGAGATCCTCGCCCGCTTCTACGTGAACGGGCCGATGCGCAACCGGCTGCTCAACGGCGACCCCCATCCCGGGAACTCGCTGTTCCTCGCCGACGGGCGCGTCGCGTTCCTCGACTTCGGCTTCTTCAAGAAGATGACGCCCGAGGAAACCGCGACCCAGCGCGAGGTGCTCGTCGCGGTGCACGAGTGGGACATGGACAAGCTGTTCGCGATCATGGAGCGCCAGGGCGTCGTGACCGGGCGCAACCAGAAGGACCTCGACCAGATCATGAGCCTGTACAGCCATCTGTGCGGCTGGCTGCTCGAGGACGAGGAGGTGACGATCTCGCCCGACATCGTCACCCAGGCGATCATCGAGCAGGGGAAGATGAGCCGCAGCGAGGTCCGACTGCCGGCCGACCAGATCGTCGCGGCGCGCGCCTACGTGCTCGTGCTGTCCGTGCTCGGCAAGCTCGGCGCCACCAACAACTGGTCGCGCATCGCCCGCGAGGAGATGTATGGCGACCCGCCGGAGACCGAGCTGGGCAAGGCCGAGGCGGAGTGGCTGGGCGTGGCCGCGTAGGATCGCGGCCGTGGAGTACCCAGGCCGCCGCAGGCCCTTCCTCGTCGTAGCCGGATTGCTCGGCCTCTGCCTGGCCGCGAGCCTGTTGCTCGCGCTCGTCGCCGGTGCCTCCGGCGGGTTCATCGCCGCCGGGCTCTTCGCCCTGGTGCTCGTGCCGATCCTGAAGCGCGGATTCGACACCGGGCCGGCCCTGATCATCGACGGCAACGGTGTCGACGCGCGCGCGGCCGGGACGAACATCGCGTGGAGCGACGTGCGCGGAGTGCGCCACGACGCGATGCCGACGCCCGGCACGGGGGCACGCGGCTTCCTGATCGTCGAGCTCCGCGAGGGCGCCGAGCCGCAGCGGTCGGGCCCGCTCGCGCCGCGGACGCGGAACACCACGGACGGCCCCGAGGTGTGGATCTCGCTGACGGGGGTCGAAGCGAACCCCGGCGACGTTCTCGACCTCGCCCGCGCGGAGCACCGCGCAGGGGGGTAGGGTCGCTCCATGCGCGTCGGGCCCGTCACAGCAGGGCCGCTCTTCCCCGCTGACGGTACGGCCGGGCAGCGCCTGATCCGGCGCGCCCGCGGCATCGCGATCGAGATCGTCGCGTTCATCCTCGTCACGCTGCTGTTCCCGGTGCTGCTGGTGGTGGCGCTCGGAGTCGACGCCGTGCGCTGGTTGCGCTTCCGCAAGCCGTGGATGTCGGCCCGGCTGCTGGGGATGGCGTGGTGGTTCCTCTTCGGCGAGATGCGAATCCTGCCCGGGATGCTCGGGATCTGGCTCGCCACCGGCGGGCCTCGCGGCGCCGAGTCGCTGCGGCGCCGGCGCTGGGTCTACGGCCTGCGCATCCACTGGATGCGGAGCAACGTCGCCGGGATCCGGGTCCTGTTCGGGCTGCGGTTCGACATCGAGGACATCGACGAGGCCGGGCCCGGGCCGGTCCTCATCCTCATGCGCCACGCGAGCATCATCGACAACGCGCTGCCCGACGCCCTCGTCGGCCACCGGTTCGGGATGGGGCTGCGGTTCGTGATCAAGCGCGAGCTGCAGGCGCTGCCGTCGATCGACATCGCCGGGCGCTGGGTGCCGACCAGCTTCGTGCGCCGCGCGTCGAAGGACCCGGAGGCCGAGATCGCGGTGCTGCGCCAGCTCGCGGAGAACTTCGGCGCGGACACCAGCGAAGGCATCCTGATCTACCCGGAGGGCACGCGCTGCACGGCAGCGAAGCTCGCGCGCGCCAAGGCCGTCATCGCCGAGCGCCAGCCCGAGCTCGCCCCGTTCGTCGAGCCTCTGCGCCACGTGCTCCCGCCGCGCCTGGGCGGCCCCCTCGCCCTGCTGGATGCGACCGCGGGAACCGACGTCGTGTTCTGCGGGCACGTCGGGTTCGACGGCTTCGAGACGGTCGGCGACATCTGGTCCGGCGGCCTCGTGGGCACGACGATCCACGTGAAGTTCTGGCGCCACCCGGCCGCCGACGTGCCGGCGGGCGACGACGCGCGCACCGCCTGGCTCTACGAGCAGTGGCAGACGGTCGACGACTGGATCGACGCCCACTGGGCCGAGGTCGAGGGACGCATCCCCGCCGAGGCCGTGGCGGTGGCGGGTTGATGGCGCTGAAACGGATCGACCCGACGGAGCCACACGGCCCGCTGCGACGCGCCTATTCGGCCACGATGCGCACCTCCGCCGGGCGCTGGTTCGCGATCAACGTCGCATCGCGGGCCGACACGTTCCTCCTCAGCCACAGCCGCGGCCGCGTGGGGTTCGCGCTGACGATGCCGAGCGCGGTGCTCGAGCACACCGGCGCCAAGTCGGGCGCACCTCGCAGCAACCCGATCCTCTACTTCCACGACGGCGACGACGTGATCCTCGTCGCGTCGAGCTTCGGCCGCGACAAGCACCCCGCCTGGTACCACAACCTCAAGGCCCATCCGGACTGCAAGGTCGGAGGCGAGCCGTTCACGGCGACCGAGGTCGAGGACCCGGTCGAGCAGATCCGGCTGTTCGCGCTGGCGATCGAGGTGTACGCCGGCTACGCCGACTACAAGGTGCGCACCGACGCGATGGGCAGGCGGATCCCGATCATGCGCCTGACGCCGCGCTGAGCGGCGCCCGTGTGGAAAAAGCGCTGGTTGCGGGCTCCATCTGAGCCCACCCGCGGGCCGACCTTCTAGTCTGAAGCGTTCGTGCCCGAGTTCGCCGAGAGCCATGAGGGTCGCCGCGTCTGGCTCCAGACGGATGAGCGCGGCGACCAGGAACTCGTGTTCGCGTTCCCCCTGGACGCCGAGCTGAACGACGCCGTCAAGGAGCTGCCGGGCCGCTGGTTCGACTGGCGCCGGCAGCCACTGGCGCGTGCCGGCCGACCCGCGCGTCGGGCCCGCAGGTCAAGACGCTGCTCGGGCAGTTCGGCGACATCGAGGCCGACCCGGGAGTGCTCGCCTGGCTCGAGAGACTCCGATCGCTGGCGCGCGCTCGTGTCGGTCGTCGTGCACGAGGACGAGGGGGCGTTCATCATCCGCACGCTCGCCGGCGACCAGCCCGACGACATCGAGGGGGCGACGGTGCTCGCCGAGGACCGGCTGCTGCTCGGCTTCGCCGAGCGCAGCGCCGAGACCATCGCCGCAGCTCGACGGCGCCGAGCTCGACGACCTCGCGCGCGCGCTGCTCGCGCGACCTGCAGGCGGGCCGGGCTCCCGCCGCCGGCCGAGCTGTCGCTGGAGATCGGCGACGACCGGCGAGCCCGAGCTGACCCTCGCGACGATCTGGGACCCGAGGCCCGCGCGCGAGTTCAAGACGACTCCCGGAGGCGCATCCCGTCGCGCTCGCCGGCCGCTTCTTCAACCGCGCCGCCGCGTGGGGCATGGCCGTGCCGGCCGACCCGGCGCTGGCCGAGCACCTGGCCCAGTTCGTCGCGTCCGACTCGCGCGTGCGCGTCGATGAGCGCGCCGCGGGGCTGATCGAGGAGCTCGTCACCGAGCACCGGCGCGCGGCCGCTACGGTAGCGCTCTCGTATGCGGACGACGCCGAGCTGGATCTCGAGCTGGGCGGCGAGCTGCACCCCTTCCAGCGCGCGGGCGTGCGCTACGCGCTCGAACGCCGGCGCACGTTCATCGCGGACGAGCAGGGCCTCGGCAAGACGGTCCAGGCGCTCGCCACCCTCGAGGCCGACGATGCCTTCCCCGCCGTCGTGCTCTGCCCGGCGAGCATGAAGCTGATCTGGGAGCGCGAGTCGAACAAGTGGCTGCCGAACCGCACCGTCGCCGTCCTCGAGGGCCGCACCGAGGCCGCCTGGACGGATGCCACGCGCGCCGCCGACATCGTCGTCCTCAACTACGACATCCTCGAGAGCCACGCGCCCGAGCTCGTCGCGCGTACCCCCAAGGCGCTCGTGCTCGACGAGTCGCACTACGTGAAGAACCCGCGCGCGCGGCGCACGAAGGTGGCCGTCTCACTCGCACAGCAGCTCGACAAGGACGCGCTGCGCCTTGCCCTGACCGGCACGCCGATCCTCAACCGGCCCGACGAGCTGATCTCCCAGCTGCGGGTGCTCGGCCGGCTCGGCGAGTTCGGCAGCGGCGCGCGCCTTGCACGGCGCTTCCGGACGGCAGCGAGCAACGATCGCCTCCACTGGAACCTGCGCGCCCACTGCTTCGTGCGCCGGACGAAGAAGCAGGTGCTCCCGCAGCTGCCCTCCAAGCGCCAGGAGACGGTGCCGGTCCTCCTGTCGAACGAGCACGACTACCGCCTCGCCGAACAGGACGTGATCGGGTGGCTGCAGTCGCTCCCGCTCGACATGCGCACGATCGACGCGAAGGTCGCCGCCGCGCTGCGGGCCGAGCAGCTCGTGCGGCTCAACAACCTGCGCCAGCTGGCGGCAAACGGCAAGCTCCCGACCGCGCTCGCCTGGATCTCGGACTTCCTCGAGTCGGGCGAGCCGCTGGTGGTGTTCGCCGAGCACATCGCGATCCAGAAGGCCGTGCTCGAACGGTTCCCGAAGGCGGCGCACATCCTCGGCGCCGACTCGGGCGCCAAGCGCCAGCAGGCGGTCGACGCGTTCCAGGAGGAGGAGGGCCCGCAGCTGATCGTGTGCTCGATGAAGGCCGCGTCGCAGGGCATCACGCTGACGCGCGCATCGAACGTCGCGTTTCTCGAGCTCGACTGGACCCCGGCCCGCCACGACCAGGCCGAGGACCGGCTCCACCGGATCGGTCAGGAGAGCGCGGTCACCGCGTGGTACCTGCTGGCGCCGGACACGATCGACGAGACGATGGCCGAGCTGCTCCAGCGCAAGCGCGGCGTGATCGACGCCGTGACCGATGGCCAGGTGCGCGACTCCGAGCGCCTGGTCGACGCCGTCGTGCGCGAGCTGCGCGGGCGGCCGTTCCGCCACCTGCGCGTCGTCGCCTGAGCCGGCCCGCTCGCGCGGCATAGGATCGCGCGATGACCGACGACCCCGTGCTGCTCACCGACTCGCCCGCGCCCGGCGTCCGCCGGCTGACGCTCAACCGCCCCGACGACCTCAACACGCTCAACTCGGACCTCTGCCAGGCGCTGCACGACGAGTTCGACTCGATCGCGGCCGACCGCACCTGCCGGGTCGTGATCGTCACCGGCGCGGGCCGTGGGTTCTGTGCCGGGCTCGACCTGCACGGCTACGGCCAGGCGCCCGGGAACGACGGCAGCGACGACGCCCGCGACCGGCTCGCCAACCAGCAGCACATGTCGAGCACCATCCTCAAGCTGCGGTCGGTCCCGCAGCCGGTGATTGCGGCGGTCAACGGCCCGGCAGCCGGCTTCGGCTTCGCGCTCGCCTGCGCCGCCGACATCCGCTACGCCGCGGCCGAGGCCGTCTTCCGCGTCGCGTTCGTGAACATCGGCGTGTCGAACTGCGACATGGGCACGAGCTGGCTGCTGCCGCGCCTCGTGGGCGCCTCGCGCGCCTTCGAGCTGATGCTCACCGCCCGGCGGTTCGGCGCCGACGAGGCCGCGCAGATGGGGCTCGTGGCCGACGTCGTCGCCGGCGACGCGCTGCTGGACCGCGCGCTCGAGGGCGCCACCCAGATCGCCGCGCTCGCGCCGTGGGCGATACGGCTCACCAAGCAGGGCATGTACGCGGCACTCGAGACACCTGCCGAGCAGACGATGATCGAGTACGAGGACCGTCAGCAGATCCTCTCGACGCACGGGGTCGCGGTCGGCGAGGCGATCGGGGCGTTCCTCGAGAAGCGCCCCGCGGGGTTCCCCGACTGATGGCCGCCGACGAGAAGCTCATCGACAAGCTCCTCGCGAACCCGCGAGATAACTCCCTGGATCGCGGTCACGGGCGTGATCGTGCTCGCGATCGATTCGGCGGCCCCGTGGTGGATCGGCGCCGCGCTGATCGCGGCCGGGGTCGCGCTGACGCGGCGCTTCAGCGCGCAGGCGACCGCGCCCTAGAACGGAGCCGGTTCGGGCTCCGGCCTGCGGTTCTTTCGCAGGACGAAAGCCGCGCTGAGGCCGCCGACGGCGCCGAAGAAGTGGCCCTGCCACGACACGCCCGGCTGCGGGGCGAGGCTCGAGAGGAGCGCGGTGCCCCACAGCACCGCGACGCCGATGCCCATCAGGATCCCGAGCGCCTCGCGGTCGAGGAAACCCTGGCAGAGCAGGTAGGCCGCGTAGCCGAAGACGATGCCGCTGGCGCCGACCGTGATCGTGTTGTCCGGCGAGACCAGCCACGTGCCGAGACCGGCGACCAGCGCGACTATGCCCGTGACCGCGAGCACCCGGCCGGCGCCCTTGATCGCCACCGCGAAGCCCATCACGAGGAACGGCAGCGTGTTGCCGATGAGATGGCCCCAGGAGCCGTGGAGAAATGGCGAGAAGACGATGCCGTCGAGCCCGTCGACGTCGCGCGGCTCGATCCCGTGGCTGTTCAGCTTGTAATCGTCGAGCGCGTTGATCACCTCGACCCCCCACATGATCGCGGCCATGACCGCCACGACAAGAAAGCCGTCGTAACGGGTGTCGCGCTGTTTTCCGGCCTCGGGCGCCATGCCGACAGTATGCTCGCCTCGCCCACCGAACTGCTTAAGGAGAGACACCGGTGCAACTGGGAATGATCGGCCTCGGACGGATGGGCGCCAACATGGTGCGGCGCCTGATGAAGGGCGGCCACGAGGCCGTCGTCTACGACCTAAACGCGGACGCGGTCGGCGAGCTGGCTGGTGAGGGCGCCACGGGCGCCGACTCGTGGGAGGACTTCGTCAACAAGCTGGGCTCCCCGCGCTGCGTGTGGCTGATGGTCCCCGCCGCCGTGGTCGACCAGACCATCGAGGAGATCCTGCCCTTCCTCCAGCCGGACGACACGATCATCGACGGCGGCAACTCCAACTACCGCGATGACCAGCGCCGCTCGAAGGCGCTCAAGGACAAGGGCATCCACTACGTCGACTGCGGCACCAGCGGCGGCGTCTGGGGCCTCGACCGCGGGTACTCCCTGATGATCGGCGGGGACGACACCGCCGTGGGACGCCTCACCCCCGTTTTCAAGACCCTCGCACCCGGCATCGAGGCGGCCGAGCGCACGCCCGGCTACGACGGCGACCACAAGCCCGGCGAGGAGGGCTGGCTGCACTGCGGCCCGTCCGGCGCCGGCCACTTCGTGAAGATGGTCCACAACGGGATCGAGTACGGGCTGATGGCCGCTTACGGCGAGGGGCTGAACATCCTCAAGAACGCCGACGCCGGCACGCGCGAGCGCGAGATCGACGCCGAGACCGCGCCACTCGACAATCCCGAGCACTACCCGTACACGCTCGACATCGCAGCCTGCGCCGAGGTCTGGCGCCGCGGCAGCGTCGTCGCCTCATGGCTGCTCGACCTCACCGCCGCCGCGCTGTCGGAGTCGCCCGACCTCGAGGGGTACAGCGGGCGGGTATCCGACTCCGGTGAGGGCCGCTGGACGATCCTCGCGGCCGTCGAGGAGGGCGTCCCGGCGCCGGTGCTCACGACGTCGCTCTACTCGCGCTTCGCCTCGCGCGACCTCGACCTGTTCTCGAACAAGGTCCAGTCCGCGATGCGCGCACAATTTGGAGGCCACGCCGAGAAGTCGGAGTAGTCCTGACGCGTCACCCGCTCCTGCGCTCCGATCGGAGCGCGTGGCGGATCGGCGCCGGCTTCGCGATCGGGTCGTTGCTGTTACATCAGTAGCCGTGCCCGCTGTGGGCGCCCTGATGGAGGGTCCCGCCGGCGCCCTTCTCGCGCAGATCCTTGATCGAGTCCGAGATGTCGTCGGCCAGCGCGTCCGCGAGCTCGCGGCTCTGGTTGATCTTCACCAGGACGCGCATGATCTGCTGGTCGTCGTTGGACGGCGGCAGCTTGTACGCCGGCACCATCCACCCGCGCCGGCGCGCCAGCTCGTTCACGAGCGCCGTGCCGTCGAACGACTCCTCGGGCCGCACCTTGGCGATCACCAGCGGCAGGCGGGGCGCTCCGCCGACGAGCTCGAGCGCGTCCTCCTCCCCCAGCCGCGCGCCAAAACTCGCCGCGTTCTTGTCCATCATCTCGACGAGGTTCGTGTAGCCCGCCCGGCCGAACCGGATGAGCTGGTAGTACTGCGCCAGGATCAGCGCCGAGCTGCCGGAGAAGTTGAGCGTGAACGTCGCGTCGCGCTCGCCGAGGTAGTCCTCGTAGAACACGAGATCCTCGGGCAGCTGGCTCTCGTCGCGCAGCACGAGCCAGCCGACGCCCGGGTACACGAGGCCGAACTTGTGGCCCGACACGTTGATCGACTTGACCGACTCGAGCCGGAAGTCCCACGTGTAGTCGGGGTCGGAGAACGGGAACACGAACCCGCCGCTCGCCGCGTCCACGTGCATCGGCACGTCGAGGCCCTTACCGCGCAGGTCGGTGAGCAGCGCGTCGATGCCGACCACGTCGTCGCACTCGCCGGTGAACGTGGTGCCGACCACGGCGACCACCCCGATGGTGTTCTCGTCGATGTGCGGCTCGAAGTCGTCGGGACCGACCACCGTCTCGCCCTTGGGCACCGGGATCGCGCGCGGCTCGACGTCGAAGTAGCGGCAGAACTTGTCCCACACGACGTGCACGTCGGCGCCGTAGACGAGGTTCGGCGCGGCGTCGCTCTCGCCGGCGGCCTTGCGCGCGTTCTTCCAGCGCCACTTCATCGCGAGGGCGCCCAGCATCACTGCCTCCGACGAGCCGGCACACGCGGTTCCCGGCGAGTCCTCCTCGCCCTCTCCGTGGAAGAGGTTGTGGAGCATCCGCACGCAGCGCTTCGACACCTCGGCCGTGCGCGGGTACTCCGCGTGGTCGATGTAGTTGCGGTGCATGTTGTCGGCGATCAGCTCGCGCGCCTCGGGCTCCATCCAGGTCGTCACGAACGTCGCGAGGTTCTTGCCGGGATCCCCGTCGAGGAGCATCTCCGACTCGACGATCTCCTTGGCCGTCCGGGGCTGCATGACGCCCTCCGGCATCCGGCGGTCGAGCGCGGGTTCGGTGAGGTGCCCGGTGGCGTGGCTCAGGCGGTCGAACGCGGGGCCGGACGGGAAGCTCTCCATGTCCCCGATCCTTCCACAGCGGCACCCGGCTCGCGGCGGATAGCAACCCCGGCGATCACGAGCGCAACGCCTATGGCTTCGGCCCGCGTGGGCACCTGCGCGAGCACGATCAGGCCGATCAGGACCGCCGTCGCCGGGAGCAGCGACACGAGCAGCGCGTACGCGGCACGCGTGAGCCGCGCCATGGCCAGCTGGTCGGAGACGTACGGGATCACCGACGAGCAGATGCCGACGCCGATCCCGGCGGCGAGCGCGACCGGGTCGCCGAACGCGGGGATCGCTCCGGCGCCGGCCAGCGGCGTGACCACCGCCGCCGCGATGAGCATCGCCGCCGCGAGGGCGTCGATGCCGGAGATGGCGCCCGCGGCGGCCGCCCGGTGCGCGAGCACGATGTAGAGGGCGAACAGCAGCGCGTTGGCGAACGCCAAGCCCACCCCGAGCGGGTCGCCCGTGAGCTGGACGTCGGTGAGCATGTAGACGCCCGCGACCGCGAGCGCCAGCGCGACCAGGTTGCGCGGCGTGCGCATGCCGATCGCGGCGAGGGCGATCACCGGCAGGAACTCGATCGCCGCGACGGTCCCCAACGGCAGCCGGTCGATCGCCGAGTAGAAGCAGCAGTTCATCACCGCCAGCACCGCTCCCCAGGCCAGCAGGAGGCGGCGGGTGTCGCGGCCCGCCGCCGACCACGCCCGCCATGGCCGCCGCCAGGCCGCGAAGACCGCCGCCGCGGCGGCGATCCGCAGCCACGCGACGCCGAGCACGTCGACCCGCGCGAACAGCAGGACCGCGAAGGCAGGGCCGAGGTAGTGGAAGACCGCGCTGACCACGAAGTACAGCTCGGGCGGAAGCGCGCGGTTTCGCACCGGGTAATGATCGACGGCGAATCGCCTTTCACATAGCCGGTATCCGCGCTATCTTGACCTGATCACCTTCGATTCGCGACCAGATGGGCGCTGACGCCTTCGAACAGTTGGATGCCGTGAACCACAGCCTGCTGGCCGAGCTGCAGGCCGACGCCCGATTGTCGGTGGCCGAGCTCGGGCGCCGGGTCGGCCTCTCCTCCCCCGCCGTCGCCGACCGGCTGCGGCGGCTGGAGGAGACGGGCGTGATCACCGGCTACCACGCGGTCGTCGATCCGCGCGCGCTCGGCCTCGCGCTGACGGCGGTGATCCGCATCCGGCCGGCGCCGCGCGAGATAGCCAAGGTCGCGGACCTGGCGCGCGACACCCCGGAGGTGGTCGAATGCATCCGCATCACGGGGGACGACTGCTTCACGATGCGCGCCCACATCCGCGACCCGCAGCACCTCGAGGAGCTGATCGACAGGTTCGCGGCGTTCGGCCAGACGACCACGTCGATCGCGCAGTCGGCGCCGGTGGCGTGGCGAGCTGTCGACACGTCCGGTCGCTGAGTCTTACGAACGTCTTCAACAAGCGCGCGAGGCTCGGGGGACTGATCTTCGCCACCGCCCGGCGCGCGGTGGCGGTGCCCGCCGCCCAGGCGACCCGGATGCCCCCGGGCCTGGCGGCCCGGACTCCTGACCCGGAGCGTAAGAATGTGCCCATGGCCGCCGACATCGCCGTTTACGAGAAGCCCACCTGCACGACCTGCCGCAACCTCGCGGTGCTCCTGCGCGAGCAGGGGATCGACTGGGACTCGATCGAGTACCACGTCCTGGGCCTGACCGAGCCCGAGGTGCGCGACCTCATCCGCAAGGCGGGCGTGCCCGCGCGCGACCTGCTGCGCAAGCGCGAGGCCGACTACAAGACACTCGGCTTCGACCAGGGCGAGCCCGGCGACGACGAGGTGATCGCCGCAATGGTGGCCAACCCCGCGCTGCTCCAGCGGCCGATCGTCGTGCGCGGCGATCGCGCCGTGCTCGCGCGGCCGATCGAACGGGCGCTCGAGCTGTTCGACTGACGGAATGGCCGCAGCCACCTTCTAGCATCGGGCGGCGTGATCTTCCGGCCGCTGCTGCGTACCAGCCTCGTCCTCGCGGCCGTCGTGCTCGCCGCTGCCGGCCTTCTCGCCTGCGGGAACTCGAGCGAGGGAACGCCGCCGTCGGCCGACGAGGTCCGCCTCGATGCCGACGTTGCGATCGAGGCGCGCCGCGCGCAGAAGCTTCCGGCCCCCGAGCCCGACCGGCCCGCGCCGGTGGAGCCGAGCGAGGACGAACCACCGGCGCGCATCGTGCGCGAGAACCGCCAGCTGCGCCGCGATCTCGAGAACCTGAAGGCGCTCGAGGCGGCGAACCGCCGCGTCGAGCGGCGGCTCGCGAAGCTCGGCGGGTTCGACGGCCCCTTGAACATCGGCGCCGGGGGCCTCGCGATGCCGGTGAACGGCCCGGTGGTGTCCCCGTTCGGCCAGCGCTGGGGCCGCCTCCACGCCGGCATCGACATCGCCGCGCCGGCCGGTCGCGGGATCCGCGCCGCCGCCGCCGGGAAGGTCGTCCTGGCGGGCCCGACGAGCGGCTACGGGAACTACGTCTGCATCGCCCACAATCAGCGCGTGACCACCTGTTACGCCCATCTGTCGGAGTACCTCACGCAGGCGGGCGAGATCCTCAGCCAGGGCGATCCGGTCGGCCTCGTCGGCTGCACGGGGCACTGCTTCGGCGATCACCTCCACTTCGAGGTCCGGGTCGACGGCAGCCCAGTCGACCCGCTGCCGTACCTGCGCTAGGGGCTAGTGCACGCCGAAGATCGCGAGGTGGATGAGGCCGGCGCCGAAGCCGAGCACCGCCCCGTGCAGCAGCAGCATCCACTCGTCCTGCTTGATCGCCGTGTGCAGCATCTCGGCGAAGTCGGTCGACGGCATCTCCTTCATCCGCTCCGTGATCAGCTCTTGGACGGCCTCGCTCTGGCGCTCGTTGAACGCCTTGTCCTGCAGCGGCGTGAGCGTGTAGTCGACGGCCTCCTTGCCGACCGAGTCCCGGATCGAGTCGAACTCCTGCGTGCCCACGGCGACGCGTACTGCCGAGCGCGCCGGCCCCAGCGCGCCGTCGACCGCGGGGCGGACGGCCGTCTCGATCAACTGGCGCGTGCGGTCCGACCGCGGGCCCTCGAGCAGCTCGCCGCCGAGGTTCCCGATCGTGACGATGTCGTCGGCGATGATCTTCGCGTAGACCCCGGCGACCTCCGGCTGGCGGCGTAGGAACAGGCCCTGCCAGTCGCGCCCGAGGAAGCGCTTGGGCTCGATCGGGTTGAAGATCATCCACAGGCCGGCCCAGTTGGTGGTCCAGCCGATGATCACGCCGCCGACCGGCAGCAGCCACCAGACCGGGAAGAGGATCTCGGTGACGATCGCGAGCGGGATGCCCATCAGCATCCCGAACCAGAAGCCGAAGTTGACGATGAACTTCAGCTCCCGCTCGCCGATGTCGAGGAAGATGCGGTTGAGCAGGTCGGGCTGCTCCTCGACCTTCTTGATCACCATCTGCTTGATGTCGACCAGCTGGTCGATGTTCGCGCCGATCTCGGCAGTCACTTCGCGGACGATCTCCGGCAGCTGCTCCTGGACCCGCTCGTGCATGCGCTCGCGAAAGGCCGGCGGCAGGTCGTGCCAGAGCTGCGGGTGCTCGCGCTCCATGATCCGCTCCACGACCTCGCGCATGTCGCCCCGCGCGGTGGCGAGGATCTGCTCGGTGATCGCCTCGGGATCGAGCTTCTCGTAGAACTCCCCCACGCTGCCGAGCTTCGCGATGCCCTTGTCGACCGCGATGCTGCCCATCGTCGGCGCGCGCGACGGGATGATCCCCTGCCAGCCGATGCCGCCCTGCTTGACGCCCGGGATCTGCTGGATCTTGCTCGGGAGGAGCCGCACCGCCTTCGACAGCCCAGGGATGCGCCGGCCCTTGAACGTGACCGGGTAGAACAGCATCCACACGCCGCTCCAGTTGGTGAGCCATCCGATCGCGCCCGTGAACAACGGGACCGAGACCAGCCGTACCACCTCGTTATGGAGAAGCTCGCCCATCCCTCGGGGGCGAATCTACCTGCTCAGGGACCGGGTATGGTCGCGCCACGTGAGGGGCGTGGCGCGCAAGACACGGTGGCTGGTGCTGGTGGTCGGCATCGCGGCGGCGATCGGGGTCGCGATCATCACCGGCATCCAGGGGTGCGGGAACACCGACAAGTACGGCCGCGTACCGGTTCCCGGCGAGACGGCAGTCGACCTCGACGAGGGCAAGTACACCCTCTACTACCAAGAGCACGTCAACCTCTCGAGCGACGACAGCCTCGACGCGCCCGACGGCATCCGCATCACCGCGCGTGGGCTCGCCGGCGCGCCGGCGCCGGAGATCGACCTCGGCGGGATTCCCAGCTCGATCTCGGTCAACGACGAGCACTCGGTGTCGATCGGCAAGCTGAAGATCAAGGAGACCGGTCGCTACGGGCTGACCGCCGGCCGCAGCCCGCGGCCCGCCGACCGCCCCGCGATCACGGTCGGCGAGACGTTCGGCACCACGGCGAAGCGCGGCGGGAAGGACACGGGCCTGGTGATCGCGGCCACCGTGTTCCTGTTCGTCCTGCTCGGGCTGATCGCACCAAAGAAGCCGGCGAAGCCCGTGCCCATCCCGACCGCCCCCTACTCCGGCTTCCCGCCCGAGCCTTCGCCTCCGCCTAAGCCGGTTCCCGTCCCGCGGGAGATCGACGCCGACGCACAACTCACCGCCCTCGAGCGGCTCGCCGACCTCTACGAGGGCGGCTCGATCTCGCGCGAGGAGCTAGACCGGCTGAAGCGCGAGGTGCTGAGCTAGGTCGTAACCCTTTCGCGCCGCCCGCTCAGGCGCCCGTGAAGGCGTCGCGCGCCGCGCTGTAGCGATCCAGCGCCCGCTCGATGGCCGCCCGGTCGCGCGGCGGGAGGTACCAGATGCTGCGGTGCACGCCGGCGGCGGCGTAGCGCTCGAGGAGGTCCGGCTCCATCGGCGCGAGCTGGACGCTGACGCCGATCTCGCGGCCCTTCTCCTCGCGCGCGCGGCGGCGCATCTTCACGATCCGGGCGAGGAACTTGTCCTCGTCGCCGAAGCGGTTCGGCAGCCACTCGTCGGCGTAGGCGAGGACGCGCTCGGCGACGGTGCGCCCGTTGCCGCCGAGCAGGATCGGCGGGTGCGGGTCCTGAACCGGCTTGGGCCAGCACCACATCGGGTCGAAGTCGATGTACCTCCCGTGGAACTCGGCCTCGTCCCGGGCCCAGATCTCCTTCATCGCCAGAACGCTCTCGCGCATGATCCCGAAACGGCGCTCAGGGTCCGTGCCGTGGTCGGCCATCTCCTCGACGTTCCAGCCCGCGCCGATCCCGAACAGGAACCGCCCGCCCGACACCTGGTCGACGCTCGCGACCTGCTTGGCGGTGTGGATCGGGTCGCGCTGGGCGACGAGGCAGATTCCCGTGCCCACCTTCAGGTCGGTCGTCGCGGCCGCGGCCGCCGTGCACGACACGAACGGGTCGAACAGGCGCCGGTACTCCTCCGGCAGCTCGCCACCGGCGGGATAGGGCGTCGCGCGGCTGGCGGGAATGTGGGAGTGCTCGGCGAAGACCAGCGACTCGAAGCCCCGCTCCTCGCACAGCGCGGCGACCTCCCCCGGCAGCGGGGTCTGGTCGGTGAGGAAGATGGCCAGCCCGAACTCCACACCGCGGACCCTAGACTGGCTCTGCGATGCGAGTCCTCGCGATCGTCCACCAGCCCGACGCCGGCGCCGGCGTCTTCGGAGAGGTCGTCGCCGAGGCCGGCCACGAGCTCGTCGAGTGGCGGCCCGACCTCGGCGACATCACCGCCGACCCGTACGGCGCAGTGCTCGTCTTCGGCGGGGCGATGAACACCGGCGATGACCTCCCGTGGCTCGAGACCGAGAAAAAGGTCCTGCGCCAGCTCGCGGTGACCGACCTTCCCATCCTCGGAGTCTGCCTCGGCACCCAGCTCGTCGCCGAGGCGTGCGGCGGCGGCGCCGAACGCGCGCGGACGCCGGAGGTCGGGTGGCACGAGGTGCGCACGACACCGGAGGCCGCCAGCGACCCCCTTGTCGGCGTCCTCCCCGAGACCTTCACCGCGTTCCAGTGGCACAGTTACCTCGCCGTGCCGCCACCGGGGAGCGCGGTGCTCGCCGAGAGTGACCAGGGCCTCCAGACCTGGCGCCATCCGGGAAAGGACATCTGGGGGATCCAGTTCCACGCGGAGGTGTCGCTCGCCGACGCGCTGCGCTGGTGCGACGACTACGACCGCGACCCCGACGCGGTGGCGCTCGGCGTCGACCCTGAGCAGCTAAAGGCCGAGGTGCGCGAACACCACGCGGAGTGGGCCGCGCTCGGGCGCGGGATCTGTGAGCGCTTCCTCGCCATCGCCGGCTGACCCGGCCGCCCCCGCGCGCCGCCTGGCCGTCACCCCGTGTCGGACATTCCCGCGATCGCGTCGCGTGCCGCGGCGGCGAAGGGCGTCGGGGAGACACCGAAGACCTCCTCGAGGCGGTTCTCATCGACAATCAGATCGCCGTCCAGGCCGGCCATGAGGGGCTCGAGAAGATCGCGGTCCTCGCCCGTCACGGCGGCCGCCGCGGCCGCCTCGAGCCGCGCGTTGCTGAAGGGCAGGCCGAACGAGCGGTGCGTCTCGCCGAGCAGGTTCGCGATGACCTCCGTCATCTCCTCGAACGTGAGAGTGTCGGGGCCCGCGATCTCGTAGACGCCGGGGTCGACGTTCCGCGCCTCGAGCAGGCACGCCACGACATCGGCGATCGCGATCGGCTGCGTGCTCCGGCTCCGCCAGGCCGGGAGCGCGAGCACCGGCAGCCGGCTGACGATGCGCACCAGGGTCCCGAACGAGGCGCTCCCCGCGCCGACGATCATCGACGCCCGCAGCGCGACGAATTCCGGGCCGGCGCCCGCGAGCAGTTCCTCGACCTCGCGCCGGGAGGCGAGATGCTCGCTCGCCTCGTCCTTCGCGCCGATGCCACCGAGGTAGATGGTGCGGCGAACGCCGGCGTGACGAGCGGCGCGGACGTAGTTCTCCGCCGCGCGGCGGTCCCGCTCCACGAAACCCTGGTCGCCGCCGGGTTCCATCGAATGAACGAGGTAGTAGACCTCGTGCGCGCCCTCCAGCGCCGGCACGAGCGACTCCTCGTCGCTGAGATCCGCCTCGATCGCGAGCGAGCGGTCGTCCTCGCCGAGCCGGGTCGCGTCGCGCACCAGGCAGCGGATCGAGCCCAGCGCCCGGAGCGCGGGCAGCAGCTCGCCCCCTACGAACCCCGACGCTCCCGTCAACAGCAGCGACGCGCGTTCCACTTCCCGGCCGCCCTCGGTCATGGGCGGCTGCTCTCGGCCGCGCCGGCCCAGCCCGCCTGTGAACCGGGATAGGCGTGCGCGCGCCAGCGGCTCAGCGGGTCCGCCGTGGGCCGCATCCCGCCGCCGGTGTGCAGGACGGGATTGAAGGGCGTGCGTTCCAGATCAGCGGGGGTGGCCGAGACGTCGAGGCGCCCGACCGGTACGAACCGCCCGAGCAGCGGCGCCAGAGCGAAGTCGAAGGACAGCCGCCCCGTTGCCGCCGCCGCGCGCAAGCGGCCGTCGATGCTGTCGGCCGGCGGGCGCGGCGAGTCGTCACGCGGCAAGGCTCCGACGAGGAAGCGCCGCCCGTCCGCGGCGTATGGCAGCAGGGACGAGTACGGCCGCTTCTGCGGATCCGTCGTCGGAAGAAGGGCGTGGTGGACGACCGGTCCGTCGCCGGAGCTCACGAGCAGCAGGTCCTGGTGCCGCCCCGGGCCGTAGGCGTCGGGGACCCTGATCGAGATCCCGAGGATGTCGGCCGTGCGCGCCGGCAACCCGAGCGCGCGCGAGAACCTGACGAGCGCGCGATGTTTGCCGGCTTCCCCGACCAGGGTCGCGGCGGGGGCCTCGGGGCTGGAGGTCACCGTCAGAACCGACTCGAAGCCTACGCCGCTGGGATGGAATGACTTCTTCCCGCGCAGGCGCGAGGCCACCCGGAAGGGCAGCGCGAGGGCGCTCGGGGCCGCATTTCGCAGGCCGGGCATGAGATCAGGGCCCGCGCGTCGCTCGACCCGCGGGCTGGTCACGTGAAGTCCGCCCGGCGAGCAGGCCGACGCCGGCGATGGCGGTGTCGGCGTCCCGGTTCATGCTGTACGCGCTGCCCGGTGGATGGGAGGGGGAAACGTCGACGGCGGCCTCTGACTCCTGGCAAGTCGTCGCCGTCTCCGCGGCGCTGCGAGACTCCGTAGGTGGCTGCAGACCTTCGTCTGGCCGATCTCCTCGGTGGTCTGTCGATCGCCTGTGACCTCGGGTTCGGGCTGCCCCCCGAAGAGGCGATGCGCTCGTGTCTCATCGCGACGGAGCTGGCCCGGCGGCTAGGGCTGCCCGAGCCCGAGGTCGCCGACGCCTACTACACCGCGTTGCTGATGCACGTGGGGTGCAGCGCCCTCTCGCACGAGGCGGCCGCCGCCTGGGGCAACGAACAGCGGGCGTTGGGTGCGGCGGCGCGGACCAACCTTGCCGACCCCGTCGAGGTCGCGGGCACCCTCCTGCCGGCGATCGTCGCTGGACTGGCGGCGCCGGAACGCTCCCGGGTCGAGGCCTACGCGAGTTCGCCGGCGGGACAGCAGTTCGGCAGGCTCTTCGACACGGGCAGCTGCGAGGTGGGCAGCGCCACCGCACGGCGGATCGGCCTCGGGCCGGGCGTCGTGCGGGCGCTGAGGGAGGCGGTCGAATGGTGGAACGGAGCGGGGCCGCCGAAGGGCCTTGCGGGCGAGGAGATCGCGCTCCCCGCGCGTATCGCGCGCGCCTCCGCAGACGCAGCGCGGTTCGACCACCTCGGCGGCGCCGATGCGGTCGTCGAGGCGCTGCGGCGGCGCTCGGGGGTCATTCTCGACCCGGACATCGTGAAGACCCTGGCGGCGAGCGCGGAGGAGATCCTCGCCGGCACCCGCGTCGGAGATCCGCGGGACCGTCTGCTCGAGGCCGAGCCCGAACCCGTCGTCGAGATCGATTCATCCGACGTCGGGCGCGTCGCTGAGGCGTTCGGCGACCTCGCCGATCTGAAGACCCCGTGGACGCACGGTCATTCGGCCGGAGTGACGAAGCTGGCCGGCGCCGCCGCGCGGAGCCTGCGGCTGGACGCGCAGACCCGTTCGCGACTCGAGCTGGCCGCCCGGCTCCAGGACATCGGCCGCATCGCGGTGTCCAACGTGATCTGGGAGAAGCCCGGGCCGCTCAGCTCAGCCGAGTGGGAGCAGGCCCGGATGCACTCGTATCACTCCGAGCGAATCCTGGCGGCGTCGGAGACACTCGCACCGCTGGCCCGCCTTGCCGGGACGCATCACGAGCGCCTGGACGGGTCGGGCTACTACCGCGGGTGCCGCGCCCGTGACCTGTCCCCCGCCATGCGGATCCTCGCGACGGCGGACGTTTTCCACGCGCTGACCCGGGAACGCCCGCATCGGCCCGCGCTCGGGCCCGAGCAGGCGGCAGCCGAGCTGGAGAGCGAGGTGCGAGCCGGTCGTCTCGACGGAGATGCCGCAACGGCGGTCCTCGAGGCTGCGGGAGCAAAGCGGCCCGGCCGGCGCGCCAAGTTGCGGCCCGGCGGCCTCAGCGAACGGGAGGTCGAGGTGGCGCGCCTGGTCGCCGCGGGCTGCTCGAACCCCGAGATCGCGGAGCGCCTCGTGGTCTCGCGGCGCACCGCCGAGCACCACGTGCAGCACATCTACGCGAAGGTCGGGGTCTCGAGCCGCGCGGCCGTGGCGCTGTTCGCGCACGAGCACGGACTCCTGGAAGATGGGTAGACCTACCGATGCGCGCGTCATTGCCACGGACGACCCTGTTCTCAGCCCACCGCAACCAACGAAAGGCTGAGATGTCAAGCAGATCCACAATCGGGAGCGAGCTCGGACTACGACGTGGCCGGCGACGGCGAGCCCTTGGTGCTCGTCCACGGCGGCTGGTCGGACCGCCACAACTGGCAAACCGTCGCACCCGCTCTGGCCCGTTCCTTCCGGGTCGTTGCCTATGACCGGCGCGGACACGGAAGCAGCAAGGGCGTCAGCCCGGGCCCGCGGAGGGCGCAAGAGGACGATCTCGCCGGGTTGATCGAAAGCCTCGGCGGGAGCGCGTTCGTCGCCGCCACGTCGTTCGGCGCCTCCATCGCCCTCGGCGTCGCCGCCCGGCGGCCCGACCTGGTGCGCGGCCTGGTCGCTCACGAGCCGCCGCTGATCTCCGTGGCCCTCAGCGAGGGCGAGAGCCGGCCGCAGCTCGAAGCCGTGGAGGCCACGGCCCGGGAAGTCGCGGCGCGGGTCGTGCGGGGCGACGCGATAGGCGCGGCCCGCCAGTTCGTGGAGGAAGTCGCGCTCGGGCCCGGAGCCTGGGATCTGCTGCCCGCGCCGCTGCAGCAGACGATGGTCGACAGCGCCCCGGCTTTCGTCGCCGAACAGGCTGATCCGGCGTGGGCCGACATCGACCTCGACGCCCTCGGGAATCTCGGTCCCCCGCTGCTGCTCACCCGGGGCGACATGAGCCCGGCGTGGTTCGGCCCGATCGTCGCCAACCTCGCCGCTGCGATCGACGACGCGGAGGTCCAGACGCTCGAGGGCGCCGGGCACGCGCCGCACCTCACCCACCCGCGCGAGTACGTTGCTGCGGTCACCGCCTTCCTCACGCGCACGCGTTCGCGTGAGCTCGCAACAGGAGGAGTCGTATGAAATACCGTGACCATCTGCCCCAACTCGACGGCGGCCTGTTCCTGACCGATGGCGGGCTCGAGACCACGCTGATCTTCCACGAGGGTCTCGACCTGCCGCTGTTCGCCGCCTTCGACCTGCTGAAGGACGACGCGGGGACCGACGCACTGCGGCGCTACTTCGAGTCCTATGCCGAGCTCGCCCGCGAGCGCGAGCGAGGGCTGGTGCTCGAGAGCCCGACCTGGCGCGCGAGCCCCCGCTGGGCCGCGGAGCTCGGCTACTCGGAGGCAGGGCTCGCCGACAGCAACCGAGCGGCGATCGCACTGCTGGACGAGCTGCGCGGGCGCTACGAGTCGCCTGGCACGCCGGTGGTGATCAGCGGTTGCGTCGGACCCCACGACGACGGCTACGAGCCGGCCGAGATCCTCAGCGCCGCGGCGGCCCGGGACTACCACTCGATCCAGATCAACACGTTCGCCCAGACCGCGGCCGACATGGTCAGCGCGATCACGATGACCTACGTCGAGGAGGCCATCGGAGTGGCGCGGGCGGCGCGCGATGCCGGCCTGCCCGCGGTGATCTCGTTCACCGTGGAGACCGACGGCCGCCTGCCGAGCGGGCAGGCGCTGGGCGAAGCGATAACTCAGGTCGACGCGGCGACGGCGAACAGCCCTGCCTACTACATGGTCAACTGCGCCCATCCGACGCATTTCGATGGAGTGCTCGACGCCGGCGAACCGTGGCTGGAACGGATCCGCGGACTCCGCGCGAACGCGTCGACCATGAGTCACGCGGAGCTGGACGAGGCCACCGCGCTCGACGACGGCGACCCGCTCGACCTGGGCGCCCGCTACGCGGCGCTCGCTCCCAGACTCCCGCAGCTGACCGTTCTCGGCGGTTGCTGCGGCACCGATCTCCGGCATGTCGAGGCGGCGTGTGAGGCCTGGCCGTCGCCTTAGGCGCGAGGATGGCGGGGCTACTCCGGCGTGACGTAGGCGCCGCTCAACCCGCCGTCGACCATGAACGTCGCCGAGTTCACGAACGTCGACTCGTCGCTCGCGAGGAACAGCGCCGCGTTCGCGATCTCGCGGGCCTCGCCGAAGCGGCCGGGCGGCAGGTGCACGAGGCGGCGCGCGGCCTTGGCCTGGTCCTTGGCGAAGAGCTCCTGCAGCAGCGGCGTGTTGACCGGGCCCGGGCAGAGCGCGTTCACTCTGAGGTTCCGGTCCGCGAACTCCACACCCATCTCCCGCGACATCGCCAGCACCGCGCCCTTTGACGCCGTGTAGGAGATCTGCGAGACGGCCGCGCCCATCACCGCGACGAACGACGCGGTGTTGATCACCGAGCCTGCGCCGGCCTCCAGCAGGTGCGGGATTCCGTGCTTGCAGCACAGGAACACGCTGCGGACGTTGACGTCCTGTACGCGCTGCCAGGCATCGAGCGGCGTGTCGAGCACGCTCGTGTCGTCGTTCGGGTTGATCCCGGCATTGTTGAACAGCACGTCCACGCGGCCGAACTTCTCCCTCGCCTGCGCATAGACGTCGATGACCTGTCCCTCGTCGGTCACGTCGGCCTCGATCGTCAGCTCGCCGACCGAACCCGGGTTGAGGTCGACGCCGACGACGTGCGCGCCCTCCTGGCCGAACAGCAGCGCCGTGTCGGCGCCGATCCCGCTCGCCGCGCCGGTGATCACGCACACCTTGCCGTCGAGTCGTCCCATCCGTCAGCCCCCTTCGGTCGAATAGAAGACGTTCTTCACGTCGGTGTAGTGCTCCAGGGCGTGCGGCCCGAGCTCGCGGCCCACACCCGACTGCTTGAAGCCGCCGAACGGCGTCGAAACGCGCACCGAGCTGTTCGAGTTGATCGACAGCACGCCGGTGTCGACGGCCCGGGCGACGCGCAACGCGCGGCCGCCGTCGCGGGTCCAGATCGAGCCGGACAGCCCGTAGATCGTGTCGTTCGCCTGCGCGACGGCATCCGCCTCGCCCTCGAACGGGATCACGCACACGATCGGGCCGAAGATCTCCTCGCGCGCCACGCGATCGGTGTTGGCGACCGGGCCGAGGACGGTGGGCGCGAACCAGAAGCCGGGGCCGTCGGGCGCGGCGCCGCGCGCCACGACCGGCGCGCCGTCGTCGAGGAAGGAGCCAACGGTCTCGCGGTGCGCGGCGGAGATCAGCGGGCCCATCTCCGTGGCCTCATCGAGCGGGTCGCCGACGCGCAGCGCCTGCACGCGGCTCGACAGCAGCTCCGTGAACTCCTCGGCGGCGGAGCGCTCGACGAGGATTCGCGAACGCGCGCAGCAGTCCTGCCCCGCGTTGCCGAACACGGCCGGGACGGCGGCCGCCGCGGCGGCCTCGAGGTCGGCGTCGGCGAACACCAGGTTGGCCGACTTGCCGCCCAGCTCGAGCGTCACGCGCTTGATCGTCTCGGCCGCGCCGGCGGCGATCGAGCGCCCGACCTCGGTCGACCCGGTGAAGGCGATCTTCGCCACGTCGGGGTGCTCGACGAGCCGCTGCCCGCACTCGCTCCCCGGGCCCGCCACCACGTTCAGCACGCCCTCGGGAAGGCCCGCCTCGAGCGCGATCCGCTCGAGTTCGATGGCCGTGAGCGGCGTGAGCTCGGCGGGCTTCAGCACGATCGTGTTGCCGGCGGCAAGGGCCGGCGCGACCTTCCACGCGGCGATCGTCAGCGGGAAGTTCCACGGCACGATCAGCCCGACCACGCCGAGCGGCTCGCGGAAGGTCATGTCGACCCCGCCGGCGACCGGGATCGTGTCCCCGAGGAGGCGCTCGGGGGCTCCGGCGTAATAGCGGAACGTCTCGACGACCATGCCGATCTCACCGCGCGCGTCGCCGATCGGCTTGCCGGCGTTCCGGGCCTCCAGCGTCGCGAGCCCCTCGGCCTCGGCGGCGAGCGCGTCGGCCAGGCCGTGGAGCAGCGCCCCGCGCTCGCCGGGGGCCACGGCGCGCCAGGCCCCGAACGCGGCCTTTGCCCGCGCGACGGCCGCGTCGGTCTCGGCGACGCCGGCCCGCGGGACCTCCGCCATCACCTCGGCCGTCGCGGGCTCGACGACGGCGATCACGGCGCGGCCACCTCCGCGCGGGCGGCCGCGACGAGAGCGCCGATCACGCCGTCGCGCACATCCTCCTCCGGATGCCACAGAACGCCGAGGCCGAAGCGCTTGCCGGGCAGCTCGATCGCCTCGATCAGGTCGTCCTCGACCGACCGGCCGGTCACCTCGAGCTCCTCGCCGAGCTCGGCGACGCCCTGGTGGTGGTGCGACTTGACCCCGATCTGCATCGCCCCGGCGGCGTCGGCGGCGAGCGAGCCCGGCACGAAGCGCACGTCGTGATCGCCGTAGGCCCCTGGCGTGTGGCGGTGACGGTCGGAGCCGACCGCGCGCGGCACGTGCTGGTCGAGGGTGCCGCCGCAGGCGACGTTGAGCAGCTGCATCCCGCGGCAGATCCCGAGCACCGGCAGCTCGCGCTCGAGCGCGCGATACGTGAGGGCGAGCTCGAAGCGGTCGCGCTCGGGCCAGGTGCCGTTCGTCTCGGGGTCGGCGACGGCGCCGTAGGACGCCGGATCGATGTCGGCGCCGCCGGCGAGCAGCAGACCGTCGATCCGGTCCAGCAGCTCGTCCGGGTGCTCGGCCATGGCGTCGTCGGGCGGCAGCAGGAATGCCAGCGCGCCGTGGCGTTGGACGGCCGTGGCGTACGAGCGCGGCGCCATCGTCACCGTCTCGTCCCACACGCCCCAGCGCACGCGCTCCACAGCGGCGCAGATTCCGATCACGGGCGGTGCCATCTACAGCCTCTCGAAGCCCCGGTACTTCTCCCAGTCGGTCACCGCAGCCTCGAAGGCGTCGAGCTCGACCCGGGCGCGGTTCACGTAGTGGTCCACCACCTCGTCGCCGAAGGCGAGCCGGGCGACCGCGCTCGCGCCGAACTCGTCGCGTGCGGTGTAGAGGTTGGAAGCAACGCGCGGCTTGTCCGAGGTGTAGGCGTTGCCCTCGAGCGGGGGCTCGAGCGACAGCTCGTTCTCGATGCCGTGCAGGCCCGCGGCGATCATCGCCGCGAGCGCGAGATACGGGTTCACGTCGGCGCCGGGGAGCCGGTTCTCGATCCGCAGCGAGGGCCCGTGACCTACCGACCGCAGCGAGCAGGTGCGGTTGTCGTGGCCCCAGGCGATCGCGGTCGGGGCGAACGACCCGGCGGCAAAGCGCTTGAACGAGTTCACGTGGGGCGCGTAGAGCAGCGTCAGCTCGCGCATGCAGGCGAGCTGCCCCGCGACGAAGCTCTCGTACAGCTTCTGGTCCTGCCCGAACACGTTGTCGCCGGCGAGGCCGTCCGCCAGCGAGCAGTGGATGTGGCACGAGTTGCCCTCGGCCTCGTTCCACTTCGCCATGAAGGTGATCGCCATGCCCTCCTGGGCGGCGATCTCCTTCGCGCCGTTCTTGTAGATCGCGTGCGCGTCGGCGGTCACGAGCGCCTCGCCGTAGCGGAAGTTGATCTCGTGCTGGCCGAGGTTGCATTCGCCCTTGGAGTTCTCGACCTTCATCCCCGACGCCTGCATCTCGTTGCGGATCCGGCGGATCAGGGGCTCGACGCGCGCCGAGCCCAGCAGCGAGTAGTCGATGTTGTAGAGGTTGGCGGGCTCGAGGTCGCGGAAGCCCTGCTTCCAGGCGTCCTCGTACGAGTCGCGGAACACGATGAACTCGAGCTCGGTGCCGGCGTTGGCGATCCACCCCTTGTCGGCCAGCCGGGCGAGCTGGCGGCGCAGGATCTGGCGCGGCGACGCAACCACCTCGCTCCCGTCCTCCCACTGCAGGTCGGCCAGGAGCATCACCGTGCCCTCGTGCCACGGCACCGGCTGCAGCGTGTCGAGGTCGGGCTTCATCTCGAAGTCGCCGTAGCCGCGCTCCCACGACGACATCGCATAGCCGCCCACGGTCTCCATGTCGACATCGACCGCGAGCAGGTAGTTGCAGCCCTCGGCGCCGTTCTCCGCCACCTCGTCGAGGAAGTGGCTGGCCGTGAGGCGCTTGCCCTGCAGGCGGCCCTCCATGTCGGCGATCGCGAGCAGCACGGTGTCGACCGTGCCGCCGGCGACCGCCTCTTTCAGCTCTTCGAGCGTCACCCGGTCCAGGCTACGTGTCGAGGTGCGTCGGCGGTGGAGCCCCCCCGCCGGAGAGCCCCGGCGCCGCCTCTTCGATGTCGATCTGGCGCACCGAGCCGGTGAAGTGCTTGTGGGCGCTCACCTTCCACCAGACGCCGACGACGAGCAGGACCACCCCGACCGTGAGCGGCGCGTAGTTGAACGCCTTCCAGTCGAACTCGTCGTTCCACGGCACCGCCGCAGGGGTGAACGGCAGGCAGAAGATGATCGTGATGAACCCGACCCAGACCGTCGCGAAGAGGTTCATCCACTTGTACTTCTTCCCGTTGTTCCACGGGCCCGGCTCGAAATCGTCGCCCTTGCGCCAGCGCAGGAAGATCGGGATGACGTAGGCGATGTACAGCCCGATGACCGTGATCGACACGACCGCGAAGAACGCGTACGGGAACGCCCCGTCGCCCTCGAGGGCAGGAATCGTGATCAGCAGGGCCGCAACCGCCATCGCGATCACCGCATTACGCGGCACGCCGGTCGTCGTTGACCTTCGACAGCTTGCCCGAGCCGGGCAGCCCGCGGTCGCGCGAGAACGCGAAGCACATCCGCGACGCGCTCGTCAGACAGGCCGTGCCGCAGAACAGCTGGCCGAGCGTCGAGATCAACACGATTACCTTGGTCGCGGTCAGGGTCAGCGCGCTATCGAAGATCGCCAGCGAACCACCTCCGCCCTCGTTCACGGCGTTCACGTCGGTGGCCGCGAACGTGATCGCGAGAAGTACGAACCAGCCGATGATCGCCGAGTAGAAGATCGACCGCCAGACGCCCTTCGCCGCCGCGGTCGACGCGCCGTGCGTCTCCTCGGAGATGTGAGCCGAGGCGTCGAAGCCGGTGATCGTGTACTGGGTCAGCAGGAACCCGAGCGGCAGGATGTAGAACCAGTACATCGCCCCGAGCGGGTCGTCCGGCGAGAAGCCCGAGTTGTTGATGCGCTCGGTGAAGACGAAGTCGAACGACTGGTGGTCGTCGGGGACGAAGATGAGGATTCCGATGATCACGGCGACGCCGGCGACGTGGCACCCAGACCGACACGCTGTTCACAAGCGCGAGGAGGTGCGTCGAGAAGATGTTGATCAACGCGCTGAGGAACAGGATGACCACGAAAAGCACGAAGGTCTCGCCCAGGATGTGAACGTCGTCGGCGAAGTTCATGAAGCCGAGGTCGAGCGAGAAGTAGCCGAACAGCGCGTTCATGAAGGTCGCGCAGGCGTAGTCGACCGAGGCGACCACGCCGACGAGGCCGACCAGGTTGAACCAGCCCGTGAACCAGCCCCAGGCCGGGCCGCCGAGCTGGGCCGCCCACCAGTAGATGCCGCCGGCGGTCGGGTACTTCGACACCAGCTCGGACGTGCAGAAGCCGATGATCAGGATCGGGATCGAGATCAGGACCAGCCCCAGGAGATCGCAACGGGGCCGCCGTTGTTCCACGCCTGCCCGTAGGTCGTGAAGCAGCCCGCGAGGACCGAGATGATCGTGAACGAGATCGCGAAGTTGCTGAAGCCGCTCCACGCCCGGTGCAGATCCTGCTTGTAGCCGAGCTCGGCTAGGCGACGCTCGTCCGCGTCCTGGATGTCCTCGAGCCGTACCGACAAGTTCGCCTCCTGGTCGAGCGGCCTGTCGTGCGATAAAAGGTGTGCCCGACCGACCTATGAACGATGCGACTGTACGCTGGCTCACGGACGCAAGTCAACCCACCGGATGTACAAGTCCGGTGGTCCCACATGTCTGATCCCTCTCAAGCACTAGCTCGCCTCGGCGCCCTTCTCGGGCCGCATGGCGCGCCCGAGACGCTCGAGGGCGGGATCACCAACCACAACTACAAGATCCGCTTCGGCGAGGCGGACTACGTCGTGCGGGTCCCCGGCAAGGAGACCGCGCTCCTCGGGATCGACCGCAAGAGCGAGTGGGCGGCCACCTGCGCCGCCGCGAACATCGGCATCGGCCCGCCGATCGGGGCGATGCTCGACGACCCGCCGTGCCTGGTCACGCGCTTCATCGAGGGCCGGCCGGCGACCGCCGAGGAGCTACGCCATCCGAAGCGCATCTACCGCGTGGCGCGCGCGCTCAGGGCCCTGCACGAGTCGGGCACGCAGCTGCCGAACACCTTCTCCCCGTACCGGATCGTCGAGGACTACGCGAAGCTCGCGAAGGCCCGCGGGGTGGCCCCGCCGGCGGGCTACGCCGACGCCCACAAGCGGGCCAAACACGTCGAGCGCGTCCTGATGGGCCCCGACCACAAGCCGGTGTCATGCCACAACGACCTGCTCGCGGCGAACTTCATCCGCGACGGCGGCGACGGCATGGAGCTGCGCCTGATCGACTGGGAGTACGCCGGCATGGGCGACCGGTTCTTCGACCTCGGGAACTTCGCGGTCAACAACGGGCTCGACGACTCCGAGGAGGAGATCCTCCTCGACGCCTACTTCGGTGAGCCACCCGACAAGCGCCGGCGCGCGGCGCTGAAGCTGATGCGGTTCATGTCCGACTTCCGCGAGGCCATGTGGGGAGTGCTCCAGAGCGGGGTGTCCGAGCTCGACTTCGACTTCGCCGCCTACGCGGACGAGCACTTCGAGCGGCTGCGGGAAACCGCCGACGACAAGCAGTTCAAGCGCTGGCTCAAGGACGCCAAGGAGCCGCGTGGCGCTCGCGCGTGAGCTGCCCGATCGCGCGCGCTGCGTGATCGTCGGCGGCGGCGTCGGCGGCACCTCGATCGCATACCACCTCGCCCGGCTCGGATGGGACGACGTGGTCCTCGTGGACCGCAACCAGCTCACGTCGGGGTCGACGTTCCACTCCGCCGGCCTGGTTGGCCAGCTGCGCGGATCGGTCTCGCTGACAACGATGATGATGTACAGCGTCGAGCTCTACCGGCGGCTGGCAGCCGAGACCGAGTTCGACCCCGGCTGGGTCGAGTGCGGCGGCATCCGGCTGGCCTCCACCCCGGAGCGGCTCGAGGAGCTGCGGCGCCAGGCCGGGTGGGCGAAGACGTTCGGGCTCCCGCTCGAGCTGATCTCCGCAGCCGAGGCGCAGGAGCTGTTCCCGCTGATGGACACCGCTGGCGTGCTCGGCGCCGCCTGGCTGCCAACCGACGGCTACCTCGACCCGTCGCAGCTCACCTACGCCCTCGCCGACGGCGCCCGGCAGGCCGGCGCCCAGCTGTTCACGAACACCCGGGTCACCGGCATCGAGGTCGCGGACGGCCGCGTGGCCGCGGTGGCGACCGAGCGCGGGCGGATCGAGTGCGAGGTCGTGGTCAACGCCGGCGGGATGTACGCGGCCGAGATCGGCCGGATGGCGGGCGTGCGGATCCCGGTGGTGCCGATGGGGCATGAGTACCTCGTCACGCAGCCGTTCCGTGAACGAGGCGGGAAGCACCTGCCGACCCTGCGCGACCCCGACCTGCTCATCTACTACCGCGAGGAGGGCGGCGGGCTGATCATGGGCGGCTACGAGCGCGCCTCGGCCCCGGCGTTCATCCCGGCCGACGGCAGCGGCTTCGACTCTATCCCGCCCGACTTCAACGGCCGCCTGCTGGAGGAGGACTGGGACCGCCTCGAGGAGATCGTCGAGAACTCGAAGCGGCGGGTGCCCGTGATGGACGACATCACCGTGACGAAGCTGATCAACGGGCCGGAGGGCTTCACCCCCGACAACGAGTTCTGCCTCGGCGAGACGGAGATCGGCGGCTTCTTCGTCGCCGCCGGGTTCTGCGCCCACGGCCTCGCGGGCGCCGGTGGCATCGGCAAGGTGATGGCCGAGTGGATCGACGCGGGCGAGCCCGCGATCGACCTGTGGGAGATGGACGTGCGCCGGTTCGGGGCCCAGTACCGCTCGCCGAGCTACACGATGAAGCGGATCCGCGAGAACTACGAGACCTACTACGACATCCGCTACCCCGGCCATGAGCGGCAGTCGGGCCGCCCGTTGCGGACCTCGGCCGCCAACGCGTGGCACGGCGAGCACGGCGCCGCGTTCGGGGAGAAGTCGGGCTGGGAGCGGGTCAACTGGTTCGAGTCGAACGCGGCCGGGGGCGACGAGTCGCTGCGCCCGCGCGGCTGGGCCGGCCGGCACTGGTCGCCCGCGATCGGCGCCGAGCACCGCGCGGCACGCGAGACGGCGGCGCTGTTCGACGAGTCGTCGTTCGCGAAGCTCGAGATCGCCGGACCCGGAGCAGCGGAGTTCCTCGAGGGCCTGTGCGACAACGCCGTGGCCCGCGACCCCGGGAAGATCACCTACACCCAGATGCTGAACACGCGCGGCGGGGTCGAGTGCGACTTCACCGTTGCGCGGCTCGGCGAGGAGCTCTTCTCGATAGTCACCGGCACCGCGTTCGGCAACCACGACCGCGAGTGGATGCGGCGCCAGCTGTACGCGCAGCGACCGGCTCGGCCGGGCGCGCAGCGACCCGTTCCTGGGGCGACGGGAGCGTGACGCTGCGCGACGTGACCTCGGCCTGGTCGTGCTTCGGCATCTGGGGCCCGCGGGCGCGCGACGTGCTCGCGCCGATCACCCCGGCCGACCTCTCGAACGAGGCGTTCCCGTACATGACGGTCCGCGAGATCACCGTCGGCGACGTGCCGGTGCGTGCCCTGCGCGTGACGTACGTCGGCGAGCTGGGCTGGGAGCTCTACTGCCCGACGGAGTACGGCCTCGGGCTGTGGCGCTCGCTGTGGGCGGCCGGTGAGCCGCACGGAATCGTGGCCGGCGGCTACCGCGCGATCGACTCGCTGCGGCTCGAGAAGGGCTACCGCGTGTGGGGCGCCGACGTGACGCCCGACGAGACCCCGTACGAGGCGGGCCTCGGCTTCTGCGTGAAGCTCGACAAGCCCGGCGGGTTCATCGGCCGCGACGCGCTGGCCGCGGCGAAGGAGGCCGGGCCGCGGACCAGGCTCGCCTGCATCGTGCTCGACGACCCGCGCTCGGTCTGCCTCGGCAACGAGCCGGTCCGGATCGGCGGCGAGATCGCCGGGCGGGTGACCACCGGTGGCTACGGCTACACCGTCGAGGCCTCGATCGCCTACGCCTACCTCCCCCCGGACAAGGCCGAGCCGGGCACCGCCGTGGAGATCGACATCTTCGGCGAGTGGATCCCCGGGACGGTGGAGCGCGAGCCGCTGTTCGATCCGGGTGGAGAGCGGATCAGGGCCTAGCAGCCCTGGCGGGGCAGGGATATGGTCCGTCCCATGAACTCCGATTCCGCTGTCACCTCCCTCGCCGGCCTCCGCGTCGTCATCGGCATCCTCGCCCTGGTAGCCCCGCGCTTCGCGGGCAAGCTCTTCGGGCTCCAGCCGGAGGCCAACCCCCAGTCGCCCTACCTCGCCCGCCTGTTCGGCATCCGCGACATCGCGCTCGGCATCGGCGCGCTCTCGACCAAGGGCGAGGCGCGGCGCCAGTGGGTCACGATCGGCATCGGCGTCGATGCGACGGACGCGCTCTCGGCCGGCCTGGCCAAGCGCGACGGCAGCGTGTCGGGCTTCACCGCCGCCAAGCTCGCGGCGCCTGCGGTGGCGGCTGTCGCGCTTGGCGCGGTGGCGGCCAGCTCGAACGGCTCCGAAGCCGCGTAGGGCCCCCAGCCCGCTCAGCGGGCGGGAGGAAGGAGCCCCGCGAGGATGTGCTCCGTGCCCTCGATGTGATCGCGCATCAGGCGCACGGCCTTCGCATCCTCGCGGCGGCGGAACAGGTCGATCATCCGGCGGTGCTGGTTGTTCGACCGCGTGAGCACCTGGGTCGGGTGGGCGATGCGCGCGATCAGGTCGCTCATCGCACCCTGGACGTCGGTCATCGCGGTGACCAGCCGCGGCGAGTGGGCCGCCTCGGCGACCCCGATGTGGAAGCGGATGTCCGCGCGCCGGTAGTTCTCGAAGTCGTCGCCCGCTGCCGCCATCCGCGAGACGCAGTCGAGCAGGCGGATGAGGTCGTCCGGGCCGGAGCGCTCACAGGCCAGGATCACGGCGCCGGTCTCGACGGCGACGCGCTCCTCGAGCACGGCCCACGCCGCCGGGCCGAGCGGCTCCGCCACAGCGTCCGGGTCAACGGCGACGAGCGGCGGGGCGTCGGTGACGAAGGTGCCACCGCCGCGGCCGCGCTGCGACACGAGGTGGCCGCTCTCGACGAGGGTCATCAGGGCCTGGCGCAGGGTGGACCGCGAGATCGACAGCCGGTCGGCCAGCTCGCGCTCGGACGGCAGGCGGCTGCCGGGAGCCAGCAGCCCGAGGCGGATCGCCGTGCCGAGTCGCTCGACCGTCTCCTCGAACGTGGTCGCCGCCTGGACTGGCTTGAAGATCGCGTCGTGGGCGGCGGAACGCTCCATCGGCCAACCGTACTCCCGTGGGAGTGGGCGGCGCTAGGTGCGGTGCCGTCGGGTGCTGAGCTCAGCCCCGGCGGGCTCGCTCAGCGGCGACGCTGCGGTTGGCACCGACGGCACACAGTGCGGTGCGGTGCGGTGCTGTTGCGCTTGCGCGCCGGGCGTAACAGACGTCTGGGGGGTGGTGGTCATTTTGCTCGCTATGCGAGACAAAGGGCAACCACCCCTTCGGGCCGCGGCTCGGCGCGGCCGAGTGCAACAGAACCGTTACAAACACGGGCCCGTCGCTGCCGCCGTAAATCGCGGCGCTCTAGTTCGCGCCGCGGCCGCGCAGCACTGCCGGCAGCGTGCGGATCAGCAGCCGGGTGTCGTTCCACAGCGACCAGTTGGTCGCGTAGAGGTAGTCGAGCTTCACCATCTCCTCGAACGGGATGGCGGTCCGGCCGAGCACCTGCCAGAGGCCGGTGACCCCGGGGGTCAGATCGACGCGGTCCTCGCGGCCGAGCATCGCGATCTGGTCGTGCACGTCCGTCGGCATCGGGCGCGGCCCGACGAGGCTCATCTCGCCCTTCAGCACGTTGAACAGCTGCGGCAACTCGTCGAGGCTCGTCCGGCGCAGATGGCGGCCGATCCTCGTGATCCGCGGATCGTGGTCGAGCAGCAGCCAGACGGGGTGCCGGCTCTCGGTGGCAAGCTCCTTGCCGCGCTCCTCCGCGTCCTCGACCATCGTGCGGAACTTGTGCACGCGGAACTTGCGCCCGCGGCGGCCGACCCGCTCCTGGGAGTAGAGGATCGGGCCCTTGCTGGTGAGCTTCACGGCGAGCGCGGTGATGGCCATCACCGGCAGCGCGCAGAGCAGGATCGGGATCGTGACCACGAGGTCCATCGCGCGCTTCATGGCGCGCGAGCTGCGGTTCAGCTTCGGCGGGTTGAGGCCGAGCACGGTGATGCCCTCGATGTCGTCGACCTCGACCGAGGGGCCGAGCACGTCGACGAGGTCCGGCACGAGGCTGACCCGGACGTTCGAGCCGCGCATGCGGCGCACCAGCTCGACGAGCTCCTCGTGCTCCATCGCGCCGGCGAGCGCGACCACGTGATCGACGTGGCCCGCGCGGCAGGCCTGCTCGAGGTCGGCGAAGCCGCCGAGGTACGGGAGGCCGCCCGGCCGGTCGGACGGGGCCGCCTCGACGTCGACGTAGCCGACGGGGTCGAGGCCGTACTCGGGATGGCTGCGGATCTTGCGGACGAGCAGATGGGTCATCGGGCCGCCGCCGATGAGCAGCACCCGCTCGGCCTCGGTGGCCCCGACGGCGATCGAGCGGACCGCGACGCGCATGATCACGACCGCCGCGAAGGCGGCGACGAAGAAGGTGACGATCTCGCTCATGATCAGCCGGTCGTCCGGCATGCCGATCTTGTAGAGCGCCCACATCCCGAGCGTGCCGAGCACGAGGGCGTGGAACAGCCACGGCACGTCGTCGACCGTGGAGTGGCTGACGCGCTTTCCGTCGCGGTCGTAGAGGCCGTACATCCGGAAGAGCAGGATCAGGCCGGGGATGGCGACGAGGCCGAGCAGGAAGCGCTCGCCGGCGTGCGCGGCCGGGCCGACCCCGACGATCGCCACGGCTAGCGCGGCGGCGAGGGCCACGGAATCGCCCGCGGCCAGTAGGCGGCGGAGGGTGAACGCCCAGTCGCGCCCGAGCGCGCGGGCGCGGTCGCGCGGGCTCCAGCGCAGGCGGCGCGCGAGCCGTGCGCGCGCGGCGCCCGCCTCGACGCGTGCCTCGTCGGCCGCTTCGATCTGTTCCGGTTCCGTTCTTACGCTCATGCTGGCCCCCCTGCTGTGACCGCCGTCCGTGGCTGTCCCTGTCCACGACGGTGCATTCCTTCGACGGCTCCCGTGAGTGCGAGAACCGCGACCATCATGGCAGTCGCTTCGACCGGATCGTCCGTTCCGATGGCGATCAATGCGATTGCACCCCAGAGCAACAGCATGATCCTTGCATAGGGCCTCAGTGCCCAACCCCTGTCCATCGCCCCAAGGTACATCGTTCTCGCCATCGCCGCGAACAGGAAGATGTACGCCGCGAGAAGGAGCACTCCTCCCTCCACGAGCGCTCTGACAGCGGTGTTGTGGGCCTCATACCCCCCTCCGGCAACACCCTGTCCCTGGACCGGGGCACGGGGGTTCACGTAGCGGGTACTGCGCAGCCCCCACCCGGTCAGCGGCTTCTCCGAATACTGCTCGAGCAGGCCGCGCCAGTTGTCCACCCGCCACCCGAACGACTCGAAGGCCGTCTGGCCGGTTTCGGTCTTCTCGGCCGGCAGCACGCGCTCCTGGACGGTCGGCACGAGCGCCACCGTCACGATGGCGGCGGCGATGATCGCCAGGACCACGCTCTTGCGCTCACGCCACTGGATCAGCAGCAGGCCGACGAGGAAGAGGATCCAGCCCTCGCGGCTGTACGTGCCGACGAGCGCCGTGAGCACGAGCGCAACGGCCGGCCAACGGATCGCCCCGCGCAGGGCGTCCTTCGGCACGGTGACGAGGAGCAGCCCCGAGACCGCGAGGTAGGAGCTGAACGGCAGCGGTCCGGTGAACGTGCCGTCGATGCGGCCGAGGGTGTAGCCAAAGGTCGCCTCCACACCCTGGATCCACTGGACGATGCCGACGATCGCCGGCACGACGCCGCTCAGGCCGACCACGACGAACAGCCGCACCAGCTGCTCGCGGGTGCGGATCACCTGGCTGGCGAGCACGAACGAGGCGAACAGGGCGCACAGGCGCAGCACCTCGGTGAGCAGCCGCGAAGTCGTGTCGGCCTCGACCTCGATCGTGGCGTGCAGGGCAGCGAGGATGCTGACCATCAGCACGGCGAGGAACGCGGCGCTGCCGCGCGGCGGGGTGAATCGCCGGGTCGTGGCGAGCGTAAGGACGACGACGACGATCAGCACCAGCCCGAGCGCACCGCCGACGTTGGACGACGGGATGTCCTGCAGGCGCGAGCCGCCGTTGCCGTCGAGCAGCGGCCGCAGCAGCAGCAACACCGAGAGGAAGAGGACGGGACGCAGCATCCCGAGTGCCACCAGGCCCGAGCCGACGACCATCGCCCCGGCCAGCTGCCAGTCGGCAGTCGCTGCGAGAACCACGCCGGCAAGGAGGCTCATCGCGATCGCCGTGCCGAACTGGACTATCGGCCCGATGACCTCGTGCGGGGCGTCGGGCACAGACCATCCGCTCGGCGTTACGCGCGAACCGAACCCCGTTTCATGAGCTCTACGCCCGCCCAACACTCCCGTTCATTTAAACACGGGCCGCTCGTACAATGGCCGGATGGGCCGGTCGGCTGTTCCCGACACCGAGCCGGCGCCCGCGGCGACCGGCGGCGAACCGCTGCCCGGCCTGGCGGGCATCGAGTCCGGTCAGGTCCGCAGCGCCAGCTCCGACGCGACGGTCTTCACCGGCGCGGTCTACGCGGCGCAGGTGATCCAGTTCCTCGCCGGGCTGATCCAGAAAGGCCTGCTCGGGCCTGTCGGAGCGGGCTACTGGGCGCTGATGCAGTCGTTCTGGCAGTTCGCCACGATCGCACCGCTCGGGGCCCTCCAGGGCACCAGCCGCCAGGTGCCCCTGCACCGCGGCCGTGGCGACTTCGAGGGCGCATCGGCACTGTCGGCCACGGGCGCGTCGTTCTCCCTCCTGGCGATGACCCTCGCCGGCCTGCTGGCCGCCACGTTCGCCCTCGCCTTCGGCTCGGGCTGGGCGCCGGAGATCCAGTACGGCGTGGTGATCCTCGGCCTGACCGCCCCGCTACGACTGCTCGGCGACATCCACGAGACGCTGATCGGCGCGACGAAGCGCTTCCACGCGCTCTCCACGGTGACGGTCCTCCAGGCGGTGATCGCCCTCACCCTCCAGACGGTGGCGGTCCTCCTGTGGGGCTTCTACGGCATGTTCGCCGGCACGCTGCTGGCAACCATCGGGACGATCGTGATGTTCGCCCGGATGGGGCTGACCGGCTTCCGCCGGCCGATCTTCACCTGGCACATCGACCGCGCGCATCTCGGCGAGCTGATGGCGTACGGCTTCCCGATCCTCGTGTTCAGCCAGATCTGGCTGCTGTTCATGGGCATCGACAACCTGATCGTGGCCGGCTACATCGGAGTCAAGGAGCTCGGCTACTACGCGCTCGCGGTGTCGGTGACGAGCTACATCCTCTACCTGCCCAAGAGCCTGTCCGCCGTGCTGTTCCCGCGGATGGCCGAGCGCTACGGACAGACGGGCGAGATCGAATCGATCGGCCACTACGCGACCGACGTGCAGCGGCTGCTCGGCCTCATGCTCGTGCCGGGCTTCGTCGGCGCCGCGTTCTTCCTCCTCCCCGTGCTCGTCCGCCACGCCCTGCCCGAGTTCGAGCCCGCCATCGAGGTGATCCACATCATGGTCGCGGGCAGCTTCTTCATCTCTCTCTGCAACATGCCCATCAAGGTGCTGACGACGGCCGGCCGCCGGCTGCCGCTGATCCTGATGGTGGCGTTCTGCCTGGGGCTCAACGCACTGCTCAACTACATCGCCGTCGCCGTCATGGACCAGGGGATCGACGGCGCGGCCGTGGCCACGGTGACCAGCTACTTCGTCGTCTTCGCCCTGACCAGCGGCTACTCGCTGGCGGCGATCATGGGGTGGCGCGGGATGCTCGCGCACATCGGCGAGCTGATTGTCGTGTTCCTGACGATGACCGCGGCGCTGTGGGGCATCGAGGAGCTGTTCGGCAACGGTGCCGGGGCGCTCATCCCGGACGTGCTCGTGAACACCGGCAAGTTGCTGCTGTTTCTCGCGCTGATGTCGCCGTGGCTGTGGCTGGCCCAGCGCCGCGTCCAGGGCGTGACGCGGCTGATGGCGATGGCCCGCAAGGGCCTCCATGTGGGCCGCGCGCGGCTCGGCCGCTAGCCCCCGCCCTGCCGCCCGAGCAACTCCACGAACCGCTCCGTCGCGTCGCCGCCGTCGGCTCCCAGCGCGGCGACCAGGTCCTCGCGGCCGGGCAGCAGCTCGCCGCCGGCCCAGCGGTCGAGCCACTCGCGCAGCTCTTCCGGCGAGCGCGCGACCGGCACGCCCGTGTCGCCGCCGAGTGGCCAGCGCCACTCGATGCCGGTCACGTTCAGGGCGATGACCTGGGTCCCGGCGAGTGCCGCCTGGAGGGTCGCCGCGGTCGAGCTGCCGATGCACAGGTCGCAGCGAGCGTGGAAGTCGACGATCGGGCTGCCCGTGTCGATCTCGAGGTCGACTCCGGGGGCGTGGGCGCGCACGCCGGCCGCGGCGCCGAGGGCCTCGGAGGGGTGCGGGCGCAGGACGATCCGGGCGTCGGGCACGCGCTCGCGCACCGCCTCGATGGCGGCGATGTAGTGGCGCAGCCAGATCCGGTCGTCGACCTTCGCCATCCACGGGAGCCGCGCCTGCACGAGGACCCCGATCACGGGCGATCCGGCCGGCTTGGGCCGCGCGGGGGGCGGGGGCTCGTGCGGGACTGGATAGCCGATCACGTGAACGGGCCGGTCCCACTCCGCGACCGGCGGGCCGGCGGGATGCGACCACAGCACGATCTCGTCGCCGACGTTCATGTCGCGCGACTCCTGCGGCAGGAGGTACACGCCGTGGGCGAGCACGTAGGTGCGCACGCCCGCCTCCTTCGCCAACGTGATCACCAGCCGTGCGTCGGGCTCGCTGTCCCAAGCGGAGACCACCGCGTGCGGCGGGCGGCGGGCGAAGGCGCGCCGGATCACCGCCGCCTTGGCCACGTCGGCCGCGCCGCGCTCCCGCGCGAGCCGCGTCAGTCGCGCGTGGGCGATCGCGCCGATGTCGATGCCGACCACGTCGAGTGGCTCGGGGCCGCCGAAGCCGGCCAGCGCGGAGGCGACGGCGTTCTCCGCGCCGCGGCGTACGAGCGGCCCTGCCGAGCCGATCCAGCCGCCGCGGGCGGCGGCGCGCATGGCCCGCCCCGGGCCGGTCGGCAGCTTGTCGAAGAGGACGGCGGGCCGGTGGCCGGGCGCCGACGTCATGTGGTCGAGCAGCGGGAGCAGGGGCCAGTAGCTCACGAACACCACGCTGTCGCGGCGCAGATGGGTCGGCACACCTGGCAGACGGGCCGCGGCGAGCAGCGGGCGGCGTAGGCGGCGCCCGAGCGGCGCGGCGGGCACGACCGGGCGATCGGCCCGATCGGTCGCGGCCACGGAGACCGCCACCCCGGTAAGCGGTGCGACCGTCTCGACCACGAGCCGCGTCTCCTCGTCGCCGCCGGTGAGCTCGATCCCATCCGGCCGCGCGTGCTCGATCGCCGCCCGCAGGCCCGCGAGCCTCACGAGCAGCGGCACGAGGAAGCCGATCAGCGGCACCTCCCAGATCCACGGCAGGCGGATGCCGTCGACGGTCAGCCGGTCGGACGCCTGCTCGATCAGGCGCGTGCAGGCCGCCGCCGCGGCGACATCGATCTCGGCGCGCGCGGGGCCATCGAGGTGGTCGTCGACCAGCACCCCGTGCGGCAGGTCGAGCCCGTGCGCGGGATCCAGCTCGAGGACGAGGTCCTCGCCGGGGACGAGGGAGCCCGGTTCGAGGCCGCGGGATGTCGCGTGCACGCGCATGGCCGCAGAAAGCTACCCGCGTAACCTCCCCCGCCGTGATCACGGCGGACGACATCGCCTCCGGGCTGCGCGGCCTGGGCGTCGCGGCCGGCGACACCGTGTTCGTGCACTCCGGCCTGCACAGCGCCCTCAGGGTGGAGGGCCGGACGGCGACGGAAAAGCTCGACACGATTCTCGCCGCGCTCGATCTGGCCGTCGGTGAGGACGGCGCGGTGATCCTCCCCACCTTCACGTACAGCTTCACGGCCGGCGAGCCGTTCGACGTGGCGGCCACACCGTCGACGGTCGGCGCCCTCACGGAGCACTTCCGGGCCCGCGACGGCGTCTGGCGGACCACCGACCCGATCTTTTCGAGCGCCGTCCGCGGCGACCTGGCCGGCGACTGGAAGGCACGCCTGCGCGCGCTCGGCGACAAAGACTGCTTCGGGCCGGCGAGCGTGTTCGCCTACCTCGCCGAGAGCGGCGCGAAGCTCGTGTTCGTGGGGGTCGGGTTCGAGTACTGCACCTTCGTCCACCACGTCGAGCAGGACATCGGCGTGCCCTACCGCTACCTCAAGGAGTTCCGCGGCACCGTCACGGACGGCGACCGCAGCGCCGAGATCGGCGCCCGCTACTTCGTGCGCAGGCTGGACGAGGACGTGGAGACCGATCTGGCCCCGCTGGGGGAGCGTCTGCTCGCCGCCGGAGCGGCCCGCGCCGACCGGATCCCGCGCGGCCCGAGCCTGCTCGTGGCCCCCGCGCCGGCGGTCGCCACGGAGGCCCGCGCCGCGATCGCGGAGAATCCCGACTTCATGCTGACGCGGGGACACCGATGACAGGGCAGGCGATGTACGAGCTCGCGACCGAGCTGTTCCCGATCAACCGCAGCCTGACCGGGCCCGGCTACCGCGAGACCCTGGCGATCCTCGAGCGGGTGGCGGGACCGATGGAGCGCCACACGTTCGCGACCGGGGAGCAGGTACACGACTGGGAGATCCCGCGCGAGTGGACGCTGCGCGAGGCGTGGGTCAAGGGCCCCGGCGGCGAGCTGGTCGTGTCGCTCGAGGAGTCGAACCTGCACGTCGTCGGGTACAGCGCGCCGGTGCGGGCCACCCTCAGCCTGGAGGAGCTCCAGCCCCACCTGCACAGCCTCCGCGAGCAGCCGGAGGCGACGCCCTACCGGACCACCTACTACCGCGAGGACTGGGGCTTCTGCCTTCCGGACAGCCGCCGCCGCGAGCTGCCCGACGGCGACTATGAGGTGCTGATCGACTCCACGCTCGAGCCGGGCGCGGTCGAGCTCGGCGAGATCGTGGTCGAGGGCACGGGCCCGTCCGAGGTGCTGTTCTCGACGTACTGCTGCCACCCCTCGATGGCGAACAACGAGCTGTCGGGCCCGGTCGTGGCGGCCCACCTGGCCCGTGCGCTGCGCGACCGCCACGAGGACCGCCCGCCGCGCCACACGTACCGCTTCCTGTTCGCACCGGAGACGATCGGCGCGATCGCCTACCTGGCGCGCTTCGGCGACCGCCTGCGCGAGCACCTCGCGGCCGGCTACGTGCTCACCTGCTGCGGCGACCGCGGCGACTTCAACTACAAGCGCTCGCGCCGGGGCGACTCGCTCGCCGACCGCGTCGCCGAGCACGTGCTCGGGCATAGCGGGCTGCCGTACTGGGTGCACGACTTCGTGCCGCTCGGGAGCGACGAGCGCCAGTACTGCTCGCCGGGCTACGACCTGCCGGTGGGCTCGCTGATGCGCTCGACGTACGACTCGTTCCCGGAGTACCACACGTCGCTCGACGACCTGTCGCTGATCACCGCGGAGGCGCTCGGCGAGACCCTCACCCTCTACACCCGGATCGCCGCCACGCTCGAGGCGAACGAGACGCTCGTCAACACCGCCCCGCACGGCGAGCCCCAGCTCGGCCGCCGCGGCCTCTACCCGACCACCGGCGGCGCCGGCGAGGCGTACTCCGAGAACCGCCTCGCCGACACCATGTGGCTGCTCAACCTGTGCGACGGCGACAGCGACCTGCTGGCCGTCGCGGAGCGCTGCGGCCGCCCGATATGGGAACTCGCCGAGGCCGCCGCCCCGCTGCGGGAAGAGGGACTGTTGCGGCCGGATGCGTAGTACGGTCACGGGCATGAGCGAGAACGTGATCCGGGTCGACACCGGCTCCACGCCGGAGGAGCTGGCCGCGCGCGACGACCTGTCCGCCCTGGTACGCGGCTGCCCGATACCCGACGCCGAGCTGCCCCAGAACCTCGCCCTGTTCCTCAAGCGGCAGGACCTCGGGCGCATCCTCTTCTTCGACCAGCTGTACCGCGAGATCGTCGGCGTGCACGGCGTGGTCATGGAGTTCGGCGTGCGCTGGGGCCGCGACCTCGCCGTGCTCGAAGCGCTGCGCGGGCTGCACGAGCCGTACAACTACACGCGCCGGATCATCGGGTTCGACACGTTCGCGGGCTTCCCGTCGGTGGCGCCCGAGGACGGCGGGGCCGACATCGCCTCGCAGGGCGCCTACGGCGTGACCGAGGACTACGACGAGTACCTCGCCGAGGTGCTCGGCCACCAGGAGCGGGAGAACCCGATCGCGCACATCAAGACCACCGAGCTGGTCAAGGGCGACGCGTCCGAGACGGTGCCGCGCTACCTCGCCGAGCATCCCGAGACGATCGTGGCGTTCGCGTACTTCGACCTCGACATCTACGAGCCCACGCGCGACGCGCTGAAGGCGATCGCACCACACCTCACGCGGGGGAGCGTGATCGGATTCGACGAGCTCAACCACCCGGAGTTCCCCGGCGAGACTCTGGCCCTGAAGGAGATCCTCGGCCTCGACTCCCACGCGATCAAGCGGTCGCCGCTCGGCTCCTACCCGTCCTACCTGGTGATCGACTGATGGAACTCGAGGGGGCGAAGGTCGTGGTCACGGGGGGCGCCGGGTTCATCGGCAGCCACGTCGTCGACCACCTGCTCAAGGTGGGCGCCGAAGTGGTGACCATCGACGACCTCAGCGTCGGGTCGCGCGACAACCTCGCCGACGCCACGGAGCAGGGCGCGCGGCTCGTGGTCGGGAGCGTTCTCGACGACGCCGTGCTCGACGCCGAGCTGCCCGGCGCCGCGCTCGTGATCCACATGGCATGCGGGAACCTGCGGGCGTCGCTGAGCAAGCCGCTCGAGTCGCACGAGACCAACGCGACGGGCACGCTGAAGACCTGCCTCGCAGCCGTCCGCCACGACGCGTCGCGCTTCGTCTACGTGTCCTCGTCAGAGGCGTACGGGTCGGGCGAGACCGAGTTGATGGACGAGCGCCACCCGCTGCTGCCGACCACCGTCTACGGTGCGGCGAAGGCCGCCGGCGAGCTGTACGCGCAGTCGTGCCAGCGGCGTTACGGGATCCCGGTCACGGTGATCCGGCCATTCAACTCGTACGGCCCGCGCGAGCACGCGGTCGGCGACAGCGCCGAGGTGATCCCGAAGTTCGCGACGCGGCTCCTCGCGGGCGAGGCCCCCGTGATCTTCGGCGACGGCTCGCAGACGCGCGACTTCACGTGGGTCGAGGAGACCGCCGCGGGCATCGTGGCCGCCTCGGCCTCCGACGACCTCGTCGGCGAGGCCGTGAACATCGCCCGCGGCGAGAACGTGAGCATCGCCGACATCGCGGACCACCTGATCGACATCATCGGCGCCGCCGGCGTGAAGCCGGAGCGCGACGAGTCGCGCCCCGGCGACGTGATGCACCACCACGCCGACACCACCCGCGCCCGCGAGGTCCTCGGCTACCAGCCCGAGGTGGACATCCGCGACGGCCTCGAGCGCTACGTCGAGTGGCTGCGGCAGGGCGGCGCCACCGACGCCACCGGCGAGGACATCCGGAACTGGTGACCCCGGCTCCCCCGCGCCGCTACGTGGTGCTCGGGGCCGACGGGTTCATCGGTAGCGCCGTAGTGCGCGCAGCGCTCGGCACGGGCGCCGCGGTCACGGCGCTGTGCGCGCGCGACCCGTGGCGGCTGGCGGAGATCAAGGACACGCGCCTCCAGCGCGTGGCTGCGCCAGGCTGGCACCAGGCGGCGTTCGCGGACCGGCTGGGCGCTTGGCTCGACGGAGCCGACGCCTTCGTCCACCTCGGCTATGCCCCGCCCCCGCCCGGGCTCGATCCGGCCGCGCGCGAGGACCACGAGCGGCGGGTGAATGCCGGCGCCACCGTGGCGCTGGCGGCCGCGGCGGGCGACGTTCCCTTCGTCTTCGCCAGCTCGGCCGACGTCTACGGCGCGTGGCAGGACGTGGCGGTCGCCGAAGACACCCCGGCAGATCCCTCGACCCCCTACGCCGCGGCCAAGCTCGAGGCCGAGGGAGGGCTCGGCGACCATGCGACCGTGCTGCGCGTCGCGACCGTCTACGGCCCGGGCGAGCTCGTGCCGCGCGCGATCCCGTCGTTCATCAAGGCAGGACTGGCCGGCGGCAAGGCCGTCCTGCACGGAGGCGGCCGCGACGTGAAGGACTACGTGCCGGCCGGCGCCGTGGCCGAGGCGTTCGTGGCCGCGACAGCGCGCCCGCCAGGTGGCGGAAAGCGCGTGTTCAACATCGGATCGGGCGTCGGCCGCAGCACGGCCGAGGTGCTGGCCGCGGTCGGCCGCGTGCTCGGCGCCGAGCCGGCCGCCGAGGACGTCCCGAGCCCGCGCGCGCCGTCGCGCCTGGTGGTGGCCCCGGACCGCGCCCGCGCCGAGCTCGCCTTCGACCCGGGCGCCGACTTCGAGGCGGGCCTGCGCGAAGAGGCGGACTGGCTCGAGGCCAACCGCGCCCGCTGGGAGTAGCGCTCAGGCCTGTGCCGCAACGAAAGCGCACAGTGGGCCGAGCCTCGTGAGCTCGTCCGGGTCGATCGCCTCGTAGTCCACCTCGAGGTCGAACTCGGCCTCGACCGCGGTCAGGATCTCGAGCAGGCCGAACGAATCGACCAGCCCGGTCTCGATCAGGTCGAGGTCGTCGGGAGCCGTAGCGGGGTCGATACCCGCCTCGTCGAGAGGGTCCACCAGCTCTGCGAGGACGAACGCGCGAATCGTCTGGTCGGTGATGGCACTCATCTGGGTCAGGGGGTAACGTCGTCTGCCGAAGTCCACACGCCGCCTAGAAGCTACACACGGGAGCCACATGAAGTCTCTACTCGCGCAGGCCACGAAGGCCGACGTGATCGCCGATCCATTCCCCCACATAGCTCTCAAGGGCGCGCTGGGTGACGACACCTGCCTGCAGCTGCTCGAGGAGTTTCCCTCGCTCGAGGAGCTGAACTACGGCGAGCCGTACGGGAGCAACAAGCGCCTCGGCCTCCCCGCCCGCGACACGCTCGAGAACCCCGGCATCTGTCCGGCCTGGCGCGAGTTCGTGGCCTACCACACGTCGGCGGCGTTCATGCACGAGTTGCTCGGCCTCTTCGAGGATCACATCCGCCGCATCTACCCCCAGCTCGAGGACGAGCTCGGGCCGATGTCGGAGTGGCGGGTCGGCACGCGCGAGATCGCGTCGTTCGAGGACACCGACTTCCAGCTCGACTGCCAGATCTCGGCCAACAGCCCGGTCGTGTCGACGCCGGACTCGGTGCGCGCCGGCCATCTCGACGCGCCCACGAAGCTGTTTGCCGGCCTGTTCTACATGCGCCATCCCGACGACCGGGGCGAGGGCGGCAACCTCGAGCTGTCGCGCTTCAAGCGCGCGCCGCGCGGCCTGCGCGGGCCGGCGGTCTACGAGACCTTCAGCGAGGTCTGCGAGACCGTCGCCTACGAGCGCGACACCCTCGTGATCTTCCTCAACTCGATCGACTCGATCCACGGGGTCACGGTGCGCCAGCTCAACCCGGTGCCGCGCTACTTCGTCAACCTCGTCGGCGCCGTCGAAAAGCCGCTGTTCGACATGTCGCCCTACCAGGCGACGACCGTCGACAAGCTGGTCGCCTCGCGCGAGATCCTCGGCCGCAAGCTGGCCCGGGCGTAGGTCGGCTGGGGGCGCGGCCCGGCCTGGCGGGCGCGAACGTCGCGGAAGGTGCCGCATATGGTGCCTTCAGCGACGTTCGAGGCGGGCGAGCAGCGCGGGGCGGTCGATCTTGCCGTTCGCGTTCAGCGGCAGCGCGTCGAGAAGGTGCAGCTTGCGCGGGACCATGTGCCCTGGCAGGCGCGCCTCGAGCGCGGCCTTCACGGCCTTCGGGTCGATGTCGGTCGAGCCGACGAAGGCCTCCACCCCGTCGGCCCCGGAGATCGTCTTCGGCCAGCCGACCGCGGCCACCGAGTCGACACCCGACTCCTCGCGCAGCGCGGCCTCGATCTCCCCCAGCTCGACCCGCACCCCGCGGATCTTGATCTGGTCGTCGACGCGGCCCAGGTAGCCGATCGGATCGCCGTCGCCGAGCGGCCGGCGCACCCGGTCGCCGGTGCGGTAGTAGCGCGCGCCGTCGCCGAGCACGACGAAGGACTGGGCCGTCCGCTCCGGGTCGCGCCAGTAACCGAGGGCAACCTGCGGACCGCTCACGAGCAGCTCACCGTCGCTGCCCGGCGCAACCTCGGCCAGCTCCGGATCGACGACGCGATACGTGATGTTCGGCAGTGGGTGGCCGATCGGCACCACCCCGGCCTCGGCCTCCCCCGGCGTACGGTCGGCGTCGAAGCGGTAGAGCGTCACGTCGACGGTGGCCTCCGTCGGGCCGTAGAGGTTCTCGACCGTCGAGTTCGGCGCCGCCTCCTGCCACGCCTGCGCCAGCTCGACCGGCAGCGCCTCACCCGCGAACAGGCTCCAGCGCAGCGTGTCGTAGGTGTCCGGCTTCAGCGCGCCGAAGCGGCGCATGAAGGCGGCCGTCGACGGCACGGAGAACCACACGGTGAGCTTCGAGTCGCGGATGAAGCCGCCCGGCTTGATCAGCGTCTTGGCGTCCGGGCAGCAGACACAGGCCCCGCGCTCCCACGGCACGAACATGTCGAAGACCGAGTTGTCGAACGTCATGTCGTGCGTCTGCGAGAAACGGTCGGCCTCCGTGACGGCGTAGCGCTCGGCGAGCGTGTCGACGTAGTTGGGCACGTTGCGGTGGGCGACCATCACCCCCTTGGGCACCCCGGTGCTGCCGGACGTGAAGAGCAGGTACGCCACGGCATCGGGGTCGGCCGGCACCGGCTCCCAGCCGCCCGCCGGCGCGAGGTCGGGCGCGCCGAGCACGGTGTGCCCGGCGATCTCCGGCACCTCTTCGGCGTCCGGGAGCAGGATCACCAGCTCGCCTCCGATGCCCTCGAGCACCTCGGGCAGCTGCGCCGCCGATTCCGCGTCGCAGATGAGTGCCCCGGCGCCGGATCGCTCGAGCATCGACTTCGTGCGCAGCGGCGGGAGCGTGCGGTTGAGCGGCACGTAGCCGTGGCCGCGCAGCAGCGCCCCGAGCACGCCGGCGAACGCGGTCGGCGTGCGATACGCGAAGACCCCGGTGAGGGGCACCTCGGCATCCGGCGCCGCTGCCTGGAGCGTCGCGGCGATCGAAGCGGCCCGCTCCCGCAGCTGGGTGTAGCTCAGCGTCGTGCCGGCCACCTCGACGGCCGGACGGTCGCCGAACTCCTCGGCCGACCGCAGGAACCCGCTGTACAGCGCCCGGCTCACGCCGGGGAATGCCACCCGATCACGGTGGTCGAGTTGCGCGGGTTCACGCCGACGACCTCCGGCAGGATCGTGTCGATCGCGATCCGCCCCGCCGCCTCCTCGGCGCGGAGCTTCTCGACGAGGTCGCGGCTGTAGTCGTGCTCCTCCGCGTACTCGCGCGACGTGCCGCTGCCGCCCTCGCCCTCCACCTGCCAGCCAACGGGCTCGAAGTGGAAGCAGGTCACGCGCTCCGCCAGGCCGCGGATCGCCTCGAACAGCTCCGGGTTCACGTGCGGGATCTGCTCGAGGCTGTGCGCGCTGAACACCACGGCCTCCGCGACCCGGCCGAGCTCGGAGAGGTCCGGCTGGTGGTAGTCGAACGCGAGCGAGCGGAAGTCCAGGCGCGGGTCGAGCGCGGCGAGCCGGTCGGCCACGTCGCGGCCCGCGGCGGTGTACTCGGCGCCGACGTACGTGGCCCCGGCCGGCGCGCCCTCGAGCCACGTGCTGAGCAGCGTCCAGCCCGGTCCCGAGCCGAGCTCGACCACGAGCTCCGTGCTGTCCGTGCAGGCGGCGACGACGGTGTCGGTGATCAGCCGCTTGACGGCGCCGTAGGAGGCGCTGAGGGGGATGTCGAGCGGCGTCCCGGCGAAGACCGCGCCGCTCGGGGTCACGAACGCGTCGTCGGTCAGGGAGTCGCGGATGACCGTCGCGAGCACGCGCGCCAGGCCGGCATCCGGCTCCGCGGCGAGCTTCGCGTCGACGAGCCGGCCGACGGCGGGCCACTTCTCCTCGTTGTACTCGCGCTCGACCTTCGCGCGTGCCGTGTCGCCGGACGTCCTAGCTGCGGTGCTCGCCCGGCCAACGCCCGGGCTGCGCTCCTCGCTCATTCGAGGTCCTCCCAGGCGACGATCGCCCCGCGCGCGCCGCCGGCGGTCAGCCGCCTGCCGATCACCGTGTCCGCCTCGAACGGCGGGATGCCCGTGCCGGGCCGCTTGTAGCCGAGATCGTCGGCGGTGAGCTCGGCGCCCGGCGCAACGTCGCGCTCGAGCACGATCGAGCGGCGCGCGCTGGCGCGGGCCGGCTTCTCCGACTCGCGCACACCGATCCACGACTCGCCGCGCAGCTCGGCACCGCGGTCGCAGGCGGCCACGAGGGCGGCGAGCTCTCCCGGATCGACGCTCATCGCGTGATCGGGGATGTCGGGCGCGGTCTTGTCGAGCGTGTAGTGCTTCTCGATGCACACCCCGCCGAGCGCGGCGGTCATCCAGCCCCCCTCCGGGCCGAGCGTGTGGTCGGAGAATCCGCTCAGGTAAGGGGCGAACTCGCGGCCGAACTCCTCCAGGCGAGCGAAATTCGCGTCCTCGTCAGGCGTCGGATAGGTGAGCGTGCAGGCCAGCAGGACGAGCCGATCCGGGCCGAGGCCCGTCCATTCGATCGCCCGGTGGATCTCGCCGACCTCGGCCGCGCCGGTGGCCAGCAACATCGGCTTGCCTGTCGCGGCGACCGCCTCGAGCAGCGGCTTGTGCGTCAGGTCGGCGCTGGCGATCTTGTAGACGGGCACGTCCATCCGCTCCAACGCGTCGATCGCCGGGAGGTCGAACGGGGTGGCGAAGAAGGCGATGCCGAGCTCGCGGCACGCGGCCGCGATCTCACCGTAGGCGCCGTAGTCGAGCTTGTCCGAGAGCTTGAAGGCCTCGTACTGCGAGCTGGTCCCGAACGGGTCGTCCCAGTACTTCGGCGAGTCCGGCACGCTGATCGTGTCAGCCTTGTAGAGCTGGAACTTGACGCCCCAGGCCCCGGCCTCGGCGGCCTTGCGGGCCATCTCGATCGCGGTCTCGACCGAGTTGTTGTGGTTCGCGCCCGCCTCGGCGATGACGCGGCAGGCGCCGGGCCGGATCGCCTCGTGGCCGGCTACCTCGACGCTCACTCGTCGAAGCCCCGCAGCATGCCGCGGATGCGGTGCGCGATCCGCGCGGCGCCGCTGCTGTCGACGGAGCCGCGCAGGCGCTCGCTCAGCTCGCCGCGCAGGCGGACGTCCGCGAGCAGGCGCTCGACGACCCCGGCGACGTGCTCGTCGTCGGTGAGCGGGCCGATCCCGAGGAAGACGACGCCGCTCTCGAGGCTGAGGTGCGCGTGGGTGGCGTCGCGCGCGCCCTGGGCGAGCACGGCGACGGGCGTGCCGCACGCGGCGGCCTCGTAGACCGTCCGCCCGGCCGAGGTGAGCACCAGGTCGGCGGCGGTCATCTCGGCCGCCATGCTCGTCACGTTGTGCACCACGTCGACGCCCTCGGGGAAGTCGGCGTCGGGCGCGCCGGGCCCCACGACCGCGCGCACCCGGGCGTCGATCCGGCCGGCGAGCAGGCGCGCGCAGCGCGGCCCGAGCCGGCCGGGGTCGGTGCCGCCGAAGCTGATCAGGACGCGCTCGGGGCGCTCACGAACATCGCGCTGGGGCACATCGTGGAACTCCGGCCGCAGGGTCGCGTAGGCGGAGCCGAACGACACGTGGTCGCCGGCGTCGACGGTCGGCGGATAGAGCGCGTTGACCACCCAGTCGGCGATCCGGGCGCCCGGGCCGAGGTCCTCGATGTTGACCACGCGGTAGCCCGCGGCGCGCTGGGTGAGCACCTCCTCCTCGGAGGTGTCGAGCACGTCGTTGACGATCAGGTTCTCGCCCGGGCCCGCCAGCGCGCGCAGGTCGGCCTCGGCGTCGCTCTCCTCCCGGTGCTCGTAGCCGTGCTCGGCGACGAGGTCGAATACGAACGGGTCGCAGTCCACAAGGAGGAACACGAGCCGCTGGTCGGCCAGCTCGTCGGCGAGCTGGAGGCAGTGGTAGACGTGGCCCGAGCCGATGCGCTCGTTGGCGCGCACCCGGAACACCACGGTGCCGCGCTCGTGGCGGCGTCGCGCGAGCACGAGGTCCTCGTTCGTGTCGATGTCGAGCGACTCGTCGGCCGGGGTCTCGAACAGCAGGTGGTTGTCGCTCACCATCTCGCGGCCGGCGCGCAGCGTCGCGGCCTTGATCATCTGGATCGAGCCCGTCTCGCGCAGCACGCCGTGGCTGGCGAACTGGCGGTTCGCCCGCTCGGCGAACAGCGGCTTGGCGGCGGCGAGGTCGCCGCTCTCGTCGAACCAGAACAGGTGGGTCTCGCGTACGGCCGACGCGAGCGAGTCGGCGCTCGACGCGCGGAAGGCCTCGGCCGCGGCACCGATCGACTCGGGCGAACGGAACGGCGACGTGGGCTGGAAGACGGCCACGTCGCCCTCCCAGTCCAGCTCGTCGGCGAGATGTGCCGCGACGGCCGAGATCGTCGCCTCGTCGCCGGCGAGCTCCTCTGGGCGGCGGTGGGTCTCGTGGCCGTGCAGCGCGGCCCACGACAGCACCGCCTCGCTGTTGCTGGACACGACCAGCCGGTCGGCGATGCCCGCGGCAGCCACCGCATCGACCGTGTGGGCGACCAGCGGACGGCTCCCGAGGAAGCGCATGTTCTTGTAGGGAACGCCTTTGCTCCCGCCGCGCGCGGGGACGATCGCCAGCAGTGGTCGGGACTCCGGCATCGGCGGCAGGTTAGACGAGCAGCGTTGTAGCCTGACCCGGGATGGAGATCAGCGTGCGCCAGCCCCGGATCGAGGACGTCGACGAGCTCGCCCGCATCCATGTCGCGGCCTGGGAGACGACCTTCCGCGGAAAGCTCGACGACGCGGTGATCGACGAGCGCACCATCGAGGTCCGGCAGCGGATGTGGACCCGGATCGTCACCGAGCCCAAAGCGGACGAGGTCGCCGTCATCGTCGAGGCCGACGGCGAGGTGCGCGGCTTCACCTTCGGCGCCCCGGGGAACTACGAGGACGAGGACCCCGAGCGCATCATCAACCTGAACTCGATCTTCATCGACCCGGACTTCAAGGGGCGCGGGGTGGCGGCGGCGGTGCACCAGGGCTTCCTCGAGGAGTGCGCGCGGCGCGGCTACGAGGAGGTCTCCGGCCAGGTCCATCCCGACAACGCGGCGTCCCAGCGCTTCCTGATCGAGAAGGGCGGCTGGCACCGCGACGGCTACGAGCGCGAGGTCGCGGGCCTCACCGAGTGGCGCATCAAGCGCGACCTCGGCGACGTGAAGGCAGCGCTCGGGCTCTAGGTCGAGCGCAACAGGCCCGCGGCAGAACGTCAGTTCCGCGCCAGCGCCCGCACCCGCTCGGCGTACAGGGCCACGACGTCGTAGGGCTCCTCCCGCCCGCCGTAGACGGCGTGGCGCAGCAGCTCGGCGAGCGCCGCAGCGGTCGTCTCGTGCGCGTCGCCGGCGGCGTGCCGTTCGAGGTAGGCCACAGCCTCGTCGGGGGTATGGGCGACCACGGCCGCGCCCGGGACCGTGTCGAACAGCGTGGCCACCTCGTGGATGAACTCCGGGTTGAGCAGCACCTTGCGCTGCATCACGACCTCGATCCCGATCGAGGAGCCCACGTCGATCACCACGTCGGCGGCCCCGATCAGCGCCACCGAGTTGACCTTCGTCACGTCGTGGATCCGCGACCAGTCGATGTCCGGATCGGACCGCAGCGGATCCGTCGCGCCCTCGCCCGGCCGCGGATGGCCCATCACCCCGAGCGAGATGGAGTCGAGCCCGTTGAGGCGCTTGAACAGGTCGACGGCCGCGTCCGCGTCGACGCGGTTGTGCCACTTCGGGACCATGAACACGACCTTGGCCCGATCGGTCTGCTCGGGCCAGTCGTACGGTGGGACGAGCGCGCGGTTGCGCTCGAACCAGGCCGGGTCCCAGCGCAGCGAGCCCCACGTCTGCATCACCTCCGGATCGCCCCCGGCGTGATCGAGATGGATCTGGCGGTGGTGCTCGGTGTTGAGCACGTACGCGGCGAAGCGGTTGCGGTCGCGCCAGTCGAGCGCGCCGCGCGCGACCAGGTCCGCCGCCTGGGCCGTCGGCGGGTCGAGCTTGACGCTGAGGCCGTGCGGGAGGCAGACCGCCGGGATCCGCAGCACCCGCGCGGCGACCATGTAGCTCATCCGGACCTGCGCCCGCGGGTCGGTCCGCGCGCGCTGGAACGAGCGCGCGACGCTGCCCGCGAGCGCCTTGACGCCGGTCAGCGAGGCGAGCTTGTCGAACCCGTCGCGCAGCCCGGGGCCCCATTCCACCACGAGCAGGCGCACCCGGCGCCGGCGCAGGCTCCACAGCGCGCCGGGCACGGTGCTGCCGAGGTAGCCGGGCCGGTGGAGCGTGAACCGCTCGTAGCCGCGCAGAAGCTCGATGCGGTGGTCGCCCGTGGGGTCGAGACCGGGCGTGACCACGGCGTCGACGTGCTCCCCGTCCTCGAGCAGCTTCCAGGCGAGCGGCGTGAAGTGGTCGACGTCGGGCCAGGCGCGGAAGACGAACAGGTACGTCACGTGCGCATGGCGGCGAACCGCGACGTCTCGATCCGGGTGATCGGGCGTCCCTCGGCGCGCAGCGCCGCGAGCCCGCGCGCGACCCCCGGGTGATACAGGTGGCAGTCGTCCCAGACGACGGCGCCGCCCGGCACGAGCATGTCGAACGCCGCCAGGGAGTCCGAGCGGACGTACTCCGCGGTGTGGGCGCCGTCGACGAAGACGAGGTCCATCTGGCCGGCGAACGGCGCGAAGTCGAATGCGGCGCTGTCGCCGAGGTGCTGGGTGATGCGGGCCGCGTGCTCGGTCTCGATCCACGCGCCGCCGACGCGGTCGGCATCGAGCGGGGCGTCGCCGCGCTGCTCGCCGAGGGAGGCCTCCTCGCTCGCGCCGAGGTCGAGGGTGTCGATCTGCGCGCCGGGCGCGTTGCGCGCCATCAGCAGGGTGCCCTCGCCGGTGCCGGTGCCGATCTCGAAGATCCGCTTGGGCCGCACGCTCGCGGTGATCAGCGCGAGCACGTAGGCGTCGCCGTGCGGCAGCCCGCGCGGGCGGAAGTGGTGCTTCATCGGCACCTCGAGCTCGTCGACGCCGGGGAAGATGTCGCTCAGCGTCCTGCTGTCGAGCTTGCGTAGGTTCGCGGATGCGCGCGCCGCCCGGCGGAGGAGGAAGACCTGGTGGCGCCAGGAGGTGCGGGCGCGTGCGGGTGTCGGGTCACTCGGGGCCACGAGTCCGGGGGACGCTACCGAGTTGTGTTGCGGATCCGATTGCCGGCGTTCTCGGCGAACATGCCCGGTTTGGCCTCGAGGCCGGTGAGCACGTTGTCGACGAGCACGACTCCCGTCATCGCCGCCGGATAACCGTCGCTGTCGAACAGGCGCACGTTGCCGCGCAGGCCGCGCGCGACGTTGCCCGCGATCCGCACGCCCGGGGTGTCGAGCAGCGTCACCGCCCAGTCGCGGAGCCGGTCGAAGCGGTTCCCCTCGATCACCAGGCCCTTCGAGTAGCCGTTGAAGTTCGCGTTCGCGAGCGGCTGGGCGATGATGCCGCGGACCCGCTCGAAGCGGTTGCCGCGGATCTGCACACGTGCGGTGTTGGCGAGGATCTGGATCGCGTCCGAGTGCTCGGCGGGGTCGATGAAGGCGCTGATCTCGGCGAACGTGTTCCCCTTGATCGTCACGTCCTCGCCGCTTGCCAGCTGGATGCCGTCGGCCGGGATCTTGCGGAACTCGTTGCGCTCGACGACGAGCCCCGACACGCGCGCCAGGCGGAGGCCGAAGCCGCAGCGCGGGGCGCGGCAGCGGCGCGTCGCGGGGGCGATGTCGATGGTGAGGTCGTGAAAGCGGTTGCCGGTGAACGCGACCCTCCGCCCGCCACCCACGGCCACGCCCGACGGCGAGAAGTCGTTGTCCTCGATCCGCACGTCGACCACGTCCTCGAGCCGGCTCACGTCGGTGACCCGGAAGCCGCGGATGGTGAAGCCGCTGCTGTCGTCGAGCGTGATGCCGCGAACGGCCGGCTTCGCGTCGCCCTCGGGCTCGAAGGTCACGGGGCGGACGTTGTCGCGCCGGGTCGCCTCGAGCGCGGTGTATCGCCCGTCCCGCACCCGCACCGTGCTCCCGGCCGGCGCCGCCTCGGCCGCGCGCGCGAGCGTGCACCACGGCGCGTCCGCGGACACCGCGCCGGGCGTCGCCTTGTCGTTGCAGCCCTCCCCGCCGACGAAGAGGGTCCCCCCGTCCTCCTCGCCCCCTCCGCTGCACGCGGCCAGCGCCAGCGCGCACGACGCCGCGGCGACGAGCGCGCGCGGCCTCACGGCTTGCTGCAACCCCGCTGCAAGCTCGGCTCGAGCGCCCGCGCCAACTCCCGCGAGAACTTCGTGGCGCCCTCCGCGTTGAGGTGGTCGGCGTCGCCCCAGTACCGCACCGGCAGGGTCTTCTCGGCGAGACGGCCGACGTCGACGAAGTTCGTCTCCGGATGTGTGCGCGTGAACTCCCGCATGAACTCCCGGAACTGGCGCCGCATCCGTTGCGTCCCCCACGGCTCGGGGTCGTAGAGCACGGGCAGGGAGAAGAACGTCACGCATCCGCCGTGCTCGCGGACCCAGCGGTCGAGGTCCTCGAGCGCCTGTACGCGCTCGGGCCCCGGCTTCAGGTTCTGGATCCCCTCCCGGCCCTCGTACCTGCGCTTGTCGCGGCGCAGGAACGCCTGCGACTTCGTGAAGCGCGGCGGGAACGACGACCAGCCGCGGTCGTTGTCGACCGAGTACTGGCGGGCCAGGTTGTCGCGCTGGCCGGCCGGCCGGAAGATGTCCTTCTTGCGCGCGCGGCGCGTCTCCTCGACACGCCCGCGCAGGCTGTTGAGCTGCGCCAGCACCTCCTCCGACCACTTCCAGATCCCGGTCCGGTTGCGGTTGCTGAACCCGGGGCTGGCCGCAAACGCCGCCTGGTAGGGCTCGGCGGTCCGGTTGCGGGCGTCGATGTCGCGCGGGGTGATCCCGTAGAACACGTGCTTGGGCGGGGTCTCCTCGTAGTACTCCTCGAAGAAGAACGACCAGAAGCGCGGGTCGACCGTGGGCATCGCGAGGTTGTACGAGCTCACGTCCACGTCGGATGTGCGGAACTCCGTGTCGAACGGGATCGGGTTGACCCCGAACAGCGTGCGCGAATTGCCGAGGAAGACCTGCGGGAAGCCGCCCTCGTCGTCGACCTGGCGCAGTTTCTTGCCGGCGAGGAACTCCTGGAACGAACGGTAGGCCGGCACGAAGTCCGAGTAGTTGGCGATCGTGCGGTTGGCGATCACCCGGTCGGCGACGACCCCGCCCAGGACCAGGACGGCCATGTAGCCGATGCAGATCAGGAGTGTGCGGTAGCGGGCCATCAGAACTGGAAGTAGACGAACGGGGTGAGGCTGCTGCGGGACAGGACCGACGCCGCGGTCCACAACACCAAGGTCAGCACCGCCAGCGCGACGACGCGCCGGTTCGGGTTGGTCAGGGCCCACTCACGCGCGGCGGGCGTGTAGCGCGGGATCAGCATGCTTGCGAACACGAACAGGCCCCCTGCGACCAGGCCGGCCACGGCGTCGAGGGGCGACACGGTGCTCGGCACCTCGGCGATGCGCTCGATCACCTCGAACGCGTCGGAGAACGAGTTGGCCCGGAAGAAGATCCACGCGAAGAAGACGGCGGCGATCGTGGCGTAGGCGCTCGCGAAGCGCATCCAGAATGCCGGGTTCGCGACCCGGCCGCGCATGAAGTGCGAGATGCACAACAGCCCGCCGTGGATCGCCCCCCACGCTACGAAGGTGAGCCCCGCGCCGTGCCACAGACCACCGAGCATCATCGTGATGAAGAGGTTGCGGTACGTCTTGCCCGCGCCCTTCCGGTTGCCGCCGAGCGGGATGTACACGTAGTCCCGCAGCCAGCGCGACAGCGTCATGTGCCACTTCTGCCAGAAATCCGACGGGCTCGTGGCGCCGTACGGGAAGTTGAAGTTCCGCGGCAGCTCGAGGCCGAAGATGCGCGACACGCCGCGCGCCATGTCCGTGTAGCCGGAGAAGTCGAAATAGATCTGCAGGCCGAACGCGACCACGCCCAGCAACACGTACTCGGGGCTGTGGGCGTTCGGGTCGGCGAACGCCTTGTCGGCCGCGACCGCGAGGTTGTCCGACACGGCCAGCTTCTTCGCCAGGCCGAGCGTGAAGAGGGTGACACCCGACTGGAAGCGGTCGAAGGTGAGCTCGTGCGGGCGCTCGAGCTGCGGGGCGAGCTCGCGGTAGCGCGTGATCGGGCCGGCGATCAGCTTCGGGAAGTACGCCTTGTAGGTGGCGAAGACGACGAAGCCGCCGACGCGCGTGTCGCCACGGTACACGTCGACGAGCACGCTGATCATCTCGAACGTGAAGAAGCTGATCGCGAGCGGGAGGAGGATCTTCAGCCCGTCGTAGCCGCTGCCGTCGCCGGCCAGCCCGAGCCAGTCGAGGAGCTGGTCGGCTCCGTCGCTGAAGAACCCGGCGTACTTGAAGAACCCGAGGATCAGCAGGTTGAAGGCGACGCCCAGGATCAGCAGCCGCTTCGGGTCGTCGGAGTCGGGGATCGCCCGCGCGAGCCCGTAGTTGACGACGGTGCTCGCGACGAGCAGCAGGCCGTAGATCGGGTTCCAGCTGAGGTAGAAGACGTAGCTGGCGACGAGCAGCAGCGGGATCCGCCACCTCTTGGGCAGCACCCAGTACGCGACGATCGTCGCGGGGAGGAACAGGACCAGGAAGACAGCCGAACTGAAGAGCAAGGCCGGCTAGAGAGTAGGGAGAAGTCGCCAGACGCCGTACACGTTGAACGTGCAGAACTCGCGGGCGCCGGGGACGCGTGAGGCCGCCCGCAGCACCTTCCCGAGCCGGTTCTGGGTCGCGTTCGTTGCCAGGTACACCTGCTCGAGCTGCGGATCCGACGTGATCGTGAGGAAGCGCTTCAGGGTCATGCGGTTGAGCCCTCCGGCGACGTCCTCGTAGCGCCCGCCCCCGTCGGGGTAGCCGAGCGCCGCGCGCTCCTCGAGCACGGCCCGCTCGGGCAGCAGCTTGTGCACCCACGGCAGCCGTGTCTGGTCCTTGATGTGGGCGCCGTAGGGCGAGTTCCACAGGGGGCTGAAGCCGATTCCCAGCAGGCCGCCCGGCTTCAGGTACCCCTTCATGGTCCCGAGGTAGCTCTCCGGGTCGGCGATGTGCTCGAAGCTGTCCTTCGAGATCACGCGGTCGAACTTGTCGCCCGTCGGGTCACCGGCCTGCGTCACGTGGCGGAACTCCATCCGTTCGGCGAGCTGGGGGTACGCGTCCCGCAGCTTCGCCCGTGCGAAGTCGATGAAGTACTCGCTCACGTCGATGCCGACGACCCGTGCCGCGCCGCCCTCGGCCAGCGCGAAGCAGGTGGTGCCATAGCCACAGCCGACGTCGAGCACCTCCTTGCCCGCGAAATCGAGGTTTCCGTCGAAGCGCGACAGATAGCGCCGCGTCGACTCGAAGCCCTTCTCGAAGTACCGGTCGTCGTGGTCCGGCGCGAGCTGCGGCGCCGGCTTGGACACGAGCCGGGCCAGCCTGCGGCCCGGACCGCTCATGCCGCCGTCGCGGCTTCGTACTCCTCGCGGTACTCGTGCCAGAGGTCTGCGTGGTCGGCGTCCTCGCAGCCGGGCAGCCACGGACCGCCGGAGGTGTAGTGCAGGAGCTTCGTCGGCCCCGTCATGTGGTCGAGCACGTTCCACTCCTCGGAGATGTCCCCGATCTTCTCGTCGGGGATGTCCTCGAAGCGGTGCAGGTAGGCGCCGGTCTGGGTCTCGACCACTTCCTTCGACCAGAGCTTCAGCTCGGGCGTGTTCATCAGCATCAGGCTCGACCAGTTCTTGCGCGGGTACTGGGTCTGGACCTTGCCGCCCATCTTCACGGTCTCCTCGGGGTTGTACTCGTGCTTGCGCACGCGCAGCGCGAGGCCGTCCATGTCGAGGTGGAAGAGCTCCGAGATGTCGCCGAGGGCGAGCATGTCCGAGTCCATGAAGAGCGCGGTGCCCTGGTAGCCCGTCAGGTGTGGCACGAGGAAGCGGGTGTAGGTGAACGGCGTCGAGGCGAGCGGATCGGCCTCGCGCTTGAAGTCCGTGAGCTTCTCGGCGTCGATCGCGTGGACCTCGATCGGCTCGGTCGCGTGCTTGTGCAGCGAGTACTTGAGGACTTCGAACGAGGTGTGCTGCGAGGGGTCGTAGCCGATGTGGATCTGGTGCGGTCCTGCCATGGGAAATCTCCTTGAGGCTTCGCGGACGGCGCAGGTTATGGATTGACCGCGTGGTGCGCGGTGCAAACCTCGAGGATCCCGCGCAGCTCGGCGAGCGGGATCATCGTCGCGCCGTCGCTGAGCGCGTTGGCCGGGTCGGGGTGGGTCTCGATGAAGAGGGCGTCGACGCCGACTGCGACGGCCGCGCGGGCAAGCGGGCCGGCCAGCTCGCGCTGCCCGCCGGAAGCGCCACCCGCCCCGCCGGGCGACTGCACGCTGTGGGTGGCGTCGAATACGACGGGGGCGGTCGCGCGCATCGTCGCCAGGCCGCGGTAGTCCACAACGAGGTCGTGGTAGCCGAACGTCGACCCCCGCTCGGTGAGCAGCACGCCACCGTCACCGGCGCCGCGCACCTTGTCGGCGGCGTAGCGCATGTCGTCGGGCGCCATGAACTGCCCCTTCTTCACGTTCACGGCGCGGCCGGTGGCACCGGCGGCCTGGAGCAGGTCGGTCTGGCGACAGAGGAAGGCCGGGATCTGGAGCAGGTCGGCGACCTCCGCCACGGCGGCGCACTGGGCGGGCTCGTGGACGTCGGTGACCACCGGCACGTCGTGCTCGGCCTTGATCTCGGCGAGGATCGCCAGCGACTCGTCGAACCCGAGCGAGCGGAACGAGCCGGCGGAGGTGCGGTTCGCCTTGTCGAAGCTCGCCTTGAACACGTACGGCATGCCGAGGTCGGCGGCGATCGCCTTCACCTCGGCCGCGATCTCGTGGACGAGCTCGCGGCTCTCGATCACGCATGGCCCCGCGAGCAGCGCGAGCCGGCCGTCGCCGACGATGACGCCGCCGATGTCGACCGCCGCGCTCACCCCTTGAGGTGCGCCTGGACCGCGTCGTGGAGGCGCAGCAGGCCGACGCAGCGCCGCCCGTCGACGATCACCGGGGCGGCCATCAGCGCCTTTGACCGCTGCTCGAGGTTGAGCAGGGCCTGCGAGAGCGGCAGCTCGGGGGTCACGCACAGCGGGTCGGCGGTCATGACCTCGCTGACGGCGGTGGCCGACAGGTCGTCGGTCTCGAGCAAAGCGCGGCGCACGTCGCCGTCGGTGATGAAACCGGCCAGGGTGTCGCCCGGGCCGAGCACGCAGACGGCGCCGTAGCCGGTGCGGGTGATCTCGATGACCGCGTCCTTGAGGCTCGCGTCGGCGTCCACGCGCGGCAGCTCCTCCCCGCGTCGCATCACGTCGCTGACGCTCAGCGTGAGGCGCGCGCCGAGCGCACCGGCAGGGTGCAGGCGGGCGAAGTCGTCGGCAGTGAAGCCGCGGGCGCGGATCACGGCCGCGGCGAGGGCATCGCCGAGCGCCTGGGCGACGAGGGCGCTCGCCATCGGCGACACCTCGAGCGGGCAGCCCTCGCGCTCGACCGAGCCGTCGAGGAAAACGTCCGCCTCGCGCGCGATCGGCGAACCGGTGTTGCCGACGATCGCGATCAGCGTGGCGCCGCGGGCGCGCAGGTGCGGGATCAGCGTCATCACCTCGGACGTGGCCCCGCTCTTGGAGAAGAGCAGCGCCACGTCGTCCCGCGACACGACGCCGAGGTCGCCGTGCATCGAGTCCGAGGCGCTCAGGCAGACGGCCGCGAGGCCGGACGAGCGCAGGGTCGCGGCGACCTTCTGGGCGACGATCCCCGACTTCCCGACGCCGAGCGTGATCACCTTGCCCTGCAGCTTCACCAGCGCGTCGACGGCGGCGTCGAACGACGGGCCGAGCGCCCCGTACGCGCGCTGCAGCCCGGCGATCTCGTCGGCCAGGGTCTGGCGCCCTGCGCGCGTGTGGCCTGCTGACGCCACGCGGCTCACCCCGCGGCCTCGCGGCGCGCGAACTCGGCGCGCACGCGCTCGAGCTGGTCGGGGGTGTCGACCGAGGGGCCCTGCGGCTCGACCTCGAAGGTGTGGATGCGCAGGCCGGCCTCGAGCCAGCGCAGCTGCTCGAGCCGCTCGCTGTCCTCGAGCGGGCTGGCGGGCAGATCCCCGAACGAGCCGAGGAAGTCGCGGCTGTAGGCGTACATGCCCACGTGGCCCCAGAAGCGGGCCTTGTCGGGCCAGGTGCCGGGGTCGGCGTCGCGCACGTGCGGGACCGGGCTGCGCGAGCAGTAGAGCGTGCCGCCGTCGTGGGCGCGGAGAACCTTCACGACGCTCGGGTCGTGCACGTCCTCTGATCTGGTCATCGCGTACACGGGCATCGTGATCGGCGCGCCGCTCGCAGCGGCTTCGCGCGCCGCCTTGGCCACGACCTCAGGATCGGTCAGCGGAGCGTCCCCCTGAAGGTTTACCACGACATCGCTGGACAGCTGATCGGCGATGGAGGCGATCCGGGCCGTTCCCGACTCGAGCTCCGGGTCGGTCATCACCGCCTCGCCGCCGAACGCGGCCACGGCGGCAGCTACCTCCTCCGAGTCGGTCAGCACCAGCACCGGCCCAGCGCCGGCCCGCACCGCGACCTCGTGGGTGCGCTCGAGCATCGTGCGACCGCCGATGTCGGCCAGCACCTTGCGCGGGAGGCGGCTCGACTGCAGCCGCGCGGGGATCGCGATCATGGGGCCGCGTCCTCGGCCCAGCGGGCGCGCAATCCGGTGAGCACGTCGTCGTAGCCGACCGCTTGGCCGTCCACGATCCCGAGACCGAGCAGCCCGAACGGCAGCCCGGCGACGGCCGCACCGTCGGCGGCGCGCAGCTCGTCCGGCGTGATCGGCCGCTCGTCGACGGCGAGCCCGGCCGCCGCGGCGAGCTCGGAGAGCCAGACCGAGGCGACGCTCGGCAAGCCCGGCTCGGGCTCGGCCACCAGACGGCCGCCGGTCGAGATCACGAGGCGCCCGCCGAGGCCGTCGCCGACGGCGCCGCTCGCGTCGACCCGCAGCGGCCATGCGCTTGCCGGGCGCTCCTGCTCGGGGGTCGTGGCGGCGACCGCGGGCGGATCGGATCCGGCCACGAGCAGCGGCGCGAGCGCCGCCGTGAGCTCGGTCAGCGGGCGGCATGCCACGTGCAGGACGGTGCGCGGGGTGGGGGCGTCGCGCCACACGTCGAGGTGCGCGGCATCGCCCTCGGCGGCGAGCGAGATCGTATAGAGCAGGTCGTCGTGGCCCGCGCCGTGCGCGAGCGCCGCCTGTACCGCGGCGCGGATCTCCTCGCGCGCCGGCAGCTGGCGCAGACCGAGAATCTCCGCCAGCGCCAGGGCCCGGTCGATGTGGGAGTCGAGGCGGGCCGGCCGGCCACCGAACGTGCGCCCGTGCTCGACGGCCGCGGGGAACTGCGGCGGGGTCGGCGCCGGGAGCTCCTCGACCGGACCGTCGAGGCGGCGCACGCCGAAGCCGGGCGGGGCGAACGCGTCGTCGCCCTGCCAGTCGGTGGTGTGCACGGCGCGGTCGTCGATGTACACGGCCGCGCTCGGCTTGCCGAGATGCAGCTCGTCGTAGCGCACGCCCCAGCGCTCGAGCTGGCCCTCGGTGACCTCGCGCCAGTCGATCCCCGTCGCGGTGCCGCGGGCGGTGAAGATGATGATCCGGTAGCCGGCCGCGGCGAGTGCGTTGACCCGCTCGATCGCCCACGGGAAGGGCTCGGCCGTGTCGTAGGCGCCGCCCGTGTTGGTGCACAGGGTGCCGTCGAAGTCGAAGCAGAGCGTCTGTGGAGGCCTGACCTTCACGGCGGCGATCGTAGTGGCGGCGCCGTGCGGACGCCTATTCTCGCCGCGTGGGCCGCCGGATTGCGATAGCGACGATGCTCGTGCTGGGACTCGGCGGGCTCCTCGTCTATCTGCTCTGGGACGGGGAGGACGAGGCCACCGTGGCGGCCCTCGGCGACTCCTACACCGTCGCGATCCGCAGCGGACCACCGTGCGCGCCGGACGCGGCCTGCCCGCAGAACTCGTGGTCGACGGGCACCAACCCGCGCGTGCGCAGCCACCTCGCCCGCGTGCGCAGGCGGGAGCCGGGGGCGACCGGGTCGAACTTCGCCGTGTCGGGCCGCAAGCTCGGCGAGATGGAGGGGCAGGCCGACAGCGCCGTCGCGGCCGAGGCCCGCTACGTCACCCTCCTTGCCGGGCTCAACGACGCCTGTCGCGAGAGCCTGGCGGACATGACCTCGGTCGACGATTTCCGTGAGGCCGCCCGAGCTGTCATCGGACGGCTCGGCGACGGACTGCCGGACTCTCGGGTGCTGGTCGCATCGATTCCCGACCCTGTCCGCTTCCTGGAGGCCTTCCGCGGCGACGCGGCGGCGTACAGGACCTGGGCCCGCGGCCACACCTGCTGGGTGTTCTTCGCCGGCCCCGCCGAGGTCTCGCCGGCGGCGCGGGCGCGCCGCGCGGCCGCGCGGCGGCGGGTCGTGGCCTTCAACCGGGTCCTCGAGGCGGAATGCAACCAGCACGAGAACTGCCACTGGGACGGGGGCGCGCTGTTCCGCTGGCGCTTCGGCCCGGCCGACATCACGAAGGCCGACTACTTCCATCCGTCCGTGCAGGGCGAGGCGCGCATCGCGGCGCTGACGTGGGAGCGGGCCGGGCTGCGGTTCTTCTTCCGGGATCAGGCGGCTGAGCAATGACGGAAATCTGCCACCACCAGGAGGTCCTCGCCGCGCGAGAACGCCCTCAGGCGCACTCCCGCACCGCATCGATGACCCGGTCCACCTGTTCCTCGGTCAGATGCGGACCCATGGGCAGGGAGACGATCTCGCCGGCCAGCCGCTCGGTCACGGGCAGGTCGGCCTCGACGTGCGCGTAGGCGCCGGTCCGGTGGATGGGGATGGGGTAATGGATGATCGTCTCGATCCCCCGCTCCCCGAGGGCCGCCTGGAACGCGTCCCGCTCCGGATGGCGGACGACGAAGAGGTGCCACACGTGCTCCACCTGCGGGGCGACGACCGGCAGTCCGAGCCGGTCGATGCCCGCCAGCTCCGCCTGATAGCGGGCGGCGACGGCGCGGCGCCTGTCGTTCCACTCAGGCAGCGCGCGCAGCTTGACCCGCAGCGCGCCGGCCTGCAGGGCATCGAGGCGGGTGTTGAAGCCGGCGACGGAGTGCTCGTACTTCGCCGGCGAGCCGTAGTTGCGCAGCAGCCGGACCTGCTCGGCCAGGTCGGCGTCGTTCGTGGTGACGGCGCCGCCGTCGCCGAGGGCCCCCAGGTTCTTGCCGGGGTAGAAGGAGAAGCCCGCGGCGTCGCCGAGCCCGCCGGCGACGGCCCCGTCGTAGGTGGCGAGGTGGGCCTGGGCGGCGTCCTCGATCAGCTTCAGCCCGTGCTCGTCCGCGATCGTGCGCAGCGGAGCCATGTCGGCCGGCTGCCCGTAGAGGTGCACGGCGACGATCGCCTTCGTGGCGGGACCGACGGCGGCCGCGACGAGTCCGGGATCGATGTTCGCGGTCTCCGGGTCGACGTCGACCGGGACCGGTGTCGCACCGGCGTGCGTAACTCCGAGCCACGTGGCGATGAACGTGTGGCCGGGAACGATCACCTCGTCGCCCGCCCCGATGCCGAAGCCACGCAAGATCATGTGCAGGGCGTCGAGACCGTTCCCGACACCGATCCCGTGAGCGGCGCCGGAAGCCGCCGCGAACTCGGCCTCGAAGGCCTCGACCTCGCCGCCGAGGATGAAGCCGCCGGACCCCGCGGCGCGCTCCCAGACTGCGTTCAGCTCCTCGCGAAGCTCCGCGTACGCGGCCGGAAGGTTTACGAACGGCACCTTCTCGGCGGTGGCGACACCGGATCCAGGACGGCCTGACATGCGGGCGATCCTAGAGACACGCCGCCGCGACTTGGTGCTTGCCAGCCTCGCCGACTTCTCTCTACTGTTCGACGAGTCCTCAAAGGAGATGGGACGGGCAACATGACACGGATGAATCGAATCACCACCCGCAGGACCCCCTGGCTCGCGGCCGCGGCCGCTGCGCTGGCGCTTCTGGCGCCCGCCGCCGCCTCCGCGGCGCCGACCGCGTCGTTCAGCGTGTCCGCGTCGCCGATCACGCTTTCTCCGGTGACCTTCACCTCGACCTCGACCATCCCCGGTGGCGAGACCGTCCAGGCGATCAGCTGGGACTTCAACGGCGACGGCACGACGGATTCGAGCGGGGCGACCGCGTCGCGCACCTACGACTACCCCGGCGGATATGCCGTGACCCTGACCGTTGCGACCACCGGCGGCACTGACCGCGTGACGCAGGTCGTGGACGTGGCCAACCGCGCGCCGATCGCGGACTTCCTCACGTTCGCCAACGGGCCGCTCGCAACCACGAAGCTGGCCTCGGCTGCCGCCCCGGGCGCCCGTAAGGCGGCCGCCGGCGACCGCGTGACCTTCGTCTCCACCTCGCTCGACCCGGATGGGTCGATCGCCACCCATCGCTGGGACCTGGACGACGACGGGGCATTCGACGACGGCACCGGCACCAGCGCGTCGCGGGTGTTCGACAAGGCCGGGACGTACAACGTCGGCCTGTACGTGCGCGACCGCCAGCTCGCGGCCACGATCGTCCGCAAGCGGATCACCGTCGAGAACGTCGAGGCCAAGCTCATCAGCCCGTTCCCGCGCGTGCGGATCGCCGGCCGGGCACTGCTCGGCGGCACCCGCCTCAGCCTCCTGTTCGTGCGCGCCCCGAAGGGCGCGACCGTGAGCGTGAGCTGCGTCGCAAAGCCGCGCTGCCCGTTCAAGACGGTCCGGCGCAAGGTGAAGACGGGCTCGGTCCGCATCCGCCAGGTCGAGCGGTTCCTGCGTACCGGCACCCTCGTCCGCGTCCGCGTCACGCAGAAGGACAGGATCGGGAGCTACACCTCGTTCCAGATGCGCCGTGGCCGCTCCCCGCTGCGCCGCGAGCGCTGCCTCTACCCGGGCTCGAGCAAGCCGAAGCTTTGTCCTGACCAGTGAGCAGAGCGCAGGTCATCGGTCTGGTGGCCTGCGCGGCCGTGTCGTTCGGGGCGTCCTTCGCGATCGGGAGCGCGACCGCGGAGGACGACGAGCCGAAGGCCCCGGCCACCACGCAGACGGCCCCTGAACCCGCGCCGCGGGAGGAGCTGAGCCGCCTCGGGCGGGCGCGCAGCTTCCCGCTGCTGCGCGTGCCCACCGCCGCCGAGGAGGCCGACGAGCCGGACGCACCCGCCGCGACCCCGACCCCGGCACCGGCTCCCACGCCGACTCCGAGGCCGGCTCCCGCCCCCGCCCCCACGCCGAGTCCGAGGCCGGCTCCCGCCCCAACTCCCGCACCGACCCCTGCGCCCGACCCGGGCGAGAACTTCGACGACTCCGGGTGAGGGCCGCTTGAAGGAGCCCACACCGATCGAGCTCGGGATGGAGCTGGGGGGCTATGAGCTTGTCCAGATCACCTCGTGGGAGCCGGCCACCCATACGGTCTACGGCGGCCGCTCGCAGGCCGGCCGCGAGGTCGTGGTCAAGGTCATCTCCGCGCGGCTGACCGCCGATCGCCAGTACAAGCGCTGGTTCCAGCGCGTCGCCAAGGCCCGGGCGAGCCTCGACGGCCCGAACCTGCTCCCGTTCCTGACCTGGGGCGAGAGCTACGACCGCCTCTACTTCGTCCTCGCGCGGCCGCCCGGCCCGAACCTCGCGGAGGAGCTCGCGGACGTGCCCTACCACCCCGAGCGCGCCATCGAGGTGATCACCGAGGTCGCGGCCGGCGTCACCGCAGGCCACGGCGAGGGGCTCGTCTACCGCGGCCTGGACTCGAACGAGGTCTGGGTGCCCTACGAGGGCGAGGCGATGGTCGGCGACTTCGGCATCGCACGCCCGTGGTCGGGCACGCTCGCCGAGACGACCCGCGTCAACCACGGCGTAACCCCCGAGGAGCTCGACGAGGAGGACCGGACGATGTCCGGCGACGTCTACGGCATCGGCTGCCTGCTCGTGGAGGCGCTCACCGGAGAGCCGCCGTTCCCCGGTACCGAGCCGCACCACGTGGCCCACGCGCATCTCGTGCAGGAGCCGCCGCGCGTGACCGAGCGCCAGCCCGATCTCCCCAGCGCGATCGACGACGTGATCTTCCGCGTGCTCTCCAAGGAGCCCGAGGAGCGCTACGCGGACCCGGCTCAGCTCATCGTGGCCGCTGCCGAGGCCCTCGGTGTGGATGTACCGGTGGCCGGCCGTTCCGAGAACGCCGCGCTGGTCGCCGCGCCGGTTCCTGACGCGCCCGCCGAGGCCGAGGCCGGGGATGGCGGCGAGCCGGAGGCTGAGCACGACGGTGCCGTCGTCACCGCGACGCAGGTGACCCCGGTGCCGGACGCCCCGGCCCAGGCGGAGAACCAGGACGAGACCACCGCCGACGCCGACGAGGACCCACCCGCGGATGCGGCCGGCGCGAACGGACAGCCGCCGGCGGACGCAGAGACCGATGAACGCCCGGCGCCCGGCCGGCCACAGCCGCGACGCGATCTCGGCCCGGCTCCGGACCCGCCCCGCTTCGACCCCGCCGCCGAGCCCGTCGTCGGCGACACCACCCGCCCGCGCCGCGGCCTCTTCATCGGCGCCCTCCTGGCGGTCGTCCTCGCGATGGGCGCCGCCGGCTACCTGCTCGGCAACAGCGGTGGCGACGAGTCCGCCTCGGCCCCGCCCGCGAGCGCGCCGGCCGACTCGCCCGGCCAGGCCGACGCGGCAGATGAGGCCGAATGGCTGGCGGCCGTCGCCCCTGCGACGCAGCGCCTCAGCACGGCCCGCGCCGCCGGCCGCCGCACCCTCGCCACCGCCGACACCAACGCGGGCCAGGCCCGCGCCGCGACCGGCGTCGCCCGCGCCTACGACGGCGCCGCCAACACGGTGGCGGCCGCGCCCGGCGACGTCGCCGGCGCCGACGCACTCGTCGACTCCATGCGCAGCGCCGCGAGCGCCTACCGCCAGCTGGCGGCGGCCGTTCGCAGCAAGAACGCCTCCCGCTACCGTCGCGCCGCCGCCCGCGCGATCGGCCGCGACGCCGACGTGCAGGACGCGCTGGACGAGATCAACTCCGGCTGACCGGGACGGTCCCCCGAGGGAGGCCCGTCATCGCGAGCTAGTTCGCCGGCCGGCCCAGATCGTGGTGCGTCAGCAGCTCCGCACCACTCAAGGCACTGCCGTAGACCGCGACCTCGTCGATCGCGCCCTTCGTCGGGTAGATGGTCGCGGCGCGGCCGATCGAGCCGCTCAGGTTCGCCGTCGCGGTCGCCGAGACCGCCCGCTGGCCGACCGCGTGCCCGTTGCGGTAGACGGTCAGAGTGCCACCGGCCCGCGCCACGGCCCAGTGGACCCAGTTGCCGGTGTTGGCCGCGGTCACGCCCTGGAGCACCTGCTCGGCGCCACCGAGCCAGACTCCGACGTAGTACCCGTTCGGCCGGGGCATCAGGCGCACCGCGCCGGACTGCCCGTAGAGGGTGTTGTTCGAGGCGGCGCCCGCATCGATCCGCTGCCAGCCCTCGACCGTGAAGTCGACGCTCGACGGACCGGCCGGAAGCGACACGCCGTCGTTGACCCCATCGAGCCTGACCGCGGTATTCGCGTCGCCGGCCAGCGCGCCCGGCTCGCCCAGGACGACGCCGTTCTGGAAGCTGCCGTCGCGGGACCCCTTGGAGTCGTCGGCCACGGCGCCGGCGCTCTCGCCGAGGCGCCAGTAGCCGAGGAGCGAGGAGACGCCGAGGATCCGGCTGGAGTAGGAGCCGCCCGGCGGCGCGTAGGCGCCGCTGAACTCGTACGCGCCGATGTCGTAGTGGGGCGCCGCCCCGCCGCCCGTGTTCGGGATCGCCGGGGTGTCGACGCGCGTCTGGCCGGTGCGGTCGCGGTCGGGCGCGCCGGTGCTCAGGCCGGCGTCGATGCCGGGGCTGCCGCCGACGAGGCGGAAATCACCGCTCGGCTGGTCGGCGAACCGCGGCGGGCCGGCGATGTCGTGGGTGCCGCCACGCAGGCCGTTGACGACGAGGTTGTAGTCCTCGAGCGCGAACATCGCGGGGTCGGCGGTGAACCGGTAGAGGATGTTGTTGAACACCTGCGCGTCGCGGGTCGGGGCGACTCCGTCGATGTCGCGGAAGATCAGGCTCTCCGTGTTCCCGGCACCCCAGACGGTGTTGTTGACCACCTTGGCGCCCGGCGCGTTGAACAGGTTCAGGCCCCAGTCCTTGTCCGGCACGATCAGGTTGTTCTCGATGGTGAGGCCCGTCTGGGCCTGGCCGACGGTGGTGCCGGCGAGGATCGGGCCGCGGATCGTGCCGTGGATCCAGTTGCCGCGGATCGTCGCGTTGCGCGACGAGCTGTAGAACTGGATCGCGTCCGAATGCTCGTTCGGATCGATGAACGGGCTGATGTCGGCGAACTCGTTGTCCTCGATCAGGACGTTCTCGTTGGCTCCCATCTGGATGCCGTCGGCCGGGATGCGGACGAACCGGTTGCCGCGGATCGTCACGTCGGTGGCGGCGCTGATCCTGATTCCGTAACCGCAGCGCACAGCGTCGCCGCAGCGGCCGCCCGGGATCGTGAGGTCGTGGATGTAGTTGTCCTCGAACGTCAGGCGAGCACCGGACGGCACCCGGACGTCGTGCGGCGAGATGTCGTTCTTGCGCAGGGCGATGTCGGTCGAGCCGTCGAGCACCGTCGCGTCGATGATGCGGAAGCCCTCGAACGAGTAACCGCTCGACCTCGTCACCGTCAGCCCCCGCAGGACCGGCTGCTCGGTGCCGTACGGCTTGACAGTCAGTGTCTCGGGCCGCGCCTCGCCGGTGATCGTGGTGCGGGCGTACTCGCCGGCACGCACGAGCACGGTGCCGGCGGCGGGCGCCGCCACGGCGGCGCGCCCGATCGTGCACCACGGGGTCGCCGGGTCAGCCGCCTCGACCGCGCCGCGGGAGTCGCTGCACGGGCCGCCGCGGGAGCCGCCGTCGACGTAGCGGGGCGCCGTGGGCCCGGGGTCCACGGGCGCGGGCGGATCGCCCGGGTCCGGGTCGGTCGGGTCGGGGTCGGTCGGATCGGGAGCGACTCCGCGGGATTCGTAGTCGCCCTTGATCTCGGTGGCCGACAGAGCCTGCGAGTACACGGCGACGTCGTCGATGCCCGCGCGCGCCGCATACGCGGTGGCGTAACGGCCGATCGCGCCTGACAGGGACGCAAGGGCCGTCGCGGAGACCGCCCGCGACCCGACCGCCACGCCGTTGCGGTAGACGGTCAGCGACGAGCCGGACCGGACCATCGCCCAGTGGACCCACGCGCCGGTGTTCGCGGGCGTGACGCCCTGCAGCACCTGCTCGGCCCCGCCGAGCCAGACGCCGACGTAGAAGCCACCCGGCCGGGGCATGAAGCGAACGGAGCCGATGCCGGCGTAGAGCGGATTGTTGTTCGGGGCGCCGGCGTCGATGCGCTGCCAGCCGGAGATCGTGAAGTTTGCGGACGAGGGAAGGGTGGGCAGCGAGACCGTGTCGTTGACGCCGTCGAAGCCGGGTGCCTTGTCGGGGTCGGCCGTCAGAGCGCCGGGCTGCCCCAGCGCGACACCGTTCACGTAGGTGCCGTTGCGGCCGCCGCGCGCGTCCTTGGCGACGGTGCCGGCGGTCTCGCCCAGACGCCAGTAGGAGAGCAGCGAGGCGCGCGCCTGGGTGCGTTCGGAGTACGACTGGGCCGCGGCCGCCGAGGGCAAGGCGGCGAGCGCCACGAGGGCAATCGCCAATCCACGCCACATCCTTGTCGCCGGCAACCTCATCCTCTGACTCCGTTTCGGGGATCCACGGTGCAACCCCTTCCTTCATCGGCAGAAACGCGCAGGACCGAAATGGTCTTTGCACGCCTAGACTCGGAACGGATGAGTGCCGTACCCAGGGTGACCGTGGTTCTCCCCACCTACAACTCCGGTGACAACCTCGAAAGAGCGGTTGCATCCGTTCTTGCACAAGACTTCCCGGCCTGGGAGCTGGTAATCGTCGATGACGCGTCGACCGACGAGTCAGCCGCGACCGGCGCCCGCCTGGCGGCTCAGGACCCTCGCATCACGGCCATCGCGCTCCCCCGCAACGGCGGCGTCGCCGCCGCGCGCAATGCCGGGATCGACGCGACGGACGCAGAGCTGATCGCGCTGCTCGACCACGACGACCTGCTCCAGCCGGGCTTCCTGTCGCGGTCGGTCGAGCTCTACGACGCAGCGGTCGCGGCCGGCCGGCGGACCGGCATCGTCGCCTCCAACGCGCTGATCGAGACCCCGGGCGGGACGTCGGGCGAGACGTTCGCGGACCGTTACGGCTGGACCGACCCCGTGACCTACGACGCGATGATCGAGCGCAACTGCATCTGCGCCAGGACCGTGTTCGCGCGTGCCGCCTACGCCGAGGTCGGCGGCTTCGAGCCGAGCGTGCCCTGCTTCGACGACTACGACATGTGGATGCGGATCCTCGAGGCCGGGTACGACGTGGCGGTGACGAAGGAGCCGCTCGCCGTCTATCGCGTCTACCCCGGCCAGCTCTCGAGCGACCCGGTGAAGATGGCCGAGGGCGGCCTCGCCGCCCACACCCGGGCGCTCGCGCGCGGCTCGCTGACGCCGGCACGCCGGTCGGCGGTCAAGGCCCGCATCCGCCACTACCGCGCGCTCCGCGAGCGCGCGCTGGCCCGCCGCGCCGCCTCCGAGGGACGGCGCCTCGCCGCGCTCGGGCGCGGGCTACGGGCCGCGCCGTACGGCGCTGTGGCCTTCGCTCAGTCGCCGTCGCGCTGGGGCGAGTGGCTGCGCGACGCGCTGCGGCGCCCGCGTTCGCGCGCCGCCTCGTAGATGGCGATCGTCCGCTTCGCCACCGCCGCGATGTCGAGCGGCGTCACGGCCTCGCGCGCCGCCGGCGAGCGGCCGTGGGCCAGCGCCGCTTCGAGGCCTGCCGCCAGTGCATCGGGGTCCGGCTCGCAGACGGCACACCCCGCCACCCCGGTCAGCAGCTCGCGGACGTCGCCGACCGGCGTGGCCACCACGGGCAGCTCGGCCGCCATCGCCTCCTTCACCACGTTCGGCGACCCCTCGGTCCGCGACGGCAGCAGCAGCACGTCGGCGGCGCTCATGAACAGCGGCACCATGTCGGGCGGGTTCCCCCACGCCACGCGCAGCGAGGTGCCGTCGACGCGGGCCGCCAGCCGCGCGTGGGCCGCCTCGGCGAGCGGGTGGTTCTTGACCGGCAGGTCGGGGTTCCCGGCGAACAGGACGACCTTCTCGCCGAGCGGCCAGCCGAGCTCGCGGCGGGCCTCGTCCTGCGGGCGCGGGCGGAAGCGCTCGAGCTCGATCCCCGCGGGCAGCACCGTGTCGCGCTCGCGGCAGCTCGCAGGCAGCCGCTCGTGCATCTGGGCCGACTGAGTGATCGTCGCCGCCGCGAACCGCGGCAGCTGCCGGAACACGCGCGCCTCGATCAGGCTCTTGCGCGTCATCTCGCCGGTCGGCGTCGCCTTGCCGAGCAGGTCGCTACCCCAGTAGGTGATGACCAGCGGGGCGCGGAACTGCAGCCGCCCGACGACGCCGGCGTGGCCGTAGTGGCCGTGGATCACGTCGTACGGGCAGTCGCGGTTGAGCGCGAGCGCCCGCCGCGCCGCGTGCGCGTACTCGTTGCGGTCCGAGTAGCCCTGGATCGCATCGACCGTGACGTCGACGCCCTCGGCTTCGAGCGAATCGGCGAGCCGCTTGACGTACGGTCCGTGCCACGGCCGCACCGCGTCGGGCCACATGTTGGTGATGAACAGGACTTTCAACGAACCGAGCACTGTACGGCCTGGACATCGGCTCAGGATCGCCATGCTGCTCGAGAACAACCCCTACCCGGCGGATGTCCGAGTGCGCCAGGAGGCGGAGTCGCTCGCCCGCGCCGGGCACGCCGTCACGGTGATCGCGCCGCGCGGACCGGCCGAGCCGCGGCGGGAGACCCTCGCCGGCGTGGAGGTGCGCCGCTTCCGGCTCCCCGAGGGCCGCGGCGGCATCGCGGGGTTCCTGCTCGAGTACCTCGTGGCCGGAGCGGCGCTCACCGCCGCCGCGATTGCCGCGCTCGCCCGCGGGACCGACGTGATCCACCTCCACAACCCGCCCGACATCCTCTTCGGCGCCGGCGCCCTCGCCCGGGCGCTGCGGCGGCGGGTGGTGTTCGACCACCACGACCTCTTTCCCGAGCTGGTTGCGGCGCGGTTCGGGCCGGGGCCGCTGGTGGGCGTGGCGCGCGGAGCCGAGCGGGCCACTTTCGGGGTGGCGAACGCGGTGCTCGCCGCCAACGAGTCGCATGCCGCGATCGCCCGCGGCCGCGGTCACGTGCCGGCCGAGCACGTGACCGTCGTACGCAACGGCCCGGCGCCGGGCTGGCTCGAGCTCGAGCCGGGCAACCGCGACGGCGCGCTGACCGACCCGCACCTCGTCTACGTCGGCTCGATCGCCCGCCAGGACGGCGCCATCGCGCTGATCGAGGTGCTCGCCCTGCTGCGCACGATTCACGGTCTTGGGGAGTCACGGCTGACGATCGTCGGCGAGGGCGAGGAACGCGCCGCGATCGAGGCGGCGGCGCGCGAGCGCGGCGTCGCCGGCGCGGTCGAGATCACCGGCTGGCTCGAGCCCGGCGCAGTGCCCGCCAGGATCCAGGAAGCCGACATCTGCGTCGATCCGGCGCTGCCGAACGGACTCAACGAGCACTCGACGATGATCAAGATCGCCGAGTTCATGGCCCTCGGGAAGCCGGTAGTGGCATTCGACCTGCGCGAGACGCGGCGGACGATGCACGGAGCCGGCGTGATCGCCGAGCGCCCCGATCCGGGGGCGTTCGCGGAGGCCGTCGCCGGGCTCGCCGCCGATCCGGCGCGGCGGCTCGAGCTCGGTGCCCAGGCTCGCGAGCGGGCGCGGGAGCTCACCTGGGACCGGTCCGAGGTCGCGCTGCTCGAGGCCTACGAGCAGCTCTAGCAGCGGCAGGCCGCTGTACCTTCTTCCGCGTGCGCCATCTGATAACCGGGGGCGCCGGCTTCGTCGGCTCCCACCTCAGCGAAGAGCTGCTCGCGCGCGGCGAGCAGGTCCACATCCTCGACGACCTGTCCACCGGGGCGATGGAGAACATCACCCATCTCCGCGACCACCCGGGCTTCGGCCACACGATCGACACGGCGGCCAGCGCGCCGGTCGTCGCGGAGCTGGTCGACCAGGCCGACGTGATCTACCACCTCGCCGCGGCCGTCGGGGTCGAGCTGATCGTCGAGAGCCCGGTGCGGACGATCGAGACCAACGTCCACTGCACCGAGGTCGTCCTCGCCCAGGCGAACAAGAAGAAGAAGCCGGTCTTCGTCGCTTCGACGAGCGAGGTCTACGGCAAGAGTGAGGCGCTTCCGTTCAACGAGGACGGCGACCTGCTCATGGGCGCCACCACGAAGGGCCGCTGGTCCTACGCGTGCTCGAAGGCGCTCGACGAGTTTCTCGCGATCGCCTATTGGAAGGAGCGCAAACAGCCGACGGTCGTCGCCCGGCTGTTCAACACGGTCGGCCCGCGCCAGACGGGGCGGTACGGGATGGTGGTGCCGAGCTTCGTGCGGGCGGCGCTCGCCGAGCGTCCGATCACGGTCTACGGCGACGGCAATCAGCAACGCTGCTTCGGCCACGTCAAGGACGTCGTCGTGGCGATCGCCGACCTGATGGCACGCGAGGACTCCTACGGAGAGGTCTTCAACATCGGGGCAACCGAGGAGATCTCCATCCGCGGCCTCGCCGAACGGGTGAAGGAAGCCACTGGATCGAGTTCCGAGATCACCCTCGTGCCGTACGAGGAGGCGTACGAGGAGGGCTTCGAAGACATGCTCCGGCGCATCCCCGACATCGACAAGATCGGCCGCGTGCTCGGCTGGGAGCCGACGCGCGACCTCGACACGATCCTCGCCGACGTGATCGCCTACGAGCGCGAGCGCGGATTCGACCTGGCTGTCGGCGACCTCGATTGAGTCGCCGGCGGGTTCCGTCCCTGCGGGTCATCCGCAGCCGGCTCGAGGCGTGGAGCCTCCGGACGGGGCTCCCACAGGAGTCCTTCATAGCCTTTCCCGGCCTGGTGGCGGCCGGGGTGTTCGTGGCCTTCGCCGCCGACGAGGGCGGCTTCGCGGCGACGACGTGGCTGCCCGGAGCCATCTTCCTGGTCGTGCTCGCCGCGGTGGCGACCGGCGCCCAGGGCTCGCGGCTGCGGGTCGGCTGGCCCGTACTCGCCGCGGTCGCGGCGCTCGCGGCGTTCGTGGGCTGGAACTTCCTCTCGATCGCGTGGGCCGACAACCAGGGCCTCGCCTATGACGGCGCGAACCGGGCGCTGCTCTACCTCGCGGTCTTCGCCCTGTTCGCGCTGTGGCCGTGGCGCCCGCGCGGCGCGGCGGCGGTTCTCGGTGTGTTCGGCCTCGCCATCGCGGCGGTCGGCGGGATCGAGGTGTCCCAGGCGGCCGGCGCCGCCGATCCGACCGAGTGGCTGATCAAGGGCCGCTTCGCCGAGCCGGTCGGCTACCCGAACGGCAACGCCGCGCTGTTCCTCGTCGCCGCTTGGCCGCTGCTGCACCTCTCGGCCCGGCGGGACGTGCCCTGGCTCGCACGCGGGCTCACGCTCGGCGGCGTCGGGGCGCTCGTGGAGCTGGCCCTCATCTCGCAGAGCCGCGGATCGGTTCTCGCCGGCGCTTTGACCCTCGTCGTCTACCTGGCGCTCGTTCCCGGCCGGGTGCGCTCGCTCATCTCGATCGCCGCCGTCGCCGCCGCGGTCCTGCTGTCGCTCGACGCCCTGCTCGACGTGTTCACCGTCGCCGAGGCCCAGGGCGACGTCGGCGGCGCGCTGAGCCGCGCGGGCGACGCGATCGCCCTGACCTTCGTCGCGCTGTTCGGCGTGGGCGCCTTGATCGGCCTGATCGATGCGCGCGCCCCGATCCCCGGTCGCGTCCGCCGCGGCGGCCACGTCGCGATTGCCGTCATCGCGGCAGCAGGCGCGGTCTGCGGGCTGGTAGGCGTACTCGTGGTCAGCGACGACCCCGTCGGCAGGGTCGAGAACAAATGGGACGAGTTCAAGGCCGGCCAGCCCACCGAGTTCCGCCAGTCCCGCTTCAGCACCGGGCTCGGCAGCGCCCGCTACGAGTACTGGCGGATCGCCATGCGGGAGTTCGAGAACAACCCGATCGCGGGGATCGGCAGCGAAAACTTCGCGATCCCGTACGTGCGGGAGCGCGAGAGCCCGGCCGACGAGCCGCTGTTCGTGCACAGCTTCCAGGTCGGGGTGATCAGCCAGACGGGCGTCGTGGGCGCGGCGCTGTTCGTGGCCTTCCTCGCGTTCGCCCTACTCGCGTTCTGGCGAACCCGCGCCGCCTCGGACGGCCTGCGCCGCGGGCTGGCCTGTGTAGGGGTGGTGACGTTCGCATACTGGTTCGCTCATGCGGCGGGCGACTGGCTGTGGGAGCTCCCCGCGGTCACCGCCCCTGCCATCGCATGGCTCGGGATGGCCGCCGGGCTCGCCGAGCGCCGGCGACCGGCGGAGACGGTGAGCGGCAGAACGGCCGGCTGGGCGCTGCCCGCGGCCACCGGCCTGGCCGCAGTCGCCGCGATCGCCGTGCTCGTGCCGCCGTGGCTGGCGGCACGCGACGTGAACGCCGCGGCCGGCGGCTGGACAGCGGATCGCGGCCGCGCGTACGACCAGCTCGATCGCGCGCGCAGCCTCAACCCCTTCAGCGACGACGCGGACATCGTGCACGGCACGATCGCCAGCATCGCGGGCGACCGCCGCGGCGCCCGGCTGGCCTTCGCCCGCGCCGCCGAGCGAACTCCCAAGGCGTGGTATCCCCATCAGCAGCTGGGCATCGAGGACGCCCTCGCGGGCGACCGGGCCGCCGCCATCGCGCAGTTGCGCACGGCGATCGCCCTGAACCCCCTCGAAGAGACCTCGCGCGACCTCTTGGGCGAGCTCTCGCGCGGCGATCGACCCTCGCCGACCCGCATCAGAGAGCGACTTACGGCAAGAACATGCGCTCGTGTACCAAGCGTCGGCGGATGTCGGTAGTCTTTTCGCGAGCAGGAATGCGCGGGACCAGCGCCAATTAGAAACCAGGGAACGGTAGGTCACGAGGGCATGCGTACAAATCTTCATTTCAAGCTCATCACGGCGATCGCGGCGGCGGCAATGATGCTCACGCTCGCACCTGCCGCTTTCGGTTCTGCCTCCGCCGCACAGGTGTACGGCGGTCCCGGCGGCCGGGTGATCGACGTCCAGCCCGACGAGGAACCGCCTACGGATGCGATTCCGAGTGAGGAGACGGTGCCGGAGGAGCGGGCTGCACAGGCCGGCGACGATGATGCCCTCAGCTTCACCGGTCGCAACATCGGCCTCATCCTCGGAGCAGGCATCCTGCTCGTCGGTGTGGGCATCGGCACACGCCGTCTCGTCCAGACCCCTCAGTAGGCGACCCGAGCGCCGCGAGGCGCCCTGCGGGTCCCTAGCCTGAATCGTGTGAAGCGTCTCCGTCACCGCCTGCTCGGTCCCCCGCGGCACCGCGTGCGAACCCCCCGGCGCCGCGCCCGGGTGCTCAAGCCCGCTCGCCGGCACCGTATCGGCGGCCGTGGCGGAATCGATGTCGGCCCGCGACAGCTGCGGATCGGGGCGGCCGTCCTGGTCGGGGTGGCCGTCGCCGCGGCGATAGTCCTAATCCCCGGCGACAAGGACGATTCCTCGGCCTCGCGCGGCCCGGTCAGGGTGAACGTCCGCGACTTCTCGCACCGCACGATCTACCGCTCGCCGCAACAGGACGTCCGCTACACGTCGTGGGTCGGCGCGTGGGAGATGCCCGACGGCAGCATCATGACCGGATTCACCCAGGCAACGGGTCCCCTCGAGGGCCGCGGCCGGATCTCGAAGGCGGGCCTGCGCGAGTACGGGCTCGACTCGGTCGCGGCCGATCGCGACTTCTCGGACCTCGACCTGACGTCGATCATCCTCCGCACGCGTGACCGCGGCGATTCGTTCACCCGCTTCCGCAGCGATCCGTTCCGCTCGATCGGGCCGCACGGCTACTCGAGTCAGGCGACGTTCGCCCTGCGCGACGGCACGCTCCTACGCCGGGTGAACGGGCACGACAACCAGGCCTTCTCGTCCAAGCCGGCCACGGCGTACCTCGAGCGCCTGGCCCCCGGCGCCCGCGAGTGGAGCGCCCCCCAGGTGCTGCTCGATCCCTCGCGCTACCTGTACCAGCTGACCCGCATCCAGCGGCTTCGCGACGGCAGGCTGGTCGCGACCGGCGTGTATGCGGAGGTGCCCGCCGGCACGAAGACGGACACGATCAAGCCGAAGCAGTGGCGCTGGCTCCTCCTCACCTCCACCGACGAGGGCCGCACCTGGAACCGCAAGCTGACCGAGCCCTCGGCTACAGAGCGCGTGCCGCCGAACGAGTGGGACGTGGCCGAGCTGCCGAACGGCGACCTGCTGGCGATGATGCGCACGTACCGGACCGACGGCGCGGGCAGCCCCATCCGCTCGCAGCAGGTCCGCCGCCAGGCGCGCCTGCGCAAGGAGGGGGACGGCTGGGTCATGGAGACGCCGGCGGCGACCCCGTTCGCCCACTCCGGCCACCCGGAGCTGCTCGCCACCCGCGAGGGCGTCGTGCTCTACATCGCCACGAACGGCACCCCGGGATCGGTCCACGGTCTCTACTACACGACCGACGGTGGCTCGCGCTGGCGCCGGCTCCGCCTGCCCGGCGGCCGCCGCTACCGCTCCGGCTACTACCCGATCAGCCTCCAGGACCGCTACGGGCGGATCTTCGTGTTCTCCCACCAGGGTGGGGACGACGCCTACCGGCGCGGGCTGCGGCAGGCCGTGATCATCGACACGTTCTGCCTCCAGACCAATGGGAAGGCCAAACGCTGCGACCCGCGGATGCGCGTCGCGGTGACCCCACGGCGCGCTCGAGCCGGCACGGATGCCCGTTTCCGGGTACGCGTGACAACCCGGATCGGCCGCCGGGCAGTGCCCGTCCGGGGAGCCACGGTACGATTCGCGGGTGGGCGTGCGCGAACCAATCGCGCAGGCCGCGTCACGTTCGGCGCACGTTTGCGCGCCGGCCGCTATGGGGTACGCGCCACAAGGGCGCGCCTGCGGCCCGGGTCAACGACCGTCCGTGTAGCGCCTTGATTCTCACGCTCACCGCCGACACAGCCGATTGCCGCTACGCATGAATGAAATCGAGTCCCAGAGGCTTCCCAAGAGCGACCCCGGGTCCGCCCGCGCCCGCGTGGCCGAACTCCGGGAAATCCTCGACCGTGCCAAGGCGGACTTCGATCAGCGTGAGCGCCACCAGCTCGAGCGCGGCGCCGAGCTCGAGGCGACACTCGCCGCGGAGCGGCACGAGCGCGCCGCCCTCGAAGAGGAGCGCGCCGACGCGGCGAACCGCATCGAGTACCTCGAGCACACCCTCGCCCAGGCCATCCGGCGGCTCGCTCTGATCGACGAGAAGCTGGCAATCGCCGAGGCCCCTGCAGATCCCGATCGCGACGGTGACGCCCAGGCGCCGTCGGGGTCCTGAGCCCCTATCCTGTCGCCGGTGCAAACGGGCACCAACTCCAATGGGCGACCTGGCCTGGGCGACCAGGAAGAGGGTCGCGAGGCGCCGTTCTACGCGTTCGCGCGGATCCTCCGCCAGCGCCTCTGGGTGGTCGTCCTGTGCACCCTGCTCGTCCCGGCCGTCGCGTACGCGGTCACTTCGCGCCAGGACAAGGAGTACAAGACGACCGCGAAGCTGCTGCTCGAGGACACCAACATCGAGCAACAGCTCGCCGAGGGCGGGAGCACCCAGGGCACGACCGGGCTCCGGCCCGACGCCGGCGCCGCCGAGACGAGCCTCGAGCTCGTAGGCGTGCGGGCGATCGCGGAGCGCACCTCGAAGGCGCTCGGCGGCCGGGTCACTCCGGCCCAGGTCGCGGCGACTGTCGACGTCGTCCCGAATGGCACCTCGAAGGTCGTCAGCATCACCGGCGCGGGCGGGCAGCCGCGGCAGATCACGGTGATCGCCAACACCTACGCGCGCGAGTACATCGCCTTCCGCAAGGCGGAGGCCCTCGATCAGCTCAAGCGCGTCTCCCAGATCGTCAACCGCCAGCTGGCCGACCAGGAGCGTGCCGAGGCCGCGGGTGAGATCACGAGCGCCCGGCTCGCCGCCCTGCGCGACCGCGCGGCGCAGCTCAAGCTCCTCGAGAAGCTCCAGACGGGCAACGCCCAGCTCGTGGAGCGGGCGGAGGTGCCCGGCGCGCCGACGTCGCCCAAGCCGAGGCGCGCCGCCGTGCTCGGGCTCGGCTTCGGCCTGCTCATCGGCATCGGCCTGGCCGTGCTCTTCGACCTGCTCAGCCGGCGCCTGAACGACCCGGCCGAGGTCGAGGCCATCTACGAGCGCCCGGTGCTCGGAGCCATCCCGGCGACACGCGCGCTCTCCGACGGCCACGGCGTCGGGGCGCTCGAGCTGTCGCACGGCGAACGCGCCTCGTTCGACATGGTGAGAGCGAACTTAAGGCACTACAACGACTTCAACGTCGATTCCGTGCTGGTCATCTCGGCGGAGCCCGACGAGGGAAAGAGCACGGTGTCGTGGAACCTGGCGGTCGCCAGCGCCGACGCCGGCGCAAGCGTCCTGCTGCTCGAGTGCGACATGCGCCTGCCGACGGTCGGCAAGCGGCTCGACCTTCCGCCCGGCCCCGGCCTGGCCGATGTCCTGATGGGCAACGCCGAGCCCGACGACGTGATCCACCGGGTCATCGGCACGCCCGACCAGACCAGCTCGACGCTCGACCTGCTGCCGGCCGGCGCGCCCCAGAGCCACCCGACCTACCTGATCGAGTCGGATCGGATGGAGAACCTGATTCTCGACCTCGAGGCACGCTACGACCTCGTGGTCATCGACACCCCTCCCACGTCGGCGGTGCCCGACGCGATCTCGCTCGTCGACTACGTCGGCGGCGTCCTGATCGTGACGCGCGTCCGCTACAACACCCGCCGCGCGGCGCACGACCTGCGCGAGCAACTCGAGAACGTCCGCGCCCCGATCCTCGGGATCGTCGTCAACGGGGTGAACGCCGCCGACATGAGCGGTCCGTACCGCTACGAGTACACCGCAAGCGGCCGCGCCGCGGCGCGATGAACATCGGGCTCGTCGGGCTGGGCTACTGGGGGCCGAACCTGCTGCGCGTACTCGCCGAGCTCCAGGACGCACGCGTCAGCCACATCTGCGACCTCGATGCCGCCCGCCTCAAGCGGATGCACGACCGCTACCCCAGCACCGTGGGGACCCAGCGGTACGACGATCTCCTCGAGGATCCGTCGGTCGACGCCATCGTCATCGCGACCCCTGTGTTCACCCACCACGAGCTCGCCGGGCGCAGCCTCCGCGCCGGCAAGCACACGTTCGTCGAGAAGCCGCTGGCCGCCTCGTCCAAGCACGCCGGCGAGCTCACCCAGCTCGCGCGTGACAGCGATCTCGTCCTGATGTGCGGCCATACGTTCCTCTACAGCCCGCCGGTGCGGGCCGTGAAGAAGCTGCTCGACGAGGGCGCCGTCGGCGACATCCACTTCATCTCGTCGAGCCGCGTGAACCTCGGCCTGCATCAGCGCGACGTGAGCGTCGTCTGGGACCTGGGCCCGCACGACTTCTCGATCCTCCTCTACTGGCTCGACGAGCGGCCCGTGTCCGTCCGGGCGATCGGGCGCGACTCGATAGTCCCCGGCACGTCGGACGTGGCCTTCATCGACCTCAAGTTTCCCTCCGGCGTGCTCGCCCACACCGAGCTCAGCTGGCTGGCCCCGTCGAAGCTGCGCCGGACCGTCATCGTCGGCAGCAAGAGCATGATCGTCTACGAGGACGGCGGCGTGGAACCCGTCCGCCTGTTCGACCACGGCGTGGTCTACCGCGACCCGGAGACGTTCGGCGAGTACCACCTGTCGTACCGGACCGGGGACATCGTCTCCCCGCATGTGGACACCGCTGAGCCGCTCGCGCTGGAGCTCGAGGACTTCGTGGAGATCGTCCGCGCCGGCGGCGAACGCACGGCGGACGTGGAGCTGGCGCATGACGTCGTCGGGCTGATCGAGGCCGCCGAGGCATCGATCGCCAGCGACGGCGAGCAGGTGCAGTTCAGTCCTGTGTCTGCTGCTCGCTAGCGGCCGCCGCGCCGTCCTCGGCCTCGCCGAGCTCGCGATCGGGCTCCTCGCCGACGGCCTCGCGCTCGGCCGTCTCGGCCTCGGCGTCCTGCTCCGGCGGGCCGGCTTCGGGCTCGGGGATGTCTGCTTCGGCGGCGGCGCCGGCTTCGGCGTCGGGCGTCTCGGCGTCGGGCGTCTCGGCGTCGGGCGTCTCGGGCTCGAACGTATCCTCCGCGGCCTCTGGCTCCGCGTCGGGCTCAGGCTCCGGCTCGGCGGCCGGGTCCAGCCCGGTCAGCGCGAACTGCAGCTCCGCGGCGGTGCGCCGGACCTCGACCCGCGTATCCGCGATCGTGTCGCCGAGCACGGCCTGGCCGCGACGCGCCTCGCGCAGTTCCTCCGTGCGCGCCTGCAGGCGGCGCTCGACCTCGCTGCGCTCCTCGAGCAGGCGGCGGTTCTCGGCCTGGACGAGCGATTCGGTGCCCTCGGTGCGGGTGAGGTCCGGCGGGGGCGGGACGGTGGCGCGCGACGGCAACGGGGCCGGGGCCTGCTCGACCGGGGCAGCCGCGGGCGCGGGGCCTGGAGCGGGCGGCGGGGCGACCGGGGCAGCCGGGGGCGCGGCGGTGGGCCCTTCGAGGCTCGTGGTGAGGCTCACGACAGAGCCCATCTCCGAGGTACGGAGATCGGGCTCGACCATCAGGCCGACGCTCGCGAGGCGCGCCTCGATCGCGTCGATCGCCGGATCCTCGAGCGCGGTGTAGCCGAAGTCGCGCAGGAGGCGAGCCGCCTTGAGCTTGACCTCACCGCGGACGTCGACCGTCCGCCGCCAGCGCCTTTCGGCCGCCGACGAGACCTCCCTGGAGTTCCCTTGGTCCGTCATCTACAGGAGCGGAGCAGTCTAGACCGTCGCTCGCCGAGCGGCCGCCTCCCGGTCGCCCGGGCCGCTCAGTGACTAGGATCGCTCGCGATGGACCTGCGCCAGGAAGCCGTGACCGTCGAAACCGACCGCTACCGCGTCGACGGCAGCATGACCGTCCCCGCCGAGGGGTATCGCAGCCGGCTCTCCGATCACATCAACCGGCGCGACATCGAGTTCTTCACGATCCAGGACGCCGTGGTGAAGCCGCTCGACGGTGGCGAGGGCTGGACGGCGCCCGTCCTGCTGCTCGCGAGCCGGCACATCCGGCTGATAGTTCCCAGCCCGGAGGCGTAGCCGGGTGGCGATCGGCCCTTACGAGCTCAGCGTCACGGAGCTGGACGCGGTAGCCGCAGCGGACCGCAACGGCGACTACTACCTCCTCTACCGCGACGACACCGGCCGGCTGCTGCTCCACCCGCTCGACACGGCCGAGGTGACGATCGGGCGCACGCGGGACAACGCCGTGTGCATCGCGTGGGATCCCCACATCTCACGCCACCACGCGCGGCTCGAGTGGGAGAACTCCCACTGGACCGTCGTCGACGAGGGCAAGAGCCGCAACGGCACGTTCGTCGGGACGGAGCGAGTCGACGACCGGCGGCTGCTCAATCCGGGCGACATGCTCACGGTCGGGCACACGACGCTGGTGCTCCGGGCGCCCTAGCGTCTACGCGCTGATCAGCACCGGCCGCCCGTACTCCGGCCACACCACGCGGTCCGATAGCCCCGCCTCGGCAAACGCCTTCTCCACCGGTCCGCGGCCTTGGCGGAAGTGCTTCCAGTGCTCGAAATGGATCGGCACGATCGTCTTCGCGTCGAGCTCCTGCGACGTCCGCACGCCCTCGGCCGCATTCATGGTGTACCTCGCCGGGCCGCTGACCGGGAACCGGACGCCGCCGAGGTGCACGATCAGCGTGCCGATGTCGAAGCGCTGGACGACCTCCCCGACCCCGCTGAAGTAGACGGTGTCGCCGGTAATCCACACCGCGCCGCCGCTCTGACCCGGCCACTCCAGGACGAACCCGATGACCTCGCCGACGATCGGGCGGCTCCCGGGCGGGCCGTGGCGCGCCGGCGTTGCCGTGATCTTGACCTCGCCCACCGTCGTCGACTCCCACGGCGCGAGGCCGAGCGAGTTCGCGCCGAGGCGCTTGTGGCCCGAAGGCGTGGTCACCACCGTGCCCGCCGCGGGCAACATCTCGCGACCGGCCGCGTCGAGGTTGTCCTCGTGGTGGTCGTGGCTGAGCAAAACGCCGTCGACGGTGCCGATCTCGGCCGCCGGGATCGCCGGGCCGGCGAGCTTCTTGGAGAACGTGCCCCAGCCGAAGTGGTAGCGCTTGCCGGGCGGGTCGAAGGTCGGGTCGGTGAGGAGGCGCGTTCCCGCGGCCTCGATCAGCGCGGTCGGTCCTCCGATGTAGGTGAGTTCCATACTGTGCGGTATGGTCGCGCATGCAGGTGACCGTGTCAATACTGGCGGGTATGGCGAAGACAAAGCAATCCCTGGATCGCGAAGACTGGGAGCGGGCCGCGCTCGCGGCCATCGAGCGCGGCGGGCCCGCGGCCGTCGCCGTCGCCCCCCTCGCGCGCGACCTCAAAGTGACAAAGGGCAGCTTCTACTGGCACTTCGCGACCCGCGCCGAACTGCTCGAAGGCGCACTCGCGCTGTGGGAGCGCGAGCACACCGCCGCCCTCATCGACCGCTTCGAGGCGATCGGCGACCCACGCGAGCGCCTCGTGGCGCTGATCCGCTATTCGATCGAGGACATCCAACCGACGGTCTACACGCGGCTGCTGGCCGCGGCACACGAGGAGCCGGCCGTCACCGCGGTGGTGGACCGCACCACGCAGGCCAGGATCAGCCTCATCGAGCGCTGCTACCGCGAGCTCGGGCTCTCCCCCGCCAAGGCCCGGCGGCAGGCGCTGCTGGTGTACAGCGCCTACACCGGCCTGGCGGCTCTGATCCCGACCTCGGCCGGACCGGCCACCGCGCGCGAGCGGGCCGCGCTCGCCCGCAGCATGCTGGACCTGCTGGTGCCCTGACTGGACCACGCGCACTTGTCTGACTAAAGTCAGATAAATGGCAACGGACATCGACCGCGTCCGCAGCTTCAACCGGCTCGTCACCGAGCGCCTCGGCGTGCTGCGCCCCGGTTTCCTCGGCGGCGACCGGCCGTACGGGCCGTCGCGCCTGCTGTGGGAGATCGGCGCCGGCAACGGCGACATCGGCGCGCTCCGCTCGCGACTCGGGCTCGACTCCGGCTACGCCAGCCGGCTCCTGCGCTCGCTCGAGCGCGAGGGGCTCATCACCGTCGAACCCAACCCCGCCGACCGCAGGCGCCGGGTCGCCGGCCTCACCGCCGCCGGGCGGGCCGAGCACCGGCTCCTCGACAAGCGCAGCGACACGCACGCAGAGTCCTTCCTCGCGCCGCTCACCGACACCCAGCGCGCGAGCCTCGTGGCCGCGATGGGCGACGTCGAGCGACTGCTCACCGCCGCCGCCGTCGAGATCCGCACCACCGAGCCCGGCCACCCCGACGCCCGCCGCTGCGTGGCCGCCTACTTCGCCGAGCTCGACGAGCGCTCCGAACTGGGGGTCGACCCCGAGGCAGCCAGCATCCCCGTCGACCCAGAGACGCTGCGCGCGCCGCGCGGTGCCCAGCTCGTCGCGTACCTGCACGACGAGGCGATCGGCTGCGGCTCCGTCAAGCACCGGCCCGGCGAGCCGAGCGAGATCAAGCGCCTGTGGGTCTCGCCCGCCGCCCGCGGGCTCGGCGTCGGCCGCCGCCTGCTCGACCGGCTCGAGACGCTGGCCGGCGAATCGGGCGCGCCCGCCGTGCAGCTCGACACCAACTGCACCCTCACCGAGGCGATCGCCATGTACCGCGCCACCGGCTACGAGGAGGTTGCACCGTTCAACGACGAGGCCTTCGCCCACCACTGGTTCCAGAAGCCGCTCGGCTGAACGCCGTTCAGGACCCCCACGGGTACATTTGGGGAAGCCTGGAGAGGTGTCCGAGTGGCTTAAGGAGCGCGACTGGAAATCGCGTGGGCGGGGTCAACCTGTCTCGTGGGTTCGAATCCCACCCTCTCCGCTTTCGCGCTGTGTGCACGAAATTTCTGTGAGCACCCGGGAACTGCGCCGAGTGGCTCTCAGCCCGTCGAGCACGCCGACGGGTGGCTCGCCGTACGGGTCATCCTGAAGTGGCGGCGCGGCGACTATCGCGCCACCACGCACGAGCACGCCCCGGGCGAGAGCACGCCCGGCGGCGCCACCTCCATCGCGGTGAGCGCGGCCGACTGTGGCCCACGGCTGCGCCGCCGTCCCCGCCTTCCGCGTCGGACGCGCCGCTGCCGCCGACGTAGAACGTCGCCGCTCCCGCGGCTCCCGGCGGGCAGAGCACGCCGAGGGCGAGCACGAGGAGGACCTTCCCCACCAGGCCCCCAAAGGATGGGGGCGATCGGCCGCCGGCGCAACCGCGGCCGGGTCAGAGGCCGAGCTCGCGCACGCCCGGCTCGTCCCAGCCGAGGTGGTGGGCGAGCTCGTGGCGCAGGGTGCGCTCGACCTGCGCGCGCAGGACGTCCGGGTCCCAGCCGAAGTCGCGCACCAGGGTGTCCTGGTAGATGAGGATGCGGTTCGCGTAGTTGCCGCGGGCAATCGTGTCGCCCATGTACATCCCGTAGGCGTGGTGCTCGCGGCCGAGGTTCGAGACCACGACCGGCACCTCCTCCACCAGCACGCGGCGAAACTCCTCGGGGAGGTCCTCGATCGCGGCGAGCACCAGCTCGTCGAACGCTGCCGGCGGCTGGTCGGGTGGCGGCAGCTTCGCCAGCGCCTCGCTGCGCTCGACGATCCGGTCGAACTCGGCCTCGGACGGGCCGTCGTCGCCCATCAGCGCGACGGTCGCCCAGGCAACGAGAAGCATCAGCGCGCCCGCGCCGGCGAGCAGGGTGGCCAGTCCGGCGGCGCCGTCGAGCGACGGCGGGTGCAGCAGGAACAGCACGACGCCGACGACGAAAGCCGTGATCGCCGCCGCGCGAAGAGGGGCCTGGACAGCTTCCTTCACGCATCCAACGTTAGAAGGCCGGCGGACTCGGCCCAAATCGACCACGGCGGACGCGCACCGCATTATCGTTGCCCCGGATGGCCGGCAAGTCCCTCGCGCTCCCAGACGACCTCTACGAGTACGTGCTCGCGCACGGCACGCCGCGCGACCCCGCCCTCCTGGAAGTCGAGCGGTCGACCGCCGCGCTCGGGGGCATCGCGGCGATGCAGACCAGCCCGGACGAGAGCGCCCTGCTCGAGCTGCTCGTCGCCCTGGCGCGGCCGGAGCTCGCGCTGGAGGTCGGCACGTTCACCGGATACGGCGCGATCCGGATCGCGCGCGGGCTGCCGCCCGGCGGGCGCCTCGTGTGCTGCGAGCTCGATCCCGGGTATGCGGAAACCGCGCGTGCGAACGTCGACGCGGCCGGGGTCGGCGACCACGTCGAGATCCGGGTCGGCCCCGCCCTCGAGACCCTGCGGGCACTGCCCGCCGGTCCCGCCGTCGGCTTCGCCTATCTCGACGCCGACAAGCGCGGCTACCCCGGCTACTACGACGAGCTGGTGCCGCGGCTGGTGCCCGGTGGCCTGCTCGTGATCGACAACGTCCTACTCGGCGGCCGGGTGCTGGATCCCGGCGACGACGAGGCCGCCCTGGCCGTCGCCGGCCTCAACGACCGCATCCCCGACGACGATCGAGTCGATGCGGTGATGCTCGCGATCGCCGACGGGGTCACGATCGCCAGGCGGAGGTAGATCCGATCCGGCCCGATCCGGCGCGGCGCGCGCGCCCACAAACGCGAGCCCCGATCGGCCGGCTGCTCACAGGCGCGCTCGTGGTCGCGCTGCTGCTCGCCACCGCGATCGCCGCGGTGTCGATCTACGACACGCGTGAGCGGTCGGAGCAGCGCGACGCGCAGGCGCGCGCCACGCAGGCGCGCGGCGCGGTCCAGAACGCGTTCGGCTTCGCATCGGCGAGCCTGCAGGGGGCGAACGGGCTGTTGCGGCCCGACTTCTACATCGATCGCGCGGGCTTCAAGAACTACGCCGAGGACATCGTCCGCGCAGGGGTGTTCCCGCGACTCACCTGGATCCGCACCGTTCCCGACCGGCTGCGGCGGGAGTTCGAGCGCGACGCGGGCCGCCCCATCACCGCACAGACCAAGGACGGGAAGCTGGAACAGCGGGACCGAAGGGGGCTCTACTACCCGGTCACGTACATCGTCCCGATCGACGCGGACCACCGCCGCGTGATCGGCTTCGACCACCGCTCCGACGCCGTCCGGGCGCACGCGGCGAATGCAGCCGCCGACGAGGGCGAGGCGCGGATGACGCGCCCGATCGTCCAGCTCGTCACGAACCGGCCCGGAGTCAGCCTCTACGAGCCCGTCTACCAGCCGGGGTTTCCCCTCCGCACTGTGCAGGAACGCCGCGTGGCGCTGCGTGGATTCGTCAGCGGGGGGATCGCGCTGACCGAACTGGCCCGGCGCGTACGCCGCCAGCTGCCCGCCGACACGCGGGTGCGGGTGACGGATCAGGGACAGGTCCTGTTCGGACCGAAAAAGCAGGACGATCCCGTGGGCACGACGATCGACATCGCCGGCCGGCCGTGGATGGTCACCGTCGAGGCGCGGAAGTCATCGCCCCTGCTCGCGGCCCTGCCGATTGCCGGCCTCGGCCTCGTCCTCATAGCGCTCGTGCTCCTCGGCGCGTCGTATGCCGAGCGGCGCGAGCGGGCACTCGACGCCGAGCGCGAGATGGCCGAGCGCGACGCCGAGCGCGAGGCGCTCCTCGTGCGGGTGGCGGATGCGCTCGAGCGTGAGCTGGAGCTCGACGAGAAGCTCGACGAGCTGGCGCGGCTGGTCGTGCCACGCGTGGCCGATGCCTGCCTCGTCGACGTGATCGAGGGCCGGCGGCTGCGCCGGGCCGGGATCGGCGTGGTGACGCCCGACCTCGAGCGCGCGCTACGAGCCGTGCCCGCGCCGAGCGACCCCGACGCGGTGCTGGTCGCCGCGTCGGGCGACGAGCCGGAGCCGGTGGCGCACCTGTCCGAGCTCGACCAGGTCGGCGAGTCGATGGTGGTCCCGCTGCGCGGGCGCTCCGAGCCGAACGGCGCCCTGGTCCTCGCGATGTCGAGCGCCGGCGGCCGCACCTTCTCACCCGACGACATAGCGCTCACGCGCGAGATCGCGGTCCAGCTCGGCCTCGCGCTCGACAACGCGCGGCTGTTCGCCCAGCAGCGCGAGATCGCCGGCACGCTCCAGCGGGCCCTGCTCCCGCACGGCCTGCCGGATCCGCCCGGGCTCGACGTCGCCGCCCTCTACAGCCCGGGGCTCGAGGGCACCGAGGTCGGAGGCGACTTCTACGACGTCTACCCGGTCGGGGAGGCCTGGCTGGCCGTCGTCGGCGACGTCTGCGGCAAGGGCGCCGAGGCGGCCGCGCTCACGGCGCTGGCGCGCCACACCCTCCGGGCGGTCAGCGAGCTTCCGACACTCGAGGAGATGCTCAGCCGGCTCAACGTTGCGATCCGCGACCAGACCGACGACATGACCTTCGCCACCCTCGCGCTGTGCCGCTTCGCGGTCGCGGCCGACGGCACCGGCGCCACGGCGACGATCGCGGCCGCGGGCCACCCGGCGCCGCTGCTCGTGACCGCCGACGGCACCGTCGAGGCCGTGCCCGCAAAGGGGCCGTTCCTGGGAGTGCTCGACGCGCCGAAGTTCGAGCTTTGGGAGCAGCACCTCACCCCGGGCGCGACGATCCTCCTCTACACCGACGGAGTGACAGAGGCCCGCCGCGACTCCGAGCAGTTCGGCCCCGACCGCCTGGCGGAGCTGGTCCGCTCGATGGCCGGCCGGCCGCTCAGCGAAGTGCTGGCCCGGGTCGAGGCCGCGGCGATCCAGTTCGCCGGCAGCGGCCCGCAGGACGACATCGCGCAGCTGGCCGTGCGGGTCAAGTAGGCGCTCCAGGCCTGCTCAACGGCCCAGTCACCGGCGGCGGCGAGCGCGGATGAGCCAGCGCCGGGGTCTCCCGCGAGCCGTGGTCGCCGTTGGTTGGGGCTTCTACTGGCTATGCGCCAGCAAAGGACCCAACCAAATCGCGCAAACGCCGCCGGAGAACGGCGGCTACGCCTGCGGGACCTGCTCGCCCTCGATGGCCGCGGCCGCGGACCCGAGCACCGGGTCGTCGGTCGACTCGGCGGCGTCGGCGAGAGCCATCGCCTCCGGCAGTTCCTTACTGCGAATCGCGACGCGCTCGCTGAGCGGCTGGAAGATCCCGCGGACCACCATCGCCGGCCCGACGAACCGCGGCGCCCAGACCTTGCCCGCGCGCCGCTCGATGCCGTTCTCGATCGCGTCGACCGCCCGCTCGAGCGGCACCGGCTTGCGGATGAAGCCGGGCATCAGCCCACGCATCACCTTGTTCGGCTCCTGGGCGAAGCTGCCGCGCACTATGTCCGTGTCGATGAAGCCGAAGTAGGCACAGCCGACGCGGGCGCCGGTCGGGGCGGTCTCGACCCGGAGAGAGTTGGTGAGCGCCTCGGTGCCTGCCTTCGACGCCGCGTACGGAGCCATCAGCGGAGCGTGCGAGATGGCGGCGAGCGAGGCGATGTTGAGGAGGTAGCCCTTGCGCTCGACGACGTGCGGGAGCAGCGCGCGGTCGGTCCGCAGGACGCCGAGCAGGTTCACCTCGATCACGCGCTCGAGGTTCGCGAGCGGAGCGGTCCGTACGGCGCCGCTCATCTGGATGCCCGCGTTGGCGATGCCCACGTCGATGCCGCCGAAGGCCTCGACCGCACCGGCGGCCGCGCGCTCGAGCGCGTCGCTGTCGGTCACGTCGGCCTCGAACCACGCGGCGCGGTCGCCCAGCTCCCCGGCGAGCGCCTCGAGCCGGTCGGGCTCGAGCCCGACGAGCGCCACGTTCGCGCCCTTGGCGTGCAGGCGCCGCGCCGCGCCCGCGCCGATGCCGCGCGCGGCACCGGTGATCAGGACCGTGCGGCCGGCTACGTCGTATCTGCCTGGCATCGTGAGCCTCCTAGACCATGGCCCGCTCCGCCGGAGCGGTAGCGGTCGTGAGCTCGTACTTGTCCGCGTCGAACCTACTGAGCCGGCGGCGGAAGTCGAAGGTGAAGCCCGGCCACAGCGTCCGGTTCTTCCCGTGCGAGTCGAAGTACCACGAGGCGCAGCCGCCGCGGTTCCAGATCGTGCCCTCGAGTTCCTCGTCGATCCGCGCGGTGTATTTCGCCACGGCCTCGGGCTTGACCTCGCACGCCTTGGCGCCGCGCTCGCGCACGGTGCGGATCGCGTCGAGCACGTACTCGACCTGGCTCTCGATCATGAACACCATCGAGCTGTGGCCGAGGCCGGTGTTCGGGCCGGTGAGCACGAACATGTTCGGGAAGCCGGCGGCCGTGGTGCCCTTGTAGGCGGAGATGCCGTCGCGCCACGCGTCGTTGATGTCCACGCCGCCGCGGCCGCGGATGCTGAGCGGAGTGAGCAGGTCGGTGGGCCGGAAGCCGGTGCCGAACACGATCACGTCCGCCTCGTGCTCCGTGCCGTCGGCGGCCACGACGCCGCGCTCGGTGACCCTCGCGATGCCGTCGGTGAGCACGTCGACGTTGTCGCGGGCGAGCGCCGGGTAGTAGTCGTTCGAGATCAGGATGCGCTTGCAGCCGATGCCATAGTCGGGCGTGACCTTGCGCCGCAGCTGTGGATCGGGGATCTGGCGGCGGATGTGCAGCCGCGCGACCGCCTCGGCGAGCTTCATGCCCTCGAGCCGCTTGGTGAACCCGATCACGCGGGCCTCGAGCCGCCAGTAGATCGACTGCCGGTAGAGGTTCTGGAGGACCGGCAGGCGGCGGAAGAGCTTGCGCTCGAAGCCCGTGATCGGCCGGTCGGGCTTGGGGACGATCCACGGCGGGGTGCGCTGGTAGAGATCGAGGTGAGCTGCTTTCTCGGCGAGCTTGGGCACGAACTGGATGGCGCTCGCGCCGGTGCCGATCACGGCGACGCGCTTGCCGGTGAAGTCGTAGTCGTGGTCCCAGTCGGCGGAGTGGAAGGCGCGGCCCTCGAAGCGCTCGATCCCGTCGATCTGCGGGTAGGCCGGGCGACTGAGGGCGCCGAGCCCGTTGACCACGAAGCGCGCGGTCACGACGCGGTCGTCGTTGACCGTTACGCGCCAGAGGCCGGCGTCCTCGTCCCAGTCGGCGGCCGTCATGCGGCTGTCCAGCTCGACGTGGCCGCGCACGCCGTGCTCGTCGGCGGTGCGCTCGAGGTAGGCCTTGATCTCCGGCTGCGGGGCGAACATCCGCGACCACTCGGGGTTCGGCGCGAACGAGAAGGAGTAGAGGTGGGACTGCACGTCGCACGCGCAGCCGGGGTAGTTGTTCGCGTGCCAGGTGCCGCCGATCGCGGAGTCCTGCTCGAGCACCGTGAAGCTGGTTTCGCCTTCCTGCTTGAGGCGGATCGCCATGCCGAGGCCGGCGAAGCCTGATCCGACGATGACTACCTCATAGTCCGGTGCGACGGTGGTGCTCAAGGTTGACTCCTCCAGGCTGCAGTCGGTTACAGACGCGTAACTTACGGTTGCGTAACTTACACAGGTGTAGGTAACCTGTCAAGCATGCCCGCCGCCTCATCGACCCGGACGCGCCTGCCCGCCGCCGAGCGCCGGGAACAGATCCTTGAAGCGACCCGGGCGGTCGTCGACAGCGACGGCTTCCACGCCGTCACGATGGACGCCGTCGCGCGCGCGGCGGGCATCACGCGCCCTGTCGTATACGGCCACTTCAACGACCTACAGGGCCTGCTGAGCGCCCTCGTCGAGCGCGAGAGCGTGCGCGCCCTCACCCAGCTCGCGGCGATCGTCCCCACCGACCGGTCGAGCGGTGACCCGAGCGATCAGCTGCTCGGGGCACTGAACAGCTTCCTCGAGGCGGTCGCCGTTGATCCGGTGACCTGGCGGCTGGTCCTCATGCCTCCCGAGGGCGCGCCGGAATCGCTGCACGAGGCGATCGCCGCCGGCCGTGGCGCGATCGGCGCCCAGCTGGCGACCTTCGCGGCGCCGGGCGTCGGCGGCGCGGGTCCGCCAGACCCGGAGCTCACGGCCACGATCCTCCAGGCGGTCTCCGAGGAGTACGCGCGCCTGCTCCTCGAGGCGCCCGACCGTTATCCGATCGCGCGCCTGGCCGAGCATGCGAGTTGGTCCCTCGGCCGCCTGATCGGCTAGCGGGCGGCCTGAGCTGAGCTCAGCTCTGCGCGGACTCCAGCGGCGCCCCGCCTCCGTTCACCGGAGTCGAGCCATGAGAGGGCGCTAAGTCCCCGCCGGATACGATCGCGCCCATGGCCGATGAGCGGGAGTACGACCTGGTGGTGATGGGCGCGACCGGGTTCACCGGGGCGCTGACCGCGATGGAGGCCGCCAGACGCGGGCCCGAGCGGCTGCGCTGGGCGCTCGCGGGCCGCAACGAATCGAAGCTCGAGGCTGTGCGCGAGAAGGTCTGCGCGGCCACGCCGGAGTGCACCGTGCCCGCCCTCGTCGTCGCCGACATGGACGACGCGGCCGCGCTGCGGTCGCTCGCCGAGTCCGCGAAGTCGGTGATCACGACCGTCGGGCCGTACGTCAAGTACGGCGAGCCGCTCGTCGCGGCCTGCGCCGCGGCCGGCACCGCCTACACCGACCTCACCGGCGAGCCCGAGTTCGTCGACCGCATGTACGTCGCCCATCACGAGGAGGCGGTCCGGACCGGCGCGCGCCTCGTGCACGCGTGCGGCTTCGACTCCATCCCCCACGACCTCGGCGCCCAGTTCACGGTCGAGCAGCTGCCCGAGGGCGTGCCGCTCAAGGTGCGCGGCTACGTCCGCGCCGGTGGCCGGCCCTCAGGCGGCACGTTCCACTCGGCCATGACCGGCTTCTCACGCGCGCGCCAGAACGTGCAGGCGCATCGCGACCGCAAGCAGGCCGAGCCGCGCTCAGGCGATCGCCGGGTGAAACTCGACGGCGGCGCCCCGCACCGCGCGCTCGGCTACTGGGCGCTCCCGCTGCCCACGATCGACCCGCAGATCGTCGGCCGCTCAGCGCGTGCGCTGGACCGCTACGGCCCCGACTTCTCGTACGGCCACTTCGCCGCCGTGAAGCGCCTGCCGATCGCGATCGGCGGCGTGGCCGGCGTGGCGACACTGTTCGGGCTCGCCCAGATCCCGCCTGCGCGCAAGGCGCTCATGAACCGCCTGCAGCCGGGCGACGGCCCGACGGCCGAGCAGATCGAGAAGGGCTGGTTCTCGGTGAAGTTCATCGGCGAGGGCGGCGGCCGGCGCGTGATCACCGAGGTCCGCGGCGGCGACCCGGGCTACGGCGACACGTCGAAGATGCTCGCCGAGGCCGGCCTCTGCCTGGCGTTCGACGACCTGCCCGAGACCGCCGGCCAGGTCACCACGGCGCAGGCGATGGGCCACGCGCTGCGCGAGCGACTCGGGCGCGACGCGCTCCAGTTCCGCGTGCTCGAGGAAGGCCCGGCGGCCTGACACCCGGCGTTCTGGGCCGCTTGTTGCGAACGTGACTTTCTAGCGGGCCCGTGGTAATTTGGCCGCGGACTCGGGTAGACCGACAGAAAATCCGCGCGCGTAGGCAGGGGTGCCAACGTGCCGCGGCGTGAGGTGGGTTTGCCGCGGCGATTCGTCGTCGCGAGCGCAGGGCTCCGGGAAGAATAGGGAGGCAAAATGCATCAGGCTTCAGCCCACAGACGGGCGTGGTTGAGCGCACTTGCGGTGGTCGGGCTTTTCCTTGTGGGGAGCACGAGCGCGCAGGCGGCACTGACAGCGCCGGCAGACGGCGCTGTATACCGCGGCGACGTTCCATTCAACGAGGACACCGGCGGCCGCATGGTCAACAAGCTCACGGTGGCCGATGTACCGGGCGTCTCGAGCCTGAGCACCCAGGCCAAGATCGACGCGAGCACCGGGTACTACCTGAGCGGCTCCGGGGCGAATTGCCTGTCGACGAGCGCCGCTGCCGCGAACCTGGCCAACCCGCTGCGCACTCTGCCGGCGGCGGACAAGGCCACGAAGACGCGGATCACCGTAACCCGGAACTCCGACAATCAGGTCGTCTACGACCAGACGCGCGATTCGAATCAGAACTCCGACTTCGTCTCGCTGCTCACCATCGCGTTCGGCGGCGATACGCCGAACACCAATCCCCCGCAGCCGTGGAAGCCGCAGCCGTACAGCGGAACGTGGCTCACCAACGGCCAGCAGGCCGGCATGTACACCCTGCGTAGCGCCACCCGGGACGTCGTCCGCGGCGACCCGAACGCAGCCGTGCTGCCGACCGACTCGGCGACCGTCAAGGCGGGCAAGAAGAACAACATCTCGACCTGCGCCATCAGAGATTCGGTCGAGAGCCGCACGTTCGAGTACCGGCCGTGGGAGCAGCGGTTCAAGGACACACTGCAGAACTCGGGCGGCGTGGACTTCAACCTGAAGTCCTCGCGCGAGGTGCAGTGGAACCTACGTAACGGCGTCCAGAGCACGATCAAGAACTCGCCGGAGTCGTTCACCGTGGTGAAGCTCCCGACGAACGCCTCGATCGTCCTCCCGCCGGACCCGTCGGTCTGCTCGCCGAACCCGCAGGCTTGCCTGCCGCCGGCGCCGGACTGTGACTCGGATCCGACGTGCAAGGACCGGCTCGTGGTGATCAACTACAAGGAGGACGCCAGCGGGCAGAGCCTGCTCGGGTTCTTCGATCTCCAGTCGCGGATGTTCGTGGCCGCCGCGAAGGTCGGCAACAACACGGCCATCCTGAAGTCGGCCGGATTGCTGGACCCGCAGATCCTGGCGCTGAAGTCGCAGCTCGCCACCGAGGCCGCGAAGTACGGCATCAGCATGGCGCAGCTGTCGGCGATGAAGGTGCGCTACATCAGCCAGAACAAGGAGATCTCGCTCTCCCTCGACGAGGGTCTCGAGCAGGTCGTCAGCACTGGCATGGACGGCGCCACCATCAAGGGCGGCCCGGCCGTTTCGGCGGGTGTCATCACCCACCTGGTGACCGGTGCCTACAAGGGCACCGCGGGTGGTCCGTACAAGGTGTTCGGCAGCGCCCTGACGGCGCCTCCGATCGCGAACGCTCCGGAGATCCCGGCGCTGCCGGCTCCGCTCACGTCGTACGGCCCGCTGGTCCAGGGCCTGCTTCAGAATGGCGGCCTCGGCCTCCGTCAGGTGAAGGGCAAGGACTACCAGAGCGGCCAGCACATCTACTCGCTGGCACTCGGTCTCGAGCCGGCGATCGACAAGTTGCTCTACCTGCCGGGTGACGCGGCGACGGTCTCCGACAAGTCGATCGACTTCGTCGGCGTGCCGCTCGCCATCGCCCAGACGGGCGCTTGCAACACCAGCGGTGATTGCGTCGGATTCGGGCTTCTGCTCGGAGCCGGTGCGGCGCTGTACGACAGCCCGGTCGAGATCCCGGCGCTGCTGCCCTGACCAGAGGCAGGCTGACATAAGCAACGCGGTTCGCGCCGCCGCCGGGTTCGCCCGGCGGCGGCGCTCCGCTTTTCAGGGCCGGTAGGCAGGCGCGGGCTGCTTAACTACTTATTGCCGACTGGAATTTAACCCTTTGCCGGAGGGCACTGAGAATGGACTTCCTGCTGGACCAACCCCCGTGGTTCGTGATCGGACCGGCGGTCGCGGTGATCGTGCTCGGGCTCGTGAGCCTGCTCAACGTGCGCATCGGCGTGCTCGGCGGCTGGTCGGACCTGATCGAGCGAGCGGAGGGACGCAAGCGGCAGATCGGCTGGAAGGGCTGGTTCGTCTTCGGGATGATCGCCGGCGGCCTCCTGTTCCGCCTCATGGCCGGTGGGACCACGACCGGTGACGGCTACGGCTGGGTGACGGGCGCGTTCGACGACGCGTTCGCGCCCGTTGCGCTCGTGCTCCTGGCGGGCGGAGTGCTGATCGGCTTCGGCGCGAAGACCGCCAGCGGATGCACGTCTGGCAACGGTCTCGGCGGCACGACGTTCGGCTCGCCCGCCAGCTTCGCGGCAACCGGGACCTTCATGGGCGTCGCGATCGCCGGCAGCTTCCTGATCAAGGCGATCGTATGACGAGGATCCGCGCTGCCAGCGCACTCCTCGGGGTCGGCTTCGGCTTCCTCCTCAGCTGGGGCCAGATGACGAGCCCCGACGTGATCCGGGAGATGCTGCTGCTCGAGAGCGCCTACCTCTACCTGATGATGGCGTCGTGCGTCGGCGTCTCGTACGTCGGTGTCCGAATCCTGAAGGCGCGCCAGCGCCGCTCGCTGATCACCCGCGAGGTCATCGACCTGCCAACGCAGCAGCCCGAGCGCCGGCACATCTACGGCGCGGCGATCTTCGGCGCGGGCTGGGCAATCGCCGACACGTGCCCGGGGCCAATCACCGCACAGCTCGGGCAGGGTTACGCGTGGAGCCTGGTGACGGCGGCAGGGATGATCCTCGGCGTGCTCCTCTACTTCGCGCTCGAGACCGGCCGCGCGACGGCCGGCTCGCCGGTCGCCCACGCCAGCGCGCCCGACTGAGCGACCCGGCGGGCGCTCAGCCGCCGGGGGTGAGCTCGCAGAAGAAGCCTGCGACGTCAGCCGGCATGGTGGGACCACTCGGATGGGGCCTGATCGACTTCGGCAGGCTGCCCTCGTAGAGGAAGCGCGTCGGGTTGGGCTGCTTGACGGGCACCTTCAGATATGCGCCCGGTTGGTTGAGATCCGGCCACGGGGAGCTGATCGTTCCGCGGCCCTTCTCGAGCGAGGGGATCTCCGGAAGCTTCGTGAGCGGCGCCCGCGGCCCGTAGGCCGGGAAGGTCAGCGGCGAGTACTTCAGCTTCTCGCGCTCGTAGAGGTACGCCAGCAAATCGGAGACGAGGTGCACATAGCCTGGATCGTTGGCCAGGTTGCGAATCTCGTGCGGGTCCTCCCACGTGTCGTAGAGCTCGTAGTCCTGGCCGTCCCGGAACTCCGGGCCCGCGAACCAGCCCCCCTCGACGGCGACGTAACGGGCGAACTTGTAGCGACCGTCGAACACCGACCGGATGTGGCTGCGCGTCGGCTTGCCGGTGCCGACCGAGGTGATGGCGAACTCATCGATCCGGTAGAGCACGCTCTCCCGCGGGCCGGCCGAGTCGGGGTTCTCGAGCGCGCCGACGAGACTATGACCACGCAGCCACGGCCAGCGCTCGACCGGCTCCGCCTCGCCCGCGAGCTCGAGCAGCGTCGGCACGAGGTCAACCGCCTCGCCAAGCGCCTGCGAGCGCGCCCCCCGCTGGAAGCGCTTGGGATAGACGACGCAGAACGGCACCCGGTTCTGCTCGTCGTAGATCGTGACGCCCTTGTTCTGGAGCCGGTGGGCGCCGGCGAGCTCGCCGTGGTCCGACATCCGGACGATCGCCGTGTTGTCCAGGGCCCCGGCCTCGATGACCTCGTTGATCGCCGCACCGAGCATCTCGTCGTTGCCCACGATCAGGTCGTAGTAGAGGTTCAGCAGCTCGCGGAAGTAGTCCTCGCGGTCGCTGTGCGCCTTCGGCGTGCCGGAGATCGTCTGCACGACCTCGCGAAACTGCTGCTGGGCCGGCGGCTTGTCCGCGAGGTTCGGCTCCGCGTAGAACGAGTGGGGAAGCTCCGGCTCGTAGTCCGGGCGCTTGTAATCGACCGCGAAGCCGCGCGGGAAGTACTGGATGTCGTGCGGGTTCAGCAGGCTCAGCACGCACAGCCAGGGCTGGTCGTCGTCCGCATGCTGCTTGAGCCAGTTGACCGCCTGGCCCGTCCAGATCGGATCGTTGGTCCAGCCGTCGTTGTAGGCCGAGACGTCCCCCGGCGGCGAGATCGCCGAGTCGTCGAAGCCGTAGCCGGCGAGCGGGTTCGCCTTTGCCAGATTGAGCAGCGCCTCGAGGTTCGTCGGCGGGTCGCCCGGGAACGACAGATGCCACTTGCCGAAGAACGCGGTCCGGTAGCCGACCTCCTTGAACAGGTCCCCGATCGTCGGGATCGACGGATCCATCGTGAACTGCAGCCCGACGATGAACGTGCCGTACATCCCCTGCTGCGGCGCGTGCATCCCGGTCCAGTACGCACCGCGCGACGGTGTGCACGCCATCGACGACGCGTGGAAGCGGTCGATGTTCGTGCCGTTCTCGTCCATCCAGCAGCGGACCGGCACCGGCAGGTCGTCGGGCAGGTTGTCGCGGTGGCGCTCCTGGTCGGTCATCAGGATGAGGATGTTCGGGCGGCGGCCCGATTCCCCGGCGCCGGCTGCCGTCGCGGCCCCGAGCCCGAGCGAAGCCACGCCCGCGCCCGCGGCCAGCTTGGCCGCGTTGCCGAGCACATCGCGCCTGCCGAAGCCCGGCGGCGTCATACCCGCACCTTGCTGACGGCACCGGTGAGGGCGCTGATCGTGAAGGCGTGGTTGCGCGCCAGTGCCAGCCCGCGCGGCCCGGGCGCCACCTCGCGCTCGGCGCGCCGGCCGCGCTTGCCGAGCACCACGACGCGGTCCGTGCCGCCAAGCGCGACGAGCCGCTTGCCCGACGCGCTCCAGGCGACCGCCGTCGGCCGCGGGCCGACCTCGATCTCGCGCGCGCTGCCGAGCTTCGTGTCGATCTGAGTGACCGCGTGGGCACGCGCGCCCCCGTGCGCGACGAGCAGGTGGCGCCCATTGGGGGAGACCGCGATCCGGTCCGGCTGCGGCCCGGTGGCATGACGGGCGCTCACCACGCCGCGGGCGAGATCGACACGAACCACCGCGTCCTCCCCGTTCAGCGCGACCCACGCGGAGCCCCCGTCCGGCGTGACGGCGATCCCGCGCGGCACGCGGCCCAGCGGGATCTCGCGCACGCGCGCGAAATCGGGATGACTGTGGATGGCGAGCGTGCCCTTCTGCTCGCCACCGCTCACGAGGAGGCGGTGGCTCTCCGCCTTGGCGAACGCGATGCCGAACGGCGCCGGCCCGGCATCGAGCCGGGCGCGGACGAGCTTGGCCTGCATGTCGACGATCAGGACGGCGGGCTCCTTCCAGAAGCCGGTCGTCACGGCGCCCCAGCGCCCGCCGGGGGAAATCGCCAGCTCGAGCGGCTCGCCCGGCAGCGGGATCTCCGTGCGCGCCTGGTCGCGCCGGCGCACGAGGGTCACCGAGCGGCGGCCGGCGAAGGCCACGAGCAGGAGACGGCCCCGCGGCGTGGCGGCCACCGCCCGGCCGCGGAACGCGACGTCGGGACGGGCGCGCGGGACGGGCGCGCTGGTTTCCGCAGCGCTCGCGGAAGCGGGCAGCGCGAGCGCTGCGCCAGCTGCGGCGGCTCCTCCCAAGAACTCCCTGCGATCCATCCGCGGCGATGCTACAGTGAGTGTGACACGGCGTCAACCACGAACCGCGGGAGCTACCATGGCCACCTTCATCGACCCGACGTCCGAGCAGGCGCAGGCCTTCGCGGCGACGGCCGCCGACAACGACGCGCCCCTCTTCATGCTCAATCTGCTGCGGTTCGAGAAGGACGGCGGCGCAGAGTCCTACGGCCGCTACTCCGAGCTCGTGGCCCCGATGCTCGCCGCCGTCGGCGGGGAGATCGCCTGGCTGGGCGTCTGCCACTCTGCACTGATCGGGCCCGACGGCGAATGGGATGTCGTGGCGCTCGTCCGGTACCCGACGCGGCAGGCCTTCCTCGACATGGTCGGCAACGAGGCCTATCTCGAGATCACCCGCCACCGCACGGCCGGGCTTGCCGACTCGCGGCTCGTACCCTGCGAGCAGGCCTCCGCGGAAGCGCTGACCGCCTGAGCGCGATGCCGGCGACCGCGACCCGCCGCGACCAGCAGCGCCGCCAGCGCGGTGAGAACCGCGCGCGGATAATCGCCGCCGCTGAGGCGGAGCTGCGTCAGAGGCCGTTCCGCGAGGTGACGATCGACGAGGTGATGCAGGCCGCGGGCCTGACCCGCACGATCTTCTACCGCCACTTCGACGACCTGCCCGATCTACTCCTCAAAGTCGCGGGCGGGGCGTTCGAGGAGGTCTACGCGGGCGCGAGCGCGATCGCGGAGGTGGAGGCGACCGACCGGGCCTCGCTGCGGACGGCGCTCGCGCAGGCGATCGACGCGTTTGCGCTCCACGGGCCGATCATCCGCGCCACCGCCGAGGCCGCCAGCTTCGACGCCGAGGTCGAGCGGGTCTACGACGCGGTCTTCGAGCGTTTCGTCGAGCTGACCGCCACGGTGATCCCGCCGGCGGAGCACGACCCCCGCGAGACGGCGCGCGCCCTGACCCACATGAACGTGGCCTATCTGATCGATTCCTTCGGCCGCGAGCCGAAGGTCACCCCGGACGAGGCGCTCGACACGATCGCCGCGATCTGGGGCTCAGTGCTCGATTCCTGAGCGAGATCCGATCGACAACGGTGGCTTGTCGATCCCACCCCGGATCGGTGTTTCACTTCGGGCGCGCGGCGCGGCAACCTGGCTGCATGACCACCAGGACCGCGACAAGAACTTCGACCCCCGCCCACCTCCCGACCGTCGTCCAGCCGCTTCACGGCGCCTACGACGAGGCCCGCCGCGCATGGAACCTCATGGCCGACCTGCGCCCCGCCGGCGTCGTGACCGCGCGCAGCGCCGCGGAGGTCGTGGACGCCATCCTCTTCGCCGGCGCCCGCGGCCTCAAGGTCGCGCCGCAGAGCACCGGCCACCTGGCGCCCGCGCTGCCCGACCTCGCCCACGCACTGCTCGTGCGCACCGACATGGGCGACGAGGTGACCATCGACGCCGACCGGCGCATCGCCCGCGTCGGCGGCGGCACGCTATGGCAGGACGTGGTCGAGGCGGCGGCGCCGCACGGGCTCGTCGCCCTCCACGGCTCGTCGCCCGATGTGAGCGTCATCGGCTACACGCTCGGCGGCGGCCTCTCATGGCTCGCGCGCAGCCACGGGCTCGCGGCGAACCACGTGACGGCGATCGAGATGGTGTCGGCGGACGGCGTGCTGGTCCGCGCCACGCCCAAGCAGCACACCGACCTGTTCTGGGCGCTGCGCGGCGGCGGCGGCAACTTCGGCGTGGTCACCGCGATGGAGTTCCGGCTGTTCGGGCTCACCGAGGTCTACGCCGGCGCGTCGGCCTGGCCGATCGCCGCCGCCGATCCGATCCTCCGGCGCTGGGCCGAGTGGACCCGGAACGCTCCGGACGAGGCGACAACGGCGATTCGTCTCCTGCACCTCCCGCCGCTGCCCGAAGTGCCGGAGCCGCTGCGCGACAACCCGGTCATCGCGATCGACGGCGTCGTCCAGGGCGATCCGCAGGCCGCCGCCCAGCTCATCCGCGAGCTGCAGGGCCTGGCCGAGCCGGTGATGGAGTTCTGGGACCTGATGCCCGCGCCCGCGCTCACGCGGCTGCACGGCGATCCGGAAGAGCCCATGCCCGGCATCGGCCGTACGGCCTCCGTCGGCGAGCTGACCGACGACGCGATCGACGCGTTCATCACCGCCTCGGGCGTGGGCGCGGGCGGCCCGCTCGCGATGGCCGAACTGCGCCAGCTCGGCGGCGCCGTCGCCCGTGCACCGGAGGGTGGCGGCGCGCGTGCGTCGATGGATGCGAGTTACGCGATGTTCGCCGGCGGCGCGCCGATGGAGCCCGGCATGGTGCCGGCGATCAATGCCGCCCTCGACGGGCTGACCGGCGCGCTGGAGCCGTTCGCGTTCGGCGGGACCTACCTCAACTTCGACGAGCGCGGCGGATCGGCGGCGGGCTCGTTCGACGATCCGGCCGTGTTCGAGCGGCTGTGCGAGGTGCGCGGCGAGTGGGATCCCGGCGAGATGTTCGTCGCCAGCCACCACATCCCCGCGCGCTGAGCCCGGACGTCCCGAATGCCGTCCTATTTGACGGTGTTCGGGACGTCTGGCGGGTCTGGGGGTGGATCGGCGGCGGGCGGGTCGTCCTCGTTCTGGCCGAACGCGCGGCCGGCGAACTTGCGCACCTGGTCGGGTACGCGCAGCGCGGGCGTCGCGACGCCCCCGATCCCGGACGCGAGCTCGTCGACGCGCGCTGTCGTGCGCTCGAGCTCCGAGCCGAGCGCATCCACCCGCTTGACGACCGGCAGGAACTCCTCGAGCGCGTCGGTGAAGCGGGAGAGCGTGGCGTTGAACTCCGCCAGCGTTGCGTCGAACTGGTCGAGCGTGCCGTCGAGCCGTTCGAGCAGCGCGTTCGCCTGGTCGATCGTCTCGTCGGCCGCGAGGACCGTCCGGGCGCGCTGGCGCAGTGAAGGCATGAGGGGACGCTAACGCGCGAGAATCGCCGCCGCCACCCGGTCCGGCGCCTCGAGCGGCGGCCAGTGGGCCACGTCCTCGAGCGCGACCAGCGGGGCATCGGGCAGCCGTTCGGCGATTCGTTCTGCCATGTGCGCGCCCGACACCGGGTCGAGCATCCCCCACACGAACCGCAGCGGCACGTCGGTGGTCTCGAGCGCCCCGGTCCAGCGCTCGGAGTGCTGCTCGCGGTCGGTGATGTAGCGGATCAGGAGGTGCGAGATCAGCTGCCCGTCGCCGCGGCTCATCGCCTGCCAGATCGCGGCGCCGTCGGCCGCCGCGTCGTACCCCTCGGCGAACGTCGGCGCCAGCGCGGCCACGATCAGCTCCTCGTTCATCATCGCGCTGATCTGCGGGCCCTGCTCCGGGTCCAGCAGCGCGGTCTGGACGGGCTCCGGTCGGTGCAGCTCGGGATAGAGCCCCCCGTTGGCGAAGTCGACGCGCTCGAGATCGACCCCGAGCACCCCATCCGCCCGACGGGCGAGCAGCTCCTGCGCGACCGACACGGCATAGTCGTGCGCGACGAGCCGCGTCGACGTGATTCCCTCGCGCGCCCACAGCGCCTCGACGAGATCGGCCTGCTCGTGGATCGAGTAGTCGTGATCGGCGGGCTTGTCGGAGGCGCCGAACCCGAGGAAGTCCGGGAGCAGCAGCGAGTACTCGGCGGCCAGCGCCGGGGCGACCTTCGCCCAGTCGTGCGACGAGCTCGGGAAGCCGTGGAGGATCGTCATCGGCGGCCCGCTGCCGAGGCGGTTGACGAAGACGGACCGCTCGGCACCGCCGAGGTCGATCGTCACGCGCTCGCCCGCCGCCCACCATTCCGCAGTCATGCGCGCAGTATCCCGTGCGCGAACGGAGGCGCGCGCTCAGCGGAAGCCGGCGAGCAGAGCCGAGATGCCATCGCGCAGGGCCGCCTGGTGGCCGCGCGCCCGCGGCCGGGCGACGCGGTGCAGCATGAAGCCGTCGGCCAGCGCGTGGAAGGCGGGTGCGGCGGACTCGGGATCGCGCACGCCGGCGGCGCGCAGGGCGGCGACGGCGGTGGCGCGGAACGCGTCCATCACCGCGCGCACCTCGGCCGCCGCCTCCGGGCGCCGCGAGGCCTCCACGTACGCCTCGATCTGCGCGACCTGGTCGCGGGTGGGTATCGACGCGAGCAGCGTCGCCAGTCGGTCGACAAACTCGTCGCCGTCGATCGCCTGGTCGGCGAAGGCAGCGCCCAGCGCATGCTGCGCGGCGATGCTGCGGCCGGCGAACTCGCGCAGCGCCTCGGCCACGAGGTCGTCGATCGACGCGAAGAAGTAGCTCGTGGAAGAGGCCGGCAGGCCGGCCCGCTCCGCGACGCCGCGGTGAGTCACTCCCGCCACGCCGCGCTCCGCGACGAGATCGACGGCGGCTTCGAGCAGCGCCTCGCGGCGAGCGAGCCCGCTCGCGCGGTGCGTCGCCGGGCGGATCGTCACGAGAGGCCGTCGAGCTGCCGCGCCGCGAGCTCGCGGGCGACGGCTTCGGTCACCGTCACCGAATCGCTGATCGTGCGGTAGTGCAGGTTCTTGGGCAGGTCGCTCATCTGGTGGTAGTGCGGAAGCGCCTTGTGGCGGTTGATCGAGACGAGCGTGGCGGTCGGGTACCCCGCACGGCTGGGGATCACCGAGTCGGTGCTGTTGCGCGAGCGCATCCCCCGCCGCATACGGACCTTCGAATCGACGGACGCCTGGTAGACGAGATCGCGGAACGTGAGGTCGAAGTAGTCCTCCATCACGATCGGGCCCTCCCCCTCGAGCATCACGAGCACCGGTGAGCCGACGGTGTCGAGGTTGAGCACCCATGTCTTGTCCCGGTCGAGCTGGGGGAAGTGGCGCCGCGCGAACCCGTAGATGCCGCCCTGGATGACCTCCTCGGCGCCGGCCGACACGAGCATCACCCGCAGGCCCTCCACTGGCTCGGCCCGCAGGCGCTCGGCGAGGGCGATGATCGCGGCGACCGCAGAGAGGTTGTCGTTGGCGCCCGGAACCATCCGGTTGCGGGCGATGTCGGCGAAGATCGCCGTGCTAAGCGCGCTCAGGGCGGTGCCGAAGGCGGCCATGCGCTTCTTGCCCCTCAGCGCCCCCGCCCCGACGAGCCCCGGCCCCGCGAGCGCGAGCCACCACTGCGGCAGCGAGGTGTCGAAGCGCTCGATCACCCCGGGGATTCGCTCGGCCACCGCGGTCTGCGCGCGCTCGTCGAAGATCGCCCCGGTCGGCGCGGCGTCGTGGTGCGCGAGCACGACGAGCGTGCGCTCGGCCGCAGGGTCGCCCGCGATGGCCACCACGTTCTGGGTCGGCTTCGGCTGCTGCACCGCCCGGCGCGCGACGCGCGGGCCGTTCGAGATGTCGTCGGCGATCGCTGCCATGGCGCCGAACCCAGCGGCCGCCGCGAGTCCGCGTGCGCGGCGGGTGGCGACCGCTGCGACCCCCGCGGCGGCGGCGGCGGCCGAGAGCCGGCCCATCAACCCGGCATATCCGTCGAGGAACTCCTCCTCGTCGATCGTGACCTCGCAGCCCGCGCCGCTCAGGCGCTCGGCGATCCAGTCGGCGGCCTCGCGCTCAGCGTCGGAGCCGGCGCGGCGCTCGAGCGGCGCGAGGTGCTCGATCACCTCGGCCAGCAGCTCCTTCTCTTGCTCAAGTCTGGACATTTGCCCAGACTAACAGCGCGACGCGTTCGAGGGCAAGTCGTAGATTCGCTCTCTGTGACCCAGGCTCGGCGACGTGGGATCTGGTCGGTCGCGGCGCGGAGCTCTCGTCGGTGGACGCAGCATTTACCGGACAGGGGCGCCCGGCGCCGCGAGAACCTCGGGGCCCCTGCTCGACCGAGCGGCTAACAACGAAAGCCGCCGGGACCAATCCGCGTGATCCGGATGTTCGTGACAAAGGGCAGCGCGCCCGCCGCGCACGAGTTCGCCACCGACTCGCGCTCGGCCGCCGCGTCGCCCGCGCGCGTGTAGTCGCTCGACGTCACGAGCAGCCCGCGGCCGGCGATGTCGCGCAGCGCCCGCTGGGCCGCCACCGTCTCGCGCGCCGGCACCCTGAAATAGCGGCGGCGGTCGAAGTCGTAGCTCCATGTCACGTCCTCGCGGTTCCAGCCGTCGAGGTAGCGCAGCGACGGCGTGATCACGTCCTCTCCGTTCTGGGCGAAGAGCAACCTCCGCTTGCCGTGGACGAGGCGGGCGAGGTCGCGGATCAGGATCCGCATTCCGCGCGCCTGGCGCCGGTGCTGCGCGATCATGTCTGTGTTGTCGAGGAAGAGGCCGTCGAAGCCCTTGCCCAGGATCCGCGGGGCCACGGACTTCGCGATCAAGCGACGAAAGCCCCGCTTCGACGTCGCGGCGTAGTACTCGTCGAATTCCTCGAAACGGTCCTTCAAGCGGTACGGCTCGGCGCGCTTGTACCACGACCGGTACTTCTCGATGGTCCCGATCGACAGGTAGCCGAGCACGAGCTTGCCGCGCGCCCGGAGAGCGCGGATGTCGGCGCGCGAGGCCTCGTCGCTGTCGGCCACGACCAGGTCGTAGGCGGCGAACCGCGCACCCACGTCGCCGCGCATGTTGCCGCTGCCGAGCGCGAACGCGAACGTCTTGACCTGCGTCAGGAGCGGGCTCTTCGGGGCCGTGGTGGCCGATTCGGCGCAGGCGCCGAGCGCCAGCACCACCAGTGCCGCCACCGCGAGCGCGCGGCTCACGACGCTCCTGTCAGTGCCTCGCGGGCGCGCAGGAATTCCGTCGCAGCCGCGGGTTCGCGCTCCTTCAGCGCCGCGGCGCGGTCCCCGTCCGCGCGGCCGATGCGCTTGCGCAGGAAGGCCAGGTCGGTGGCCGCCCGCTGGTAGGCGAGCGCCGCGGACCGAGCGGGCTTCCCGCCGAGGAACTTGGCCCGCTTGAGCGCGGCCTTGCGCCGTTTGATCGAGGCCAGCTCGTCGATCTCCGCCGGTGTCATGAGGCCGGCGGCGACCTCGGGCTCGAGCTCGACGCTCACCACGCGCGTCTCCCGCGCCCGGACGGCGCCGACGAAGATCGCGAGCGAGATGAGCAGCGGCACGAAGAACAGAAGGTAGACCGCGAACGCCGTCTCCTCCGAGAGCGTGCTCGTGTTCCACGCGCTGTGGAGAAGGATCGCCAGGACGAGGCCGCCGAACGGGGCGCTCGCGCGCAACCACCTCCGCCCCGTGGTCGCCGCGAGACCGAACCCGATTCCCGTCATCGCCGTGAAGAGCGGATGCGCGAGCGGTGAGAACAGCGCCCGGGCGACGAAAACGCCGAGCGCTCCGACCACGCCGTCGTCGTATGCCCCCTCGGCGTAGTAGTAGACGTTCTCGACCGTCGCGAAGCCGATCGCGACGACCAGCGCGTAGACAACGCCGTCGACGATGCCGTCGATCTCGTCGCGGGCGCGCCGCCAGACGAGCCAGATCGCCATCGCCTTGAGCGACTCCTCGACCACCGGGGCCGAGATCGACCCGCCGTAGATCTCCCCCGCACCCTTGCCGAGCGACCCGCTGACCACCGATTGGCCCACCTCGTTGGCGATCCCCGCGAAGAACGTGGCGACGAACGCACCCCAGAGGAACATCTCGATCAGCAGTCGCCGCGGCTCGGGCTCGAACCGATCGACCCACAGCGCGAGTGCGATCAGGAACGGGAGCGGCACGAGCGCCAGGCCGATGACGAGCGCGATGACCACGCCGGCACCGCCGATCCCGAAGCCGACGAGCGTGAGCAGCGCACAGACGCCGATCGCGATGGTGGCGCCCGTTCCGAGGGTCGCCTTCATCTCCGTCTGGTGGACCGCCACGCGGACCTCGGGTGTCGGCGTGTCCGGCATCCGCCGCGGACGCTACTTGTAGTTGTCGAGCACGTGCGGAAAGCGAAGGTCGTTCCGGCCGAGCGTGGCGGCGCGCGTGATCGCGCCGGTGCCGAACCGGTCGTGCACCTCGTCGAGCGCGGCGTCGAGGGCGCTGCGGTCGGGGCCGTCGAACGGAAGCTCGAGCTGCACACCCTCTGCCGCCCAGTCGACGTTCGCGACGGTGACGCCGACGAGGGTGATCCCGCGCCGCTCGATCAGCGGCTCCGCGGCGAGCAGCAGCTTGCGCGCCGCGGTGAGGATCAGAACGGTGGCCGCAGTCGAGCTGGGGAGGGTGTGCGAACGAGTCGCACGTGTGAAGTCGTCGAATCGCAGCCGCAGGATCACGGTGCGCCCGACCCGCCCGCCCGTGCGCATGCGCCGCGTCACGCGGTCGACGAGCCCGGCCAGCGCAGCCTCGACCTCGGCCGGTGGGTGCGGCCCGCGGCCCAGGGCGCGCTGCGCGCCGAACGTGCGTCGCCGCCGCCCCGATCGCACGCGCCGGCGGTCGCGGCCGTTCGCCACCCCGTGCAGGTGCGCCCCGGCGTGGCGGCCGAGCAGGGCGATGAGCCCGCCCTCCGGCGCGCGGGCGATGTCGCCGACCGTCATCAGCCCCCGCGCGTGCAGCCTGGCGGCCGTCGACTCCCCCACCCCCCACAGCTTCTCGACCGGGATCGGGTGGAGGAACTCCAGCTCGCGGCCCGGCTCGACGACGAGCATCCCGTCGGGCTTGGCGGCGCGGCTCGCCATCTTTGCGATCAGCTTGTTGGCGGCCACGCCGACGCTGATCGGGAGCCCCACGTCGTCGCGCACGCGGCGGCGCAGGGTCCGGGCGATCTCGGGCGCCGTGCCGGAGATCCGCTCGAGGCCGCGCACGTCGAGGAACGCCTCCTCGAGCGAGAGCCCCTCCACCGCCGGCGCCGTGTCCTCGAAGACCTCGAAGAGCGTGTGGCTGGCCTTTACGTACGCCTCGAACCGCGGGGGTACGACCACGGCGTCCGGGCAGAGCCGGCGCGCCTTCTGACCGCCCATCCCGCCGTGGATCCCGCACGCCTTCGCCTCGTAGCTGGCAGCCATCACCACCCCGCCGCCCACGATCACGGGTCTGTCGCGGAGCTTCGGGTCGTCGCGCTGCTCGACCGAGGCGAAGAACGAGTCGACATCGGCGTGGAGGATGGTGGGCGGTGGGGGCTGCATACGAACACATGTTCGTATATGTCCCGGTCGTCCAGCATGGTTTCTTTCAGCCACAGATGGGAACGGGGTACCAAACCCCTGACCGCCCGGAGGCTGTTTCACCGTGAAGAGGCTGTTGCTCGTGCTCGTCTTCGCCACCGCGTTCATCGCGGTCGGCGCCAACGCGACGCTGTCCGATCGCCACATCGACCTGCCCGACGGGTGGCAGCCCGAGGGCATCGCGTCGGGCGGCGGCAACAAGCTCTACGTGGGGTCCATCCCGACCGGCGCGGTCCTCAAGCTCGACCCGCGGAGCGGAAGGACGAGGACGGTGGTCGCGGGCGGCAACGACCGTGCCGCGATCGGCCTCAAGCACGACGGCCGCGGCCGGCTCTTCGTGGCCGGTGGCCAGACGGGCAAGGCATTCGTCTATTCGGCCCGGACCGGAACCGAGCTCGCGCAGTTCCAGCTCGCCCCGACCGGCGGGCCGACGGGTGGGCCGACGTTCGTCAACGACGTGGCGCTGACCCGCAAGGGCGCCTGGTTCACGGACTCGCGCCGCAACTCTCTCTACTTCGTCAGGCGTGATCTCTCGACCGCGCGCGAGCTCCCGCTGGCCGGCATCACGCTGGCCGAGGGGAACAACCTGAACGGAATCGTCTCGGCCTCGAAGCACAAGCTGATCGCCGTGCAGGGCAACGCCGGCGCCCTGTGGCGCATCGACGCCCGCACCGGCGCCGCACGACGGATCGACCTCGGCGGCGCGACGCTGGCGAACGGCGACGGGCTGCTGCTCGAGGGGCGCAAGCTTTACGCCGTGCAGAACCGCCTCAACCAGATCGCCGTGGTCAAGCTCAACCGGCGGCTGACCCGTGGGGCCGTCGTCAGGACGGTGAAGAGCAGCGACTTCGACGTGCCGACGACGCTAGCGCGCCAGAAGGGCGCGCTGTTCGCCGTCAACGCGCGGTTCGGGACGCCGGCGGGCCCGGAGACGGAGTACTGGGTGACGAAGCTCGGCGGCAAGAAGCACCGCGGCCACCGGCGCGGCGACGACGGGCGCGACGAGCGCCGCCGCTAGACCGGCTCGCGCGCGAGCGTGAAGTAGTGGTCGAGCGGGGTCTCGTCCCTGAACGCGACCCCGATCGCGACATCGCCGGACACCCGGCGCAGAAAGTCGCGCGTGTGGTGGTAGACGAAGCGCTGTAGGCCCTTGCTGTTGGGCATCACCGCCGGCCAGTCCTCCGGGGTCAGATCTTCGCTGTCCGGGACCTCGAAGTAGTCGACCACCACGCCCCCGCGGTCCTCCCACGTCGCATTGCCCGCGGTCGGCACGGCGACGAAGTAGCCCGGTCCCAGCACCCCGCGAAGGCGCCACTCGTTGTACCCGAGCAGGCGCTCGCCCGCGGGTTCGCGCACGAACCGCTTCTCGAACTGCCGCAGCGGGCGCGGCAGCCTGAGCGTGTTCGTGCCGTGATGGCTGACCGGAGCGCCGGGGGCCTGGCCCCCCGGGACGAAGAAGTCGAGCCCGACCGGCTCGTTGCGCGCCGCGATCCCGAACAGGAGCCGCTGCTGCGAGCGATTGAGGGTCGACAACTCGGCGACCCGGCCGTCGTGGCGCATCTTGTCGAGGTGGGCGGCGATGGTTGCTGCCGACGCGTTGCGGGCGATCATCGCCCCGAGGTCGTTCATGGCGGCCGGTATCGTCGCAGCGTGGCCTATTCGGAGGAGCTGGCGGAGCGCGTCCGCGCCGAGATCGGCGGCCGCGACGGGGTGACCGAGAAGCAGATGTTCGGCGGCATTGCCTGGCTCGTCGGCGGCAACATGGCCGTCGGGACGCTCGGGGAGAACCTCATGGTCCGCGTCGCGAAGGACGAGTACGACCGGATCCTCACCGAGCCCCATGCGGGCCCTATGAACTTCACCGGCCGCACGATGCGCGGCTTCGTCGAGATCGACGCCGCGGGCATCGCCGACGACGCCGGGCTCGCGCGCTGGATCGACGAGGGCGCGAACTACGCGGCCTCGCTGCCGGCGAAGTAGCGGTCCGCCTCCGCGGTCCTAACCGGCCAGCTCCCGCTTGATCGCCCGCGCGGCCCGCCCTGCGTCCTTGGCCGTCCGGTGAAGCATGCCCGGCCGCGGCACATATCCGACGAAGCGCAGTCCTGGTTGCGCAGCGTGCCCGCCGATCGCCTTGGGCAACCCGCGCTCGCCGAGGACTTCGAGGTGGCCGACGAGCTCTTCCAGCCCCCGCCGGAAGCCGGTGGCGCAGATCACCGCGTCGGGCTCCACGCGGACGCCGTCCGCGAGCGTGACACCTGCTTCGTCGAGCGATTCGACGCCCCGGACGATCTCGATCCGCCCGCCCCTGATCGCATCGATGACGGGTTTGTCGACGATCGCCGGCGCCACGCCGAGCCGGTTCAGGCGCGCGAAGATCCCCTCGTCGGGAAACGGCAGTCCGTACTCGGTGAGGTCACCGAGATCCATCCTGCGCCCGAGCTTGGCCAAACGGTCGGCCAGACCTGTCGGCAAAAACGACAGGACTCCGCCGATGTAGTCCCCGGGCAGGCCTCCGGGTCCCGTCCGCAGAATGATGTTCGGCGGCGTGCGGACCGCGAGCCAGACCTTTGCCGCGCCACCCTCGACGAGGTCGAATGCGATCTCCATGCCGGAACAGCCCGACCCCGCGACGAGGGCTCGCCTCCTTGTGAACGCCCCCGGTTCGCGATACCGCGAGGAATGCAACAGGTCACCGCCGAAAGACTCGCGGCCACGCCAATCGGGAACGTAGGGGGAGTGCTCGTGCCCGGTCGCCACCACGACGTGTGGCGCCCGCTCCTCGCCCGCCGAGGTGGTCAGGACCCAACCTGAATCGCTGCGATCGACCCGGTTGACAGCGGTTCCGAGCCGCAGCTCGAACCCATCCTCGGCGGCGTGCTCCTCGAGATGCGCGATTACGTCGTCTCGCCCCGGGAACGTCTCAGTGCCCTTCGCAAACCGGCGGCCTGGGAGGTGCGACATCCGCGCGGGGCTGTTGAGCCTCAGGCGGTCGTAGCGGGCGCGCCACGACGAGGCGACCTCCGGTGCCCTGTCGAACACGACCGACTCGATCCCTTCGTCCTTCAGGGCGAGCGCGGTGGACAGACCGGCGGGTCCCGCACCGATCACGATGACCTGCGATTCGCTCATCTCAGCCTCCTCGGTACTCCGAACAGGGCATGGTCGGGCGAGCTCCGGTTTCGTTACACCCGCGGCGGCTCCGCCCGCGGGTACCACTCCTCGTCGTCGAGCTCGTCCTCGTCGTCGTCGCCCGGTGGGTTGGCGAGGGCCTCGGCGACGTCGTCCGCGAGGAGCGGGGTCGTGTCGCCCTTGAGCGTGATCGTGACCATACCCTCCGCACCGAGACGCGCCTGCACATCGGTGAAGTCGATCGAGACGAGCCGGCCGCGGTTGTCGTACTGCGGCAGGTGACCTTCGGGCGAGTCGTACAGCTCGTCGGACATCCGCCCGCCGATGCCCTCGGACTTCCACACGGTCAGGACATCGGTGGCGGGGTCGTACGCCTGGCGGTCGAAGACGTGGTCCCCGAGCCGGAACATCCGCTGCAGGGCCCACGGGCCGTTGTCGGCAGGCGTCATCGCAGGCCCGCGATCCGCTCGCGCGCGTCGGCCACGGCCTGCTTGGCCGCGTCGCGCTCCTTCGTGGCGCGGCGCAGGTCGCGCTGGGCGCGCTCGGCCACGTCCCGCGCCGACGTCAGGTTGAGCTCGGCCTCGTGCTCGCGCCGCTCGAGCTCGCGGACCTCCGCCTCGGCGGCACGCAGCTGCTCGCTGCGGCGCTTCGCCTTGGCGTCCCTGCCCTTCCCGGCCGCCTTCTTGCGCTTGGCTCCACGTGCGGGCGCGGCCGGGAGCGAGTCGAGCCCGCCGAGGCCCGCGGGCTCGTGGTCGAGCGTCAGGCGCGCCGTCTCGAACAGCGACCGCACGTCCTCGTCGAGAGCCACGGCCTGCAGCGTCCCGCGCGCCTTCTCGAGCGCCGCGGCACTGAGCTTCCCCGGAAGCGCGTCGAGGGCCTTCGCGATCGCGCCGCGCTCGGCGTCGCGGGCGGCGCGCAGCTCGTCCGCCCCGCCCTTCCCCGCCACCAGCCGCGACTGCGCCGCGCGCAACTCGTCGCCCGCCGCGAGCACCGCGTCGCGGAGCTTCGGCTTCTCCGCGCTCAGCTGGTTGAGCGCCCACGCCGAGCGGGTCGGCTTCTTCAGCGCCTTCACCTGCTCCGACCCTTCCGGGTCGCCATCGGCCTTCAGCCGCTTGGCCAGCTCGTTACGGCGAGCCGTGAACTCCTCGTAGTCGCCGCGGTGGAGGTCGTCGATCGGATCGCCCATCCTCAGGCGATAGTAGTTCTCATCCCACCCTCATCAATTGGTGAGACGCTGGGGGAATGCGGATCCTGGTCGTCGAGGACGAGGTGAAGATGGCCGCCCTCCTGCGGCGCGGCCTGCGGGAGGAGGGGATGGCGGTCGACGTCACCGAGCGCGGCGAGGACGCGATCTGGATGGCGGGCGCCACCGAGTACGACGGGATCGTCCTCGACGTGATGCTTCCGGGCATCGACGGGTTCGAGACGTGCCGCCGGCTGCGCACCGACGGCGTATGGGCGCCGGTTCTCATGCTCACCGCGCGCGACGCGGTCGAGGACCGGATCGCGGGACTCGACGGTGGGGCGGACGATTACCTGGTCAAACCCTTCTCGTTCGCCGAGCTTCTCGCGCGGCTGCGCGCGCTCGCGCGGCGCACGACCGACGAGCGCCCCGTGCGGATCGAGGTCGATGACCTCGCCATGGATCCCGCGACGCATCAGGTCTGGCGCGGCGAGGTGGAGATCTCACTGTCGGCGAAGGAATTCTCGCTGCTCGAGGTGTTCATGCGCAGGCCGGGCGAGGTCATCTCCCGCTACCACCTGCTCGAGCACGCCTGGGACTACGGGTACGAGAACCGATCGAACGTTGTCGACGTCTACGTCCGCTACCTCCGCCGGAAGATCGACCGGCCGTTCGGCCGCGACAGCATCGAGACGGTGCGGGGCGCCGGCTACAGGCTGCGGAAGGACGGCTGACTCCTGAGCCGCCTCCCGATCAGGATCCGGCTCGCGCTCGGCTTGGCCGTGGCGCTGCTGGCAGTCTTCGTCCTGACCGCGCTCTTCGTGTACTCGCAGGTGTCCCGCCAACTCGACGAGAGCCTCGACGACAGCCTTCACAACCGTGTCGGCGACCTCGCCGCCCTCGTCGACTCGGCACGGGGCTCGCGGCCCCGGCTCACCTCCGCGGGAATCGACACCGAGGACAGCTTCGCCCAGATTCTCGATCTGAGGGGCCGTGTGGTGACTTCCACGCTCCCGCGTGGGGCCGGCCCCGTGCTGACCCCCGCGGAGATCGCGGCAGCCCGCACGGGAACAGTCGTCGCGTCAGGGCGCAAGGTGCCCGGGATCGACGACGCCGCCCGGATCCGAGCCCAGACCGTGCGATCGTTCGTGGTGGTCGCCGGTGCGTCCGAGGCCGATCGGGTGGAGACACTCGACGGGCTGGTACGCGCGTTCGCGATCGCCACCGCGCTGGCACTGCTCCTGGCGACCGGGTCGGGCTACCTCCTCGCGGGGCGCGGACTCGCGCCGGTCGAGGCGATGCGCCGCCGGGCCGAGCAGATCACGCTCCGACGCTCGGGCGAGCGCCTTCCTCTGCCCGCCGCGGACGACGAGATCCGCCATCTGGCGGAGACGCTCAACGCGATGCTCGACCGCATCGAGGGCTCACTCGAGCGCGAGCGGGTGTTCGTCGCCGACGCGAGCCATGAGCTGCGAACCCCCCTGGCGATCCTCCGGACGGAGCTCGAGCTGGCGGAGAAGCCGGGCCGCTCGGCCGACGAGGTCCGAGCGGCGCTGCGCTCCGCCGCGGAGGAGGTCGACCGGCTCGCGCGCCTGGCGGAGGACCTCCTCGTCATCGCGCGCGCCGACCAGGGCCGCCTGCCGATCGCAGCCGAGGAGACCGACCTGCGCGCGCTGGCCGAGCGGGTGGGCGGCCGCTTCCGCCGGGCCGCCGGCGACGACGGTCGTGCGGTCGTGATCGACGTACCACCGGGGACCGAGGCCCGCGTCGACCCCGTGCGCCTGGAGCAGGCGCTCGGGAACCTCGTCGACAACGCGCTCCGGCACGGGGCCGGCGACGTCCGGCTGGGGGGGCGCGTCGGGGCCGGGCTGGTCGCGCTCGAAGTTGCCGATGCCGGCCCCGGCTTCCCGCCCGGGTTCGGCGCCGAGGCGTTCGAGCGCTTCACACGCGCGGGCGGGCGGGCGGACGGGGGCACGGGCCTGGGGCTGGCGATCGTCCGTGCGATCGCCGCGGCGCATGAGGGGACGGCCGAGATCGTGTCGGGCGTCCCGGGAGCTGTCGTCCGGATCAGCCTGCCACTCTCACAGCCGTCTCATCGAGCCCCGTGAACCTGGGTCTGGCAGTGCAGTCCACCCCAACGAGGAGGCAGATATGAACCGCACCAAGAAGCTTGTCCTGGTCGCAGGCGCGATCGCCGCCATCGGCACGACCGGGGCCGCTGTCGCCACCGGCGCGATCGGCGGCGAGGATGCCAGGGAGCAGGTCAGTGGCGCCGCGGCCGACAAGGCGAAGGCGGCGGCGCTGGCGATCACCGGCGGCGAAGCCAATGCGGTCGAGCGCGACGGCGAGAACGGCGCCACGTGGGAGGTCGAGGTGACCAAGCCCAACGGCAAGACGGTCGACGTGCGGCTCGACGAGCACTACAAGCTGGTCGTCATCGAGGGTGACCAGGAGGACGCGAGCGAGAAGTAGGCCCCGGGTCCTACGCTTGCCCGGTGACCGCCGGGCTCCGAGCCGAGGACGTCTCGATCGAACTGTCCGGGCGGCCGGTGCTGCGAGGGGTCTCGTGCACCGTGTCGCCGGGACGGGTCACAGCGCTGATCGCCCCGAGCGGAGCCGGCAAGACCACGCTGTTGCGACTGTTCGTGAGACTGCTCGAAGCCGATCGGGGCACGGTCACGCTCGACGGGCAGAACATCTTCGACCTCGAGGCGCCCGACCTGCGCCGGCGGGTCGGGCTCGTGGCGCAGACCCCGGCGATGCTCCCGGGCACGGTGAACGACAACCTCCGCCACGGCGTGCCGGATCTGACACGGGCCAGACTCGAGGAGGCGCTCACTGCCGCCAGCCTCGAGCCGTCGTTCGCCAAGCGCGAGGCGACCGAGCTGTCCGGCGGCGAGCGGGCCCGCGTCGCGCTGGCCAGGGCATTGACCCGCGACCCCCAGCTGCTGCTGCTCGACGAGCCGACCGCCGCGCTCGACGCCCCGAATACCGAGCAGATCGGCGCCACGCTGCGCAACCTCACGGCGCGCGGGCTGGGCATCTGCGTCGCCACCCACGACCTCGCGTTCGCCGAGCGCTGGGCGGACACTCAGGAGCAACCGCTGTGAGCGACGTAGTGCTCCGCACCCTCTCCGGGATCGGGTTCGCGATCGCCGCGGCGGTACTCGCATACCGGCTTCGACTCGGGCTGTCCCGCGAGCTGATCGTCACGGCCGTTCGAGCCGTGGTCCAGCTGGCGGCCGTCGGGGCCGCCATCGCGCTCGTCTTCGAGCTCGAGCCGCTGGCGTATCTCTTCGTAGCGGTGATGGCCACCACCGCGGGCATGACCGCCGGCGGCCGCCTGCCGGGCCTCGACCACGCGCGCCGGCGAGCGCTGTTCGCCATCGCCGTGCCGGCGCTGGCCGCGACCGGGATCCTGCTGGCGGTCGGGGCGTTCGCGTTCACCCCTCGCGCCGCCGTTCCGACGGCGGGAATCCTGATCGGCGGTGCGATGGCAGCCACCACTCTCGCGGGCCGGCGACTGTGGGAGGCGCTCGGCGACGAGGCGGACCTGATCGAGGCCCGCCTGTGCCTCGGCGACGACGCGCGATCGGCGCTGGCCCCGTCCGTCCGCCATTCGATCCGCACGGGTCTCGTGCCCGTCATCGACCAGACACGCAGCGTCGGCCTGGTCGCGCTCCCCGGCACGTTCGTCGGCCTGATCCTCGGTGGCGCCTCGCCGGCAGAGGCGGCCGCCACCCAGCTCGTCGTGCTGCTCGCGCTCCTCGCAGTCGAGCTCGCGGCCGCGACCCTCATGGCCGAGCTGATCATGCGTGCGGTGATCCTCCCGGGCGAGCGCGTCGCGGCTGTCTAGAGTCGCCCCGATGAAGCGATTTCCGCTGGCCGAGGCCGACTATGAGTACGAGTCCGACGACCCGGAGGGCTTCCGCTCCGGCCAGGCCCGCTTCGGCCCGGGTGCCGGGGCAGAAGCCACCGGCGCCAGCGCCTACGAGCTTCCGCCCGGCCAGTCGGTGTGTCCGTACCACTACGAGTACGGCGAGGAGGAGTGGCTCCTCGTGCTCGAGGGCGAAGCCACCGTGCGCACCACGGAGGGGACCGCGACCGTCGGGCCGTCAGAGCTCGTCTACTTCCCGACCGGCCCCGGCGGCGCACACGAGGTCCGCAACGACTCGGACTCGACGGTCCGTGTGCTGATGTTCTCGAACGTCCAGTTCCCGACGGCCACGTCCTACCCCGACAGCGGAAAGGTCGGCGTCTACACCGGCGACAAGGACGAGGACGTGATCGTCGAGCGGTCCAGCGCCGTGGACTACTTCCACGGCGAGGACCGCTGACGCCCGCTCAGGCCTTGCGGTAGTTCAGGTAGACGACGCCGTTCGGGAACGACTCGCACTTCTGCAGCGACAGCTTGATGTCGTCGGTGCCCGCCTCGAAGAGGCGGATGTCGCCGCCGCGGCTGAGCGGGAACACGCACAGGTGCAGCTCGTCGATCAGGCCGTCCTTCAGCATGCCCTGGACGAGCCGGCGGCTGCCGCTGACGAATAGGTTGCCGGCCGCGTCCTTGAGCTTCTGGATCGCGGCCGGGTCGTATCCGCCGATGATCTCGGAGTTGCTCCACGTGCCCTCGCCCTGAGGGAGCGTGCTCGAGACGACGTACTTCTTGGTGTCGTTGAAGAACGGCGCGCCGGGGTCGTCCTCGACGGTCCGGGTCGACCACGCCGGCTCGAACATCTCGTAGGTGTTGCGGCCGAGCAGGATGGCGTCCGAGTTCTCGCAGACCGCGCCGATGCGCTCGCCCATCGTCGGGTCGAACCCATAGTCGAAGGTCCAGGTCGGCTCGTCCATCGCGCCGTCGATGCTCATGAATTCGTGTACGTGCACTTCGCCCATGGTCAGTTCTCCAGGTCTTGGGATTGCTTTCTGATCCCTGGACGACGGCGCCCCTCGAAACTCATCGGTCGTAGTGTGACGCCGTGGCACGGACCCCGCAGATCACCCCGGCCGATCTGCTCGAGCCGGGCATGCGCGACGCGCGGCGCCTGCTGCGGCTCTGGACCGTCAGGCGATCCGCGATCCCCGTCTTCTGGCTCGGGCTGATCGTCGGGATCCTGATCTCCCCCACGAACGAGGTTCACGTGTCGTACGAGACGCCCGAGGACGCGTTCCGCGAGCTGGCGACCCCCGCCGCGGGAATCATGATCGCGATCCTGATCCGCCTCGGCACCACGTTCGCCGGCGTCCTGCTCGCTCTCCCGCTCGCGCTCGCGTTCGACGCGGCGGGACGCGGACCGGGGTACTCGGGCCGCAAACTCGACCGCGTCTTCGACCAGTTCGGCGCCGCCCGCGGCTACGGGTCGCTGCGGTTCACGCGCTACGTCCGCGACGCGGCCGTGCAGCGCCTCGGCGCCGCCGGTGCCGTCTACGACCGCCTCGATCGCGGGATCAGGGTCGCCACCTACGCACTGCCCGCGCTCACGCCGGCGGCGCTCCTCGCGCTCTGAACGACAAAAGCCCCGTTCGAACGGGGCTCTGCCTGCCGTGTGGGTCTCGGCTGGGGGCCAGCTGCGGAGAACTGCGCTGCCGTGTCGATCTCGGCTCCGACGTCCGCCTCTGGATGCTGCCTTGCCGCGTCGATCTCGGCTCCAACGTGCTGCTTCTCCCTTATTCGGCAGCTGCGCGCAGATTCCTGAGCCCCACCCGGCTAGCCTCGCCCGGGAATGGCCGACTACTCCCGCTTCATCAAGTCGTTGGACGTGCCCGCCGGCGTGGCGATACCCGAGCGGCTGACCTACGAGGACCTGGTGGCGACGGTGCTCTCGCGCGACCACCTCGAGGACGACGTGCGCGGCATCAACTCGAACCTCGACCTGATCCGGCGCACCCGCGGCGGCGGCTGGCCCGAGCAGCCCGTGACCGCGGAGTTCAACTTCACGGATCTCGTCTGGCACGAGCTCGAGTTCCGCGACGGGACCTCGTTCAGCTACGTCCTGCGGGACGCCGGCGGCGAGTACCTCGGCTGCCTCTACCTGTATCCGCTCGGCCGCCGCACCCCCCTGTCCGAGGAGCTGCTCGACCACGACGTCGACGTGAGCTGGTGGGTGGTCCAGGACGCGTACGACCGCGGGTACTACGCGAAGGCCTACCGTGCCGCGGGACACTGGCTCGCGAAGGAGCTGCCGTTCGACGCCCCGCACTTCTCGAACGCCGAGGTGCCGGAGGGCTAGCCCCCCGCGCGAACCAGTTCCCGCACGACGATGAACATGGGGTGGGCGAGCTCCGCTACGAGCTGATGGACGCTGTCGTGGGAGGTGCCCACGGAGTGCTGCCCTCCCTTTCGAGCACGGGATTGCGGCGTCGATCTGGCGAGGTGCGGGCCATTTCGGGCGTTAGGCCTACAGACGCGATCGCCGCCACGAAGTCGTGGACGACACGTGTGATGTCGATGATGTCCGGCGCGCTCGACGGGGTCATCCCCAGGCACGTCAGCCGCGGGGGTTGCCACGCAGACGTTTCGCGAGTGTGCGACTGACGTGGATCGTGGTACGCGTTGCGAGGCGTCTGCCGGCGGTGGTTTTCGCGGTCGTTCGCACGGTGTAGGTCCCGGCGGTTAGCGCGCGGCGACGCCTTACGAGGGTGCGTTTGCCGTGCTTGGCGGTGACGGTCGCGTAGGTCTTGCCGCTGCGCGAGAGAGACAGCGTGTAGGAGGCCAGGCGGGGACCGGCGTGAGCGCCGACGGCGGCGGTCCGGACCTCGAACAGGCAGATCTTGATCGGGATGCCCAGCGGGGTCAGGCTCAGCCCGAGGATCGTGCATCGCGGCGCGACCGTGAACGTCTTGGTCGCCGGGGTCGGGTCGATGTTGCCGGCGGCGTCCTTCGCACGGACCGCAAACGTATGTGTGCCGTCGGGGAGAGAAGCCGTCGTGAACGGTGAGGAGCAGGGTGCGTAGGCGCCGGTGTCGACCTTGCACTCGAACGTCGACCCGGTCTCGGTCGAGGTGAACGAAAACGTCGGCGTCGAGTCGTTCGTCGTCGTGCCCTGGAAGATCCCGGTCGGACCGGAGGTGATCGTGGTGTCCGGAGGCAGCGTGTCGATCACCGTTATCGACACCGTCGCGACATTCGAATCGGCTGTTCCGTCGTTGGCCTTGTAGGTGAAGGAGTCCGGGCCCGAATAGCCCGCCGTAGGTGTGTAGGTGCGCGACGCACCAGTCCCCGAAAGCGTGCCGTTCGCCGGGCCGGACACGATCGAATAGGTCAACGGGTCGCTGTTCGCGTCGGTGCAGGCAAGCGTGAACGCCTTGGCCGTGTTCGAAGACGTCGAGATCGAATCGTTCGAACACACCGGCGCCGCGTTCCGGTCGAAGCTGACCGTCGCATTGAAGATCAGCCCGGTCGGGTTGGCGCCCGGCGCCGGCGCGTTGACGACTTCGAACCGCAGCGGCGTGTTGGTGCCTGCTGCGGGCGCCACCGCGGCCGATGTCGTGACATTGCCGAAGCTGCCGTCGCAGTCCCCCGAGGCCTTCGTGTCGGCCACGAAGACGGTCGAGCAATCGTCGCTCGAGCGGCGGATCGTGATCGGCGAGATGTTCACAGCATCTGCGGGCACAGCGATTGCCGATGTGTAGGTGTAGGACCCCTGGGTTCCGTCGGCCCCGCCGTAGGAGAAATAGGACACCCAGCGGGTGCCGGCCGAGTAGTTGCTCTCAGAAACCCAAGAGGGGTTCCGGCTGATGGAAAACGCCGAGATCGGAGATCCACCCTGGAAACTGACCGTCGTCGGATTGACGCCGCTCTTCACCACGACAGTCTCGGCAGCGGCGGTGGATGCGACGGACAGAACACAAGCGCACGCCACCAGGACAGCCACGACAGAACGGCTCTTCACACGAGCCCCCCTGCTGTTGACAGTCCTAGCGCGGCGCGCCAAAAGGCCCCGCGTAACGACGTACCTGCTGCGCCCTGCCCACATATTCATGCTCCCCGCTGCCGATGGCAGGACGTCCGATCGGGCGTCCTGAATCCGAAGCGAGAAGCCGGGCCACAAAGCCGACGGTCAAGCTCTGGGCTAAGACCAACCTACCCCTTTTACAGGAAATACGCGAACCCACCGGGAAATTACAGACGTCGGCCGCGTCCGAGGAAGCCGGCCGGGCCTCGGGGAGCGAGCGGGACGTCTTGCGGATCGTTCGGCGATCCCGCGGCGGGAACACCTGGGGGGCCCCAAAGCCAGGCGGCAATCGCACCTCCCGCCCTCCCCGCTCGCGCAACGACGCCGCTGGCGGATCACGACCCCTCGGGAGTTCGTCGCGAATGCCAGTGTCAGCGGAAGTCGCGCGCGATCGACACGCGATCCGCATCCCAGCCTCAACCGCTCGTAGGCCGCGCGCCGAGCTCCCTGACGAACCCCAGACGACACCCCGTCCTCAACGACAAAAGAGCCCGCTGTGCAGGCTCTTCAATCGACTCAGCGGAGGGGGTGGGATTCGAACCCACGGTACGACTTACGCCGCACAACGGTTTTCGAGACCGCCCGATTCAACCACTCTCGCACCCCTCCGAGGATGCGCCGATGGCGCGGCGAGAGAGGGTAGCGGCTGGGGCTCGGCCCAGGCTGCCCAATGCGGGCCCCTGCCGCTCGCGCCACCAAGCCAGCTCAACGGCAGGCATATCCGATTGGATATGCTAGAAGCATGGATGTCCCAGCTGTCCTGCGGGCCGCGCGAGCAGCGGCCGATCTGAGCCAGGCCGCGCTCGCCGAGCGCACCAGCACATCGCAGGCGACGATTTCGGCGTACGAGAACGGGCGCAAGGCGCCTGCGCTCGAAACGCTGGAGCGCCTACTGCTCGCAACCGGCACACGCCTGACCATCGAAGCCGCCCCGCCACCGGTCACCCTGCCGACCGCAGCGGAACGCCGCCGGCGCGGACGCATCCTCGCCGAGGTGATCGAGCTTGCGGAAGCCCTCCCGGCCCGGCGCCCAGGTGAGCTCCGCTATCCGCGGCTGCGCTCGAAGGCCGCGTGACTCTCGCCAAGAAGCTCCTCGCGCTCCACCGCGCACTCGCCGACCACCGAATCCCCCACGCATTCGGGGGAGCGATCGCGCTCGCGTACTGGACGCAGGAGCCGCGCGGGACCCGCGACATCGACGTGAACGTCTTCCTGCCCGCGGAGAAAGCCCCGAAGGGATTGGCCGCACTGCCGGCGGAGGTCGCCCAGCCCGTCGACACCGCCGCCGTGATCGCGGAGAAGGGGCAGGTTCGCCTGTGGTGGGACGACACGCCGGTCGACCTCTTCTTCGACTACGAGCCGATCCACCGGCAGGCCGCGAAGAATCGGCGGACCGTCGCGTTCGAAGGCGCCCGTATACCAGTGCTCGGGCCGACCGAGCTCGCACTCTTCAAAGCGATGTTCGATCGCACCCGCGACTGGGCCGACATCGAGGCAATGGCCGCGGCGGGGACGCTCGACGTCGATGCCGTGCGCGCCGGGCTCGAGGAACTCGTGGGACGAGAAGACGCGCGCTATCCGCGGCTCGACGAGGCCATGCGGCGCGGGACCGCCGGCTAGGGCCTGGTCGGCGGCGGCGGCGCGGGCGGTTTCTCCATGATCAGCCGCTGCAGCGCGGGCTGAGCGGCACGTTGCCGGCGATGTTCGAGCCGCCCTCGGCGGGCGTGACCTCGACGGCGCAGTACGCGTAGGTGCCGTCTCCGAGCTTCACGCGCGCGCGGAACTCGAACCCGAGCAGGACGGTCTTGCCGCCGAGCTGGCGCGAGTAGACCGACGAGGTGATCGCGGTGCAGCCGAGGAGCAGCTCGCCCTCCGCCGGCTTTACCGGCACGGTGCCGTTGCGCAGCGGCGAACACTTGGCGCGCCGGACGACCGGCTCCGGGCGCAGGTCGCCGCTGCGCTGGCGCCTGCGCGCTTCCTCGGCGACGGCGGCCTCGACCGCCTCGGTCGCCTCGGCGTCGCTCGCGTTCTCCGGCAGCCGACCCGCCACAGGCGCCTGCTTCGCCACCAGCCGGCGCCGCTCGCGCGTGGCCTCGGGCGTGAGTGCGGGCTCGGGGGCCGTGGCTTCCGTGGCGGTGGTCGCCGCGGACCTCGCATCGTCGCCGGCGTCGCCGCCGCACCCGGCGGCGAGCACTCCCCCCACGGCGATCAGAGCCGGCCAGCGCACGCCTCTGATCCAACACGAACGGCTCCTGACATGTCTGGTACGATTTTCCTCTCTTGCGTACCATTCTCGATCCGAGGAGCCTGCGATGAGCAACGTCCTTCCGACTGACGACGAGGTCTACGCACTCGTCCCGGGCCGTGGGTCGATCACGTGGCGCCGCGCCGCCGACGCGCGCGGGTTCGTCGCCGCGGGCTATGCCCTGATGCTCCAGGTCGCCCACCCGACCGTGGGCGCCGGCGTACGCGAGCACTCGAACTACAAGGCGGACCCGTGGGGGCGCCTCTTCCGCACGCTCGACTTCACCAACTCGCTGATCTACGCCGAGCCCCAGGCGGCCGCGGCGGTGTGCCGGAACATCCGCTCGATGCACACGAAGATCAAGGGCACCAAGCCCGACGGGACGAAGTACCACGCGCTCGAGCCCGAGGCCTACGCCTGGGTCCACGCCACGCTCTACGACGCGATAACCCGCGCGCACAAGCACTTCGGCAACCCGCTGGATGAGGGCGAGATGCAACAGTTCTGGGTCGAGTGGCGCCGCCTCGGCCGCCTGCTCGGCGTCCGCGACCGCGACTTGCCGCCGACGGTCGCCGAGTTCCGCGTCTACTTCGACGACATGGTCGCGAACAGGCTCGAGCACAACCAGGCCGTGCAGGACGTGCTCGACACGATGGGCTCGCCGGCCGCTCCCCCGCTGCCGAAGTCGGTCCAGCCGCTGTGGCGCCTGGGCAAGGGCGTGCCTGCCCACAGCCTCGAGCTCGCCACGGTCGGGCTGATGCCGCCGGTGCTGCGCGAGAAGCTCGGCAAGACGTGGTCGCGGCGCGAGGAGATCGAGTTCCGCGCGCTGGGCTTGGCGTCGCGTTCGGCGACGCCGTTCATGCCGCGCAGCCTGCGCGTGCTCGGCCCGGGCTACCTGAAGTGGCGCAGTGAGGAGACGAGCCGTCTCGCGCTCACCGCCCCGCCGGCGCCGGCGCGCCGGCTCGAGCCGGCCGTCTGACATGTCGTCCGCGACTGCTCTCCTGACGCGCGCGCTCGACCCTGCCGTCGAGCATCCCACCGACGCGACGAGCGACCGCATCCTCGACGCCGCGCTCGAGCTTGCGGCGGCGTCGGGCGTGAAAAACCTGACGATGGACGACGTGGCCACCCGCGCCGGCGTCGGCCGGATGACCGTCTACCGGCGCTTCGGCGACCGCGCGGCGCTCGTGGAGGCGCTCGGGGTGCGCGAGTGCCGGCGCTGCCTCGCCCAGCTCGAGGCCGGGCTCGACCTCACGGCCGACCCTGCCGAGCAGGTGGCCGAAGGCTTCGTCGCGGCGATGCGCATCGCCCGCGAGCACCCGCTGCTCAATCGGCTCGCGCGCGTCGAGCCGGAGACCGTCGTGCGCACGCTCGCCGCCGACGGGGGCCTGATCTTCACGCTGATGCGCGAGTTCGCGGCCGCCCGCATCTCCGCGGGAGCCGGGCTCGATCGCACGTCCGCCGTCGAGGCCGCGGAGACCCTCGTGCGGCTGTGCGTGTCGTTCGTGCTGGTCCAGGAGAGCGCGATAGCGCTCGAGGACGACGAGGCCGCCCGCGCCTACGCGCTGCGAGCGCTCGCGCCTGTCGTCACCCCCCGCTAGTTACCCTGTCCCGATGGCCGTTCGCGCTGCCCCCCAGGCATCTCGCCGTGTGCTCGTGCTCGCCGCCGGCGGGACGATCGGCATGGCCGGTGACGACGGGGCCACGCCTGAGCTCGACGCCGCGGGCCTGATCCAGGCCGCCCCGGGCCTGGCCGCGCAGGGCAACCTCGACGCGCGCACGATCGCCAACAAGCCGTCCGCGCACCTCTCGCTCGACGAGCAGCTCACGATCTGTCGCGCGGCGCGCGACGCCGCACGCAAGGGCATCGGCGTGGTGGTCACCCACGGGACCGACACGCTCGAGGAGACGGCGATGCTGTGCGACGTGCTGCACGACGCCGAGGCGCCGATCGTGTTCACCGGCGCGATCCGCACCGCTTCCGCCCCGGGCGCCGACGGGCCGGCGAACCTCGTCGACGCGGTGAGCGTCGCCGCAAGTGAGGCCGCCGCCGCGATGGGCGTGCTCGTGGTGTTCGGCGGCGAGATCCATCACGCGCGCGCGGCGCGCAAGACGGACACCACGTCGCTCGTGGCCTTCTCCTCCCCCCAGACCGGACCGCTCGGGCGTGTGACCGAGGGCCACCCGATCATCTGGTCGCGCGTGCCGCGCAACCCGCCGCTCGACCCGCCTGACCTCAACGTCCGCGTGCTCGTGGTGCCGACCGGCGCCGGCGACGACGGCTCGCTCGCCCGTGCCGCGCTCGACACCGATCCCGACGGTCTGGTGATCGGCACGCTCGGCGCCGGGCACGTCACGCCCGACCTGCTCGCCCTGTGGGCCGAGGTCGCGGAGCGGATGCCCGTGGTGGCCTACTGCCGCCCCGAGCGCGGCGTGGTGCTCAACGCGACCTACGGCTATCGCGGCTCCGAGCGCGACCTGCGCGAGACGGGGATCATCCCCGCCGGGTACCTCTCGCCTCAGGCGGCGCGGATGAAGCTGCTCGCCTGCCTCGCCTCCGGCCTCGACATCGACGAGGTCCGCTGGGCGTTCAGCCAGGACGACGGCTAGCTACTTCTTGCAGATCCCGGCGGGGCTGGATTCGAGGCCGTAGTTGCCTGTCCAGGTGTTCGCGGTACCGGCGGTGCCGGCGCCGACTGACTCGTCCCGGCAATCCGTGCCGCCGTTGGACCTGAAGTTGTTTGATGCGAACGTCTTCTGGCCCGCGCCGGCCTGCACGAGCACTCCCTGGCCCGTGTTCTGCGACGCGAGGTTGTTCTCGATCGCACCCGACCCGTTGCCCGAGATCCGGAAACCCACTCCGTTCTGGAACGAGTTGTTCGCCTTGAACGTCGCAGTCGAGGTCTCCATCACCAGCCCCGCGAGCCCGTTCTTCGCCACCTTGTTCCCGAATGCCGTGCCGGCCGACGACGAGTAGACGATCCCCTGCGTGCCCCCACTGCCGACGACCGTGTTGCTGAACACGTCCGCCGATGAGCCCGGGCCAGCGACGAGGATTCCGGCGGCGGAGAACTGCTGCACCGAGTTGTCGCGCACCGATCCGGCCGAGGCGCCGCCGTCAACGACGACCCCGCTGGTCCCGCCCAGGACCAGGTTGTCCTTGATCAGCTTCGCCGACGTCGACACACCGCCGACCCGGATCCCCGCACCGCCCGACGCCGACGCCGCCTCGATCCTGAACCGGCGGATCTGTACCTCCCGCGCACCCGCGTCCACCACGAAACCGCCCTTGAGCACAGCCGCAGACGTCGCCGTCGAAGACACGATGTCGAGCCCCGACTTGCCTGCTCCGCCGACCTGAACGTCCTCGTCGTAGGTGCCGCGGCACACGTTGATGGTGTCTCCCGGGCCCGCCGCGCCCACAGCACCCTGGACGGTCGTGAACCCCGCGCTCGGACACTGGACCTTGTCGTCGTCCACGGTGAGCGTCGTCGGGACGTGCGGCGGCTGGCTGGACGAGAGCTCGAAAGCACCGATGTCGTCCTCCGCGCCCTGCGGCCGCGTCGTGCCCCGTTGGTCCGTCGCAAGGGACGTCGCTCCGGCCCCGACCGCGGGACTGGTTGACACGAGTGCGTGCGTGAAGGTCGGGCCGCCGTTGGCCGCGAGCGGCCCGAGCTGTGGATCGTCCGCGACCGGGGTGCCCGCGAAGGTCGCGCCCTCGATCGCCTGATGGGATTCGACGAGGTTGTGATCCGAGGCCGTGATCGCCGCCGATGCCAGGTTGGGGTTCCCTTCCGCGACGATCGCCGGCCGGCTGCTTGCCACGTCCACGCCGCCTGCCGAGTCCGCGGCGATCGTATTCACCAGGATGGCCGTGGCCGAGTAGACGTGCCCATCGGGATCGCCGGTGTCGTCGCCCAGGTAGCCGAGGTCGTAGACCGCGGCGCCCTCCGCGGCTGTGTTCGAGGCGAGCGTCGCCGAGTCCGTCGAGACCTCTCCGTTCAGGTTGAACAGCGCACCGCCGAGCCCCTTGCCGGGTTTCCCGGGCGTCAGGGCGTTCGGGCCACCGGTGCCGCCGACGGCCTGGTTGCCCGACAGCGTGGAGTTGCGGATCGTCAGCTCGCCTTGGTGGTTGAAGACCGCGCCGCCGAGCCCGGCGCCGCCGCCACCCGCCTCCGCGCCGCCGGCGCCACCACCGAACCCGGGCGGCTCGTTGCGGGACCCGAGACCCCCGGCGCCACCACCGAAGCCGCCTGATCCACCCCTCTCCACAGAGGTGCCGAAGCCGCCGCCTCCGCCGAAGCCGCCGCCTCCGCCGCCGATGGCGTTGCCGCCGCCTCCGCCGCCGACGCCGCCGCCGCCGCCGTTGGTGCCGCCGCCACCGAAGTCGCCGCCGGTTCCTGTCGCGGAGAGCACTCCACCGCCGCTGCCGTTGCCGCCCGGACCTGCGATTCCGGCGGCATGCCCGCCGAGACCGGTCTGGGGGCCGCCGCCAGCGGCCCCGAAGGCGTCGTCATCGGCGCGGAAGCCGCCGCCACCGCCGGCAGCGGCGCCGGCAACGGCGCCGCTCCCGCCGCCGCTCACCAAGCCCCCGAAGCCGCCGCCCTCGAACAGGCCGCCATCGCCGGCCATCCCTCCTCCCCCACCGCCGCCGCCGAGCGACGCGGTCCCGTTGCCGCCCCGCGCCGTGTTGCCCGAGACGGTGACGCGGTCGAGGGTCACGCTGCCCTGCGAGTAGATAGCGCCGCCCATCCCCGCGCCGCCGCCGGCGCCGGAGAACCCGTCTCCGCCCTCGGCGAGGCCGCCCCGCAGCGTAAGGTCCTGAAGCGTCAGCGCTCCGCCCGACCCGCCCGGCGACGCGTAGCCGAACGTGTCCGGGTCCGCGGGGTCGGCAGCGACGAAGAAGAGGCGGAAGGGGGCCGGCGCCGACGCACTGCGCTCGATCGTCGCGCCGTTGCCGTCGATCGTCACGTCGCTCGCGATCGGCGGGATGGCGTTGAAGCCATACCAACCGTTGTGCACCGCAGTGAACGAGTAGGTGCAGTCCGCGACGAGCTCGACCGTGGTGGGCGGTCCGCCGGCGGCGCCGCTGATCGCCGCGTTCAGGGCAGCCTCGTCGCCGTCACCCCCGGGGCACGGCAGGGGCGCGGCGAGGGCGGGGGCCGCGAGACCGCAGAAGGCGAGCATCCCTGTCGCCAGCACCAGACCACACGCCTTCTTCCCCCGAGAACCCGGCATCGCCTCTCCCGACCATTTACGGTTGGCCCGAACGTACCATCGACTATGGATCTCAGCCAGAACTCACCGGGCGCAGGGCTCCCATAGGGTCCCGCCCATGGGTGCCCTCGAGAAGCGCACAGTCCTGATGTCCGGCGGGAGCCGCGGAATCGGCCTCGCGATCGCGAAGAAGATCGCTGCCGACGGAGCGAACGTCGCGATCCTCGCCAAGACCGATCAACCGCACCCGAAGCTGCCCGGCACGATCCACACCGCTGCTGCCGAGATCGAGGAGGCCGGCGGCAACGCCCTGGCCGTCGTCGGCGACGTGCGCAACGAGGAATCGGTCGCCAACGCGGTCGCCCAGACGGTCGAGAAGTTCGGCGGCATCGACATCGTGGTGAACAACGCGAGCGCCATCAACCTGGCGCCGATGTTCGACCTCGAGCCCAAGCGGCTCGACCTGATGATCGACATCGAGATCCGCGGCACGTTCCTTCTCACGCGCGCGTCGCTTCCGCACCTGCGCGAGTCCGACCACGCGCACGTGCTCACGCTCTCGCCCCCGCTCTCGACCGACCCGAAGTGGCTCAAGGGCCATTCGGCGTACACGGTCGCCAAGTACGGGATGACGATGCTGACGCTCGGCGTCGCGCAGGACGAGGCGTCGCACGGCATCGCCGCCAACTGCCTCTGGCCCCGCACGCTGATCGCGACGGCCGCGGTGCAGAATCTGCTCGGCGGCGACGCAGCGATGTCCGCCGCCCGCACGCCCGACATCTACGCCGATGCCGCTTACGAGATCGTCAAGCGCGATCCGGCCGAGTGCACGGGCAACACGTACATCGACGACGAGGTGCTCGCCGAGGCCGGGATCACCGATCTCGACAAGTATGTCGGTGACCCGAACGGGGAACTGGCGCTCGACCTGTTCGTCGACGGCTGGCCCTCATAATTCCGGGGCGCCCGCCGTGACCCGCGTCCTCTTCGTCTGCCTCGGCAACATCTGCCGCTCACCGACCGCCGAGGGCGTGTTCCGCGCGCTGGTGGCCGAGCGCGGCCTGGACGACGAGATCGAGATCGACAGCGCCGGGACGGGCGGGTGGCATGTCGGCGCCTCGCCGGACGAGCGTTCGACCGACGCGGCCCGGCGGCGCGGCATCGTGCTCGAGGGCGGCGCGCGCCAGTTCACCGCGGCGGACTTCGAGGACTTCGACTACCTACTCGCGATGGACGCCGGCAACGCGCGCGACATGCGCCGCCTCGCGCCGGACGACGAGGCGCGCGACAAGGTGCGGCTGTTCCGCGAGTTCGACGAGGAGTCCGTGGCCGACGGCGAGCTCGACGTGCCCGACCCGTACTACGGCGGCTCGCAGGGGTTCGAGGACGTGCTCGACATGGCAGACCGCGCGGCGCGCGGGCTACTCGCGGAGATCAAGGGGAGCTAGCGCCCCTGCCCCTGGTCGCGGAGCTCGTCGAGAGCCAGCTCGAGCTCCGCGCCCACCTCGTCGACCTCGCTCAGCGCCTTCCGGTCTCCGCGCTCGATCGCCTGCGCCACCCGCACGAGCCGCAGCCGTGCCACGGTGAGCCGCTGCTGCACGCCGTCCTCGGGTCCCGGCTCGGCCTGAACGCCCGGCTCGACCTCCGGCAGGACGTCCAGCTCGACTGCCTCTGATGCGTCGACGATCGGGGCCGGGGCCGGCGGCGGCTCATCGGGCCGCGCGCGCACGGTGCGCAGAACGAGTACGAGCAGGACCCCGGCGATGAGCACGGCGGCGACGGTGATGGCGAGGAGGGGCACGAAGGCCCGACATCCTCCTGCATCGCGCGCGGGGGTAGCCTGGCGCCGTGGCTTTCCCATCCGCCGCGGTCGAGGCGGCTCTCGGCCGCCCCGCGAGCACCGAGCGGGCGTCCGGCGGCGACCTCAACGACGCGTTCCGGATGGAGCTCGCGGGCGGCGACGTGGTCTTCGTCAAGACGAGCCCGGACGCGCGCCCCGGCGGGTACGCCGCCGAGGCGGCGGGGCTGGAGCGGCTCGGCGCGGCCGGCGCCCTCCCGGTGCCGACGGTGGTCGGCTTCGACGACACGTTCCTGGCCCTCGAGTGGGTCGACGAGGGCCGGCTCGACGGCGAGGGCGCCGAGGCGCTCGGGCGCGGGCTGGCGCAGGTGCACGCTGCCGGCGAGCCGGAGTTCGGCGGGCCGGGGCCGCTGCTGCTCGGGCCCCTCGAGATTCCCAACGCGCCGTGCGACCCGTGGGCCGAGTTCTACGCCGAGCGCAGGCTGCGCCCGCTCACGGAGATGGCGGCGGCGCGGGGGGCGCTGCCGGACGGGACGGAGGAGCTGATCGAGCGCGTCTGCGAGCGCCTCGGCGATCTCGCCGGCCCAGCCGAGCCGCCCGCCCGCCTCCACGGCGACCTCTGGGGCGGCAACGTCCTCGCCGACACGGGCGGCATGCCGTGGCTGATCGACCCCGCCTGGTACGGCGGCCACCGCGAGATCGACCTCGCGATGCTCAGGCTCTTCGGGGGGCCGGGCGAGCGCTGCTTTGCCGCTTACGCCGAGGTCGCGCCGCTCGCCGACGGCCACGCGGACCGGGTCGAACTGTGGCAGCTGTTCCCGCTGCTCGTGCACGCCGTGCTGTTCGGCGGCGGCTACGGCGGCTCCGTCGCGCGGATCGCCCGCCGCTACGCCTGAGCGCTAGCGCCGCGCGGCGAAGAAGGCGCGCAGCAGGTCCGCCGACTCCGCCGCCAGCAGACCGCCCGCCACCAGGGGGCGGTGGTTGAGCTTCGGCTCGGCGAGCACGTCGAGCACGCTGCCGGCCGCGCCCGCCTTCGGGTCGGTCGCGCCGTAGACCACCCGCGGGACGCGCGCGAGGACTATCGCCCCTGCGCACATCGCGCACGGCTCGAGCGTCACGTAGAGGACCGAGTTGTCGAGCCGCCAGCTCCCCGTGCGCGCGGCGGCCTCGCGCAGCGCAAGGACCTCGCAGTGGGCGGTCGGATCGCCACGCAGCTCGCGCTCGTTGGGCGCCGCCCCGGCGATCTCGCCGTCGACCGCCACCACGCAGCCCACGGGCACGTCGCCGTGCTCGATCGAGCGCTCGGCCTCGCGCAGCGCGAGGCGCATGAAGTACTCGTCGCGCGGGAAGAAGGCGTCGCTCACCGGCCGGCGACCAGCTGGCGCCCGGCCCAGCGCTCGGCGGCCCGCACGGGGCCGAGCAGGCCGGTGCGATCGGCGAGATGCATCCCGGCGGCGCTGAGCGACATCGCCGTCGGCGGGCCGTAGCCGAAGGCGCCGTTCTCGATCAGCTCCTTGTACCAGTCGATCGTCGCCTTCAGCGTAGTGTCGAGGCGGCGCGTGGTGTAGCCGAGCTCGCGCTTGGCCTTACGCGAGCTGTAGCGCCAGTTCTGCGCCATCAGGACGATGCCCTCGGCTGAGATCGGGAGCGGAATACCGAGCGCCTCGGCGCGCCGTGCCGCCGGGCCGAGCTCGGGCGGCAGCACGGCGATCGGCCGCCTGACGCCGGACAGCTCGGCGACGCGCTCGATCAGGTCGACCCAGCCGATGTCGTGCCCGCCGAGCACGTAGCGCTCGCCGGGCGTGCCCTTCTCGGCCGCCGCGAGATGACCGGCGGCCACGTCGCGGACGTCGCAGATCGTGTTGGCGCCGTCGACGACCGCGGGGAGGCGGCCGCGCATGTAGTTCCCGATCGTGCGCGTCGACGTCTCGCCGGGCTGCGAGCTGTCGACGGGCACTCCGAGCACGTAAGCGGGGTTGACGACGACGACCTCGATGCCGAGCCGCGCGCCGGTCGCCAGGGCCGCGATCTCGCCCTCGTGCTTGGAGTCGACGTAGGCCAGGCCGAGCCCGCCGCCACGGAAAGGATCGTCCTCCGTGCCCACCTCGCCGGGCGGGACAGGGCCGATTCCCGCGACGCTCGAGGTGACCACGACCCGCCGCAGCCCTTCGGCCGCGGCGGCCTCGACGGCGATCCGCGGGCCCACCGCGTTGACCTCCCAGACCCGGTCGGCGGGTTTCGAGCCCACGAAGCCGGCGCAGTGGAAGAGGACATCGCAACCACGGAGTGCGCGCCGCATCGCGGCCCTGTCGAGCACGTCGCCGCGGACCGGCTCGGGCTGAAGCGCGGCGAGGCGGCCGAGGCGGCTCTCGTCGCGGTACACGACCCTCACGTCGTGGCCCGCCTCGACGAGCTCACGGGTGACGTGGCCGCCTACGAATCCGGTGGCGCCCGAGACGCAGCTCTTCGTCACGATTCGGCCTCGCCGTGCAACTTCCCCGCATAGCGAGTGTTCGAGCCTCCGTACACTGGACTTAGACCGTAACCAAGATGCCCCGCAGACTTCTTCCCGCCGCGGCCTTCGCCGCCCTCGCGCTGGCCGCGCCCTCCGGGGCCGGCGCCGCCACGCCGCCCGCGTACGTTCCGGGCGAGGTCATCGTGCACTACACCGACGGGTCGAGCGCGGTCAAGACAGGCCAGGCGGTCCAGAGCAAGATCCGCCAGCTGCGCAAGGACCCGCGCGTGAAGACCGCGGTCCCGAACTACATCGCCCGCGCATCGGCGCTGACACCGAACGACCCGGGCTTCCGCCTCCAGTGGAACATGTCCGGACCGTTCTCGATCAACATGCCCGACGCGTGGGACATCGCGCGCGCCCGCAGGCGCGGCGGCGGCAAGGGTGTGACGGTCGCGGTGCTCGACACCGGCGTCGCCTACAGGACGCGCGGCCGCTTCCGCCGGGCGCCGGACCTCAACCGGTTCGCCAAGGGCTACGACTTCGTCGACAACGACCCTCGTCCCTTTGACCACAACGGCCACGGCACCCATGTCGCCGGCACGATCGCCGAGTCGACCAACAACGGGGTCGGCGCGGCCGGCATCGCCTATGCGGCGAAGATCATGCCGATCCGCGTACTCGACTCCGAGGGCGCTGGCGACACCGTCGCGATCGCCCGCGGCATCCGCTATGCCGCCCGCCGCGGCGCCAAGATCATCAACCTGAGCCTCGAGTTCGACTCGTCCGTGCGCGCCTCGCAGATCCCCGACATCGTGTCGGCCATCCGCTACGCCCACAAGCGCAACGTGCTGATCGTCGCCGCCGCCGGCAACCAGGGCGACACCGTCGTCGCCTATCCGGCGCGCGCCCGCTACGTCATGGCCGTGGCCGCCACGACCATCCGCGGCTGCCAGGCCGACTACTCCGATTCCGGCACCGACGTCGACATCGCGGCGCCGGGCGGCGGCAGCGACGCCGCCAACAGCGACACGATCTACGACCGCGCGGTCTGCCGCCCCGACCAGCCCGGCAACTTCGTCTACCAGCAGACCTTCACCCGCAACCCCCGCACGTTCGGGCTGCCGAACGGCTACGAGGGCACCTCGATGGCGGCCCCGCACGTGTCCGGCGTCGCCGCGCTGCTGGTCGGCGCACGCCGCATCGGCCGCTACCCGAGCCCGACCGCGATCGAGCGCCACCTCGAGCGCACCGCGCGCGACGTCGGTGCCACCGGGTTCGACCCGCGCTACGGCAACGGCCTACTCGACGCAGCCGCCGCGCTGCGCTGACCCTCGACCTCGTGTGCACTCGCACACGAGCGACCGAAGACGCTGGCAGGGGATTCCTCAGGTCGTCCGGATGATCATCACGCTGCAAGGGGCGTGATGAGAGACCTTGTTCGGCACTGAGCCGAGCAGGAAGCGCTTGGCGCCGGTCATGCCCTTGTTGCCGACCACGATCAGGTCGGCGTTCTTCTCCTCGGCCACGTCGAGGATCGCGTCAGCCGGGTCGCCCTCGCGTGCGAGCGTCTCCACCTCGACGCCCTCCCGCTCGAGCAGCGATGCGCTGTCCTTGAGAGTCGCCTCGACGTCCTCGCGCGGGTTGACCATCCACTGGAGATCGGCCGGGACCTGAGCGCGCTCGTCGCGCAGCCGTCCCTCGGGCGTCGGCTCGTACGCGCTGACGAGGTAGACCTTGGCCCCACGCTCCCGGCGAGCTCCATCGCCTGGCGTACTGCCTCGGAGGCGGTGGCGGAGCCGTCTGTGCCGACAACGATCGAAGCGAACATGGCGGCGATTGTATGCGCATGACGCGTGGCGGTGTGACCGGCGGGTGGTTACAGTGAAGCGCCATGACGGCCATGCGCTGCGTCGCAGTCGATGATCACCCGTCCGTGCGCCACGGCCTCGAGCTGCTGCTCGGCGGCGTCGACGACATCGACCTCGTCGCCACGGTCCACACCGGCGAGGAGGCGCTCGACGCGGTCAAGGAGCACAAGCCCGAAGTCGCGATCATCGACGTCCGCCTGCCGGGCATCGACGGGATCTCCGCTGTGCGCCGGATTGCCGAGGAGGCGCCCGACGTGAAGATGGTCGTGTTCTCGGCCTACGGCGACAAGCGCCTGCTGTCGGACGCCATCGCCGCCGGCGCGCGCGGCTACGTAATGAAGGGCTCCCCGCCGGAGGACCTGATCCGCGCGATCCGGACCGTCCAGGAGGGCAAGGCCTTCGTCGACCCGTCGCTGTCGCCGGCGCTGCTGCTCAGCCAGGGCATCGCCGAGGCGCCGCTCTCCGAACGTGAGCGAGAGATCCTCCAGCTGCTGGCCGAGGGCCTGCACACCGAGGACGTCGCCGAGCGGATCGGGCTCTCCGCCGAGACTGTCAAGGCGGACACCAAGCGCGCGATCACGAAGCTCGAGGCCGACGGCCGCGTGCACGCCGTGGCGATCGCGCTGCGCCAGGCACTGATCGAGTAGGAGGCCCACATGCAGCAGATGCCACGGTCGTGGATCTACATGCAGGTGGCGATCGTCGTGCTCGTCCTCATCTCGATAGTCATCGCAGCGATCAAGTTGTGAACTTCGAGGAGGCGAACCGGCTGGCGCGGGAGCGCGGACCGTCGCGCCTCCTCTACGGCATCGTCCGGCTCGTGATCGTCCCGTTCATGCGGCTGTGGTTCCGGCTGTCGATCACCGGGGCCGAGAACATCCCTGCCGAGGGCGCCGCGATCGTGACGCCGAACCACAAGAGTTTCTGGGATTCGTTCTTCATCGCCGCGGCCACCAAGCGCGAGCTGCGCTTCATGGGCAAGTCGGAGCTCTTCGAGGGTCCGTGGGGGCGGATCCTCGTCGGGCTCGGCGCGTTTCCCGTCCAGCGCGGGAGCTCCGACCAGGACGCGCTGGAGACGGCGCGCGCGATCCTCGACCAGGGCGGCCTGCTGTCGATGTTCCCCGAGGGCACGCGCGTGCGCGAGCCGGACGAGCTGGGCGCCCCGCGTAAGGGCGCGGCCCGCCTCGCGATCGAGGCCGGAGCGCCGCTCGTCCCGGCCGCCATCACCGGCACGGACCACATGTTCCTCGGGCCGATCCCCAAGCCGAAGAAGGTGCGCCTCGCGATCGGCGAACCGGTACCCGTGCACGAGCTGGACGCGACCCCGGAGGCCGCCGAGCAGCTGGTGGCCGAGGATCTCTGGCCCGAGGTGGAGACGCAGTTCCGCGGCCTGCGCGCGCATCCCGGCGCGATAGCCGCGGGCGTCGCGGCGCTCGGGCTCGGCGGTGTCGCGGTGGCCCGGCAGCGGCGACGGTCGAAGGCTAGGCGAGCTGGTCCGCTCGGGGCCCTTCGATCAGCCGGTAGCCGACCCCGGCGGGGGCGACGCCGCCCCCGCCGTAGTCGTTGACCCCCTGTGGTTGCTCATGGCCGGCCGCCCGCCCCCTGTCGGCGCGGCCGGCCATGGCCACCCAGCTCAGAGCCATACCGCAGACCGCCGTGTAGGCGATCACCCCCGTCACGATCACTGGCCATGACACGAAGAGACTCTCCCGTACCCGGAAGGGCCGGGATGTGACGTTGGTCACGCCGGCCGGCCGCGGCCTGGTCAGGCCGCGAACAGGGTGAGATCCGGCTCGCGCTCGCCGCGCAGGACGAGCGGATCGACCTCGACGCAGCCGATCCCGCGCGACTCGGCCAGAACCCGCGCCTGCGGCTTGATTGCCGTCGCGGCGAGCACGCCGCGGCAGGCGGTGAACTGCGGGTCCTCGGAGATGCGCTCGAGGTAGCGCGTGAGCTGCTCGACCGCATCGATCGTGCCGATGCGCTTGATCTCGACCGCGATCCACCCGTCGTCGTCGTCGCGGCACATCAGGTCGACCGGGCCGATGTCGGTCGGCCACTCGCGGCGGACGAGGCGGAAGCCCTCGCCGCAATGCTCGGGCGAGTCGGCGAGCAGCTCCTGCAGCTCGCGCTCGACGCCCTCCTTCTCGAGCGCGGCGGCCTCGCCCATGTCGTGCGTGACGTCCGAGATCACCTCGGCGATCTCGATGTCGAGCCGGTCCTCGGTCGCGCCGGCGCGCTTGCGCACGACTATCCGGTCGGGCGACTCCTCGATGACCGTCGGGGGAGTCATCCAGTTCTGCGGCTTGAAGCCGCCGGTGTCGGCGTGCACCATCACCGATCCGTCCGACTTGATCATCAGCAGCCGCAGCGCCTCCGGCAGGAGGGCGGTCAGGCGGCCCGAGTAGCGGACCTCGCAGCGGGCGACGATCAGACGCATCAGGGCGACCAAGTTAGGGCCGCAGGCGGACGGGTAGGCCGCGTGGGTAATGTCGGCGGTCATGAGCGACGAACAGGCAGTCCTGACAGAGCGCCGCGGGCGCGTCCTCCTCATCACCCTCAATCGTCCGGACCAGCGCAATGCCGTGAATGGAGCGCTCGCCCAGGGCATCGCCGACGCGGTCGACGAGCTCGACTCCAGCGAAGGCCTGACCGTCGGGATCCTGACCGGCGCCGGCAAGGGCTTCTCCGCGGGCATGGACCTGAAGGCGTTCGTGCGCGGCGAGAGCCCGTATGTCGACGACCGCGGGTTCGCCGGGATCGTTACCGGCCGGCCGAAGAAGCCGCTGATCGCCGCGATCGAGGGATTCGCCGTCGCGGGCGGGCTCGAGGTGGCGCTGTCGTGCGACCTCATCGTCGCCTCCAAGGGCGCGAAGCTCGGCATTCCCGAGGTCAAGCGCAGCCTCGTGGCCGCGGCCGGCGCGCTGCTGCGCCTGCCGAACCGCATCCCGTGGCACGTTGCGATGGAGCTCGCGCTGACGGGCGACCCGATCAGCGCCGAGCGCGCCTACGAGGTGGGCCTGGTCAACCGGCTCGCCGAGCCGGGCAGCGCCGTGGACACCGCGCTCGAGCTGGCCGAGCAGATCACCCCGAACGCCCCGCTCGCGCTCGCCGCGTCGAAGCGGATCCTGCTCGAGGCGCGCGACTGGAGCGACGAGGAGCAGTGGGCCAAGCAGGGCGAGATCACCGGGCCGGTGATGACGTCCGAGGATGCCCGCGAGGGCGCGACGGCCTTCGCCGAGAAGCGGGAACCCGTCTGGAAGGGCCGCTGAGCGAGGAACCGTGGACTCGCTGCGCGGACAGCTCCTGATCGCCTCGCCGCAGCTGGCGGACTACTTCCACCGCACGGTGGTGCTCGTGCTCGAGCACACCGACGAGGGGGCGATGGGCCTGGTGCTGAACCGCCCGACCGACGCGCCCACCGACGAGACGGTGCCCGAGCTGGCCGACCTGCCCGACGACGGCATCGTGCACGCGGGCGGGCCCGTCCAGCCGGACGCCGTGCTGGTGCTCGGCGACTTCGAGGATCCCGGCGAGGCGGGCACGCCGGTCTCCGGCACGCTCGGCCTGCTCGATCCCGACGCGCCGCGCCCGGCGCTGCGCCGCGCGCGCGTGTACGCGGGCTACGCCGGCTGGGCGCCGGGCCAGCTCGACGCCGAGCTCGAGGAGGAGGCCTGGATCACCGAGGCCGCCGCGCCGGACGACCCGTTCGGCGCCGGCGACCTGTGGCCCGACGTGCTCGCGCGCAAGGGCGGCGGGTTCGCGCTGCTGGCGACGATGCCCGACGACCCGACGCTGAACTAACCCCCGCTACGTCGCGAGCCCGACCGGGCAGCTGACCCCGGTCCCACCCAGCCCGCAGTAGCCGTTCGGGTTCTTCGCCAGGTACTGCTGGTGGTAGTCCTCGGCGTAATGGAAGTCATCGGCCGGCTTGATCTCCGTGGTGATCTCGCCGCCGTGGCCGGATGCCCGCAGCGCGTCGCCGTACGTCGCGGCCGAGGCCGCGGCGGCGGTCGCCTGCGCGTCCGTGGTCGTGTAGATCGCGGAGCGGTACTGGGTGCCCATGTCGTTGCCCTGGCGCATGCCCTGCGTCGGGTCGTGGCCCTCCCAGAACGCCTTGAGGATGTCCTCGTAGGAGATCTGCGCGGGGTCGAAGGCGACCAGGACGGCCTCGGTGTGGCCGGTCCGGCCGCTGCAGGCCTCCTCGTAGGTCGGATTCGGCGTGAACCCACCGGCGTAGCCGACGGCCGTGGTGTGCACGCCGGGCAGCTGCCAGAAGATGCGCTCCGCGCCCCAGAAGCAGCCGAGCCCGAGCACGGCCGTCTCGATGCCCTCCGGGAACGGCGGCTGGATCGGCGTGCCGAGCACCGCGTGGTCGAGCGGACCGACGATGGGATGGCTGCGGCCCGGCAGGGCCTCGTCGGGACTGATGAGCTGCTGCTTCGTGCGGGAAAAGAGCACTTGACCTCCTCGTTTCTCTGTAGTCCAGCCTAGACCCCCGGCGTTACACGGCGACCCTTCTAACCTCGGGTACATGACCATCGAAACCCGTCCGCTCGGCAGCCAAGGCCTCGAGACCTCCGCCCAGGGGCTCGGCTGCATGGGGATGTCCGAGTTCTACGGCGACGCCGATCGCGGCGAGTCGATCGCCACGATCCGTCACGCCATCGAGCTCGGCGTGACCTTCTTCGACAGCTCCGACATGTACGGCTCCGGCCACAACGAGGAGCTGCTGCGTGAGGCGTTCGCCGATCGCCGCGACGAGGTGGTCATCGCCACCAAGTTCGCGATCCAGCGTGACCCCGACGGCGGCGGCCGGCGGGTCAACGGGCGACCGGAGTACGTGCACCAGGCGTGCGACGCATCGCTGCGCCGCCTCGGCACCGATCACATCGACCTCTACTACCAGCACCGCGTGGACCCGGACGTGCCGATCGAGGAGACCGTCGGCGCGATGGGCGAGCTCGTCGAGGCCGGGAAGGTCCGCTACCTCGGGCTGTCCGAGGCGTCGTCGGAGGAGATCCGGCGCGCCCACGAGGTCCACCCGATCACCGCGCTGCAGACGGAGTACTCGCTGTGGACTCGCGATGTCGAGGAGGTCGTGCTGCCCACGGTGCGCGAGCTCGGCATCGGCTTCGTGCCCTACAGCCCGCTCGGTCGCGGCTTCCTGACCGGCCGGTTCAAGGAGCTGGACGCGCTCGACGACGGCGACTTCCGCCGCTACAACCCGCGCTTCGCCGATGCGAACCGCGGCAGGAACATCGAGCTCGTGGAGCGCGTCGAGGCGATTGCTGCGGAGAAGGGCGTGACCGCGGGTCAGCTCGCGCTCGCGTGGGTCCACGCGGCCGGCGCCGACGTGACCCCGATCCCCGGGACCAAGCGGCGCGAGTACCTCGAGGAGAACGTGGCGGCGCTCGAGATCGACCTCTCCACCGACGACCGCGCCCGTCTCGACGAGGCGGCACCGGTCGGCGCGGCGAGCGGCGACCGCTACCCCGGCGGGCACGCACCGGCGATCCGCTAGACGGCGCGGGCGCGCTCGATGCCGTCGGTGACGGCGGTGTGCACGTCGCGCCCGAGCGAACGAAGGACGGCCCGGCGATCCGCGCCGGGCCGCCGCAGCGCGCGGGCCGCGAGCTTCAGCGCGAGCGCCGGCGACAGGTAGCCGGACGGGCTCTGCGTACGGGAGAACACGTCGAGCAGCCCGCGCGCGAGGTCGGCGTCGCCGTTCGCGAGCCGGTACAGCTCGACCTCGAGCGGGCTCATCTCGTCGCCGCGCGCGAGCCCGTTCGTCCACTGGTAGGTCTCGAGGCAATCGCGCTCACGCCCGAGCTCCCAGCGGCGCAGCGCGGCGTCGAGCTGGGCGGGGTGGTCGAGCACCGGTGCCGCCGCGGCGCCGAGCAGCCGTCCGTAGCGCAGCGCGTCGCGGATGCCCTGCGCGGTGACCGGGTCCTTGAAGTGGCCCGCGTCGCCCGCCAGCGCCCAGCCGGGGCCGGATGAGCGGCGGAAGTAGGACTCGATGCCCGTGGCCGAGCGGATCTTGGCCGCGAGCTCCGCCCCCGACAGCCGGTCGGCCAGGCCAGGCAGGCCCGCGATCGTGGCGCGGTAGGCGCCCTCGAGGTCGCGCTGGAATTCCGGCACCCGCGTGATCGGCGGCTGGAGGAGGACCAGCACGAGCCCGTCGTCGCACGGGAACGCGGTGCCGAGCTCGCGGCCGGCCCGCCACTGGGCGGCGATCGAGCGCCACTCCCCCGCGCCCGGGTCGTCCCAGTACGAGTAGAAGCAGGCGCGCCCGCTCGGCTTGGCCCGGTACGGGCGCTCGAAGCCGACAGCGCGCGCGACGGTGCTGCGCCGCCCGTCGGCCCCGACGACCAGCTTCGCGCGCAGCTCGCGCTCGGCGCCCGCGGCATCGACGTAACGCACGCCGGCCACGCGACCGCCCGCGCGCACCAGATCGGTCACGCGCGCGTCCTCGCGGATCTCGGCGCCCGCCGCCCGGGCCGTGTCGGCGACCGCCGCGTCGAGGCCCGGGCGGCGCACGCAGAGCGCGTGAGCGATGCCGTCGACCGGTGTGTAGCCGCCACGGATCTGCAGCCCGGCGCCGTCGGCCACCGCGATCGGCAACGGCGGCGCCCCGACGGCGGCCACGCGGTCGAACGCCCCGAGCGCCTTCAGCTCGGCCACGCCGGCGGGCCACAGCAGGTGGGTCGAGATCGTGTCCGCCGGGAAGGTCACGCGCTCGAGCGCGACGACCCGCCGACCGGCGCCGGCGAAGGCGATCGCCGCGGCCGCCCCGGCACAGCGAGCGCCGACGATCACCACATCGGCGCGCTCGGGCGCCGGCGTCACAGGATGTCGAGCAGGTTCTTCTGGCCGCTTCTGAACCGCTGCGCGTCGATCCGCTTCAGGCCTTCGAACGCGGGAGCGTCGTAGAGCTTGTACTTGCGCGCCGGCTCGGCGTTGGAGCCGGCGACCGCCAGGAGACGGTTGACCGCCTCCCGGGCCGCCTCGTTGGCGCCCTCCATCGTGGCCAGGTCGATGTCGTTCTTCACGTAGTCGGCGGCGAGGAACAGGTTCGGGATCTTCGTGCTCGCCTCCGGGCGCTTGTCCCACGACCCGGTGGTGTTGATGAGCAGCGGCGTCGCGTTCGTGTTCCGCTTGCGCTTCTTGTCCCAGACGATGCCGGGATCGAGGAAGTACGAGTGCACGATGTCGTCCGGCAGGTGGCGGCCGGCGGTCTGGTGGGCCTTGATCTGCGCCCACACCTCGGTGGCGATCTCCTGCTTGGTGCACAGCTTCGCCGGCTTTTTGTAGACGATGCCCGGCGCGTCCCAGTTGGAGACGTCGACGGACAAGCAGTCGACGGCTTTGCCGTCGCCGTAGTCGCGCGCGAAGTTGCGCTCCTCCTTCCAGAACTGCGCCTGCGTCAGCGCCGTGAGCGCCCACGGGGCGTCGATGAAGGTGATGTGGCCGGGCGTGATGTTCGCCGGGCGCTTGAGGTAGTACTGGATGCCGACCATCCAGTCGGCGAACAGGTGCCGCATCTCGGCCAGCTGGGGGTCGGCGGCGAGGATCTTCTTCGACCACAGCCGCCGCACACGCTCGGCGGGCATCGCGCAGACGAACCAATCGGCCTCGACCTCGTAGAGGCGCCTGGTCTTCATGTTGCGGACGCGCGCGCCGGTGATCTTGCCGCCCTTCATCCGCAGCCGGTCGGCGCCGTAGCCGACACGGAACTTCACACCGAGCTTCTTCAGGTGCTCGACCCAAGGGTTGATCCAGGCTTCGTTGGTGGGCAGGTCGAGCACGCGGTCGAGTGCCCCGTCGTTGCCCACGCCGAGGATGTTCCACACGAAGGCCTCGCCCATGTTCCCGATCGTGCGGGTGCTGGCGATGGTCTCCTTGGCCGCGACGAGGTTGCGGGTCAGGCCGGCCGCGATGACGGTCTTGTACTCCTGCGACTTGCCCTCGGCCTCGACGAAGTCCCACCAGCTGACGTGCTCCCACTGGCCGTAGCGGCGCGCGTCACTGCTGGTGATGAACACGAGCAGCTTCTCGACGAAGAGCGCCAGCTCGTGCGCCGGAACGCCCTGGCCGCCGAGCAGCTCGAGGAGCTGGGCGCGCAGGCCGTCGACGGTGCCGAGGTTGTTGGGGTCGAACAGGAGGCCGAGCGGCCCGGCGTCGGGCCGGCCGCCGGCACGCAGGAACTCCCCGCCCGTCGCGGCGACGAGGTTGTCCCACACGCCGTTCGGGTTCTTCTTGTACGGGATGCGCCGCATCGTGTCCGGCACGTGGTGGTAGAAGCCGGGGAAGAAGCGGAAGCCGTGCTCGCCGGGAAGGCGGCGGCGCCCACCGCGCGCGGTCTTGGGCACGGGGATGCTGCGCGCCTTGCCGCCGAGCACGTTGCGCTCGTAGACGGTCACGCGGAAGCCGCGCTCGGCGAGCTCCTGCGCCGCGGCGAGCCCGCCCATGCCGCCGCCGAGGACGGCGACCTTGCGGCCGTCGGACCTGCGTTTCGCGAAGGCCGCCGAAGGCAGGCTGAACGCGCTTGCGGCGGCGCCGGCGGCTGCGCCGTGGCGCACCAGCTCGCGACGCGAGATGCCTCGCTGGTGATCACTCATCCGTGGGGAAACTTATATCTGATCATCCGGATTGTCAATTATGCTGTGTGCATGCCGGCCACCGCCCCACGCCGCACCTACGGAGGGATCAGCGCCAGCGACCGCGTCACGGCGCGGCGCGAGCGGCTGCTCGCCGCCGGCCTCGAGTGCTACGGCACGCACGGTTACGGGCCGAGCGGCGTCAAGGACGTGTGCCGCGAGGCCGGGCTCACGCACCGCTACTTCTACGAGTCGTTCGCCGACGGCGAGGCGCTGTTCCTGGCGGTGTTCGACTCGGTGACCGACGAGCTCTTCGCGGAGGTGGCGAGCGCCGTCGCCGCCGTCGGCCCCGGGGCCGAGGCGCAGCTGCGCGCCGCGATCGGCACCTTCCTCGGCGCGCTGTCCGACGACCCGCGCAAGGCGCGGCTGATCTTCTCCGAGGCGGCCGCCGCGGGTGCTCGCGCCGAGGAGCACATGCGCGCGACGCTGCGGCGCTTCACCGACCTGGTTGCGCTGACCGCGCGGCCCCACCTGCCACCCGGCGCCTCCGACGACCAGGTCACGATCGTCGCGCTCTCCCTGGTCGGCACCCTCCAGCAGGTGCTCACGGAATGGCAGGCCGGAGCGGTCGACATCCCGGTCGACCGGATGGTCGAGGGCGTGGTCGAGCTGTACCTGGGCCTGGCCTTCCGCCAGGGCCGCTAGGAGTCTGCGCTCCTCAGGGACCGAGGCGCTCGACGACCCACACGTCGTCGGAGCGCCGGAACCGCAGGCGGTCGTGGAGCCGGTCGCGGCGGCCGTTCCAGAACTCGACCTGGTGCGGCTCGAGGCGGTAGCCGCCCCACCAATCCGGGCGCGGGATGTCGGCGCCCTCCGGGTAGCGGTCGGCCAGCTTCGCGAACCGCTCCTCGAGCTCATCGCGCGCGGCTATGACCTGGGACTGCGGACTGGCCAGCGCACCGAGGCGCGTCTTGTACGGGCGCGTGGCCCAGTACGCGTCGGACTCGTCGTCGGAGAGCGGGGCGACCGCCCCGTCGGCGACCACTTGGCGTTGCAGCGGCACCCACGCGACGACGATCGCGGCGCGCGGGTTCGCGGCCAGCTCACGCCCCTTGCGCGAGCCGCGGTTCGTATGGAAGACGAAGCCCCGTTCGTCGGCGCCGCGCAGCAGGACGGTGCGGGCACCCGGCGCACCGTCGGCGTCCGCCGTGGCGAGCGTCATCGCCGCCGGCTCGACGATGTCGTCGGACGCCTTCGCGTCGGCGAACCAGCGGCCGAACTGCTCGTGCCACGTGGGCGCGAGATCGTCCTCCCCCAGCGCGCCGCGGCCGTACTCGGTGCGAGTCACGCGGGGGGCGGCGGGACCCAGCCGCCGAAGATCCGCTCCAACTCGAGCGCGACCGCGATCGGGATGTGGTCCCGATCGCGCGGCCCGACGACCTGCACGCCGAGGGGCAGGCCCTGCGCGTTCAGCCCGAGCGGCACGGCGGTCGCGGGGAGGCCGAGCAGGTTGAAGAGCGCGACCGGCAGCAGCATCCACGGCCGGCCGACCGTGCGGCCGTGCTTGGGCGCCACACGGGGGAAGGGCGGGTGGAGCAGCACGCCGTTCCCGAGCACCGCCTCGACCTCGGTCGCGAGCGCCTTGCCGGCGGCGACGCTCTTGCTCATGCGGCCTTGCGGAAGCCGCTTGCCGATGCGCTCGGACGCGAGCATGAGCACGGTCGCGACCGTGTGGTTCCCGCGTCCGCGGAACGCGTCGACGAAGGCGCGCCGCAGCACGAGCGGGGTGTCGAGCCCCAGCATGTCGATCACGTCGCCGTCGTCGACGGACCCCGCCTGGAGGGTCGCCACGTAGAAATCCATGGCGCGGCGGACCGACTTCAGCGACTCGTCGCGGATCGTCGCGCCGGCGGCGGCGAGAGCGCCCGCGGCGCGCTCGCGCGCGTCGAGCAGCTCGCGCGAGTACGGGAGGGTCGAGCTGTTGTGCGAGACGATCACGTCGAGGCCGGCCAGCTCGACGCCGGCAGGATCGCCGAGCTCGACGTCCCGCGTCAGCGGGTCGACACCGTCCGGGCCCGCGATCTCCTTCAGGATCGGGAACAGGTCCTCGCCGCGGCGGGTGATCGGGCCGACGGCGAGCAGCCGCCCCGCCTCGCCGGTCGACGGCGGCCACTGCCCGGTGAGCGGCACGAGGCACGAGCTGCACTTGTGCCCGAAGACGCCGTTGAAGAAGGCGGGCAGGCGGATCGAACCGCCGATGTCGGAGCCGAGGCCGACCGGTGCGTAGCCGGAGCCCACGGCCGCGCCCTCGCCGCCGGACGAGCCGCCGGCGGTGCGCGTGCGATCGTACGGGTTGTTGGTGCGGCCGTAGAGGCGGTTCTCGGACTCGACCCACAGCGTGAGCTCCGACGTGTTCGTGACCCCGAGCTGGATCACGCCCATCCCGAGCAGGCGCTCGGCGGTCGGCGCCGTCGACTCCGAGCGGACGTGGCGCCGGCTGGTGACCCCGGCGGCGTTCGGCATCCCCTTGACCTGGATCGACTCCTTGATCGTGCACGGCACGCCGAGCAGCGACGGTAGCTCCTCGTCGGCGGACGCCGCCGCGATCCGGGCGTCGGCGGCGTCGGCCTCCTCGAGCGCGGCGTCGAAGCGGTCGGCGACTATCGCGTTGATCTGCGGCTCGCGCCGGCGGATCACGTCGAGGTGGGCCTCGACGACCTCACGCGACGTGGTTTCCCGCGCGCGTATGGCGCGGGCCAGCGCGGTTGCGGAGCGCTCGGTGAGCGGGGTGCCGGGAGGCGCGACGGTCGCCATCGCCCGGAGGCTACCCGCCCGCGGCGTCCTGCCCACCCGCGAGCCACTCGCGCACCTCGGCCCCATGCTCGTCGAGCCGGGGCGGTGGCAGCCGGGTCTCGGCGGGCGTCCGGTCGAGCCGCGCCGGGAAGGCCGGCGTGCGCACGCCGGCGTGTTCATCGACTGCGTCGATCCCGAGAGCCGCGGCCAGCTCGAACGCTCCCGCGAGATCCTGGACGGGGCCGGCCGGGACGCCGGCCGCGGCCAGCTCGGCCGACCACTCAGCGACGGGCCGCGGCGCGAGCCCGCGCTCGATCCATTCGCCCAGCTCTGCGGCATTCTCGACACGCAGCGCGTTCGTCTCGAAACGCGGCGAGGTGGCGAGCTCGGGCATCCCCAGCGTCCGTACGAGGGCCGCGAACTGGCGATCGTTGCCACAGCACAGCATGAGGTCGCCGTCGGCAGCGGGGTAGGTCCCGAACGGGCACACGCTCGGGTGCGCGTTCCCGAGCGGCCGCGGCACCGCGCCCGCGCCGAGGAAGCCCGTCGACTGGTTCACGAGGGCGGCCAGCACCGTGCCGAGCAGCGTCACCTCGATCCGCTGCCCGCGACCCGACGCCTCGCGCTCGCGCAGCGCGGCGAGGATGGCGACGGCGGCGTAGAGCCCGGCCAGCACGTCGACCACCGCCACACCGACCTTGGTCGGCGGCCCGCCCGCCGGGCCGGTCAGGCTCATCAGCCCGCCGAGCGCCTGGACCAGCGGGTCGTAGCCGGGCAGCTCGGCACCGGCCCCGGAGCCGAAACCGCTGATGTCGCAGTACACGAGCCCGGGATTGCGATCCGCGAGGTCGGCGTGGCCGAGGCCGAAGCGCTCCATCCCTCCGGGCCTGAGGTTCGCGATCAGCACATCGGCCCGCAGCGCGAGCGTCTCCGCGAGCTCGCCGTCGCCCGGGTCGGCCAGGTCGAGCACGACGGATCGTTTGTTGCGGTTGACGGCTAGCTCGTAGGTCGCGCGGCCGTCGCCGGCGAACGGCGGTCCCCAGTTGCGGGTGTCGTCGCCGGCCGGAGCCTCGACCTTGATCACGTCAGCGCCGAGATCGCCCAGGGTCTGGGTGGCGAGCGGCCCGGCCAGGACGCGCGAGAAGTCCGCCACGAGGATGCCTTCGAGAGCGCCCACCTCAGGGCCGCCGCAGGCGCAGGAGGCCGAAGGCGGCGACGGTGGCCGCATCGGCGATCTCCTCGCCGAGCATCGCGTCGACCTCGGAAAGCTTGAAGCGCCCGACGCGCAGGCCCTCCTCCTCGGGCTCGAGCGCCTGCTCGCCCTGCTCGAGGCCGGTCGCGAGCCAGACGTCGACCGGCTGGTTGGAGATCCCGTACGCGAAGAACAGCCCACCGAGCCGCTCGAGCGACGCCGCCCGCAGGCCCGTCTCCTCGGCCAGCTCCCCGCGCGCGAGCTCCTCCGGGTCGGGCGCGTCCTGCCCGTCCCACGCGCCCTGCGGCAGCTCCCAGAAACGACGGCCGACCGGATGGCGGTACTGCTCGACGAGCACGACCTCATCCCCGTCGAGTGGGATGACGATCGCCGCCGGCGACTTCAGGATCACCGAGTAGAGCCCGGGCGAGCCGTCGGCGTGCTCGAGCCTGTCCTCGCGGAGGGTGATCCAGCGGTTCTCGTAGACCACCGAGGAGGCCACGACCCGCGGCGGCTTGGGGTGGGCATCCGGAGCAGTCATCGCGAGGCGGTTTGAGCATAGAGTGGCGGGCCTATGGCCTCCTACACGTGGACAGAATCGATCGTCGCGCCGCCCGAAGTCGTGTGGAACGTGCTTACGGATCATCAGGGCTACTCCGGCTTCACGCCGGTCCGCCGGGTCGAGATGGAGCGCACCGGCGCGCCCGACCCGAACGGCCTCGGCGCAATCCGCAAGCTGATCGCCGTGGGCCCCCCGATCCGCGAGGAGATCGTGGAGTTCGAGCCGCAGAGGCGCTTCGCCTACAAGCTGCTGTCGGGCCTCCCCGTGAAGAACCACGTCGGCACGGCCACCCTCGAGGAGGCTCCCGGCGGGACCCGGCTGCGGTACGAGCTGGAGACGTACCCGGCGATTCCCGTCCTGCTCGCCCCCGTCGTCCAGGTCACGAAGCTCGTCGTCGGCAACCTCGTCAAGGGGATCGTCAGCGAGTCCGAGAAGCGCGCCGCCGCGGCGCGGTAGCTGCTCGCCGAGTTCCGTTCACGCCTCGCGTCTGGTGGGGCCGGTCGGGAACGGCTCGCCGACCACCCAGCCGCCGTTGCGCGGAGGGCAACCCAGGGTTCCCACGTGAGAACCCCCGCTAGCCGTCCCGCTCGTCGCGCAGCGCGCTCGACCGGTCCGCAACCGGCTGTAGGAAGTCCGGCAGCGGTCGGACCAGGCCGCGACCGGTCTCGCGTTCCCACACCTGCTCGAGCTGGCTGAGGTGCTCGTCCATCACGGAGTCGATGGCCGCGAAGTCGGCCGCGCGGATCGCCGCGAGGGTGCGCTCGTGCACGTCGAGCACCCAGTCGGGCACGGTGTCGCCGTGGACCGCCATGTCGCGCGCGATCTCGAGGCGGCGGAACAGCGAGCGCATCAGCGACACGACGGTCGAATTCCGCGTGGCGCGTGCGACGGCGATGTGGAACTTGAGATCGAGCTGGAGGAACAGGTCCTCGTGCTCGAGGAAGTTCGTCCCGCCGGCCAGCTTGCGCTGGCGGTCGATCGTCTCCTGCATGACGGCGAAGTCCTCCTCGCTCGCGTGCACGGCCGCCAGCTGCGCGACGCGCGGCTCGATCAGCCGCCGCGCCTCGAGCACGCCGGACACCTCCCCGACGCGGATCTCGTAGCGGCTGCGCAACAGCTCGCGCGGGACCAGTTCGCTGGCGACGACCGCGCCGCCGGCCTGTCCCCGGCGGATCTCCAGAACCCCCGCCTCGGCGAGCGTCTTCAGCGCCTCGCGCACCGTCGGGCGGCTGATCCGCATCTGCGCCGCGAGGTCGCGCTCGGACGGCAGGCGGTCGCCCGGGTGCAACTCGCCGAGTTTCACGCGCTCGGCGATCTGGGCGACGGCCTCCTCGATAGGTGCGCCGCGTCGTGACCGGTTCGAACGAGGGCTGCACCGCGGGCGCGAGTATAGGACGCCCCCTGGCTCGCTCAGGCCGCGACCGCGGCCCGCGCCCGTTCGACACGGGCGAGGGCGTGGGCCTCGGCGGCGGCCGCCGGGGTCACCGAGCCGCCGGCGGCAGCGGCGAACGCGTCGTCGAGCCGCGCCATCGCGGTGTCGAGCCCGGCCTCCACGCGGCTGCGGTCGTACCCGCCGCGGTCGGCCGCCACGTGTATGAGCCCGCCGCAGTTGGCGAGGAAGTCCGGCACGGCGATGATCCCGCGGGCGGCGAGGATCTCCCCGGCACCCGGGGCCAGCGGGTTGTTCGCGGCCCCGCAGACGACGCTCGCGGTCAGGCTCGATGCCAGGTCCGCGTCGACCATCCCGCCCGCGGCACACGGGCAGAGCACGTCGATGTCGTCGCCGGCGAGCGCCGCGACGGAGCGGGCGGGCGTGACGCCGAGCTCATCGACCGCGCGCATCACCCGGCCCGCGTCGATGTCGTAGGCGACCACGTTCATGCCGGCCGCGGTGAGCAACCCGGCCAGGCGGCCGCCGACCTTGCCCAGCCCGACCACGCCGGCGGTGCGATCTGCGAGGTCGTCGGAACGGGTGGCCTCGCGCAGGCCGCGGCGGATCGCGCGCGCGACGCCCTCGGCCGTGACGGGTGAGGGGTCGCCCGCGCCGCCGGCGGCGACGGACGTGCCGGCGACGAAGCTCGTGTGGCGCGCCATGAGATCCATGTCGTCGGTGGTGGTGCCGATGTCCTCGGCCGCCGACGTACTCACCGCCGAGACGCTCGATCACCCGTGCGGCGGCGGTCAGCCGCATCGTGCGCTGGGGCGAGCCGGGCGGCATGGCTCCATCGTCGATCAGGACCGACTTGCCGCCGCCCACGTCGAGCCCGGCGGCCGACGCCTTCAGCGTCATCGTCCGGGCCAGAGCCAGCGCATCGTCGAGCGCCTCTTCCATCCCGCCCGGATAGGCCCGCAGGCGCATTCCCCCCAGCGCGGGCCCGAGGGCCGTGGAATGAATCGCCACGATCAGCTTCAGACCGGTGGCCGGATCCTGCTCGACTACCACGCGTTCATGCGATCCAAAGGTCATGTTGTCTGACCATAGCGGTCATACTGCGTGTAGACAAGCGGTGGACATATGGTCTAGATGCTTGACCAGATTGGTAACCTGCCCTTGCCAACTGCGATGGAGAGGAGAGCATGGCGCTCACGGCACAGTCAGTCCGCCTCGACGACCGGTACCGGTTCGACGACGGCCGCATTTTCCTCTCCGGCGTCCAGGCGCTGGCGCGGCTGCCGTTCGACCAGCACCGCGCCGACCGCCGGCGCGACCTGCGCACGGCGACCATGATCTCCGGCTACCAGGGCTCTCCGCTCGGCGGCCTCGACCGTGAGCTCGCGCGCAACGCGGACCTGTGCGCGGAGCACGACGTCTTCCACGTGCCGGCCGTGAACGAGGAGCTCGGCGCTACCGCCGCCTGGGGCAGCCAGCTCGCCGGCAGCGCTGCCCGACGCGCGCTACGACGGCGTGATCGGCATCTGGTACGGCAAGGCCCCGGGCCTCGATCGCGCCGCCGACGCGCTGCGCCACGGCAACGCCGTCGGTGTCGGCCCGGCGGGCGGCGGGCTCGCGCTCGCCGGCGACGACCCGGCCGCGAAGTCGTCGACCCTGCCGAGCGCGTCCGAGTCGCTGCTCGCCGCCCTCCACATCCCCGTGCTCTTCCCGGGCGACGTTCAGGAGGTGCTCGACCTCGGGCTGCACGCCCTGGCCCTGTCGCGCGCGTCCGGCCTGTGGGCAGGGCTGAAGATCGTCACCTCGGTGGCGGATGCGACGGGCACCGTGACCGTCGCCCCCGGACGCGTCGTGCCGCTCATGCCGACGGTCGAGTGGCGGGGCAAGCCCTACGAGCACCGCCCCGACGCGCGCCTGCTGCCGCCCTTCTCCCACGAGCTCGAGGCGACGCTGCTCGGTCCGCGCCGCGAGCTGGCGCTCGCCTACGCGCGCGACAACGGCCTCTCGCGGATCAGCGGCGCGCGTGACGCGTGGCTGGGCATCGTCGCTGCGGGCAAGGCCCGCCACGACCTGATCCAGGCCTTCGCCGATCTCGGCCTCGACGACCGCGCGCTCGACCACGCCGGCGTGCGCCTCCTGCACCCCGCCATGATCTGGCCGCTCGAGCCGGACGCGGTGCGCCAGTTCGCGCGCGGCCTCGACGAGATCCTCGTGGTCGAGGAGAAGGACGCGTTCATCGAGCCGCAGCTGCGCGATGTGCTCTACGGCACCACCGCCGCCCCGCGGGTGATCGGCAAGCGCGACGCGAACGGCGCGCCGCTCCTCCCCGCGACCGGCGAGCTCGACGCCGACACCATCGCGCGAGTGGTTGCCGGCCGGCTGCGCACCCGGGTGCACATCGACTCCGCCGAGCGCCGCGTCGAGACGCTCGACGAGCGCGCCCGCCGCGGCCCGCGCGCCCTGCCGCTCGCCGCGGGAAGCGGTCGCACCCCGTTCTTCTGCTCGGGCTGCCCGCACAACAGCTCCACCGCGGCGCCCGAGGGCGAGCTCGTCGGCGCGGGGATCGGCTGCCACACGATGGTGCTGCTCAACCCCGCCGGCCGCGGCGAGCTCACGGGCGTGACGCAGATGGGCGGCGAGGGCGCGCAGTGGATCGGGCTCGCGCCGTTCACCGAGCGCGGCCATTTCACCCAGAACCTGGGCGACGGCACGTTCCATCACTCGGGGTCGCTGGCGGTGCGCGCGGCGGTCGCCGCCGGCGTCGACATGACGTTCAAGATCCTCGCCAACGGCGCCGTCGCGATGACCGGCGGCCAGGCCATCGAGGGCGGGATCGCAGTGCCCGAGCTGACCAAGCTGCTCGAGCTCGAAGGCGTGCGGCGGACGATCGTCACCACCGAGGACCCCAAGCGCTACCGGCGCGTGAAGCTCGCCCGCAACGCCGAGCTGCGGAACCGGTCCGAGCTGCTGCCGGCCCAGGAGGAGCTGGCGCGCGAGAAGGGCGTGACCGTCCTGATCCACGACCAGGAGTGCGCCGCGGAGCTGCGGCGCAAGCGCCGCCGCGGCCTGGCGCCGAAGCCTGCCGAGCGCATCGCGATCAACGAGCGGGTGTGCGAGGGCTGCGGCGACTGCGGGAAGAAGTCGAGCTGCCTGTCGGTCCAGCCCGTGGAGACCGAGTTCGGGCGCAAGACCCAGATCCACCAGTCGTCTTGCAACTTCGACAAGTCCTGCCTCGACGGCGACTGTCCCGTCGTTCGTATCCGTCGTCCCGGCCGCCGAGCGCGGCCCGGCCCGCTGGCCGGATCCGCCCGCTCTGCCCGAACCAGCTCTCGCACGGGGACGCGAGGTGACGGTGCGGCTGGCCGGGATCGGTGGCACCGGCGTGGTCACCGTGAGCCAGGTGCTCGGCATGGCCGCGCTGATCGACGGGCTCGAGGTGGCCGGGCTCGACCAGACGGGCCTCTCCCAGAAGGGCGGCCCCGTGTTGTCGGACCTCCGGCTCGCGCAGCGATCCGATCGCGGGCGCCCCGCGCCCATCGGCCGGCGGCTGCGACCTGTTCCTCGCGCTCGACGTCCTCGCCGCCGGCGGCGCGAGAGGGCCCTCGCGGCGTGCGACCGCGGGCGCACCCTGGCGGTTGTGTCGGCGAGCGCCGTGCCGACCGGTGCGATGGTCACCGACCCCGGCATTACCTTCCCGAGCGTCGAAGGGGGCGTGGCGGCCATCACCCGCACGGCCCGCGACTCGGTGGTGCTCGACGCCCAGGCGCTCTCCGAGCAGCTCTTCGGCGACCACATGCAGGCCAACGTGCTCGCCCTCGGCGCCGCCTTCCAGCGCGGCGCCCTGCCTCTCTCCGCGGCCGCGATCGAAGCGGCGCTCGAGCTCAACGGCGCCGGCGCCGAGCGCAACCTCGCCGCCTTCGCATGGGGGCGCGCCGTGGTCGCCAACCCCGCCGCGGTGGCCGCCGCCACAGCTCCGCCCGAGCGGCCCGAGCCTTTGCTCGACCCGCAGCTCGCGAAGCTCGCAGACCGCTGCGCCGGCACCGCCCCGAGCGAGCTGCGCCGGCTGGTCGAGGTGCGGCTGGCCGACCTGTGGGACTACCAGGGGATGAAGCTCGCCGCGCGCTACGCCGACGTGGTCGCCGAGGTACGGGCGGTCGAGGCCGAGCGCGCCCCGGGCTCGACCGCACTGGCCGAGGCCGTGGCCCGTTCCTACCACCGGCTACGCGCCTACAAGGACGAGTACGAGGTGGCTCGGCTGCACCTCGACGCGGCCGAGGAGGCCCGCCGCGACGCCGCGTTCGGCGCCGGCGCGAAGGTCATCTACCACCTGCACCCGCCGCTCCTGCGCGCGCTCGGGATGAAGCGCAAGCTGCGGCTCGGCGAGTGGTTCACCCCCGCGCTGCAGATGCTGCGTGCCTGCCGGCGCATCCGCGGCACGGCGCTCGACCCGTTCGGACTCACCACGATCAGGCGGACCGAGCGGGCGCTGATCGGCGAGTACGAGGAGCACGTGCGGTTCGCGCTGCGCCACCTCTCGCCGGATTCGATCGACGGGGCCGTCGCACTCTGCGCCGCGGCCGAGGAGATCCGCGGCTATGAGCAGATCAAGCTCGACTCGGTGGCTCGCTACCGCATCCGGGCCGACGAGCTGCGGGCCGAGCTCGCTGCCGCCGCGAGTCAGCCGTTGAGCAGCTTGAAGACCGGCACGGGCTCATCCAGCCCGCGGACCCGCACCTCGCCCGCGGGCTCCCACGAGAACGCGGCCCCGGCCGCCGAGACCGCCGCGGGCGTGGCGACCAGCTCGTCGCCTTCCGCGGCATCGAGCAGCCGCGCCGCGAGGTTCACCGAAGTGCCGAAGTAGTCGGCCTCGCGCGCGATCGCGACCCCGCGGTGGGCGCTGGCGTGGACGCCGGGCGCTCCGGTGCCGCGCATCGCGTCGATGATCCGGCGGCCGGCGGCGACCGCCTCGTAGGCGTGGCGGTAGACGAGCATGAAGCCGTCGCCGAGCGCCTTCGTGAACTGCGCCTCGCCGCCGCGCTCGTGCATCACCACGGCGGCGAACGCGTCGATCGCGCCGACAGCGGCGGCGTCGCCCTCCGCCTGGGCGAACGCTGTGAAGCCCTTCAAGTCGACGAACAGGAACGACACGTCGACGGTGCCTGGGAGGCTGCCCGCCCCGCCCTCGGCCTCGCGCACCGCCTCCTGTGCGAGGTAGTGCTCGAGCCAGCGCCGGTGCACGGCGAGCAGCAGGACCCCGGAGACCGGGAGCAGCTTGGCGAACAGGTCTCGCTCGGTGGCGAGCACCTGCTTGCGGTCCTCCCCGCGCGCCTCGAGCTCGCGCTGGACGAACACCCGGAAGATCTGGAGCTCCGCCTGCGCGACCCGCGCCATCATCCGGCCGTAGACGCGGGACAACTGCACCGCCAGCTCGGGCCGCCACAGGTCCTCGTTCTCCTTGAGCACGAGGTATGCCTCGGCCTCCTGCTCGGTGAACATCGGCTCGGAGGGGTCGTCGAACGGGAGACCGAACGCCTCCCAGAACGCGCGCAGCTCAGCGGGCTCGGGCCCGCCGCGCGCAGCTACGTCGTCGGCGCTGACGGTGCGCTCGAAGATCTCCGGCAGCAGGACCGAGTCGAAGATCGCGCCCTCCGGGTCGCCGCGCTCGACCGCACGCCGGATCGCCTCCTCGGGGAGCCCCAGGGCACGCAGCTCGTCGGCGATGTCGTCCTCCACGGTCTCATCATCGCTTGACCGCGAGGTAATCGTGTGATTACCTGATCGCGAGCCCGCTGATGACCCCGGCCGTCACCCTCCCCCCGACGCGCGAACGCCTGCTGGACGCGGCGCTCGAGCTGATCGCCGAGCGTGGCTTCGCCAACACCACCGTCGGCGACATCGAGTCCGCCGCCGGCCTGTCGCCCCGGCGCGGTGGCCTCTACAAGCACTTCGAGTCCAAGGAAGCCGTGCTGCGTGCCGCGCTCGAGCGGTTCGTCGAGTCGACCGCCGCTACCGGCGAGCAGGTGATGGTCCCGCCCCCGGGAGACGACCTGCGCGCCGCGCTGACGGTGCTCGCCGAGGCGAGCCTCCAGCATTTCCACCGCAACCGGCTGTTCATGCGGATCGCATTCCAGGAGCGGCCGCAGTTCCCCGACCTCATCGCCGAGATGCACCGCCGCGCGGTCGCCCCGGTGTACCCCTTCACGGCTGCCTGGCTCGACCAGCAGGTCGCGGCCGGCGTGATCCGGCCATGCGACACGGAGGCGCTCGCGGCAACGCTGCTGATTGCGTTCGTCGGCTACCGCGTCGAGCTCAACCTTTTCGACACACCCCCAGGCGGCATCGACACCGACCGTTTCATCGCCACCTGGGTGGATCTCGCCATGACGTACATGACAAGAGGAGAAGACGATGGAGAAGCGTGATCGCGCCATCAGCATCACCCTGCTCGCGCTGGGCATCCCGAACCTGATCGCCGGGCTCTGGATCCGCATCGCCCCGCACAACTTCTACGAGAACTTCCCCGGCTTCGGGATGGAGTGGGTCAAGGCGCTCGGCCCGTACGACGGCCACGCGCTGACCGACTACGGCGCCGCGCTGATCGGCCTGTCGGCCGGCCTCATCGCCGTGGCCGTGTTCCCGAAGGTCCGCGCGCTCCCGCTGATGGTGTCGTGCTGGCTGCTGGCCGCCGTGCCGCATTTCCTCTACCACGTGGTCGCAACCGGGCCCCTGTCGACGACCGACAACGTGCTGAACATCGCGATCCTCGCGCCGACGGTGATCCTGCCCGCGATCGTCCTCTGGGTGGACCTGCGCGCCCACGCCGTGAAGATGCCGCACGCGCTCGCCAAGCCCGGCGCGAACTCGCGCATCGAGCCCGCACCGGCGCACGGCCTGCTGCGGCGGATGACCTACTCGGGCACGCGCCGCCAGCTCGGGTCGGTCACGACCCCCGTCGGCGTCATCGCGCACAGCCTCCCGCTGATGGCGGGCTACAGCGCGCTGGAGCTGGGCGCGATGCGGGCGAAGGCCGTCGAGCCGCGCCTCAAGGACCTCGCCCAGACACGGGCGGGCATGGTGGTCGGCTGCGAGTACTGCCTCGACATCGGCTCGGCGATCGCTCGCGAGGGCGGGGTGAGCGACGACGAGCTGCGCGAGCTCGTGAACTGGCGCGAGGGCGTGCTGCTCAGCGACCGCGACAAGCTGGTGCTGGAGCTGACCGACGCGATGACGCGCTCGCCGGCGGTCATCGGTGACGAGCTGTTCGAGCGCCTGCGCGCCGAGTTCGACGAGGAGCAACTGGTCGAGCTCGTCGGCGTCGTCGCCCTGGAGAACTTCCGCGCGCGGTTCAACTGGGCGTTCGGGATCGGGTCCGACGGGTTCTCAGAGGGCGCCTACTGCGTACCGCCCGTGCCGGCGGAGCAGCTGGCGGGAACGACGGGCTAGTCGCGCCGCGGGGCCGCGCTGCGGCCCCGCAAGACGCGGAGCGCCGCGTCGGCGAGACGCGGCGACATCCCGTGGAGGGCGCCCAGCACCCGGACGGAAGGCGGGTGGTAGACGGCGCGCCGGTCCCGCTCGACCGCGGCGAGCACCTTCCCCGCGAGGTCGGCGGGTGAGGCGGACGCCGGGCCGCCGCGGTACCAGTCGGGCATCCGCTCCGGCTCGTGGTCGTGGAGCGTCGTGGCGATCTCGCCCGGGTAGACCGTGGTGAGCGACACGCCGGTGCCGGACAGCTCGTGGCGCAGGCCCTCGGCGAAGGAGCGCTGGGCGCTCTTCGTTGCGCCGTAGGCAGCGGTCCATGGGAACGTCCGCATGGCGGCGCCCGAGGAGACGACCACGATGTGCCCGCGCGCCTGGTCGAGCATGTGCGGGAGCGCGGCATCGATCGTCCAGACGGTGCCGAGCCAGTTGACCCGCGTCATCTCCTCGACCCGCTCGACCGGGACTCCGGTGAACGGCCCGGTGTGGGCGACCGCCGCGTTGGCGATCACGATGTCGATGCCGCCCGCTTCGACGGCGAACCGCTCGACGGCATCCCGGACCGCGGCCGCGTCGCCGACGTCGGCCGGGAGGGCCATGTGGCCGTGGCCCGGCAGTGCAGCGGCGAGCTCCGCCAGCTGCTCCGCATCCCGCGCGACGAGGCCGACGACCGCGCCCCGCGCGGCCAGTGCCTCCGCCAGCGCACGGCCGATGCCGCGCGAGGCCCCGGTGATCAGCGCGCGTGTTCCGGCCTCGATCCGCATCGCGGCGGAGTATCCCGGAGCATCCAGTGCATACGCTGCCCTCGTGGCGGACATGATCGATCTCGCGGGCAGGCGCGTCGGAGTGACCGGCGCCGGCGGCTTCATCGGCACGGCCCTCTGCGCGCGGCTCGCCGCCGCAGGCGCCGAGGTCACCGGGATCGAGCTCGACTCGACCCGCGCGAGCTCCGTCGCAGCCGCCGGGGCGGAGTTCCGCCAGGCCGACGTGACCGACGCCGCCGCTCTCGCCGATGCGCTCGGCGGCGCCGAGTTCGTGGTGCACACCGCCGCGATCATCGACGAGCGCGCTCCGATGGAGGCCGCCGTGAAGGTGAATGTGCGAGGAACCAGCAACGCGCTCGCCGCGGCGCGCGGGGCGGAGCGCTTCGTGCACCTCTCGTCGGTCGCCGCGTTCGCGTTCGAGGCGCGGCGCGAACTGTCCGAGGAGGCCTACCCGCGCCGCGTGGGCAGCTCGTACTTCGACACCAAGGCGGCGTCCGAGGAGCTCGCGCGCCGCCACGGGGCGACCATCGTCCGGCCCGGCGACGTGTACGGGCCCGGCTCGGTGCCGTGGGCGCTGCGCCCGCTCGAGCTCGCGCGGTCGGGCAAGCTGATACTCCCCGCCGGCGGCGAGGGGCTGATGACGCTCGTGTACGTCGACGACCTCGTCGACGCCACGTTCCGCGCGCTGGTCGTGCCCGCTGCGGCCCGCGGCGCGTTCAACGCGTGGGACGGCGCGGCCGTGACGACCCGCGAGTTCTTCGGGTACTTCGCACGAATGGCCGGCAAGCAGGTCCGAACCGCGCCCGACCCGCTCCTGAAGGCGGCGGCCGTGGTGCTCGGCGGGATCGCACGCGTGCGCGGGGTGGCGCCCGACCTGACGCTCGCGTCGCTCGCCTACATCTCACGCCGCCATGCCTACTCCACCGAGCAGGCGCGCAGCGTGCTCGGATGGGAGCCGGAGGTGATGCTCGCCGACGGGATGGCGCGGACCGAGGCGTGGTTCCGCGCGGAGGGGCTGCTCACGTGAAGGTCGTCACCTGGAACGTGAACTCGATCAAGGTGCGCCTGCCGCGCGTGCTCGAGTTCCTCGCCGAGCACGAACCCGACGTCCTCTTCCTTCAAGAGACGAAGAGCAACGCGGATGCGTTCCCTCACCTCGAGCTGGAGGCCGCCGGCTACCACGCCGCCGACCACTCCGCCGGGCGCTGGGCCGGGGTCGCGCTGCTCGCGAAGAAGGACCTCGAGATCGAGTCGGTGGCGTCCGGTCTCGCGGGCGAGCCGGCCGTCGACGAGGCGCGCTACATCGAGGCGACGATCGCGGGCATGCGCGTGGCCAGCGTGTACGTGCCCAACGGCCGCGCCGTCGACGACCCGATGTTCGAGCAGAAGCTCGAGTTCTTCGAGGCGCTCGCCGCACGTGCGCCGGAGCTCGACGTGCTCGCCGGCGACATGAACGTGACGCGCGCCGACATCGACGTCTACGACCCGGTCGTGTTCGCGGGCGAGACGCACGTGACCCCGGACGAGCGCGAGCGGTTCGAGGCCATCCTCGCCGCCGGTCTGCGCGACGCGTACCGCGAGCTGTTTCCGGACGAGCAGCAGTTCACGTGGTGGGACTACCGCCAAGGACACTTCCACCGCGGGCTGGGTCTGCGGATCGACTATCTCCTGCTGGCTCCGCGCCTGGCGGATACGCTCGCCGAATGCGGGATCGCGAGGAACTACCGCAAGGGCCAGAAGCCGTCGGATCATGCGCCCCTGATTGCGCGCCTGACCTGAACCGCTACGTCGAAGGGCAGGCAGTCGTCGCCAGCGCCAACACCTGGTCCAGCGCGGGCGTGGCTGCCAGCGCGGCCACCGCGAACAGCGCGGCGGTGTTCATGAGCGCGGGCTCGGTCGCGAGCGTGGCCGTGGCGGGCAGCGCCGGGACGGTCGCCAGCGCGGCCGTTGCCGGGAGCGCGGGCACGTCCCTGAGCGTCGCCGTCGCCGGCAGCGCCCTGACTCTCGGCAGCATCGCGATCGCCGGCTGTGTCCTGACGGCCTTCTGCAGCGCGTGCAGCGGCTGCATCGCCTGCCTCGGCTGCAGGGATTGCCAGAACTGCATCGGGTGCATCGGCTGCAGCGGCCTGCGCGGCGCGCGCTGGCAGGTCGGCAGGCGCCGTCCGCGTGGTCTGACGCGGCTGCTCGCACGCGGTTAGGCTCTGTACACCAGGGGGCGGGCTCGCCCACCTACAAGGAGCACCGATGACCGGACCGCTATACCGCCTCGGCGGCTTTTGCTCACGGCATCACTGGCCGGTGATCGGCGTCTGGGTGATCGTCGCCCTGGCCCTTGCGATCGCCGGGCGAGCCGTCGGCGAGCAGACGAGCGACAACCTCTCCCTGCCGGGCACCGACTCGACGCAGGCGCTCGACACGCTGCAGTCGACGTTGCCACAGCAGGCCAACGGTGTGAACCAGTTCATCTTCGAGGCGAAGACGGGCAAGCTCACCGACTCCGGCAAGAAGCAGGCCGTCGAGAACGTCGTCGAGGACCTGAAGAAGGACCACCACGTCGTCGCGGCGGTGAGCCCGTTCGAGGCGGCCGGCAAGAACAACCTGTCGAAGGACGCGACGATCGGCTACATCGCCGTGACGCTCGACGAGGGCGCCAGCGAGCTCGACGAAGAGGAGGCGCAATCGCTGGTCGACAGGGCGCTCGAGGCGGAGACCGCCGAGCTCGACGCTGCCGTGGGGGGCTACGTCGGCCAGGCGGTGTCGAAGCCGAGCACGCACGTCTCCGAGGCGATCGGCCTGACGGCCGCGGTGGTCATCCTCCTCTTCGCCTTCGGCACTGCGACGGCCATGTTCCTCCCGATCGCGACGGCCGTGCTCGGCCTCGTGAGCACCCTCGCGATCATCAAGCTGCTCGGCCACGCGGTCGCGGTCCCGAGCATTTCCCCGACCCTCGCGACGATGATCGGGCTCGGCGTGGGCATCGACTACGCCCTGTTCATCGTCACCCGCCACAAGCTCCAGCTCGGCGACGGCATGGAGATGCGGGAGTCGATCGCACGCGCCACCGCCACCGCCGGCGGCGCCGTGGTGTTCGCGGGCGGAACCGTCGTCATTGCTCTCATCTCGCTGCTCGTCGCCGGGATCCCGCTCGTCACGACGCTCGGCTACACCGCCGCGATCGCCGTGGTCGTCGCCGTCCTGGCTGCCATCACGCTCTTGCCCGCCCTCCTCGGCGCGCTCGGCCCGAGGATCGACTCCCTGCGAGTACACCTCGGCAAGACCCATCCCGACGACCACGAGCCGCACGGCTGGCGGCGCTGGGCGCTGAGGGTCACACGTAGGCCCGGGCTCGCGACGATCGTGAGCGTCTCGCTGCTGCTGGTGCTCTCGCTCCCGGTCCTGAACCTGGAACTCGGCCAGAACGACATCGGCGCCGAGTCCGAGAGCACGCAGTCGCGCCAGGCCTACGACCTGATCACGAAGGGTTTCGGCGCGGGCCAGAACGGCCCGCTGCTGATCGCGGTGACCCTCGGGAAGCCGGCCGCGCCGGATCAGCAAAAGCTCGACGACTTCAACGACCAGCAAAAGCAACAGCAGCAACAGGCCCAGCAGCAGGCCGCGGAGACGGGGCAGCCTCCGCCCCAGCCGAGTGCCGCAGAGCAACAGCAGCAGGCGGACCAGAAGAAGGCGCTCGAGTCACCCTCGACCGACCCGCGCCTCACCAAGCTCACCGGCGCCGTCGGGAAGGCCCAGGGCATCAAGTCGGTGTCGCCGGTCGTGCTCGACAAGGCGGGCACGACCGGCGCGTTCACCGCGGTGCCGACGAGCGCGCCGTCCGACGACGCCACCGAGACCACCGTGCGCGAACTCCGCGACACGACGATCCCTGATGCCACGAAGGGGACCGACGTGAACGCCGACGTGGGCGGGCAGACCGCCGCCTACATCGACCTCGCCGACCAGATCGGCGAGAAGCTGCCGTTGATGATCCTCGTCGTGGTTGGCCTCAGCTTCTTCGTGCTGATGCTCGCGTTCCGCTCGCTCGTCGTACCCGCGAAGGCCGCCGCGATGAACCTGCTGTCGGTCGGCGCGGCCTACGGCGTGGTCACCTTCGTCTTCCAGGAGGGCCATGGCGCCACGCTGATCGGGCTCGACGGCCCGGTGCCGATCGTCAGCTTCGTCCCGTTGCTGATGTTCGCGATCCTGTTCGGCCTCTCGATGGACTACGAGGTGTTCCTCCTTACCCAGATGCAGGAGCACTTCAAGGAGGACGACGACCCGACGAAGGCCGTCGTCGACGGCCTCGCGACAACAGGCCGGGTGATCACCTCCGCGGCGCTGATCATGGTCTGCGTGTTCTCGAGCTTCATCGCCAACGGGGACCCGGTCGTGAAGCAGTTCGGGGTCGGGTTGGCAGTGGCGATAGCGATCGACGCGACCGTCGTCCGCTGCCTGCTCGTGCCGGCGATCATGACCCTGCTCGGCCGCTCGAGCTGGTGGTTACCGCGCCGGCTGGACCGCCTGCTCCCGAAGATCAGCATCGAGGGCGACGCGTACTTCGCGGAGATGGATGCACGACGCCGGTCCGGCCCGGCGTAAACTCCCCGCATGTCCACCACGGTTCACCGTCAATGCAACCTGTGCGAGGCCCATTGCGGCGTGAAGGTGGAGGTGGAAGGGCCGACGGTCCTGCGCATCACCGGTGACCCGGACGATCCCCGTTCGCAGGGATACATCTGCCCGAAGGCGGCCGCGCTGACCGACCTCTACGAGGACGCGGACCGGCTCCGCTCCCCGGTGCGCAAGACCGCGGACGGCGGCTGGGAGCAGATCGGCTGGGACGAGGCGATCGAGTACGCGGCGTCAGGGCTGCGGGGGATCTCCGAGCGCCACGGCCGCCACGCGGTGGCGAACTACCTCGGCAACCCCGGCGCGCACACCTGGGCGGTGTTGTCCTTCGTGCCGCTGCGGCTGATGCTGGGCTCGCGCAACAACTACTCGGCGTCGTCGTCCGACCAGTTTCCCCAGCACGTCGTGGCCACCGAGATGTTCGGCAACCCGACCGCGATCCCGGTGCCGGATCTCGAGCGCACCGACCACATGCTGATCATCGGCGCGAACCCCGCCGTGTCGAACGGCTCGCTGCTCTCGGCGCCCGGCATGCGCGACCGGCTGCGCGCGATCAAGGCCCGCGGCGGCTCCGTGGTCGTGATCGACCCGCGCCGCACCGAGACGGCCAAGATCGCCGACGAGCACGTCGCCGTCACCCCCGGCGGCGACCCCTACCTCCTGCTCGCCATGCTGAACGTGCTGTTCGCCGAGGGCCGCATCGACCTCGGAGCGGCCGGCGCGCACACCGACGGCGTCGACGGCATCCGCGACCTCGTGGCCGACTGGACGCCCGAGCGCGCCGCCCCCCATGCCGGAGTCGACGCCGCGACCATCGCCCGGCTCGCGCGCGACTTCGCCGACGCCTCGAGCGCCGCCGCGTACGGCCGCGTGGGCGTCTGCCAGCAGCGCACCGGCTCGCTCACCCATTGGCTGATCACGGTGCTGAACGCCGTGACGGGCAACCTCGACCGCGCCGGGGGCACGATGTTCAACACGTCGGCGGTCGACGCCGGCCCGATCTTCAAGCTCCTCGCCAAGTCCGGCTTCGACCGCCTGCACCGCGCCCGGCGCGCGCGCGTGAGCGGGCTACCCGACGTGCTCGGCGAGTTCCCGATCGCCGGCCTCGCCGACGAGATCACGACCCCTGGCAAGGACCAGGTCCGCGGCCTCGTCGTGTTCGCGGGCAACCCGGTGCTCTCGTCGGCCGGCGGCGGGCGGCTCGACAAGGCCCTCGAGGAGCTCGAGTTCTTCGTCGCCATCGACTCGTTCGTGAACGAGACGACGCGGCACGCGGACGTGATCCTCCCCGGCGTCTCGGTACTCGAGCGCGACGAGCTCGACCTGTTCATCTCCGCCTTCGGCTCGCGCAACCACCTGCGCTACAGCCCCGCCGCCGTGCCGAAGCGCCCCGGCGGGCGCGAGGACTGGCAGATCCTCGACGCGCTCACGACCCGTGTCGGCACCGGGCTCCCGCGGCGGGTGGCCACGGCGGCGCTGGGCGTCAGCTCGAAGCTCGGGCTGACGAGCCCCGCCCGCGTGGCGGACCTCGCGATCGCTCTCGGCCCTTACGGGCTGCTGCGGCGGGGCCTGCGCAAGGGCGTCACGGTGAGCCGGCTGCGCAAGGAGCAGCACGGCGTCGACTTCGGCCCGCTCGAGCCGCGCATGCCCGGCGTGCTCACCACGAAGAGCGGCCGCGCGGACCTCGCGCCGGAGGTGCTCGTGAACGAGGCGCGCCGGCTCGACGAGGTGGCAGCCGAGCGCGACGCCGCCCAGGCGGCGGGCTACGACCTGACGCTGATCGGCCGTCGCCAGCTGCGCAGCAACAACTCGTGGATGCACAACAGCGCCCGTCTCATGAAGGGCGCAGACCGCTGCACCGCCGTGATCCATCCGGACGAGGCCGCGGCGCGGGACCTCGAGGACGGCGCGCTGGCCCGGGTCGAGTCCCGCGTCGGGGCGATTGAGCTGCCGGTCGAGATCTCCGACGAGGTCGGGCCGGGTGTGGTGTCCGTCCCGCACGGGTTCGGCCACCACCGCGACGGCATCGGCTGGTCGCACGCGGCCACCAAGCCGGGTGTGAGCGTCAACGACATCACCGATCACGAGCTCGCCGACGAGCTCAGCGGCAACGCCGCGTTCAACGCGGTGCCGGTGCGCCTCTCGGCCGTGGCGGCCGAAGCCGCCCGGGACACCGAAGCAGTCAGCGTCCCGGGCTGAGCGCCTTCAGCTAGATACCGACCTCGGGGGGCGGTGCCGGGGCCGCGTCGAAGCTGCCCGGGCCGATGCCGGGCGGCGGGCCGGGAGGGCCGTCGCCGAACTTGTGCATCCGAAAGCCCTTCTCGCCCTTGCCGCCCTTGGGCCGCTTGCCGTTGACGAGGTCGTCGATGTGCTCGTCGAAGCGCTCGAGGATCTGGTCGCGCTGCTTGTCGGTCAGGTCCTCGTCCTTGACCGCCTTGTCGAGCTTGGCCTCGACGGCGTCGCGGATCGCGTCCTTCAGCCCGTCGACGCTCTTGCCCTTCGACTTTGCGACCTCGGCGAGTGACTTGCCGTCGCGGTGGGCTTTGAACAGGTCCTCCTTCGACACACCGAGGTACTTGGCCGCAGCGTCGGCACCAGCGCCGAACACGCCGCCGCCCGGGCCGCCGTGGTGGCGGAGGTGCAGCTTGCCGGGACCGCCGGGACCCTTGGGTCCGCCGTGCCCGAAGCCGGGTGGGCCGAACGGCACGCCACCCTTCTCCTTGGCGCGCTTCTTGATCTCCTCGGCCTGCTCCTCCGTGAGCTTGCCGGCCTTGACGGCGGCGTCGATCCGGTCCTCGAACGCGCCCTGGACCGCCTCGTCGAGCTTCCCGGGCGTGACGTTGAGCCGCTTGGCGACGTCGTTCCTGAACGCCTCGCGCTCCCCGTCGCCGTCATCGTTGGTGGCGGCGTAGACGCCGCCGGCGCCTGCCAGCAGAGCCACGGCCGTGATGCCGGCCACGATCTTGCGCTTGGAGTCCATCGAACCTTCCTTGTCCGGGGGGGAAATCGGTTGGCTCTACATGAGAGCGGGTCAACGCAAGAGAAACGTAAGAACCGTAAGAAGGGCGTTTCAGTAGGCGCGCGGGCGGGCGTCGACCCGCTCGATCCACGCGGCCAGCGCGGGCCGGCCGTCCGCGGACTGGTAGTCGTCGAGGACCCGGTGGAACAGCTCGTCGTCCGCGGGATCGCGGCGCAGCGCGTACTTGAGGAACGGGAACGCGATGCAATCGGCGGCGGAGAAGCCGTCGCCGAAGAGGTGATCGCGGCCGCCCAGCCGGCGTTCGAAGCCGTCGAGCCAATCGTCCATCTGGGCGGCGAGCGCTGCGATCCGGTCCGCGTCGGGCGCGCCCGCTGTGAGCTCCGCCTCGATCTCGTTCGGCGGGCCCTTCCAGACGGCGTTGAACCACTCGACGAACTCGTCCAGCTCGGCGCGCCGCGCCGGGTCGGCGGGGAACAGCGCCGGATCCGGGAACCGCGCTTCGAGATGGCGCAGGATGGCTGCCGAGTCGCCCACGACGGTGCCGGCGTCGACGATCACCGGCACGAGCCCCTGGCCGCTCACCTCCTCGACGGGCGAGCGGTCGTCGTAGTCGATCACCACGGACTCGACCTCGAGTCCCTTGTGGGCCAGCGCAAGCGCCACGCGCTCCACGTTGGTCGACCATTCCGCGCGGTAGAGGGTGATCACGGCCCCGTGACACTATTCGGGCCATGCCTGGCGGCGAGCTGAAGGGGGGTGACGAAGCTCTGAGCCCGGACGACCTCCCCACCCTCACCTTCGCCGGCCCCGCCGAGTGGGAGGAGTGGCTCGCGGCCAACCACGAGTCGCCGGGCGTGATCATCAAGATGGCGAAGAAGGCCAGCGGCATCCCGAGCGTCGCGATGCCGGAGGTGCTCGACATCGCCCTCTGTTACGGCTGGATCGACGCCATCAGGCGCGCCTTCGACGACGACTACTACCTGCAGAAGTACTGCCCGCGCGCGAAGCGGAGCAAGTGGTCGGTGATCAATCGCGACAAGGCAGAGGCATTGATCGCGGCGGGTCGGATGCAGCCGTCCGGCCTCGCGGAGGTCGAGCGGGCGAAGGCCGACGGCCGCTGGGCCGCCGCCTACGAGGGATCGAGGAACATGGAGGTCCCGCCGGACCTCCAGGCCGAGCTCGACGCGCGCCCTGCGGCGGCCGAGTTCTTCGCCGGGCTGTCGAGCCAGAACCGCTACGCGATCCTGTTCCAGCTACACGACGCGAAGAAGCCGGAGACCCGCGCCCGGCGGCTGAAGAAGTTCCTCGGGATGCTGGAGCGCGGTGAGACGCTCCACTAGGAAGCGCTAGACGGCCGCGGGCGCGCGAGCGCTCGCGTGCTCCGCGACCCAGTCGTCGATCGTCGACGCGATCAGGTTCGGGTCGTCCCACATCGGCGTGTGGCCGATGCCGGGATGCTCGCGGTACTCGACGTCCTTGATCTCGATCCGCAGGCGCTCTGGCGTGGCGGGCGATCGGCAGGACCTTGTCCTTCGTCCCCCAGGTCACGAGCACCGGGCACTGGATCCGGTCGAGGCCGTCGAGTGGGGCGCGCCTGGCGAGGATCGACTCGAGCACCTCGTCGACGATCGTGCACTTGATCGACGACTTGACCAGCTGGACAGCATCGCCGGCCGGCACCTGGTCGCCGCGGGTCATCACGTCGCGCAGCGCGAGCCGGCGGGTCCCGGGCCGGGCCATCACCTTGTCGAGGGTGGGCAGCGAGGCCTTGGCCATCCGCTGGCTGCGCTTGAAGAAGCGGGCGACCCGCTGGTGCTCGGCGACGTCGTCCTTGCTCCATCCGCCCGCCGGGGAGATCCCGACGACGCTCAGGGCCCGGCCGCGCTTGGCCAGCTCGAGCGACAGGGCGCCGCCCATCGAGTTGCCGACGAAGTGGGCCTGGCCGATCCCGAGCTCGTCGAGCGTGCGCTCGAAGTGGTCGGTGGCGTCGGCAACGCTCGATCCCGCCTGCTCGTCGGACAGCTCCGGCCCGCCGTCGTGGCCGTGCAGGGTGGGCGCGATCACCTCGTATTTCGCGACCAGCGGCGCGATCACGGGCATCCAGCAGCGCCAGGTAGCGGTGAAGCCATGGACGAGGACGACAGGCTCGCCCTCACCGGCTCGGTAGAGGGCAGGCGAGATCTCGGGCATGGGTGAACAATAATCCCGCTCGATGCGCCGCCGCTTCCCGATCACCCCCGACCGCTACGCGAAGATCACCCTCTTCGCGCTCGTCGCCCTCGCGGCGATCGTATTCACCGGTTCCGCCGTCCGGATGACCGGCTCGGGGCTGGGCTGCCCGGACTGGCCGCAGTGCCACGGGCAGAAGATCCCGCCGCTCGGGTTCCACACCTACGTCGAGTACGGGAACCGGCTGATCACGGGCGTGGTCGGGATCATCGTCATCGCCGCGTCGCTCGGGGCCTTCCTCCGGGTCCCCTACCGGCGCCATCTCGTGATCCTCGGCGCGCTTCTGCCCGTCGGCGTCATCTGCCAGGCGGTCCTCGGCGCCCTGGTCGTGAAGTACCACCTCAACCCGTACCTGGTGATGAACCATTTCGTCCTGTCGATGCTCCTGCTCGACGCGTCGTTCGCGCTGTGGTGGTGCAACGGGCACGACCTGCGCGCGGAGAAGAACCCGTCGCGGGATCCGCTCAGCACCTGGGCCGTCCGCGCCCTGATCCCGTTCGGGCAGCTGACGGTCATTCTCGGCACGATGTCGACGGCCGCCGGCCCCCACACAGGGGATCACGAGGGCGAGCTGATCCACCGGCTCAACTTCCAAGGCTCCGACACGCTCTCGTGGCTGGTGACGCGACACGGCGTGATCGCCGCGCTGTTCGGCATCGCCGCCGTCGGTGTCTGGTTCCTGCTGCGCCGCCCGGGCGCCGAGCAGCGCGCCCAGAAGCCGGTGACGGTGCTCTGCATCCTGCTCGCCGTGCAGGGCATTCTGGGGTTCGCCCAGTACCAGCTCGAGCTGCCGGCCGGACTCGTGTGGGTCCACGTCGTGCTCGCCACCTGCACCTGGCTGACGACGCTGTGGGCGGTCGGCAGCGCGGGCAGGCTTGCCGCGCCATCGTCGCGCAAACTGGAGCAGGTACAGCAGCCGGCCTGAGACTTGCGTAGACTGAGCGCGGATGGTCTCCGCGTTCCGCCAGATGCCGGTTCATGAGGCGCCGGACACGGCCTTCGTCATCTACACCGTCATCACCATCGCGATCACCGGCGCGCTGATCGCCTGGTGGGCCTTCAGCTCCGAGCGCAAGCGCGGGCCGGCCTTCCTGCTGATCCTCCTCGGCGGCTTCATCTCCGGCTTCAGCGAGGCATGGCTCGACAACGTTGTGCTCGTCTGGTGGCCGCCGGACCAGGATCTCGGGTTCTTCGAGGCGATGGGGCGCACGGTCCCGATCTTCGTGCCGATCGGCTACTCGTGGTTCTGCGGCGGCCTCCTCTACTTCACGGCCCGCTACTACGAGCGCGGCGTACGGCCGCGGCAGGTGTGGGCGATCCTCGGCATCGTCGTCGTCGTCGACTTCCTCGGCATCGGCATCCCGACCTGGATGGGCCTGCTCGGCTTCTTCGGCGACCCGCCGATGAACATCCTCGGCTACCCGCTGTGGTGGGCCGCGATCGACGGCACCGACGTGATCCTCGGCGGCGCCGTCCTCTACTTCCTGATGCCGCACCTCAAGGGGTGGAGGCAGCTCTATCTGGTGCTCGTCCCGCCGATCATGATCGGGCTCTCGGCCGGGGCCGTCGGCTGGCCCGTCTCCACCGCGATCAACTCGGGCTGGTCGGACCCGGCGAAGTGGGCCGCGGCCTGCATGACGATCGGGATGGGCCTGGCGATCACGCACCTCGTGGCGCAGACGGTGTCGCGCGTGCCGGCGGCGACGCCGGCGGAGGACCGGTTCAAGGTGGCCGTGGGGGCCGGGACTGACTGAGCGCGCCGCGTTCAGCTCGCTGCGTCCGCGCCCCGGCGAGGCCGACTCGGAAACGGCTCACCGACAGACAGCGCCGGCATGTCACACCCGTCGCTCTCCCGTGACACGGTCGGAGGCGGGTGCGCGCGTTATCCGTCATATAGGCGAATAAGGCGCGCAGCCGGACTACGCGTTCCCGCGGGAACGGCCAGTGCAACAGAAGACGCACAAAGGAGCAGTCCCGTAACTCACCCCACCGCCCTCACCAGCCGTAGTAGACGTCGCGACCCCCGGCGGCGCAAGCGGGAGGTCAATCAGCGATCGGCAGCTTGAACCCCGGGCTCCCCGGGCACGGGCCGTAATCCGTGCCCGTCACGCCCGGCGCGTCGCAGAGACCGTTGATCAGGTGCTTCGGCACCTCCGGATACGGGCTCGAGTGGAGACTGAAGGGCACGGTCAGGAGGCCCCAGCCCACGACCACGATGATCTGGCAGGCGGCGATCGAGCCGAGCACGCGGACGGCGCCGGACTCCGACCGCTCGACGAGCGTTCGGCCCTCGGCGTCGCGGAAGAACCGCAGGCAGGCCAGCGCGCCGAACACCAGCCCGCCGGAGTAGAAGAAGAACAGCGAGCTGGCTGTCGCCGAGGAAGTCCATCCGATAGCCGGGGGCGTTCATCAGGTCGAAGGCCTTGAAGATGCTGAACGAGGCGACCGTGAGCAGCCCGGCGACGAGGAAGGCGAGCACGGCCAGCGCGCCGCCCGACAGCTGCGGATGGTGCTCGCGCGTCCGCGTCATCACCAGGTTGACCACGGCCGCGAAGCCGACACCCCACAGCGGGTAGCCGACGCCGACGACGATCACCGGCCACGGCATCTGGCCCGCATCCGGGTTCACGATCAGCGGCGCGTGCTCGAGCCAGTCGTTCACGTTCAGCCAGTTGCTCGAGTAGAGCCACGCCGGGGTGAGCCAGTTGTAGACCGGGTCCCAGAACGCGGCAGTGAACATCCCGATGATCAGCAGCGCGTCGGTGCCGAGCCTGCCGAGCCGGCGGCGCTCGCGCACTGCGTGCCACACGAAACCGGCGACCGAAAGCACCACGATCGCCTCGAGCACGCGCGCCGCGTACCACGACGTGCTGCCGTGGTCGCGGTACTCCGTGATCTGGGCCGGCCCGTCGCCGAGCCAGCCGGCGAGCGTGAACACCTCGTAGCCGAGCAGCGGGATGGCTACTAGAGCGAGGTACGCCACCGCAGCCTCGAGAGCAGCTTGGGCTCCCACCAGTTGAGCCGGCCGGCGATTCGCATCGCGGCGGGCACCAGGGCGGCGCGGACGATCGTCGCGTCGATGGCGATCGCGGCCGCGAGGCCGAAGCCGAACTGCTTGATCTCCGGCACACGCGCGAGTGAGAAGGAGAGGAACACCGCGACCATGATCGCCGCGGCCGACGTGACCACGCCCCCGGTGCGCTGGAGGCCGACCGCGATCGCCGCCTCGTTGTCGCCACCGTTGCGCTCCCACTCCTCGCGGATGCGGGTGACGATGAACACCTCGTAGTCCATCGACAGGCCATAGGTGAGCACGAAGACCGTGAGCGGGATGTAGGTCTGGAGGTAGCCCGGCGACGTGAAGCCGAGGAGGCCCTCGCCGTGCCCGTCCTGGAAGATCAGGACGATCAGCCCGAGCGACGCGGCGATGCTCAGCAGGTTCGCGAGGACCGCCTTGAGCGCCAGGAACGGGCTGCGGAAGACGAACAGCAGGACGAAGAAGCAGAGCAGCAGCGCGCCGGTGACCGCGAACGGGACGGCGTCCTCGATCTGTGTCGAGAAGTCCTCCGAGGTAGCGCTGATCCCGCCGACCGATGCCGTCACCCCGGGTGGGAGCCCGGCGGCGAGGGAGCTTCGCGCGCTGCGCACCACCGCGGCGGCCTCGGGGGTGTCAGGCGGCACGGTAAGCCCGGCGTAGATAACGGCGGCGTCGGCGCCGAGCCGCTGCGACTGCACGCGGGCGAGGCGCTTCTCCGCGCGCAGCGTAGCGGTCACCCGCCGCTCGGCCGCCACGAGCGAGCCCGGCTGCCTCGCGACCAGGACGACGCTCACCGGCTCGGCCGCGAGGGCGGGGAACTCCTTGGCCAGCTCATCGGTGCCGCGCGCGACAGGCTCACCCGCGAAGGCCCGGATCCCGAAATCGATGCCCGTGGTGATCTGGAGCGCGGGCGCGGCCATCAGCCCGAGCACGATCAGCGCGGCGATCAGCACCGGCCACGGCCGCCGCATCACGAAACCGGTCCAGCGGATCCACCCGTTGCCGCCGCTCGGCTTGGGCACCGGAACCCGCAGGCGCTCGATCCGGTCGCCGAGCACCGCGAGCAGGGCCGGCACGAGCGTCAGCGCGGCGAACACCATGACGGCCAGGACGAGCGCGGCCCCGATCGCGATCTCGGCGAAGAACGGCACCCCGACCACGGCCAGCGGCGCCATCGTGACCACGACCGTCGCGCCCGAGAAGATCACCGTGCGTCCCGCCGTCGCGGTCGTACGCGCCAGCGCTTCCGTGTCGCCATCGCCGGCGCCGCGCTCCTCGCGGAAGCGGCGCACGATCAGCAGGGCGTAGTCGATGCCCACCCCCAGGCCGACCATCACGACGATGTTCTCGATGAAGATCGAGAACCCGCCGGCCAGCACGGAGATCAGGCCGAGGGTCCCGAAGGTGACCGTCAGCCCCGCGATCGCCACGAGCAGCGGGAGGCCCGCGGCGACGAGCGTGCCGAACGCGAGCACCAGGATCAGCGCCGCGACCGGGAGACCGACCGCCTCGGCCTTGATCAGGTCCTCCTCCTCGACCCGGATCAGCGTGGCGAAGATCGCCGACGGGCCCGTGACATCCGCCCGCACCCCGTCGGCGGCTGCCGCGTCGACCCGTTTCTGAACCTCCTCTGCCGCCTTCTGGCGCTCGGCGTCGCTGCCGGTGAGGAGCAGCGTGGCCACGGCGGTGTCGCCGGCCTCATTGACCGCTGCGCGCCCCGGCGGGATCACACGCTGGACGTGCTCCACCCCGCGCGCCGACGCGACGATCTCTTTCACCGCCGCGTCGAAGTCGGCGTTGAGGTCCTCGACCCGCCCGCCGGAGATCACCAGCGGCGCCCGCTCGGGGGCGACGCCGCGTTCCTCGAGAGCCTGGCGCGCGCGGTCGGACTCCGTGCCCGGAGCCTCTAGCCCGACTCCCTCGACGCGATCGAGGAAAGCGGGGGTCAGGGCGAGCCCGCCGGCGATGACTGCCAGCCAGACGCCGAGCACGATCCAGCGCCGGCGGACGAGCAGCCTTCCCCAGCGTGCGAGCAACGGCTCCCTCATGCGCGCGGCCCGGCGGCTACGGCGCGGCCCGCTCCAGGCGCGGGTAGTAGCGCTTCTTGCCGTCGAACTCCCACGGGCCCTGGACGTTGCATGGCGGCGTCCCCGTGCCGGTCGGCGGCAGGTAGAGGATGTTGCCGGTGTGGTCGCACTGGAAGGTCTTGAGGTAGTTGAGCGGCTTCAGCTTCAGCGCGCCCGGTTTCGGATAGGCGTTCGGCCGGTTCGACGGCAGCTTCTTCTTCCAGCCGCCGATGGCCTCGTTCCAGATCGTCGGCACGCCGGTGCCATATGCGGCCGGCTTGTTGCCCGGGCCGATCGAGATCCCGTTGGTCACCGAGCCGATGTTCGCGAGGATGCCGATCGCGTCGATCCGGTCGGCGCCGAGGAGCTTCATCACCGGGATCAGCTCGCGCGCGGCGGGATACAGCGCGGCGAGCGTGGGCTTGCTCGCCGTCGCCGTCCGCCCCAGCGCGGGAAGTCCGCGGTTGCCCGCGGCCATCGCCCGCGGCAGGGCCTTGAAGAGCCGCTCGAACTCGGGACCGGCCGCCTCGACCGCCCGCAGCGCCGGCGGCAGCTCGGGCGCCGCCGGGCGCAGCGCCGCCACCGACGCGTTGAGGTCGCCGCTCGCGTCGTCGATCACGCGCGACGTGGCCCGCAGGCTGCGCAGGAACGGCGGGAAGGCGGCGACGGTGGCCGCGAGCTCGCGGTTGCGCTCGGAGGTCGCGGACAGGAAGCGGTCGCCCGAGCGGATGGCGGCCTGCAGCGCACCCTGCCGCGCGCCGAGGGCGCCGAGCACATCGCCCGAGCTCGCCAGCAGACGCTGCAGCTCGGGGCGCTGCGAGTCGAGCGTCGTGAGCAGCGTCGAAACGTTCGCGCTCGCCGGGGCGGCGTTGCCGATCGCGCCCGACAGCGACGGAGACGCGTCGCCGAACGCCGTGGCCATGCCGGCGAACAGGCTGCGCAGGTTCGCGCGCGTCGCGGGCGAGAACGTCTGGAGCATCTGGTCCAGCTGCTGGTTCGGCTTCACGTTCTCGCGCGGGATCTCACCCCCGTCGGGGATCGGTTCCGCGTCCTCGGAACCCGGGGCGAGCTCCAGATAGCCCTCGCCGAGCAGCGTCTTCGACCGCGCGATGGCGGTGGCGCCCCCGTGGAGCGGCGCGAAGTCGGACCCCATCTCGAACGTCAGCTTCGCCTGGTTACCCTCGCGCTCGACGACCTTGATCTTGCCGACCTTCACCCCGGCGATCTGGACGTCGGCGCCCGGGTTGAGGTTCGTCGCCTGCGGGACCACGACGGCGGCTTCATAGCTCTTCGGCTTGAACGGGATATTGCCGCCGAAGCTCAGCCACGTGATCAGCAGCAGCGCCCCGCAGAGGAGCGCGAAGCTCACGGGGAGCACCAGTTGCCGCCAGGTTGGGGTCTGAGTCTCCATGGGCTATCCGGGGCAGAGGTTCGCGGTGCCCGTGATCAGCTTCAGCAGGGCCCCGTAGTCGAGGAGGTTGGCGATCTGGTTGCAGTTGACGACGACCGACGCGCGCGCCGTGCCGCCGTGGGCCTCGCCGCCGGAGAAGGTCGAGCTCATGTTGTGGATGAACCAGGCGAGCCAGAACAGGTTGCCTTCGTCGTCCTGGCCGAAGGCCTTCGTGGCCGGGTTGTACGCCGCCACGTTGCCGAGGTAGTTCAGCGACTGGAAGGTGTCGTAGATGTCGGGCAGCGACTTCGCGAGCTGCGGGATGGCCGGCCCGAGCTCGGCGACGGCCGGCTGGGCCTCACGCACGAGCGGCCGGATCTGGCCGCGCAGGGCAGTCGTGGCCTCGTTCGCGAACGGCTCGAACTGGCGCATCGTCTCGGGCAGGCGGCGGACCGCAGGCAACAGGTCTGTCAGCGTCGGGCCGAGCTTGCGCGAGAAGCTGCCGACGTTGCGCAGCGTCGAGCGGGTGACGGCGAGCGTGTCGGGCAGGCGGGCGAGCGACTGGCGCAGCGGCTCCTCCTGGCGGGCGATCGACTGCAGGGTCGCGTCGCCGGCGGCGACGACGGTCGCCAGCTCGTCGTCGCGCGACGCGGCGCGCGTGACCAGGGCGAGGTTGTGCACGAGGCCCGCCAGCTCCTTGCGCCGCCCGTCGAGCGCGCGCGAGATGTCGCCGACCTGCTCGACCGTCGGCCCGAGCGCCCGGAACGCCTTACGCATGTCCTGGCCGCGGCCTTGCGTGCCCGTGCCCACCGCCGCGATCAGCGAGCCGAGGAACGCGCGGGTGTCGGCGTCCAGTGTGGACAGCAGATCCGCGAGCGGCACCGGGCTCGCGCTCTGGGCGGTGGAGAGAGTCGCGCCCTCGGCCAGGACGCGGCCCTTCGTGGTGCCCGGGTCGAGAGTGATCTGCATGTCCTTGAGCGGGGTGATCGGCTCGAGCGACACCGTGGCGTCCGAGCGCACCCGCGGGAGCTCCGAGCGGTGGATCTCCATGGTCACGACGGCGTTCCCGCCGCTGTCGAGGTCGGCAGCGACGATCGTCCCGACCTTCACCCCGGACACGTTCACCGGCTGGCCGAGCCCGGCCACGACGCCGTCGGCTTCGTCGAACTTGACCTTGACGGTGTAGGTGTCGCGCAGCGGGTTCGGAAACCGCTGCTCGCGCAGCAGGTAGAAGGTCGACGCGAGCCCGAGCACGCCGAGGATGCCGATGACGACGACGAACCGGACCTTCTGGCGGCGATCGAAATGCATCAGCGACCGCCCTTCTTCCCGAGCAGGTTCGGGGCGAGGAGCTTCATGCCCTTCTCGCGCAGCGACGCCCGCTTGGCGGCGGACGGCTGGGGCCGGTCGACCGGGACCGTCCAGTCCGGGCCGGGCGCGGCGCGCGCTCCGAGGTCGGGCAGCTTCTGGCCGGCGCACGGCACGTCGGGCCGCGACACCGGCGTCACGCCGTTCCCGAGCCACGTCGGGTTGAGCCCGCGCGCCGTGCCGCTCCCCTCCAGCGTGCCGAGGCCTGGGATCAGGCCCTGAATCGCCTGCTCGGACTCGGTCACGCCGAGCCGGATCGTGCTTCCGTTGCCGTCGAAGTTCGGCGAGGTGGCCGCGAGGCTCGCGCCGAGGTGCAGGGCGTCGAGCCAGATCGGGTCGCCGGTGCTCTGGACGCCGTCGGGCGCCACGAGGTTGAGCGTCGGGAGGATGTTGCGGCGCAGGCACTCGGTGAACGGGGTGACGACCGTGCCGACCTTGCGCAGGTCGCGCGTGAGCGCCGGGAGCGAGGCCGTGACCGGGCGCAGGTCGTCGAGCAGGGCCGGCAGCTCGGGCGCGCGGACGGCGAGCTTCAGCTGATCGAGCAGGTCGTTGCCGTTGCGCAGCGCGGCGGGGGCGGCGTCCAGCGCCGGCCGTAGCGGCTTGGCGAACTCGGTCAGCACCGGCAGGGCCGCGTTGACCGCCGACAGGTTCGGCGGCGCCTCGCGCACCACCTGGTCGAAGCCGCGGACACTCGCCGCGAGCGCCTGGTCGCGCGCCGCCAGCGCGCCGCTCACGCGGCTGTAGCTCGCGACGATCCCGGCGAGCGCCGCGGGCGACTCGGCCAGCTGCTGCGTGACCGCGCCGGAGCTCCGGATCGCGCGACGGAGATCGCCGGGCCGCGTGCCCTGGGCCGCGCGGCTCACGCGGGTCGCGCTGCCGAGCGCGCGGTCGAGCTCGGCGACGGCGTCGCGCAGGCCGTTCCAGCCGCCGCCGCCGCCGGCGGGCCCGAGGCCCACCGCGAACTCGTGGAAGGTGCCCTGGAGCGCGGTGCGCGTGGGCTCGTCGAGCGTGCCCAGCACCTGGTCCAGCTGCACCGGCACCGACGTGCGGCTGAGCGGGACTACTCCGCCGTCGGCCAGCTCCTTCGCGGTCGGCGTGCCCGGTGTGACCTTCACGTAGAAGTTGCCCTCGAGCACGAGCCGCGGCTCGATCGCGAACTGGGCGTCGGCCCGGATCGGCACGTCGCGGTTGGTGATCTCCATCGTCACCACCGAGGTGTTGCCACCTCCGGCCTCGATCTTCGCCACCTTGCCGACGTCGAGACCGCCGATCCGCACGGCGCTGTTCTTGCGCAGCTGGTTCGAGGTGGTGAAGACGCCCTTGACCTCGTACGGGTCGGCGAACGGGTTCGACTTCAGGAACACCCCGACCGTCACGAGCACGAGCAGCGCGGCGGCGATGCCCGCCGCCTTCAGGTAGCGCCGCTCCTGGGCTGCCCCTCCGGGCGCGCGCCGGCTCACCTCGCCTCCCCGATCTTCTTCAGGAGTCCGGCGGACCGTGCCCGGTCGAGCGCAGCCGGGCGGCGGCGCCGTGATCAGCGTCTCCTTCGACTGGAGCCCGGGCGGGCTGTCGAGCACCTGGGCGCCGGTGTAGGGCTCGTTGCCCGCCTCGCACTCGTCGTAGTTGTTGTTGCCGATGAAGTTGATCGCCGCGTCGCTGCTCGCCTCCTTGTTCTGGACCGCCTCGGTCGAGAAGCCCGGCGTGGTGAAGTAGATGTTCACGAGCGACGGGCCGTTCCCGAACCCGATTCCGCCGAACACGTTGCCGATCCGGCTCCATAGCGGCAGCACGTTGCACTGGACCTGGGCGGGGGTGAACGCCTCCATGAACACGTCCGACTCCCTGAACAGCTCGCTCGTCTTGCGCAGCGCCCCGTCGGTGGGCTTCGCGCGCGAGAGGCGGTCGAGCGCCGTGAGCGTGCCGCGCAGGTTGCGCGAGAAGCGCGGGAGGTCGTGCAGGGGCCGCACGCCGGCCGCGAGGGCCCCATCGGCCTTCGCAAGGGCCGACGGAAGCGCGTCGCCCGCCGGTCGCAGCTCGACCACGAGCTTTGCGAGATCGTCGAGCCCGGGGCGCACGTTCGTGAACGCGCTGGTCGCGGCGGACTCCGCCGACGGAAGCGTCTCGATCATCTCGCCGAGCGCCGCGCTCTCCCGCGCGAAGGCGTCGAACGTGACGGCGCCCTTGGCGATTGCGCCGGCGAGCTCGGGACTGACCGGCCCGAGTGCGCCGACGGCTGCCTCGTAGCCGCGCAGGAACTCGGGGAAGCGCGCCTCGCGCGAGGCGACGGCGCGGGACACGTTCTCGAGCGGGACGAGCAGCGAGCTGAACGACTCCAGCGTTGCGTTGAGCGCCGGCCCGCGGCCGGCCACACCTGCGCCGAGCCCGCCCAGCGACTTCTTGACGTTGCGCGCCGTGGCCTTGTCGAACACGTCGAGCAGGTCGGTGATCTGCACGGCCCGGGTCGCCTGGGCGAGCCGGATCGTGCCGCCCTCGGAGACCGTCCGGCTGCTCTTCCCCGGGACGAGATCGACGTAGCTCGACCCGAGCACCGATCCCGGCCTGACGCGGACCGCGGTGTCGGCGGTGAGCGGCTTGACCGACCCGTCGAGCCGCAGCTCGATCAGCGCGTACGCCGGCGCGCTGCCGGACGCGGCGACGCCGTCTACCTCGGCCACCTGCCCGACCCGGATGCCGCCGACCGACACCTCGTCGCCGGGGATGAGGCGGTCGGCGTTCGGGACCTCGACCGTGACCTTGTACTTCGACTCGAGCGGCAGGCCGCTGTTGGCCGTGAAGGCGACGTACATGATCACGGCGGCGACGACGAGCGCGGCGACCCCGATGACCGGGTACAGGCGCTCGGGCCGCCGGCGCAGGTTTCGGGCCGGGGCGGTCACTTGAGCAGGTACTCCAGGACTCGCTCGGCGTTCTTCTTGTCGAGGCGCCGTCCCTGGCTCTCGCCCTTCGGGAACACCATCTTGCGCAGCGGGGCGAGCAGCGGCGACTTCAGCTCGGGATGGTCAGGGGCATCAGGGCCGAGCGCCTTGACGAGCGTGCTCGCCTGCGACGGCACGGAGTTCGGGTCGTTGATCGGGATCTGCCCGCGACCCGGGGCGCTGTAGGCATGGCTGCAGCCGCGGACCGGGGTGATGTGCTGCGGCAGGAAGCACTGCGGCGCGATGCCCGCGTAGAGGGAGAAGTAGTGCGAGGTCTCGTCGTAGATCCCCGTGCTGGTCGCGAGCGAGTAGGCCGTGCGGAGCACTCCCTCCCAGCCGCCGCGGTCGCGCAGGCTGACCATCGTGTCGCCGAGGTTCGTGGAGAACGGCCGCGCGGTCTCCGCGACATCCGCGAAGCTGCGCACGACGGGGAGCAGGGGCTTCAGGGTGCGCCGGCCGACCTTCGCGGTCGCCGACAGGGAGCGGACGGCGGGGCGGCCTTCGCGGGCGAAGTCGGGGAGCGACTCCGTGACGCGCACGAGCGCCGGCGCCGAGGCCTTGAGGTCGTCGAGCAGCGGCCCGCCGTTGGCGGTGGCCGTGTCGAGCGAGCGCAGCCCGCCGCGTACCGAGTCGAGGGTCGCGGGGAGCCGGCGGATGGCCTCGCCGAGGGCGCCCCTGTGGTTCGCCGTGACCTGCACGGTCTCGGAGGCGCGGGCGACGAACGCCCGCACGCTCTCCGAGTCCTCGCCCAGCTTCGCGAGCACGGCGTCCGTCTGCCCGACGGCGTCGGCGATCTCACGGCGCTGGTCGGAGATGGTGCCGAGCACCTGCCGCGCCTGGGTGAGCGACGGGTTCGCGCGGCGGAGGATCGCGTTGATGTCGCCGCTGCGGCCGGCGGTGCCGAGGCCGAGCTCGTTGAAGAGCATTCGCAGGCGCTGATCCGTGGGCATGTCGAACGTGTTCAGCACGTCCTGGAGCGACACCGGCGCGGTGGTCTGGGCGAGGGGCACCGCGGGGGTCCCCGTCCTGTCGGCCTTCAGCTCGCCCTTCGTGGCGGAGCCGGTGTCGCACTCGACATAGTTCTCGGAGATCAGGCCCTCGGGGAGGATCCGGCACGTTGCGTCGGCACGGAACGGCGCGAACTTCTGGTCGACCTCGAGGTCGATCCGCGCCTTGTTGTGAGCCGCGAGGCTCACGTCCTCGATCTTCCCGGCGCGGACGCCTGCGACCTTCACGAGCTGCCCGGGAACGACGCCCTTGGCCGTGTCGAAGGTGACGGCGACCTTGTAGCGGTCGCCGCCGTCGCCGCCGCCACCGCAACCGACGACCACGATGGAAGCAACGGCCGCCACGGCCAACAGCGCGTAGAGGGCGACGCGCCTCATGGGCGGTTCACGTCCGGTGACATGCTCTGCGACTGGTCGCACAGCGGCTTGCCGGGAGCCCACTCGACTCCCTTGCCGATTCCCGCGTTCGACCCGTCGGGGGCCGGCGGGAGCGCGCCGCCGGGGCAGCGCTGGGTCTGGTGGCCCTTCTGGTCGAAGAGGCCGGGGACGAGCGGAGCGCCGGTGAGGGTCTGGGCGAGCATGCCGCTCAGCAGCGTCTGCGGCGGCTGGACGAACTCGAGCCGCGCGTAGTGCCCGACTGCCGTGTAGTTGCCCACGGCCACGCCCGCGAGCCCGTTGACCACACCGAGGATCAGGTCCGGCGCGTAGAGCCGCAGCGGCCCGAGGATCGGCTGCAGGCCCTTGAGCGTCCGCGTCGTGGACTGCAGCGCCGGGATCAGCGAGCGCTCGAGGCGCGGGAAGCCGTTCAGCGATTCGGTCAGCGCCGGCAGCTGACGGCGCAGGTCGGCCGCGACGGGCGTCGCCGCCGGCAGCGTCTCGTTGACCCTGCCGAGGAACCCGCGCAGCGGCTTGGCGGCGGCCGGGATGTCGCGCAGCGCCGGCCGCAGTTCGGTGACCGACTCGCCGGCCAGGTCGAGCGTCGTGGTCGCCTGGCCGAGTACGGCAGGCGCGCGGGCCAGCGAGTCCGACACGGCGTCCCGCTCGCCGGCGAGGGCGTTCAGCCAGCCGGCCGACGTCTCCACGGCTGACTGGAGGTCGGTGCGGCGGGTGGCGAGGGCGGTCGCCGACGTCTCGGCGGTGTCGATCAGCTTCCGCAGCTGCACGCCGTCGCCGTTCAGGTCGGCAGTCAGCCGCGCGATCTCGCCGAGCGCTGGATCGAGCTTCACCAGCATGCGGTTGTAGGTCTCGGCGCCGGAGCCCGCGAAGATGTCGTCGCTGCGGGCGATCACCTCCTGGAGGTCCGCGCGGGTCTGCGGGGAGAAGGTGTTGAGCAGCGCGTCGAGGTTCACCGCGCCGGTGGTCTGATCCGTCGACAGGACCGCGCCGTCGGCGAGCTCGGGGTTGCGCGCGGAGCCCGGGGCGAGGTCGACGAACCGGTTGGCCACACCCGCCTGGCCGACCGCCCGGATCGATGCGCGCGTACCGATGTGGAGCGGCGTCACGGAGTCGTCGGTGATGTTCAGCTCGACGTCGGCCTGGCCGTCGTTGGACAGCGTGACCTTCTCGATCGAGCCGACCTTGCGCCCGGCGACCTGCACCTCGCCGCCCTCGACGAGGAGGCCGGCGTTCTCGAACCGCGTGTGCAGCTTGTAATCCCCGCTGCCGAACAGGGCGAAGTAGGCGACCGCCACGAGGGCGATGCCGAGCGCGGTGACGGCGATGGTGCGCGCTCGCATCAGCCGCCGATCGGGAGGTTGGGTGCGCCGCCCCAGAAGAGCTGCGAGCCGAGGATGCCGATGACGTGGACGCCGATCAGGTTGACGACCATCGCCTTGGCGGTGGCGCGGCCGACCTGGACCGGCCCGCCCCGCACCGTGTAGCCGTAGTAGCAGCCGACGAGCACGACGAACGTGGCCATGACCATGCCCTTGACGCCGGAGAAGAGGAGGTCGCTCGGGTTCTGGAACTTCCAGAACAGCTCGAGATAGCCGCCGGCGGAGGTCTGCCCGACCTGGATCACCACGGAGATGAACGAGCCGACGAACGCGACGACCATCGCGAGCGCGTAGACGAACGGGAGCATCAGCCAGGTTGCCAGCAGCCGGGTGGTCCCGAGATACACGAGCGAGTCCAGGCCCATCACCTCGAGCGCGTCGATCTCCTCGGTGATCCGCATCGTCCCGATCTCCGCGACGAACCCCGTCGAGACCTTCGCGGCCATCATGTAGCCGAACGCGTACGGCGCTATCTCGCGCAGGTCGCCGATGGCGGTGAACGCGCCGGCCGCCGACGGCGCACCAACCAGGCGGGCGCCATACGCAGCCTGGATCCCGATCGACAGGCCGAGCGCGAAGACGAGGCCGAGCACGATCACCACCGACCCCGAGATCAGGATCGAGCTCTGGCGGAGCACCTCGGTCACGTACTCGCGGACCCGCAGCGAGAACACCCCGCGGAAGACCCGCCAGAAGAAGTCCGTGGCCCGGCCGAACTCGACGGCGGCCGGGCGCAGCCGGCCGCGGATCAGCGGCGGCATCGGCGGCGTCTCGGTCAGCGGCGTGATCTCGCCCGGCGGCTTGCCCGCCGCTCCTGCCGTTTGGCCAAGCAGACGGCTCGGCCGGATGCGCGGCTTTCCCTGTCCGCTCATCCGCGCACCTCGGACAGGATCGGGTTCGTGGCCAGCAGCAGCTGGACGAAGAAGTAGTCGATGAACCCGATCAGCAGGAACGCGATCACGACCGCCTGGTTCACGGCGCGGCCGACCCCCTCCGGGCCGCCCTTCGCGTTCATCCCCTTGTAACAGCAGACGATCGCGATCATCGCCCCGTAGATCCCGCACTTGACGAGCGAGGCGAGCAACTCGAGCGTGGTCGCGTTGGAGAAGAACGTGGAGAAGAACGGGCCGAGCGCGGCGTCGTTCTGGAGCACCACGATCACGGCGCCGAGGAGCCCCGCGACCAGCGCGAAGATGTCGAACAGGACCGCCGCGAGGAGGATCGCCAGCAGGCGCGGGACTACGAGGTGCTTGACCGGGTCGACGCCCATGACGCGCAGCGCGTCGGTCTCGTCGCGGACCTGCCGCGCGCCGAGGTCGGCGCAGATCGCCGTGCCGGCCGCGCCCGCCAGCACGATCGCGGTGACCAGCGGCGCGAAGAGGCGCACCACGATGATCACGTAGGCGCCACCGAGGCGGTCGAACGAACCGAACAGGCCGAAGAAGTTCGACGCCTGTATGCCCGCCGGCCCGAAGGAGAGCGCGAACGCGGTGATGACCAGCGGGAAGAAGCAGACGCGGATCGTGAACTTGAACTGGGCCACGAACTCCGGCCCGTACGAATACGGGGGCTTGAACGCGCGGACGACCGCGAGGCCCCCGAGATAGAGCATCCCGCCCGTCTCGATCAGGAAGTTCGGCCATGCGCGGCCGTGGCTCTCCGGCCGTGGATCAGGCTCCGGACGACCCGGCAGGGCAGGCGAGCGCACAGCGGGTGCACTCATGCGTAGATCCGTCCTATTTGTCTCTCCTCCCACACGGCAAACGCCCTCTCGAAGAGCGCGGGTCAATAATACGCAGATGACGGGTCGCTGTGTCGCGCTTCACTACTTTGCGTGCACACCCGCTGATACCTACTCGCAGTTACGAGTTCCTAACCCCTTTCAAGGCATCCAATGCGAACGCATCCCTCTCGAGTACCGCCGCCACCAGGCCCATCGCTGCCGCCTCGCGCGACTCCTCCTCGAACCACGTGGTGCGGCCGGCGGCCGGCAGCACCAGGCACGAGAAGAACAACCGGGAGAGGGCGTCGCACAGCTCGTCGAGCGTCTCGGGCGAGACGCCGCCCGGCCCGTAGTCGCCCGCGATCCCGCGGAACCAGGAGCGGATCAGCTCCAGGCCGGACGGGTCCCCCTCGCGCCACCAGCGGACGAGGACGGCCGGCTCGGACCGGCCCAGCCGCTGCATGACCGCGTTCTCGAGCGAATGCGCGAGCAGGTGCGAGAACGCCCGGGCCAGCGCCGAGCCCAGGTCGTTCGCCGTGCGCGCGGCGTCCTCCATCCCGTCGAGTGCGAAGCGGACAGCACGCAGGTAGGTGCGCGTGATCACCTCGTCCTTGCTGCCGAAGCGACGGAAGACCGTCACGCGGTTGACGCCCGCGCGCGTGGCGATGTCGTCCATCGTGATGCGGTCCTCCCCGTACTCGCCGACGAGCTCGAGCGCGGCTTCGAGGATCCGCGTGTCGGTCTCCGTCTCCGGCGCGCGTTCGGGTTCGGCGAGCTGCTCCGCCAGAACGGTCAAGTCGGGATGGCCCCTGCTACCCATGCAACCGAAAGCGTAAGTTCAGTTGCATCTCCCAGTCAATCCCCTACTGCGCGCGGAGCGGGTCGAGCACGAACGACTGCGCCTGGCTCCGCTCGACCTCCGGGGCTCCGAGGACCCCGGGGTGCGTCACCAGCCAGGTCTGCTGGTAGCTGAGCCAGCGGGCGGCCTCGCCGAGGTCGAGCCCGTCGCGCAGCACGCCGGCGCCGGCAAGGCGCTCGAGGGCGGGGACCCAGATCGCGTGCTCGTAGGCGCGCATGCGCTCCGACCGCAGGATGAACTCGGCGATCGCCGGACGGACCGGCTCGCCCTCGCCGATGAAGAACGCGCGCGCCGCATCGACGTCGGCCCAGAACAGCCGCTCGAGCGTGCCCCTGCCCGGCCTGCCCTTCAGCAGCTTCTCGCGCGCCGGCGCGAAGTGCGTCTCGGCGAAGTCGATGAAGACGCTCGCGAGCAGGTCGTCGCGGTCGCTGAAGTGCGTGTAGACGGTCTGCCGCGAGAGCCCCGCCGTACGCGCCACCCCGCTGAGGGTCAGGTCGTCGAGCGGCGCGCCCTGGAGGCGCTCGACCGCCGCCGCGAGGATCCGCGTCCGGGCGTCCAGTGCGCTGTGCTTGACACTTGACACTTTCTGTATGTTGTCAACATGGCCGGCCAGATGCAAGCCGCAGCGGCGCTGCCGGCCGACGCCCCGGCCGACCTCCCCCGCGGCCGCGATCTCGGCCGCGTCGTGCGCTTCGAGGACACGTGCGCGCGCTACGGCCATGACCGCGTCGCCGCGTACGCGGACTCCTACTCGGTCGGCGACGAGCTCTCGTACGCCGTCCTGCGCGACATCCGCGAGCGCGACGGCTTCGGCTGGGCCGAGTTCCACCGCGCGCTCGACCATGGAGCCGCGGCCCTCGACGACCCGCCCGGCTCCCTCGTCGCGCTCTTCGCCCAGGCCGAGCACGTGCCGGACTGGGTCGACCACGAGCAGCTGCGGCGCGGCGCCGTCGCCTACTGGCGCCCCGGCCCCCTGACCGTGCTCTGCCTGACATCCGCGATCGGCCGCGGGTTCAAGAACTACGGCGGGATGAAGCCGACGATCTTCACCGGGCGGCTGATCGACGAAGCACGAGTGGGCCGCCGCCTGGTCGAGACGCTGCGCTACATCGCCACCGCCACCACGCCGGGCGCCATGGCCCGCGACGCCGACGGCTGGAAGTACACGCTCCGGCTCCGGATGCTGCACGCGTCGGTCCGCTGGGGCTGCTCGCGCGCGGACGCGTGGGACTGGCATGCCTGGGGCCTTGCCGTGAACGACGCCGACAACATCGGCGCGCCGCTCGAGTTCTCGATCGGGCAGGCGGACATGCTCGCCGCGGCCGGCATCCGCTACGAGGACCGCGAGGTCGAGGACATCGTCGCCCTGTGGCGCTACATCAACCACGTCCTCGGAGCGCCCGAGCACCTCCTGATGACCGACCCGCACGACGCGCGCGAGCGCCTGGCGATCATGGACGCGCTCAACCACCCGCCCGACGACACGAACCGGCTGATGCTCCACAGCCTCGTCGACTTCGCCGCGCGCGAGGGCATCGGCTATGACCCGCTGCCGGCCGCGATCGCGGACCGCCTGTCCCCCGCCCGGCGCAAGGCGCTGACCTACGGGCTGATGTACGCGTGGAGCGACCCCGAGGTGTGCGCGCAGATGGAGATCCCGCGCCACGCCTACCGCCACGTGCTCGGCGCGGTGCGCCCGCTCATCCGCGCCCGCGACCTGGCGACGCTCGGCACCCCGGCGTCCGACGCCCGGCGCTGCGAGCGGATGCTGGCCGACTTCGCGCGGGTCACGGCGGTCCGCGGCGACGAGTCGCCGCTCGCCGACCCCGACGAGGTGGCCGACGACATCCGCCACCGCGCCCGCCGTACCGCCGCGCTGTTCGGGAGGGCCGGCTGATGGCGCCGGCGGCGGAACACGTCCCGGTCGTGATCGTCGGCGCCGGGTTCGCCGGCGTGGCGATGGCCGTGCGGCTGCAGGAGGCGGGCATCACCGACTTCGCGGTGCTCGAGCGCGCCGGCTCGCTCGGCGGCACGTGGCGCGACAACACCTACCCCGGCTGCGCCTGCGACGTGGCGTCGAACCTCTACTCGTTCTCGTTCGCGCCGAACCCGGCCTGGTCGCGGTTCTTCAGCCGCCAGCCCGAGATTCTCGAGTACCTGGAGAAGGTCGCCGCCGACCACGACTTCGACCGGTTTGCCCGCTACGGCGTCGAGCTGATCGAGGCGGCGTGGGACGAGTCGGAATCGGTCTGGCGGATCGACACCTCGCAGGGGCCGCTGACCGCCGGCGTGCTCGTGTCGGCGACGGGCCTGTTCGGCGATCCGCAGGTCCCGGACATCCCCGGCCTCGACAGCTTCGCCGGGCCCGCCTTCCACTCCGTCGACTGGCAGCACGACCTCGACCTGTCCGGCCGCCGGGTCGCGGTGCTCGGCACCGGACCGTCCGCGATCCAGTTCGTGCCGGCGATCCAGCCGGAGGTCGGCCACATGACCGTCTTCCAGCGCACGCCGCCGTGGATCCTCCCGCGCTTCGACCGCCCCACCTCGCGGCTGGAACGGCGGCTGATGAAACGCCTGCCTTTCCTCCAGCGGCTGTCGCGATTCCTGATCTACATGATCACCGAGACGCTCGGGCTCGTGATCTTCGTGAGCAAGCGGTTCGGCTGGATGTACCACGCGGTGGCGCGCTGGCACCTGCGCCGCCAGGTGGCCGATCCGCAGCTCCGCGAGCGGCTCGAGCCCGATTATGTGATCGGCTGCAAGCGGGCGATCCTGTCCGACGACTGGTTCCCGGCGCTCACCGCGCCGAACGTCGAGGTGGTGTCCGGGAGCGTGCGCGAGGTGCGCGAGCACAGCGTGATCGCCGACGACGGCAGCGAGCACCAGTGCGACACGATCATCTTCGGCACCGGCTTCGACGTGCCCCAGCGCGGCACGCGCCGTATCGTCGGCCGCGACGATCGCAGCGCTGCCGAGGTCTACTCCGAGCGCCCGCAGAGCTACAAGGGCATCTGCCTCGCCGGCTTCCCGAACTTCTTCCTCTTCCTCGGCGCGTTCTCGATAGTCGGCAACCAGTCGGCGGTGTACGTGATCGAGGCGCAGACGCGGTACATCGTCGATGCGATCCGCACCATGCGGGTGCGGGGGGCGAAGACCGTCGAGGTCAAGCCCGAGCGCCAGGAGGCGTTCGTGTGTGAGGCAGAGCGGCGCAGCGCCGGCACCGTCTGGCTCGAGGGCGGCTGTCGCAGCTACTACCAGACTCCCGACGGGCGCAACAACGGCCTCTGGCCGGACTGGAGCTTCCGCTACGCGGCGGCGACCGAGCAGTTCGACCCCGACGCCTATGAGCTCGAGCCGGCGTGATCGAGCTCGTCGCCTACAGCCAGCCGCCGTTCGACGAGCCGGCCCACGAAACCGCCACCTACCTCTTCACGGCCCTGATGGCCGTGTTCTTCACCGGCCTCGTGGTCTGGTCGCTGTGGATCGCGCACCGGGAGCGCACGTGGCTGCCGATCGCGTGCCTCGTCGGCGGGGTGATCAGCTTCGCGGCCGAGCCGATCCTCGACGGCGTCGCTCACATCTTCTACCCGCTCGGAAGCCCGCTCACGGTCGTGACGCTGTTCGACACGACGATCCCGTTGTACGTGTGGATGGCGTGGGTGTTCTGGGTCGGCGCCGGGACCTACTTGCTGATGCGCTGGTACGAGGGTGGCCGCACCGGGCGCGACGTGATGCACCTGTTCCTCGTGTGCATCGTGCTCGAGGCGATGTTCGAGTACCCGGCGGTCCTCTCGGAGGCCCTCATCTACTACGGCGACCAGCCCTTGGAGCTGGCGGGCTTCCCGCTCTACTGGCCGTTCGGGAACAGCGGCTCGGTGTTCGTCGCCGCCTACGCCCTGCTGCTCGCCAAGCCCTATCTGATCGGCGCGCGCGGGTTCGTCATCGCCGCGCTGATCCCACCGCTCGGCTTCCTCGCCGCGACCGCGATGGGCTCGTGGCCCGTCTGGCTCGCCATCAACGGCGAGGCTCCGATGAGCGTGATCTGGCTCGCCGGCGCGACTTCGATCGCCCTCTACCTGGCGCTCGTCGGGCTCGTCGGATGGATGCTCGAGCGAGGAGTCTCGCTAGACGAGGCGCGCCCACAGGTACGAGAACTTCAGGATGCGCCAGATGTCGAAGGTCTCAGTCCGACGCACGTCTCCTAGGACGGAGATCTCGTCGAGGATCAGGTCGCTCAGCGCCTCGCGGGTCCCGGCGCCCACCACCGCGACGAAGTCGAACTCGCCGAGGCTGCGGATCAGCAGGTGCACGGAGTCGTTGGCGAGCAGCTCCTCGGCCACCGCGTCGACCCGCCCCCTGTCGACCTGCACGCCGACGTAGGCGTTCGCGCCCTGCCCGAACGCGAGCGGGTCGGACACCGCCTGGATGCGGATCATCCCTTCGTCCTCCATCCGGCGGATGCGCGCGCGAACGGTGCCCTCGGACACGTCGAGCTCGGCCGCGATGCGGCGGTTGCTGCTGCGGCCGTCCTTCTGCAGCAGGCGGATGATCGAGAAGTCCAGCTCGTCGACGGCGTCGCCCGCGCTCCACGGCTCCATCGGGCTGTCGGGCACGTCGAGGATCGCCCACTGCGACCGCCACCGGAGCACGTCGAGCGCGAACTCGCTGCGGATCTCGTCGACGCCTTCGATGGCGGGGATCACGGCGCCGATCGTCTGGCTCAGGTGCTCGCGATCCTTCGACAGCACGGACACCATCAGGTCGAAACGACCGGTCGACACGTTGACCGACACGGTCTCGGGAAGGTTGGCGAGGTCGGCGCCGACATCACCCGGCGGGCGGCCGCGCACGCGGATCTTCGCGATCGTCAGGTAGCGGTGGCCGAACGCCTCCATGTCGGTGAGGGCGACGACGCGCATGATCGAGTCGGCCTCGAGCCGGCGCAGCCGTGTGGCCACCGTGGCCTCGTTGATGTCGAGCGCGCCGGCGAGCGAGCGGTTGCTCTCGCGGCCGTCGGCGCGCAGGCGCTCGACGAGCGCGCGATCGGTGTCGTCGACCGCGCGCGGGTCCGGCTCCGGGAGGGTCTTCCGGTTCGTCGCGATGGGGCGAGCGTATCCCTAGCCCGCGACGAACAGGGCGACGACGGTCGCACCGGCGACCAGCACCCAGCCGTCGAAGACCAGGCGCAGCGAACGCGGGGCGAAGCGCAGCTCCATGAACCAGCGGCCAACGGCCCACGTCTTCGCGAACGCGATCACCAGCACGAGCGCTATCGCCGCGTCGCCATTGCCGAGGCCGTGATCCGCCCCCAGCCACCACGACAGGATCGTCGCCCCGGCCAGGACCAGCCAGACGACGAACGCCGGCTCGCGCGTGATCGACCGCGAGTCCATCAGCTCGCGAGGTAGAAGATCGGGAACAGGACCAGCCAGAGCAGGTCGACCATGTGCCAGTAGCACGCGCCGCTCTCGAGGAAGCCGCGGTCCTTGTCGTCGCGCAGGCCGTTGCGCAGGCGCAGCTGCAGCCAGACGAGCGCGGCGATGCCGAGCGCGACGTGCGCCAGATGCACTCCGGTGAACGTGAAGAAGCACATCCAGAAGTCGTTGGTGCGGGCCGAGATCCCGGCATCGAGCTTGTCGACGTACTCGTAGCTCTTGATCGCGACGAAGCCGAGCCCGCAGACGACGGCCCCGAGCAGCAACCGGCGTCCCGCCTCCTCGCGCGCCGTGCGCGCGGCGTTGACGCCGAGCACCACCAGCAGCGACCCGGTCAGGAGAAGCAGGGTGTTGACCAGGCCGAGCCCCTGATCGAGCTGGGTCTGCGCCGCGGCCCAGAGCTTCGGATCCTCGGCGCGGTACCAGAGGGCGGTGCCGAAGAAGATCCCGAAGATCGTCATGTCGGCGACGATGAACAGCCAGATCCCGGGCTCGCCGGGGATATGTCTGGCTGCGGTGCTCGCCCGGCCAACGCCCGGGCTGCGCTCCTCGCTCCGCCGCGTGGTCTCCCCGTTCACGTGAGCTCCGGGTATTCCATCGCCTCGATCGACCGTTTGAGAAGGGCGAACACGACGACGTACCAGGCGAAGAAGGCGGTGGCCGCGACGTAGAACGCGATCAGCCCGTCGTAGGCGAACGGTCCCGTGTGGAAGAAGATCACGAGCGACCCGCTCAGCGACGTGAACGCGTACCAGACGCTGAACCACCCGAGCCAGCGCGGGAGGATCGGCAGCTTGCGGCGATCCCCGAGGATCGCGATGCCGAGCGCCGCGGCCGAGAGAGCTCCGGGCGACCACACGCCGACGAACGGCAGCCAGCCGAGGTCGCTCAGCGCCTGCGTGATCTCGGCGGGCCGGTCGGGCCGGAACACCACGGTCATCATGAACATCGCGTACGCGATCGCGAGCGAGACCGTCGCCGCCGCGCCGAGGAGCTGCGTGTAGGCCAGCGCCGAGCCCGGGCCCTCGATCCGCCGGATCTGCTTCGCGACGATTGCGAGGAAGGGAGCGAACAGGGTCGACCCGAGCACGATCAGCGCGATGCCGATCCGGCGGGTGTCGAGGTCGTGGTTCCAGTAGGCGGCGGCCTCGCGCGCGGTGTCGGCCGGCGAGGGCGGCGGGATCAGCCCGCCGACCAGGAAGCCGATGCTGATGAACACCACCGCGGCAGGGCCGCACCAGAGACAGAGGACGTCGGAAGGCGCCCGCTTGACGTCGTTCACGCGGCGAACAACGGCTCGAAGAGAGCCCTGACCCCGGGGGTCGCGTCGGTTACGGGGCGCCCGGCGCGGATCAGGTCGGTGGCGACCGCCATCGTGGTCGCGATCAGCGACTGCGAGATCACCTCGGGGGGAACCCCCGGTGCGTGGCCGACGGCCTGGGCGTCGCGGATGAGGGCCTCGACGCGCTCACGGAGGACCCGAGCATATGGCTCGTAGGGGTCGCGCCCGTCGGCGCGCAGCGAGGCCGGCACCCCGTCGCTCCCGCGCGCGTAGAGGAGGACGTCGTCGTGGCGCTCCTCCATCAGCTCGAGGATGTCGGCGGCGAGGACGAGGATGCGCTCGCCCGGCTCGACGCTCTCGCGGCCGTCGTCGGCGAGCACCGGCAGCAGGCGCGCGAACGACTCGTCGAGCGCCGCGACGAAGAGATCGTCCTTGCTCGCGAACACCCCGTACAGGGCCTTCAGGGAGATGCCGGACCCACGGGCGACGTCGGCCATGCCCGTCTCGTGGAAGCCGTTCACGGCGAACAGGCGCGACGCCGCCGCGAGGGCCGCTTCGCGCGCGATGCGCTGGCGGGCCTCGGCAGCTTCCCGGCGCCGCGCCTGTCGCGTCTCCGTGGGAGGGAGAACTGGCATTCTCTGTAGGAGAATAGCTATTCTCCACGACATGGTCAACGAACACGCCTGGCGCTCGCTGTGGATCGTCGCCGTCGCGCAGATGATGGTGGTGCTCGACGCGACCATCGTGTTCGTCGCCCTGCCGTCGATCCAGTCCGATCTCGGGCTCTCGCTCGAGTCGCTGCAGTGGGTGATCAACGCCTACACCCTCACGTTCGGCGGCTTCCTCCTGCTCGGGGGCCGGCTTGCGGACCTCCTCGGGAAGCGGAACCTCTTCATCGCCGGCACCGCGATCTTCACGGTGGCCTCGATCCTCAACGCGGCAGCGCCGACCGGCGACGTGCTGATCGTTGCGCGCGCCCTCCAGGGGTTCGGTGCGGCGCTGGTGTCCCCCGCCGCGCTCAGCGTGGTCGCCACGTGCTTCGAGTCCCGCCCCGACCGGATGCGCGCCATGACGGTCTGGGGCGCCTCGGCGGGGGCCAGCGGGGCATTCGGCCTCGTGGTCGGCGGCGCGCTCACCCAGTGGCTCAGCTGGGAGGCGATCTTCCTCATCAACGGCCCGATCGGCCTCGCGGCCCTCGCCGCCGCCTGGCGGTTCCTCCCGGCCATGCCCGGCAGCGGGACGGGCGGGTCGTTCGACGTCGCCGGCGCGGTGACGGGCACGGGCGGGCTGATGCTCCTGACCTACGCGATCGTCCAGACCGACGATCACGCCTGGGGCTCTGCCCGGACGATCGCCTTGCTCGCCGCGGCGGCGGCCGTGCTCGCCACGTTCATCGTGATCGAGGCGCGCGGTCGCGCGCCGCTCGTGCGCCTGTCGATCTTCCGGGTCCGGGCGCTCACGATGGCGAACGTCGTCTGCATCCTCGCGATGGGCACGGTCATGCCCGCCTTCCTGTTCCTCACCATCTACTTCCAGGAGATCCACGGCTACGGGCCGATCGAGGCCGGGCTCGGCTTCCTCCCATACATCCTGTTCGTGCTCGCCGGCTCGGCGATGTCCGGGGTCCTGATGCGCCGCGTGGGAGTCCGGTCGGTGCTGCTCGCGGGCCTCGTGGTCGCCGTACCCGGCTTCCTGTTGCTGGGAGGCCTCGACGTCACGGGCACCTATGCGGCGGGCGTCTTCCCCGGCCTCAGCCTGATCGGCATCGGTATGGGCTTCATCCTCGTCCCGGTCACGCTCACGGCGACGGCGAGCGTCGCAGCGAGCGACTCGGGGCTCGCCTCGGGCCTCTACAACACGTCGCTGCAGGTGGGCGGGGCGCTGGGCATCGCGGTAATGGCCAGCATCGCCCAGCAGGTGACGACCGCCGCCGGCGCCGCGGGGCCGCAGGCGCTGCTCGACGGGTATCAGGTGGCGTTCGTGGTGTGTGCAGCCGCCGTCGGCGCCGGCGCGCTGCTGGTCGCCGTGCTGCTCAGGCGCTCGGACGTGGACGACGTGACGGTCGACGCCCCCGCCGCGGCGCTGGTCGCCTGAGAACATGGATCCCGTGCACGACGTGGCAATCGTCGGGGGCGGCCACAACGGCCTCGTCGCCGGGTGCTTCCTCGCGCGCGCGGGGCTGCGGGTCGTGGTGCTGGAGGCGAACGAGCAGCTCGGCGGCATGACCACCTCCGGCCCCCTCGTCACCAGCGCGCCCGACCACATCATCAGCCCGGGCGCCTACGAGAACGTCTACCTGCGCGCCGGCGGGATCATCGAGGAGCTCGGCCTGCGCGCGCACGGCTACGCCGAGCACGACAGCGCGGGCTGGGCGTGGCTCGGCGACGACGGCAGCTCGATCCGCTTCCAGCACGACATCGCCGCGACCGCGCGCGACATCGCCCGCTTCTCGGCCGCCGACGGCCGCGCCTACGCCGAGCTGATGGCGGTGGCGCTGAAGGTGATGGCGCTCCAGGACGCGTACGGCGCCGGCCATCCGGGGCGCCCGAACTGGCGCGTGATCGCACAGGCCGCGCGCACGGTCGGGGGCGACCGCCGCCTGCGCTCGACCCTCGGCGCGATGCTCACCGGGAACGCCGCCGACGTGATCGCCTCCACGTTCGAGAGCGATGCCGTGCGCGGTGCGTTCGCCTCGATCGCGACGATCCTCGGCGACCCCACGGCCGACGGCAGCGGCGTCGCGATGCTCGGCCCCGCGACGCTGCACCACCGCGGCGCGGGCCGGCCGGTCGGCGGCATGGGCGGGCTCGTCAGCGCACTCGCCGCCTGCCTGCGCGCGCATGGCGGCGAGACGCGCACCGGCGCACGCGTGAGCCGCGTGCTCACCGGCGGGGGACGTGCGAGCGGGGTCGAGCTCGAGGGCGGCGAGGAGATCGCGGCCGCGATCGGCGTGGTCACGGCGATCCCGCCGCAGCGGGTGCCGGACCTCGCGGGCGAAGGGCTCGGCCGCAAGGTCGCCGAGCGGCTGCGCCACGCGCCGGCAAACGCCTCGGGCATCGCGACGTTCACGGTCAACCTCGCGTTGTCGGGGCGGCTCGAGCTCCCGGCCCACGAACGCGAAGACGGCTTCGACCTGCGCACCCCCGCCCTCTTCACCGGCACGTTCGACCAGGTGCTCGCCGCTTGCGCGGAGGCGGCGTCCGGCCGCGTTCCCACACGTCCGTCGTGGTGGGCGGCGATCTTCTCGGCCGTCGACGGCACCGCCGCGCCGGCGGGCCAGGACGTGATGCAGGCCTACTGCCCCGCGCCGGTCGAGCCGCTGGGTGGCTGGGCCTCCGAGCGGGCCGCGACCGAGGCGGTCCTGCTGGACTCGGTGGCGGCTGCGCTGCCCGGCGTGCGCGAGCTGGAGATCGGCCGCTTCGTCGAGTCGCCCGCGGACCTGACCGCGCGGACCGGCACCGTCAACGGCTGCCTCTACCACGTCGACCACCTCCCGACCCGCATGGGCCCGCTGCGCCCGGCCCTCGGCGCCGGCGGCTACCGCACCGCGCTTCCCGGCCTGTACCTGAGCGGCGCCGGCACCCACCCGAGCGGCGGAGTCTCCGGCCTACCCGGCAAGCACGCGGCGACGACCCTCCTCAAGGACCTCGGCCGCTGAAACTCGCGTTGATTGGGGCTTCTGCTGGCTCATAGCCGGCAAAGGACCCAACCAACTACGAAACGCCCGCGAGAGACGGCGCGGCCGCAGCCTCGACCCGCTCACCGCCGGTGACTGAACCCTGAGCGCGAGAAGAGCCCTCGGCCATCAATCGCCACCGCTCCGCCCCCCACGTCGCCGCCCCGACGATCGCCGCGCACAACGCCAAGGTCGCGACCCCCGCCAGCCACTGCACGCCCTTCGGCACGTCGGCGTACAGCGCCACGTACATCGGAGCGCCCGCCGAGGCATAGACCGCCGGCAGCGACAGCACCGGGATCACGAATGCGAACACGCGCTTCCACCCGTGCACCACGTCGCCGAACACGTACAGCAGGAACCCGCACAGGATCGGGACCGGGGCCATCATCGGCGCGACGCCGAGGTACTTCAGCGGCGCCTCGCCGTAGTACGTCCAGGCCTCGACCGAGGTGCCGAGCGTCTCGACCACCACGACCGAGGCGAACGACGCGAACGCGATCCAGTGCAGCGTCGAGCGCTTGGCCCCGGCGCGCATCATCCGGCTGATCAGGAACGGCAGCAGCCCGACCCACGGCAGGTAACCGACCACGAGGAACACCGGGATGTCGCGGTCGAAAGCGGAGTACGCCGTCGCGTGGTCGCTCGCGTAGACGATCTTCCCGAGCAGGTCGTAGATGGGTTCGTTCAACGCGCAGAGCAGCGCGCCCATACACACCGCGACCGGCAACCAGTCGCGCTCGCGCACCGCAACCCAGACCGCGTACGCGAACGCGCAGGCCGCCAACGTCCCGAACACCGCCAAGACCACCGTCGGTGATACATCCGACGTAGTGGCCGGAGGCTCAGCGAGAGCGCTCAGCAACGTCATGCGGCGGCCGGGACCTTCCCGTTCTCGGACAGGCCCGTCGGTGCGCCGTATGGCACGCCGGGCCGGAAGTCCATCCAGTGCCCGTGCGGCGTCCAGCCGATCTGGAACGGCAGCTCCATGATCGCCACCGGCCCGCGGCTGATGTCACGCGTGTCGAACAGGTGGAACTCGGACAGGTTCTCCATGAACCGCGACACGGGCACGATCAGGTAGCCGTCGGCCTCTGGCGCATCGGGGGTGCGCGGGGCGAACGTCGGCTCGAACAGCGCGATCAGCGAGTCGCCCCGCTCGATCTTGTAGGCGTCCTCCGCGCCCGTGTGGACGTTGCGCTTGACCACCGTGTTGAGCGACCAGAGGTTCTCGCCCGACACGAGGAAGCCGTGGTTGTACGGCTTGCCGAAGAAGCGCTCATCGATCTTCGGGAACTCCACGGCGCGGTCGTCGAGGCGCTCGCTCTTCACCTTTCCGCTCGCGAGGTCGATCGTCCAGCGGCCGATCTGCCCGGAGCCGAACGGCACGAAGTCGGTGCCGAACTCGACCTCGTCCTCGAACGGGAACGGCGGCCGGTCGAAGATCGGGCCGTCGAGGATGAGCGTGTCGCCCTCGTGGTTCGCCGACATCGTGTGCATGATGTATTGGGGGTCGATGTCGGCGGAGATCCAGCGGATCTTGCCGTTGATGTCGTCGCGCGGGATGAGCGCGAGCGTGATCCCGAGGTCCGGGTCCCAGCCGAAGACGGACAAGCCCTCGTCGATCCTCCCGAGGTCCATGTGGAACGGCTGGAACGGCAGCACGATCCAGTTCTCGGTCAGCCAGATGTCGTGGGCGTTGGTCGCGTACGGAGCGTCGTCGAGGTCGCGCGAGCGGACGGTGCCGTCGGGCTTGATCCACTGCAACGTCGCGTACGGCTTCTTGTCGCTGTAGCCCCAGCCGTACAGCTCGCCGGTGTCCGGGTCCCACTTCGGGTGGGCGGTGAACGCCCCGTCGCCGAAACACGACGGCTCGATCATCCCGCGCGAGAGCCGAGTCGACCACGGCACCACGCCGACGGTGTCGAGCGAGATCGGGTCGAGCGCGATCGGCGGCGCGCCCTGCTCGCCGCTCGCGAGGATCTGGCCGGCGAACGGGAACACGTTGACCTGCGCCACCCCGGGCGGCACGCCCTCCGTGTGCTCGTTGCGGATCACCTCGCCGAGCCCGTACGAGCGCCAGTCGCCGAACTCGCCGTCGGTCCACTCGAAGACCGCGCGCCCGGCGCGCTCCTCTGCGAGGTACTTCGGCGTGCGCACCCAGCGGTTGCGGAAATCGGCTCTGCCCTCGCGGAAGACGAGGCCCTGGACCATGCCGTCCTGCATCGCGAAGCCGTTCGACCCGTGCACGTCGGGCCGCTTCCAGGTCGGGCCGACGCGGTAGAAGCCGCCGTTCAGGTCGTGCGGAAGCTCGCCCTCGGACACGACCACGTCCTCGACGGTCGCCTCGAAGCGCATCGGCTTCAGCGGCCCCATGAGACGGATGTCCTTGGGAATGGGGGGTGTCATGCGCGGCCTCTCCTCCGGTTGGCTGGCTGTCGCGCATTTTAGGAATCAACACGCTCTTCGTCAACTTTTCTCATCGTGAAGCCGGTATTTCACCACGCAAAGTTGACACTGAGGCCTTCTCCTCCCTAAACTGGCGCCGCAGTGGACCCCAGCCCTCCGCACCTGCCCGCGGTTCCCGTCCCGCCGACCGACCTCTCCGCGCCACACACCGAGAGCGTGATCTTTCTCGTGGCCTGCTCGGTGATCTTCATCGTGGCCATCGGCTACGGGATCTACCGCATGCGCAAGGGCGACAAGCTCGGCCTGCTGTTCCTCGCGGGGGGCCTGCTCGCCGGCGTGCTCGAGCCGATGCTCGACTACCTCGGGCTGCTGTGGTTCGCGGCCGACAACGTCGCGATCGCCGTCGAGACCTTCCACCGCCACGTGCCGCTGTACGTGGTGATGGGCTACGCCTTCTACTTCGGCGGCCTCTCGTACATCGCCTATCGCGCGATGGTGCTCGGGAAGTCGACGGCCTGGTTCTGGGGCTTCTTCGCGTTCGACTGGCTAGCCGACCTCACGCTCCAGGCGACCGGCGCGGCGCTCGGGCTCTACCAGTACTACGGCCCGCAGCCGTTCCTGATCTTCGACGTGCCGATGTGGTGGTTCACGATCGACTCGGCGATGCCGGTGGTCGCCGGCGGCACGGTCTACCTGATGCGCGACCACCTGACGGGCTGGCGCCCGCTCGTGATCATCCCGCTGATCCCCGCCCTCTACGCCGGGATCAACGCGGCGGCCGGCTGGCCGGTGTTCGCCGCGCTCAACAGCGACCCGGCGGAGTGGGTCACGTGGCTCGCCGGCGCGGCGACCATCGCCCTCGCGCTCCTCTTCCGCCAGATGATGTTGATGGCGGTCGAGGCTTCGAGGGCCCGGGAAGCAGCGACGGTCGCCCCGGCGGCCGAGGAACCCGGAGTTAGGGTGCCCTCACACGCCTGACCTGTCCGGCTAGGCTCCCGCGCCCATGCGCGCGCTAGTCACCGGCTGTGCCGGCTTCATCGGCTCGCATCTGACCGAGAGCCTGCTCGAGGACGGATGCGAGGTGGTCGGGGTCGACTGCTTCAACGACAACTACGCCCGGCCGGAAAAGCTCCGCAACCTGGAGCGCGCCCGGGGCTGGGACGGTTTCGACTTCGTGCCGATCGACCTCGCGCGCGGACAGCTCGGGGAGTACGTGGCCGACTGCGAGACCGTTTTCCACCTCGCCGCGGAGCCTGGCGTGCGCGCCAGCTGGGGCGGGCGCTTCGGCACCTACCTGCGCAACAACGTGACCGCGACGCAGCACCTCCTCGACGCGGCCCTCGAGGCGCCGGGAAGGCGGATCGTGTTCGCGTCGTCCTCGTCCGTGTACGGCGACGCGGAGTCCCTGCCGACCAGCGAGACCGCGGTGCCGCGCCCGCGCTCCCCGTATGGGGTCACGAAGCTGACCGCCGAGCATCTCTGCGGGTCCTACCACGCGAACTTCGGCGTCGACGTGGTTTCGCTGCGCTACTTCTCGGTCTACGGCCCGCGCCAGCGCCCCGACATGGCGTTCGCCCGGTTCTTCCGCGCGGCGCTCGGCGGAGAGCCCGTCACCCTCTTCGGCGACGGACGGCAGACGCGCGACTTCACCTTCGTCGGCGACGTGGTCGACGCCACTCGCCGCGCGGCGGAGACGCCCGCGGCGGCCGGCCGCACCTACAACGTCGGCGGCGGCACGCAGGTCGCCCTCAACGACGCCCTGGCGGCGATCGAGGACATCACCGAGCGGCCGATCGTAGTGACCCGCGCCGGCGTCCAGCCCGGCGACGTCCGGGACACGAGCGCCGACTGCAGCCGGGCCCGCGCGGAGCTCGGCTTCGAGCCTGCCGGGGCTCTACGCGAAGGGCTGGAGCAGCAGTTCGCGTGGGAATCCGGGGCCACCGGCGTAAGGCGCTCCGCTCGCGCTTGAGCAGCTTCGCGGGCATACTCGACCCGATGGCCGCGACGGACACGACCCTTGCCGGCGCGCCACGGGCGGGCGGGGACCCGCAGATCTCGGTCGTGATCCCATGCCTCGACGAAGCGGAGGGGATCGGGGGCTGCGTCACCAGCGCGCTCGACACGCTCGCCGCCGCCGGCCTCGCCGGTGAGGTGATCGTGGTCGACAACGGATCCTCCGACGGGTCGGCCGAGCTGGCGCGGGCCGCCGGCGCGGATGTCGTCACCGAGCCCGCCCGGGGGTACGGCCGCGCCTACCGGTGCGGCTTCGCCGCTGCCCGCGGCGAGTACGTGGTGATGGGCGACGCCGATGGCTCGTACGACTTCGGCGAGATCGTGCGCTTCGCCGCCGAGCTGGACCGCGGCGCCGACTTCGTGATCGGGACCCGGCTACAGGGGAACATCCACCCGGGCGCCATGTCGTGGCTTCACCGCTACGTCGGCAACCCGGTGCTCAACGGTCTGCTCAACGTCCGCTACCGCGCCGGCGTGTCGGACAGCCACTGCGGGCTACGGGCGTTCCGGCGCGCCGATCTTGGCCGGCTCGCGCTGCGCTCCGACGGGATGGAGCTCGCTTCCGAACAGGTGATCCGCGCGGTGCGGCTCGGCCTCGACATTCGCGAGCTCCCGATCGACTACCGCGCGCGAATCGGGCGCTCGAAGCTGGCGCCGCTCACCGACGGGGTCCGGCACCTGCGCCTGATCGCAGGCCGCGCCCAGTGAAGGTCCTCGTCACCGGCGGCGGCGGGTTCATCGGCTCCCATCTGGCCGAGCGCCTCGTGGCGGACGGCCACGACGTGCGGGTGCTCGACAACTTCGCCACCGGCAGGCGCGAGAACGTGCTCGGGATGGTCGACGACATCGAGTTGATCGAGGGCGACATCCAGAGCTACGAACGCGCGCACACCGCCGTGCGCGGCGTGGAGATGGTCTTCCACCAGGCGGCCCTCCCCTCGGTGCCGCGCTCGGTCCAGGATCCGCTCACCAGCAATGCCACGAACGTGACGGGCACGCTCAACGTCCTGCTCGCGGCGCGGGACTCCGACGTGCGCCGGGTGGTGTTCGCCTCGTCCTCGTCCGTGTACGGATCCAACGCGGAACTGCCGAAGCACGAAGGCCTCCAGACCCTGCCGATGGCTCCATATGCCGTGGCCAAGCTCGCCGCCGAGAGCTACTGCCGCAGCTTCACCCAGGTGTTCGGGCTCGAGACCGTGGCGCTGCGCTACTTCAACGTCTTCGGGGCGCGCCAGGACCCGACCTCGCAGTACGCCGCGGTCGTGCCGAACTTCATCACCGCCGCGCTCACCGGCGTGCGGCCGGTGGTCTTCGGCGATGGGGAGCAGTCGCGCGACTTCACCCACATCGACAACGTCGTCCGGGCGAACCTGCTCGCGATGGACGCCGCTGGTGCTTCAGGTAACGCCTACAACATCGCCGCCGGCGAGCGGACGTCGCTGAACCGCCTGCTCGAGCTGATCGGCGAGGCGACCGGCGTGGCGCTCGATCCGCGCTACGTCGATCCCCGCCTGGGCGAGGTGCGGCACTCCGAGGCCGACGTGAGCCGCGCCGCCGAGGACCTCGGGTACGAGCCCACGGTCTCGCTCCTCGCGGGCCTCGAGCGCACGATCGAGTCGTACCGCTAGCGCGCCAAGCCGCTAACCGGCCGCCACCCGTCGGAGCAGGTCGGCGACCGCGCCGACCACGCTCTTGGGCCGCCCATCCTGGGAATGGAGCCCCGCGTGCAGGCCCCACGTGTCGCTGCTGCCGGGGTAGGGCGGCGCGTCGCGCCAGTTGAACAGACAGACGCCACGCAGGCGATAACGCTTACGCAGCCGCAGCAGCCGCGCGAGCGTCTGGCGGGTGAGCTTCGCCTGCGCACGCTCGCTGACGCGGCGGTGCGGCGCCGGGCCGCCCGTGGCCCACCCGATCTCGGTCACGCGGATGCCGGCGCGGTCCCGGAAACGCCTGAGCACGGTGCGCGCGCGCTCGAGCTGGGCGATAACGGAGTTCGAGTGGGGGCCGTAGGGGTGGATGGCGAGCGTCGTGAAGCTGCCACGCGCGCCGGCGCGATACATCCCGGCGAGGAAGCGGGACAGCGGGATCCCCGTCTCGCTCTCGTTGAGCCCGGCGGTGATCACCTCGGCGTGCGGATCGGCCCGGCGGATAGCCGGGCCCACGATCCGCAACAGCCGCGCATAGGCGGCGGGGTCCGGTCCGGCCGGCCAGTACTGGCGCAGGTTCGGCTCGTTCCACACCTGCCAGGCCGTGATCGGCAGTCGCGGGAGCTCGGGCCGCGCGGCCCAGAGGTCCCCGCCCGGCCCGTAGCGGCGCACGAGGCTGGTGGCGAACTCGGCGAACGCGTGGTTGTCGGCGGGCGGATAGGTGCCGCGGGCGCCGCCGGTATCAGGGCGGCTCGACCTGAACTGCGGCGGGTCGAAGAGGACCGGGATCACCCTCAGCCCGGCTCGCGCGGCCTGGGACATGAGCCCGTCGTAGAGGTCGAAGTCGTAGCGGCCCGGGCGCGGCTCGAAGCGCGACCAGAGGAACGGCACACGCAGTGCGCCGAAGCCCGTCGCCGTGATCGCGCCCATCGTCCGGGCGCGTGTCGGGTCGGCGTCGGTCCCCCACAGGGCATCGTCGGAGATCACGCCGGCGAAGCTGCGCGGCACACGCGGGATGGGGCCGCGAACGCCGAGCTTCGCGATCCGGTCGGCGGAAGCCTTGCGCGGCCGCGCGTCCGCGGCCGGGGTCGTCGGAATGGCCGCGGTGCCGCAGAACGAGAGGGCAAGCCCGAGGGCGATGGTTGTCTGGCGGGGGCGTCGCACATCCCCGCCGTCGTCGCAGCCCCGCCCTGCGAGCAGCCCGCCCCGCCGGCCGTCGGATGGGCGGCCATGGGGGCGTCGTCAGCCGCTGGACCCCCGGCCTAGACGAGGATCCCCTTCAGAAAAGGCCCTACCGGACGATCCCCGACTAGACCGCGGCCCGCTCGAACAAGCCCGTCACGTAGGCGGCGTGGCGCGGATCGATCCGCGCGGCGAGGCGCGCCGGCGCGGTGGGCAACGGGTAGTACCCGGCCCCGCGCAGCGCCACGGTTCGCAGCCCGTGGTGCTCACACAGCTCGCGCAGTGCCCGGCGGGCGAAGACGCGCACGTGCACCCGCCCGGCGTCGGCATGGGCGGCACCGGCCTGGGGGTTGACCGGGTTGCCGACGATCACGGCATCGCTCACGTGCGCTGGCATCGGCTGCCAGCCGGCCGCGAGCGAGACGACGTTGTGCCAGCTCGAGAGGTTGTTGGTCGAGATGCAGGCGAGTCCACCGGGCGCCAGCACGCGGCGGATCTCCGCCAGGAAACCGTCGGTCGAGCGCACGTGCTCGATCACCTGGTTGGCGTGGACCGTGGCGAACCTGCCGTCGGCGAAGGGCAACCCCTCCTCGACGTCGCCGACGGTCACGTCTACACCGCGCGCACGGGCGGCCTCCGCGTGCGCCGGGATCAGCTCGAGGCCTGCGGGGGTTGCGACGCCGACACGGCGCGCCACCTCCGCCGTGAATGCCCCGTCCGACGTGCCGATGTCGAGCAGCTCGCCGCCCCGCCCCGCCGGCAGCAGGTCGAGGATCAACCGGCGGTTGGCGGCGTCCGCCGCGTCGAAGAGGCCCACGCGCCCATTCTGACCCCTGCCGGTCTAGGTTGGGGCCGTGCGGATCGCCCTCGTCTACGACTGCCTGCATCCGCCGTCGGGGGGCGGTGCCGAGCGCTGGCTGCGCGCGCTCGCCGGCGACCTCGCGCGCGATCACGAGGTGACCTATCTCACCCGCCGCCAGTGGGAGCCGGGGGCGGCGCCGCTCCCCGGCGTGCGCTGCGTGGCGGTTGCACCCGGCGGCCCCCTCGAGACAGACGCCGGACGCCGGCGCCTGATCCCTCCGCTCCTGTTCGGCGCCGGCGTGTTCGCCCACCTGGCGAGGCATCGGGCTGACTACGACCTCGTCCACTGCCTCTCGTTTCCGTACACGTCGGTACCCGCGGCGCGCCTGGCGTTGCTTCGCGGCGGCCCCGCGCTGGTGGTCGAGTGGCTCGAATGCCTCAGCCCCGGATGGTGGCGCGCGTACGCGGGGCCGGTCGCGCCGGTGGGGCTGCTGGCCCAGCGGATCGCGATAGGTGCGACCCCCGCGGCGGTCTGCTTCTCGGCGCACACTGAACGACACCTGCGCGCCGCCGGGCTGCGCGCGCCGGTCACCCGGCTCGGCGGCCTGTGGGAAGAAGAGCACGTGCCGGACGGCGGCGTGCCCGCGAACCCGTTCCTGCTGTTCGCCGGACGCCACGTGCCGGACAAGGGCGTGCTCGCCGTGCCGGGAGCACTCGCTCTCCTGCGCGAGGCCCATCCCGAACTGCGGGCCGTGATCGCGGGCGACGGCCCCCTCCACACTCGCGCGATCGACGAGACCGAGCGCCTGGGCCTGACCGGCGCGCTCGACGTGCGCGGATTCGTCGCCCGTGACGAGCTGCTGCGACTACTCGCCGGCGCTGCCTGCCTCGTCGTGCCCTCGCGCCGCGACGGTCACGGGATGACAGCCGTCGAGGCGATCGCGCTCGGCACTCCCGTCGTGGCCGCAAGTACCCCGGACTCCGCTGTGACCGAGCTCGTCGCCGAGGGGGTGAACGGCGCGGTGGCCGCCTCCGCAGAGCCGCGAGATCTGGCCGCTGCGGTGGAGCGGGTGCTCAGCGGGGGCGGAGCACTCCGTGCCTCGACCCGCGAGTGGTGGGCGGCGAACCGCGACGAGCTCTCCGCCGCAACGTCGATCGCGAAGCTGCGGGACGTGCACGCCGCCGCGGCTAGCGCGGCATCCCGCGCACGCCGCGCTTGAAGACGTTCAGCGCCGGCTTGTTCTTGCCGTTCAGCTTCAGTAGCCCCGTGTGCAGGCCCCACAAGTTCTTGTACGCGGGCGCGTACGGCTTGCCGTCGCGCCACGAGAAGTAGACGAACCCGCGCAGCCGCATGGCCCGCCGGTCCTTCTTGATCTGGCGCAGGGATTCCTTGATCAGCTTGGACTGCCTCGCCTTTCCGACGCAGAAACGGTGCCGCGGCCCGGTGTCGCACCAGCCGATCTCGGTGATCCAGATCTTCGCGCGGCGATCGCCGGCCGCGTTCATCAGCTTGCGGACTCCGGCGAGCCTGGCGTGGAGCTCGCCGGCGCTGCGCGCGTACGAGTTCACGGCAAGGGTGTCGAACGCCCTCTTGCCCCCCGCCTTGTACATCTGCTTGATGTACTTGTTGATGCTCACAGCGCCGCGCAGCACGCTCGGCGGGATTCCCGCCGTGACGACTTCCGCGCGGCGGTCGAGCTTCTTGATCGCGTCGCTGGCCGCCCGCAACAACTTCACGTAGGCCTTCGCGTTCGGCTTTCCGCCCCAGTAGACCGGCAGCGAGGGCTCGTTCCAGATCTGCCACTGGCGGATCGGAAGTTTGCGCTTCCCGGGGTTCTCGCGCCAGAGACTGCCGTTCGGCCCGTAGCGCCTGACCGCGGCCGCCGCGAAGGCGGCCATCGAAGCGTTCGTCTTCGGCGGCGGCGTGGCGCGCCCGCGCGTCCTGCCCGCATGCGAGGCCGGAGGGTTGAAGAGGACGGGCAGGACCGCCACGCCCTTGCTCGCCGCCGCGAGCACGAAGCGATCCTGGAAGCTGAAGTCGTACGTACCGGCCGCCTGCTCGATCAGTGCCCAGTTGAAGGTCTGGCGGACGAGCCTGATGCCGGCCTTGCGCTGGGCGGCGAACGTCCTTTCGGGGTAGCCCCCACCGACGCCGAACGCGTCTTCGCTGGTCACCCCGACGAACCCGGCCGCGTGTGATCCGGCCGGCAGCCCGAGGGCGAGAACAGTCAGAAGTACGGCGATGAAGGCGAGGCGGCCCACTGTGCGAGTCCCGGCCGCGGGCGGAAGGCCGCCGACGATACGGGACCGTCCAGCGTAGCGCGGAATCAGCGTGGGCGCATGAGCCTCGCCGATCGGCGAAATGCCCCCAGCGCCGGTTTCGCGCTGCCGTCCAGCCGCAGCAGCCCCGTGTGCAGGCCGAAGAACTCCCGACCGCCGGGAAACGGGCGGGCGTCGCGCCAGTTGTAGTAGACGATCCCGCGGAGGCCGAGCTCGCGACGGGCGGCGATCAGCGCCCGCACCGCACCCCCCACCCGTCGTGCCTGGCCCGGCTCGCTCGTCGTGTACGCGCTCCGGGGGCCGCCGCTCGCCCAGCCGAACTCGGTGACCCAGATCGGAACGTGGTCGCCCCGGGCGTCGAGGAAGGCGCGTACACCGCGGACCGTGCCGAGCAGGCGCGCGACATCCGGCGCGAACGCGTTGACCGCGAACACGTCGGCGGCGCCGCGGGCGCCCGCCTCGTACATCTGCGCCGCGTAGCGGGCGAACGGCACCCCCAGGGAACTGTCCGCCAACCCGGCGCCGACGATCTCGGCGCGGGGATCGACCCGTTCGATCGCCCTTCCCGTCGCACGCAGCAGCCGGACGTAGGCGGCGGGATCCGGGCCGGAGGCCCAGAAGACCGGCAGGTTCGGCTCATTCCACACCTGCCACGATCGGATCGGCACGCGCTGGAGTGCCGGGCGCTCGCGCCACAGCGTGCCGCGCGGGCCGTAGCGCCGCACGAGCACCGCGGCGAACCGGCCCATCGAGGCCGGGTCCGCCGGGGGATAGGTGCCACGCCCCCCGCCGCGCTGCGGCCCGCTCGACTCGAACGGCGGGGGGTTGAAGAGCACGGGCAGCACCCGCATCCCCTGCGCCGCGAGCCCCGCCACATAGCGGTCGTAACGGCCCAGCGAGAAGCGCCCCGGCCGGCGCTCGATCAGCGACCAGTCGAACGTCTGACGCACCACGCCGACCCCGAGGCGGCGTTGCCGGCGGATCTGCGCGTCGCGGTACGCCGCCGAGCCGGCGATCGCATCGTCGACGACGATCCCGAGGAAGGTCGGCGGGGCCGGCGCCGGCGGCCGCGCCTCGTCCTGCGGGTAGTCGGAGCAGCCGGCGAGGCAGGCCGCCGCGAGCGCCAGCGCGGCCGCGCTACGCCGCACAGGGCGGGGCCCGACCGGCGACCAGGCCGAATGGAATCGCGAGCACCGCGAGCAGCAGGAGGACCTGCAGAGCCACCGGCATGCCGTCCTCGGCGTCTCCTCCCGAACGGCCGGTGGCGGCGGCGCCGACCGGTGCGAGCGCGGGAAGGGATCTGTCCGCGCGCACGAACGTCCCGCGCGTCAATTGGGCCTCGGAGAAGCGCGGCTGGCGCGCGGGGATGCGCCCGCGCAGGCGCTCGACGTAGCGCTCGGCGCGCTCCTTCACCGCCGCCTCGGGGAACGGCTCGTAGAGCCCGTTGCCCGACGCCGACGCCGCCTGGGGCAGCGCCAGCGCCGCCACGCAGACAAGCGCGAGCAGCGCCCTCCCCCGGCTGTCGGCGCACGAGCCCATCAGGAGAGCCACGATACTGCGGACCGTGGCCTTCAAGACGCGCCCGCTCGCGCTCGCCGCCGCCGCTCTCGTGGGCCTCGAGGCGCTCGTGGCGGCGCTCGGCGGCCACGCCCTCCTGCTGTCGGTTGCCGCGCTCCTGCTCGCCCCGGGGCTCGCGCTCATCCCGCTGCTGCCGGACCGGATCGCCCGTTCGCCGGTGGGGGCCCTCGCCGCTGCGCCTGCGCTCGGCTTCGCCGCCGCGAGCACCGCGCTCATCACCCTGTCGTCGCTCGGCGTGGATCTGACCGGCACCTCGACCCGGCTCGCCCTGGCGGCCATCGTGCTGGCAGGGTTCGCGCTCCGCGGGCCGGAGCCACAGCCGTGGGAACGCGCCGACCTCCGGGCCGCCGCCGGCCTCGGGGGCGCGCTGATCGTGGGCTACGTGCTCCAGCGCCAGGTCATCGGCGACACGCCGGTGCCCGGCAACGACTGGGCGAAGTACGTCCTCTACGGCGACGAGATCCGCAACCAGGGCGCCCTGCTGGTCGACAATCCGTTCTGGATGCTCGGCCAGCCGTTCCGCGAGGACCCGGGCGGCCCCGCCGTCGAGGGCGCCGCCCTCATCCTCGCGGGCGGGCCGGCGGGCGTGCTCGTGCACGGGATCTGGGTCGCCGCGCTGGCCGGGATCGGCACCGTCTACGCGTTCGTCCAGATGTGGTGGGGCCGTCTCGCCGGGCTCCTGGCCGCGCTGTTCCTCGCGGTCCTGCCGATCAGCCAGGACATCCTCGCCTGGCACGGGCTGGCGAACTCGATTGCGCTCGCGCTGCTTCCGCTGGTGCTCGCCTACGGCGGCACGCTGATCACGGCCGGCCTCGGTCCACGCGCCGCCGCTGGGTTTGCGCTGGTGCTGGTCGGGCTAGCCGCGTCCCACCGCCTGTCGGCGCTCGTGACCGGACTGGCGCTCGTCTTCCTGATCGGCATCGCCCTTGCCGGCCCGGAGCGCCGGCGGGTGCTCCGCGGCGCCGCCATGACCGCCGCGTTCGCCATCCCGCTGGGGGCGGGGGTGGCCTACGACCTGATCCAGCGCCAGCAGACGTTCGGCGGCACCCAGGGCTACGACGCCTACCTCTCGGCGAAGGTCCGGCTCGGCCCGGTCGCGAGCGATCTGTCGATCGTCTTCACCGTTCTCGCCCTCGCCGCGGTGGCGCTCGCCGTCCGCCGGGTCCGGTCCGACCGCGCCTTGCTCGCGCCGCTGTGTCTGCTCGCCGCGGCGGTCCTGCTCGCCTTCGGCTGGATCGTGCACATCCCGCTGCCGTATTTCCGCATGGCCTACTTCCTGCCGGTCGCGCTCGTCTCGCTCGTGGCGGTCGCACTGACGAGGCTCCTACCCGCCCGCCGGGCGGCGGCGGCCGGCGCGCTGGCCTGCGCCGTCATCGCCGTGTTCGCGTGGGTCCAGGCGAGCAACGTGCGCGACTTCTACGGCTTCGCGAACGAAGCGTCCCTGAAGGGGCTCGACGCGGTCGCCGCGACGTTGCGGCCCGGCGAGGCGGTCGTCACGGATCGCTGCTGGAGCTTTCTCTCGACCTGGCTGCTGCACACCCCCGCGATCGCGGCGCTCGAGCCGGAGGACATCCAGCCGGAGGCCGAGGTCCGCCGCGCCCGCGAGGCGCGCGCCGTCCTCGACGGAACGCCGGCCGGGCTGAGCTACGCCCGCACCCTCGGCGTGCGCTATCTGATCGTCGACCCGACCTGCGTGGATGCGCGCGAGCGGCCGACGCGGCCGCCGAGCGTAGGCACGCCCGTGTTCCTCAGCCGGCGCCTGGTCGTGCTGCGGCTACCGGGGGCCTGAGCCAAGCTCGGCGAGCAGTAGCGGCGCGAGGTCGTCGGCCTCACCCCGCTGGCTCTTCAGAACCTTGGGCGTGTGGCCGAGCGCCGCGGCGATCGCGTGGAGCGTCGCCTCGGGACGTTGCCGGGCGGCCATCGCGTGGGGCAGCAGCTCGAGCGCGGCTTCGCCCAGGGCGAGCGTCTTCGGATCCCAGACCGCCCCGGGTCGGTACTCGGTGAAGACGACGAGCCCGAGCGGGATCGGGTTCACGGCCTGCTCGCCGCCGAGTCGCTCGACCGGCGTGTCGGAGTCCGCCATCTGGCCGTTGACCCGCAGTGAGAGATCGCGGGCGTAGGGGTGGACCAGGCCGTCCTCGTCGAGGAGCGCGAACTCGTCCGAGTAGTAGTCGGCGCCCGCCCGGACGAGGGCGGCGGTGAGGTTCGTCTTGCCGGCGAAGCTCACGCCGGGCAGGAGAATGGCGCGGCCTTCGTGCCCGACCACGCCGGCGTGGATGAACACCGTCTCGGTCGCCCGCCGCGACACCTCGTAGCGGAGCTGGCCGTCGAGCAGGCCGACGACGAGATCGAGCTCGACGCCCTGGTGGACCGACTGCCCGTCGCGGAGAAGGCTGTAGGTCCCCGCGACCTCGCGCATCAGCGCGTAGTGGGGCTCCGCAATCTCCGGATCGCACTCGACCGCTCCCGGCGGGAGGATCGCGGCGATGGCATCGCGCGCCATCTCGTCGCTGGCGCTGACCAGAACCCGGACCCCGAACGCCTCGAAAGGGATCGCGTAGGGGACTGCGACTGGGTCTTCCGTGGCCATCGATTGATGATGGCATGCGAACGCGCGCCATCGCCAGGGGCCACGGGTACTCTGGACGAATGGACACGCTGGCTCTCGCGGCCCAGGTACTCCTTGCCGCGGTCTTCGTGACCGCCGGGACGGGGAAGCTTCTCGACCTCGCTGGGTCGCGCCAGGCCCTGGAGGACTTCGGCTTGCCCGCGCGGCTCGCCTCGGTCGGTGGGCTCGCGCTCCCGATCACCGAGGTCGTCATCGCCGGCGCCCTGCTCGTTGAGCCCGTGGCGCGCCTCGCCGCCGTGGCGGCCCTGGTGCTCCTGCTCGGCTTCATCGGCGGGATCCTGCGCGCCCTCGCGCGCGGAGACGCACCGGACTGCCACTGCTTTGGCCAGATCCACTCCGAGCCGGCGGGATGGTCGACCGTCGCCCGAAACGCCGTCCTGGTGGTCGTGGCCGGCTTCGTCGCGATCCACGGGCCAGGCCCGGCAATCCCCGGCTGGGTCGCCGACCGGACCGCCGCGGAGATCGTCGCCGTCGCGACCGCTATCGCCGCGATCGGTTTCGGAGCCGCCGCCCTCGGCCTGTGGCGCGCCAATCGCCGTCTGAGCAGGGAGCTCGAGGCCGCGCGAGCCGCGTCCGCCCTGCTCCCCCCCGGTCTCCCCGTTGGTACACGCGCTCCTGCCTTCTCGCTCCCGGGCGTTCGCGGGGAAACGATCACGCTCGACTCGCTGGTCGGCCGCGGACGGCCGGTGGCCCTCGTGTTCGCCGACCCCTACTGCGGTCCGTGCCGGCGCCTCCTGCCGCTGATCGGCCGCTGGCAGGCCACCGTGGCCGACCAGTTGACTATCGCGATCCTCACGACGGGCTCGATGCGGGACAACCGGACGATGGCCCAAGAGCACGGCGTGACCGACATGCTCGTTCAGGACGACGCCGAGGTGATGGAGGCCTTCCGGATCACGAACACCCCGTCGGCCCTGATCGTCGGCACCGACGGGCACCTCGCGACAGGCCCGACGGCCGGCGAGTTCGAGATCGAGGAGCTGGTCAGGCTCTCGCTTCAGCGCTACCCGGCGCCCACTCCCGACTCGTTCGACTGAGCCATGGCGGATCGCTCCGCGCTCGAAGGCTTCGCCGCGCGGATGTCGGGGCTGCGCGGGCGCGACGCGCTTGACGCGACTGCTGTCACCGTCATCGGCGCCTTCGAGCGAGCCGGGGTCGGCGCGATCCTCCTCAAGGGCCCGGCTCTCGCTCGACTCCTCTACACGGAGGGAGAGACACGTGGGTACTCGGACGTGGACCTGATCGTCGATCCGGCGAAGGTCGGCGCCGCACGGGCCGCCCTCGTCGCCCTGGGGTTCACAGAGGTCAGCCGCGAGCTCGGCGTCGAAGACGTGGGCGGCGTGGTGCACGCCGAGACGTGGGTCGGCCCGGACCCGGCCGGCCACGAGACCGTCGACCTGCATCTGCGCCTCCCGGGAACCGGCGCACCGCCCGCGGCCGTCTGGGCCGCGCTCGAGCAGCATCGGACGGAGCTCGAGCTGTCCGGTTGCGCCATTGCGGTCCTTGACCGGGCCGGGCTTGCATTCCACGTCGCGACGCATGCCGCGCAGCATGGACCGGAGGTCTCCAAGCCGCTCACCGACCTCGAGACCGCACTCGGCCGCTGGGACCTCGCCGTGTGGACCGGCGCCGCCGCCCTCGCACGCGAAGTCGACGCCGTCGGCGTCTTCGCGGCCGGGCTGCGCCTCGTCCCCGCCGGCGCAGAGCGCGCCGGAGAACTCGCGCTGCCCGCGACTCCAGGGCGCGACTGGGAGCTGGCGATGAAGGCTCAGCGGCCGCGCGGCACGTTCCACGTACAGGCATTCCGCGAGGCATCCGGCGTGCGCCAGCGCGCCGCGCTCCTCACACGTGCCCTGTTCCCGTCGCGGCGGTGGATCCTCGCCCAGTACCCATCAGCCCACCGAGGGCGGGCATGGGTGCTGGCCGCGTACGCGGGCCACCTCGCCCGCACGCCTGTCTGGGCGCTACGCGCGCTGCGCTACAGCCAGAGGGCGCGGAAGCGCGCCGCGGGCTAGGGGTTGGTCTTCGAGCAGTTCGAGCCGATGGGCGCGAGCGGGTATGCGATCTTGCCGCACGTGGCCGTCGGGACGCAGTCCTTCGTGGAGCCACCGCCCGGGCCGCAGCAGCAGCAGCCGCTGAGGTTGCAGTCGCCGCAACCGCCGGTGAAGCCCGCGCGGCACTGCTCGACCGTCGGCGTCGCTGCGGCCGTCGCCGGTACGGCGATCGAGACGATGAGCGGCACGGCAGCAGCCGCGGCGCCTACCTTCGCCGCCTTGAAATGCAGGTCGCGCCGGGTGAGGCCACGAGCCCCTGCCGGCGCCAAGGACTCGAGCAGCGCGCAATCCTCGAGCTGCTGCAGCGCGCCATCGACGGTCGCGGCGTCGAGGGCGAGCTCGGCGCCGATCTCGGCCACCGTCTTCTCACCGTCGCACGCGCGCCAGACCTGGGCTGCGGCAGGGCCGAGGCAGTGCGCCCCGTCCTTATCGAGGTCGTAGACGAGCAGCTCCTTGCCGAGCTCCTCCACGACGAGGTTCTCCGACCTTGCGGTCGGCTTCAGCGGGGAACTGCCCCCTTGCGAATTATGCTTGAGTCCCATAGTGCGAGCCGGTCTTCCTTCCAGGCGAGCGTAGGTGCTGCGCCGTAACACGTCGAGTCTAGGCGATGTCCACAGATCCCGCCACAGCCTGGACTTCTGGCCGGGGTACGACGAAACCCATTCCCAGCAGCGTCTTCATCGCCATCGCGACGCCCACGCGCTGTTCAGCCGCATCGAGGCCGAGTTGGCCGCATACCCGCTCGATGCCCGCTCGAAGCGTCTCACCGGGCTCGATGGCGAGAATCACCGCCGCCGGACCGGCGGCCAGGAACGCGGAATAGCCGACATCGGGCACCAGATCGATGCGGGTCTCCTCGTGGCTGTATCCCGCCGGGTCATGGGTGGAGGATTGGGTCACCCGGTGGCCGGCGACGAGCTCGTACGTCCCGGCGAGCAGCTCTTCGATGCCGGATAGGCGGGCGAGGAAGTCGTTCCCGGCGAAAGCCCGGAGCACGTTCGCCCCGCTCGGCACGGGCGGCGTACGCGGCACGTCGATCCGATGGAACCATGGTGCGCCCTGGTTGCGGGGGCGCAGGCAGACGAGCCCGTATTCGATGGCGTCGACGCCCGTTCGCCGGTAGAACTCGAGCCACTTCCGGGTCAGCTCCCGGCAGCGTTCGTCGTCGCCACCGGCAATCCAGGTGCACTGGCCGGCCGCATATTGCGCCGCCTCCTCGTATCCGTGGGCGAGCACGAGCGCGTCGAAACCCGCGCCCTCCACCAGGTCACGCGCCTTCGCCATCCGGTCCTCGCCGGCGCCGCGGGTCCACGTGAGCAGGATCTGGACGAAGCCGTCTCCGCCTATGCGCTCGAGTGCCCCGTTCACGACCTTCGTGCTCAGCTCGACCGCGGGGAGCCCGCCGTGGGCGAACCGGAAGTTGACGTCGGGCGAGACCACGAACGGCAGGTTCGCAACGATCAGGTCGTAGCCGTCGACAGGGTCGAGCGCGTCGAACCAGTCGCCGGTGGCGTACGCGATCCCCGGGATCTCGTTGAGGTACCCGTTGACCGTCGCGAGCGGCGCGCAGCGGGGATTAAGGTCCACCCCAACCACCGCCTCGCTGTGGCGCGCGGCGAGCAGAGCCTGGACTCCGGAGCCTGTACCCAGGTCGAGTGCCTGACCGGCAGGCGCGCGGACGGTATGCGCCGCGAGCGTCCGCCCGGAGGCGGTGATCGGGCTGATGAAGTCGACGTTCCCCTCCGTCATCAGGCTCACGTGATCGCCGAGCAGGATGAGGTCGCCGTGGAACATCACCTCCCACGGGGAACGGATCGCGTCGCCGTCTGCGACGACGAACCCGGCACGGAGCGCATCCTCGAGCGACAGTGGCGACAGCGCCGCGGCCGCACGCGCGGCCGGGACCGGGTCCGCGAACAGGAACAGCTCGAGCAGGCCGGTCAGTGGCTCGTCGTCGCCGCTGATCTCGTGCCACGGCAGCACCCGCTCGGCAGCGCCGACGGCAGCCCGCATCGCGATCGGGGCGGCGATGGCGCTTTCGTCGAACCCGTTGGTCAGCAACGCGTGACGCAGGCGCCGGGCCGCGTCGGGGTGTGGGGTGAGGGTTCCGAGCTCGATGGCGCCCGACGCTACACCCATCACGCTCGCTCGTCGCGAACGGTGACGGCGGCGGCGAGGCCGAGCAGGATCCAGGCGTGGCGGAAGTGCTCGATGTCCTGGGCGAGGCCATCGACGGCGAGGCCGGCGATGCCGCTCCAGACCGCAACGGCCGCCGGCGATCCGCGGCCGCGCCGCCGCCACAGCCCGAGGACGAACAGCGCCAGCGCGATGAGCGCAGGCAGCCCCGAGGTCGCCGCCACGTTGAGCGGGGTCAGATGGGCGCGGAAGTCCTGGCCGAAGGTGCCGCGGCCGGGCAGCTCGCCGGGACCGATGCCGAGCAACGGGTGGTCGCCGACGGTGTCGAGCGAGGACTCGATCGCCGCCCGCCGGTTACCCGGGTCGGGAACGACGTAGCTCGCGCTTGCGGGCCGGGTCGGGTCGAGCTCGAGCCGGCCGATCGTCAGAGCCGCGATCGCGGCGATCATCAGAACGGTGCCGGCGGCCGCCGCCACACGCACCCGAGGCGACCGGCGGGCGGCCGCCACACGAATCGCAGCCGCCGCGAGGAACGCGAGGGCGGACCTCGACAGGGTCGCGAACGCCGTGAAGCCCAGCGCGATCCGCGTCCACAGGCCGGCACGTGCGAGCGGCCCGGAATCGACGGCCAGAACCGCCGCCGCGAAGATGCAATAGCTGCCGAGGAGCGGCGGGCTGGCGAACCCGGCCTCCACCCGGACGTAGCTCCCGGACGGGATGAACTGCTCGCCGTAGGGCCCGATCAGCGATGTGTCGGCGCCCGCATAGAAGGCGAGCAGACCCGCCCCCGCCAGGGCGACCGTCGCGACCGCACCGGCGAGCACGACAACGATGATCGCCCGCAGGCGCTCGCGGTCGGCCGCAAAGTCTGCGGTCAGGACCGCCACGACCGCGAGTTCGGCCACCAGCAGGGCGTCGGCCGCAGAGCTTCCGCCGGCCGCCGCGGAGATCAGCGACCAGCCGACGTAGAACGCCAGGGCGGCGTATGGCATCCGCAGGGCCGGCGGGATCACCCAACCGCCACCCCGCATGCGTTCCATGGCCCAGACCGCGGCCGCCGCCGCGAAGAACACGTCTGTCCAGCCGCCGTTCTCGCTCAGGGAGCCCAGCGGCGAGAGCCATTTGAACGGGAGCGCCGCGAGGGCGCCCAGGTAGAGCGCGAACGCGGGGCTGCGCCGCGCCGCGGTCAGGGGCGGACCTGCCCGCGGGCGAGGCGGGGATTCGCCACCAGTTGCTCCAGCGCGGAGAACTGCGGGTTGAGGCGGAGCGAGCGCCTGTAGTCCCGACGGGCGGTCCGGAAGTCGCCGCGGCGGGCGGCCAGATCCCCGAGCAATGCCCATGGCAGGTGGTCGTGCGGCGCGAGGCGGGTGGCTTCCGTCATCGCGGCGCGGGACCGCTCGTAGTCGCCGAGGCGTGCGTACGCGGCGGACTCCAGGAAGCGCGCTCGCACCGAGCCGGAGTCGAGCGAGCGCATCTGGCTCGCGCGCCTGAGCGATTTCACGGCGTCGGCGGGAAGCGCGTCGCTGCCGGAGTTGCGCAGGTATTCGATCGCCGCCGGCTTGGCGATCTGCTGCGCCCCGATGACGATGAGCAGCCCGGCCGCGGCGGTGAGGGCGATTCGCAGCGGGCTCCACGCCGTGGAGCGCGGAAGCTTCACGCCGGGCGACAGGAGAACGGCGACCGCGATGAGAGCGATCGCGGTGACGCCGGGAATGATGTGGAGCCAGTCGACGCTCGTGTGGGTGAGCCAGGCGATGAACGCCCCTCCCGCGGCCACGGCGATCAGGCGTTCGTCGTGATCCTCGCGGCCACGCCGGGCCTGGCCCCAGAGCGCGAACAGGACAGCTGCGACGAAGAGCGCCAGCGCCAGCAGGCCGACGATGCCCAGCTCGGCGAGCGTCTGCATCTGGAGCGAATGCGGCTGGCGGATGTCCTCGCTCGTCTGGCGCTCGGCGAAGTACTGCGTCGTGTAGTTGCCCGCGCCGAGCCCGTGGAGCGGCTCGTCCTTCCACTCCCGATAGGCGACCCGCCAGTAGTCGTACCGATAGCCGCCGCCGGAGAGAAAGCGCGTGCTCTGCCCCTTCTGGCCCTCGACGTCGAGGTTGACGAACTGGTCGTACTGCTCGCGCAATTCGCCCCGCGGGTCGTCGATCGCGACGAGCGCTCCGAGGAATCCGAGGGCGATGATCCCGGCCGCGACGCCGGCCGCGAGCCGGTTGAGCAGCGGCGCCCGGGCACCGCCGGCACGCTCACCGGCTTCGATGGCGTATGTCACCCCTGCCCACAGGAGGCCGACGATCAGGGCACCGACGAGAATCGGCCAGGCTGCGTCCTTGACGACCTGGCCGGTCAGGGCAGCGGGAGTGTCCGTGGCCGCCTGGTAGACGTCGAGCAGCGGCGCCGACACCGCAGCCACCGCAGCCCCGAGGGCGATCAGCACCCACAGCCGGCGGCCGCGGCCGGGTACGAGCAGGACGAGGATCGCGGCCGAGACGACCAGCCCCGGCAGAACCCCCCGCGTCTGGCCGAGTAGAAGCACGCAGGCGATCACGAACGCGCCGGCCATCCCCACCCCGGCGAGCAACGGCGCCCGGCGCGTTTCCGCGAGCGCGACGAACGACCACAGGCCGATGAGGAAATAGCCGGCCTGACCGTTCGGATAGCTCAAGGGGTCGCGCAGCCTGCCGCCGAAGAACAGGTCGGTGTCGCCGCCGACCATCGCGAAGACCACGTAAAGGGCTACGGCCAGGACACCAGCGGCCGCGAAGCCGAGCACTATCCGGCGATTGCGCCCCTCACGAAGGAGGAGGAGCAGGACGCCGAACAGGGCCGCGTAGACAGCCCACCGCGCGGCGGAAACCAGTACCTGCTCGCTCGACTCCGCCCACGACTTCGATATCCACGACCACAGCCAGAGGGCGACGATCGCCCCGAGGGCTCCCCCGGCCGGCCAGCCGAGCCGCGCCGGCGTGCCGATCACCAGCGCGAGCAGCAGGGCGGCGAGGCCGAGGCCGATCGGGCCCCAGACCGTCACGTCGTAGAACCCCTCGAAGAAGACGCTCGCGCCGGCGCCCGCGCCAATCAGTGCCAGCAGGACCGGGGCGATCCCGGCAAGCGGGTCCCTGGTGGGTGACTCCGCTTCCACGTCGCCAAGCTAGTCGAGGTCGGCTAGCCGCGCTTGAACGCGGAGTACGCGGGCTTCCGCCTGCCGCGGTGGTCGAGCAGCCCGCGGTTCACCTCGTCGCCCTTCGCGTTGGGCGGATCGTCGTAGAGGCTGAACCACCCAAGGGCGTAGATCCGCGACCAGCGCCGCGTGATCCGCAGGGCGTCCGTCAGCCAGCTCGCCGCCGTGCGCCGCTTGACGTAGAAGTTGAACTCGTGGTTGAAGTGGTCGGTCGGGATGAAGAACTCCGCCAGGAAGAGGCGCAACCGCCTCTTACCTCGCGGCTTGGCCAGGTAACGATCGACCCAACGGGACAGGGTGTCGAGATCCGAGAAGTCCGCGAAGCCGTGCCCGAGCGGCCCCCGCTTCAGGTTCGGGCGCCGCGAGCTGAACGGGTTGTGCCCGTAGAGATCCATCCGCGGCGGGCGGCCGTTGGGCAGCCGCAGGTTCTTGATCCAGTTGCGCGGCGACACGTCGCCGGTGACGAACGAGTTGCCTCCGATCACCAGGTTGCGGCGGTTCGCCCGCTTGAGCGCGGCGTACGACGCGTCGAGCAGCCGCGCGTAGGTGTGCGGCCCCTTCTTCATCTTCCTGGTCAGGCCCCGGTCGCGGCGCTCGTGGTACAGGGGGAGGAAGTTGTCGCGCCGGGTCGGCTCCCCCCAGATCGACCACAACCGCACGGAGGGATAGCGGCGCGCGGCGGCGCGCAGGAAATCGGCGTAGTCCCCCACCCTGGTGGGCGCCCAGCGCTGGTCGCGACCGCGGTTGGCCCACCCCGGTGTCCCCTGGACCAGGAGCGCCACCCGCATGCCCGCAGTGGCGGCCTGGGCCACAGCGCTGTCGAGCTCGGCGGGCCAGACGTAGGCCACGTCGTTCGGGTCGGTCGGGTTCGCCGGCCTACTCGTGGCGACGCGTGACCATGCGAGGTTCGTCTGGTAGATCCCGGCGCCGAGATCCTTGTAGATCGGGAACTGCGACTGACCGCCGACCGACACGGGCCCCCAGATCCCCTTCTTTGCGGACTTGCGTGCCTCGGCGACGCTTGTGGCGCCACCGAACACGACCACCAGCGCGGCCAGCGCGCACAGTGCCCGCGCCCATCCGCGTGTGTTGGTGGTGTTCATCGGCAAGCCCTACCCTAGGGACAGACCCATGAGGCACGCCACAGTTGCGCTTTCCGCCGCGTCCGTCCTGATCGCTCTCCTGGGCCCGGTCTCGGCGGCCCCGGCCCAGCCCCCCGACCCCGGCGTGATCTACGAGCCGGGCACCCCGTCGGGCAAGGAGTACGCGATCCCGCTCGAGGAGGCCCGCCGCGAAGCCACCGGCGGAGGAGCGGGAGTGCTCATCGGGCCGGGGGGCCGCTCAGGGGGCCCGGCGCCTCCGGTCGGGATCGGGATCAACACGCCGGCCGAGTCGCGGCTGCTGGCGCGCGGGGGAACCGCGGGTGTTGCCGCCGCGGGCCGCGATGCCCTGCCGCAACTCGCCGGCCGCGAGCAGATCGCCAGCGCCGCTGGGGCCGACGTCGGCGTGCCGGCGCGAGTCGTGCTGCCCGTCCTCCTCGTGCTCCTGCCCGGCCTCCTCGCGGGCCTTGCCCTCGCTCGCCGAGCGCGGACCGAGCGCGTGGCTCTGACCTAGCCCGAACGGCCGATCCGATCACGCAGCGACCGCTTACGGCCTTCGCCTGCCGCCGGAGGGATCACCTGCGTCGGCGCGCCCTGCTTGGGAGCACCATTCGCGCCGGGCACGGGGGGCTGCGATCCGGAGGCATCGTCCGAGGCCGACGTCCGCAGGCGCTTGCCGACGATCGGGACCTCGCTCTCGTAGCCATAGCCGTAGTCGTACCCGCGGAGCGAGCTCCCCTTCGCGCCGGTGACTGTCGCTCCGAACACGCGACCGCCGGCCGTGCGGATGATTTCCGCCATCCGTGACAACGAATCGCGCGGGGTCGAATCGAGCCGCGCGATGACCACCGTTCCGGACACCTGCTCGAGCAGGGGGAAGACATCGCTTACGACGAGGAGCGGCGTGGTGTCGATCACGACGATGTCGGCCATCCCCTCGAGCTCGGCGAGAAGGGCGGCCATGCGCCGCGACCCGAGGAGCTCACTCGGGTTGGGCGGGGGCGAGCCGGCAGGCAACACCCGCAGCCAGGGACCGAAGGGAGGGATCTCGCGCAACGCGGATTCGAGCTTCGCCCCGAGCAGCACGTTGCTCAGCCCCGGCGCCTCCTCGACCCCCATCCGCGCGGCGATCTGCGGCCGGCGCAGGTCGCAGTCGACCAGAATCACCTTGCGGTTCGCGCGTGCCATCGAAACGGCGAGATTGGTCGCGACGGTGGTCTTGCCTTCGCCCTTCAGGGCGCTGGTCACGGTGATGCTCTTGAGCGTCTCGTCGACGTTGAAGTACGTGAGGCTGTCGCGCAGCGTCTGAAACGCGAGAGCGTGGCGCTTGCTCGGCCTCCCGCCGGGGAACGCGTCTTTCGGGATCACCGCCAGCAGGGGCACGCCCACCAGCTGCTCGACACGGCTGGCGTCGCGCAGGCGGCGGTCCATGCGGTCGACCAGCACGACCAGCCCGACGGCGAGAAGGGTCGCGAGCACGAAGGCGAGGATTGCGTTGCGCCTCGGGTTCGGCGACACGGGGTCGGCCGGCGGCGTGGCCGGCTCGATCACCTGGGCGTTGCTGCCCTGTGCCGCGCGCAGGGTGCGCAGGCGCTGCAGCTGCTCAGACAGCTGCTGGCGCTGCGTCAGCGCCTCGGTGCCGCGCGACAGATTGCCGAGATCGCGTTCCACTCCCTTGATGGCCCTGTTCGCCCGCGCCACGCCGCGGCGCTCGCGGGTCTGGTCGAGCGCGCGACCGGCCGCGTTGGCGATCGCCGCTGCCGTTTTCCGATCATCCGCAGTGGCGGTGATGGTGATGAAGCCGGTCTCCTCGTCGAACGCCGCCAGGACCGCGCCCCGGCTCGTGCCCTCGGGCCGCTTGAGCAGGCGGTCGATCTCGTCGGTGATGCCGCTCGTCTCCGCCAGGCGCGCGATGGCCGACGAGTTGGCGATGGCACCCGTGTTGGTGAGCACGCTCGACGGATCGGCGATCGTCTGGACCTGGATGACCGCGGTGGCCTCGTAGCTCTTCGGGAGGCGCTCCGAGTAGAGGTAGACGCTGATCGGGATCAGCGTCATGCACGCCAGGAGGATCCAGCGGCGGCGCCAGAGCAGGCGGAAGATCTCGCGCGGATCGCCCGGATCGTGATCGGAGACGTTGAGAGTGCCCTCCATCGAGCCAGTATGCACGGCCCTAGGCCGCTGCGCCTCGGCGGCGGATTCCGAGCAAGCGGTTTCCCGCGCGGAACCTGGATTGAGGAGCGCGGGCCCCGGCTTTCTGCTCGCGCAGCACCAGCAGCAGGCAGAAGAGCATGGCGATGAAGTGCGTGCGATAGCGGAACGCCGTGCCGGCATTGCCCGCGCTCAGCGAATAGGCGACGAGCATGAAGATCGCCGGATAGGCCAACGGCCCGGCGCGCCTGAACACGTCCCCGCCGGTGCGGAGGATCGCGAAGATCAGCATCAGGAGACCCACGAAAGCGACGACCGTGCCGAGCAGCCCGAGCTGCTGGCTGGTGTTCTCGATCTGCCACGGATAAGGCCTGAGCACCAAGTCACGTATCCGCTTCGGCAGGTTGACGATGACCTTTGAGCGCGTGGAGTAGTCGACCTGCTCGAGCGACAAGTTCGCGGACGTGTCGCTGGCGTTCGCGTCCTGGGAGAGCTGGAGCTCCTGCAGGTGGTCGTTGGAGGTCGCACCGATGACCGCCGGCACCGACGCGGCGATGAGCGCGAGCGTGACCAGGGCCAGCGGCATCGACTGGGCGGGCCCCTTCCGCAGCGACGCGTGGAGCATGATCGCGAGCGCAGCTCCAGCCAGGAACCAGCCCACGTAGGGCCGGGTGGCGGTGGCTATCGCCGCGCCCGCCACCATCGGGATCAGCGCCTTCATGTCGCCGCGTTTCCACAGGATCGCCCCTCCGAAGGCCACCATCCCCTCAGCCAGGAACATGATCGGCTCCTTGTGGATCAGCCCTGAGAAAAAGACGCCCGTGGGCTCGAGCGCCAGGACCCACGCGGCGATGATCGCGGGCCGCGGGCCGGCAAGCTCGTAGACCGCCGCCGCGAGCAGAGCCAGCCCGATCACCGCGAATGCGATGAACTCGAAGCGGATCATCTCCTGCGGGATCTGGCCCAGCGTGCGCTCGTGCAGGGAGAGGACGAACACGTGCAGCTGTCCGGTGAGCGCGCCGGTCGACTTGCCCGACGTGATCGGGGCGGTTGCGGCATCGTGTGCCCGCGCCAGGAACGTGAGCTCGTCACCTCCGCGCAGCTCGCCGGCGATCGGGGTCTGATCGAGGCTGATCGCGGCCAGGACCCTCACGCCGAAGGCCGTGCCCACCGCCCAGCCGAGCGACAGGCCGGGGCGGGAGAGCTCCAGGCGCCGGACGACGAACCACACCAGATACACGCCGAGAACAAGCGCCAGGATCGACGCCTGCGCGGAGAAGAGGCTGCTGTCGGTGAAGGAGGGCATGTGTCAGTGCTGCCGGCGGCTGTATCTCCTCCCGACTGAGAACAGGGTAAGCGCAAGTGCGCCGGGTCCTGCCAGAATCGATCGACTATGCCGAGTTCGCTCGTAACCGGAGGCGCCGGCTTTCTGGGAGCGCACGTGACTGCCGCGCTGCTCGAGCGCGGCCACTCCGTGGTTGTTCTCGACGACCTCAGCGGGGGCTTCGAGGAGAACGTGCCGGATGGCGCCGAGTTCAAGCGCGGCTCCGTCACCGACGCCGATCTCGTGGGCGAGCTGTTCGAGCGTGGCGGCTTCGACTACGTGTTCCACCTCGCCGCCTACGCGGCGGAGGGCCTGAGCCACTTCATCAAGCGGTTCAACTACACCAACAACGTGATCGGGAGCATGACCCTGATCAACGAGTCCGTGAAGCACGACGTGAAGTGCTTCGTGTTCACATCTTCGATCGCCGTCTATGGATCTGGCCAGGCACCCATGTCCGAGGACATGACCCCCGAGCCCGAGGATCCGTACGGGATCGCGAAGTACGCCGTCGAGCAGGACCTCCGGTCGACGCTCAACATGTTCGGGCTCAACCATGTGATCTTCCGCCCGCACAACGTCTACGGCGAGTACCAGAATCTCGGCGACCGCTACCGCAACGTCGTCGGGATCTTCATGAACCAGGCCATGCAGGGCGAGCCGCTCACCATCTTCGGCGACGGCGGGCAGTCCCGCGCCTTCAGCTACGTCGACGACGTGGCGCCGCACATCGCCGCATCGGTCGACCTCCCGGCGGCCTACAACGAGGTCTTCAACATCGGCGCGGACCAGCCGGTCAGCGTCGGCGAGCTGGCCGGGCTCGTGAACGAGGTGATGGGCACGAGCTCCGGCCTGCGCCACCTCCCGGCGCGCAACGAGGTGGTGCACGCCTTCGCCGACCACGCCAAGTCACGAGCCGTCTTCGGCCAGGAAAGCGACGTACCGCTGCGCGCCGGGCTCGACCGAATGGCCGTCTGGGCGAAGCAGGTGGGCGCCCGCAAGAGCTCAGCGTTCGATGGGGTCGAGATCACCAAGGGTTTGCCGGCCGTCTGGCTCGAAGAGGACCTTGGCTGAGCGCAACGCCCGGCTCCTGTTCGCCTCGGTTCACCCGCCGGGCCACGTGCCGAGCCAGCGATTCCGCTTCGAGCAGTACGTCGATCATCTCGCCGCGAACGGATTCGACACGACCTTCTCGCCGGTCCTCCGTGACTCGGAGTACTCGGTCATGTACCAGCCGGGCAACTACGCGTTGCAAGGCGCTGATCACCGCCCGCGGTGCGCTCAAGCGCCTGCGGCAGGCGCTGGCGACGGGCTCGTACGACATCGTCTTCGTACAGCGCGAGGCCACCCAGCTCGGCACCGCCGCCTTCGAGGCAGCGGTGGCGCGGTCATCCGCCAAGCTCGTGTTCGATTTCGACGACGCGATCTGGTTCGCCAACTCGTCCGACGCCAACCGCCGGTTCGCCTGGCTCAAGAGCCCGGACAAGGTCGCGGCGATCATCGGACATTCCGATCTGGTCCTGGCCGGGAACCGGTACCTGGCCGACTACGCCGGCCGCTTCGCGGACAACGTGCGCATCCTGCCGACGACGATCGACACCGCCGGCTACCAGCGCGAGCCACGCGCCGGAGACCCGGACCGGATCTGCGTGGGCTGGAGCGGCAGCGTGACCACCATCCAGCATCTCGAGCTCGCGCTTCCGGTGTTCCGCGCGCTGCGCGAGCGCTTCGGGGAGCGCGTGTATTTCAAGGTGATCGGAGATCCGCGCTACCGCAACGACGAGCTCGGGATCACCGGCGTGCCGTGGACCGCGGAGTCCGAGGTGCGCGAGCTGTCGGAATTCGACATCGGGGTCATGCCGCTCCCGGAGGACGAGTGGGCGAAGGGCAAGTGCGGTCTCAAGGGGTTGCAGTACATGGCGCTCGAGATCCCGACGATCATGTCTCCCGTCGGCGTGAACAGCGAGATCGTGGATGACGGGGTGAACGGCTATCTCGCCACGGGCCTCGACGAGTGGATGGCCAAGCTCGCGCAGCTGATCGAGTCGCCGGAGCGCCGGCGCGCGCTCGGGGCAACGGCGCGGGAGACGGTCGAGCGGGAGTACTCGGTGACGGCGCAGCGCGACAACTACGTCACGTATCTGCGCGAGGTCCTCGACCGCCCGGCCCGCGCCTGATGTGCGGGATCGCCGGCTTCACCGGCCCGCGCGCGGAACCGCGCGCCCTGCTGGAGGCGATGGCCGGTGCGCTGGCCCACCGCGGGCCTGACGAGAGCGGCTACTTCGAATCGCCCCGTTCGGGCCTGGCGATCCGCCGCCTCTCGATCATCGACATCGCAGGAGGCAGCCAGCCGTATCGCAGCGAATCGGGCGCGGTCAGCGCGGTCTTCAACGGCGAGATCTACGGGTTCCGCGCGCTGCGCCGGCAGCTCGAGCAGGCCGGTCACCGCTTCGCAGGCGCTGCCGACGGCGAGGTGATCGTGCACGCCTACGAGGAGTACGGCCTCGACTTCATCGACCACATCGACGGGATGTTCGCCCTCGCCATCTGGGACGAACCCGGACAGCGGCTCGTGCTGGCACGCGACCGGCTCGGAAAGAAGCCCCTCCACGTGGCGACCCACCACGACGGGACCCTCAGCTTCGCCTCGGAGCCGGCAGCGCTGCTCGCGGACCCACTCGTCGGGCGCGAGGTCGACGAGGAGGCCGTGGCCCTCTACCTCCAGTACGGCTACGTGCCCGCGCCGTGGTCGGCCTTCAAGGGCGTGGAGAAACTCGACCCCGGCTCGGTGCTCGTGTGGACGCCGGAGGGGATCGAGCGCACCCGCTATTGGACCCTCGACTACGAGCCGAAGCTGGGCATCGGATACGACGCGGCAGTCGAGGAGCTCGACAGCCTGCTCGACGCAGCCGTCGAGGCGAGGCTGATGAGCGACGTGCCGCTCGGCGCCTTCCTGAGCGGCGGCATCGACTCGTCACTGGTCGTCGCCCGCATGCAGCAGTCCGGCGGTGCGCCCGTGCGGACGTTCTCGATCGGCTTCTCCGACGCCCGCTACGACGAGCGGCCTTACGCCGCGAAGGTCGCAGCGGCGCTCGGTACCGATCACCACGACGAGCTCGTCGGAGCCGGCGACCTGACTTCCGTCCTGCCGCTGCTGATCAGGCACTACGGCGAGCCGTACGCGGACTCCTCGATGATCCCGACGTACTACCTCGCCCGCATGGCGAGCGCCCACGTGACGGTCGCGCTGACGGGCGACGGCGGCGACGAGATCTTGGCGGGCTACGAACGCCACGCCGCGGCCCGCTACTCGAGCCACTTCGACCGGCTGCCACCGGCAGCGCGGCGCGTGATCGTGAACGGTGGCCTGAAGCTTGTCCGCGCAGGCGGCGAGGAGAAGGCGACCGGGCACAAAATCTTCCGGCTCCTGCGATCGCTCGAACTCGATCCGAGCGCCCGGTACGCGGACTGGGCGGGCACCATGACGAGCGCCGAACGAGCTCAGGCGGTCCGTGCCACGGCCCCCGGCATCTCGCCCGCCCTGGCTGGGAACGCGCGGCATCCGCTCGACGTGGCGCTTGCGACGGACGTCGCGCACTACCTCCCCGACGATCTCCTCACCAAGGTGGACATCGCCACCATGGCGAACTCGCTCGAGGCACGGTCTCCCCTGCTCGACCACCGCCTGGTCGAGTGGACCGCCCGGCTCCCCGTCCAGCTCAAGCAGCGCCGGATGCGCGGCAAGCTCCTCCTGCGCGAGCTGCTCGGCCGGCGACTCGATCCGGCCCTGTTCGAGCGGCCCAAGATGGGCTTCGCCGCGCCGATCGGTGCGTGGCTGCGCGACGACCTGCGCGAGCTCGTCACCGACACGCTGCTCGACGACACCTGCCGGGCGCGGGGGTACCTCGAGCCCCGCGCGGTCGAGGGAATGGTGCGCGACCACCTCTCCGGAGAGGTCGACCACACGCGCGCGATCTGGACGATGCTCATGCTGGAGCTGTGGCATCGGGAAGTCGCGGATCGCTCCGACTCGACGTCGCGGCGAGCGCGGAGCTAGACGTGCGGATTCTCTACGCGGTCACGAACCACTACTGGGAGGACCAGAACCTGCTCGCGGGCCTGCGCCAGGCCGGCCACGACGTTGTGGTGCATCGACCCGGGCCTCCCTTCCACGAAGCGCTCGGGCCGGACTGGACGGACGCCGACCGGGATCGGACCTCGTCGCACCTGGTCGACGCCGTGCGGGCCGAACATGCGAAGCAGCCGATCGACGTCCTCTTCGCCTACGTGCTCAAACAACTCGTCTTCCCCGAAGCGATCCGCGAGATCGGCGACCTGGGCATCACGACCGTCAACTACTGGTGCAACGGCGCCCACCAGTTCCACCTCGTCGACGAGATCAGCCCGGCGTTCGACTACTGCGTTGCCACCGAGCGGGCGACGCTGCCGCTCTATCTGGAAGCGGGTGCCCGGCCCATCTATCTACAGATGGCCGCCAACCCTGACGTCTACCGGCCCTACGACGTGCCGCGCGATCTTGGCGTGACGTTCGTCGGCCAGCGCTATGCCGATCGGCCCGAGTACGTGGACTACCTGCTCAAGGGCGGGGTCGACGTCCGCGTCTGGGGACCGGGCTGGACATCGGATCGCACCCACGGAGAGCAGTCGATCGGTGTCGGCGTCAGCCCGCGCTACATGCTCCGGCACCCCCGCGCCGCGACGCTCAAGCTCGCGCACCACGCGCGCCGCCGGCTCGGCGATCTCGCCACCCTCCCGCCGACGGCCGAGCGCCGACTCAAGCGGATCGCCGGCCCCAGCCTCCCCTACGTGGACCTCGTGAAGATGTACAGCCGCTCACAGGTGAGCCTCGGTTTCTCAACGGTCGGCGATTCCCGTTACCGGGACACGGACAAGGTCCGCCAGATCCATCTACGCGACTTCGAGGCGCCGATGAGCGGAGCGCTCTACTTCATCGAGCACCAGGAGGAGCTCGCCGACTTCTACGAGCTGGAGAAGGAGATCGTCACGTACCGCTCGAGGGAGGAACTGCTCGAAAAGGCGCGCCACTACCTGGCCCATCCGGACGAGGCCGTCCAGGTGCGGCGGGCGGGTTACGAGCGAGCTCTGCGTGATCACACCTGGACGCGGCGGTTCGAAGAACTGTTCGAGGACGAATTGCGCGTTTCGTGCCGGTGGGTGATCGTCGGCTCCCGCACGTACACTCGGCCGGGTGTCGTTTTCGAAGCCTGAAGAATCTCTCGGCGACGCCGGAGGGCCGGTATCACGAGCCGACGGATCGACATCGCCGCGTGCGCGCAAGGCCGGAGCCCCTCTCCCTCCACCCCACGCGGTGAAGGCTCAGGCTGTTTGGCGCTACGGCAAATCGGGCTGTCGACGCTGGTCGAAACGGGGACCTACAAGGGCGCCGATGATCGAGGCCGTGAGAGCGGGGTTCTCGCGGGTCATATCCATCGAACTGCATCCACAGCTCTGCTGCGGACGCTGTAGAGCGGTTCGCCTCCGATCCATCGGTGACGGTCCTCGAGGGCGATAGTTCGATCGTTCTTCCTGCCGTGGTGGCAGATCTTCGCCGAACCGTCAATCTTCTGGCTAGACGGTCACCACTCTGGCGGAGGGCACTGCCGACATCAGATCCGCCGATCCTCACTGAGCTTGACGCCGTCCTGTCGGCCTCGATCCGCCATGTAGTTTTGATCGACGACGCCTGCGACTTCGGACGGCAATGGCTATCCGAGTCTCGCGAGCTGGAATCTCTCGCGCAGCGGACGCACTTCGAGCTGCGTCGGGAGACAACGTCGGCGACTCACCGACAGAGTGAGGAGACCTGCGCTTCCCCCGACACCCCATTCAGATCGCCCGGAACCTGATCCAGGGACCTCCGGCACCTGGAATCCCGCACAAGGCGCTCAGGCCCTTCCTGCCCAAGGACCCCGTCATTCTGGAGGCCGGCGCCCATGTCGGGACCGATACGGCGGCGCTCGCCCGCATGTGGCCCAAAGGAACCATCCATGCGTTCGAGCCGGTACCGACCGTGTACGCGCAGCTGGAAACCAATACCTCCGGTCTCCGCAACGTCATCCGGCATCGAGACGCACTTGGCGACACCGAGGGCGAGGTCGAGATGTGGGTGAGCCGGGGCCGCGACCAAGCATCCTCAAGCCTCCGCGCCCCAAGGGACCACCTCGACATCTTTCCGGACGTCGAGTTCGAAAAAGCGGTCGCCAACGCCACGACCATCGCTCGGTGGGCCGAACGCTGTGGCGTCGACCGGGTCGACGCCATGTGGCTCGACATGCAGGGGCATGAATTGAGTGCCTTGAAGGCCGCCGGACCTCTGCTCGACCAAGTGCGTGCGATGGTGGTCGAGATGTCGCTTGTCGAGCTCTACGAGGGGTGTCCGTTGTGGCCGGAGGTCCGGGGGTGGCTCGAGTCTCAGGGATTCCGAGTCGAGATCGAGGACGAGTACCACCCGGCTACCGGCGACGCGTTGGTGGTCCGGTAGGGCTCGAAGCGACCGCAAACCTGCCCTACGCTGGAACACATCAGCGCTGAAGACCGATTGACCGTCGTACTGGGAGGCGAGGGCTTCCTGGGCTCGCATCTCTGCTCGCGGCTCGCCTCCGACGGCGTGCGATTCCGTACCTACGGCCGGCGGCCGAGCGAGGGACGGGACTTCGGCGAACACGTAGTCGGGGATCTACGCGACGAGGAGGCACTGCGGGCCGCGCTCCGCGGCGCGCAGCACGTCTACCACCTCGCGTCGACCTCGTTGCCATCAACCTCGAACGAGGACCCGAGGGCGGATGTCGAGGAGACCTTGGCCGGCGGTGTCGGGCTCCTCAGGGCGTGCGTGGAGTCCGGCGTTCGCACAGTGGTCTTCCCGTCGTCGGGCGGGACCGTCTACGCGCCGACAACCGCGGAGCTGGTCCACGAGAGCGACGCGACCGATCCGATCAGCTCATACGGGATCACCAAGCTCGCGTTCGAGAAGTACCTCGCCCTGTTCAGACAGCTCCACGGGCTCGAGTACCGGGCGCTGAGGATCGCGAACGCCTATGGAGAAGGACAGTCGGGCCACCGGCCACAAGGGCTGATCGGCGCGGCGCTCAACCGTGCGCTCGCCGACGAGCCGATCACGATCTGGGGTGACGGGTCGACGGTGCGCGACTACGTCTACGTGGGGGACGTGGTCGACTGCTTCATCGCGGCGCTTCAGCCCCTTGACCCCGGTGCCCCGCGCGTCTTCAACGTGGGCACTTCGGTCGGCCATTCGGTCCGTGAGGTGCTCGCCGTGGTCGAGTCGGTCACCGGACAGTCCTTGAACGCGACGTATGAGCCGCAGCGACCCTGCGATGCCGATCGAGTTGTGGTGGACAATGCCCGGGTGCGCGACGTGCTCGGCTGGACTCCGCAGGTCGACCTCTCTGACGGTGTCGGGCGAACTTGGCGCTGGCTGCAGGACAGGGAGCGGGTGGCGTGAGCACCACCGCGGGCGGCGCACCGCAGATCAGCGTGATCATCCCGACCTACAACTGCGCCGCGCTCCTTCCGCGGGCCATCCGGTCGGCGTACGCCCAGACCCTCCCCCCGGCGGAGGTCGTGGTGGTCAACGACGGTTCGACCGACGACACCGCCCAGGTGCTCGAGGAGCTCGCGCCCACCCTGCCGGCCAACTTCGTCTACGAGAACAAGCTGAACGGCGGCGAGGCGAGCGGGCGCAATCGTGGGGTCGAGCTCGCAACCGGCGAGTTCGTCGCCTTCATCGACCAGGACGACGTCTGGCACCCAGAAAAGCTCGAACGGCAGATGAAGCTCTTCGAGCAGGACCCTGAGCTAGGGCTGACGTTCACCGCGAAAACGCAGATCAGCGGAGAGTCGAGCGAGACGGTCGGCCCGCGCGACTGGGACACCGCCCCTGAACATGCGCTCCGCGAGCTGATGATCGGGTGCTGCATCACCCCCTCAACGGTCGTAGCGCGTAAACGGGTGCTCGAGGCAGCCGGCCCGTTCGACGAGTCCCTCTGGCTCGGCTGCGACTGGACGATGTGGCTCAACGTCGCGACGAACGGCGAGCGCATCGGCTACGAGCCCACCCCCCTCACGGACTACTACGTCCATGGCGGCAACATGAGCAGCGAGGTGAGCCGGATCGCCAAGGCCGCCCTCGTCATCTTCCCGCGGCTCTTCGCCTCGGGCCGGCTGCCGCAGTCGATCCAGCGGATGGAGCGCTGGTGCTATGCGCGCTGGCACATGATCAGCGCGGCCTACAGTCTCGACGACGGCGATCCGCGCGAGGCCCGCACCCACCTGCTGCAGGCGGCGAGGGAACGGCCGGCATCGATCCGGCCGGGGTGGCTGCGCCTCTACGTCCGCTCACTACGCAGGGCCTGACCCGCCATCAGCGTGGAGGTCAGCATCGTCGTCCCGACGTTCCGCCGCCCGGACGCGCTGGCGGAAACGCTGGCGGCCCTTGCTGCCGTCGACTTTCCGGCCGAGCAATACGAGGTGATCGTCGTCGACGACGGCCCCGACGAGACGACCCGCGCGGTGACCGAGAACGCGGGCGGGGCGTCCGCCTCGGTTCGCTACGTGCCCCAAACCAACTCAGGCGTGGCGACCGCCCGCAACCGCGGAGCGAGTCTGGCCCGGGGCGACCTGCTCATCTTCCTGGACGACGACATGCTCGTCGAGCGCGACCACCTGACTCGTCATCTCACGGTCCAAAAAGCACATGGCCCCTGCCTCCTCAATGGGCACTGGGAGTTCGCTCCCGCGGTTCGGCACGAACTCGAAGAGACCCCGTTCGGTCGCTTCCGCATAAAGGTCGAGGACTGGGTCAAGACAGGGATCGAAAAGCGTCCCGGCCCGGGTGGGCTTATCGCCCCGTCTGGAGTCACCGCCGCGAATCTGAGCATCTCCCGGGCCGACTTTGACGGGCTCGGCGGGTTCGACGAGGACTTCCCGCATGCCGGCTCCGAGGATCAGGAGCTCTCGCGGCGCGCGGTCGATGCCGGCAAGCTTCTCCTGTACGACGAAAGCATCCGGCTGCTTCACAACGATCGCCGAGTGGACCTCCGCCTATTCGGCGAACGCCAGGAGCAGGGCGCCCTCACCGCCGTGTACCTCGCCTCGAAGCACCCGGCCGAGTGGCAGCGGCCGATGATCGCCGAGAACATGCCGCTGAGCCGGGCGGACCCCCCGGGCTGGCTTCTGAAAAAGCTCGCCAAGAAAGCGCTGAGCAACGATCTCGCCCTCGGCCTGATCATGAGATCGACTCGAGTCCTGGAGCGCGTCCGGCCCGCGACCAGACTGCTCCCCCGGCTCTACTGGGCGATCTGCGGGCTCTACATCTTCCGCGGGGTGCGACGCGGGCTCGAGGAGATCTGATGGCTCGGGTGAGCGTCGTGATCCCGGCGTACAACGCCCAGGCCACGCTGAGGAACGCGATCGACTCCGTCCTCGGGCAGACTCTCGACGACCTCGAGGTGTTCGTGGTCGACGATGGATCGACCGACGGTACTGCCCGCCTTGCAGCGAGCTACGGAGACCCGGTCAGCTGTATCCGCACCGAGAATCGTGGCGTGTCGGAGGCCCGGAATACCGGGATCCGCGAATCGTCCGGGCCGTACGTTGCCCTCCTCGACGCCGACGATCTGTGGGAGCCGAGCAAGCTCGAACGCCAGCTCGAGCGGTTCGAGATCGAGCAGGGCGCCGGAGTCGTGACCACGGGCCTTACTCGCGTCGGACCAGACTTGCAGGCGCTCGCCGCGGTGCCGGCAACCGAGACGACCGACGCCTGCGAGACGCTGCTGCTCCGATCGATGGCGCTTGGCCCGATCTCCTCTCCGCTGATCCGTCGCGAGGTGGCCGACGAGGTTGGCGGCTTCGACCCGGCGCTTAGCCAGTGCGCCGACTGGGACTACTTCCTGCGCCTCAGCCGCCAGACCGAGTTCAACGTGATCCCCGATCCACTCGTGCGCTATCGCGTGTCGCCAGACAGCATGAGCAGCGACGTCGCCCGCCTCGAGCGGGAGACGTTTGCCGTGCTGGACGACTTCTTCGCCGGCACGGTGCCGCAGCGCTACCGAGCGCTGCGCGACAGGTGCTACAGCAACCACTGGATGATCCTGTCGGGCTCGTACCTCCAGGCCGGGCGCCGGCGTGATGCACTGCGCTGCCTGGGCCGCGGGGTGGCTGCGCATCCGCCCAACGTGCGGCGGGCTTTGGGTCTCCCCGTCCGGAGACTCGCCCGCAGGTGAGTAACAACCCGCTCGTGTCCGTTGTGATTCCGGCGTTCAACGCTGCGGCGACGATCGACGAGACGGTTGGGAGCGTCCTCGGCCAGACGATCAGCGACCTCGAGGTCATCGTCGTCGACGACGGATCGGCTGACGACACCCAGGGCACCGTTCGCGCGATGGCCGACTCGCGGGTGAGGCTCGAGACACAGGCCAACGCGGGCGCCGCCGCCGCCCGAAACACGGGAATCAACGCCGCCCGGGGGCGGTACGTCGCCTTCCTCGACTCGGACGACCTCTGGCTCGAGACGAAGCTCGAGCGCCAGCTCGCCGTGTTCGACGCCGACCCGCGGGTCCGTGCCGTGCAGACCGGCGCGTTCTTCGTGGACGACGACCTGGAGGTGATCGACTCGCGCCCCTGCCGGCCGTGGGAGGACGACCGCCTGCTCGACGTCCTGCTCTTCAAGAATCTGCCCGCCTTCGGGAGCTCTTCGATGTTCGTGCGCGCCTGTCTGATGGAGGTCGGCGGCTGGGACGACTCGCTCGTCATCCTCGAGGACTGGAACCTGGCGATCGACGCCGCCCGTCATTGCAACTTGGAAAGCATCGCGGACCCGCTGGTGCTTTATCGCCAACACCCGGGCAATCGAAGTCAAGACCTCGGGATCCACATCGAGCCCGGCTACAAGGTCCTCGGGCGACTCTTCAGCGATCCTTCGTTGCCCGCACACATCCGCGAGTCGCGAGCGCGAGATCTACGGCCGCTTCTTCACCATGCTCGCCGGGGGCGCCTTTCGAAATCGCCAATGGCTTCAGTTTTTCCGGTGGACACGGTTGGCTCTCGCGCGGAGCCCCCGAAACGCCGCTTACATGCTCGCCCTCCCAATGCGTCGCGTGCAGCGCCGCGGCTCGGCGCGTGACAACCAATCTCGAATCACGGGAGGCTGAGGACCGTGACGGCAGCGATCGCGACCGACAGCGCAGGCCACCGCTACCGCCTCGAGGAAATCGCCTGCCCGATCTGCGCCCGCACGGACCCAAAGGTGATCGGTACTCGTGGCGGAACCTCCCAGCGAGAAGGGCTGGGTATCGCCACCGAAATCGTCCGCTGTCGCGGCTGTGGGCTGCTGTACCCGCGGCCGTTCCCGTTTCCGTTCGACTCCGACGAGCTGTACGACGACCCCCAGTCCTATTTCGAGCACCACGACGAAGAGGGCAAGGTGCAGGAGTACAGGGAGCTCCTCCGCGGGTTGATCGAGCGGCGCGGGGGCGCGGCATCATCCTTCCTCGACGTCGGCTGCGGGCGCGGCGAGGCCCTCGAGGCCGCCAGGTTGGAGGGAATCGACGACGCCGTCGGGCTCGAGTTCGCCAGCGCGATGGCGTCGTACGCGCGCGAACACCACGGAGCCGAGGTCGTGGAAGGCGCGATCCAGGAGTACGACCCCGGCCGGACTTTCGACGTCGTGCTCCTGGGCGCCGTGATCGAGCACGTCCACGATCCGGCGTCGTTCATGGCGGCGGTGGCCCGGCTCATGGAGCCCGGCGACGTGCTGTTCCTCGACACCCCGCGGGAGCCGAACGTACTCACCGGGATCGGGAATCTCCTGAACCGGGTGCGCGGCCGGCGCGAAGTGTTCAACCTCGCACCGACGTGGACGCCCTACCACGTGTTCGGCTTCAACCCGAAGTCGATCCGGGCGTTGCTCGACGCCCACGGTTTCGAAGTCGAGCGCATCGTCCTCAAGCACGGCAATCCACTCGTCCCGCCCGGGCCCGGGCTCCGCGGGAAGGTGACCGCCGCAGTGGGAACGAACCTCATCCGCCTCGGCAACCTCACGCCGTGGGCGAGCAACATGGCCGTCTGGGCGCGCCGGCGCTAGGAGCTCAGGCGGCGGTCTCGGCGTGGGCGAGGTCGGCCTCGTACGCCTCGAGCACCTCGGCCGCCGGGCCAAGGCGCCGCACCTGGCCATGCTCGAGCCACATCACGCGATCGCACAGCTCGGCCACCTGATCGAGATCGTGGCTGACGAAGATCACGGTGCTGCCTGACTGCGAGAGCTTCTTGATCTCGCCGAGGCAGCGGTCGCGGAACTCACCGTCCACCACGGCCAGCACCTCGTCGAAGACATAGACCTGCGCCGGGAAGAGAACGGCGACAGCGAAGCAGAGACGCGAGAGCATCCCGCTGGAGAACCGCTTCGTCGGCGTGTCCATGTGGATCTCGAGCTCGGCGAACGCCGCAACCTCGTCCATCCGCCCCTCGATCTCGCTGCGCGGCACGCCGAGCGTCGCTCCGAAGAGCAGCACGTTCTCGCGCCCGGTCAGTTCCGGGTGGAATCCCGTGCCCACCGCCAGCAGCGGGATCACGGAACCCCTGACCGTCAGCTTCCCGGCTGTCGGGAGGGTGATCCCGGAGAGAATCTGCAGGACCGTCGACTTGCCCGAGCCGTTGTGCCCGACCAGGCCGAACGCGTCGCCTTCGTAGACGGTGAAGTCGACGTTCTCCAGGGCCTCCAGTGAAGGCCCCTCGTCGGCCGCCGCGCCTCGCCCGAGCATGTACTTCATCGTCAGCTGAAGGCTCCGGTGCTCGCCGAGCCGGTAGTGCTTCGACAGCCCCTCGGCGCGCACGGTCTCAGATTTCATCGGCCATCCTTGCCTCGATCCGGCCGAAGAGGAACCACCCGCCGACCAGGAGGACGACGGTCCAGACGAGCGCGACGGCCACCGGGAAGAGCGGCAGGCCGCTGTCGAGCGGAAGGATCATCCACCTCCAGGTCTCGATGAGACCGGTCAGCGGATTGAGGTCGACCAGGAGGCGGACGCTCTCACCCAGCTGGGTGCGCGGGTAACCGACCGGCGAGACGAAAACCCCGACCTGGAGCAGGAACGGGAGGACGTTGAGCATGTCGCGAAACCGCACGGTGATCGCCGAGGAGATCGCGACGACTCCTCCCGTGAAGAGCACGAGCCACACGATGGCGAGGGGCAGGAGCACGATCCGCGGTGACAGTTCGCCGAGGACCAGGCCGAGCGCGAACGTCGCGATGGCCGTGATGGCGAGCGCCGGCAGCGACGCCACGAGACTCGCCATCGGGAACGCCAGGCGCGGGCACGGAGTCAGGCGAACGAGGTGGTAGTTGCTGATCAGCGACGCCGTGCCCATGGTCATCGCCGCCTGGAAGAAGGACCACACGCACAACCCCGTGAGGGCGATCATCGAGTAGGGCACGCCTGCCGTCTGTACGTCCGCGAGGCTGCGGAAGGCGACGAAGAACGCGATCAGGAGCGCCAGCGGCTGGATGATCAGCCACAGCGGCCCAAGCAGCGACTGCTTGTACTTGACCTTGAAGTCGCGACCGGCGAGCACCCGTACGACGGGCAGGTCGCGGCGCAGGTCTCCGAGCTTGATGCGGCTCTTCGCCGGCTCGATCACGCGCACATCAGCGAGCCCCGCGGCGCTACGCGCGGCCGGCTTGGCCGCGGTCGCAGTGGCCGATTCCATCGTTCCAGGCTACCTGCGCCTGGCGAGACCGCTAGTGGGTGTGCAGACCGGCGGCAGGCGGATGAGCGGCGGCTGGGTTCCCGAAGTGTCGTTCGAGGAGCTCGTGCGGGAGATGGTCGAAGCGGACCTCGCCGCCGAGAAGGCTTGATCTGCCGGAACCCCGGCGTTCCTCCATACTCGAAGAGATGGCCGAGCATGACCAGGGCGGAGCTGACCCGCGCGACGTTCTCACGCTCCTGCGCAGGCGCGGCTGGCTGCTGCTCGCCTGCCTGATCGTCCTTCCGGTCGGCGTCTACCTCTACAGCGACCGGCTCGAGAAGGTCTACGAGGCCAGCGTGCAGCTGCAGGTCCAGAACACGGCGGCGGACGACCCGATCCAGCTCGGGTCCGCCTTCTCTTCCTCCTCGTCGAACACGACCGTCAACACCATCGCTGCGCTGATCGGCACGAGCGGCGTCGCCGACGAGGTCGCGCGAGTCCTCGGCGAGCCGAAGGGCTCGGTCAGCGGGACGGCGAGCGCCGACGAGGCCTCCGGGTTCATCACCGTGACCGTGTCGGCCTCCAGCGGCGAGCGGGCGGCACGGGTGGCCAATGCCTACGGCGAGGCGGTCGGGTCGCTGCGCACACGCCAGGCCGAGCAGAAGGTCGACTTCGCGATCGCGCGCCTCAGAAAGGACCTCGCAGCCTCCCGCGGCAGCCAGGTGGCGCGCGATCAGCTGTCCGAGCAGCTCCAGCAGCTGCGCACCCTCCGGGCGGCGCAGGCCGGGAACACGCGAGTCGTCGAGCCCGCCGCCGTACCCAGCACGGCGGTGTCGCCGAACCCGCGCCGCAACGCGGTGCTGGCGATCCTGATCGCCCTTCTGCTCGGTATCGGGCTGATGCTGCTCGCGGACCGGCTCGACCGGCGGCTGCGCACCGTCGAGGACGTCGAGCGGCACGCCGGCGTGCCGCTCCTGGCAACGATCACGGCCGATGCGTTCCCCGGCGGCCGGCCTGGACCGCACGTCTCGGAGAGCTTCCAGCGCCTGCGCGACAACCTGACCTACTTCAACGCCGACGAAGAGCTCGACACCCTGATGGTCGTGAGCCCGCTCCAGGGCGAGGGCAAGACCACGGTCGCCATGAACCTCGCGATCGCGTTCGCACGCTCCGGGAAGCGGGTGATCCTCATCGACGGGGACCTCCGGCGCCCGAAGGTCGCGCAGCGGATGGGCGTCGAGGCCAAGACAGGTCTCAGCTCCGTCCTGACCGGCGCGAGCGTCGAGAGCGGGCTGCATTCCGTCGACCCGTACGGCAACGCTCTGCGGGTCATGCCGGCCGGGCCCTCCGCGCCCAACCCGTCCGAGCTGCTCGGGTCCGCACGCATGGCCAAGCTCCTCGACGAGCTGTCCGAGCTCGCCGACGTGGTGGTCATCGACACCACCCCGCTCATGATCGTGAGCGACGCCATCCCGCTCCTCGGCAAGGTCTCCGGCTGCATCGCCCTGGCGCGGCTGAACAGCACCCCGCACGACGCGCTCGACCGGACCCTGGGCATCGCGCGCAGCGCCGGCGGCCGAGTGCTCGGCGTCGTCGCCACCGGCTCCACCGCACCCACGCCGTATGGGTACGGGTACGACTACGCGGGCGACACCGAGACCTCACCGAACGGCTCGAACGGGAGCACCGCGGCCGGCCTCAGACTGCCGGACTGGCTGCGGCGCTAGCCGCGCGGCCGGGGGTACGATCACTCGGTGGAAGCGGTCGTCCTGATCGTCCAGGTGGTCCTGGTGATGGTCTTCGCCACGGCCGGCATCGGGAAGCTGCTGGACCCCGCCGGCTCACGCGACGCGCTCGTCGCCTTCGGCACGCCCCTGCCGCTGGCCCGGCTCGCCGCGCCGGTGCTGCCGATTCTCGAACTCGCGATCGCCACGGCGCTCGCGTTCGAGTCGACGGCCCGCCTCGGAGCGCTGGCGGCGGCCGGGCTGCTGATGCTGTTCGCCGGCGGGATCGCCAACGCGCTCGCGCACGACCGGGCCCCGGACTGCCACTGCTTCGGGCAGTTCCACTCGGCGCCCGCCAGCGGCGCGGCCCTCGCACGCAACGCCGTGCTCGCCGCCGCCGCGCTCGCGCTCGCGATCTCCGGCCCGGACCCGTCGATCAGCGGCTGGGCGGCCGACCGCTCCGCCCTCGAGCTCGGCCTGCTCACCGGCGCGGTCCTGCTGGCAGCGCTTCTCTGGAAAGCACGGGAAACGCAGGCCGACAGGCGGGCGCTTGCCGCGTCGCGGCGGCCTTCGGGCCTGCCCGTGGGCGAACGGGCGCCGGCCTTCCATCTCCCCGGCCCCTCCGGGGGAAGCGTCTCGCTAACCGATCTCCGAGCCGACGGCAAGCCGCTGCTGCTGGTGTTCGCCGATCCAAAGTGCGAGCCGTGCGACCAGCTGATCGACCACGTCGCCCGATGGCAGGGAGCGCTCAGGGAGCGCCTGACCATCGCCGTGCTTGTCGCGGGCGCAGACGCAGCCGACCCCGCGCACTGGACGGCCGCCGGCGTGGCCAACGTTCTGCTCGACCCGGGCGGCTCAGCCTATGAGCGTTACGGCCCCCTGGGCACTCCATCCGCCATCGCGATCGAATCGGCGGACGGGACGATCGCCTCGCGCGCCGCCGTCGGCCAGCTGCCCATCGAGGAACTGATTCGCACGACCCTCGCCCGCTCGGAGAGCGAGCCGAGCCTGGACGTGCGCCTCGTGGCACAGAACCTGCGGGTCGACGCGTGGACGGCATCGGCGCTCGAGGCGCTCGCCGGCGATGGCGTCGAGCCGATACTCATGAAGGGCCCGAGCCTGGGCGAATGGCTGTATCCCGGGGATGACGTCCGGGGCTACGTGGATTGCGATCTACTCGTCGCCCCCAGGCAGCTCCCGGCCGCGCACGCGGCGCTGCGCAACCTGGGGTATTCGCCCGCGCTGGACGAGGCCGCCATGCCCGACTGGTGGCGCGAGCACGCCGTCGACTGGTTCAACCCTTCGCAGGGCGCGATGATCGACCTTCACAGCACCCTCGAGGGCGCCGAAGCCGATCCCGGGCGAGTATGGGACGAGCTGGCGCGAGCAACGACTCGGCTGGCCGTCGGGGGGCACAGCGCACGGGTTTTGTCGCTGCCCGGCCGCGCCCTCACCGTCGCCCTGCACGCGGCCCAGCACGGCCCGCGATCGCGCGCCGCCGGCGACGACCTGGTGCGCGTGCTCGAACATGCCGACGAGGGGACCTGGCGCGCCGCCGCCGAACTCGCCGCGGCCATCGGCGCGACCGCTGCGTTCGCACGCGGCCTGCGGCTCGCGCCGGCCGGCGCCGCCCTCGCGCGGCGCCTCGGCCTGCCGAACGCACAATCGGTCGAGGTGGAGCTGCGCGGCAGCGGGGCGCCTCCGGAGGCGCTGACCTTCGAGCGGCTCGAACGCGCCGGTCACCGGACGCGCGCCGCGATGGTGCGCCACAAGCTCCTTCCTCCGGCGACGTTCATGCGAGCCACCTCGCCCTTGGCCACGCGCGGCCTGGGCGGGCTTGCGCTCGCCTACGTCGTGCGGCTCGGAACCATCGCGAAGCGCGCGCCGCTGAGCTTCCTCGCCTGGCGACGTGCCCGGCGGGTGGTCACCGCCCCCGGCCGAGGCCGTTAGCTCGGGCGGAAGACCTGCGCTACCGTGACGTAGGAACCGATCGGGAGCTGAAGAGTGGATGCAGGGCAGGACAGGCCAAGCGCACGAGAGGACGGGTTGCTCGTGGAGTGCGTCGGCGATGAAACCATCGTCTATGACGTGAAGACGAACGAGGCCCACCTCCTGCGCCCGTTGGCCGCTGCCGTGTTCAGTGAGGCCGATGGCACAGCGAGCCTCGCCGAGCTCACCGATCGCACGGCGCTCCGAGCTGGTCGGCCCTTGGCCGTCGGCGAGCTCGACGACGCACTTGCCCAGCTCGAAGAACGCAACCTGATGGCTTCAACCGCCGAGGACGGCCTGTCACGCCGCCAGATCATGCGCCGTGGGGCGCTGGTCGGGGCCGCCCTCGCGGTTCCCCTCGTGAGCACGATCGCGGCTCCCCCAGCCTCTGCTGCACCATCTTGCGGGACCGCCTGTACAACGGATGCGCAGTGCACCAACGCCGCGTGCAACATGTGCACCATGAACCCGCGGGTCTGCGACTAGACACGGCGGCCTCTGGGTCGCCGGCACGATGCCGGACACGCTCGGACTCGAGGCCTACGGGGTCCGCCTCGCGGTTCGCACGAACAGCCCGTCGCTGCTCGAAGACCTCCCCGCTCTGTTGCCGCCCGGGTGGACACCCGGCGAGCCCGCAGACGCCGACCACCTGTTCGAGGCAACCACCGAGGACGGCGTCGCGTTCCACCTCGAACTTGGCCGGATCAACAGTTACCCCGTGCCGGACCCGGATTTCGCGCGCCGCGTGATCGCCCGCGAGATCCAGTGGTGCGTAGCGCGCAACTCCCCCAACCACATCTTCGTCCATGCCGGGGCGGTGGCCGGCCGCCACTCCGCGCTGCTCCTCCCGGGCATGAGCTTTGCCGGGAAGACCACGCTCGTCGCCGCACTGGTCCGGGCGGGCGCGGTCTACTACTCCGACGAGTTCGCCGTGCTCGACGCGGACGGCGCGGTTCACCCCTACGCGCGACCGCTGGTGCTGCGCGAACCGGACGGCGTCGAGCGGGACGAGCGGATCGAGGATCTGGGCGGGACGGGAGGCAGCGGCCCCCTCCCGGTGGGGGCGGTCGTCGTCGCGAACTATCGCGCCGGCGCGAAGTGGCAGCCGCAGCCGTTGTCCGAGGGCGAAGCGGCCATGGCTCTGCTGGCGAACACCGTCCCTGCCCAGGAGCGGCCCGAGCAGGCCCTCGCGGCCGTGACGGCCGCGGTCACGGGCACCGTCGCGATCAAGAGCGAGCGCGACGAGGCCGCGCCCTTGGCCCGTGAGATCCTCGCCCTCGTCGAATGAGCTCGGACCACGTGTGGATACGCGCCGAGGCGGTTGCTGTGGGAACCCGCGCGATCCTTCTGCCAGGCGAGCCCGAGGAGGGCGCGGGGACGATCGCGGATGCCCTGCTGCGGGCGGGCGCCGACCAGATCGCCCTGGGGCACGTGGCGATCGATCCCATGGGGGTGATCGACTGCCACGCGGAACCGCCCGGCGGGCCGCCGGGTGAGCGACAGCCGATCGAGCACGCACACGTGGCCGTGATCGCAGCGATCGACGCGGGCCACGACGCGCTGTCGGTCGCCGAGCGCCCGCGGCACCGCGGGGCCGAGCTGCTGCTCGCCCACACGACCGGCGACCCCCCGCCCGAGTTAGCCCGGAAGGCGGCGGAAGCGGCCGCGAAGACGGCCGTGGTGATCGAGGGCGAGCGGGGCGGCGCCGACGCGACGGCCGCCCTGCTGCTCGCCAGGCTCGCCGGCGGATCCCGGACGACGGGCGCCGACGAGCCGCCGGCGGCGATCCGCTTCGTGACCCTCGTCTTCGAACTGGAGGCAGAGCTGGTCGAGCTCGCCGCGGAGTTCGAACGAGCGGGCATCGACGCCGTTCTGGCGAACGGCGCTGAGGTCCGCGAGGCCCTCGCGAAGGGCTTTGCCGATGCCGTTCCGGCGGACCTGCGAATACCACGGGCCGAGGTGCCGCGCGCGCTCGGAGTGATGGAGGACGCCGGCTGGAGGCAGGCCCCCGCTGAGCGCCGCCCCCGCTACCACCGCAAGGGAGTGCTGGTGCAGGTCCGCCCGCGACCTCTCCGCGGCCCTGCGCCGGTGAAGGGAAGCCTCGGATTCGCCGAGCCGCCGGGCGGGCTACCGGCAGCCGCCGACGCGCCGAGGCGCCCGGAGCCGGTCGACCCCGGTGGCGCGCTGCGGACCGGGGTTCCCGCAGCGGTGACGCAACTCGCCGCGGAAGCGCTCACGGTGCTCGACTCGGTGAGTGCCCGGACCCGGGAGCGCGAGTTCCACGGGCTCCCGATCCAATACGGACCGGGTGTGTTCGGCTTCGAGGAGGTGACGGAACGGCACCTCGATGCGATCTTGGCGCGGATACCCGGCGACGGAGCGGATGCGCGCGTCGTGGAAATCGGCACGGCGACGGGCGCCGTGGCCCTCGCCATCGCGCACGATCGCCCGCGGGCGGAAGTGCTGGCCACGGACGTGTCGCTGCGGGCTCTGGGCTGGGCCCGACGCAATCGCCGCCGCCTGCGTCTGCCGCAGGTGAAGCTCGCCCAGGGATCGCTGCTCACCCCCGTTCCGGCCGAGTGGCGCGGCACGGTGACAACGGTGGCGGCGAACCCTCCGCTCGCGCCGCCCGCGAGGGGAGTCGAGCTCTCCGGCACCAGCGGCTGGCCGGCAGGCACCACGACAGGCCCGGGAGCCGACGGCCTCGGCCTCGTCCGGGCCATCGCCCGCGACGCCTGTGCCGTGCTGGCGCCCGGCGGCTATCTCCACCTCCAGTTGCAGGGTCCCCAGGGCCCGCTGCTCGCTCCCTATCTCGACGAACTCGGCTACGAGCACGAGATCTCACTCCGCGGCGCCCACCGGGGCACCGTCGAGGTCGCGGCCCGCCGGCCGGCCTGAGGCCCCTTAGTGGACAGATCCCGGAAACCGGCGGGTCGGGGGCTTCCGCCCGTCGGAGCTCATATCCCTGTTCGACCTCGGTGGTCCTTCGTTCGCCATGTCCGACCACGACGAGCACATCCATGTCGGCTACTGATCAGCGCCGGGCGGCGAGCAGCTCGCTGTAGAGCGCGTCCACGTCCACGAGCAGCCGCTCGACCGAGTACCGCCCCAGGACGTGCTCGCGTGCGACCGGCCCCATCGAGGCCCTGGTACCCGGATCCGCCGCCAACCCGGCGATCGCCGCGCCGAGGGCAGCGTGGTCGCCGGCGGGGACGAGACAGCCGGTGTCCGGCAGTACGACGTCGGCGACGCCACCGACGGCCGTGCTCGCCGACGGCCGCCCCGCGGCACCGGCCTCGATCAGCGAGACCGGAGTCCCCTCGTTGTCCGAGCTGAGCACCGCGATGTCGCAGGCCGCGGCGACGCTGCGCACGTCGGAGCGGTACCCCGCGAAGAACACGCGCTCGGCGACGCCCAGCTCCGCGGCGAGCGCTTCGAGCTCCGCGCGGAGCTCGCCGTCGCCGACGATCGCCAGCCGGACCGGAGCTCCGGGGTCGCCCGCGGCGGCGAACGCCCGCAGCAGGACGTCGACGCGCTTGATCGGCACGAGGCGCCCGACGAACGTGAGCAGCACATCGTCCGGTCGGGCCCCCGCCTCGGCCCGGAAAGCCGCGCCGTCCTTGAAAGTCAGCGCGGCGAACTCGGCGAGCTCGAGGCCGATCGGCACCACCCGGAACTTCTCCGGTGCCGCCACCCGGAGCCGGACGAGGTCGTCCACGGTTGCCTGGCTCACCCCCAGTAGCCGGTCGCTGACCCGGCCGAGCGCCCGCTCGATGGAGCGGTAGAGCCAGTTCTTCAGCGGCCCGAAGTAACCCTCGAGGACGTGGCCGTGGTACGTGTGGACGATCACTGGCCGCGGGCTGCCGGCCAGCACCGCTGCGAGCCGGCCGAGCATCCCGGCTTTGGCGGTGTGCGTGTGCACGATGTCGGGGCGGAATGCGCGCACATGGCCGACGAGGGCGCGTAACGCGCGCAGATCGTCGGCGGGGCGCAGCTCAGGACGCAGACCCGGAACGACGGTCCGGGTGGCTCCGTGCCGGTCCGCCACCTCCGCGAGCGACGCCTCACCGGCCCCCACCTCGCCGTGCAGCAGGAGAGTCTCGTAGCGCTTGGGATCGAGGAGGCCGCTGAGCAGGCTCACGTGGTGCGCCGGCCCGCCCATGTTGAGGCGCGCTATGACACGCAGCACGCGCACACGGCGCGCGGGTTCAGCTGGAGGAATCCGAGACAGCGGCGACGATTATCGCGTGGTCCCGCTCGGCAGCGTGCTCTCGCTGTGCCGCGGGAACGAAACGGCGGGCGCGCACCGGCTTGGGACCCGTCGCGGGGCCGAGGGCGCCCACGGGGTCGGGTACCAGCTCGGGCACAGGCGCCGGAGCCGGCTCGGCCGCGACGGCCGGAGAGGCCTCGAGCGCCCAGATGGCGACGGAGCCGAGAGCGAGCAGGGTCAGCGTCACGGCGACGACCGTGCCGGCATGGGCGCCGACCAGCGTGCTCGCCAGGAGACAAAGCGCCATCTGTGCCGTACCGAGGCCGGTGGCCAGGGACCGCGTCGATCCGAAGACCGGCCGCAGCCGGTGTGTCAGATGATCCCGCCCGCCCGAGAGGACGTTCGCTCCGCGGCGGGTACGCGAGATGACGACGAGGGCGGTGTCGAGGATCGGGAGCCCCGCGATCGGCACGATCGCGAGCAGGGTGATCAATCCGGAGTTGCCGGTGGCCGGCAGCTGCATCGCCAGCGCGGCGATGAGGAACCCGAGTGGCATGCTGCCGCCGTCGCCGAGGAAGATCCGTGCCGGGGTCCGCAGGTTGAAGACGAGGAAGCCGAGGGTTGCGCCGACGACGGTGAGAGCAAAGGCGGCCAGTTCGGTGTCGCCACCGACGCCGGCGATCAAGGCGATCCCCGCGGCGGAAGCGGCGGTCACCGTCGCGGCGGCGCCGTCGATGTTGTCCATCAGGTTGTAGGCGTTCACGAGCCCCACGACCCACACGACCGTCACCAGGAGGCCGAGGGGCCCGTCGAGACCCCAGCCCTGACCGGCGAACCAGAGGACCACCGCTGCGGCGACTTCGACGGCGATGCGGGTGAACGGGCCGAGGCCGACCTTGTCGTCGACGGTGCCCACTAGCCACAGCGCGGCCGCGCACAGCGCAATGGTGCTGTAGTGAAAACCGGCACTGCCGAATACGACAGCGGGGAAGGCGATGGCCCCCATCACCGCGAGGCCGCCGAGGTAGGGCATGGCCGCAACGTGTCGCTTGTAGTCGCCGGGCTGATCGAGGAAGCCGGTGGACCGGGCGACCCTGATCGCCACCGGCGTCATCCCCAGGACTCCGATCAGCGCCGCCGAAAAGGCGAGCAGGTACGTGAGCTCAGCGGGCACGCGCACCCTGCAAGGCAGAGACCCGTCCAGCCGATAACTGGTGCAGCGCGTGCAGATATGTCATGCGGCGGCTTGGCCCCTGGTTGTAGGTCTGCGAGTCCTTGCGGCTCCGTTCGCTTCCTTGCGAACTACCTTCACCGCCGGATCAATGAACGGTCCAGCGTAGGTGAGGTCGGGCCGTTCCGCCACTACCTACAGTCATCGGCCATTCGTCCAGTTTCACGCGCGTTTCACGGCCGCGAGCCCAATCGCCGCCCGCTGGACGAGCCCCAAGAGCGGAACCGCCCCCCGGACAGCCCCTGAAACCGCGGTGTCGGCCCGCAACCGGGCCCGCACAGCAGCCGCATTCGTGACCAGATCGGCGTGCGTGCCGCCTCGGACCCAGAGCGAGTCGCCGTGCCGGCGGTAGATCCGGCCAGGTGCGGCGTCGAACAGCACCCCGCCGCGGAACGCCAGCGAAGCACCGAGCGACCAGTCCTCCCCGCTGCTGGCATCGCCGAAGCCGCCGGCAGCGCGTACAACGTCCGTCCGCATCAACGTCGCGCCCGTCGTCGGGTAGATCGACCAGACGGAATTGACGAGCGCAAAGAGGCGCCGGCGGCCGGCCAGGCGGCGCTGCCAGCGGCGCGGCCAGCGATGCGGAACGCGCGGTTCGTCCTCGAGGATGCCCCCGGCCGCGGCGACGGCTCGCGGCTCTCCGTCGAGCCGGCCCTCGAGCACCCGGAGGATGCCCTGGCACATCAGGTCGTCGGCGTCCCAGAAGAGAACGTAGGGCGTGTCCACCGCGGCGAGGCCGAGATTTCGGGCGGCACCCGCGGTCAGCCGCGTCTCGGAGCGGACGATCTCGACGCCCGGGATCGGCGCCAGCGGAGGTTCCGCGGCGTTGTCGACGACGATCGTCCGCGCCGGATGGGCTTGCGCCTCGATGCTCGCCAGCGCCTCGTCGAGCCGGCGGCCGCGGTACTCACCCCAGACCGGTATGACGATCGTCGTGCGCACCGCCGCCGACCGCCCGCTGGCTAGCCGCGCCGGATGAGTGGCTCGAACCGCTTCATGAGGGCGTAGTAACGCACCGGGAAGAGGCGCGTCAACCCGGCTATGAAGGCCGCGTCCTGGCCGATCAGGATGCGGACCTTGCCGCGCTCGACACCGGTCTGGATCGTCGCGGCCGCCTTCGCGGGCGAGGTGCGCGCGACGTTCTTGAACTCGCGCGCCATCTGGTCCTTGTCGGTGCGGCCGAGGTCGTCCTCGTGGAAGCGCGAGTTCTTGACGATGTTGGTGTCGATACCGCCCGGGTGCACGGTGATGGCCTCGACGTCCGTGCCGCGCAGCTCGTGGCGCAGCGACTCCGTCCAGCCGCGCACGCCGAACTTGGCGGCGCAGTACATGCTCTGCGTCGGATAGCCCATCAGGCCGAACACGCTGGAGACGTTGACGATCGCGCCCGAGCCCTGCTCGACGAGGATCGGCAGGAACGCGCGGCTGCCGTGGATCACGCCCCAGAAGTTCACGTCCATCACCCACTCGTCGTCCTCGACGGCGGCGTTCAGGACCGACTGGGACACGTCGACGCCGGCGTTGTTCACGACCATGCCGAACGGCGCCGGCGCCCACTCGGCCACGTCGGAGGCGAAGACCATCTGCGCCTGGCGGTCGCGCACGTCGAGCTTGCGCGCGAGCACGGGCCCGTCGATCTGGGAGGCGGTCTCCTCGAGCCCGTCCTCGTTCCAGTCGCAGATCGCGACGGGTGAGCCGTGCGCCGCGAGCCGGAGGGCGAGCGCCTGCCCGATCCCGGACGCGGCGCCGGTGACCACACAGGTCCTGCCTGCGACGACTGTTCCCTTGGCCATGGCGCGCGACCCTAACGACTTGCGCCGGTGTCTACACTCGGTGCAGGCGCGCGGGGCTTGCGTCGCGGCCTACCTGTAGGACGACGGCATGTCGAGCTGCGCCGCGGCTGCGGATGGTCCGTCGGAACAAGAACCGTTCCGACCATGGAGATTCCGCGATGTACACCTCATTCCGCGCCGGGCTCGTCGAGCTGACCCACGTCGTCGACGGAGCCGAGTGCCGGCTCACGCTCGACGGCGAAATCGATCGTTCCAACCTCGACGCCCTTGAGCGGGCGCTCACGCTCGCGGGCGACTCCGGCGCCGGTCGCACGACGATCGACCTGGGGCGGCTCGCATTCATCGATGCGGGCGGAGCCAGGGCTCTGCGCGCGGCCGCGGCACACCTCGCCGGGGTGGGCGACCTGCGGGTGGAGGGGACCCGCAGGGCGGTGCGGCGGACCCTGTCGCTGACAGGGCCCCCGGTCGGGGCGAGCCTGAATCGTGACCCGGAGGTTTCGGGAGCACTCGCGGGGTAGCGCCAGTTGATGACACAGGAGACCCCGCAGCGGCCGGCACCGGAACTCGACGACAAGGTCGACCTCGCCGAGCTGTCGCGCGCGATGGTCCGGCACTACAAGGAGCAGTTCGGGCGCGGCCCGACCAAGGCCCGGACGACCTGGTCCGGATCGGACATCATCGTCTCGACCCTCGAGGACACGCTGACCCCGGCCGAGCGCAACATGGTCAAGGCCGGCGAGCACCAGCGCCTGCGCGACCTACGCCTCTACTTCCAGTACGCGTGCGAGCACGAGCTGATCGGAATGGTCGAGCGGATCTCGGGCCGCCGCGTGCGCGCCTTCATCTCGGGAATGGACGTCGTACGAGACGTCGCGACCGAGGTGTTCCACCTCGAACCGCGCGGCGAGAGGCCCGACCCCCGCCCCAAGGACGAGATGAGGCCCTGACCGGCGCTCAGCCGGCGGGGGTCGCCTGTTTGCGGACGCGCGGCCTGTAGAGGGCGCAATCGCGGTGGAGGACGCTGCCGTGCAGGCACACGGCGCTCTGGCCCGTTTCGATGGCCTTCCCACAGGCCGTGCACGGGGAGCCGGGTCGTGCCGGCCAGTCGGGGAGGGACGCTGTACCAACGCGCAGAAGAGCCACGTGATTCCTTTTCACTCGGATGGTCTCGAGTCCGTGGGCGATCTACGCTCGCCGTGCCCGTCCCCGTGTACTCGGCCGGCGTGCGCGCCGTCGTCGCGAGTCGCCGCGTGAGCGATACCCGCGCCTGATCCCCTCAAACCGGCGGCTCTGTTGGCGGAGAGCCCGGTGTGTGCGAGGGTCGGGGCCACTACCCCCCGAGGTGAGGAGCTCACATGTCAGACAGCGTCTACCGCGTCACCGAAGTGATCGGTGTGAGCAGCGAATCCTGGGAGGCCGCGGCGGCAAGCGCCGTTGCCACGGCCGGGAAGACGGTCCGCGACCTGCGGATCGCGGAGGTACTCAGGCAGGACGTCGTGATCGAGAACGGGGCCGTGTCCGGCTACCGCGTGCGGCTCGCGATCTCGTTCAAGTACGACAGCGGCGACTGACCGGACGAGCGGGCGTATCCTGCGCTTTCATGGAGCGCAGGATCCGCGCCGCCGCCGGTCCTACCGGCGCACGCAGACGCGCTCGATGAACTCCACCGCGTCGCCGATCACCTCGGCCTGATTCGTCTCGTTGAAGATCTCGTGGCGCGCCTCGGGGTAGATCTTGTGCTCGAACCGCTCGCCGGCGATGTGCTCGATCGCCGGGCGGGTCGCGTCCAGCGGCACCAGTTCGTCGGCCTCGCCGTGCAGCCACAGGGTCGGTAGCGGCCCGAACGTCCCGCCGGCCTCTACCGCGTCGATCGCGGCGACGAACCCCTGCAGCGTCTCGCGCTTGAAGGGCCCGTGGTAGACGAGCGGGTCGGCCGCGTAGGCCTCGCCGACCGACGGGTCGCGGGAGAGGATCGCCGGGTCGATCGGCACGTCCGGGATCGGGTCGAGCTCGAGCAGGCCGAGCAGTGCCGGGTTGCCGCCGACGGCCGGGCCCGACAGGACGAGCGCCGCCAGCTCCGAGCCGTGCCGCTGGCCGTAGCGCGCCGCGATCAGCCCGCCCATCGAGTGGCCGACGAGAACCTGCGGAAGGCCGGGGTTCTCGGCGGCGGCCCGCGCCGCGAGGAGGTGGAGGTCGTCGACCGCGTGCTCGAGATCCGCCGCCAGGGCGCGCTCGCCGTCGGACTTGCCGTGCCCGTGGTGGTCGGGCGCGTAGACCACCGCGCCCGCCTCGACCAGCGCAGCGGCGACATGCTCGTAGCGGCCGGCGTGCTCGCCGTAGCCGTGCGAGATCAGCGCGATGAAGCTCGGATCGGAGCCCGGCCAGCGGTGCACGTGCAGCGTGCCGCGGGTGCCCTCGAGCTCGAACTCCTCGGCCGCCACGACCTGCCTCAGCGCGCCGCGGGGATCGCGGCCGGAGTCGCCGAGATGTCGTACGCGCGCGCGTCGATCGTCGCCGTGCGGCGACGGTACTGGCTCCACAACCACGGCCACTGGCTCGGGTCGTTGCCGTTCTCGTCGACGTACCAGCTGGTGCAGCCCGTGTGCCAGACCGTCTCGGACAGCGCGGAGCGCAGCTCGCGGTCGTAGACCTCGAGCGCGTCGCGCCGGACCTCGATCCGCCGCGCGCCGTTGCGGTCCAGCTCGCGCAGCGCGGCGATCACGTGATGCACGCCCGCCTCGAGCGTGTAGATCACGGAGCCGGTGCCGCCGTTGGTGTTGGGCCCGTAGAGCAGGAACATGTTCGGGAACTCGGGCACGCTCATCCCCAGGTAGGCGCGTGGCACGCCGCTCCACTCGTCGGCCAGCGACCTGCCCCCCGCTCCGCTGATCTCCATCGGCGCGACGAAGCCGTGCGACTGGAAGCCGGTCGCGAGCACGATCACGTCGGCTGGATGCTCGACCCCGTCGTCGGTCCGCACGCCGGACGGCGTGACCGCGACGATCCGGTCGGTGATCAGATCGACGTTGGGCCGGGTGAGCGTCGGGTACCACTCGTCGGTGAGCATCACGCGCTTGCAGCCGACCTCGTCGGCCGGCGTGACCTTGCGCAGCAGCTCCGGATCGTCGATCGCCTTCTGCATGTTGCTCTGGCCGGCCCACAGGAAGGGCTTCAGCAGCCACCGCTGCGAGCGCTTCGTCATGGCCATCGCGCCGGCCTCCATGAACAGGAACGTGAGCTGGCGATCGAGCCACTGGAGCGCCGGGAAGCGCTCGAACAGCCGCTTCGTCCGCTCCCTGAACTCGTAGTCCATCTTCGGCATCGTCCAGCCGGGCGAACGCTGGTAGATGTCGACCTGCGCTACCTCCGGCTGGATCGCCGGCACCGTCTGGATCGCGCTGCAGCCCGTCCCGATCACGGCCACCCGCTTGCCCTTCAGGTCGACGCTGTGATCCCACTCGGCGGTGTGGAACGCCGGCCCTTCGAAGCTGTCGAGACCCTCGATCGGCGGGACCTTGGGCACCGACAGCTGGCCGCAGGCCGTGACGAGCACGTCGGCCTCGTGCGGCCCGGCGCTCGTCGCGAGCGCCCACTTGCCGCGGTCGGCATCCCACGTCGCGCTCTCGACGACCGTCGACGTCTTGATCCGGTCGAGCACGCCGTGGCGGCGCGCCACGTCCTCGAGGTACTCCTGGATCTCCGCCTGCGGCGCGTAGCGGCGCGACCAGCGCGGGTTCGGCGCGAACGAGAACTCATACAGGTGCGACGGCACGTCGCACGCCGCGCCGGGGTAGGTGTTGTGGTTCCACACTCCGCCGACACGGTCGCCGCGGTCGAAGACGGTCACGTCCGAGTAGCCCGCGCGGCGCAGCATCACCGCCGCGCCGACACCCCCGAACCCGGCGCCGACGACTGCTATCGATCGAGAGCCCGCGGCCACGGACGTATTGTTCCACTGTGGGAGTCCTGGGGAGGGTGCTGCTGTTTGCGACCGTCGTCCTGCACATCACGTCGAAGACGTGGGGCGGCACCGGCCACGGGTACGGCCACGCGCCGGGGCGGTAGCGTCAGGGGTGCGATGGACATCCTGCTCGCCACGGCGTCGGACATGCCCAAGCCGGATCCCGAGTCGCACCTGCTGATCGAGGAGCTCGCGAAGCTCGGCGTGAGCGCCGACCTGCACCCGTGGGACGACACGCTCGACTGGTCCGAGTACCCGCTCGTGGTGTCGCGCACGCCGTGGGACTACTTCGTGCGGGCCGAGGAGTTCCTCGCCTGGGTCGCCGCGATCGAGCAGGCGACGCGGCTGGAGAACCCGCCCGCGGTGATCCGCTGGAACGCCCACAAGTCCTACCTGCTCGACCTCGAGCGCACCGGTGTGCCGGTGGTGGCGACCGAGCTGGTCGAGCGCGGGGCCGGCGAGTCGGCCCAGGCCGCGGCGTTCGCCGGTTACGACGAGGTGGTGGTGAAGCCGGCGATCTCGGGCGGGTCGTACCGGACGATCCGCGGCTCCGCCCGCGACGCCGGAGTGCGCGACCACCTGGGTGAACTCGTCGCCGACGGCGACGCCCTCGTGCAGCCCTTCCTGACCGAGATCCCCGAGCACGGCGAGACGTCGCTCGTGTTCTTCGACGGCGAGTTCAGCCACGCCGTCCGCAAGATCCCGACGGCCGGGGACTGGCGCGTGCAGGACGAGTACGGCGGCGCGGTGGTCGACCACGACCCGTCGCCGGCCGAGTTCGCCGTGGCGGAGGCCACGCTCGCCGCCGCCCCCGCCCCACCGTGCTACGCCCGGATCGACATGGTCGAGCTGCCCGCCGGGCCGGTGGTGATGGAGGCCGAGCTGATCGAGCCCGAGCTGTTCCTGCCGACGCACCCCGAGGCCGCCGCGCGGTTCGCGGCGGCCCTCGCGAAACGCGTGCTCTGAGCTAGTCGGCGGCGGTGGTGCTGGTGATCTTCTGGGCGAGTGCGGGAAAGCGCGCGACCTCCGGGTAGATCAGGGGCTTTCCGTTCGTCACGATCGCCGCGGCGCTCCTGCGTTCCGGATCGGCCCAGCCGAGCGTGTTGATGAAGCCGAGGTGGCCGAACGCCTCCTGGGTGTTCCGGCCGAAGAGGCTCACGAGCTGGGCGCCGAGCATCAGCCCGTACGAGAAGCGCGTCGGGAAGCCCAGCGAGAGGTCGACCTCGAGATGCGACTGCTCGGTCAGCGCAGTCGCGATCGTGTCGGGCTCCATCACCCGGACCCCGTCGAGCTCGCCGCCGTTGCGGAAGATCTCGAAGAAGCGCGACAGCTCGTTGGCGCTCGTCACCACGTTGCCGGCGGGGACCGTCCCGGTGAGGAAGCGCGGGTCATTCGCCACCTCGACGAGATCGTCGACCGGCAGCCCGAGCGCACGTGTCATCAGCTGGGACACCGGCGGCAGGATCGGCGGGCCGGTCACGTAGTCGGCACCGACGGCGCCGATGTCCTCCTCATCGACCCCGTAGTTGTTCCAGCGGAAGCCGAGCGGGTCGAGGAATTCCTCGGCGAGGACCTCGCGGATCGGCTTGCCCGTGACCTGCTGGACGATCTCACCGAGGATGTAGCCGCCGGAGATCGCGTGGTAGGCGAGCAGCCGGCCGGGCTTGGCGAACGGCTTCGCGTCGCACAACACGCCGGTCAGATAGTCGCGGTCGGCTGCGTTGTCGAGGTCGAACGATTCGCGCGGGAGGTTCGGCACGCCCGACCGGTGCGCCAGCACGTGGCCGACGGTGATCCCGTCCTTGCCGTGCTTCTCATAGCCGGGGATGTACGACGCGACCGGCTCGTCGAGCCCGATCAGCCCGCGCTCGATCTGCTTGTGGACGACAAACGCCGTGACCGCCTTCGAAGCGGAGTACACGCAGAACGGGGTATCCGTGGTCGCCGGAATCTTCTCCGTGTCCTCGTCGTCCGACGGCCCGTTGCCGCGCGCGTGGCCGATCGCGCGGTCGAGCACCACCGCGCCGTCGCGCCGGACGCAGACCTGGATGGCTGGGTGCACGCCGGCCCGGTACCAGCTCACCGTGTCCTTCCAGATGCCCTCGACGTCGTCGCGGGTCAGGCCGCCGTCGGCGGGATCCGCCTCGTCGCCGACGGTCGTGATCGCTTCGAGGTCGTCGGGGACGCGGATCCTCCGCAGCAGGTCGGGCCCGAACGGTAGGCGAGGAACCCGCGGCATCCGGCGATGCTACCCACGCCACCCGTGTCGAACCGCGCCTGCTTTATAGCTATCTCTAACTTTAGAGCCTGCTATAAGTTCACGGAATGGCCGCCATTCAGATCGAAGGGGCGGGGGTTCGACTCACCGCGGACCACCTTCCGGGCACGCGGCGGAACCCCGTCGTGCTGCTCCACGGAGGCGGCCAGACGCGCCATTCCTGGGGCGACACCGCCGCCGCGCTCGCGGCGCAGGGATGGGAGACCCTGGCCGTCGACCTCCGCGGCCACGGCGACAGCGAATGGGCGGCCGACGGTGCGTACAACCCGGCCGACGTTGCCGCCGACGTGGCGGCCGTCGCCCGCTGGTGCAGCGCCCCGCCGGTGCTCGTCGGCGCCTCCCTCGGCGGGATGTCCTCTCTCCTCGCGCTCGGCGCGGCGGACCCGCCCCCGGCGGCCGGCCTCGTCCTCGTCGACGTCGCCCACCGCTTCGACGCCACCGGTGCCGGGCGGGTCGTCGACTTCATGGGCGCCCGGCCCGAGGGCTTCGCCGAGCCCGCCGAGGCCGAGGCGGCCGTGGCCGCGTACCTCCCTCACCGCCCGCACCCGGTCACCGCCGCCGGCCTCGCCAAGAACCTGCGTCGCGACGGCGACCGCTGGCGCTGGCACTGGGATCCCGCGCTGCTCGCCAGCGGCGACGAGTTCCTGGCCGCCGAGGCGGTCGCCGAGTTCGAGGACCGGCTCGCCGCAGCCGCGGCGGGGCTCGCGATCCCGGTCCTACTGGTCCGCGGCGCGCGCAGCGATGTGATCACCCCAGCCATCGCGCAGGAGTTCGGCACCCTCGCGCCCGGCGCCGAGCTCGTCGACGTCGCGGCGGCCGGCCATATGGTGGCCGGCGACTCGAACGACGTGTTCGGCACCGTCGTCGCCGACTTCCTGGAGCGGCGCATTGGCTGAGGCGGTCGGGCTCCGCGAGCTCGGCAAGCGGCGGCGCGTGGACCAGATCCTCGCCGCGGCGCGGGACCTCCTGCGCGCGGAACCCGACCGCTCGTTGAGCGTCGAGCGGATCGCAGCCCGTGCACAGGTGTCGCCGGCGACCGTCTTCAACCTCGTCGGCACGCGCGAGCGGATCTGGGCGGCCCTGATGGACCAGACCCTCGCCGCGGCGCAGCTGCGGGTCGACGCGCTGCCCGAGCTCGAGCCGCGCGCGCGGGCGGAGCGAGTGGTCGCCGAGTACGCACGCGCCATCACCTCCGATCCAGATGTCAACCGCATCGCGCTCGCGCACTGGAGTGAAAGCGGGCGCCTGCTCCGCCGCGACGGATCACGCGAGGTGGCCGCCTGCCTGCGCGCCGCGCGCGAAGCCGGGACGCTCACGCCCGGCGCCGACCCCGACGCGCTCGCCACGCTCCTCGCGACCGGCTGCGTGGGCGCGCTCCACCAGTGGTCCGCGGGCATGATCAGCGATCGCGCCGTAGCCCAGCGCTGCCGCGGCTTCGTCGATCTCGTGTTCGCGGCCGGCGCGGCGCCGCCGTCCGGCTAGCGCAGCCGGGCCGCCCTACCGCGGGCCGTCCGTGTGGAGGAACAGCGCCGGTCCCTCCCCGAGCCTCCCCGCCCGTTCGAGCTCCAGCAGCGCCGCCATCGCCTTGGCGGTGTAGACCGGGTCGAGCGCCGGGCCGTCGCTGGAAGCCGCCAGCTCGCGGGCGCTGTCGGCCTCCGCCGTTGCGTGGCCATACCCCGGCCCGAGCCAGTCGCGGACGACCATCAGCTCGGCGAGCTGCGGCTCACCGATGCGTGCGCCGCGCTTGGCGAGCACGCCGGCGGCGCGGCGCGCGAGGCGTTCGATGCGCCGCTGATCGAGCGGCAGCTCGTCGTTCACCACCACGCCGACGACGCCCGTCCGCAGCCCTGCGAGCCGCAGGCCCAGCGCCAGCCCGGCGACGGTGCCGCCGGTGCCGACCGCCGCCACGACCCAGGCCGGCTCGGGCAGCTCCCCGGCCTCCACCTGCGCGGCGATCTCGAACGCCACCTCCACGTAGCCGACCGCGCCGATCGGCGACGAGCCGCCGGCCGGGAGCAGGTACGGCGGCCGCCCGCCGCGCGCGTGCCGCGCCAGCAGCCACGGCAGCGCGGCGACGGTGCGGGCCTTCGTGTGCGTGCGGTGGATGGCGGCGCCGGAGGCGTGCAGGCGCTCGAGCTGGGCACGGACGTGATCGTCGACTGGCTGGTCGACCAGCGCCAGCGCCGTCTCCAACCCGAGGTCGCGCCCGTAGAGCGCGGTGGCCAGGCCCCAGTTCGTGCCGAGGCCGCCGAACGTGAGAATCGAGCGGCGGCCACGGCGCTGCGCGTCGGGCAGCAGCCACTCCAGCTTGCGCACCTTGTTGCCGCCCCAGCCACCGGAGCCGAAGCGGCCCTCGTCCTTGATCCAGACCTCCGCGCCGCCGGCACGCTCTGCGCCGGGCCAGCGGCGCACCGGCGTCGGCCGCTCACCGAGCGCGGCGTGCGGGAGCGTGCCCACGAGCTCGGGGAACCGTTCGTGGAGGAGTGGCGCCACTAGCCGCAGACGCGCACGCGCACGAACGAGCGCGCAACGCGGCGATCGCTCAACGTCGCCTTGACCCCGAGGCGCTTGCGCCCCGTGCCGGCGCGCCGGATTCGCGCCGTGAACGGCGCACGGCGGTCGCGCGCGGCGAGTCGCTTCCCGACTCGGAAGTCCGCGCGGCGGACGAGGCCGCGGTCGGCCCCGGTCAGCGACAGCGCGAGCGGCAGCTTGGCGCAACGACGCCCGCGGGCGTCGCGGCCGCGCTTGGATCGCACGCGCAGCTTGACCCGCGCGCGGGTCGGGGCCGGGCTCGTCAGGTACCCCGCGATCTGACCGCCGACGTGGCGAACGATGTCGCCCAGCGCGATGTTCGTGTCGACGATGTGCAGGCCCCAGGTCGAGTCGGGCGAAGCGTTCAGCTTGCGGGCGCCGCCGATCGGCCTGGCCACGAGCACGTGGGCGCCGTTGAGGCGCTCGCAGCGCGTGCTGTAGCGCGCTGCCGGGCGCACCCATGGGGTCGGCGCAGTCGGCGGAATGCCGCCGTAGGTCTGGAACAGCGTGAGGCCGACGATCGGCGGGAACGGCGCGGTCGCGATGAGCGTCTCGGCCGGCGCCTTGTCGTTGCGGGCGAGCGACGCCGGGTTCGTGCAGGCGACCTCGAGGCCGGGGCCGCCGGGATTGCCCGACACCGGATCGCGCGTCGCCGGCGCGCGGCCGAACCGGCTGTTGGCGGGCGGCGGATCCCAGAAGGTCGAGTAGGCCAGGACGCAGCCGACCTGGCCGGCCGACGTGCAGGTCTTGGTGTTCTTGAAGTCGCCGCCGATGTCCTGGCCGGCCTTCACGACGACGTTGCCGCCGAGCAGCACGCCGCCCACGAGCCGCCGCCGCACGTCGGGCTTGGGGTCCACCTCGTCGCGCATCAGCCGGCGCAGGACTCCGGTGCCCTGCGAGTGGCCCATCAGGATCACGCCGCGGCCGCGGTTGTGGTTGCGCAGGTAGTCGCGCCAGGCCGCGAGCACGTCGGCATAGGCGAGCGCGCGCGCCGCGGGGGTGGTGATCAGGCCCTGCGCGAGCAGCGCCGGCACGGTGATCTGACGGTAGAGCGGCGCGTACACGCGGCAGTGCTGGGAGAACCGCTGGGCCTGGTAGCGGAGGATCGCGACGATCTCGGGCGCGAGCGAGCGGTCGGCGTTCGGCCCGATCTGGTTCGAGACCGTGGGGTACACGTAGAAGCAGTCGACCTTCGGGTCTGCCGCGATGCCCGGGTCGCTGACCGACGCCCCGCCGCCCGGCTCGAACACCGTCGTGCGCAGGCTCTCGCGGCACGGGTTGGGAGCCTGCCCGGGCAGGCACGCCCACGTGGTCTCGGCACTCGCCGGGGCGGCCCAGACCAGCGCGGTCACGAACAGCGCGACCGCGAGCACGGGGCCGCGTGCTCTCACATTCAGCATCCGCGACACGATACTTCGCGCATGGTCGAGCGCGTCGCGGTCATCGGAGGAGGCCCAGCCGGGTGCGGTGCCGCCCATCGGCTCACCGCCGCGGGCCGCGACGTGGTGCTGTTCGAGCGCGAGGACGAGGTCGGCGGGCGCACACGATCGTGGCGCAACGGCGACGCCGTGATCGACTCGGGCGCCGGGTTCTTCACGAACTTCTACCCGTCGCTCGCGGAGTTGATCACGGCCACCGGGCTCGACGACGAAGTGGTCACGCTGTCGCGGGCGAACACCCTCGTCCACGATGGGGAGGTGGCCCCACTCAGCATGGGCGTCACGGCCTCGTTCCTCCAGTTCCCCTTCGTGAGCATGGGCGGCAAGCTGCGCATGGCTGCCCATACCGCCTCGGCCACCGCGCGCCATCGCTCGCTCGACCTCAGCAGCCCGGAGTCGCTCGCGCCGTTCGACGACCGGTCGATCACCGACGAGGCCGTGGCGGTGCTCGGGCGGGAGGTCTACGAGTTCCTGATCCGGCCCGGCATCGAGCCGTTCTGGTACTTCGCCTGCGAGGACGTGTCGCGCTCGCTGTTCCTCGCTCTCCACGCGCGCGCCGCGACGGCCCGCTTCTTCACCCTCCGCGACGGGATGGGCTCGCTCGCCCCGCGGCTCGCGCAGGCGAGCGAGGTGCGCACCGCCACGGCGGTCGAGCGCGTCGAGCGAGCGCCGGGTGGCGGGGCGCTCGTCGACGGCGAGGCCTTCGACGCCGCGATCGTCGCCACGACCGCGAGCACGGCCACGCGGATCGCCGGCGCCGCGCTGCCCGACCCGGTACGCGACTTCGTAGCCGGGCGCACCTATGTGGCCAACACCCACGCGGCGTTCCGCATCCCGCGCGCCGATGCCCCGCCCGAGAGCGCGCGCTTCCCGTGCGGCCCGGGCGAGCACGTGGTGGCGGCGGTGGCCTGCAACTCGCACAAACAGCAGGGTTCGATCCCCGACGACGAGGAGATCGTGAGCGTCTTCCTCGGTGCCGCCGCGAGCGCCGAGCTCGCCGGTGAGCCGGCGGATGTGGCGGCCGGGCGCGCGTGGGAGCTCGGCCGCGTGTTCTGCCCCGAGCTGCCGGAAGACGCGGAGCTCGTCGCGGCGATCGCCCGCGCCGAGGCGATACCGGTCCACGCCGTGGGCAGTTACCGGGAGGCCGCAGCCGCGCAGGCCGCTCAGGAACCGCCGGTCGCGGTGGCGGGCGACCACCTCGCGACCGCGACCGTCGACGGCGCGCTCGCGTCGGGCCGGCGGGCCGCCGACCTGCTGCTCAGCGCCTGACGGCGACGGCAAGCCGCGCCGCTCGCCAAGCTGAGCCTCAGCGTGTGGCGTTTGCCGCGCCGTGCAGGCCGGGCCCGTCCTCCTGCGCGGCCCACCACTCGTTGAGCGCGCCCAGGCACATGCCCTCGATGCCGCGCACGAAAGCCGCCGTGTCGTTCACGTTCGGCACTGGCTCCCCGGGCACATCCACCTCGAGAAACTCACACAGCGGCTCCCACCCATCCTTCGGGTGCCAGACGAGCAGGCGCTCCGCCGGGATCGTCGCCTTGACCTCATCGTTCCAGCGGTCGTTCGCGGCCACCAGCGCCTCGCGGCCGGCCTGGGCGCCGACGAACGGGCCGTCGAACTGCCAGCCCATGCCTCGCATCACGTCGAGCCAGCGGCGCCAGTCGTCGTCGATCAGGCAGCGCGCGCGGGAGAGCTCGGCCATCAGCGAGTTGCCGTTGAAGATCTCCCAGATCGTGTCCATCATGCTCCGCGCCCACGACTCCCCGTCACGCACGCTCAGGAGCACCTTCGCGTCGGGGTAGTGCTCGCTCAGCTCGCGCCAGAAGCGCGAACCGGGGAAGTCGATCACCGAGTCGTAGCCGCCCAGGATCGCGTCCCAGTCCGGCCGGCCGTGCCAGGCCTCCGTCCACAACTCGGTCTGGGGGCCCATGTCGGCCATCATGTTCCGCATGTGGTAGCACGACAGGCCGAGCATCTCCATCGCCTGCAGCTGGGTAGTCGTTGCCGTCCGGGGTAGCCCTGCGCCGATAACTTTCATGGGTCAATCAGACCAGATCTGGCGCTTCGCGAGCGCCCGGCTCAACGCCTGACCGTCACGACCCGGGAGGTGCCGAGCGTCCGGCCGGCCGCGTCCTTGGCGATCGCCTGGACGAACGGGCGGGCGCCGGGGATCGTCCCAAGAGTCTCGAACCCCGAGCGCCGCACCGTTCCCGCCGGGGCGACCGCGCCTACACGATCGCCGGCCAGCAGATCCCAGCGCGCGACGCCGGTCGCGCCGTTCCAGCTCGCGTAGATCTTCGTCCGCTTCCCGTCGCTGCTGGCGACCACGTCGGGCGGCGCCGCGGGACGGCCGACCCACGGAGCCCGGTGCCAGCGGTAGCTCATGTTCCCGAAGGTGAACCTGGCCCAGAACACCTGCTGTCCGTGCGCCCGGTGCTCGGTGACGTCCGGATTCTGGCCCCAGCCAAGCAGTACGTTGCCGTTGCCCAGGCGCTGCATGTTGCCCTGGCTGCCGCTCAGCAGCTTGCGCGAATGACGGTATTCCTTGACGAGCCGCACGTTGCGCCCGCGCAGCTTCAGCCCGATCCCGCGCGAGGCCTTGTGCACCGGGGGCGCGGCGCCGTTGTCGAAGATCGTGACCACGCCACTGCGCTGCTGGCGGGCGTCGTGCTGCCACGCGAAGCGCGTGTCGCGCGGCTGGCGGAAGCTGGAGCGTTTGCCGCCGAGCCGCCACCAGACCTTGCCGGTGTAGCGATCGATCTTGTAGACGCCCCAGGTGTTGCGCGCCGAGATCATGAAATGCCCGTCGCGCAGCTCCTCGGCCGAGTTGATGTGGAAGTAGTCGTAGATGTGGCCGTTGCCCTTCGGCGGCTTCGTGTACGACTCGCGGATGCTCACGTGATCGAGGCTGTGCCACTCGTACAGGACGAGTCCGGTCGGGATGTCGATCTCCTGAACGACCGAGTCGAGGACCTGGGCCGACCGCGCCCCGCCGATCGAGCGCAGATCGCGGTAGACGGTCGAAAGGATCATCACGAGTGCCGTGCCTCGGCCGGTGATCTGGAACTCGTGCGGGTCGAGGCCGTCGAAGCCGTTGCCGGCCTTGATCTCGCCGGCGGAGCGGTAGGTCTCGTCGAGCAGCTTGATCGTGCCGTTGCCCGTGCCGAAGTTCGTGAACCCCTCCCACCAGGACAGGACCGGCTTTCCGCCGATGCGCACGGGCCGGAACGCGTCGGCCTCGAGTCGCGGAGCGAGCTTGTGGAAGAAGACGACCTCACCCGAGTTGTCGAGGATGACCGGGCCGTTGTCGCCGGGCCCGATCTTCGGCGCGGCGAAGAGGTACCCGCCGGTCAGCTTGCCGCGGCCGCGGCGCACCGACACCCGGCTCGGCCGCAGGTCCTTGCGGGAGTGGAAGAACTGAATGCGCGACCTCCTGTCGGGGGCTTCGCGCACCGGTGACTGACGGATCGGGTTTCCGGTGCGGGCAATTCCGATCCGGAAGTCCCCGGCGCGGCCGCCACGGATGTTGAGATCCGTGGCGACGCCGACCTTCTCGCCGCGCGCGAACGGCTTGTCCACCACGAGGCTGACGCCCTTGCGATCGGTGTGGGCCACCACGCGGAAGGTGTGCCGCCCGGTGCTCGTGCCGGCGACGGTGACGCGCCCGACCTTGTCGGGGGTGACGCCGCGCAGCGCGATCGCGGTGCCCGGTCGCGCGAAGTCTGTGCCTGGGCTCGGGAAGACGCTCACCCGCGGCACGCCGGTCTGCGACGAGGCGCTCCCGACGGTCAGGACGAGGACCACGACGACGGTGACACACGCGCCGACCAGGATCGACAGCTTGCGGGACATTCCTTCTCCTCGGCTTTGGGCGGTTACCTCCAACTGCCCCCTGGTACGGCCCTTGTAACTCGGGCAGCTCGGGAAAGTCGCGCTAGGGCCGGGGCGAAGGCACCCGCCGGATCGCCGCGCGGCACGAGCGCGCGCGGCAGTGCTTCAGGCGGATCACCTGGTTGTGCAGCGCGGCAGCGGCGGCGGCGTAGCGCGGGTCCGCGTGTACGGAATGCAGCTGCGCCGGGTCGCGCACGCGGTCGTACAACTCGCGTGCGCCGTTGCGGTACTCGACCCACAAATAGCGTCGCGTGCGTACGGCGGCGTAGGTGCGGATGCGCTTCAGCTGCGTGACCGGGCCAGTGTCCTGCTCGGGCACGGAGGCCTGCTTCACGCCGCCGGTCTCGTGCAGGAGCGGGCGCTGCGAGCGGAGCGCCGGGTTGCGCGCGAACGGCAGCAGCGAGCGACCGTCGACGAACTTGCCGGGCCGGGCGCGGGCGACCTTCATCAACGTCGGGGCGATGTCCTCGTTCGTGACCAGCTCGTCGGAGACGGCGTGGCGCGGGATCCCGGGGCCGCGCAGCAGCAGCGGGACCGCAGTCGACGGGTCGTAGACGAGCATCTTGCCCGCGCGCACCCGGTGTTCGCCCTGGAAGAAGCCGTTGTCCGAGGTGAAGAGGATGTAGGTCTTGTCGAGCACGCCGTTGCGCTTAAGTGACTCGACTATGTCCCGCACCGCCTCGTCGACCGCGAGCAGCGACTCCTGCCGGGCGCGGTAGTTGTCCGCTATCTGCGCGACGTCGTACGGGTCGAGCCGGGGCAGGTTGCGACGCCGGAAGGCCGGCTTGTCGGAGATGTCCGGCTCGTTGAACGAACGCGGGCGGGGAAGGCGAAGGTGGGCGAGCGAACCCTGATGGCGCGGCGCGGCGCGGACAGTGACGCCCGTTTGGGCGCGGATACCGTCGCCCTCGTGGTGCGGGGCGAGGAACGCGACCGAGAGGAAAAACGGCTTGGCGGCGTCCGCGCGGCGATCGATGAAGTCAACGGCCTTCCGGGCGTAGACATCCGTCTGGTAGTTCTCCGGATCCTCGTGGAACGGTGAGCCGTAGGTGCGGCGCCGGCCGTTCTCGTTCAGCGTGTAGCCCCACATCCGGTACGTCGTCGGATCCACCGCCCCGTACCACTCGTTCCAGCCCGGCGGCACATCGTCCTGCTCGTTCGATCCGTAGCCGTTGAGGAACTTGCCGATGTGGGCCGAGTAGTAGCCCGCACGGTGCATCCAGACGGGCAGGTCGTTCGCCTTGTCGAGCCGGCCGTAGCCCCCCGTCGGCGGCTCCAGCCCCAGCACCTTGTGGTTGTGCGGGTACTGGCCGGTGAGATACGTGGCACGCGACGGGCAGCAGAGCGGGTATGAGACGAACGCACTACTGAATCGGGTGCCTGCCCGCCCGATCAGAGCCCGGGTATTGGTCATACCGCGCATATCGGCGACCGTCTGGTCGTCGGTCATCAGCACCACGACGTTCGCGCGCGATGGGCCGGCGGCGGTGGCCCTGCTCCCCTCGCCGTCGAGGGTGAGGGAAGCCACGCCGGCAATTCCGGCGAGGGCGAGCAGCACTGGGATGGCAAGTCGCTTCATCGGGGGGAGATTCCTGGTCTGGCGGCACGAGTCCGGAACATCGCGCCCCGACTTCCTCCGGCCTCGCTCCAAGGTAGCGACAATCTCGATACGCGCAAGCACCTCCAGGGACTAGCCTGGGCCGGGTGACAGAGGCCTCCTCTCCGGCCGCGCGCTCGAACCCGCCGCCCGAGTATCTCTACGCGCGGAAGTGGCCGATCTTCGGCGTGATGATGATCGGCTGGTTCATGTCGCTGCTCGACGTCCAGGTCGTGAACGTCGCCATCGTCGAGCTACAGCGCGAGCTCGATACGGACATCGACCAGGTCACCTGGGTGGTCAACGCCTACGCGATCGCATTCGCGGTGGTGCTGGTCGGGGCAGGCCGGCTCGCCGACCAGTTCGGGCGTAAACGCCTCTTCCTGATCGGGCTGACCGTCTTTACCGTGGCATCGGGTCTCTGCGCGGTCGCGTGGGACGCGGACTCGCTGATCCTCTTCCGCATCCTCCAGGGGCTTGGAGCCGGCACGCTCGCGCCGCTCGGGTTCGTGATGACAGCACTCGTGTTCCCTCCAGCAGAACGAGGCCGCGGTCTGGCGCTGATCGCGGTGATCGCGCTCGCCGCGTCGGCGACCGGGCCGGTCGTCGGCGGCGCGATCCTCGAGGTGGCCAGCTGGCACTTCATCTTCCTGATCAATCTGCCGATCGGCCTCGCCGGGCTTCTGCTCTGCCTGCGGATCTGGCCCGAGACCTATGACCTGACGGCCACGCGGCGCGTCGACTGGCCGGGGATGGCGCTGCTGGCCGGCGCGGTCGTCTGTGTCACCTACGGCCTCGTCGACGCGAACGCGCGCGGGTGGGACGACGGCCTCGTTCTCTTCACGCTCCAGGCCGGCGTCCTTCTGACGTTCGCCTTCTTCGCCTGGGAGCGGCGGAGCCCGGACCCGATGCTGCCGCCGGCCCTGCTCTCCAACCGGCAGTTCGTCGGGGCGAACCTGGCGATGATCCTCTTCGCGGCCGGCGCGCTCGGCGCGTTGTTCCTGCTGTCGCTCGTATTCGTCGGCCTCTGGGGCTGGTCGATCTTCGAGGCGGCGCTCGGGCTGACCCCTGTCCCGCTCGCCGGGCTCATGCTGTGGCCGATCGTCGGCCGTGGGGTCAATGCCCGGCCACCCCGGCGGTTCGCGGTCCCCGCCTTGGTGATCCTCGCGGCCGGGCTCGTCTGGCTCTCCTTCCTCCCGCCCCGGACGGACGCCTTCGGCGACTACCTCGCGATCCTCCCGGGGCTCGTCATGTTCGGGATCGGGCTCGGCAGCGCGTTCCCAGCGATCAACGTCGGCGCGATGGGGTCCGTCTCGGGCCCCGAGCTGGGCGTGGCGTCGGGGCTCCTGAACACCGCGCGCCAGCTCGGCTTGGCACTCGGCATCGCGCTGCTCATCGCCGCCCTTTCGATCGCCGCGGACGCGCGCCTGGGCTCGACGCGCGACGACGTGGCGGACCTCGCCGACGTGTACGAACTCCCCGTGGCGGGCTACGCACCGCTGCTGGGGCATTCGATCGGAGACTTCACGGCCCGGACCGAGGAACGTCTCGACCCCGCGCCTGGATTCGAGCGGCGTGTCTACCGTGAGGCGGGCGAGGCCGCGGCCGACAGCTACGGCTGGGCCTTCCGGGTGGCCGCACTCCTTGCGCTGCTCGCGGTCCCGCTCGCCCGCACGATGGTGCGCACGCCGATGATGGCGATGCAGGAGGCGCAGCGACGCGACGCCGAACAGCAGCCGCCGGAGGATGGCGACGGATCCGCACCCGGTCCCGAGCGCATCGCCGAGCTGGAACGATCGGTGCAGGCGATCGAGACCGAGCTGGCCGGGTATCGCGGCCGCAGCTAAACTTGAGCCGAGCCCTCAGAGCCGGGTTCGGCCTGCCGGCACTTGCCGCGGGTTGAACCCGTCCTGGCCAACGAGCCGCCGCTCGACGAGCGCCGTCAGCTCGGCGACGGACTCGTCCGCGCCATGCAGCTCGGTGTCGATCACGAGCTCGGCGCGGCGCGGCGCCTCGTAAGGATCCGAGACGCCCGTGAAATTCTCGATCTCGCCGGCGCGCGCTCTGGCGTAGAGACCTTTGACATCGCGCTGCTCGCACGCGTCGAGGGATGCCTTGACCCAGACTTCGGCAAAGCAGTCGCCGACTTGACGCCGGGCCTGCGCGCGGCCGCTGCGGTACGGCGAGATCGCCGCGACGATCACCACCACGCCGTTGCGGCTGAGCAGCCCGGCGAGATATGCCAGGCGACGCACGTTCAACTCGCGATCGGCGTGGCTGAAGCCGAGGTCACCGCACAGCTCCGCGCGGACCTCGTCGCCGTCGAGCACCTCGACCCGGTAGCCGCGCCCGCGCAGCTCCGTGGCGGTCCCGGCCGCGAGCGTCGACTTGCCGGCACCGGACAGTCCCGTCAACCAGAGACAACAGCCCTCGCTCACGCGACCGCCCCCTCGATCACGCCGAGCACCGGATCGCGGCCGTGCAGGTCGAACGCCGCGAAACGGCTGAAGAGGCGGTGCTCGGGGCCATGGAAATCGGACGAGCCCGTGGTCAGCAGACCAAGCTCGGCGCAGCGGTCGGCGAGCAACAGCGTCTGGTCGCGGTCGTGCGTCACGTAGAAAGCCTCGACACCGTCGAGGCCAAGGGCGGCGTAGCGGTCGATGGCCGCCAATACCTCGGCGGGGTCGGCGACGTCCCAGAAGGGATGCGCCCAGACCGCAACGCCCCCGGCAGCGTGGATCCATTCGATGGCTTGGGCCACCGTGGGGTGGCTGCGCGCCTCGTACCCTGGGCGCCCCTGGATGAGGTACGCGGGGATGAAGTCCGACACGTCCTCGACCTGCTCCGCGGCCAGCCGGTCGGCGTTGTCCGGGTGGGCGATGACAGCGGCCGCGAGATGCGGGCGCCCGATCGGCTTACCGGCCGCGCGACGTTCCTCGAGGAGGGCCGGGTCGATGGCGAACCCCAACCCGGTCAGCCGCTCGCGCATCGCATCGGCGCGCCGGCCGCGGTCCTCGCGGGCGCCGCGCAGGCGGTCGAGCAGGAGCGGATCGCTGGGGTCGATTCGGTAGCCGAGCACGTGCAGATCCTCATAACCCCCGTCAACCGCAGAAATCTCGGTCCCGGGAACGACGATCACACCTTCCCGGTCACCGGCGACCAGAGCCTCATCGACGCCGGCGACCGTGTCGTGGTCCGACAGGCAGAGGAGATCGACGCCCGCGGCCGCGGCTCGCGCGACCACCTCCGCGGGCGGAAGCAGCCCATCGGAATGCAGTGAATGAGCCTGCAGATCAAAGCGCGGCGCTCCCACCGTTCTCACCATAGCGGCACGCGATACCGCCTTCCGGACTACTCTCCTGCCCCATCGCGCCTTCTCGGCTTACACGCAGATCGCTGCTCACGGCGGGTGGCGCGGGAGCGGCCGCGGTTGCCGCGGGCGGACTCGCGGCATGCGCCAGCGAGGACTACGAGGACACCGTCGACCGCGACCCGGACGCGCCGAACGTCGTGCTCATCTTCACCGACTCGACGCGGGCCGACTTCATCGGCGCGTACGCGCCGGGCAACCCACTCAACGACACGCCGAACCTCGACGCGCTGGCGCGCGACTCGCTGCGCTTCACCCACGCTGTCCCGCAATCGATGCCGACCGGCGCCGCCCGGCGCGAACTACTCAGTGGCATGCGGAACTTCCCGTTCCGCGACTGGGCCGCGCCGGCCGAGCCTGGACAGGGTGAGCTTCCCGCCGAGCCCGGCTGGACGCCGATCGGCGACCACCAGCCGATCGTCACCGACGTGATGGGCGAGGCCGGGATCGCGACGGCGTACGTAACCGACAACCCCTTCCTCGTCGGCCCGCGCTACGAGACCTTCCGCCAGACGCTGGACTACGCGCGCCCGCAGTATTCGCAGGGCGCATACCGGGTGTTCAACAAGCCGTTCGAACGCCCGGCGCAGCGCGGGGCGATCGAGCGCTACCTGATCCCCAAGTTGAACGATTCCCTCGAGGCGCGCCGCCTCCGGTCGTACGTGGGCTGGAACGACATCTATCGCGACGACGAAGGCAGCTACGCCGCGGCCCGGGTGATCGGCGGCGGCATGCGCCTCCTCGGCCGCCTCCGCGAACGGCAGCCGTTCTTCCTCGGCGTGGACGCGTTCGACCCGCACGAGGCGTTCGACCCACCCGCCACCTACATGGACCGCTTCGCCGCCGCGCCGAAGGGCGCGATGGAGCGCCAGGGCATCGTCCCGATCCAGCCCTTCGACACCCCGTACAGCCGCGTCGTCGACCTCGACCTCGACAGCGAGACGGTCGACCGGGTGCGCGAGCTGTACGCCGCCGAGCTCACGTTCGTCGACCGCTGGGTGGGCCGGCTGATGAACCGGCTGGCCGACATGGACCTGCTCGACAACACGGTCGTCTACTACTCGAGCGACCACGGGCTCCTGCTCGGCGAGTACGGGATCATCGGCAAGCACGCGGCCTACCCCAACTGGCCGGTCTACAAGGTCCCGCACATGATCCGCGACCCGCGCGGGCGCCGGGCCGGCGAGACGAGCGGCTACTTCGCCGGGACGCACGACATCCCGCGCACGTTGCTCAGCTACCAGGGGATCAAGGCTCCGGGACTGATGGACGGTGAGGACCTGACCGTTCTCTTCGAGGGCAAGGAGCCGCCCGAGCGGCCCTACTTCACCGCCGCCTACGCGCGCTACGTGATCTGCGGCGACGGCCGCTGGGTGCTGATCAGCCACTCCGACGGCCGCCGCCTGCGGCTGTTCGACACCGACGACGATCCGCGCGAGCTACGCAACGTCGCGGCGGAGAACCCGGAGAAGGTCGAGGAGCTGCGGACGGTGCTCGAGCAGGAAGCCGGGGGGACGCTTCCGCAGTTCGGCGACGAGCGGGTGCTCGGCGGATGAGCCCACGCACGCGGCGCGGGTTCCTGCGCGACTCCGGGCTTGCCGCCGGGGCTGTGGCCGCCGGGACCGGGACCGCGGCGGCCCCGGCCTCCGCGCAGCGGGCCCGCGAGAAGCCGAACGGCTTGCTGATCGTGCTCCCCGGGCTGCGCGCGGACAAGCTCGGCAACTCGGCAAAGGACGACTTCGACGACTCCAGCCCCTACGACACCCCGAACATCGACGAGCTCGCCTCCGACTCCCTGCGGTTCGAGAACGCGACGCCCGAGTCGATCGGCGGCGTGCCCAGCCGCCACGCGCTGCTCACGGGCGCGCGAACCTTCCCCTTCCGCGCCTGGCGCCGGACGGGCGGACTGGCCGGGCAACCGGGCTGGAACCCGCTGCTGCCCCGCACGCCGATCGGGACCAGGGTGCTCGCCGACGCCGGGGTCGAAACCGTGTGGATCACGGACAACCCGTGGTTCGCCCGCGCCGGCTATCCGGGCGTTGAGGCCACGCGCGACTTCACGCCGGGCGACTTCCCCGCGTTCGAGCGCCCCACCGCCGCGCGGCTCTCGCCCGCGCAGGCGAGGCGGGACATCGACCGCCATCTGATCCCGGCGATCGAGCGCGGCGCCGACGCCACCGACCGCGCCGTGCGCCGCGCAATCGAGTTGCTCCCCCGCCTGCGGCGCGAGCAGCCGTTCTTCCTCGCCGTCGACGCTCTGGACCCCGCTGAGGCCTACGCGATCCCGCGCATCTACGACCGCGACCCCGCCCTGCCCCCGCTCGACGCCGGCCTCTTCCGGTCCGTGGTGCACGCCGCCTTCGACGACGCCGCCGCCGATCGCGTCGCCGAGGTCTACGCCGATCGCACGCGCCAGATCGACCGCGCCGTCGGGCGGCTGCTCGATGCGCTCGGATCCGCCGGCCTGACCGACTCGACGATCGTCGCGCTGACGAGCGACGGTGGGACGATGCTCGGCGAGTTCGGGGCGCTCGGGAAGGGCGCGCCAGGCGCGCACGTGGACGGCCACTTCGTCCCGCTCATGATCCGCGACCCGGACGGCCGCCGCCGCGGCGACTCCAGCCGCTACTTCGCCTCGACCCACGACCTCCTGCCGACCTTCCTGGGCATGATGGGAGTGACCCGGCCCGGCCGCATGACCGGCGAGGACCTCTCGCCGCTGCTCGAGGAGGACGACCTCCTGCCCCGGCCAGGATTCGTGATCGGCGGGGTGTCGTCGATCCTGGCCGGTGATCGCCGCTGGCTCCTCGCCACCGGGGCCGAGGGCGAGGACGCCCGGCTCTACGACAAGGAGGTCGACGACGCTGCCGACTGGGACGACGATGACGACAACTACGACGCCGGCGACAATGTGATGCGCGCGCGGCCAGATCAGTACGACCGCATCTGGCCGTGGGTGGGGGCGGTAGCGGGAACCCTCCCGGAGTTCGGCCCCGACGGTCCGATCCGCCCGCTGCGTGAGGACGACGACGAAGACGACGACGGGATCGCCGACAACGACGAGGTCGAAGGCGGCTCCGAGCGCGACCTCGACTCGGCCGACGAGGATTTCGACATCGGCGGGTCGAGCGGCAACGAGGAGCGCGGCCGGGCCACGGAGGAGAAGGGCCAAGGCCGCCGGCCCGCGTTTGGCCGCTAGCCATCCGGAGCAACTTCGGGCCACGAGCCGTGTCTGGACACAAGTGACCCTGACTCGACCACTCGCCTGCCTGCTGGCGGTGGGGGCGACGCTCGCCTGCGCGGCGGGCGCGCAGGCGCGATCCAACGTGGTGGTCGTGATGACCGACGATGAGACCGTCGAGGAGCTCGGGTGGATGCCGCGCACACGGGCGCTGTTGGGCAGCGGCGGCGTGACGTTCAAACGATCGTATGTGTCCTACCCCGTCTGCTGCCCGTCGCGCGCGACCTATCTCACCGGGCGCTACCCGCACAACCATCGCGTGCTGGGGCTCAGCGCACCGACCGGCGGCTACGGCCGGCTCGACAAGGCGAACACCGTGGCGAGCTGGCTGCAGCGCACCGGGTACCACACCGGGCACATCGGCAAGTTCCTCAACGGGTACGGGGACGAAACCCCGGCCGACGTGCCGCCCGGCTGGTCGGAGTGGGCCGGCTCCGTGGACCCGTTCACCTACCGGATGTGGGGCTACCGGCTGAACGAGAACGGCATCTTCCGCACCTACGGGTCGCAGTTCTTCGAGGACCCGGAGCAGTACCAGACCGACGTCTACACCCGGAAGGCCGTCGACTTCATCGAGCGCAACGCCGGCCGCAAGCCGTTCTTCCTCTCCCTCGCGTACCTGGCGCCCCACCACGAGACCCAGGACACGCGGATCGTGACGGGCCGGACCGTGCGGGCGGCACCACGCCACTCCGGCACCTACGCGAACGTCACGTTGCGCAACCGGCCCTCGTACGACGAGGCGGACATCTCGGACAAGCCCGCATTCCGCCGCCGGCTCACGCCGCCGCTGACGCAACAGAGGGAACAGACGATCCGGCTCGAGCGCATCGCGCGACTCGAATCTCTGCGGGCAGTCGATGAAGGCGTGCAGCAGGTCGTCGCCGCGCTCGACCGCCGCGGGGTACTCGGCAACACGTACATCCTCTTCACCTCCGACAACGGGTTCATGCACGGCGAGCACCGCGTGCCGAGCGGCAAGCTCCTGCCCTACGAGGAGTCGTCGCGCGTGCCTCTCCTGATCCGGGGCCCGCGCCTCCCCCGCGGCCGCGTGTCGGGCGAGCTCGTCACCAACGAGGACCTCGCGCCGACGCTGCTCGACCTCTCCGGCGCGTCGCCGTCGAAGCCGGTCGATGGGCGGTCGCTGCTCCCCTACGCCCGCAAGCCCAGGAAGCGCAGCAAGCGCTACCTGCTCACCGAGACCGGCGGCGTGCGCCCCTCGCTGATCGAGAACGACGGCGGCCCGCCGGTGATCCAGCCCGTCCCGGTCCTCACCTACCGCGGAGTGCGCACCCCCCGCTACAAGTGGATCGAGTACCGCAACGGGAGCCGCGAGCTGTACGACCTCGCGAAGGACCCGTACGAGCTGCGGTCGGTGCACCGCAACCCGCGCTACCGTCTGGTTCGTCGAGCGCTGGCGCGCGAGGCGAAGCGGCTCGCGCGCTGCGCGGGGCGGACCTGCCGTGTCGCCGGGAAGCCGGTCCCCGCGCCGCTGCGCGCCAAGGCGAAACTCAACCGGCCGCGGAGGTAGCACCTTGAGGGACGACAGACGATGCCGCGCCTGACGCGGCGGAGACTGCTCGGCGCGGGCGCGGGCGGAGCGGTGGCGCTCGGTCTCGGGGCGGTCGGTGTGCGCGAGCTCGGCGCGGACGACGACCCGGAGCCGCCGCCTGTCGCGGCCGACGAGCGCCGGAACGTCCTGCTCATCGTCATCGACTCGCTACGGGCGGACCAGGTGGGCGAGTACGCCGGTGCGGGCGGGACGCGCCCCGGCACGCTCCTCCCTGCGACCCGCACGCCGAACATCGACGCGCTCGCACGCGAATCGCTGCGGTTCGATCTGTCGGTCCCGGAGACCATGCCCACCGGCCCCGCGCGGCGCGCGATCTACATGGCGCGGCGCCAGTTTCCGTTCCGCGATTGGAAGCCGCAATCGCAACTTCCGCAGGTCCCCGGGTGGCAGGGCATCGAGGGCGACGACCGCACTTGGGTCGGCTGGGCGGGTCGGGCCGGGCTGACGACGGTCCTGTCGGCTGACACGCCGTTCGTGATCGCCCCGCGCTTCGCGAAGCTCCAGCGCGACTTCACCCGCGTGCACGCCGCGTTCGGCGAACCGCCGATTCCCGGCGAGCCGAAACGACTCGTGGGTGACGACGTGCTCGCCCGGTACCTCTCACCCGCGATGGAGGGCTCGCCGGAGACCGAGCGCCTGCGCGAGTTCATCACCAACAGCCCGCCCGGCGCACCGCCCGACCGCCACACCGCCTTCGAGACCTTCCGGGGCGCTCGGCGGGAGCTTCGGCGGGTGGCGCGCGGCAACCGCCCCTTCGCCCTCGTTATCGACACCTTCGGACCGCATGAGCCATGGGGCCCGCCCGAGCGATTCATCCGCCTGTACGACGAGCCACAATTCGACGGCGTCGAGCCGATCCAGCCGTTTCGGTCACCGTTCGGACGGCTCGGGGAAGGCGGTCTCGACGAGCGCTCCACGCGCCGCGCGGGCGTTCTCTACGCCGCCGAGATCTCGTTCGCCGACGCGATGATCGGCCAGCTACTGAACGACCTCGACGACCTCGGCCTCGCCGACACCACGACGGTCCTGCTGACGGCCGACCACGGCGTGGCCATGGGCGAGGGGGACATCGTCGGCAAGGACGGCGACAACCCGTTCGGCGAGTTGCACCACGTCCCGTTCATGATCCGCGACGCCGGTGGCCGCCGCGCCGGCGAGACGAGTGCTTACTTCGCCTCGACCCACGACATCGGTCCGACACTCCTGTCGGCGGCCGGCGTCAAGCCGTTCCCGCAGGCGGACGGGGTCGACCTGATGCCCCTCTTCGACCGCCGCCGGCCGCCGGCCCGGCCGGTGTTCACAGCGGGCTACGGCGACCACGTCCTGGCCGGCGACAACGACTGGCTGCTGCTCTCCGACAACCAGGGCCGCGAGAAGCGGCTCTACCGCCGCGCCGACCAGACCCGCGAGGTCGCGGCGCGTCATCCGGGCGAGGTCCGCCGCCTGTGGGACGCGACGATCGCGGCCGGCGGCGGCAAGCCATTGCCCACGTTCGGCCCGGGCGGAGCCCGCTGAGGCCGTCTCAGGCGAACTGGGCGAGCAGGCCCGGTAGGTCCGGATAGCCGCTCGACGCCCAGCCCGAGCGCTGCAGCGCCTGGACCTGTTGCTGCAGGGATCGTGTCCTGCCCCTTCAACCAGCCGACCGAGGCCTCAGCGCCTCGCGCGACTTCGCCGCGCCGTCGGACTGCTTGGCAAGCATCCAGGCGCGGATCGGCCGGCGGGTGCAACAGGACGCGCACCACGAAGCAGTCCCGTTACACAAACCCTCCCTACCCAGCCGCGATTACGCGGAGGGCAACCCACAGGCCAGCGGAGGAACGCCTACTCCGCCTGCGGCCCGAGCAGCGCGACGAAGCGCTCGATGCGGTGGCGCTCGTCGGCCGGCAGGCCGTTGCCAGTCTCGACGAGCAGTGTCATCGGACCGCGGTCGCGCGCCCACTTGCGGGCGGCGTTGCCGAAGTCCGGGCCGATCCAGATCAGCGGAAGCGACGCGGCGTGCTCCATCACGGTCTTCTCCTGGCCGGGGGCGTCCTCCTCAGTGCGCACCAGCGAGACGGTCACGAGGTCGAGCTCGTGGGCGACGGCGTTGACGGCGTCGAGCCCGCCCGCGTCGACGAGCAGCGAGATCTCACCGTCGCGCAGCATCTCGCCGGCCCAGCCGTCCGGCACGCCGTCGAGGGCGCCCGCAGTGCAGACGAGGCGAAAGCGGATATCCGACATGCACGGGAAGCTAGCGGGGAAGCAGCGGTGTAGCGTCTGCCCCGTGACCCAGCCCGACCACAACATCGTCATCGTCGGCGCGGGTTTCGGCGGGCTCGGTGCCGCCATAGCCCTCAAGCGCGAGGGGATCGACGACTTCGTGATCCTCGAGCGGGCCGACGACATCGGCGGCACCTGGCGCCAAAACACCTACCCCGACGTGGCCGTCGACATCCCCTCGTTCAGCTACCAGTTCTCGTTCGAGCTGAACCCGTACTGGTCGCGCGTGTTCGCGAAGGGCGGCGAGGTCAAGGAATACATCGACCGGATCGCCGACAAGTACGACCTGCGCCGCCATCTGCGGCTGAACACCGAGGTGATGAAGCGCGACTGGGACGAGGAGCACGCGCTGTGGCGCCTCGACCTCGGCGACCGCGAGGTGACCGCGCGTTACGTGATCACCGCGATCGGCGCGTTCATCGATCCGCGCCCGCCCGAGATTCCCGGCTACGAGGACTTCGGCGGCAAGGTGATCCGCTCGCAGGATTGGGACCACGAATACGACCTCACCGGCAAGCGCGTCGCCGTGATCGGCACCGGGTCGACCGCCGTGCAGCTGATCCCGCCGGTCGCGCGCAAGGCGAAGCAGCTGTACGTGTTCCAGCGCCGGCCGATCTGGGTGTTCGCCAAGGCCGACTGGAAGATCCCGAAGCCCGTGCAGTGGGCGTTCGCGAAGATCCCCGGCCTGCAGAACGCCGTCCGGCTGGTGGCGTCGAGCCTCGTCGAGACCGCGCTCGTGGGCATCGTGACCGCCGGCCAGCGGTTCTCGCCGCTGAGCACGGTGCCGGCGTGGGGCTGCAAGCGCTTCCTCTACTCGCAGGTCAAGGACCCCGAGCTGCGCGAGAAGCTGCTGCCGCAGTACGGCTTCGGCTGCAAGCGCCCGAGCGTCTCGAACAGCTACTACAAGACGTTCACCCGCGACGACGTCGAGCTCGTCACCGACTCGATCGAGCGGATCACGCCGTCGGGGATCCAGACCGCCGACGGGCACGAGCGCGAGATCGATGTGCTGGTGCTCGCCACCGGCTTCCGCGTGTCGACCGAGCCGGAGAACTACCGCGTGCGCCCCGTGCACGGGCGCGACGGCTTCGACCTCGCCGACTTCGTGACCGAGCAGCCGCTCCAGGCGTACGAGGGTGTGAGCATCCCGGGGCTCCCGAACCAGTTCACGATCTTCGGGCCGTACTCGTGGACGGGCAGCTCGTGGCACGTGATGGTCGAGAACCAGAGCCGCCACATCGTGCGCGTGCTCGGGGAGGCGAAGCGGCGCGGGGCCGACGTCATCGAGGTGCGGCCCGAGGCCAACGCGCGGTTCCTCGAGTTCGTTCGCGCGCGCGCGGCCAACGGCCTGCCGCGCAGCCCGACGTGCTCGACCGCAAACACGTACTACCTCGACCATCACGGAGAGATCTCGCTACTGCGCCCGACCAGCTCGCTGCAGGCCACGCGCGCCAGCCACAACTTCTCGCTCGACGACTATGCGTACGAGACGCGCGAACGTGAGCCCGTCGCCGCCTGAGCGTGCCGCAGATCACACACGGAGCGCGATCCGCGCTTAGTATGGCTCCAGGATATGCGGGTATCTGGGGGCTTCATCTGTGCAGTGCTGGCCGTAGCGCTCGGCGCGACGCCGAGTGCCGCGGGTGCGGCGACGACGCCGGCTGACGCGCTCGGGTTCCTCAACCAGCAGCGCGCGGCGAATGCGATCCCCGAGGTCGTCGCCAACCCCGGGCTGAACACCGGCTGCGCCAACCACAACCACTACATGGCGCTCAACGGCTTCGCCCACGGTGAGCTACCGTCGAAGCCCGGCTACACGACGGCCGGCGCCGGCGTTCCGAACATGAGCGAGAACCTCGCCGTGGGCAGCGGCCTCCCGTGGTCGGCCACGGCGACGCCGTGGCTCGACGCACCGCTGCACGAGTACCTCCAGTACGACGCGCGGCGGACCACGGGCGGCTACGCCGAGGGCGAGGGCTTCAGCTGCCTGCGCCTCACCGGCGAGCTCATCGCGCCCGCGCCGCGCGCGTTCGCATTCCCAGGGCCCGACCCGCTGGCGGTCCGGCCCGCCGTGACGGTCGCCGACTCCCCGTTCGCCCCGCACCAGCTGATCGGGCTGCCGGCCAGGGCGATGACCGGGCCGAACATCCACCTCTACGTGGTCGGCCTCGGAAACGGCGTCAAGATCACCTCGTCCTCGCTGACCGGGCCGACGGGTCCGGTAGCCATCGGCACCGTCGACCAGACCACGCCCGGCGGCGCCAGCTTCTTCTTCGGCGGCGGCGTGATGATCCCCAAGCAGGCACTCCAGCCCGGCGCGACCTACCGCGGCACGGTCGCGTGGCGCAGCCCCAGCGGGCGCACGCTGGGCCAACGCTTCGCCTTCCGGACCGCCGGAGGGGTCCCGGTGCTCGGCCGGTCGGTGCTCGCCTCGGCCGTGTCGGGCGTGGTGAAGGTGCAGCTGCCGAAGACCGGCGCCGCGACCGCCGCCGGCGCGGGGAGCGCGGCCGTGACGAAGGGCGTTCCGTTCGTGCCGCTCAAGGGCTCCGATGTGATCCCCGTCGGCTCGTTCCTCGACACCCGCGGCGGGACGATCGCGCTCACGAGCGCAACCGGGCGCGGCACCCAGGCCGGTGAGTTCAGCGGCGCGATCTTCCAGGTGCTCCAGTCGCGCTCGCCCGCCAAGCGCGGGCTGACCGAGGTCCGCCTCAAGGGCGGCAGCTTCAAGGCATGCACGACAGCGGCGAAGGGCAGGCGCGCGACCACCTCCGCCAAGCGCCGCAAGCGGACCGTGCGCCGCCTGCGCGGGAGCGCCAGGGGCAACTACCGGATGCGCGGCCGTGGCTCGGTCGCAACGATCCGCGGCACGATCTGGACCGTCGCCGACCGTTGCGACGGCACGCTCACGAGCGTCAAGCGCGGCGTCGTGGCCGTGCGCGACTTCCAGCGCCGCAAGACGCTCACGGTCACGGCCGGCAAGCGCTACCTCGCCCGCTACGACAAGCCCAGGTCCAAGTCCAAGGCCAAGCGCAAGTCCAAGTCCATGCGCAAGAACTAGCCCGCCGGGTCAACCCGGTCGCGGCAGAATCTTCCAGCGCCGCAGGATCTCGCCCTCGCGCACAGCGGTCACGCGGTCGAACTTCTGCATCGCGACCTCGGCCTGGTGCGGGCGGTAGAGCACGTACTCGCCGAGCGCGACCGACCCCTTCGGCGCGACCAGCGCGTCGCCACCGCCGGACAGCTCGTCCTCACGCACGCCGCCCGGGAAGTACACCTCGCTCGGCTCGAGCACGGACTGGACGACTATCTCCATCTCGTCCGTGCCCGGGAAGGTCGTGCCGGTGACGGGCAGGCTCGGGTGGTCGGAGGTGATGCGCCGAACCGCGCCGCCCGCCGTCAGCGCCGCTCGATGACGAGGAGCGCCGTGTCGTCGGCCTGCTCCCCGGCTTGGAACGCGTCGAGCTCGGCCTCGGCCAGATCGACGGCCTCGCGTGCACCGGTGGCGCGGCGCATCAGCGCGTGCAGGCGGTCGGGGCCGAACCGGTCGTGCTCGCCGCGGGCGTCGACCAGCCCGTCGGTGTAGAGCACGAGCAGGTCGCCCGGCGCGAGATCCACCTCGACCGCCGTGAAGCGCGAGTCGCGGAAGGCGCCGACGAGCGGCCCCCAGGCGCCGACCTCTGTCGCCTCGCCGGCGCGGACGAGGACGGGTCGCGGATGGCCGGCACAGATCACCCGGGCCGGCCCGTCGGTCGCGGGCCCCGGGAGGGCGACCGCGCAGACCGTGCACAGGGAGAGCTCGCCGTCGTCGAACAACGCGGTGTTGAGGTGCGCCACGGCGTCGGCCAGGTCGCCGGTGAACTGGGCGCTCGAGCGCAGGATGTGGCGCGACTGCGCGGTCAGCGCTGCTGCCTCGACCCCCTTCCCCGCGATGTCGCCCACCGCCACGGCCCAGCCGGAGGACGTCTCGAACGCGTCGTAGAAGTCGCCGCCGACCCAGGTGTGGCGCCCGGCGGGCCTGTAGGTCGCGGCGAGGTCGTAGCCGGGCAGCACCGGCAGGTCGCGGGGCAGCAGGCTGCGCTGGAGCACGGCCGCCGTGTGCGCCTGGGCGCGGAAGAGCTCGGCGTTCTGGATCGCGATGCCGGCACGGCGGCCGAGCTCGCTCGCGAGCTGCAGCTCGTCGTCGGAGAAGCTGCGCCCGGACTCGGCGTGGACCAGCGTCAGCACGCCGAGCGGCTCGCCACCGGGGGGAGCGATCGGCACCTGGATCGCCGAGCGCAGGCCGAGCTCGCGCAACATCGCCAGCTGCTCCGGATCCGTGATCCGGGCGGTGAGCACCTCCTCCGTCACCTCCATCAGCAGCGGCTGCCCGTCGCGCATGATCGCCGCCGCGCCGCCGTCGTCGTCGCGGTGGCTCGGAAAGCGGCGCTGGTACTCGCGTGCGAAGGCGACCTTGTCCGGGTCGCGGTGGGCGACCGCCGCGGCACGGATCGTGCCATCGGGCTCTGGCAGGCTCACCGCGCACCAGTCCGCGAGATCGGGGACGGTGAGCGCGGCGAGATCCTGCAGGGTGCGCTCGTAGTCGAGCGACGAAGAGAGAACCTCGCCGGCGCGCGCCAGGGTCCCCTTCACGATCTCGGCGCGCTTCATCGACGTGATGTCCTCGGACACGCTGACCGCCATCAGCAGCTTGCCCTCGCCGTCGAATACCGGCGCGGCCTTGACGCTCAGCCAGGCTTCGCGGCCCGTCACCTTGTGCACGCCGTGGCTGTACAGGGGGCCGGGACTGTCGTCGACCCCGGTCAGGATCTTCCGGCTCGGGAACTGGTCGGCGGTCAGCGGATCGCCCGCCTCGTTGTAGCTCACCCACTCGCTCGCGATCTCCTCCGGCGTCGCGGTCCGCACCGACTCGGCGTCCGGCAGCCCGAACGCCTCCGCCGCCGCCTGGTTCGCGTAGGTGATCCCCTCCCCCGGGCGCTGGATCAGGATCGCGGCCGCCATCGCGTCGAGCGCCGCCTTGTAGCCGGCCTCGGTCTCGGTCAGCTCACGCGAGAGGCCCGCGTTGTCGAGCGCGAGGGCGGTCCGGTCCGCAAGCGCCTGGGCGAACTCGACGTCGGTCTGCTCGAAGCGCCGGCCCGAACGCGCGATGCACGACAGGCCGAGCGCGCCAACCACCTGGCCGCGTGCCCGCATCGGCGCCACGAGGTAGCTGGCAGTGCCGATCCGGCGCATCAGGTCGAGATCCTCGGCGTCGATGGCACCCTCGCGCAGGACATCATCGGTGATCGCGACCAGCGTGGGCTCGCCCCAGCGGAACGGCGACACCGCGTCGCCGACGAGGCGTTCGAGCCGGTTCCGCAGGCCTTCCTCGAGCTCGCGGTCGGGGTGGTCGAGGCGGGCCCCGAGGCGCACCGGCCGCCCGTCGCGCAGCGCGTCGATGGTGCACAGGTCGGCGAAGGCCGGCACCGCGAGCTCTGCGATGCGCTGCGCGGACGCCTCGACGCTCTCGTCGATCGCGCCGCCGGCGACGGATGCGAGCAGGCGGAGTCGCCGTCGCCCGGCGACAACGGCCTCGCGATTCACGGCCGCGAGGACGGCGACGCCCGAGCCGACGATTACGCACGCCTGGCGGATGAGCTGGTCAGCCGACCCTGGGTCGGGAGTCCACAGGGAGCTGAGCACGGCGGCGAGGATCGCGGCGGCCGCGACGATCGCGACCTGGCGGGCGGAGCAGACGACCGCGGCCGCGAATGGCCCGAGGACCACGGTCGTGTTGAGGATGTGGTCCCCGCCGAGATCCATGTCGAGGACGGCGAGCACGGCCACGAGCGTCAGGCCGAGAATGAAGCCGGCTCGGGCTAGGCGCGGTGAAGGATCAGCCAGCCGGCGGAGCATCGCCCGGCCCGTCGACGACCTCGAGGCGGTCATGCAGTCCGGCGATCTCGAGCAGGCGCATCACGTGCGGGCTGACCCGCGCCAGGGCGAACCGGCTGCCGGCCGCGTCCGCCTTGCGCTGCTGCTCGACGAAGAGGCGCAACGCGGACGTGTCGAGGAAGGCGACCCCGCCGAGATCGAGCACGACGTCTCCGGTGCACGTGGCGAGGGCTTCCCGCACCTCGTCGACGGTGGCGATGTCGATCTCACCCTCGACGACGACGGACGTCGCGCTCGCTCCGGGATCGACGCTCACGGAGAAGCGCGGTGGCGAGAACTCGTTCATGGCTAGGCGGCCTCCCGCCCGACCCGGAAAGCCATCGTGAGGACCGAGCCGCCCGCGGCTGCGGTCTCCATGCTGAAGCTCTCGGCGAGGTTCGCGATCAGCGGCAGCCCGAGGCCGAGCCCTGGGCTGTCCGGGCGCGGGCGGATACCCGCGCCGTCGTCGGCGACGGTGACCTCGAGCATGTCGTCTGTGCGTGTCACGTTGACCTCGACGCTTCCCTGCTCTCTGGCCACGTAGCCGTGCAGCACCGAGTTCGTCACCGCTTCGGAGACGGCGAGCCGGACGTCGTTGGTCGTCTGCTCGTCGACCCCGTTGGCGCGGAGAAACTCGGCGACCTCGTTGCGCAGCGGCCCGATGTGTTCCGCTTCCGCCCCGAGCCGCCAGCTGCGTGCCTGGTCGCTCACTGCAGGACGCACGCTAACCCACCGGCCATGCAGAATGTCCCGATGGCCATCACCGACCTGATCAGCGACACCGCCCGCCGCGCCTCGATCGAGCTGCGCTCAGTGCGCGCGCTCCAGCGCGCAGGGGCCATCGGCCTCGAGCCGCCGCAGAAGATGCGCCAGACGATCGGCGCCCTGCGCGGCTACGGGCCGTTCGGCGCGGCGCCGCGGATCGCCGCCATCAAGCACGGCGCGCTGCCGGCCATCGCGGACGATCGCGGCGAGATCACGTTCGCCGAGTTCGACGACCAGGTGAACCGGCTCGCCAACGCCGTCCGCGCCCGCGGTCTCGGGGCCGGGTCGACGCTCGGCATCCTCTGCCGCAACCACCGCTCGCCGCTGATCGCCGCGTTCGCCGCCTCGCGCGTGGGCATGAACGCCGTCTGGCTGAACACCGCCTTCTCTCCACGCCAGGCCAAGGAGGTCGCCGAGCGCGAAGGGGTCGACCTGCTCGTCCACGACGTCGAGCTGGCCGACCTCGTGGCAGACGTCGAGTTCCCCCACGGCAGCTTCGCCTGCGGGCACGCCGACCCGGCCGACGACGAACTCGACCGCCTGATCGCGACGGGTGGCACGGACACCCCGCCGCCGCCCGAGAAGCCGGGCCGGATCGTGCTCCTGACCAGCGGCACGACGGGCACGCCGAAGGGCGCGCCGCGGGCCGAGCCGAAGTCGCTCAGCGTGCCGGGCGCCCTGCTCGAGCGCATGCCGATGCGCAGCGCCGAGGCGAGCGTGATCGGCCCGCCGCTCTACCACGGCACCGGCCTGATCATCGCGCTGCTCTCGATCAGCCTCGGCTCGAAGCTGGTCCTGCGCAAGAAGTTCGACGCCGAGCAGTTCCTCGCCGACACCGCCGCCCACGGCGCCACCACCTGGTGCGTCGTACCGGTGATGCTCCAGCGCGTGCTCGCGCTCGGCGAGGAGGGCGTCGGCAAGCACGACCTCGGCGCGCTGCGCGTGGTCTTCTGCGCCGGCTCCCAGCTCCCGGCCGAGGTCGGGATCAAGGCGATGGACCTGCTCGGCGACGTGGTCTACAACCTCTACGGCTCGACCGAGGTGTCCGTGGCCACGCTCGCCACGCCGGAGGACATCCGCGCCGCGCCGACGTCGGTCGGCAAGCCGGCGCTCGGCTCGCGGGTGCGGATCATCGATGAGCAGGGCGGCCCGGTGCCGCAGGGCACCACCGGCCGGATCTTCGTCGGCGCGACGATGCCGTTCGAGGGCTACACCGGTGGCGGCAACAAGGAGACCGTCGACGGCCTCATGTCGACCGGGGACGTCGGCCACTTCGACGCGGCCGGCCGGCTCTACATCGACGGGCGCGACGACGAGATGATCGTGTCCGGCGGCGAGAACGTGTTCCCGCGCGAGGTCGAGGAGCTGCTGGTGACCCACGACGCGATCGACGACGCGGCCGCCATCGGCGTCGAGGATCCGGACTTCGGCCAGCGGCTGCGGGCCTTCGTGGTCGCCAGCGACGGCGCGGACGTGACCGCCGAGACGGTCCAGGCGTTCGTCAAGGACAACCTCGCCCGCTACAAGGTGCCGCGCGAGGTGGTCTTCCTGGACGAGTTGCCGCGCAACCCGACCGGCAAGGTCCTCAAGCGCGAGCTCGCCGAGATCGAGGTCTAGCCGCGCCGGTCAGGCGCGGAGCGCGTCGAACACCGGGGCCCAGCGCTCCGGGTCGGCGCCCTCGGGCACGCCGATCGTGACCCGCGTCGCGACGACGGCGGCCTCGGCCGCGGTCGTGAGATATGTGAGGGAGTCGACCTTCACGCGCGCGCAGCATATGGCTCAGTAGGTTCCCGGCCATGACCGCACTGACCGGCCCCCTCGCGGGTATCAAGATCGTGGAGATGGGCGGCATCGGTCCCGGGCCGTTCGCCGCGATGCTCCTCGCCGACATGGGTGCGGACATCATCCGCCTCAACCGCCCCGCCGGCGGTCTCGAGCTGTCGCAGAAGGACCCGACGCTACGCGGGCGCGCAGCGATCACGATCGACACTCGGTCCGATGAAGGCCGCGAGGCCGTGCTCGCGCTGTGCGACAAGGCCGACGCGCTGATCGAGGGCTACCGGCCGGGCGTGATGGAGCGGATGGGGCTCGGCCCCGAGGTCGTGCACGCTCGCAACCCGAAGCTCGTCTACGGGCGGATGACGGGCTACGGGCAGGACGGCCCGCTGTCCAGCGTCGCCGGCCACGACATCAACTACATCTCCGTCGCGGGCGCCCTCGGCCAGATCGCGCGCAAGGGCGAACGGCCGCTGGCCCCGCTCAACCTCGTCGGCGACTACGGGGGCGGCGGCATGTTCCTCGTTTTCGGCGTGCTCTGCGCGCTGCTCGAGGCCCGCAACTCCGGCAAGGGACAGGTCGTCGACGCGGCGATGACCGACGGCAGCGCCGCGCTCACCAGCCTCTTCTACGGGCTGAAGTCCGCGGGCGTGTGGGGCGACGAGGTGGGCACCAACCTGCTCGACTCCGGCGCCCACTTCTACGAGGTCTACGCGACGGCCGACGGTGGCCACGTGAGCGTCGGCGCGATCGAGCCGCAGTTCTACGCGAAGCTGCTCGAGCTGCTCGAGATCGCCCCGGACGACATGCCGCAATTCGACACGGCGCGGTGGCCCGAGTTCAAGGAGACGCTGGCCGGGCTGTTCGCCTCGAGGAACGCCGCCGAGTGGGGCGAGCTCCTCGAGCACGAGGATGCGTGCGCCACCGTCGTGCGCGGCTTTGCCGACGCGAAGGACCACCCGCACAACGTCGCGCGCGGCGCGTTCGTGGAGATCGACGGGATCGTCCAGCCGGCCGCTGCCCCGCGCTTCGACCGCACGCCTGGGGCGGCCCGCCCGGTCAGGGATGCCGCCGAGGCCCTGCGCGGCTGGGGCGTCGACCCGGACTCGCTGCCGGCGGCGAGCTGAGCTACGCCGGCATCTCGTAGGCGCCCGCGAGCGCGCGCACCTCGGCGTACAGCCGGTCGGATCGCTCCTCGTCGGCGACCGGCTTGCGCACGGCGCCGAGCGCCCACGCCTGCTGCTCCTCGGTCGACGAGGCCTTGCCGTGCAACTCGACCGCCGTCGCGCTGAAGTCGCGCACGAGCGTCTCGAAGACGAGGTCGACCACGTCGGCCGGCGTGTCGTCGAGCTGTGCCTCCTCGAGGATCAGCTGGGCGTACGGGATAAGGCTGAACAGCTGCGCGAGCGACTGCTGGAAGTCGAGATCGCTCGCCATCTGGTCGGGCGTCAGCGGCGCGTCGGCCAGCAGCGCGAGCAGCGCGTCCGCCTGCTCGCGGAAGAGCGCCACGTTCGGGATCCCGGCGGCCGCGTCGAACGCGTGCCGCCAGTCAGGGAACGTGATGCGGCTGAGACCGCGTGTCGGCCCCTGCGCGAACAGGAACTCGTCGTCGCCGTCGTCGCGGCGGGCCGGCGGCGCCTCGAGCTGCTCGCTCCCGAACAGGTAGCCGGGCAGGAACTTCAGCAGCAGCGCACGGTTCACGTGGACCGTGCCCTCGAGCTTCGGCAGGCCGTCGATGATGCCCTTGGCGCTGTCGAAGTACGAGTCGCGCTCGAAGCCCTTGGCCGAGATCACCTCGGCCAGGAGGCGCACGATGCGCTCGCCCTCCATCGTCACCTGCATCTTGTTGATCGGCGTGTAGAGCAGGTAGCGGCGGTCGTCGAGGCTCGCGCTGCGCACGTAGTCGACGGCGCGCAGGCCGTACAGCTTGGCCGCGAGCAGCCGCGCGTAGGCCTCGGACAGGATGCGCCGGATCTGCCCGAACTCGGTGACGCGCTTGCCGAACAGCACGCGGTCCTCGGCCTGGGTGACGGTCTCGTAGAAGCAGTGCTCGGCCATGCCGATCGAGCAGAACCCGAGGTTGAACTTGCCGACGTTGATCGTGTTCAGCGCGGCCTCGAACGCGGCCGCGCCGGTGTGCAGGACGTCCTCGGCCCGCACGGGGTAGTCCTCGAGGTCGAACGCGCTCACGTACATCTGCCCGTGCACGACGTTCTTCACCACCTTGTAGGCGTCGTGCTGGCTGTCGGCCGCGAAGAACACGTAGCCCTCGGGCCCATCCACGTCGGAGCGGCGGCCGAACACGGAGGTCATCCGCGCGAGGTTGCCGTTGCCGATGTAGTACTTGCCGCCGCTGGCGCTGAACCCGCCCTCGTCATCCGGCGTGAGGATCATGTCCGTCGAGTAGATGTCGGCGCCGTGCTCGCGCTCGGACAGGCCGAAGGCGAACACCGCGCCCTCCTCGAGATGCTGCGCTGCGCGCGCACGCGCCGCCGAGTTGTCGCTCTGCCAGATCGGGCCGAGGCCGAGGATCGTGACCTGCCACGCGTACCAGTACGGCAGCCCGTAGAAGCCGAGGATCTCGTTGAAGACGGCGTTGCGCGCGGTGTCCCAGCGCTTGTCCTGATCGTCGCCGGCGTCCCGCGCGGGAGTCAGGAGCGTGGCAAAGGCGCGCTCGCGCGCGAGGAAGGAGATGAAGTCCGCGTACCACTCGTCGGTGCGCATCTCGGCCGTCAGGCGGGTCTTGCCCTTCGCCTCGAACCAATCGATCGTCGCGCGGAAGAGCCGCCGCGTCGCGGGGTCGAACTCGGCGCCGTCGTAGCTGCCGGGATTGAAGAGGCGCGTGGTGGCGCTCGCGGTCGTCATGCCGCGCAGGTTCTCAGACTTGGTTGGCCGCGGTCTCCCAGTCGCTGGTGATGCGCGTCTCGCCCGACGCGTTACGTACGACTTGCGTACCTAAATCGCAGAACCAATACGCGAACACTTGATGAATTCGTTTTCGTCTGCCAATCTATGCGCATGAATCCCGCAACAGCGCTGCGCTCCGCGGAAACGGCGGAGGAGCTTACGGCGACCGACTGGTCGCTCGGCCCCGGCAGCGTCAGCTGGGAGGTGCTGCGCAACCCGGTCGTCTACGTGATCGCGCTGCTGCGCGAGGGCATCCTCCTCACCCTCCATCCACCCTTCGCCGCGGCCGCGACCGACCACGACCGCGTGCACCAGGACCCGGTTATGCGTTACCGCACCGTCGCGCGCTACGCATACAGCGTCGTCTACGGCACGCGCGAGGAGGCCGCGCGTGTGAGCGGCTTCGTGCGCAAGAACCACCAGCGCGTCGTCGGTATCGAGCCGCTCAGCGGCCAGCCCTACCAGGCGCACTCGGACTACGAGCTCGCCCTCACGCAGGTGCTGCTCACGTCGTCGTGGATCGCTGCCTACGAGATCGTCCACGGGCGCCTGCCGGATGCCGACCGCGACCAGTTCCTGATCGAGCAGAAGAGCGCCGGCGCGCTGCTCGAGATCCCGCCGGACCACCTGCCGAGCACGATGGCCCAGCTCGAGGCGTTCCTCGCTCAGGCGCGCGAGCGTTTCGCCGTGGGCCCGCAGGCGCGCGAGGTGCTCAAGCCGTTCGCCTACGGCGACTACCCGCTCGGCAGCGTGATCGGCGAGCTGTCGCCGCTCAGGCGCAAGGCGGTCGCGAGCATCGTGCGCGGCCTGACCGACATGACCCTGGTGACGATGCACCCCGGCGACCTCGACCTGCTCTCGATCGGGCGGCGCCCGGAGCTGCGCTTCCGCGCCGCCACGCGCGCGTCGGTGCGCCCGCTCGCCGCCTACCTGGGGAGCGAACGCGGGACCGCCCAGTGGGAGCGCTTCATGAAGCCGGACCTGGCGGCGATCATGGACCGGGCCCGGGCAGCGGAGCGGGCCGCGGGCGGCCACCGCGCCGCCGCGGCGGGGTTCGTCCCCCCGGATCCCGCCGGCTGCCTCGTGGACATCGAGGGTCGCGTGGCGAACATGCCGCCGCAGGTCCTTGCAGCGATGCGCGCCGCCTGAATCGGGTACCGCGGGCCCTCAAGTCGGGCGCCGCCGCGGCCGATCACAAGCGAAACGCCCCCGACCCCTGCTGGACCAGGTGTTCTCGCCCAACCCGCCTGCCCTCCCGGACGCCACCCTCGAATTCGACCCGCGCGGGGCCCTCGCCGCGTCGAACGACCTCGCCGCGGGACTGCTCGGCCCGGAGGAGTTCCTCGCACAGCTGGGCTCCACGGCCATCGGCTGCGAGCCGGCCGATTTCGCCGCCTGGCTCGAGGGCGACGGGCCCGAGATCCGCCGCTGGCGGGCGGAGGTCGTCCGCGCGGACGACGTCCCGCTGACGGTCGACGTGACCGCACGCCGCCAGCCCGGCGGGGGCGCCACGTGTCTGGTCCGGGATCTCGGCCGTGAGCAGCTCATCGAGCTGGGTCAGCTCCAGCTCGACGTGGCGTTCGCGAACTCCCCGATCGGGATGGCCCTGTTCGACACGCGCGGGCAGTACCTCCACGTGAACTCCGCCCTCTGCGAGCTGCTCGGGCGGGACCGCGACGTGTTGCTCGGCCTGCGCGACCAGGAAATCACCCACCCGGACGACCGCGAGGCCGATGTGAAGGCGGCCTGGCGGATCCTCGCCGGCGAGCTCGACCGCTGGCAGTGCGAGAAGCGTTTCCTGCGGCCGGATGGCGCAATCGTGTGGGCGATCGCGAACCTCACCTTCCACCGCACCGCCGACGGGCATCCACTCAACTGGCTGGGCCAGTTCCAGGACATCACCCCCCGCAAGGAGCTCGAGCGCGAGCTGCGGCGGCTGGCCGAGCGCGACCATCTGACCGGGCTGCACAACCGGCGGGCGCTCGACGACGCCCTGCGGCGCCGGCTCGTCACAGGCGGGGGCGGTGCGCTGCTCGTCCTCGACCTCGACGGCTTCAAGGAGGTCAACGACCGCCACGGCCATGACGTGGGCGACCTGCTCCTCGTCGTCGTGGCCGAGGCGCTGAAGAGCGCCCCGGGCGAAGAGGCGCTGGTCGTGCGGGTCGGTGGCGACGAGTTCGCCCTGATGCTGACCCAGCCGTGCCCGGCCACCGCCGGGCGGGTCGCCGGGCGGATCCAGCAGCTCGTGGCCGACCGCTGCGCTGCCGCGGTCCCCGGCGCGCGGGTGTCGGCGAGCATCGGCATCGTGGTGTTCGCGGACGGCGATCCGCGTGGGCCCGACGAGCTGCTGCGCAGCGGCGACCGCGCGATGTACAGCGCGAAGCGCCTCGGGGCCGGGCACACGGCCGAAGCCCAGGCCTAGCGCCCTGCCGCCGGAAAGGCTCAGCCCGCGCGCGCGAAGTAGCTGCCGCGCCCGCCGCCCTTGCCCTTGGTCCGCTTTCCGGCGCGAACGTGATGTTGCGCTTGCGCCGGTTGTCGCGCACGACGACCGAGCCGCGCGTGACCTTCGTCAGCGTCCCGTCGCAGCGGTCCTCGACGGTCCACACCGTGCCGCGGACGGTGGCCGCCGAGTAGCGCCCGCGCGTGCGGAAGCGCCCGCGCGCGTTGCCGCGCAGCTTCCGGACCCGCCGCCTCTTGCGCTTCGCGGCGGCGACGTCCGACTTCCGGCTGGTCGTGCAGCCCTTGAAGCTGCCGCCCTTGAGGACGAGGTCGGCGAGCCCGCGGTCGCGCTTGCGGCGCGACTGGAGGATCTGGAAGAGGCCGCCGTCGAAGTCGCCGGCCTGGGGCGTCCCGGCGGCGTTGCGCGCCGTGGTGAGCCGCACCGTGCCGCGCCTGGTGTCGAGGAACGATCCGACGGGGATCGACGCGGACCTGCTCGATCGGCACGAACTTGAGGCCCTTCTGGCTCGCGCCGGCCCGGGCGGCGGTGGCCCCGGCCGGAACCGCGACGAGCACGGTGCCCTTGACCTTCTGGACGACGAGCTGCTTGCCGAGGACGGGCGTGGGGGGCTTCGGGGGATCGGCCGGCCCGGTGGTGACGGGGGCGGCCGCCTCGCAGACGATGGACACGTAGCGAGTGGGCTGGCCGAAGAACGTCACCGACTCTCCGTCGAGCCCCGTCAGCGCCCTGCCTGCAGGACATTCGTAGGGCCCCTCTGGAGTGCCGTTTCCGCCGCCGAAGACTCCAGTCGAGGCACTCTTCGAGCCTGTCAGATCAGCGGCTTGGCAGCGCAACTGGAGAAGGTCGATGAAGTCGCCCTCGTTACCGCCGATACCGACCGCCACCTCACCGGGGCCACAGGCTGTAGCGGCCGGTGTTTCTCCGCCGTCCGGCACCCCGATGGTCCCCGTCGCAGGAACAGGGCCGTTGGAATCGCGGCAATCGACCGTGGCGACGTCAACGGTCGTGAAGCCACCATTCAGGCCGGTCAGCCCGCTCACTCCCGTGACAACCGCGCCCGCGGGGCACAGGGTGGATTGAGCTACCCCGTTTACTGGGTCATGAGGACCCCCGAGGGTCCCGTCTCCGTCACCGGGATCCGCGAGCGCCGGGATGGCGGCCACGGCTATGAGTATCGAGACGACGAGCAGCGCAGAGCAGCCCGCCGCCTTCCCCCTTGCGAGCATGCGATGACCCTAACCACGGTCGTCATTTTTCGCCAACCACAACTAGTGTCTTTTCATGACTCGCACTCGTGTAGTTCCCTTCGCCCTGGCCGCGCTCTGCAGCATCGCCATCGCCGCGTGTGGAGACGACGACTCGTCGTCCTCCGGCGATACGGCCTCGACCCCCGCCACGCCGGCCGACACGAGTTCGGCCGGTGCCTCGTCGGCCGGCCCTGATGCTGTGCTCGAGTGCCTGACGGCCGCCGGAGTGGACGCCAAGGACCAGAGCAGCAACACCAGCGGCGAGACCATCGGCATCGACTACAGCGGCGGTCGCACGGTGATCTCCTTCGAGGAGTCCGAGGAGGACGCCGAGACCCTGGAGGGCGTCGCCGAGAGCTCGGGCTCGGAGGTGCTGCGCGCCGGCACGGTCGTCGTCTCGTTCGCCGACGGCAGCGAGGCCACGGAGGACAGCGACACGATCGAGGGCTGCGTCACCGGATAGGCGACGCTAGCCTCCTCGAGCAGCGCCTTGAGCACACCGAGGCGCTCGCGCCGGGAGGCCGGATCAGCGACGGACGAGCACGCTGCGCGCGGTGGTGCGGCGCCGGCCATCGGCCGTCGCGACCACCCCGATGCGCACGCGGAGCGAGCGGCGCGCGCGCAGCAGCTTCGCACCGGCCTTCGTGAGCGGTACGCGGACGTTGCGGGCCGGGCCGGCGGCGAAGGTCAGCCGGCGGCTTGCGACGCGGATGGACCGGCCCTTCACCTTCGCCGTAGCGGTGATGGCGACCCGCGCGCGCACGCCACCGGTGCCCACGCGGACGAGCAGGGCGCGACGGCGCATGGCAGCGCGGCGCGACATGCGGGTGGACCCGCCGATGCGGACCGCGGCCAGCTTGCGACGCGCAGGCGCGGCGGCAGGCGGAGCGGCCGCGCAGCCGCCGAGCCGTGCGGCGACGGCGCGATAGGCCGCGGCCCATTCGCCCGACCCGGCCGCGATCTCGAGCGCGGGCACGAGCGTCAGGCCGAGGGTGTGGCTGAGGCGGACGCCGGTCAGGCAGTTGGACGGCGCGACGGAGATCTTCTGGCCCTGGAAACCGGACGCCTCGTAGCTGCCAGGCAGCGGCCCGGCCCACCACTGGAACGCGTAGTCGCCCTTGGACACCTGGGTCATCGTGGTCGAGGCGCGGACCCAGCGCTCCGGCACGACCTGGCGGCCGTCCGGAGTGCGGCCGCCGTTGCGGAACAGCTCCCCGAAGCGCGCGAGGTCGAAGACGCGCGAGTAGAGGCCCTGGGAGGCGACGGCATCGCCGAGGCGGTCGGTCATCACTCTGGCGTCGCCGGCCATGCCGGCCGGCTTCCACAGCTTCTCGGAGACCACCGTGGCGAAGTCGGTCCGGTACAGGCGCTCGAGCATCCAGGCGAGCACCTGGGTGTTGCCGCTGTTGTAGGAGAACTTGGTGCCCTGCGGGAAATCGCGCGGGAGCGTCTTCAGGAACTCGTTGCGGGTCTGGCCGAGCAGGCCGCCCGTGTAGAAGTCGAGGAGCAGCTGGACCCACTGCTGGACCTGGGTGTTCACCACGAGAACCGGGGTGCCCTCGTCCCAGTGCACGCCCGACTCCATCTCGAGCAGGTTCTGGATCGTGGTGCCCTGCCAGGCGGTGCCCTTGAGGTCGGGGATGTATGAGTCGATCGGGTCGCTCAGCGAGCGGACCTTGCCCTCTTCGACCGCGATCCCGACGAGTGCGGAGACGAACGACTTGGTGACCGACCAGGGCTGGTGGCGCACGTTCGCGTTCCAGCCGTTCTCGTAGAGCTCGGAGACGATTGCGCCGTTGTGGACGAAGGCCGTCGCGTCGGTCTCGCTCGTGCGCATGAACTGGCTCAGGGTCTTCTTCTGCCCCTGCCATTCGTAGGTGACGCCGCGGAGGTCGACCGGCTTGCGCGCGAGCGGGTAGGTGTACGCGCCCTTTGCGACCGGCGACGTGGGCAGCGCCTGCTCGATCTTGACCGCGTCGACCGGCGACGGGAGCAGCGCCGTGCCGGCGAGCATGTTGCGGACGTACTCGGCCCAGTAGTCGGGGTCGAGCACGACCTGCAGGCGCCCGCCGACGAGGTCGCCGATCGGCGGCACGCCGAGCAGCGGCTCCTGTCCGGTACCGACCATCGCGCCGGTCGGCCCAGGCGCGGCCTGCGCGCTCGCGCCGCCACACGCCAGCACGACAGCGAGCAGTACACCGAGGGCTCCCGTCCTCCGGATCACCGCGGGGATCTTACGCTGCCAGCGCCTCGCCCGAGCCGGTCGAGCGAAAGCGCGCCCGGTAGGCGGACGGGCCGACGCCCACGACGCGCAGGAAAGCGCGGCGCATCGTCTCGGGGCTCCCGAAGCCGCAAGCGGCCGCGACGGCGGCGACGGACGCGCCCCCGCGCTCGAGCTGCTCGCGCGCGGCCTCGACCCGGATGCGCTCCACGAACCGCGTCGGCGTGGTGCCGGTCTGCTCGGCGAACAGGCGCCGCAGATGGCGCTCGGACACGGCCGCACGCCGCGCCAGGGCCGCCAGCCGGTGGTCGCCCCCGGGCTCTGCGACGACCGCGTCCAGCGCGCTGCGCACGGGTGCGGCGACGTCCGCGGGCATCGACAGGCGCTCGGAGAACTGCGACTGGCCGCCGGGGCGCTGGAGGAACATCACCGTCCAGCGGGCGACCGCGCGGGCCACGTCCGGGCCGTGGTCGGCCTCGATCAGCGCGAGGGTGAGATCGAGTCCCGCGGTGGAGCCCGCCGACGTGAGCACGTCGCCGTCGCGCACGAAGATCCGGTCGGGCTCCACGCGGACGCGCGGGTGCGCGCGGGCGAGCTCGCCGCAGAAGGCCCAGTGGGTCGTGGCCGCCCGGCCGTCTAGGACGCCGGCGCGGGCGAGGAGGAACGCCCCGGTGCAGACCGAGCACGTGCGCCGGGCGCCGGCCGCGATGCGCTCGATCCCGGCGGTGAGCCGCTCGTCGTCGCCGGCTTCGGCGATGCCCATGCCCCCTCCGGCGATAAGCGTGTCGACCGTGCGCGGGCGGACATGCCCGAGCGGCTTGTCGGCGGCGAGGCGCAGGCCCGCCGCGCCGCGGACCGGTCCACCGTCGGGCGTCGCGATTGTCACCCGGTAGCCGCGCCCGCGGCCGAGCACCTGCGTCGCCGCGTCGAGCATCTCTGCCGGGCCGACGAGGTTGAGCAGCTGCATCCCGTCGAAGCCGACGAGCACCACATCCCGCATGGACTTGGCCATGGACCCATGTTGAGGCTTGCGGGCGATGTCCGCAAGGACGTACATCCCTCGTATCCGGACATGCGCCTCCACGGCTGCGCGAGCAGCCGGTACCCATGGCGGCATGCGAATCGAAATGTTCAACGCCGGGTGGATCAACCCGCCCGCCGGACTCATCCGGGCCGGCGAGAGCACGGACCACCAGCTGCGCTGCCCGGTTCCCGCCTACCTCGTCGAGACCGCGACCGAGCGAATCCTCATCGACACCGGACTCCACCCCGCCGCCGTCGCCGATCCCACCGGCCATTACGGCGAGGCCGGCGGGTTCGAGCTGTTCGCGCCCGAGCAGGAGCTCAGCATCGCCGACCAGGTCGACCTCGGGACGGTGACCAAGGTCGTGCTCACCCACCTGCACTTCGACCACGCCGGCGGGCTCGCCCTCGTGCCCGAGAATGTGCCGGTCGTGGTGCAGCGGACCGAGTGGGAAGCCGGGCACGACGCCGACGGCGCGGCGCGGAACTTCTTCCTGGAGCGCGACTACGCCGGCGACGACCGCCCGGTCGAGCTGGTCGACGGCGACCACGACCTGCTCGGCGACGGCTCCATACGCCTCCTGCTCACGCCCGGCCACACGCCCGGCCACCAGTCGGTGCAGGCCGGCGGCGTGGTGATCGGCGGCGACGTCGTGCACTTCGCCGCCGGCCTCGACGACCGTCGCCTCCCGGCGTTCGGCGACGACCTCGACGCCCAGGGCCGCTCGGGCGACCGCCTTCGCGCGCTGCGCGACGCGGGCCTGACCGTCCTGCCCGGCCACGACGCGGACGCGCTGCGACCGGGAGTCGTCAGCGCCGGACCGGCTGCGTGAGCTCGGCGTGGCCGGCGTCGTGGGCAGGCTCGTCGTCGTCGACTGCCTCCGCGATCAGCACGGCCGTGCCGAAGGTGAATGCGACCGCGACGATCGCCCCGACGACGCGCGCCGGCGGCCCGCCGTGGATGCCGGTCTCGTGGACCCGCGCGTGGCCCTTTCCGCGCGCGAGCAGATAGCGGTTCACCGGCACGGCCACCACGAACGCGATCGAGAGCGCGAACGCGAGCGACCCCCAGAACAGCAGGGTGTCGAGGCCGGCGTGCATCGCACCGGGGATCACGACCATGACGAGGTTGTCGACGATCTCCATCGTCGCGATGGAGAGGGTGTCCGCCGCGAGCGCGATCGGGACGACCGCGCCGATGGCCAGCCCCGCGCGCAGCAGCGGGATGCTCGTAAGCGTGTACCCGAAGATGAACGCCAGGGTCACCGCCAGCGCGATCGTCGCGAGGTCGGAGAACCCGAGGGCGGTGCCGATCGCCATGCCCAGCACCTCGCCGATCGCGCAGCCGGTCAGGCAGTGGAGCGTGGCGCTGACCGACATCGCGGTGAGCGCGCGGCCTGAGAGCTCTTCGTGATGGCTGTGCGTCGCGGCCTCCATCGTCAGCCCCGCGTTCCCCGGAAGCGCCGCAGCCTAAGCGCGTTGGCCACCACCGACACGCTGGAGAACGCCATCGCCGCGCTCGCGATCACCGGGTTCAGCAGGCCGACCATCGCCAGCGGGATCGCCGCGACGTTGTAGCCAAACGCCCAGGCCAGGTTCTGTTTGATGGTCCGCAGCGTGGCGCGGCTGAGGCGGATCGCGTCGGCCGCGGCAAGGAGGTCGCCGCTGATCAGCGTGATGTCCGACGCCTCGATCGCCACGTCGGTGCCGGTGCCGATGCTGAGCCCGAGATCTGCCTGGGCGAGCGCCGGCGCGTCGTTGACGCCGTCGCCGACCATCGCGACCACGCGGCCCTCGGCCTGCAGGCGTTCGATAACCCGCGCCTTGTCGGCCGGGAGCACCTCGGCGATCACCTCGCCGATCCCCACCTCGGCGGCGACGGTGCGGGCGGTCGTGAAGTTGTCGCCGGTGAGGAGCACGGGCCGCAGGCCGAGCTCGACCAGGTCGCGGATCGCGGCGGCCGACGTCGGCTTGACAGTGTCGGCCACCGCCAGCGTCACGCGAGCCTGGCCGTCCCAGCCGGCCATCACCGCTGTCTGGCCGATCTCCTCGGCTGCGAGGCGGGCGGCGTCGAGCTCGGCAGGCACGGTCAAGCCGTGCTCCGCGAGCAGGCCGGGACGCCCGGCGACCACCGCCGTCTCGCCTACCACGCCCTCGACGCCGAGGCCGGCGCGGGCCGTGAACTCGCCCGGAGCCGGGAGGTCGCCCAGCTCGGCGCGAGCGGCAGCCGCGATCGCCCGGGCGATGGGGTGCTCGGACGCGTCCTCGAGCGCGCCGGCGAGCGTCAGGGCCGTGGCGCGGTCCGTGCCCCTGGCGAGGGTCACGCCGACCAGGCTCATCTCGCCGGTGGTGACGGTGCCGGTCTTGTCGAGCACGATCGTGTCGATCGAGCGGGTCGACTCGAGGATCTCCGGGCCCTTGATCAGCAGCCCGAGCTGGGCGCCGCGACCGGTCCCGACCATCAACGCGGTCGGAGTCGCGAGCCCTAGCGCGCAGGGGCAGGCGATGATCAGCACCGCGACGGCGGCGGTGAACGCGAACTCAGAGCTTTCCCCCGTGCCCAGCCAGAAGCCGAGCGTCGCCGTCGCGAGCACGAAGACGATCGGTACGAAGATCCCCGAGATCCGGTCGGCGAGCCGCTGCACGGGCGCCTTCCCGGTCTGCGCCTCCGTGACGAGGCGGGCGATCTGCGCGAGCGCGGTGTCGGCGCCGACCTTCGTCGCCCGGATCACGAGGCGCCCGCCGGCGTTCACGGTCGCGCCCGCGACGTCGGCGCCGGGGCCCACCTCGACGGGCACCGACTCGCCGGTGAGCATGCTCATGTCGACCGCCGAGCTGCCTTCCTCGACCACGCCGTCGGTCGCGACCTTCTCGCCCGGGCGGACCACGAAACGATCGCCGGCGCGCAGCTGGTCGACCGGCACGCGATTCTCGTGGCCGTTCTCGCCGAGCACGGCGACGTCCTTCGCGCCGAGCTCGAGCAGGCTCTTCAGCGCGGCGCCCGCGCGGCGCTTTGCACGGACCTCGAAGTAGCGGCCGGTGAGGATCAGCGTGGTCACCACGGACGCCGTCTCGAGGTAGATCTCGTCGCCCCCCTCGCCGCGCGAGGGGATCAGGTCCAAGCCCATGCGCATGTCGGGCATCCCGGCGTCGCCGATGAAGAGCGCGTAGAGGGACCACAGCCACGCCGCGAGCACGCCGACGCTGATCAGCGTGTCCATCGTCGCCGCGCCGTGCTTGAGGTTCGCCCACGTCGCCTGGTGGAACGGCCACGCGCCCCACAGCACGACCGGCGTGGCGAGATTCAGCGACAGCCACTGCCAGTTGTCGAACTGGAGGGCCGGGATCATCGACAGCAGGAGGACGGGCGCCGACAGGGCGGCGCTGATCAGCAGGCGGGTGCGCAGCGAGTCGAGTTCCTCGTCGCCCGCGTCCTCCTCGCCCACTGCGCGCGACTCGTCTGCGGCGGGCAGGGTTGCGCTGTACCCGGCGGCCTCGACGGCCGCCAGGAGGTCGCCCTCCCCGGCGGCGGCCGGGTCGTAGTCGACGGCTGCCACCTCGGTCGCGAAGTTCACCGTCGCGCTGACGCCGGCGAGCTCGTTGAGCCGCTTCTCGACCCGGCCGGCGCACGACGCGCAGGTCATCCCTTCGATCGGTAGCTCGACCCGCTCGGTCGGTCCCGGGCTTGTGACCGCACCCGTCATCGCGCGACCTCCTGGGTGAAGGCCGCGGTATGCACGCGTCCGGCGACCTTGAACTGCAGGAACAGGCGGTAGCTGCCGGCCGATGGGAACTCGGACATGAACCGCAGGCGATCCTCGTCTGGGTGCACGTGGAGGAAGGCGAGGTCGCCCTCGCGCAGCGCCACGAGGTGGCCCTTCGCGCCGAGGTAGTCCTCGACCTCGACCGGGCGGCCGTCGCGCGTGACGTCGAAGTCGAGCTCGGCCTCGGCACCGGCCTTGGCCTCCGGCGCACGCACCGCCACGTCGAGGCCGTCGACCTCGACCCGCTCGGCCGGAGCCGGGAGCTCGCGCGGGGCCGCGGGGCCGGCGACGGTCAGGTCGGCGCCGAGCGTCTGCGGGGTCTCGCCGGTGGAGAAGTCCGCGAACACGCGGTAGTTGCCGGGCTCGTCGAGCGTCACGGGCACCGACCACGACCCGTTGGCCTGCTGGACCGGGTGCACGTGCTGAAACCCGGTCAGGTCGCGGCGCACGACGATCACGTGCATCCGCTTGGTGTGCTCGAGGTCGAACTTGCGGACGGTTCGCCCGCGCGCGTCTGCGATCCGAAATTCGAGGTCGGTCCGCGTGCCGCGCGGCGCGGTGGCGGCGGCCAGCTCGAGCGTGAGCCCGTTGTCGCTGACGGCGAGGCCGCGGACCTCGTCGACGGCGCCCATCTCCATTCCCTCCCCGCCGTGCTCGGGCTCGTCCGTGACCGACTTTCCGAGGTCGGCCTCGTTGCCGACGAAGGCGGCCGTAGTGAAGACCCCGGCGAGGAGAACGAAGAACCCGAGAAGTCGTACTGATGTGTTCATGGCTTGCACTATACACATACCCCCTATGGGTATACAATAGGCGTATGCCAAATACCCCCACGCGCGGCTACAGCGCGACCAAGGAACAATTGCTGGCCCGTCTCAAGCGCATCGAAGGACAGGTGCGCGGGATCGAGGGCATGGTCGAGGACGAGCGCTACTGCATCGACGTGCTCACCCAGATCAGCGCCGTTCAGGCCGCGCTCGACAAGGTGTCGCTCGGGCTGCTCGACGACCACGCCAAGCACTGCGTCATGGGCGCGGGCAACGACCAGGACGAGAAGACCGAAGAGCTGATGGCGGCCGTCGGCCGGTTGATGCGGCGCGGTTAGCGCCGGACGAACCTGAGGCTGAGGGGGTAGCTGTAGCGCCTACCGCGACCCGCCGCGATCGTCGCGCGGATCACGAGCGTGAGCCAGGCGACGAGGATCAGCCCGACGAGCGCGAGGGACACCCAGAGCGCGACGATCGCCACGAGGCCCGCAAGGGCCCCGTACAGGAGGACCGACAGGTTGAAGTTGAGCGCCGGCACCGCGTGGTCGCGGACGTAGACGTCGTTGCGGCCGCGCTCGCGCAACACGAACAGCGGCCCGATGAACGTGAGCACGATGAACACGCACGGCAGCGCCGACCAGTGCGCCGCCATCGACCAGGTACGCGTCGGATCCGCCGCTCCCGTGGGGACCGCGGCGGCAAACGCGTCGGTCCACTTCTCGCCGTCCCAGAAGCGCTGGCGCGGGCCCCCATCGGGGTCGGGATACCAGCCGGCGGGCGATGAGAAGTCCACGACCTGCAGCCTCGCAGCTACCGCTCTGGGATGATCACCCGATGAGAAAGCTGGTGTCCCCCAAGCGTCTTCTGCCCGTGGCGGCGCTACTCGCGGCGTTCGCCATCCCCTCCGTGGCCGGCGCCTCGACCTACATCCCCGAAGCCGATCCCGGCGTCACGCGGCCGGCGATCCTGATCGGGAACAACTGGGACGGCACGACGGACATCGTCGACCCCGACACCTTCGAGCGCCTCGACCGCATCAACGTTGTCCCCGACCGCAAGGAGCGCGAGGCATCGATCGCGTTCGACCCGGTCCGGCTCGCCTTCTACGGCGCCGTGCGCGTGCTGATCGGCGAGGGCCACCACCAGTTCAACGACGACGTGTTCTCCTCGCACGACGGCCGCACGATCTTCGTCTCCCGCCCGTCGTTCGCCGACGTCATCGCGATCGACCTCGCGACGAAGAAAATCAAGTGGCGCGCCCAGGTCGACGGCTACCGCTCGGACCACATGGCGATCAGCGCCGACGGCAAGCGCCTCTACGTCTCCGCCTCGACCGGCAACGTCGTGCACGAGATCGACACGGTCACCGGGCTGCGGACCGGCGGCTTCGACTCCGGCGATTCGCCGCACGAGACGAACATCTCGCGCGACGGCACCACGATCTACCACGCCTCGATCGGCCGGGTATACCTGCCCGTCGACCGGCCGCGCGTGCTCGCGACCGCGACGCGCGGCGGCGAGTTCTTCCAGATCGTCGACCGCCGCACGGGACAGATCAAGAAGCGGATCGTGATGAGCGACAAGATGGAAGAGGCCGGCTTCAAGGACTTCTCCGCCGCGATGCGCCCGATGGCCCTGACGCCCGACGAGAAGACGCTGTACTTCCAGCTCTCGTTCTTCCACGGCTTCGTCGAGTACGACCTCGTGCGCGACAAGGTCACCCGCGTCGCGCACCTGCCGGTCTCGGATGAGGCCGCCAAGCTGCTGCCCGAGCAGTACCTACTCGACTCGGCCCACCACGGTCTCGCGCTCGACTCGAAGGGCGACAAGCTGTGCGTCGCGGGCACGATGTCGGACTACGCCGCGATCGTCGACCGGAAGACGTTCGCCCGGAAGATCATCCCCGGCATCGAGAAGCCGTACTGGTCGACCGACAGCGCCGACGGCCGCTACTGCTACGTCAGCGCCTCGGGCGAGGACGAGGTGGCGGTGATCTCCTACGACACCGAGCAGGTGGTCCACAAGTTCAAGGTCGGCTGGCACCCCCAGCGCGTGCGCAACGGGCTCGTGACGGTCAGCCAGTACCCGCAGGGCAAGCACGGCGAGCGCTTCCGCCTCGGCGTGCGCCACGCGAAGTCGCCGCTGAAGCTCCGCCGTGGCAAGGCGCGGTTCACCTGCCGGGCCGAGCGGGCCAACGCACTGCGCATCGACCGCTGCCGCGTACGGATCACCCGCGGCAAGACGCTCGTCGCCGTCGGCGAGCGCTTCGCCCGCGACCGCAAGTCGATCGCCCTGTCGGTCAAGGCCACCAAGAAGGGCAGGCGTGTTCTGCGCAAGGCCGGCAAGCGCGGGATGAGGGTGCGCGTGACGGCTCGCGGCGTCGACAACGTCGGCCGTGTCGCGACGAAGCGCAAGCTGATCCGGCTGCGCTAGCTAGGTGGCTACGAGCTCCGTCGTCATCGCCGCGTCCCCGGCGATCGTCTGGAAGACCACGCAATAGCGCTCGGTTAGCCGTTCCAGGGTCGCCAGCTGCTCCGCGCCGGCGTCCGATTCGACCTCTATCAGCAAGCGGATCGCGGCGAACCCGACTGGCGCGCCCGCGTCGACGCCGAGCGTTCCGCGGAAGTCGAGGTCGCCCTCGGCGCGCACCGTGCCCGACTCGACGGCGACCCCGATCGACGTGGCCACCGCGCGCAGCGTCACCCCCGCACAGGCGGCTAGCGCCTCGAGCAGCATGTCGCCCGAGCACAGCTGCGAGCCGTCGCCTCCGGTGGCGGGGTGCAGCCCTGCCTCCGCGATCGCGCGCCCGGTGTCGACCGAGCAGGAGATGCCTTCGCCGAGCGAGCCTTCGGCAGCGAGCGTCACGAGCGCCGCGTCCGGCTCCCCGCGGTAGCGCTCCTTCAACGGCCCCTGCACGGCTCTCAGCTCATCGCGGTCCATCGGCCCACCCTAGACCGGCTGGGTCAGCGGCCGCTGCGTCCGGCGGCCCGCTTCGCGGCTTTGAGCTCGCGCTTCACCGTGTCCTGCTGGTTCGGGATCCGTGCGCGGCGCTCGAGGATCGGTATGGCCTCCGCGGGCCGGCCCGCGAGCCGTAGCGCGCGGCCGAGGTTGTACATCGCGTAGGCCTGGGTGAGGCCGCTTCCGCGCTCGACGGCCTGCTGCAGCAGCGGGATCGCCGCGGCCGCCTGCCCGCGCTGCAGCAGCGCGTAACCGCGATCGTTCAGCTGCTCGGCGCTCGCGCCCGCATCGGCCCCGGTCCCGGCGCCTCCCGGTCCCGCCCCGGGCTGCTGCTGCTGCGCGGGCGCGCTCGGAGCCGGCGACCGGGCGGGCTTCTGCCCGCTGCTCTGCTCGGAGTCGCGGCGGGGTGCGGCGGCGCGCTCTTCCGCGGGCGCCTTCCTCTGCGGGTCGTCGCCCCCACCGGCGAACGCGACCCGCGAGCGCCGCGGCGACCGCGAGCAGTCCGACCCCTGCGAGCAGCCTGCCACGGCCGCCAGGGCTTCGACTCAGGGCGGGCTCCGGTTTAGCGAGGAGGCCCGGGCGGCCGCTCTCGCGCAGCGCCGCCCGCAGGTCGTCGGCCAGCGCACCGGCCGACGCCTGGCGGCGTTGTGGGTCGAAGTCCATGCCGCGCGCGAGCGCAGCGGCCGCCGCCGGCGGCGCGTCGGGCCACGCCGCGGCCAGGTCGGGGGGCGGCTCGGTGGCCAGCGCATGCGCGATCTCGAGCGGGGTCCCGCCCGTGCGGGCACGTTTGCCGGACAGAGCCTCGAAGGCCACGGCTGCCAGCGAGTAGACGTCGGCGGCTGGACCGACGGACCCGGCCTCGAATTGCTCAGGTGCCATGTAGCGCGCGCTGCCAAGCACCGTCCCGGTCCCCGTGATGTGCGTGCTCTCGAGCGCGTAGGCGATGCCCAGATCGGCCAGTTTCGCGGTGCCGTCGCCGCGCAGGAGGACGTTGGCAGGCTTCACGTCGCGGTGGACGACCCCGGCGGCGTGAACGTGGTCGAGCGCCGCGGCTGTCTGCTCCACCACCCGCAGAGCCTCGCGGGCGGGCAAGGGGCCGCGCATCAGCGCGTCCGCCAGGGTCCGGCCCTCGACGTACTCCATGACGACGAGGACCGAGCCGGCGCCGGTCTCGATGTCGTACACCGATACGAGGTTCGGATGGTTCAGCCCAGCGCCGAGCCGCGCCTCGCGCCCCAGCCGCAGCGCGGCGTCGTCGGGGCTGTCGGCGTGCAGGCGCTTGATCGCCACCTGACGGCCGAGTCGCTCGTCATCGGCCAGCAGCACGCGCGCCATGCCGCCGACCCCGATCGTGCGCAGGACGCGGTAGCGACCTGCGAGCAGCTCTTCCTCGACGGCGGGGGTCACCGTCTCCGGCTACCCGCCCCACGCGCGGGAAAACGGCCGCGTTTCAGGCGAGCAGGGACCTGCCGCAGTCCTCGATCGAGTCCGCCACCGGGCGCGGGGACCAGCCGAGGGTGGTGCGGGCCTTCTCGCTCGAGAACCAGGCGCGGGCGCCGAGATCGCCGAGCACGGGCCGCACGCTCTTGTCGAACAGGGCCATCGCGCGGATCAGGATGTCGGGGGCCTGGCGGCTCGGCACCTTGCTCGCGTCATCGCCCAGGCGCTCGCGCAGGACCTTCGCGACATCGGCCATCCAGAGGAACTCGTCGGCGGCGATGAACCGCTCGCCGCCGGCTGCCGGGTCGGTCATCGCGCGCAGGTGGAGGTCGACGACGTCGCGTACGTCGACGAAGGTCCACCCGAGCCGCGGCGCGGCGGGCATCCCGTCGAGGAGGCGCTCGACCACCTGCAGCGAGTAGGAGTGGTCGTCATTCAGGACCGGGCCGATGATCGCCCCCGGGTTGACCACGGCGAGGCGGCTCTCGGCCCCCGCGGCGCGCACGTGATCCCACGCGGCCTGCTCGGCGAGCGTCTTCGAGCGCGAGTAGGCGGCGCGCCCGGGGTCGTTGCCATCGGTCCAGTCGTCCTCGTCGTACGGCGCCTCGGCCGACGACGGGCGGCCCGGCCGGATCGCGGCGATCGACGAGGTCAGGACGATCCGCTCGACGCCGGCGGTGAGCGCGGCGCCGACCACGCGCAGCGCGCCGTCGCGCGCCGGGACGATGAGGTCGTCGGGATCGTCGGGCGGCTCGGGCGGGAACGGCGACGCCACGTGCAGCACGTAGCGGCAGCCCGCCACGGCCTCGGCCCAGCCGTCGTCGGAGGTCAGATCCGCCGCGTGCACGGAGAGGCGCGATCCGGCGTCCACCCCGGCAGCCGCAACCGTGTCGCGCACCGCCTGCTCCCGCGCCAGATCGCGCACGGTGGTGCGCACCTCGTAGCCGCGGTCGAGCAGCTCGGCCACACACCAGCCGCCGAGGAACCCCGTCCCGCCCGACACCAGCACCGTCCCACCCGGTTCGCTCATGCGAGTGACGCTAACCGACGCCGGCCGGCGGTAGCCTCGGCGCGATGGAGCGCGGGCGACTGAGCCGCCGTGAGCTGCTCGGAGCGGGCGTCGCCGCGAGCGGGGCGCTGGCGCTCGGCCGCGGTGCGGCGGCCGCGGCCGGCAGCTGGACGCGCTCCCTCGACTTCACCCGCCTGGCAGCCGGCGGTGGCTGGCCGGGCTGGAGGTGCGTCGGCGTGGCGAACCTCCACCGCGATGGCGGTCGCGGCCTGCTCGAGGCGGGCTCGGACGTGTTCCCGTCCGATCCGCGGCCCGTCGCGTTCGCCGTCGACCAGCGTTTCCGCGACGGCACGGTGGCCGCGCGCCTGCTGGCGGGCGGGGCCGGCGCCGGCGTGGTGGTGCGTCGCACCGGACCGCGCGACTACTACGCGGCGGTGGTCGACGCCGAGCAGGGCGCCCTGATCGTCGTCCGCCGCTCAGCGGCCGGCGTGAGCGAGCTGGCGCGTGCGCCCCTGCCCCTGCCCGGTGGCCCGCTGACGCTCTCGCTGCGGGCGACGGGTGCGCGGCCGGCCGTCCTGACGGCGACGGTCGAGCGCGGCGGCGCGACGACGACCGTGACCGCGCACGACGCCGCGCCGGCACTCCAGCGGGCGGGCGATCCCGGCGTGCTGGCGACGGCGCGCACGCTGATCCCGAGCCAGGGCCCCGCGGTGCTCCCGGCGCTTGGCAATCTGCACGTGCTCGCGTACGGGGTCCAGGGTTTCGGGGTCGTCACGGGCGGGCTGCTGCCGGCGATCCGCGAGCGCTCGACGGCTGTCTTCGCCTCGATCGTGGTCGAGGCCGCCGGGACGCCGGGACCCACGCTCCCATCGGTGGTGGCCGCCACGACCGGGGCGCCGATCGCCGGGGGTGCCCACGTGCGCGTCGCGACCGACGTGCGCTGCCGCGTCGACATCGAGGTCGCTCCGAATCCCGGCCTGCGCAACAGCCGCCGCGTGCGCGTGCGCCGGACCGACACGTTCGACTCAGCGATCGCCCGCGTCGGCAAGCTCAAGCACGGGCGTCGGGTGTACTGGCGCGCGCGCATGATGCGCCACGGCCGGGTGAGCGTGGGTCCGGTGCGGAGCTTCCGCGTGCTGCCAAAGGCCGGCAGCCCGGAACCGGCGACCATCGCGATCGGCTCGTGCGCGTCGCAGTTCGGGCCGCTCTTCGACCACCTGACCGCCGCGGAGCCCGACGCCTTCGTCTGGCAGGGCGACCTGAACTACCCGGACACGGCCGGCCCGCTCGCCCAGACGAGCTCCGGCTACGCCGGGCTCTGGCGCGACTTCCTCGCCAACCCCAAGCTCGCCGCGCTGTTCGAGCGCTCGGCGTTCGCCGCCCAGCGCGACGACCACGACTACGGCGTCCAAGACGCGAACTCGGGCAACCTCGTGCCGTGGGGGCTGCACCCGTGGGAGTCGCTCGTCGAGCGGCGCGACTACTACCGCTTCACCGCCGGCGCGGCCGAGTTCTGGGTGCTCGACCAGCGCCGCCACAAGACCGCGCCCGGCGCGCCCGACACCGCCGCCAAGACGCTCCTCGGCCGCGAACAGCGCGAGTGGCTGCTGCGCACGCTCGCCGCGTCGCGGGCCGCGTTCAAGGTGATCTGCTCGCCTTGCACGATCGCGCCGCTGAGCGCCAACGTCCGCGACGGCAGCTGGGCGACGGGATTCACCGCCGAGCGCGACCTGTTGCTGCGCCACGTGCGGGAGCGGGTGCGGGGCCGCGTGCTGTTCGTCACCGGCGACACCCACTGGTCGATGGTCTACGAGCGCGGCGGGCTGTTCGAGGCCCGCCCGTGCCCGCTCGGCATCCCCACCCCGAACGACATCACGCTCGTCGACCCGTTCGCGGCGGCGACGGCCCGCCGCACGCCCGGGGTGCTCTACGCCGACGACACGCGCGGCCACTTCGCGCTCATCGACGTGGGAGGCGGCCGGCTCAGGCTGCGGATGGTGCGCGAGGACGGGCGGACGGTGTTCGAGCGCAGCTTCGTGGCCTGAGGACCCTCCTGCTTTATGGCAGACGCGAGTGGATCGGCGCACGGCTCGCCGAAGGTATCCGAGGGCCAAACGTCCCGTTTGCCGTCAGATCTGACGGGATTTCGGACGTCTGCGGCGAAACGGCGCGCCGCCGCTTCGCGCGAGAAGCGAAAGTCGATCGAGGGACGAGGCGGCGGCCCGGGATACTGGGCGGGCGATGGCCGAAAGCACCTTCCGCGGTATCGCTCGAAGCGGTGTCCGTGTTGAGCCCCAGACCTTTGTGCTTTTCGTGTTGGCTGGGGAGAAGGTCATCGGCTTTCACGTCTACGAGGACCGAGCTGAGGCGCTCGAGGCCGGCTTGACCAGGTAAACGACCTCGACCGTCTCGATTCGCGGCTGCACGCACGTGTTTCGAGCGGCTATCCGCGGGAAGCATGGCTCCGCGTCGCGTCCAGCCGGACGCGGCGGCAGGTTCCTCTCACAGCGGGGCGCCTGGCCTGACCGGGCAGGCGCCTCGCGCCCCATTTCCCGCGCCGCGGGACGAGCGGCAGCTGGTACCAGGCGGAGAGGGCCGGGATACTCGCCGTTCAATGTCGCGGGAGAACGTCGAACTCGTCCGCTCGATCTATGCCGCGTGGGAGCGCGGCGACTTCAGCGCGGCCGATTGGGCGCACCCCGAGATCGAATACGTCGGGGTCGACGGCCCCGACCCCGGCGTGGTGTCGGGCAAGGCCGGGATGGCGGAGGGATTCCGCGAGTGGCTGAGCACCTGGGAGGAATTTCGGTTGGAGGCGGACGAATACCGTGCGCTCGATACCGAGCGCGTACTCGTGCTCGACAGCCTCAGCGGGCGCGGGAAGACAAGCGGGCTGGACCTCGGGCAGATCCAGTCCGAGGGGGCCTGGCTTTTCCACGTCTGTGACGGCAAGGTCACGAGAATGGTGCGCTACCTGGACCGCGGCCGCGCCCTCGAAGCAGTCGGCCTGCAGGCGTAGCGCTCCTCTGCTCATGGAAACTGACCCAGACCAGGAACCGGCCCCGATCGTGAGCTCGGTCGAGGACGCCGAGGCACTCTGGTTCTCCGGCGCGCTGCTGAAGATCCTCGCCGACGGCGCGCGGACCGGCGGGCAGTTCGCAATCGTGGACTCGACGCTCCCTGAGGGCACGTCGCCGGCCTGGCACGTCCAGCCCGACGACGACGAGAGCTTCTACGTCATCGAGGGTGAAGTGACCTTCTGGGCCGGGGATCGCGACACGCCGGTGCGCCGCGGCGGGCCAGGGACCCTGGTGTCGATCCCGCGGGGCACACCGCATTCCTTCCGGGTCGAGACACCGACCGCGCGCTTCGTCACCCTGCACACCCCGGCCGGGCACGAGGACTTCTACCGTGCCGGCGGCGAGCCCGCGCAGGAACGGACGCTGCCGCCGCCGGGACGGACGGACCTCCCGCGAATACGTGCAGCCGGGGAACAGCACGGCGTCGAGGTCCTCGGGCCCCCGCCGGAACCCACGAGCGACTGACCGGGGCCATGTCGGCCGCCGGAGGCAGGCAACTACGCGAAGCAGGGCTGACCCGGCCGGCGGGCCCGCCACGCCGTTTCGGGGTCCCGGGAGGCGACTTCTCAACGGCCGCGAAGAAACCGCCCCGCGACCTCGTCGAGCACGGACTCGTCGCCCTGGTACCAGCTGCTCGGCCGCGGCCAGTGGGTGATCACGTCGCTGAAGCCGAGTTCCTCGGAGCGGCCGGCGAAGTCGGCGAACGCGTCGATGCTCGACAGGGAGAAGACCGGGGCGGCGTCGAGCAGGAGGTAGCGGTCGATGCTGTCGCGCGCGCGGCCCTGCTCGTCGAGCGCAGCGTCGAGCCGGGCGGAGTTCTCGGCCACCGCGGCCCACCACGAGTCGAGATCGTCGACCGACGCGCCGGTGGTGATCCAGCCCTGGCCGAACTGCGCGGCGAGCGCTATCGAGCGGGGGAAGTTGGCCGCGACCACGAACGGCACGCGCGGCTGCTGCACCGAGCCGGGGGCGCTGCGCGCGTCGACCGCCGAGAAGTACTCGCCCGCCGCGGTGGTGGTCTCGCTGGTGAGGATCTGGTCGAGCAGCGTGACGAACTCGATGAACCTGTCCGTCCGCGCGCGGCCGCCGAGCGATCCCTGGCCGAGCACCTCGGAGTCGAAGCCGAGCCCGCCGGCGCCGAGCCCGAGCAGGAACCGGCCGCCGGAGATGTCGTCGACCGCGGTCACCTCGCGCGCGAAAGCGGCCGGGTGGCGGAAGTTCGCCGACGCCACGAGCGTGCCGATGCGGATCGACGAGGTGGCCGTGGCAACGGCGGTCAGCGTGGGAATGGCGCCGAACCACGGCCCGTCGACGAGGTCGCGCCAGCCGAGGTGGTCGTACGTCCAGGCGTGGTCGAACCCGTACTCCTCGGCCTGCTGCCAGCGCGGCCGGGCCTCCGCCCAGCGGTGCTCGGGCAGGATGCAGATGCCGAATCTCACCGCTGGGGAATCTAGCCCGGTCGGACCACTGCTAGCCCGGCCCGCGCTCGAAGCCTGCGGCGTTCTCGAAGCGCGGCGCCCACGGCTGGGCCGAGCTCGTGAAGAACTCCGCGCCCGGCTCCACCCACGATGCGTCGTCGAGGCTGCCGGCCTTGATCAAGGTCACGCCCGGCGCCAGCGGGGACGCGCTGAACACCGGCGCGCCGCAGTTCGAGCAGAAGCTGCGCTCCGTCTCGCCCTCGTGGTCGTCGCCGCTCGTCTTGTACGAGCTGATCGTCTCGCCCTCGACGCTGAACGCGTCGGCGGGGACGCCGACGAACACGGTGAACGGGCTGCCCGTCTGGCGCTGGCAGTCGGCGCAGTGACACGCCGCCTGCGCGACCGGCTCGGCGTCGGCGCTGTAGCGGACATTGCCGCACAGGCATCCGCCGGTGATGGGACCTCCTTCGCGACTCATGGCGGCGAGCCTACACCCGGTTCCTAGGCCGGCACGCCCGACAGCCGCTCGTGCACCAGGCGCACCACCAGCGCGCCCTCCCCGACCGCGGTCGCGCAGCGTTTGACCGATCCGGAGCGCGCGTCGCCGGCCGCGTAGAGGCCGGGCACGCTGGTCTCGAGCATGCCCTCAGCCCCCGCGTCGGCGCCCGTGAGGACGAAGCCCGCTTCGTCGCGCGCGACCGCGTCGGGCAACCACTCCGTGCACGGCGTCGCGCCGAGGAACAGGAACAGATAGCCGAGGCTCAGACGCTCGCCGTCGGTGAGCGTGACGGCCTCGAGCTCGCCGTCCTCGCCGTGCAGCTCGGCCACCTCGCTGTGGTCGCGCACCGACACCCCGAAGCGCGGCAGGTCACGGATCAGGTAGTCGGACATCGTCTCGCTCAGGTCGGCGCGCCGGTGGAGCAGCGTCACGAGCGCGCCGCCGCGGGCGAGCCAGATCGCCGCCTGCGCTGCCGAGTTGCCGCCGCCGATCACGCCGACGCGCTTGGCTCCGCACAGCTGGGCCTCGGTCGGGCCGGCGGCGTAGAAGACGCTGAGGCCCTCGTACTCCTCGAGGCCCGCGACCGGCAGGCGGCGATAGTTGGCCCCCGTCGCGAGCACAACCGCCCGCGCCGAGACCTCGTGGTCGCCCTCGAGCCGCACCACATGGCGGTCAGAACCGGGCTCGAACGCCACTGCGTGGTAGGGCGTCGCGGTGCGCGCCCCGAACTTGCGCGCCTGCTGGATCGCGCGGGACGTCAGCTCCATGCCGCTGATGCCGCCCGGGAAGCCGAGGTAATTCTCGATCCGGCGCGAGGTCCCGGCCTGGCCGCCGAGGACGGAGCCCTCGACAACGAGGGTCTCGAGTCCTTCCGACGCGCCGTACACCGCCGCGCCGAGCCCGCCCGGCCCGCCGCCGACGATCAGCAGATCAACCTCCTCACGCGGCGCCAGCTCGAGCCCGATGCCCAGCGCGCGCGACAGCTCGCCGTTGGTCGGGTTGTCGAGTTCGGGGCCGCCGGGCAGGCGCACCACCGGCAGGTCGGCCGACGTCGCCTTCTCGTGCCATGTGTACGGGATGCGGCTGCGCTTCGCGTGCTCCACGAGCGCACGGGTGGGCTGGGAGTTGCGCGGGCCCGTGATCTCGATGCCGATTCCCTGCCACCGCTGCAGCGCCTCGCGGCGGGCGATGAAGGCCGACAACAGCAGCTCGCCGAGCTGGCCGTCCTCGAACAGCAGCGACCGCAGCACGTCGCGGTTCACGGCGACGTAGCGCATCGGCTCCGTGGCGACTGCTGTCAGGAACACGGTCTGACCCGAGAGGAGGTTGAGCTCCCCGAGGAAGCCGGAGGGCCCGTGGCGGATTATCTCCTCGCCCGCACCGTCGAGAATCGCAGCCTCACCCTCGATGATCGCGATGAACGGGTACTCCCGATCGCCGACCTCGAACAGCACGTCGCCCGGCGCGGCGGTGTGCTCGGATCCGAGTTCGCGCAGCTGGTCGAGCTGGGCGGGCGAGAGCAGCGTCGTGGGGGGACGTGTCACGGCTGACAGCGTACGCCGTCCGTCCCGCCGGCTACTTGGCCTTCTTCTTCTCCTCTGCCGCGACCCGTGCGGGGTTCTGCTTGTTCCCGTAGAGGAAGCGCTTGGGCAGCGGCAGCGGCGACACGGTCTCGACCGCCGCGCCGGCGAACAGGCGCGGCTCGAGCTTGGCGACGAGCCGGTGGAGTTCGTCCTGTTCCTTCTGGGTCAGCCTCGACGGCAGGCCGCGCGCCTTCGTCACGAGCGCGAGGAGGCGATTCATGTCGCCCGAGTCGAGCTTCGTCAGGTGGCGCCCGAGCAGCAGGGCAACCTGGGCGGCGAGCAGCATCTGCACGACCGGGATCCCCTTCGCGAGACGCTTCCCGGCGCGCTTTCCTATCCATTGGTACATCGGGAGGAGACTAGGGGGCGGCCTCAGCCCTCGACGAGGGTGACGCGCGCGCGGCCGGTCGGGACCCTCTCGCGGTCTGCGATCTCGAGGTCCTCACAGAGGGCGAAGAACGCACGGCCATATGGAGCGCCCGCCGCGCGTTCCCGCAGGACGGGCCAATCGATCTGCTCGCGCAGCGCACGGGCGGTCCTGACGAGCTGGGTGTAGTCGAGGCGGTGCTCGGCTATCGCGTGGAGCTTGGTGGCGAACGCGTCCTCGACGGCCATCACGGGCATCGTCATCGCCGCGACCTTGAGCTCGTCCGCACGTGCGAACAGCGCGTCGTCCACGGGTACCCCCGCGGGCGCGAAGATCAGGTCCACCAGGATGTCGCCGTCCCACGCCTTCAGCAGCCACTCCTCGGGCGGTCGCTCAGGGCGAAGGCCGGCCGCGGCGAGAGCGTCGAGCGCCCGCTCGGCGTCCGCGGGGCGCACCACGAAGTCGACGTCGTGGTGCGTTCCCGGCCCGCCGCGCGCCCACGTCGCCATGCTGCCCGCGACGAGGAACGGGACATCCGCCTCGCGCAGCGCCGCCGCGCTGCGCTTGAGGGTCTCGTGCATGGGGTCGGAGCTGCTCACTCCGGCTGCCTACCCAGTCAACCGGGTGTTCGCACCTCGGCGGGATTGGGTAACCGCCCGGGATGGCGTCACAGAACAAGGTGCGCGTCGCCGCCGCCGGCGATGTTCACGTGAACGAGGTCAACCAGGAGGCCGTAGCGGACGCCTTCGCCGGTCTGGCGGGGCACGCCGACATCGTCCTGCTGGCCGGCGACCTCACGACTCATGGCGAGCCCGAGCAGGGAGCGCTCCTGGCCGAGGCCTGCGCGGAGATCGACGCGCCGGTCATCGCCGTGCTCGGCAACCACGATCACCACGTCGCCCGGGCCGCCGAGCTTACGGCCGCGCTCGAGTCCGGCGGCATCCAGGTCCTGTCGCGCGACCACACGGTCATCGACATCGGCGGGACGGAGGTAGGCATCGTCGGCACGAAGGGCTTCGTCGGCGGCTTCGCCGGATCGCACCTGCCGGATTTCGGCGAGCCGTCGCTGCGGGCGGTGTATGCCGAAGGGGGACGCGAGGTCGCGGCGGTCGACGCGGGCCTGTGCGCCGTCGAGACCTGCCCCTTCCGCATCGTCCTGCTCCACTACTCGCCGACCGCGGAGACGCTGGTCGGCGAGCCGGAGGGAATCTGGGCGTTCCTCGGCAGCGAACGCCTCGCCGCCCCGATCCGCGAGCACGAACCGGATCTCGTGCTCCACGGCCATGCCCACGCGGGGACCTTCCGGGGCGAGCTGGGCGGAGTGCCGGTCTACAACGTCTCCATCCCCGTCATGGAGCGCGACTTCTGGGTCTTCGAGCTGGCCCGGTCCGCGCACGAGCGGACCGTTTTGCACTGATCAGCGGGGCGCCGGGGTTTGGATCGAGCAGCCGCGGGTAGTGGGGACGCCGTGACCGACAGAGACACCACCCCCGCACAGATCTACTCACTCGTCTTCGGAGCGACCCTGCTGCTCGCGGGAATCCTCGGATTCGTCGTCGACGCCAGCTTCGACGTCGGCACCGACGTGCAGGGCGACGAACTCATCCTGTTCGAGGTCAACGGCTGGCACAACCTCATCCACATCGTGTCGGGTCTGCTCGGCCTGGCCCTGTGGCGCAGCCGGTCCGGCGCGCTGGCGTTCGCCCTCGGCTTCGGAGCCACCTACCTGCTGGTGACGATCTGGGGCCTCATCGCCGGCGACAACATCCTCTTCGGCCTCGCGCCGATCAACGGCGCCGACAACGTGCTCCACGCGACCATCGCCCTGGCGGGCATCCTCGCCGGCATCGCGTCGCGCAACGTCGTCGACTCCCACCCGTCGAGCCGGCAGTCGGCCTAGGCGTCGTAGTCGTAGAAGCCGCGGCCGCTCTTGCGGCCGAAGTGTCCTGACACCACCATCCGCTTCAGCAGCGGCGGCGGCGCGTACTCGTCGCGCTTGAACTCCTCGTACAGCGAGTCGCACACGGCGTAGAGCACGTCGAGGCCGAGGAAATCGCACAGAGTGAGCGGGCCCATCGGGTGGCCCGCGCCGAGCTTCATCCCGTCGTCGATGTCCTCGCGGCTGGCGAACCCCTCCTCGTACATCCGCACGGCGGCCATCAAATAGGGGACGAGCAGCATGTTCACGATGAAGCCGGAGCGGTCCTTGGTGCGGATCGACTTCTTGCCGATGTCGACGGCGAGCGCCTCGGCCAGCGCCACCGCCTCGTCGGATGTGTCGATCCCGACGACGACCTCGACGAGCTTCATCACGGGGACGGGCGAGAAGAAGTGGAGCCCGAGCACGCGCTCGGGACGCTGCGTCCACGCCGCCAGCTCGGCGATCGGGATCGACGACGTGTTCGACGCGAGGAACAGCGCGTCGGGCAACGCCGCGTCGAGGCGCGCGAACACCTCGCCCTTGATCTTCGGGTCCTCGACTATCGCCTCGACCACCCCGTCGACCCCGCCGAGGTCGTCGAAGTTCGTCGTGTAGGTGATGCGCTCCTTCACCCCCTCGGCGTCCTCCGCGGTGAGCTTCCCGCGCGAGACCGCTTTGGCGACCGACGCGTCGAGCGCGGCGGCCGAGCGGTCCAGCGGCGCCTGCTCGAGCTCGTAGACCACCACCTGTTTGCCGCCGGCGGCGGCCGACTCGGCGATGCCCGAGCCCATGAAGCCCGCGCCGACCACTCCGAGTGCGCCGATCTCGCTCACGGCGGCGATCCTAGCCGCGATCTCCGCGCCATCCGCCACGGATGGCGCCATCCGACAGCAACCGGGCCGCCGGGCTTCGGAACGTCACATAGTCACGCGGCGGACACCCGCATAGCGTCGGTGTGGTCGGGGCCTACGCCCAGCGTGAGGCCGAGGAGAGAGAGAGGAACCTGTCGTGAGCACGACCAAGCCGGTCATCGTCTATGGCGCAAGCGGGTACACGGGCCGGCTCGTCGCCGAGTACCTGCGCGACTACAACCTCCCGTTCCTGGCCGCGGGCCGTGACGCCGCGCGGGTCGAGGAGATCATGTCCTTCGTCCCGGGCATCGAGACGGCCGACTACGAGGTCGCCGAGGTCGAGCACACCGTCGAGGCGCTGACCGAGCTCTTCACGGGCGCGAAGGTCGTGTGCAACATGGTCGGCCCGTTCGCCACCTACGGCACCGAGGTCGCCGAGGCGGCCCTGGCCGCCGGCTGCCACTACCTCGACACGAACGGCGAGCAGGACTGGATGATCACCGCGGAGGAGAACTTCGGCCAGCGGTACGCCGAGGCGGGCCTCCTGCTCTCGCCCGGCATCGCGCAGATGTACACGACGGGTGAGATCGCGGCGAACATCTGCCTCGAGACGCCCGGCCTCGACAGCCTCGACATCCTGGTCTTCTGGAAGGGCTCGCCGACCATCGCGTCGACCCAGACGATCTTCGTCAACGCTGCGCTCGCGAAGGCCCACTATCTCGAGCAGAACGAGTACGTCGAGTGGCCGGCCGACGGCACGATCTACGACGTCACCGTTCCCGACCAGCACCAGACCGGGCTCGCCCTGCCGTGGGGCGGCACGGCTCATCCGGTGTGGTTCAAGCGCGACCCGCGCGTGGCGAACGTCAAGGCTCTCGGCGGTCTGTTCGACCGCGCTCTGATGATGGGCGTACCGCAGATCGTCGCGGCGGCGCTGGAGAAGATCGACGGCATGTCGGACGAGGACAAGCTGGCCGAGCTGTCGGCACAGGCGTCCGCCGTGATGAACGAGATGCCCCCGCGCGAGAACCAGCGGGTGAACGTCTCGCTCGACTCCGTCCACGCCACGGGGCCGCTCGGGAGCGTCCAATGCGTCCTGCGCGGCGCCTGCAACTACAAGCAGACCGGGCTGCTCCAGGTCCACTCGGCCTACCACCTGGTCCACGGGTCGCCCCGGCGCACCGGCTTCGCGTCGGCCTGCCAGGCGTTCGGGCACCGGGAGCTCCTCGGCGTCCTGCAGAGCTACGGCCTGACCGGCCAGCCGGAGCTGACGGGCGACGTGTCGCCGCAGCCCCTGGTTGCCGCGCCGGTCGCAATCGGGTCGGTCAACGGCGCGCGCGCTGCGGCGCTCAGCGCCAGCTAGAGGAGAACGGGATGCACGATCTCGAAGGCAAGACAGCGCTCGTATCCGGGCGCCGCGCGCGGCCTCGGCCGGGCGATCTCGGAGCTGTTCGTCGAACGCGGCGCGAAGGTGATGCTGACCGATATCGACGAGGCGGCCGTACAGGCGACGGCCGCCGAGCTCGGCGACAACGCTCGCGGCGTGCGCTGCGACGTGACCAACTCGGCCGACGTCGAGGCGGCGATCGCCGGCACGGTCGAGGCGTTCGGCGGGCTCGACGTCCTCGTCAACAACGCGGGCATCGAGATCGGCAAGCCGTTCCACGAGCACGAAGAGGCGGAGTTCGACCAGTTGATGGCGGTCAACGTGAAGGGCGTCTTCCTCGGCATCAAGCACGCCGTTCCCGTCCTCGCCGGAGGCGGCGGCGGCGCGATCGTGAACATGTCGTCGGTGGCCGGCCTCGGCGGAGTGCCGCTGCTCGGCGCCTACTGCGGCTCGAAGGCGGCGGTGATCCGGATCACGCAGACCTGCGCGGCCGAGCTGCGACCCGCGGGCATCCGCGTCAACGCCGTCTGTCCCTCGTTCATCGACACGGAGATGGTCGAACGGCTGGTCGACCCATTCGAAGCGGCGACGGGCGCCCAGTTCGGCGATGTCGTGGCACTCAAACAAGGCCGTCTCGGGACGGCCGAGGAGGTAGCTGAGATGACCGCGTTCCTGGCGTCGGACGACGCCTCGTTCGTCACCGGCTCGTCGTATGTACTCGACGCCGCCCTGACCGCGAACGTCCGATGAGCGATCTCCTCGAGGACAAGGTCGCGATCGTCACCGGCGGGGCCAAGGGCATCGGGTTCGCCATCGCGCGCGCGCTCGACGCGCACGGCGCCCACGTGGTGGTGTCCGACATCGACGCGGCAGGCGCCGACGCGGCAGCGGCGCAGCTCACCCGCGGCGAGGGCATGGCCTGCGACGTGACCGACGAGAGCCAGGTGGCGGCGCTCGTGTCCGACACCGCCGACCGCCACGGCAGCCTCGACATCATGGTTCCCAACGCGGGGATCGCGACCGTCAACCCGCTCGTGAAGATGTCGCTCGAGGAATGGCGCTCGGTGCTGGCCGTCAACCTCGACGGGGTGTTCCTGTGCGTCAAGCACGCGGGCGCCGTGATGGCCGCGGCGGGATCCGGATCGATCATCAACATCGCCTCGATCAAGGCGTTCGGCGGGGCGCCGGCCACGGGCCACTACGGCGCCGCGAAGGCGGGCGTGGTGTCGCTCACGAAGACGGCGGCGATCGAGCTGCGCGATCTCGGCGTGCGGGTCAACGCGATCTGCCCGGGCTGGCTCGCGACCGATCTCGTGAAGGACCGCAAGGCCGAGCTCGAAGCAGCGCTCGGTGTGCAGTTCGAAGAGGTGATCGACCACATCCAGGGCCGTCTCGGCGAGCCCGAGGAGATCGCGAGCCTCGCGGTCTTCCTCGCCTCGGACCGGTCGCGTTTCTCGAGCGGCTCCACGTTCAACGTCGACGGCGGCGCGACCGCCTCGCTGGTGTAGTCATGGCCGAGCCACAGACCCTGCCCGACCTGCTCCGCGCCCAGGCGGCCCGCTTCGGCGACGCCCCGCTCGTGCGCTGGTGGGACGGCTCGTTCACCTTCAGGGAGTTCGACGAGCGCACCGACGCGCTGGCATCGGGGCTCGCCGGCCTCGGCATCAAGCCGGGCGAGGTGGTCTCCGTGTTCCTGCCCAACGGACCGCAGTTCCTCGAGGCGTGGTGGGCGATCCTCAAGACCGGCGCCGTGTTCGGGCCGGTCAACCCGATGCTCACCGGCGCCGAGGCTGAGTTCGTCGATCGCCCACTCGGAGGCCGTCGCGATCGTCACCGACGCCACGGGCGCGGAGAAGCTCGCGGGCCGCGAGCTCCCGGGCCTGCGCCACACGATCGGCATCGACGGCGCCGGCGACACCGCGCTCGACGATCTGCGCACGAGCGGCGGCGACGTCCCCGAGCATGGGCGCGGGCCGGACGACCTCGCGGCGATCCTCTACACGTCGGGCACCACGGGTCAGCCCAAGGGCGCGATGCTCACCCATCGCAACTACATAGTCGACACCACGCTCGGCGGCCGAGCTGGTACCGCTGGTAGAGGGCGAGCGCGTCGGCATGATGCTCCCGCTCTTCCACGCCAACGCGCAGGTCGTGACGTTCATGATCCCGATCGTCATCGGCTGCGAGGTGATCATGTGGGAGCGCTTCTCCGCCTCGACGTTCTGGGAGACCATCGAGAAGTACGAGCCGGTCACGATCTCGGCCGTGCCGACCATCCTCGCCACGATCGTCGACGCTCCGGGAGCACCGACCGAGGGCACGTCGCTGCGCTACGTGATCTGCGGCGCCGCCCCGCTCTCGCGGGAACTGCTCGAGACGTTCGAGAACCGCCTCGGCATCCGCATCCTCGAGGGCTACGGGATGACCGAGACCACGTGCATCTCGTCGATCAACCCGTTCTACGCGACGCGTAAGCCCGGCTCGATCGGGCTGCCGATCCGCCGCCAGGAGATGAAGATCGTCGAAGGACGACGGGACCGAGGCGGCCCCCGGCGAGCGCGGCGAGATCGTGATGCGCGGGCCGATGGTGATGGCCGGCTATCTGAAGAACCCGGAGTCCACCGCCGAGACGATCAAGGACGGCTGGCTGTACAGCGGCGACGTCGGCACGGTCGACGAGGACGGCTACTTCTTCATCGTCGACCGCACGAAGGACATGATCATCCGCGGCGGGGAGAACATCTACCCGCGCGAGATCGAGGAGGTCCTCTACCAGCACGAGGACGTTCTCGAGTGCGCGGTGATCGGCATCCCCGACGAGGTCCGCGGCGAGGAGGTGCTCGCCGTGGTCGCCCCGCGCCCGGGCGCGGCGCTCGACCCCGACGAGCTGGAGGCCTTCGCCGCGCGAGCGGCTGGCGAAGTACAAGGTGCCGCGCCAGATCGAGGTCCGCGACGAGCTGCCGAAGACGCCGACCGGAAAGATCTCCAAGCCGCCGCTGCGCGAGGAATTCGGAAGGTGGGAGGCGGCGGCCGGGGCGGGGCCCTCGGACTCGTAGGTCGCTGAGCTCAGCTCGGTGTCTTGCCCGTCCAGCGGGGCCTGCGTGGGAACGGCTCGCGGAGGGCAAGCTGGCTTGTCACACGTGTCGCTCTCCCGTGACACGGTATTTCTCTACCGTCCTGCCTTGGGGTCCCTATAGGCACTCAGGGCAGAGGGTAGGCAGGGCCCGGTGCGCTGGCGCGGCCGGACGCAACAGCAGACGCACAGCGAAGCACGCCGGGGCCCCGCGCCGGAAGACGGGAGAACGAACCGACGAAGCTAAGCGTCGAACGCCGGCGACTTCGCCGCTTCGGCGCCGTTCGGCTGGGCCGCGTCGGCTGAGCCGAAATCGCCGATCGACCCCGCGCCGGCGTGCAGCACCCGCTCGAGGCGCAGCGCCACCTGAAGCTCGGTCCGGCGGTTGACGAGGGCCGCATCGAGCAGGTCCTCGGCCTGGCGGATGCGGTTGCGGATCGTGTTCTCGTGCACGCCGAGCATCGCGGCGGCGCCGACGTGCGATCCGGTCGAGAGCCACGCCAGCAAGGTCTCGCGCAGGCGCTGGGCGAGCGCGTCGGAGTCGGCGAGCGGGCCAAGTTCGTCGGTCACGAACTGGCGCGCGCGGCCCTCGTCGCCGAGGAGCAGCGCCTCGAGCCGCACGTCGGAGGCCCACAGGCAGTGGCGCCCGGCCGAGCCCAGCGCGTGCTGGACACGCGCGGTGTCGACCGCCTCGCGGTAGCTGCGCCGCAGGCCGGCCAGGCCTGACGCCGGCTCGCTGCAGGCGACGGTGAGGTTGCTCTGCGCCAGCGCGCGCCGCAGGCGCGACAAGTTCCCCGGGCCGAAGCCGTTCGGCCGCCCGAGCCAGGCGACCCAGGCGTTCGGGCCGTGCTGGAACATCAGCACCGACCGCGCGTCCGCGGCGTCGCGCAGCTCACAGATGTCGTGATCGCTCACCTGCCCGTTGTGCGACTGGAGCAGCAGGGCGACGTGTGCGTCGCTGAGGCTGTACGCCAGGCGCTGGTCGAGATCCGGCGTGGCCTCGGTGATCGACCCGTCGAGGATCTGGAGCAGGAGCAGCCGTCGCAGCTGGCGATTCGTCTGGTGCAGCTCGGACCGGACGTTCTCATAGCGGGCAACCACGATCTCGAGGATGTGGTCGACGTAGCCCATGATCGCCATCGACGGCCCCTCGATGAGGGGCGGCAGCGGCATCGGCAGGCGCTCGGAATGGTCGACGGCGAGGGCGAACCACTGCGACCAGAGAGATGCGACCCCGACGCGGTAGGCGCGCTCGAGCTCGGCGGCCGGAATGCCCAGCTGGGCGGTCGAGTCGGCGAGGTCGATGGCCTGCTGGGGCTGGGCGCTGCCGATCCGCAGGCGGCCGCCCATGATGTCGAAGATCGCCGAGATGTTGCCGTGCACGGAGCGGTCCACGGCCTCGTGGAACCCGGGCTCCTCGCGGTCGGCCCAGACCTCGGACATGATGTCTTCCGTGACGGCGCCCGCTGTGGAGCGGACGTCGATCGTGTCAGCGAGCGCCCGCGCCTCGTCGCTCACCGTTCCGGCGCGCATGCGCCGGCCGGTCTCCTCCATGGCCGCAGTGTATTGCTCGCGCGACATGATGTCAGGACACAACGTCTATCACTCGCCTCGATCGCCCCCACCCGCCGGGAGGGCGACATCCGACGGCCGGGTCGGCACGACGGGGTTCTCGATCTGACGCAGGCGCCGCAGCAGATCGGACCACTGCCCGGGCTTGAGCACGGCGAGCGCCTGGCGGCCGAGCTTCGTGTTCGGGCCGAAGAGCGGGCGGAAGCCGACATGGACGTGGTCGTCGTGGTCGCCCATCGAGACCGTGTTCTGGCCGTAGTCGAGCAGGGAGATGATCTGGTTCGGACGCAGCGTGCCCTGGAGGCGCATCAGCCGCTTCACGGTCTGGTCGGCGATGCCGCCCGGCTCCTGGTGGCCCGCGATCGGGACTCCGTTGATCTTCGAGATGTCGACGGCGTTGCCGGACGAGTGGTGTGACACGTTCCCGGACGCGGTCAGGAGACCGTGGTTGTTCTTCAGACTCGACACCGTCGGCTTGAGCCCCGACTCGGCGAGGTACGCGAGCGTGACGAGCACGCGCCGGTCGATCTGGCCCGACTTGATGTCCTGCTCGCCGCCCGGGTACAGGTCGATGCGCTCGTCGCTGAGGACGCGCCGCTCGAGCAGCTCCTTCGGCATGAGGATGATCTGGCCGACCGAGAAGCCGCCCTCGCCGTAAAGGGCGTTCCTGCCGGAGGCGCGGTAGATGGCTGTGGCCTCGAGCAGCTTCCAGCCGTCGAGGATCGGCTTCGGGTCGATCGTCGGGGCGCCGCGGCCGGCCGGCCGGATGGCGAAGTCGATGTGGGCCGCCTTGGCCCGGTCGGCCTTGCCGACGCGGCCGAGCACCGTCCCGCCGATCACCCGCGCGCCCGCGACGAGCCGCCGCAGCTCGGCGTTCTTGGCGGCGAACGGCCGTGAGAAGTAGTTGCGGTACACCGAGCCGCGCCCGTCGCCGCTCAGCTCGAGCAGCTGCTCCGCGCCACCGGACTCCCGCGCCCCGGGCACCGAGGGATGGGCGAACAGGCGCCGCTTCGCCGCCGCGACGGGCCGCGCCGCGGGGGCGGCCTTGTCCGGCTGACTGCCCGCCGACGCGGGCGAGCTCGGCGCCCGGTCCTCATCGGACTTCACACGCCGCACGCCGGACGCCACGTCCCGCGGCACGGGATACACCTTCGCCACTGACCCGAGGCCCTTGTAGCTGTACGTGTTCCCGTACACGTCCTGCATGACCACCGAGTCCGCGGTGACCTTCTTGATCTGCCCGTCGTTGGTGGCGATGACCGGCGATCCGGCCTTCGCGAAGATCTCGATCGAGCGGCGGCCGGTGGATTCGATGACGTTGGCGGCGTTCTGGCCGCGCTTCACGCGCTTGACGGCTTCGGCTTCTTGGAGGTCGTCGGCGTAGCGGGCGCGTGCTGCGACGGGGAAGCGGCCTTCGGTCAGGCCGGTGAGCGAGCCGACGAGGTCGGCCGGGACGCCGGCGATCAGGCGTGCGCGCAGCAGGACGGAGTCGACGTACCAGTCGGCGTGGTTGTAGGCAAAGATCGCCTTACGGACCGAGTCCTGGTAGCCGGCGGCCTTCAGATAACGGGCGGCGGCGAAGATCGCATCAACGGGGTTGTACGGATCCTTCTTGCCGTCCTTGTTCGCATCCGTGCCATACATCCTCCAAGTCGAGGGGATGAACTGCATCCACCCCAGCGCACCGGCCGACGACACGTTCAGGTTGCGGCCGTAATCGGTCTCGATCTCATTGATCGCCGCCAACACCTCCCAACGAATCCCGTACTGGATACCCGCCGCCTGGTAGATCGGCAACAGGAACACCGGCACACGGAACTTGCGGATCACGAAATTCGGCACACCCTGCGCAACCGAAGGACCCGGAAGCGCGTCCATGAACCCAGGGTTCGAAGTCGCCGGCGAACCATCCGAATTGCGCAACGGAGTGGCGCGGCGACGCGGCTTCGCCCGCAGCGGCGAACCCTCACCTTCGACCTGAGACTTGGCCTCGTCGCCGCCGCGCGGCGCCCTGCGCGCGCGCCGCTTGGGGTCGGCCTTGGTCTGCTGCCTCTCCCCGCCCGCAGGGACGGGGGCGGGCTCGCCGGTTGAGCCCGGACCCGGCTCGGCCGGCGCCGGAACCGGAGAGGGGTCGGCCGGCGCCGGGCCGAGCAGGCCCGGGATCTCGATCTGGGAGAGCGGGCCGGGGGGCACGTCGAGGGTGAGCGTGACCACCTGCCCATTGCCCAGGCGCACTGTCACCTGGCGCTTCTCCGCCGCCGCGGGCACTGTTGCGGCGGTCAGGATCGCGGCGGCGGCGAGGGCCACAGCGGCGATACGTCTCCCGATCATGGAGCGACGGTAAACCCGCGCCGCGCCCAGGTCAGTGTGGGCTTCCACCAAGTCGCCGTCCCCTGTTGTGCAGGTCGGACATGGGACCGGCCGCGGGCAAAACGTAGCGTTGGCGGCGAGGAGAGGAGCGTCGCATGAGTACGACCACCACAGGACCCCCCGGGCCAGAGTTGGCGCCCGCGGAAGCCGAGCTGATAGCGGCAGCAGCCGGGACGCTGCTCGAGATCACGCCAGAGCTGGCCGTTGCCATGGCCACCCATCTGCACGCGGAAGTGCCCGAGATCGGCGGGAACGACGCCGACGCCGTGGAGGCCACCCGCGCGAGTTGCGAGGGCAACGTCCGCGAGATCCTCATCATGCAGCGCGCCGGCCTCCCCGCCGCCGCGCACGAGACTCCCGCGGGCGCGAGCGAGTACGCGATCTTCATGCGCCGCAAGGGCGTGGGCCTCCAGTCCGTCCTGCGCGCCTACCTGCTCGGCGTGGCCTTCTTCCAGCCGATCGTGCAGCACGAGTTCGAGCGCCGCGCGAACGACGCCGAGCAGCTCGATGCCGTGATGGACGCGGCGCAGGAGTTCCTCTGGGTCTACATCGACCGCGTGACCGCCGGGCTGACCGCCGAGTACGGCGGGGAGCACGAGCGCTGGCTGCCCGGGCCCCAGGATCGGGTCTGGCAGAACTCCGCGAGCATCTCCGCCGCCGCCAGGTTCGAGCAGGAGATCGCCCAGCAGCCCCCGAACGGCCGGCTGTCGGCCCACGACCAGGCCGCGGCGCGGCTCGAGCGCTTCAGCGACACCGTCGCGGCGAGCGCGGACAACGAGCTGCTCTCCCGCCGGCTGGCGCTGGCCGACACGACCGTGCGGATCCAGCTGGCCGACGAGGACGACCTCGCGGTGACCCTGATGCTCGACCGCACCCCCATCGAGGTGTTGGACGGCGCGGGCGACGCGGAGGTTGCCCTGACGATCGCGAGCATCGACCTCGACCGCCTCTGGCTGGAGGACTTCCACCTACCGATGGCGATCGTCCGCGGCCGCGTCCAGCCGCACGGGCCGGTGCGCAAGTTCCTGCGCGTCATGCCGATCGTGCGCGGCCTCGACGCGCGGCTGAACAACCCCGACCCCGCCGGCGGCACCGCAGCCGTCGCGCACCAGATCGACTGAGGAAGGGCACGTGGAAAACGGCGACACCATGACCACCGAGCTGGACCCCGAGTCGCGCTACGACCCCGGGACCCAAGCGCTGCTCGACCAGGCGGCCGGGTACGAGCACCACCAGGGAGCGATGCAGCACGTCGAGGAGACGCCCGGCCACTTCTGGTCGATCGAGTGCGTCGACGTCTACAAGAGCTTCGGCCGCGACGCGCGTGCTCAACGGCCTCAACGTCGGCATCCCGGAGGGGATGATCACCGTCGTGCTCGGCCCGTCGGGCACGGGCAAGAGCGTGCTCATCAAGCACCTGATCGGGCTGCTGTTCCCCGACCAGGGCGACATCATCGTCCACGGCCGCTCGGTGCCCCATCTGCGGATGTCGGAGCTGCTCGAGATGCGCCGGACGTTCGGGATCCTGTTCCAGGACGGCGCGCTGTTCGGCTCGATGAACGTCTACGACAACGTCGCGTTCCCGCTGCGCCAGCACACGGAGATGACCGAGAAGCAGATCGCCGACGATCGTCGACCAGCGGCTCGCACGAGGTCGGCCTCGCCGACGCCGGCACCCGCCTGCCCGAACGAGCTCTCCGGCGGCATGCGCAAGCGCGCCGGCTTCGCCCGCGCGCTCGTGCTCGAGCCCGAGATCGTCATGTTCGACGAGCCCGACTCGGGCCTCGACCCGGTGCGCACCGCGCTGCTGTGCGAGCTGATCCAGAAGATGCACGCCGAGCACGGCGGCACCTACATCGTGATCACCCACGACATCGCGTCCGCCCGCCGCGTCGGCCAGTACCTCGCGGTGCTGTGGAAGGGCCGGATCGTCCAGTCGGGCGATCGCGATGACATGTTCAACTCCCCCAACCCCTTCGTCCGCCAGTTCCTCGCGGGTCAGCCCGAGGGCCCGCTCGGGATGGAGTAGGGGAGCGATGGAGGTCCTCTCGCTCAGACGGCCTCCGCCCGTCGCCGAGCCCGAAGCACCGCCGATCCCCCCAGCTCAGCCGAAGTGGCTGCAGTGGGCCGCCCAGGTCTGGGGGATGCTCCAGCTCGCCGGCGGCACCTTCCGAGCGCTGTTCACGCCACCCTTCATCTGGCGCGGCGAGTTCGTCGACCAGGCCTGGACCCTCGCCCGCCGGGCCTCGTTGCCGGCGGCGATCTCGGCGTTCGGCTTCGGCTACGGCGCGCCGGGCGTCCAGGGCACGCTGATCGCCGAGCTGCTCGGCGACCCCACCCGCATCGCCGCGATCGTCGGCCCCGCCACCGTGCGCGAGCAGGCGGTCTGGATCACGGGCATGGTCGTCGCCGGCGTCGCGGGCACGGCCATGTGCGCCGACCTCGGCGCGCGCAAGGTGCGCGACGAGCTGGCCGCCCTCGAGGTGATCGGGGTCGACCCGGTACGCACGCTCGTCGCCCCGCGCGTGCTCGCACTGACCGTGCTGATGCCCGCGCTGGGGATCGTCGTCATCACCACCGAGGTGCTCGCGATCCTGCTCGCCAACCTCGCCTTCACCGGCACCGCGGGCGGCTACTACGAGGCCACCACGCACAGCTTCACGACGATCGACCTCGTCGCGAACCTCGTCAAGACATCGGTCTCCGGGCTGATCGTGGGACTGGTTTGCGCCTACAAGGGCATGAACGCGAAGGGCGGGCCACAGGGCGTGGGCCGGGCCGTGAACCAGGCCGTGGTCATCTCGTTCGTGGTGATCTGGACGCTCAACTTCGCCTTCAACTCCGTCTACCTCGGGGCCTTCCCCGGCGCCCAGGCGGTGCGCTGAGCCATGGCGCGCGGAGTGATCAGGCGACGCCCGCCGAGCGACTCGAAGTGGCTCGCACCGCTGCGCGAGGCGGGCGAGATCGCCGGCTTCGCGATGCGGGCGCTCGCCGCCGCCCCGTCGTCATCGCGCTACTTCGCCGAGGTCCTGCGCCAGTGCTCGGTCCTGATCCTCGGATCGATGCTCGTCCTGCTCGCGATGCAGGCCGTGATCGGCGGCGAGTGCGGGCTCTTCTTCGTCTACCTCACGCGCCCGCTCGGCGCGACGGCCGCCGTCGGGCAGCTCCAGGTGCCGTGCTCGCTGCGCGAGCTGTTCCCGTACATGTTCGGCTACATCTACGCCGCCAAGGTCGGCTCCGGCCTCGTCGCCGAGATCGGCTCGATGCGCATCAGCGAGGAGATCGACGCGCTCGACTCGGTCGGCATCGACCCGATGAAGTACGTCGTCGGCACGCGGCTGCTCGCCGTGATCCTGTGCGTGCCGCTCATCTACCTCTGCTCGATGGTCACCGGCCTCCTCGGCGGCTTCGCCGTGACGACCATCCAGCTCGGCGACCTCTCAGGGGCCCAGTACTTGGAGGGGTACTTCTCCAGTCAGGCCTTACAGGACAACGTCTATTCGATCATCAAGGGAGTCACGATCGCGATCGGGATCACCCTGACCGCGCTCTACTACGGCTTCAAGGCCGCGGGCGGACCCGTCGGCGTGGGCAACGCCGTGGCCCGGGCGATGATCGCCAACCTGATCCTCATCCACGTGCTCGGCGCGTTCTGGTCGTCCGTGTTCTGGGGCGTCGACGCCGGCTACCCCGCCGGAGGCTGAGTTGTCGACCCAGCGAACACTCGGCGTGGCCGTCTCGGGGTTGCTGATCGCGGTACTCGTGATCGTCGGGTTCGCGGCGTTCGGCGGCGGCGACAGCCACAAGCTGCACGCCACGTTCGAGGGCGCGGTGCAGATGGCCTCCGGCCAGGAGGTCCGGGTCGCCGGCCGCAAGGTCGGGGAGGTCGGCTCGATCGAGACGGTCGACGGCAAGGCCGTGGTCGAGCTGAACATCCAGGAGGACGAGGTCTGGCCGCTCCCGCAGGGGACCAAGGCCAACCTGCGCTGGGGCAGCACGACCAGCCTCGCCTACCGCTACGTCGAGCTGCATCCGGGGCCGCGCTCCGGGGCCGATCTGCCCGAGGAAGGCGTGCTGAAGCTCGCCGACACGCAGACCCCGTTCGAGCTCGACGAGTCGTTCCGCATCTTCCGCGGCCGGACCCAGCGCGACCTCAAGGACCTCGTCGGCGAGGTCGCCGAGACGATCGACGGCCGCGGGAAGCAGATCGAGGACGGCCTCGCCGAGGCGCCCGGCGGCCTCAACGCGACCGCCGCCTTCGTGCGCGAGCTGAGCGCCGACCAGGAGGCGCTGCGCACCCTCGTGGTCGCCGGCAGCGAGGCCACGGGCGCGCTGGCGAGCCGCGACCGCGAGCTCGGCGAGCTCGTCGCCGGCGCCGCCGCCACCTTCGACGAGTTCGCGATCCACTCCGCCGACCAGCAGCGGGCGCTCGACAACGCCCCGAGTGCGCTCGCGGAGAGCAGGACAACGCTGGCCCGGCTCGACACCTCCCTCGTCGGGCTCCAAGCACTGACCGACGACCTCGGCCCGGGCGCCCGGGAGCTACGCGCGCTGGCGCCACCTGCGCGCCGCGCCCTGGCGGAGCTGAACAGCATCGCCCCCGTCGCCACGAGCGCGCTCGCTTCGGGCCGCCGCGCGGCGCCGCCGCTGCGCAAGCTGTTTACCACGGGCAAGGACTTCCTGCCGCGGCTCGGCACCACCCTCGGCGACCTCGACCCGGTCGTCGGCTGCCTGCGCCCGTACGGCCCCGAGCTGGCGGGCAACCTCTCCACCTGGTCGGGCTACAACAAGAACGTCGACAACGGCGGCCACTACGCGCGCACGTTCCCGCTGCAGGCCAACCCGCTGCTCGTGACCGGCACTCCGATGAACTCGGAGATGATCACCAACCTCCTGCCCGGGCGCCTGAAGTACGCGATGCCGCGAGTGCCGGGCCTCAACGCGGGTGAGCCGTGGTTCCAGCCGCAGTGCGGCGCCGGGCCCGAGGCGCTCGACGCCTCGAAGGACCCCGAGGGGGCCGGCAAGTGAACGACCGCGCCAAGCTCGTGGTGCTGCTCGTGTTCCTCGCCGTGTGCGGCGTCGGGATCGCGTGGATGGTCAACGACGAGGACCCGTACGTGATCAAGGCGCAGTTCCGCGAGGCCGGCGGCCTGCGCGAGGGCTTCAAGGTCCGGATCGACGGCGTGCCGGTCGGCAAGATCGCCGCGCTGTCGCTCGACTCGCAGGACCGCGTGGTCGCCGAGCTCGAGATCGACGAGAACGCCGCGCCCGTGGGCACCGACGTCCGCGCAACCGCCCGCGCGGCCGACCTCCTCGGCGAGAAGTTCATCGACGTCGAACCGGGCAACGCGCGCCGCCCGGCGAAGTCCGGCCTGGTTGTCCCGCCGGCGCGGACGGCGATCTCCGTCGAGCTCGACGACGTGGTCAACGCGCTCGACCTCCCCGTCCGCAACGCCCTCGCCACCTTTATCAACGAGCAGGGCATCGCGTACGTCGGCCGCGGTGGCGACATCGCCGCGACGCTCGCCACTCTCCCCCGCACCCTCGACCGAACCGGCAAGCTCCTCAACGAGTTCGCGGCCGACACGCGCACGCTCGGCAATCTCATCGAGGAGAGCGACCGTGTCGTGGCCGCCGTCGCGCGGGAGCGCGACTCGCTCGGGCGCTTCGTCGGCGCGTTCGGAGAGACCCTCGACGTGATCGCGAGCCGCCGCGAGGCGCTCGGCGCCACGGTCCGCCGCGCCCCCGCGGCGCTCAGCGCCACCCGCCGCGCGCTGACCGCGCTCGAGGGCGCCGCGATCCCGCTCGCCCCCGCCGCCCGCGGGCTGCGCAGGACGGCCCCGCAGCTGACCGCGACACTGAACGAGCTGCCGGGCTTCACCGAGGCGTCGCGGCCCACCCTGCGCACGGCCCGGCGGGTGTCCTCGACTCTCGAGACGCTCGGCAGGCGCGGCGCGCCGGTCGTGCGCGACCTGCGTCCGCTGACGAAGGAGTTCGACACCTTCTCCGCATCGGCCGACCCCGTCACGCGGGTGCTCGACACCGGTGCTCCCGACCTCCTGGGCGTCCTCGAGGGCTGGGCTCGCGCGACCCAGGGCAGCGACGGCGCAAGCCACATCTTCCGCTTCGGGCTGACGATCTCGCCCTCGGCCATCGCGAACCTGATCCCGGCGTTCGCGCAGCCGGCCCCGAAGTCCAAGCCGCGCCGGTCCGCGAAGAAGCGGGGCGCCCCGGCCACGCCGCAGGCCCCCGCGCCCGCTCCCGGGAGCCCGGCCGCGCAGAAGCCCGCCGCGCCCGCCAACCCCGTCGGCCAGAAGCTCACGCAGCTCGGCGATGCGCTGCAGGCCCTGCCCGGCGGCACGAAGAACCAGAAGCGCGGCATCCAGCCCCTCCTCGACTACCTCCTGGCGCCCTGATGCGAGTTTTCGACCGCGAAGCCAGCCACACCCCGTCGAACGTGACCATCGTCGTCGCGGCCGTCCTCGCGCTGATCGTCGTGATCGTGCTGACCACGGTCGCGCTGGTCGCGCCGCGCGGCGTGCCGGGGCTCGACTACTACGAGATCAACGCCCAGTTCGAGGACGCGGCCCAGATCGCGGACCTGTCCGAGGTCCGGATGTCCGGCCGCCACGTCGGCCAGGTGTCGACCAGCGAGCAGAAGAACGGGAAGGCCACCGTGAAGCTGCAGCTCTTCCCGGGCAAGGGGCCGCTGCGCACCGACGCCACCGCGCGGATCAGGCTCAAGGGCCTGCTCGGCGCGAAGTTCGTCGACATCGAGCCGGGTCAGACCGGGCAAGGAGCTGCCGAGCGGCGCGACGCTCCCCGAGCGCCGGACCTCCACGGCCGTCGAGTTGCTCGACGTGCTCCAGGCACTCGACCCCGCGCGGCGCGCGAAGCTGCAGACCACCGTCAAGGGGCTCGGCGAGGGCTTCCTCAGCCGCGGCCAGGAGTTCAACGACTACCTCGCCAAGGCGCCCGAGTTCTACGCCGGGCTGAGCCAGGCCTCGGCCGAGATCCTCGAGCGCAAGGGCGCGGCCACGCAGTTCACGGCCGGGTCCGAGTCGCTCGCCGCGGCGTATGACCCGATCCGCGACGAGCTCGCCGCCGGCTTCGCGCCCGAGGCCCAGGCGCTCGACGCGTTCGCGGACAGCCGGCCTGCGCTGACCGCGACCCTCGAGGAGGCGCCGCCGACCCTCGAGGCGCTGCGCGCCGGCCTCACCACCGCGACCCCGATGCTGAACGAGACGGCACGGCTCGCCCGCGCGACGACGACCATCACCCGCATCGCCCCGGCCGCTCTGCGCGAGACGAGCGTTCTCCTGCGCAAGGGCGGGCCGGCGCTCGAGTCGAGCGACCCGCTGCTCGAGCGGACGGCCGGAGCCGTGCCGAACACGCTCGCCTTCCTCGACGATCTCGACCCACTGATCGATCCCGCAACCCGCGCGCTGAAGAACAACGTGCCCGGCTTCGACTCCCTCGGGCGCCACAGCTGCGACGTGCTCAACTTCGGCCGCAACTGGCGCAGCACGCTCGGCTTCGGCCTCCAGCCTGGCGTCGGCGACCCGATCGGCAACCTCGACGGGGGGACCCAGCCCGGCCTCGGCCCGGTCACCAGCCTGCGCGTGGTCCCCGTCCGCCTGACGGAGCTCGAGACGCTCAACGCCGATGCGCCGCCGGTCGACGGAAGCATCGCCCGCAACCCCTACCCCGCGCCTTGCGTCTCGATCTCGGAGCGGCACTTCCCATGAGCAAGCCGCTCGGATACATCCGCAGCCGGCTCGACCCGGTCCCCGCCCAGCACAAGGGCCGCCCGGTGCTGCTCGGCGCGTTCGTCATCGCGTTCGTCGTGCTCGCCCTCTACAGCGCGGCGGCGCGGAACATCCCGCTGATCAACGGCAAGCCCGGCACCGAGCTGCTGATGGAGTTCAAGGCGGCAAACCAGGTGAGCAACCGCACGGTCGTCCGCGTCGGCGGCGTCGAGGTCGGCCGGGTCGACAAGGTCGACCCGGGCAGCGACCCATACGAGACCTCGCGCGTGAGCGTCCGGATCACCGACGAGAACGTCGAGGTGAAGCGCGACGCCACGGCGCGGATCCGCTGGCGCACCCTGTTCGGCGGCCTGATGTACATCGACCTCGAGCCCGGCTCGGCGAGTGCGCCGGCGCTCGGCGACGCCCCGATCCCGGCCCGCAACACCTCGACCCAGGTGGAGCTCGACCAGTTCCTCCAGCCGTACGACGGCAACACAGACGAAGCGCAGCGTGACGTGCTCAAGGGCCTCAGCGCGACGTTCGCGGACCCGAAGGGCATCGGCCGTTCGATCGACGCGCTGTCGCCGAACCTGAGCGAGATCGAGCAGGGCCTCGAGTCACTCCAGGGCCAGCAGCGCGGCGATCTGCGCCGGCTCGTCCGCGCCACCGCGCAAGCCGTCGACGGGCTCAACGACGCCGACGGCCTGCAGGCGCTGGTGAGCGGCGCGAACCGCACGCTCGCGACCACCGCCGAGCGGCGCGCCGAGCTCGGGCGGCTGCTCGAGCTCTCGCCGCCGTCGCTCGACTCGACCTTCACGACGATGCGCAGGCTGCGCACGACGCTCGGCCACCTCGACCCGCTCGCAGCGCGGCTGCGGCCGGGCGCCCGCGAGCTCGAGCCCGCGGCGAAGGCGGCGACCCCCGCGCTCGCTCAGACCGAGGCACTGCTCGACGAAGCGGGCCCGCTGCTGCGCGACGCGCGGCCCACGTTCGCCTCGCTCGAGGGTGTCGGGCGCTCCGGCGTTCCGCTGATGAACGGGCTGGACCCGACGCTGAAGCGGCTGACCGGCGAGCTCATCCCGTTCCTCAACGAGCGCGACAACGAGACCCGCCTGCGCACGGTCGACTCGATCGGCCCGTTCTGGGCCTCCCTCGCCATGGCCGCGTCGGAGTACGACGCCGAGGGCCACCGGATCCGCTTCACCGTGCCGCCCGGCGTGAACAGCCTGACGGGAGCGCCACCGACTCCATGAGCCACCTCGACCGCGAACGCCTGAAGCTCGAGATGCGCCGCTCGCGCGGCGGCATGGCCGCGATGGCCCTGCTGATCGTGCTCTCCATCGGAGCCGCCGCGATCATCGGCAACGGCCTGCGCCTCAACCTGCCGTGGTCGGACACGTACACCGTGAAGGTGGCGGTGACCGACGCGAAGGGCGTCGTCGAGGGCAAGCAGCAGGTGCGCATCTCGGGCCTGCCCGTCGGCAAGATCACGAAGTCGGAGCTGGTGAACGGCAAGCCCCAGCTGACCCTGACGATGCGCGGCGAGTACGGCCGCCTGTACACGGACGCCAAGCTGCGGCTGCGGCCCAAGACGCCGCTCAACGACCTCTACCTGAACGTCGAGGACCGCGGGACGAGATCGGCCGGGGAGCTGTCGGAGTCCGAGGTGCTGATCGCCGACCGCACCACGTCGCCGGTCGACATCGGGCGCGTGCTCAACACCTTCAACGGCGAGACCCGAGTGCGCATGGAGCAGGCGATCGACGAGGTCGGCCGTGGCCTCGGCGACCAGGGACCCCAGTTCCGGGCCGCGCTCGTCGAGCTGGCCCCGTTCCTGAACGCAGCGCACCGCCTGACCAACGAGATGGCCACCCGGAAGGTCCAGACGAAGCGGCTGGTGCACAACCTCACCGTGATGATGGGCGAGCTCGGCCGGCGCGACGACGACCTGCGCAAGCTCGTGGCCGGCGGCGCGCACACGTTCTCCGAGCTCTCCGAGCAGGACGCCTCGCTGCAGGCCGTCCTCGCCGAGTTCCCGCCGACCCTCCAGCAGCTGCTGCCCACGTTCGCGACGCTGCGCAAGACCGCCGACGAGCTCGACCCCGCGCTGGACGCGCTCCAGCCGGCGGCCGAGTCGCTCCCCGAAGGCCTCGCCAACCTGCGCGACTTCAGCCTCGAGGCGCGGCCCTCGCTCGCCGCGCTGCGCCGCCCGTTGCCCGAGCTGACCGACTTGGTCGAGGCGCTGCGCCCGACGGCCCGACGGCTCGACGGCGCGTTCACCCGCCTCCAGCCGCAGGCGCCGCGGCTGGATGCCATCACGGCGAAGGTCGTGCCGTGCGAGTACGCGATCCAGAAGTTCTTCAGCAACACCGCCTCGCTGATGAAGTTCGCCGACGCGCGCGGCCTCATCCCGCGCGGGCAGACCGTCGACGGCAACTCCATCTTCCAGCGTCAGGCCAAGAGTTGTGCCCCGGGAGGCCCGCGCAAGTGAGGTGTGACCAATGACAAAGGACCAGCGCTGGAGCGCCGTGAAGCTCAGCCTCTTCCTGCTCGCCTGCTTCCTCGTGGCGCAGTACTACTTCAGCGTCGCCGGGACTAGCGTGCTCCCGAAGTCCGAGCCGTACACGGTGCAGGCGATCGTGCCGACCGCCGTCTCGCTCGCCACGGCCGCCGACGTGAGCGAGGCGGGCGTCGACATCGGTCGCGTCAAGAAGCTCGGCGATCGCGGCAGCACCACCGTCCTGAAGCTGGAGATAGACGACGAGCACTCGCCGATCTACCGCGACGCGACGGTGCTGGTCCGCGCCAAGAGCGTCGCCGGTGAGAATTACGTCGAGATCAAGCGCGGCAGCCCGCAGACGGGCGCCCTGCCCAGCAACGGCGTGCTCCCGATCGAGCAGGCGCAGGAGGCCACCCAGATCGACGAGCTGTTCTCGGTGTTCGACGACACGCGCCGGCAGGACCTCCAGCGGCTCCTCGACTCCACCGGCACGGCGCTGCAGAAGGGCGGCGGCGATCTCAACCGGACGGTCGCGGCGCTGTCTTCTCTCTCCATCGAGGGCTCGCCGGCCGCGAAGGTGCTCGGCGACGAGCGCAAGCAGGTCGCCGAGCTCGTCGATTCCTTCGGGCGGGTGACCGGTGCGCTGGGCGCGCGCGGCGACTCGATCCGGCTGCTGACCCGCCAGGCCAAGGCCACCGCCGAGGCCGTCGCGGAGCGCGACACCCAGCTGCGCGCGACGCTTGCCCAGCTGCCTCCGTTCCTGCGCCAGGCGCGCGCCACGAGCAACCGCCTGGACTCGTTCTCGCAGGCCTCGACGCCGGTGCTGCGCGACCTGCGCGTCGCCACCGAGGACCTCGTCCCGACGGTGAAGGAGCTCGGCCCCGCCGCGCGCCGCGGCCAGGCCGTGGTCTCCGAGCTCGACGGCTTCGCGCGCGCCGCCACGCCCGCGATGGCCCAGCTGAAGCCGTTCGCCGCACGCGGGTCGGGCGTTGTCCCGAAGCTCGAGGGGTTCCTACGCCAGCTGAACCCGCTGTCCGAGTACCTCGCGCCGTACTCGCGGGAGATGGCGTCGTTCTTCTCCAACGACGCCGGCAGCTTCCAGTACACCGACGCGACGGGTCACGCCGCGCGGATCCTCCTGCCGGTCAGCCGCTCCGATCTGCCCGGCCTGCTCACGCCGGAGGAGGAGGAGATCCTCCAGAAGCTGCAGGGCGCGCTCGACACCCGCGGCACCAACCCTTACCCCAAGCCCGGCGAGGCCGGCGGGGCCAAGCCCCGCACCGGCGCGTACCCGCGCCTGGTGAAGGACCCCCCGTACACGAGGTAGTAGAGCGAGAGGACGACCATGGGATTTCTCAACCCCACACCACCACCGTTCGACGTCAAGGAATGGCGCAAGAAGCCCCACCTGGAGCGGGTCAAGCCCGTCGCCCAGGACTGGGCCGAGCACGGCTTCGGCACGCCCGACGCCGTTTACCTCATCTACCTCATCAAGATCGTCCTGTACGCCGTCCTCGGGATCATCGTCATCGGCGCCACCACGCCGGGCCTCGGCGGGATCGGCAGCTTCGGCGACTGGTGGACCCAGCCGATCGTTCTGCAGAAGGCCGTGGCCTGGACCATCGTCTGGGAGATGCTGGGCCTCGGCTCGGCGATGGGTCCGCTCACTTTCCGCTTCCTCCCGCCGATCGGCAGCAGCCTGTACTGGCTGCGACCCGGCACCATCCGCCTGCCCCCGTGGCCGGACAAGATCCCCGGGACGAAGGGCTCGACCCGGACCGTGGTCGACGTCGCGCTGTACGCCGGCGTGGTCGGCATGGCGCTCTACCTCCTCATCGCCGGCGAGACGGACGCCGTCGCCGGCTTCGCGGGGCGCCTGGATCCCACGGCCATCGGGATCATGCTCGGCCTCTGGGCGCTGCTCGGATTCCGCGACAAGGTGCCCTTCCTCTCAGGGCGCCCGGAGATCTACGGGATGTTCATGGTCGTGTTCATGTTCCCGCTCGAGAACATGATCGTCGGCTCGCAGTTCGTCCTGTTCTTCATCTGGTTCTGGGCGGCCGCCTCGAAGCTCACCCACCACTTCCCGAACGTGGTCGCCGTGATGGTGTCCAACACCCCGTGGAACCGCTTCCCGGCGATCAAGCGGCGGCTCTACAAGAACCATCCGGAGGACCTGCGGCCGTCCAGGGAGGCGACCTACTTCGCCCACCTCGGCACCGTCATCGAGTTCGCGTTCCCCATCCTGCTGATCCTCTCCCAGGGCGGCACGCTGGGGTGGATCGCGGTGGTCGCGATGGTGATCTTCCACGTGCACATCACGTCGACGTTCCCGCTGGCGGTACCGCTGGAATGGAACCTCTACATGATCTTCGGCACGATCTTCCTGTTCGGCCACTACGGCGACGTGCCGCTGAACACGCTCGACGACCCGCTGCTGATCGCGATCATGTTCGTCGGCCTCGTGGTCATCCCGCTGATCGGCAACCTGCGGCCGCAGTGGATCTCGTTCTTCCCGGCGATGCGCTACTACGCGGGCAACTGGTGCACCAGCCAGTGGCTGTTCAACAACGCGTCGGGGGCCGAGGAGAAGCTCGACCAGGGCATCGTCAAGTCCTCGCCGATCGTGGTCAAGCAGCTGACCACGCTCTACGACGAGGACGCGGCGGAGTTGACGCTGGCGAAGGCACTGGCCTTCCGCGGACTGCACAACCACGGCCGTGCGCTCAACGGCCTGCTCTTCCGCGCCGTCGATGACCTGAACGACTACACGGTCCGCGAGGGCGAGTTCCTGGCCGGCGCGGTGATCGGCTGGAACTTCGGCGACGGGCACTGGCACGGCAAGCAGTTGCTCGACGCCGTCCAGGAGCGCTGCAACTTCGCCCCCGGCGAGCTGCTCCACATCTCGCTGGAGGGTCAGGCGATCCATGAGCAGATCCAGCGCTACAAGATCCACGACGCGGCGACGGGCCTCGTCGAGGAGGGCATCGTGAAGGTGAGCGACATGCGGGAGCGCCAGCCCTGGCTGGACCTCCAGGGCGAGTTCCCAGTTCAGGTGACCGGCGGGCCTGGGGCCGCTCCGGTGCCCGACCCGCCACGCACGCCCGCGCCCGTCGCATGAGCGAAGCCATCGTCGTCGGGTCAGGCCCCAACGGCCTGGCCTGCGCGGTTGCGCTCGCCCGCGCCGGGCTCGGCGTCACCGTGCTCGAGGCCGCCGACACCATCGGCGGCGGCACGCGCACGAGCGAGCTGACGGTTCCGGGGCTGCTGCACGACCACTGCTCGGCGGTTCATCCGATGGCCGTCGGGTCACCGTTCCTGACATCGCTCGGGCTCGAGCGGCACGGGCTCGAGTGGTGCTGGCCCGAGATCGACCTCGCCCATCCCCTCGACGACGGCAGCGCCGGGGTGCTCAGGCAGTCGATCGAGGACACGGCCGCCGGGCTCGGGCGCGACGGCAAGGCCTGGATCCGGGTGTTCGGCCGGCCGGCGGCGGGGTTTGCCGAGCTCAACGAGGACCTGGTCGTCCCGGTCCTCCACCTCCCCAGGCACCCGCTGCGCATGGCGCGGTTCGGGATCCCGGCCGCGCTGCCGGCCACCCTGCTCGCGCGCAACTGGCGCACGCCGCAGGCCAAGGCCCTGTTCGGCGGCATCGCGGCGCACGCGCTCGCCCCGCTGAACCGGCCGATGAGCTCCGCCGTCGGGATGGCGCTGACCACCGCGTGCCACGGCAATGGCTGGGCCGTCGCGAAGGGCGGGTCGCGGGCGATCACCGACGCGCTCGCCGCGGACCTGCTCGAACACGGAGGCAGGATCGAAACGGGCCACCGCGTCACGTCGCTCGACGAGCTCGGTGATCCGCTCGCCGTCATGCTCGACCTCGCGCCCGGCGCGGTCGCGGACATCGCCGGCGACCGGCTGCCGCGGCGCGTGGCGCGCGCCTACCGGCGCTACAAGCACGGGCCCGGCGCGTTCAAGGTCGACCTCGCGGTCGAGGGCGGCGTGCCGTGGACGAACGCGGCGTGCCGCGCGGCGGGCACGGTCCACGTCGGCGGATCCTTCACGGAGATCGTCGCCGCCGAGCGCGACATCAACAAGGGCCGGATGCCCGAGCGGCCGTTCGTGCTCGTCGCCCAGCAGTACCTCGCCGACCCGACGCGCTCGAACGGCGACGTCCACCCCGTGTGGGCTTACGCGCACGTGCCCAGCGGCTACGACGGCGACGCGCGCCAGGCACTGCTCGGGCAGCTCGAGCGCTTCGCGCCGGGCCTGCGCGAGCGGATCGTCGGCGGGTCCGTGCGCCGTGCCGCCGACTTCGCCGACTACAACGCCAACTACGTCGGCGGCGACATCATCACCGGCGCCAACAACCCCTGGCAGATCACGGTCCGCCCGCGGCTCGCGCTCGACCCGTACAAGACCGGGATCCCCGGGGTGTTCATCTGCTCCGCGGCGACGCCACCGGGCGCCGGCGTGCACGGGATGAACGGCGCGAACGCGGCGCGCTCGGCGCTGAAGCACCTGGGGCGGGCGTAGCCGCCGGTTCAGGCGCCGGGCGGGCCGTACTCGACCACGCTCAGGAAGCCGTCGTCGCCGGAGCCGGGCTCGGGCTCGTGGCCGGCAAGCCGCCGCTGGAAGGCGCGAGCCACCCGCTCCGCGTGCGCCTTGGCGAGCTCGGCGCGGGGGCCGGCGAAGTCCGCATCGACGGCGGCGCGCCAGAGCGTGAGCCAGCGGTCGAAGTGGCCGGACTGCAGCGGAGCCTTCGTGTGCAGGGCAGCGTGGGGCGCGAACGCCCCGCCGCGATAGGACCCGTCGCCGAGCAGGACCGTCGCCCAGAAGGAGGCGACCACGGGCAGGTGGCCCTCGAGATCGAGCTTGGCGACGTCGATGAAGAGGAAGCCGATCAGCGGGTCGGTCAGCGCGTCGCCGTAGAAGCGGCGCACGAGGCGTTCGCAGTCGGCGCGATCCTCGATGTCGTGGCGAGCGCCAACAGCGGTCATGCTGGGAGGGTATGCGGCGCCGCTGCCTGCTCGCCCTGGTCGTGCCCGTCCTGGTGGGCTGCGGGTCGTCGGAGCCCTCGGCACCGTCGGTCGCCGGCACGCCCGGGCAACCGGCACTCGTCGTCCAGGACGACGCCGAGCTGCTCTACCGCAGCGACGACCGCACGCGCGCGAACATGCGCCTGCTCGCGGACCTCGGCGTGCGGGCGGTGCGGCTGACGGCCGCGTGGCAGCAGCTCGCCCCGCGGCCGCGCTCGCCGCGGCGACCGGTCTTCGACGCACGCGACCCGGGCGCCTACCGCGCCGCGGGCTGGGCGCCGCTCGACCGGGCGGTGCGCGAGGCCCGCGCGGCCGGGCTGGCGGTGATCATCGACGCTGCGTTCTGGGCCCCGGTGTGGGCCACCGCGGGCGATACCTCGGCGCGGCCGCGGCGGCTCGTCTCGGCGCGCGAGCTCGCCGCGTTCTGCGCCGCGCTCGCGCGCCGCTATCGCGGGCGCGCCGGCGCCTACACGGTCTGGAACGAGCCGAACCTCCCGCAGTTCCTCGAGCCGCAGTTCGCCGGGAACGGGCGCTCGGTCCCCACCAGTCCGCACCACTATCGGGCCATGGTTGCCGCGGCGGTCCCGGCGATCGAGGCGGTCGACTCGAAGGCCAAGGTCCTGGTCGGGGGCCTTGCCGCCTACGGCCGGCGGCGCGGGATCGGGCCGCTGCGCTTCGTGCGCGAGCTGGCCTGTGTCGACCGCCAGCTGCGCCCCCTGCGCGACCCGCGCTGCCGCGAGTTCGAGCGGGTCGCGGGCGACGGCTTCGCCCACCACCCCTACTCGACGGCAACCGTGCCCGGGAGGGTCGAGCCCGGCGCGAGCCCCGACGACGTCCCGATCGCGCGGATCGGCGAGCTCGCCCGGCTGCTCGACCAGCTGGTCGCCGCCGGCCGGCTCGCGCCCGGCCTGCGCGACATCTACATCACCGAGTACGGCTACGAGTCGAACCCGCCCGATCGCGGCGCGCCGTTCGGACCCGCCGGTGCCGCGAGCGCGTGGGTCGGCGCCGAGCGCATCGCCGCCGGCACGCCGCAGGTGCTCACCTTCGCCCAGTTCCTCCTGCGGGACCTCCCCGCGGGCGCGGAAGGCCAGCGCCAGGGCGCGCTCGCCGACTGGCAGTCCGGCCTGCTGTTCGAGGACGGCCGCGAGAAGCCGCTGGCCGGGATCCTGCGCCGTCGCTAGCCCGCGCCGCAGAGGCGGTACGTGCGGCGGTTCGTGACCGTCCCGCGACTCGTACGGGCCACGAGCCGCACCTTCATCCTCTGCTTGGCCCGGCCGGCGAGCGCCACCGTCACGGAGCGCTCCTTGCCGGGCTGGACGCGCGCCTTGCGGCCGTTCACATAGACCGTCACGCGGCGCACCCGCGCGCCCTTCCTCACCCCGCGCAGGCGCGCGGCGAGCGTCCGGCGCGCGCCGCCCAGCGGCAGCGAGCGCGACGAGTTGCCCACGCGGATGCCGTAGCACCCGCGGGCCTGCGTCCAGCCCTGCTTGCGGGTGTTCCAATACGAGAACGCGCGGCTGTCGAGCTTGGCGAACGCCTCCTCGCCGAGCGCCTTGCCGAACCTCCGCGCCAGCTTCGGGTCCCACATCGCCGCCTGCGCGACCCCGCTCGGGAAGGTGAGCGTGCCCTGCTGGAGCCCGACGACCCCGGCGCCGGCGTCGCTCAGCACGATGTCCGGCAGGCACAGCGAGGGGACGCCGTCGACGTGACCGGCGGTGCCGTAGCGGAAGAACCACGGCGGCAGGCTGTACGTGGTGGCGTGGAGCTTCTGGCTGTAGCTCATCGCACCGACCAGCTCGTCGGCGCGCCGCTCGGGGCTCTTGCTCGTGTTCATCCAAGAGCAAGTGGCGGCCTGCGCCGCGGGCGCACCCGCTCCGCCCACCGCGACGAGCGCCGCGGCGACCAGCGCCACTCCAAATCCCTTGCCCCGCATCCGCTCTCCCCTAGACCTCCCCGGAGCGGAGTTCCAGCACCAACGCGGCCCGGCGGCCCGCGCGATGGCGCCGCCTAGACTCGGGAGGGATGGCCCTCTTCCGCAGCAACCCCGAGGACGACCACGCAGCGGCCGGCCCGGTCGCCGGTCTGGCCGGGCCCGAGGAGCGGCGGCGCAGCGCACGCTCGGGCATCCTCGCGCTGGGCACCCTCGCCTGCGGGGAATGCGACGCGCCTGTCGTGCCGCCGGGCCCGGTGGCGCCGAGCCATCGGCTCGACTGTCCCTACTGCGGGCATGGTGGGCGGGTCCGGGATTTCCTCTCGCTCGAACCACCGACGCGGCCCGCGCGGGTAGCCGTGCGCCTGCTGATCCCCTCCTGACGTAGGTACAGAACTGGGTGTCCACCGCAGCTGCCGTCCTGTACGTTCGGCGCATGGGTAGCCGTGCTCTCCTCGTCATCGTCGCGCTTCTGATCTCCGCCACCCTCGCCGCGGAGGCGCAGGGCAACCTCTATCCGTTCACCCAGGACGGTCGCATCACCAGCCGCAAGGTCCCCTATCTCGACCACACCGGCACCGCCCAGACGGCGCTCGACTTCGGCTACAAGGGGCCCAAGGTCATCGTCGGCGGGAGCAGCACCAACAAGGACACCTATTCGTGTCCGATCGCGGGCAACTACTTCGAGACGTTCTCCAGCTACGTGGGCGTCTCCGCCGACTACGCGACCTCGGACCTGAACTTCGGGTCCAGCAGCGACATCTACTTCCGCGCGGACTGGAGTTACATCGGCATCAGCACGACCAACTGGAGCCGCGATGACGCGGACATCCGGGTCGTCGCCTCCTGCACCCCGGATGGGAGCGTGATCGGGTACACGGGGGCATCCGGGGACTACCTCAAGGCGTGGCTCGACAGCCTGTTCCGGACCGCCGGCACGTCGCGTGAGCCGGACTACGCGGGGCTCGTACGAAACGCGTTCAGCTGGGGAGCCGCCACCGCGCGGGCCTCGAGTGTCGGCGCGATCCAGGCTGCTCGCAAGCCGGGCAACCGCTTCGCGCTCCGTAACGGGGCCAATACCCTGACGTTGCGCTTCAACCATCCACCGCGCACCCGGCGCCCGCCGGCGATCTACCTCTCCACCCGGCCCGCGAACGCCGCCTGCCGGACCACGCGCCTGCAAACCACCGTCAACGACGGAGCGGGCAGCGCGCAGCTCGGGCTGCGGTGCCGCGGCCTCAGCCGGGGTGCAACCGCCCAGCTGAAGATCCGCCGGGCGATCCGGCGCACCTTCCGCCTCCGTGCGGGCAAGGGCAGCGTGCGTGTCCGCCTGCGCAAGCCACCTGGCAGCGTCGAGCCGCTCGTGCACGTGAGCGCCCGCCCCGCCAAGACGCCCTGCAAGGTGCGGCGCCACCGGGTACGCCTGGCGCGCGCAACATTCACCCTGCGCCTCGACGGGCACTGTGGCCGGGTGAAGCGCGGAGCGGTCGGGGAGATCGCCGTCGGCGGTCTGCTCGCCGAACGCTGATGCTTCCTCGCGCGCCGGAGGAGGTAGCTCCCGGCGTCCACGTCGTCACCGGCCAGCCGGCGCGCTGCAACGTGTACTTCCTCCGCGACGGGGACGGCGTCACCGTGTTCGACGCCGGCGCCCGCACGATGATCGCGAAGGTCGCGGAGGCCGGCGCTGCGCTCGGCGGGATGGAGCGGATCGTCCTCGGCCACGGGCACACCGACCACCGCGGTACCGCGCCCTACCTCAACGTCCCGGTCCACTGCCACCCCGACGCGCGCGCCGACGCCGAGGGCTCGGGCGGCTTCGACTACTGGGGCAGGGGCCTGCCGAAGCTGAAGGCCTACGAACGGCCCGTCCACCGTCTGATGCACGAGCGCTTCTGGGACGGCGGGCCGGTGAGCATCGCCGGGACGGTCGAGGAGGGCGACGACGTGGCCGGCTTCAAGGTCGTGCTCCTACCTGGGCACGCGCCCGGGCAGATCGCGCTCTATCGCGAAAGCGACGGCGTCGCGCTGACCACCGACGTGTTCTACGTCATCGAGCCCAAGTTCTCGCGCAACTGCGACCCGGCCGTCCCGATGGAGGCCTACAACTTCGACACCGAGCAGGCACGCGAGTCGATCCGCAAGCTCGCGGAGATCGGCCCGGCAACTTGCCTGCCCGGCCACGGCCACCCGGTGACCGGCGACGTCGCCGCCAAGCTGCGCGCGGCCGCAGGCTGATCCCGCGGAGAGACAGGCCGTACCGGGCTGCCCGGGCCAGGCACGGTTTCGCGGCCGAGCCCTGGGGTATCGCCTCGCTTGCCGCCCGGCTCGGGTTTCCACCCGGGCGAGCGGCGATTTCCAGAGCTTGAAAGGACTCAGATGACCGATACGGATGAGAAGACGACCGGCGGGCTCGCCGGCAAGATCGCGGGCCAGGTGAAGGAAGCCGCGGCCAAGGTCGTGGGCGACGACGACCTGGCGCGCGAAGGCGCCCTCCAGCAGGCCCAGGCGGAGAAGGATGTGAAGGCCGTCGGCCTCGAGGCCGAAGCGGAGCAGCGCGCCTCGGAGGCCGAGCTCGAGGAGGAGCGGGCACAGGTCCATGCCGAGAAGGCCCGCACCGAGGCCGAGGTGGCCGCACTGCGCCAGGAGGAGGCCGCCGAGGCCGAAGCCAGTGCCAAGGAGACCGAGGCCCGTCGCCTCGAGGCGGAAGCCGACCGCGCCGAACGCCAGGCCGACCAGCTCGATCCCGAGGAGAACCGATGAACCTGCAGACCATTCCCGGCGCGGCGCTGTCCAGCTCCCTGCGCCTCGCCCGCCTTCCCATCGACCAGGTCATGAAGCTGGCCGGCAGCAGCCCAGCCTCGCCGGTCAAGTTGTTCCTCGACCGCGCGGACGCGGTCGTCCGCGGGGCCGTCGGCAGCGTGCTCGGCGATCGCGGTCTGGAGCGTGACGCCGATCAGCGCCGACGCGCCGCGGCCGAGCGCGAGAAGGCTGCCGACGTTCGGGCCGAGGCAGAGCAGAAGTCCGCCGCGGCCGACAAGCGCCGCAGCCAGGGCAAGCGCCAGGCCGCGGACGCCCGTCGCCGGCGCAAGGACACAGTCGACAAGACCGCCAAGAAGGAGCGTCTTGACGTGCTCGAGACGAAGGCGGACGCCGTGGAGGCCAAGGAGGCGGCCATGAGCGCGAAGCAAGACGCCGAGCGACTCGGCAAGACGGCCTCAGCGGCCAAGGCTGAGCGCAAGCGCAGTTGACCCATCGCCCGGCCGCGCAGGCTTGCACTCGATGGACGGTGAACGCGCCTGACGGAGCTAGTCAGCCCACCAGTCGCGCTTGCCCGTCACGTCGTCCCGCGGATCGCCGCCGAGCATGGGTGCACCGATGACGAGAATCTCGAGCCCGTCCGGCCCGGCCTCGTAGCCCCGCCAGGTTCCGGGCGGGACGCGCACGGCATCCCACCTCCTGACCTCGACGATCTCGTCGTCGAGCTTCATCCGCCCGCTCCCGCCCACCACCACGAAGACCTCCTCCTGCTTCTCGTGCGTGTGACCGAACGGAAAGCGGTAGCCGGGCGGGATGTGCTGGTAGGTGAGCCCGGACTCCTCGAGCTCGAGGGCGTTCCTGGCGAGGCGGAACTCCAGATCCGGGGGGCCGTCGAAGTTGGACCCGACGTCGTCGACGTCGTCCTTCAGGTTCTTGAGCGTGAACGGCACGGGCGCGATCCTACCGCCGGATTCACGCGCGTCTCATCAGCCGGCTGCGCCGGCCAGCACCCCTTCGGTCACTCGATCGTCGATCGAGCTGACCGGCGTCTCGCGGCGCACCCAAGGGTCGCCGCCGAAGTACTTCGCGAAGATCCGTTCGGCGGTGCGGGTGGCCAGAGCCTGGGTCGTGAGCGTCGGGTTGGGGCCCCCGAGGGCGTTCGCGAACGCCGCGTTGTCGCCCACGAAGAGGCGATCGACCCAGCGTGCCTCGGCGTGGGCGTCGAGCACCGAGTCGGCGGGATCGGACCCCATACGCATCGTCGACTGGACGTGCAGCGGGAGCGGCGCGAAGTCCATCCGCAGGACTTTCTTCGCCCCGGCGGCGCGCAGGATCGCCGCCGCGCGGTCGTTGAGGAACTCGCGGTTGCGGTGGGTGCGTGCCGAGCGGCGGCGGTGCTCGAAGACCACCTGCGGAATCGGCCCGTGCTCGTCGGGCGGGAATTCGGAGCGCACCACCCGGTTGAAGGGCTCGACGTCGTCGTCGGTCAGGACGAGCACGTTCATGAGGTGGTCGATGTCGGACAGCACCTCCTTGAGCTCAGCGCCGTAGACGCGTCCCGCCTTGCCGTCCCAGCGCCCGGTCGGGCCACGGCCGTTGTCGTAACTGCCGCGCACGCCGCTGTCGCTGAATCCCGTCGCGAAGCCCTGGAGCGCGGGCGGTAGCCCCACCTGCTCGAGCGCCCCGCGGCCCGGATAGTCCGTCCGCGCGGAGGAAGACGCCCCCTTGGAGTTGCCCGTGTACTCGTCGAAGACGCCGATCACCCAGTCGATGTAGTGGTCGGTGTAGCCGCGGCCGACCCAGCCGTTCGGGTTCGGCAGTCCGCTGTTGAGCCACAGCCGCGGATCCTCGGTGCAGCCGGCGGCCATCACCACCGCGCGCGCGGTCTCCTCGTGTACGGCGCCCGATTGGGTGTCGCGCCAGCGCACGCCGCGGGCGACGGTGCGGGTGCCGCGCCGCTCGCTCAGCACACGCGTCGCGAAGGCGTTCGCGATCAGGGTCGCCGGCCGGCCCGCCGGCGACCAGCGGTCGGCCGTCAGCATCATCGGCACGTAGGAGTTGTCAGTCGAGCGCTTGGCCTTGAGATTGCGGGGCGCGCGCCGCGGCTCGATGCAGCCTTGGAAGCAGTAACCGCAGAAGGTGCAGCCGCTCGCCTCGGGATGCCGCAGCCGGGCCGGGTCGCTCGTCTTGCCCGCCGTCCCGCCCGGCTGGAGGATCGCGTTCTCCTGCGGCCTGAAGGAGTCGCGCAGGATGTCCTTGGTCGTGTTTACCGGCAACCCGATGCCCTCGCAGCCGCGGAAGTAGAGCTCCTCCTTCGTCCCCATCGCGGCGGTCTGCACGGGGAGGGTGGCCTCGACCCACTCGTAGTACGGGACCAAGTCGCGATAGCCGAACGGAAAGCGGTGCTCGACGTCGTAAGCGCCGGCGTCAGGCCCGACGTAGTCGTTGAACACCCCCGGCATCGCCCGCGGAGAGTTGCCGAAGTAGTGCTGCGTGGTGCCTCCGACGCCGGCGAGCTGCCAGGCGAAGGAGGCTTGTGGGAACTCGCGAAACCAGGCCGGCTTTTCGAAGCGGTCTGCCGGGCCGAAGCGGAAGTAGCCGTCGGCCGGGTTGTTGCAGTCGTTCTCGTACCGCGACCATTCCCGTTCCGGATCTGTGGTGTGCGGCCCTGCCTCGAGGACGAGCACGTCGAGCCCGCGCGCGGCGAGCTCCTTGGCGACGGCGGGACCGCCGCCGCCGGATCCGATGACGATCACGTCGCGCATCAATCACCTCCGGGGGGCGGCGCGTTCTCGACCGCGCGCCGGCCCTGGTAGTAGCCGATGAACTCGGGCCAGCCGTCCGCGGGCGTCGTGCGCCCGGGCATGTAGCGGCTGAGGTCCCATCCGACCGGCCGGCGGGTGGCCCGCCTGGTCCTCCTGTCGAAGACGCCGAACTCGGAATACGCCGCGTAGGGTGCAAGTGTGAGCAGCGTGTTCCCGAGGAACCGCAACAGACCCGAGGCACCCCTCTTGAGCGGCTGGGGAGCGTTGGCGTCGATCAGCTCGACGAGTGCCGGGTCGGCCTGCTCGATCAGCTGGAAGGCCTTGCCCTTCTCGGCGTGGGTGAGGTTCGCGAACGGCGAGGCCGGGATCGGCCCGGCGACCGCAGCGGGCCGCACCCGGGTTGCCGCGAAGTTCATCATCAGCGCCGTCGCGAGGGAGGCTGGAATGGTCCGGTCGTTGCGCAGTGCCACCTCGATGACGTCGTCGAGTGTCGCGCCCGTCAGCTCCAGCGCCCGCAGGGGGCCGGTGAGTGCCTCCGGAGGGACCGGAACGTCGCTCACGCCAGTCGAGAACGCGGCGACGAGCGCGTGCACGTAGTTGTCGGGCCAGGAGACGTAGTTGTCCAGGGTGTGCGCGAGCAGCTTGGGCGCGCGCGCCTCGATCGGGCCGGGCGAAGAACTCGTCAGCTTCTGCGCGGCGGAATACCTGTCGGGGCCGGGGACCGCGTACACGGCGAGGCCGGCCAAGGTGTCGTGGCCGAGCAGCCGCAGCGCCGGATTGCCTACCTGCTCGAGCAGGCCTTCGAGCGCCTCCGGCAGGTTCGCCCGTGCTGTGCCGACCCAGCTGCCCGAGACGACCGCCGCCGCGCCGAGAACACCCGCCCGCAACAAGAGATCGCGCCGCCGCAGCAGTGCCGTGTCGACAGCGACTCCCACCTCCCTCTCCCTCTCCATGGCCCGCGGGTTACCCAGCCCGCCGCGAGTAAAACTCGGTCAGCGCTGGTCGAGTTCGGCCACGAGGCCGGCGACCCGCTCGGCGATGTCATCGCGCGTTGCCCGGACCTCTTCGATCGGCCGGCCCTTGGGGTCGTCGAGGTCCCAGTCGATGTATCGCTTGCCCGGGATGTAGGGGCACGCGTCGCCGCATCCCATCGTCACGACGACGTCGGCGAGCCCGGCGAGCTCGGCGGTGAGCTCCTGAGGCGTGCGGCCGGCGAGATCGATGTCGAGCTCGCGCATCACCTCGACCACCTCGGGGTGCACGCGTTCGCCGGGCGTCGTGCCGGCAGACAGGCCACGGTGGCGGCCCTCCGAGGCTCGCTCGAAGAGCGCCTGGCTCATCTGAGAGCGCCCGGCGTTGTGGAGACACACGAACAGCGCGGTCGCCATCAGGCGCCGCTCCCCGCCGTCTGCCCGTGCGCCGGCTTCTCGCCGCGCACCAGCTGGTACGCCAATGCCCCGGCGATCGCTCCCGCGACTGGGCCGGCGATGTAGATCCACAGGTCGTCGAGGTTCCCAGCGACCAGGGCGGGGCCCATCGACCGGGCCGGGTTCATCGACGCGCCGGTCAGTGGTCCGCCGAAGATCGCGTCGAGCCCGACCGTCGCGCCGATCGCGATGGCGGCGGGCGCGCCGACGGCGCGGGTGTCGGTGGCCACGGAGATGATCACGAGCATCAGGAACGCGCTCATCACGGCTTCCAGCAGGAGCGCGCGCCCGGTCGCGATGCTCGGCGCGGTGGCTCCCAGGTCGGCCGGCTTGTCGGGCCACACCGCCCACAGCAGTAGCGCCGCCGCGATCGCCCCGGCGACCTGTGCCGCGATGTGCACGGCCGCCACGCGGCCGGGAAGGTGCCGCGTGAGCCAGAAGCTGATGCTGACCGCGGGGTTGAAATGGGCGCCTGAGATGTGGCCCAGCGCGGCGATCATCGCGAGGATGACCAGGCCGAACACCAGGGCGATTCCGACGACGCCGAGGGCGCCGTCCCGCTGGGTGTCGGTGATGATCGCCCCGCAGCCGGCGAAGACCAGCGCGAACGTCCCGATCGCTTCGGCGCCGGCCCGCCGGGCGAGGGAGACCGTCACAAGCTGCTGAGGGGGACGCCGATGATGTCGAGGCGGCGCGTGAGCCCGCCCAGCGCGAAGTCGCGGATCGCGTCGCCCGTCGCGCCGATCGATTCGAAGTCGAGCGACGACGTCCCCGTGTCCGGAGGTGCGAGCGACTCCGCGACGGACGGCAGCAGGTCGCGCAGGGTCTGGCGAACGGTGTCGGCCTGCTCGGGGTGCGCGCGGACCGTCTCGCGCAGGAACCAGATGCCGTAGCCGATGTGGCGCGTCTCGTCGTGATGGATCTCCGAGTAGCCGGCGAGGAACCCCGGCAGGAGCTTCTCTCGCTTGAGGTATTCCGTGACGAAGTTGAACGTCGTCAGGCCCAGCGTCGACTCGAGGATGAGGTGATAGAGGGTCACGAACCGGACCTTCTCCGCCAGGTCGCCCGGTGCCGCGACCAGCGCTTCGTGGGCCTCGACCAGCTCCTTGTCGAAGATCCGCTCGAACGCGGGCGAGACCTGTTCGCGAGCCCGCTCGACGTGTGCGGCGATCCCAGCCGGGTCGGCGATGACCTCGTCCTGGAAGCGGGCGTAGAACTGCATGTGCCGCGCCTCGTCGACCTGCTGCGTCGAGAGGAAGGTGGCCTCCTCCTCCGATCCGTGTGCGCCGACCAGGCCGGAGAACTTGGTGGTGATCCGCTCCTCGGCGACCATCAGCGACGCGAGTACGAAGTGCACGAGCGCCTTCTCGTCGTCCGGCATCGCCGCCCACTGCGCCTTGTCGGTTTCCAGGTCGATGGCGAACGGGGACCACTGCGAGTCCTCCCAGCGCCGGTAGAGCGTCTGCGGATCGTTCAGCTGGATGTCGTCCGTGGCCGTCACGCGTCCGGCTTGGTCGCGCGGATGATCGCCGAGCCGGCGTGGGCGTGAACGCGGTGCGTCTCGTTGATATCGACATCGACGAGGCCGGCGTCGCGCAGGGCCGTCTCGAACTCGGTGCGGGTCAGCGCACCCGCGATGCAGCCGGTCCACTGCTGCATGTCCGCGCGGGTCGCTTCGTCCATGTCGTCGTCGGCGATCACATCCGACACCGCGAACCGGCCACCTGGCCGCAACACGCGCGCCACCTCGCGGGCGACCTGGCGCTTGTCGCCGGAGAGGTTGATCACGCAGTTCGAGATCACGACGTCGACCGACTCGTCGGCCAGGGGCATCGCTTCGATGTAGCCCTTGACGAACTCGACGTTCGCGACGCCGGCCTCGGCCGCGTTGGTACGCGCCAAGTCGAGCATCTCGTCGGTCATGTCGAGCCCGATCGCCCGCCCGCTCGGGGCTACTCGCTTCGCGCTGATCAGGACATCGGCACCGGCGCCGGACCCGAGGTCGAGGACCGTCTCGCCGTCGGAGAGGTCGGCCACCGCCGTCGGCACCCCGCAACCGAGCGACGACGCGACCGCCCCCTCCGTCGCGCCGTCGACTTCGGCGTCGTCGTAGAGGGTGTCGCCGAACACCTGGTCGCCACTCTCGTCGGTCAGCGCGACTCCACCGGGCGCGCAGCACGACGAGTCGCCGCCGTCGGCGATCGCCGTCGCGGCCGCGGCGTAGCGCCGGCGGACCAGCTCGCGGGTATCGGGCTCCTGCGCCCCTGGCGAGCAACAGCCGTTCACGTCAGCCACGTGTTCAGAGCCTCCAGCGTCGAGTCCTCGGGGATGAAGTAGTGCGCCCAGACGCCGCGCCGCTCGACCCCGAGCACACCGGCGTCGCGCAGGACCTTCAGGTGGCGCGAGATCGCCGGCTGGGACATGTCGAACAGCGGCGTGATCTCGCACACGCAGACCGCTTCCGGCGAGGCCTTGCGAACCACATCGACGATCTGCAGCCGCGTGGTATCGCCGAGCGCCTTGGCGACTACGGCGATCCGGTCCGCGTCCGCCGCAGTCACGTCGGGTTCGGCGAACGGGGTGCAGCACCCGCCGGGCTGGCGGGTGCGCGGGGAGATGGTCGGGAGGTCGACGGCCACGGCGCAAAGATAACAGATTCGTTATGTCTCGCTGGACCGGCGGCCCTCCAGGCGGGAGGATGGCGTCCGGATGCGATCGGTTTCTGCAGCAGCTGTGCCGGTGCTGGCCGGGTTGCTCGTGAGCGGGTGCGGGGGCGATGGCGACGACTCGGGCGGCAGGGCCGGGCGATCGCCGGACCGCACGCCGCCCGAGACCACGATCGCCCGCTGGGTCGACAAGGGCGACTGCCGACTCTTGACGGATCGTTATGTGGGCTTTGGCTATCCGTCCGTGGCGCAAGGCCGGCGCGAGTGCCAGGCCGAGGCCGACGAGACACCTGTGGAGCGGTATCGCGTCGAGTCCGCACGTACAGAGGGACGAGATGCGACCGTCGTACTCCGGCTCCGCGGCAGCAGGACCTACACGTACTGGCTGGTGGCTCGTGGCCGGCGGGGATGGGCGATCGACGGTTACGACGAGCGGCGGCCTGGCGACGGCACGGTCGCCGCAGGGCAGGTTCTCGCGACCTTCGAACGCCGCACGGGCAGGCGGTTGAAACGCTCGGGGGGGTTCTCCACGCCGGGCTACCAGGTCTTCAGCCTGCCCGAGATCGCGCAGGTCGGCCGGCGGAAGGAGAACGCCTCCCGCGAGGCACTGGGTGTGGTGCAGCGATACGGGGGATTCGATATTTACGTCGCCTCCGACCTCGGAGAGGCGAAGCGCCTGGTCGACGGATAACGCGGGGTCGGAGAAACGCGGGACCTTCTATCGCCGCTACGCGAACGTCGTGCTCGGCTGGACGGGAGGCGGATCCAAGCGGGTGGATGACCGCTTCGACCGCCTCGACCGGGTGGTCCGCGAGGCGACGAGACCCGCTCGGTAGACCGCGGCTGTCCGCCGGCATGCGTGGTCGGACGACCCTAGGACCGTCGGTGCTTCAGGGCGTGAGCAGGCCGCCGACGTAGATGTGCCCGCGAGCCCCCCGCGCCACCTTGCCGCACCGCGCTCCGATCCGGGGCCGCCTCGGCAGCCGGACGTGGACGCCGCGCAGACGATCGCCCCAACGGCCAGCTCGCCGCTCGCATGACGACGCACCCATAACACGGCCGGAAGATCGGCAAGACGGTCAAGATCAAGCTCAAGAACTGAGCCTCCGCGGGAGCGATCAGCGCGCGCGACCCAGGCGCAGCCCCTGCGCCTGGCCGGCCGCCGTGGCCTCGGCGCGTGGTCCGGGGTCCATCAGCCGGCCGCCGATCACCGCGAGCGCGGCCGCGTCCGGCGCGACCGTGTCGACCGCGGCGCCGCGGCGCCGGACGGCCAGCGACTCGACGGCCGCGGCGCCGCGCGACACCCAGCCGATCGCCGCGGCCGGTCCGCCGGTCCCGCCCGTCGGGTTGAGGCAGAGGACGCGGTCGCCCCGCTCTGCCTCGGCCGCGTCGGAGTTGGTCGGGCTCCAGGCCCCACCATCGACGTAACGCTCGCCGCCGATCTGCACCGGGGTGAAATACCCGGGAATCGCACACGATGCCTCGACCGCCTGCCCGACCGACGCGGGCGGTGCGCCGGGAGCGCCGAAGACGACGCGGCGGCCGGTCGAAAGCGCGACCGCTGCGACGCGTAGGCGCGGATCCCAGCTCCCGTGAGGGGTGTCGAAGCGGCGCCCGAGGCCCGCGAGCGACCGTGTCCCGGCCGGGACACGGTCCAGCACCGCCCGCCTCACGAGGGCGCCGCCCGGCGCGGCCCCGCGGATCCCGAGTGCAGCGAACGGCGAGGCGATCGCCGCGCCCGCCGCGCGGCCGACGTTCAGCGTTCCGCCGAGCAGCGACCGCTTCGCCGGCGCGCCCTCGGCCGGCGGCAGGTCGGGCTCGTGCGCCGCGCGAGCGAGCGGCGACTCGCCGGCGGCAAGCGCCGCGGCGACGATGGAACCCGCGGACGTGCCGACGTAGCCGCGCGCGGTGCGGGCGTCCCAGCCGGAGGCCCGTTCGATCCCGGCGAGGACTCCGGTCATCCACGCCTCGCCGAGGATCCCACCGCCGCCCAGCACGAGGATGTCCGGGGGCTCGAACGCGGAGGTCACCCTCCGGGGCTTTCCCTGAGCGCGCGTGGTTATGCAAGACCCTCCCGGTAACCTCGCGCCCGATGCGGGAATGGCCGCCGTGTGAACGCAGTCGCGCGCGACGCCCCTAGGCGGGGGCCGTTATGCGAAGTACCCGGCGTCCGGGTATTCACGGAGGTGCCCTCAAGGGCTTCCGAGCTCGCGCAGGCGCTCGACGAGTTCGGGCTTCAAGTCCTTGCGCGACGCGATCCCGAGCTTGCGGTAGGTGTTGCGCAGATGCATCTCGACGGTTTTTCCCGTTACCACGAGCTCCGTCGCGATTTCCCGGTTGGACCGGCTCTCCCCCGCCAGCAAGATGACACGCAGCTCGCTCGGCGTCAGCGACTCGGGGCCCTCCTGGGCGATGCGTCTCGGCTTGGCGCCCGCCGCAACAAGCTCCTCGCGGGCCCGCGACACCAGGCTCGGCACGTTCAGGATGCGTGCCAGCTCCATCCCCACGCCAAGGGGTTCCCGCGCCTCTTGGCGCCGCCTCGCCCGGCGGAGCGCCGCGCCCATCTGGATCAGTGCCTTGGCCCGCTCGAGCCGGGCGGGCGAATCGGCCAAGAGTGCGACGGATTCCTCGAGGAGTGCCAGCTGTTCTGAAGGCTGGGCGACCTGACCGGCCACGCGAAGGGCGAGCCCGAGGGTACGCCGGCCGCCGAAGTCGCGCGCGAGGGCGACCTCTTCAGCAGCCCACCGGCGGGCCTCGTCCGCGTCGCCCCGAGCGTGGTGGATGGACGCGAGGGTCGACCGCCACGGCATCGCGGCGGGGCCGAAGGACCCCCGGCCCTTGAGCCTCTCCCCGCAGGCGAGGGCATCGTCAAGGGCCGAGTCGAGGTCACCGGTCTGCCAGCGGGCCCGTGCACGGGACAGCAACGGCTGCTCGAAGGGCATCTCGTCGACCGGGAGATTCGAGAGCCCGACGGAAGCGAGCGCGCTAAGGGCGTCCGCGGTCTCCTCGCGTTCGAGATGCACGTCGGCGATCACCGTGCTCGCCATCGGCGCGGTCGCAGCGCCGTGTGAGCCTTCGCTTGCGAGGCTCGTCTGCGCGAGCGCCAGAGCCTCGTCGAGGTCGCCGAGCGGCAGCGCGAGGTAGGAGAGCATCAGCCCGTAGATGGCTTGGTTGCGCGGGGCGGCACTGCGATCCGCCCCCTCCAGGAGAACCCGCTTCGCATCATCGAACGCTTCGGCGTAGTTGAACGCGAGAGTCGCGAGGTAGAGCGGAAGCGCCGTGGTGATGTCGACTGGCTCGCCCCCTAGAGGCAGCGCCCGCAGGGCAAGCGCCTCGGCGCGATCCGCCCGGTCATTGCGGCGGATCGCTTCGAACGCCATCACTCCGAGCACGCACCGCTCGCCATGGGTGCGGCCCTCCGGTTCTGCCTCGCGGTACCGGGCCAAGCGCGTCTCGATGACGTCGGGCGGCAGCATCGCCATCTGAGCGGCCGCGACCAGGTCCGCGTCGATCTCCAGGGCGAGCTCGCGGTCTTCATCGCCCAGGCCCGCGATCGCTTCGTCGAGCACTTGCGCGACGCCGACGAAGCGGCCCGCCGTAAGTAGTCCCCAGCCGAGCTGCCGCAGGATCTCCGCACGCAGTCGCGGGGTCGGCGCGGCGTCGGCGGCGGCGCGCAGGTGGTCCATCCCTTCGGGCAGGCCGAGGTGACCCTCCGCGACACCGATCCCGCGCAGCACTGCAGCCCGCTCCTCGGGCCGCGGCGGCTCGTCGAGCGCGCGCGTGGCGTACGCGATCGCCTCCTCGAAGGCCCCGGCCGCGATAGCGCCTTCGGCAGCCCGGTTGAGGATGCGCGCGCTCTCGGAGTCGCCTGCCGGGTCGGCGCGGAGGAGGTGGAACACGATGTCCTCCGCGCGCCCGCCGTCCCCCATCAGGAGGGTTGCCGCTCGGCGGTGGAGCTCGGCCCGTGTCGCGGGCGGGATCTCCTCGTACACGCCGGTGCGAATGATCGGGTGGACGAACTCCAGTGGGTGGCCCTCGCGGACAATCCCGGCGCGAGTCAGGTCATCGGCTGTCGCGGCGGCGGCGGAGTCGTCGAGCCGTGCGATCGCCGCAAGGTGCCGGGATTCCGCCGTCAGAGGAAAGATCGCCGCCGCCCGTGCGAGGTCGCGCGCGCCGGGTCCGAGCTCGTCGATGCGCTCGACTGCGGCCCGGCCCACCGGCGTCGTGGTCAACCGCTCGAGCCGCGGGGCGGACGCGGCCGTCGGCTCGAGCCTTTCTGCTTGGCACGCCCGCAGCAACTCCCCGAGGTAGAACGGATTCGCGCCGCTCGCACGGCCGCAGGCTTCGACAAAGTGCTCGTGGGCATCCGGGTAGGTCCGGCGGACGAGGGCCGCGACGCCGCCTGCGCTCAATTCGGCCGGGCGCACGACGACCGCACCCGGAGCCGAAAGGAGGGCGTCGAGCAGGACCTCGGGGGCCCCCGGTTCGGCGTCGCGAAAGCCGACGAGGAGCTGGATCCGGGACTCCCCGATCCGGCGGCCGAGGTGTGCGAGGAAGCGCAGGGAGGGATCGTCCGCCCAGTGCGCATCGTCCACCACGAGGGTGACGGGCCCCGATTCGGCCAGTCTCACGCACAGGCGCTGCAGGCCGAACAGACCGTCGCTGAGCGGGTCGGACCCCGGAGGCCCCGCCCCGAGGCCCAAGGCCGGCAGCGCCAGCTCCGCGCCGTCGCGCAGAAGGGAGTCCCGTTGCGCGTCCGAGCTGTCCGCGACGACGGGCGTGAGCAGCTGCCTGACGACCTCGAATCCCAGGTCCCGCTCGAGGGCGGCGGGGCGGGCCGTCAGTACAAGGCCCCCGCTGTCCCGGGCCGCAGCCCGGGCCGACTCGAGCAGCGTCGTCTTGCCGATGCCGGGCGGACCGACGATCGCCACCGTCCGCCCACGTGCTCGGGCCGCGCCCATCAGGTCGGCGAGCAGCGCGAGCTCCTCATCGCGCTCGATCAGATCACCTTCGACAGCCCCGCCCAAGCCCACGGGAAAAGTGTAGGGCGGCACCCCGTTGCGCCCGCCGACCCCCTCGTCGACGATCGCGGCGTGGGCGCGGACCAAGGGACGACGATGATGGCGACCGGTCTCTCGGCCATCGCGGCTGTCGCCTGCCTGCGGCTCACGGTCGACGGCCTACGCGAGCGCGACCAGCTGCGCGACGAGCTGCGTGAGTCCCAGGCCCGGCTGGTCGCGGCAGCCGACGCGGAACGAGGTCGCATGGAACGCGATCTGCACGACGGCGCGCAGCAGCGCCTGGCGGTCTCCGGGCTCCTCCTGGACCGGATCGGGGAGCGGGTCGATCGCGAAGCGGCGACGGCGCTGGCACAGGTGCGGGCGGAGATCGACGCGGCCCAGGCCGATCTGCGCGCACTTACCCACGGCAGGCATCCGCCGGCGCTCTCGTCGGGCGGGCTTCCCGCCGCGCTGGGCCAGGCCGCCGAACGGGCGGGAGTGCCGGCACCAATCGATTGCGAGGGCGTGGATCGCTTTTCGTCCCAGCTGGAGATCGCCGTCTACTTCTGCTGCCTCGAGGCGCTGCAGAACACGGTGAAACATGGGGGCGACGGGGTCTCCGCCAGAATCACGCTCGCCAGGACCGACGACGGCGGGCTGCAATTCACGATCGCCGACACGGGCCCCGGCTTCGATCCAGCGCGGGTGGAGGGCTCCTACGGGCTGCGCAACATGCGCGACCGGATCGGTGCCCTCGGGGGGACCCTCGACATCAAATCGGCCCCGGGCGCGGGCACCACCGTGCGCGGCAAAGTGCCGGCGGTTTGAGCGCTGGACGTCCGCGCGCCCGGTGCCGTCCGCCCCTGCTCGTCACGAGCAGGACGCTCGCGCCTCGGCGCGGTACGCCACACGCCCGGTCGGCGCGACGGCGAGGACCTCGCACGGCGCTTCGCTCCCCCGCTGGATGGCTTGGCGAACGTGGTCACGCAGCCGGTCGCCGTACTCCCTCTCGGATACCAGGACGACGAGGTCCGTTGGATCGATCGGGTCGTACGCAATCACGAGCCGCTCGCCCTGCTTGGGTACGTCCCGGCCACGGAGTTTCGCCGTCAGGCGGTGAGCTCGCGCGCCGGCGCTCGTACTCGGGAGTTTTCATCTTGCCCCTGCCAAAGATCCCCATTCAGGAATCGTATCTGCGGCTACTTCGCCGGCCCTTGGCCTCGACCATCAAGCCCCAGTGCGGAGAGAACGAGCGCGCCCGAGAGGATTCGAACCTCCGACCTTCGGTTCCGTAGGCCTCGCCGGGCGGTCGGGCGGGTTCCGGCGGAGTCCGGTTTCGGCTCTGTAGAGCGGAGTCAGCGACGTCGGGCTCAGGTGCTGTCCGGTGGTTTCCTGGGGCTTGTATTGCCACTTTTTTGCCCCCCGGCACGTCGACCTTTAGGGTCTCTAGCTCTGCTCACCTGCGGCCGATGCCTTCTGCAGAAGTTGGCGGAGGGAGTTGAGTTCCGCCTGGCTGAGGTCTGCAACACCGGCCGGGGGAGTCCAGAGAATCGTGTCGGCCTGCTTGGCCAGCGCTTTGCCCTTGCGGGTGGCCTCGACGATCTTGGCGCGGCGGTCTGTGGGGTGTGGCTTCCGTTGAACGTAGCCTTGCTTCTCCAGGGCGTCGACGAGTGTCGTCACGTTCGGAGGATCCATGCCGAGCGTCGCGGCGAGCTCGCCCATCGGCATGGGGCGATGAGCGACCCGGCGGATCGCCCGGGTGCGGGTGAAGCTCACGCCAAGAGCGTCCGAGACCTGGCGCCGACGCTCGTTGTTGACCACGAGATCGGTCATGAGCGCCCATGCCTCGCGGGCAGTCTCCGAACTGTTGTCGGTCGGTTTCGGGCTCATCAGCGACCAACCTACGCGCTAGCTGGCGCGTCAGCGGCGTGGAGCGCCCGCACGGCCGAGTATTTGGCCCGCTGACTAGTCGCGATGAATGCCAGGACTACCACGAGGGCTTCGAATCCGACCAGCGTCCACCATGCGAGGTGGCTTGCCGACGTCATCCCGTCCGCGGCGCCGGATCCGGCCTGCGAGGCGAGAATCGCGCCAACGACTGCGACCCCGAAGGCTTGACCGAACAGGCGGGACGTGGTCGCGATCGCTGCGGCGACCCCGGCCTGTTCTTTTGGCATGCCAGAGATTGCGGCGTTCGTGATCGGAGCGTTGACGAAGCCGAACCCGATCCCGAACACGGCGTACGCGGTGATGAGCGTGACCATCGAAGTGTCGGGGGACAGGCCCGTCAGCGTCGCGCAGGAGATCAGCGATGCGACGCCCGCGATCAGCAGCGGCGGTCGCGGCCCGTGCTTGCCGAGGATGCGTCCCGAGATCGGCGAGAAGACGATCGTCATGAGCGCGAGCGGCAGAACTGCGACACCGGCCGCGAGCGGCGATAGACCGCGGACATCTTGGAGGTACAGAGTGTTGAGAAACAGGAAGCCGCCGAACGAGGCGAAGGCCACGACTGACAGAGCGATCGAGGACGAGAAGGGGGTCGACCGGAAGAACCGAGGGTCTACCAGCGGCTGATCGCGGCGCGGCTCGTACAGCAGCAATCCGACCAGCGAAGCCACGCCCGCCGAGAACGAGGCGACGACGGCCGCAGAGGCCCACCCGGTCTCGGGCCCTTCAATGATTCCGAAGGTCACCGACGCCAGCAGGACCATCACAAGGACCTGGCCTACGGGATCGAAGCGGCGCGGGACCGGAGCCTTGGATTCCGGAACGAACCGGGTGATCAGAGCAATCGCCAGGAGACCGAGCGGCACGTTGATCAGAAAGATCCACTGCCAGCCGACCGTCGAGACAAAACCTCCGCCGATGATCGGGCCCAAGGCGATCGAGACACCGAACACCGCTCCCCAGACGCCGACCGCCTGCGCTCTCTCGCGCGGCTCGGTGAACGTGTTCGTGATGATCGACATCGCGACCGGATTGAGCATTGACGCGCCGATCGCCTGAAGCACCCGGAATGCAATGAGCATCTCGACGCTGGAGGCCAAGCTGCAAAGCAGCGAGGCCGACGCGAAGACGAACATCCCGACCACCAGCGTCCGCCTACGACCGAAACGATCCCCAATGGAGCCGGCGAGCATCAGCAGGCTGGCCGCCACGACCGTGTATGCGCTGACGGTCCATTGAAGGCCTGAGAGATCGGAGTTCAACTCCGATCCGATGTCAGGCAAAGCGACGTTCACAGCGGTGATGTCCAAACCAACGAGGAAGAGGCTCATCGAGCAGATGAAGAGAATGCCGACGCGCTGCCGGCGGCTGCGGGACAGGGTGGTCATAGGGGTTCACCTGGCAGAAGTAGTTGTGCCACCATAACTATGATGGTAGCATCATGACCATGAGCCAGTTCACGCACTGCGGCAGATGGGAGCCACATGCCAGTCGTGGCTCCTCTGGCCCGGCCCCGGCGACACCTTCGGCACCGGGCATGTGCGGCTGCGTTATTGCGCGTTCAACCGCGCGGCGAGCTCGGCGGTGAAGTCGGCCCGGGTGAGTATCCCCGCGACGCGGCCTTGGTCCAGCACGGGGATTACGAGCACGCGGTGATGGAGGAAGATCTCTGCGACCTCGACATCGGAAAAGTCTGTGCCGACGTCGACGTGCTCGGTGTTCATGTGAAGGCTGACGGGCTCCTGCCGACAGGATTCCCGCAGCTCGATCGCTGCGTCCAGATCCCGCCTGATGAAGCCGGCGTGCTTGAGGTCTTTGAGGTAGCCGGGAAAGACAGCCGCGAGGAATTCGCGCTCGCCGAAGATGCCCTTGAATCGCTCTTCGCTGTCGACCACAGGGAGAGCCGGCAGAGCAGAATCGGCCAGTTCCTGGATTGCTTTCGTGATCGGTGTATCCGTGTGTAGAGAAGGGGGAGCCGGGCGCAACAGTTCGTGGCTGATCCGACGTGGGCTCATGCGTACCTCGCAATGACGTAGGGGGTGGCGAGCGCAAGCGAGATGACCGTCGCGACCATCCCGTACTTGAGGAACTGCAGGAAGCTGATCGGGTTGCCGGCCCGGGCCGCCATTCCGGATGCGGCGACGTTCGCGGCGGCGGCGACGATCGTTGAATTACCGCCGAAACAGGCGCCGAGGGAGAGCGCCCACCAGTAAGCGTCGGACGAACCACCTCCAAGCGAATCGACGACCGGAATCATCGCCGCGGTGAACGGGATGTTGTCGACCAGACCCGACCCGATCGCCGAAGCCCACATGATCCCGACCAGCTCCGCTGTCCGGTTCCCGTCGGTGACGTTCGCGATACCGTTCGCGACCTCTTCCAGCGCTCCGGTGTGCTCGAGCGCTCCGACCATCACGAACAGGCCCATCAAGAAGAACAACGTCGACCACTCGATTGCGGACAGCGAGTCCTCGATCGACTGGCGCGTAACGAGCAGCATCAGACTTGCTCCCGCGAGGGCGACGGTCGCCGGCTCGAGATGCAACTGCTTGTGAACGAAGAAGGCAAGGATCGTCAGGACGAGGATCGGGACGGTGCGGCGCGCCTCCGCCGGATCCTCGATCGACTTAGAGGCGTCGAGGTCCATGATCCGCGCCCGGGCTTGTGGCGCGATCTGGAGCTTTGATCGGAGCAGGGCGTAAAGGGCCCCGAGAACGACGACGAGCGACACGATCACGATCGGCGCCAGGTTGCTGATGAACGCCCCGAACGACAGTCCGGTGTGACCGGCGATGAGGATGTTCGGGGGATCGCCGATCAGCGTGGCCGTACCACCGATGTTGGAGGCGACGATCTCGATGATGATCAGCGGCACGGGGTCGATGTCGAGCGCGTCCGCCAGGAGGAACGTGATCGGAACGACGAGCAGGATCGTCGTGACGTTGTCCAGAAACGCCGACAGGATCGCGGTTGTTCCTCCGAGCGCCAGGACAACCGCCCAGGGTCGCCCCTTCGAAAGCTGTCCCGCCCGGATCGCGACCCACGTGTAGACACCGGTGGTCTCGGTCAGCTTGACCATGATCATCATCCCCGCCAGCAGGCCGATGGTGTTGAAGTCGACCGCCTCGATCGCCTGCTCCTGGTCGATCGTCGCGCTCAGCACGACCAGTGCGGCACCTACCAGGGCGACCTTGGTGCGATCGACGCGCTCACTCGCGATCACGGCAAGCGCGACCGCGAACAGGACGATCGCGAACGTCACGGGGTGTTGGCGTGGTCGTAGGTCACGGGAAAATGACTGGGGCGGTCCTCGCCGACCAGTCTTCCCGGCACACCGCGAGCAACTCTAGCTGCTTTGCCCCCGCCGTTTCCTCCGACGACGAAGTCCTCATCGCCCGCATCTTCGACGCCCCTCGCGACCGCGTCTTCGCTGCCTGGATCGACCCCGAGCAGGTGGCCGTCTAGGCAGCATGGCCGAAGCCGGCTGGAACGGCGCCTTCGACAAGCTCGAAGCGCTCTTCGGCCCCTGACGCGACTCGAGGCGCGAGCGGTCGAGGCCAGCCTCAGAGCGTGAAGCCGCGACGGCTACAGGCCGAGCGGCACCACGACGGCGCAGTTCAGGTTGTGGATCACGATGCCGACCGCGCCACCGTTGGCGCTCTCGAGCGCCGCGTCGAGTGTGTGGAGTCCGGCCGACAGCGCCCCCGTCTCCGTTGAACCGTCGTAGTCGGTGGTGCAGTTCGGCGGGGGTGGCGGCGGTGGCGGCACGTATTGGGTCGCGTTCACCAGGTTGCCGTAGTAGCGATTTCCGCTCTGGTGTTGCGGGTCACCACCGAAGCCGTAGCCGGGATCGCGGTCGTTGTAGGCGGCTGCGTCGGCCACGAACTTGGCGATGATCTGCGGCGGGGTCAGGCCGGCGCAATGACCGTCAGAAATGCAGAGTGCGACGAGGCCGGCGACCTCCGGTGCGGCGAAGCTCGTGCCGTCGACGTGTCCGTAACACCCCGCAGCATCCGAACACCCGTTGAGGAGCAAGGTCGTAAGAGAGCAAACGGCGGGGGCGGCAACGGTGTGGGCCTTGTCGTCCGCGGTCGTGGCGTAGTTGCTGAAGGACGCGAACCGGTCGTCCCGCTCGAACTGCGCCTGACAATTCCCAGTGGGAGTCCCGGTTCCACCGGGAAGTCCGTCCAAGTCGGACATGCCGGCAACAGTCAGAGCCTCGTTGAACGAAGCGGGGGCAATTGCCTGAAGGGGTTCGGAGTCGTTGCCGGCCGCGGCCACTGGCACCACGCCCGCAGCGCTCATGGCGCAGACGGCCGTCTGATACGCCTGCCCGCTGGTGTGGCCGCAGTCATGATCGTCCTTGGCTACGTATCCGCCAAAGCTCATGTTCGCGACGGCGATGTCGTTCGTCGGATCGCCATCCGTTCGCGTCTGGGTCACCCAGTCCACCCCGCACAGGATTGCGGCGGTGGAAAAAAGGCCTTCCTCGCCAACCCGAACCGACCATAGGCGAGCCCCGGGTGCCGTGCCGACAACTCCGATGTCGTTGTCCCTTGCCGCGGCCTTACCGGCGACCGCAGTTCCATGGCCGAAGGTGTCGACGAATGAAGCGTTCCCAGGAACGCAGCTCTGCCCTCCCACCACATGGAGATCAGGATGGGTGTTGTCAACACCGGAGTCCAGGACGGCGATATTGATATCGACCGATCCCTCGCCGTCCCCGGAACCGGTCGTGCTGAGCTCCGCGTCAATCCGATCTGCAGTGAACGGGAGGACTTGCGTGGACGCGGTCTCTGCCTCAGTCCCTTCAGCATCGCTGGCGAATGCGGCCGGTCGACCCTGCGCGAGGCCATCGATCGTGAGCAGACGATTCGGCTCTACGGACAGGACGCGTGCATCCCCATCGAGTACGGCGACCTCGCTCTTCGTCAAGTCGGCTGAGAACCCGTCGAGCGCAGCCTTGTAGCGGTGGTCAACCTCGGATGCCTTGAGGCCCGGTAGGGAGTTGATGACCGCCTGCGTATTCGAGTTGTCCTTGAGCACCACGATGTAGCTGCCCGGGACGACGTCGCCGTCGGCGGCAAGCGCCACGGTTGAGAGCATCGCCATCGCGATCGCTACTGCAAGCCCCACCCCAAGGTGCCTCACGGTACCCGACCTCCCGAACTACGGTGTGCGATCGACCCCCGTCCAGATGACGGTAACACCGATCAGGGGTACCCGACAAGGGCACCGCCCGATCACCGCGGTACCGCCGACAGCGCCTCTGCGATACGTGCGCGATCGCTCTCCGTGCCCGCCTCGGCGATCGCCTGCTCGGCCACCGATTCCGCGAGCGAGCGGATCGCCGCCGTGCGTTGCGGCGCAGGGGCCGCGACCGCCGCGCGACCGCAGCCCGCCAGCGCCTGAAGGATCTCGCCCGAGACCCATGCATCGGCTGCCGCGTACCGGCTGACCTCCCGAAGCGTCTCGAGGTACTCCTCGTAGTGAGTGCGACGCAGGACGAGCGTTACGTCAAGGTCCGCGAAGCGCTGCACTCCCGGCGGATCTTGACGCTCGGTCAGGCGGACCAAGACCGAGCGCATGTAGTGGATGCAGGTCACCGCCGTCATGGGGTCGTTGATCCCGGGGGACATCGCCTTCAGCGCGATGTCGCTGAGCTGACGCAGGCCGAACCCGGCGTCCTGGGCGATGTCGCGCTCATCGGCCACGGTCACCGCATCGAGCACCGCCTGCTCGCAACGCGCGGCGGCATCGGGCGGCCAGACCTCCGCGAGCGGGTCGTCGACGCCGACGAAGTCGCCGGGGGCCACCAGGACCCCCACGCGCCGCGCGTCCCCGCGCACCCCGCCGGCAAGGTCCTCGACCGATAGCCGCTGCACGAACCCTGGACGCCGCGCCATCACACGGGCGCCGGGGCGCTCGGCCCGCCAGCGCCCCAGCAGCTCGGGCGCGTCCTCCCCGGTCTCGGCCCCGACGTCCTCGGGAAACAGCCGATCGGTCCGCGCCAGCGTCGCACGCGCGATCCGCGCCGTGACGTGCGAGACCTGGACCATCCGCGAGACGTGGTGCAGGAAGACGATGAGCAGGACGACGGCGCCGATGCCCAGCAGCGAGGCGAGCGTCACCCCCAGCCGGGGCACGAACCCCTCGTCTCCGTAGGACCCGACCGCCCGCAGGACGAGGATCGAGTAGACGAACGTGCCGACGTAGATGCCGATCGTGACCTGTGTGATGCGGTCGCCGAAGAACGTGCGCAGGATCCGCGGGCTGAACTGGCTCGACGCGAGTTGGAGCACCACCATCGTGATCGAGAACGTCAGCCCGGCGACGGTGATCAGCGAGCCGGCGATTACCGACAGGACCGTGCGCGCCGCCGCGCCGTCGCCACGGAAGACCCAGCCGACCTGGTCGAGATCCAGGTGCTCGTCGACCTCGACGACGACGATGCCGCCAACGGCGAAGGCGACGACGACCAGACCCGGGACGAAGCCGAGGTTGTGCGACAGGTTCGACAAGGCGGACTTGGCGCGCGCGAGCACGCCCGCATGCTGACGCACCACGCCACCGCGCGCCGTACCCCTCGCGCCACCTGCCGGGCTTGCCAGCGACGGCCCCGGGCGGGAGGATGGCGTCAGACCTTTGTCGAGAAGCGGAGGTGACACGAATGGTTGAGACCCCCTTTTGCGACCTCTTCGACCTTGAGGCGCCGATCCTGCAGGCGGCCATCTGGCCCGCAACCGCGCCCGAGCTGGTTGCTGCCGTCGCCAATGCGGGCGCCATGGGAAGCATCGGCGCCGTGTTCGGCTCGGCCGGGCATGTGGCCGCACAGATCGCGCGTGTCAGGGAGCTCACCGATCGCCCGTTCGCCGTGAACCACGTGGTCCCGAACCTCGACCCGGCCGCGTTCGAGGCAACGCTGGACGCCCGACCCGCCGCAGTGTCCTTTGCGCTGGGCGATCCGGGCGACCTGGTCGAGCGGGCCCACTCGGCCGGCGCGCGGGTGATCCACCAGGTGCACACCGTGTCTCAGGCCCGGGCGGCCGCCGCGCTGGGCGTGGATGTGATCATCGCCCAGGGCAGCGAGGCGGGTGGCCAAGGGATGGCGGCGGGCGTCGGCACGATGGCGCTCGTGCCACAGGTGGTCGACGCGGTCGCGCCGATACCGGTGCTCGCCGCGGGTGGCATCGCGGACCGGCGCGGCGTTGCCGCGGCGCTGGCGCTCGGGGCGGCGGGGGTCAACGTCGGCACTCGCTTCCTCGCCTCCGACGAGGCCGGGGCGGCGGCGGCCTGGAAGCAGCGCATCGTGGAGATCGAGTCGGAGGAGACCGTCCGGTTCGAGACGTGGAGCGCGATCATGCCGGTGGGCGCCGGCGGATACGACGTGGTGCCGCGGGTCATCCGCACCGATTTCGTCGCCGCCTGGGAGAACCGGCCGGCCGAGGCGGCCTCCGAGGCCGACCGTCTGCGCGATCAGATCATGGACTCGGTCCGGGAGCGGCGGCCCCACGAGCTCACGCCGTTCACGGGCCAGACGGCCGGGCTCGTGCACGAGGTGCTCCCGGCGGCCGAGATCGTGCGGTCGATGATCGGGCCCGTGGCCGGCCCGTCCGACTAGGCTCCCCAGGCCCGCGCTGGCGCAGCGCGATCACCGCGGTACCGCCGACAGCGCATGTTCGCAACACGCGGCGGCGTCGGGCGGCCAGACCTCGGCGAGCGGCTCGTCGACGCCGACGAAGTCGCCGGGGGCCATCAGGACCGCCACGCGCCGCGCATCCCCGCGCACCCCGCCGGCAGGGTCCGGGGAACAGCCGATCGGTCCGCGCCGGCACGTGCGCGCGATCTGCGCCGTGATGGGCCACGCCGACATCCAGACCACGATGATGTACGCCGATCACGCCCCCGATCAGACCAACGGACGGGACTGGGTCAACGCCGCGTTCTCGACGGAAACGACTGCTGAACGACTGCTTCCTGCCGTGTCCGACAACTCCTAGAAGGCAAGAGCCCTGCGTGTGCAGGGCTTCTCAAGCGCGCCCGAGAGGATTCGAACCTCTGACCTTCGGTTCCGTAGAGCGGACCGGGGTGTTCGGTGGGGTCCTGTGCCGCTTGCTAGAGCGGTTCGGGTGGGCTCAGGTTGGCCCGGATCTGCTCAGAAGTGAACCACATCTGTACCACGGGGCTCACGGCACAACCCTCTGCTGTCAGGGCGAATGGACGGTCGGGGACTTGGCTGACGAGGAAGCGGTGCAGCTATCTGAGCTTTAGCGTGCGCGAGGTGGTCTTGCCGTTGCCTGCGGCATCTCTGACGACGACCTTCAGCTTCACGGTAACCCGCTTGTGGGCGCGCAACGCTCTCCGAATCCCGTTGCGGAGCTTGCTCGGCAGCTTGATACGGAGCGTGGTCTTCCTGGCCTTCTCGATCACCTTGGTGACCTTCTTGATTTGGATTCGCTTCACCAGGTGACCGGACGGCACCGAGGCCGTGCCACTGACCGTCGCCGTCACGGACTCATCTGAACAAGTTGCTGTTACCGACACGCTCTTGCCCAGCCTCTGAACTCGCCGTCCAGACAGGCCGCAATGCGGAGCGGTTGTGTCCGTCAAGCGAAAACGTGGCCACGAGGGAGCATCAGCCGGAATCATCACGCTCGCGCTGCGCGATACCGAGTCGCCAGTGCTGTTCGATGCGCGAACCTCACACGCCAGCCATTTCCCCGCGTCCTCTGGTCGCACTACGTACTCTCGGTCAGCGGCCGCTCCAACCACGGTGTTGTTCCGGTACCACTTGAAGCCAAACGTGCTGGGCCAGCCAGTCCATTCCCCGTCGGTGCATGAAAGGCGCCCGTCGATGGCGGAAGTCCTCGTGATCATCGGCAACACCGTGTTCGTGGGCGGCAGCGGCGCCGGGGGTGCGGGCACGGAAACCGCGTCACTCACTGCGCTCGCCGCGCCGCCGGGATTCGAAGCCTCGACAACGCACCCAACGCTGCGGCCCGCATCGGCACTCGACAACTCATAGGTTGCCGCGTCGGCGTTCGGGATCGCCTGCCCGTCGCGCGTCCAACCCCACTGGAAAGCGGTCGGCTCGTTGTCCCAGCTGCCCTCGGAGCAACTGACCGTCGAGCCCACCGCGATCGTGCCGCTGATCACCGGAAGCCCCGTATTGGACGGCTTGACCACAGGCACCGCAACCGCATCACTCAAAGCGCTCGCCGCGCCGCCGGGATTCGAAGCCTCGACAACGCACCCAACGCTGCGGCCCGCATCGGCACTCGACAACTCATAGGTTGCCGCGTCGGCGTTCGGGATCGCCTGCCCGTCGCGCGTCCAACCCCACTGGAAAGCGGTCGGCCCGTTGTCCCAGCTGCCCTCGGAGCAACTGACCGTCGAGCCCACCGCGATCGTGCCGCTGATCACCGGAAGCCCCGTGTTCGACGGCTTGATCGCAGGCACGGAAACAGCGTCGCTCACTGCGCTCGCCGCGCCCGCGGCATTCGACGCGCTGACCTCACACACCAGACTGTGGCCGGCATCGGCGTTGGTAAGACCGTATTCGGCGTGATCGGCGCCGCTCAGCGGTGTGCCGTCGCGCTTCCATTGGTAGTGGAACGAAGTCGGTTTGTTCTCCCAGGTCCCGGGGGGACAGGTCAGGGTCTCGCCGGGGGCGGGAGTGCCTGAGATCACCGGGCGTGAAAGGTTGGCCGGCAGGTCGACCGCGTGCCCGTTCGCGATCCCGAACCGCGCGTAGTACTGGTACGGACCGAGCCGCACCGGCGCCTTCCCGTAGTGCATTGTCTCGAAGTCGCCGCCGACGTGAAGGGCTGTTCCGTCCGCCGAAATCGCGAGCGCGTCCACGGTGCTCGAGTCGTAGGCGTGGCTACAACACTGATACGGCCGCGGTGCCCAATCCTCCGCGTCCCCGTTGGTCGCATTCACTAGCGCGAGATTTAGGTTCGACCCGCCTCCGGCGGAGGCGAAATCGCCGCCGAGGAAGACGGCGGTTCCGTCGGGTGTCGGTTCAACCGCGGCGACATACCCATCGGGTTCTGGGCGCCAGGTTGTGAGCGCGCCTTCGGAGTCAACAGCTGCGGCATGGTGACGTGTCTGACCATTCACAGCCTTGAAGTCGCCGGCGAAGTAGATCCTCGATCCATCCGGGGCCAGCGTGAGGTCGCCCAGGTGTCCGGCGTCGGGGGTCACCCGTCCGGTCGGCCATGTGCTCGTCCCGCTTTCGTCGAGGGCGACGATGCCCTGCCGCGTGGGCTCACCACCCCCGCCGAGGGTCGCTCCGACGTACAGGCGTTCTCGCGTCGGGTCCAACGCGAGAACGCTCGCGTAGATCAGATTCGTCGGTCCCCGCCAACTCGAAACCGCTCCCGTCGCCGGATCTACTGCCGCGAGTCGCGACGCAGTCGAACCGTCGAGATTGGTGAACGCGCCGGCCACGTAGGCGCGCTCGCCGTCCGGCGTGACCGCAATGTCCGCCACCTGTTCGTCGGTCTGGATCCGCCAGCGAATAGCTCCGGTGGATGCGTCGAGCGCCGATAGAAAGTACGTCTGCCAATCGGATCCGCGTTGTCCCACGAGCACCGTCTCTTCATCGGGCGTTACGGCGACGGCCGTGGTTTCGTTGTACGCGTCCGGCCGCGTCTCAGGCGCCCAGTCCGCGGGTACCCCCGACCCGTCGAATGCGACCAATTGCCGGTGAACGGTTTCGCCGACCGTCTGGAAATAGCCCCCGAGGAAGACCGTCCTCCCTTCATCCCCTAGCGCGAGCGTGGTAGCTCCTTGTTGAACGGAGGCCTTCCATGACTTCCGAAGGCCGGTCGTGGGATCAACCGCGATTGCCCCCGGAGCTGCCGCGACGTACAGGGTCGTGGCCGCGGGGTCCAAGGCGAGATCGCCTCCCTTCGCCGACAACTCGGGCTCGAACTCCGAGATCAAGGAGCCGTCGGGCCGCAAAGCCGCAAGGCCCTTTCGCTCGACTCCGGCGATCCAGTTGAACGAACCGACCACGTAGATCCGATCTCCGTCCGGCGAAGGAAGGAGCTTGCTGACGCCGAGGACGTTGTCGATCTCCCATTCCGCGCCGAATCCAGAGGCCGACCGCGAGAAGACGCGGTAAGGCTGACTAGTCACGCCGTACACCCGCGACGAATCGGGCGAAACCGCGAGCTCGCTCACTATCGTGGGAGCGCTGAAAGCAGGCAACCCCGCCGGGGAGCCCGTCTCGGCGTCGACAGCGAGAAGCTGAGCGGTGGATCCGTCGTCTCGTCGCAGAAGTGCTCCGCCGATATAGACCACGTCGCCCGCCGGAGCTGTTGCCACGGCATATTCGAGCCCTCCACCAGGGACCGTCCAAGGCAGGAGCGACCCTGCAGATGTGTCAATCGCCGCCGTTCCACCACGCGGCGAGCCGTTGACCTCGTCGAACCTCCCGACGAGGTAAAGGGTCTCGCCGTCTGGGCTGAGGGCGATGTCCGTGACAGCGTCGTTGAAGCGGGGGGCGAAGGCGTCGATGACGCTCCCGTCGGCCCCTAGTCGCGCGACCCCGTGATGCGGACGATCGTCGACGCTGTAGAACTCCCCACTGACGAAGAAGCCCCCCGCCCCGTCGGAGATCGCGTGATCGATTTGCGTCCCGCCAACGGCCGGCTTCGTCCCCTTCCGCTGCCCCGTGCTCGTATCGAAGAGCGCGCCCGGACCCGTCCGGGGGCCGACCTGGCGAAAATACCCAGCGGCGTACGTACGACCCGCGCTGGTGGCGAAGTCCGTGATGCTCCCCGGGTCCGATGTGACATTCCATGCGTCAGGGCTCGGGGCGTCCGCGACGGCCGCCGACGCCGGAGTGGGCAGCGCACCTGCGACGAACAGAGTGACGCTGAGTACCGCGAGGCCGGCGACGACGCTGCGCCAGAGGCCAGCCATTGTGGGGAGGGTCACATGTCTGTATCGGCGCGCGGCCCGAAAAGGTTGAGCCCGACCTACGCGACGCTGAAGCTGTCCTCGGCGTGATGTGAGGCCCGGGCCGAGCCTAGTGCCTCAAAGGCAACGCTCCCCTTAGCGCGAGTGCGCCGCGCAACTATTCGTCGTACGCGGGACCGTCGGCAGCGACCACATGGCCTTCCTGCAGGCGCAGGGTGAGGGAGTAGCCGTCGTCGTCGTATTCGTCGTCGGTCGCGTTGAGGTTGTAGTAACTCCAGTACGTCTGCCCAGCCTTGTCGCTTTCCTTGGCATCGGGCTTGCCCAACAGATTCTGGACCCTGGCCGTCGATGCGCCGTCCAGGGCACCGCAAGTGTCGATGCCATCCGCGAGGGTCACCCGCTTGTGCGAAAGAGCCGAACGCCAGTCGCCCGGGCGCAACGAGAAATCGGAGCAGTCGGCGCGCTCTGGCGTCTCGCCGATTCGAGGGACAAGTGCAACGCCTATCGCCAGCGCGCAGGTAACGGTCGCGGCGGCTGGTGGAGCGATGAGCCACCGCCGTCGTGGCCGTTTTCGTGACACCGCCCACACGAGCGAGCACACCCCGCCGGCCAACAGCAGGAAGGCCACTGCCACGGCGAGGAGCACGCCGACCACCGCCCCTGCTGTCTCCGCCCAGTCGTTTGGAGTTCCGCAGCAGGGGTCCCCGTCGGCGGCGAACGGGTCGGGCGCCTGCACACCCAGGCCAAACGCAAGGGCAACCCAAAGCGACGCGACACCGGCGGCCAGCAGACCTGCACCCGCCATGGCCGCGAGCGCGCGCGAAGCGGGCGGGTTCGGATTCACACGCCCAGGGTAGGTACCGCCGCAGCTCGTGCGCGCCGATGTGGGAATCGCCACAAACCCCACACATTCGCGAAGGGCGGGCACGCGTCGGTCGAAGTCAGGTCCCCTTTGCGTGCCTTAACTCTTCGTTGAGTTGGGCTGCGGTTCTATCCCAGCGCTGAGCATTTCGCTGGGAGTTCCAGACAAGGCCTTCGGAGGCGAGGCTCCAGACCGAGACTGGTGAACCGTCGACCCGCTGGACAAGGATGCCGGGGACCGGGTTGCCGAAGTTACTGGGCTGGAGACCAGCTTCGAAGCTCTCGACGGTTGAGGTCCGGAGTCGCCGTGTTCGCCAAGGCCCATCGACGATCACCTCCGCTTGGCTGACGCTCACGCCCGCGCCTGCTGCCCGTCGGGCGAAGCGCGCACTGGCGATCCCGATCCCCAGAAAGACGGGCACGATGAGCAGGAAGCCGGGCTCATCTGTCGACTGCGAGAAAGCCATCGCGACCAGGGCGACGGTCATCGCGAACCAGAATGCGGCGTGGAGACCGGCAAGGACTGTCCAGACTCGATTACGTCCCCGATTCTTGTGGCGGGCAGCGGACGCCATACACGAAGTATGGGCTCGGCAGCGCGGCCCTGGGCCACCGCCCTTGGCTGGGACTCCCCGCGCCGGGCGAGACCTGAAGCGTCCACGGGGGCGCTAATCCGTGTAGGGGCATTCGGGTCGGGTGTTGATGGCGCTGCGGCGAGGTGCTGCGTTCGGTAGCTGCGCCTCTCCCATTCGTGCTGCACCCTGCGTTGGGTGGACCTCGATGATTGCGGCTCGGGCCTGCACTCGGATCTTGTCGTCGGCCCAGCATTGCGAGGGCAAGCCGTCGTCGGTGCGCCCGCGGTCGGGCCGATACTTCGAATGGGCGAACGCGATCTGGGCGCCGTCGAAGTCGAACGCGTCGAGTTGCTCGTCGCCGGAGAATGTCGCGACGGTTGAGACCGCTCCCTGCAGCGTCGTGACGGCCAGCTCGTCCGCGTCAGCGCCGTAGCGCCTCACATAAGCGATTCGACCGTTGGCGTACTTGAGCGGCGAGCTGTTGTAGAGGGCTACGGGTCCGAGCTTGTGAAGGCTTCTGCTTGCCGGGGAGATCCAGGCGAGGCGGCCTCTGTCATCAGGAGGCATGCCCCTGAAGTACGCGATGGCGATCGTGCCGTCGGAACCGAGTGAGTAATGCGCGTCGATGCTCTGCTTGACCACCGAGGCGAGGGAGGCGCGATAGACGGACCTGCCGCTACTCGCCCGCACTACATAGATGCGGCGATCGTCCTTTCTGACCTCGCGGCGATAGGCCACGAAGTCGCCGGCGAACTGCACATCGCCTGCGGGAGTTCGTCTGAGCAGTCGAGTCTTGCCGGTACGCAGGTTGCGGAGAACGAGCTGCCAGCTCGCGCGTCGCTTCGCGGAGCGGCAGGTGACCTTTCGTGTGTACGCGACCCGCTGGCCGCTAACGGTGAGTTCTTGACTCCCGCCTGGGTCACCGAAATGCGCGACGCGGTGCCGGCAGCTTTGCGTTGCCCTGAGGCGCTCGTTCTCGGGCGCGAATGCGCGCATCCGGCCGTCCCGCGGGCCCGCCCAGATGCGTCCTGCTCCAGGTCCAGGCGAGTCCACGCTCGGGGAGGTGTACAGCGCGAGGCGTTGGGAAGAACCACCGAATCCCCACACGCCAGCGTGGTGCTTGGCCGGTAGCGTGAGCGCCCGAGATACGACGCCGGCCCGGGTGGCTTGACCGACCCCGAAGACTCTCTCGTCTGCCTGGTCCTCGAGCGGCCACGCGACGGATCCAGCCGAGAGCGCAAGCCTGTTGCCGAACCCCGGCACTGCGACGCCATAGCCACCGTCCGCCGAGGGAACAAAGGCGGGAGCCGCGGGCGGTGTCACCGCCCGCGCGCTGGCTACCGCGCAACCCGCCACGGAAATCACGGCGACGACTGACAGCGAGCTGATCCTCCGGATGCGCACCGACCGACCACGGTAGGCGAACGGTGCCCTTGCCGCGCCGTCAGCTCACCGCCTCGCGCGGAGAGCTGAGGCTGAGACCGGAACGCAACCGGTGCCGTACGGTTTGAGAATGCGCGTCTGGACCTTGGCGGTGGCCTGCTTGATCGTGGCGGCGAGCGCATACGTGGTGCGTGGCCCGGACTACATCGGCGACTACAGGAACGGCGGCCTCCACGACTGGCTGACCGTGTCGATCATCTACGCCGCGCTCTTCGCATTTCTTGCGGCGTGCTGCGTCGGCGTTGCCCGTATGTTGCGCCGATAGTCGCGCGAAGCGGAGGTGCCGATGGCCCCTACCAGCCGTCGTTCTGGCAGATCAAGCTAGACGGACCCGGCTCCGAGCGGCGCCGTCGGATCGGGGTCCAGCACGATTAGTTCGAGCGCCGGGTCATTGATCCGTGCCTGGTGCGCCTTGTCGCACGTGACCAGCGGGTAGCCGCGTGCGGCCGCGGTCGCTGCGATCCATAGGTCGTTGTCGGGAATGGCGATGCCGGCGAGATGGCAGACGTTCTTGAGCCTGCCCCATTCGACGACGACCTGGCCGTCGAGTGGCACCTGCAGATAGGCGGCGAGCCGCTGCTCTTCTGCATCGATCCGCTTCTGCCCCCACTTGGCCTTCAGGTACCCGTACCGCGCCTCGGCGAGGGTGATGACGCTGATCCCAAGGATTGCCGAATCGATGCGGGCGAGCACGCCCTCTGACCAGTGGCTGTAGCGCTCAGGGTTCTGCGCCCTCTTGCCGACGTGTCCGTGAAAAGACGTGTCGCAGAGAAGCCGCTCGACGTCCGGGCCCTCCGTCACAGAATCAGTCCTCGAGCAGCGCCGTCAGGTAGGCGTCGTCGAGCTCGTCCCATTCCTTCGACGGAGCGACCGACGCGAGGCCCTGAGGACCGGCAATGCCTTGCTCCTCGAGGAGTTGTGAATCTTCGAGCTGGTCGGTAGTGAAGAGCGGCGCCTGCGTTCCCTGCTCGGCTGGCTCAATCCTGGCGATCCGCATATTGCCGCGAAGCGGAGACACGCGCTGGCCCTCGCCCTCGGCGATGACGACGTCGCCGACGAGCTCCTTTACGCGTTGCTCGAGGTCCTCGGGGTACGAGCCGCGCCAGTCGATGCCTGCCGCAGTCCGGATCCCAATCTTTTCGGGCTCGAGTTCGAGCCGGTGTAGCCGACCAGCCACCCGCGTCACCACCTCCTCAGCGTCCTTGGGGAGCCTCGTGCGCTCGATCGTCGGGCGGTCGATCACGCTGACCTTCGGACGCAGCTTGCGCGGGAACGCAAGCGATATCGACCCGGTCGCGCCGAGCGCCGCGCAGGCATCCTGGAGGGCGTCCGCGACATCTGGGGCGAGCTCACCCGATTCAAGCTCATCGACCAGGCCGAGCAGGTTCTGGATCGGGAAGGGCGGCGTGTCGTCGTCGAGTAGCAACCCTTCGGCCTCGAGCTCCGGTACGTCGGGCTCGATCGTCGCGATCGCGCTGCCGGGCTCGAGGCGGACGAGCCGGAAGGCGGCCGCGGCCGCCGCGCTTTTCTCCGGGTGGCCAGACTTCTTCGTCTGGGCGCGCCGCCGGGTGCGTTCGTAATCTCTCAGCGCGCGCAGGAAGCTGTCGACGAACTTCTCGAACGTCGCCAGCCCCACCCCTCGACGGGCGTTCTCGCCTTCGAGCTTCATCCGGATCTCGTGCTGGTCGGGCGCCACGTCGCTCCCAGTCGTTGCTGTTCCATCCAACCCTACGCCAGTGGGAGTCGACGCTGGCCCGCCTGGCTGACGTCGCCCAGGTCGCGCGCGCTGGTGGCGCGCCGGCTAGGCCCGGTCCCAGCCTCGCCGCTCGCCGCATGAAGCGGTGGCGGTTAGGTCTGGGTGGTGAGGACTAGATCGGTCCGAAGATCCGATCCAGGATCCGACCCTGATCGGAGAGATGAACGCAGCCGTGTGCGGTCTGCTTGAGTTGCTCGCCTTCCGTCTCTCCGCGCCCCTGCCTTCGGGCCTTCCAGCATCGGCGCGAGGTCATTGCGACGGTGTACTCGTCGCCGCTGCTGTTCTGGACGTCTGAGACGGGACACCGCCACCTACCCGGCTTGCTCGTCTTGACGCAGTAATCCTGGGTGACATCGGTGGTCCCGTTGGTCTGTGCGGCAACTGACCGGGCGAGGGCGTGGCCAGAGGGCGTTCCGATCGCGGGTAGGAGCAGGTACATCGCCGCCAGAACGACAAGCGTTGCGACCAGAGAACCGGCGATCAGGACGAAGCGGCGCATCGCATCGTTCCTCCGGGGGTCTGCATTTGCCGTTTGTGCTCCGTCCGACCGAGCGGTCGCCGCCGTAAGTCGCTTTCACGCAGAGCGGGGAGCGCGCAATCGTTCCTCATGGCGCGTCGTAGCGGTCGGGTCCGAGATCGACAAACTCCTTCAGGGCTTCGTCCGGGCCAACGCACCCGTCGATCTGTGCCGGAAGCTCGTTTTTCGTCGCCCCTGGTCTGTCGAACTGGTGGGCGGTCCAGCACCAGCGACCTGACTTGCGGACGCGGTAGTCGCCATGTGCTTCCTCCTCGCCGTCCTGGACGGTGCAGTGCCACTCGCTCTTGGCGGCGGGGCGACACGCGTTGAAGTACGCGGACCCTGTTTCGCTAGCGAGCGAGCGCCCTATCGAGACCCGATCGACCTCGAGGGTTAGTGCTGCCACGACTAAACCAATCAGCGTGACGCCAGCGAGCGCTCCAAAGCATGCGAGCAAACCGCGGCGCGTACCGCGCTTGGACGTATAGCTCGCCGGATCTCGGGACGGACCTCTCACCCTCCGCACGGTAGGCGCTCCGGCGCGCCTCGTGCGCCGCAAAGAAATCCTCGTCTGGCGCGCGGTTCGATCTCGCAGGAGTCACCGCTCTTGCGCAACGAAGCAGGCGCTCCTTCCTGTGGGACCCTGGTTACATGCGGTCGCCTTCCAGAACCACGCTGCTCACGCTCGTGTGGGCTGGGGTGGTCTTGGCGGGCGCTTTGTTGACCGCGATAGGTCTGGGTTCGCTCTCGGTCGAGTCCTGCTTCGACAACCCGGACATCTCGGTGCCCGAAGCCTCTAGCTGCGCCTCGACAGGTTGGATCGGCCCGTTCGGTTACCACGCGCAGTACACGCTGCCGGGCGGAGCGCAGATCACGGATGAGCCCAGCTTCTCGACCTTTCTCACCGTCCTGCTCGGAGAGCTTGTGGTCGTAGCTCTGCTGGCGCGGCGATGGCCTCGGCTAGGGCCAGCCACTCGTCGCGTGGCTGCGGGCGCCGTGGCTCTCATGACCGTCGGCTGCCTGGCTGCGGTGGCGCCAGACTTTGTCTTCGTGTTCTTCTTCGGCTTCGTGATCGGCGTGCCACTGGCGATTCTTGCTGACCGCTTGCTAACCGTTCAAGCTGGCGAATCCAAGTCTCTGCAAGGGAGCGCCGCGGCAGCCAGCTTTGCAGCCTTCGGCTTGTTGACGGCAGCCCTCCTCTGGCTCCTGGGCTTGGGGGTCGCCGCCTTCGGACTAGCGCTCGCGCTAACCGTGCCGCTCGCAAGGCTCACCTCTGGGGACACTCACCAAGTGGCGGGCGAGCGCGGGTAAGGCTCCCGCTGCTCGCGCAAGGCGGGGCGCTGCGACACTCGCCTTGTGACTGATCAAAGCGATCGCGGCTCGGTGCGCTTACGTGTTGGGGAGAGCAGCGGCGGGGAGCCGGTGTTCGAGGATGTGCCGGCGAGCCCTGTCATTGGTGGCGGCCGTCTGCTCGCGTGTTCGCCCGGTCTGGCGCTCGGCGCCGCTGCTGGAGATGAGATCCAAGTAGACGAATCGGGCACCTTCCGCGTCCTACGCCACGGCGGCAACCTTGCCGTCCACGTGCACGGCGAGGAGCCCCTCAATGTCGACACCGTCGATGCTGACTTGCAACAGCTAGGGGGGTGCCTCGACGGTGGCCACGACCGGCTCCGCATCTTCACCGTGCCGGTCACCGCTGGCTTCCCTGCAATCGAAGCTGTGCTCGAAGCGTTCGTTGCAAAGACCCCAGGGGCGGAGTGGTACTTCGGGAATGTGTACGACCCAGCCGACGGGACGACGCCCCTTAACTGGTGGAACGAGTAGGCAAACTCTCTTGGAGCAAAGTGGAGCGCCGCTGCCAGGGCTAGCGGAAGGTCTCCTTTGCGCGGTTGACGATCGTCCTCCATCCCCAGACCTGCTGGCTGGTGCCGACACGGTGATCGTTGGGATCCATCGGAGTCAGGTGGTCGTCCGCAAGCGGCCGGCTGCCCAATACCTCTCCACCTGTGTTCGCGATTGCCTCGAAACGACTGAGGGCCTGTGTGAGAACGGGCGCTCCGGCGATTGCCCTCGCGGTCGGCGGGTCGTCGCCGACCCAGTCCAACAGACCAACGACGACCCCTGTCCGGTCCTTGGGACCGAATGCCGGAACCGCCATGACGCGGCCGCACGCGAAGCGACCGTCTTCTAGGGGTACTGCCCAGAACTGGCCGGGAGCCAAGTGCCGATTGGACTTCGGTTTGAACGGATAGGCCGGCGCGGTCGCCACAACGCCAAGGTTAGGCGCGTCGCGACAACTCTCCCCCTGTCGCCCATCAAGCAGCACAGTTGCTTCAGCCGCGGACCTCCCGCGTCACCGTTCGATTCCTCCGTCAGCAGCCGCTTGATTCGCACACCACTTCGTCCTTGCCCGCCCCGACTCCGCCCGCGTTTCTCCCCGACCCACCGTCGTCCTATCCCGCTTCCCGCCTGGGCTGGCCTGCCCAGATTTATCTGGCAGGTCGAGGAAGGGGGGTCCAGCGCGTAGCGGTGGACCCCCCTTCCTCGAAAGCCCAGGCGGGAAGCGGGGTGTGGGGTCTCGACCGGTGTCTGTGGCCGTTCCGCTCGGGAGGGAACCGGGCGACGGAACAGTTCGGACGGAACACACGGGACGGAACAGGGCGCTGACCGGCCGTGGCGTTCAGCTCGACCCGTCTGGTAGCCGGCCAGAGCGCGGGTCGGGGGGCCATGCACGGTCCTCATGCCCGGTGGGCACAGCAGGGACGCGGAGAACGTCCCTGCTGCCGCTACGGATGTCTGATTCGAGCGCGAAACAGATGCGGTCGCGGGCGTGGTAGCGAAAGATCCGCTCGCCCTCAACCCAACGCGACTCGTACGCCCGCAGGTGGAGGTCCGCCGCCTTGAGAAACCGCGTTCGGTGCGACTCGTCGCGACAGACGAAGACAACGATCGGCACGCGCTTGGTGACCATGCGCCACCAACAAGTCAGGAGTGCCTGGTAGCGGCGGAACTTGTCGAAGTTCTTGTCGACCCGCCGAGTGCGGTCGTACTCGACGAACACCAGTACGTCGCCGTCGGGCCTCGCGATGTCCAGGAGCGCGTCGGGCTGAACCGGACGCATGGACCGCTGAGCCACGTCGTGTTCGTGCCAGCCCGTGTCGCGCATGACCTGCGAGATCTCCCACTTCGACGGATCCCACCGCCGCTCATCCGGCCCGCCCCACGACAACAGCCCCTCCCCGAGCACGTCGCGGTAGCGATGCACCCACTCGTTCACCAACAGATCGTGGATCACGTAGCGGTAGTCGAAGATCTGCTCCCGCCGCGGCGCAAACTTCAGATCAGGGGGAAGACCACCCGCCTGCTCAGCCGCCCGGAACCCGCTGCGCGCGAGACAGTAGGTCCATTGGTAGGAGCCGCGCAGCGTCTGAGGGCGAAACCGCTCGACGAAGCCCGCGTCGAACAGCCGCGCCAGACGGCGACGCACGGCTCGCATCCCACTCTCGGGCCACCACATCTCCGCAATCTGGCCCGACGTGAGAAACCGATAGCGCGCCAGCGCCTGGAAGATCTCGCAATCTCGCGGCTGGATCGCGCACTCGACCTCCCCATCGCGCTCGTCCCAACGCAACAGCTTGCCCTCCGCCAGACGTAACTCGGCATAGGTGTCCGGGGGCGCGTCACTCATGAGTGCCTCCGCCGGCCGTCGCGGTCAAGCCGCTCGCTTCGCTCGGGCTCGCGGCTGCGCCGCGCCCTACGGGTGACAGCGCCGTCCGCGCTTCAGCATTGGGCTGGGTATGTCGGGCTGCGCCCGTGGGTTTCGTCAGCGGGGTCATCGGCGCTCCACGTCCCCGGCAGCCTCGAGCGGCGCGGCCGGTTCCGAAGGCGCGCTCGACGAAGGCCGCACCGTTCGTCGCATCCGGTGCGTAGTGCGCGTAGATCTGGGTGGTCGCCGCGTCGGCGTGACCGAGCCAGTCCTGGATCGCTCGCAGCGGAGCGCCGGCCGCCGCCATCTGGGTGCCGAACGTGTGGCGCAGCTCGTGGAACGTGATCCGCCGAACCTCGGCCCGGGCGACCGCGTCGTCGAAGCGCTTGCGCAGCTTCGACGCGTCGTACGGCCGACCCGTGTGCGGATGGCAGAAGACGAGGTCGTCGTCGGTCTGCCAGGCCGACCCCTGGAAGTGGCGGTCGAGCTCGCCGGCCAGGCGATCGGCCATCGGCACCGACCGGAGCAGGTGCGACTTCGGCGACTCGACCCGGTCGTACCGCCCGCGCGGGTAGTTGTCCGCGACCCGGACGCGGCGGGCCGTCCAGTCGACGTCCTGCCACTTCAGCGCGAGCAGCTCGCCCTGGCGCAGGCCGGTCATCACCGCGCACAGGTACAGCGGCCGCTCGAGCGCGCCGAGCTCGTCGTCGGGGATCGCGCGCAGCACCGCCTCGACCTCCTCCGGCTGGAGGAACCGCAGCCGGCCGCCGCCGCGGCGCGGCAGCCGCGGTCGATCGACGACGCAGCACCGGGTTCGAGGTGACCCAGCCGCGCTTGACCGCGAACCGCAGCAGGCCGCCGAGGAACGTGACGTGATGGATCACGGTCGTCGGCGCAAGACCGCCGCCGATCTTCTCGCGCAGGTAGCGCTCCACGTCCGCCGGGCTGTATCTGGTCGAGCGACACGGTCACCGAAGAACGGCACGAGGTGCCGGCGCAGATGGCAGCGGTAGTCCTCGATCGTCGTGCGCTTGCGCTGCATCACCAGCTCCAGGTGCTCGACGTAGAGAGCCCCGGCGCGCTCGACCGTCATGCGCCGCCGGGACTCCGGCACCTTCACCCCCTCGGTGATCAGTTGGCGCAGCGCAGCCTCGGCCTCCTTCCGAGTCAACCCGTCGCTCGAACCAGCCGGCGCGCTTGGGCCCGAGCCGGCGCTTGATCCGCCGGCCGCCCACCAACCACGAGCCGTACCAAGTCTCGTCGCCGTTGCTGCCACGCCGAACGGTCAGCGAGCCGGTGCCGTACGACCGGGCGAGCCATCAGCGCACCTCCCAGGATCAGCGCAGCGTGCCCGCCCCGTCTCGCGCTCCTCGATCCACGCCTCGATCGCCTCGGCCCGGAAGCGGCGATAGCGCCCGAGCTCGACGGTCGGAATCCGGCCCGCGCGGGCCTGCTCGTAGACCCACGTCTTCGGCACGCCCAGCATCGACGCGACCTCGGCAGCTGTCAGAAGACGTGTGGGCATCTATCCCACACCGAACGGCCAAGGACCTTCTCTCGGCCCCGAAATCTGTACCAAATCTGTACCACGGCACCCTCTCGATGTGCCGGGCCTCAACGCAGAAACCCCGCCTGATGCGGGGCTTCCTGAGCGCGCCCGAGAGGATTCGAACCTCTGACCTTCGGTTCCGTAGACCGACGCTCTATCCAGCTGAGCTACGGGCGCGTGAGCGCTAGAGCGTAGACGCTCGGAATTTCGAGCGGTGCCTCGGCATCGGTCGCCTAGTCGCAGTCGATGAAGTTCGACCTGTGCGGGATTGCCTCCTTGCGCCAGAACCACGGCGTTTTGACCATCCCGTAACCGCCCTGCGACGGCGCCTTCCACATCGGGTCGGTGAGCGACGCAGGCGGCTCGTTGCCCGAGTTCGTGTCTTCCTCGTTGAGGATGTACGAGATGATCGGGTACTGCGCCTGTGCGCTGGCCTGCGGACCCTGGCGGTAGACGACGTAGGTGCTGTCGGGAGCGCCCGCAAAGCGTGCGCCGACCAGGAACTGGGTGCAGGTATCGGGGGTCGGGAAGGTGTTCTCGTCGTTCGGCTGGAGGTCCCAGACCCAATAGGCGATAGGCATCAGCTGGTCGGCGAAATAGGCCAGGGCAGATGCGGTCAGGGGCTGCTGAAGGAACCCCCCGGGAATGGGATTGGCTTCGCCCGCCGCCGCGAGCTGGCGCAGTCGCCGGTAGTCGGTGACCGCGGCCAGGAGGATCGCGTCGAGCGCCGACGAGGTGGTCGAGATCCTCCCCGAGATGTCCGCTGAGAGCTGGCTGACCTTCGACGTGACCCGATCCCCGACGGGCACGCCGTCGGAGTCCGAAGACGCCGCGGTCCCGAGGTCGTAGGCCGACGCGAGCAGGCCGGCCCCGGCGGCGATCTCGGGGCCTCCGAACACCTCTCCGATCTCCGCGATCGACTCGAGCAGGTACAGGACCGGCGCGACCAGCGAGTCGTCCGGCGGGTTCGTCGCCTTCTTGATGTTCTCGCCGAGCGTGGCGAGATCCGCCTGCTGGCCGTCGCTGCTGAGCGTGAACGCGTCCTTCATCCGCCCGATCAGATCCACCGCGTCGCGAAGCCAGCCGAACTCGATCGACAGCTCAGCGACGAGGTTGCAGAACTGGACGCGGGTGTAGCCCGGCTCGCTCGACTGCTTACCCGCGGGCACGGAGCACGTCGTGCCGTCACCCGGGTAGGTCGCCTTCCGCAACGCCCCCTGAGCCGCGACCCAGCCGCCGCCGACGTTGATCGACTGGGCGTAGCGGTAGGCCTTCCGGACATCGGTGAGGCCGGCGAAGGCCGACTGGGTGTCCGCGAGCTGGGTCGTGATCGAGGTCATCGCCGCCGGGATCGGCGCCGTGTTCGGACTCGGCCCGCCGTTCAGCGACGCGAGCGGGCTGTTCGGCCACGCGGAGTCGGGCTGGAAGATGATGTCGTAGAGCGAGCTGTCCCGGGCGGCCGCCGCACCGTCGCCGACGCCAGGGACGAAGTAGCCGTCGTGACGCATGGTGAGCCTGCCTCGCAGCGCGCCGGGCGAGAACTTCTGCGGCGATGTCGTCGGGTCGCGGAGGATGGCCGACCATGTCTGGGTGACCTCCTCCCGGCTCAGCGGCGGGCCGCCGAAGAACGCCCACGTAGACGGACGCGTCGTATCCAGCCCGTTGAGCCCGTCGACATCGGCGTTCATCCGCTGCAGCGCGTCGGACACCAGGCGCCAGTTCCACGATGCCGCAAGGGGTGCCGCGTTGCCGACACTCTGCACGGCCACGTAGTTGCCGTTCGCCCGGACGCCGTCGATGTAGGCCGCCATCGCGGCGAGTTCCTTGTCCAGCCCGGCGACCGGCCCGCCGTTCGTCGTGTACGACGCGTTGCCGACGACCTTCAGGTCCCGCGGATCGACCTCGACGACGTGGAAGCCGCCCGGCCCGATCCCGCCTGAGTTCACGGTCTGGCCGGCGATGTTCATCGTGTTCGCGTAGCCGGACGCGCCGGTGCGCGTGCTGAACGGCAGCCGCAACGGCTGGAACCGGAGGTTGAAGTGGCCGGAGCTGCCGACGGTGCCGTCGGGCATCAACCAGCCCTGCGTCGGCGAAGCCGCCCCGGCGCTGCCGCGCTGCCACGCCCAGCCCGTCCCCGCCGGGGACGTCGGCACGCCGACGATCACGGTCTGCTTCGGGCCGGGATCGAGCGAGGAATCGGGCAGCGGGTCGACGCCCAGGCGTTGTGAGAGCAGCCGGTTGAAGTCGTCCTCCTGACCGGCGAGAACGGTGTTCTGGGGCGGGATCGCCAGGACGACGAGATGGTCGTGGCCGCCGGTGCTCTGCAGCCTGTCCGCGAGATCGTCGACCGTGTTGTTGTCGTCGTCACAGCACCAGGTGTTGCCGAGCTGGGCCGGTTCCCGGGTGGCACGGTCGAGCCAGAGCACCTGGATCGCCCCCGGCGGCGCACCACTCGGGTACGGGTAGCTGCGGTCCCCGAGCTTGATGCCGCGGGAAGCGCCGGCGAACGCGTTGGCCGAGAACTGGAAGACCTTCGCGTACGGGTTCGTGATCACCTCGGCGTCGTCGACGCCGGTCCGCCCGACCCGGACGGCGGACGCGCCCGCGCCCCGGACCTCGCTCACCCGCAACCGCACGCGATAACGACCCTCGCGGTCCGGAACCAGTCGCGGCCGTTTGCTCGTGACGCCCCGCAGTCGGGCGCGCGAACCGCGCGGGCGGCGCACGATGGTCCAGCGGTAGCGCAGGCGTCCCCCGCGCGCGGCGCGCGAGCGGCCGCCGAGCGTCACGCGGACACCGGGCTCGGCCGGCTTGTCGTATCCAGCGGCCGCGATCGGCCGCGAGCGGTGGACCCGGAACCGCCGCTTGATCAAGACATAACGCCCGTGCCGCGCCTCCGTGACGCGAACGTCGAGGCGGTTGACGCCGTGGCGCAGCCCATGCGTCCCGGACAACGACAGCGTGTAGCGCGCGAGCGGACCGAGCCGCTTCGCCTTGGTCACATCACGCCCGTTGAGCCGTATCCGGACCCGCCGATCGCGGCCCGCGCGCCGTGTCCGGCGGATGTCCGTGTCGACGTCGAGGCGGACGCGCACCGGTACGCCGCGGCCGACCCTCATCCGGACGAAGCGGTTGCTGCGGCGTACGAGGAAGAAGGTGTGGACCGACTCGACGCTGCGACGGTCGCCGCGGCCCTGGTGGCGGCGGTGGAGGACGATGACGATGTTGCGCCCGGACCTCAGTCCGCTGCGGCGCCCCAGGCGGCCGACCAGCCGTCCGACCCGGCGCGCGAAGCGCTTCGTAACGTCACGGTCGTTGAGGAGCACCCGCGCCGATCGCGTGAGCCCCCGCGTGGGAATGGAGATACGCACCGGCGAGCGCGTCACCACCGACGCCTTCGCGAGCGACTGGCCGTTGGCGGTGGGGGTCGCCGGGGCGGCGCCCGCCGACGTGGCCCCCGTGCAGAGGGCGAAGGCTCCGAGGAGCGCGGCGATTGCGAGCGATCTCATCCCCCGCCTCATGGAGCGAGCCTACCCCCGGGCACGCGAGTCGCGCAATGGGCGGGCCGAGACTGTCGGCCGGGCGGCTACAGCCGCGGGATGAGGGCCACGAACCCGAGCCCGCCCACGCACATCAGCGCCGCCACCACCGGCGGGGCGGCAGCGGCGGTTATCAGGAAGGCCAGTGCCAGGAGCAACACACCGGCGATGTCCCAGCGGATCAGCGAGCCCGGGCCCGGGTCGGGCTCACGGTCGTCGCGGGTGTCGATCAGGAAGAGCACGGCTACCTCGTGACCAACACCGTAGTGCGCGTGGTCCGCCCGGCGCAGCGCTCCGAGCTCCACGAGCACCTCGATGGCCGAGCGCTGCGCCTACAATCGCGTGACCCGGCTGCCGGCCGGGCACGGAGAGGTGGCCGAGTGGCTGAAGGCGCTCCCCTGCTAAGGGAGTATGCGGCTTAGAACCGTATCGAGGGTTCGAATCCCTCCCTCTCCGCTACGGAGCACGAGTTCGTCCGCCGCTTCGCGGGACGCGGTCAGCCCCAGCGCGCACGGGACAGCCGTCGTGATACGGCTCGGCTGAAACGACTCCTCGAGGGTGAGGGTGCAACCGGCGCGCTATGACGACGCGTCCGCGCCGAGGTACTCGGACTCGAGCACCAGATCCTTGATCATCGTCTGGTACTCGGCGGTCGTCTTGTGCTCCGTGGTGCGCCACTCGCGACCATCGTTCGCGCCCATGTACTCGCGGTAGTCGGGCGCGCCGGGGAACTTGATGTTGTCGGCGACGACGATCGCGCCCGTGCGCAGCCAGCCGTGCTCGAGGATCGTCTTCAGATCCGGCAGGTACAGCTCCTTCGCGTGGTCGATGAACACGAAGTCGAGCGCGCCGGGCGCGAACCCGTGCTCGCCCTCGAGCGCCGCGATGGTCGCCCCGCCGTCGCTCAACGAGCCCTCGACGACCGTCACCCGGTCGCCGGCTCCCGCGTGGTCGAGGATCCGCCGCGCGATCGCGGCGTTGTCGGGGTTGAACTCGATCGAGTACATGTGCGCGCCGGCCGGCATCGCCCGGGCGGTGCGCAGCGCGCTGTAGCCGCAGTAGGTGCCCAGCTCGAGCAGGAGGGTGGGTTCGGCGCGGCGGATCGCGGCGTCGAGCAGCTTGCCCTTCTCGTCGCCGACGTTGATCAGGAAGCTCTTGTTGTAGGCGAAGTCGTCGACCGCGGCGATGGCCGCGTCGAGGTCGCCCGCCGGCGCGTTCGCTAGGACGTATTCGGCGAGGGCAGCCTCGCGCCCGTCGCCCACCTGCCACTCCTTCAGCAGGTGCTTCATGCCGAAGAGCATGCGGATGAAGGACCAGCGCAGAATCGGGATCCGCCGCTGCGCTGCCCGGAGCGGGTTGGCCATGCGCGGACTCTAAACAGGCGCAGGGGGGCGAAGTCTGGTGCCGTCCTGGCTCAGGGTTCCAGTGGCACCCCAGGGGCGGACAGTAGAAGAGAAACTCGCGGCGATCGCCGAGGATCACCGGGGCCTGGTCACCCACGATCAGCTCGTCGCGGCGGGCATCTCCCGCAACGAGATCAAACACCGCGCCAAAATCGGCTCCCTCATCCGCGAGCACAAGGGCGTCTATCGGGTAGGGCACGCGGCTCCGAGCCCCGAAGCGACCTACCTCGCTGCAGTCCTTGCTGCCGGCGACGGGGCGGTACCGAGTGGGCGCGCGGCGGCCTGGCTGCTCGGATTGATCAAGGGCGAGCCACCGCAGGCGGAGGTCACTACCCGTAAGGAACGGCGCATCGAGGGTGTGCTGTGCCGCTGTCCTCGGTGAAGAAGATCTCGCCCGCGCGGTGCATGAGGCGGGCGTCAGGTACCGGGTCTGGGCGCCGGACATCGAAAAGGTGCTGGCGCGCCGGCCGAAGGTGCGGGGTGCCGGGAAGCTCAGGCGTGTACGCGCGGCCGGTCGCCACTTCGTCGACTGCCGTTGGCCGGATCACCGGCTCACGGTCGAGCTCGACAGCTACACGTTCCACAGTTCGCGCTACGCGTGGGAGAAGGACTTCGAGCGCGAGCGCGCGGCCCGCGCCCGCGGCGACGACTTCCGTCGCTACACCTGGAGCGACGTGACGGAGAACCCGAGTGCGATGCTCGCGGAACTTCGCTCGATTCTTCCTAGCGTCCTGCCCCAGGGTGCCAGGGGCACCCCAGAACAGGACGGTAGGTGAGATTCGGCGTCTAGGCCCCTACTGCAGCCCCATCTTCGGCTCGCCCTGGGCGTTCAGCCCGTTCGCGACGCGGACGCACTTGCCGCCGCGGATCGCACCGCCGTTGTAGGCCAGGCGCAGGCAGTTGCGCATCGCCTTCTGGCCCCAGTAGCTCGCGTGCGCGCCTTCCTGGAGCTGGTACGGACCGCCGATCGTCGTGACGGTGCGGATCTGGTTGACCCACTCCGTCTTGTCGACGGCGCCCGAGCTCGTCCAGTTGGCAACGCCCATCTCCTCATACAGGCCCACGCCGGTCTCGCAGAGACGCCGGCCGTTGAGCGACGCCACCAGGTCGAGAGTCACCGCGTTGGTGATCCCGCTCTGCGCGAGGCCGTTCTTCATCGAGTTGTTCAGCGCCGTGACAACCGTGTCGTTGGCCCAATCCGCGTCACGGTTCCACGTGCCGCAGCCGCCGACGTCCTGGCGGGTCCAGCCCGACTCGGCGTACCGGAAGCCCGACCCGCGCGGGATCGGCGACCAGTACGTCTGGGCGATGATCTTGTACTGCGATGTCGAGTAGCCGGCGTTCGTCATCGCGGTGCGCACGTTGAGCAGCGCGTTCTTGACGTTCGTCGTCTGGCTCGCCTGCGCCGACGAGGTGAAGCGCGATGTCATGCTCGAGTCGTCCGAGCAGTAGTTCTTCCACCACGACGGCGACGTGAGCCAGTTCGTCACGCACTGCTGGACGATGTCCGCGAAGCCGTAGTTGTTCGCTCCGATCATCACCACGACCGCTTTGACGTTCTTCGTCGCGGCCAGCTCCTGGAGGACACGTGCCTGGCCCTTGCGGCCCTGCGCGTCCAGATAGAAGTCCACTCCGGGCTTGAAGTCATCGTCCTCGCCCGGGGTGGATGTGGAGGTCTTCGCGCCGGAGCACGAGATGTTGTATCCGTTGACGCCGCCGCCGATGAAGGCCTGTGCGGCCTTCGAGCGGTGACAACCGGGGATCGACTCGCCGGTCGCCGTATCCCAGTACGCCGTCGAGCCGAGTGCGTCGGCCCGCGACGATGAATCATTCGACGCGCCGGCCCAGCGGCCGGCCTCGCCCGAGATCGCCGAGTCGCCGACCGTAACGACGCTTGGCGTTCCAACCCCTGGTCCGTCCGCCGCGGCCGTCGGCGCAACAACGCCGAGTATGACCATGGCAGCAACGACTGCACGCAGTCCTGCTCGCATTCTCTCCCCATCCTCCCGATAGTTGGCTCAGTGCCACATGCGATCCTCTGAGACCCCACCCACCCGTGTCAACCCTTGCACCAGATGGTGTCGACCTCACCCACTCCCCTCACCACCTCCGCCGGCCGGCGTACGCACACGGCGCTGCTCGACGCGGGCGTGGTGGTGGCCGACGAGTTCGGGCTCGCCGGGCTGAGCGTGAACCGGGTGGTCCGCGTGGCCCGGGTGGCGAAGGGCACCTTCTACGTCCACTTCGCCGATCGTGACGCGTTCGTCGACGCGCTCCACGAGCGCTTCCACACCCAGGTCGACCGAGCCGTCGCCGAGGCGACCGCCGGCAAGCCGCCGGGCGCGGAGACGATCGCCGCCGCCGCCGACGCCTATCTCGACATGTGCCTGTCCGACAACGCCATCAAGGCCTTCGCCCACGAGGCCCGCGCCGAGGGCGCGCTCACGCCGACGATGGCGAAGCGGCACGAGCGCTTCGCCTCGGCGGCGATCCCCAGCTTCAAGGCCATGGGCTGGCCGGATCCGAGCGCGGCCGCCCAGCTCGTCGCGGCGATGACGGCCGAGATCGCGATCCGCGAGTTCGACGCCGGGCGCCGGCTGCCCGCCTCCCGGCGCACGCTGCGCCGCTTCCTCGGGCTCGACGCCGGATGAGCCTCGTCGGCGAGTTCGAGCCGCTCCCGTCGGTGCGCGTGCAGCAGCACGGTCTGCTCGAGGGCCCGCGCGTGGACGCCGACGGAACCGTCACCTACAGCGACGTGCTCGGCGGCGGCGTCTATCGAACGCAGGGCGTGCTGCCGCCCGAGACGGTCGTGCCGAAGCGGCGCGGCATCGGCGGCCTGGTGCCGCACCGCGACGGCGGGCTCGTCGTCACCGGCCGCACCGTGCAGCACGTCGACGGCGACGCCGCCCGCGACCTGCTCGCGGTTGACGGCGTGCACGGCTTCAACGACCTCACTGCCACGCCCGCGGGCGATGTGCTCGCCGGCGCGCTGCGCTTCTCGCCGTTCAGCGGGGAGCAGGCCGTTCCGGGCGAGGTCTGGCGGATCGGCGCCGGCGGGGAGACCGAGGTGTTCGCCGAGGGCGTCGACTGGCCGAACGGCATCGGGGTTTCCCAGGACGGCGCGCGCGTGTACGTGTCGGATACGGCGAAGGGGATCGTCCACGTGTTCGAGAACGGGTCGGCCGCGACGTTCGCGCCCGCGCCGCGCGGCGTGCCCGACGGCCTCGCCGTCGACGCCGCGGGCGGCGTCTGGGTGGCGCTCGGCAACGGCGGCATCGTGCGCTTCGACTCCGCCGGCGAGCTTGACGAGCTGATCGACGGGCCCGCGTCCTTCGTCTCGAGCGTCACCTTCGGCGGCGCGGACGGCCGCCTTCTCTACGCCACGACCGCGGACGGCGACATCTTCCGCGCGCCCACCGAGGTCGCAGGGCTGCCGGTCACCCCCGCCGCGGTCTGAAGCGCCCTGCCACACTCCCGCCCATGGCCAAGGTCGCAGCAGGCATCGCGGTCGCCCTCGTCGTGGTGCTGGCGCTGACGCAGATCTTCATTCCCCGCTTCGCCGAGGGCCAGGTCGAGGACCGGCTCACCGACGACGGCGGCTCGGCCGAGGTCGACATCACCGCCTGGCCCGCGCTCACCCTCCTGTGGGGCGACGGCCGCAAGTTCAAGGCCGAGGGCGAGGGGATGGACATCGAGCTCTCGCGCGACGAGGACCCGCTCGAGAAGCTCGACAAGTTCGAGGAGGTCGACATCCGGCTGCGCAACCTGACGGCCGGCCCGGTCGAGGTCCGCACCTTCGGCCTCGAACGCGGCGAGGACGACAGCACGTACTACCTGCGGATGGACGCCACCAGCACGATGCAGCAGCTCGCCGAACAGGCGGGCGAGTTCTTCGGCGGATCGCTGGGCAGCTCGCTCGGCGGGTTCGCCGGCGGCCTGCTCCCGGGCGGTGGCACGGCCGAGGTGCCGATCGACGTCGAGGGCCAGCTCGCGCGCAGCCCCGACGGCACCATCGACGTGGACGGCGTCAATGCCTCCGTGGCCGGCCTCCCGGCCGGTCCGTTCGCCGAGATGATCGTCCAGTCGGTACTCGACCAGTTGTAGAAGCACCCTCGACCAAAGGCTGAAATTCGGTACGGAGGGGGTCCCGGCCGGGCACACTCACCCCATGCCGCGCAACCTGCGACAGGTCGTGGCCTTCGGGGGCGGAGGCTTCAGCATGGAACCGGGCAACACCCTGCTCGACGACTACGTGCTCTCGCTCGCGGGCAAGGAGCGCCCGAAGGTGTGCTTCCTGCCGTCGGCGAGCGGCGACGCCGACCACTACGTGGTCCGCTTCTACCGCTTCTTCGGCGACCGCGCGGAGGCGTCGCACATCTCGCTGTTCCGCCGCGACCACGGGCCGTCGAACTTCCGCGACCACCTGCTCGAACAGGACATCATCTACGTCGGCGGCGGCTGCGTGCTCAGCCTCCTCGGGGTGTGGGGCGCGCACGGGATCGACACGATCCTCCGCGAGGCGTGGGAGCGCGGTGTCATCCTCTGCGGGGTGAGCGCCGGTTCGCTGTGCTGGTTCACCGAGGGCGTCACGGCGTTCCACGGCGAGGCGCGGCCGTACACCGGCCTCGGGATCCTGCCGTGGAGCAACACGGTTCATTACGACGCCGAGCGCGGCCGCGGCGACGAGTTCCGCCGCCGCCTGCTCGACGGCATGACGCCCGGCTTCGCCGCCGAGGACGGCGCGGCGCTGCACTTCCAGGGGGACAAGGTGCACAAGGTCGTGACCTCGCGGCCCGAGGCGCGCGCGTTCCGGATGCGCTGCACCAACGGCCGCGTCGCGCGCAAGCCGCTGCGCTCCACCTACCTCGGGGGCGAGGAGCAGCCGCGGCGGGTCGCGGAGCCGTCGATCGTGCTGGCTCCCCGGCCCAGCGCGGCGGCCTCTGCAGCGGCCGGATGACGGTCGATCTCGCGCACCGGCGCATCCTCGCGCTCGGGGGCGGCGGGTTCACCAGCTCGGCGGAGGACTGGCCGCTCGACGAGTACGCGCTCACCCTGGCGAAGCGCTCGCGCCCGCGCATCTGCCTGCTGCCGACGGCCAGCGGCGACCCCGAGGCGCAGATCGACCGCTTCTACCGCACGTTCGAGCAGCACGGCTGCGACCTCTCGCACGTGTCGCTGTTCCGGCTCGGCAGCCACGACATCGACCTCCGCGGCCATCTGCTCTCGCGCGACGTGATCTACGTCGGCGGCGGGTCGATGAAGAACCTTCTCGCGCTGTGGCGCGTGCACGAGGTCGACGCGCTGCTGAGCGAGGCGTGGCAGATGGGTGTCGCGCTGGTCGGCGTGAGCGCCGGCTCGATGTGCTGGTTCGAGGCAGGGGTGACCCGCACGCACGGGAAGCCCGTGCTGGCGCCCGGCCTCGGGCTGTTGCCCGGCAGCAACTCCGTGCACTACGGCAGCGACCCCGAGCGCCGGCGCACGTATCGCGAGCTGATCGCCACCGGCGCGCCCGGCGGCTGGGCCGTCGACGACGGGGTCGGCCTGCTGTTCGCGGGCCGCACCTACGTGGAGGCCGTGGGCGCCCGCGCCGACGCGAAGGCCTACCGGGTCGAGCGCAAGGAGCACGAGGTGGTGGAGCGCGTGCTCGAGCCGCGGCTGCTCAGCGCGGACGGGCGGCTGAGCGAGGGCGAGGAGCCGGCCTCGATCATCGAGTACCGCCAGGCGGCTCAGCGGCGCTCGAGGCCGAGCAGGAACTCCTTCCGCTCCAGGCCGCCGGTGTAGCCGCCGAGCTTCCCGCCCGCGCGCAGCACCCTGTGACAGGGCACGACGACGGGGATCGGGTTCGACCCGAGGCCGTTCCCGGCCGCCCGCACCGCCTTCGCGTTCCCGGCCGCCTTCGCCACGCCGCCGTAGGTCGACACCTCGCCGTAGGCGATCCGCGCCGTGGCCTGGAGCACCTTGCGGAAGAAGCCGTCGCTGAGCGCCCAGTCGATCGGCGTCTCGAACCGCTCGAGCTTGCCGCGGAAGTACCGGTCGAGCTCGCGCGCGATCCCGTCGAGCCGGGCGGGCGCCTCGACGATCCGCGGGGAGACCGCCGCGGCGAGCTTTCCGAGCACGTCGTCGAGCGTGCGCTCGGGGTAGGCGAGGGTGACGAGACCCCCGTCGGTTGCGGCGAGCGTGAGCGGGCCGAGCGGCGAATCGACCTGGGTGTAGGCGACGTCGATGAGGCCGGCGCGCTGGGCGCGGCGCCCGAAGCGCGCGAGCTCGGCCACGGTCGGCCCGGTGTGCGGCAACCCGGCCGCCGCCGCGCTGAGGTCCTTCTCGATCTCGGTCGTCATGCCACCAACTCCTCTCGTAGCCGCTTGAGTCCTTCGTGCACGTTCTGGCGCGCGGCGTCCTGCGACGTCTCCATCGCGGCCGCCACATCGGCGTAGGAGAGGTCGGCGACGCTGCGCAGGAACACGGCGATGCGCTGCTTCTCCGGCAGCTCGCGCACGCGCGCCCACACCTCGGGCTCGCCGTCGACCGGCTCTACGGCCGGGCCGGGCACATCCTCCCCGGCGTCGGGCACCGGCACTGCGCGGCGCGCCCGCGCGCGGTGGAGATCGATCGCCTTGCGCTGGGCGATCCGCAGCAGCCAGCCGCGCAGGTTGTCGGCGTGCTCGAGGCCGGGGTAGGCCCGCAGGGCGGCGAGGCTCGCCTCCTGGAACGCGTCGTCCGCGTCGACCGGCCCGACCGCGGCCACGAGGAACCTGTGCACGGTCGTGCCGTGCTCGTCGAGCAGCGCCTGGAACGGGGGGAGGGTCACCGATGGAGAACGTGACAGGCGGTGCGGCTGTGAGGTTGTGCGGTCACTCGCGGATGAACACCGGCGTGCCGATCGGGATCTTCCGCACGAGCCAGCGCGCGTCGGCCGTGTGCACGCGCATGCAGCCAAGGCTTGCCGCGAGGCCGATCGACCCGGGGCTGGACGTGGCGTGCACGGCGAGCCGGTCGCCTCCCGGCCAGCCGGCCGGCAGCTGGGTCTGGTGGCCGGTGAGCGCGAGCACGCAGCAGCCGTACGGCGAGCCCGGCTCGTTCACGCGCAGACGATCGGTGACCCCGTAGCGCCCGGGTGGCGTGGGATGGCCCGCCACGCCGACCGCGACCGGGATGCGCTTGATCACGCGGCCGCCGCGCTCGACCACGAGCGACCGCCGCGAGACATCGGCGCGCAGCGCCCAGTTCACGGGGCGGATCTCCGCCGCGTTCTCCGCCTTCATCCAGCCGAAGCGCCCGTTCGGCAGCTCGGGAACCGTGACCGCGATCCAGCCGCGGCGTTCCTTGACGATCGACAGCCAGCGCTGCGTGCCGAACTCCGTCCGCTTCTCGATCCGCACCAGCGGGCGACCCCGCGGCCGCGCGTACAGGACGGTGGAGCGGTCGACCAGCGCCACGAGATAGCGGCCCGTGTCGGGCTGCCGCTCGGCGATCGGTTTCGCCTCCCCGCCGGGCTCCCCGCCGTGCTGGGTGGTGAACGGTTCCTGCTCCAGGCGGTCGCCCGGCAGTTCCGGGCTCGCCCCTGCGCCGAAGCCTCCACCGACGCCCACGCCGACGAGCACGCAGACGACACCTGCGAGCGTGAGCTTGATCGACGGCTTCATGCGCGAAACGATGGCGGAATGGAAGCCACGGCCGGCCCGGTACAGGGCAGCAGCGGGTTGGGGAAGGTTGTCGGTGTCCTGGCGATCATCGGCGGGTTCGTCGCGATCGTAGTCCCGGCCTTCGCATCTGTCGCCACCTGCCGGCGCTGCTCTCGCTCGGCGCCGGCCTGTACCTACTGCTCGCGCCGCTCGAAGGAACGGTGACGCTGACGTTCGTGCTCGTCGTGAACTTCCTGATCATGGGGTCGATGCGCATCGTGATCGGCTTCACGGCGCGCGGCCAGCCGGGCGCCCGCGCGGTGATCCTGAACGGCGTCTTCTCCGGCTGCTGGCGCTGATGGGCGGCGGCCCGCGCCGGGCCGCGCTCGCCTAGCTCCGTAGCGGCGGGAAGAGCGGCGCACCGCGGAAGGTCGAGTAGTCCCCCGCTCCGCTGAAGACCGCCACCGCGCCGAGCAGCGCCACAAACGCGCCGGGCTCCCGCTCGGCGCCGGGCGGGAAGTCAAATCCCAGGAGCCAGACCAGCAGCAGCGCCGACACCACCCCGAGCAGGTCGGCAGCGCCGATCAGCGAGAGATCGGGGCGGAAGAGCCCGAACCGTCCGCCGGTCACCGCCGCCGCTATCGCGCAGACCGCGGTGAGCAACAGGAACACGTCTGCGGTGGTCCACAACTCCCAGCCGGTGCGGCTCGTCCCGGCGACCTCGGCCCAGGGCATGAACAGCGAGCCGATGATCGTCACGCCTCCCAGCCCGGCCAGCAGACGCAGTGCCCCTCGGTCTCTCATCGTCATCGCCCTCCTTCGTCGTGCCGTGCGAGCTTTTCGGCGCTCGCACGATCGGCCGGGTAGAGAAGTTCGATCGCCAGTTCGGACGTCGTCACCTCGAACGGACCGTCAAACGTCGCGAACATCCCGAAGAAGGCGAGCTCCTCGCCGCCAGGCAGGCGGAAGCGAAACGGGTCGGCGACCTCCCCCGGCGTCGGCGTGGCGCCACCGGACCGCGCGGCCTGCTCGCCGAGTTCCGCGGCGAGCGCGGCAAGCTCCGGATCGCCCGTGAGTGCCACCTGGCGCTGGACGCGATCGCGGATGAACGCGAAGGCGGGGCCGGCATCGATCATCCGATCGCTCAGGGCCAGCCCGATCCGAAGGACGTTCACGGGCGGTTCGAGCAGAGCGGGGTCGAGGCCTGCCGTCAGCGGCACCGCACCCGCGTTGGCCGCGACGAGTGTCCATGACCGATCGAACGCGAAGGCCGGGTAGGGCTCGTGGGCGGTGAGAATGCGATCAAGGGCGTGCTTGACGGGCCCCAGCTCCGGGTCGTCCAGGGATCGCTCGGGGTACGCCGGCGCATGCCCGGCGGCGAGGAGGAGCGCGTTGCGCTCACGAAACGGGACGCCGAGCTCCTCGGCTACGCGCAGGAGCAGGTCGCGGCCGGGCTTCGAGCGTCCCGTCTCGACGAAACTCAGGTGGCGGGCGGAGACCCCCGCGTCGAGGGCCAGCTCGAGCTGGGTGAGCCGGCGCCGCACGCGCCACTCGCGGAGGAGGTTTCCGACGCCAGGCTGGGATTCCACGGCCGCCATTCGCTGGCGACCCTAGTCCGGTCAGGTACCCCTGTCGATTACCCCGAGGTAAGGGAGAGCAGCGGAGCGGGAGGGATTCGAACCCCCGGGCCCCTTGCGGGGCCGGCTGCTTTCAAGGCAGCTGCATTCAGCCGGACTCTGCCACCGCTCCTTCGGTCCCGATGGTATGTGCCCGTCGGTTAGTGTCGGGCGGTGCCCTCCCCTGAAGCCGACCTGATCGAGAACTTCTACGCCGCGTTCGCCCGCAAGGACGGCGATGCGATGGCCGCCTGTTACTCCCCCGACGTGACGTTCGAGGACCCGGCGTTCGGCGAGCTCCACGGCGAGGAGGCAGGGGCGATGTGGCGGATGCTCACCGGCCGCGCGGCAGACCTCGAGATCACCCTCGCCGACCACGCGGCCGACGGCGACAGCGGCACCGCGCACTGGCTCGCCGACTACACGTTCGGCCAGACCGGCCGCAAGGTGCACAACGACATCCAGGCGAAGTTCCAGTTCGCCGGCGGCCTGATCACCGACCACCGCGACTCGTTCTCGTTCTGGGCCTGGTCGCGCCAGGCGCTGGGGCCGGTCGGCCTGGTGCTCGGGTGGACGCCGGTGTTGCACGCCGCCACCCGCAAGAAGGCGCGTTCCGGCCTCGACGAGTTCATGGGCCGGGGCTAGCCTCGCCCGGGCCGGCGTCTCCGAGGCGTCGTGGACAGCCTCAGGGGGCCGGGGCGAACCGGCCCTCGAGGTGCCACGCCCCCGTGAAGCCGTTGAACGGGCCGTTCCTGATCAGGCTGTGCCAGTTGAGCGTGTAGCGCCCGGTGCGCCCGTCGTAGGTGCCGCTGACCGGTGAGGTCGGCCGCGGGAACGTGCCGTCGGGCTTCGGCGAGCCCTGGTTGAACGACGCGCCGTTCCACTGCGCGGCCCACGCGGTCAGCTGACCGGTCAGCCTGCCGTTCGACTGGTAGATGACCGGGAGCGGATCCGCCACGTTGTCCTGCGGATCGATCGGCTGCGTGACGATCGAGAAGTTCACGTTGAAGAACGGCACCGGCTTCGTGATGCGATTGGCCAGGGCGTTGCCGTTCGGCGGGCTCGTGAACTGGAACGCCGGAACGGGAGCGGGCTGGTAGGCGTCGGTCCGCAGACCGCCCTCCGTGCCCCCGTAGAGCGGAGTGAAGAGGTCGTTCTGCGCGGGCGACGTGCCGTTCGACAGCGGGCCGCCGGCGGGCGTGAGCATCTGGAACCACGACCCCTTGGGCTCCTCGCCGTTGCGGGCCGAGCCCGGCTCGATGAGGAACGTGCCGCGCAGGTTGCCGGCGGCGGCGGGCGGGGCGACGGTGATCCGGCGGCGGACGGCCTTGCCCGACGCCTTCCCGCGGATCGTGACCCGCACGCGCAGCGTCACGCGCCCGTCGAGGTTCGTGGTGTGCCTGACCGCGAAGCGGCGCTTGCGGTTGATCTTCGTCTTGAAGGTGTCGATCTTGCGCGCGCCGTCGGTGAGGGTGAAGACCACGCGGGTCCGGCTGCGGCTGCGCGCCGTGTTGCGCGGCAGCTTGACCGAGCCGCGCACGCTGACCTCTGTTGTTGAGCACGGTCAGCTTGGAGATCGAGACCTTCGCGGTCTCCGAGCGCTTGGCGGCGCTCGCCCCGGGCACGGAAGCGACGCACATCGCGACCAGCGCAGCGGCAGCGAGGAGTGGAGCGGTGCGGAGCTTCATCCGGGAAGTGCCTTTCGAGCGGGGGGGACGCGAAGGAGCCGGGCATACTACAGAAACCCGGTAGAGTTTCAGCCGTATTCCTTGCCGGCCGGCGAAAAGGCGCTTCAGGGAGCGGCTTGCCGGCGATCTCCCCCCAAATGCTTCGACGTTCACTTCCAGCCCTGGCCCTCGTGGCCACGATCGCGGCGCTCGTCGCCGTCGGCCCGAGCGCGCTCGCGGCAGAAAACCCGAATGCCTCGAAGGCCGCGGGGTTCGTCGAGGACGCCCAGAACAACGACGGCGGCTTCGCCAAGAAGCCGAACGGGAAGTCGGACCCCCACGCCAGCCTGTGGTCGAGCCTCGCGCTCCTCGCGGCGGGCAAGAACCCGCGCGACGAGTTCCTCAAGAACGCCCGCAAGAGCGCCGAGGATTACCTCGTCGACAACAAGGACAAGTACGACAGCCTCGAGGAGCTCGGCTTGCTCGGGATGATCCAGGAGGGCGGCGGGCTCGGCAAGACGCGGTTCGGCAATCCGATCGGCAAGCTGCGCTCGAAGCTGACCACGGCCGCGGTCCGGGCGGACGCGGGCGGCGCCGCCATCGGCATCTTCGCGCTCCTCACCGAGGGCAGCCAGGCCTCGCAAGACCTCGCGGCAAGCACCGCGCGCGAGCTGCTCGGCGCGCGCACGAGCGACGGCGCGTGGGGGAAGAACGGGAACGCCGACAGCGCCGCGACCGCGCTCGTGCTCCAGGCGCTCGCAAAGTCCCGGACGGCCACCGCCGCCAGCCCGCAGGTGCAGAGCGCCCTCGCGTACCTCAAGAGGGCACAGGCCAACGACGGGTCGATAGCGCTGTCGACCGAGATCGACAAGGGCGCCAACGGCGGCGCCGTCCCGGCGACGGCGTTCACCCTCCAGGCGCAGATGGCCCTGCAGATCACCGATCCGAAAACGAGCGGCGGGCGCACCGTCCGGCAGGGCCTCGCCGACAAGCAGCTCAACAACGGTGGCCTCGGCCGGGACACCAGCCGCTTCCGGCCGATCGGCTCGCCGACCGTGACCGAGACGGCCCAGGCCTACCCCGCCTTCAACGGCAAGACGTTCCCCCTGAAGGAGGTCAAGGCGAAGACCGGCGGAGCCCGCGGGCGCGAGCGCACGGGCGCGGAGGGCAGCGACGATTCGTCGGAGCGCCTCAGCCAGGGCACCGCGGACGATGGCCTTTCCGGCAGCGATCCCGGCGCCATCGACGACCCCGGCGCGTTCGCCGGCGGCAGCGCCGACGGCAACAACCTCCCGTCCGAGGACGCGGCCGGCAGCAGCACCGCCGACAAGCTCGGTGACGCGGCCACGGCCGCCGCGGGCGAGAGCGTCAGCGGCACCGTGGTCGGCACCGGGCCGAAGCTCGCCGCCAAGGCGGGCGCCAGCGACACCGGGCTGACTCCGGAGGACCGCGCCACGATCGCGCTCGCGGCCGCGCTCGCGCTGCTGTTCGCGTTCGGCATCGTCGTCGAGCGCCAGCGCGTCGGCGACGCCGGCGCCGCCGCCGGGGCGATCGCCGCCGGCAGGCCCGTCGTCCGCGGCGCGAGCCGGCTCAGCGGCGTCACCGCCATGCGGGCCGGGAAGAGCCTGCCGCCACGGCGGCGCTGGCCGCTGGTCGCGCTCGTCGTGGTCGGGGCGGGGCTGATCGCCGTGCCGGTGGCGACGAAGATGATGGACCGCGCTCCGCAGGGCGCGGCGATGATCTCGGCGTTCGAGCCGTACATGCAACCCGAGCGCATCGAGAGCTTCAAGCGCGACCTCACCGAGGTCTCCGCCTACGCCGGCGAGCTCGACAAGCAGATCCCCGCGCTGCTGTACCCCGACGCCGGAACCCCGGCCCAGCAGCGACAGAAGATGCTCGAGGAGAACTCGACGGCCGGGATCTTCGCCCAGCAATGGCCCGCGGCCGACAAGACCTTCGACGACCTGATCGCGCGGATCGACCGCAACGCGGACAACTACCAGGCGGTCGCCTCGCTGCCCTCGTTCAAGCTCTTCCCCTGGTTCTTCCTGATCCCCGGGGCATTGCTGGTGTTCCTCGGCATCGCGGGGCTGCTGCTCGGCAACGTCGCGTGGCTGCCGCTGCGGCGGGCGGCGCTGGTGGTCGGCGTCGGCCTGATCATCTCGCCGATCCTGTTCCAGATGTACACGCGCGCACCGAAGGGCGCGGACATGGTCCAGGACTTCAAGAAGATCGAGAACCGCGACACGGTGATCGCGGTCCAGGGCCACTTCTCGACGATCACGCTCGGCAACGGCGCCATCGACAACGAACTGCGCCCGAAGCTGCGCGCCGAGGGCCTGACCGACAAGCAGATCCAGCAGCAGCTGCCGGGCATGACCAAGCTCAGCGAGCGCTGGGGACAGGTGCTCAACAACATGACGCCGATGATCGCCGTCATGAGCGACAACGTGGGCAACTACGCCGCCGTCGCCGCCCTGCCGTCGTTCACCAACTTCATCTGGCTGTTCCTCCTCCCCGGCCTGCTCGCGGTCGGCCTCGTGCTCCTCGCGGGCACGCGCGCGCGTGAGAAACGGTCAGAGGTCGCAGCAACCGAGCCCGCAACTTCCGTATGACCCGATCAAGGAGCAACATGACCCGCCGCACCATCCCGGCAGCGCTAATCGTCGCCGCCGCCCTGATGGCCGTGTCCGCCGTTCCCGCGAGCGCGAAGGATCTCGTCGGGACGTTCACCTTCACCGCCGGCAAGTCGAAGGTGACCAAGAAGTGCGGCAAGCGCTTCGTCAAGGTCACCGGCACCTACTTCCAGATGCTCCAGCCGGGCAAGCCGAAGTACCGCCGCGACGCATGCCGCAAGCGCGTGCTGTCGCCGAAGAGCTTCTTCGCCAACCCGAACTCCCGCTCGAAGGACAAGACGTACACGCTGATGCGGCCGGGCAAGGATGGCGGCCTCGTGACGGGCGCCTACCAGCCGATGCCGGACCCGCCGTTCGACATCGCGGCCGACGGGTCGTCGCTGGCCAACCGGATCATGCAGACCGAGCGGTTCGCGGGCATCAAGTTCGGGCTCTCGACCGACCCGGTCGACCAGCAGACCCAGGAGCCGGTCAACCCGCCGCGCGTCACCCAGAACGGCCGCAAGCTCGGTGGCGACCTGCGTGCGTTCACGGCCTCGTGGCAGAACCAGTTCTTCAACCAGGGCTCGCCGAAGCCGCGTGGCAACCGGCCCGGTGGCACGCGCCGTGTCACCGGTACCTACAACGCGAGGACGAAGCGCTACACGCTGATCTGGCGCAGCCAGATCGTCGGCGGCGCGTTCCACGGCTTCGTCGGTTACTGGCACCTCCAGGGGAAGTTCAAGCCGGCTTCGTGATCGGGGCGCTGTTCACACCCGTCATCGCGATCGACGCGGTCGAGGATGCGCTCTCGGGAATCGCCGAGGCGCTCCGAGTGCCGGTCAGCATCGCCGTCATCGTGCTGCTCGGCCTGCTCGCGTTCGAGTTCGGCCGGCTGCTGATCGAGGCGGCGCGGCGACTGCGGCCGAAGGCGCCGCGGCTCGAGTCGGTGGCGACGGAGGCCCTCACGCATCCCGACGAGGACGCCAAGAAGCTCGGCAAACAGACCCCCTCGGGCCTGGCTGAGCAGGCGGTGCTCGGATTGCAGGGCGCCGTGAAGTCGGGTGAGCGCGACGGCATCGAGAACGCCCTGGCCGATTACGAGCTGGCCGTCCAGCGCCGGCTCGACCGCACCCGGATGATGGTCCGCGCGGGCCCGGCCCTCGGCCTGATGGGCACGCTGATCCCGCTCGCACCGGGCCTCAGCGCGCTCGGCGACGGCGACTTCTCCACGCTCGCGGCCGACCTCCAGGTCGCCTTCGCGGCGACGGTGCTCGGCATTCTCGTCGGCACCGGCGCGTTCGCGCTGACGCTCGTGCGGACGCGTCTCTACACCGAGGACCTGGCCGGGCTCGAGCGCGCGGTGGCCGCCTACGACCCGAAGGGCCCGGCCCACAAGCGCGTGACCGCCGCGGTCGGGGAGCACGACGCATGAGCCGCGTGGGCCTCGGCCGTCACGGTCAGATCGACAGCGACGTCGGCGATCCGCTCGACGGCCTCGTCAACCTGTTCGACGTCGGCCTCGTCCTGGCCGTGGCCTTCCTCGTCGCCGGGCTCGGCCTGTCGATCAACAAGGACACGGGCCAGGTCGAGAAGAAGCCCATCACCCCGTCGGAGAGCACCCGCACCCTGAGAACGCCCAAGCAGCAGACGCAGGCGACCGGGCAGGGCGAGCCGGTCGGCCGGGTCTATCGCCTGCCGGATGGCAGGCTGGTGCTCGACAAGGGGAAGTAGGGGCCGCTCCGGGGTTTGTGTAACGGGACTGCTTCGTTGAGCGCGTTCTGTTGCACTTGGCCGGTCCCGCCAGGGTGACTGTGCCTACCGTCCTGCCTTGAGGTCGCGACGATAGGAAGATTCCGTGGAACGGAAGAGCGCGCGGTGTGACGAACCAGCGCTGCCCTCGGCGAGCCGTTCCGGACCGGCATCGCAAGACGGGCAAGACGGAGAGCTGGGGTCGGGGCGGAACGCGGAGCGGCTACGTAGCTGCGTCGATCCTTGCCGGGGCGCCCCACTCCACCAGCGCCTCCGGGATCACCACCGAGCCGTCCTCCTGCTGGCCGTTCTCGACTATCGCGATGATCGTCCGGCCGACCGCGACGGCGGTGCCGTTGAGCGTGTGCATGTGGGCGGTGCCGCCAGACTCCGGGCGGTAGCGGGCGTCGAGGCGCCGCGCCTGGTAGTCGGTCGTGTTCGAACACGACGTCAGCTCGCGGTAGCGCTCCTGCCCCGGTAGCCAGACCTCGACGTCGAACTTCTTGGCCGCCGAGGCGCCGAGATCGTCGACGGCGATGTTGACGACCCGGTACGGCAGGCCGAGCCCCTGCATGATGCGCTCCTCGATCGCGAGGATCCGCTCGTGCTCGGCCGCCGAATCCTCCGGTCGGACGAACGCGAACATCTCGACCTTGTCGAACTGGTGCACGCGAAAGATCCCGCGCGTGTCCTTGCCGCCGGCCCCGGCCTCGCGGCGAAAGCACGGCGAGAAACCGGCGTAGCGCAGCGGCAGGTCGCCCGCGTCGAGCAGGTCGCCCGCGTGCAGCGAGGCGAGCGGCACCTCGGAGGTGCCCACCAGATAGAGGTCGTCGGCCGGCACCTCGTAGATCTGCTGCTCGGTGTCGGGGAGAAAGCCGGTTCCGTACAGGGCCTCCGAGCGAACCAGCACGGGCGGCACTACGGGAACGAACCCCTCCTCGCCGACCAGCTCCAGCGCCCAGCGCACCAGCGCGAGCTCCAGCAGCACCACCGGCCCCTTCAGGTACGCGAAGCGCGCGCCCGACACCCGGGCGCCTGCATCGAGGTCGACCATGTCGCCGAGCAGCTCGAGGTGGTCGCGGCCCGCCTTGCCGGCCTCGCCGACCTCCTTGACCACGGTGTCCTCGTCGGACGCCGTCGGGTCGGGCGGGTTCGGCAGCGAGGCGAGGCCCGACTCCAGCTCGGCCTCGAGCTCCTTGAGCTCGCCCTGCAGCTCCTTGCCGCGCGCGGCCACCTCCTTCATCGCCGCTATCGCCTCCGACGCGTCGCCCCCGTCGCGCTGGACCTCGCCGATGCGCTTGCTGGCAGCGTTCTGCTCGGCCTTGATCCCTTCCGTCTCGGGCAGCAGCTCACGCCGGCGGGCATCGAGTCCGAGCACACGATCGAGGCGCTCACCGGACCCATCGCCGCGGCGGTCGAGCGCGGCGCGCACGGGCGCCGGGTCCTCGCGGATGACCTTCAGGTCGAGCACGAGGGAAAGACTACGGCTGCGCAGCCGGCCGAGCCGTCTGCGTGCCCAACTGCGCCTACGTGGCTGGCTACTTCTTGCCGGAGTAACGGGCGAGGAAGCTGGCGACGGCCTCGGCCTCAGGGCCGACGACGATGTTCGCCGGCATGATCGCACCCGAGAAACCGCCATTGCGGATCGCGAAGAGCGCGTCCTGGCGGCTGACCTTGCGCTCGTTGAAGCTGGGGCCGTTCGTGCGCTCGCCGCCCTCGAGGTCGCCCTCGGGCTTGGAGCCGTAGGAGTTGGCCGCCTCGAAGCTGTGGCAGCCGCTGCACCGCTCGTTGAAGAGGACCGCGCCCTCCTTGTTCGCCTCGTTCACGTCGATCTCGCCGCCACAGCCGGCGGCGAGCATGGCACCCAGAAGCGCGAGGCACAGGGCCCGGCGCGGGGTGAACTGGCGACGGAACGAGGTCACGGCGCAGGCATCCTATCCCGCGCCCCCCCGCGATGCCCTCCAACCACCGCACACGTCTGGGCAGGAAGGCGCGGGGCGACGGCGAATCCCCATCTGCCCCGGCGGCGGCCGTGACGGAATGCGCGCGACGGACTGCGCAGGCACCGTCCACATCGGCGGCGATACAGAGCCGGCGCCGGGGCTGAACCTTTTCCCACCCGGGACGGCTAGGCGAGCCGCTTGGAGAAGCACAGGCGAGAGCCGCCGCGCGCGCGCTCGAGCTGGAGTGAGTCCATGGTCAGCGCGACGATCTCGAGCCCGCGGCCGCGCTCGTCCTCCTCGTCGCCGAGCACGCCGCGGCTGACGAACTTGCCGGTGTCGTGCACCTCACACCAAAATGTCGGCCCCTCGGCGGTGAGCACAACTCGGACGTCGTCCTGCGGCGACCCCGACCCGTGCTCGATCGCGTTGGTCACCGCCTCGCTGACGGCGAGGATCACCATGTAGCGGTCGTCGGGCCCGAAGCCGAACTCGGCCGCCGCGGACTCGGCCCAGGCACGGACCTCCCACAGCCGCCCGGGTTCGGCCCCGATCGTCATTTCGCGCCGCTCGAACATCGCCTCCCACCTGACAGTGCCCGCTTGCGGGCACCTTGGAAACGCGGACGCTTCCGATCAGCCGCCGGTTTGGTACGCGCGGAGGGCCAGCGTGAGGATCATCAGGGTCCCGATCGTCATCACTCCCATCTCCGAGATCGCGACCCGGCGGGCTATGGCGATCTGCTGCGGGCGGTCGAGCTGCTCGAGATCCTCGATGTCCTCGAGCTCGCGCTGGGCGGCGCCGACGCGCATGCCCTCGCTGACGAACGTGATCACGAGCGGCGCGATGCCGTAGGCCATGTGCAGGCCGTCGGGCGCGTTCTCCCCGCTCGCGACGAGGATCCCGCCGACGACGACCTCGACCACGACGGCCACCTGGGCCGCGCGCAGGAAGTACCAGAACCAGATCGACGGGTCCTTCCGCAGCCACGCCACGCCCCCCCAGATACCGGCGACGCCGTTCGTGAGGAGGACGGCGATGCCGATCCACATGTGGACTCCGCTCAGAAAGCGCCCTTTCGCACTATGTAGCAACGCCGCACAAGCAAGTGTTATACCTGCGCCTGCTGTGCTGCAGGCCTACTTCCCAGCCCTCGTCTTCATCGCCCTCGGAATAACCGTCGGCGGGATCTTCTCGATCGCCAACGGACTGATCGGCCCCAAGCCGGGAAAGAAGCGGGCCGCGCACGGCGAGGCCTACGAATGCGGCCTGCCGTCCGACGTCCGCAAGAGCTTCCGCTTCGGCGTCAGCTTCTACCTCGTCGCGATGCTCTTCATCCTGTTCGACGTCGAGGTCGTGTTCCTCTATCCGATCGCCGTCCAGCTCGACGCGTTTGGGACGTTCGCCCTCGTGGAAACGATCATCTTCGTAGTCCTGCTCCTGGTCGCGTTCGTCTATGTCTGGAGAAGAGGCGCCCTGTCATGGAAGTGATCCGCCAGAAACTGGAGACGCCGGGCGACTTCCGCTCGAAGCAGCTGCGCGCGAAGCAGATGCTGAAGGGCGACGTGCCCGAGGCCGACCTCGAGAAGTACGTCGAGGAGCGGATGCTCACCACCACGTTCGAGACCGCCCAGAACTGGGCGCGCAAGAACGCCCTCTTCCCGCTCGGCTTCGGCCTCGCCTGCTGCGCGATCGAGATGATCACGATCATCGGCTCGCCGCGGAACGACATCGCGCGGTTCGGCGCCGAGGCGGTGCGCGCCAGTCCGCGCCAGGCGGACATGATCATCCTGTCCGGCCGGGTGTCGATCAAGATGGCGCCGATCATCCGCCGCATCTACGACCAGATGCTCGAGCCGAAGTGGGTGATCGCGATGGGCGCCTGCTCGTCGAGCGCGGGGATGTTCAACAACTACGCGGTGGTCGCCGGCGCCGACAAGTTCATGCCGGTCGACGTCTACGTGCCCGGCTGCCCGCCGCGGCCCGAGGCCCTGATCTACGGGATCCTCAAGCTGCAGGACAAGATCATGAAGGACCCCGGCCTCGGCTGGCGCGAGCGGTACAAGGCGGAGGGCACGGAAGAAGTTGCCTGACGCCACCGGCCTCGAACTCGTCGCGCAGCGGGTCCGCGCGGGCGTCGGCGACGACGCCGTCGTGGGCACCGAGCACCACCGCGGGCAGGCGATGCTGGAGGTCGCCCCGCCGCGCGTGCACGACGTGCTCGCTTACCTGCGGGACGACGACGAGGAGCCCTGGCGGCACCTCATGAGCGTGCACGGGTGCGACTACCTCCCGGCCGAGCCGCGTCTCGGCGTGCACTACCAGCTGCTCTCCCGCGAGCGCCGCGACAGGCTCGGCGTGAAGACCCGGGTGACGGTCGAGGAGCCGGCCGTGCCGAGCGTGGTCGATCTCTTCCCGACGGCCGACTTCCACGAGCGCGAGGTGTACGACATGTTCGGGGTCGAGTTCGACGGCCACCCGGACCCGCGCCGCATCCTGATGCCCGAGGACTACGAGGGCCACCCGCAGCGGCGCGACTTCCCGATCGGCGGCGAGCCGGTCCTCTTCACCTTCAACGAGCACAAGCTCCCGCGCTGGTACGACTGATGACCGACCCCCTCTCAGTCCCGTACCGCGAGCGCGAGAAGTCGGTCTCGATCGACCGCGTGTCGCACGGCTATACCGACGAGGACGGGCTCGAGCCCGAGCACGAGCTGCTGACGATCAACCTCGGGCCGCACCACCCCGCCACCCACGGCGTGCTGCGCCTGCTCACCACGCTCGAGGGCGAGACGGTGCGCGACGTGAAGCCGATCATCGGCTACCTGCACACCGGCATCGAGAAGTCGATGGAGCAGATGCAGTACTGGAAGGCGATCACGTTCGTCGAGCGGATGGACTACCTCGCCTACTACTCGAACGCGATGTCCTACTGCACCGCCGTCGAGACGCTGCTCGAGGAGGAGGTGCCGAAGAAGGCGCAGTACCTGCGCGTGATCCACCTCGAGCTGAACCGGATCGCCAGCCACCTCTTCTGGCTCGCCACCGCCGCGCTCGACATCGGCGCGGTGACGATGCTCTGGTGGGGCTGTCGCGAGCGCGACTACGTGCTCGACCTGTTCGAGATGTCCTCCGGCCAGCGGATGCACACCCGCTACTTCCAGGTCGGCGGCGTCTTCGAGGACATCCCGCCCGGCTGGGACAAGAAGTGCCGCGAATTCCTCGAGCTGTTCCCCGCCCGCCTCGACCAGTACGAGGCGCTGCTCGACCGCAACGAGATCTGGCTGCAGCGGATGAAGCACGTCGGCGTGGTCGACGCCGACCGCCTCAACGAGCTCGGCGTGACGGGCCCGCTGCTGCGCGCCGCCGGCGACCCGTGGGACCTGCGCAAGACGATGCCGTATTCGTCCTACGAGGACTTCGAGTTCAACATCCCCATCGGCACGATCGGCGACTGCTTCGACCGCTACCGCGTGCGGATGGCGGAGATGCGCGAGTCGATCAAGATCGTCGAGCAGGCCCTCGACGGCATGCCCGAGGGGCCGTACATCACGACCAACCGCAAGGTGGCCCTGCCGCCGCGCCACGAGCTCGCCACCTCGATGGAGGCGCTGATCCACCACTTCAAGCTCGTCACCGAGGGCTTCCGGGTCCCGCCCGGCGAGACGTACGCGGGCATCGAGTCGCCGCGCGGGGAGATCGGCTGTTACATCCTCGCCGACGGCTCCGCGAAGCCCGCGCGTGTGCACATCCGCGACCCCAGCTTCACCAACCTGCAGGCGATCCCCGACATGGGCCGCGACCACCTGATCGCCGACTTGATCGCCAGCGTCGCGATGCTCGACCCGATCATCGGAGGAGTCGACCGATGACGGTCCTGCCCGACCGCCGCCGGGTCCCGCTCGGCTGGGACGAGGCCGTCGATCTCGACCGCGACCCGGCACCCGTGCCGGACCCCGCCGAGGTCGAGGTGCCGGCGGAGCTCCGCAAGCAGCTCGAGGCCTACATCGCGCGCTACCCCGAGAAGCACTCGGCGGCCCTGCCGGCGCTCGCCGCCGCCCAGAAGGTCCACGGCTGGTGCTCCCCCGAGGCGATCGCCCAGGTGGCCGTGGTCATGCAGGTCACCCCGGCGTACCTGTCGTCGATCGTGACGTTCTACGACATGCTGCGCTCGGAGCCCACCGGCAGCCGCTACCTCTACGTGTGCACGAGCGTCTCGTGCCATCTGCGCGACGCGAAGCAGGTCTACGACGCGATTGCCGAGGAGGCGCGCGACCAGGGCCTCGAGGACGTCGAAGTGCGCGAGTTCGAGTGCCTCGGCGCGTGCGACCTCGCGCCGATGGCGTCGATCGACGGCCGGTTCGTCGGCCCGCTCACCGAGGACGACGCCCACGAGGTGGTCGCAGCCATGAAGGACGGGCGCGAGGTGCTCCCCGGACGCGGGCTCGGCGATGCCTGAGATCAGCCTGGAGATCCTCACCGCAGGGCTCGACGAGGCCGACTCGCACACGCTCGACGGCTACGAGCGCCGTGGCGGCTACGGCGCCGCGCGCAAGGCGATCAGCGAGATGAACGAGGACGCGGTGCTGCACGAGCTCGAGGCCTCGGGCCTGCGCGGCCGCGGCGGCGCGGGCTTCTCGATGGGCAAGAAGGCGAGCTTCATCCCCAAGGGGGCGATGGACAAGTACCTCTGTTGCAACGCCGACGAGTCCGAGCCGGGCACGTTCAAGGACCGGCTGCTGATGCAGAAGTTCCCGCACCGGCTGATCGAGGGCATCATCATCGGCGCGTTCGCCGCCGGCGCGAACAAGGCGTTCATCTTCATCCGCGGCGAGTACGAGCTCCAGGCCTCGATCCTCGACGCGGCGGTCGAGGAGGCATACGCCAAGGGCTACCTCGGCGAGCGCGTGTTCGGCTCCAACTTCAACATCGACCTGGTCGTCCATCGCGGCCAGGGCGCCTACATCTGCGGCGAGGAGTCGGCCCTGCTCGACGGCCTCGAGGGCAAGCGCGGCAACCCGCGCCTGAAGCCCCCCTTCCCCGCCAACCAGGGCCTCTACCAGGGACCGACGCTGATCAACAACGTCGAGACCCTCTCGTGCGCGGCGCTGATCATCGACCGCGGCGCCGACTGGTTCCGCTCACTCGGCATCGGCGACTCGACCGGGCCCAAGCTCGTATCGGTGTCCGGCAACGTGCAGCGCCCCGGCAACTACGAGGTCGAGCTGGGTGTGACCGGCCGCGAGATCGTCTATGGCCTCGCCGGCGGCCCGCCCGACGGGCTCGGCATCAAGTGCTGGTTCCCCGGCGGCTCCTCCGCCCCGGTGCTGCTGGACGAGCATCTCGATCTGCCGTACACGTTCGAGGACATGGCCAAGGCCGGCTCGATGCTCGGCTCCGGCGCGATCATCGTGGTCGACGAGTCGCGGCCGATCGTGCCGCTCGCGCTGCGCCTGTGCGAGTTCTACCGCCACGAGTCGTGCGGCAAGTGCGTCCCGTGCCGCGAGGGCACCAGCTGGACGGTGAAGATGCTCGAGCGCGTCGAGGAGGGCACCGCGACGCCGATGGACCTCGACATCATCGCCAGCGTCCAGGACAACATCATGGGCCACTGCCTGTGCGTGCTGGGCGACTCGATGGCCATGCCGCTGGCGTCGATGCTCAAGTACTTCCGGCCCGAGTTCGAGCAGCACATCGAGCAGGCCCGCGCCGCCTGGGACCACGACGCGATCGCCGCGCCCGTCGCGGCCGACCGCCTCGCCGCGACGCTGGAAGCCGGACCCGCCTAGCGCCATGGCCCGCCCCGAGCCGAAGCTGATCACGTTCGAGATCGACGGCCGCGAGGTCGAGGCCGCCGAGGGCACGATGCTCGTCGACGCCGCCAAGCACGGCGACGTCGAGATCCCCTACTTCTGTTACGAGCCGAAGCTCGGCGCCCCGGTCGGGGCGTGTCGCATGTGCCTCGTCGAGATCGAGGGCATCCCGAAGCTGCAGACGGCCTGCTCGACCCCGGTCAAGGACGGCATGGTCGTGAACACCACCGCCGACCACGTGAAGCAGGCGCAGGAGGCCGTGGTCGAGTTCCTGCTCGTCAACCACCCGCTCGACTGCCCCGTCTGCGACAAGGGCGGGGAGTGCCCGCTCCAGGACATCTCGTACGGCTGGGGCAACGGCATCTCACGGATGGTCGAGCCCAAGCGCCACTTCGAGAAGCCGCTCGAGCTCTCGCCGCTCGTGGCGATCGACCGCGAGCGCTGCATCCTCTGCTACCGCTGCGTGCGGTTCTCGCAGGAGGTCGCGGAGGACGGGCAGCTGGTGTTCCTCGAGCGCGGCGACCACACCTTCGTCGGCACCCACGACGGCCGCCCGTACGTGGCGCCGTTCAGCGGCAACATCATCGAGCTGTGCCCCGTCGGCGCGCTCACGTCGACCGCCTACCGCTTCCGCGCCCGGCCGTGGGACGTCGAGGGCGCCGGCACGCTGTGCTCGCTCTGCCCCAGCCAGTGCAACGTCGAGTTCACCGTCCGCGACGACTCGAAGGTCCTGCGCGTGCTCGGCCGCGACAACGCCGAGGTCGACGACGGCTGGCTGTGCGACAAGGGGCGCTTCGGCTACGAGGCGATCCACTCGCCCGAGCGGGTCACCGCACCGATGGTGCGCGACGGCGGCGTGCTGCGCGAGGTGTCGTGGGAGCGGGCCCTGTCCGAGGCCGCGACACAGCTCACCAAGGCCGGCGCCAAGGCGGCGGCGCTCGCCGGCGGCGGCACCACCAACGAGGAGGCCTTCCTCCTCCAGCATCTGTTCCGTTCCGGCCTCTCCTCACCGCACCTCGACTCGCGGCCGAACGGCGGCCCGAGCGCCGAGCAGCTGCGCGTGCTCGCACGGCCCGATCTCTCCGCGCGCGTGTCGGACATCGACCACGCCGGCGCGATCCTGGTAGTCGAGAGCGAGCTGGTCGACGAGTCGCCGATCCTCGATTTGCGCGTGCGCAAAGCCGTCCGCCGCAACCGCGCGCGGGCCGTGATCCTCACGAGCCGTCCGTCGTCGCTCGACCCGAACGCCGCCGCGACGGTCCGCTTCGCGCCGGGCGCCGCCGAGGCCGCCCTGGCGGCGCTCGCCGGCGAGCTCGGCTCGGCGCGCGCGGGCATGGGCTCGCTCGCCAGCACCGCGGCGCTCGACCCTGATGCGCTGCGCGACGCGGCGGCCGTCCTGCGCGACGCCGGCGACGTCGTGATCGTCTGGGGCGACCGCGTGGTGCAGGGCAAGCGCGGGCCGCAAGCGGCCGAGGCGCTGCTCGCCGTCGCCACCCAGCTCGGCCTGGCCGACCGCGCGGAGTCCGGCCTGCTCGAGGTGCCGACCGCGACCAACGGCCGCGGCGCGCGCGAAGCCGGCGTGCATCCCGAGCTCGGCCCCGGCCTCGCCGACGCCGGCGAAGCGGGCATGCGGGCCGGCGAGATCGCCGCCGCCCTCGCCGGCTCCGAGCTGAGCGCGCTCGTCCTGCTGCACTCCGACCCGCTGCTCGACCACCCCGAGCGCGCGGCCTGGGCCGCCGCGCTCGACCGCGCCGGCTCGGTGATCTCGTTCGCCGACTTCCTCACGCCCGGGCTCAGCGAGCACGCGACGGTCGTGTTCCCGGCGGAGTCGAGCGCCGAGAAGGAAGGCACCTTCACCCACCCCGACGGCCGCCTCCAGCGCGCACGCCAGGCAATCGGGCACGTCGGCGACGTCCGCGCCGGCTGGGCGATCCTGGCCGAGCTGTGCGACCGCGCCGGTGCCGGGCTCGACGTGCTCAGCTCCGCGCACGCGACGGCGAAGCTCGTCGACGCCGTGCCGTTCTACGGGGGCATCACGCTCGACGAGATCGGCGGCCGCGGAGTGCGCTGGCAGGATCGCGACGCCGCCGCGCAGGCGCCTGCGGGCGAGCTCGCCGACACGCCGCTCGACACGCCGCCGCCGCTACCCGACGGGCTGCGGCTCGGCGCGTCGCCCTCGCTGTGGGCCGACCCGGTCGCCGCCAACGCGCCGTCACTCAAGTTCCTGCTGCCCCACCAGCGTGCGGAGCTCTCGCCCGCCGACGCCCAGAAGCTCGGCGTCGGGGCGGGTGACGAGGTCGAGGTCAGCGCCGACGGCACCGCCGTCCGCGCGACCGTCGCGCTGCGCCAGGCGATCGCGCCCGGCAGCGTCTTCCTCACCCAGGGCACGCTCGAGGACAACGCGACGGCGCTGCTCAACGGCGTGCCGCGGGCCGTCGAGGTACGCAAGGCATGACGGTCATCGCCGCCGCCGGCGTCGAGAGCATCCTCGTCCAGATCGCGACATCGATCGTGATCTTCGCCGTGATCCTCCAGATCGTTCCCGTCGTCCTGCTCGCCGAGCGCAAGGTCATGGGCCGCATGCAGTCCCGCTACGGCCCGAACCGCGTCGGCTTCCGCGGGTTGATGCAGCCGCTCGCCGACGTGCTGAAGCTCCTGTCCAAGGAGCGCTTCCATCCGGACACCGCCGTGCCGTGGCTGTTCGCCATCGCACCGGCGATCCAGATCACGGCCGCGGTCGCGACGCTCGCGATCATCCCGTTCGGCCCGAAGGGCGCGTGGGGCGGCGACTTCGGCCTCTACGGCATGGATGTGCCGATCGGCCTCCTCTACTTCTTCGCGTTCGGCTCGCTCGGCTTCTACGGCATGGTGCTCGGCGGCTGGGCGTCCGGCTCGAAGTACTCGTTCCTCGGCGCCATGCGCTCCGCGGCGCAGCTGATCTCGTACGAGATCGCGATCGGCATGTCGCTGATCGGCGTGGCGATGATGGCCGGGTCGCTTTCCCTGGTGAGCATCGTCGAGTACCAGGGCTCGTCGCAGTACGGCATGTGGCTGATCGTGCCGCAGCTGGTCGGCTTCCTCGTGTTCATCGTGGCCGGCTTCGCCGAGACCTCGCGCGCCCCGTTCGACCTCCCCGAGGCCGATGCCGAGATCGTCGCGGGCTACAACACCGAGTACGGCGGCATGCGCTTCGGCTCGTTCTTCATGGCCGAGTACATGGAGGTCTTGATCATCAGCGCGATCGCCGTGGTCTGCTTCTTCGGCGGCTGGCACGGCCCGGGCCCGATCGCCCTCGCCCCGCTCTGGATGCTGCTGAAGATGACGTTCTTCGTGTTCCTCTTCATCTGGGTCCGCAGTTCGCTGCCGCGGCTCCGCTACGACCAGCTGATGAGCTTCGGCTGGAAGGTGCTGCTCCCGGTCGCAACGCTCAATCTCCTGGTAACCGCAATCGTCCTGGTGGCCACATGACCCCTGCAACGCCCAACAAGTACGACTACGGCCTCGACGACAGCGTCATCCAGGTCGAGACCGGCCCCGAGCCCGGCGGGCTCGGCGGCGCGTACCGCATCTTCGGCGCGACGCTGAAGGGTCTGCGCACGACGTTCGGCCGTTTCGTCGAGGAGCCGGCGACGATCGAGTACCCGGAGGAGAAGACCCCGGTCTACCCGCGCTTCCGCGGCCGGCACAAGCTGCACTCGTTCGCCGACGGCACCGAGAAGTGCGTCGGCTGCTCGCTGTGCGCAGCGGCCTGCCCGGCCCAGTGCATCCGCGTCGTCGCGGCCGAGAACACCCCTGAGAACCAGGTGTCGGCCGGTGAGCGCTACGCGGCCGTGTACGAGATCAACATGTCGCGCTGCATCTTCTGCGGCTACTGCGAGGTCGCCTGCCCGTTCGACGCGATCACGATGGGCAACGACTACGAGCTGGCCGACTACGAGCGCTCCGACCTCATCTTCACCAAGGAGATGCTGCTGGCGGAGCCGATCGAGCGGACGCCGCTGCGGCGCGAGGGCGAGTAGGGAGCGAGGCCGGGTGCTGTTCGAGCAGATCATGTTCTTCATCGCCGCGGGCTTCGCGCTCGGCGGCGCGCTCGGCGTGGTGCTGCTCCGCAACCCGTTCTTCACCGTGCTCTCGCTGGTCGTGCACCTGATCGCTCTGGCGGTCCTCTTCCTGCTGCTCACCGCCGCGTTCCTCGCCGCCGCACAGGTGGTGGTCTACGCCGGCGCGGTGATGGTCCTTTACCTGTTCGTCGTCTCGTACGTGGGCGGCTCGGACGAGCCGCTGCGCCCCGACGCGGGCGGGTTCACCGGCCTGCTCGGCCCGCTGTTCGCCGTCGTGCTCGGCATCGAGCTGACGATCGCGGTGGTCGGCTCCGGCCTCGGCGCGCTCGACACGGACGGCGCCGACCTCGCGGCCGGTTTCGGCTCGACCCGGGCGCGATCGGCGAGCTGCTCCTCACCCGCTTCCTGCTGCCGTTCGAGCTCGCTTCCTTTCTCCTGCTGCTCGCGGCGGTCGGCGCGGTGGTGCTGGCGCGCAAGCGCGGCGGCATCGAGCCGGATGAGGACGAGAAGACGATTGCGGTGTCGGATCTCATGAAGAGCGACGTGGGCGACCTCCCGGAGGCCACCTCCTGATGGACGTCGCCTGGTTCGTAATCCTCAGCGCGTTCATCTTCTGCATCGGCGCGGCCGGCGTGATCACGCGCCGCAACCCGCTCGTGATCCTGCTCTGCCTCGAGCTGATGCTCAACGCCGGCAACCTCGCGCTGATCGCGTTCTCGAAGATGGTCGGCAACCAGGACGGGCAGGTGTTCGCGCTGGTCGTGATGGTCGTCGCCGCCTGCGAGGTGGTCGTCGGCCTCGGCGTGATCGTCGCCATGTACCGCCGCCGCCTCCCCATCGATGTCGACGAGATGTCGGAGCTGCGCGGGTGAAGCCGGTCGAATACGGCTGGCTGGTCCTCGCCTTCCCACTCGCCGGAACCGTCATCACCGCCCTCGGCTGGAAGGTCTGGCGGGGGCGCGCGGCCGGCTGGATCGCCACGGGCGCGATCGGCCTCGCGTTCCTCTCCTCGATCGGGATGCTGTTGGCCCTGCTCGACCGCGAGGCCGAGCACCGCTCGCTCGTGAGCTCGCTGTGGACCTACGTGGACACCGCGGGGTTCAACGTCGACATGGCGATCCTGGTCGATCCGCTGTCGGTGATGATGTGCCTGATCGTCACCGGGGTGTCGTTCCTGATCCACCTCTACTCGGTCTCGTACATGACCTCGGACGAGGGGTTCACGCGCTTCTTCGCGTACCTCAACTACTTCGTCTTCTCGATGCTGCTGCTCGTCCTGGCGTCGAACTTCGTGCTGCTGATCGTGGGCTGGGCGTTCGTCGGCGCCGCGTCCTACCTGCTGATCTCCTTCTACTACCGCCGCTCGACGGCCACCACGGCCGGCATCAAGGCCTTCGTGATCAACGTGATCGGCGACGTCGGCCTCGTGATCGGCGCGTTCCTGCTGTTCGACGCGACGGGCGCGCTCGCTTTCGACGAGGTCTTCAACGCCGCGCCCGACGTGTTCTCGACGAACGACGGGCAGCTGGTCGCGGCCTGCATCATGCTGCTGATCGGCGCCTTCGCGAAGTCGGCGCAGCTGCCGTTCCACACCTGGCTCCCGGACGCCATGGAGGGCCCCACCCCGGTCTCCTCGCTGATCCACGCGGCCACGATGGTCACCGCCGGCGTGTACCTGATCGCCCGCATGAACCCGCTGTTCTCGCTCGCGCCGGCGGCCGCCGACGTGGGCGCCGTGGTGGGCTGCACGACGCTGCTCGTCGCCGCCACGATCGCGATGGTCCAGACCGACCTCAAACGCGTGATCGCCTACTCGACGATGTCGCAGATCGGCTACATGATCATGGGCGTCTCGGTGTTCGCGTACAGCGCGGGCATGTTCCACCTGATGACGCACGCCTTCTTCAAGGCGCTGCTCTTCATGGCGGCCGGCTCGGTGATCGGCGCGATGGCCGGCGTGCAGTCGCTCGACCGGATGGGCGGCCTGCGCAAGGCGATGCCGTTCACGTTCATCGTCTTCACCTGCGGCGCGCTGGCGCTGGCGGCCTTCCCGTTCACGTCGGGCTTCTTCTCCAAGGACGAGATTCTCGCCTACACCCTCGACCGCGGGGGCTGGTACATCGCGCTCGCCGTGGTCGGCTACATCGCGGCGCTCCTGACCGCGATCTACACCTTCCGCCTCGTCTTCCGCGTGTTCTTCGGCGAGCCGTGTGAGGAGGCGAAGCTGCTCGAGCGGGGCGAGCTCGCACACGGCGACCACCGCAATCCCGCCAACGGCGAGGAAGAGGACACCGACGTCGGCTTCCCCGGGCCGACCCACCAGATCGCCGAGCGTGAGTGGCCGATGAAGGCCGCGATGGCGCCGCTGGCGCTGCTCGCCCTCGTCGCCGGGGTGGTCCAGATCCCGGGCGTGACGCACGTGATCGAGACCTTCCTCGAGCCGGTATTCGAGAACGCCACGTACGCGCACGACCACCCGACCGATGGCGCCGAATGGTTCGGCCTCGCGGTCGGCGCGGCGATCTCCCTCAGCGGCATCTTCATCGCGGCGACGGTCTACCTGCGCAAGCCCGGCACCGCGGCCAAGCTGCAGGAGCGCTACGCCGGCGTCCACAAGTTCCTGCTCAACAAGTGGTACTTCGACGAGATCTTCGACCACGCGATCGTGCGCCCGCTCGCCGCCGCGGGCCGGTTCGGCCGCAACGTGATCGAGAGCACCTTGGTGCAGGGCGTGATCGTCGACGGCACGCTCGGCCTGGTGCGCGCGGGCACCTCGTTCGCGCGCGGGATCCAGACCGGCGAGCTGCGGGCCTACGCCGGCCTGCTCCTGATGGGCGTCGGCGGCTTCACCCTCTACTTCCTGATCGTGGCGAGCTGAGCCGGTGCTGACTATCCACCTCAGCATCGTGCTCTTCCTGCCGCTCGCTGCGGGCATCGTCCAGGCGTTCCTGCCGGCCAGGATCGGCCGCTGGGTGGTGTTCGCGGCGACGCTCGCGGTGCTCGGCTATGCGCTGGCGATAGTCATCGACATCCCCGACGGGACCAGGACGCTCCAGTACGTGACCGACGACGCCTGGATCTCCGAACTCGGGATCCGCTACCAGCTCGGCGTCGACGGCCTCAACGCGTTCCTGCTCCTCCTCACCGCGCTCTCATGGGCCGCCGCGACGTTGTGGGCGGCCACCCGGGTGACCGAGCGGCAGAAGCTCTTCCTCTTCCACCTCGCGCTCGGCGAGACCGCGGTCCTCGGCGCGTTCATGGCGCAGGACCTCGCCCTGTTCGTCGTCTTCTTCGACCTGATGCTCGTGCCCTTCTACTTCCTGATCGGCGGCTGGGGCGAAGGCGAGCGCGTGCAGGCGACCACCAAGTTCGTGATCTACACGCTGGTCGGCTCGCTGCTGATGCTCGCCGCGGCGATCGCGCTCGGCGTCCTCGCCGCACCGTCGGCCGACGAGCTGTCGTTCTCGCTCGCCACCCTCGCGGAGAACCCCGTCGGCACCGACACGCAGTACTGGATCTTCCTCCTGTTCGCGCTCGCGTTCCTCGTCAAGGCGCCGGCGTTCCCGTTCCACGGCTGGGTGGTCGACACCTACCGCGCCACGCCGATCCCCGTGCTCGTCCTGCTCGGCGGCGTGCTCTCGAAGGTCGGCGTCTACGGGTTCCTGCGGATCGTGCTGCCGATCCTGCCCGACGCCGCGCACCACTTCCAGACGCTGATGATCGGAATCGCCGTGTTCTCGATCATCTACGGCTCGATCCTCGCGTTCTCCCAGGACGAGCCGCGCCTCGTGGTCGCCTACTCGTCGATCGCCCAGATGGGCTTCATCACGCTCGGGATCTTCTCGCTGACCGACCAGGGCGCCCAGGGCGCGCTGATGCAGATGTTCAACCACGGCCTCGTGGTCGCCCCGCTGTTCTTCATCATCGCGCTGCTCACCGCCCGCGCCGGCGGCTCGCTGACGATGGCCGAGATGGGCGGGGCCGCCTTCCGCGCCCCGGTCCTCGCAGCGCTCTTCCTGATCGTCGCGCTCGCCACGCTCGCGATGCCCGGCTCGCCCAACTTCGTCGGCGAGATCCTGATCCTCTTCGGCGCGTTCGACTCGAAGCTCGTGTGGGGCATCGTCGCCTCGATCGGCGTCGCGTTCGCCGCCGTCTACATGATCCGCGTCTTCCAGCGGACGATGCACAACCGGGTCGGCCCGAAGATGGAGTCGAGTGAGCTCGGGAAGCTCGATCTCGCGGTGATCCTGCCGCTGACCGCGATCATCGTCGCGCTCGGCGTCTACCCGCAGTTCGTGCTCGACAAGCAGAAGGGCGCGACACAGCAGCAGATCGCCGCGGCCGCCAAGGGCGGCGCCGAGGTCGCCAGCGAGGAGGAGGCACCGCCTGCCGAGGCGCCTCCAGCCGAGGGCGTGCCGCAGGAGCAGCAGCTCACGCCTGAGCAGATCCAGCAGCTCCAGCAGCAACAGCAGGCGGCGCCGCAGGGCGCCGTGCCCGAGGGCGCACCCGGGGAGGTGGCGCCGTGATCGACGTGCTCGCAGCCGCCACCGCCAAGGCGCCCGAGATCGACTGGCAGGGGCTTTCGCCGGTGATGGCCACGCTCGGCGGGTCAGTCTTGGTGCTCCTCGCCGGCCTGCTCCCCGGCCGTACCGCCCAGCGCAGGTTGGTACCGCCGCTCGCCGCGGCCGCGCTGATCGCCGCGATCATCCTGACCGTCCTCAACTGGGATCCGGGCGACACCCAGCCGATCATCTCCGGCGCGCTGTCGATCGACACGCTCGCGCTCCTGATGTCGCTGATCTTCTACGTCGCGGGCCTGGCGGCGATCGCGCTGTCGCTGCGCGCCGACTACGTGTCCGAAGCCGGCAGCGGCGAGGTCTATGCCCTGTTGCTCGGGACCATCACCGGGATGACCGTGCTCGCCGGCGCCGAGGACCTCGTGACGCTGTTCATCGGGATCGAGCTGCTCTCCATCCCGCTCTACGTCCTATGTGCCTCGAAGGTGGCGAGCGCCAAGTCGCTCGAGTCAGGGCTGAAGTACCTCGTGGTGGGCTCCGTCGGCTCGGCGACGCTGCTCTACGGCCTCGCGTTCGTCTACGGCGCAACCGGCTCGACCGACTTCGACAAGATCGCCGCCGCCATCGGCGACCAGGTGAGCGCGACGGACCCGCTGCTGCTGACCGGCGTCGGCCTGGCCGCGGTCGGCCTCCTCTTCAAGGCCTCCGTCGCCCCCTTCCACCAATGGACGCCGGACGTCTACGAGGGCGCCCCGACTCCGGTGACCGCGTTCATGGCCGTGGCGACGAAGGCCGCGGCGTTCGCGATCATGCTGCGCTTCTTCGACCTCGCCCTGCCGAGCGTCCAGACCGAATGGGCCCCGGCCCTCGCGGCCGTCGCGACGATCACCATTGTCGTGGGCAACCTCGGCGCGATTCCCCAGCGGTCGCTGAAGCGGATGCTCGCGTGGTCGGGCGTCGCCCAGGCCGGCTACATCCTCGCGGGCGTCGTGGTGGGCACGCAGATCGGGCTCGAGGCGGCCGCGTTCTACCTCGTCTGTTACCTCTTCATGAACCTCGCGGCGTTCGCCGTGATCATCGCGCGCGAGCGCACCTCGGGCGACGGCGACGACATCGAGTCGCTGCGCGACCTCGGCCGTGCCAGCCCGTGGCTCGCGTGGCCGATGACCATCGCGATGCTCGCGCTCGCCGGGTTCCCGGCGACGGCGGGCTTCATCGGCAAGTTCTATTTGATCGACGCCTCCGTGGCGGGCGATTACACGTGGCTCGGCATCGTGATCGTGATCGGCTCGATGATCTCGCTCGGGTACTACCTGCGCGTCATCGCCGTGATGTGGATGGGCGGTGCCACGGTCCGGCTGCCGACCACTCCCGAGCGCCACGTGCATCCGGTCGCCGGCTGGTCGCCCGAGGCCGATCCCAAGGCCCAGTTCGAGGTCACCTCCGTCGCCGTGATCGCCGCCGCGGTCACGATCGCGCTCGGGATCGTGCCGTCGCCGCTGTTCGACCTCGTGCGCGACGCCGGCCAGTCGTTCACGTCGCTGCTCTAGCGGTGGCGCGCAACCGCAAAGCCGTCGAGCGGGTCGAGGCCGTCCTGCGCCTCGCCCCGGATCCCGTCAAGGCCGCCGCGAAGCGCGCTGCGGGGCCGTTCGACGTGGTGCAGCGCGCTCGGTTCCGCCGCCGGACGGGCTACGCCGCGCCGGTCCCGCCCGCCGTGTTGCGCGCGCGCATCGGGGTCGGGATCGACGTCGCCCACTTCGTCGGCACCGGGCTCGAGGCGGCCGAGACGATCAAAACCGCCGTCGCCGGCCAGGGGCGTGACCTGGCGGAGCTTTCGCTCGTCTACGACTGGGGCTGCGGCTGTGGCCGCCTGCTGATCCCGCTGGAACAGCACGTCCGCGCCGGGACCGTCCTCGCGGGCTCCGATGTCGACGACGAGGCGATCGCGTGGCTCCAGGGCGCCCGCCCGGCCATGCGCCTCGCCGTCAACGGGTTCCAGCCTCCGCTCCCGGCGGCCGACGGTGAGGTCGACCTGCTCATCTCGTCGTCGATCCTGACCCACCTCAGCGAGCCCGATCAGGACAGCTGGCTCGCCGAGGTCCGGCGCGTGCTCGCCCCGGGCGGGATCGCGCTGATCTCCGTCTGCGGCCACGGCATGCACGACGCGATGCGGACCGGGCGGATCCAGACGCGCGACAAGGACCTGACCGCGCGCCTCGCGGAGATGCCCGACCTCGACGACAAGGGGTTCATCTTCGTCCCCTACCAGCGCACGGGCTGGAACGAGCGCGACTTCCCCGGCGTCACGGGGCAGTACGGCCTGGCGTTCCACTCCCCGGCGTACGTGGACGAGCGCTGGGGCAAGTGGTTCGATGTCGCCGGCCAGGACGAGCGCGCGCTGAACGCGCACCAGGACCTGGTCGTCCTGCGCCGCAAGCCCTAGCGGGCCGCGGCGCTAGCAGCCGTCGTAGGTCTTGCCCGCCTTCGCTACGAAGTTGCAGAACACGGGCTTCGGCGTCCAGTTCTCGCGCATGAAGCCGAAGTGGTAGTCGGGTGTCGTGATCGCCCCGTTCATCGAGCTCACCGGCGCGTTGCGGAGGGTGTGGAAGACGATCGCCTCGACATCCGGCATCTGCGTGACGCGGTTGTACAGGCGCGTGTTCACGTCGGCCTGTTCGGCCTCGGTCAGCTGGCTTGAATCGTTGGGCACCTGGCCCTTGCCCGACTGCGTGCCGGTCTCGGTGATCCAGATCGGGTCGGTATCGCCGAACTCGGAGCGCACTTGGCGGATGGCGCCCCACTCCTCGGCGAACGGCGAGCCGGCCCCGAGGTTCTTCTGGTTGACCGGGTAGGGGTGCACGCCGAACATGTCCCGCAGTTCTTGAGGCCCTGCTCGTACTGGGTCTTCAGATAGGTCTGGAACACGGCGCTCTTGTCGGTCCGGGGCCGAGTGATCGCGGCGAGGCTCGCCGTCATCACCAGGTTCGGCTGCGGCAGGGTCTTGATCGCCGAGTATGCGGCGCACTGCATCTTCGTCATGTGCACCGGGTCAGGCGTGTTGCCGGCCCAGAAGGTGTAGATGTTGGGTTCGTTCCATGCCTCGATGACGGCCTTCGGGTAACGCTCCGCGACGGCCTTGGCGAACTTCTTCCAGTCCTCCATGTGGGCGGCATCCGGGTAGAGCCGCGTCGAGGTCTGCTTCGAGCGGCAGGTCACGTCGATGATCGAGGCAGTTGCCGTACTGCGTCGCCCAAGCAGGCGCGTCGGCCAGGATGATGATCGGTGTCATCCCGTTGCGGGTCAGCTCGAGGTAGATCCGCGTCGTAGTCGTAGCAGCTTGCTGGGGTCCGGAGTCTCCCCGAGGGGCCGGCCCTGGTTCGGGAAGGTGGGAGCGGTGGCCGTCGTCTGGAGGGGACGCCAGTGGATCGTGTACCGCTGCACGTTGGCGCCGACGGCCCGTCCGTAGCCGACCTCCCCGGCGGGTGTCGTCTCCGTGGTGTAGAGCGCCGTGTTGAAGCCGAACTTGCGATCTGCCCGGTGGCGGCACCGGGACATCGATGGCCTCGTCGCCACCAGGATCGGGGCTCGGCGGTATCGGGGGTGGCGCGGCGGTGCAGGCCATCAGCCCGAGCAGGCCGCACCCCCCGCTCGAGTTGGTGGAGCCGGTGCCGGAATCCGCGCGTGGTGCCCGGGCACGCCATCAGCCCGAGGAAGCCGCAGCCGGTGCTGGTGCCGCCGCTCGTGGTGTCGCTGCCGGTGCTCGGCGCCGGGCAGGGCATGATCCCGAGGAAGCCGCACATCGGCGCGGCGCCATCCGGGTTGGACGGCGTGGCGCAAGGCTCGAGGCCGAGGAAGCCACAGCCCGCCTCAGCATCGGCAACAGGGGCCGCGGCAAACGCCGCGACCGCCACGAGTCCAATCGCAACAGCAGTCCTCACCAAATGCCTCCCACGCTCAACCGGAAACTCCATTTTCGGCCTCGCGCAGGGATTCCCTACCTAGCGCGTGTGTCGATTGATACAGCACAGATCCGACAAACGCCACCTACACTGGTCCGCCACGTGGGAGTCAGGCAGGCAAAGGCCGGGGGAACGAGGAACCGTGCGGGCGGTTCGGTGCCGCTGCGCGTGCTGCGCGGCCGCGCTCGCGCTGGTCGTGCCGCGCCGCTGAAGCCGTTCAGCCCCGCGCCGTGCCGCTGGAGATATTCGGCCATTCGTACGCCCGCGGCGACGGGGCCTCGCAGCCCGCATTCGCCTGGGGCCCGCGCCTCGCTCCGGCGCGATCGGCTCGACGGGAATCATCAACCACGCCGTCCCGAGCTCTCAGATCTCCGACATCTTTAGCCGGCCCCCGGCCACCCGGAGCCCAGTCCTGGTGGTGGGCCTATCCGCAACATCGTGCCGGCCCGCGCAGGCCCCCGGCAGTGCCCGCCCGATGCAACCCGCGGTGTTCCCGGCCTCAACGACCTCATCTTCCCCGACGTGGCCGCTGACCCTCGATGCGGTCCGCGCGTTCGTCACCCGCGATCAGCGAGGACGCTGTCGTCGAGGACACCGACCGCTCCGTGACGTACGGCCCCGGCTGGGTCGACGGTGGGCCAGACGAACCGCAACAGCGGCAATACCGTCGCACGGAACGCTTGCAGTCGAACGCGGGCCCGATCGTGATCACCACCCCGGCCAACTTCGCGGGAGGGACCGTGGTGCTCCACGGCGTCGCGAGCGGCGGGCCGTCCGGCTGGTCGGGCGACGTGTACCTCGACGGCGACAAGGTCGGCAGCTTCGCCGCAGCCGTCGGCGTCAGGACCGGCACCGGCCCGATCGTGTGCCGGTGCGCAACGTGCCGCCGGGCGAGAGCCTGATCCAGCATCCGGACGACCGCGTGTCCGGAGTCGGGTGCGCAGTTCGACTACTGGGGGACGATCACCACCGCCTCGCCGGACGTCCTCGCTGTTCAAGCAGCCGCTGCTGACGACCGCCGGGGATCGTCGGCCACCCGGCGTCCAACGCGCGGATCGCGCAGCTCAACGCGCGGGATCGACCAGATCGCGCGCGACTTCCCGAACGTCGTGCCCGTCGACCTGCCGACGATGAATGGCGACCCCGCTGTACTGCTCACCGGCGACAACGTCCACCCGAACGACCTCGGCCACTTCTACATCGCCGGCGCGCGCGAACCGCGCTGCGCGCGGCGCCGGCGCGCCGCGATCCGCCGCGCGACAGGCGCCGCGCGCGTGCGCAACCTCAAGCTCACGCCGTCGACCTTCCGCACCCTGCCCTGGTACCTCGCGCAGAGGAAGAAGCGGGCGCCGGTCGGGACGCTCGATCTCGTTCAAGCTCCCGGTCATCGGCACCGTTCGCTTCACGGCCGAGAAGCGTACGACTGGGCGTCGCAAGGGCCGTCGCTGCGTGGCCAGCACCCGCCGCAACCGCAGCCGGAAGAAGTGCACCCGCTACGTGTTCACGCGCGGCGAGCTCAGCTACCGAGGCGGCCCCGGGCCGGGCAGCGTACAAGTTCAACGGTCGGCTCTCGCGAGCCGCGGCCTGCGTCCCGGGCGCTACCGCCTCGCGGCCCAGCTCACAAACGTGCGCGGCAAGCCCGTGACGTACGCACCCTTCCGCGTAGTTCGCTGATCCCGTTTGGGGGTAGGGTCCGGCAGACCGGACAGGAGCGTAAGGAGCGGAGATATGAGCGAGAACCTGGCGCAGATCGTGACCGAGGCTGCTGAGGCGAGCCCCGACGCGATAGCGATCAAGCTGGACGACGTCGAGATGTCCTACGCAGCGCTGAACGAGGGCAGCGCGCGCATGGCCGGCGTGCTGGCAGAGAAGGGCATCGAGGCGGGCGACCGCGTCGGCGTGATGCTGCCGAACGTCCCCTACTTCCCGATCGCGTACTACGGCGCGCTCCGGCTCGGCGCCGTCGTCGTGCCCATGAACGTGCTGCTGAAGGAACGCGAGACCGGCTTCTACCTGTCCGACCCGGGCGCCAAGGCCGTGGTGGCGTGGGGCGACTTCGGCCAGGCCGCGGAGGCGGGCGCCGCCGAGGCCGGCGCCGAGGCGATCCTCGTCAACCCGGGCGAGTTCGAAGAGCTGCTCGGCGGCGCGGACCCGATCCACGACGTCGCCGACCGCTCCGGCGACGACACGGCGGTGATCCTCTACACGTCGGGCACGACCGGCAAGCCGAAGGGCGCCGAGCTGACCCACGCGAACCTGCATCGCAACTGCACGATCGCCGGCTCCGAGCTCGGCGGCTTCGGCCCCGAGGACAAGCTGCTCGGCGCGCTTCCGCTGTTCCACTCGTTCGGGCAGACGTGCACGCTCAACGCTGGGATCGCCCACCGCGCGATGCTCTCGATGATCCCCCGGTTCGACCCGGCAAAGGCGCTGGAGATCATCGAGCGCGACAAGATCACCGTGTTCCAGGGCGTGCCCACGATGTACAACGGGATGCTCGCGGTGCCCGACCGCGACAAGTTCGACGTGTCGTCGCTGCGGCTGTGCATGTCGGGCGGCTCGGCGATGCCCGAGGAGGTGATGCGCGCCTTCGAGGAGGCCTTCGGCTGCATCGTGCTCGAGGGCTACGGGCTGTCGGAGACGTCGCCGGTGGCGTCGTTCAACCACCCCGACAAGGAGCGCAAGCCCGGTTCGATCGGCACCCCGATCGACGGCGTGGAGATGAAGGTCGTCGACGACGGCGGCGGCGACGTGCCCGAGGGCGACGTGGGCGAGATCGTCATCCGCGGCCACAACATCATGAAGGGCTACTGGAACCGCCCCGACGCCACCGAGGAGTCGATCGACTCCGACGGCTGGTTCAAGAGCGGCGACATGGCGAAGGTCGATTCCGACGGCTACTTCTTCATCGTCGACCGCAAGAAGGACCTGATCATCCGCGGCGGTTACAACGTCTATCCGCGGGAGATCGAAGAGGTGCTCTACGAGCATCCGTCGGTCCGGGAGGCAGCCGTCGTCGGCGTCCCGCACCCCGACCTGGGCGAGGAAGTCGGCGCCGCGGTCGCGCTCAAGGAGGGCGAGAGCGCAGAGCCCGAGGAGCTCCAGGGATTCGTCAAGGAACAGGTGGCCGCGTACAAGTACCCGCGCCTCGTGTGGCTGGTCGACGAGCTCCCGAAGGGCCCGACCGGGAAGATCTTGAAGCGTGAGATCGAAGTTCCCGAATCCGACGGAGGCGCTTAGCCCCTTCCGCGTCCCCCTCGGGGGGTCGACAGCTCCCGGCAGCGAGGCGCTGCTCGTAGCCGGGGACGCCGACCCGTTCGCGCTGCTGGGGCGCTGGGCGGGCGGAGGAGCGATCGTCGGCTCAGAGCCCGTCCGCCTCGCGGTGCCCGGCGACGATCCGTTCGTCCTGCTGGCCGACGCCGGCGTGGCGCCGGACGGGGCCCCGCCCGGTTTCGTCGGCGGCGGCTGGTTCGGCTATCTCGGTTTCGGCCTCGGTGAGCGGCTCGGCCGCCCCGCGACGACGCGCGAGGCCCTGCCGCCGTTCGCCCTCGCCTGGTACGACCACGTGCTGCGCCGCGAGCCCGACGGCGACTGGTGGTTCGAGGCGCTGTGGACCGAGGACCGCGCGCCCGCGCTCGAGGCGCGGCTGGCCGAACTGCGCGAACGTGTCGCAGCGGGGGTCCCGGAGCCCGGGCCCGTGGCCACCGGGCCGTGGCGCGCCGAGCCAGGGCCCGCCGGCCACGGCCAGGCCGTGGCTGCCTGCCGCGAGCGGATCGCCGCGGGCGACCTCTACCAGGCCAACCTCTCGCTGCGCCTGCGCTCGCGTCTCGAGGGCACTCCGGCCGACCTGTTCACGCGCACGGCCGGCGTGCTTCAGCCAGACCGTGCCGCATTCCTCGCCGGCGACTGGGGCGCGCTCGCCAGCCTGTCGCCCGAGCTGTTCCTCGAGCGCCGTGGCGACCACGTGCGCAGCGCGCCGATCAAGGGGACGCGCCGGCGCTCGGGGCCCGGCGACGACGCGGCGCGCGCCGAGCTGGCCGCCTCGGCCAAGGACCGCGCCGAGAACACGATGATCGTCGACCTCGTCCGCAACGACCTCGGACGCGTCTGCGAGCCGGGCACGGTGCAGGTGCGGGCGCTCGCCGAGCCGCGCGCGCACCCCGGCGTCTGGCACCTCGTGTCGGAGGTCCAGGGCCGGCTCGCGCCGGACCGCGACGACGCCGACCTGTTGCGCGCGAGCTTCCCGCCCGGGTCGGTCACCGGCGCGCCGAAGCTCGCCGCGATCGACGTGATCGGGGAGCTCGAGTCGGCGGCGCGCAACGTGTTCAGCGGCGCGATCGGGTTCGCGTCGCCGTGCGCCGGCCTCGAGCTGAGCGTCGCCATTCGCACCTTCGAGCTGCGCGGCGAGGAGATCTGGCTCGACGTCGGCGGCGGGATCGTCGCCGAGTCCGACCCCGCGGCCGAGGCGGAGGAGGCGCTCGTCAAGGCGCGGCCGCTGCTCGCCGCGATCGGGGCGGAGATCGCCGCGCCGCCCGCGGCGGAGCCCGCCGCGCCCCCGCCCCGGCTCGGGCCGCGCCCGCTGCCCCGGCCCGACCCGGCGCTCGGCGTGTTCGAGACGATCCTCGTCACGGACGGCGCGCCGGTCACGCTCGACGCGCACCTCGCGCGCCTCGCGGACAGCTGCGCCGCGCTCGGGTTCGCCGCGCTGCCGGCGGGCCTCGCCGCCGACGCGGCGGTGGCGGCCGAGCGTAGGGGTGACTGCCGCCTGCGGATCGCCGTGCACCCGGACGGCTCCGCCGAGCTCGACACCGGCCCGCTCCCCGGCCCGAGCGAGATCGTGCTGGCGCCGGTCACGGTGCCCGGCGGCCTCGGCCCGCACAAGTGGTCGGACCGGCGCCTGGTCGACGCGCTCGGCGCCCACGTGGCCCCGGCCGTGCCGCTGCTCGTCGACCTCGACGGCCATCTGCTCGAGGCCGCCTGGGCGAACGTCTTCGTGCGCTCGCCCGCGGGCGAGCTGGCCACCCCACCCCTCGACGGCCGCATACTCCCCGGCGTCTCGCGCGCGGGGATCCTCGCGGCGACACCGAGCGCCGTTGAGCGGCCGGTCCACCTGAGCGAGCTGGACGACTCCGAGTTGCTGATCTGCAACGCGCTGCGCGGGCTGGTTCCGGTGCGCCTCGCCTAGAACTCGATCACGCTGCGGATGCCGTCCTGGGCCTCCATCAGCTCGAACCCCTTGTTCACCTCGTCGAGGCGGAGCTTGTGGGAGATCAGCGGATCCACGTCGAGCTGCCCGTCGAGGTAGAGCTGGACCAGCTCGGGGACCTGGTCGCGACCCTTCACCCCGCCGAACGAGGAGCCCGCGATGCGCCGGCCCTGGATCAGCCAGCGCGGGATCACGTCGAGCGTCTCGCCCTTGCCGGCAACCCCCGCGATCGTGCACAGGCCCCAGCCCATCCGCGCCGACTCGACGGCCTGCGCCATCACGTTGACGAGACCCGTCGCCTCGAACGTGTAGTCGGCGCCCATGCCGCCCGTCTCCTCGAGGATGCGCTCGACCACGTCGGGACCGCCCGTCATCACGTCGGTGGCGCCCTGGCCCTGTGCCAGCTCGAGCCGCTCGTCGGAGAGGTCGACGCAGATGATCCGCTCGGCCCCGCACAGCCGGGCGCCCGCGACGGCGCCGAGGCCGACTAGGCCCGCGCCGAACACCACGCACGTCGAGCCGGCGTCCACCTTCGCGGTGTTCATCGCCGCGCCGAGCCCGGTCGAGAGCCCGCAGGCGAACACACAGGTGCGGTCGGCCGGTGCGTCGGGTGGGACCACCGCGAGTGCGATCTCCGGCATCACCGTGTACTCGGCGAACGTCGAGGTGCCCATGAAGTGGCGGATGTGCTCGCCGTCGCGGATGAGACGGGTCGTGCCGTCGGGCAGGTGGCCGAGGTTCTGCTCGGCGCGAATGGCCATGCAGAGGTTCGTCCGACCGGACCGGCAGTGCTCGCACTCGTCGCATTGCGGGGCGAACAGGGTGACCACGTGGTCGCCCGGCCGGACGAGGCTCACGCCGTCGCCGATCGCCTCGACCACGCCCGCGCCCTCGTGCCCGAGCACGCACGGCGCGTACCCGGACGGGTCGGCGCCCGACGCGGTGTACATGTCGGTGTGACAGACGCCGCACGCCTCGAGGCGCACGAGCACCTCGCCGGCCTTCGGATCCTCGAGCTCGAGCTCTTCGATCACCAGCGGCGCCCCGAACTCGGTGAGTACGGCGGCTCTCATCCTCATGCGGCGATCGTATCCGCGCTCATCTCAGTCCGGGTCGACCGGGATGCCGTGGCGCATGGTGTTGGTGGTCACCACGCGCGGCTCGGCGAAGTGCTCGACGTAGCCCGGGCCGCCCGCCTTCGTGCCCGTCCCGCTGAGCCTGTTGCCGCCGAACGGCTGGCGGCCGACCCTCGCCGCCGTGATCGACCGGTTGATGTAGAGATTGCCGACCGGGCTGCGGCGGGTGACGAGCTCGATCGCCGCCGGGCTCCGGGAGAAGAGCCCGCCCGTCAGCGCGAACGGCAACGCGTCGACGCGTTCGCACGCCTCTTCGACGCTCGCGACCGCCTCGACCGTGAGTAGCGGGCCGAAGACCTCCTCGCACAGCACCGCGGCCGCTGGATCGACCTCCGTCGCGAGGACGGGGGCGCAGAACCAGCCGTCGTCCGGGACCTGCCCGCCCGGCGCACCGAGACCGGCCGCGTAGGCAGCGACCCTCTCGCGCGCCTCGCGCTCGATCACCGCCGGCACGTCGGTGGCGAAGTCCTCCGCCTGGCCGACCCGAAGGACCTCGACAGCCCCGGCCAGGCGCTTGCCCAGCTCGCCCGCGACGCCCGCGTGGGCCAGCACGCGCGAGCAGGCCGAGCATTTCTGCCCGGCGTAGCCGTAGGCCGACGCGACGATCGCCGGCACCGCCTCGTCGAGGTCCGCGTCGGAGTCGACGATCACGCAGTTCTTCCCGCCCATCTCCGCCACGACGCGCTTCATGTGGCGCTCCGAAGGCTCGGCCGCGGCGCGCACTATCTCGAGGCCGACGGCGGCGGACCCCGTGAACGCGATCGTGTGCACGCGCGGGTCGGCGACAAGGGCGGCCCCGGCCTCGCCGTGCCCGGGCAGCAGGCCGAGCGCGCCCGGCGGGACACCTGCGCCGTGCAGCGCGGCGACGAGCCTGCCGGCGCAGCCCGGCGCCTGCTCGGCCGGCTTGAGCACCACGGCGTTCCCGGCCGCGAGCGCGGCGGCGGTCATGCCGGCCGGGATCGCAAAGGGGAAGTTCCACGGGGCGATCACGGCGCACACCCCGCGCGCCGCCCAGCGCAGTGCGTTGCGCTCACCTGGGACCTGGAGGAGGTCCGGGCCGCGCTCGAGGCCGATCGCGGCGCGCGCGTAGTACTCGAGGAAATCGATCGCCTCGCACACGTCGGCATCGGCCTCGACCCACGGCTTCGCGCACTCGCGCAGCGCGAGCGCCGCGCAGGCCGCGCGGTCGGCGCGCAGATCGGCGGCCGCCGCCAGCAGGATCTCGGCGCGCTCCGCGGCGCCGCGGGCGGACCACTCGCGCGCGCCGGCCCCGGCCGCTTCGACCGCCGCGGCCGCGTCGGCCGCCGTTGCGTCGCCCGCGCGGGCGACCAAGCGGCCGGGCGCGCCGGGATCGGTCGAGCCGAGCCCGTCGGCGGCGCCCCGATCGCCGCCGATCGTGATCGGCACCGTGAGCGGGAGCCGGGCGTCGAGCTCGGCGAGCGCGCTCCCGAGCGCCTCGCGTACGGGCGCGCGGCGAAGCTCGAGCAGGGGCTCGTTGACGAACGGGGCGAGCGTCATGGAGCCACCAAGAGCTCGGCGATCGGGGTCCCGCGCTGCTGCTCGCCGAGGAACGAGTCGTTGGCGGTGTTCTCGAGGAGGCGCCGGACGAGGTAGGCCATGCCCGCGACGAGGTCGCCGACCGGGCAGTACGTCCTCGCCCGCAGCCCCGTTGCGCCGATCGCCGCGGCCAGGTCGTCGCCGAGGCCGCGCAGGACCTGCAGCTCGAGCTCGCGGTCCTCGCCCCCCGCTGCCCGGTTGTACGCAATCGCGTGGGCGACGGAGCGCAGGTTGTGCGAGGCGATGGCGACCCTGATGGTGTCGCGGGCGTCGATCAGGCGCCGGGTGAGAAGCTCGAAGTTGCGGTCGGACTCCGCCTTCGCCTCGAAGACCGGCGAGGACCAGCCGTGCTGACGCGCCTCGACCACCTCGTGATCCCAGTAGGCCCCCTTGACCAGGCGCACCGTGAGCGGCACCCGCCGCGGTGCTTGGGCGAGGATCCGGTCGAGCTGGGCGGGCGAGTCGCGCAGGTAGGCCTGCAGCACCACGCCGAGCGACGGTCCGGCGGCGAACTCCGGCTCGTCGAGCAGCTCGATCACGAGGTCGATGGTCGTCTCGAGCGCGTCGACCGACTCCATGTCGATGTGCAGGTGGGCGTCGGCGTCGCGCGCGGCGCGCAGCAGCGGCCGTAGCCGCCCCGCCGCGTCGTCGCGGCCGACGGCGGGCGCCTCGGGCCGCATCAGCGGCGTCAGGGCGGACACCTTCACCGACAGGTTCACGCGCGGCAGCGGGCCGTGGGCGTCGCGCTCGAGCGCGGGGCGCTCCGGCCAGCCGCGTGTCGCGTCGGCGAGCGCCGCGAGGGCGCCGGCGCAGCGCTCCGCGTAGTGGTCGGCTTCGGCGCTGGTGACGGTCGCCTCGCCGAGCAGGTCGACCGAGCTCGCGATGCCGGTCTCCCACAGGCCGCGCAGCGTGCGCGCCGCCGCGGCCGGGCGTCTCGCCGACGATGAAGCGGTGGGCCATGTGCCGCACCCCGCCCGCCACGGCGGCGCCGAGCGCGCGGCGGCCCGCGGTGGTGCCGGACACGCGCAGCGCCGCGTCGAGCGCACGCGGACGATCGTCGAGCTCGGCCACGTACTCGCGCAGATGCCCGGCCAGCTCGTCGAGCGAATGGCACGCCGGCGTGACGTCGACCAGGCGGAAGAGAGCGGCGCGCAGCTCGCGGTCCTTCGCCGCCAGCTCCATCCCCTTCGCGTCGAGCGCGCGGACCGGGTTGTGCGACCTCGGCGGGAGCGCCGCGTGCAATTCACGCCCCACCCGCTGGAGCTGCTCTTCGACGGGATCGGCAGCCATGGAATCAACGCTACTATCGGCGCATGCCGAGGCTGGCCTGCCTCACGGGGGCACTGGTGTTCTTCGCGCTCGCCGCGCCCGGCTCCGCCGCGGCGCAGATCAACTGGCAGGGCCTCCCGTACTTCGTCTTCGAGGGGCCCGCGCTGGTCCTCGCGACCGACGGCAGCTGGTCCGGCGCGAAGTCCGTCAACGTCGGGCGGTTCACCCCGAGCAACGGGACGTACGGCCTCACCCGCAGCTACAAGCGTCGTTACATCTGGGGCCGGACCTGCGGGCGGTCGAAGGAGCGCCGGACGTTCCGCAAGCAGATCTACGTCCCGGGCCAGGCCTACAAGGGAACGTTCAGCCTGGGCTACGGGCCCGCCCGCTCGCAGCCGTTCGACGGGGCGGTGATGGAGGTCAACGGCGAGAAGATCGTGCGGCTGCCGAAGGCCGGCCGGAGGTTCCGGGGCTACCGCGCGGGCGCGGTGCCGCTCGCCGCGCTGCGCGCCTTCAGGTACGGGACGAACACGATCGAGATCCGCGCCACGAAGCGAAAGCTCAGGAAGGGCCAGAAGTGCAACAACCGCAAGGTGCCGCGCTTCGTCGGGGTGCTCGGCGACCTCACGCTCGACTTCGCGGGCGACATTCGCGTCACGCCGCCGGTGCTGAGCAAGGAGATCGTCAGGAACGTCGTCAACGGGCAGGTGGTCGGCATCGAGGGAACCGCCCGGTTCACCAATGCCGGGCCGTCGGCAGCGCTGGGCGGTGACATGCAGCTCTCGGCGACGGGCCCCGGCACGTCGGCGGTGGCGCCACTCGGGTCGTATCCCGGCCCGCCCTTCCACACCTGCGGGGTCGTCGAGTTCGCGCCGTCGACGTTCAAGTGCCGCTTCGGCGAGTTCAGGGCGGGCACGTCGTCGTCGTTCCGGTTCACCGCGGCGAACCGCGTCAACACCGCCTACTTCAAGAACGGCGCCGAGCGCTTCAACGTCTACCTCCAGGCGAACGACCGCACCCTCGACGATCCGAACCCCCGGGACAACAGCCAGATCAAGACCGTGGTGTTGTGCATGGCGGGCGCAACTGATCCCGACTGCCTCTAGGGCTAGTATCGCCAGCCCTCCATGGACTACCCGGTCGAGACCTTCACCGCCGACGAGCGCGCCGCGCTCGAGCCGCACTTCACGAACCTGGACAGCCCGGTGTTCGCCCTGGTGAATCTCCCGGAGACGGTCAAGGGCGCGCTGTTCGCGCGCTACTCGCGCTACCAGGGCACGCTGCGGCGGCTGTACCTCGACGAGTTCGCCGGCGACGCCACGCCCGCGACCTACGACAACGCCGAGGGCGACCGCGCCGCGCAGCTCTACGAGCGGATCTTCCTCGGCTACGGCGACGACTCGGTGGCCCAGCTGGGCGGCGCGCACGTCGCCGCGGAGTGGGTCTCGAACGTGATGACGAAGGTTCTCCAGCGCGGGCGTCTCGCGTCGTACCTCGAGCAGTCGACGCGCTACATCCCGTACGACGGCCCGATGGGCGACGGCCTCGGCTACCGCTACTGGCGCTCGCCCGAGCTCGGGCCGGAGTACACCGCGGCGATGGACTTCGTCTTCGACACCTACTCCGACCTGCTGCCGCGGGTCGAGGCGTGGGCGGCCGAGCAGTTCCCGCGCGCGGAGGGCGAGCCGGAGGCGGCACACGCCCGCTCGATCCGGGCCAAGGCGCTCGACCTGCTGCGCGGTCTGCTCCCGGCCGCGTCGCTGTCGCACATGGGCATCTTCGCCAGCGGCCAGGCCTACGAGCAGATGATCCTGCGGCTCACCGCGTCGCCGCTGCCCGAGGCGCGCGACTACGGCCGGATGATCCTGCGCGAGATCAAGGCCGTGATGCCGAGCTTCGTCGCGCGCGTCGAGCGGCCCGAGCGCGGTGGCGAGTGGATCTCCTACCTCGAGGAGCGCGCCGACGCCGCCGATCGCTGGGCCGCCCGCCTCGGCCTCGACCGCACCCGCGGGCTGGCGCAGGACGGGCCGTCGGTTCGCCTGATCTCGTCCGAGGGGTCCGAGGACGACCTGCTCGCGGCGCTGCTCTTCGAGGCCACCGCAGCGGGGGAGGACGAGGCGCGCAGCGCCGTCCGCGCGCTGCCGCCCGACGAGCGGGCGACGATGCTCGCCGAGCTCGTCGGCGAGCGCGGCAACCGCCGCCACCGCCCCGGCCGCGGGTACGAGGCGCTGCGCTACAGGTTCGAGATCGTCTCCGACTACGGCGCGTTCCGCGACCTGCAGCGCCACCGGCTCCTGACCATCCAGTGGCAGTCGCTGACGCCGGACCTCGGGGCCGGAGTTCCGGACGAGCTGACCGCCGCGGGGGTGGGTGACGAGTACCGCGCCGCGCTCGAGCGCTCGAGCGGCGAGTACCGCCGGCTCGTCGAGACCGGCCTGGAGCGGCTCGCCCCGTACGCCCTCTGCCTCGGTTATCGCATCCGTTACGTGCTCGACATGAACGCGCGCGAGGCGATGCACCTGATCGAGCTGCGCTCGGGACGCGAGGGACACCCCGGATATCGTGCGGTGGCGCACGAGCTGCACGCGCAGATCGCCACGGTGCATCCCGCCGTCGCCGCGGCGATGACGTATGTCGATTCGGACACGGAGCCGCGCCTGGAGCGGATTCTGAGCGAGATCCGGACACACGCTCGCAGCAGCGCCGCAACTCACTGACCGGGCGGCGGTTACTGGGGCCATCCACCCGACACAGGAGGACACCCCAGTGACCAGGAGTAGTCGACGAACCCCAGTCGTCGTCGCACTCGTTGCAGCACTCACGTGCCTTTTCGCGGCCACCGCAATCGCGGCCACGATCACCGGTACCGGTAAGCGAGACAAGCTGGTCGGCACCAACGATGCCGACACCATCAACGCCCGCGGCGGCAACGACAGGGTCACCGCCCTGGCCGGCAACGACGCCGTGCGCGCCGGTCGTGGCAACGACCACGTGCTCGCCGGCGCCGGAGACGACAGCGTCCGCGGCGAGCGTGGCAACGATCGCCTGCGCGGCGGTGACGGCAACGACACGCTCCGCGGCGGGTCGGGTGGCCGCATCGGCCGGCGTGCCGATCGCCTGTTCGGCAACGCGGGCAACGACGTCCTCTTGGGTGGCCTCGGTGCCGACTTCCTCGCCGGCAACGCCGGTGACGACGCCATCAACGGTGGCGGCGGCAGGGATCGCGTCTACGGCGGCCCCGGCAACGACACGATCAACGGCGGCCCCGCGGTCGCCCAGCGGCGTGGCAAGAACCGCTTCCGCGCTCGCTTCGGCGATCGCCTCCACGGCGGCGACGGCGACGATGTCGTGAACGGCAACCGCGGCCCGGACCGGATCTCGGGCGGCACCGGTGTCGACACCCTCCGGGGTGGCGCCGGCAACGACCGGATCTTCTCCAACCTCGGAGCGGACACGGTCGACGGTGGCGACGGCAACGACGACCTCTGGTCGCTCGCCCGCGCCGACGTGCCGAACCCCGGCGTCGACACGCTCACCGGCGGCAACGGGAACGACAAGTTCCACGTGCGCGACGGCGAGGCCGACGTGGTCACCTGCGGTGCCGGCAACGACACCGTCCTGGCCGACGCGGCCGACGTGATCTCGGACGCCACGGCGGCGAACCCGCTCGGCTCGTGCGAGCGCGTCGTGCGCTCCGCGGTACCGGACAACCCCGGGCCCGAGGACGAGGTGCAGGCTCCGAAGGACGACTCCAAGCAGAGCTGACGGAGTCGCAGTCAGAGCCGCAGTGGAGAGGGGCCCTACGGGGCCCCTCTCTCGTTGTTGTAGCTTGACGCCGTGCTGCTCGATTCGCCCCGGATCGCTCCGTCCATTCTCGCCTCCGACTTTGCCCGCCTCGGCGCGCAGGTCGAGGAGGTGATGGCCGCCGGCGCCCGCGTGATCCACGTCGACGTCATGGACGGTCACTTCGTCCCGCCGATCACGATCGGGCCGCTGATCGTGGACGCACTGCGGGAGCAGGTGCACGGCGCCGGAGGCTGGCTCGACGTGCACCTGATGATCGAGCGCCCCGAGCGGGTGGTGGGCGAGTACGCGAAGGCGGGCGCCAACTCGATCACGATCCATCAGGAGGCGACGCCCCACGTCCACTACGCGCTCAACGCCGTGCGCGAGACAGGCTGCCTGGCCGGGCTGGCGCTGAACCCGGGCACCGCGACCAGCGCCGCGCTCGCGCTCGGGGAGGAGGCGGACCTTCTCCTCTGCATGACCGTGAACCCGGGCTGGGGCGGTCAGAGCTGGATCCCGGGGTCCGAGCAGAGGATCCAAGAGCTGCGAACCGCCTCCGGGCGCGTCGAGGTCGACGGCGGAGTCGGTCTCCTGACCGCGACGAGCGCGCAGGCCGCCGGGGCGTCGCTGTTCGTGGCGGGGACGTCGGTCTTCGGCGCCGATGACCCGGGTGCGGCCTACGCCGCGCTTGCCGAAGCGGTGGGCGACCCCGGCGCGGGGTAGCCCATGGCGCACGACCACGACCACGGCCACGGGGTGTCGGAGTCCGACGACCGGCGCTGGCTGGGCATCGCACTTGCGCTGATCCTCGCCTTCATGTGCGTCGAGATCGTGGCCGGCATCCTGGCCGACTCGCTCGCGCTGCTCTCCGACGCCGCGCACATGCTCACCGACGCGGCGGCGCTCGCGCTGGCGATCTGGGCCGCAAGCCTCGCCGCGCGCCCGGCGGGCGGGCGTTTCACCTTCGGGATGGGGCGCGCCGAGGTCCTGAGCGCGCAGATCAACGGCGCGACGCTCTTGGTGCTCGCCGCCCTGATCGGCTTCGAGGCCGTGGGGCGGCTGTTCGACCCGCCCGACGTCGAGGGGGCGATAGTGATCGTCGTCGGCACCGCCGGCGCCCTGGTGAACATCGCGGCGGCGTGGGCGCTCTCGAAGGCGCAGCGGCGCAGCCTCAACGTGGAGGGTGCGCGCCAGCACATCCTGACCGACCTCTACGCGTCATTGGCCGCGGTCGCGGCGGGCGTGCTGGTGCTGGCGGGCGGCTTCCGCGAGGCCGACGGGATCGCCGCCCTGGTTGTCGCGGGCCTGATGCTGCGCAGCGGCTGGCGCCTGGTCCGCGACTCTGGCCGCGTGCTGATGGAGAGCGCCCCGGAGGGGATCGACCCGGAGGAGATCGGCATGGCGATGGCAGGCACCCCGGGCGTGGTCGAGGTGCACGACCTCCACATCTGGGAGGTCACGACGGGTTTCCCTGCCCTCGCCGCCCACGCGATCGTCCCGGCGGGCGACGACTGCCACGAGCGCCGCCGCGAACTCGACCGCATGCTCGGCGAGCGGTTCGGGATCAAGCACGTGACGATCCAGGTGGAGCACGCGCGCCGCGAGCACGAGTTGCTGCAGGTCGAGCGGCCGGGCGCCCGAGCGCGCCGAGATTGACCGCCCAGATCGACTCGGAGCGTCGCTCTAGAGGACTCTCCACAGCCAGCCCAGCCCAGCCCCCACCGAGTCGGGCTCTAGAGCACCGCTCCGCGAGGGGCCGCCGGGGGCGGGCTCGCGCGAGCCCTCTGGAGCGCGCTCTAGAGCTGCCCTCCGAGTCGATCTGCGTGGTCGCTCCCGATCGGCGGCCCGGCTACGGATCGCGGGGGCGAACTTTCACTCCGTCCCGCCTCATCAGACAGTGGCTGCGCACCGCAAGGACCCCGTCCCGTGGCTGATCCTCGAAGCGGCGCGCCGGCTGATCGGTGACGGCTTCCCGGAGGATCTACGGATCGCGGACCTTGTTGTCTCGAGCGAAATCGCCAACGGGACGATCTACCACCACTTCGGTTCGCGGGCCGGTCTCCTCGACGAGCTCAGCCACCGTGCCTGGCGCGATCTCCGAACGTCGCTGCTCGAAAGCGAGCGCGACGTCGAAGAGCTGATCGCCCGCCACTTGGCCTGGCTTGCCGAACACCCACGAGAAGCCAAGCTCATCGCACGGGTCGACGTGGATCAGCTCCTGCTCGAGCGCGTCGCCATGCGTCACTCCGTGCACCCGGCCCTCGTCCGGGCACTCGTCTTCGCGCCGGTCGCGGCGCTCCGCCGGCTGCCGGCGCGCGATGCGCAGGCGTATGCCCCGGCCCTCGGGGCCGCCGCGCGGGCGGGTCTCGCGGAGGAGGCGCGCAACCGCGCTTAGCGGCGCTTGCGCTTCTTGCTCTTGCGCCGGTTCGGCGCCTTGGGCGCCGACCCGTCTCCGTTGCCGTCCCCGGACTCGAGCTCCGGCTCGGGCGGGATCGACTGGGCCACGGCGTCCTCGGACGGCCGTGCGAAGCCGGACGGCCACGCGATCGACTGGACGGTCGACCACGCCGGCCCGCGCCCGCCTGGCCAGTGGCCGAGGAAGAGCAGCGCTATCACGAGGAGCCAGAGAAACTCGATCACGTACACCGGCAGGAAGGGCAGCACGTAGAGCGCCCCGATGATCACGCCGACGATGCCCGTGAAGCGGGTCATCAGCCCGGCCCGGATCGCGTTCATGGAGACGAGCACGAACGACAGGGCGAGCGCGAAGGATCCGCCCGAGCCGAGCGCGGTGGCCAGCACGTCCGTGTCGTCGCGGAGGTCCTCGGCGCGCTTGACCGTCTCGGCGCCGGACTTGACGAACGTGTCGGCGATGTCGATCTCGTTCAGCGTCGTGAGGATTCCCGCCAGGCCGAAGAGGATCGGCCCGGCGATCGCCAGCGGCAGGATCCAGCCCTGGAAGTCGTCGCGACGGGCCCGGATGCAGCGGATCAGGTAGTAGAAGACCCCGATCATCGCCAGCAGGCTGAGCATGAGGAAGACCGACGAGAACAAGAGGGCTGACGACTTGTCGTTGACGGAGAGCAGGATCTCCTTGTCGTTGTCCTGACCTCCGCTGAAGGCCGTCAGCCGCATGATGAAGCCGGCCAGCATCAGCACGGCGGCGAGGACGGCGAACAGCGCCGCCGGCTTGCCGGCGCGGGCCTCCCACTCGAGCTGTTCGTCAGCCTTCACGATCGGGGCGGGCGGTACTCGTGGTCGTCGCGCTCGACGATCTTGGACAGGCGCTCGCCTGCCGCGAGGACGAGGTTGAGCACTGGAGCAGCAAGCCTGATTCCCGATTCCACACGGTCTCGGGTGCGCCGCTGCTCGGGCGTGAGGGGCGCCATCGACGCGAAATCTATCGATCGTCGCTAACTTGGAGTGCTCGCGGGGTAGGGACGCCGCCGCAACTCGCGGGCTCCCGCGGGTTCATTTCCAAGGTTTGAACAAGCACCTCGACACTCGCTGCCGCACCCTTCTGCTCGCCCTCATGACGACGGCGGCGCTCGCGCTGCCTGCCTCCGCTTCGGCTTCGTCGAACCAGGAGATGATCATGCAGGACGATCCCCAGCTGCTGGGTGATCCGACGACCATGGTCGCCGCGCTGAACGGCATGAAGACCGTCGGCGTCGACCGCGTCCGCGTGTCGGTCTTCTGGAACCACCTCGCCCCCGCGGCGCGCTCGCAGCGCAAGCCGTCCGGCTTCAACGGCGCCAACCCCGCCGCCTATGCGCAGCGCAGCTGGGACGTCTACGACCGCATCGTGTTCGCCGCGAACGCGCTCAACATCGGAGTCCTGTTTACGCTGACCGGCCCCGCTCCCGCCTGGGCGACGCCCGGCACGCAGCGGCGTGAGGGCATCTTCAAGCCCAGCCCATCCGAGTTCCGGGCCTTCGCCCGCGCCGTCGGCACCCGCTACTCGGGCACCTACACGGTGACCCGCGCCGCGGCTGCCGCCACCAAGCGCCAGCTGACGATCGGCGGCCTCACGCTCGGCGCGCCCGCAAAGCCGGCCGCGGTGACCACCCGCATCCCGCGCGTCGGCCATTGGTCGATCTGGAACGAGCCGGGCTACCCGAGCTGGCTCATGCCGATGTGGCTGAACAACAAGCCCAAGCGCGTCAAGGACATGGTGGCCGCGGCGCCCGCCCACTACCGCAAGCTCGTCGACGGGGGCTGGTCCTCCTTGATGGCGACGGGCCACAAGGGCGACGTGATCCTCATCGGCGAGACCTCGCCGCGCGGTACGAAGAAGCCGAACGACCTCGGCAACGCAATGGCCCCGGGCGAGTTCGTCCGTGAGCTGTACTGCCTGCGGTCCAACTACAAGCCGTACAAGGGCAAGGCCGCGCGGCTGCGCGGCTGCCCCGACACGGCGTCCAAGCGCGGTCGTTTCCGCCGCAGCCACCCCGGCCTCTTCCAGGCCACCGGCTACGCGCACCACCCGTACAGCCTCGACAAGAGCCGCTGGCAGAAGCCGAGCTGGAAGCACAAGTCGAAGGACAACATCCCGATCGGCAACCTCTCGCGCCTGACGCGGATCCTCGACCGGGCCCACTTCTACTGGGGCAGCCAGCGCTCGCCGATGCCGATCTACTTCACGGAGTACGGCTACCAGACCTCGCCCCCCGATCCGGTCGCCGGCGTCTCGCCGGACCGCCAGGGCCCGCTCTCCGCGTGGGGCGAGTACCTCGCCTACAAGAACCCGCGCGTGGCCTCGATCGCCCAGTTCCTGCTGATCGACGACAAGCCCGTGCCCGGATACAGCGGCGCGAACCCGAAGCGCTGGGTCTCCTGGCAGTCCGGCCTGTTCGAGGTCGGCGGCAAGCCGAAGATCTTCCTGCAGGACTTCCAGCGGCCCATCTACGTGACGCAGCAGGGCCGCCGCGTTCGCGTGTTCGGCACGTACCGGCCCGCGACCTTCGGCCAGAAGGTCGGCTACGCCGTGCAATACGTGCGAGCGGGGCAGACGTGGCAGAACATCGCGGTCAACATCGCGAGCAACCCGTACCAGTACGTGAGCACCCCCGTACAGGTGCCCGGCCCCGGTTTCGTCCGCTTCCTGTGGCTGAATCCGGCGACGAACAAGCTCGAGCCGTCGCGGCCTGCCGCCGTCCGCTAGCTAGAGTCCTCCCCATGGCTTCCGAAGACCCGTTCGGCGGGCTGTTCGGCGACCCGGACGAACTGCGCAAGCGCATGGCCGAATTGGCCGAGCAGATGCAGGGTGCGCAGACAGTCGCCTGGGCCGACAACGCGATCAAGCTCGCCGTAGACATGACAGTGGCCGGCATCAACCGGCTCAACCTCCAGGGCAACGCCGAGCAGCAGTCGGCGGAGATCCGATCGGCGATGTCGCTGATATTCCCAGAGGCCGTCGCGCTCGTGCGCGAGGCCCGCGAGGGCTTCGGCGCTTGAGATCCGACGTCGAGTTCCTCTCGGCGGGCACACGCTGCGTGGCGTGGCTCTACAGGCCTGAGGGAACCGGCGACGCCGACACACCCTGCGTCGTGATGGCGCACGGCTTCAGCGGCGTGCGCGAGCAGCGTCTCGACGCCTACGCCGAGCGGTTCGCCGCGGCCGGGCTGGCCGTGCTGCTGTTCGACTACCGCCACTTCGGCGCCAGCGCCGGCGAGCCGCGCCAGCTGATCCATTTCGGTCGCCAGCTCGAGGACTGGCGCAGCGCGGTCGCCCACGCGCGCGGCCTGGCCGGCATCGATGCCGACAAGATCGCCCTCTGGGGCACCTCGTTCAGCGGCGGCCACGTGGTCGCCGTGGCGGCCGCCGACCCGCGGATCGCGGCCGTCGTCTCTCAGGCGCCGTTCACCACCGGCATCTCCGCCGTGGCCGCCGGCCCGCCACTCGGCGTTCTGAAGGTCACCGCAGCCGGCATCAAGGACCAGGTCGGCGCGCTGCTCGGGCGCCCGCCGGCGTACATCGCGGCCGTCGGCAAGCCCGGCACCGTCGCCGCGATGACGCGCGAGGAGGCCTACGACGGCTTCCACTCCATCGACCCGCCACACAGCACGTGGCGCAACGAGTTCACGCCCCGGGTGATGCTCCGCGTCGCCCTCTACCGCCCGTACACCAAGTTCGCGTCGCTGCGCTGCCCGGTGCTCGTCTGCGTCTGCAACCGCGACCAGACCACGCCGGCCGAGCCGGCCGCCCGCGCCGCCGAGCGCTCCCCCAACGCCGAGCTGCGGCGCTACGACATCGGGCACTTCGACATCTACGTCGGCGCCGACTTCGAGCGGGCCGTCGAGGACCAGACCGAGTTCCTACTTCGGAACCTTGTCGGAGGGGCGCTTGTCGGCAGCCCGGTCCTCGCGGCCGGCGGCGATGACCTCCTTGAAGCTGCGGAACTTGAAGATGAAGGCCAGCGCCGCGAAGCCGATGCTGAACATGAATACGCCGATCGCGATCTGCTGCCCGACTGAGTAGGCCGCGACCACCGTACCCGGCGCGGTGTCCTTGAAGACCTTCACGAGCAGCGCCTGGGTGACCCCCGCTCCCTGCGGCGTGAACGGCACCGCGGCCGCCACCGCGTTGACTCCCAGCACGAGCAGCACGTTCTGGACCGACCCGCCGACGTTGAACGCCTCGAGCAGGAACCAGAACGCCGTGAACCGGAAGAACCACCCGGCGAACTGGACGAAGAACACCTCGCGGAAGTAGCGCCGGCGGTCGAAGATGATCGTCAGCCCCTGGCGGACCCGCGCCCAGAACGCGCGGACGCGGACGGACAGGAGCGCGAACGCGGCCAGGGTCCCGACGGCGAGCAGCGTGAGCATGAACAGCCCGAACCGGGGGTGCGAGGCGAAGTAGGAAAGGTCGAACGCGTTCAGCTTCGCGAAGTCGGGCGGCTTGGGGAACACGCCCTGGGTGAACGCGAAGGTCAGGATCAGCACGCCCATCGCGACGTCGAAGCCCGCCTCCACCACGAACGAGGAGGCGACGGCCGGATAGCTCGAGTTGGGCACGGCCGTCTTCGTCAGGAACAACCGCACGACGTCGCCGCCGCGCGCCGGGATCACCGAGTTGAACCCGTAGCCGGCCATGTAGGCGCCCCACACCAGCTGGAAGGAGATGCGCTCCTCCGGGTAGGCGGCGCGCAGGATGTTGAACGAGGCCCGCGCGCGGAAGGTCAGATAGGTGAGGAACGCGCCCAGCGCGATGACGAGCGGGATCGGCTTGACGTTCGCCAGGTTCGAGAAGAACTGGTCGACCGCGTCGAAGAAATCCTGGAACGACTCGCCGAGGTTGGCCTGGGGCAGCACCGCGTCAAGCCTAGATAGCCCGACGCGGTGCTCGTACTCACCTGACGTCGGCGAGCGCCTTCAGCACGAGGTTGTCGTGCTTCTTGGGCTGCACCTTGGGCAGCACCTTCGCGACCTTGCCCTTCGAATTGATCACATAGGTGTTGCGCAGCGCGCCCATGAACTTGTTGCCGTACATCGACCGCTCGCCCCAGGCGCCGTACTTCTCGTGGACCTTGTGGTCGGGGTCGGAGAGCAGTGTGAACGGCAGGTCGTACTTCTCCGCGAAGGCCTTCAGCGCCTCGGGCTCGTCGCGTGAGACACCGATCACGCGGACGCCCTCGTAGTCGGCGCGGCGGTCGCGGATCCCGCACGCCTGCGTGGTGCAGCCCGGCGTGTCGGCCTTGGGGTAGAAGTAGAGGACGGCCGGCGCGCCGCGCAGATCCTTCAGCGCCACGTCGTTCCCGTCCTGGTCGCGCAGCTTGAACGCGGGCGCGGTCTTTCCCTCTTCGATCATCGGATTCCCTTCGTGGTGGAGGAGCGCAACTACTTGAGCAACTTGGAGAGGCGCCGGTCCTTCAGAACTCGCCCCCCTGTCTGCTCCGCGGGGCAGTAGCTCATCACGTAGTCCTTGAAGTGGATCGCCTCGAGCGTCGTGCCGCACCGCGGGCACGCCTCGCCCTGCCTACGGTGCACCTGGAGCGGCATCGGCGCCTTGTCGGGCACCGTGACCCCGATCACGTCCTCGTAGTGGTCGAGCGCGGCGCCGAGGCAGGCTTCAGCGGCAAGGCGCAGCCGCTCGACCTCCTCGGCGTCGAGATCGTTCCCCTGCTTGAACGGCGAGAGCTTGGCCGTCCAGAGGATCTCGTCGACCCACGAGCGGCCGATGCCGGCGATCGTGCGCTGGTCGCGCAGCAGCGGGTGCAGGTGCCGCGGCTGGTCGAGCAGGCGGGCGAACTCCGCGGCCGGCGGCGCCGGCCAGGCGTCGGGGCCGAGCTTGGCCACGTCCTCGTCGGCGTCGACCGCGTCGTGGGGGAGCAGCTTCGCCCACGCGCGCTGCTGCGTCCCGAACTCGCGCAGCCGCAGCTCGCGGCCGTCGTCCAACCGGACCAACAGGCGCGATGCCCGGTCGCGCAGCGACGCGCGCTTGTCCCACAGCTGGAGCCGCCCCGCCGACATCAGGTGGATCAGGACCGACAGCTCGCCGCAGCGGACGATGAACAGCTTGCCCCGCCGCTCGACGCCGGAGATCGCCGCGCCCGCGAGCGCGTCGAGGGGCGGGTCGAACGTCTTCATGGTGACCATGCCCGGCGCCATGGCCGACTCGATCGTCGCGCCGGCGGCGGCCGCGTCGATGCGGCGGGCGGCGATCTCGACCTCGGGTAGTTCAGGCATCGCCTCTAAGAGTAGATTCGACGGCATGCGGATCGCTGTCGCAGCGGACGAGAAGGTCGGGGTCGCCGAGGCCGTCGTCGAGGAACTGCGCGCCCGCGGGCACGAGCCGATCCCCCACGGGGCGCTGAGCGAGGAGGAGCGCGACGACTGGGCGTGGGCCAGCGAGGCTGCCGCGCGCGACGTCGCGGAGGGACGGGCCGAGCAGGCCATCGTGTGCTGCTGGACCGGAACCGGAGCCTCGATCGCGGCCAACAAGGTCAGGGGCGCGCGAGCCGCGCTCTGCGGCGATCCTGAGACAGCGGCGGGCGCGCGCCGCTGGAACGACGCCAACGTGCTCGCCCTCTCGCTGCGCGCCACGAGCGCGCCGCTGCTCGGCGAGATCCTCGACGCGTGGTTCGCCGGCAAGCCGAGCGACGAGCACGACGACGTGGCGAACATCCGCCACGTCGACGAGATCTGACCGGGGCCCAGGTCCTTCGCCGACACCGGCCCTACCGACGTTCCCGTATCTTCGGCCCCATGCGCGTCTCTGCCAAAGCGGACTATGCAGTGCGCGCGGCGGCCGAACTGGCCGCGGCAGCACTCGGCCCGGGCGCGAAGCCGGTCAAGGGCGATCAGATCGCCCAGGCACAGGCGATCCCGCTCAAGTTCCTCGAGAACATTCTCGTCGACCTGCGCCAGTCCGAGATCGTCAACAGCCGCCGCGGCCCCGACGGCGGCTACTGGCTCGCACGCCCTCCGGCCGAGATCACGGTCGCCGATGTGATCCGCGCCGCCGAGGGCCCGCTCGCGAGCGTGCACGGCGAGAAGCCCGAAAGCCTCACCTACGAGGGCTCGGCGGCCGCGCTCGGTGAAGTCTGGATCGCGCTGCGCGCGAGCCTGCGCGACGTGCTCGAACACGTCACGCTGGCCGACCTCGCTACGGGGAAGCTGCCACGCGCGGTGGCGGCGAAGACGAAGGATCCCGAGGCGCGCCAGCGCCGTTAGCCAGCCGGACCGGGGCTCGATCTTGCCGTTGTTCATCTAGGATCCGCGCGCCGTGGACATCGTCGACACAACGGAGGAAGCGGCGGAGCTCGAGCGCGCGCCGCTGCTCGTCCGCGAGCCGCTGGCCGCTTTCCTGGACAGTCACGGCCTCGGGTCGGGCGAGATCCGCGCCGAGCGCGTCGGCGACGGCCACTCGAACATCACCTACCTCGTCGAGCGCGAGGGCGCCCGGTTCGTGCTGCGCCGGCCGCCGCGACCGCCGCTTCCGCCGTCGGCCCATGACGTGCTGCGCGAGGCGAGGCTCCTCACCGCGCTCGAGAACACCCCCGCGCGCACGCCGAAGGTGCTGGCCACCGGCGACGACGAGTCGATCCTCGGTGTGCCCTTCTACGTGATGGAGGAGAAGCAGGGCACGGTGCTCACCCAGAACGTGCCGCCCGAACTGAACGACCCGCCCGTGCTGGCGCGCATCGGCGAGCAGCTCGTGGATGCGCTGGTCGAGATCCACGCGGTGGACTGGCGCGCGGCCGGCCTCGAGGGCTTCGGCAAGCCGACCGGTTACCTCGAGCGCCAGCTGCGCCGCTTCAACGGGCTCTGGGAGCACAACAAGACCCGCGAGCTGCCGATCGTGCAGGAGGTCGGCAAGTGGCTCGCCGACAACATGCCCGAGTCGCCGCCCGCCACGATCGTCCACGGCGACTACCGGCTCGGCAACACGATGGTCGAGAGCGGCCCGCCGGGCGAGCTGATCGCGATCTTCGACTGGGAGCTGGCGACGATCGGCGACCCGCTCGCGGACGTCGCCTACATGAGCATCACCTGGTTCCAGCCGGGCGACGACGACGAGACCATGTTCAGCGCCCTGTCCGCCGTATCGGCCCACGAGGGCTTCCCGACGCGCGACGAGCTGATCGCCATGTACGAGGAGAAGTCGGGCCGCCCGATGGGCGCGCTCAACTGGTACCAGGCGCTCGCGATCTGGAAGGGCGCGGTGTTCATGGAGGGCAACTACAAGCGGTTCCTCGCCGGCTCGAGCGACGACGACTTCCTCGCCGCGTTCGACAGGGGCGTGCCGCTGCTCGCGGAGAAGGCCCGGGAGATAGCTCTTGGCGGCTAAGGGGCTCCTCGTCGACTTCGGCGGGGTCCTGACCACGAACGTCTTCGAGTCCTTCCGCTCGTTCTGCGAGACGGAGGGCCTCGACCCGAACGCGTTCCTCACCCTGATGCGCGAGAAGCCCGAGGCGCGCGACGACCTGCGCCGGGTCGAGACCGGCGAGATCACCGAGCAGGAGTTCTGCGTGATCCTCGGCGGGCACCTCGGCGTGGTCGAGACCGATGGCCTGATCGACCGCCTGTTCGCGGGCATGCAGCCCGACGAGCCGATGATCGCGGCGGTCAAGCGCGCCAAGGAGCTCGGCATCCGGACCGGGCTGATCTCGAACTCGCTCGGCGAGGGGCGCTACGACAGGTCGACCTTCCCGGAGCTGTTCGACGGGGTGGTCATCTCCGGCGAGGTGGGGATGCACAAGCCGAACGCCGACATCTATCTGCTCGGCTGCGAGCGCGCAGGCGTCGCACCCGCGGACGCCGTCTTCGTCGACGACCTGCGCGAGAACTGCGCCGGCGCCGAAGCCGTGGGGATGGCCGCCGTCCTGCACCGTGGTGCGGAGACGACCATCCCCGAGCTCGAGCGCCTCCTCGGCGTCAGCCTCTAGTCGACGGGAACGTCGAACTCGAGCTTCCAGTTCGTCAGCGGCGTCGTGCCGGTGTTCTTGATCGTGTAGCCGGCGACGAATCCGGAACCCCAGTCGTCGCTCCGAAACGTAGGCTCCGGTCAACATGATCCTCGCCCTGTGGGACATCGACGGCACGCTGGTCAGCACGGCCGGCCACGGCCGCGACGCGTTCGCCGACGCGTTCGAGCACGTCTTCGGGCGTCAGGCCGCGCTCGACGGCCTCAGCATGGGCGGCCGCACCGACCCCGACATCGCACTCGAGCTGCTCACCACGAACGGCGAGGACCCGAGCGAGAAGCACGTCGCCGCGCTGCTCGAGGGCCTCCACACCGCGCTGCTGGAGCGCGCCGAGGCGATCACCGCCGAGGGGCACGCGATGCCCGGCATCCACGCCGCCCTGACCGGGCTGGCAGCGCGCGACGACGTCGCCCAGGGATTGCTGACGGGCAACATCCGGCCGAACGCCGAGGTGAAGCTCAACGCCCTCGGGCTCGGCGGCCTGCTCGACTTCGACATCGGCGGCTACGGCTCCGACCACACCCTGCGCTCCGCGCTCGTGGCGATTGCGCGCGATCGCGCGCGGGCCAAGCTCGGCGCTGACATCCCCGTCGAGCGCACCGTGCTGATCGGCGACACGCCGCTCGACGTGGCCGCCGCGCACGCCGTCGGGGCGCGCGCGGTCGGCGTCGCCACGGGGTTCGTGCCCGAGGCGGAGCTGCGCGAGTGCGGCGCCGACGCGGTGCTGCCCGACGTGCGGGACTTCCCCGCCCTGGTGCGCGCGCTCGGCCTCCGCACGTAGGATGTAAATCGCTCGCATGGCCAACTCGCCCGACATCGGCAAGCTGGCGTCGCAGACGGCGCTCGCGGCCACCGCACCTCTGCGCGGCCTCATCCCCGACCTCCTCGGGGAGCTCAAGAAGCTGTCCGCGAACACCTCGGAGATGGCCGATTCGGTGCGCGAGCTCCCCAACGTGTCCGACACGCTCAAGCGGATCGAGGTGGCCACCATCTCGATGGAGCAGGAAGTCACGCTCATGCGCAAGCGGGTCGACGACCTCGACAGCCGGATGGAGCAGCTGCACAAGGACCTCGAGCCGGTCTCCCGCGTGGCCGGCCGGTTCGGCGGGCGCAAGCGCAAGGGCAAAGAGGTGGTCGTGGTCCTCGAAGAGGCCGACGACACCGAGCCCAACGGCTCTTAGCCAGTTCTTACGACGGCACCAGCGCCGGCCACCGCCTGAGCGGCACCGCAGCGGCGGATTCGATCCAGGCCAAGAACGAAGCTAGGAGAGCTCGACGCGCTCGATCAACACCGGCTCGACCGGCGCGTCGCGCCCGTCGGTGTCGGTGCCTTCGATCGAGTCGACGTTGTCCATGCCGCTGGTGACCTTGCCGAAGACGGTGTGCTTGCCGTCGAGCCAGCCGGCCTCGCCGATCGTGACGATGAAGAACTGCGAGCCGTTGGTGTTCGGGCCCGGCGTTCGCCATGGCGAGCGCGCCGCGGGCGACCTTGTGGTCGTTGAACTCGTCCTCGAACGTGTAACCGGGACCGCCCGTGCCGGTGCCCTCGGGGCAGCCGCCCTGGATCATGAAGTCCTTGATGATGCGGTGGAACGTGAGGCCGTCGTAGAAGCCGTCGCCCGCGAGCTTGCGGAAGTTCTCGACCGTCTTCGGGGCATCCTCGTCGTGGAACTCGACCTCGATCGGCCCGTGAGTCGTGTGCAGCGTTGCCTGGCTCATCGTTTCGCGACCTCCAACCGGAGCGGCACGCCCCGGACTTCGTTTCCGGTGACCTTTTCGACGATTTCCCCTGCGCGATCTGCCGGGACCTCGACGAACGTGAAGCGCTCGAGCACGCGCACGTTGCGCACGTCCTCGCCATCGAGATGGGTGTTGTCCACGATGGCGCCGATCACATCGGCGGGCTCGAGGCCCTGCCCTCGCCCGGCGCCGACGATCAGCTTCTTGACCTTGCCGCCGTTGTCGCGGTTCGGCTTCGTGTGGCGCGGACGGCGCGTCTGCGGCTTCTCCTCCGCCTCGTTGTCCGGCTCCTCCGCCGCGGGCTCCGGGGCCGGCGTCGCGTCGCGATCGGGATCGCGGTCGCCGCGACCTCTGCCGCGGCCGCGCGAGCGGCGCGGCTTCTCCTCGGTCGCCTCAGGCGCCTCCGTCTCGGGACCGGCGGCCGCTGCGTCCGCTGCGTCCGCAACCACAGGCTCCCCGGCCTCGGGCGGCGGACCGGCGTCGCGCTCACGGCGGGTCCGGCGCTTGGCGCCGTCGCCGTTGGCGCCCGACCACTCGGGGATCTCGGTCTTCGCGTGGCGCTCGATCGCCTCGAGGTCGCTGCGCTGCTTCGACGTGATGAAGGTGATCGCGCGACCGCTCTCGCCCGCCCGGCCGGTGCGGCCGATGCGGTGGACGTAGATGTCGGGCGAGTTCGGGATGTCGTAGTTCACGACGTGCGAGACGCCGGTGATGTCGAGCCCGCGGGCAGCGACGTCGGTCGCGACCAGCAGCCGCTCGCGGCCGCCCTTGAAGGCGATCATCACGCCGTCGCGGGCGCCCTGCGTCATGTCGCCGTGCAGCGTCTTGACGCGCAGGCCCTTGTCGCCGAGACGACGGGCGAGCCGGTCGACGCCGATCTTCGTGCGGGCGAAGATGATCGCCTGCTCCGGAGTCTCGGCCTTGAGCACGTCGGCGAGCTTGTCGGGCTTGTCCTTGTCGTTCACCTCGACGTAGAACTGGGCGACGGTGTCGATGGTGAGCTGCGCGGCCTTGACCTTGATGGTGACCGGGTCGTACATGCGCTTCTCGGCCATCTTCTTGATCGGCGGCGGCATGGTCGCCGAGAAGAGGGCGGTCTGGCGACCCGAGGGGGCGCGGCCGAGAATGTCCTCGACGTCCTCGAAGAAGCCGAGGTCGAGCATCTCGTCGGCCTCGTCCAAGACCACGTAGCGGACCTGGTCGAGGAAGAGGTAGTGCCGGCTGATCATGTCCATCACGCGGCCGACGGTGCCGACAACGACATGGGCGTCGTTCTTCAGCTGCGAGGCCTGCTCGCGGATCGGAGCGCCGCCGAAGACGGCCACGACGTTGATCCCGCGGCGCTCCCCGTAGGCGCGCAGGGCCTGGGTCACCTGGATGCACAGCTCCCGGGTCGGAGTCAGGACGAGCGCCTGTAGCTCCGCGTCCGACGGGTCGATGTACTCCATCATCGGCAGCCCGAAAGCGGCGGTCTTGCCGGTGCCCGTCTGGGCCTGGCCGATCACGTCCCTGCCCTCGAGGAGGAGGGGGATCGTCTCTTCTTGAATGGGGGTGGGCTGCTGGTAGCCGAGATGCTCTAGAGCCTCGAGGACCGGCGCCGAGAGCCCTAGCTCTGCAAACGTTGTCATTAGCGACTGTTCAGAGTAGTGGTACGCGTATAAATCAGGCGGTGGGGTCGAGCAGGAGCTTGCCGGTCGTGCGGCGCTCCTGGAGGTCGATGTGCGCCTGGGCCGCCTCCGCCAGCGGATAGGTGCCGCCGATCGGCACCTCCAGCTCCCCGCGCGCGGCGCGGGTGAACAGGTCGGCGAGCGGGCGCTCGAGGTGCTCGCGCCGGTCCAGCAGGTGCATCAGCCAGAAGCCGATCACCGAGCGGCTCGTCTTGAGCAGCTCGCCGTTGGTCACCGCCACCTTCTCGCGCGTCGAGTTGCCGTAGGCGACGATCCGGCCGAACGGGGCCAGCGCCGCGAGGCTCTGCTCGAAGATCCGCCCGCCCGCCGCGTCGAGCACCACGTCGACCGGCGCGCCGCCGTTGGCCGCGATGAGTGCTTCGGTGAAGTCCTCCTGGTCCGGATCGACGGCGATGTCGGCTCCGAGCTCGGTGGCGCGGGCGCGGCGGTCGTCCGAGCCCGCCGTGGCGATCACCCAGGCGGCGCCCATCGGCTTCGCCAGCTGCGTGGCGAGCGAGCCGGTGCCGCCGGCGGCCGAATGCACCACCACACTGTCGCCGTCCGCGAGCCGGGCGGCGGTCTGCCACAGGTGCCAGGCGGTCAGGCCCTGGATCAGCAGGGCCAGCGCGGTGTCGGCGGCGAGGTCGTCCGGCAGGCGGAACGTGCGGTCTGCACGCGCCACCGCGTACTCGGCGTAGCCGCCCGTGCGCAGCAGGGCGACGACCCGATCGCCGGGCGCGAACTCGCCGGCGCCCTTCTCGACCGTGCCCGCCACCTCGCCCCCCAACACCACCGGCAATGTGTGCTTGGCGATGTACTCGTTCTGGCGCTGGTGGGTGTCGCCAAAGTTGAGGCCGGCGCGCTCCACACGGATCAGCAGCTCGCCCTCCGCGGCCTCCGGGGTCGGGATCTCCGCCGCGCGGAGCACCTCGGGCCCGCCGAACTCCTCGATCTGGACGGCACGCATCACCCGGAATGGATACCACCGCTCGGCATCCGGCCTCGCGAGCGACGCAGAGCGCGACTTCCGGTCGCGTATCCACGCGCTAGGGTTCCCGACCTTATGAGCCTCGTTGTCATTGGATCCATCGCTTTCGATGCCGTCAAGTCGCCGTTCGGCGAGCGCGAGAAGATGCTCGGCGGCGCCGCCGTCCACTTCTCCCTGGCGGCCAGCTTCTTCACCGACGTCCGCGTCGTCGGCCCGGTCGGCGACGACTTCGGCGAGTCCGAGTACGCCGTCCTGCACGGCCGCGGGGTGAACACCGACGACATCGAGCACGTCGAGGGCGGCAAGACCTTCTTCTGGAAGGGCCACTACGACTTCGACCTCAACCAGGCCCACACCGACGACACGCAGCTCGGACGTGTTCGGCGAGTTCGAGCCGAAGCTGTCGGAGACCTCGAAGAACGCCGACCACCTGTTCCTCGCGAACATCCAGCCGGACGTGCAGCGCGGCGCGCGCGAGCAGATGCCTGGGCGCGAAGTGGGTCGGCCTCGACTCGATGAACCTCTGGATCGACATCGCGCGCGACTCCCTCGTGCAGACGATCTCCGGCGTCGATCTCGTGTTCCTCAACGACGCCGAGATCCGCCAGCTCACCGACGAGCCGAACCTGGTCAAGGCCGCGCGCGCCGTCATGGCGATGGGCCCCGAGGTCGTCGTCGCCAAGCAGGGCGAGTACGGCGCTGCCCTGTTCACCGAGAACAGCTTCTTCGCTCTGCCCGCATACCCGCTCGAGACCGTCAACGACCCGACCGGCGCGGGCGACTCGTTCGCCGGCGGCTTCCTCGGCTACCTGTCCTCGCAGGACGACTGGACCGACCAGTCGACGCTGCGCCGGGCCATGACGTACGGGTCGGTGCTCGCGTCGTTCAACGTCGAGGAGTTCGGCACCGAGCGCAACGCCCGCCTCACGCGCGAGGAGATCGACGAGCGCTTCGAAGCGTTCCGGTCGATGACCACGCTCGAAGCCGTCACGAGCTAGCGCGGCGCCTCAGATCGTCTCGTCGCGGTCGGTGCGGGGGCTGGGCGCGCCCGCACGCACCGCTTCCAGCTGCGCGGCGAACGCCAGCCCGAGGAAGAGGGCCACCGAGGTCGCGAACGCCCACAGCAGCACCCCGATCGTGCCGGCGAGAGGCCCGTACGTGGCCCCGAACGAATCGGTCGCCTCGATGTAGAGGGCCAGCACCCCCATGAACGCCAGCCACAGCAGGGTTGCCATGGCGGCGCCGACTGCCAGCCACGACGGCTCGGGCTGCCGGCGGCGCGGCGAGTACTCGAACAGGAGCGCGACCGAGCCCACGACGAAGGCGAGACCGGCAGGCCAGCGCGCGATCGCCCAGGCTGATTCGAAGTTCTCGCCGAGGTCGAGCGCGTCCCCGATGGCGGCGCCTCCGACGAGGACTACGACGGAGAGCACACCGAGGACGCCGGCTGTGCACGCGAGCAGCAGCGCCGTCGCGTACTTGCGGATGAACGGTCGGTCGCGCTCCACGCCGTAGATCCGGTTCGAGCCCCGCTCGATCTGCGCCATCGCCGTCGTCCCCGCGATCAAAGCCGCGATGAAACCGGCGGCGAGGGCGGCTTCGCCCGACTCCTGCCGAGCGCTCGTCGTCCCCTGCTGCAGCGCCTCGGTCAGCAGGTCTCCCGCCGCGCCGGGGGCGAGGGTGCTGATCGTCTCCTGCACCACTCTGCGGAAGGTCTCCTGCTCGAGAGTCTCGGCGAGCCCGACTACGGCGATCAGCGCCGGGAGGAGGGTGAGCGTGATCTGGAACGCGAGCGCCCGGGAGTGGGAGAAGCCGTCCGCCGCGCGGAACCGCACCACCGAATCGAGCAGGAGGCGACGGCGCCCGCGGCGACGCAGCGTCTCGAATGCCTGGTCGCCCTCGAGCTCTCCGTGAGTCCTGGGAACCGCTGCGGCCGTCGTCATTGCAGGGGGCTACCCAGGCTGCATGGGCTGAACGCCGGTCGCGGCAAGCGCAGCCTCCCACGTCCACCACTGCCGGACGCTGCTCAGCGCGCCGGCATCGAACTCCCACAACTGCGCCTCCTCCTTCCCCGCGATCCCCACGCCGCTGATCGTGCCCGTGCCCTCGAGGTGGTGCAGCAGCAGGAAGCGGCCGTCACCGAAGTCGACGACCTCCCGCGAGACGAAGGTGAAGTCGTCCCACTCCTCCATCCAAGCGTCGACGAAGCTCACCGCCGCGTCGGGGCCGATCAGCGGCTGCCCCGGCTCGCGGTCAGCCATCGGCACGAGGAGGGAAAGCTCCGGAGCCGGCTCGAAACGAAACGTCGGCGAGCCGAACGCCCGCAGACCGTCGGCGTATTCCTTTCGGTTGAAGTGCCCGGCCGTGAGCTCGACAGCCATCCAGCCGACGAGGGACGAGCGCACCCGTCCGTGGGGCAGCGCGAGCATCGCGCGCACGACCATCCGTCCCAGGAGGGGGTAACGCACGCCAAGGTTCACCGCGGCCGGACGCCGGTCGCGCGGGCGACGTCCGGCGAGCGCGATCCGGGCCGTCATCCGTCAGACGACGCGATCAGCCGGCCGCCGTAGTCGTCACGTCCATGGCTGCTGCGGTCCGCCATCGCTACCGGGCCCCTCCGTCTCCATGTAGGCGGGCCGAGAATATCGGAGTACGATCGGAACGATGGACGGCGGAGTCGCGGTATTTCTCTGGATGATGATCGCGCTGAAAATCCCGATCGCCATGCTGCTGTGGCTGGTCTGGTACGCGGCGCGCGCCCCTGAGCCCGATGGGGCGGACGAAGACCGCGGCGGCGGGAACGACCGCCAGGACCCGCGCGATCCCCGCTGGCCCAAGCCGCGTGGTCGCGGACCGCACAGCGATCCACGACCGCCCGCGCCCCAGCGCACGCGCATCGCGCGCGGCAAGACCCTGCGCGAGCCGCGCCGGACCCCCTAGCTGCGCGGGTAGCCGAGCCGGTCGGACCCGACCCGGCGACGGCGCATGTCATAGGTCGCGCAAGCCCGGTGCACGACGACGCCACCGCGCATGCGCAGCTGCGGAGCATCGGCCGCCACGGGGCGGCTGCAGACCAGGCAGTCATGGCGCCCGGCGCGGCCGGAGGCCATGACGCTGCGAACGGTCTCGACCATGGTGGGCATCGCCATGATCTTCGGCGGCGGCCGGCCGGATCCTGTGACGACCCGGTGACTTCCCCATCCGGTAGTTTCCCCGCCGTGGATCATTGGTTCTACCTCGGCGCCTCGGTTCTCGTGGCCTGGGCGCTGCTCCTCTCCTTCGCCGGAATCGTGCGCGAGGACTTCCCGGCATCTGACGGCCTGGAGAAGGCCGTCGGCGTGATCACCGTTCTTCTGGTCGGCTTCGCCATCACCGGCGCGATCGTGGACGCTGTCGGCGAAGAGCACGGGAACGGCGAAGAGGGCGAGGGCGAGGCCGAGCACTCACTCGTCCTTCCTGTCTGACGTGGCGATCGACGACGGCTACGCGGTCTCCTACACCGCGCTCGAAACCGGCATCCCCGTCTACGGGTCCGACGAGGTCGAGGCCGGCACGTTGCGCGAGGTGATGGACAACGCGCGCGAGCACATCTTCGACGGCATCGTCGTCGAGCGCGGCGACGGCATACGGGTCTTCGTCGATGCTCCCGAGGTCGCGCGCACGGCGGAGCGCGCCGTGACGCTGAACATCCCCGCCGCCGAGCTCGACACCTACCCGCCGCACAAGAGCGGCGGGTCGGCAGGCGGGCTCTTCAAACGCTGAGCGCCTAGGCGCCGTCGAGCAGCCGGATCAGGCGCTCGCGGGCGGCGGCCCAGCGCCGGTTGACGGCCCGGCTGTTGGCCCCGCTCGAGATGCGCAGGAGCGCGAGGCCGCGAACCGTGGCGAGCGCCAGCTCGAGGTCATCGCGAAGCCCGGCCGCGCGGCCAGCCCGAACTCCGGGTCGCGGAGAGCGAGCCAGGCAGATCGATCCCGCCGATCGAGCGGCGCGGCGCCGTTTCGCCGCAGACGTCCCAAATCCCGTCAGATCTGACGGTAAACGGGACGTTTGGCCAGGGCGCGCCGGTGCGCGCGCGGCGCTTGGCGGAGCCGTACCGCTCAGCGCCGCGCGCGGACCGACTTCGCGCTGACGTTGCCCAGCGCGTCGGCGGCGCGGACGGTGAGGCGGACGCGTCCGCGCCGCGCGGCGCGTCGCAGTGACCGCGGCAGCTTGGCCTGGACGACGTGGCGCCCGCGCGCCAGCCGCTTGCGCCGGCCGACCCGTACCTTGCGCTTCCCGTGCACGGCGTAGACGGCCACGATCGCCTTCTCGCCCAGCCTGACGGTGAGGCGGCGGTTCCGCCGCAGGGCCACGCGCAGCCGCGGGCCCGTTCCATCGACGTACATGACGCTCGAGCGCGAGTCGCGCGTGTTGCCGAAACGATCGGCGCTGCGGACCACCCAGAAGTGCCGGCCGTCGCGCAGGCGCGGGCGCTCGCGAAGCCGCGCGCGGGAGGCCACCCCGGGCGACGCCGCGGGCCTCCCGTCGACGATGACCGTGTTGCTGACCACGCCGGACAACGCGTCGGCGCCGGGCAGGAAGCGGAACGTCAGGCCCTTCGGCCGCACCCGTTCGCCGTCGCGCGGCCAGATGGGGACGGGCGCGACGTTCGGCGGGACGCGGTCGCCGCAGGCGCGCAGCGAGTTGTAGGCGTCGACGCGACCCGTCGCCACGACGCCGGCCAGGCCCGGCACCCGCTCCGCGCCCGAGCGCAGGCACGAGCGCTGGTCGGCGGCCCCGGACCACGGGGCGGCCGACGACATCAGCGCGGCGATGCCGCTGACGTGCGCGGCAGCCATCGACGTGCCGTCGTAGAACCTGTAATGGATCCCGTTGGCGCGCAGGCTCGGGCGCCCGTCCGCATTCATGATCGCCGCACCCGGCGCGGCCACGTCGACCGTGTCCGACCCCCACGACGAGCGGGCCGCGCGGCGGTCGAACGGATCCGAACCGGCGACGCAGACGAGGTTGGGAACCGCCTGGCTGCAGGGGTAGTAGCGCAGGCGGGGCACGTCGTTGTCGGTCGAGTTGTTGCCCGCCGAGGCGACGAACAGGGTCCCCGGGAACGAGCGGATCGCGGCGGTCAGGGCGGCCGACTCGCCGTAGGTCCCGAAGCTCATGTTGACCACGTCCGCCCCCATGCTCGCCGCGTAGTAGACGCCCTGGGCAGCGGTGAACACGTCGGTCCCCTCGCGTTCGACCGCGCGGACCGGCAGGATCCGCACGCCCGGCGCGACGCCGACCGTGCCGCGGCCATTGGCCTCACCGGCGACGATCCCCGCCACATGCGTGCCGTGGCCCGACTCGTCGTCCGGGTCGGCGTCGTCGTCGGCGAAGTCCCAGCCGCGCAGGTCGTCGACGAGGCCGTTGCCGTCGTCGTCCTTGCGGTTCTTCGCCTCGCGCGGGTTCGACCAGATCTGGGAGTCGAGGTCCTCGTGGTCGGCGAAGACGCCGGTGTCGACCACCGCCACCACGACGTTCCGCGTGCCCGTCGTCAGCTCCCACGCGCGATCGACATCGATGTCGGCGCCCGCCTCCGAGTTGCGCTCCACCTTGTCGTCACCGTCGATCCAGATGAACGACCCGGTGTTGCGCAGGCCCCACTGGTAGCGGGCGAAGAGTTCGTCGCTCGGGAGAGCGTCGGTGTGTACGTAGTAGTTCGGCTCCGCGTAGGCGATGCCCGGCCTGCGGCTGATCTTCCGCGCCAGCGCGGCGAGCCCGCTGGGCGTGCGCGGGTCCACGCGCACGAGCTTCGGCCGCCCGCCCCCCTCGTGGCCGACGATGAGCTGGCCGGGTACCGCCGCAGGCACCGCGGGCGGCCCGGAAACGGCCGCAGACGAGCTACACGGCAAAGCCATGCACGCGAGCAAACCGCCCATGAAGGCAAGGCGTACCCCTGCGGACGCCATCCAGCCAGCGTACAGGCCGATATCGTGCTGTCCAATCGAGTAACAGGAGCACGACATGGCGGATGAACAGGCGAACAGCGGGGACAACGAGGGTGGCGTAGCCACCTCCCAGGAGACCCTCACCGTGACCGACAACCGGACCGGCGAGACCTACGAGGTCCCGATCACGGACGGCACGGTCAAGGCGATGGACTTCCGGCAGATGAAGGCGTCGGAAGACGATTTCGGGCTGATGACGTACGACCCGGCGTACACCAACACCGCGTCGTGCCGGAGCTCGATCACCTACATCGACGGTGAGGCGGGCATCCTCGAGCACCGCGGCTACCCGATCGAGCAGCTGTGCGAGCACTCGAGCTACCTCGAAGTCGCGTACCTCCTCGTGCACGGAGAGCTGCCCACGAAAGAAGCGCTCGACTACTGGGTGTACGCGATCACGCACCACACGTACGTCCACGAGAACATCAAGACGTCGATGGAGGGCTTTCGCTACGACGCCCACCCGATGTCGATGCTGCTGTCGACGGTCGGGGCCCTGTCGAGCTTCTACCCGAGCGCGAAGGACATCGACGATCCGACCGAGACCCACATGGCGATCGTCCGGATGATCGCCAAGATGCCGACGCTCGCCGCATTCGCCTACCGCCACCAGCTCGGCCTGCCCTACGTCTATCCGGACAACGACCTCTGGTACACGGGCAACTTCCTCTCGATGCTCTACCGGATGACCGAGCTGAAGTACGAGCCGGATCCCCGGCTCGAGCGTGCGCTCGACGTGCTCTGGATCCTCCACGCCGACCACGAGCAGAACTGCTCGACCGCGACCGTGCGGGCCGTCGGCTCGTCGCAGGTCGACCCGTACTCGGCGGTCGCCGGCGGGATCGCGGCGCTCTACGGGCCGCTGCACGGCGGGGCCAACGAGGCCGTCCTCAAGATGCTCGACCGGATCGGCACCGTCGAGAACATCCCCGACTTCCTCCAGGGCGTGAAGGACCGCAAGGAGAAGCTGATGGGCTTCGGCCACCGGGTCTACAAGAACTACGACCCGCGGGCCCGCATCATCCGCAAGCACGTCGACGAGGTGCTCGAGGTGATGGGGATCGACAACCCGAAGGTCGAGATCGCGGTCGAGCTGGAGAAGCGCGCGCTCGACGACGACTACTTCACCGAGCGCAAGCTCTACCCGAACGTCGACTTCTACTCGGGCCTCATCTACGAGGCGATGAACATCCCGATGGACATGTTCACCGTGATGTTCGCCATCCCGCGCACCGCCGGCTGGCTCGCGCAGTGGAAGGAGATGAACGAGGACGAGGAGACGAAGATCGCCCGGCCGCGGCAGATCTACACGGGCGCCCGCGAAGTGGACTACGTGCCGCTCGAGAAGCGGTAGACCACGATCTCGAGGCCGCGCTCCTTCCAGAAATAGGGCCCCACCCGCTCGAGGCCGATCTTCTCCATCACGTTGAAGGACGGCTGGTTGCCCGCCCGCGCGAGCGAGATGATCTCCGGCACGCCCGCGTCCTCGAGGCACGTCCGCTTGGCCTCGTGCGCGGCCTCCGTCGCGTAGCCCTTCCCCCACGCGTGCCGTGCGAAGAGCCAGCCGACCTCCGCGTTCAGGGGGTCGAGCGGCCAATCGGGGTGGCGCTTGGCACCGGCGCGGCCGATCACCTCCCCGGTCTCCTTCAGCACGACGGGCCGATGGCCGAAGCCGACCTTCTCCCAGCGCTCGATCTCCGCCTCGATCTCGGCCTCCGCCTCGGTCCTCGAGATCGGCCGGTCCGGGAACATCCAGCGGCGCACTTCGGGATCGGCGTTCATCGCCGCGTACGGCTCGACGTCCTCGTCGCGCCACTCCCGCAGGATCAGGCGCTCTGTCTCGACGACGGGGATCGCCACGCGTGCCAGGCTAGCGCCGCCGCCTACGGCAGCCCGAACGTGATGAAGCTGTCGCCGTCGTTGCTCTGGGTGCCGAGGGCGATCCCCGCGACGCCGGTGATCAGCACCGACTCGGGGCCACCGGACTGGCAGGCCGCGACGGGCAGCGCCGACGGCTCGAGCCCGTCCTGGAGGGCGATCCCGCAGACGGAGCGTGCCAGCGTGTGGGCGCCTGCGGCCGTCCCCGCCGGCAGGTCGGTGGTCTCGCATTCCTGGGGGCCGCACAGGGCAACGGCGTCCGTCGCGCCGGCGGGCGCCGGGAGGGCCAGGCCGGCTGTGAGCGTCAGGGCGGTGGTGAGTAGGGCTTTGCGCACGTCACGGCGCTATACCCACTCGGCCGACGAAGGATGCGCGGCCTGCGGCCAGCGGTGGATGACCGACACCACGTCGTCGCCCGCGAAGCTCTGCGTGGCGATTGCGAGGTCCGGCGTGCCGGCGACGATCACCCGCTGTCTACAGCCGGAATACCGGCACGAGGCGCTTTTCGTGCTCCGCCTCGATGCGGGCGACGACCTCGATGTGCTGCTCGAGCCCGGAGTCGCGCAGCTTGGTCGCCAGCAGCTCGTCGACCTGGAAGATCCCGGCCGAGTTGTTCATCTCGATCTCGATGCGCACCGCCTTGTCCGCGCCCGCCTCGATCTGCACCGCGTCGATCGCGGCAGCCGACAGCGAGTGGATGTTCGGGCGGCTCTGCTCGAAGGCCACGCGGGAACGGCCCTCGGCCAGGTCAAGCGCGTCGGCGACGCGGACGATGCCCGCCTCGATCGTGATCGGGTCGCCGCGGCGGCGGTGGCCGATGATCGCATGCAGCGCTTCCGAGACGACCACCGTCCGGTCGGGCTCGGAGTAGACATCGGCGAGCAGCTCGGGCAGCTTCGCCGCGGCGAGGAACAGGCTGTACGCCTCGTGGTCGGTGCGGTGGATCGACATGCCCGTGTCGTGGAACAGACAGCCGGCCGCGATGACCACCTCGGCGTCCTTCGCCTTCATCCCGTGCTCGGCCACGAGCGCCGGCTCGATGCCTCGCTTCTGCAGCAGCCGGAACAGCCGCAGCGCGATGTTCAGCACGATCCGCACGTGGACCCACGAGTGGTCCGACATGCCGAGCCGCGTGGCGAACGTCTGCTGCATGTACCACCAGCCCTTGAGCTGGTCGTCGGCGTTGGCGGCGGTGAGAAAGGCTTCGAGCTTGCGGTTGCCCCGCGTCGGGACGGTGACCTCGACGCCTTCGGTATCGACCATGCCAGGCAACGTACCGTGCGAGGATCCGCCCATGGGGACGGGGATACGGGTCGTGGAGTCGACCGACCGCGCGGGAACACGGGAGTTCGTGCGGCTCGAGGCGCGCTTCCACGGCGACGACCCGCGCTACGTGCCGCCGACGGAGGCCGACGTGCGCAAGCAGGTCGCCGGCCGCTCGGCCTACACGGAGGGCATCCCGTCGCGGCTGTTCGTCGCCGACGCGGACGGCGTGCCGGTGGCCCGCTGCTCGGCGTGGGTGAACCCCCGCTGGCAGGCCGCCAACGACACGGACGCCGGCTTCGTGGGCCACGTGGCATTCGCCGCGGGCGCCGAGACGGCTGCAGGCGACGCGCTGGCCGCGGCCGAGAAGTGGCTCGCCTCGAACGGGATCCGGCGGGCGCTCGGACCCGTCGACGGGGCGCCGCTGCTGGGCGTCGGCGCGCGGGTCCGCGCGTTCGACGAGGAGCCGTTCTTCCCGATCGCGTGGACCCCGCCGCGGATCGCCGAGCTGTTCGCCGCGCGCGGCTACGAGGAGTTCTGCCCGCACCACCAGTACACCGTCGAGTTCGCGGGCGAGCAGTTCGCGGGCGCGCTCGAGCGGGGGCTCGACCATCCGGCCGCCACGGTGCGGCCCGTGGACAAGAAACGCTGGAAGGACGAGCTCGAGACCTCCCGGATGCTCGTCAACGAGGGGTTCGCGGGCGAATGGGAGTTCCAGCAGTTCAACCCCGCGGAGTTCAGCGAGACATGGGGCGTGCTCAAGCCGATCATCGACCCGAGCTGGTGGCTGATCGCCGAGGTCGACGGCGAGCCGGCCGGGCTGTGCGTGTCGATGCCGGACTGGACTCCCTTGTGGCGCTCCTTCAAGGGCCGCTTCGGCCCGCTCCAGGTACTGCGGCTGATGCGCCGCAAACGTGACTTCGACCGCATGGGCATCCTCGCCATCTGCCTGCGCCCGCAGTTCCGCGGCCAGGGCATCGCCGCGCTGATGGTCGCCAGCGCATACGCGGGCTACCGCGCGGCCGGGCTCGAGCGCGGCGACTACTACCTCGTCGACGACGGCAACGCGAGCTCGCGCCGGCTCGTCGAATCGTTCGGCGGGACGAGTACCGTCGACGTCATGTCGTACTCCAAGGCGCTGTGAGCGGCAAGCGCTCCTCCTGGTCCCTGCGCGCGAGCGCGAAGCCGTTCGGCATCGGCGAGCAGCGCCCGAACAACTACAAGGAGGTGTTCCGCGCAGCGTGGGAGAGCCGCGACCGGCCCGGCTACGCCAAGCGGATCCTCACCGAGGGGGTCTGCGACGGCTGTGCCCTCGGCACGAAGGGCATGCGCGACTGGACGATCGACGGCGTGCACCTCTGCAACATCCGCCTGCGGCTGCTGCGGCTCAACACGATGCCCGCCTTCGACCCCGCACTGCTGGCCGACGTCGCGCCGCTGCGCGACCGGTCGAGCGCCGCGCTGCGCGACCTCGGGCGGCTCCCGGTGCCGTTGCTGCGCCGCGCGGGCGAACCGGGCTTCACGGAGGTCGGCTGGGACGAGGCGCTCGACCTGGCCGCCGGTCACGTGCGCGACGCCGGGCCCGGACAGGATCGGCGCTTACCTCACCAGCCGCGGCACCGGCAACGAGACCTATTACGCCGCCCAGAAGGCACTGCGCGCGATCGGGACCAACTCGATCGACAACGCCGCCCGGGTCTGCCATTCGCCGAGCACGTTCGGGCTGAAGGAGGCGCTCGGCGTTGCCGCCACCACCTGCAGCTACACCGACTGGCTCGACAGCGACCTGATCGTCTTCATCGGGTCGAACGTCGCCAACAACCAGCCGGTGACGACGAAGTACCTCCACCACGCCAAGCGCAACGGCGCGCAGGTGGCAGTGGTCAACCCCTACCGCGAGCCGGGGATGGAGCGCTACTGGATCCCGTCGGTCCCGGCGAGCGCCGTGTTCGGCACCAAGATCGCCGACCGGTTCTACGAGGTGGCCGTAGGGGGCGACGTGGCGTTCCTCACCGGCGCCCTGCGGCACATGCACGAGCAGGGCTGGGTCGACCGCGAGTTCGTCGCGGGGCACACCACCGGCTGGCCGGAGCTCGAGGCCCGGCTCGATGAGCGCTCGTGGGAGGAGCTCGAGGCGAGCGCCGGCACGAGCCGCGACGAGATGCTCGCGTTCGCCCGGATGCTCGCCGAGGCCGACCGCGCGGTGCTCGTCTGGTCGATGGGCGTGACCCAGCACCAGCACGGCGAGGACAACGTACGGGCGATCGTCAACCTCGGGCTGGCGAAGGGGTTCGTCGGCCGGCCTGGCTGCGGCCTGATGCCGATCCGCGGGCACTCCGGCGTGCAGGGCGGGGCCGAGATGGGCTGCTACTCGACGGCGTTCCCCGGCGGCAAGGATGCGACGCCCGAGAACGCGGCGGCACTGGCCGCCGAGTGGGGTTTCGACGTGCCCGCCACGCCGGGGCTGAAGGCGCCGGAGATGCTCTCCGCGGCCGCGGCCGGCGAGCTCGACGTGATGTGGTCGGTGGGCGGGAACTTCCTCGAGGTGCTGCCCGACCCGCCCGCGGTCGAGCGCGCGCTCGCGCGCACCAAGCTCCGCGTGCACCAGGACATCGTGCTCTCGAGCCAGATGCTCGTGGAGCCTGGTGAAGCCGTCTTGCTTCTTCCCGCCACCACCCGCTACGAGGTGCCGGGCGGCATCACCGAGACGAGCACGGAGCGGCGTGTGATCCTCTCGCCCGAGGTCGAAGGCCCGCGGGTCGCCGGCGCGCGGCCCGAGTGGCAGGTGCTGCTCGACCTCGCGCGGCGGGTGCGGCCGGAGCTGGCCGAGCGGTTGACCTACCCGGGCGGGACCCCCGAGCTGCGCGCGGAGATCGGGCGCGTGGTCCCGCTCTACTCCGGCATCGAGAGCCTCGCCGACGGCGGCGACTCGTTCCAGTACGGCGGGCCGCACCTGTGCGCCGGCTGGCGCTTCCCCACCCCCGACGGGCGCGCCCGGTTCGCGGCGATCGCCCCGGCTCCGCCACCGCCGGACGACGGACTGTTCGCGGTGGCCACGCGGCGCGGCAAGCAGTTCAACTCGATGGTGCAGGAGCAGCGCGACTCGATCACCGGCGCCCGCCGCGAGTCGGTCCTGGTCAACGCCGAGGACGCCGGCGCGCTCGGCATCGCCGACGGCGACGAGGTCCTCGTCCGCTCGGCCCACGGCGAGCTGCGCGGGCGCGCGCGCTTCGCCCCGGTCGCCCGCCGGTCGCTGCAGGTGCACTGGCCCGAGGGCAACGTGCTGATCGCCGGTGAGACACGCTCGGCCGAGGCGGGTATCCCCGACTACAACGCCCGCGCGAGCCTCGAACCGCTGCGGAGTACCCTCCCTGCATGAGGCGCGAACCGCTCGTCGACGGCCACGGGCGCGAGATCGGAGACGTGCGCGTGTCGGTCACCGACCGCTGCAACTTCCGCTGCCAGTACTGCATGCCCGCCGAGGGCCTGCCGTGGCTCGAGCGCGACGACGTGCTGTCGTTCGAGGAGATCACCCGCGTGGTCGGCCTGCTCGCGTCGATGGGGGTGGGCAAGCTGCGGCTGACGGGCGGCGAGCCGCTCGTGCGGCGCGACTTCCCGCGGCTCGCGGCGATGCTCGCCGCGGTCGAGGGCCTCGACGACATCGCCCTGACGAGCAACGGCTTCCTGCTCGAGCGCGACGCCGCCGCGCTCGCCGACGCCGGCATCCGCCGCCTCAACATCTCGATCGACTCGCTCCAGCGGGACCGCTTCTACGCGATGACCCGGCGCGACGCGCTGCCGCAGGTGCTGCGCGGGCTCGACGCCGTGATGGCGGAGCCGCGGCTGCGGCCGGTGAAGGTCAACGCCGTCGGGCTGCGCGACTTCACCGAGGAGGAGGCGCTGCCGTTCGCGCGCTTCGCCCGCGAGCGCGGCGTGGAGGTGCGGTTCATCGAGTTCATGCCGCTCGACGGCGACCGCGACTGGACCGCCGACCAGGTGCTCACCGGCGAGGAGCTGCGGGCCATCATCGAGCGCGAGCACGAGCTGGTCGAGGTGGAGCGCAAGCCGTCGGCCACCGCCCGCGTGTTCCGCTTCGCGGGCGGCGGCGAAGGATCGATCGGGTTCATCAACCCCGTGTCCGAGCCGTTCTGCTCCGACTGCAACCGCATCCGGCTGACCGCCGACGGGATGCTCCGCACCTGCCTGTTCTCGATCAACGAGACCGACCTGCGCGCCCCGCTGCGCGCCGGAGCCACGGACGACGACCTCGAGCAGATCGTGCGCGACGCGGTATGGCGCAAGGAGCTCAAGCACCGCGTCGGCGAGGCGGGCTTCATCCAGCCGACGCGCTCGATGAGCGCCATCGGCGGCTAGCCGCGCACGATTGCGCATCCTGGGGTACTTTGGATCGATCGCCCGCCGGTTCACCCATCTGGCCGCAGTCGCATCGGTAGTCGTCGCTGCCCTTGTCTTCACCCCTGGGCCGTCTGCGTTCACCTGCGACGTGACGTTCGACGGGGGACCGAGCGGTGTGGCCACCGATCTCGCGCTGCCGGCCAACTGGGCGGGCGATGTCCTCCCCACCAACGCCCAGGGCGCGTGTCTCGGCAACAAGAACGCGGCCCTCACCGACACGGTGAACTTCGGCGCCATCGATGCGAGCGGCGGCGGCACGCTGACGATCGCCAGCGGCGGGACCCTCAACCTCGGCACGGTGGAGCCATCCCTGGCGAGCGGGCTGACGCTGACCGGGACAGGCACCATCGGCGGCAGCGGGACGCTGAACCTCTTGGGGACCAACACCTGGTCGGGCGGCACGATGCACGGCAACAACGCGAACGGCAAGACGGTCGTCACCCCAGGGGCGATTCTCGACTACACCGGCAGCTCGAACGTCACGCTGTCCACCGCCCGCGTGCTCGAGATCCAGAACGGCGGCACGTTCCGCCTCAGCACCACCACCACGACCCAGGTGAACAACTTCAACGCCGTCAACCAGATCAACGTCCTCGCCGGCGGCACGATCCAGCGCACCACCGCGATCGGCGCCAACACCACGACGATCGACGCCCCGATCGACAACGACGGCGCGATCCACTTCGACTCCGGCGCGGGCGGCAACCTCGACCTGACCGGCGGCACCAACGGCCAGACCTCGACCGGCGAGTACGGATCCGCCGGCGGGAGCAAGATCCGCTTCAACGGCGACACCCACCTTCTCGGCACCGGCGCGACCCTCGCGGGCAGCGTCCAGATCGTCTCTGGCAACGTCGATGTCGCGACGGGCCAGACCGTCGCCGCCGGCGGCGCCGGGAACGCGATGACCGGCGGCACCCTCGGCGGCGAGGGCACCTTCCAGGTCGCCGGGTCGTCCACCTTCACCTGGTCCGGAGGCACCATGCACGGTGCCAACAACAACGGCAAGACCGCGGTCGCCTCCGGGGCGATCCTCGATTACAACGGCAGCTCGAACGTCACGCTGTCCAGCGCCCGCGTGCTCGAGATCCAGAACGGCGGCACGTTCCGCCTCAGCACCACCACCACGACCCAGGTGAACAACTTCAACGCCGTCAACCAGATCAACGTCCTCGCCGGCGGCACGATCCAGCGCACCACCGCGATCGGCGCCAACACCACCACGCTCGACGCCCCGATCGACAACGACGGCGCGATCCACTTCGACTCCGGCGCGGGCGGCAACCTCGACCTGACCGGCGGCACCAACGGTCAGACCTCGACCGGCGAGTACGGCTCCGCCTGTCGGGAGCAAGATCCGCTTCAACGGCGACACCCACCTTCTCGGCACCGGCGCGACCCTCGCGGGCAGCGTCCAGATCGTCTCTGGCAACGTCGATGTCGCGACGGGCCAGACCGTCGCCGCCAGCGGCGCCGGGAACGCGATGACCGGCGGCACCCTGGGCGGCGACGGAACGTTCCAGATCGGCGGGTCGTCCACCTTCACGTGGTCGGGCGGCACGATGCACGGCAACAACTTGAACGGCACGACCGCGGTCACGTCCGGATCGATCCTCGATTACACCGGCAGCTCGAACGTCACGCTGTCCAGCGCCCGCGTGCTCGAGATCCAGAACGGCGGCACGTTCCGCCTCAGCACCACCACCACGACCCAGGTGAACAACTTCAACGCCGTCAACCAGATCAACGTCCTCGCCGGCGGCACGATCCAGCGCACCACCGCGATCGGCGCCAACACCACGACGCTCGACGCCCCGATCGACAACGACGGCACGGTGCGTTTCGACGCAGGCGCAGCGGGGCTACTGGACCTGACCGGCGGCACCAACGGCCAGACCTCGACCGGCGCATACGGCGCCCCTGGTGGCAGCAAGATCCGCTTCAACGGCGACACCCACATCCTCGGCACCGGCGCCACGATCAAGGGCAGCGTCCAGATCGCCAGCGGCAACGTCGATGTCGCGACCGGCCAGACCGTCGCCGCCACAGGCGCCGGGAACACGATGACCGGCGGCACCCTCGGCGGCGACGGAACGTTCCAGATCGGCGGGTCGTCGACCTTCACCTGGTCGGGCGGCACCATGAACGGCAACAACCTGAACGGCAAGACCACGGTCGCCGGCGGCGCAGTCCTCGACTACACCGGCATCTCGAACGTCACGCTGTCCAGCGCCCGCGTGCTCGAGATCCAGAACGGCGGCACGTTCCGGCTGAACACGACCACCACCACCACGGTGAACGACTTCAACGCCGTCAACCAGATCAACGTCCTCGCCGGCGGGCTGATCCAGCGCACCACCGCGATCGGCGCCAACACCACCACGCTCGAGGCCCCGATCGACAACGACGGCACGATAGAGACGCGCGCCGGCACGCTGGATCTCAACGACGCTGCTCTGACCAACCTTTCGGGAAGCACGCTGACCGGCGGGAGATTCGCGGCGCGGAACGGCGTGCTCAAGCTTCCGGGCAACGTCTCGGTCCAGACAAACGCGGCGCACCTGGTCCTGGAAGGCGCCGCCGCTCGGATCAGCTCGGATCTGGCGCCCGATGCGCTCGCCGGCATGACCCTGAACGCCGGCGGCGGCATCCTCGAGCTCGACGCGGGCTCGAACCAGACGATCACGGGGCCGTTCCAGAATCTCGGCACCCTGCGATTCGACCTCGACGGCCCCGCCGCGTCGAGCCAGGGCCGGCTCACCGTCACCGGAGCGGCCACGCTCGGCGGCACGATCAACGGCACCACCGGATTCGACCCCGCCGTCGGCACCCAGTTCCCCGTGCTCACCTACGGCTCCCGCAGCGGCGCCTTCGGAGCAGTGACCGACAACCTGGCCGGCAAGCACTTCACCGCGACGTACGGCGCGAGCGGGGCCACCCTCACGGTCGTCGGGGACGCCGTAGCCCCGCCCGCTGCCACCGACAGAGACGGCGACAAGGTGCTCGATCCCGTCGACCGCTGCCCGACGGTGGCGGCGAGCACGGCCGATGGCTGTCCCCTGCCGCCACCCAAGCTGGGCAGGACGGCGAACGCCGTGCCCCTCCGCGGCCAGGTGTTCGTGAAGCTGCCCGGTAGGAGCAGCGCACACGCGGCGCAGGCCAAGGGACGGGGTTTCATCCCGCTGAGCCAGGCGCGCCAGATCCCGATGGGCAGCCTGCTCGACACCACGCGCGGCGCCGTTCGCCTGACCACGTCGGCCGCCTCGGGCTCGAAGACGCAATCCGGCAGCTTCGACGGCGGCATCTTCCAGGTCCTGCAGTCGCGCACCCGCAGCAAGAAGGGGCTCACGGATCTGGTGTTGAAGGGCGGCAGCTTCGGGCGCTGTGGCAAGGCGAGCACGAGCGCGAACATCGCGCGCCGCTCGAAGCGCCGCATCCGGCGTCTGCGGCACAACGTCAAGGGCAAGTACCGGACCCGCGGCCGCCACAGCGCGGCCACCGTGCGGGGAACGGTCTATGAGGTCACCGACCGCTGCGACGGCACCCTCACAAAGGTCACGCGCGGCAAGGTCGCGGTCCGGGACCCGCGCCGGCGCAAGACGGTGGTGCTCCGCGCCGGGAAGAGCTACCTCGCTCGCGCCCGCTGAGCAGGCTTCCTAGATCACCTTGAGGTTCTCGCGGTGGATCCAGCGCTGGAAGCTGGTGTCCCGCCCGTCGGGGAGCGACGGCTTCTCAGCGCCGGCCTCGACCTGATCGAGGTAGGCGATGTCCTCTTCCAGCAGGCGCTTCGCGGTCTCGGCATCATGCGGGCGGCCGTGGCCCGGCACGATCGTCGTCGCCCGGTCGAGTAGCCCCGCGAGGGTCTTCAGGGTCGAGCGGTAGTCCGCGAGCGAGCCGTCCCTCGACAGCCACGGGATCTCCACGTCGGAGTTGTAGTCGCCGCAACACAGCAGCCCGAGCCACGGCGCGAAGACGAGCATCCCGTCGGCCGTGTGCCCGTCGGCGGCGTGCAGCTCGAGCTCCTGTTCACCGAGGCCGAGCCTGCCCGGGACGGGCAGAGCCTGGGTGTTCCCCAGCGCGAGCGGCGCGCGCTCGATGTAGTTGCGCGAGTCGTAGTCGCGCAGCTCCCGCTGCGCGACGCCCGGCTCCGAGCGAAAGGTGCGCATGGTCGACTCCGCGACGCCGAGCGACAGCGCCGGGAACGCCGCCCGGCCCAGCAGGTGATCGAAGTGCCGATGCGTTGCGAGGAGGGCGACGGGCTCAAAACCCGCCTGCTTCAGCAGCGCGGGCAGCAGCTCGAGCTCTTCGGGGTGGTACGGCGAGTCGATCAGCAGCGTCTCGCCGTCGGCACGGATCGCCGTGGCGTTCGTCTGCTCGAAGAGGCTGGTGACGACGATCGCCTCCTCTGCGACCGATACGGCGCGCACCGCCGCTCCCGGTTACGCCGCGTCGAGGAGCTTGCCGGCGTCGCGGAAGGACTTGACCTCCGCGGTCGGCTTCTTCTGCCCGGACTCGAGCACGATGCCGTTGCGATTCACCCAGATCACGGGAACCTTCTGGCGCAGGCACTCCTGCACGTCCGTGTGGTAGCCGCTGGCGATGTGGACCCAGTTCTTCTTGCGCTTCTCGATGCGCCGCGCGCACTCCTTGAAGTGGGCCGGGTCGGGCTTGTACGAGCGCACCTGCTGGGCGGTCACGACGAGGTCGAGGTCACCGCGGAAGTGGCGGCGGGTCGCGCCGAGCAGCTTGTCGTCGATGTTCGACAGGATCCCGATCTCGTACTTCTTCGCGAAGCGCTCGATCTGCGCGTTCGTCTCGCGGAACGGCATCCAGCGCGGCACCGAGTCGGGGAGGAACTGGGCCCGCGAGGACTCGAGCTCCCAGCCGAGCTCCGGCGCGATCTTCACCGCGGTACGGCGCAGGACCTCGGCGTACAGCTCGTAGGAGCCGCTCTGGACCTCGTGCTGAATCTCGACGAAGCGTGGCAGCAGCGCGGCGCGGTCGATCGTGAAGCCGTCGCGCGAGGCTTCCTTCTGGAATGCCTCGTACAGGCCGGTCTCCCAGTCGATCAGGGTGCCGTAGCAGTCGAACGTTACGAATTGGACATCTTTAGGGAGAGGCATGAAGCGGGGCATTCTACGTAAGGGCGGCTCACGGCGGTTTGCGCCGCGCTTCACGCAGTTGGGCCAAGCAGCCGGCTCGGCCGGCTGCGCGGCTATTCATATAGCCTCCCCCGCCGTTTCATGGACCTTCTCGAGTACCAGGGCAAGCAGCTGTTCGCCAAGCACGGCGTTCCCGTGCCGAGCGGCAAGCCCGCCAAGACCGTCGACGAGGCGGTGGCCGCCGCCAACGAGGTCGGCTATCCATGCGTCGTCAAGGCGCAGGTGCTGATCGGCGGCCGCGGCAAGGCCGGCGGCATCAAGCTCGCCAACGACGAGGGCGAGGCGCGCGAGCACGCGACCGCCATCCTCGGCATGGACATAAAGGGGTTCACGGTCCACGAGGTCTGGGTCGAGGCAGCGAGCGACATCGACGAGGAGTACTACGCCGCGTTCGTCTTCGACCGCTCGGCCAAGAAGCCGATGGCGATGTTCTCGAAGATGGGCGGGATGGACGTCGAGGCGATCGCCGAGACGGACCCCGAGGCGATGCGGATGCTGCACGTCGATCCACTGATCGGCTTCCAGGACTTCCAGGGCCGCCGGCTCGCGTTCGAGGCGGGCATCCCCGCCGACGTGATCCGCCCGGTCGGCGCGATGCTGGCCAAGCTCTACGAGGTGTTCGTCGCGGAGGACGCGATGCTCGTCGAGGTCAACCCCCTGCTCATCACGAAGAGCCGCGAAGTGGTCGCGCTCGACGCCAAGGTCACGGTCGACGGCAACGCCGGCTTCCGCCACCCCGACCACGAGGGCCTCGGCGACACCGGCGCCGCCGATCCGCAGGAGGTCATGGCGGCCGAGCGCGGGCTCACCTACGTCAAGCTCGACGGCGACATCGGGATCCTCGGCAACGGTGCCGGCCTGGTGATGTCCACCCTCGACGTGGTCAAGGGCGCGGGCGGCGAGCCGGCGAACTTCCTCGACGCGGGCGGCGGCTCCAAGGCCGAGGCCATCACCCAGGCGGTCGAGGTCATCCTCTCCGACCCCAAGGTCAAGGCCGTGCTGTTCAACATCTTCGGCGGCATCACCCGTTGCGACGAGGTGGCCAACGGGTTGATCGAGGCGTTCGCCCAGATCAACCCGACCGTCCCCTTCGTCGTGCGCCTCAACGGCACGAACGAGGAGGAGGGGCAGCGGCTGCTGGCCGAGGCGAACCTGCCGAACGTGCACACCGAGACGACGATGGACGGCGCCGCCGCGAAGGTCGTGGAGCTGGCCAACGCATGAGCGTCCTGGTCGACAAGAACACCAAGCTCGTCACCTCCGGGATCACCGGTTCCGAGGGCACGTTCCACTCGCTGAACAACCGCAACTACGGCACCCAGGTCGTAGCCGGCGTCACGCCCGGCAAGGGCGGCCAGGACGTCGAGGGCATCCCGGTCTTCAACACCTTCGCCGACTCGGTCGCCGAGACCGGCGCCAACACGGCGATGATCTTCGTCCCGCCACGGTTCGCCGCCGACTCGATCCTCGAGGCCGAGGACGCGGGCATCGAGCTGATCATCGCGATCACCGAGGGCATCCCAGCCCACGACGAGCTCCGCGTCTACAACCACTTGAAGCGCAACCCCGGCGTGCGCCTCGTCGGCCCCAACTGCCCGGGCATCCTCTCGCCCGGCAAGGCCAGCGTCGGCATCATCCCCGCGTCCTTCTTCAAGGAGGGCAACGTCGGAGTGGTGTCCCGCTCGGGCACGCTGACCTACCAGATCGGCTACGAGCTGGCCCAGGCCGGTTTCGGCAACTCCTCGATCGTCGGCATCGGCGGCGACCCGGTGCCCGGCTCCAGCTTCGTCGACATCATCGAGCTGTTCGAGGCCGATCCGGAGACCGAGCTGATCGTGATGTCCGGCGAGATCGGCGGCGACGCCGAGGAGCAGGCCGCCGACTACATCAAGGAGAACGTGAACAAGCCGGTCGTGGCGTACATCGCCGGCTTCACCGCCCCACCCGGAAAGACGATGGGCCACGCAGGCGCCATCGTCTCGGGGTCGAAGGGCACCGCGGCGGCGAAGGCCGAGGCACTCGAGGCGGTGGGCGTCCGCGTCGGGCGCACGCCGACCGAGGTCTCGAAGATCGCCGTCGAGATCCTCGGCGGCTGAGCGCCAGGCGCGTTCGCGCTTCCGTGTCCCCCCGACGACTGGCGCTTTCCAGAATTACGGATAGCCTCGCCGCATGAAAAACCGACTTGTACTGGTCACCGCAGCCGGCGCGGCGCTCGCGCTCGCGGCCTGCGGCGACGATGAAAAGACAGCATCCAAGGACCCGGCCGCGCTCACCATCACGGCGAGCGAGTCCGGAAAGAAGGTGAACCTCGAGGTGACGGGCGACAAGACTCCCGGCACCACCAACGTCACGTTCACCAACAACGGCAAGAAGCCGCACGCCGCCCAGCTGATCGCCGTCACCGGCGAGCACAGCGACGCCGAGGTCGTGGCGGCCCTGAAGGCCGTCGGCGAGGGCAAGCCGGCCCCCGCGTGGTTCTTCGCGGCCGGCGGCGCGGGCAGCGCCGACCCCGGCAAGACGAACAAGGCCGGCCTCGTCCTCAACGAGGGCACCTACTACGTGGCCGACGACGAGGACGACGCCAACCTCGAGAACGGCGGGCTCGTGAAGCTCCCGATCGCGGGCGACAAGAACGAGGCCCCGCTGCCCACGGGCGGCACCGTGACGGCGAAGGACTATTCGTTCACGAGCAGCGGGCTCGAGGCCGGTGCGAACACCGTGGTGTTCACCAACGCCGGCAAGGAGTGGCATCACATGATCGCCGCCCCGATGAACAAGGGCACCACGCTCGCCGACGTCAAGAAGTTCGCCGAGACCGAGGGCGGGGGCAGCGGCCCGCCGCCGATCGACTTCGAGAGCGCGGTCGGCACCTCCGTCATCGAGGGCGGCGGCACGATCACCTCGACCCTCGACCTCAAGAAGGGCAAGTACGCCCTGCTGTGCTTCATCGCCGACCGCAAGGGCGGACCGCCCCACGTGGCGAAGGGGATGGTCGCGGAGGCGACCGTCCAGTAGACAGGCGCTACTGGTCGGGGCGTTCGGCGTAGGCCTCCTCGAGGCCCTCCGCCAGCGCTCCGACCTCTTCGCGCAACCCGCGGACCTCGGCGGCCAGCTGCTGCTGGCTGGCCTCGGTGACCTGACCGCTGTCGCTGCCACCTCCACCGCCGTCGTCGTCCCCACCGCCGAGCGAGATCACGGCGACTATCCCGACCGCGCGAGCACAGCCACGATCGCGATCAGGACCTGGCTCGGCTTCATCGCGGCTGAAGCTCGGCGAACGGCGCGCGCAGCAGGCTCAGGCCCATGTGGCCGGGGTTTTCGTCGGCCTCGCGCGAGACCTCTACGAACCGGTAGCGCTTGTAGTTCGCCGGGAGCGGGAGCGTCACGTCGAATGCCGTCTGCTCGGTCGAGGTGAGCAGGCGCGCGTCCTGCGGCGAGTTGTAGACCCAGACCGCATAGCCGCCCCCCTGGGGCTCGAGGAAGTCGCGCACCTTGAGGTTCACACGATCGCGCCCGCCCTCGCTCAGCAGCTGGACGGTGCCCTTGCCGTTCGTGCCGTTCAAGCGCTCGAATACGACGACCGGGCCCCTGACGTCCTCAGGCGGAGGCGGCTCCTCCTCGGTCTCGGTCTGCGTCTCGGTGGCGGGCTGAGTGGTCGTGGCCGCTGAGGTGGACGCGTTCTCGCTGCCGCTGTCACCGTCGTCCGAGCCGTTGGCGATCACCACGATCGCCACGATCACAGCGATGGCGAGCAGCGCGCCCAGACCCGCGAGCCAGCGGCCCACGCCACCGCCACCGTCACGGCGGTCGTCGGACTGCTCGGCTTCGTCACCGCCGTCAGCGGCCCCGCCGTCCGCCAGGGGCGGCTCGGCAGCTTCCGGCTGCGGCTCGTCCGGCGCGTGGGTCAGCTTCGTGACCGGTGCGGCGGGGATCGGCGTCAGCCGGGTGGTCGCGGGCTCGTCGAATTCGTCGTCGGGCTCATCCTCGAGGTCGTCCGCCGGGGGTGGCGGAGCCGGCTCGGGGCGCTTCTCCGGCTTCGGGCGGCGCTCGCGTCGCGGCTGGGCTTCGGCGGGCGGGGAAACGGCGGCGCTCGTCCAGCCCTGCTCGTCCAGCCCGGACAGCAGCTCTTTGACCTTCCCGAGCTCGAGCCCGAGCTCGGCCGCCAGCTCCACCTCGGCCGCGGTGCGGCGCGCGGCGAGCTTGCCGCGCCCGAGGCCGAGCAGCTCCTCGATGTAGGTGTCGGGCAGACCGCGCCGGTAGGAGAGCTCGATCAGCGCGCGCGACTTGGGATCGATCCGGTCTAGAGCAGGGGCGATGCCGGCGGAGTCGGACACGCGGCGCAGAGTACCGCGTGCGTAGGCTCCGATACGCTCGGTGGCGTGAGCCCGGACACCATTTCCCTCGCCCGCGGGGCCCCTTCGCTGGACATCATCGCCGTCGACGACCTCCGTGCCGCGGCCGACCGCGCCTTCTCCGAGGACCCCGCCGCGGCCTTCGCCTACGGCACCTCCGCGGGCCACAAGGGGCTCGTGAGCTGGATCGCCGGCCGCCAGGGTGTGGCCGAGGGACAGGTCATCGCGACCAACGGCTCGATGCAGGCGGACGCGTTCCTGTTCCAGCTGCTCGTCGAGCCAGGATCGACTGTCGTGGTCGAGGCGCCTACGTACGACAGGACGCTGCTCTCGCTGCGCAAGCTCGGCGCCGAGGTGCTCGCGATCCCGCTCGAGGCCGACGGGATCGACGTGTCAGCGCTCGAGCGCGCGCTCGAATCGGGCGCCCGCCCGGTGCTCGCGCACATCATCCCCAACTTCCACAACCCCGCCGGCTGCACGTTGTCGCTCGAGAAGCGCGAGCGCCTCGTGGCCCTCGCCGAGGAATACGACTTCGTGCTGTTCGAGGACGACCCGTACGTCGAGCTGCGGTTCGCCGGCCACCCGCTGCCGACCATGCTGTCGCTCGACCGCGCCGACAAGGTCGTCTACGCGTCGTCGTTCTCGAAGACGGTGTGCCCCGGCATCCGCGTGGGCTACCTCGCCGGCCCGGCAGAGCTGATCGCGCGAGCACGCAAGCTCGCCACCGAGACCTACATCTCGCCGAGCATGGTCGCCCAGGCGATCACGGCCGAGTTCTGTGCCTCGGGTGCGATCGAGAGCTCGATCGAGACGGTCAAGGCGGCACTGCTCCAGCGTCGCGACGCCCTCACGGCGGCGCTCGACCGCGAGCTTCCCCAGGCGCGCTACGTGGTGCCCGAGGGCGGCTATTTCCTCTGGATCGACCTGCCCGACAACGTCGACGTGGCCGAACTCGAGGCGCTCGCCGGCGAGCGAGGCGTGGTGTTCGTCAAGGGCAGCGACTTTCTGCTCGAGGGCGGCCAGAGCTCGCTGCGCATCGCGTACTCGGGCGTCACGCCGGAGCAGATCGACGAGGCGGTCACACGCGTCGCGGACGCCTACCGGCAGCTCACCGGCGCCGGCGCCCTATAGCGCGGTACTCGTTCGTACACCGTAGGATGGCTGGCCGCATGAGGAGCCGTGCACTGCTTTTGGCCGTGATCGCCGTGGCGGTCCCGGCCGCCTTCGCGCCACCGGCGAGCGCCGGCGACATCCCACAGCTCCCGATCCGCGGAACCGAGTACCCGCGCATGAGCCTCCAGAAGGACGTGCAGATCCGCATGAGCGACGGTGTCGACCTCGTTGCCGACGTGGCCCGGCCCGTTGCCGACAACGGCCAGATCCTCGGCGGCAAGCTCCCCGTGATCGTCACGGTCACCCCGTACAACAAGTTCGCCTTCGCGCCCGAGCAGGCATTCGTGCGGCGCGGCTACGTGCACGTCGTCGTCGACGCGCGCGGCACGGGCGGCTCGCCGGGTGCGTGGGAGTCGTTCGGCGCGCGCGAGCAGCAGGACACGCTCGAGATCCTCTCCTGGACGCGCGTCCAGCCGTGGTCGAACGGCTCACTCGCCATGGCCGGCCCGTCGTACATGGGCATCAACCAGATGCTCGCCGCCGGTCGGAGGCCGCCGGGGCTGAAGGCGATCTTCCCGATCGTCCCAGCGGGGGACATCTACCGCGACATCGTCTGGCACGGCGGGCAGGTCGACGCGGGCTTCATCCCGCTGTGGATGGGCCTCGTGCTGGCCGTCGGCGCACTTCCGCCGACCACCGCCCTCAGCGATCCCATGGCCGCGCTTGCTTGGCTCGCGGCGCGCGTCACCGGCTCTACGAGCTTCCCGCTCAACACGGTCTCCAGCGCCTTCACCGCCGGCGACATCGCGTTCGACGGCGAGTTCTACAAGACGCGCTCGCCACACACCCTGATCGACAACATCAACGTGCCGACGTTCGTCGTCGGCGGCTGGTGGGACCTCTTCCAGCGCAGCGAGCCGAGCACCTACGAGAAGCTGAAGCTGCCGCCCGGCCGCAAGCAGCTGCTGATGGGCCCGTGGTACCACGTGAGCCCGTTCCTCGGCGGCAACGCCGGGCTCGGGGTCGGCCCGCAATCGCCGCAGTCGCTGACCGACCTCCAGATCCTCTGGTTCGACCGCTGGCTGAAGGGCAGGCAGAACGGGATCGACGACCCGGACCGCTTCGGCCCGGTGACCTCGTACGAGATCGGCCCGGGCACCTGGCGCCGCGAGGTCGACTGGCCGATCCCCCACCGCAGCGAGAAGTTCTACCTCCGCGCGGGCGGCAAGCTGGCCGGCGACCCGCCGACGGGCAACGCGACGAGCGTCGTGCCGCCGAACCCGCTCTCGGGGCTGTGCGCGCGCACGTCGGCGCAGTGGACCGCCGGCCTCGTCGACGTGGGCGGCCACTGCACCAACGACAACCGCACTGCCGAGCAGAGCGCAGCGACCTTCACAACCGAGCCGATGAAGTCGGCGACGCAGATCGCCGGCCCGATCGCGGTGCACATGACCGGCTCGACCAGCGGGACCGATGGCTACTGGGTGGCCGAGGTGACCGACGTGGCGCCGAGCGGCCGCTCGACCCAGCTCACCGCGGGCTTCCTCCAGATGAGCCGCCGCGCGCTCGACCGCGGCCGCAGCCGGGTCGGCACGAACGGCGCCCTCAGCGCCCCGTACCACCCGTTCACCAAGGCGAGCCTGCTGCCGGTGAAGCCCGGCAAGCCGGAGACCCTCGACATCGAGATCTTCAACACCAACGCGATCCTGCGCCCGGGCCACCGCCTCCGGCTCGTGCTGCGCTCGAGTGACCTCCCCCACGCGCTGCCGACCCTTCCCGACCTGCTGCCCGGTCTGCTCACGACGCAGACCGTGCACCTGAGCTCGAGCGACCCGAGCTACGTCAACGTCCCGCTCGTCGACCGCTCCATCGCGGCCGGCAAGCCGTGCGTCCCGCGACGGGCGGCCGTGACGAACAAGGGCATCGGCCCCGTGCGGATCGGCGGCTCGCTCAAGACGCTGGTGTCGAAGTACCGGCTCGCGCGCCGCTCGGCCGGCAACTACCGCTTCTGCGTGACCGGCGGGGGCCGTTTCATCGTCCGCGCCAAGCGCGGCAAGGTGACGTTCATCGCTTCGAAGGCGAAGGGCCACAAGACCGCGCGCGTTGCGCCGGGCAAGCGGATACGCGGAGCGACGAAGGGCTTCCGCCGCGCGGCGTCGCGGTTCTACGTGACCCGCAAGACCCGCCCGGCCCGGGTCGGATACGCCGTGCGCGGCGGCCGGGCCGCGTATCTGGTCGCGTCGAGCGCAAAGGTCGCCGACGTGCGGCGCGCGCTGCGACGGATCCGCTTCTAGCCGCCGGCCGGGCGCGGACTCGGTGAACTGCTCACCGAAGGGCAGTCTGGTTTGGGCCTGGTCCGGCAGGGCATTCACGGCGTGTTCCCACGATCGAGGAGAAGCGTATGTCTGGCAGGGCAAGCCGTTTGCGTGTGGTGGCGGTGGCGGGTGCGGTGTTGATGGCGATCGTGTCGATCGGAATAGCGGAGGCCGCTAAGTCCAAGGGGCGGATCGTGGCCGACTCGGGTCGGTCGGCTCGTGTCGAGGCCGAGCGGTTGGTCCGATCGATCGCGGTGAGTAAGCGCGCTCCGAGTGCGGCTTTCGCGACACGTCCACCCTACGGGCCGGTGGCCGGCATCTCGACGAAGAAGCTTGCAGGCTTTCCGATCTCAGGCCGCTCATTCCTGATTCTGGGCAACGGCGACGTACGCTCGGCCGACAACCGCAACACTTCGGGCGACACCAGTGACAGTGCCGGTGGGCCGTCGATTCGGGGTGCTCGAGACGTCACAATTTTCCGCATCAACTTGCGTGTGCCGTCGGGCGCAAACTGCCTACGGTTCCGGTTCAAGTTCCTGACGGAAGAGTTCCCCGAGTTCGTCAACCAGCAGTACAACGACGCGTTCATCGCAGAACTCGATCGCACGACGTGGAATACGAACACGATCGGTAGCCCGCAAATTTCGGCGCCGGACAATTTCGCGCACGACCTGAAGGGCAACCTGATCAGCGTCAATGGCGTCGGTGACACATCCGTGAGTGCGTTCTACTCGCGAGGGACGACCTACGACGGCGCGACACGAAGGCTGCGAGCCTCGACGCCGATCACCCCCGGGAGGCACCGGTTGTACCTGTCCATCTTCGATCAGGGCGACCGCCAATACGATTCAGCCGTGTTCATCGACCGGCTCGGGGTCGACCGCTCCAGCGCCGGCGGCTGCCGGACCGGGGCAGTCTCAGGCTGACCGGTTCCAGGAGGGAGGCCTGGCACACTTGCCAGGCCTCCACGAGCCGGCGCGGGCCTAGCGGCCCCAGTGTTCCTTGGCCAGCACCAGCGTCTCCGGCAGCGCGGTGCGCACCGGGGGCGACGGGTCGGCGACCACAGCGACTGTCTCGGCGACGCTGCGGGTCAGCGTGTGGGTTCCCTCGGCCGATTCGACGACGACGGCCTCGTCGCCGGACGTGGCGAGCTTGCCCTCGAGGCCCGGCGTGAGGCCGGACGCCATCAGGTAGTGCAGCAGGTCCTCGGCCTCGTTCTCGAAGCGCAGGATGCGCACGTCGGCGCCCTCCTCCACGTCGGCGAGCGGCACGCCCGGCTCGCGCTTGCCGGTGTAGATCGGGTGACCGTGCGGGCACGTCTTCGCGTCGCCGATCGCCTTCATCATCCGCTCCTCGACCACCGGTGACATCCAGTGCTCGAGGCGCTCGGCCTCCTCGTGGACCTGATCCCACGGGATGTCGAAAACATCGGTGAGGAAGCGCTCGATCAGGCGGTGGCGGCGGACTATCTCCTCGGCCTGATCGTGGCCCGTCTCGGTGAAGGAGATCGACTTGTCGTCGCCGCGGCTGATGTAGCCGTCCTTCTCGAGCCGGCCGATCATCTCGTGCACCGTGGGCGCCGACACCTGCATCGCCCGGGCAACGTTCGCCCCGGTCATCGGGAGGCCCGCCTCCTGGAGCCAGAACAGGATCTGGAGGTACTCCTCCTCGGCGACTGTGGCGTGGTCATGGGACATTGACCCGATCGTACATAGGATCGTTCGTGTGCTCCCACTGACCCCGCCGATCAAGCCCCAGCTCGCCAAATCCGCCAGGACCCTGCCCGAGGGCGACGACCTCCGCTACGAGCCGAAGTGGGACGGATTCCGGACCATCGTCTACCGCGAGGGCGACGAGGTGTACCTGCAGAGCCGCGGGGGCAAGCCGATGAACCGCTATTTCCCGGACATCGAGGAGCAGGTGCGCGCGATGAAGGCCGACGACGTGGTTCTCGACGGGGAGATCGTGATCGAGATCGACGGCATCCAGGAGTTCGACCTGCTGAGCCAGCGGATACATCCCGCGGAGTCGCGGGTGACGAAGCTGGCCGCCGAGTACCCCGCCTTCTACGTCGCCTTCGACGTCCTGGCCCTCGGCGGGGAGTCGCTGATGGAGCTCTCGTACGACGACCGGCGGGCGAAGCTGGAGAAGCTGAAGCTCGACCCGGTGCGGCTCACGCCGGTCGAGAGCACGACAGACGGCGCCGCCCAGTGGCTGACGGGCACGAGCGAGGGAGTGATCGCCAAGGTCGGCTCCGCCGCCTACCTCCCCGGCCAGCGCAAGGGCATGACGAAGATCAAGCGCGTGCGCACCGCCGACGTGGTGGTGGTCGCGTTCCGGCTCGGCAAGGAGGAGGGCACCGTCGGCTCGCTGATCCTCGGCGTCTACGACGAAGGCGAGCTGCGGGTGGTCGGCCACACCTCAGGGTTCAAGGCGAAGGAGAAGAAGGAGCTGCTCGCGTTCCTCGAGCCGTACCGCACGCACGAGATGGGCAACCCCGAGCCGAGCCGCTGGAAGTCCGACGAGGAGCTCCAGTGGCACGGCCTACGGCCGGAGCTGGTCTGCGAGATCAACTTCGACCACGTGACCGGGGACCGCATCCGGCACGGCACGAAGTTCGTGCGCTGGCGCGAGGACAAGGCGCCCGAGGAATGCACCCTCGAGCAGCTGCACCAGTAGCGATCAGCCGGGCAGCCGCGCGCTGAGGAAGACCGTGTCGAGCCACGGGGGCTCGGCCGCTCCGCCGCCCGCTCCGAACGGGTCGGACAGGTCGCGCCCGTAGCGCCCGGCGAGATCGGCCGCGCTCTCCTCGAGAGCCTCCCAGCCCAGATCCCGCACCACGCGCGCGAGATCGCCGGCGTCGCCGGCCGCGATCAGCGTGGTCATGTCGATGCCCGAGCGCTCGGACACCGCCTTCAACCGCTCGCCCGCCGCGGGATCGCCGGCGATGCGGTCGAACGCGAGCATGCTCTGAGGCGCCGACAGATCGCCGATCCGCTGCAACAACCCGGCCTGGCTCTCCGGATCCAGGTACGGGAGCAGGCCCTCGGCGATCCAGCCGGTCGGGCGCGCGGTGTCGAACCCATCCGCCCCCAGCGCCGCCGGCCAGTCCTCGCGCAGGTCGAGCCCGATCGCGGCGCGGCGGCAGACCGGCTCCGCGCCGCGCTCGCCGAGGACGGCGTCCTTGTACGTGAGCACCCCGCCCTGGTCGATCTCCCACAACCACAGCTCAGGCGGGATATCGAGCCTGAAAGCGCGCGTGTCGAGGCCCGCCCCGAGCAGCACGACCTGCCGGACGCCTGCGGCTGCCGCGTCTCGGACCGCGTCGTCGTAGAAGCGCGTGCGCAGGCCGATGTAGCGCGAGCCGTGGAGATGCATGGCCTGCGCGTCGGAGACCTCGCTGCCGGGCTGCGGCCAGTCGGTCAGCATCGGGAGGTCGGTGCCGCTCGCCTCGAACAGCTCGCGTGCAAACGGGTCCTCGATCAGACTGTCGGGCCGGCCGGACTCGACGGATCGTGCGGCGGCGAGCCCCAGCGCCGTGACGCCCGGGCCCGTGGCGATGTCCCATGACTCGGTCATGGTCGATGATTCTTAGCGGATGGAATTCGCGGTCCGGCAAGAAGATGTGACGACGCTCGCGGTCGACGCGATTGCGAACGCCGCCAACACCGACCTCGTGCACGGCGGCGGGGTGGCCGCGGCTATCGCCCGGGCCGGGGGACCTGAGGTCGACGCGGAGTCGCGCGCGGTCGCGCCGATCGGGCTCGGCGAGGCCGTCGAGACCACCGCCGGCGACATGCCCGCCCGCTGGGTCATCCACGCAGCCACGATGGAGCTCGGCGGCCCCACGTCGGCCGACATCATCGAACGCTCGACGGTCTCCACGCTCGCCCGCGCGGAGGCGCTCGGCTGCCGGTCCCTGGGGCTGGTGGCCTTCGGCACCGGCGTCGGCGGCTTCCCGCTCGACGAGGCCGCCCGCTTGATGGCCGCCGCGTGCCGGGAACATGAGGCGGGCTCGCTCGAGCGCGTCGTGTTCGCGGTTCACAGCGACGCCGCAGAGCGCGCGTTCCGGGACGCGCTCGCGTGACCCGCCCGGTCCTCGTCGCACCGGACAGCTTCAAGGGGACCATGCCGGCCGCCGCGGTCGCTGCCGCGATCGCGAGCGGACTGCGCAAAGGCGGCCTCGACGCAATCGAGCTGCCGATCGCCGACGGCGGCGAGGGCACGCTCGACGCGCTCGTCTGCGCACTCGGGGGCGAGGAGCACACCGTGCCCGTCTCGGACCCCCTCGGCCGCCCTGTCGACGCCTCGTTCGCCCTCCTTCCCAGCGGGAAGACGGCGATCGTCGAGTCGGCCCGGGCCAGTGGGCTCGGGCTCGTGGCGGACGCGGACCGCGACGCGTTCGCGGCCTCGACCCGCGGGACCGGCGAGCTGATCGCGGCGGCGGCCGCCGCCGGGGCCGAGCGGGTGATCGTGACCGCCGGAGGATCCGCGACCACCGACGGCGGAGCGGGGGCAATTCAAGCGCTCGACGAGGCCGGGGCACGGCCCCGGATCGACGTGGTCTGCGACGTGCGCACCCGCTGGGAGGACGCCGCACGCGTGTTCGCGCCGCAGAAGGGGGCCGACCCCGCCACGGTGAAACGGCTCGAGACACGGCTGGCCGAATTCGCCTCGAAGGCGCCGAAGGACCCGCGCGGGAAGCCGCTGACCGGCGCTGCGGGCGGGCTCGCGGGCGGGCTATGGGCCCACCGCGGGGCGAAGCTGCTGCCGGGCGCGCCGTACGTGCTCGACGCCGTGGGCTTCGACGCGCTGATGCGGGCGTCGGCCTTCGTCGTGACGGGCGAGGGCGCGCTCGACCGCCAGACACTCCAGGGCAAGGCCGCCGGTGAGGTGGCGACCCGGGCTCGCCAGGCGGGGGTGAGCTGTCACGCCGTCGTCGGGCGCAACGACCTGGAGCCGTTCGAGACCCGGATCCTCGACCTCCAGACGGTCACGGAGGCCGGCGACGGCGCCGCGCTGGCTGCCGCCGGCCTTGCACTGGCCGGATAGCGGGCTTCGGAACCGCCCGGCCTGGGTACAACGGGCGCGATGACCATCGAAACCGACTCGCTCGCCAACGGGGCCGGACCCCGCAACCTGCCGCCCCCGATCCCCGAGCGCGACCCGACAGGGTCCGACGCCGTCCGGGAGGCCGACTTCCCGGTCGTGCTGCGCGGCTACGACCGCGCCGCGGTGGACCACTTCCTCGCCGAGCTGGCCGACCTGATCGACGTGCTCGAGGCGCGCCAGGCCCGCGAGGCCGTCGTGCAGCGGGCTCTCGACGAGGTCGGCGTGGAGACGAGCGCGATCCTCAAGCAGGCGCACGAGTCCGCCGACGAGGTGACCGCGCGCTCGCGCGCCCAAGCCGAGGAGCGCCTCGAGCGGGCGCGCGATGAGGCCGCGGAGATCCTTTCCGGGGCCCACCAGCTGGCCGCCCAGCTCGAGCGCGACACCGAGGACCTGTGGGCCAAGCGGCGCGAGCTGCTCGAGGATCTGCGCGTGTTCGGCGACGAGGCCAAGGCGCTGGCCTACTCGGCCTCCGAGCGCTTCGCCCCGCCGCTCGCCGGCGACGGCGTGGACGACCCCGAGACGGATGCCGGCATCGCCGACATGCCGACCGAGGAGTTCGCGCCGCTCGCCGAGCACGACGGGCTGCCGCGCGAATAGCCCCCGCCCGCGGGTGGGTACGCTGGGGGCATGTGCCGCAATATCCGCCAGCTCTACAACTTCGAGCCACCCGCGACCGAGGAAGAGATCCGCGCCTCCGCCGTCCAGTACGTGCGCAAGGTGAGCGGTTTCAGCAAACCCTCGCAAGCCAACGAGGAATCGTTTCAGCGCGCCGTCGACGAGGTGGTCGCCACGACCACCCGGCTGTTCGGCGAGCTCGTGACCAACGCGCCCAAGAAGGATCGCGAGGTCGAGGCCGCCAAGGCCAAGGCGCGCGCCGCCGAGCGCTACGCCGCCTGACCCCGGCGACCTACTCTGCGGGCGCGGTCGGGATTGCCTCTCGCGACGTCCCCGCTCTCCTACCTCGCTGCCGCCGTATACGCCGGGGCCATGATCCGGCCCGGGGAACACCTATCGCGCAGCGGGGTACTTCGCCCTGACTTCGTCGATGAACGCGGCCATCGCGTCCGCGTGCTCGGCGGAGCGGATCTCGAGCACGTTCTCGGCGGAGATCCGGTGCGAGAGCGCCCGGCCCTGGCCCGGCGTGAACCACGCCCGCACCTCCACTCCGCCCACGTCGACGGGCCCGGGACGGCCGTCGCCCGTGGTCTCGACCTTGCCCTCATCCCACAGCTCGGCGAAGTTGGCCCGGAAGGCGGCGGCCACCCCAGCGCTCTCGACCTCGGCATCAGATCGCGGTGCCCCGGGATGCCGCGGGTCGGCAGCGCGAGCGACTCGATCAGGTCCGGCTTGGTCTGCGGGGGCGGCAGGAACTCCTTCGACCGGGCTGAGCCGGATCAACCGACCGAGCCGCCGGCGGCCGTAGGTGCGGTCGGGTCCCCGGCCTCCTCACCCGAATGCTCGCGGGCGAGGAAGTCCTCGATCTCCATCGGGCGGTCCTTCGAGCGCTCCGCGACCGCGAGCAGATCGGACATCGTCGCGATCTCCTCGACCTGTTCCTTGAGAAACCACTGCACGAACTGCTCGCTGACGTAGTCGTTGGCCTCGCGCGCGATGGCGGCGAGCCCGGAGATCTGGTCGGTCACGCGGCGCTCCTGCTCGAGCGCGATGCGCACCGGCTCGGCGATGTCCGCGAACCCGTTCTTCGGTTCCTGGACGCCGGGGACGTCGACCTCGGCGCCCGCGTCGAGCAGGTACTGGACCATCATCATCGCGTGGTCGCGCTCCTCGAGCGACTGGCGATAGAAGAACGAGGCCAGCTGCGGCAGTGTCTGCGCGTCGTAGTAGACGGCGACGGCGATGTACTGCTGCGACGCGCCGAACTCGCGCCCGATCTGGGCGTTCAGCTCGGCCGTGAACTGCTCTGCGGGCATCGGGTTCTCCTGTCGAGGGGGCGGGCTTCGCCCCCCGACGCTAGTTGAAATGTGCGCGGACGTGTTCGAGCCGCGCGCCCGCGCGCTCGACCGAGTCGTCGTCGAAGGGAAGGACCATGCGGAGCTCGGCGGCGCGCAGCGCGAGATCGATCCGGCTCCAGCGCAACCAGCGCTCCTCGAGCGCACCGATCAGCAGGGCGCTGGTCTCATGGGAGCAGCGCCACTGGAGACGGGCCTCGAGGGTGGTGGCAGCGACCATGTCGCCGCTCCCCGCGTCGAGGAGCAGCGGCGCCCGCAGCTTCGCGTGCGCAACGCAGTGGTTGGTCCCGTTGCTCACGATCCCGACCTTCAGGCCGCGCCGGCGCCCTGCCTCGGCGAGTACGACGGCGCGGATCAGCGGGTGAGCGGCGCCGCGGTCGAGCGCCGCGTCGAGCATCAGGCCGGCGATGGCCTCCTCGTCGCGGGCGACCGGGACGAGCGGCTCGGACGCCGCAAGCCCTGCGATCGCAGTCAGCTCCTCCCCGGGGTTGTCCTCGGCCGGCAGGCGCAGGCGCAGGCGCAGGCGCTCGGCTATCGCTTCGAGGCGCGCGTCGACGACCGCCGCATCGACATCGTGGAACGCGCCGGCGAGGGAGAGCGTGAGCTCGGCCGCCGACGGGCAGCCGGTGCTCGCGTGCAGGGCGAAGGGAAGCGGCGCGAGCATCGTCAGACCCGGCTGTAGTACTCGACGATCATCTGCTCCTCCAGCGGCACCTGGATCTCGGCGCGGACCGGAAGGCTCACGACCCGCCCGATCAGCGGCTCGCTGTCGGTCAGGAGCCAGGCGGGCACCAGGTCGACGAGCTCGCCCGCTGCGTGCGCGACCGGCCGTGCCGGGCTCTCGGCCGTGAACGAGACGATGTCGCCTTCGGCGAGGCGGCGCGAGGGGATCGTGCAGCGGCGGCCGTTCACGTCGATGTGGCCGTGGCTGACGAACTGGCGCGCCTGGGCGCGGGTGCTCGCGAAGCCGAGCCGGTGAACGACGTTGTCGAGCCGCAGCTCGAGGATCTGGAGCAGCCTGTCGCCCGTCGCGAGCGCGGTCGCGCGCTGGGCTTGGGTGACGTAGCGGCGGAACTCCAGCTCTACTCCTGCCCGGCGCGACAGGCGCTCCTTCGGCCCGGTGTTCCGTCCCACCTCTCACCTCTCGATCCTTAATTCCGACTGGGGCGCTGCGGATTAGTTAGGGCACCCTAACAAATTGCTCCGGGATAGGTTCCGGTGACGATGGCCGCGCAACACGCACGCCAGGCACTTTGGACGCAGCGCGGCAGCCGGCGCTATGGCGCGATCCTGGTGCTGGTCGTCGCATCGATCATCTTCCAGATGGCGTCGCCCGACCGCCCGGGCTTCCGCGTCGCCGCCGGCGTGCTGCACATCGTGATCCTCGTGCTCGCGCTGCACAGCTCCGACGTCCACCGCCACGGGCATCCCGCCGCGATCGGGGTGATCCTCGGCGGCGGAGCCGCGCTCATCGCCGCCCTCGCGGCCTCGGGGGACACGAGCACCGGGCTCTCGAGTGCCACGAGCGGCGTCCTCGTCGCGCTCACGCTCGTGGTGATCGGAGCGGGCGTCGTGCGCAGCGTCGTCGAGGCCAGGCAGGTCACCCTGCAGGCCGTGCTCGGGGTCGTCTCGGTGTATCTGCTGATCGGGCTGCTGTTCTCGTACGCGTACGGCGTCATCGCGGCGTTCGGCGACGCGCAGTTCTTCGCCCAGGGCACGGACGGCGATCACCAGGACCAGCTCTACTTCAGCTTCATCACCCAGACGACGGTGGGCTATGGCGACTTCACCCCGGCCGGCCACCTCGGCCGCTCGCTGGCCGCGGTCGAGGCGCTGATCGGGCAGATCTACCTGGTCACGATCGTCGCGCTGATGGTGAGCAACCTGCGCCCGCGGCGTCCGGCCGAGGCGCTGGAGGGCTCACGCGAACCGGAGGCCTGAGGGCGCCACCGGCACGTCGAACGGGCTCGTCGGCAGCCCAGCCGGCACCTCCGGCAGGTTGAACTCCTTCGGCGCCGTGTCGTTCGGCGTGTCCGGATGCATCAGGGCCGCGAGGTACTGGATGTGGTCGCGGCCGATCCCGAGCTCGGACTGCCCACCGCCGTAGGCGCCGATGCCGCGCTCCTCGCAGTAGTCGTAGGCCGCGAACAGCTCGCGCAGCGGGCCGAAGCGCGACGGCTTGATGTTCACCGTCTTGGGCGGAAACGGGAGCGCCTCGATGTCGGCCACGGAGTGAATGATCGCGTCCCACGTGATCCGGTCCCGGTGGGGCTCGAGCACCTTGGCGGCCTCCGGCACGTCGAGGTCCGGGTCCTCGAGCCAGGCGTCGGGGAACGATTCCGCGAGCAGCTCGTACAGCTCGGGATCGGCCTCGAAGTCCACCGGCGTGCCCTTGTACTTGCCCTTGAGGTCGAGCGAGTCGACGGCTCCGGTCGCCGCGAGCTCGGCGATCAGCTCCGGTGACCACGTGTTGGTCGGGTCGAGCTTGAAGCGCGTGCCGGGGTAGGTCTCCAGCACGCGATGCAGCTTGTCCGCGGTCTCGGGCTCGGTCGAGCCCATCGCTCCGAGGCGCATCGAAACCACGTAGTTGAGCGGCTGCGGCTCGCGGCCGAGAATGGCGCCGAGCGTGGTGTCGCCCTGGCGCAGCGCGAGGTCGAGCGCCGCGGACTCGAACGCCCATCGACGGTAGTCGCGGGTGTCGTCGCGCACCGGCGGATCCGGGAAGAGGTCGAGCGAGTCGAGCAGCTCGGCGAACGATCCGAGCGTGTGCTCGCCCTCGAGCGTCAGGACCGGGCCGAGCGCCTGGAGGTTCATGTGATCGATCCCGTCGTAGATCACGTCCTCGCCCTCGCCGATCTCGCCGCCGCCGCGCAGGCGGATGATCGTGGTGTGGCGCTCGAACTCGGGCCCGAAGGCCTGCGAGTGCCCGTGGAGCTCGTAACCGTCGATCTTCACCGGCAGGCCGGCGAGGTTGTCCCAGCTGCTCACCAGGCTGACACTAGCGACGGCTCAATCGGCCGTGCAGGGGACGACGACCACCGGCACCTCGGAAAGGTGCAGCAGCTTGTGCGGCGTCGACCCGAGGATCGCGCCGCGGAGCGGGCTCTCGCCGTAGCCGCCGACGACGATGAACCGCGCGTCGCGCTCCTTTGCCAGCGACAGGAGCGCGTCGACGGGCCGCTCGTCGACGAGCGCCACCTCCGGGTTGACGCCGGCCTCCCGCGCGCGGGTCACCGCCCCCGCGGTGAGCTTCTCGCCGATCTCCGCAAGCGCCTCGCGGTGCGTGCCGGACTCCTCACCGGGCCCACCCGGCGGCGCGTAGCCATAGGCGATGACGAGGTCGTCGCCCGCCTTGGCCGCAAGGTCGACGGCAACCTCGAGCGCCTGCTTGGAGCCCGTCGAGTCGTCGTAGCCGAGCACTATCGCGCGGGCCATCAGACACTGCCCTCCGGAACAGCGGCGACGCCCTGTTTGATGCCCGCCGCGACGTCCGGGTCGACCGTCTCGCGCTTCCGGCCGAAATACTCCTCGTGGCCCATCAGGCGCCAGATCAGCATCAGCACGATGCCGATGATGATGAGGCCGAGACCGAGGACGGCAGGGATGGCCCACCCAAAGACCTCACTGCCCGAGTAGGAGTCACCGACCTTCCGGTACTCGTCGATCGCCTTGTAGAACATGTACGACAGGATCACCCCGCCCGTGACCGGCGCGACCCCGATGAGCACGAAGTTCTTGACGGACTTCGTCAGCTCCCTGCGGTAGTAGATCGTGCACGCGAAGCCGGTCATCGCGTAGTAGAACGCGATCACGATCGCGAGCGCGGTCAGCGAGTCGAACAGGAAGTTCTGCGAGCTGAGGTTGAAGATCACGTACCAGACGGCAGCCACTGCACCGATGGTGATCGTGGACACGTGTGGCGTCTTGAAGCGCGGGTGCACCTTGCCGAACACGGCGGGGAAGGCGCCCTGACGCGCCATCGACAGGCTCGTCCGCGACGCCGGCAGGATCGTCGTCTGCGCCGACGCGAGGCCGGAGGTGATGATTGCCAGGACGACCAGCTTGTCGAGCGGCGAGCCGAGCACGTCGGCGGCGACGGCGCCGAGGATGCCCGCGTCGTCCTCGAAGTCGAGCACGATCTTCGTGCCGGCGTACGCGATGACCGCGACCGCCACCAGCAGATAGGTGCCGAGCAGGATCACGGTGCTCGCCACGGCGGCCTTGCCGGGTGCCGAGTCCGAGTCCTCGGTTTCCTCGTTCAGGTTGACCGCCGATTCCCAGCCCCAATAGATGAACACGCCGGTCAGCAATCCGAGCACCAGCGCGTCGAACGGGACCTCCCACGGGAAGAACCAAGCGATGTCGAAGGTCTCCGCGCCCGCCTGCGCGTCGCCGCCGATCACCTTGACGAGCGCCACCGCAGCGAACAGGACCAGGGCGAGCACCTGGGCCGAGATCATCACGCGCTGGAAGCGCGCCGAGGGCTCGGTGCCGATCACGCAGATCCCGGTGGTGATGGCGATGTACGCGACCGCCAGCCCCGTGACTGTCTCCTTCGAGTCGCGCGCGGCGTCCCAGCCGACGATGTCGAAGCTGTAGTACGCGGCAACATCGGCCAGCGAGCCGATGACGATGATGCCCGTCGTGCACACGGCCCACCCCGTGACCCAGCCGACGTACGGCCCGATCGCCCGGGTGATCCACGAGAACGACGTGCCGCAGTCGGGGTCGGCGCGGTTCATGTAGTAGAACGCACCGGCGATCAGGAACATCGGGATGAACGACGCGATCAGCACGCCCGGCGCATAGACCCCGACGCCGGCGACGATGATCCCGATGACGGCAGCGAGCGAGTAGGCCGGTGCGGTCGAGGCGATCCCGATGATGAGCGCGTCGACGAAGCCGATCGCGTCTTCCTTCAAACCCTTGTCGCCGGCCTGCGAAGCGACGTGGTGGTGGGCCTTGGGGCCGCTCTCACTCTCCACGCCGGGAACGTAAGCGCTCCCCTGGCTAACCGCAAGTGGCAGGTGCCCCAAAGTGAGGCCCTTGAGTTGGACAAGTTGTACAACGGACAGGCCCGCTCCTTTGCCCGCTGGATGGTTGTCCCCGAGCCAGGACGGGGTTACGGTTGTCCATAGCGTCCAGCTACGTGAGGAGAGAGATGGAACTGGCGTCCCATTCGCTGCAGGAGATGGCGAAGGCCAACCTCTGGATGCACTTCACGCGGCTGAGCGCGTACAAGGACACCGACGTTCCGATCATCACGCGCGGCGAGGGCTGCTACGTCTACGACAGCGACGGCAAGCGCTACCTCGACGGGCTGTCGGCGCTCTTCTGCGTCAACGCCGGCCACGGGCGCGGCGAGATCGGCGACGCGATGGCGGCGCAGGCCAAGGAGCTCGGGTTCTTCACCACGTGGAGCTACGCCCACCCCGGCGCCGTGGCGCTCGCGGGCAAGATCGCCTCACTGACCCCGGGCGACCTGAACCGGGTGTTCTTCACCTCGGGCGGCGGCGAGTCGGTGGAGTCGGCGCTGAAGCTCGCGCGCCTCTTCCACAAGAAGAACGGCGAGCCCGGGCGGTTCAAGGTCGTCGCGCGCGAGATCGCGTACCACGGCACCACCATGGGCGCCCTGATGGCGACGGGGATCCCCGACCTGCGCGCGCCGTTCGAGCCGCTCGCCGCGGGGAGCTGCCACGTCGCGAACACCAACAGCTATCGCTGGCCCGAGGGGCGCGACGAGCTGTGGGCGGCCGACCAGATCGAGGAGCGCATCCTGTTCGAGGGGCCGGAGACGGTGTCGGTCGTGATCCTCGAGCCGGTGCAGAACGCCGGCGGCTGCTTCGTGCCGCAGGACGGCTATTGGCAGCGGGTGCGGGAGATCTGCGACAAGTACGGGATCCTGCTGATCTCCGACGAGGTGATCTGCAGCTGGGGCCGGCTTGGCCACTGGTTCGGGGCGCAGCGGTTCGGCTACCAGCCGGACATGATCACCACGGCGAAGGGCCTCACGTCGGCCTACGCCCCGATGGGTGCGCTGATCGCATCCGAGAAGGTGGCGGCCCCGTTCCTCGAGGGCACCAACATGTTCGTGCACGGGTTCACGTTCGGCGGCCATCCGGTCTGCGCCGCCGCCGCCCTGAAGAACATCGAGATCTTCGAGGAGGAGGACATCTGCGGGCACGTGCTCGCGAAGGAGGACGAGTTCCGCTCCACGCTCGAGGGCCTGCGCGACATCCCGATCGTCGGCGATGTGCGGGGGGCCGGGTTCTTCCAGGCGATCGAGCTCGTGAAGGACCAGGACACGAAGGAGAGCTTCGACGACGACGAATCGGAGTGGCTGCTGCGCGGGTTCCTCTCCGGCGCCCTGTTCGAAGAGGGGCTGATCTGCCGCGCCGACGACCGCGGCGACCCGGTGATCCAGCTCTCGCCCCCGCTCATCTCGGACAGCGAGGAGTTCGGGGAGATCGAGCGGGTGCTGCGGAAGGTGCTGACAGAGGCGGCGGAGCAACTCGCGGCCAGGAGCTGAGGCCCGCGTCGTGCTCACACTCCGGACCCTCGTCGACGAGCTCGGGCTCGACGTCGTCGCGGGCGAGGAATCGGCCGAGGCGCCGGTGCGCTGGGTCCACATCTCCGAGCTACCCGACCCGACGCCGTGGCTCTCCGGCGGCGAGCTGATCCTCACGACCGGGCTCCAGCTGAGCAGCGCGCGCCGCCAGCGCGAGTTCGTGCGCCTACTCGCCGACCACCACCTCGCCGGGCTCGGCTTCGGCACGGGCTTCAATCACCAGCACGTGCCCGAGGCGCTGCTCGAGGAGGCCGCCGCGGCGGGCTTCCCGGTGTTCGAGGTGCCCTACGAGCTGCCGTTCATCGCCGTCACCGAGAAGGCGTTCGCGCGGCTGGTGAACGAGCAGTACGAAGTGCTGCAACGCAGCATCGCGATCCACAAGCGCCTCGAGCGCCTCGTGCTCGAGGAGCGCGGCCTGGGCGAGCTGGTGCGAGCGCTCTCGGCGGCGATCGGCGGCACCGTGATGGTGCTCGGGGCACGCGGCGAGACCTTCGCTACACGCGACTTCCGCCGGCCGCTCCCCGACGAAGCGGTCGAGCAGCTGCGCGCGGAGACGCGGGCCCGGACCACGGCGCTCGGCAAGTCGCAGGAGGCGGCGGACGGGTCCGAGTTCGCCCCCGACCACCCCGAGCTGGCCGGCCGCTCGCTGGCGCTGCCGGTGTCGCTGCGCGGGCGCGGCGCGCCGCAGGCGTGGCTCGTGGCGGCGCGCGACAGCGGCGGGCTGGGCGACTTCGAGCGCCTCATCCTCCAACAGGCCGCAACGGTCGTGGCGCTCGAGCTGATGCGCCAGGGAGTGATGCGGGCGACCGAGCGCAGGCTGGCGGGCGACGTACTCGCGCAGGTGATCGGCGGCAACATCACAGGGCACGAGGTGATCTCGCGGCTGCGGCCGTTCGGGGTCGGCGAGCGCTGCGCCGTGCTGGTCTTCGCCTGTGGCGAGCCGGCGGCCGCCGAGGGCGACCTCGACAGGTTCCTGCACGACGCCGGCACCGGCGCGCTGGTTGCCGCGCGCGAGCGGCTCCTGTGCGCCGTCGTCGACGGCGACGGCGACGGCGGCGACCCGATCGACCTCGCGCGGCGCGCCCGCGCCGAGCTCGAGCGTGGCGGTCACGGGCCGGTCGGCGCGGCGACGAGCCGCGTCGCGGAGACGACCCTGCTGCGACGCGGCTTCCACGAGGCGCGTTGTGCGATCGAAGCAGCCGCGCTCTCCAACGGCTCCGCACCGGACGTCGCGTCGTGGCGCGATCTCGGTGCGTTCCAGCTGCTGCTCTCGCTCCAGGACGACGACGCGCTGAAGCTGTACTGCGACAGCGTCCTCGGCCCGCTCGAGGACAGCAGCGGCGAGTACGGCGACGAGTTGGTCCGCTCGCTCGAGGCGTTCATCGAGCAGAACGGCCAGTGGGAGAAGGCCGCCCGCCAGCTCTTCTGCCACCGCCACACGCTCCGCTACCGGATCCGGCGCATCGAGGAGCTCACCGGCCGCGACCTGAAGCTGGCGCGCACCCGGATCGAGTTCTGGCTCGCGCTGCGCGCACGGGAGCTCGTCTCATGAGGGCCGGCGTTCTCGGCGCGGGCGGGATCATCGCCCCGGCGATCGTGCGCGACCTCGCCGAGTCGGAGGAGGTCGACGACCTCGTGCTGCTCGACATCGACGCCGGCCGGGCGGAGGCGGTGCGGGCGGTTCACGGCGGCGCGAAGGCGCGTGTCGAGGCGGTTGACGCGCGCGCCGACCTCGCGGAGCACCTTGCCGGCATCGACGTGCTCGTGAACTCCGCCTCGTACCGGGTCAACATCGCGGCGATGCGCGCCTGTCTGGCCGCCGGCTCGCACTACGTCGACCTCGGCGGGCTGTACCACCTGACCGGCGACCAGCTCGCGCTGTCCGAGGAGTTCGAAGACGCCGGGCTCCTTGCGCTGCTCGGCATGGGCTCCTCGCCCGGCAAGACGAACGTCATGGCGGCGAAGGCGGCCGGGGCGATCGGAGGCGCTCCCGATCGCATCGACGTCTTCGCCGCCGGCCGTGACCTCGACCCGCCCGACGGGCCGTCGTATCCGTACGCGCCGCGCACGCTCGTCGACGAGCTGACGCTGGCGCCGATGGCGCTGCGCGACGGAGAGCCGCTCGAGCTGACGCCGATGGAGGACGGCGGCGAGCAGGAGTTCGGCGATCCGATCGGCATGGCCGCGACGATCTACACGCTGCATTCCGAGGTGCGCACCTTCGGCGACAGCTTCGGCTGCACGGACTGCACCTTCCGGCTCTCGCTCTCCCCCGCCGTGCTCGAGCGGGTCAAGGACCTCGTCGGCGCCGGCGACGACGAGATCGAGGCGGCGGCGCGGGCAGCGGTGCCCGCGTCGGACAAGACCGTCTCCGTGCACATGGTCTTCGCGGAGCGCGAGGGTGAGACGGCGATCGCCCGCGCCGTGACCCGGCCGATGGAGGAGTGGGGCATCGGCGGCGGGATCGTGTCGACCGCCACCCCGGCGTCGGCGGCCGTGCGCATGCTGGCCCGCGGCGACATCTCCGCTCGCGGAGCACTCCCGCCGGAGCGCTGCGTCGAGCCGAACCTCCTCTTCGAGGAGCTGGAAGCACGCAACTGCAAAGTCACCGTGGAGGTCAGCGAGCTCAGATGAAGGTCGGCGTCCCGACAGAGATCAAGACCGACGAGTACCGCGTGTCCCTCACGCCGGCCGGGGTGAGGGAGCTGACCGACCACGGCCATGAGGTGTTCGTCCAGACGGGTGCCGGCGACGGATCGGCGATCCCGGACTCCGACTACACGGCCCAGGGCGCGACGATCCTGCCCGACGCCGAGGCGGTGTTCGGCACCGCGGAGATGGTGCTCGGGGTGAAGGAGCCGCAGCCCGAGGAGGTGGCGCTGCTGCGGCCAGAGCACACGCTCTTCACCTACCTCCACCTCGCGCCGGCTCCCGAGCTGACCCAGGGCCTGTGTGGATCGGGCGCCACATGCATCGCCTACGAGACCGTGGAGGACGCGGAAGGCAGGCTGCCCCTGCTCGCCCCGATGAGCGAGGTGGCGGGCAAGATCGCCACGCAGGCCGGCGCCTTCATGCTCGAGAAGCCGCTCGGCGGCCGCGGCCTGCTGCTCGGCGGCGTGCCCGGTGTGGCGGCCGGGAAGGTGCTCGTGATCGGCGGCGGCGTGGTCGGCATGAACGCGGCCACGATCGCGATCGGCATGCAGGCCGAGACCTACGTGTTCGACCGCAACCCCGACCGCCTGCGCGATCTCGAGAACATCCTCAACTGGCGCGCGTCGACCGTGTTCGCATCCACCCTTGCAATCGAGGAGCACCTGCCCGAGGCCGACCTGGTGATCGGCGCGGTGCTCGTGCACGGCGCGAAGGCTCCGCACGTGATCACGCGCGAGCAGCTCGGCCTGATGAAGAAGGGCGCGGTGCTCGTGGACGTGTCGATCGACCAGGGCGGCTGCTTCGAGACCTCGCGGCCGACCACGCACTCGGACCCGACCTACGAGGTCGACGGGATCGCCCACTACTGCGTGGCGAACATGCCCGGAGCGGTGCCGATCACGTCGACCTACGCGCTCACGAACTCGACGCTGCCCTACGTCCTGTCGCTCGCCGACAACGGCGTGCCGGGCGCGCTCGCGCTGAACCCCGGCCTCGTGCCCGGCGTCAACGTCGCAAAGGGCAAGGTGACGCTCGACGTGGTCGCCGACGGGACAGGGCTCGAACACACACCGCTGGAAACGATCCTGGAGGAGCTGTAAATGGCCGCGACGAAGACCAAGCTGCAGAACTTCATCGGCGGCGAGTTCGTCGACCCCGCATCGGGCGAGATGGAGGAGGTGCTGAACCCCGCGACCGCCGAGGCGATCGCCGACGCGCCGCTCTCCGGCGCGGAGGACGTGAACCGCGCGGTAGCCGCGGCGAAGGGCGCCTTCGCGGGCTGGGGCGGTGCGACCCCGGGCGAGCGATCGCTCGCGCTGCTCAAGCTCGCCGACGCGATCGAGGAGAACGCCGAGATGCTCGCCGACCTCGAGTCCGCCGACGCCGGCAAGCCGCGCGGCGCGTTCATCGAGGACGAGATCCCGTTCGCCGCCGACAACCTGCGCTTCTTCGCCGGCGCGGCGCGCAACATGGAGGGCAAGGCCGCGGGCGAGTACGTCGAGGGCTACACCTCGATCATCCGGCGCGAGCCCGTCGGCGTGGTCGGTCAGATCGCGCCGTGGAACTACCCGCTGCTGATGGCGATCTGGAAGATCGGCCCGGCGCTCGCCACCGGCAACACCATCGTGCTCAAGCCGGCCGAGACCACGCCCGTGTCGACGCTCAAGCTCGCCGAGCTCGCGGCGCGACGCTGCTCCCCGCCGGGCGTGCTCAACGTGATCGCGGGCCACGGGGAGCCGGCCGGCTCGTCGCTGGTCACCCATCCCGACGTGGACATGGTCTCGCTCACCGGCTCGCCCGGCACGGGCAAGTGGATCGCCAAGGCGGCTGCCGACACGCTCAAGAAGGTGCACCTCGAACTCGGCGGCAAGGCCCCGGTGGTGGTCTTCGACGACGTCGACATGGAGACGGCGATGGAGACGATCGCCGGCACCGGCTACTACAACGCGGGCCAGGACTGCACGGCAGCGACGCGCGTCCTGGCCAGCAAGAAGGTCTACGACGACGTGGTATCCGGTCTCTCGGACCAGGCCAAGGGGCTGGTGATGGGCGACACCGTCAGCGCCGACACCACGCTCGGTCCGGTCAACTCGGCGGTGCAGCGCGAGCGCGTCGAGGGCTTCCTCGAGCGCAAGCCCGCCCACGCCGAGATCGTCACCGGCGGCGGCGAGCCCGACCTGCCCGGCTACTTCGTCGAGCCGACCGTCGTGGCCAACCTCGAGCAGGACGACGAGATGATCCAGAACGAGATCTTCGGTCCCGTGATCACCGTCCAGCCGTTCAGCGACGAGGCCGAGGCGATCGCCTGGGCGAACGGCACGCGCTACGGCCTGGCGTCATCGGTCTGGACCCGCGACGTGGGCCGCGCGCTACGCGTGTCGAACGCGCTGCGGTTCGGGTGCGTGTGGATCAACGACCACATCCCGCTCGCATCGGAGATGCCGCACGGCGGCTACAAGGAGTCCGGCTACGGCAAGGATCTGTCGATGTACGCGCTCGAGGACTACACGCACGTCAAGCACGTGATGGCGAGCCTGACGTAGCGGGAGCGCTACTCGTCGGCGATGGCGCGGCTGACCTCGCCCAGCGACACGGCGATTGCCACGGCGTGGGTCCGCGTGCGCGCGTCGAGCTTGCGCTGGACGTTCCTCATGTGGGTGCGCACGGTGTGCGGGCTGACCCAGAGGGAAGCGGCCACCTCCTCGGTCGACCGGCCGCGGGCGAACTCGGTGACGATGCGGCGCTCGCGGTTGGACAGCCGGTGTGGCGGATCCACGGCGCGGTTGTCGGGGCACTCGACGGAGAGGCCGCCGGCAGCGACCGCGCGCATGCCGCGCACGACGCGATCGATGTCGCAGCGGCGGCAGACGAGGCCGCCGGCGCCGTTGGACAGCACGCCGGCGAGATCGAGCTCCGAGCTGTCGTCCGCGAGCAGGAGGATCGGCGGAGCGGCGGGTCGCCGGGCGAGCGCGCGGGCGAACGCGACGCCCGTTCCCTCGGGGCCGCCCGTGGCCACCATCGCGATGTCGAGCTGGCCGGCCTCACCGAGCCTCGCCTCCGCGATCGTCTCGTCGAGCGGCTCAGCCACCATCACGGCGATGTCGTCGGCCGCGAGCAGGAACCCGTAGCCGGCGCGCGCGGCCGGCTCGTCGTCGAAGATCGCCGCGGTGAGCGTGCGGGTCGGAAGTGGCGCGGCGGGTTCGACGCGGATGGGGAGAGTCATCGCCGTCACCCCATGGATATGGCGTACTCGACGGGGGTGGACCTGCCATCGGCCGCGGTTGCGGTCGGCTGGGCAAAGGCGGAGTCGATCTCCGAGATCCGAGCGAGGGCGGTCTCGACACTCATGTAGGGCGCTAATCGGCTGGATGCCGCCAAGGCTCCATTGGCAATTCGTCCACAGCGCTGGATGGACGGGTGATGGAGGGACCCGCAATCATCAGTGCCCCACCCGCTACCAAGGAGCCCCATGACCACCAAGGCTGATTTCAACGGGGAGGAATGGGCGACCGTCGTGGCCGGCCCGGGCCTCGCCGGCATCTACGTCGCGAAATCGTCCAAGGGCGGCACAGTGCGCGAGGCGCTCGCGATGGGCAAGGTCTATACGGCCGCGCGCGAGGAGCAGGGGGACAGCGAGCTGCTCGACGAGCTGGTCACGTCGCCGCCCGGCCTCGGCGGCTCGCCCGAGGACCCCGGCACCGACCTCGGCACCTTCGTGGCGCAGCGCCTGCGGGAAGCTGTCGCTTTGGTCGCGGCGAAGGCGACGCCGGAGGAGCTGGAGACCTACAAGCTGTTCGTCGTCTCCGTCGCCGCCGCGGCTGCGAAGGCGCACAAGGAGGGCGGCTTCCTCGGAATCGGAGGCGAGCAGATCTCCGAGCCCGAGCAGGCGGCCCTCGACCACATCCAGGCGTCGCTCGAAGGCTAGGAGCGCGCGCCGCGGCGGCGGCGGCGGTAGAACCGCGTGCCCGGGAGGCGCCTGCCGGGGCCGTGGCCGAGCAGCCAGCCGACCACTGCGAGCACGACCATCAGGAGTGCGACGCCCGCGAGAAAGGTGACGATGCTCATGCCTCCGCGGTACCCGGAGACCCGCCTGCCATGCATGGTTTGACCGCCCGCGCGAAGGGAAGCGCTGAGCGTGATGAGGCACGCCAGCAACAACCCCCATGCCATAGCCGGCCCCGAGGACGCCGCCCAGCAAGAGGCGCAGGAGCGCGACCGGACCGGGCGCGAGGAGAAGGCCCGGGAAGTGATCGTGGACGAAGTGCGCGACAGGGTCGGCGACGAAGGGGCAGCGCGCGCGGAGCGCAAGCTGCGCGCCGAGGGGATCGAGACCGAGCGCGCGGGGTTGACCAACGCTGTGCGCTCGCCCCTCTTTCTCTACATGACGGTCTCGGCAGTGGTCATCGGCGTGACGCTCACGCTCGCGACGGACAGCTGGATCTGGCTGCTCGTCGCGCTCGGCGCGCACGCCGTGGGCACGATCATCATCGTGATCAGCGGCTTCGCGTACGCCAGCGACGACACCGACAAGCCCTCGCCGACGGCGGAGGCCCGCCTCACCGAACTCGGGGTGAAGAACCAGGGAGAGGTCCTGGACCGGGCCACCGACGCCGCGCCGCCGGCAGATACCGACAAACGCTGAAGCGGGCGCGGCCGACGTAGACCTCGACCATTGCGAACGTGGGTGTTCGCAATGTAGGGTGGCCCGATGCGTCCCCGCCTCCTGGTTCCGCTGCTCGCCCTCTGCGCCGTCTTCATCAGCCCTGGCTCCGTCCAGGCGGAGCAGATCAAGCAGAACATCCGCATCGCCACGCCGGACGGCACGTCGCTCGCCGCCCGCCTCGCCGGCGAGGGGCCGCTGTCCGCGAAGCCGGTGATCGTCGAGTTCGGCCCGTACGGGCAGGACTGCTGCCCGCAGTCGGTCGGGCCGGACTACAACTACCTGCACGTCCACATTCGCGGGACGGGCGACAGCGACGGGGCGTTCGACGCCCTCGGCCCCCAGACCCAGAAGGACGTGCGCGACGTGCTCGCGTGGGCCTGCACCCAGCCGTGGAGCAACGGCCGCCTCGGCCTGTACGGGTTCTCGGCGAGCGCGATCACCGTGTACAACTCGCTCAACCTGCCGCTGCCGTGCGTGCAGACTGCGGTGCTCGGCGCCGGCACGCACGAGCTGTACCGCGACCTCCTCTACCCCGGCGGGCTGCCGAACCTCGTCCCCGGGATCGGCGTGCTGGCGGGCATCGGCGCGCCCGCGCTCGCGAACGGCCCGACGCGCCTGCAGCGCGACCTCGCCGAGGCGGTCGTCGAGCCGACCGCCGGGATGACGAACATCGGCTTCTCGTACCTGCTGCATCCCACCCTCGACCAGTGGTGGCGTGAGCGCGGGATGCGTGGCGACGTGAACGACATCCCGGTCCTGATGATCACCAGCTTCTACGACGTCGAGTCGCGCGGGCCGTTCCAGACCTACCAGGAGCTGCGCGGTGACGGCGCCCATCTCTACGTGGTCGGCGCGCACGACGGCGAGCCCGCCCCGGGCGGCCGCGCGGCGGCCGAGCAGAGGCGCTGGTACGACCGCTACCTGCGCGACGTGCCGAACGGCGTCGACACCGACCCGAAGGTGCAGCTGCTGCTCTCCGACGGCGACCGCGAGGACTGGAACGCGGGCAGGTTCGTGAAGGTCGACGGCGCCGACTGGCCGATCCCAGGGACGGAGTGGGCTCCGCTCAAGCTCGGCCCCGACCACTCGCTCGGCACAGCGACCCCGGCGACCAGCGCGCAGCACCCGTACATCAGCCTGCCGTCGCTCCCGACCGCGACCGACATCCACACCACGTCGCTGCTCTACCAGGCGGGCGGCGTGCATTCGAACCCCCTGGCGAACCTGCTCTCCGACATGACGCTCCCCGAGCCGCTGGGGCTCAGCTACACGACGAGGCCCCTCGCTTCCGACGTGGTCTCCGCCGGGCCGGCGAACCTGCAGCTGCGGCTCACGAGCACAGCCGCTGAGAGCGACCTGTACGCGGTCCTGTCCGACGTATCGCCCGACGGCAGGGCGCACCCGGTCGCGACCGCCCGGCTGCGCTCCTCGTTCCCGGACATCGACCCGGCGAGGTCACTGACGGACGGGAACGGCGAGATCGTCCAGCCGTACGGGAACTTCGCCAGCAAGCGCTACGCCAAGATCGGCGAGGAGCGGCTCTACCAGCTCGAGTTCTGGCCGATCGGCAACCGCTTCAAGGCCGGCCACCGGATCCGCCTCCACGTGATCGGCGGGTCGCTGTTCCACCTCCCCGCGCCGCCGGCGATCAACCTCGTGCGCGCGGGCGGGCCGAACGGCTCGCGGCTGCTGTTCCCGGTCCTGCCGGGCAGCGACATCGGCGCCGCGCTCGGCGGCTAGCCCGGCTTGCGCGCCGTGAAGGCCGTGACGCCCTGCGGCAGCTCGACCCCGCCGTAGGCGGTCGCGGTCTCCACCGGGTCGAAGCCCACCGCACGCAGCTCGCTGACGACGAACTCCGGGTCGTGCAGCACCACGCGGTGCTCCTCGTCACTGCGCCTCCACGCGCCGCCGACAAGGCGGAACACGACGATCTTCCGCACCAGCATCTCGCCCGCGACCTCCGTCGCGGAGCACGCCACCCAGTCGCTGCCCTCCCGCCAGCCGGACCGTGCGGCGGTGGCCGGCCCGGCGAGGTCGAAGAGAAGCGTGCCGGACGGTTCCAGGGCGGCGAAGGCGCGGTCGATGACATCCTTCAGCGCGTCCCGGCCGGACGCCGGGTCGAACGCGTAGCCGAGGACCTCGCCGGCGGCGAGGACCGCACGGCACGGCGGCAGCGGGAAATCGAACACGCTTCCCTCGGTGAAGGAGGCCTCGGGCACCCGCGCGCGAGCCAGGGCGAGCAGCGAGGGTGAGAGGTCCACGCCGACCACCTCGAAGTCCGCCGCCGCGAGGACCGCGGCCGGAGCTCCGCTCCCGCACCCGAGGTCGACGACCCGTCCCGGCCCCAGCCCCAGCTCGCGCGCCGCGGCCTCGCCCACCTCACCGAAGCCGTCATCGTGGACGAAGGCCAGATCCTCGCCGTAACCGCTCACGCGGCCGAGGCTACTTCTTCGCCTTCTCGGCCTTCGTTCTGCCGGCCTCGACGTGCTGGAAGTAGCGCTTGGGGCCGCCGTCGAAGCTCCAGCCCGGGTCGGTCTTGCAGGCCCCGGTGGTGCCGGCGCAGTTCGACGCCGTGAGGCCGCCGAGGAGGTCCGCCAAGGCACCTGGCGCGCGGTAGGCGTTGTGGCGGTTGGTCGGCAGCCGCTTGCCGTAGGCCACGAGCGCCTCGGGGCCGAGCGGCAGAAGGGTGCGCAGGTACGGCAGCATCTTGCCGTTCGTCGCAGGCGACTTGCCGAGCGTCGACGCCGACACGTTGGCCATCGTCGCCACCAGCTCCTTGCGGTACTGGGCCATGTAGGCGGTCACGGGCGTCACCTGGCGGGCGGCCGGCCCGAGAACGTCCATCAACGGGGTCAGCGCCGAGGTGAACCGGCTCGCGGCGGGGAGCCCGCGGCGCGCGACCGGAAGGAGCTTGTCGAAGTCGTCGAGCAGCGCCGTCACGTCGGGCGAGGAGTCGCGCACGGCGCGCAGCGCCGGCTCGACCAGCGGGGCCACGGGGCGGAACTCGCGCAGCGTCGGGCCCGCCTTCACGGCAGTGGTCTCGACGGCGCCGGAGGTCAGGCGCAGCTCGTTGAGCAACGGCGGGGTCGCGTCGATGGTCGCCGTCAGGTTGGCGCTCTGCGAGGCCGTGGCCGAGAGCGCCGCGTTGCCCGAGCGCACGAGCTCGGCGACCGCCGCCTGCTGGTCGCCGATCGTCTGGAAGACCTGGCCGGTGTTGCGGATCGCCCCGCCCAGCGCGCGTCGCTGGCCGTCGAGGATCTCCACCGTGGCCGCGAGCTGACGGGTGCCGACGGCGATGTTGCCGAGCGTGTCGTTGAAATCCTGGCCGCGCTCGTCGAGCACCGTGCCGGTGTTGGTGAGGAGCTCGACGAGGTTCTCGCGGGTCGGCTTGTCGAGCGCGCCGAGGATCCTGTCGAGCGGCTGGGTGGCGCCGATCTGCGACTCGGGCAGCGTGGTGCCGTCCATGAGCTTCGGCGCCTTGCTCGAGCCGGGGGTCAGCTGCACGAACGTCTCGCCGAGCAGCGTCTTCTGGCGCAGGATCGCGCGGGTGTTCTTGGGCAGCGGGGCGTACTCCTCCTTGATCGAGAGCGTGGCCTCGGTCTTCAGGCCGCGCGGCTCGACGGTCGTCACCTTGCCGATGCTCACGCCCGCGATGCGGATGTCGGCATTCGGCGTGAGCTGGCTAGCGTTCTCGAACAGGGCCTGCACCTCGTACTTCTGGGGATAGAGCGGGGTGGGTCCGCCGACCGTCCGCCACGCGAACAGGGTGAGCAGGACCGACGCGAGGATGAACGCCGCGGTGGCGAGCAGGGCGCCCTTCCTGGGGAGCTGGGTGATCATGGCGGGCAGCTCCCGTTCGTTCCGAGCAGTGCATTGAGGACCTCGGTCACCTGCGGGCTGATCCCGAAGGTCGCGCACGAGAATTGGGCGTAGCCGCGGAAGACCGCGCCGTGGGCGTCCTCGGTCGAGATCGCCGAGTTCGCGTTGTGGGCGAACCAGGCCAGCCAGTAGAGGTAGCTCTTCTGATCCTTGCTGCGCTGGTAGGCGATCTTGTTCGTGGTGTTGCCGAGCACGCCGAAGGCCGTCTCGAGCGGCTTGCGGGCGGCGGCGATGTCGCGCGCGGCGGGCCGCACCGACTTCGTCAGCGGCGCGATGCCGTCGATGAACTTCTTCAGGTCGGCTGCCGGCAGCGGCACCAGGCCGCGGGCGGCGCCGGGGGTGCCCCGCAGCGTCTCCGGGAGCGAGGCGAGGGCGGGGTCGATGCCGTCGAGCGCGCGCTTCGTAGAGTTGGCGAACCGCGGAGTGCGGTCGATGGTCTCGCGCGCGGCCGCGAGCGTGCCGGGCAGCAGGTCGAGCGAGCGCTGGAGCGGCCCGGTGTTCGTGGCCAGCGCCTCGAGCGTGGCGTTGCCTGCGTCGACCACCTGGGCGAGCTCGGTGTCGCTCTTCGCCGCGGCCTTGCTGATCACGGACAGGTTGTGCACGAGCTGGGGGATCTCACGCCGCCGCTCGGCGAGCAGCGAGGTGATCCGGCGCAACTGGGCCGAGGTCGGGCCGAGGCTCTTGAGCACCTCGTTCAGATCGCGCTTGCGTCCCTTCAGGCCGGCGCCGAGATCGGCGATCAGGACCCGCACCCAGGTGCGGGTGTCGGCGTCGAGCGCGCGCAGCAGCTGGTCGGCGTCGACGGGCGAGGTCGTGGACGCCACGGTGATCCGTGCGCCGTCGTCGAGCGGCTCGGACTTCTTGTCGCCCGGGTACATGCGGATCTGCATGTCCTTCAGCGGGGTGTTCGGGATCAGCGCCGCGCTCGCGTCGGAATAGACCTCCGGGAGCTTCTTCGGATCCATGCTCACGCGTCAGGACTCCGCGCCCGTTCTCGAGCGTCGAGTCCTCGATCTGCCCGACCTGCACGCCGGCGACCGTCACCGGCGATCCGAGTCCCGGCGTCACCGCGTCGACGCGCTTGAACTCCATCTTCAGCTTGTAGCGCTCGGCGACGGGCGACTCGAGCCGCTGCTTGTTGAGGATGTAGCCGCCGCAGATGAGCGCGACGATCATGATCCCGGCGATCGGCCATAGCCACCTGGCTTCCTGGCGCAGGTTCATCGCGCGCCTCCGAGAGCCTTCCGCAGGGTCTCCGGCTGGAGCAGACGCCTGACGTCGCCGAGGTCGATGCCGCCGCGCTTGCGCGGCGGGCGCGCGGCGGTGAGCCCGGCGCTCCCGCTCTCGGCGGTGAGGTCCGGGACCGGCTGCTCGGAGCACGGCTTGTCGCCCACCAGCGGCGGCGCCCCACCGGCCGGGCGGGTCGGGCGCGAGCGCAGGGTGCTCGGCGCGTTGGCGACGTGCTGGCCGAGGAGCGGCAGCGTCAGCGTCGAGAGGCTCGTCGGCCCGATGCCGAACTCGTAGCGCAGCGCGTGCCCGTTGCCGTCGAAGTTCTGCGACGCGCTCGACAGGCCGACGAGCGCGTGCGCGAAGTCCTGCCACGCCGGGCGACCGGACGACAGGTCCCCGTCGGGCACCTCCGTGTTGAGCGTCGGCACGACGTGGGTGGAAAGGCACTCGGCGAGCGGCTTCGCCGTCGGGAACACCGTTGCGAGGTTGCCGACCAGCCCGGGCAGGTCGCGCAGGGCCGTCTCCAGCGCGGCGATCGTCGTGGCGCGGCGCCGCGGCGCGACGAGCTCGCCCAGGTCGCTGATCACGTCGGCCGTCTCGCGGAACGCACCCGGCGCGATCGGCAGGGCCGGCTCGATGTGGCCCGCAGCCCGCTCGAGCGACGGGAGCGAGGCGTCGAGGGCGCGAAGCGCCGGCGGGGTCGCCTGGAGGGTGGCGCTGGCCTCGCGGATCGTCGCGGCCAGCGGCTCGCCCTTCTGCGCCACCGCGGCGGCGGTGATCGCGAGGTTGTCGGTCAGGGAGCCGAGCCGCTCCGGACGCTTGTCGAGCGCGATCTGGACCTTGTTGAGGGAGGTGATCAGCTCGGACACGTCATGCGGCTTCGTGCCCTGCGCGGCCTCGCCGACCCAGGCCAGGTCACGCGAGAGCGGCGCGAGCTGCGGGCCGAAGGTGCGCAGGCCGTCGGCGCCGCCGTCGCCGAGGCCGCCGGCGAGGGTGTCGAGGCCGCTGCGCAGGCTCTCCCGCGCGGACGAGTCGAACGTGGTCAGGACCTGGTGGAACTGGACGGGGATGGCGGTCCGCGACAGCGGGATCGTGCCGTTGTCGGCCATCTCACCGGCGCTCGGGCTGCCCTGGCTGAGCTCGACCATGAACCCGCCCTCGAGGAAAACGCGCGGGCGGATCCGCGCCGTCGCGTCCTCGTGGATCGGGCGCGCGTCGTCCTCGATCTTCATCGTGACCTTGGTCGTCGTGCCGGGGCCGTTGTCGACGGCGATGACCTTGCCGACGTCGACTCCGGCGATGCGCACCGGCGATCCGCTCCGGAGGCCATTCGAGCTCTTGAAGTTGGCCTCGACGCGGTAGCCGGTCTGGAACGGGACCCCCGGCTTGAACGCGAAGTAGGTGATCACGATGATCATCACGATCATCGAGAGCGCGATCCAGTACGGCTTCGCCGGGAGCTGACGCTGGTTGCTCATGGCGCCGCCTTCGGCTTGCCCTGGAGGCCGGCGGGATTCCCGATCGCCTGGCCGTGCGGATAGCCCTCGTTGCCGGCTTCGCACTCGTTCGCGTTCTCGTTCGGATACGGGTTTGCGTGCAGCTCCGGCGCGGGCGAAGTCGCCGGCAGCGTCTCGGCCAGCTCGAAGAGCGGGATCATCCGCAGCCAGTTGCCGCCGGCGTCACCGTCGCCCGAGATCCCGGCCAGGCCGGCCGTCCAGTTCGAGGTCACGCCGCAGGCGCGCTCGGCCGCGTAGACCGTCTTGAGGATCGCGCCCAGGCCGACGAACGCCGACGTGCCGAACGTGGCGAGGTCGTCGCCGCCGAGCAGTTCGAGGGCGTTGCGGCTGTTCGGGTTCTTCGCGAAGGTGCCGACCGACTTCAGCGCCCGGTCGAGCGGCGCGGCGAGCGTGCCCGTCCTCGGGTCGACCCTGATCGCGGTGCGCAGGGTCACATCGAGGCGGCGGGTGGTCGCGGGCAGCAGCCCGGCCGCGGGCTCGAGGTCGGCGGTGATTGCGGCCGCGTCGTCGAGCACAGGCTGCACCGTGCGTAGCGCGTCGGTGGTCGCGGTCGCCGTGCCGGGGAACTGGCGGATGCTCTCGGACAGGGCGTCGCCCGCGGCGTCGAGGGCCGCCAGGGTGGCGTTGGAGTTGCCGACGAACGGCTCGAGCTCGGGGGCCACGGCGGACACGGCGGCGGTCGCGGCCGCGGCGCCCCGGACGAACCCGGCCAGGTCGGTCGAAGGGTCGACCACGACGGTCAGGACGCGCTGGAAGCCGGGCAGGATCGCGGCGAGCGAGCCGATCGTCTCGTTGAGGGCCTCGCCTCGGCCGGCGAACGCCTCGCCCAGCTCGGACACGGCGGTCTGGACCGACTTGCGGCCCTCGGGGCCGAACACCTGGAAGGCCTCATCGACATCGACGGTGACGCTCGAGTTCGCGAGCGAGAGCGAGCCGCCCTCGGGAATGGTCTTCTTGCTGTCGCCCGGGTCGAGCGCCAGATACTTGCTGCCGAGCACGGAGGCGAGGCGCACCTCGGCGGTCGTGTCGACGGGCAGCGGAGTGCCCTCCTTCTCGAGCTTCACCTTGAGCACCGCATGCGCGGGCTCCTTGCCCTCACGCGGCGCGGGCTCGATCTTCAGCACCTGGCCGACACGCGCGCCGCCGACGCGGACGTCGGCGCCCTTGGGGAGCTTGCCGGCGTCCTTGACCTTGACGTCGATGCTGTACGACGCCTTCCACGGGAGCCCCTGCTGCGCCGTGTAGCTGATGTAGAGCACGACCAGAGCGGCGCCGATGATGAGTAGCCCGAGGACGAGGTTGTCGTCGAAGAACCGGGATATGCGGGATCCGCGGCCTCTCATCGCAGGAGGTAGTCCAGGAGTCCGGAGATGGGATCCGACAGGCGCTCGCCGAGGCCGCTGGTGAGCTTCTCGCCCGTGGTCTTCGGGGCGGGCGTGGCCGGCGCCTGGGGGACCTTCAGCGGGGCAGGGCCCCGGACGAGCGGCGGAATGCCCTGGGCGGGCGCCGGCGCGGCCTGCTTCTTCGCGGTCTTCTCACGCGCGTCCCTGGCGGCCGCGGCGGTGTGCGCGGCACCGCAACCCTCGACCGGCGTGGTCGCGTAGTTGCTGCACTGCGTCAGGGTCACATGCGCGGGGATGATGTGGCTCTGCGAGTCGTAGCGCGACGACGCGAGCGCGGCGTTGTAGAAGAAGCTGAGGAGATTGTTCGTGAACCCGCTCTTCTCGAGCGCGGGGAACATCTCGCCGGCGGTCCGTGCGCTCGGCAGTGAGTTGCGCGCGTACTGCTGCATGACCCTCGCGACCGGCGCCGTCTGCCTGGCCGTCTTCGCACCGGCGCGCAGGACGGGGCCGAGCTTGCGCAGCGCGGGCGCGGCCGCCTTGGACAGGCGCGGCACGTCGGCGGCGACCCGGTTGATGTCGGGCGCGGCGTCGCCGAGTTTGTCGACCAGTGGCTGGCCGGAGTCGATCACCCTGTTGATGCGCTGGAGCGCCGGCTGCGCCTCCTCGAGCAGCGGTGGGAGGCGCCGGATGCCCTCGGCCAGCGCGCCCCGCTGCGAGGCGGTCTGGACGCTCACGCGCCCGGCGTGGCGAATCAGGTCGCGCAGTTCCTCGGGGCGCTTCGCGAGCGCCGCGGTGATCTCGCCGGTCTCATCGACCGTCTGGGCCAGCTCGTCGCGCTGGCGCTCGAGGATGCCGATCGTCTTGCGCGCCAGGGCGAGCGTCGGGTTGAGGCGGCGCAACATGTCGTTGAGGTCCTGGCCGCGGCCGGCGGTCGCCATGCCGAGCATGGAGAACAGCACCCGCGCCCGATCGCGCGTCGGGGTGTTCCAGACCTCGAACAGGTCGGTCAGGCTGACCGGCTGCGACGTCTGCTTGACCGGCACGGTCGGCGGGTTGTCGCCGTTCGGCTTCAGCTCACCGGCGTCGGGCGTGCCCGGGTCGCAGGCGACGTAGTTCTCCGCGATCAGGCCCTGCGGCTTGATCGTGCAGGTCGCGTCCTTGCTGAACGGGAGGAACTCCTTGTCGATCTCGAGGTGTACCCGCGCCTTGTAGTCGTCGGTGACCGAGACCTTCTCGATCGTTCCTACCTTCGCCCCGGCGACCTGGACCACCTGGCCGGGCACGAGGCCGCGCGCGTCGTCGTAGACGATGTCGAGCGGGCCCTTGTCGGCGCCCGTCGACGAGCTGGTCAGAAGCGTGCCGGCGAGCAGGCCGAGCGCGAGGACGGCGACGCCGAGGATGGCGATCAGCCGCTTCACCGGTGGTTGTCCTCCGGGTCGCAGAGACCCTTCGCGGTCGGGTCGATCCACGGGTTCGAGCCGTCAGGCCCGGGCTCCTCGGCGGAGCCCGGGCAACGGGCGTCGACGCCGTTGCGATAGCCGCCCAGCGTGGCGCCGGTGGGGATCGGGAAGATGCCCGGCAGGCCGCCCGCGCCGACCTGGAGGCTGACGCGCGCGTAGTGGCCGTTGGCGTCGTAGGTGTGGGCGCTGTTGCCGCCGAAGCCGCTGAAGAAGCCGGACACCAGCTCCGGCGTGTAGGCGCGCAGGCCGGTGATCAGCGGCAGCGCCGCCTTCAGGCCCTCGCTCGTGGCGCCGACCGCCGGACGGGCCTGCTTCTCGAGGCGCGGCAGCGGCAACAACGCGGCGCGCGCCTGCGGCACGAGCTTGCGCAGGCTGGCGACGACGGGCGTGGCGTTGGTGAGGGTGGGCTCGGTGAGCCGCAGCAGGTCGCCGAACGGCTTCACGGTCGGCTGGGCCTTCTCGACCACCGGGTCGAGCGCAGGCAGGGTCTGCGTGCGCAGCCGGCGCAAGGTGCCCGTGGTCTGCGTGATCGCCTGCGGCGCGCTCGCGAGCGCGGTCGACAATGCCTCGCGCTCGGTCGCGATCGCCGTGAGCACGCCGGCCGTCGACTCGATGCCGCTGCCGAGCGCCTGGCGATGGCGGGCGAGGACGGCGGCGACCGACGAGCTGTGCACGAGGAGCGACTCGAGCGCGCGCTGGTCGCGCGTCAGCTCCGCGCCGAGGTTGGTCAGCTGCGCGACGGCGGGGTTGAGCAGGTGGATGCCCTTGTTGACCTGCTTCGCCGTCTTGGGCGTGAGCGCGTTCGCGGCGTCGCGCAGGATGCCCTGGATGTCCTTGCGTACCTCCGGGTCGAGGCTGTTGAGCACCACGTCGAGGTCGACGACCCCCTTGGTGTGGTCCGCGTCGATGGTGCCGCCGTCCTCGATCTCGGCAGCCGACGCCGGGCCCGGGCTGATGTCGATGAAGCGGTTGGCGACGCCGGAGAGGCCGAGTGCCCGGATCGTCGCGCGTGTGCCCCGGTGGAGCGGGTCGACGGTGTCGTCGTCGAGCGTCATCTCGACGAGCGCGTTGCCGTTGTCCTCGAGCTTCAGCTTCGTGACCTTGCCGACGGTCCGGCCGCTCACCTGGACGACGTTCCCCTTGACCAGCTGGCTGGCGTCGGTGAACTCGGCGTGCACCTTGTAAGAGGGCGTGCCGAGACCGGTCACGATCATGATCACGAGAACGGTCGCCGCGACCAGCGCGGCCACCACGACCATCGTCGGTCCCCTGCTGCGCGTCATCCGCCGATCGGGCTCCGGGGATTCGAGCCCCAGAAGATCTGCGTGCCGAGCAGGCCGATCAAATGGATCCCGATGATGTTCGCGAACATCGATTTCGCGGTCGCGCGCCCGACGCCGACCGGGCCGCCCTGCACGTGGTAGCCGAAGTAGATGCCGACGAGGACGACGAACGTCGCCATCGCCATTCCCTTCGCCAGCGAGAAGACGAAGTCGAGCGGCGTCTGGAATTGCCAGAAGAGCTGGAGATAGCCGCCCGCCGAGACCTGCCCGATCTGGACGACCACCGCCAGGTACGACGCGGTGATCCCCACGACGATGGCGATGACGTAGACGAACGGCAGGACGATCCAGCAGCCGAGCAGGCGGGTCGAGCCGAGGTAGGCGACGGAATCGAGGCCCATCACCTGCAGCGCGTCGATCTCATCCGAGATGCGCATCGAGCCGAGCTCGGCGACGATGCCGGTGCCGACCTTCGCGGCCATCATGTAGCCGAACGCGTACGGGATCACCTCGCGCAGGTTGCAGAGCGCGGTGAACGCGCCGACCGACGAGCTGGCGCCGACGGCCTTGGCGCCGTACGCCCCCTCGATCCCGCACTGCAGGCCGAGCACGAAGACGAGGCCGAAGATGATCAGCATCGAGCCGGTGATGAACACGCCGGCCTGGCGCAGCGTCTCGCCCATGTACGGGATGACGCGGCGGCCGAAGACGCCGCCGACGACGTTCCCTGAGAACTCGCCGGCCGTGCCCATCTCGTAGAGGACGGCGCCGAAGCGGCTTCTGTCGAGCCATGCCCTCATCGGACCGCCGAGAGCTCCGGGTAGGTGGCGAGCAGCGTCTGGGTGAAGACGTAGTTCACGACGCCGATCGCCATGAACGCGATGACGACCGCCTGGTTGACGGCGCGGCCGACGCCCTCCGGGCCGCCCTTGGCCGTGAGGCCCTTGTAACAGCAGACGATCGCTATGACGCCGCCGAAGATCGTCGTCTTGATCAGCGATGCCGCGATCTCGGGAACCGTGGCGTTGTTGAAGAACGTGTTGAAGAACGGCCCGAGGGGCGCGCCGTTGGTGATCGTGACGAGCATGCCGCCGAGCGTGCCGAGCAGAAGTGAGAAGACGTTCAGCAGCGAGGTGAGCGCCATCAGCGCCAGGAAGCGCGGGACGACGAGGCTCTTGACCGTGTCGATGCCGAGCACCTCGAGCGCGTCGAGCTCCTCGCGGATCTTCCGCGCGCCGAGGTCGGCGCAGATGGCGGTGCCGACGACGCCGGCCATCACGATCGCGCAGACGAGCGGCGCGAACTCGCGCATCACGATCAGGGCGAAGAGGCCGCCGAGGCGGTCGATCGCGCCGAAGAGGTTGAGGAAGCCGGCGGCCTGGATGCCCGCGGGGCCGTAGGTGAACGCGATCGAGGACACGATCAGCGGGAACCACGCCATCCGCAGGCCGAAGATGAACTGCTCGGCCAGTTCCGGGCCGTACGTGTACGGCGGCTTCAGCCCGGACGTGAGCGTGCGGCGCGTGAGGTTGCCGATCGCGCCGATCTCACGGATGCCGTTCTCGAGCGCGCCCCCACGCAGGCGAGGCCGTGGGATCTTCGGCATCGACCGGGGTTGCCGTTCTCGGCCCGTGCCCGGGGTCGCCCCTGATGCCGCTGTGCGTGCGGTGCTGCTGATTTTCGCCTCTCTCCTCGCCCCGTCCTGCCGGGCCCGATCCCCTCTCGACCAGAGCCGCTTACCGACCGTATCAATACCGGTGGTAACTTTGTGCCAATGGCAACTGTTGCCTCCAAAGGTCTCTGGCAACAGCTTCCGCGGCCCGAGCGGGAGGCGCTGATCCTCGCCGCCGGGATCCGTCTGTTCACCGAGCACGGCTACGCCAACGTGTCGATGGATTCGATCGCGGAGCAGGCCGGGATAACGAAGCCGCTGGTGTACACCTACTTCGGTTCGAAGGAGGGTCTGTACGCCGCCTGCATCACCGCGGCGCTGGAGTCGCTGGCCCCCGAGATCGCCTCGGTCGTGGACCGGGAACAGGTCCCGGAGGAGCGCCTGCGCAACGGCGCGCTGGCCGTGTTCCGGTTCGTCGGCGCGCACCGCGACGAGTGGCAGCGCTTCTACATCGAGCCCGCCGCGCACGGGCCCGAGGCCGCGGCCGCTGTGACGGAGTTGCGCGAGCGCGCGGTCGACAGGCTCGTCGCCATGTTCGCCCAGGCGATGCGCGACTCCGGCCTGCCGGAGGCGCTCGAGCCCGAGATCCGGCCGCAGGTCTACATCTTCATCGGCGGGGTCGAGTCGCTCGCCCGCTGGTGGGTCGAGCATCCGGACGACGCGACCGCCGAGCTGCTCGCGCTGCGCGTGGTGAACCAGGCGTGGCAGGGCTTCGGGAACCTGCTCGAAGGGCGGCTGCTCAGCCCGTAGCGACGGTCGATCGCCAGCCCAGGGGCCGGTAGGAGCAGGGTTGGATCGCGGCCGCACTGGCCTTTGAGACCGGGGCTAGCCTTGAGCGAATGCGCGCGAGCCCGACCACGCGAGTTCTCGGTCGCCGACCCCGGCGGCCACGTGTGGTCGTTCGGCACCTACCGCCCCTGACGGACCCATAGGATCCCGGCATGACCGAAGACCGGGTTCGCATCGACATCACCGACCACGTCGCCACCGTGACGATGGTCCGCGCCGACAAGCACAATGCCCTCGACGCGGCGATGTTCCAGGCGCTGCACGAGGCGATCGACACGCTGACGGCCGACCGCGGCGTGCGCGCCGTCGTGCTCCACGGCGACGGGCCCAGCTTCTGCTCCGGACTCGATGTCGCGAGCTTCATGAGCGACAACGGCGGCCCGGCGGTGAACCTGCTCGAGCGCCTGCCCGGCGCGGACGCGAACTACGCCCAGCGCGTGGCCACCGGCTGGGCCGAGGTGCCCGCCCCGGTGATCGCCGCCGTGCATGGCAACTGCTTCGGCGGGGGCCTGCAGATCGCGCTGGGCGCAGACATCCGGATCGCCGCGCCCGACGCGAAGCTCTCGGTGATGGAGGTGCGCTGGGGCCTCATCCCCGACATGGGCATCACGCGGACCATCACCCGGCTGCTGCCGATCGACGTGGCGAAGGAGCTCACCTTCACCGGCCGCCGGATCTCGGGCGATGAGGCCGCGGGCCTCGGGGTGGTCACCCGCGTGGCCGCGGACCCGCTCGCGGCCGCGCTCGATCTCGCGCGCGAGATCGCCGGCAAGTCGCCCAACGCGACGCGCTACGCCAAGCGCCTCTATGACGAGACGTGGACCGCCGGCGCGACCGAGTCGCTGGCGCTCGAGAGCGAGCTGCAGACCGCGCTGATCGGCTCGCCGAACCAGATCGCGGCAGTAACGGCCGGGATGGCGAAGCAGCCCGCTGAATTCACCGACCCGGATTAGTTAGCATCCCCCCATGATCAGGGGGACTCGCAGGACACTGGCGCTCGTGCTTGTAGCTGCGGCGCTCACACCGGCCGCCGCGATCGCGGACGACACCTTCGTCACGATCCCGGGTAGCCCCGTGCGGATAACCGTGGGCGAGGCGAGCGGGTTCAACGCGAACGTGGGCGGCCAGGAGAACGTCTTCCATCCCGGCAACGGCCCGATCGGGATCGGGGGCTTCTATCTCGGCCTGCCGGATGCCGTGGGCTCGCTCCCCGCCGGAACGATCATGGGCTCGCCGAGCGCCACGGCGATCACGTCGCAGTGGACCGCGGAACTCGGGCACGGTGCCGCGACCGGAACCGGCAGCGCCTCCGACCCGTTCCGGCAGGTGACCGTCTACGGGGTCAACGACGGGACCGTCAACGCCCTCGTCGTGACGCAGACCATCACGTACGTGAATGGCACCCGCGAGTTCCGCGTCGACTACCGGGTGGCGAACGCCGCCGGAGTGCCAATCCGTTACCGCGCGTCGACGGGCTACGACCTGTTTCTCGACGACGACCACTTCGGCGCCGGCTTTCTGACCACCACGACTCCGCGGTTTCTCGGCGGCCTCGGTGCGCGCACAGGCCTCGCCGGCGGGATCGAGGAGGTCACGCCGTGGAGCCACTACGGCACAGGCTTGTTCTCGCGCGTCTTCGACTCGATCGCGAACGTACAGGGCCCCGGGTTCGGCGACTTCGTAGATCGCGCCAGCACGGACAACGGCGTCGGAGCCCAGTGGGACGACCACTACTCAGCGGGTCTTCAGCCAGGCGCATCCGCGACGTACTCGGTGATCTGGAGCTTCGACAGCCCGCCCCCCGTTCTCGGCGAAGCGGCGAACGTGGTTCCCGTCAAGGGCAGGGTGCTGGTCAAGCTCCCGGGCGCGCGCGGAGCTGCCGCGGCGGCACAAAAGGGCACCGGTTTCGTCCCGCTCACCCAGGCGCGCCAGATCCCTGTCGGCTCGTTGCTCGACACGAGCCGCGGGAAGGTGCGGCTCACCTCGGCGGCGACCGGCCGCGCCACCCAGACGGCCGAGTTCACGGGCGGCGTGTTCCAGGTCCTGCAGTCGCGCAGGCGCAGCCAGAAAGGCCTGACCGAGCTGAAGCTGAGCGGCGGGAGCTACAAGGGCTGCGGCAAGGCCACCAAGGGCAAGCGGGCAACCGCGTCCCGCCGCTCGAAGCGCCGCATCCGGAAGCTGCGGGGCAACGGCAAGGGACGGTTCCGCAGCCGCGGGCGTTACAGCTCGGCCACCGTGCGCGGCACCGACTGGACCGTGACCGACCGCTGCGACGGCACGCTCACGACGGTCAAGCGCGGGCGGGTCGTGGTCCGCGACTTCCGCCGCAGTAAGAACGTCGTCGTCCGTAGCGGCAGGCGCTACTTCGCCAGGGCGCCGTAGGGCTCACCGCCCAGGCCGAACGGCCCCTAGGGCGCATCCAACCCCGATCACACGTGGGTCAGCCGCTCCGCCTCGCGCTGGAACAGCGCGGCCTCCTGGTCGAGGCCGCGCGCGGTGGCCACCCGGGCCAGCCCGCTGAGCGCGGCGGGGTCGGGCCCCGCCTCTTCGCAGGCGGCGATCCACTCGTCGACCGCCGACGCGAGCAAGCCGCGGCGCACGTAGAGCTCGGCGAGTAGCTGGTGGCGATCGCGGCCGGCGATGCCCGTCGCCTCGACCGCGGGGACGAGCCCTTCGAACGCGGCGAACTCCCCGACCCGCAGCAGCGCCTCGAGCATGGTGAAGAGAAGCCCGGCGCACACCGGGTCGAGCGGCGGAAAGCCGGAACCGAGGCGCGTGGCCTCCTCCCAGGCTTCGAACAGGCGCTGCTCGGCGGCGGGTAGGCCGCACTCGTATGCACGCTCGAGCGCCGCCGCGGCGGGGCGGCCCGCGACGAGCAGCGCGAACAGCTCGGTGCGCGCGCTGGCTGCCGCCGAGCCGTGGTCGCCGGCCTCGACGGCCTCTGCCGCGGCGTCGTCGTAACGGCGCAACGAGAGGAGGGCCTCCGCGAGCGCGAGGCGCGCGGCCGAGCTCTGCGGACGCTGCTCGACGACTGCGCGCAGCAGCGGCTCGGCCTCGGACGCGGCGCCGGCCTCGTAGAGCGCCGTCGCGAGCATGAACCGCACCGGCGAGGTCATCTGCTCGACCCCGCGCACGATCCGCGCGATCGTCTCCGGCGCGGTGGCCCCCCGGGCGAGCGTGATCTGGGCGAGCGGCCGGATGCTGCCGACGTAGCCAGGGTAGTCGGCCAGACAGCGGGCGAACAGCGCCTCTGCCGCGGCAGCCTCGCCGAGATCGCGGCGCAGCTCGCCGAGGGCGATCAGCGGGAGCGTCGTGCCGCAGCCGACGGTCGCCGAATACCGCGACGGCGCGTCGCCCATTGCCAGGCAGAGGTCGAACTTCTCGATCGCGGCCGCAACATCGCCTCGGTCGAGCAGGGCGAGGCCCTGCTCGAAGACCAGGTCGGTGAAACCGGGGAAGAGCGCGAGGCCCTCATCGGCGACGGCGATCGCCTTCTCGAGCCGGCCGGTGGCCCGCAGGCTCTTTACGAGGCGGCTGGTCAGCGACGGCACGAACCCGTAGTTCGTCCGCGCCCGGTCCTCGTGGAGGAGATCCCACGCCTGCTCGAACTCGGCGCGCGCGTCCTCGGCCTCACCGGCGGCCGCGTACTCGGAGCCCAGGTTGAAGCAGATGCACGGGGTCGCGCCGACCTCCTCGCGCTGGCGCTCGATCAGCTCCCGGTTGCGGCGGGACTTCTCCTTGGCGTCGCGCACCCCGCCGAGGTAACCGAAGTGCTCCACGCGCACACACGTGAGCTCGAGCCGCTCCGGCTGGCCGGCGGGAAGGTTCTGGGCGAACTGCTCGTGCACGCGACCCTCGAAGCGGTACTCCGGCCTGTTGCGGAACATTCGCAGCGCGTTGAGGTTGACGGCGGCGCCGGCCCCGACGTGGCCGGTGTGATTCGTCTCGACGAGGTAGAACGCCTCGCGCCACGTGCGGCCGCAGAGCTCGCGCAACAGCGGCGCGTCCTCGGCGACGAGCACCTCGTCGGCGTCGAGGTACAGGATCCAATCCCCGGTCGCGGCCTCGAGCGACGCGTTGCGTGCCTCGGCGAACGAGCCGGTCCACTCACGCTCGATCACCGTGGCGCCGAACGAGCGGGCGATCTCGACGGTGCCGTCGCTCGAGCCGGTGTCGACGACGATGATCTCGTCGACGGCGTCCTTCGCGGCAGCGAGCGAGCGCGGCAACATCTCGCGCTCGTCCTTGACGATCATGCACAGGCTGAGGCGCAGACCGTCCCGGGGGATGGCGCGCCTGACCAGCTCACGCGCGCGCCGGCGGATGCCCGGCAGCGCGGCCGTCACGTCGGGTGGGAGCCGGCGCGGCGAATCGGCCTCGCGGCGCCGGCGCTCGATGGCGTCGATGTTCGACCGAACGTCCGGCAGGTCCGGGTCGAGGCCGGAGGCCGCGCGGAACAGGCTCTCGCCCGCTTCGAGGTCGCCGAGTTCGTAGGCCGCGACTCCCGCGTAGTTGAGGAGCAGCGGCTCGGCCGGGTTGGATGCCAGCGCCGTGAGCGTCTCGTCCGCGATGGCCGCGAAAACGGCCGCGAGGCGCCCGGCGGGCACATCGGCGGTCGAGCCGAGCGCGGCCTCGATCACGTCGCGGCGGAAGCGGTAGCGGTCGTGCTCGGCCCCGACGTCCGCGGCCTCGGCCAAGAGGCGGCTCCAGGACGCGACATCACCCGCGCGTAGAAGCGCGCGGGCGCGTGCCGCGAGCGGAGCACCGGGCTCCGGCGGCGCGGCTCGGGGATCGGGAAGATCGACGCTGCGACGGGCCATGGGACGGTGCCCCCGTGATCGACCGGAGTTGGCGGATCCTGAGTCGCTGGCCGTATGTATGACCCGCGTTCATCCCGCAGATACCCCAAACGCGCGATACAGCCCCGGCCCGGAAACGCCGATCTTGACAGTGCGTCAGCGGGAGAACTGACAGACCCAGAGTCCCGATCCCGTAGGAGCCCCGATGCAGCACACGAAGAAGGCCCTCGGGAGAGAGCAGGCTGCTCTCTCCATCTGGAAGGAATACGCAGCGACCGGCGACAAGTCGCTGCGGGACCGCCTTGTCCTGACGTTTGCGCCGCTCGTGCGGCACATCGTCTACAAGAAGCTGCGCGAGCTGCCGGCCTCGTGCGAGGTCGACGACCTCATCTCGAGCGGGATCGAAGGCCTGATCGGGGCCATCGACCGCTACGACCCCGCGAAGGGCGCGACCCTCGAGCAGTTCGTCTGGACGCGCATCCACGGCGCCGTCATCGATGACCTGCGCAAGCTCGACTGGGCCCCGCGTTCGCTGCGGCGCTGGGAGCGCGACATGAATCGCGCCCGTGAGCAGTTCACGGCCATCTACGGGCGCCGCCCGACCGGCGCCGAGCTCGCGAGCGCGATGGGCATCGAGGTGTCCGAACTGCGCAAGCGGATGAACGACATCGCCGGGTCCGACCTCACGTCGCTCAACAGCCTCACACTGAACGACGAGGACGGCACCATCGAGCGCATCAACACGCTCGAGTCGCACGACGACCGCCTCGATCCGGAGGCCGAGGCGACCCGGCGCCTGGCCAAGGACCGGTTCCGCCGTGCGTTCTCGCAGCTGCCCCGCCGCGAGCGCGAGGTGGCCGTGATGCTCTACGTCAAGAACCTCACGTTGCGCGAGACCGGCGAGGTGCTCGGCGTGTCCGAGAGCCGCGTCTGCCAGATCCACGGTCAGTTGAAAAAACGACTGCGCACGGCGCTGGAGAACGACTCGATGCTGCTCAGCGAGGTGGCGTAGCACTCGCGAGCCAGCGCCCGGTCAACTAACCCGAGCCCGGCCCCACGTCGTGCGGCGCGTAGCGGTTGTGCAGCATCAGGCCGTTGCCGTCCGGGTCGCGGAAGTTCGCCATGTGGCAGACGCCCGAGTCGAGGATGTCGCCGAGGAACTCGACGCCCTTGGCCTCGAGCTTCGCGCGCGCCTCCTGGACGTCGTCGACGTGCAGCGCGACGGGGTGCTGGTGCGGCGAGAAATCGAGGCCGAAGGCGTCGGACTGCATGATCGCGATGGTCAGGCTGCCCGTCTCGAACTCGCCCGCCGGCATGTCACCCCACCGCTTGGCGAACTCGAGGCCGAGCGTCTCACCGTAGAACTTCGCGGCCTCCTCGTAGTTCTGCGTAGGGACGGCGATGAAGTCGGTACCGGTCACTCCGATGCTCACGGGGCTTCTCCTTGGTCGAGTTGGGCGCGGCGCTCGGTGTAGAAGTCTCCCAGGGCGTCGAGTCCCGTAGTCATCCATTGCCGCCGGCAGCGGGCGACTTCGTCCAGCTCGTACAGAGTGGCTATCTCGAACCCGAGCTCGATGGAGGTGAACCGGCCCTCACCCGAGATCCGCGCACGGTTCACGACGAATGGCCCGCCCGGGTCGATGATCTCGACGAGCGTGTAGTCCGCGGCGACCCATGCCTCGAACACGCCGTCGAGCAATCGCTGGAAGGCCGGCCAGCCGCTGACGTGTTCAGGAAAGTCGACGTTCACCTCGGGCGAGAAATACCCCTCGAAATCCGGTGAGTACAGGCTCTCCAGAACCGCGTAGTTCCGCTGCTCGGTGGCTGCCCAGCCGGCTGTCAGCGCCCGGGTGAGCAGCCGGCGCCGTAGGGTCGACCCCGCCGGCTCGGTCAGGAGGCGCGGCCCGAGGCGGCGCTGGAGCGCCGGGGTGCGCGCGACGACCCGGTCCGTGAGGCGCAGCCTGATCGCCGCCGCGTCGATCGCCCAGCGCGGTGCTTCGGCAAAGGGATCCTGGGCCCTCATCGGCCGATCATTGCATCACGCGGATACGCTCGTCGCGTGGAATACCGGTTCCTCACCACGTGGCTGATCGCCGCTCCTCGGGCCGCGGTATGGGCCGTGCTCGAGGACGCGGCGCGCTGGCCGGAGTGGTGGCCGGGAGTGGTCGCGATGGAGGAGCTCGAGCCGCAGCGGCGCTATCGCGCCGAGTGGCGGTCGTTCGTGCCCTACCCGGTGCGATTCGAGTTTGCCGTCGACGAGGTCGACGCCCCCGTGCGGATGCTCGGCCGGGCGTCAGGCGACCTCGCCGGGGCGGGCGAGTGGCGCCTGTTCGAGCAGGACGGGCTGACGGCCGTGACCTACGACTGGCGGGTGCGCTCGGCCAAGCGCTGGATGAACGTGGTCGCGCCTGTGGCCAAGCCGGTCTTCGCCTGGAACCACGACTGGGTGATGCGTGGCGGGGGCCGGGCGCTGGCCGCAGAGCTGGGCGCGGACCTGGTGGCGGAGACGTAGGCGATGAACCCCGTGCAACGCAGATGGCGCGCCCTCCCGCTGTGGGCACAGTGGGTGATCAGCGCCGTCGTGATGGGCGTCCTGGCGTTTGCGCTGCTGTACGACTACGAGAGCGGAGAGGATGCGACGACCCCTGCATTCACGAGCACGGTGATCGGGGTTGACGTGCAGGGCACGGAAGACCCGGCCACGGTCGCCCGCGAATCCCGCCGGCGGTGCCGCCAGCTCTCTCTCGGCGACCTCGCTGAGCTGCTCGGCACAGGCCCGACCCGTGCCGCTGTGCTGCGGGCCTGGGGCTCCGAATTCAGCCCGGAGCTACGGGCGACGGCCCGGACGGCTTGTGCCGCCGCGCTCGCGAATCGCCGTTAGCCGGCGTAGGCCGCGCGCACGTGGTGCTCGGACGGGCCCTCGGGCCCCTCGTAGGTGAACCCGATCCTCGATCCAGATCCGGGATCCAGACCGTTTCTCGTGGCCGTCCGGCTCAGCGCAGCGCGCCGCGGTGCTTCTCGAGGTACGTCACGAGGGCCTCGGCATCGCTCCCGACCGGCCTGGCGCCGCGGCTCCTGTCGCGCAGCGTCTCGAAGCGGGCGCCCGTCGCGATCAGCTCGTTGGCAGCCACCGAGTACCAGCGGTCGGGGTCGAGCGGGCGGCCGCGGCCGTCGCTGATCCCCACCGCCTCGTCGCCTGACCTGCGGTAGCGCAGGCCGCTCAGGTAGAGCATCGTCACGGGCCCGTCGTGGTTCCACTGCTCCTCGAGCAGCGGCTCGAAGTCGCGCCCGCGTAGCTCCACCCGCATCACGGGCTGACCGTACGCGGCGATCGCGCAGAGCGCGCCGAAGGTGACCGGGCCGCGGTTCAGATCGGCGCGCATGTTGCCGGGGTTCACGAGGCCGATCTCGGCACGAGCGGCTGCTCGGTGCGCCCGCGCGACGACCTTGCCGAGGTCGCCCTTCTGGCGCGAGAGCGAGCGCTTCGAGTAGGCGACCACCCGGCTCGACACCGGATCCACCTGGCCGCGGTACCTGCGCACGATCGCCGCGACCTCGCGGTCGGGCCGCACCTCGGAGTGCCACGTGCGGGGGACGTCGGCGCTCGATGAGACCACGTCGCCCGTGTCCCGGTCGACGGTGAGCTGGACCCGGTCGATCGCCGTGCCGAACGAGTAGGACTGGACGAGGAGCTTCCCGTCGACGCGCGTGTTGAGGAAGGTGTGGGTATGGGCGGAGACCACGGCGTCGACCGCGTCGTCCATCTGCTTCGTCTCCTCGACGACCGGGCCCGCGGCGTCGCTGCCCGGGCCGCCCTTCTGGACCCCGCCCTCGTGCGCGAGCACCACGATGGTCTCGACGCCCTTGCTGCGCAGGACCGGGACCCACTTGTCGACCGCGTCGGACTGGTCCCCGAACCGCAGCCGCTTGGCGATCCGCGGCAGCAGGTAGCGCGGCGCGGAGTCGGTGGTCACGCCGATGAAGCCGACCTTGACGCCCGCGCGCTCGACTATCTCGTACGGGCGCAGGTTGAGGTGGCCGTCAAGGTCGGTGACGTTTGCCGAGATGTACGGGAAGTCGACCTTCTTCAGCAGCTGCGTGATCCGGTCCGCCCCGTTGTCGAACTCGTGGTTGCCGACGGTGCCGACATCGAAGCCCATCTCGTTGACGGTCGCGATCGTCGAGCGGTGGTTGAAGTAGGTCGAGATCAGCGGCGAGGCGCCGATCATGTCGCCGGCGTGCACGCGGATCGTGCGGCCGGGCGCGGCTCGCGACGCCTTGTCGAGGTGGGCGGCGAGGTACGCCGCGCCGCCGAGGTCGCCCTTCGGCTCGAGGTAGCCGTGCAGGTCGTTGGTGCCGAGGATCTGAATCTTGACCGTGCTGGACTTCGACGGCTCGTCCGCCGCTGCCCACACACCCATCAGGGCCACGAGCGTGGCGGCGCCGAAGGCTGCAAGTCCGGGGAGAAGTTTCCTGCGGTCCACCGGAAGGTGAAGATATGGCCCGTTTGCGGCAGTTTTGTTACCCCGATTGGGCGCTCACGTTATCTCGCCGTGAACATGAGAGGATCGCCCCCATGGGCCGCCTCGACTCCGTCGACCTCTCCCTGAAGCTCTCCAAGAAGGAGGAAGCCGAGCGCCTCGAAGCGGGGCAGAAGCGGCTGCTCGCCCTGCGCCTCGCGCTCGGCGGCAAGCTCGGCGAGGGCGAGATCGGCCCACCCGTGCTGGTACTCCTCGAGGGCTGGGACGCGTCCGGCAAGGGCGGCGCGATCAAGCGCCTCGTCGCCGAGCTCGACTCGCGCCACGTGCGCGTCGCCCAGTTCGCAGCGCCGACGCCGGACGAGAAGCGCCACCACTACATCGGGCGGTTCTTCCCCAAGCTCCCCGGCTGGGGCGGGATGGCCGTGTTCGACCGCACCTGGTACGGCCGCGTTCTGGTCGAGCGCGTCGAGGGCTTCGCCACCCTCGAGCAGTGGGAGCGCGCGTACGGCGAGATAGTCGAGTTCGAGCGCACCCTCGCGCAGGAGGGGACGATCATCATCAAGTTCTGGCTCCACATCTCGGACGAGGAGCAGCTGCGCCGCTTCGAGCGCCGGTCGCGCAAGCCGCTCAAGAGCTGGAAGCTGACCGACGAGGACTGGCGCAACCGCGAGAAGCGGCCTGAGTACGAGCAGGCGGTGGAGGACATGCTCGAGCGGACCGACCATCCGCTCGGCCGCTGGCACGTGGTGGCCGGTGATTCGAAGCGCTGGGCGCGCGTCAACGTGCTCGAGACGGTGATCGCGGAGATCGAGGCCGGCGCGAAGGAGCGCAGCTTCGAGTTCCCTGAGCTCCCGGTGGACGACTGAGGGCGTTCGGCGCCAGCCTGATCGTTGCGGTCCTCGCCGGTGCGGTGATCCTGTCGCCGGCGCAGTCGAGCTCCCGCCCGCCCGACGTGGTGCTGATCATCCTCGACGAGTTCCCGGGCGACGCCATCGCCCGCCCCGACGGCCAGGTCGACGCGGTCCGCTTCCCGGGGTTCGGCGCGCTCGCTGCGACCTCCACGCGCTTCCCGAACGCCAGCACGGTGTTCGACGACACCCGCCAGGCGGTGCCGGCGATCCTCGACGGGCGGCTCCCACGCCCCGGCGGCTCGCGTGGCCGTGGCGATCACCCGCTCACGATCTACGACGCCTTCGGGCTGCGCGGTTACCGGATCGTCGCGAACGAGGAGGCGACGGGCCTGTGTCCGCCGCGCTGGTGTCCCGCGGGCGGCACGGCGACGCCCGACGTCATCCGCAACCTGCAGGGCGTCCGTCCCCGGCGGATGGCCCGGTTCGTGCGCGCGATCCGCCGCACGCGGCGCCCGACGCTGTACGTCAAACACGTGCTGCTCCCGCACGTGCCGTACCTCTTCCTCCCGAGCGGCCGGCGGACCCGCAACGGCGTGCGTGACCCGATCCCGGGGATGAACTCGCCGCGCGGCTTCCACGACGGGTTCCTGACCCAGCACAACCAGCAGCGGTTCCTGCTCCAGCTCGGCGCCGTCGATCGCGAGATCGTCCGGCTCCTGCGCCGCCTGCGCCGGCTCGGCACGCTCGACCGGACGGTCATCGCTGTGACCGCCGACCACGGCGTGTCGTTCGAGCGCGGCGTGCGCGACCGGCGGCTGATCTCGCGCGGCAACATCGACGAGGTGGGCCCCGTGCCGCTGTTCTTCAAGGCCGCCGGCCAGCGCCGCGGGCGCACGAACCGCGCCTACGCCCGCAACGTCGACGTGCTCCCCACGCTCGCCAACCTCGCCCGCGTGGGGCTGCCGTTCGGCACGAGCGGCCGCTCGGCATTCGGGCGCGCAGCCCGCGCCCGGCGGCGCGTTCGGATCCCGACCCGCTCGTTCAGCCGCACGGTGGTGATCGGCGGCCGCGCGTGGGAGCGCCGGCGGCGCGCGCTGCGGCGGCGACAGGCCGCGCGGTTCGGCTCCGGGCCGCTCGCTTCGCTGTACACCGGCATCGGGCCCCACCGCGCGCTGCTCGGCCAGACCATCGTGACCCTGCGGCCGGCGCGGCTCGGGCGCCCCCGCGCCATGTACGTCATGGGACGCCGGACGCGCGCCGTGCGACGCCGCTCCGGGCTGGTGCCGACTCACCTCGCCGGCACGATCCGCGGCGGACGGCGCGGGGCCTGGCGTAACGTGGCCGCGGCGGTGAACGGGCGGATCGAGGCCGTCGGGCGCACGTGGCGGCTGCGCGGCACGCCGGGGGAGCGATTCGCCCTGAACATCCCGGAGGCGGCACTCCGCGAAGGGAGGAACCGGGTCGAGCTGTTCGAGGTATCCCGCGACGGGCGGCGGCTGCGCACGCTCGGACGGCCGTGACCCGGCGCGCACCCTTGTCCGCGTGCGCGTGTTGTTACGGCGGCGTGAACTGTCCGCCGGACCCCTAATCTTCCGCCGCGATGAAGAGGCTCCTGACACGAACCGTCGCCCCCATCCTGATCGTCGTCCTCGCGGCGGCGGCTGTGATCAGTGCCTGCAACAGCGACTCGTCGTCAGCAGACGCGGCCGCGATCCCGAAGAAGCCGAACGTCGTGTTCCTGGTGTTCGACGAGTGGCCCATCGACGTGATGATCGACAGCTCCGGCCGCATCGATCCGGTGCGCTACCCGAACCTCGCGGCGCTGACCAAGACCGCGACGTGGTTCCCGAACGCCCACACCACCTACGACTCCACGACCCGGGCGATCCCCCAGGTCTACGACGGCCGGCTCGCCCGCAAGGAGACGACGCCCGACTTCATCGGCCATCCACGCACGGTCTATGACCTGTTCGGGCGGCGCGGCTACAAGATCCGCCGCGTCGAGGAAGCCACCTCGTTGTGCCCGCCGCGCTACTGCCGCGGCGCCCGGCGCGGCCGCCCGGCGATCCTCCCGCTGCTCCAGCGCGGCCGCCGCGAGCGCTTCGAGAACTTCCTTGCCTCGGTCAAGGGGGGCGGCCCAACGCTCTACGCAAAGCACACGCTGCTCCCGCACGGCCCGTACCTCTTCCTCCCGTCGGGCAAGCAGACCCGGCGCGGCTGGCAGGACCCGATCCCCGGCATGAACGGACCGGCCGGCTTCGGCGACCGAGGGCTCACCGAGCACAATCTCCAGCGCGTGGCGCTGCAGATCGGCTACGTCGACCACGAGCTCGGGAAGCTGTTCGAGCGGATGAAGCGCGAGGGAACGTTCCAGAACACGCTGATCGCGATCACCGCCGACCACGGCATCGCCTTCGAGCTCGGCGTGAAGGACCGCCGCACCGCCACGCGCGGGAACGTCGACGAGATCGCTCCGGTGCCGCTGTTCATCAAGGCGCCCGGCCAGACGCGGGGGCGCATCGACCGCTCGTACGTGCGCACCGTCGACGTGGTCCCGACGATCGCCGACATCCTCAACTTCAAGCTCTCGTGGCGAGCCGACGGCCGCTCGGCCTTCGCGCGCGCCACGAAGCGCCGGCGCTCGGTGCGGATGATCAAGCGCGACTTCACCGGCACCATCGTCGTGCCCGCGCGCACGATGGAGCGCCGCCGCGCCGCGCAGCGGCGGATCAAGCGCGGGCTGATCGGCCAGGGCGACTGGGCGAAGCTCTACACCGGCATCGGCCCGAACCGGGTGCTGCTCGGGCGCCAGGTCGCGTCGGTCGCCCAGATCCCGCGCACCGGCCTGCGCGCCGGTATCGCGCAGGCGGGCGACCTGCGCAACGTGGACCCCGGCTCGAACATCGACCCGACCCAGATCGCGGGCTCGATCGCCCGCGGCAAGCGCGGCGCGCGGCGCAACCTGGCCGTCGCCGTCAACGGCGAGATCGAGGCGGTCGGCCGGTCGTTCTACGTGAAGGGCAACTCGCGCGAGAACTTCGCGATCCTGATCCCCGAGCGCTCGCTGCGGCGCGGTCGCAACAACGTGCAGGTGTTCGAGGTCGTCAGCCGCCTGCGCCTGCGCCTGCTCGGCTCGAGCTAGATCAGCGCTGGAACACCGAGTTCGGCTCGGCGCTCGGGTCGCGGCGCACGTGGATCGGGTCGCGGTTGGTGTCGACGAGGACGCAGACCCTGCGGCGGCGGTCGTCGCGCGCGATGCACGTGCGGAAGAAGCCTGTGGAGAGGCGGATCGTGTCCGCGGTCTCGAGGTTGCGCTCGAGTTCCTCGTCGCCTGAGCGGACGACGAACAGCCTGACCTCGCGCCCGTTCTCCTCGAGCGCGTCGGTGGCCTGCACGATCGTCGGCCGGTTCGCCAGCCCGGCGATCAGGCAGGCGACGATGCCGGCGAGGAGGAGCGCGCTCGACACGCGGTCCTTGAGCACGTCGTGATCGACGTCCAGGGCCGCAGCCGGCACCCCTTCCGGGGTCGGCCGCCGGCGGGCGAGCAACCGCGTCAGCAGCGGCGCCGCCACGGCGGCGATGATCAGGTTGCCGAAACCGGCGATCAGGAACGCCGGGAACACCCCGAGCGAACTGTCGGCCTCGAGGTCGCTGGAGATCGGCGGCAGCTCGTGGATGATCCACGTGTCCAGCACGGTGGCGAGCGCGAATACGGGCCACTGCGAGGCTCCGCGCAGCCGCCAGCGCAGCCGATTGGGCCAGAATCGCTCGCCTGAGGCCATCGAAAGCCGGAGGCTAGTGGCCGGTAGCCTTCAAGGGGTGCCGCATGACCCCTCCACCCCCGAGCTCTGGGTCGCCGACCTCGGTCTCGTGCCCTACGCCGACGCCGTCGCGTTCCAGGAGCGCGTGCGCACCGCGCGCCAGGCCGGCCTGATCCCGGACTGCCTCCTCCTGCTCGAGCACCCGCCGGTGTACACGCGCGGACGCAGGACCGGCGCGGGCGAGCTCCCGATGGGCGAGGACTGGTACCGGATGCAGGGCGTCGACATCCAGGACGCCGACCGCGGCGGCGGTGTGACCTACCACGGCCCCGGCCAGCTCGTCGGGTATCCCATCGTGCGGATCCACGACGTCCACGAATACGTCCATTCGCTCGAACGGGCGATGATCGGGTCGCTCGCCGAACAAGGCATCGCGGCCACGGTCCGCGCCGGCGAGACCGGCGTCTGGGCCGGCGAGGCGAAGATCGGGTCGATCGGCGTGCACGTGTCGCGCGGCGTGACGACCCACGGCTTCGCGGTCAACGTCGACGGCGATCTGCAGCCCTTCGAGTGGGTCACCCCGTGCGGGATCGAGAACGGCCGCGTGACCTCGATACTCAAGGAGACCGGCGCGACGGGCCAGGGCAACTGCTTCCGCAAGCGGGCCGCGCACCACGTGGCCGAGGCCCTCGGCCGCCGCCAGCGCCTCGTCACGAGCCGGCGCCTGAGCGCCGCCGCGCTGCCCCAGGCGGTCCCGGCATGAGCACAGACGAGCGCGAGCACCGCACCCGGTCGCGGTCGAACCCGGGCGGCGCGCGCGACCTCGGCCTCGGCGAGGTCATCGAGTTCGGCGCCCGCAAGCCGAGCTGGTTCAAGGTCCCGGCCCCCGGCAGCCCGCGCTACCGCGAGCTGACGCGGATGATCGACGACGAGGATCTCCACACCGTCTGCAAGGAGGCGGCGTGCCCGAACATCGGCGACTGCTGGGAGCGCGGCACCGCGACCTTCATGATCCTCGGCGACACGTGCACCCGCCGCTGCGGCTTCTGCAACGTCAAGACCGGCAAGCCGACCCACCACGACCCGCTCGAGCCGCTGCGCGTGGCCCAGTCGGTCAAGAAGATGGGGCTGCGCCACGCGGTGATCACCAGCGTCGACCGCGACGACCTCCCCGATCTCGGGTCGACCGCCTTCGTCGGCGTGATCCGCTCGATCCGCCAGCAGTCGCCCGGAACCAAGGTCGAGGTCCTGACGCCCGACTTCCGGGGCGAGGAGATGCCGCTCGCCCGTGTCATCGCTGAGCGCCCCGACGTGTTCAACCACAACGTCGAGACCGTGCCGCGCCTCTACCCGCTCGCCCGCCGCGGCTCGAAGTTCCTGCGCTCCTGCCGGGTCCTGCGCAACGCGAAGGAGATGGGCGGCGACGAGGTGGTGACGAAGTCGGGTCTGATGACCGGCCTCGGCGAGACCCGCGAGGAGCTGCTCGAGACCTTCGCCGTCCTGCGCGAGCACGATGTCCAGGTGCTCACGGTGGGCCAGTACCTGCGCCCGACTCGTGACCACCTCCCCGTCGTCCGCTACTGGGAGCCGGAGGAGTTCGCGGATCTCGAGCGCGAGGCCTACAAGCTCGGGTTCGAGTCGGTCGCGGCGGGACCGCTCGTGCGCTCCAGTTACCACGCAGAGCAGACCCTGGAGCAGGCGAAGGCCACCTAGTGCCGTGACGCCGCCGCCCGGCGCGTCCGCCATGATGCGACCGCGTTGAACGCCCGGTCCGCCGCACTCGCCGCCACACTGTCCCTGATCGCACTCCTGGGGGTGCTGACGATCGACGTGATGATCAAAGAGGGCATCGACGTCCTCGTCCTGTTGTCGCTGCTGATCCTGGCGATGTTCGGGTTCGGCGTGCTCGGGGCGCTGAGGAACCCTCCGGGCGAATGAAGTACCTGGCGCTCGTGGTCGCGGTCATCGCGATCGCAGCCGGCGCCTACGTCGCGCTCGACCGGCCAGTCGCCGGCACCGACGATCCGGTCATCCCGAGCGGCCCGGGCGTGCGCCCCGCCGAGGGCGGCTCGCTCGAGCCCCGCTCACCGGCACCGATCCGGCTGACCGGCGTCGACGCGTTCAACGTCAAGTTCAAGAAGCCCCCGCGGGCGGCGCTGGTGTTCGACGTCGACAGCGGCGCCGTGCTGTACCGGCTGAACCCCGAGCGCGAGCTGCCGATAGCGAGCCTGACCAAGATCATGACCGCGCTGACAGTCACGGCGAACGCCGAGGCGGACGAGCGGGTGCGGATCACCAAGGCCGCGCTCGCCTACCAAGGGTCGGGCATCGGGGTGCTGCCGCGCGGTAGGCGCGTGGGGCTCGAGACCCTGCTCAGCGGACTGATGCTGGTGTCGGGCAACGACGCGGCCATCGCCCTCGCCGGCCACGTGTCCGGCGACGAGCGCCGGTTCGTCGCGCTGATGAACGAGCGCGCCCGCCTGTGGAACCTCAGCTGCACCCGCTTCTGGGACTCACACGGGCTCAGCTCGAAGAACCGCTCGTGCGCCGCCGACCTCGCGGTGCTGACGCGGCTGGCGATGCGCGACGCGCGGATCGCTCGGATCGCGCGCCAGGAGCGGGCGATCCTGCCGTTCCCGATCAAGGGCGGCAAGGTCTACCTGTATGGGCACAACCCGCTGATCCGCAACGGCTACCGGGGAGCGATCGGGCTCAAGACGGGGTACACCGACGAGGCGGGGCGCTGCTTCGTCGGTGTCGCGCGCCGCGGCGGCCGCACCTTCGGGGCCGTCCTGCTGGACAGCAAGGACCCGGGCAAGCACGCGCCGGCCCTGTTGGACCGAGCATTCCGTTCCGAAGGGGTGAGCTGAGGCTGGTTCTGGGCGGGGCTTCTACTGCCCGCGCTGCGAGAACTCGCGGAGCTTCTTGCCCGCGACCGCTGCACCGGCGCCGATGCCCGCGACCACTGCCGCCGGGAAGCCTGTGAACGGGAGCTTGCCGCCGCCGCCCTCGCCGCCTCCGGCACCGCCACCGCCGCCGCCGGTCGTCCCGGGAGCGTCGCCCGGGCCGCCACCGCTGCCGGTGCCGGCCACGCCGGTGTTGCTAGGCAGATCGCCACCGCCACCGCTGGTGCCCTGGGTACCGCCGCCACCGCCGCCACCGTCCGGGTTGAGCGGGTTGCTGATAGCAGCGAAGGAGGTGACCCCGACGTGCAGCATCACGCCGCCATCGGCGCTCAGCTCGAGGAGCGTTCCGTAATCGTTGATGGTTGGAGCCGCCCAGGTGTTACCCCCGCGGCTCTGCACCCTGCCGTGCATGCCGTCCATGACAACGTCAGAGTACGAGTTATCGGAGGACCGGTCAAGCGGGAAGGGACTCATCTGTCTCAATTCTTTCACGAAGGTTCGCACTGCTGCGTTGATGATCCCGCACTTTGGCGCTTTCGACGCTCCATGAAACGGTCCTGCCAAGCGGTGCAGAGCCGTAACAGAACGGGCCTTGCCGTCACACCGCGCCGTACGGTCCGGCGTCGTGCGGCGAGATTGATGGAGCCAGCCGGGATCGAACCGGCGACCTCCGCCTTGCAAAGGCGGCGCTCTGCCAGCTGAGCTATGGCCCCTCACGGCCCATGGTACGGGAGGCTCACCGAGCGGGTTCCGCGCCACGGGGCCTGCAGTGGCAACATCTCCGCCATGCGACGCTTCGCACTCATAGCCGTCCTGGCGCTCGCCGCCGGGGTCGCCTCGGTCCCGGCCGACGCCGGTGCCGTGCCGCCCAAGTCGTGCAAGACGGTGAAGGTCGGCGGCAAACGGTACCTCGTGATCGTGCACGGGGTCAGCTGCAAGTTCGGCCGCAAGTGGGTTCCGCTGCGCCTGCGCCAGGGCCGCCGCGCGCCGGGGTTTCGCTGCCGCAAGCCGAGCCGGGGCTCGAACGTGAAGGTCCAGTGCACCGGCCGGACGAAGCCCAAGGGCGACCCGCAGTACCGCTACTACTACGGCGTCCGCCAGTGAGGCGCACGCTCGCCGCCCTCACCGTGGCGGCGGCCGCGACCGCCCTGGCCCCGGCGGCGAGCGGGCACGACGGCCACGCGCCCCCGATCGTGCAGGTCGGCGGCCTGGCCGGTTACACCCCAAGCGACCTCACGATCGCCCAGGGCGACCTCGTGATCTGGGACTGGGGCGCGGCCGACCGCAACCACAGCGTCACGGCCGACCCGGGCCAGGCCGAGCGGTTCGACTCCGACCCCGGCAAGGGCGCCGCCCAGATCGGCCACAAGCCGGGCGACACGCTGACCTACTTCTTCGGCACGACCGGCACGTTCACGTATCACTGCAAGGTCCATTCGTTCATGCGCGGGAAGGTGGTCGTGAAGCCGGCCGCCCCCCGCCGCACAGTCGTCAACCCCGCCCCGCGACTGAGCAGAGGTCCGCGCCAAGGTCGGCGCAAAGCGCACGCTGCGCGCCACATTCCGCCTGTCGGAGGCCGCCGGGGTGACCGCCAAGGTCCGCCGCGCGGGCGCTTCGCGCACCGCCCGCGGCGCATTTCGCTTCGCGCGGCGGGGCAAGGGGTCGATCAAGGTCTCGCTGCGCGGGCTGCGCCGCGGGCGCTACGTGCTCACCCTGCGCGCGCAGGACGACACCGGCAAGCCCGGCAAGCGGGTCGGCACCCGCTTCCGCCTACGCTGAGCCAGAGTCGGCGCGCCGGCGCATCGCGAACGCGATGCCGATCAGCAGCAACACGGTCGCGCCGCCGAGCGCCCGCAGCCACCAGTCCCCGCCGTCGTCGCCCTCCTCGTCGCCCGGCAGCGGGTGGCCGTTCGCTTCCGACACCGCCCTGATCCCCTCTGCGGCTGCGGTGGTGAGCGCCGCCGGCGAGGCCCCGTCCGCCACGCGGACGTCCTTGACCGCCGCGCGAGCGGCCGCCGTGGCCTGCGGCCCGGCGACGGCAACGCCGCGCGGCATCGCCACCAGCACCGATGCCTCGGTCCGGGCCGCGACCGGCGCGAGTTCCTTGTAGAGGAGCTCTGCGTAGCGCTGGGGCGGCCGGTCGATCAGATCTGGCACCGCTCCGAGATCGACCTCGGAGCCGATCACGGCGACCTTGAACGGCCGCCGGCGGTCCTGCGCCTGCGCCAGCACACGCTCGAGCCCCGCGGACGCGGCCGGGACACGGACAGAGCTCAGCGAGTCGCCGCCACCCTCGAGGTCGTACGGAAGGAAGTAGTCGCGCTCGACCAGCACCCCGCTCGCGGTGTCCGGCGCGGTCTGGGCCGCGGCGCTCATGGGAAACGCGAGCGCGAGCAAGAGCACCGGTATCCCCGCCCGCCACGACATCCGCCCGATCGTACCCACCGCCGGTGTGGGCGTCGCCCGGCGGGGTAGGCTCGCTCCGGGTGGAGCGAGCCGAGGTGACCAACTACGAGACGGTGACGCACTGGTTCGGCCTGGCGGCCGAGCGTCTCGGCCTGCGCGAGGACGTTCAGCGGGTCATGCGCTGCCCCTACCGGGAGGTCCAGGTGCAGATCCCGCTGGTCCGGGCCGACGGCGAGATCCACGTCTACTCCGGGTTCCGCGTGCAGCACAACGGCGCCCGGGGCCCGTACAAGGGCGGCATCCGCTTTCACCCCGAGGTCGACCTCGACGAGGTCCGCGCCCTCGCTGAGCTGATGAGCTGGAAGACGGCGCTCGCCGGCGTGCCGTTCGGTGGCGCCAAGGGCGGGGTCGACGTGAACCCGGAGGAGCTGTCCTCGGACGAGCTGCAGAAGGTCTCGCGTTCGTTCATCGACAAGATCGAGAAGGTGCTCGGCCCCACGCGCGACATCCCCGCGCCCGACGTGGGCACGAACGCCCAGGTGATGGCCTGGTTCATGGACGAGTACGGGAAGCTGCACGGCCACACGCCCGCGTGCGTGACCGGCAAGCCGATCGCGCTAGAAGGGTCGCTCGGCCGGACGGCGGCCACCGGCCGCGGGGTGATCGACGTGCTCGTCGAGGCCGCGCCCGCCGCTGGGATCGACCTCGAGGGCGCCCGGATCGCGGTCCAGGGCTACGGCAACGTCGGCTCGTGGGCGGCGCGGATCGCGCGCGAGCGGGGGGCGAAGATCGTCGCCATCAGCGACGTGCACGGCGCGCTGCGCTCCGACGCCGGCCTCGACCTCGACACGCTCGACTCCCACCTGGCGGAAGGCGGCAGCTCGGCGCAGTTCCCGGCGGCCGAGCCGCTCAGCGCCGAGGAGTTCATGGCGACGGAGTGCGACGTGTTCATCCCGGCCGCGCTCGGCGGCATGGTCCACGAGAACAACGCCGAGCTCCTCAACGCGCGGATGGTCATCGAGGGCGCGAACAGCCCGCTGACCCCGAAGGCCGACGCGATCCTCGCCGACAAGGGCGTGACGGTCGTGCCCGATCTGCTCGCCAACGCCGGCGGCGTGGTCGTGTCCTATTTCGAGTGGGTCCAGAACCTCCAGCACTTCCGCTGGGACGAGGACGACGTCAACGAGAAGCTCGGCAAGATCATGCGGCGGGCCTATGCCGAGGTGGCGGCGCGCGCCGAGCAGGACGAGGTGGCGCTGCGGGTCGCCGCCTACGAGCTCGGGATCGAGCGCGTCGTCGAGGCCGCCCAGACCCGCGGCTACATCCCCGCCTAGCGGTTCGTCAGGTTCACGTCCGGCCTCGCGACCGGGCATCCGAGACCAACGAATCGGGCACATCCGTGCCCGGGCTGGGGAGGAACTCAGATGTCCAGACGCAACAACACGCGCGGCGCTGCCGCGTTCGGCGGCGCACTCGCCGCACTCGCGCTCGCGGCGCCGGCGCAGGCCGACGTCTACGGGAGCCTGTTCGAGAGCAACCGCTTCACCACAGGTACGCCCGACGGCCAGGACGGCTGGAAGCGCACCGGCCCCCTGTTCGACAGCGAGATCGCGGCGAATACGCCGGCCACGAAGGCGCTCGGGTTCGGCGGGCAGAGCCTGCGCGTGTCGAACTTCGTCGTCAGCGGCACGTTCGGCGACCAGCTGTTCTCCGCCGACACCGCCGACGAGGCGGGCGAGGCGACAGCGGCTTCGGGGGGCGAGTCCGGCGGGATCCGCCAGACCACGTTCGACGCCCGGATGGCGTTCACGTCGGCAGACCCGGGCGCGGAGCAGGTCGGGATGGGTGTGGGGGTCGCGGTCGATCGCGGCGACGGCTCCCGCTCGACGCAGGTCCGGATCGAGGACGCGGCGGATGGGCTGCGCGCGATCTTCTACACCGTCACCGACAACGGGGCCGGGCAGGCCGCCGACTTCATCGGTACGACGGTCGCGTCGGGCCTGGCGCGGGAGACGAAGCACACGCTGCGGATCCGCGAGCGGTTCGTCGACGGACCGGGCAACGACGTGGTGACCGTCTTCATCGACGGGACACAGGTCGCCCAGGGCGGCAGCTGGGAGCAGTACTACCGCAACGATCCCGAGCAGGCGGGCGGGGGGAACCTGATCCCGACCGCCGACTCGCTGCTGTTCCGCGCCGCCGGCGTGCAGTCGAACGACGCCCAGGGCAAGGGACTGCTGTTCGACGACGTCCGGCTCGAGACGAACGGCAACCCGACCGGTCCCGCCGGGCCGGAGGGCCCGCAGGGGCCGACCGGGCCGGGCGGAGCGACAGGGCCTGCCGGCCCCGCAGGACCGACGGGGTCTACCGGGCCGCAGGGTCCGGCCGGCCGTGACGGCGCCACAGGCGGTGTCCAGGGCAACCGCCAAGGCCGTTCGCTGCGCGCCGCGGCCCGCAACCGGGCCGGGACGAGTGGCCGCGTGGCGGTGAGGGTGGTCTGCGCCAACAGCGCGACCAGCTGCGACGGCACCGTGACGTTGCGAACCACCGGCCGGCGCAGGCTCGGCGCCGCCCGCTACTCGGTGGCGGCCGGCACGAGCCGGCGCGTGACGATCAGGCTGTCACGGTCGGCGCGGGCGCTGCTCCGGCGCACCGGCCGGATCCGGGCTGTCGCCCGGACCACCGGCGCCAGCCGGCGGTTGACGATCGTCCGCTAGAGGCGGAAAAGGAAACGGGGATCGCCCGCCCCGGCGATCCCCGTTTCAGCGAGCGGCTTCCTGCCGCCCTGTTTCGACGGAACCCTCCGTGCCGTCGTATTCCTGCCCTCGGGATACCCGCGGGGGCGCGTTAACAACCGCGACCGGCATCGAACGAACGTCTAGTCGTCGAAGTCGAAGTCGCGCGGAGGCTTCTGTTCGAACCAGAGCCGGTCGTGCTCCGGCGTCTCCTGGAGGAAGTCCGGCGTGTCCTCGAGCACGTCTTCCTCAGCCGGCTCGGCCGGGGCTCGGCGGCTCGGGCTCGGCCGCCGCCGGCTCGGGCGGCGGGGGAGGCGGATGTTCCTGGGTCGGCTCCTGCTCCGGGGCCGCCGGCGGCGGGGCGGCCGCCTCCTCGGGCGCCGGCACGGGCTCGGCCGGCGGTTCCTCGCCAGCTGGCGCCGCTGCCGGAGGTTCGGCGAGGGGAGCCTCCGCGACGGGCTCGGCCGGCGCCGCCTGCTCGGGCGCGGGCTGTCCCTCGCCTTCGGCGGGAGCGGGCGCTGGTTCGCGCCGGGCGGCCCCGAGGGCCTCCTGCTCCTGCTGCTTGACCTCGGCATCGGGAGCGCCGTGGCGCCGCTTCAGCTCGAGGTGCTCGCGAATCGCTTCGTCGAGGACTCCCATGGGCGAGAGCCTAGATGGTCCGTGCGACGGTCGTCCAGCGTCAGGCGGTCACACCGCTGGCGCGCTCGACCCTGTTCTTGCCGTTGCGCTTGGCCCGGTAGAGAGCCGCATCCGCGCTGGCGATCAGCGACGACTTGTCGGACGCGGTCGTGGGCACGGCTGCAACGCCGAAGCTGGCCGTGACGGCGATGTCGCCCTTGCCGTCGACGCGCCCGATCCGCAGCCGCTCGATCGCCTGGCGCATGCGCTCGGCCAGCAGCTCCGCGCCGTCGACGTCGGTCTGGGGCAGCACCACGGCCAGCTCCTCGCCTCCGTAGCGCGCCGGCTCGTCGATGTCGCGCGAGAGGTCGCGCAGCAGGCGGCCCAGGGAGATCAGGACCTCGTCGCCCTGCTGATGGCCGTAGGTGTCGTTGATCTGCTTGAAGTCGTCGATGTCGAGCAAGAGGAAGGCGAGCGGGGTCTCGAAGCGCCGCCGGCGCTCGAACTCGCGGTCGAGGGTGCCGTGCAGCTCGCGGACGTTCGACAGGCCAGTCAGCTCGTCGGTGATGGCCTGGCGCTGCACGGTCTCGTGCAGATCGGCGTTCTCGATCGAGATCACCGCCTGGCCCCCGAGGTACTCGAGCAGCTCGGCTTCCTGTTCGGTGAAGGCCCGGTCCCGGCGCGCTATCGAAATGACTCCCACCTGCTGGGGGAACGTCCGCGCCCCGAGCCGGGCGCGCAAAGGCAGCGCGAGCGCGTGCACGCCCTGCACCTCGGCGACCGCCGGGCCGTGCTGGATGGGCGCCGCCGCGTCGGGATCGGATGTCTCGAGCAGCTCCGCGCCGATCGAGGGCGAGATGTCGAACGCGAGGCGCTCGGCGGCTTCGAGCGCGGAGTCGAGATCGGCCGAGGAATCGCCCGCGTGGAACTCGCGGAAGATGCTCAGGTCGAGCGGGTGCGCGTGGCCGCTGTCGGCCTCGCACGCGTCGACGGCCGTCTGCACGGTGAGCTCGAACGTGCCCTGGCGATCCAGGCCCGTCGCGAACGCCCGGCCGACGCGGCGAATCGTCTCCTCGAGCTCCTCGCGCTTGCGCTCGACCTCGCCGATCTTGGCCTCGAGCTGCTCGGACATGCTGTTGAACTCGCGGCCGAGCGCGGCGAACTCGTCGTGGCCGGACGTCTCCACGCGGCGCTCGAAGTCGCCGCTCGCGAGGCGCTTCGCGGCGTCGAGGAACTCACCGATCTGACCCTGGAGCGCCCGGACCACGAACACCGACAACGACAGGGCGAGCAGTAGGAAGGCGAGCAGGATGGCCGAGATGAGCAGCCGCCGGTCGCTGATCGCCGAGTTGAGGTCGGTCGCCTCGTCGAGCACGGCGATCGACTCGGTCTGACCGTCGAGCTGGCCGACCGTCTCGCGGCGGCCGCGGAAGTCGCGCCCCTCGCGACGGAAGAAGGCCGAGCCGCTGGGCACCTCGCCCACCCCGGGCAGCGAGGCCGCGAGCGCCTTGCCGTCGCGCAGCGCGATGAAGTCGAGGCCGGTCGCCCGTGCCGACGAGCGCACCACCTGCCCCGCGGTGGTCACGGAGACGGCGAGGGTCGCGAGCCGTTCGCCGTTGGCTCGTGCCAGGCCCTTCGCCTCGGGGGCGAATGCCTTCGGCGAGCCGGCCCGGGCGATGAGGTCGCCGTCGTCCGCGAACAGCGCCGCGCCGACGATCCGCCGGTCGGCCGCCACAAGCGCCTTCAGGCGGACCGCGGCCGCACGCTGATCGCCGCGGCTGAGCGCGGCGTTGAGGCCGGGATCGGCCGAAACCGCGTTGAACTCCTGGCGCGCGTCCCGGCTGGCGTCCGAGTACTCGACCAGCGCGACGCGGAGGCCCTGCGCGAGCCCGGCGTCGACCTTTCCGCGCTCGGAGTCCGAGGTCAGGGAGAACAGGACCGCGCCGATCGCGATCAGGGGCACGACCACGATGATCGCGAAGAAGATGCGTAGCCGGCCGCGGAAGGTCAAAGGGGGTTCTCCTGGAGCGCCGCGCGCGCGGACGGGCGCGACTCCTGAAGGCTACTCACGCTATTCGGCGAAACCTGCGGGCGAACTTGAGCCTGCAAGCGCGCTTAAGGTTCCGCCTTCGACGTGCTGGTGCTGCTTCCCCCCTCCGAGGGCAAGGCCTCTCCCGGATCGGGCGGCCCCGCCGACCTCTCACAGCTCGCTTTCCCCGAGCTGACCAAGCTGCGCGAGCGGCTGATCCGCGGCGTCGACCCGGGACTACGTGAGGCCCCTGCGGCACCCGCGGCCGAGATCTACACGGGCGTCCTGTTCGCCCAGCTCGGCCTCACGGGACTCCCGCCGAGAGCGCGCGAGCACGTCCTGATCGCGAGCGCCCTGTGGGGCGTGGTCCGGCCCGACGACCGGATCCCCTCGTACAGCCTCAACATGGGCGGCAGGGTGCGGCGGCTCAAGGGCGGGCTCGCGGCGTTCTGGCGGCCGGCGCTCACGCGGTACCTCCCGGACGAGGGGCTGATCCTCGACATGCGCTCGGGCAGCTATGCCGCCGCGTGGCGGCCGCGGCACGCGACCGTGCTCGGGGTGCGCGGCTTCACCGAGGCGCCGGACGGCACTCGCTCCGTGATCACCCACTGGGTCAAGCAGACCCGCGGCGAGGTCGCCCGTGTCGTGCTGGCGTCCGGCGCCACGCCCGAAAGCCCGGCGGACGTGCTGGATCTCGTGACGGCGGCGGGGATGCGCGCCGAGCTCGACGCGGAGGGAACCACCCTGGACGTGATCGGCACCGGGCCGCCGGGGTAGTGGAGCTAGGCGGATTCGAACCGCCGACCTCCTCGTTGCGAACGAGGCGCTCTGCCAGCTGAGCTATAGCCCCAGGGCCCGGTGATCGGGACCGAAGATGGTAACGCGCATGTGACTTCATGAGTGTGTGAGGATCCGGGCATGCGCGCCGTCATCTGCCATCAGGCCGAGCTCACCGTCGACGATCTGCCCGACCCGACTCCCGGCAAGGGCCAGCTCCTCGTCGAGGTGACCCGCTGCGGGATCTGCGGATCGGACCTCCACGCCCGCCACCACTGCGATGAACTCAAGGGTGTGGTGGAGGAGATGGGCTACGACGGGCTGATGCGCTCCGACCAGCGCGTCGTGCTCGGGCACGAGTTCTGCGGCGTCATCGCCGACCACGGCCCCGGCTGCCGGAAGTCTTCGCCGACGGGAACTCCCGTGGTCGCGTTTCCGCTCCTGCGAGGCGACGGCGGCGTCCACGGGATCGGCCTGTCCGTCCACGCACCCGGCGCATACGCGGAGCGCGTCCTCGTCGAGGAGTCGCTCGCCGAGCCCGTCCCGAATGGGCTCGCACCGGACGCGTCCGCGCTGACCGAGCCGATGGCGGTCGGCTGGCATGCGGTGCGGCGCGGCGAGGTCGGCAAGAAGCAGGTCGCCATCGTGATCGGCTGCGGGCCCGTCGGGTTGTCGGTGATCAGCCTGCTGAAGGCGACGGGAGTCCGCCACGTCGTGGCCAGCGACTTCTCACCTGGCCGCCGCGCGCTGGCAACTGCCTGCGGCGCCGACCTCGTGGTCGACCCCGCCGAGGAGTCCCCGTACGCGGGCGACCACGGTCATCTGACGGATGTACCGGGCGCGCTCGACACGGTGGTCGGCGCGATGGAGAAGCTGCAGCGCCTGCCGATACCGTGGCATCACGTGTGGCGCGCGGCCGACGCGGTCGGCGCCACCCAGCCCAAGGCGCCGGTGATCTTCGAGTGCGTCGGGGTGCCCGGGGTGATCGACCAGATCATCTCGAGCGCTCCGCTCTTCTCGCGGGTCGTCGTGGTGGGCCTGTGCATGGGTGAGGACCGCATCCGCCCGGCGATGGCGATCAACAAGGAGATCGACCTGCGCTTCGTCATCGGCTACACCCCGGGCGAGTTCCGCCAGACACTGCACATGCTGGCCGAGGGGAAGGTGGACACCACGCCGCTCGTGACCGGCACCGTCGGCCTCGCCGGCGTCGATGCCGCGTTCGCCGCGCTCGGCGACCCCGAGACGCACGCGAAGATCCTGATCGACCCGCGCAGCGTGGCGACCGAGCCGATTCCGTATTAACCTGGCCGGCATGAGGAGGCAGGGGGCCCTTGCACCAGCCGCGCGCCGGAGCGCGGTCGCATCGCTCGCATGCTCGTGCGTGGCGCTCGCCCTCGCCGGCCCGGCCGCCGCCGTCCCGGACCCGTTCATCGGCGGGCAGTCCGTGCTCGGGAAGCTCAACATCCCGCTCGCGCTCAAGCTCGCCCCGGCGAACCTCGCCCAGGTGCCGGTCGCGTCGATCGACAACGGCGTCGCGACCCGGCATCCCGATCTCGCTCCGCGGCTGTTCAGCGTGCCGGCCACCCACCAGGTGGCGAACCCCGGCGGCGCGGACGCAACCGTTCCGGCCGGGGCACCCGGCTGGGACTTCATCGGCAGCGGCGGCCAGTACGGCCCCTTCTTCCCCGACTCCGACCCCAACCCGCCGTCGGGCAACGGCCACGGCACCATCGCGGCCGGCATCATCGGCGCGGGCCAGAGCAATGGCGTGGGTGGCGCGGGGATCGCCCCGAACGCGCGGCTGGTCGCCGTGCGGGCCTGCGGAGACGGGGACGCGTGCGCGGATCACCTCAAGCCTCCGGTCGCGACCTGGGCCGCAGGACCCCAGATCGGCGCCCGTGTCGTGACACTGAGCTGGCTCGGCAGCGAGCCCGACTACGAGGCCGCGATCGCGGGGCGTCCAAACACGTTGTTCGTGGCAATCATCTCCGGCAACGGCGCAGCGACCGATGCGACGGGGCAGGACCGGTTTCCTTGCAGCTTCAACCTCGACAACGTCATCTGCGTGACTACGGCCTCGCGGGCCGACGGCCTGGCGAGTGGCGACTTCAGCGCGACCTTGGTCGACCTGGCCACCCCGACGGAACCGAACGTCGCGCCCCTCCCGGGCAACGGCTACCTGTCCAACACCGGTACGGCGACCAGCTGGGCCTCTCCGATCGTCGGCGGCGTCGCAGCCATCCTCTTCGGGATGGACCCGGCCGCGACCGCGGCGGAGGTCAAGGCTGCCCTGATGGCCGGCACGCGGGCCGCGCCGGCGTGGCAGGGGAAAACGGTCACGGGCGGGATCCTCGACGCCGCAGGGGCGGTACGCGCGTTCGCCCAGGCGCGCGGGATCCCCCTACGCACCCCCACCGGCAACCCCGCCGAGCTGCCCGGCGGCGGCATCCCGGGGGTCGTGCCCACCGGCAACGGCGCGCCCGCCGACACGAGCCCCCCGGGCGTGAAGGTCGGCTTGACCAAGTCCCGCTTCCGCCCCGGCCGGAAGGGTGCCCGTCTCGCGGCGAAGGCGCCCACCACCCTCAAGGTCTACGTGTCGGAGCGCGCCCGGGTCACGATCACGCTCGAGCGCAAGGTTCGCCGCAAGTGGCGCAAGGGCGGAACGCTCAGGCTCGGCACCCTCTCGCGCGGCACCACGCGCAGAGGTTTCTCAGGACTCACCCGCCGCGGGCGGAGGCTGACGCCGGGCAGCTGGCGCCTCAAGGCCACGGCAGTCGATGCGGCCGGGAACCGCGGCCGATCGGAGGCGCGCGCCTTCAGGTTGCTGCAGCCGAAGCAGCGGCGCCGCTGAGGCGCCGGTCGCCGAGCCGTTCGAAGCGGTAGTCGTCGAGTGGGAAGCGGTGACTCCGCCAGATCGTCTCGAGCGTCGCCACGGGCCGCAGCGCCACGTCGCCGTGGTCGTCGAAGTAGTAGCTGTTGGCGAGCTCGCAGCCGGGCTGCCAGAACACCTGGCCGCCGCGGCGGCTCAGCATCTCGTCGAAGTAGCGCGCGTTGGCCTCTGGCCTGACCTCGACCAGCGTCGCCCCCCGCTCCCGCGCACGTTCCAGGCAGCGGGTGACGTGGCGCGCCTGCGTCTCGACGAGGTTGAAGTACGACGAGCCGTTGTAGCCGTAGGGGCCGAACATCGTGAAGTAGTTCGGGAACCCCGGAACGGTCACGCCCTCGTAGGCCTGTAGCCGGTTCTCGCGCCAGAACCCCTCGAGGTCGCGCCCGCCGACCCCCGTCACCGGGTAGGCCGGCATGTTTCCCGTGTCGAACACCTTGAAGCCCGTCGCGAGGATCAGCACGTCGATCTCGTGCCGTGTCCCGTCGCTCGTCACGACGGCGTCGCCGTCGATCCGCTCGATCGACGTGGTCTCGAGCGCGACGTCGGCGCGGTTGAACGCCGCCAGGTACTCGTTGTGGAAGCTCGGCCGCTTGCAGCCGAGCGGGTACTCCGGCGTGAGCTTCGCGCGGGTCTCGGGATCGTGGACCTGCTCCGCGAGATACGCCTTCGCCTGCCGTTCGGCCATCCCCGCGACAGGCAGCCTGCGGTGGTAGTGGGCCGAGATCGGGAACGCCAGCTCCACGAGCGTCTGGCTCGCCGTGCGCGCGAGCCGCGAAGCGCCGGGCACCTTGCTGAGGATGCCGCGGACGCGGGGCGAGATCGGCCCGTCCATCTTCGGCAGGCACCAGATCGGCGTGCGCTGGAACACGGTGAGGTGCTCGACCTCGTCGGCGATGGCCGGGATGACCTGGACGGCCGACGCCCCTGTGCCGATGATCCCGACGCGCTTGCCGGCGATGTCCTGCGAGTGGTCCCAGCGCGACGTGTGCATCGTGGCCCCGCCGAACTCGCCGGCGCCCGGGATGTCCGGGAGCTTGGGGTGGGTGAGGATGCCCGTCGCGTCGATCACGTGGCGCGCGCGGATCCGCTCGCCGCCGGCGGTGGTCAGCTGCCAGGTGTGCGCGGCCTCGTCGAACTGGGCGCCGTCGACCCAGGTGCCGAACCGCACCTTGGAGTCGAGGCCGTACTTGGTGGCGCAGTGCTCGGCGTATTCCCGCAGCTCCGCGCCGGGGGCGTACACACGCGACCAGCTGGCGCGCCGCTCGAAGGAGAACTGGTAACTGAACGACGGGATGTCGACCGCGACGCCGGGGTACGTGTTCCACTGCCACGTACCGCCGAACCGCTCGCCCGACTCGACCAGGAGGACGTCCCCGATGCCGGCCTTGCCCAGAGTGATCGCCGCGCCGATACCGGCGAAGCCGGCTCCGACGATGACGACTTCGTGATCGATCTCCCCGCTGCCGTTCACGCTCATCCTCGGATCGTACGCCTCGAAGGGCGCTAGGTTCCGGCACATGGCGAAGTCCGCGGCCACGATGCTCGACGCCGGTGGGCGCGAGCTGCGCGTCTCGAGCTTCGACCGCGTGATCTTCCCGGCCACCGGCGCAACGCCGGAGATCAGCAAGCTCGAGATCGTCGAGTACTACCTCGCCGTGGAGGACGGCATCATGCGCGCGCTGCGTGAGCGGCCGACCACGCTCGAGCGCTGGCCGAAGGGCGTCCACCCGGGGATGAAGCTGACGACGCGCGAAGGCCAGAAAGGCGAGGCCTTCTACCAGAAGCGGGTCCCCCAGGGAGCCCCTGACTACCTCGAGTCGGCGCGGATAGAGTTCCCCTCCGGCCGCCACGCCGACGAGGTCTGCCCGACCGAGATCGCCGTGGTCGGCTGGTGCGCCCAGATGGGCGCGATCACCTTTCATCCCTGGCCGGTCCGGCGCGCCGACGTCGACCATCCCGACGAGCTGCGCATCGACCTCGATCCGCAGCCGGGCACCGACTTCGAGGACGCGGTGCGGATCGCCGCCGAGGCGCGCCTCCTGCTCGAGGAGCTCGGGTACCGCGGCTTCCCCAAGACCTCAGGCGGGCGGGGGCTCCACATCTACGTGCGGATCGAGCCGGAGTGGACGTTCACCGACGTGCGCCACGCGGCCATTGCGTTCGGCCGCGAGCTCGAGCGCCGGATGCCGATGGAGGTGACCACCAAGTGGTGGAAGGAGGAGCGCGGCGAGCGCGTCTTCGTCGACTACAACCAGAACGCGCGCGACCGCACGATCGCGTCGCCCTATTCGATCCGCGCCAAGCCCGGCGCGCCCGTGTCGGCGCCGCTCACCTGGGACGAGGTGCCCGAGGTCGCCCCGGAGGACTTCACCGTCACGACGATGCCCACGCGGTTTGCCGAGATCGGCGACCGGTTCGCGGAGATCGACGACGTGCACCACTCGCTCCAGCCGTTGCTCGACATGTACGAGCGCGACGAGGCCGAGGGGAGCGGCGACATGCCCTATCCCCCGGACTACCCGAAGATGCCGGGGGAGCCGAAACGCGTGCAGCCCTCGCGCGACACCGACCGCAAGCGCTAGCGGCCTACACTTCCCGGACGACCTTACGAGGGAGAGATCAGTGAACCCCACCACCACCGAGCAGACCACGACGAACGGCGCCACGGCAAGCGCCGCCGGCGACACGTTCGACGTAATCAATCCCGCGACGGGCGAGCTCATCACCCGTGCGCCGAAGCTGACCGACGCCGACGTCGCGGAGCTGGCGCGCAAGGGACGCGCGGCGCAGCCCGCGTGGGAGGCGCTCGGCTACGACGGGCGCGGCGATGTGATCGCGCGCTTCGGCGCCTGGATGGCCGACCACAAGGAAGAGGTCATCGCCACCGTCGTCGCCGAGAGCGGCAAGACGTACGAGGACGCGCAGACCTCTGACTGGGCGTACGGCGTCGGCGCGTCGAAGTTCTGGTCCAAGAACGCGCACAAGTTCCTCGCCGACGAGCAGATCAAGTCGGCGTCGCCGCTGATCAAGGGCAACAAGCTGGTCATGCGCTACGCCCCGTTCGGGCTGGTCGGCGTGATCGGGCCGTGGAACTACCCGATCGTCAACTCGTTCGGCGACGCGATCCCCGCGCTGATGGCCGGCAACGCCGTGATCCTCAAGCCCGCAAGCGCCACGCCGACCACGTCGCTGCTGCTCAAGAAGGCGCTGGTCGAGTGCGGGATGCCCGCCGACGTGATGCAGGTCGCCACCGGCCCGGGCGCGATCGGCAACGCGATCGTCGACGCGGTCGACATGATCATGTTCACCGGCTCGACCGAGGTCGGTCAGAGCGTGATGCGGCGCGCGGCCGACACGCTGACCCCCGTGTCGCTCGAGCTCGGCGGCAAGGACCCGATGATCGTCCTGTCGGACGCCGACGTCGATCGCGCGGCGAACCTCGCGGTCTTCTATTCGATGTTCAACGGCGGGCAGACCTGCATCTCGATCGAGCGTGTCTACGTCGAGGCGCCGATCTACGACGAGTTCGTGACGAAGGTCGAGGCGTACGCCAAGGAGCTCCGGATGGGCAAGCCCGACGGGCCCGGGTCGACGGACGTCGGCGCGATGACCACGCCCGATCAGCTCGACCTCGTGGAGCGCCACGTGGAGGATGCGAAGGCCAAGGGCGCGCGCGTGCTCGTCGGCGGCAACCGCGGGATGGGCCCCGGCTACTTCTACGAGCCGACGGTGCTCGTGGACGTCGACCACTCGATGGACTGCATGACCGAGGAGACGTTCGGCCCGACCCTGCCGATCATGAAGGTGGCGGACGAGGACGAGGCGATCCGGCTGGCGAACGACTCGCCGTTCGGTCTCGGCGGCAGCGTCGTCAGCAAGGATGCCGAGCACGGCGAGGCGGTCGCCCGGCGTGTCGAGTCGGGCGCGGTGTGCGTGAACAACGCGCTGATGAACTACTTCGCGCTCGAACTGCCGATGGGCGGCTGGAAGACGTCGGGCGTGGGCTCCCGGCACGGCGCGGACGGCATCCGCAAGTTCGCGCGCAAGCAGTCGCTGCTGATCACCAAGTACGCGCTCAAGAAGGAGCCGAGCATGTACCCCTACACCCCGCGCCGTACGAAGCTGCTCGGGAAGGTGCTCAGCCTCATCAACAAGCCGCGCACCTAGCGGGTCAGGCGAAGGCCGCCGGGCGCTGGTCCTGCCAGCGCTCGGCATCCTGCAGCTGCGCCGCCAGGGCGATCAGCAACGGCTCCGAGTTCGCCGGGCCGAGGAGCTGCGCTCCGACGGGGAGCCCGTTCTGCGTGAAGCCGGCGGGCACGTTGACCCCCGGCCAGCCGACGACGTTCCACGGGTAGGCGTAGGGGCAGGCGGCCGCGACGGTCTTGTCGGTCTGCCACCCGCTCAGCCCTTCGATCGCACCGACCCGCAGCGGCGGCTTGGCGGTCGTCGGTGCGAGCACGACGTCGGCGCGCCTGAAGATCCATCCGATCTGGCGCTGCAGCAAGCCCTCCGTCGCCCGCGAGACGGCGAGCAGCGGCCCGCCGATGACGGCGCCGAGGCGCGCGTTCTCGCGGGTCCGGGGGTCGAGCAGGTCTGCGTGCGGGGCGCGCTGGACGAAGCCGCGCACGCCGCTCATCGAGCGCGGCATGAACGCCGGACCGACCGCGCCGTAGTGGACCTTGCCGGCCTCGACCTCGTGGCCGAGCCCCGCGAGGACCGCGGCGATCCGCTCGACCTGCTCGCGCACCTGCGGGTGGAGCTTCACCGGAACACCGCTGAACGGGGCGTTCAGCGCGAGCGCGATCCGCAGCCTCCCGGGGTCGCGGCGCTCCGCGACGGCGAGGTAGGGCTCGGCCGGGGGTGGCGGCCGGTGCCGGTCGCCCGGGGCGTTCCCCGTGAGCGCGTCGAGGAGCAGGGCGGCATCTTCGACGGTCCGCGCCAGCGGGCCGTTGCAGGTGAGGCCATTGAACGCGTCCGGGTCCGGCCACGACGAGACCCGCCCGCGCTGGGGCTTGATCCCGACCAGGTGCGACCACGCCGCGGGGATGCGGATCGAGCCGGCGCCGTCCGAGCCGACCGCGGCCGGTACCAGGCCCGCGGCGACGGCTGCCGCGGTACCCCCGCTCGACCCGCCGGGGGTGTGGTCGGTGTTCCACGGGTTGCGGGTGGCCCCGAAGGCGGGACCATCGGTGATCGGCCACTGGCCGAACTCCGGCGTGTTGGTCTTGCCGACGATCACGGCGCCGGCGAGGCGCAGCCGCCGCACGAGCTCCGCGTCCTCCGTCGCGGGCGGGAAGTCGCCGTCGCAGCCGAAGGCGGTCGGCTCGCCCGCCACCTCGGTGTCGTCCTTCACGGCGATCGGAACGCCGAGGAGCGGCAGGCGCTCGCCCGCGGCGAGCCGCCGGTCGGCCGCAGCCGCCTCGGCCCGCGCGGCATCGGCGCGCACCAGCTTGAAGGCGTTGAGGGCCGGCTGGGCGGCGTCGATCCTCGCGAGCGCCGCGTCGACGAGCTCGGCGCTGGTCACGGTGCCGGAGGCGATCAGCTCGGCGGTCTCCCGGAGCCCTGCACTCGGTGCGAGCGTGTCCGTCACGCCCCGATCTTCTCAGGCCGTCAGCGTCTGCGCCGTTCGACGTTGCTGTCCGAGCCGAACCGGCCGATCGCGACGACGACCACGACCCCGATCACGATCAGGGCGACCGGTGCGGCGAGGATCTCGCCCGTGAGCGCGGTGACGAGGACGATGGGCAGGATCAGCCCCGCGACTATGAGCGGGTGCATCCACGGTTTGATGTCGATCGTGCGGCGCATGCTCCGGTGCTTCCCAGCCACGGCGCCCCGAAAACACCCGTACGATCCGCGGCTCTGAGCGACCACGCGGCAAAGGTGGAGCGCGTGCGCGCACAGGTTCGCGAGCTGGCCTCGCGCGGAGAGCCCGTGCACATCGCCAAGGGCGGCGTGCACCACTTCGTGCCGCTGCCCGGCGATCGCCGCTTCGGCGGCCGGCCGGTGGACGTGTCGGCCCTCGACCAGATCATCGAGATCGATTCCGGACGGCTCATCTGCACCGCCGAGCCCGGGGCGACCTTCGCCGACGTGGCCCGCGCCACCCTCGCGCAAGGGCTGCTGCCCAAGGTCGTGCCCGAGCTGGAGGGCATCACGCTCGGGGGCGCGGTGGCCGGCTGCTCGGTCGAGTCGATGTCGTACCGGTTCGGCGGCTTCCACGACACCTGCCGCGAGTACGAGGTGGTCACCGGCGACGGCCGGCTCCGCGTCGTCGGACCGGACCGCGACGGCGAGCTCTTCCACATGCTCCACGGGTCGTACGGGACGCTGGCGATCCTCACGCGGCTGGTGTTCGAACTGGTCCCGGCCAAGCAGTACGTGGAGATGACGTACCACCGCCACTCGGACTTCCCCTCGTTCGACGCCGACATGCGCGAGCGCTGCGCGGAGGGCGACTACGACTTCGTCGACGGCATCATCCACGCACCGGACGAGCTGGTCCTGTGTCTCGGGCGATTCGCCGATTCCGCGCCCGAGGTCTCGAGCTACCGCGGCACGGAGATCTTCTACAAGAGCACCCGCCGACTCGAGACCGACCACCTCACCACCTTCGACTACTGCTTTCGCTACGACACCGAGGCGCACTGGCTGTCGCGCACGGTGCCGCCTCTGGAGTGGAGGCCGGTGCGCCGCCTCGTGGGCAGGTTCTTCCTCGGCTCGACGAACTTGATCAAGTGGTCGAACCGCCTCGCGCCGCTCCTGCGGCGGATCATGCGCCGGCCGGACGTGGCGGTCGACGTGTTCATCCCGGGCAATCGTTTCGCCGACTTCTGGGACTGGTACGAGCGCGACTTCGACTACTGGCCGCTGTGGATCGTGCCGTACCGGATCGAGGCGCCGTACCCGTGGATCGCGCCCGGCCACGCGGCCGGGATGACCGACCAGCTGATGGTCGACTGCGCCGTCTACGGCCAGCGCAACTGGGCCCGCGACGTGGATCTCTCCGAGGTGCTCGAGGAGAAGACCCACGAGCTCGGCGGCATCAAGACGCTCATCTCGCGCAACCACTACACCCGCGAGCGCTTCTGGGAGATCTACGACCGCGACCGCTGGCGGGCGGCGAAGCGGGAGCTCGACCCGGACGGGTTGTTCAAGGACCTGTACGAGAAGTTCAAGCCGGACGACTGAGCGCCGCGAGCAGCGTCGCGACCATGCCGGTGATGCGATCGGGCTCGAAGTGCTCGGGGTCGTCGACGATCAGGCGGCCGAAGTGCTCGGCGACCCCGATCAGGGCGTGGGAGGCCATCTCCGTGTCGAGCTCGAGCCCACCTCGCAGCGCCAGGCCCATCTCCAGCATGGATTGCATCCGCGCGCGCACCAGCTCACGGTCCTTGTCGATCCGTGCGCGCACCGCAGGCGGCGTGCCCTCGGGGGCGAGCAGGATCGGCCGCCAGGTGAGGGGGTCCTCGGTGACGGTCTCGATCAGCCGGCCGACTGCCGCGACGAGGAACGCGTCCGGGTCGTGCATCGCCTGATCGAGCGGCAGGACGGCGAGGAGCTGCTCGAGCGCCCGGCTTTCCTGGCGGTCGAGCAGCGCCGACAGTAGATCGTCGAGGCGGTCGAATGCGCCGTAGACGACGGGACGCGTGACCCCGGCCTCGCGTGCGATCGAATCGATGGTCAGACCGGCATAGCCGTCGCGCGCGAGCACCTCCAGCGCCGCGTCGAGCAGCTGTTCCCGCCGCTCCGCGAGGGGGAGCCGGGGCGCGTACGGGCGGCGGGTCTTCGTGGCCACCTGGCAAATACTACACGGCTGTAGTAATCTCGCCGCATGTCCAAGACGATCGAACCCCACGCGGACTACGGCTTCTTCGGCCCGGGATCCGTGACCTGGAAGGTCTGGAGCTACCCCACTTCGCTGACGGTCGGTTTTCAGCGCTCGGTCGTGGTCGAGGAACTCGACCCTGCCCTCATCGCCGCCGTCGACGCCACCGACGCGGTCCGCTACCGGCCGCGTACCCGCTACGACCGTACGCTGCGCTATTTCGCCCTGATCGCGTTCGGCGACTCCGAGTCCGCGATCAAGGCCTCGGACGTCCTCGTCAAGGTCCACGCGAAGGCAGTCGGCACCGAGCCGCTGAGCGGCAATCCCTACGACGCGAACGATCCGCACTCGCAGCTGTGGATCCACCTCACGGCGTGGCACTCGATCCTCTACTCGTACGAGATGTACGGGCCCGGTCCGCTGCCGCCCGAGGAGGAGGCCCGCTACTGGGAGGAGTGCGCCCGCGCCGCCGAGCTCCAGACGTGCGACCCGGCCGACGTGCCGCGCACGCGCGAGGGCATCCGCCGGTACTTCGAGGAGATGCGGCCGAAGCTCGCCGGCTCCGAGGCGGCCCAGTCGATGATGGACCATCTGCTGAACGCCGACGTGATGCTGCCGCCGCTGCCGGCCGTGCTGAAGCCCGGTGCGTGGGTCGTGAGCAAGGTGCTCCGCGCGGCGACGATCGCGACCATCCCGCGCTGGATGCGCAAGATGGGCGGGCTGGGCCAGAGCCGGCTCGTCGATGCGGCCGTCGTACCGGTGATGAAGCTCAACTTCGCCGTGGTTCACCGGTTCCCGCGGCTCGAGGTCCTACTGCTGAGCATCCTGTCACCGTCGACCGTCTCGGTGGCCGAGCCGGTGCTGCGTGGCGTGCCCGCCGTGGAGCCCGCGACAGTCAGCCCCGCCCAGGCGCGCGAGCGCCATGGGGTTCTCCGACCGACTGAGTCCTACGCTCGCTTCAAGGAGCTCGTCGCGGAGAAGAAGGCGAGCCGCGAAACGGGCCTCGCGGAGTCAGAGCCGATTCTCGGCCGCGCTTAGACGCTGCTGGCCCGGGCCAGCGGTGTGACAGATTAGGCTCAGTATGTAACATCCGTTCATGGCCATGGCGATGGAGTCTGCGCTGGCGCCGATCCTCGGCCGGGCCCTCGGCGGCGCGGCGACGGTCGGCAGCGGGGAGACCGACCAGCGCATCGCCGACGCGGTGGTCGCCGAGCTGCTCGCGACGCCGCTGCGCAAGCTGTCGGTCGAGGACGTCGCCCAGCGGGCGGGCGTCACCCGGATGACCGTCTACCGCCGCTTCGGCGACCGGCAGGCACTGATCGACGCCACGTTCGCTCGCGAGCTCGCCACACTGCTCGAGGCGGTGGCGGGTGCCGACGACGAGGAGGCCGAGCCGTCCGAGCGCATGGCAACCGCGTTCGCGACCGCCCTCGGGCTCGTCCACTCGCACCCGCTGGTCGCGCACTGGCTCGCCACGAACCCCGGCGACCTGCTCGTCACGGTGCTGGCGGACGACGCCTTCGTCCTCGACGCGGCGACCGCGTTCCTCGAGGCCGGCATCGTCGACATGACGGGCGGCGGCAGCGACGCCCGCCGGACCGCGGAGCTGCTCGCGCGCCTCTTCGCCGCCCTCGTCCTGATGCCCCCCGCCTCGATCGACCTCACGGACTCCGACCAGGCGCGGCGGCTCGCCCGCGAGCTGATCGCGCCGCTCGTCGTCCCCGAAGGGAGACCACGCCGATGACCAGCACGACGCCACCGGATCGCACGGAGCGGCTGCCCGACCCGCCGTTCTTCCGCGCGTTCCCGTTCAACCTCGCTCCGCGCTTCGCCGCGCGCAGCGACATCCGCGCGACCGAGGCGCAGCTCGCCGCGTTTCGCGAGTTCGCGACGGTCGGCGATCCGCTCGCCGACGCACTTGTCGCGGAGATGCGCGAGTTGCCCGCCGGCACCGGCCGACGGCTGTTCGAGCAGGCCCTCGAGGAGGGGGTCGGCGCGGTCGCCGATCCACCCCCTGCGCTGGCTGCGTTCTTCGCCGAGGTGGAGACCATGCCGGTCTGGCTCGATCCCGCGAAGCTCGACCTGGCGGCGAAGACGATGACCCGGACCGGGCTTGCGGGCGTGTTCGGGCCGCTGGGCGACGTGGCGCTGATCGGCGGCTACCTCGCCTCGCGCCCGGACAAGGTGCTGGTGCGCAGCGGCGACCTCGAGCGCAAGGCCGGGCGCCGGCTCGCCGAGACCGCCAACTGGTGGGTCGAGGTGAGCGAGATCGGCGGCCTCGAGCGGGACGCGCCGGGGTTCAAGGGTGTCGTCCACGTCCGGCTCACCCACGCCCACATCCGCGCCGCGATGCACCGCCGCGACGACTGGGATTACGAGGAGTGGGACCACCCGGTCAACCAGATCCACACCGTCGGCACGCTCATCCTCTTCTCGCTCGTGTTCACGGTCGGCCTCCAGCTGCTCGGCTTCCGCTTCTCGGCCAAGGAGAAGGACGCGATCTACCACCTGTGGCGCTACGTCGGCTACCTGATGGGCGTCGACCCCGCGCTGCTCCCGGCCGACGAGGCCGACACCTGGCGCATCACCTGGCTCGAGGGGGCCACGGAGTTCATCCCCGACGACGACTCGCGCCGCCTGGCCGAGGCGATGTACGCCGCCGGCGGCGAGATTCACGGCATCACCGGCGACGACCCCGCGAGCCGGCTCGCCATCTGGGTGCTGATGAACTCGCACGCCGCCTACAGCCGGATCGTGCTCGGCAACCGCAACGCCGATCGCCTCGGCATTCCCAGCCTGCCGGCGTTCGGAGCCGTGGTCGCGGCCGCGGCGGGCGCGAACTTCGCCCTCGAGACCGTCCGGCGGTCGGTGCCCGGCGCGACCCGGCTCAGCGTGCTCATCGGTGGCGCGACCCGGCGGGCGGCGATCCGCCGGGTGACCGGCGCGACAGCTGCGGACCTCACCTATACGCGTGAGGGTGCGGGGCCGGCGGCCCCGGAGCGCGCCGCGGCCTGACGCATCAGCCCTTCAGGGAGCAGAGCAGCTCGAGCCGGCGGTTGAGCCGCGCGTTCTCGGTGCCCACGAGTGGGCGGCCACGAAGCTGTGCCGCCGAGGCGGATGCCGGGATGAACGCACGCGACGGCTGGCCGGCACGAGCCGCGAGCGCGCGCTTGAACGCGGCTCGGAGCTTCTTCCGGCTGCGCGCCAGCGAACGGGTCGTCGCGCCGACGGCCCTGACCTTCCCGCTCTTGGCCGAGTACACGTAGTAGGCCTTGCCGACCCGCCGGACGTGGATGCCGGCGCCCACGGGGCGGGCGACCCCGCGCAGCCGACGTGACGAGGAACCGACCGCGATCCCGCGCGCCGAGCGCCCGCGGGCGGTGCTGGCGACCAGCTCGACCTTCCCCTTCACGTCGAGCTCGGCGACGTCGGCGGCGCGCTTGTTGCGCTTGCCGCGCACGCACCACGTCCATGCGCGGGTGCGGGCCTGCGGCTGACCGACCCGCCGCAGCAGCGTCTCCCAGCGCCGGCCGAGGCGGATGCCGCCGAGGCCCTTGGCACCAACCTTGGCGGGCCCGGATCGGCAGCCCTTCGCCGGCACGCCGTCGGCCCGCTCCCACATCTGCAGGTAGGCCTCCGAGCCCTCCCACATGTCGCGTGCGAGCTTCTCGCCGCCGAGGTTGCGCGCGTGCTGGAAGAAGTCGGCGTACATCCCGTAGTGGGCGACTCCCTCACGCGAGTAGTCGAACGTGCGCTCGCCGGTGCGCTGGCGCTCGAGCGTGACCCGGCCGTCGGGCGACTTGAACGGGTAGGTGACGTTGCCCTTCGAGCCGGCGGCGGGCGCCTCGGGCTGGCCCGCGAGACCGCCGAGATCGGCCCCGTAGCCCCAGCCGATCTTGTACGGCGCCTGGCGCGGGCGGTAGCGCTGGTACTCCTTGACGTAGTTGGTGGCGGCGCCGCTGGCGCTCGGGAAGGCGAGCCCGCCGAGCTTCCACAGCCGCGGCCAGTTGCCCGGGTCCATCCAGCCGTGCGGCGAGATCACGCCGGAGTAGTCGTCGGCCTCGAGGATCGAGAGTGTGTCCTCGACGGCCTTCTGGCTCATGTGGTCGGGGTTGATGATCATCCCCTTCTCCATCATCCGGCGAGCGAGGTGGCGCCCGAGAGTGGTGAGCCCACGGGTGTTGCAGTGGGGTGCCTTCGGGTACGCCGGGATGCTGCCGCGGGTCACGCCGAGCGCGCCGATCAGGCCGTCGAGCTCGGGACCGAGCGGGAGCGCCGTGATCTCGTTGTCGGCCTCGTCGCCCGTGCAGGTCTCGGCGCTGAAGAACGAGCCGGCGCTGCCGCGGTTGGCCGCGTTGATCAGGATCCCGACCGGCCCGCTGTCGAAGCGCACGCCGGCGAGCGGGTTGTCGACCTTGTTGAGGAACAGCGAGGAGCGCACGCCCATCCGGTGCAGCTCGTCGATGCCGCGATCGACGTCGGCCTTGGTGCAGTTCGGGTGTTCCCACCCGCGGCAGCCGAAGAGCTCGGAGATCTCGACCTCGAGGACCACCGCCATCTTGCCCTGGTTGATCACGCGCCGGGCATCCTCGGGCGTTGTGACGATCTGGAAGAAGCCCTTGCCGGGGCCGCCCGCCTGGGCGTCGACGTAGCGCTGCATCTCGCGGATGCCGGCGAAGCCCTTGCGGACCGTCGTCATCTCGTCGCAGGAGTTGCGCCGGCGGGTCTGGAGCTCACACAGGATCCGGTTCTCGTTGATCCCCATCACCATCAGGCGCAGGCCGCCGAGCCAGGCCCGCTCGACCCACTTCCAGTACGTGCCCTCATAGGTGAGGTTGTGGTTGCTCCACTCCGTGAGCTTCGGCCAGCCGGTGGTGTCGTGCGGAGCGGCGGGCTGGCCGAAATTGAGGAAGTTCTGGATCGGCGCGGCGAGACCGGACGGCCCCTCGATCTCAGAGCAGTCCGGCAGCGCGTACGGGATCCCGTATCGGTGCCACGGACGGCCGCAGTGGAAGTCGCCGCCGAAGTACTCGAAGGTCATCCAGTGCATGTGTCCTTCGAGCAGGCCGCCGACCGCGCTGTAGGGCGTGGCGCCCTTGGCGGTCGTCCCGCTCGCGTCGAGCGCCGCCTCGGGATAGACGGCGCAGCCGCCCGCGGGAGTAAAGGTCACACGCCTCGTCGCGCCCCCGGGCCCGGCGATGGGGGTGATCGCGAAGGTGCCGGGCCCGGCGTCGGCAACCCGCCAGTCCGCGGCGGGGCTGGGGCGCGCGGCCGGCGCGATCGCGCCGCTGCCGGTCGCCGCCAGGAAGGTCCTGTCGGGGCGGTAGAGCAGGTAGCTGCCGAGGTCGGTCGCCTGCATCCGGATCTGCTCGGCGCCGGGAAGCGCCTGACCCGTGGCGGCGTCCTTGACCGAGTAACAGCCATTGGCCAGCGAGTAGCGCGTCGGCGTGGCCGCGCCCGCGGGCGCGGCTGCGGCCAGGGCCGTCAGAACCACCACACCCAGCATCCCCGCCCGCCGCATAGACCGCGGCACGCTACCAGCCCCGATCAGGCCCGGCGCCGGGTGTCAGAGCTGCGCGGCCACGAGACGGGCCATGGCCTCGTTGCCCTGCAGGTTCGGATGCACGGGCGCCGCGAGGATGAACGGGATCAGCGGCTCGACCCAGCGGATCAGCGGCAGCTTGCAGGAGTCGTGGCCGGCGCTGGCCGCGTACGCGTCGACGATCTCGGCTCCGTTCGCCGCTGCCACCGTCGCGAGCATCGCGTTCAGCTCCTCCTGCTTCGCCCGCAGGTACGGCACGTCGTCGGAGGCCACCGGCAGGAGCGGCCAGCAGTAGGGCGGGGCAAGGGGGAAGATCGCCGGGTAGTTGACGACCATGACGCGGGCGCCCGGCGCCGCTGCGTGGATCGCCGCCAGCACGTTCGCCACCTTCGGGGCCGCGCTCGCGATTCGCTGGCTCACCTGGTCGCCGCCGGCGTTGTACTCGGCGGTGCACTGCTGCTCCGTGGGCTCGAGCAGGCTCGCGCAGCCGAGCGCGAGCGACCCGAAGCCGATGTCGTTGCCGCCGATGGTGACCGTGACCAGGTCGGTGTCCGGCCGCAGCGCCGAGATCTGCGGCGGATTGGCCGGGCCGGGCGTCACGCCGTGCGCGTTGAACACGTGGCCGGTCGAGGCTCCGGCGCAGGTCACGTCGCGGAAGTCCGTGATCCCGAGCCGCCGGGCGAGGAGGTGCGGGTAGTTGTTGGTCGACCGCAGGCAGCCGAGCGGCGACTCGTAGAGCGGAGTCAGCGGGCCGGAGGCGTACGAGTCGCCAAGCGCCACGTAGCTGTCGACGGCTGCGCCCGCGGGAGCGGCGCCGGCGAGCGCCGCCGCGCAGACGATCCCTGCAAACAACCCACGAAGCCTCCCCACGCGGGAGATCCTACGCGCGTTTCACCACCATTGGAAGGCCTGGATACGGGCTCAGCGTGGGCGTCTTCTCGACCTCGAGCTCGAAGCCCGGCTCGACGTCGAGCCGGAACCGCTGGAGCACTGTGGTCGCGACCGTCTTCGCGACGAGCTGGCCGAAGCGCTTTCCGATGCAGATCCGCTGCCCACCGCCGAACGGCATGTAGGCCCCCCTGGGGATCTGCTTGCGGGCCTCGGGGGCGAAGCGCCGCGGCTCGAAGGCATGCGCATCGTCGCCCCACACGTCGGGCAGGCGGTGGGTGACCCACGTGCAGTACTGGACGTGGGTGCCGGCCGGCACGTGGTGGCCGGCGAACTCGAAGTCGCTGACCGCGTAGCGCGGCCCGAACCAGACGGGCGGGTAGAGGCGGAGCGTTTCGTCGAGCGCCATGTCGAGCTCGGGCAGGTCGCCGCTCAACTGGTCGAGCGAGGGTGGCGCGCCGGCCAGGACCTCGCTTCCCTCGGCCGCGACCTGCTCGCGAACGTCGGGGTTCCGCGCGAGCTCGTAGAACAGGAACGAAACCGTCGATGACGAGGTGTCGTGCCCGCCGAACAAGAACGTGACCACCTGATCGCGCAGCTCGGCGTCCGTAAAGCCCGAGCCGTCTTCGTCGCGGGCCTCGAGCAGCATGCTCAACACGTCGTCGCGGCCCTCAGTCCCCTCGCGGCGGCGACGCGCGATGGCCGCCAGGATCAGCTCGTCGAGGTGGCGGCGGTGGGCCTGCATGCGCGCCCACGGCGTGCCGGGACCGCGCAGGGGAAGCTTCCACAGGTCCTCGAGCAGGTAGGCGAACGCGCGCTCGAACGCGAGCGCCAGCTCGTGCCCGTCGTTGCCCTCGCGGGGGTCCAGGCCGACCAGCGCCCGCATCGCGATGTTCATCGCAAGGTCCCGGATCCATGAGTAGACGTCGACGACGTCGCCCGGACTCCAGCCCGCGATCGCGCGGTCGGTCTCGTCGACCATCGCCTCGACGGCGGCGTCCATGCGGCGCCGGTGGAAGGCGGGCATCGCGATCCGCCGCGCCCGGTCGTGGTACTCCCCGTCGGTCGTGATGAGGCCGTTGCCGGCGAGCGGCGTGAGCTCCTCTCCGAACATCCCGCGGCGCCAGCTGAAGTGTTCCGCGCCGGAGACGGTGACGAAGTGGTTCGCCTCGGCGCCGAGCATCGAGACGATCGGCCGGTGCAGCATCCGGATGGTGAAGATCGGCCCGTAGCGAGCGTACATCTCCAGGCCCGCGCCGAGCGGATCGCGCTGAAGCGCGACCGTGTTGCGGAGGCTGTAGCGAAGGTCGCCGGGCGGGAGCTCGGTCTTGCGCCGGAGCTCGCGCCGGAGCTCGCCAGCGATACGGATGAGGTCGAGCGGGCGCTCTGATGCGGGAGCCTGCATCGCGCTTGATCGTAGTTTTGACAGAGGGTAGTGTCAACTTCACTGTGGCCGTCGTTCGCCCCTATCGCGGAGTCAGCGCCGACGACCGCCGCGCCGACCGGCGCGAGCGGCTGATCGAGGCCGCGCTCGACGTCGCCGGCGAAGCGGGCGTGACGGCTGTGACGATGAAGGCCGTCTGCGCCCGCGCGGGGCTGACCGAGCGCTACTACTACGAGAGCTTCCGCACCCGCGACGAGTTGCTCGCCGCCGCGGCCGCGCCCGGGATGCAGGAGATCGGGCGGCGGGTCGTCGCGGCGATCGACGCGACACCACCCGACCTCTTCGCCCGCTCGCGCGCGTGCGCGGAAGCGATCGTCAGCGTGCTGGCCGAGGACCCGCGCAAGGCCCGGATCTTCCGCGAGGCCGTGGCAAACGATGCCCTCCGCGCACAGCACGCCGCCGCCATCAACGCCTACGCCGCCCTCGTCGGCGGGCAGATCCGCAACCTCCAGGGGCTCGGCGACGAGCACCAGGGCCGGATCGACACCGTGGCCCTGATCCTCGTCGGCGGGACCACCCAGGCCCTCGGCAGCTGGCTCGACGGGTCGCTCGAGCTCGGCCGCGACGAACTCCTCGACGAGGTTGCGCGCATGGTCGTTGCCGCCGCGGGGACCATCGCCCCGTAGGTACGATCTCCGCCATGCGGGCGGGGAGGCACGGACTGGCAGGAACCGCGCTCGCCTGCGCGCTCCTCGCGCTGCCCGCGCCCGCCGTGGCGGGCGACACGGTGCGCGTCGATCCCGGCGTGGCGCGCGGTGCGATCAACCGCGACCTCGTGGGCTTCAACTGGCGCGCCGGAGGCAGCGCCGTCGCCCCGCTGCAACCGCGGCTGGTGCGCTTCGACCTGCGCTTCTCGCAAATCGCGCCCGCCCCCGGCGTCTTCGACTTTGGCGCCGCCGACGCGGCGTTCGACGCGATCGAGGCAACCGGGGCCACCGCATTGGCGATCGGCATCGAGCGGCCGCCGTGGGCGAATGGGGCCGGATCGGCGGGCTACGAAGCAGCCTGGCGCGAGGCCGTGCGCCACTTCACGGTCGACCGCGTCGCCGCAGGCCACCGCGCGGTCTGGTTCGAGTCCGGCAACGAGCCCGAGTTCCCGCCGACCTCGCACGGCCAGTTCCTCACCGACCTCGTCGCGGACGGCGCCGCCCAGGCCCGCGCGGTGCGGGCCGTCGAGCAGGCGCACGGGGTGAAGGTGACCTGGGGCGGGCCCGGCTCGCTGATCCCCGACCCGGTCGCGACCCTGCTGCTCGCGACCGGCGCGCGCATCGGCGGGCGCCTGCCCGACTTCGTGTCGTGGCACCAGTACACGAACCTGCCGTTCCTCGGCCCGGACGCGCCCGAGGACACCTCGAGCCCGCTCGCCCTCGGCGTCTGGCAGCTGCTGAAGGGCACCAACCCCGTCGCCGACCCCGCCATGCTCGGGCTGGGTGCGCAGGTCGCGCGACTGTCGGCGCAGATCGCAGGCCTACCGCGGGCCAAGCTGCTGCTGACGGAGTGGAACCTCTCCTCCGGCGGCCTCGACAGGCGCAATGACACCAGCGCCGGCGCCGCGCACGCCACGGCCGCGCTCACCGTGCTGCAGGACGCCCGCATCGACGGGGCGATGTTCTTCGCGGCGGTCGACCGCCACTGCACCAGCCCGGCGCCGTGCGGGGACTGGGGCACGGCCACGACCGGCGGCGTGCGCAAGCCGGTCTGGTGGGCGTTCGCGGCCTGGAACGAGCTGGCGCGCGGCCGCCGGGTCGCGGTGAGCGGCGGCGCCATCGCGAGCCGCGATGGCGAAACCGTGCGGGTGCTGCTGAGCAACTTCTCCCCGAGCGGCGGCCGGGCACGCGCGATCACGCTTGCGGGCCTTCCCGGCAGCGGGACGATCCGCCGGATCGACAGCGGGCACGACGGTTCGGCCGTCGAGCCGTTCAGCGGGACGGGCGTGGAACTCCCCGCGAACGGCGTGGCCCTGCTGACGTTCGAGCTGCCCTAGACGCGGCCGGCAACGACGACCTGCGCGCCGCGGCGCGGGATCATCGTCACGTTGCGGTGCTGGGCGCGCTCGGGCTCCGGCCTGTCCGCGGCCAGGTCGACGTTGCGGACTATCGCCTCCATGACGACCCGCTGCTCGGCCATTGCCAGCGCGGCGCCGAGGCAGCGCCGAGTGCCGCCGCCGAACGGGATCCACTCGTACGTTCCCGGCTTGTGGCCGAGGAACCGCTCCGGCCGGAACTCGAATGGATCGGGGTAGAGGTCCTCGCGGTGGTGCAGGAGCAGGATGCTCATCGAGATCGGCGAGCCGGCAGGCACGGCGTAGTCGCCGAGCCGCCACGGCACGGTGACGCGGCGCCCGATCATCGGGATCACCGGCCGCGAGCGCATGCCCTCGGTGATCACCGCCTCGATGTGGACCGCCGCGTCGCTGTCGGCTCGCACGGCGTGGCGCAGCCGGTCGTATGCGACGGGGTTGCGGACGAGCCGCTCCCACGTCCATGCGAGCGAGTTCGCCGTGGTCTCGAATCCCGCGAGCACGAGCGTGAGCAGCTCGTCACGCAGCTCCTGGTCGGTCAGCGGCTCGCCGTCCTCGGTCTCGGCGCGCATGAGCAGCGACATGATGTCCGTGCGGGTGTCGAGGTCGCCGGCGGCGCGCCGGTCGGAGATCACCGCGTAGGTGACGCTGTCGAGGATCTGGATGGCGCGCTTGAGCAGACCTACGGGCTCGAGCTTGCCGGTGTTGAGCAGCTCGCCGACCTTCGCGATCGGCCACGTGGAGGCCTCGGCCAGGTACTTGATGGCAGCCCGTAGGCGCCCCTCCGGCGTGCCCTTCGCGGGGCGGCCCTCGATCCCGAAGATCCCGCCCATGATCACGTCGAGGGTGATCGCCTGCATCCGCGCGGCAAGTGAGAACGGCCGGCCGGTCTCCCACCCAGCTATCTCGCGCTCGGCCGCCTCCGCGATCATCTCGGAGTAACGATCGATCGCCTCGCCGTGGAACGGCGGCAGCAGGAGCTTGCGCTGGCGGAGGTGGCGCGGGCCGTTGGCGGTGAGCACGGACGCGGGGCCGACGATCGGCACGAGCGGCGACTCGGCGGTCAGCGAGGGCGCCAGGGCCGGCTTGGCCTTGAAGAGCGACTCGACGTGGTCGGGGTGGGCGGTGATCGCCGGCTGGCCCGCGATCATCCCGCGGATGCGGAACACCTCGCCGAGCTCGCGCCGGCAGCGGAACATCAGCTCGATCTGCCGGTAGCTGAAGCGCACTACGGTGAGCGTCGTCGGAAGCTGCACCAGCGGCGGCAGGGGCAGACCCGCGTCCGCTTCGCCGAGCGGTCCCGCGGGCGAGGGCGATGCGCCGCCGACGAGTGCGTCCCGAGCGTGCTCGGCGACCGGCGCCGGTTCGATCATGGCCCCATCTTGACATCAATCGGTGTCAGGGTCCAACCGGCGCAACTCCGGCCCGCCGGCGGCGTTGGTCAGAGCGAGGGGCTGCTACCTTGCCGGGGCGGCAGGGGAAGCAGGGTCATCGGAGGTCGTTTCGAAATGAATGCCGCGCGCATACGCATCATCGCCTGCGCCCTCGCGCTGGTCGCCGGCATCGTCGTCGCGGTGCCGGCACCCGCCTCGGCGGCGAGCGAGGACTTCAACATCCTCGCCGGCAACGGCAAGACCGGCGAGATCGACCTTCTCGCCATCGGCCCGTACCGCTCGCGCGTGGATGTGTTCGAGCAGGTCGGCTCGACGCGAGTGCCGCTCCGCAGCGCCCTCCTCTCGACCGGCGCCATGGCCAAGGGCAAGTTGTTCGGTTACGCGACCTTCACCGGCATCGCCAAGTGGCGCTGCGACCGCCGCGAGCGGACGTTCACCGCCACCGCGACCCTGGGCGGGGTATTCCAGACCGAGCCGAGCTCGGTGAAGACGCCGTCGTGCTCCAAGCGCTTCAAGCTGTCCGCGCCGACCCGGGCCAAGCCCGGCAGGAAGGTCAAGATCGCCGTCGAGGACACCTTCAAGCTCGGCGACATGAAGCCGCGCCTGTGCGTAACCCCGCCGAAGGCCGCGAAGACCAAGCGCAAACCGCGGCCGAAGAAGCCGAAGACCACCTGCCGGACGCTCAACATCCGGCCCGCCAAGCTGCGCGGCGAGAAGACCATCCGCGTGAAGGCGAAGGGCACCTGGAAGATCCAGGTGCGCACCGCCTACCAGCGCACGACGAGCACCGTCGCCGTCGGCGTGAAGCGCAAGCGTCCGAAGACCGGCGTGCCGGTCCTGCTCGTCGGCGACTCGCTGATGTCGCAGCTGGTGACCCCGATCGCCGACCGCCTCGAGCGCAAGGCCGACGTGACCACGCTGCTGCGCGGCGGCGGGCGCCTCACCGAGCCGGGCTTCGACTGGTTCAAGGCGGGCGCGGCCGAGGTGGCGCGGATCAAGCCGCGCGCGGCGGTCGTCCTGATCGGCGGCGGCGACGGGTTTCCGATCAAGAGCGGCAACACGACCATCACCTGCTGCGGCCCGGCGTGGACCGCGGCCTACCGCCCGTTCGTGATCAAGATGATGCAGTCGCTGTCGCGCAACGGCGCCACGGCGGTCGCGTGGGTGCTGAACCCCGCAGCCGAGGCGGCCGAGCAGCGCGACGTCCAGAAGGCGATCAACGACGCCGCCATCCAGGCAGCCCCGTTCGTGAACAACGTGGTGATCGTCGACCTGAACATGGCGGTCTCGCCCGGCTTCCAGTACGCCGAGTACAAGACGATCGGCGGCCGGACGTACAAGATCAGAGCCGCCGACGGCATCCACTTCACGGTGTTCGGCGCGGCCGTCGCGGGCAACTTCGTCGCAGACTCGATATCTCCCTTGCTCAACCGCTGACGCAGAAGTGTCGAAGAACGCCGGTAGTAACCGCAATAAATGGTGTTCAACACCGGAATGCGCCTGATGCCCACCGCAGCGCTGCTACATTCCGCCGCCCCTTTGAGGGTCGCGATCCAACGAAGCCACCCCGGAGGTTCCCAAGCATGAAGGTCTCTCGTTTCGTCCTGCTCGTCGCCGCGCTCTCGCTCGTCGCCGCGCTGTACGTGCCCGCCGCGGCCAGCGCCGCCGGCCCGCAGGCCCAGGCGGCCAAGAAGTGCCGCGTCTCCAGCGACCTGAAGAAGTACGGCCCCACCTACACCTACAAGCTCAATGTGCGCGGAACCTCGTGCGCCAACGGCAAGAAGCTGATCCGCGCGTGGGATCGCTGCCGGCGCCGCAACGGCGGCTACGGCAAGGGCTGCGCGCGTGTCTCGCGCTACCGCTGCTCCGAGCGTCGCTACGCCAAGCTGAACAAGCCGTACAAGCAGTACACCACCGACGTCAGCTGCCGGCGCGGCGGGCGCAGGGTCTCGTTCACCGCGAAGATCTTCAAGGCCGACCGGTAGTTCCCGGGTAACCGGGGCGGCTGAACCGTGGGGCGCAGGCGCACAACGGCACGGGTGGCGGGTCTGCTCGCCGTGCTGGCGTGCGCCTGCGCAGTCCCGGCCTCCGCCCAGGAGCAGCAGGAGCTCTCGGTCCTCGCCGGAAACTCGCAGAGCTCGGCTTCGGTCGACATGCTCGTCATCGGCCCGCCCTTTTCCAAGGTCGATCTCTACGAGCTGGTGAACGGCCAGCGTGTATTGCTCCAGACTGTCGCCACGCCGGAGGGCGTGCCGTATGCCGACGGTGTCGTCCGCGGCGCGGCCGCGGCTCCCAACGTCGTTCGGTGGCGCTGCGACCGCCGCACGCGGGACTTCGTCGGTGAGATCACCTTCGGCGACGGCCGCAAGGTCGAGGACTGGACCAACGTCCGCACGCCCTCGTGCGACAAGCGCTTCAAGCTGGCCCACCCGTCGAAGACCAAGGCCGGGCGCACCATCTCGATCCGGACCGTCGATTCGTGGCGGCTCGGCGACCAGCAGCCGAAACTGTGCGTCAAGCCGCCGCAGAAGCGCTACAAGTGCCGCAAGCTCGGCTTCCGCAAGGGCCGCTCGCGGATCGTCACGAAGCAGCGCGTCGGTACCGAGGGCACCTGGCGCATCCAGCTCCGCGGGCCCACCGGGCGCATCACCACCCCCGTTGCGGTCGGCGTGCCGGTCAAGCGGCTCGTCACCCCGAACCCGAAGGTCCTGCTGTTCGGCGACTCGCTGATGTCGAATCTGGTCACGCCGATCACCGACCGCCTCGGGCGCCGCGTGGACACGCTCGAGGACCTGCGCGGCGGCAGCGGCCTCCTCGACGCGAGCTTCAACTGGTTCAACCACGTGAAGGCCAGCATCGCCAAGAACCGGCCCAAGGCCGTCGCGATGCTGATCGGCGCCGGCGACGGCTTCCCGATCGCGGGCGTCAACTGCTGCAGCGACACGTGGAGCGATCTCTACTCCGCGAAGGTCGCGCGGATGATGCGAACCGTGCGGACCGCCAAGGGCAAGCCCAAGCTGGTCTGGGTGCTCGTGCCCGGAATGCGCGGCGAGGCGCGGCAGTCGCTCGTCAACGCGCTCGTGCGGGCCGGGCGCAAGGCCGCCGAGGCCACCGCCGGCGTCAAGATCGCCGACCTCGGGTCGGTGCTGACCCCCGGCGGCTTCTATGCCGATTCGATCACGGTCAACGGCAGGAGGGTGCGCGTGCGGGCTGTCGACGGCGTGCATCTCACGGTTGCGGGCGCCGATCTCGCGGCGCGCGAGGTAGTCAGAGTGCTCAAGCCGCTCCCGCGCTAGTAGTAGTTCCCGCCCCACATGGTTTTCCCCTCGATCGAGTTCGCGATCTTCTTCCCCATCGTGCTGGTGGGGTCGTGGGCGCTGATGAGCCGCCCGCGCTGGTGGAAGGTCTTCGTCCTCTTCGCGAGCTACGTCTTCTACTGCTCGGCGAATCCGATGCTCGGCGTGCTGCTTGCCGGCGTCACGCTCGCCAACCAGGCGGGCGCCCAGATGATCCACCGCTCAGGCACCGAACAGGGCCGCAAGCGCTGGATGTGGGCGACGGTCGGCCTCGACCTGCTCGTGCTCGGGATCTTCAAGTACTACGGCTTCTTCACCGACGAGGTGAACGGTCTGCTCGAGCAGTTCAGCCTCGGGCTCCCGGTGCCGATCGCGAACATCGTCCTCCCGATCGGGATCAGCTTCTACACGTTCCAGGCGATCTCGTACACGGTCGACGTCTACCGCCGGATCCTCGAGCCGTGCAAGACGATCGACCTGGCCACCTACCTTGCGTTCTTCCCGCACGTCGTGGCCGGTCCGATCGTCCGGGCGCGCGAGATCCTGCCCCAGATCGCCAAGCCGCGGGACCCGCGCGACGTGCGCGTCGGGCCGGCGATGACGCTGATCGCGATCGGCCTGCTGAAGAAGGTCGTGATCGCCGACTTCCTGTCGCGCGAGCTCGTCCAGCCCGTGCTCACCGCGCCCGGTGGGTACGGCACGCCCGACGTCCTGCTCGCGTTCTGGGGCTTCACGGTCCAGGTCTACTGCGACTTCTCCGGCTACACCGACATCGCCATCGGAGTGGCGCTGCTCATGGGCATCGTCTTCCCGCAGAACTTCGACCGCCCGTTCTCGGCCACGCAGTTCCAGGACTTCTGGCGCCGCTGGCACATCACGCTCGTGCGCTTCCTGCGCGACTACGTGTACATCCCGATGGGCGGCAACCGCGTCAGCGAACCGCGTGCGTTCTTCAACACCTTCTTCCTGATGACCCTGGCCGGGCTGTGGCACGGCGCCTCGTGGGGCTTCATCATCTGGGGCGCCAGCGCCGGCCTCGCGCTGGCGCTCGAGGGACTGTTGCGCCCGCGGTTCAAACCGCCCCCCAAGTTCATCGGGTGGTTCCTGGTGTTCAACTGGTTCGCGCTCGGCAGCCCGTTCTTCGGGAGCCCGAGCATGGAGCACTCCTGGGACATCATCCAGGCGCTGTTCACGTGGGGCCCGTTCACGCTCTGGGCGTGGCCGGTGTTGCTCGCCGTGTTCGGCACCATCGCCATCCAGAACATCCCGCCGCGGTGGTACGAGAAGCCACGGCTGGCGCTCGAGCGCGCACACCCCGCTTACATGGGGGCGGTACTCGCTCTCGTGATCATCATCGTGAGTGCAACCGTCCCCAGTGGCGGCGTGCCCCCCTTCATCTACTTCAGGTTCTGATCTGACATGCCAAAAGGCGCCGACTTCGTTCCCCCCGCACCCGAAGGCCGGAAGTTCCGGGCCCGTGACGCGATCATCATGGTCGCGGTCACGGTGGGCTTGCTGATCCTGTTCAAGGGCGACTCCGTCAAGACGTACGGCGAGACGCTGAAGCCCGGCGTCGGCCGCGGTGTCGTGGTGGCCGTCGGCGCGCCGACCGGCTGGATCGCCGACCAGCTTCCGCTCGCCGAGCTCGCCGACGACGCGACGGGCTGGCTCGCGAGCGGCGACGACCTGACCGGCGAGGACGGCTTTGCCACCCCGGCCGCCGGCGGGACCTCCTCCGGTGACGCGGCGACCGGGCCGATCAGCCCCAGCTCATTCGACCCGGTCGAGCTCCACCAGAAGGTGCGCAAGCGCAAGCTGGAGAAGCTCCTGATCACCGGCGACTCGATGGCGCAGCCGATGGACGCGGTGCTCGCGCAGCGCCTGGGTCCGGACGGCGTCGACGTGGTCCGCGACGTGCACCAGGGCACCGCGATCAGCAACCCCAAGCTGCTCAACTGGGCCAAGCTCGCGCAGAAGCAGGCCGACGAGGACAAGGCCGACGCGATAGTGATGATCCTCGGCGGCGCCGAAGGCTTCGACCTCAAGGACGCGAACGGCAAGAAGGTCGAGTGCTGCGGTCCGGAGTACGCCGCGCTCTACTCCGATCGCGTGCGCCAGGTGATGGACACCTTCCGCCGCGCCGGCAAGACCAAGGTCTACTGGATGGCTCTGCCGACCGCACGCGACAGCGGCATGGACGAGGTCGTGGACATGGTCAACGCCTCGCTCGACGTGGCCTCGGTGCCGTTCCGCCGCGACGTGCGGATCGTCGACCTCGGGGCCGTGCTCACGCCGGGTGACAGGTTCCGCAGCGCGATGGAGATCGACGGCCGCGATCAGCTCGTCCGCGAGACCGACGGCTTCCACCTGACCGAGGCGGGCGCCAAGCAAGCCGCCGACGCGGTCGAGGAAGCGCTGGACAAGGACTTCACGCACTGACCTGAAAAGCTGATGGGAGATCTCCGCGCTCGCATCGCTCGCGATCCTCGTCGCCGTGCTCGCCGTGCTGATCGTCTACGAGACGTTCGCGTTCGTCGAGCTGCGCGAGAAGCTGAGCCGCGAGGTCGAAGCCGCGCCGGCCGCTGACTAGTTGTCCGCCCAAGGGCACCGCGAAGTCGAAAGACCCCGGCGCGGTGGGCGCCGGGGTCTTTCTGTTTCTCCCTAGGAGGGGGGAGAGCTCTAGGCCGCGCGGGGCGCGGTGCCGCGGAGTGCGCGCAGGGGCCGGCGCTCGACGCCGGCGGAGCGGATCTGCGCGGCGCGGAGTTCCAGCATCTGGACGATCGCTGCCGTGCGGACGAAGGGATCCGCGATCGTGCGGCCCCCGGCCAGCGCGACGGCCGCGACGACGCGCCCGTCGGCCTCGGCGAGGAGCACCGGGCCGCCGAGCGGCTCGGCCGAGTCGGTGATCGCGAGCCGGCGCAGGGCCTTGGCGTCGGAGGTACCGCCTACACGGACCGTGACCTCTGGGGCCGTGACCGTCTGGAGTGTGTGGGTCTCGTTGGTCGGCATGACTTGCCTCCCTTCGTAGTACAAGTTGCGTTTTTCGTGCGCTGTAGGTACTGTGACTACCGGTTGTATGCCATACAATGTCCTACAAAGCGAGTTTGTCTGAGCCATGGACCTGTCTGATCTCAAACGCTCGGGTGGTACCTCGATCACGCAGCAGCTGGTCGAGCGTTTCGAGGAGGCGATCGAGAGCGGCGACCTCGCGCCGGGCGAGAAGCTCCCGCCGACCCGGCGCCTCGCGGAGGACGCGGGCATCAACCACCTGACCGCCGCGCGCGTCTACAGGCGCCTGGCCGAGGACGGCTACGTGACGGCCAGCGTCGGCCGCGGGACCTTCGTGCGCGCGCTCACCCCGGCCGCCTCGGCCGAGGCCGGCGACGACTGGCAGTCCTACGTGCTCCCCGACCGGGTGCCCACGTATCAGGAGGAGGTGCTCTCCGACTCGTTCCGGCTCGCACGCGAGGAGGGCATGATCTCGCTCGCGACAGGTTTCCCGTCGCCGCGCTTCCACCCGATCGAGCAGCTCGCGGAGATCACCAGGGACGTCTACTCGGAGGTCGGAAGCGAGGCCATCTCGTACCTCAACCCGGAGGGCCTCTTCGACCTGCGCGAGGAGATCGCCGCGGGCGGGCGCAAGCATGGGTTCGCCAGCGAGGCGAGCGAGATCGTGGTCACCTCGGGCGGCCAGCAGGCGATCGACCTCGTGGCGCGCGCGACGCTCGAGCCCGGCGATGTGGCTGTGATCGAGTCGCCCACGTTCGTCGGCTCGATCCAGGCGCTCCGCGCCACCGGCGCGCGAGTGATCGGCGTCCCCGTCGATGGGGACGGGATGGACGTCGGCGCGCTCGAGCAGGTCCTCCAGCGTCACGAGGTCAAGCTCGTCGCGATGCAGTCCGCCTGCCAGAACCCGACCGGCGCCGACCTCGCCCCCGAGCGGCGCCGGCGGCTGATCGAGCTGGCCCGCGAGCGGAACTTCTTCATCCTGGAGGACGGCGTCTACGCGGCTCTGCGGTACGAGGGTGAGCCCACCACCGCGCTGCGGGCCGAGGCCCCCGGGCACGTCCTGCACGTGAACTCGCTGTCGAAGGTCGTCGGCGGCGGGCTGCGGATCGGCTGGGTGGCCGCCCGCGGGCCGGTGTTCGACCGCCTCGTGATGCTCAAGCAGGGCAACGACTTCCACACGTCGACGCTCACGCAGCACATCTCCGCCCGCTACCTGGCGACCGACCACTACCGCGAGAACCTGGCGCGGGCACTGCCCTACTACCGCGAGCGGCGCGACGTGCTCTGCGACGCCGTCGAGCAGCACCTCGACGGCGAGGTGCTGGTGGCCCGGCCGCGCGGCGGCCACCACGTGTGGGTCACGCTCACGCGCTCGTGCGACGAGCGCAGCTTCTACAACGAGGCCGTCCGCCACGGCGTCGCGTTCACCCCCGGCGGTGCCGTCACCGTCGACCGCCGCGGGCCGACCACCCTGCGGCTGTCGTTCTCCCTGCTCGAGCCCGACGACCTGGTCGAGGGCGTGAAGCGCCTCGCGCGCGCCCTGCGTGAGGTCAGGCGGAGCGCGCGGACCGCCGTCGCGGCGCCGCTGTCCTAGCTCGACGTTGACACGGGGCGGCGTTCCGGCGACGCTCCCCCCCTGGACCCGTTGACGACGATACGGACCGTCTTCACAGCCTTCGCGCGGCGTGATCTCGACGCGATGCTGGATCTGCTCGACCCCGGGATGGAGTTCCATGCCGTCACCGGCGACCTGACGCGAGGCGGGGAGCCCTACCGCGGCCGGGAGGGCATGAGCCAGTACTTCGCGGACATCGGCCGTGTCTGGGAGGAGCTCGTGCTGCACCCCTCCGAGTTCACCGCCGTCGGCGAGGAGATCCTCGTCACGGGCAGGGTCTGGGCGCGCGGATCGGGCCGGGTCGTCGACTCGTCGGCGGGCTGGGTCTGGCGGCTCAGCGACGACGGCAAGGTCGTCTACGGTCACGTATACGCGTCGGCGGCCGAAGCCGAGCGGGCGGTGGCCGCCTAACAGGTGGGGGCGTCGTCGGCCGCGCCGGTGGGCACGAGCCGCTCGAAGAACTCTCCGAGCTCCCCCAGCTCGGCGTCGTCGAAATGCTCGAGATACAGCCGCCGGACTCCGGCGAGATGCGTCTTGCGCGCCTCGGCGAACGCCTCGCGGCCCGAATCGGTGATCACGGCGTTCAGCCCGCGCGCGTCACCGGCGCACTGCTCGCGCCGGACCAGGCCGGCGCGCTCGAGCCTGTCGACGAGGCGGGTCAGCCCGCTGCGGCTGAGCAGGACGCCCTCGGCGAGATCGCTCATGCGCAGGGCACCGTCAGGTTTGTCGTGCAGAAAGAGCAGCACCTCATAGGAGGTGAGTGAGAGCCCGTGGGCAGCCATCAGCTCGGAATCGAGGATCTGCGTCAGCCGCGAGTGGGCAACCAGCATCCCGCGCCAAGCGCCGAGCTCGGCGGGGCTGAGCCTCGCGCCGCCCTTTGCGCGAGTTGCTGGCGTGGATGTCGAGGTAGTTGTCATTGCAAGTATCAATTGCTATAGTTGCACCTGCAATTGAGTTTACCGGAAAGGCAGGACGATTCCACCATGAAGCTCGAAGGAATCCACCACATCACGGCCATCACCGGCAACGCCCAGGCGAACGTCGACTTCTATGCGCGCGTCATGGGCCTTCGCATGGTGAAGAAGACGGTCAACCAGGACGACCCGACCGTCTACCACCTCTTCTACGCCGACGAGCACGGCAGCCCCGGCGCGGACCTGACGTTCTTCGAGTACCCCGGCGCCGCTCCCGGCCGCGCCGGCGCGGGCATGGTCCACCGGATCGTGTCGCGCGTGGAGTCGCCCGCCGCGCTCGATTTCTGGGCCGAGCGCCTGGCCGGCGAGGGCATCGACGCGTCTCGGTCCGGCGACGGTTTCCTGCGCTTCGAAGACCCCGAGGGCCTCGGTCACGAGCTGGTCGTCGACACGAGCGGTGACGACCCGCTGATCGCCGACCACCCGGAGGTGCCCGCCGAGCACGCCCTGCGCGGCTTCGACTCCGTGCGTGCCTACTCGGCCGACCCGGCCGCCAGCGCCGGCCTCCTGGCCCAGCTCGGCTTCGAGCCTGCCGGCGACACGGGTGGCTTCGAGATCCGCGGCGAGGACCGCGGTGGCACGTACTTCTACGACGAGCCGCCGGCCGACCCCGGCGTACCCGGAGGCGGCACGGTCCACCACGTCGCGTGGGCGTCGAAGACGCCCGAGCACAACGCCTGGCGCCAGGCCGCCATCGCCGGCGGCGCCCACCCCACGCCCGTGATCGACAGGTTCTGGTTCGAGTCGATCTACTTCCGCGAGCCGAGCGGCGTGCTGTTCGAGATCGCCACGCTCGATCCGGGCTTCACCGCCGACGAGCCGCTCGAAACGCTCGGCGAGAAGCTCGTGCTGCCGCCGAAGTTCGAGCCGATGCGCGATCAGATCGAGGCGACTCTCACCCCGGTCGCCAACCCGCGCGGCGCCAAGACATGACCGCCGGCACCGACTCCCTGGCCCACCGCGTCCGCCCGGCCCGGGGCGACGCGGAAGGGGCGCTGGTGCTGTTGCACGGCCGCGGCGCCGACGAGAACGACCTGTACCCGCTGCTGGATCTGCTCGACCCGGAGCAGCGGCTGCTCGGGGCCACCGCCCGCGGGCCGCTCAGCCTGCCGCCCGGCGGGGCCCACTGGTACGCGGTCCGCGCGATCGGGTACCCGGATCCCGCCACGTTCCACCCGACCTACGAGCTCGTCACCGGCTGGCTCGACGCCCTGCTGTCCGAGCACGGCCTGGGCCACGACCAGCTCGTGCTCGGCGGGTTCTCGCAGGGCACGGTGATGAGCTGGGCGACCGGTCTCGGCGCTAGCCGGCCGCGGCCCGCGGGGATCATCGGCCTCAGCGGGTTCATGCCGACCGTCGAGGATTTCGACCTCGACCTGTCGGATCTGGGCGGCTTCCGCGCCGCCATCGGCCACGGCACGAGCGACCCGGTGATCGGCGTCGAGTGGGGGCGCGACGCGCGCGACCGGCTGCTCGCGGCGGGCGCCGACCTGACCTACGACGAGCACCCCGGGGCGCATCACATCGACCCGCGCTTCCTCGGCGGGCTGCCGGACTGGCTCGGCCACACGCTGCGCCGTGCCGCCCCGCACTAGGTCCGCAGGCTCCTTGGCTCGGTAGCCTGCCGCGAATGGAGCCACGGACCCGCAGCTTCGAGCACGACGGCCACAAGCTGGTCTTCGACGAGTACGTCCACCCCGGCGAGGACCAGGCGCCCGCGGTGGTGCTGATGCCGGGGCTCCTGTTCAACCGCAACATGCACCGCCCGCTGGCCTCGAAGCTCGCCCGGCGCGGCTACCGCGTGTACTGCCTCGACGTGCTCGGCCACGGCGACTCCGACCGGCCCGAGGAGATGTGGGAGTACTCGATGACGATCTTCGGCGGCCAGGTGCTCGGGCTCCTCGATCACCTCGAGCTGGAGAAGGCCGTGCTCGGCGGGACCTCGCTCGGCGCCAACACGACGCTCGAGGCCGCGGCCGCGGACCAGAGCCGGGTCCAGGGCATGCTGATCGAGATGCCCGTGCTCGACAACGCCCTGCTCGGCTGCGCCATCGGCTTCACGCCGCTGCTGCTGTCGCTGACGTTCGGCGCGCCCGTGACCCGGGCCCTCGCGCAGGCCGCGCGCCGCGTCCCGCGCCGGGGCCCGTTCATGGCCAACCTCGGCCTCGACTGGATCAGCCAGGACCCGAAGCCGTCGGCGTCGATCCTGCAGGGCCTGTTTTTCGGCCGCGTGGCCCCGCCGCGCGAGATTCGCCGCACCCTCGCGCCGCCGGCCCTCGTCATCGGACACGGGCGCGACCCGATCCACCCCTTCTCCGACTCCGACATGCTCGTCAAGGAACTTCCTGATGCGCGCCTCGTCGAGGCGTCGTCGATCGCCGAGCTGCGGCTCTCCCCGGAGCGGCTCACCGGCGAGATCGTGGCCTTCATCGATCACTGCTGGAACAGGTCCGAGGCGACCCCCCACGCCCGCGCCGCAGGACGGCGGCGGACCCCGAAGGGCACCGCACCACGCCAGGCGCGGCGGCGCTAGCTACTCTTTCGCGCCGATGGCCTCCCGCAAGGAGCAGAAGGAGCAGCTGCGCAAGGAGCGCGAGGAGCGCGAGGCTGCGGCCAAGGCCGAGCAGCGCCGCCGCCAGCTGATCGGCTACGGCGCCGCCGGAGTCGTGATCCTGATCGCGGTCGTGGTCGGCGCCGTGATCCTCCTCGGAGGCAGCGACAGCAGCAGCGGCCCCGGGCCGGGCGAGACCGGCGAGGTCCTGCCGGACGGGGGCGAGGTGCCTGACCAGAAAGAGACGGACCTCACTGCCGCGGCGAAGGCCGCGGGCTGCACGCTCAAGGACTACCCGGGCAAGAGCCGCGAGCACACCGGCGACCTGGCCGAGAAGGTCGAGTACGACTCGAACCCGCCGAGCGAGGGCAAGCACTTCCAGGTGCCCGCCGAGGACGGGGCCTACGAGGAGTCGCCCGACCAGAAGGAACTCGTGCACACGCTCGAGCATGGCCGCGTGATCATCTGGTTCAAGCCGACGCTGCCCGAGGACGACCGCGCGAACCTGAAGGCGCTGTTCGACGAGGACACCTACCACATGGTCATCACGCCGGACAAGACGATGACCCCGGTGGTCGCGGCAACCGCCTGGAACCGCGGGCCGACCGACAACGGCACCGGCCGCACCCTCACCTGCTCCAAGATCACACCGCAGACGTACGATGCGATCCGCGCGTTCCGGGACGAGCACCGGGACAACGGTCCCGAGACCGTTCCCTAGCGGGTAGCTGCGCCCACGCGCAGGATTTGGCTCACACCGCAGCGAAGTGGCTGCGGTGGTGTCCCTGTCTCATGTGAAGCGTCTTCTCTGCCTCGTGGTCGTGACGGCCGCCGCGCTCGTGCTCGCCGCGCCCGCGCTGTCGCTGCGGCCTTACCACCCCCAGCCGCTCGGCTTCTCGGTCGCCGCGCCTGACGGGAGCGCCGGGCTGGCCGCGCCCGTGCGCGCGCCGAAGCGGTTCAACATGGTCGGGCTGACCTGGCAGGGCCGCGCCGCGCCGGACATCGAGATCCGCACCCGCCGCGAGGGCGGCGGCTGGTCGCCATGGGCCCATCTCGAGGCGGTCTCCGAGGACGGGCCCGACCCCGGCCGCGAGGGCGACGGGCGCTCGGTGTCGACCCCGGTGTGGGTCGGCAGCGCCGACTGGGTGCAGTACCGGCTCACGCGCGCCGTGCGGGCACCGCGCCTGGCCTTCGTCAACACCAGGGGCGACGCCACGGCGGCCGACCGCGTGCGCAACCGCCTGCGCGGGATCGCGAACGCGGCCGTGCGCTTCGTCGCCCGAGAGGGCGCCGCGAACGCCGCCGATCCCAAGCCTGCGATGGTCTCCCGTGCGGCGTGGGGCGCCGAGGACTGCGAGCCGAGGTCGAACCCCGAGTACGGCACTGTGCGTGCCGCGGTCGTGCACCACACGGTCAGCCTCAACGACTACTCCCGCGAGGAAGCACCGGCGGTCGTGCTCGGCATCTGCCGCTTCCACCGCGACGTGAACAAGTGGAACGACCTCGGCTACAACTTCCTCGTCGACCGCTTCGGCACGATCTACGAGGGTCGCGCGGGCGGCGCGGACAGGGCGGTGATCGGCGCCCAGGCGCAGGGCTACAACGCCCAGACGACCGGGATCGCGAACATCGGCGACTTCACGGCTGCCGGCCAGAGCCCCGCCGCGCTGGCGGCGCTGGCACGCCTCATCCGCTGGAAGCTCCCGCTCGCTGGAGCGCCGACCAGCGGGACGGCGAGCCTGGTGAGCGCCGGCGGCGCGATGAATCGTTACCCGGCGGGCACGCAGGTCCGCGTGCCCCGGGTCGCCGGCCACCGCGACCTGGACTCCACCGCGTGCCCGGGCACGGCGCTCTACGCCCAGATGTCCGAGCTACGGCGGCTCGTCGGGGTGCTCGGGCCGAGCGGGATCTCGTCGCGGCTGTCCGCGGGTGTCGCCGCCGCGAGCCGGACCGTCACCTACGGGAAGCGGGTGCGCGTGCGGGGCAGCCTGTCCGCGGCCGGGACCGCCGCCACGCGACAGCCCGTCGTGCTCGAAGCGCGGATCGGCGGCCGCTGGCGGAGGGTCGGCAGCGCCCGGACCGACTCGCGCGGGCGCTGGTCCGTGCTCATCCGCCCCCGCCGCTCGCGGGAGCTGCGGGCGCGCTTCGCGGCCCGGGGCCTGATGGCTGCCGCGACGTCGCGGCCGTTCATCGTGGCGATGCGCCCCATCCTGAAGCTCACGCTGACGCCGAAGACGGGCGCGGCGGGCTTCCGCGTCACGGTCGCCGGCACGGTCAAGCCGGGGCTGGAGCACGTGCACCGCGTACTCCAGCTGCGCCGCGGGCGCGCGTGGGAGACGGTCGGCGTCAAGACTCTGAAGGTCGACCGCCGCGGTCGTTACCGCAGCTCGTTCAAGCCGCCGTCACGAGGGTCCTACCGCTACTTCGCCGAGGCCCGGCGAAGCACCGCCAACGCCCTCGCCCGGTCGCGCAAGGTCGCCCTGCGGGTGACCGGCGCGCGCGGCGGCGGCGCCGGCGCGCCGTAGCCGGGTAGGTTCACGCCATGGAGCAGCTCACGATCGTCGGCGCGGGCGGCCACGCCAAGGTCGTGCTCGCCACCGCCCGGGCCGCGGGATTCACCGACGTGGCGCTGGTCGACGACGACCCCGCCCGCCACGGGTCCGAGGTGCTCGGCGTGCCGGTCGGCGGCGCGAGCGCGGCAGCGCTGGCGGACGCCGGCGCGGCGGCCGTGCTGGCGATCGGCGACAACGAGGTCCGGGCGCGGCTCGGCAGCGGGGCGGCGTGCCCGTTCGCGACGGTCGTCCACCCCGGCGCCATGGTGCACGCGACGGTGGACCTCGGCGACGGCACGGTCGTGTTCGCGGGCGCCGTGATCCAGCCCGACGCCCGGCTCGGCCGCCACTGCATCGTCAACACCAGCGCATCGATCGACCACGATTGTGTTCTCGGAGAAGCGGTGCACATCGCACCCGGAACGCGCCTTGGCGGAGATGTGACCCTCGAGGACGCGGTTTTCCTGGGCGTTGGCGCCGTGGTTGCACCCGGTGTGCGGATCGGGGCGGGCACCGTCGTCGGCGCGGGAGCGTCGGTCGTGCGAGATCTTCCGCCCGGGATCACCGCCGTGGGTGTGCCGGCAAGGTCGCTTTGAGCGGCGTTCATCGACCCGGATAGAAGGTAGGCTGCCGACAATGGGCACCAGGGGTAGTCGTAGAGCACTGTTTGCAGGCCTCGTCACCGTCACGGCGGTGCTCGCAGGCGCCACCGTCGCGGGCGGCGTGGTCGGACCGACCTCGCTCGTCTCCCGCCCGACGAACGTCGCCGATCCCGGCCCTACGGACATCAAGTTCGTCGGAGCCTCGCGCGACGGCTCGCACGTCTTCTTCCAGACGACGAAGCAGATGGTCCCGGAGGACAGGGATTCCAACCGCCTCGACGTCTACGAGCGCTTCAAGGGCCGCACGACCCTGATGTCCGGCCCGACCGGCGTCGTCGACCCGAACAGCTCGAACGTCAAGTACCGCGGCATCTCCGAGGACGGCCTGCAGGTCTTTTTCGAGACCACCGAGCGGCTCGACGCCCGCGACAGCGACGGCGGCAAGTCCGACGTCTACGTCCACGGCGGCGGCGCCACGAAGCTCGTGTCAACCCCCACCACCGGCGGCATCGCCGACCCGGGCAACGGCACCGCCGTCTTCAGCGGCGTCTCGCGCGACGGCACGACGATCTTCTTCGCGACGGACCAGTCGCTCACCGAGGACGATCACGACGGCGGCCACTACGACATCTACAAGCGCCTCCTCGACCGGGAGACCTTCCTCGCCTCGCGCGCGACGAAGCTGACCGAGCCGGCCGGCACGCCGGGCGGAGTGGACTTCGCCGGCTCGTCGTACGACGGGCGCACCGTCTTCTTCGAGACCTTCCAGAAGCTTGATCCCGACGACACCGACCTCGGCAAGGTCGACGTCTACTCGAACTCCCCGACCGGCACCTCGCTCGAGTCGAAGCCGGCACCGGGCACCGGCGAGGAGAACGTGGAGGACATCCACTTCGCGGGCGCCTCGGCCGACGGCAACCACATCTACTTCTCGACGAAGCAGCGGATGACGGGCGACGACAACGACTCGCACTGGATCGACGTGTTCGAGCGCTTCGGCGACCAGACGTTCCTCTCGTCCGCCGCCGAGGGCATCCCGGACCCCGACAACGACAACGTGTTCCTGAAGGGGATCTCCGAGGACGGAACGCGGGTCTACTTCGAGACCAAGCAGCGCCTGGCCGCCGACGACACGGACCGCGGCCAGCGCGACGTGTACGAGCGCTCGGCCGGCTCGACGAAGCTGCTGTCGAAGGGCACGATCTCCAACCAGGGCGACCACGACGCCTTCTTCGGGCGCGCGTCGCTCGACGGCACCCACGTGTTCTTCTACACCAGGCAGCGCCTGACCACGGACGACCGCGATCCGGCCGGCAAGGCGCTCAACGACATCTACGAGCGGGCCGGCGGCACGACGGTCCTCTCCTCGAAGCCGGCACGCGGCGTGAGCAGGAGGGCCAGGGGCTTCGACGTGACCTTCCAGGGTGCGTCGCTGAAGGGCAACCGCGTGTTCTTCTCGACCCCGGAGAAGCTCGTGCCGTACGACTTCGACTCGAACCGCAGCGACATCTACGAGCGCGCCGGGCGGACCACCTCGCTCGTGTCGCGCCCCACGGACACCAACGACCCCGACCTGCTCGGGCCGTCGACCTGGGTCGGCACGTCGGATCTCGGCTCGATCGTGTTCTTCCAGACACGCGACAAGCTGACCTCGCGCGACCGCGACAACCGGCTCGACGACCTGTACGCGGCCGGCTCGCCCGACCCGGGCAAGAAGCCGGTGAACGAGGCGCCGCGGATCAACCGGCTCCGCGTGAGCGGACGCCGCATCACGTTCAACCTGTCCGAGCGGGCAACGGTGAGGTTCACGTTCGCGCGCAAGTCCGGGCGCCGCTACCGCGGCGTCCGGGGCGGGTTCTCGGTCAAGGCCAAGGTCGGCGCGAACCGCATCCGCTTCCGCACCCGCGGGCGGCTCGGCAAGGGCACCTTCCGTGTCCGCGCCGTGGCACGCGACTCGAAGCGCAAGAAGTCCAAGGCCGCGACCCGGACGTTCCGGATCCGTTAGCCGCGTGGACCTGGCCCTCGTCAACTGCGACGAGCCGGCCGAGGTTCGCAGCTTCGAGAAGGGCAAGTTCGAGGTCTACCGCGTCGGGCCGATGACGCTCGGCCGCGCCACCTACGACCCGGGCTGGAAGTGGTCGGTCCACGTCGGGCAGCAGACAGGCGAGTCGTCGTGCCAGGTCGAACACGTCGGGCTCGTGCTGAGCGGCCGCGCGATGGCGGCGATGGACGACGGCACGGAGAAGGTGATGGGACCGGGCGACTTCTTCTACGTGCCGCCCGGTCACGACAGCTGGGTCGTCGGCGACGAGCCCTATGTGTCGCTGCACATCATGGGCAGCGAGGACTACGCGGCCGACTAGGCTGCCGGAGGACTCGTGCCGCAACTGCTCACCATCACCGTCTCCGACGAAGGACCCGTGACGCGGATAGCCGTCGGGGGCGAACTCGACATGTCAACGGTTCCGCGGCTGCGGGGGCCGCTGCTCGCCGGCTGCAAGGACGCCGACGCGTTGCGCCTCGATCTCTCGGCCCTCACGTTCATGGATTCGACTGGATTGCACCTGTTGGCCGAAGCCGCCGAGACCGCGAGCGGCAGCGGGTGCGCCCTCACGCTGACCAGCCCGAGCGCGATCGTTGTCAAGATGCTCGATCTGACAGGGCTGCGCGACGCGTTCTCAATCGAGACGAGCCACTAGAGCGCAGACGTCGTCCGCGTTCGCCTCGGCCCGCAGCGCGCGTGTGAGCGCGGCGGCGATCTTCCTCGCCGGCAGGGCCCGGAGCCTGTCGATCTCCTCGAGCAGTCGCGCCATGCCGGCATCGATGTCTGCCGTTCTGCTCTCGACCACGCCGTCCGTGTAGAGGACCACGAGGTCGTTCGGCTGCAGCGTAACCTCGCCCTCCGTTCGTTCCCGCGCATTCCCGAGCCCGCTGTCGAGCGGGACCGACCGCCCATCCCACAGGAAGCCGCCGCCACCGTCCCCCATGACGGCAGGTGGGGGATGCCCCGCGCATGAGTAACGCAGCCGGCGCGTGTCCAGCGAAAGCTCGGCATAGACGAGCGTGGTCATCCGGCCGATCCGGTGTCGCCGCGCGAACGCGTCGAGTCTGCCCAGCAGGTCCGCCGGCGAGTCCGACGCTATGGAAAGCGCCCGGACCGCGCTACGTAGCTGACCCATGACGGCAGCGGCTCCCAGGCCCTTTCCGACGACGTCACCTACGACGAGTCCGGCCGTCACGCCTTCGTCGAGCCAGAAGGCGTCGTACCAGTCGCCACCGATCTCGAGACCGGACACGGCGGGGCGATAGGACACCCCGATGTCCAGTGAGTCACTGACCGGGAGGTCACCCGCAAGCATGCTCTTCTGGAGCTCTCGGGCGGCGGTCTGCTCGCGTCTGCGGGCCTCGAGCAGCTCCTGTTCGTAACGCCGCCTGTCGGTCGCGTCGAAGACCATCGTCCGGATCTCCCCTGGCGACCCGCCGGCAGCCGGGCGCACGACCGAGGTGAGCAGGGCGGGAAGCCGCGTACCGTCTGCGCGGACCATGTCAAGCGCAATTTCCCGGACTCTGCCGGTCGCCCGCAGCAGCGGCGAGTAGTGCGTCTCGTGGTAGATGCGTCCCCCGCCGGACAGGAGATCCTGGAACCTCCCACCGACGAGGTCCCCGCGCCCGAGCCAGTCCGAGAGCGTTCGGTTGACGCGCTGGATGGTTCCGTCGGGGTCCGTGACGACGTATCCGCACGGGGCCTCGTCGAACAGGTCGTCGCCGGACGTGCCGGGGGCGGCGGTCACTTGTCCAGATAGGAACGGATCGCGGCGATCGTCTCGTCCGGAGCGCTCAGGTGGGGGCAATGCCCCGTCGCATCGAGCTTGACGAAGTCGCTCGCCGGGATCCGGTCATGCACGTAGCGACCGACGCTGTCCGGCGCTATGGCGTCGTCCGAGCACTGCATGACGAGGGCCGGCACGCTCAGCTCGGCCAGATCCGCGCGATTGTCCGACAGGAAGGTGACGCGCGCGAACTGGCGGGCGATCTCCGGGTCGGCGCGGCAGAAGCTCTCCTCCAGCTCGGCGGCGAGCTCCGGCCGCTCGGCGTTGGCCATGATCGCCGGCGCCATCGCGCTCGACCACCCGAGGTAGTTGCTGTCCATCGACTCGAGGAGATCTTCGATGTCGTCCTCGGAGAAGCCGCCGACGTAGTCGCCCTCGTCGATGTAGCGCGGCGAGGGGCCGACGAGCACCAGCCGCGCGAAACGGTCGGGCTCCGCGATCGCCGCAAGCACGCCGATCGTGGCGCTCACGGAATGGCCGACGAAGACGGCGTCCTGGAGTTCCAGCTCCCGGCAGATCTCGAGGACGTCCTCGGCGTACCCGTCCAGGCCCGAGTAGCGAGCCGGGTCATATGCCCCCGCGTCCGAGTTGCCCGCGCCGACGTGATCGAAGAGCACGATCCTGTGATCGCCGGCGAACGCGGGCCATACGTACCGCCACATCCCCTGATCACATCCGAAGCCGTGGGCGAAGATGAGCGGGCGTGCGTCCTCAGGGCCGTGCAGCGTGATGCTGTTGCGCTCGAACGCGGTCATGTGCTGAGCCTACGGGAGCTAGCCAGGAGAGACGATCTGCTGGACCGACCACCTGTTGCCGTCGGGATCGGCGAAGAATACGAACCGGCCCCACGGGAAGTCCTGGACGTCGCCGACGTCGAGGCCACGCGACTCCAGATCCGCCTTCGCGGCGTCGGCATCGTCGACGACCACCTGCAGGCCCTCGACGGAGCCCGGCTCCATGTCGGTGATGGTCCCGACCGCGATCGAGCACGCCGAGCCGGGCGGCGTGATCTGCACGAAGCGGATCTCGTCGCTGACCTTGTGATCGTGATCGAGGTTGAAGCCGGCTTTCTCCGTATAGAAGGCGATCGCCGCATCGATGTCGGTCACAGGCACCTGTACCAGCTCGAGCTTGTAGTCCATGCGGCGAGCCTAGCCCCGCGGACGGCAGGGTGCCCGAGCGGCAATAGTCCACACGATGAAGCCCGCGGTACCCAGGATGGATCACGTCGGCATGGTGGTCGAGGATCTCGCCGGGGCGGTCGCGTTCTTCCTCGAACTGGGGCTGGAGCTCGAGGGCGAGACGTCGGTCGAGGGTGACTGGGTCGACCAGCTCGTCGGGCTGGACGGCGTCCGGGCGGACATGGCCTTCCTGCGGACCCCGGACGGGAGCGGCCGCGTCGAGCTGTCGGCGTTCGAGAGGCCGGCGGCCGGGAGCCCGGCGCCGCGGGCGCCGGTGAACGTCCCGGGCATTCCTCGCCTGACATTCGTCGTCGGTGACGTCGACGCCGTCTTCGAAAACCTGCGCCCCCATGGCGCCGAGCTCGTGGGCCAGGTGGCACAGTACGAGGACATCTACCGGTACGGCTACGTCCGCGGCCCCGCCGGCGTGATCATCGGGCTGGTCGAGGAGCTGCAGGGGGCCTAGTCGCCCCAGCCCTGCTTGACGTCGTCCGAGTAGAGCCCCTGGCCCGTCACCAGCAGCTTGATCGTGCGCACCAGGATGCGGATGTCGAGCCGCAGCGAGCGGTGGTCCACGTACCAGACGTCGAGCTCGATCCGCTCGGGCCACGAAAGCGAAGTGCGGCCGTTGACCTGGGCCCAGCCCGTGATGCCCGGGCGGACCTCGAGGCGGCGGCGCTGGTGGTCGGTGTAGCGGTCGACCTGTGAGCGGACGGTCGGGCGCGGGCCGACGACCGAGAGGTCGCCGCGGATGACGTTCACGAGGTTCGGCAGCTCGTCGAGCGAGAAGCGCCGCAGGAATGCGCCGACCCTTGTGATGCGCGGGTCCTCGTGCTCGATGTAGAGGCCGGCGCCGAGCGACTCGGCGTCATCGACCATCGTGCGCAGCTTCAGCAGCATGAAGTCCTCCCCGCCGCGGCCGACCCGGCGGTGGCGGAACAGGACCGGACCGGGCGAGTCGAGCCTGATCGCGATGGCCGCCACGAGCAGCAGCGGGCACACCAGCACGAGTGCGGCTGTGGCGACGAGGAGATCGAGCGCGCGGTTCACGGGTTACGGTCTCCGCTTCACGTGCGGATTCTCTACTTGCATCAGTTCTTCGTGACCCGGGAGGGAACCGGCGGCACGCGCTCGTACGAGTTCGCGCGGCGGCTCGTCGAGTCCGGCCACGAGGTGACGATGGTAACCGCGGCCGACGGCGCGGGCTCGCGACGTGTCGCTGGGCAAGCGACCGGCTCGGCCGCGCGCGCAGCCAGATCCGTCGTCGACGGCATCGAGGTGATCGAGGTCACGGGCGGGCATCGCGACTACGTGCGCGCCACGGCGACGGGCTACGGGCAGCGGATCGCCGGCTTCGGGCGGTTCGCCGCGGCTGCCACCACCGCCGCCGTCCGGGCGACCAAGCCCGATGTGGTGTTCGCCACCTCGCCGCCGCTCACGATGGCGTTCCCGGGAATCGCGGCGGCGCGGCGTCATCGCGTGCCGCTCGTCTTCGAGGTGCGCGACCTGTGGCCCGAGGCGCCGATCCAGATGGGCGCACTCGAAAGCCCTGCCGCGCGGCGCGTGGCCCGCGCGCTCGAGCGGCGCGCCTACCGCGCGGCGAAGCGCGTCGTGGCACTCTCGCCCGGCATGGTCGACGGCGTCGTGGCGGCGGGGATCCCGCGCGCGGACGTGGTGCTGATCCCCAACGCCGCCGACCTCGACGTTTTCTCGCCGGACACCGACCCCGGCGGGCTGCGCGCGGAGTCGGGCCTGGGCGACCGGTTCGTGGCCGCCTACTTCGGCACGATGGGCGAGGCGAACGACCTCGGCCAGGTCATCGAGGCGGCTGTGCTGCTGCGCGATCGGGGCGTGGACGACGTGGTGTTCGCGCTTCAGGGCGACGGCAAGCGCCGGGCGGAGATCGAGGCGGCCGTGCGCGACCGCGGGCTCGGGAACGTGGTGCTGCTGCCGGCCGGCGACAAGCGCGCCGCCGCGCGGCTGGCCGCCGCGTCCGACGCCTGCATGACGATCTTCAAGGCCGTGCCGATCCTCGCGACGAACTCGCCGAACAAGCTGTTCGACACCTTCGCCGCCGGGCGCCCGGCGATCGTCAACACCGACGGCTGGCAGCGCGAGCTCGTCGAGTCCAACGACGCCGGCCTGTTCGCGCGGCCCGGGGATCCCGCCGACCTCGCCGCCCGCGTGCTCGAGCTGCGCGACGATCGCGACCGCGCCCGCCGGATGGGCGCCAACGGGCGCGTGCTCGCGGAGCGGGAATTCGACCGCGACAAGCTCGCCGCCCGCCTGCGCGCGGTGCTCGAGGAGGCGGCCGGGCGATGAAGCTCTCCTACTGCGTCGTCAACACGAACGGGCGCGACCACCTGATCGCCTGCCTCGACGCGATCGAGCGCACCCATCCGGCCGGCGTCGACCATGAGGTGATCGTGCTTGACAACTGCTCCGACGACGGGTCCGTGGCAGCCGTTCGCGCCAGCCCGCACGACCCGCGCCTGATCGAGCTCGACAGCCGCGCCGGGAAGGCGGAGAACGACTCGACTCTGCTCCGCGAGGCGCGCGGCGAGCTGTGCCTGCTGCTGAACGAGGACGCCGAGCTCCTGGACGGGGCTACTGCGGCGCTGATCGACGCGCTCGAAAGCGACCCGAAGGCCGCCGTCGCCGCCGGGCGCCTCCTGACAACGGAGAGGCAGCAGACAGCGTCCGCGTGGCGGCTGCCGGGCGTGGCGGCGGCGCTGGCCGGCGCGCTGTTCCTGCACAAGGCGTTCACCGTCCAGAGCAAGGGGACGCGGACGAAGCGTGTCGGGTGGGTGCAGTCGAGCGCGATGCTCGTCCGGCGCTCCGCCGCCGCCGAGGTCGACTACCTCGACACCGATTTCTTCGTCTACTCCGACGAGACCGACTTCTGCAAGCGACTCCACGACGCGGGCTGGCGGATTCTCTACGTGCCGGCCGCGGCCGCGATCCATCACGACCAGCTCGCCAACGACATGCATGCTGCGCGGCGGCGGATGATCGAGTTCCACCGCAACCGCGATCTCTACATGCGCAAACATCACGGCCCGGCGGCGCGCTCGGTCGTGCGCGCGCTGGGCGTGTGGTTCTACGGGATCAGGGCGCTCGTCGCGATCGTCGTGCCCGGGCACAACGCGCGCCGCTATCTCTTCCAGGCGCAGCAGGAGCTCGCCCCGGGCCGCGGCGACGGGATCCGGGAAGCCGCGGAGGAGTACAACCGCCGCGCGCGGATCGCGCCGTGACGTTGATGCCGTCAACTAGGCTCCGGGCGCTTGGACCACCCTGACCTCGCCCAGTTCTCGGCCGTCGTTGCGGCCATCGGGACGTTGCTCCTGCTCGCCGGCCGCGGGCGGGCGCAGGTGCTCGCCGGACTCGCGCTCGTCGCCGGCGCGGGCGGCGGGCTGGCGGTCGCGGTGGCCGGGACCGACAAGCTCGACTCGTTGTCGTCCGGCGCCGGCGCCGCGGGAGTGCTCGTCGGCGGGATCGTCCTCGTCGGCGCGGCGGCCATCGCCGTGCGCCAGCCCGGCTGGGTCCCGGTCGCGGTGCTCGTGGCGGGCCCATTCCGGCCTCCGATCACGCTCGACGCGGGCGGCGGCTTCCCGGTCGCGCTCGCCAGCGACGGCCGCCTCGGGCGCCTGCTCCCGCTCTACTTCGTCCTGATCGCCGCCGGCCTCGCGCTCGCGTGGCGCGTGTATCGCGAGCCGTCGCACACCGCCGGTGCTGCGCGTGCGCTGCCGCGCGTGCTCGCCCTTCCCGCGGCCGCGTTCATCGCCGCGCTCTGCCTGTCCCTGCTGCGGACCGAGCAGCTCGGGACCGGCACGGAGCAGCTCGCCTACTTCACCGTGCCGTTCGCGCTGCTGCTCGGCGTGGTGGCCCGCTCGCCGTATCCCGACTGGGCGCCGCGGCGGCTCGCGATGGCCGCCATCGCGCTCGCCGGGCTGTTCGCGGCGATCGGGCTCGAGCAGGCGGCGACCCGGGAGCTCTTCTTCTACGACGAGAACGTGCTCACGTCGAATGCGAACTCCGACTACTTCCGCGTGACCTCGATGTTCGGCGACCCGAGCCTCTACGGCCGCCACGTGGTGATCGGGATCGCGGTCGTGCTGGTGCTCCTCGCGCTGTCGCGGATCGACCTGCGCCTCGGCATCGGCCTCGTCGTGCTGATGTGGGCCGGCCTCTTCTTCTCCTACTCCCAGTCGAGCTTCGTCGCCCTGGTGATCGTCACCCTCGCGGTAGCCGCCGCGACCGGCACCAGACGCGTGCGGATAGCCGTGGTGGCGGGCTTCGCGGTCGCGGCGCTGATCGGCGTCGGGTTCGTCGCGTCCGTTGCGATCCGGGGCGACTCCCTGCGCCGGGAGACGAGCGACCGCACCCGGCGCGTGGAGGACACCGCGCGTGTGGTGAAGGAGCACCCCGTCGCGGGCGTGGGCGTGGGCGCACAGCCGCGTGCCAGCAGACGCCTCTCGGGCCGCAACAAGCCGACGCCCGACTTCGTCTCGCACAACACCCCGCTCACCGTCGGCGCGGAGCTGGGGGTCATCGGCCTGGCGCTCTACGTCTGGCTCCTGATCGGCGCCACGCGCGCGCTCGGCGCGGTCTACCGGCTCGAGAAGGGCCTCGGGCTTGGGCTCGGCGCGGCGTTCCTCGCACTGTTCGTGCACAGCCTGTTCTACCCCGGCTTCCTCGAGGACCCCCTCACGTGGCTCGTGCTGGGGATCACCGCCGGGTACCTGTCGTGGCCGCGCCGCGACGACGGCGTGCACATCACCCCCGCCCCCGAGACGTCGGCGGCCTGATGGAGGCGCTCGGGCTGCGGGGCCGGCTGTCCCAGGTGGGGATCTGGGCGCTGCTCGGCACGCTCTTCACCCTCATCGCGATCGGCCTGCCCGAGCTCGGGTCGGACCCGTGGCCATTCGTTCCCGGCCCCGTCGAGGGCCACGGACTGCTCGGCCCGCTCGTGAGCGCGGCCGGCGACGAATGGGATCTCGGCATCCCGCGCTCGATGTGCTTCCTGGCCGGGCTCGGCGTCGGCCTGCTCGCCGTGGTCGCGCTGAACCGGCGCGACTGGCCCGCCTGGGCCGGCACCGGCGTGGCGGTGCTCGCCGCGCTCGCGCTGCTCGTGCCGGCGACGCTTCTCCAGGTCGGCCTGCGCGACGCGACCGAGCCGTGGTTCTTCACCAACGACTCGACCTACCAGATCGAACTGGGCGGAGATCTCCTGCGCGACGGCGAGAACCCGTACGGGCACGACTTCCGCGAGTCGGGCATGGAGCGCTTCTACACCTTCGACGGCAGCGAGTCGGAGCGGATCAGGGAGAAGGAGGTGGCGCTGCGCCACTACGCCTACTTCCCCGGCACGATCGTGACCGCCGCCGGCTGGCGCGCCGCGATCCCGGCGCCGTTCGACGACTACCGCGTGCTCGTGCTGCTGTTCACGCTCGGCGGTCTGTTCGCCGTGCTCGCGTTCCGCGGCCCGCTCGAATGGCGGCTCGCGCTGGGAGTGCTCGTGACCTGCAACCCGATCGCCGTGCGGTCGGCGTGGTTCGGCCAGAACGACGCCCCGAGCCTGACGCTGATGATCCTCGCCTTCGCGCTCGTGAGCAGACGGCGGTTCGGCTGGGCCGCCGCGTCGATAGCCGCCGCCGTGCTGCTGAAGCAGTTCGCGGTGGTCGCGCTCCCCTTCCTGGCGATCTACATGGTGCGCGAGGAAGCGGGCCGCGCCGAGCTCAAACGCGCGGGCGCGGTGTTCGCCGGTCTCTGCGCGGCGGTGGTCCTGCCGTTCCTGATCGCCGACCCGGGCGCGTTCTGGGACGACACCGTCCGCTATGGCGCGGGCACGTACAAGATCGTCGGGTACGGCCTGTCCGCGATGCTCGTCGAGGCCGGGATCCTCGACGACCGCGACGGCGCCTATCCGTTCGCGCTGATCGCGGTTCTGACCTGGCTGCCGCTGACGGTTTGGCTGCTCGTCAAGGCGTGGCGTTCGGACGCGGCCTGGGTACCCGCCGTGGGCTTCGCGATCTCGATCCTCGTCCTGCTGTTCATCGGCCGGACCTTCAACAACTACTACCTCGTATGGCCGCTCACCGGCGCCGTCGTCGCCGCGGCGATCGCACTGGCGGGCCGAAGAACGACCGCACCTCTCCCCTCGGCCTGAACCGGCGCTCGCCCAGGTCGAGCGCCCTCGAGGTCGACTATCGCGCGCAGCCGCTCGCTCACGGGGCGGCGGCGGGCGCCCGCGGCTTGCGCTTGGCGCGCGGCTCGAGCCCGTACAGGAAGCTGCGCCCGGTCAGGTAGACGCGGTCCTCGTCGGCGATGATCGGGCTGGCGTACTTGCCGGCCGAGTTGTGCCAGACACGGCGACCGTTGCGGACGTCGAACGCGGTCGTGCCGTCGCGGCCCATCTTCACGAACCGCGCGGCCTCCGAGCCGCAGCTCGAGCAGGTGGTTGCATAGACGAGGCCGCCCATCACGACCGGCGGCGCGTGCACGGCGCTCGCCATCGTGCGCTGCCAGCGCGTATCGCCGGTGGCAGCGTCGAGCGCGTAGAACTTGCCGTCGTAGGATGCCGGCGAACACGCGGCGCTTGGCGACCGCCGCGGAGCCGTAGATGTAAGTGCCGAGCGGCTTCGCCCACAGGAGGTTGCCGCTCTTCTGCCCGTAGGCGTACATCGTGCCGTCGGTCGAGCCGATGAACACCCGCCCGTAGGCGGCGACGGGGGTCGCGTAGAAGAACTCGGTCGCCTCGCTCGCGCTCCAGATCTCCTTGCCGGTGCGGGCGCTGAGCGCATAGAGCGTGCCGCTGTCGTTGGCGATGAAGATCTTGCCGTCGGCGTACGCGGCCGAAGTGTTCACCCGGTCGCCCGTGTCGTGGGACCACAGGCGTTTGCCGTCGCGGGCGCGGATCGCGTACACGTTGCCGTCCCACGAGCCCACGTAGAGCACGCCCTTGCGCAGCAGCGGGCTGGACTCGAACGGCTTGCCCTTGAAGCGCCACTTCTGGCGGCCGGTCTTCGCGTCCATGGCGATCACGAAGCCGGTCGGGTTCGACGCGCCCTGCTGGCAGGGGACGAAGTCCATGTAGGACTGGTAGATCGTGCCGTTCGCGAGCGTCGGCGACGACGCGGCGCAGCGCTTGAAATCCTTCGTCTTGAAAGCGGGCTTCCCCGTCTTGCCGTTCAGCGCGAAGAAGAGACCCTTCTGCTGGGCGAGATAGACGTTGCCGTAGGCGGCCGAGGGCGGGAACTCGAGCGAATCTTGCGCGTCGACCCGCCACGTGCGGCGAAACGGCGGGCGATGCTTGTACGGCGACACCTTCGTCCGCTCGATGTCGAAGCCGAACGTAGGCCAGGCCAGCTCGACGGCCTTCTTCGGCGGCGGCGGCTTGGGCGTGTCGGTGGCGTCGAACTCGACGGTCGCCGAGCCGCGCTTCTCGGGCGGGTCCTCGCCGCTGAGCACCTTGTAGGCCAGCGCTCCGGCGGCACCCAGCACGAGAAGCACGCCCGCTATCAGCAGAACGCGTTTCATCCGGGGCCGGAGGCTAGCGGGACGCCCGGGAGAGGAGGCGCCAGATGTTCTCGGTCACGCGCGGCACCTCGACGTCGAGGGCGCGCTCGTCCAGCCCGAGCGCCCACTGCGGGGTGCCGGGCCGGATGACGGTGCCCTTGCCCAGCCGGTAGGCGACGAACGCCGGCTGGCCGGTGTCGCGTCCCGCCGCCGCACCGACGCGGGCCGTCCGCGGCAGGCGCAGCGACCGCTCGAACACGGAGAACTCGCCGAACAGCTCGTCGACGCCGTCGAAGAGGCCCAGCCCGGCGCTGCAGGACGCGCATCGGCGCCGGCGGGTCGGACCGCTCGAACCCGGTGCGCTCGCCGAACAGGTCATTCGGGCGCGGCGGACTGGGGTTGCGCAGGTCGTCGCCGGCGAGCACGACCGAGCGGCGCAGGGTCTCGCCGCCGAACACGGCCACGGCCTTGCCCTCCTTCGTCACCCCCGCGCCGAGGCGGTCGCGCAGCCGCCGCGGCACCCAGATCTCCGACCCGGCGAGCGCCACACCGGTCGCGTTCCCGATCGCCGGCCCGTCGCGGCGCGCGAGCGCCACGTCGGTGGTGATGTCGTAGGCGAGCTTCTCGCGGTCGAGGAACTCGATCAGCGGCGCCACCTCGTAGCTGAACCGCGGCGGGAGCCCGCCTCCCTGGAAGGGACGGTCGACCGGCACCGAGCGCGAGTTGAACAGGGTGTCCCCGAAGCCGTCGAGGTCGGAGTCGAAGCGGTTGAGGCCCTGCCAAGTGATCGCCGGCAGCACGAGCAGGGGCCGGCTGCGGTCGGCTGCCCGGGCGTTGGCCGCCTTGCCCTGCACGGCGAGGGGCCAGACGGCCCGGCGGCCGCGCGCGCGGACCCGGACGAGGTAGACGCCGGTGTGGGCACTCGCGGGGATCTTCACGCGCAGCAGGCCGCCGCGGCGGGTGTCACGGCGGATGTTGCGCCCGCTCCCCAGCCGGGCCACGGCGAACTCGAAGCGCCGCGACGTGGGTCCGACGCGCAGCCGCGCCAGGCCGCCCGCCGGCACCGCCGTGACCGGGCCGCGCAGGGTAAGGCGACGGAACGCGACGCCGGTCCGCGGACGCGCCGTGTCCGGCCGCGGCGGGCTCGCCGGTGCCAGTGTCTCGTTGCCCGCCTTGTCGCGGATGCGCACCTGGAACGCGTAGTTGCCGTCGACCGCGAGATGGCCGCCGATGACCCTGCCGTTCCAGGTCGCGGTGCGCGAGCGGAAGCCGCGGAAGCGGCGCACGATGCGCACGGGCCCGCCATCCGTGCGCCAGACGCGGTACTCGGGGAACTTGTTGCGGGGACCGCTATAGCGCACACGGATCCGCACCGGCTTGCCCTCGCTCGGATCGACGACGCCCGGCGTGGCCGAGGCCATGTGCACGCGCGGCTTGACCGTGTCGATGCGCAGCACCTTGTGCGAGTCGAGCGAGCGGCCCTCGCTGCGCCGCTGGACGCGGAGCCGGTAGACGCCGTCGGGGAGCCGCTTGCCGGCGTCGTCGCGGCCGTCGAAGCTGTAGCGGTTGTGCGAGTCGCCCGGCAGCGGCCTGTCGTCGAGGATGCGCCGCACCTCCTTGCCCTCGCTGTCGATCACGGAGAGCGTCACCGTCGCCGGCTCGTGGAGGTCGAACCCGACCCGTGCGCTGTCGCGGGTGCGGTCGCCGTTCGGCGAGACGTCGCGCGGGCTGATCGAGAAGCGCAGGACGACCGGGACGTCGGTCTTCAGCCGCTGGGTGACGAAGAACGCGCCGATCGTCACCACGACCAGCACGGCGAAGACGACGCGGACCAGGCGACTCGTTTCCACCAGCGGAACCGTATAGACGGATATCGGAAGGCGGCGCACGCCCCCCTTCACACCCCCGTCGAACCTTGGCCGCCTCCGGGCGGGACAATGCGCTCGGTGAAGGTCCAGCTCATCGACCCCCCGGCGTACACGCCGCCGTACGACCACGCGCTCGCGGGGGCGCTGGCGGCTGCCGGCGCCGAGGTCGAACTGCTCACGAGCCGACCCGTGCACGGGTCGGCGCCGCCGCCCGCGGGCTACAGCGTGCGCGAGGCCTTCTATCCGCGCGCCACCGCCCCGGGGCGCAGCGACACCGCGCGGCGGTTGTGGCGGGCGGCCGAGCACCTGCCGGGGATGCTCGCCGCGCGGCGGCCGGCCGCCGACGTCGTCCACTACCAGTGGCTGACCGCCGAGCCTGCCGACGCCTACCTGCTCGCCCGCGGCGTACCCCGCGTGTTCACCGCCCACAACGTCCTGCGCCGCTCCGCCGGCCGCATCCATGAGCTCGGGGCGCGTGCGCTGGCGCGCAAGGTCGACGCGCTGATCGCGCACACCCGCGCCGGCGCCGCCGAGCTCGTCGAGCACTACGGCGCCCCGGCCGAGCGCGTGCACGTGATCCCGCACGGCGCCTTCGACCACCTCACCGCCCAGCCCACCGAGGCGCCACTGCCGCCGGAGCTCGCCGCCGTCGAGAGCCCGGTGATCCTCAGCTTCGGGATCCTGCGCCCGTACAAGGGGATCGACGTCCTGATCGATGCCGTCAGCGAGCTCGAGGGCGCCGAGCTGTGGATCGTCGGGCGGCCGCTGATGGATGCCGCGCCGCTCCACCGTGCCGCACGGGCGAGCGGAGCTACGGTGCGCTTCGTCGAGCGGTTCGTCAGCGACGCCGAGCTGCCCGCCTACTTCCGCCGCGCCGACGTCGTCGCCCTCCCGTACCGGACCATCGATCAGTCGGGCGTTCTGTACACGGCACTCGCCTTCGGCAAGGCGATGGTCCTGTCCGACGTGGGCGGCTTCGCCGAGCTGGTCGCCGACCACGGCGCGGCGGCGCTGGTGCCACCCGGGGACCCGGGTGCGCTGCGTTCCGCGCTCGCGGAGCTGATCGCCGACCCCGCCCGCCGGACGGCCCTGGAGGCAGCCGCCGCGGCCGCCGCCGCGGGGCCGTACTCCTGGCGCACGATCGCTGCGCAGACACGGGATGTGTACGACTCGCTGATCTGAGACGTGCAGCACACTCCCAGCCCGCGAGACGGGCGTATCCTGGGTACGGAAATGGCGGGAATCAGCTGCGGCTCGTGCGGGACGGAGAACCCGGCAGAGGCGCGCTTCTGCATGGGATGTGGGGGGGCGCTTGGAAAGCGCTGCCCGAATTGCGGCACCGAGGCCCCGGATGCCGCCCGTTTCTGCATGTCATGCGGCACGGCCATCGAAGCCGGCGCCCCGGCGCCCGCCGCGGCCCCCCAGGCCCAGGTCGCCGAGCCCCTGCCCGAGGAGCGGCGCCAGGTCACGGTCCTGTTCGCGGACCTGTCCGGCTACACCGCCGTGGCCGAGCGGATGGACCCCGAGGCGGTCAAGCAGCTGATCGAGCGCGCCCTGCGGCGGCTCGGCAACGAGGTGACCCGCTTCGGCGGCACCGTCGACAAGTACATCGGCGACAACGTCATGGCGCTGTTCGGCGCGCCCGTCGCGCACGAGGACGACGCCGAGCGCGCGATCCGCGCCTCGATCGGGCATGCAGGCGGCGATGGACGAGATCAACGCCCAGCTGCCTGACGACGTGAGCTTCCTGCTGCGCGTGGGCGTCAACACCGGCGAGGTGCTGGCGGGCGCCGTCGGCGAGGACTACACGGTCACCGGCGACACCGTGAACGTCGCGTCGCGGCTGCAGAGCGCCGGGCGCCCGGGGGCGATCACCGTCGGCGAGCGGACCGTCCGCGCGACGCGCGACGCCATCACCTACACCGAGCTCGAGCCGATGACCCTCAAGGGCAAGGCGGAGCCCGTGCCCGCGTGGGAGGTCGACGGCCTCGCCGCGGACGACCCCGCCGGCGCCCCGGCGGCCGACGCCACGCCGCTCGTCGGGCGGGCCGGCGAGCTCGAGACGCTCGAGACGCTGCGCGTCCGTGTCGAACGCGACGGCCGCCCGCACATGGTCACGCTGATCGGCGAGGCCGGCGTAGGCAAGTCACGCCTGCTGCGGGAGTTCGTGCGCGGCGAGGAGGCGCGCGGCGGCGCGGTGCGGACCGGTCGCTGCCTCCCGTTCGGCAGCGGCATCGTCTACTGGGCCCTGGGCGAGGTGATCCGCGCCGAGGCCGAGATCGTCGATTCGGACACCTCCGAGCAGGCCTGGTCGAAGCTCTCGGGCTACGTCAACGACGCGCTGGCGGACGAGGGCGCCGGCGCCGGCGAGCCGCCCGAGCGCCGCGCGGCCCGCATCGCCCGCTCCCTCGGCATCGAGGTTCCTGCGACCGAGGCCGCGGGCGACGACGACCCGGAGCGCTCGCGCGACGCGTTCCTGTCCGCCCTGCGATCCGTCGTCGAGGGCTCGGCGAGAAACCGGCCGCTCGTGCTCGCCTTCGAGGACGTCCACTGGGCCGACGACGGCATGCTCGATGCCGTCGAGCACCTCGCCCAGTGGGTACGCGCGCCGCTGATGATCGTCTGCCTCGCGCGCGACGAGCTGCTCGAACGGCGCTCCGGGTGGGGCGGCGGGCGGCGGTCCGCAACGCAGATCCTGCTCGAGCCGCTCGGGGCCGACGCCGCCCACGAGCTGGTCGCGAGCCTCGTGTCCGACGAGCGCAAGGCCGCCGAGATCGCGCCGCTCGTGGCCGAGCGCTCCGGCGGCAACCCGCTGTTCGCGGAGGAGATCGTCCGCCATCTCGCGGACGAGGACAGCGACGCGGTCGGCGAGCTGCCGGACACCGTCCAGGCCGTGCTCGCCGCGCGCCTCGACGCCCTGGCGCCGTTCGAGCGCCGCCTCGTGCAACAGGCCGCGGTCGTCGGCCGCACGTTCTGGGAGGGCGCGCTGGTCGAGCTCGCCGAGCGCGAGGGCCAGGACCTCGACCGCGCGCTGAGCAGGCTGCAGGAGAAGGACATCCTCGCCGCCGGCGCCGAGAGCCGGCTGGCGGGCGAGCGCGAGCTGGCGTTCAAGCACGTGCTGATCCGCGACGTCGCCTACGGGATGCTGCCCAAGGCGGTGCGCTGCCGCAAGCACTTCGAGGTCGGGCGCTTCATCGAGGATCGCGCCGGCGACCGCACCGACGAGGTGGTCGCGCTGCTCGCCGAGCACTACGGCCGGTCGGCCGCCCTCGGCGCCGACGCAGGCGTCGATGCCCAGGAGCTGAAGCAGATCACGGGCCGCGCCGTGCGCTTCCTCGACGAGGCGGGCGACGCGGCAGCCGCCCTGTACGCGAACCGCGAGGCGATCGCCCACTACCGCCATGCGGTCGACCTGCTCGGCAAGGACAACGACGCGGGCGCCGCGCGGATCGGCGAGAAGCAGGGCGACGTGGCGCTTCGCCTCGGCCGCGTCGACTCCGCGCTCGAAGTGTGGGGCGAGTGCCTCGAGCACCACCGCGGCCAGGAGGACCTCGAGCGGGTCGCCGACCTGCACCGCAAGATCGGCGCGGCGCTCGCGGTCAAGGGCGAACGCAAGGCCGCGATCGAGAACTACCAGCGCGGGATCAACCTGCTCAAGGACGGCGAGCCGCGCATCGAGCTCGTCCGCCTCTACGAGGAGGCCGCCTGGCTCTACCTCCAGACCGGCGACAACATGCTCGCGATCTACGCGTCGGAGAAGGCGCTGCGCCTGGCCGAGCGACTCGGCGAGACGCGGGCGGCGAGCCGCGCACACGGCATCTTCGGCCGCGTCTTCGGCCGCATCGGCGACACCGAGAAGGCGCGCTCGAACCTCGAGCGGTCGGTCGAGCTCGCCCGCGGCTCCGACCACGGCGAGACGATCCTCGCCCTGCTGGCGCTCGGGCGCCACCTCGAGATCTCCGAGGCCGACGCGCGCGGCGCCGGCGACGCGTATGGCGAGGGCCTCGAGCTGGCGATCCAGCTCGGCGACCTCCCGGCACAGGTCGAGCTGCACTCCGCCCTCGCGCAGCTCGCCGCGTACCGCGCCGACTGGGACCAGGTGGCGCGCTCGACCGACGCCAGCGCCGAGCTCGCCGAGCGCGAGGGCCTGGTATCCAAGCTCTGCCTCCCCTACGCGCTGCGCGGCCTGCTGGCCTGGCGCGACGGCGACCTCGACGGCTCGGAGGAGCGCTTTCGCCGCGCCCGCGAGCTGGCCGACCAGGTCGGCTGGTCCGAGCTCTCCTTCCAAGCGCTGTTCGGCCTCGCCACGGCCCTACGGGATCGCAGTGAGCACACGGCCGCCGTCGCGGCGCTCGACCAGGCGATCGACGTCTGTGAGCGCGCGGGGCTGCTCGCCCAGGGGGTCCAGGCCACCGCCGCGCGCGCCGTGGTGCTCGCGCTCGGCGACCGCCCCGACGCAGCTGCCGACGCGGCGGCCGAGGCGGAGGAGCTCGCCGCGAAGCTGCACTACCCGATCGCGGCCGCGGCGGCCCTGGAGGGCACAGGCGTGAGCGCACCCGACGCGTCGGTCGGTGCGGCCAAGCTCAGCGAGGCCGAGGCCGCGTGGACGAAGCTCGAGCGCCCGCTCGAAGCCGCCCGCTGCCGCCTCCTCGCGGGCTGGAAGCTCCGCGACGCCGATCCCGCGCGCGCACAGGAGCTGCTCGACGGGGCCGCGCTGGAATGCGAGCGACTCGGCGTGGCCCACCTCGCCGAGCGGGCCCGCGCGATCGCGTAGCGCCGAAGCCGCTACTGCGTCAGGTTCTGGCCCGCGATCACCACGACGCTCGCGTCGCCGCCGAGCGCCTGGCTCTCCGGGTCGATCGGCTCGCGCTGGGCGATCTTCATCCGCCGGGCCACCTCGGACGCTTCCTTCTCCGCGTTCGGAGAGAACAGGACCACCGACTCGGCGCGCTGCTGATCCGGGTTGTTCGTGACGTTGCCGAGCTTGAAGCCCTGGGCCTCGATCTTGTCGCCGAGCTGCGCCGCCAACCCGGGCACCGTGGTGCCGTTGAGGACGGCGACCGTGACGCTCGCGGGATCGATCCCGGGGGCGTTGTCCCCAGGGGTCTCGCTGGGCGGAGTTTCCTCTTGCCCGGGATCCGTGTTCTCGGCCGCCGGAGTCGGCGAGTCGTCGCCGCCCGTCAGCGTCGTCACGCCGACGCCGAGCACGATCGCGGCGAGGATCGCGCCGCCGATCATCAGGACTCCGCGCCGGGGCGACGAGAGCATGCCGCCCCCGCCCCCGCGCGCCGGGGCGCCCGGGCGGATCTGCTCGTAGGGCGGGAGGATGCCGCCGCTCTCGCCGGTGGCCGGCTCGGGCTGGCGGCCGCGCGGCTGTGACGGAGGCGTACCCGGCCGGACCGGCACCGCGGCCGCCGGCTTGGGGAGCGGTGGGCGGCGTGCGCCTGCAGAGTCGCCCTCCCACAGGTCCTCGGGGCGGAACTCGTCGCTGTCGGGGTCGAGCGTCGCCGGGTCGGCAACGGCAGCCCCCTCCTCGGACGGCGGGTCGAGCTCATCGCCCTCGTCGTACTGGTCGTCCTCGAGCGCGTCCTGCTCGACGCTGTCCGGCTCGGGCGGGGGATGGATCTGGGTGTCCTGCGTGACGTCGCCGGCCGGCGCAGGCTCCTCGGCAGCCTCGGAGCCGTTGGGCGGATCGGCGGAGTCGGGCGTCGCCGCGGGGCCGCCGGGCGCAACCGCAGGTGTCGCGCCCGCCGCGGCCGCGCGGGCCGGGACCACAGGGCGAGAGCCCGGTACGGGCGGCGGCTGCGGCACGGGGGGCGGGTGTGGCACGGGCCGCGCGCCGGGGACTCCGGGACGGGCACCGGGGACTCCGGGCTTGGGGCCGGGGACTCCGGGCCTCGCCGCGGACGCGCCGGGGACGGGTCGCGCGGCGGCAGGTGTGCCGGGCTTGGGCACCGGGGTCGCCACGACGCGCTGCGTCGCGGTGGCCGTGCCGGGCGCCGGCTCGCGGTCGGGCGCGCGGCCGGCCCACTCCCGCAGGCGCTTCAGGTCGCGCGCCTGGGAGAAGTACAGCGCGGCCAGCACGCCGAGGCCGATGACGGCCGCGAAACCGGCGTACGAACCGATGTCCTTGATGATCTCCATGCGAAACGTGAACTGTAAAGCGGGCGCCGGGCGCTGGGGGTCTTCGCCCCCGGTCTACTCGACGGGTGGAGCGGGCGAGGACAGCAGCGAACGCTCCGCCGAGAGCTCGGCCACAGCCGACGGCCAGGGCGGCCGCGTCACCGTTGTACACGAGTTCCTCGATGCGCGCGAACGCTCCCTCGACCCAGTCCGGATCGGGGCGCGGCCGCACCGCGGAGAGGATCTTCTCGGCCGGGGTCGGCTGCGGGCGCTCGGTCGGTCTCGAACAGCTCCTCGTGGATCTTCTCCCCCGGCCGCCGGCCGACGACCTCGATGGCGATGTCCACGTCCGGCTCCTTGCCGGACAGGCGGATCATGTTGCGCGCGAGGTCGATGATCTTCACCGGGTCGCCCATCTCGAGCACGAACACCTCGCCCCCGGTGGCCAGATCGCCGGAGCGGATGATCAGCTGGACCGCCTCCGGGATGGTCATGAAGTAGCGCGCTCATCTCCGGGTCGGTGACCGTGACCGGGCCCGCCCGCCGCGATCTGGCGGCGGAAGATCGGCACCACCGAACCCGAGGAGCCGAGCACGTTGCCGAAGCGCACCGCCGCGTAGCGGGTGTCCTTGTAGCGGTTCTGGGCCGCCTCGACGGCCCACTCGGCGAGCGCCTTCGACGCACCCATGACGGTCGCCGGAGCTACGGCCTTGTCGGTCGAGACGAGCACGAAGCGCTCGGCGCCGGCGTCGCCGGCCGCCGCCGCCACGATGCGGGTGGCCACCGCGTTGTTGCGCACGGCCTCGACGGGGTTCTCCTCCATCAGGCGGCACGTGCTTGTAGGCCGCCGCGTGGAACACCACCGACGGCTTCTCCTCGTCGAACAGCTCGGCCATCCGCGTCGCGTCCTTGCAGTCGCCGAGGACCGGCGACGAGGTTGCCGAAGTGGCGCTCCTCCTCGAGCTCGCGGCGGATCTCGAACAGGTTGTTCTCGGCGTGGTCGACCAGCACCAGCCGCTTGGGCTTGACGCGGGCGATCTGGCGGCAGAGCTCGGAGCCGATCGAGCCGCCGGCGCCGGTGACGAGCACGACGCGCCCGGACAGGTAGGCGCCGACGCGGTCGATCTCGACGCGCACCGGCTCGCGCCCGAGCACGTCCTCGACCTGGACCTCGCGGACCTGGCGCATCAGGTTCGGGCCGCGCGAGAGCAGCTCGAAGGTGGTCGGCAGCGTGCGGACGATGATGTCGCGCTCGCGGCACGCGGTGACCACCTTCTGGCGCAGGATGCCCGGGGCCGACGGGATCGCGATGATCACCTCGTCGGGCTTGGTGTCGTCGAGGACGCGCGGCAGGTCGTCGGTCGAGCCGTGCACGCGGTGCCCCGACACGAGCATGCCCTGCTTGCGCGGGTCGTCGTCGATGAAGCCGAGCACCGCGCTCGACAGCTCGGGGTTGCGGCGCAGCTCGAGCGCCACCTGCTGGCCGCCGTTGCCGGCGCCGACGATCAGCACCTCGCGTGGCGGCGCGCTGGACGAGCGCGCCGCGCGCGGCCGCTCGACGACGGCGCGCACGAGGAAGCGCGCGCCCGCCGACGAGCGTCAGCGTGATCAGGCAGATCGAGGGCGATCACCCCGCGCGGCGGGTCGGTGTCGCTCGGCGAGATCAGGAACAGGCCGGCCGATCAGCACGAAGCTGGCGACGATCACGGCCTTGACGATCGACTCGAAGTCGGCCTGGTCGACGAACCGCCAGAGCTTCGAGTAGAGCCCGAACGCGGCGAAGATCCCGAGCTTGAGCAACCACGACCAGCCCGATCGTCTCGGCCAGCAGGTCCTCGTAGCGGCTCGGGATGCCGGAGTCGAAGCGCAGGACGTAGGCGAGGTAGTAGGCGAGCGCGACCAGGCAGGCGTCGACGGCCACCTGGCCGAGCCGGCGCATCAGGACGGATGAGCTGATTCGCTTGATCATTCGCGGGCGGAGAGGAGCATTGCGACCAGTTCGCGGGGGTCGCGCCGGATGCGCTCCTCCGCGCCGCCTGGGCGCTTCTCCACCACGATCTCGCCGGGATCCTCGAGCTTCCGGAGCCTGCCCTCTGCGAGCAAGGCCTCGTCGACGGCTCCGAGGCGGCCCTCGAAGGTGGTGAAGACGGGTGTTCCCAATGCCACCGCTTCGCGGTTCATGGTACCGCCCGCCGAGACGACGAGGTCCGCGAATGCGATCAGGCTCTGGGCGTCGATCGCGCGCTCGGGAATCGTGAACCCGCCGATCGGCCGCTATCTCCGCTCGCTGAGCGGCGCGTGCGGGGCAGCACGACTGCCTGGCCGCCCTGCAATTTCTCCAGCACGCGGCCGAACAAGCGGGTTCTCGAAACGGTGGTAGAGCGACACCTCGGGCGGGGTGCGGACGACCGTGATCGGCTCGCGCCGGATCGAAGCCCAGCTCGTCCAGCACCGCGCTGTCGGGCTCGAAGTCGGCGAGGTAGTACTCCTCCTTCAGGCCGGCGTAGCGGCGCAGCTTGCCCGCTTCGCCCCGTAGCGGCTCCAGCCGCTCCGGCGGGATGGCCTCGGGCACCACGACGGCCCGGCCGAGCCGGCAGTTCACGTTGTGCTGGACCCGGGCCCACTCGTAGTCGAACGCCGTCGCGCTCGGGACCCGCAGCAGCCTGGCCGCCACCATCACGTCGTTCGAGCCGTGGCCCATCGCCACGTCGAACCCGCGCCCGCGGGCCCAGCGCGCGAGCGCGAAGCTGCGCGACGCGAGGCCGACCGCCTTGCCCGCCACGCGCCCGCCGCGGTGGTGGCCGATCGCGGTGTGCTCGATCCCGAAGCGGTCGCACAGCTCGAGCGTCTGCGCGAAGTCGCGCGCCGTGACCTCCACCTGGTGCCCGTCCTCCCGCATCGCCTCGATCAGCGGCCGCATCACGAGCACGTGGGGGCTGTTGGTCAGGTCGACCCAGACGCGCACGCGGCGACCACCTCGCGGACCCCGTCCTCGTCCAGCTGCGGGCCCATCGGCAGGGCCAGGTTCGTGCGGGCCGCCAGCGCCGGTGCCGGGCAGCTCTCGCTCCGGGGCGAACGCCGCCATCGCCGGCTGCTCGTGCAGCGGGCACCGGTAGTAGCCGCGGGCGCCGATGCCCTGCTCGTTCAGCGCCGCCGCCAGCTCGTCGGGCCGCTCGTGGCGCACCACGTACAGGTGGTAGACGTGCTCGGCGCCCGGCGTCGCGGCGGGAAGCGTCACGTGGTCACCGAGGCCGGCGGCCGCGTAGGCCTCCGCCGCCGCGCGCCGGGCCGCGGTCCAGCCGTCGAGCTCGGGCAGGAGCACGCGCAGCACCGCGGCCTGGAGCTCGTCGAGGCGCGAGTTGTAGCCCACCTCGATGAAGGTCTGCTTGTCGTCGGAGCCGTGGAAGCGCAGCCGGCGGGCCAGCTTGCGCCACGTCAGTCGTTCGTCGGTGACCGCGCCGCCGTCGCCGAGGCAGGGCAGGTTCTTCGAGGGGAAGAACGAGAAGGTGGCGGCGTCGCCGAGGGCGCCCGCGCGCGCCCGTCGAGGCTGCCGCCCGGCGGCCTGCGCGGCGTCCTCGAGGATCGGCAGCGCCGAACTCGCGCAGCTGGCTCGACGGGCGCGACGTTGCCGAACAGGTGGACCGGCGACTATCGCCTTGGTGCGCGGCGGTCACGCACGGCCGCGACGGTCTCCGCGGTGACGCTGAACGTGTCGGGATCGATGTCGCAGAACACCGGGACCGCCCCGATCGAGGCGATCGCCTCGGCGGTCGCGTAGAAGGTGAACGAGGGGCAGATCACCTCGTCGCCGGCCTTCACGCCGAGTGCGCGGAGGGCGATCGAGAGAGCGTCGGTGCCGTTGGCCACGCCGATGCAGTGCGCGACGCCGAGGTACGCCGCGAACTCCTCCTCGAAGGCCCGTACCTCGGGGCCGAGGATGTACTGCCCCGACGCGATGACGTCGGCGAACCGTTTGGGTCAGTCGAGGCTGGAACTCCTCCAGGCTCGTGGCGAACAGCGGGACGGGCATCGGCTAGCTACCCTACTTCGCTGCTCATGGTGATCCTGGCCTCCCTCACCGACCCCATCGTCAATGTCGCGGTCGACGTCGTGGACGCGATGGGACTCGCTCGGCATCTTCGTCCTGATGACGCTGGAGTCGGCCTGCATCCCGATCCCGAGCGAGGCGACGATGCTGTTCGCCGGGTTCAACGTGTCCGACGGGAGCTACTCACTGTTCGCCGCCGTGGCCGTCGGCTCGCTGGCCAACCTGGTCGGCTCGTGGATCGCCTACGGCGTCGGCTACTACGGCCGCGTCGACATCCTCGAGAAGCACGGCAAGAAGCTGCACATCAAGAAGAGCCATCTCGAGTGGGCGGACCGCTGGTTCGAGCGCCACGGCGACGCGACCGTCTTCTTCACCCGGATGCTGCCGATCATCCGTACCTTCATCTCGCTCCCGGCGGGCGTCGCGCGGATGCCGTTCTGGCGCTTCTCGGTCCTCACCCTCGCCGGCTGCATCCCGTGGGTCTTCATGCTGACCTACATCGGCAAGGAGGCCGGCGACAACTGGGAGGACTGGAAGGACAGCCTCCACTACGTCGACTACTTCGTCGCAGCCTGCATCGTCGGCGGCCTCGTCTACATCCTGATCAAGCGCCGCGGTGGCGGCGGCTCGGCGCCCGAGGCCACGGGCAAGAGCGCGCCCGAGACGACCTAGCGACGAGACGGGTCAGTCCACTGGCGGGCTGCGGATTTCGCGCCTACGCTGGTGATCTGGCCATGGACGCTTCGGAGACGATCCCAGCGCGGGTCGGCCGGGGGGCGCCCGACAACGCCGGCAGCGCGCCGGCGTCCGAGGACGATCCGCTCGACCAGCTCGCGACCGACATCGACGCGCGCGCAGGCGCCGCGACGACGTTCGACGAGCACCACCTCGTCGAGATCCTCACGCGCGGATTCGTGCCGCCCGCCGTCGGCGCGGTTCGCGGGCACGAGCTCGGCATCGTCTACCGCCCGGCCGACGGGGAGCCGGCGGGCGGAGACCTGTACGGCGCCTGGGAGCTCCCGCACGGCAGGACGGCGGTGCTCATCGGCGATGTGGCGGGGCAAGGGCTGACGGCCGCCGGCACGAGCGCGATGGCGCGTTTCTTCATCGAGGCGCTGAGCTGGGAGCACCCGGACCCCGCCGCGGCGCTCGCCCGCACCGACGAGATCCTGCGCAAGCGGCTCCCGCCCGACACCTTCGTCACCGCCTTTCTCGGCATCCTCGAGGGCCGCGAGTTCCGGTTCGCCAACGCCGGCCACCTCCCGCCCGCGGTGATCCGCTCCGGGGGCGCCGTCGAGGAGCTTGTCGCGGCCGGCATCGCGCTCGGGGTCGGCGGGAGCGGAGGCTGGGACGTCGAGGCGACCGAGCTGGCGCCGGGCGAGCTCTTCATCGCGTACACCGACGGGATCGCCGAGGCGCGCCGCGACGGGGAGATGTTCGGCCACGCGCGGGTGCACGAGCTCGCCGCCCGCGCCGACACGGCCAGCGGCCCGGGGATGCTCGCGGAGCAGCTGCATGAAGCAGTCCGCAGCTGGGCCGGAGGGCTTTCCGACGACGCCGCGGTGCTTGCCCTGCGCGCCGGTCCCGCCTGACCCGCGCGGCCCGCGGCCGACCCGTGCGGTTGAATGGGCGCGATGCCTGACGGGGCCTACGCGCGCGCAGGGGTGGACACGGGCCAGGCCGGGCGCGGGATCGCCGCGCTCGTGGACGTGCTGCGCACGATCGACACCGGCCGCGAGAGCCGCGCGCTGCTCGGGTCCGGCCACTACGCGAACGTGCTCGAGATCGCGCCGGCGGCTCGGCCTCGCCCTGTCCACCGACGGAGTCGGCACCAAGCTGATCGTCGCCGAGCAACTCGGCCGCTACGACACGGTCGGGATCGACTGCATCGCCATGAACGTGAACGACGTGATCTGTGTCGGGGCCGAGCCGATCGCCGTGCTCGACTACATAGCTGTCGAGCATGCCGACGAGGCGCAGCTCGCCGCGATCGGCGCCGGCCTGAAGGCGGGTGCCGAGGACGCGGGCGTCGAGATCCCCGGCGGCGAGCTGGCGGTGGTACCGGAGCTGATCCGCGGTCATCCTTCGCCAGGCGGGATCGACCTGGTGGGGATGTGCGTGGGCCTCGTGGCCACCGATTCGCTCGTGACCGGCGCCACCGCGGCCCCTGGCGACGTGGTGATCGGCGTGCCCGCGAGCGGGGTCCACTCGAACGGCTACACGCTCGCCCGCTCGGCGTTCCCGGACCTGGGCGAGCGCCCCGCGGAGCTGGGCGGGGCGACGGTCGGCGAGACGCTGCTCGAGCCGACGGTCATCTACGTCCGCGCGACGCGCGAGCTGCTCGCGTCCGACGTCGACGTGCGCGGCCTCGCCCACATCACCGGCGACGGGCTGCTGAACCTGCTGCGACTCGAGGCGGACGTCGGCTACCGCATCGACTCCCCGTTGCCGGTGCCACCGATGTTCGACCTGATCGCGGCCCGCTGCGAGACCCCGGCGTCCGAGCTCTACGAGGTGTTCAACATGGGCTGCGGCTTCTGCTGCGTCGTGCCGGCGGCGGACGCCGAGGCGGCGCTGGCGATACTCGAGGGCCGGCACCCGGGCAGCGCCGTGATCGGTTCCGTCACCGACCACGCAGGGGTGGTGGAACTGCCCGGGCTCGGCCTCGTCGGGCGCGACGGCGGTTTCGCCGCCGCTTGATTCGTCAGGCGTTCGCCGGCTCTCCGTAGGCCATCATCCGGGCGGGCCCGTTGATGCATTTGTGCGTACGGCCAGCGAACCGCTCACAATACGCAGCAAGTGATCGGCACCCTCCTCAACGACCGCTACCGACTCGAGGAGCAGATCGGCTCCGGGGGGATGTCGACGGTCTACCGCGCCTTCGATCCGACGCTCGAGCGCGACGTGGCGATCAAGCTGATGCACCGGGACATCTCCGACGACCCGGATCAGCTCGAGCGGTTCCGCCGCGAGGCCCGCGCCGTGGCGCGCCTGAACCACCCGCACGTGGTCACGGTGATCGACTTCGGCGAGGACGACGGCCGCCCGTACATCGTGCTCGAGTACGTAGAGGGCGAGACGCTCAAGCAGCGCATCCGCCGGCTCGGGCGCCTGCCGGTCGCCGAGGCCGTCGCCTACGCGATCGAGATCGGCCGCGCGCTCCAGGCCGCCCATCACGAGCGCCTGATCCACCGCGACGTCAAGCCGCAGAACGTTCTGATCGACGTCGAGGGGCGCGCCAAGGTCACCGACTTCGGCATCGCCCGGTCGCTCGAGGCGCACGGCCTGACGGCGACCGGCCGCGTGCTCGGCACCACCGACTACGTGGCGCCCGAGCAGGCGCTCGGCAAAGAGGTCGACGAGCAGTCCGACGTCTACTCGCTCGGCATCGTGCTGTTCGAGATGCTCACCGGCGAGCCTCCGTTCAAGGCCGAGACGCCAGGTCGCCGTGGCGATGAAGCACGTCAAGGAGCCGATGCCCGACGTGCAGCGGATCCGGCCCGAGGTGTCGTCCGCGCTCGCCGCCGTGCTCGACAGCGTCGACCGCCAAGGAGTCCGCGAACCGCTACGCCACGGCCGCGGAGTTCGTGGCCGACCTCGAGCAGGTGCTAGGCGATCGAGGTGGCCCGCGCCGGGGAGACCCACGGCGAGGCCACGACGGTGCTGCGCGCGCTGCCGGGCGACACGGCCGAGTTCGTCCCGGCGCGGCTGCGCCACCCGCTGCGCACCGGCCTCAGCGTCGCTCTCGTGCTCGTGCTCGTGGGCGCCGGCATCTGGTACTTCGCCGGCCGCACCGAGAAGGGCGCCCGGCACCGCGGCCCCGGCGCGCGCAGGCGAGCTGCAGGCCGTCCGCCTCTCCAGCAGCGCGGCGAACGACTTCGACCCGCTCGGTGACGACAGCGAGCACCCGGAGTCGACCCAGAACGCGATCGACGGCAACCCGTCTACGGCCTGGGACACCGAGACCTACGGCGGCGGGCTCGAGGGCGCGGCCAAGGACGGCGTGGGCATCTACCTCGACGCGGGATCGCCGATCGCGGCGCGGCGCCTCGACGTCACCACGTCGACCCCGGGCTTCACCGCCACCGTCTACGCGGCCAGGTCCGGCCCGCCGAAGAACATCGACGACTGGACGGTCGTCAGCCTGCCGACCAAGTTCGGCCAGGAGCAGAAGGTGCCGCTGCGCACCCGCGGCACCCAGTTCCGCTACTACCTGCTGTGGATCACCGAGCTCGACGGCAAGGTCGCGATCAAGGAGTTCGTGCTCCGGCGCTAGGGGACGTGGTGACCGGCGCTTCCTCGGGTATCCAGGGGGCCAGACGTCCCGTTTGCCGTCAGATCTGACGGGATTTCGGACGTCTGCGGCGAAATGGCGCGCCGCCGCTTCGCGAGAAGCAGGAGCCCCGCGTGTTGCAGGGACCGCGGGTGACCTGGCCAGGTCTGGATCTCCGCGGGAGGGAACGTGTCCGCGAAAACGTTCGCCGGCCCCTCAGCCCGAGTAGCCGCGCTCGCGCTCGTGGCGCTCGACCGCGAGCGTGAGCAGGCGGTCGAGCAGCTTCGGGTACTCGAGGCCGATGGCCTCCCAGAGCTTCGCGTAGACCGACGTCCCGGTGAACCCGGGGATCGTGTTCAGCTCGTTCAGCAGCACGCGGCCCTCGCCGTCGGGGTCCTCGACGAAGAAGTCGCAGCGCGCCATGCCGGCGCACCCGATCCGGCGGAACACGTCGACCGCCAGCGCCCGCACCCGCTCCGCGACGGCCTCCGGGATCCGCGCGGGCGCGATCAGCTCCATGCCGCCCGGCGTGTACTTCGCCTCGTAGTCGTACCAGTCGGCCTCGATCACGATCTCGCCCGGCACCGACGCCTCGGGCGCGGCGTTGCCGAGCACCGAGCACTCGATCTCGAGCCCGTGCGACATCGCCTCGACGATCACCAGCGGGTCGTGCTCGAACGCCGCCGCGAGGGCAGCCGGCAGCTCCTCCGCGGCCGACACCTTGGAGATCCCGACCGACGACCCCAGCCGCGCGGGCTTCACGAACACCGGGAGCCCGAGGCGGCCGGCCGCACCCGGGTCGTCGCCCTCGCGCAGGGCCACGTAGTCGACCTGCGGCACCCCGGCCGTGGCCATCACGTCCTTGAAGAGCACCTTGTCCATGCACACCGCGGAAGCCAGGACGCCGGCGCCGCAGTAGGGGACGTCGAGCGCCTCGAGCAGGCCCTGGACCGTGCCGTCCTCGCCGTACGGGCCGTGCAGCACCGGGAAGGCGACATCGCACCCGAGCAGCCCGCCCGCGGGCTCCAGCACGACCGGCTCGCTCCCGGATCGCCACTCGCCGTCGCGCCCGATCGTCACGGGCAGTCGGTTCGTGGCCGGCGGCCGCCAGCCCTCCCGCGACGGCCGCCCCGGATGCGAGCGAGACGTCGTGCTCGCTCGACCGGCCGCCCTGGAGGACCGCAACCTTCACGGGTCGGCCGGGGGCGTGACCGGGGCCGTGTTCGTGTCCGGCGGGGTGTAGTCGCCGACGAAGATCACCACGGTCGCGCCCTTCTTGGCCTCGCCGCCGCCGTCGGGGCTCTGGTCGACCACGACGTCGTCCTCCGCCGGCGAGTCGGTCGGCCGCGGGCGCATCTGCGGCGAGAAGCCCGCCTCGCGCAGCGTCCTGGACGCCGCGCCCGGGCTGAGGCCCGTCACGTCCGGGACGTCCTCCTGCTGGGGGCCCCTGGACACGGTGATCGTGACCGTGTCGCCGCGCGTAGCGTCCGTGCCGGCGGCAGGGCTCTGGGCGATCACCTCGTCCTCGGGGCGGTCGGAGTCCTCGAGCACGATCTTTACGCCGAGGCCCTCGTCGTCGAGGCGCGACTCGGCCGAGTCGCGCGACAGGCCGACCACGTCGGGCACCGTCACGCCCTCGCGGGCCGGAGCTGATGAACAGCCGGACGCGCGTTCCGCGATCGATCCGCTCGCCCTCCTTGGGCGAGGTGCCGATCGTGACGCCCTTCTTCACGGAGTCGGACGGCTGCGGATCGGCGGTGAACTTCAGGCCGGCCTTGTCGAGCTCCTTGGCTGCGCGTTCCTGTGGCAGTCCGCGAACGGACGGCACGATCGTGGCGCCCGGGCCGCTCGAGACGACGAGCGTGACGGGGTCGTCGACCGGCGCGCGCTCGGCCGCGTCGGGTTCCTGGCGCAGCACCCGGTCGACCTCGGCGAGCGAGCGCTCGCGCTCCACGTCGACGTTCTCGAAGCCGGCGCGCTCGAGCCGTTCGCGCGCATCGCCGAGCTGGAGACCCGCGACCTTCGGGCACGGTGACCTCCTCGGGCCGGGTGAAGGCGAAGGCCATCACAGCCACCAGCGCGGCGCCGAGCGCCGCGAGGGCGACCCAGAACCAGCGCCGCCTGCGGCGGCGGCGCTCGGCCTCGGGATCGCGCTCGTCGGGCGGGCCGGCCGCTGCGTCCGGGTCGCCCCCGACCCCGACCGGAAGGGCGGCGAACACCTGGGTGGCGTCGAGGGGCGGGGCCACGGAGCCCTGTTGGGCCTCGACCCACGGCCGGCACGCCTCGAGCGCGGCGGCGAAGTCGTCCGCGCTCTGCCAGCGGGTGGCGGGGTCCTTGGCGAGCGCGCCGAGGATCACCTGCTCGAGGTTCGTCTCGATCTCGTTGCCGGGCGTCGACATCGGCGGCGGCTGCTCGTTGAGGTGCTTCAGCGCGATGGACACGGCGCTGTCGCCGTCGAACGGCAGCCGGCCGGTGAGCATCTCGTAGAGCATCACCCCGATCGAGTAGACGTCGGAGGTCGCGGTGACCGCCTGGCCCTGCGCCTGCTCGGGCGACAGGTACTGGGCGGTGCCCATGATCGACCCCGTCTCCGTCATCTCCGACTGGCGCCGGCGCGGGCGATGCCGAAGTCCGTGACCTTCGCGACGCCGTCGGGGCCGACGATCACGTTGTGCGGCTTGAAGTCGCGGTGGATCACCCCGTTCTTGTGGGCGAACTGCGCGGCGCGCAGGATCTGTTCGCCGAGATCGATCACCCGCAGCTGGTCGAGCGGCGCCTCGCGGGACACGATGTCCTTCAGCGTCCGCCCCTGGAGGCACTCCATGGCGATGTAGTAGGTGCCGTCGTGCTCGCCGCGGTCGTAGACCGACACGACGTTCGGGTGCTGCAGCCCGGCGGCCGCCGAGGCCTCGCGGCGGAAGCGCTCGACGAACTCGGCGTCCTGGGCGAAGCGGCGGTGGAGCACCTTCAGCGCCACCTCGCGCCCGAGGTGGGTGTCCTCGGCCCGGTACACGTCGGCCATGCCGCCCGAGCCGATGCGGTCGCGGATCGCGTAGCGGCCGTCGATGATCGTGTTGTCTGCGAGCTCGGTCATCGGAGGAGGGCCTCGAGCACCTGCGCGGCGATCGGGGCGGCCACGGTACCGCCCTGGCCGTCGGTGCGCTCGACGGTCACCGCCACCGCCATCCGCGGGTTGTCGAGCGGGGCGAAGCCGATGAACCACGCCTGGTTGGAGGTCGCGTTGTCTACCTCGGCCGTGCCGGTCTTGCCGCGCGACCTGGACCCCCTCGAGCGCGGCCGCGGTACCGGTCCCCTCGTTGACGACGTTGGCCATCATCTGCCGTCAGCTGATCGGCCGCCTTCGCGGACATCACCACCGACTGCTCGGACGGCTCGATCGTCTCGATGGTCCGGCCGTCGGGCTGGACGATCTTGTCGGTCAGCCGCGGCTTGATCAGCTTCCCGCGGTTGCCGACGGCCGCCGCGACCATCGCCATCTGGAGCGGCGTGACCTGGATCTGGCCCTCCTCGCCGCCCTGGCCGATCGCGACGCGGCCGACGTCGAAGCCGGCCGTGACGAGCTTGCCCTTCGAATTGCGCACGCCGCTCGGCTGCATCTGGGCGTCGGGGTAGTCGAGCGGCGGGTCCTGGTTGAAGCCGAACCGCCCCATGTACTTCTCCAGCGTCGCCGCTCCGAGCTTCTCGCCGACCTGGGCCCAGACGGTGTTGACCGAGTTGGTCAGCGCCTCCGTCAGCGTGATCGGGCCGAAGTCCTGCGCCGCCCGAGTTGGCCAGCGGCACGCCGCGACACGTCGCGCGGCGACGATCCGTCGACCACCGAGTCCGGCGTGTACTTCCCGGTGTCGAGCGCGGCCGCCGCGGTCACGACCTTGAACGTCGAGCCCGGGCGGGTAGCTCGACTGCGTGGCGCGGTTGAAGAGCGGAGAGCCCGGGCGCGTTGGAAAGGCGGCCGAACTGCGTCGGGATCAGCGTTCGGGTCGTACTCCGGGACGCTCGCCATCACCCGCACGCGGCCCGTCTGCGGCTCCATCGCCACGACGGCGCCGCGACGGCCGGCCAGGCCCGCGAGCGCCGCCTCCTGGCCCTCGCGGTCGAGCGTCGTGCGGACGTTGTCGCCCTCGCGCTGTCGCGCGCCTGCAGCTCGCGGAAGATGGTGCCGAACTCGTTCTGCTCGCCGGTGAGCGCGTCGTTGCGCGAGCGCTCGAGGCCGGCCCGGCCGCGCGAGATGAACGAGTACCCGACCGCCTGGGAGAACAGGGAGCCCGTCGGGTAGTTCCGCGTGTAGATCTTGTCCTCACCGCGGCCGCGCGGGACCGAGCGGGCGAGCACCTCCCCGTTGTCGGCGAGGATCAGGCCGCGCGGCACCTGCTGCTCCTCGATCAGCGGCCGCCGGTTGAGGTCGGTCATCTCGTTCAGCTCGTCGGCCTCGAACACGGTCCAGCGCGACGTGTAGGCGATCAGCAGCGCGAAGAGCAGCAGCGTCAGCCCGAACAGCTGGACGATCTGGCGGTTCATTCCCGGCATCAGACGAGGCCTCCGGGCCCCATCCGCTCGCGCGGTCGCCGCGCCGAGTCGGACACGATCAACAGCAGCGCGAGCAGCACCATGTTGGCCAGGATCGAGCTGCCGCCGTAGGACACGAACGGAAGGGTGACGCCCGTCAGCGGGATGAGCTTCATCACTCCCCCGACGATCACGAAGACCTGCAGCACGAAGACCGAGGTGAGGCCGGCCGCCAGCAGCTTCGAGAAGCCGTCGCTGGCGATCATCGCCGTCTTGAACCCGCGCGCCGCGAACAGGAGGTACACCAGGAGCAGCCCGGCCGCGCCGAAGAGCCCGAGTCTCGTCGGTCAGATCACCGCGTAGATCAGGTCGGTGTGGGCGGCGGGCACGATCGTGCCGCCACCGGGTAAGTGGAGGAGCGCCTGCCCGAAACCCTGCCCGAACAACCCGCCGTCGGCTTGCGCGAAGAGGCCCTGGGCGATCTGGTAGCTGCCGCCCTGCTGGTCGAACAGCTCGCGGTCGAACGGGTGTTGCCAGACGTCGATGCGGGCCTGGACGTGGGCGACGGTGTTCGCGAAGTAGATGGCCCCGCCGAGGAACAGCGTCGCGCCGATCCCGACCAGCGAGAGCCGGGCCGTCGCCACGTAGAGCAGCGCCAGGAAGCCGCCGAAGAACATCAGCGAGCTGCCGAGGTCGCGGATGAAGAGCAGCATGAACATCGCGATCCCCCACACGAGCAGCAGCGGCCCGAAGTGCTTCAGCGACGGCCGGTCGCGAAGCACCGCGACCAGTGACGCCGTGAAGATCGCCAGCAGGACCGCCCCCGCGGTGCTCAGGTTCAGCACCGAGATCACAAGCAGCACGCCGAGGGTGGGCAGGATGAAGATCAGCGCCTGCTGGAGCGGCTCGAGCGGCTTGGCGCGGCGGCGGATCAGCACGTCCCCCACGTCGCGCAGGTAGCTCGCGAGGAAGACGATGATCGCGATCTTCGCGAACTCAGCCGGCTGGAACTGGATCGGGCCCAGCTTCACCGCGAGGAACGCGCCGTTGGTCTGCTCGCCGATCCCCGGCACCCGCGGCAGCATCAGCAGGCCGATGCCCGCGAGCGCGATCGTGTAGCGGTAGCGCTCGAGCACGTGGTGGTCGCGCAGGAACACGATCGTGGCGCAGAACAGCCCGAGGCCGATCACGAACCACTGCGCCTGCTCGCGCGCGAGGGTCGGGTCGATCCGGTAGATCTCGACCAGGCCGATGGCGGCCAGCAGCGCGGCCAGCGGGAACAGGTACGGGTCGGCGTCGGGGAGCCGCGCCCGGATGAACAGGTGGCCGAAGACGCACAGGCCGAGGAAAACGGCGCCGTAGGTCGCCGTGGCGTCCTGGATCTGGTCCCCCTCGGCGACGAGGACCGCCGCAAACCCGGCCGTGACGAGAAGCGATACCGGGATGAGGCCCAAGAGCTCGCGCGTGCGCGCGCTCACCGGCTTCCGCCGCCTCCTTCAGCCGTGGAGCCCTCCAGGGTCCCGTTCTCCAGCTGGCGGACGAGATCCTCCGCGTCGGCCTCGCTGCGCCAGCTCGTGGTCGAGGATCCGGTCGCGCTGGGCCTTGGCGACCGACTTGGCCGGCACGCCGGTGACGGCCTCCTCCGAGTACAGGTCGATCCCGAGGGGCAGCTCGTACGGGACGCCGCGGTAGAGCGTGATCAGGCCCTGGTCGTTCGTGCCGACGAAGTAGGACTGGCGCGCGAGCACCAGGCCGCCGGCGATCAGCGCCGCCACGACGAGGAGCCCGACGAGCGCGGAGATCAGGACGCGGGACCTGCGCTTGGAAGGGGGCGCGGTCTGCACGGGCATGCCGACCTGGGTGTGCACCCGGGCGGGCTCGCGGCGCGCCGCGCCGGCGCGCTCCTGCTCGGCGACCGCGGCCTGGACGTCGTCGGCCGTCAGGCCCTGGTGGATCGTGGCGTCGTCGGCCAGCGTCGGCTGGTCCTCCGGAGCGACCGGGCCGGGGCCCTCGCCCTCCGCGATCCGGAACAGCACGACGGTGATGTTGTCCTTCCCGCCGCTCTGGTTGGCGGCGAGGATCAGGGCCTCCGCGGCGCCGTCGAGGTCGTCGGCGCTGCGCAGGATGGCCGCCACGTCGCCGTCGGAGATCATCCCGGTGAGGCCGTCGGAGCAGAGCAGGTAGATGTCGCCCGACTCGGCCTTGTGCGTGTGGGTGTCGACCTTCACCGAGCGCTCGGGGCCGAGCGCGCGCGTGATGATCGAGCGCTGCGGATGCACCTCGGCCGCCTCGCGCGGTGATCTGGCCCGAGCGCTCGCAGCTCGGCGACGAGCGAGTGGTCGTAGCGTCAGCTGCTCGAGGTCGTCGCCGCGCAGCCGGTACGCGCGGCTGTCGCCCACGTGGCCGATGCTCACGTCGGCGCCGTTCACCATCGCGGCCGTGAGCGTCGTGCCCATCCCGCGCCGCGAAGCGTCGCGCTGGGCGAGGTCGAAGATCGCCGCGTTCGCCTCCTGGGCATAACGCTCGAGCACCTCCTCGGGGGTGCCGCCGTCGGCCTCGGCGCGCTGGAAGGCCTCCGCCGCGAGGCCCGAGGCCACCTCGCCGGCCTTTGCCCCGCCCATGCCGTCGGCGACCACGTAGAACGGCGGGGCGATGACCCAGTTGTCCTCGTTGGCCTCCCGCTGGCGGCCGACGTCGGACAAGCCGGCGTGCTCTGTCACGCGCAGCGCCACGTCACTCCTCGTAGCGGTATTCGCTGTCGCCGATCCGGATCACGTCGCCTACCTTGAGCCGCTCCGCCGCACTCAGCGTGCGGCCGTTGAGATAGGTGCCGTTCGTCGATCCCATGTCCTCGACATGCATGAAGTCGCCCCGCTGGAAGATCCGGGCGTGGGCCGACGACGCGAAGTTGTCGTCGACCCGGATGTCGGCGACGTCGGCGCGGCCGAGCGTCGCGCCCTGCGAGATGTCGAAGCGGGTGCCGGGCTCGTAGCCGAGGGCGGCGATCACCACCAGGCGTGGGTTGATGCTCCCGAGCAGGCCGCCGGCGTCGCCACCGCCGGAGGGGCCGGGAGCGTCGACGGGGTCGGCGGGCACCGGCTCCTGACTGCGCGCGAGGTCGCGCAGCGCGCTGCGCGAGACCCACAGCAGGAAGAGGTAGAGCACGGCCAGGAAACCGAACTTCAGCGCCACCGCGAGCGGGTCGTCCATCGGCAGATGCCTACTCGAGCTCGAAGTCGAAATCGGTCAGGCCGAGCGTGACGCGGTCGCCGTGGCCAAGACGCGCGCGGTCGACCCGGCGGCGGTTGACCTTGACCCCGTTGGTCGAGCCGAGGTCGGCGACCATCCAGCCCTCGCCATCGCGGACGAGCTCGGCGTGCTGGCGCGAGACGTTCGCGTCGTCGACGAGCACGTCGCACTCGCGGCTGCGGCCGAGCGTCACGCGGTTGCCGCTCAGCACCGTGCGCCGGCCCTGGCCGGCGAGCACCGCGCGCGTCGCGGTCGCGGCGGGCGGCTGCGAGCCCTCGAGCACGCGCGGGGCGCGGTCGGGCGAGTAGACCATCGTGTGGCCGAAGTCCCCCTGCGAGGGCGCCTCGGGCGCGGGGGCGTCGAACCCTTCGTCGTCCGTGAGCAGCTGGGCCTGGATGCCGAACTCGCCGAGGGCGAGCCGCTCGTCGGTCATCGAACTCGACGGCCGGGCGGCTGGTGAGCGCCAGGCCCTCCGCGCGGGCGTGCTCGAGCAGGTAGTCGGACAGCTCCTTGCGCAGCGCCGGCTCGTAGCTCGCGAACTGCTCGCGGTCCTGCGGCGACAGGAAAACGCGGTAGTGGTTCGGGCACGTAGACGCGCGAGACGGAGACCGTCTTCGCGTCCTCCATCTCCTTGGCGAGCTTGCGCGCGAGCTCGACCGGTTCGACGCTCGACTTTGAAGGCGCGACTGAACGCCCCCTCGACGAGGCCGCCGATCTTGGCTTCGAGGTTCCTCAAGACGCTCATCGGAGGTGTCTCAGGGTAGTGCCGCGACGGGTTCCTCGCCGGGAACCGGTGGCGCCATGACGGTCACAGCGAATGCGACGAGAGCGGCGAGCACCGACCCGGCGACCGCGCCGCGGGCTTGGTCGAGCTCGGTGTAGGCGGCCAGAAGGTCCCCGAGCGCGCCGAGGCAGATGGCGAGGCCGACGCCCCACACGGCCGCCCCGGCCGCGGCCATGAGCACCCAGCGGCCGCGCACGAGGACGGGCAGGAGTAGGGCGAAGGCGACCGACACGACGAGCACCGCGATGACCGGCGAGTTCACGATCGGCCAGAGCGCGTCCGACGCGGCATCGAGCACCGAGCCCTCCCACTCGCCGCGCGGCGCGGTGCCGTCCGGGCGGCCGAAAAGCAAGTCGTCACCCGACAGAGCCTCCCCGCAGACGAGCCACAGAAACCCGGCCGTCGCGAGACCGGCGCGGCGCCACGCGGTCGCGCAGAGGCCGGCAAGGGCCACGAAGACCGGCGCCAGGGCCACGGTGCCGAGCAGCGGCGCGAGTGCCGGGACCGACCACAGGTGCGCCGGCGCGCGGGAGCAGCAGGGGCGTCGGCATCAACGCGGCCGCGAGCACCAGCGCCGTGCCCTCGCGGCCCGCATCGGGCGAGGCGAGCCAGGCGATCAGGCCGAGCGCCGCCGCGATCCAGCCCACCCGTGGCAGGACCGCCACCGCGCCCGTGGTGATCGCCGCGGCCGCCAGGGTCGAGAAGGGCGGGGCCGGGCCGAGCGACTCGAGCGCGGCGAGCACCAGGCCGCCGGCGGCGATGCCCGCACCAGCGCGGACCGCGACGAGCGGGAGGCCGCGGGACACGGGCGCGGCAACGCTGTGCTCGTCGGTCCGCAGGCGGTGGATGCAGGGTCCGCGCACGCGTGCGCGGGAGCACGGCGGTGAGACCGAAGCGCTGCATCGTCGCGGGCTCGACGAGCCCGCCGTCGTCGGCCAGCTCGCCCTCCACGTCGGCAAGCACGTCGCGCAGCTCGCGCGGGGTCGGGGCGATAGGCGGGATCGGGGTCGAGCGCGGCGTCGACGACCTCGCACAGATCCGGCGGCAGGTCGGGCGCGGTGGCCACGCAGCGGCGGCAGCGCGCTCCCGAGCCTGCGCGCCGTCGCGGCCGGGGTCTCGCCGCGGATCGGGTTCTCGCCCGTCCAGCCCTCGTAGAGCGTCAGCGCGAGCGAGTAGACGTCGCAGGCGGGCGTCACGCGCGCGCCCTCGGCCTGCTCGGGCGCCATGTAGGCGAGCGTGCCGACGACGTCGCCGGTGGCCGTCAGCGCGTCATCGCGCTCGAGCTGGGCGATGCCGAAGTCGGTCAGCTTCGCGAAACCGGCGCCGGCGGCCGGCTCCGCGACCACCATCACGTTGCCGGGCTTCATGTCGCGGTGGATGACCCCGCGCGCGTGGGCGTGCTCGAGCGCGTCGCAGAGCGCGACGCCGATCCGCGCCACGATCGCGGTCCGAGACGGCTCCCTCGTGCGCTGAGCGTCGTCGAGCGTCGGCGCCGTGGACCAGCTCGGACACCAGGTAGACGTCGTGGTCGTCGGACCCGAGCTCGTACAGGGCGACGATGCCCGGGGTGGTTGAGACGGGCGGCCGCCAGGGCCTCGCGCGTCGATCCGGGCCGATTCCAGCTCGTCGCCGACCCGCGCGGGATCGACCTTCACGGCCACGTCGCGCTCGAGCTTCGTCGTCGTGCGCGCGCCAGACCACGCCGAATCCACCCGCGCCGATCCGCTCGTCGAGGCGGTAGCGGCCGAGCACCAGATTCGGGTCGTCGCCGCGCTCGGTCGGGCCCAGCCGGGCGGTGGGCACGACGTCCGGAGGCCCGCCTGACGGGGCCCTCGAGGTGCCCCCACGGGGCAGCTCTGGAGTGGTGTCTGGTCCTGCTCATTCGGGTTCTCTGTTCGGGGATCTGAGCCTGCTCCCTGCCCGCCTCCACGCCGCGCCGCGCTGTGAACCGCCGGTGGAGCGAGTAATACTCCCGGGTCTCTAGCGCCCAACGCGAGGAGTGATCCTGTCCTTCTTCGACGAACCGGAGCAGCCGCGCGCGGAGCGTTCGCGCCCGGCCCGCCGTAGACCCCAGACGGGGCCCGGCACCGATCGCCAGACCCTGATGGTACGGCGCTCGCATTGCTGCCGGCGCAGGTCTGCTCGTGCTCATCCTGCTCGTGCTCGGGCTTGCGGGCTGCCTGAACTCGCGCAACGAGCGCGCGATCAAGGACTACGTGCGCGATGTGAACGCGCTCGTGGGCGAGTCGAACCAGCAGTCGAAGCAGCTGTTCGAGCGTGCTGGGCAACTCCGCCGAACGCCGGCGACGTCGACGATCAACCAGCTCAACACCTTCCGCTCCCAGTCGAGCAGCTCGTCGACCGGGCCAAGGACCTCGACACCCCGGGCGACATGGAGGGCGCGCAGAGCTACCTCGTCCAGACGATGGAGTTCCGCCGCGACGGGGTCGCCGGCATCGCCGACGGCATCCCGACCAGCGCGCGAGAACGGCGCGAGCCGGCACCGATGCGATCGCGTGCGAACATGCAGGCCTTCCTGACCAGCGACGTGATCTATCTCCAGCGAGCGGTCGTGCCGCGATGAAGGCGACGCTCAAGGACGAGGAGCCTGGCGGCGAGAGCGTCACCGCCGAGCCAGTACCTGCCCGAACGTCGACTGGTTGCAGCCGGACTACGTGGCGAGCCAGGTCGGCGGCGGTGGTGGAGACGGCGCCGACGGCAAGGCGGCACCCGGGCTGCACGGCAACGGCCTCGGCGACGGTCACCCTCGGTGGCCAGGAGCTCGCGCCCGACGGGTCGGCCGACGTCACGCCTGGGCGACGACCTCACGCTTCGACGTCCAGGTGGTGAACCAGGGCGAGAACACGAGAACGAACGTCAAGGTCGACCGTGACCGTGGGCAGCGGCGGCGATGCCAGAAGCTCGAGAAGACGCTCGACACGATCGCCGCCGGCGAGACCAAGTCCGTCGAGCTGCCGCTCGACGAGCAAGCCCGCGACAGGCCAGAACGTGCCCGTGAAGGTCGAGATCGGGCCGGTGCCCGGCGAGGAGAAGACCGACAACAACAAGGCGAGTTCTCCGTCATCTTCACGTCGTGACCGTGCCGCCCCGGGCGGTACCCTGGCTGTAGTGGACGGCGGACTCTCCTCGACCGAAGGCGCCGTGGCGCTCTGCGCGGCCGCGATCGCCGTGAGCGCTCTCGGCCTGTCGGTCTTCCTCGCGTTCCGCATGCGCGCCGCTGCGCGGCGCCCAGCGAGCAGTGCTCGGCGACCACGGCGAGCGCGATCTCGTCGAGCACGCCGCCAAGCTGCAGCAGCAGCTTCATCGAGCTCCGCGACTGGGTCGACGAGACCGCGCACGGCATCGAGCTCGCGCATGGGCGCCGCGGAGGAGCGCATCGACGGCTGCGTCAACCACTGCGCGGTGATCCGCTACGACGCCTACGGCGAGATGTCGGGCCGCCAGTCGAGCTCGCTCGCGCTGCTCGACTCGCACCGCTCCGGGGTCGTCGTGTCCTCGATCCTGCACCGCGAGAGCGAGCGCGTGTACGTCAAGCAGGTGATTGCCGGCACAGGCGGAGCTCGAGCTCTCGCCCGAGGAGCAGGAGGCGGTCGACACCGCGCTACGGGGCGCGCCGACGGCGCCGGCACGCCTGAGCCCGTGAGCCCCGGGCCGACCATCGCGTTCCTCGGGCCGGCCGGGACGCATTCCGAGGAGGCTCTGGCTCGCCGCCGCCGGTGACTCGGTCCGCGCGGAGCCGCGGACCACGATCCGCGAGGCGATCATGGCCGTGCAGCAGGGATCTGCGGACCGAGGCGTTCGTGCCGATCGAGAACTCGCTCGAGGGCGGCGTCGCGCGACGCTCGACACGCTGGCCGCGGAGGCCGCCGACGTGCGGATCGTCGGCGGAGGTGGTGCATCCCGTCCACCACCACCTGATCGCCGGCGGCGCGATCGAGCTCGACGCCATCGAGCGTGTTCTGTCCCATCCCCAGGCCACCGGCCAGTGCGCGGAGTTCCTCCGCGACGCGGCTGCGGACGCCGAGGTGGTCGCCTCGAGCCTCGACGGCCGAGGCCGTCCGCGAGGTCGCGGCGGCGGGCGAGCCGTGGGCGGCGCTGGGCTCGCTGCGCGCCGCCGAGCTCTACGGCGGAACCGTGACTGGCCGAGGACGTCGGAGGACCGGCCCGACAACGTGACCCGCTTCGTGTGGCTCGCCCGGGACGGCGCAGCCGGCGGCTTCGCGGGCGCAGTCCAAGACGTCGGTCGTGTTCTGGGGCTTCAACGACGAATCGCCGGGCGCGCTCGTCGCGATCCTCGGGCGAGTTCGCCGACCGCGGGATCAACATGACGAAGATCGAGTCGCGGCCGCGGCGCGTGCGGCTCGGGCACTACATGTTCTTCGCCGACCTCGAGGGCAGCTGCCGGCGACCCGGAGGTGCACGGACGCCCTCGAGGGTGTCCGCGGGCGGGTCGCAGACCCTCCGGATCCTCGGCTCGTACCCCGCCGCCGATGGTTAGTCGGAGCGGCGGCGCTCGCTACACTGCGCGCGACCGTGGCGGGCCGAGTCGCAGCGGTGCCGGAACCAGGGACGGGCGATTCCGACCCGGCCCCACCAGCGCGCTGAACGGCGGCCGGTCCGGTCAGCGCGTGAGCTCATCCGGCCGCGTCCTCGTCCTCAACGCCTCGTATGAGCCGATCAACGTCTGCACCGTCCGCCGCGCCGCGGTCCTGGTGCTGAAGGAACGCGCCGAGATCCTCGAGCGCTCCGAGTGGGCGCTGCACGCCGAGAACCTGACGCTGCCGCGGCCGATGGTCATCCGGCTCAAGACCTACGTGCGCATCCCCCGTGACGCCCACCGGCGCAAGATCACCCGCCGCGCCGTGTTCGCCCGCGACCAGCTGGACGTGCCAGTACTGCGGCCAGGAGCGCGGCACCCTCACGGTCGACCACGTGATCCCGCGCTCGAAGGGCGGCGACTCGGGCTGGGAGAACATCGTGACCTGCTGCGCGCCCTGCAACCGGCGCAAGGGCGACCGGCTCCCGCGCCAGGCGAACATGGTCCCGCGTCACCGGCCCCACGCGCCCGCACGCGACGATCTTCATCCACGTGGCGGCGCCGGTGATCCCGTCGGCCTGGGTCCAGTACCTGCCGGCCGCCGCCTGATGGAGGCCGGAACGACACCTCCGCGCCCGCCCGGCCCACCACCGGGGGACCAGCCGGACGGCGCCGGCGGAGAGTCGCCCATGGAGGACCAGCTGCGCACGCTGCGCCGCTGGTTGATCGTGGCGGGCGTCTGGGCCGTCGCCGCCAGCGCGATCGCCGCGATAGCCCTCGTGACGGCGAACGACGCGAAGGACAAGGCCGAGGTCGACGGGACGTCGTCGTCGGCCGAGCTGAAGCGCGCCGACCAGCGGCTCGCGCAGCGCATCGAGAAGCTCGAGGAGAGCACCCGGAACCTGCCGACCAACGCCGCGGTCGACGCGCTGAAGGCCGACATCGCCGCGCTCGAGAAGCAGGTAGGCCAGTCCAAGGAAGACGCGAAGGCGGCCGCCGAGAAGGCGTCCGACCTCGAGGACCGCGTGCAGGCGCTCGAGGACGCGAGCGACACGCCTGACACCGACACGACCACCACTCCCTAGCCATCAGGGACCGAGAAGCGCGAAGGGCGCCCCTTGCGGGACGCCCCTCACGATGGTCTGCTGAACATGAACCGGCTGCGGACTACCTAACTGGCCGGAGGGACCACTACCGGCCGCCGCTGATCACCGGCGGTGCCTCGTTTGGACTCCGAAGACGGGGCCCAGCACCGGTCTAACGGACGGACACCTCCAGGGTCCCGAAACGTATGTCAGTCAGAATTCGGACCACCTCCTTCCTCTGGTAAGAGCTATCTAAGCAGACTCGTCGGAGGGGCTGGAAGTGTCGTCCTGGGGGTCGTCCGGAAGCTCATCGACGGGCTCCTCGGGGTCCGGCTGCGGGGCGTCCGGCTCGACCGGCCCCGACTCGCCCACCTCGGGGAGAATCGGCGGCGCGTCCGGATCCGTGTCCTCGTCCATCACGAGCGCCACGGCGCTGACGATGTCGTCCTCGCGCAGGTTCATCACCCGCACGCCCTGCGCCGGGCGGCCCTGCTGCGAGATCCCCTTGACGCCCGGTGCGCTGGACCATGCCCTCGCGCGAGATGAACACGAGGTCCTGGTGCTCGCGCACGATCAGCGCGCCGGCGACGCCGCCCTTCTTCTCGGTGATGTTGATCGTCTTGACGCCCATCGCGCCGCGGCCCTTGACCGGGTAGTCGGCGATCGGGGTGCGCTTGCCGTAGCCGTTCTCGGTGACGACGAGCAGCTCGGTGTCGTCGCGCGCGATGTCCATCGCCAGGACGCGTTGTCGCCGCGGGAGACGTTCATGCCGCGCACGCCGCCGGTGTCGCGGCCCATCGGCCGGGCCTGTTCCTCGTTGAACCGCGCGGCCTGGCCGGAGCGGGAGACCATGATGATGTCGTCGTCGCCGCTGGTCCGGCGGACGGCGACCAGCTCGTCGTCGTCGCGGATCTTGATCGCGATGATGCCGTCGGCCTTGATCGGCGTGTTGTAGGCGAGGAACTCCGTCTTCTTGATCTGGCCCTGCTTCGTCGCGAAGACGAGGTACTTGCCCTCGGTGAAGTCGCGCGTCGAGACGCACGGCCTGCACGAACTCGCCGTCGCGCAGCGGCAGCACGTTCACCAGCGCGCGGCCCTTCGCGTGCGCGGCGCCTCGGGCAGCTCGTAGACCTTCTGGCGGTAGACCTTGCCGCGGTTGGTGAAGAACAGGAGGTAGTCGTGCGTCGAGCACACGAAGAGGTGCTCGATGTAGTCGTCCTCCTTCATGTCCATCCCGGTCACGCCGACGCCGCCGCGCTTCTGCTTGCGGTAGGTGGCCAGCGGCAGCGACTTGATGTAGCCCGAGTTCGTGATCGAGATGACCATCTGCTGGTCGGCGATCAGGTCCTCGATGTCGATGTCGTCCTCGGAGTGCGTGATCTCCGTGCGCCGCTCGTCGCCGTAGGCGTCCCTGATCTCGAGGAGCTCCTCCTTGATCGATCGCCTGCACGCGCTCCTCGTCGCCGAGGATCTCGCGCAGCTCCTTGATGCGCTCGACCACGTCGGCGTGCTCCTCGCTGGATCTTGTCGGCCTCGAGCGCGGTGAGGCGCTGCAGGCGGAGGTCGAGGATCGCCTGCGCCTGGATCCGCGTCAGGTCGAACTTCTCCATCAGGCCGTCGCGGGCGACGTCGGGGTCGGCCGAGCCGCGGATCAGCTCGATCACCGCGTCGATGTCGCTGATCGCGATCAGCAGGCCCTCGAGGATGTGCAGCCGGGCCTCGCGCTGGCGCAGCTCGTGCTTGGTGCGCCGCACGATCACGTCGCGCTGGTGGTCGACGTAGTTCGTTGATGATCGCGCAGCGAGGCCGAGCGTGCGCGGCACGCCGTCGACCAGCGCGACCATGTTCACGCCGAACGTCGTTCTGCAGCGACGTGTGCTTGTAGAGCTTGTTGAGGACGACCTTCGGGATGGCGTCGCGCTTCAGCTCGATCGACGAGGCGGATGTCGGCCTTGTCCGACTCGTCACGGAGGTCGCGTGATGCTCGGTGATGCGGCCGTTCTGCACCACCTCGGCGATCTTCTTGATCAGGCCCGAGCCGTCGTTGCGGCCGTCGCCCTTGGACACCTGGTAGGGCAGCTCGGTGACGACGATCGCCTCCTTGCCGCGGCCGATCGGCTCGATGTGCGCCACGCCCTCGACGACGACGCGGCCGCGGCCGGTCTCGTAGGCGTCCTTGATCCCCTGCCGCCCGACGGATCATGCCGCCGGTCGGGAAGTCGGGGCCCTTGCATGTGCTTCATCAGGCCCGCGACGTCGATCTCGGGATCGTCGATGTAGGCGACGACCGCGTCGATCGCCTCGCCGAGGTTGTGCGGCGGGATGTTCGTCGCCATGCCGACGGCGATGCCGGACGAGCCGTTGACCAGCAGGTTCGGGAACCGCGCCGGCAGGACGGTCGGCTCGAGGCGCGATGTCGTCGTAGTTCGGGACGAAGTCGACGGTGTCCGCGTCGATGTCGCGCAGCATCTCCGTCGCGAGGCGCGCGAGGCGGGCCTCGGTGTACCGCATGGCTGCCGGCGGGTCGTTGTCGATCGAGCCGAAGTTGCCCTGGCCGTCGACGAGCGGCTCGCGCATCGCGAAGTCCTGCGCCATCCGGACCAGCGTGTCGTAGATCGCCGAGTCGCCGTGCGGGTGGTACTTGCGCCATCACGTCGCCGACCGTCGACGCGGACTTCTTGATACGGGCGGTTCGGCTGCAGGCCGCGCCTCGTGCATCGCGTACAGGACGCGGCGGTGGACGGGCTTCAGCCCGTCGCGGACGTCGGGCAGCGCGCGCCCGACGATCACGCTCATCGCGTAGTCGAGGTACGACGAGCGCATCTCCTCCTCGAGCCCGCGCGGCTCGATGTTGCCGCCCGACAGGATTTCGCCTCCGTTGGCCATCAGGCCCTCCTACACGTCAAGGTTGGTTACGTCGCGTGCGTTGCGCTTCGATGAACTCGCGGCGCGGCTCGACCTGGTCGCCCATCAGCATCGAGAAGATCTGGTCCGCCGCCGCGGCGTCGTCGATCGTCACCTGCTGCAGCGTCCGGCGCTCGGCGTCCATCGTCGTCGTCGAAGAGCTGGTCGGGGTTCATCTCGCCGAGGCCCTTGAACCGCTGCATCGGAACGCCGTCGCGGGCGACGTCGAGCACCTTCTGGCGCAGCTCCTCGAACGACAGCGCCATCTGCTCCTTGCGCCCCAGCGCGACGTCGAACGGGGGCGTGCCGGCCAGCTCGCTCGAGCTCGGCGTGCACGCGCACGAAGCTCGCCGTACTCGCGGCGTCGCGAACATGTCGCGGCGCAGCGATGTACGTCGGCGCCGACCCGGTGCGGCGCTCGATCACGCGGATCGTCAGCTCGTCGTCGTCGTGGTCGATGCAGCTCGGTCTCGTACGGCTCGCCCTCGGGATCCGGCCCCTCGAGGATCTTCGATCGCCTCGTCGGCGTCGGTCTTGACCGCGTGCGTCAGGATCTGCGACTCCTCGAGGAACGTCGATGGTGTCGTGGCCGTACTCGGCCCGCAGCGCGGAAGCCCAGCCCTCGTACTGCTTGAGCAGGCGGTTGAAGCTTCTGCCAGCGCGCGTGGGTCAGGTTGAACTTGGACCCGCCGCGTCCGCAGACCTCCATCTTCTCGAGCTTGTCGCGCAGCAGGACCTCCTCGAGCTCGGACTCCTTCTCGATGTAGAGCTCCTGCTTGCCGTGCTTGAGCTTGTAGAGCGGCGGCTTGGCGATGTAGACGTACCCTGCTCGATCAGCTCGGGCATCTCGCGGAAGAGGAACGTGAGCACGAGCGTGCGGATGTGCGCGCCGTCGACGTCGGCGTCGTCATCATGACGATGACCTTGTGGTAGCGGAGCCTTCTCGATGTCGAACTCGTCCCGGATGCCGGTGCCGATCGCCGTGATCAGGGCCTGGATCTCGGTGTTCGACGAGCACCTTGTCGATGCGGTTCTTCTCGACGTTGATGATCTTGCCGCGCAGCGGCAGGATCGCCTGGGTGTTGCGGTCGCGGCCCTGCTTGGCCGAGCCGCCGGCGGAGTCGCCCTCGACGATGAACAGCTCGGCGAGCGTGCGGGTCGCGGACCGAGCAGTCGGCCAGCTTGCCCGGGAGCGTCGAGTTCTCGAGCGCCGACTTGCGGCGCGTCAGGTCGCGGGCCTTGCGGGCGGCCTCGCGTGCCCGGGAGGCCTCGACGGCCTTCGTGATGACGCGCTTGCCCTCCTGCGGGTTCTCCTCGAGGAACTCGGCGAGGCCCTTGTTGACGGCCGCCTGGACGAAGCCCTCGACCGGCGGGTTGCCGAGCTTGGTCTTCGTCTGGCCCTCGAACTGCGGGTCGCGCGATCTTCACCGAGATGATCGCCGTGAGACCCTCGCGGATGTCCTCACCCTGGAGGTTCGGGTCCTTCTCCTTGAGCACGCCCTTCTCGCGCGCGTACGCGTTGATCGTGCGCGTCAGCGCGGAGCGGAAGCCCGAGAGGTGCGTGCCGCCCTCGTGCGTGTTGATGTTGTTGGCGAACGAGAGCAGGTTCTCCTGGTAGGAGGAGTTCCACTGCATGCGCCACCTCGACCTCGCCGACCTCGCCGCCTACGGCCTCGACGTAGACGACCTTCTTGTGGAGCGGCTCCTTGCGTGCCCTGCGAGTGCAGGTAGGTGACGAAGTCGACGATGCCGCCGTCGTACTGGAAGCTCGACTTGAAGCCCTCGCCGCGCTCGTCGCTGAAGTCGATCTTCAGCCCCCTGGTGAGGAACGCCATCTCGCGGAAGCGCTGCTCGAGCGTCTCGCGCTCGTAGTCGATGGTCTCGAAGATCTCGAGGTCCGGGAGGAACGTGATCTGCGTGCCGCGCCGGTCCGTCTTCTCGCCCTTCTTCAGGTCGCCTTGGGGAATGCCGCGCTCGTATGACTGCGTCCACTCGTGGCCGTCGGTCCAGATCGTCAGGTCGAGCTTCTCCGACGAGGGCGTTGACGACGGAGACGCCGACGCCGTGAAGGCCGCCGGAGACCTTGTAGCCGCCACCGTCGCCGAACTTGCCGCCGGCGTGGAGGACCGTCAGGACGACCTCCGCCGCGGGCTTGCTGCTCCTTCTCCATGATGCCGACGGGGATGCCGCGGCCGTTGTCGGTCACGGTCACGGAGTTGTCCGGGTGGATCGTGATCTCGACCCTGGTCTGCCTCGCCGGCGAGCGCCTCGTCGACCGAGTTGTCCATGACCTCGTAGATGAGGTGGTGCAGTCCGCGGATACCCGTCGAGCCGATGTACATGCCCGGGCGCTTGCGCACCGCCTCGAGGCCCTCGAGGACGGTGATGTCCTGCGCGCCGTAGCTGCTCGGCCTTGCCGTTCTTATCGTCCTTGCTGGCCAAACGTTCCCTTCCATTCACCTGACATGACAAGGCCCCGGTGGCGCAGTTCCTCCGCGCACGCCGGGGCACTTGAAACTTCGGCCTCGAATGATACCAGAGTAGTGCCCGGGCCGGACGGCTCAGAGCGTTACAAAATCCCTGCAAATCGGCATAAAATACGCCTGAGGACGACGGCCTGGTTTCCCGCCGTTACGGATCGCCCGCGCTGGCGCTCCCGGGCATCCCGCCGGGGCGGAAGCGCAGGGCCTTCACCGGGCCGCTCGAGGGGGCCCCGAGAGCCCCGTTCAGGCGCCCGCGGAGGTCCTCCGCCATCAGCTCCAGCTCGTGCGCCCAGGTCGCCGAACGGCACGCGACGCGAACCTCCCCCGCGCGTTCGGACACCGGCTGGGCCTCCTCCACCAGCACCTCGCCGGCGACCTCCGGCCAGACCGCCTGGACGCGCGCGAGGAGCGTCGCCGGGGCCATCGCGGTCGTGGCGGCGCCGAGGGCCGCCGAGAGCGGGCGCGGGCCGGGTCGCCTCACGCCGGCACCCGGTCGGCTGCCTGCGGGGCCGCGAGCTCGATGACGGTCGCGGCGTCGGCGCCGGGGACGTGCGCGACCTCCGTCGTGGTCACCACGCCCTGGCCGTCGCCCGTCAGCAGGTCGGCGAGCAACTCGCGGCGGGCGCCGTCGAGCTCGGACATCACGTCGTCGAGGAGCATCAGGGGCGACCGGCCGCGCTGATCGGCGAGGAGGTCGCGCTCGCCGAACAGGAGCGCCAGCAGCGCGACCCGCTGCTGGCCCTGGGAGCCGTAGCTGCGCAGCGACTCGCCGCCGTGCAGCAGCTGGAGGTCGTCCCGGTGCGGCCCGTGGGCAGTGAAGCCGCGCGAGCGGTCGGACTCGTGGCGCTCCGCCAGCTCGCCCGCGAGCTCCTGCGCCGACCCGGCCTTGGAGCGCGGCCGGTAGGCGACCCCGCCGCCGGCCGGGAGCCCGAGATCACTCGCGCGCGCCTCGAACAGCGGGGTGACGAGCGCGACCGCCTCCGCGCGGTCGCTCATCAGCTTCCAGCCCTCGTCGGCGAGCTCTGGTCCCAGGCCGCCAGGCCGGGGCCTCCCCCGACCGCGGGCGAGCAGCGCGTTGCGCTGCGCAAGCGCGCGGGAGTAGGCAGCCCGGGTCGCGGCGCGGGCGGGCCACAGGGCTGCGACGAGGTTGTCGAGGTGGGCGCGCCGGCCCGACGGAGCGCCCTTCACCAGCTCCAGGCGCTCCGGGAGGAACACGCTGACGAGTGGACGGCGGTCGCTCTGGGCGAGCGATTCGACGCGTGCGCCGTCGACCTGGATCGACTTCGCCGCCCCGGGCTCGAAGCCGACCTCGATCAGGTGGCTCCCCTCCTCGTCCTCGAGGCCGACGGTGACCCGCGCCACCGAAGCTCCCCGCCGCACGAGCTCGCGCTCGTTGGACGTGCGCGGCGAGCGGCCTGTGCAGCCGAAGTAGAGGGCCTCGAGTAGGTTCGTCTTGCCGGCCCCGTTCGGGCCCACGAGCACTGTGAGGCCGGGCCCGAGCGAGATATCTGCCTGCGCGTGGTTGCGAAAGTCGCGGGCTGTCAGCTGCGTGACCCGCACGGGCGCGTCAGACGTTCAGGCGAATCGGCATCACCAGGTAGATGAAGCCGCCGTCTTCCCCCGACTGGATCAGGCCCGGCCGCAGCGGGCTGATGAGCTTGAGCGTCAGCTCGTCGGTCTCGGCGCTCTCGAGGCCGCCGCGGAAGAACTCCGGGTTGAAGCCGATCTCGAGCGGTTCGCCCTTGAACGGAACGGGGAGTGCCTCGCTGGCTTCGCCGACGTCCGGCGTCTGCGCGGAGACGGTCAGCTCCCCCTCCGCGAAGGAGAGCCGCAGCGGCGCGTTCTTCTGCGCCAGGAGGCCGATGCGGCGGACGACGTCGAGCAGCTCGGTCCGCGCGATCCGCAGCTCGTGCTCGTATGACTCGGGCAGCAGCTGCTGATAGTTCGGGAAGCGACCTTCGACCAGACGCGACGACAGCGTCACGGGGCCGATGCCGAAGACCACCTGGTTCTCGAGCGCCGAGATCTCGATCTGCTCAGCGCCCGTCGACGTCGCGATCCGGGCCAGCTCCTGGAGGGTCCGCGCCGGGATGTTGGCCTCGAGCGATCCCGTGAGCGCCGCGTCGAGCTTCGTCTCCTTGACGCTCAGGCGATACGAGTCCGTGGCGACCATTCGCAGCTGATCGCCCTCCGCGGTGACGAGGACGCCGGTCAGGTGCGGCCGCGTCTCGTCGCGGGAGGCCGACTGCGCGACGCGGGCGATGGTCTCGTTGAAGGCATCGGCCGGCATGGCCAGCGGGTCGGCCACCGGTGCCGGTAGAACCGGGAAATCTTCACGCGGGAGCGTGCGCAGGTGAAAACGCGCGGAGCCGGAGACGATCTCGACGTCCTGCTCGGCCGGCCGGTACTCGAGGGTGAGCGTCGGCTGGGGCAGCGAGCGCGCCACGTCGAGGAGGAGGCGGCCGGGCACCACGGCCGAGCCCTGATCCCCGATCTCTGCATCAAGGGTGGCCTTGATCCCGAGGTCGGTGTCGGTGGCCTGGAGCTCGGCGCCGGAGTCGGTCGAGGTCGATCAGGACGCCGGACAGCGTCTGGATGGCGCTGCGCGTCGATGCACCGCGGGCGACGGTCCCGAGTTGGGTGAGGAATGTTTCACGGGAAACGGAGAGCTTCAACTGGATCTACTCGATTCTGAAGAGGTAGGGGTTGTGGATTTGGGGATAGCCGCTTGGGGTGCGGGTTCGGGCTGTGGAGGGCCGGGGTGCGAGCTGTGGAGTCTGCCAGGCGAAGCGGCCATCATCCCGGCCGCGCGAGGCTTGCCCGCAGGCTGTCCACAGTAAGCGCGAGCTGGGGATCGGAGCGGAGCTCGCCCTCGACACTGCGCACGGCGGAGAGCACCGTGGTGTGGTCGCGGCCGCCGAAGCCGCGCCCGATCTCGGGGAGGCTGTGGTCGGTGAGTTCGCGAGCGAGGTACATGGCGACCTTGCGGGCCTTCGCCACGGGAGGCCGGCGGTCACGGGCGAGCAGGGTGTCGGCTTCGACGCCGTAGGTCTGAGCGGTGGCGTGGACGACGTCGTCGACCGTGCACTTCTCGGTCTGGCGGACGGGCCCGAGGCGCCGCAGGAGCTTGCGGGCGAGCTCGGGGGTCGGGGCCTCGCCGTTCATGGAGGCGTAGGCCACGACCTGGATCAGAGCGGCTTCGAGGGCGCGGACGCTGGTCGTCACGCGTCCGGCGATCTCGTTGACGAGGTCGGGGCCGGCCTCGACGGAGTCCAGGCGGGCGCGCTTTTCGAGGATCGCCCGGCGGACGTGGAGGTCGGGTAGCTCGAGTGGCACGACGAGGCCGGAGGCGAACCGCTCGCTGAGCCGCTGCTCGAGGCCGTCGAGCGCGTCGGGTGAGCGGTCGGACGTGACGACGAGCTGGCGGCCGGAGTCGCGCAGCGCGTTGAAGGTGTGGAAGAGCTCCTCCTCGGTGCGGGCCTTGTCCGCGAGGAACTGGACGTCGTCGAGGAGCAGCACGTCGGCGCGGCGGAAGCGCTCCTTGAAGGCGGAGGTGTCGCCGGTGCGCACGGAGCGGACGAACTCGTTGGTGAACTGCTCGACCGTGGCGTAGCGCACGGTCAGCCCGGATCCGAACCGGCCGACGTAGTTGCCGATCGCGTGGAGAAGGTGGGTCTTGCCGAGCCCCGGCGGTCCGTGGATGAAGAGCGGGTTGTAGGCCTGGCCGGGAAGCTCGGCCACGGCGAGGGCGGCGGCGTGGGCGAAGCGGTTGCCGCGCCCGATGACGAACTGCTCGAAGGTGTACTTCGGGTTGAGCCCATCGTCGGGGGCGGGTGCCGGAGCGGGGCCGCCCGGCCCCGTGATCGCCGGCACGCCATCGGCGCCGGCGACTATCTCGACGTTCGCGGCCTGGCCGAGGACGGTGACGGTCGCGGCGCGAAGCACGGGGAGGTAGCGGTCCCGGACCCAGGTGCGGATGTGGTCGGGCGCGGAGACGAAGACGGTCTGCCCCTCGACGGCGGCGAGCTCCAGCGGCTCGAGCCACATCTGGAACTTGAACTCGGGAACCTCGCGCCGCAGCTCGGCGACGATGCGATCCCAGATTGGCTCGACCTGATCGGGCACAGGCAGTGGCGACCCTCCCCGGGCCTGAAGTTCGTGGTGCGATGACCGAGGGGGGCGGACGGTGCCTGCAGACCTCGGGAGAAAGCCGAGTGTACATACGGCCTGCGCCGCCGGATCGCCGAGTTCTCGCAAATCGCGGGGTAAAAAGAGCGCGGCGTTGCGGCGACCTCGATCGGCCCCCGGTCCGCTATCCTCGTCGATCCCATGAAGCGGACCTACCAGCCCAAGAAGCGCAAGCGCGCCCGTACCCACGGCTTCCGCGCGCGCATGAGCACGCGCGGCGGCCGCGACATCCTTCGTCGCCGGCGCGCCAAGGGCCGCCGCCGCCTCAGCGTCTAGCGCCATGAGCGAGTCGGGCGAGGGCCGACCCGGCGCGCGTCGCAAGCGCCGGCGGCTGTCGCGCAGCGGCGAGTTCGACCGTGTCTATCGCGAGGGCCGCTCGTACCCGAGCCGTCACCTCGTCGTCTACACCTTCCCGCGCGACGCCGCGGCCGGCGGACGGCCCCCGGCTCGGCATCTCCGTCGGCCGCAAGGTCGGCGGAGCCGTCGACCGCAACCGCGTCAAGCGGATGCTTCGCGAGGCGTTCTGGGCCTGCGCCGACGACGTCCCGGACGGGCACGACTTCGTAATCGTCGCGCGACCCGAGGCCGGCGAGCTGGCCGAGCGCGAAGGAGGAAGCGGCGTCGAGGCGGCGCTGCGCGCGGTCCTCCTCGAGGCCGGCCTGGCATCGGGGGGGAGCAAGTGACCGCGCTGCGCTCGATAGTCGTGGCTCCGGTCCGCCTCTACCAGCGCGCTATCTCCCCTGCGATCCCGCAGCGCTGCAAGTACCATCCGACCTGCTCCGCAGTATGCGGTCACCGCGATCCGTGATTACGGCATACTGCGGGGGCTGGTCCTGGCCGCCTGGCGTCTCCTGCGTTGTAATCCCTGGAGCCACGGCGGCGTCGACTTCGTCGAGGATCAGACCCTGTTCCGCACGCGCACCTAGTCATGCCGACACTTCCCATCGCAATCATGCCCCAGTGGGCGCTCGACGCGCTCGATTCGGTGCTGCAGTTCTGGTACGACGTGGTCGGCAACTGGGGTGTGGCGATCATCCTGCTGACGTTCACGATCCGCCTCGTGATCCTGCCGCTGACCTTCAAGTCGGTGAAGTCGATGCAGGCACTCCAGGTTCTCCAGCCGGAGATGAAGAAGATCCAGGAGCGCTACAAGGACGACAAGCAGCGCATGAACCAGGAGATGATGAAGTTCTACCAGGAGAACAAGGTCAATCCCCTGGGCTCCTGTCTCCCGCTGCTGCTCCAGATCCCGTTCTTCATCGGCGCTCTTCGAACTGCTGAGCAGCGACAGCTTCAAGGCCGAGATCAGCGACAACCCGGGCTTCCTGTTCATGGGCACCTCGCCGACAAGCTGACCGGGGTCGATGCTCGCGTTCATGATCGTCGCTCTACATCGCGACACAGCTGATCGCCACGCTGATCACCTCGATCGGCGGCGACAAGACGCAGCAGCGGATCATGATCGCGCTGCCGTTCGTCTTCGTCCATCTTCATCATCAACTTCCCCGCCGGCCTGATCCTCTACTGGATCACCACGAACGTCTGGACCATCGGCCAGCAGCTGGTGGTCCGCAAGCTCTACCCGAAGCCGCAGCTGGCTGACGCGGGCGGCGGGGGCAACGGCTCGGGGGCCAGTCCGCCCGCGCGCGGGAAGCCGACGGCCAAGCCGGCCGACGGCGACAAGGACGGCGCGAAGGCCAAGGGCGGAGGCGGCTCGAACGGCGCCAAGGCGCCGCCCCCGTCTCCGCGGCGCAAGAAGAAGCGCTCCGGCCGTCGCCGGTAGCGGCGGGGCACTAGGCTCCCCGCCGAGGATTTGATGCACGCGCCGGACGACAGCCCCGCGGGCCCCGGCCCGGACGTAGACCTGACCGTGGAAGCGGAGGGCTCGACGGCGGGCGAGGCGCGCTGGGCCGTGATGAAGGAACTCGAGCCGCGGTTCCCCGGAGTGACGGCGGACTGCGTCGCCTTCGAGGTCGTCGCGGAGGGCGGTGACGACGAGCCGGCGCGCGTCCGCGGCACCGTCGACGAGGACGCCTGGCGCGATGCAGCCGAGGCGGACCTGCCCGAGGAGCCCGCGGAGCGCATGCGCGTGCTCGTCACGCGGGTGGTGCAGGCGCTCGGCCTGCGGGGCGACCGTGGACATCGAGGAGACCGAGGACGAGCTACGGGCGACCGTCAACGGCGACGACCTCGGCCTGCTGATCGGCAAGCACGGAACCACCATCGACGCCCTTCAGCACCTGGCGATGCGGTTCGCGTTCGGTGGATCCGAGGACCGCAAGCAGGTGGTCGTCGACGCCGCGGGCTACCGCGAGCGCCGCGAAGCCGCCTTGCACCGCTCGGCCGACCGCGCGGTGGCGGACGCACTGCGTTACGGGCGCCCGGTGGAGCTCGAGCCGATGCGCGCGCTCGAGCGCAAGGTCGTCCACATGTACCTGCGCGACCGCACCGACGTGAGACACGCACAGCGAGGGCGACGAGCCCGACCGCCGCCTCGTCGTCACACCGGCGGCGGGGTCCTCCGCCTGACCGTTTCCCGTGAAACGGCGGCTGCGCTCGCAGCCGCGCACGGGCTCCGGGAACCCGCCGGGGACCAGATCTCCGCGCTCCTGGACGCCCTGGCGGCGGAGCCGGACCCGCCGACCACGGTCCGCGGGCCGGCGGAGGCACTCGACCGCCACATCGCCGACTCCCTGAGTGGGCTCGCGCTGCAGGAGGTGAGGCGGGCGCAACGGATCGCCGACATCGGCGCCGGGGCGGGATTCCCGGGCCTGGCGTTGGCCGCTTGCCCTGCCCGCGGCCCACGTCGATCTCGTCGAGGCGACCCGGCGCAAGTGCGACGTCGATCGACCGCCTCGCGGCGGCCGCGGGCATCGACGAACGCAACAGCGCGGTGCGGCGCGCGCGGAGGAGTGGGCCGCCGCCGGCGGCGCGGAGGCCTACGATCTCGTCACCGCGCGGGCCCTGGCGCCGCTGGCGGTCCTGGCCGAGTACGCCGCCCCTCTGCTGGCCGCGGGCGGCGCGCTGGTGGCCTGGAAGGGCGCGCCGGAACGGCGAGGAGGATGCCGCAGGGACTCGCGCCGCCGGGGAGCTGGGCCTCGAGCCGGGCCAGATCCTGGCCGTCACCCCCTTTGCGGGCGCCGAGCACCGCCACCTCCACGTCTACACGAAGGTCGCGGCGACTCCGGACCGCTTCCCGCGCCGCGCCGGCATGGCCCGCAAGCGCCCGCTCGGCGGATAGGCGCACCGGACGATTCCCGCAACGAGCGGAGGATTCCGCCGTTCGGGGCCGAACAAAGACGGTACGGACCCGAATCTGGCCGCATCTGCCACTACGGTTCCGGAGCCGATGGGCACCGTTTTCGCGATCTCCAACCAGAAGGGCGGCGTCGGCAAGACGACGACTGCCGTCAACGTCGCCGCCAGCATCGCCGACGCGGGCTACGACACGCTGCTCGTCGACCTCGACCCGCAGTGCAACGCGACAGTCGGGCTGGGGCTGCCGAAGGACGCAGCCCCGGGCGCGTACGACTGCCTCGCGGGTGAGCTGACGATCGCCGAGGCCGCCCAGCCGACCGCGTTCGACAACCTCTGGATCGTGCCCGCCACGCCCGACCTCGCCGGCGCCAACGTCGAGCTGCCGCGCCTCGAGGGCTCTGAGACTTCGCCTGCGCGAGCAGCTCGGCGACGTCCGCGAGCGGTTCCTGTTCACGCTGCTCGACTGCCCGCCCTCGCTCGGGCCGCTGACCGTCAACGCGCTCGTGGCGGCCGATCGCGTGATCGTGCCCGTCCAGACCGAGTACTTCGCGCTCGAGGGCCTCGCGGGCCTGCTCGACACGCTCTCGCTGATCCAGCGAGAGCTCAACCCGAAGCTTACGGTCGCGGGCATGGCGCTGACGATGCACGACGGCCGCACGCGCCTGGCCCAGGACGTCGAGCGCGAGGTGCGCGAGCACTTTCCGGACCTCGTCTTCGACACCGTCATCCCGCGCAACGTCAGGCTGGGAGAGGCCCCGAGCTTCGGGGTGCCGGTCATCCGCCATGCCCCGTCGAGCGCCGGCTCGGCGGCCTATCTGAAGCTCGCCAAGGAGGTCGCAGCCCGTGCCTGACCCTCAACCTGAAGTGAAGGCCGGGCAGCGCGGCATGGGCCGCGGCCTGTCGGCCATCCTCCCGCGCTCGCGCCCGGACGAGTCCGGCCTGCGCGAGATCGCGCTCGACCTCGTCAAGCCGAACCCGCGCCAGCCGCGCAAGGACTTCGACGAGGAGGCGCTCGTCGCGCTGTCGGAGTCCATCCGCGCGCGCGGACTGCTTCAGCCGATCGTCGTGACGCCCGCTCGCTGGCGGCGAGTTCGAGCTGGTCGCGGGCGAGCGACGCCTGCGCGCGGCGAAGCTGGCCGGCCTCGAGCTGCTGCCGGCGGTCGTCCGCGCCGACCGAGGACTGGGAGCGCCTCGACCTGGCCCTCGCCGAGAACATGGCGCGGGTCGACCTCAACCCGATCGAGGAGGCGCGCGCCTGCGCGATGCTCGTCGACGACCTCGGGATCACGAAGCAGGAGGTGGGCCGGCGGGTCGGCAAGAGCCGCGTCGCGGTCTCGAACCTCGTCCGGCTGCTCGACCTGCCCGATGAGGCACTCGAGCTGATCGAGACCGGCGCGCTGAGCGAGGGCCACGGCCGCGCGATCCTCACCTGCAAGGACCACGACGACGCGCAAGCGCCTCGCCCGCGAGGCCCGCGACGGCGGCTGGTCCGTCCGCGAGACCGAGCGCCACGCCCGCGCGGCGGAGGACCCGGCGGAGCGCCCCGCCAAGCCCGAGATCCACCCGGACCTCGCGGCGGCGCTCGCCGCGGCCGAGGACGCGCTGACCTCCGCCCTCGGCCGCCCGGCGACGGTCAAGCGCGCAAGGGCGCCGACGGGGCGCGGGTCACGCTCGACTTCGACACCCCGGCCGAGGCAGCGAAGTTCGCCGAGGAGCTGAGGGCCCGCCGGGGCGGGCTCAGGGCGGCCTAGACGGAGAACCTGCGGCCTGTCCCTCGCCCCCTCGGCGCGAGATGGGCGATCCTGGATTCGAACCAGGGACCTCGTCCTTATCAGAGACGCGCTCTAACCGACTGAGCTAATCGCCCGCGCGGCAGCGGAGTGTAGCGCCGCCGCCGCCGACCCATGGGTGTGCCCATCCCACCCGTGACTAGACTGTGGCCCCGGACCCGAGCGACGGCTAGGAGCCGCCCACGCATGCAGGAGATGGTCATCTACGGAGTGAGTTTCGACATGGTCGGCAAGCAGCCGATCGTGCTCCTGAAGACCCGTGAGGGCAACAAGTTCCTGCCGATCTGGATCGGCCATCCCGGAGGCGGCGGCGATCCTCATGAAGCTCCAGGGCGCCAACACGCCGCGCCCGATGACCCACGACCTGATCAACGACGTGCTCTCCGAGCTCGAGGTCGCGTGCACGAAGGTGTCCGTGACCGAGCTGCGCGAGAACACCTTCTACGCCGCCGATCACGCTCCAGCTGAACGGCCGCGAGGTCGAGATCGACTCCCGCCCGTCCGACGCGCTGGCCCTGGCGGTGCGCACCGGGGCGCCGATCTTCGCGGCCGAGGACGTGATCTCCGAGTCCGCCATCGAGTTCGAGCACGAGGTCGAGGACACCGAAGAGGTCGTCGAGAAGTTCAAGGACTTCCTCGACAACGTCACGCCCGAGGATTTCGCAGGCGGAGAGCAGTAGCGCGCGCGGCTAAGCCGCGACGCGCTTGAAAGCCAGTTCGAGGATCCGGCCGACGAGGTCGTCGAAGCCGATCCCCGCCGCTTCCGCGGCCTGCGGGCATCAGGCTCGTGTCGGTCAGGCCCGGGATCGGGTTGGCCTCGAGCACGAAGAGCTCGCCGGCCGCGTCGAGCATGAGGTCGACGCGGGCGAAGCCGGAGCAGCCGAGCAGCTCGTAGGTGGCGAGCGCCAGCTCCTGCGCCCGCGCTCGGTCGACGCCGTCGGGTAGCTCGGCCGGGCAGACGAACGTCGGTGCGGCCGATCTCGTAGCGCGCCTCGAAGTCGTAGAAGTCCTCCTGCTGCGGGCACGGCCTCGACGACCGGCAGTGCCTCGGGCCCGGAGTCGCCGTCGAGCACCGACACGGCGAGGTCGCGGCCCTCGACGTGGCGCTCGAGCAGCACCTTCGGGTCGTACGAGAACGCGGCGACGAGCGCGGCCGGCACGTCGGCCGGCGTGCGCGCGAACTTGATCCCCAGGGCCGACCCCTGGCTCGACGGCTTGACGACGATCGGGAAGTCGAGCCGCTCCTCGATCGCGGGGAGCGCCTCGGCGGCGCCGAGCTCGCGGAAGGCGGTCTGGTTGAAGGCGAAGAACTCAGGTGTCGGGATCCCGGCCTCGAGCAGCAGGTGCTTGGTGAGCACCTTGTCCATCGCCCGCGTGCAGGCCAGCACGCCCGAGCCGGTGTACGGAAGGCCGAGGATCTCGAGCAGCTCCTGGACCGTGCCGTCCTCGCCGTCGCGGCCGTGCAGGGCGACGAAGATCGCGTCCGGCTCGGCTCCGCGGAGGCGCTTGATGAGGTCGACGCCGACGTCGATCGACACCACGTCGTGCCCGAGTCGCTCGAGCGCGTCCTCGACCCGGGCGCCCGACCGCAGCGACACCTGGCGCTCGAGCGAGCGCCCGCCCTTGAGCACGGCGACGCGGCTCACGAGGACCCACCTGCGCGCCTGTCGCGGTCGGCGCGGCGCGGGAGGTCGACCACGTCGGCCCCGCCCGCCTCCGCCGCCGGCTCCGCGGGCGCGGGTGTCGGCTCGGTCACGGCGGGAATGCCGGTGAGCGTGCCGTAGAGGGCGATCTGCTCGGTGATGACCTCGCCGATGCGGCGGATGCCCTCGCGGATCTCGTCCTCGGCGGAGGCGGAGAAGTTGAGCCGCATCGAGCTGCGGCCGCGGCCGTCGAGGAACGCGCCGGCGCCGGGCACGAACGCGACGTTCTCGCGCAACGCGCGCGCGAGCAGGTCGGTGGTGTCGATGAAGTCCGGGCAGCGTGGCCCAGATGAACAGGCCGCCGCCGGGCCGCGTCCACTCGGCCTGCGGCGGGAAGTGGTCGGCGAGCGCGTCGAGCATGGTGTCGCGCCGGCGGCGGTAGATCTCGGTCAGCGAGCTCACGTAGTCGCGCCAGTCGCCGTGCTCGAAGTACGCCTGGACCATCAGCTGCGACAGCGTCGACGTGCAGAGGTCGGCCTCCTGCTTGCCGAGGTTGATCTTCTCGAGCACCGGTGGCGGCGCGCACGACCCAGCCGAGCCGGATGCCGGGGGAGAGGATCTTCGAGAACGTGCCGAGGTACATCACGAACACGCCGCCGTCGAGCGCGTAGCAGCGGCGGCAGCGGCGTCGCCCTCGTAGCGGAGCAGGCCGTACGGGTTGTCCTCGAGCACGAGCAGCTCGCGCTCGTGCGCGACCTCGACGAGGCGCTTGCGGCGCGGCAGCGACATCGTCACACCGGCCGGGTTCTGGAAGCTCGGCACCGTGTAGATGAACTTGGGCCGCCGGCCGTCGCGCTCGAGTCGGTCGAGCGTCTCCTCGAGCAGGTCGATCCGCATGCCGTCGGAGTCCATGTCGATCTGGACGACGTCCGCCTGGTAGGCGTTGAAGATCGGGCACCGCGCCCGGGTAGGTCGGCCCCTCGGCGATGATCACGTCGCCCGGGTCGATCAGCGTCTTGGTCACGAGGTCGATCACCTGCTGGCCGCCGGTCGTGACCACCATGTCGCCGGTGTCGACGTGCATGCCCTCGGCCGCCATCACCTCGGCGATGCAGTCCTTGGTCTCCTGGAGGCCGTCCGTCGGCCCGTACTGGAGTGCCTTGGCGCACGACTCCTCGGCGATCCGCGCGGTAACGGCCGCGAAGGTCGCGGGCGGGAACGTCGACGTGTCCGGCAGGCCGCCGGCGAGCGAGATCACCTCGGGGCGGGCGGTGATCGCCATCATGTCCCGCATCGCAGAGGACGTCATCACCCGCGTACGCGCCGCGAACAGGCCCGCGTAGCGCTCGAGGTCGCGCTTGGTGGAGCGCGAAGGTGGTTTCGGAGAGGAGCTCATGGGAGAGCGGAGCCGTCGTAGACCCCTATGATCGGCTCCGTTCAGCGTACCGGTCCCACCTCCTCGTCCCGCAGCGGGAGAATTCACTCATCAGCCTCGTCGTCGACATCGGCCAGGGCGCCGGCCTCGCCGGCGCGACCGGCGTGCGCCCGTACCTACCGCCGCTGCTGGCGGGCGCGCTCGCCAGCAACGACACGGGCCTCGACTTCGACGGCACGAGCTGGGACTTCCTCGAGCAGCCGTGGTTCCTGCTGATCGTGCTGGCGCTCGCCGTCGCTTCGTACATGGCCGAACGTTCGGGGGCGAACCGATCGCTGCTCACGCGGGGCCTGGGCGGGGTGGGGGTGGTCCTCGGCGGGCTCCTGTTCGCCGGATCGCTCGCCGAGGGCGGACACTCCGCGATCCTCGGCCTGGTCATCGGCGCCGTCTGCGCCGCGTTCGCGTGGCTCGCCGTCGGCGGGCTCCTCGACCGCGCCGCGCGCCGGCTGGAGGACTCGCAGGCCGCCTACCTGGCGCTCTACGCCGACGCAGCCGCGCTCGTCCTCGCCGCGATAGCGATCTTCGTGCCGGTCGTGTCCTTCTTCGCCCTGATCGCCTTCGCGGTCCTGCTCGTGCGGGCACGCGGCACCGGGGACGAGAAGTACGCCGGGCCTGCGGATCCTGAAGTGAGCGGCAGTTCGGGCAAGCAGCCGGCTCGGCCGGGTGCGCGCCCTTCCGCGAAAAGAAGGTCGTGCTGGCTGTGATCGACGCGCTCGATCCGGCGCAGTTCGAGGCCGCCGTCGAGTCGGGCGAGGCGCCGGCCCTGGCCGCGATCCGCGAGCGGGGCGAGTACTCGGCGGCGTGCGTCTCGTCGTTCCCGTCGGTCACCCCGGTCGCCGCGGCGTCGATCGCCACCGGCCTCGGCCCGGACGAGCACAAGATCCCGTCGATGAACTGGTACCACCGCGGCGAGGAGCGCTACGTCGAGTACGGCTCGTCCTTCCCCGCGACCCGCACGTTCGGCGTGTTCCGCTCGCTCCAGGACACGGTCTACAACATGAACCTGGCCCACCTCGCGCAGGACCAGCGCACAGTCTTCGAGCATCTCGACGACGCGGGACTGCGCACGGCGGGGACCACCTACCTGATGTACCGCGGCCGCTACCGCCACGAGCCGTACAAGCGAGTCGCCCTATCGCCGCCTCGCCGAGGCCGCCCAGTTCCGCCACCCGGTCTGGGGCCCGCGCGAGCTGTTCTACGCCGACCTGTTCGACACGCGCGACACCGGCTGCTCCTCGACGCTCGGCATGCCGGGCCAGCGCGACCACCACGCCGGGTGTGTCGGCGCCCACCTGGTCGAGAACGACCTGTTCGACTTCCTGCTGCTCTCCCTGCCCGACAACGACAGCTACTCGCACAAGGCCGGCCCCGAGGCGACCGGCGTGTCGATCGCCGAGGCCGACCGCGCGATCGCGCGGCTGATGGACGCCGGCGGCGGACCGGACGGTTCCTCGACGACCACGCGATGATCGTGATGTCCGACCACTCCCAGAGCCTGGTCGAGCGCAGCCTCAACCTGGCCCAGGCGCTCGACGGGTTCCGGCGCGTCCTGGGCCGGCGGACCCGGAGCCCGAGGAGGCCGACCTCGCCGTGTGCCCGGCCGCGCGGTCCGGCGAGCGTCTACGTGCTCGACCCCGCGCGGCGCGACGAGCTGGTCGCCGCGGATCGTCGAGGACCTCCTGGCGACCGAGGTCGTCGACCTCACGATCCATGGCGTGACGACGATGTGGCGGTGGTCGCCTCGCGCGCCGGCGAGCTGCGCTTCTCGCCCGGCGGGGACCTGACCGACCCGCGCGGCGAAGACCTGGGCGGTGAACGGCGAGCCGTCGGTGCTCGACCTCGACGGGGGCGGGCTGCGCCGACGGCGACTACCCGGACGCGCTCGCCCGGCTCTGGTCCGCGGTGACGTGCGAGCGCAGCGGCGACGTCCTCGTCTCGGCCGACCCCGGCGTACGAGTTCGTCGACTGGGGCGGCGCCGACCACGTCGGCGGCGGGAGCCACGGCTCCCTGCACCGCTGCGACTCGCTCGGAGTCCTCCTCACCAGCGGCCTCGACCTCGAGCCGGGCAGCGTCCCGGCAGCAGCCGGCGATCCGCGACGTGACCCCGATGGTCCTGGAGCACTTCGGCATCGCCGGGTGAGCAGCCGGGTCGGCCGGATGCGAACCGCGGAGGTACCCTCGTAGCGATGCCGGAGGCGAGCGAGGTAGAGGATCCGCTCCCGGGCGTGCACATGCGCGTGCGCGACGGGATGAAGCGCGGGCACAACTGGGTCCAGCTCGTCAAGTTCGTCCTCGTCGGCGGTTCCGGCTACGTCGTGAACCTGGCGGTCTTCGCGCTCGCCGTCGAGGTCGGCGGCCTGCACCACCTCGTGGCCGCGACGCTGGCGTTCGTCGTCGCGGTGCTCAACAACTTCTGGTGGAACCGCCACTGGACCTTCGGCGCGCGCGACGGCCACGCCGGCTTCCAGGCCGCCCGCTTCTTCACGGTCAGCGTCGTCGCGTTCATCTTCGCCGCGGCGCTGCTCGAGGTGCTGGTCAACAGGGGCGGCGTCACCGAGATCCTCGCGCAGGCGATCTCGATCGTCGCGGCCACGCCGCTCAACTTCGTCGGGAACAAGATGTGGAGCTTCGCCCGGGAATGACTCGCGCGCAGCGGTGGCCCTCGCGGTCGCGGCCGTGCTCCTCCTGGCCGCCGCCCCGGCCGGCGCGGCGAGCGAGCTCAAGCAGCCGGCGTCCGATCACGAAGCCGCCGGCCGGCTATCCGGCTGACGGCCAAGCGAGGTGAAGCGCATCGCCGCCCGCGCCGGAGGCGATCGCGGCGATCGCGCGCCAACCACCGTCAGTTTCGCCCCACCGCCTACACGAAGGGCGCCGGGCCGCTGGCAGGTGAGCTGGTTCGACTGCCGGGCGCGAGGTCGGCGCAGGTGCAAGATCGACGACGCCACCGGCGCGGTGCTCGAGGCGTGGACCGGCGACCAGGTGGCGTGGACCATGGCCCGCGGCTACCAGGGCGCGTTCGGGCGCAAGATCAACGCGCCGTACGTCTGGATCCCGCTCTGCCTGCTGTTCCTCGTGCCGTTCGTCGACCCGCGCCGGCCGTTCCGGATGGTGCACCTCGACCTGCTGGTGCTGCTCGCGCTTCGGCGTCTCGCACATCTACTTCAACCGCGGCGGAGATCGGCGTCGTCGGTGCCGCTGGTCTACCCGGTCCTCGCCTACCTGCTGGTCCGCATGCTCTGGCTGGGCGTTCCGGCCGCGGGCCCGGCCGCGGGCCGCTGCTGCCGATCTTCCGGCGAGCTGGCTCGCGGTCCTGCTCGTGTTCCTGGTCGGCGTTCCGGGTCGGGCTGAACATCGTCGACTCCAACGTGATCGACGTGGGCTACGCGGGGGTGATCGGCGCCGACCGGATCATGGACGGCAAGGGCCTCTACGGCGGCGAGCGGTTCTCGGCCGACGTCGAGCACGGGCGACACCTACGGCCCGCTCGAACTACCTCGCCTACGTCCCGTTCGAGCAGGCGCTGCCGTGGAGCGGCAGCTGGGACGACCTGCCCGCGGCGCACGGAGCCGCGCTCGCGTTCGACCTCCTGACCCTGCTCGGCCTGCTCGTCCTCGGGCGCCGGCTGCGGGCCGGGCCGGCGGGGCGCGAGCTCGGTGATCGCGCTCGCGTTCGCATGGGCCGCGCTACCCTACTCGTCGTTCGCGCTCGAGACCAACAGCAACGACTCGCTGGTCGCGCTGAGCGGCGTCGCGGCGTTGCTCGCCCTCACGTGGGCCCCGACCCGGGCGGGCGCCTCGGCCGCGGGCCGCGGGCTCGCGATCGCGCTCGGGGCGGCGGCGAAGTTCGCCCCGCTGGCGCTCGCGCCGCTGTTCGCGTGCTCGGGCCACGGCCCGCTGCGCGCGCGCGTCGAGCCGGCGCTCGTGTTCGCCGCAGTGCTGGCCTTGGTGCTGGCCGTGGCGTTCGTCCCCGTCCGTGCCCGACGGCGGCTGGCGCGAGCTCTACGACAGCACCCTCGGCTACCAGGCGGCCGCGCCCGACGCCGTTCAGCGATCTGGGGTCAGGTCGACGGCATCGAGTGGCTGCACACCGTGGTCAAGGTCGCGGCCGTGGCGCTCGCCGTCGCTGGTCGCGTTCGTCCCCCGCCGGCGCGACACGATCCAGGTGGCGGCCCTCGGCGCGGCCGTGCTGATCGCGCTCGAGCTGACCGCGAGCTACTGGTTCTACCTCTACATCGTCTGGTTCGCGCCGCTCGTGCTGGTCGCGATCCTCGCCCGGACGCCGGTGCCGGGCCCGCCGCCACAGACCGCCGCGGCGTCCGGCGGCGAGGTCCGGGAGCCCGTCGCGGCGTGACGCCGCGGCTCACGGCGGCGCTCGCCGCGGCCCGCTCGCCGGGGCGTTCGCGGCGACGCTGTGGCTGTCGCCGTGGGACGCGGAACAGGTCACCGACCTGCCGATCTACGCCGAGCTACGCCGATCTCTTCCTCGACGGCTCGCTGCCGTACCGGCGACGTCGCCGTTCGAGTACCCGCCGCTGGCGGCCCCCGTGCTCGCGCTCGGCGGCGTCGTCGGCACTGGGTTCGAGGCCTACCGCTTCGCGTTCGCCGCGCTGATGTTCCTCCTCGCCCTCGTCGCCCTGATCCTGTGCGGCCTGATCGCGCGCCGGACGCAGGGCTCGCCGGGGCGGGCGATGTTCGCGCTGGCGCTCGCGCCGCTGCTGACCGGGGCGCTGGTCCGCAACCACTTCGATCTGCTCCCGGTGGTCCTCGTGCTGGGCGCGCTCGCGCTGCTGCTCGCCGGCCGCCCGCGTGCCGGGATGGCCGTGCTCGGGATCGGGGTGGTGGCGAAGGGCTTCCCGCTCGTGGTCGCCCCGGTCGCGCTGGCCTGGCTGCTCGCGCGCGGGCGCAGGCGCGACGCGGTCGAGGGCGCCCTGGCGTGCGCCGCCGCTGTGGCGGTGGTCGTACTCGCCGCTCTGGCGCTGTCGCCCGGCGGGGCGTGGGACGCCGTCCAGTACCACCTCGACCGCCCGCCGCAGATCGAGAGCGTCCCGGCGTCGCTCCTGCTGGCGCTCGATGCGCTCGGCGCGGGCGGCGCGGACGTGGTCACGAGCTTCAAGTCCGAGGGCGTGCTCCACCCGGCGAGCGACGCGGCGGTGATCGTGTTCAGCGGGCTGCTGATCGCGGCGGTGGCGGCGTTCACCGTGCTCGCGTCGGCCCGGCGCGACGATGAGGCCGACGCGGGGCGGGCGCTGGTCCTCTGCTCGCTCGGGGCGGTGGCCGCGTTCGCGGTCTTCGGGAAGGTGCTGTCGCCGCAGTTCGTGATCTGGGTCCTGCCGCTGGGAGCGCTCGCGCTCGCGTGGCGGCTGTACGCGCTCGCTGGGGCGGTCGGGCTCGCGGCCCTGCTGACCCAGATCGAGTTCCCGACGCGCTACTTCGACGTTGCGGCGCGCGAGCCGTGGGCGCTGTGGCTCGTGGCCGCGCAGGAACGCCGCGCTCGTTGCCGTCGTGGTCCTGACGCTGACCGCGGTCAGCTCACGCCGGGCGCCGGCTCCAGGATCTGCTCGATCGCCGTCGCCGGGCCCGTCGGCGCCGCGCCTCGACCAGCACCGCGTTGAGCCACGGGTCCTCGGTCGAGGTCTCGTAGCGGACGTTGGTCATCGTCAGGAAGCGCTGGAGCGCCAGCTCGCGCTTCACGCCGATCACGCCGCCGCGCGGGCCGGTCATGCCGACGTCGGTGCAGTAGGCCGTGCCGCCGGGCAGCACCCGCGCGTCGGCCGTCGGGATGTGGGTGTGCGTGCCGACGCAGGCCGTCACGCGGCCGTCGACGTGCCAGCCCATCGCCACCTTCTCGCTCGTCGCCTCGGCGTGCATGTCGATCAGCACGTGGGACGTCTTGCCGCGCAGGTCGGCCGAGCGCGGCGTCGGCCTCGGCGAACGGGGAGCGGGCAGCGTCGAGGAACACCGTGCCGGACAGGTTCACGACGCCGAGGCTGAACCCGTTCGCCTCCACCACCGTCACCCCGCGGCCGGGCGCCTGGCGCGGGTAGTTGGCCGGCCGCACGATCCGCGGCTCGTTGTCGAGGAACTCGTAGACGTTGGTGTGCCGGTAGGCGTGGTTGCCCGAGCGTGATCGCGTCGGCGCCGGCGGCGAGGAGCTCCCTGGCCGTCCGGTCGGTGATGCCGACCCCGCCGGCGGCGTTCTCGCCGTTGACCACCACGAAGTCGGGCGTGTGGCGCTCGCGAAGGCCTGGCAGCAGCGCGGCGAGCGTGCGCCGCCCGATACCGCCCACCACGTCGCCGACGAACAGGACCTTCATCGAACTGAGTCTGTCAGGGAGCCGAGTGGATACCGTCTCGCCGGTGAACGCCGAGCCCAGCGCGACCGTGCTCAGCGCGGAAGGCCTGACGAAGCGCTACGGCTCCCGTGAGGCGCTGCGCGGGGTCTCGCTGACGCGCTTCCCGCGGCGAGCTGGTCGCCGTCATCGGGCCGAACGGGGCGGGCAAGACCACGCTGCTGTCGATCCTCGCCGGGATCCAGAAGCCGGACGCCGGGAGCGTCGGCCTCGGCCCGGGCGAGATCGGCTGGGTGCCCCAGCAGGCGGCCCTCTACGGGAAGCTCACCGTCGGCCGAGAACCTGCGCCTCTTCGCCCGGCTCGAGGGCGTCGACGATCCGGACGGCGACCGTCGAGCGGATGCTCGACCTGACCGACCTGCGCGAGCGCGCGGACGACCAGGTCGGGGTGCTGTCCGGCGGCAACCGCCAGCGCGTCAACATCGCGATCGGCCTGCTCGGCGCACAGCCCGTCCTGCTGCTCGACGAGCCGAGCGCCGCGCTCGACCCGCGCCAGCGCGAGCGCGTGTGGGAGTTCGTCCTCAGCCTCGCCGCCGGCGGGACCACGGTCGTCTACTCGACCCACAACATCCAGGAGGCCGAGCGTCACGCCGACCGCGTCCTGGTGCTCGCCGACGGCGAGCTGCTGTTCACCGGCTCGCCGGCCGAGCTGGAGGCGGCCGTCGAGGCCGAGAGCGACACGGCGGCGCGCGACTTCGAGGAGGCGTTCGTGGCGTTCCTGCGCCACCGCGGCCACTGAGCCGACCCGATCATGCGCTGGCTCCTCCTCAAGGACCTGAAGATCCTGCGCCGCTCGCCCGTGCTCGTCGCGCTGCTCGTGCTCTACCCGGTCGTGATCTCCGTGCTGATCGGCTTCGCGCTCTCGCGCGGGCCCGACAAGCCCAAGGTGGCGTTCGTGAACCTCGTGCCGGCGGAGCAGAACGAGGTCGATCTCGGCGGCGAGACGATCGACGTGTCGAAGTACGCCGACGACCTGTTCAAGGCGATCGACCCGGTCCGGGTCGACTGCGAGGGCATCGGCCCGGCGAAGTGCCAGGCGAAGGCGATCGAGCTGGTCAAGGACGGCGACGTGCTGGCAGCGCTGGTCATCCCGGCGGACGCGACCGAGCGGCTGCAGAAGATGCAGAGCCTCGTCGAGACGCCGCCGCCCACGATCCGCGTGTTCTACAACGCCGAGGACCCGGTCAAGGCCTCGTACGTCGAGGACACGATCAAGTCGCAGGTCCAGGACGCCAACGCGGCGCTGACGAAGAAGTTCACGGAGGTCGCGCTCAGCTACCTCGACCTGATCGTGCACGGGCGGGGAGATCGACCTGCCGATCCTTCAGGACATCGACATCCTCGGCCTCGAGCGCTCCGAGGAGATCATCGCCAAGGCCAAGCGCAGCGTGACCCCGCAGGAGCGCGAGCAGCTCGAGCGGGTCGAGACCTTCGCGCGCCTCGCGCGCGAGAACCTCGACCTCACCGACGAGGTGCTCGGCTCCATCGGCGAGCCGATCAGGGTCCGCGCCGTCCCGCTCGACGGCAGTACCACGCCGCTCAGCTCATTCGCCATCGCCGTCGCCGTCGCCGTGTCGCTGATGTTCATCACCCTGCTGCTGGCGGCCGGGGCGCTCGCGCTGGAGCGCGAGGAGAACGCCTTCCTGAGGCTCGTGCGCGGGCTCGTCTCGCGCACCGGGCTGCTGTTCGAGAAGGTGGGGCTGGCGGCTGTCTGTTCGCTGGTGGTCTGCTTACTCATGCTCGCCGGGCTCGGCCTGTTCGTGACGCTCGAGTGGGACCGCTTCCACCTGTGGGTCGTGGCGATCGGCGCCGGCGCGCTGGCGTTCGCCGCGCTGGGGCTCGCTGATCGGCGCGCTGACGAAGGACGTCCGCGCGTCGTCGCTGCTGTGCGTGATGTTGTCGCTGCCGCTCGCGTTCCTCGCGCTGGTGCCCGTCCGGGCGCGGTGTCGCCCGCGCTGTACGACGTCATCCGGGTGATCTCGGCGGCGTTCCCGTTCAAGCCGGCGCTCGACGCCCTCGACGCGGCGATCAACGACGCCGGCGGGCTCGGCGGCGCGCTGCTCCACCTCGCCGCGCTGTTCGCCGTGTTCGCCACGCTCACGCGTGTGGCTCTGCGCCGGTTCGCATGATGCAGGCGCCGCGGGCGGCGACCGGCGCCGCGTAAACTGGGTCGGCCATGGCTTTCCCGGCCACTCGTATGCGCCGCCTGCGCGCCACGGGGCTGCTGCGCGACATGGTCCGCGAGACCGAGCTCAGCCCCAGGCATCTCGTCTACCCGTTGTTCGTCGAGCTCGGGACCGACAAGCGCACCCCGATCGAATCGATGCCCGGCATCGACCGGCTGTCGATCTCGCACGCCGTCGAGGAGGCGGGCGTGGTCCGCGAGCTCGGCGTGCCCGCGGTCCTGCTCTTCGGCATCCCGAGCGACAAGGACCCGATCGGCACGGGCGCCTACGACGACGAAGGCGTCGTCCAGCTTGCGGTCCGCGCGCTTGAAGGAGGCCCATCCGGACCTCGTCGTGATGACCGACGTGTGCCTGTGCGAGTACACCGATCACGGCCATTGCGGAGTTCTGCGCGACGACGGCACGGTGGACAACGACGTGACGCTCGAGCTGCTCGCCAAGACGGCCATCTCGCACGCCCGCGCCGGCGCCGACGCGGTGGCGCCGAGCGACATGATGGACGGCCGCGTCGGGGCGCTGCGGACCCAGCTCGACGCCGAGGGCCACAAGGAGACGCCGATCATCGCCTACTCCGCGAAGTTCGCCTCCGCCTTCTACGGGCCGTTCCGCGAGGCGGCCGGATCGGCGCCCGCATTCGGTGACCGCCGTGGCTACCAGATGGATCCCGCCAACGCCGACGAGGCCGTGCGCGAGGCGCTGCTCGACGTGGAGGAGGGCGCCGACGTGGTGATGGTCAAGCCCGCGCTGCCGTACCTCGACGTGATCCGGCGGGTGAAGGACGCGACGTCGCTGCCGGTGGCGGCGTACAACGTGGGCGGCGAATACGTGATGATCAAGGCCGCCGCTGCGGCAGGGCACCTCGACGAGCGCGCGGCAGTGCTCGAGGCGCTCACCGGAATCCGCCGCGCCGGCGCAGACATCGTGATCACCTACCACGCAAAGGACGTAGCGAAGTGGCTTCGATAGGAGAGGCTGCGGCCAGAGAAACTGCAGCCGTCCCCAAGGTTCGCTCGCGCAAGGACGGCGCGGCGATCCCGCTCGACGAGCTCGACAAGAAGCTCCTCAACCTGATGCAGGGCAAGTTCCCGCTCGCCCCGCGCCCGTACGAGCACGTCGCCGGCCTCGCGGAGGTTCCCGAGGCCGAGGTGATGAAGCGCGTCCAGCGGCTGATCGACGAGCGAATCATCCGCCAGGTCACCCCGATCTTCGACACCCGCGTGCTCGGCTACAGCTCGATGCTCGTCGCGGCCAAGATCGATCCCGAGAACCCGCACCGCGCGGCCAAGATCGTCAACTCGCATCCGGGCGTCTCGCACAACTACCTGCGCAACCATGACTTCAACCTGTGGTTCACGATCGCCACGGAGCCCGACTCGAAGCTCGGCCTCCAGGGCACGCTCGAGGTGCTTCAGGAGCTGACCGGCGCCGAGTCGGTGCGCCAGCTCCCGACGATCAAGCTGTTCAAGATCCGGATGGATCTCGAGATGGAGAAGGGCACGGAGGATCTCGCGGCCGAAGGCGTCGCGCAGGAGCCGATGGAGCCGGATCCGATCGAGGTGACCGACCTCGACGTCGCCGTCATCCGCGCCCTCCAGGGCGACATGCCCGTGATCAGCGAGCCGTACGCGCCCGCCGCCGCCGAGCTCGGGCTCACGCAGGACGAGCTGCTCGCCCACCTCGAGTCGATGCGCGAGCGCAAGGCGCTGCGCCGCGTGGCGGCGATCCTCTTCCACCGCCGGGCGGGCTTCTCCGCCAACGGCATGGGGGTGTGGAACATCCCCGACGAGCGGATCATGGAGCTCGCCCCGCGCATGGCGGCCTTCCGCGGGATCTCGCACTGCTACCAGCGGCCGACCTACGCCGACTGGCCCTACTCGGTGTTCACGATGGCCCACGGGCGCTCGAAGGACGAGTGCGACGCGATCCTCGACACGATCGCCGAGGAGTTCGGCATCGAGGACCGCCGCACGCTCTACTCGTCGACCGAGTTCAAGAAGATCCGCCTCCTCTACTTCACCGACGAGCACAAGGCCTGGGAGGCCGAGCACAGTTGAGATGAGCCGCTCCGGCGAGCTCTACGCGCGCGCCGTCGAAGTGATGCCCGGCGGCGTGAACTCGCCGGTGCGGGCGATGCGGTCGATCGGACGCGACCCGCTGTTCATCGCGTCAGGCGCCGGGGCCGAGATCACCGACGTGGACGGCAACGTCTACGTCGACTACGTCTGCTCGTGGGGCCCGCTGATCGCCGGGCACGCCCATCCGGCGGTGATCGAGGCGGTCACCGCGGCGGCGGCTCGCGGCACGAGCTTCGGCGCCCCGACCGAGGCCGAGATCGACCTCGCCGCCGAGATCGCCGACACGGGTCCTCTCGGCCGAGATGGTGCGCATGGTCAACTCCGGCACCGAGGCGACGATGAGCGCGATGCGCCTCGCCCGAGCGGTGACCGGGCGCGAGAAGGTTGCTGAAGTTCGCCGGCGCCTACCACGGCCACGTCGACGGACTGCTCGCCGAAGCGGGATCGGGGCTCGCGACGGCCGGGATCCCGGCCTCGCCCGGAGTGCCCGCCGCGCAGGCGGCGGCGACGGTGATCGTGCCCTGGAACGACGCCGACGCGGTGGCCGCGGCGCTCGCGGGCGACGACGTCGCGGCGCTGATCGCCGAGCCCTACCCGGCGAACATGGGCCTCGTGCCGCCGGACGCCGGCGTTCCTCGAGCTTCCTGCGCGACGCGACCGCCGCCAGCGGCGCGCTGCTGATCTTCGACGAGGTGATCTCGGGGTTCCGGGTCGCCCGCGGCGGCGTCCAGGAGCGCGAGGGGGTGATGCCCGACCTGACGATGCTCGGCAAGGTCATCGGCGGCGGCCTGCCCGCGGCGGCATACGCCGGCCCGCGCGACCTGATGGAGCGGATTGCTCCCGCCGGCGACGTCTACCAGGCCGGCACCCTGTCCGGAAACCCGCTCGCGACCGCTGCCGGGCTGGCGACGCTCGAACTGCTCGACGACGCCGCCTACGCCAGCGCTGGCGCCGCGACCAGCGAGCAGCTCGCCGCCGGGCTCCGCGCGGCGGCGGCCGCCGCCGGAGTGGACGATTCACGTCGCCCAGACCACGGGCCTGCTTCACCGTCTTCTTCAGCGCCGAGCCCGTCCGCGACTACGCCGGCGCCCAGGCCTGCGACGCCGAGCGTTACGCGGCCTTCTGCCGCGCTCTGCTCGACCGCGGCGTGTACCTGCCGCCGTCGCAGTTCGAGGCCTGGTTCCCGTCGCTGGCGCACAGCGACGAGCACGTCGAGCGCACCCTGGCGGCGGCGGCAGAGGCCTTCGCGGAGATCGCGTGAGCGCGCTGGCGGAGGTGGTCGCGGCCGCCGATCCGGCGCTCGCCGAGCACGCGGCCGCCGATCCCGGCCCGGACCGGTTCGCGGCGGTCGTGAGCGATCCGGACCGGCTCTTCACGCTCGAGGCCGTGTACGAGGGCTACCTGCTGCACTACGGCGAGCCGCGGGCGTTCACGGGCATGGATCCCGACCTGCGCCTGCTCGCGGGCGACGCGCTCTACGCCCTCGGCCTGCGTCGCCTCGCGCAGCGCGGCGACGTCGAGGCGGTGGCGGCGCTGTCGGACCTGATCACCGCCAGCGCGCGTGCCCAGGCCGAGGGAGACGCCGAGCGCGCCGACGCGCTGTGGGCGGTCACGGCGCGCGCGCTCGGCTGATCGGGGCTGAGGACCCGACGCACCGGACCCCCGGGCAGATATTCTCTCTGGACCCACCTCTCGATCCCCTCTCTGTGGCCGACACTCCGCAAAAGCCCAAGCGCAAGTCCCCCTACACGGCGGACCGCAACCTGCCCGGCGCCTTCGACGGTGAGACCGTCACGCGGCGCAACTTCATGGCCGTCAACGGGCAGGTCCTCGGCGGCATCGCCGTCGCCGCTTTCGCGCTGCCGGCCTCGGGTTCGCGCTCGGCCCGATGTTCGAGGACCAGTCGCCGGACAAGTGGCAGGACGTCGGCGCCACCGAGGACTTCGACGATGAGACGTACGTCCCGGTGGTCACCAACGTCGTCCCCGAGGTCGGCGAGGCCGGCAAGACGACCGTCTACATCCGCCGCTTCGCCGGGGGCGAGGACGAGCCGAGCCCGAGCGACAAGGGCAAGTCGCCGCTTCCGTACATCGCGATCTCCAGCCGCTGCGCGCACCTCGGCTGCCCCGTCCGCTACTTCCAGGCCTCGCAGCGCTTCGTCTGCCCGTGCCACGGCGGCGTCTACGACTTCCAGGGCAAGGTCGCCGGCGGCCCGCCCGTGCGGCCGCTCGACCGCTTCTACACCCGCGTCAAGAACGGCCGCGTCCAGGTCGGCCAGCGCTTCTCGGTGAACTCCGAGCTCGAGCGCTTCAAGCCGCGTGACCCGTCGAACCACCTCGACGGGCTGTGGCAGTACCTCTACCCGTCGAGGCCGACCACATGAGCAAGCTCACGCCTCCGCTGCCCAAGGGCCTGCGCCCGCGGCCGAAGCCGCCGGGCGAGGAGACGCGCCCGGGCAAGCCCGAGCCGGGCAAGGACAAGAGCGCGATCCAGGAGCTGAAGGAGCAGGGCGCCGAGGCGGGGATCGGGACGCTCTCGCTGGCTCGACGAGCGCACCGGCGCCAGCCCGTTCCTGCGCGGCTTCATGTTCCGCAAGGTGCCCAAGGGCACCAACTGGTTCTACACGCTGGGCTCGGCCACGATGTTCGCCTTCATCTCGCAGGCGTTCACCGGCGTCTTCCTGGCGATGTACTACGAGCCCGACCCGACCCGTGCCTACGAGTCGGCCTCGCGCATCACCAACGACCTCTTCCTCGGCGAGTTCGTGCGCGGCATGCACCGCTGGGGCGCGACGGTGATGATCGTCCTGCTCTTCCTGCACTCGGGCGCACGTTCGTCTTCGGCGCCTACAAGTACCCGCGCGAGCTGAACTGGATCATCGGCGTGCGTCCTGCTCGTGCTGACCCTGATGATGGGCCTCACCGGCTACCTGCTGCCGTTCGACCAGCGGTCCTTCTGGGCGACGGTCGTCGGCGTGAACATCAACGCGTCCGGGCCGATCATGGGCCCCTACCTGGCCGACTTCATGCGCGGCGGAGCCGAGTTCGGGGCCACGACCCTGAGCCGGCTTCTACGCGATGCACATGATGCTGATCCCTGGGCTGATCGCTGCGCTGATCGGCGCGCACCTGTACCTCGTCGCGAAGCTCGGCACCACGGCGCCGCCGTGGCTCAAGGCCGAGAAGAAGGAACTCCAGAAGGAAGAGATCTAGGTGAACGCGCGCGAGAAGGAGCAATACCTCCGCGAGTACTCGATCCTCAAGACGCAGGGCAAGCCGTTCTTCCCGTACGCGATCGCCAAGGACTCGGCGATGGCCGCGATCACGCTCGGCGTGATCATCCGATGGCGATCCTCTTCGGCGCCGAGCTCGGCCCGAAGGCGGACCCGACCACCACCACCTACTCGCCGCGACCCGAGTGGTACTTCTTCTTCCTGTTCGAGCTGCTGCGCGTGGTCAAGCCGCCGGCGCTCGTGTTCGTCGCGACCATCGGCATCCCGACGCATCTGCCTGATGCTGCTGCTCTGCTGCCGTTCTACGATCGCAACCCGGAGCGCCACCCGATCAAGCGGCCGATCGCGATGATCGGCGCCGTCCGCACCATCGCGGCCATGGCCTACCTGACGGTCCTCGGCGCGGTCGCCGGGCCCGCCGAGCGAGATCGAGGAGACCCACGTCGGGAAGGGCTACGAGCGCGGGGCCGACGTCGTGGCCGCGACCGGTTGCCTCGGCTGCCACAAGATCGGCGAGAACGGCAACACGCTCGGGCCGAACCTGACGCACATCGGCGACAAGCTCGGGCAAGGACGCGATCGCCCGGACGCTCGTGAACCCGACGGCGCCGATGCCCTCGTTCCAGTCCCTGAAGGACAACCAGCCGAAGCAGTTCGACGAGCTGGTCGCCTTCATCGCCTCGCTGCGGACCGAGACGAGCGGCGGCGGCGGCCACTGAGCCGCGCCGCCGTCGATCTGGCATGACTACCACCGGGGCCCCCGCCAGCGGGACGCTCCCAGAGCAGCAGGTCCAATCGATGTTCGACCGGATCGCCGGCGTCTACGACCGGATGAACTCGGTCATGACGGCCGGGATGCATCACACCTGGCGCACGCGCGCCGTGGACCTGCGCCCGGATCGCGCCGGGCGACCGCGTCCTCGACGTGGCCACCGGCACCGGCGACCTGGCCGTCGAGCTGGCCGGCCGGGTCGGGCCGCAGGGCGAGGTCGTGGGCATGGACTTCTCCGCGGCGATGCTCGAGCTGGCGCGGGCGAAGGCGCCCGCGCTGCGGTTCGAGCAGGGCAACGCGCTCGACCTGCCCTATGCCGACGGCGAGTTCGCCGCGTCGCTGTGCGGGTTCGGGGTGCGGAACTTCTCCGACCTCGCCACGGGCATCGCGGAGATGGCGCGCGTGGTCAAGCCCGGCGGCAAGGTGGTCGTGCTCGAGATCACCACGCCGCAGCGGCCGCCGCTGTCGTGGTTCTTCAAGCTCTGGTTCGACCGCATCGTGCCCGGCCTCGGCCGCTTCGCGGGCGACCCGGACGCCTACACGTACCTGCCCAACTCGGTGCGCGCGGTTCCCCGGCCCCGACGGGCTCGCCGCCGAGTTCGCGCGCGCCGGGCTCACGGACGTGCGCTGGGTGCTCACCGCCGGCGGGATCATCGCGACCCACGTCGGCACGGTCCCCGCGGCGCAGTGACCGACGGCAGCGCCCCGGCGCCGCTGGCCGCGGTGCTCGAAGCGGGGGGTGCGGAGCTGGCGGGCGGGCTCGCCCGCACGGAGGCCCGCCTCGTCGCGATCGCGGAGGCGAACGGCGCCACGCTGTCCGAGCACGCGAGCGGGACCCTCAACGCCGGCGGCAAGCGCCTGCGACCCGTGCTGGTCTTCCTCTGCGGGGGCCCGGATCCCGAGCCCCTCGTGCCGGCGGCCGTCGCCGTCGAGCTGCTGCACACCGCGACGCTCGTCCACGACGACGTGCTCGACCAGGCCCCCCTGCGGCGGGGCAACCCGACGGTCTATCGCCACGGCCGGCCGCCCGGCGGCCACCGCCACCGGCGACTTCCTCTTCTCGCGGGCGTTCGCCGAGCTCGCCGCAACCGGCAGCGAGGCCGCGGTGGCTGCGCTGTCGGAGGCCTCGTCGGCGCTGGCGGCCGGTGAGCTGATGCAGCGGGCCGACGCGTGGTCGGACTCCGTCAGCGCGGACCGCTACCTCGAGCGCTGTCGACCTGAAGACGTCGAGCCTGTTCGTGGCCGCCTGCCGGCTCGGGGCCGCCCTCGGCGGGACCGGCGCAGCCGAGCCGCTGGCGGCCTTCGGCGCTCGCATCGGGCTGGCGTTCCAGATCCTCGACGACGTGCTCGACGTGTCCGGCCCCGCCGCGCGGACGGGGAAGCACCGCGGCACCGACCTGCTCGACGGCACGGTGACCCTGCCGCTGATCATCGCCCGCGAGCGCGACGCGGAGCTACGCGCGATGGACCTGCGGAGCCTGGTCCGGGAGCCGGGGCAGGCGGAGGGCGTCTGCGACAGGATCGCGGCCACGGGCGCCCTCGACGAGGCACGCGGCCAGGCGCTCGCGCACGTCGCGGAGGCGAAGGCGGCCCTTGCGGACATCAGCCTCGACAGCGACCGGCGACGCGCCCTCGGACTCGTGGCGGACGGCGTGGTCGAGCGCTACGCCTAGAAGTCTTCGGGGAGGATCGCGTCGGCTGCGAGGGCGGCCGCGAAGCGGTCGACCTCCTCGGCCATGTTCGCGCGCATGAGCTTGCGGTAGTCGGCCGAGAGCTCATCCGTGCCGGCGTCCAGCACGTCGTCGAACGCCTCGACGCTGTCCTGGTCGAACACGCCTCTGCGGGTGGTCTCGCACTCGGGGCAGCGGAGGGTGACGCGCCAGGACTCGCGGCTGTCCTCTTCCCAGGCCGTCGGGTAGACGAGCTCGGAATCGCAGGCGCGGCAGACGTGGAGGTCGGTCTCGGTGCGGGGAGTGTCGACATCCTGCCGCTCGAGGTCCTGGAGGGAGTCGGCGGTGGTGGCCTCGTCCATGTCCTCGAAGTAGACGACCTCGATGGTCTTGCCGCTGGGCAGCTGGACCTTCTTGACGTACGGCCCTGGCTGTTGATCGCCTCGGTTCATCTTGGCTCTGCCCCTGCTATCGGCACGCCCCGAGGCATCCTTTATGCGCCCGGGTAAATCCTTGGTAAAGCGGCCACCGGCGATCCCTATAAGCTGCCCGCCCGTGGTCCTGAGCGACAAGACGATCCGGTCGGAGATCGAGGCCGGGCGCATAGCGGTCGAGCCCTACGACCCCGACCTGATCCAGCCATCCTCGATCGACGTGCGCGTGGACAGCCGCTTCCGCGTCTTCCACAACGCGCGCTACCCCTTCATCGACGTCCGCCGGCAGATGGACGATCTCACCGAGCTCGTACGAGGTGTCCGGTGACGAGCCGTTCATCCTCCATCCCGGCGAGTTCGTGCTCGGGCAGACGCTCGAGCGGGTCACCTTGCCCGACGACCTCGTGGCACGGCTCGAGGGCAAGAGCTCGCTTGGCCGCCTCGGACTGCTGATCCACTCGACGGCGGGCTTCGTGGACGCGGGCTTCAGCGGAAACCTCACGCTCGAGCTGTCGAACGTCGCAAACCTCCCGATCACGATCTACGAGGGCATGCCGATCGGGCAGATCTCCTTCATGCGGATGGACGGGCCGGTCGAGAACCCGTACGGCCAGGGGGCTCGTGGAAGCAAGTACCAAGGGCAGGCGGAGCCGACTCCGAGCCGCTTCTTCGAGAACTTCCCCACGCGCGACTGATCCGAACCGGGTCTCTCACGCGTAGAACACCACCGTTACCATCATTGTCAGTAGCGAGCGGCCAGCTGGCCGGATCGCCCCCCGAGAAAGAACCAGGAGCGGCTCATGCCCCTCGGAATAGGCCTTCCAGAAATCCTCATCGTCCTCGTGATCGTGCTCGTCATCTTCGGGCCCAAGCGCCTGCCGGAGCTCGGCCGTTCGCTCGGCTCCGCGACGCGCGGGTTCAAGGACTCGATCACCGGCAAGGACGACGAGCTCCCCGCGGGCTCGGAGACGAAGACGGACGCCCGCACCAGCGAATCCGAGCCGGCGAAGTCGTAGCCGGCCCCGTCTGCTCGTAGGGACAGCTTCATGGCTCGCAGGATCAAGCCCGTCGGCCATGAGGACCGGCTGTCGCTCGTCGACCACCTAGACGAGCTGCGCAACCGCCTGATGGTCTCGGTCGCGGCGTTCACCGTCGCGTTCGGGGTCTGCGCGTGGCAGAACCACGCGATCCTCGAGATCGTCAACGACCCGCTGCCGAAGGACTTCGCCAAGCCGATCACGCTGGGCGTCACGGAGGCCTTCACCACCACGTTCACGAACGCGGCCTACGCGGCGATCCTGATCTCGCTGCCGGTGATCCTCTACCAGATCTACGCGTTCGTCCTGCCGGCGTTCAGCGACACCGAGCGGCGCGTCGCAACGCCCGTTGCGCTGATGGTCCCTGTGCTCTTCGTCGCGGGAGTGCTCTTCTGCTACTTCCTCGTCCTGCCGCCGGCGACCGACTTCCTCCTCAACTTCAACTCGAGCGAGTTCCAGACCGAGGTCCGGGCGCGGGACTACTACAGCTTCGCGACCCTCACGATGCTCGCCATGGGCCTCGGATTCCAGCTCCCGCTGGCCATCCTCGCGCTCGTCACCCTGAACATCACCAGCGTCGAGAAGCTGCGCAAGAACCGCCGCTACGCCTACCTGGTGATCGCCGTGGTCGCGGCCCTCCTCCCGACGGTCGACCCCGTCTCGCTGATGCTCGAGATGATCCCGCTGATCCTCCTCTACGAGATGAGCATCGTCCTGGCGGCAACGTTGCTGCGCCGCGAGAGCGGCCCCCCGGAAGCCGCCGGGGCCGAAGGATCCTGAGCGCCCCTTAATAGCTAGTCTCCGACGACGATGCTCTTCGATCTCCAGGGCAAACGCCGGCGCTTGGTCCAGGGCGTGTACCTGATGCTCGCCATCCTGATGGGCGGCGGCCTCGTGCTGTTCGGCATCGGCGGCGACGTGTCCGGTGGCCTCTTCGACGCGTTCTCCGACAACCGCTCCGGCGGCGGCGCGGACAACAGCGCGATCGAGAAGCGCATCGACCGCAACGAGGCGAACGTCAAGAAGGGCGTCCGCGTCCAGGCCTCGCGCAAGGCTCTGACGCGCGACTACTACCAGCTGGCGACGCTGAACGCCGACACCGACGAGCAGACCGGCGCCACAACGTTCGACGACGACGCCAAGTCCGACCTGCGCAAAGCGGGCGCGAACTGGCAGGCGTACCTGCGGGCCGAGCCGGAGAAGGTCGATGCCTCGCTCGCGACCCTCGCGCTCCAGGTCTACGACCCGACCGCGCTGAACAAACCGAAACAAGCCCAGGAGGCGGCGCGCGTGATCGCCGAGGCGCGCAACAACACGAACGCCTACATCACCCTCGTCCAGTACGCGACGCTCGCCGGGGACAAGCGAGTCGCCGACCTCGCCGGGGAGAAGGCGATCGATCTTGCGCCCAAGGGCCAGGAGAAGGACGCCCGCGACCTCGTCAAGCAGGCCAAGCAGGCGAGCGCGCAACAAGGTGCTGGCGCTGCGCCCTCCGGCGGATAGCCTACGAGCAGATGAACTTCACGATTGCTGACTCGGAGATCGACGACACCACCCACGTGATCGAGCTGGGCGGTGAGATCGACCTCTACACGGCGCCCGAGTTCAAGGAGCGAATGGTCGAGCTGATCGAGGGCGGCAAGACCAACATCCTGGTCGACCTCTCGAGCGCGACCTTCATCGACTCGACCACCCTCGGCGTCCTCGTCGGAGGCGTAAAGCGCCTGCGCCCGCAGGGCGGCACGCTGGCTCTCGTCTGCACCGACCAGAACATCTCGAAGATCTTCGAGATCACCGGTCTGGACCGCGTCTTCGCGATCCACGCGAGCCGCGACGAGGCGCTCGGCTCGTTCGCGGCATAGGCCGTTCGGGCAACAGAGTGGGCCGTGTAGGGATCGAACCTACGACCTTGAGATTAAGAGTCTCCTGCTCTACCAGCTGAGCTAACGGCCCTGGTGCGACCGAAGATCCTAGCGAGTGAAGCTGGGTGACCCGGCTCCCATCCGCTCCGCTTCCTCGACGCTCACGATGTCCCGCCCGAACGGTGTGAGGCTCACCGGGCGCGGCTATGGCGTAGCCGATCGCGAGCCACAACCCTGCGAAGACGAACCAGATGATGTTGAGGATCAGCCGCATCCGCGACCCGACCTAACCGAGCTCGATCGCCCCGCCCGGAGCCAGGACCTCGACGCGCGTGCCCGGTGCCAGATCGGCCACGGCCGCCCGGAACCGCTCCGGCGGGCTCCTCGAGGTGATGGGGGATGAACCGCCTGAGCCCCTGCGGGTAGAGCGTGCCCCAGTGGATCGGCACCGCGAGGCGCGGCCGCAGGCGCGCGACGGCCTCGGCAGCGCGCTCCGGGTCGAGATGGCCGGGACCCAGCGCGGGCCCCCAGCCCCAGACGGGGATTAGCGCGGCGTCGAGCGCCGGCTCGGCCAGGTCGCTCATCTCGTCGAAGAGGTCGGTGTCGCCGGCGAAGTAAACGCGCTTGCCGCCGCCGCTGACGGTGAATCCGATCGTGTCCGTCTTCTCGCCCCACGGCCAGCGCCCGGCGCCGTGGACGGCCGGCACCGCGGTGACCTCCGCTGCGCCGATCGTCAGCGACTCCCCGACCGGTAGCTCGGTCACCTCGCGAAACCCGAGGCGCGCCCCGGGCCGGCCGCCGCCGCGGGGAACGATCAGGGGGGTGTCCCGCTTCAGCTTGCGCAGTGACGGCACGTCGAAGTGGTCGGAGTGCATGTGCGAGATCACCACCGCGTCGAGCGCTTCGACGAGCGTGTCCTCGATGGGGTCGGACACGCGGACCAGATGCATCAACCGGTCGCGGAGCACCGGGTCGGTCAGCACCTGGGTGCCGCCGAGGTCGATCAGCGCCGTCGCGTGACCGAGCCAGGTGATCCGCTGCGGGAGGGGCGCAGGCGGATCGTCGTTCCGCCGAGCACCGACCGATCCCATCATGTCTCGTAGGCCTCGTGGCCCGCGTCCGCCAGCCAGCGCCGCAGCTGGCGGTGCACGTGCTCGGCGCCGACGAGCTCGCCCTCGGGCTTGGCCCAGCCGCCCGGGTAGAGCGCGAACGGGTGCGACTGCCCGCCGCCCATCCCGCCGTGCGAGCCGACGAGCTGCTCGAAGGCGGCGACTTCCTCGGTGTCGGCCCAGAAGGTCGAGTTCAGCACGATGTCGGGGCAGTGCGCGAAGCCGTCGGTCCGCCGCACGTGGTCGGCAGCGCGGGGGCCGAACGGCGCGAGCGGGTCATCGCCCTCGACGCGGTCGTCGGCCAGGAAGCGCCTTCCGTTCGCGCCGAGCACGACGGCGCCGTCGCGTTCCGAGCGCACGAGCGCGAACCCGATGCCGTCGTGGCCGGTCAGCGCCGGCAGCAGCCGCGGCCACTTGGCCTCGATCTGCTCGAGCGTCACGCGGCCCGGCTCGCGCGGGAACGTGATCAGCCCGAGGCACCCGGACGCCATCACCGAAAGCTCGGGCAGATCCTCCTTGTCGCCGCTCGCCGACTCGATCTCCTTGCGCACGTCGGTCGTGCGGGTCGCGCGGTCGACCGCCCGGCCCGTCCTCCCGGGTTGGGTGGCAGCCTCCGCCAAGCCGGCGCCGAGGTAGGCGCGTGCCTCGTCGCTCCCGCCGCCCTCGGCTGCGACCTCGGAATCTGCCGCGCCGCACTCCCGCTGGACCAGGTCCTCGAGGGTCTCGTCATAGCGGTCGAGGAAGGTCGCGCCCTGGGACTGACCGTGGTCGGAGAGGACCACGAACTCGTACGGCCGTGGCGCGTGCTTCGCGGCGGCGACGATGCGCGCGATCTGGCGGTCGACCTTGAGCAGCGTCGAGAGCGCGTCCGCGCGCTCGATGCCCGAATGGTGCGCCACCTCGTCATAGGCGAGGAAGGTCGTGTAGCCGACCGGGCGGCCCGCGTACATGTCGGCGATCACGGCGGCGACCTGGAGGTCGCGCTGGACCACGGTGCCCCACGCCCGCACGAGCGCGTACGAGAACGTCCGCTTGATCCGCGGCTGCACGTCGCGCCGGCGCTGCTGCGACGCGTAGCGCAGCTCCTGCGCGATGTCGGCGATGGCGAGGACGAGCGTGCGCGTCGCCGAGTACGGGTTGGCGAAATAGCCGTAGTAGTCCTTGCCGATCCGGCCGCGGCCGCGATCGAGCACCGTGCTCATGGTGAGCATCGTGTGCTTCGCGTCGCCGGACAGGATGTTCGCCCGGCTCGCTCCGTCCTCGTGGAGCAGACCGCGGCCGTTCGAGATCCGGCGCTCCATCTCGGCGGCATCGCGCGGGTGGTTGGTGACGATCGCCTTGCCGCGGTCCTTCTCCCACCAGCGGAAGGCGGGCATGTCGTCGTTGTTCCCGTGTAGCAGCCCGGCCTGGCAGGCGCCCGTCTGCGACGACCAGTCGGTCTCCCACCCGACGAGCTTGTGGTCGCCGTCGTGCACCCAGCGGGCGAGGGTCGGCGCGTTGCCGTCGCGGATCGCGCGCACGAGCACGTCGTGCCCGAGCCCGTCGATCTCGAGGAAGTAGACGCCCGGCACGTCGGTGTCGGCGCTCTCGGCGAGGTTCCTGCGGGCCGCCCGCCTGACCACGTTGCGGTACCAGAAGTCCTCGTCGTCGACGGCGAACAGCGTCGTGAGGATCGTATTCACGGCCGTCAGCCCGATCGCCAGCACGATCGCGCTTCCGAGCCCATCGAGCTTGATGCCGGAGTCGAGCTCCGACGCGATCAGGACGATGACCCCGTTCAGGACGAGTGCGCCGAGGCCGAGCGTGAGCACCGTGAACGGCAGGGCGATGCGCACGATCAGCGGCCAGAGGAGCGCGTTGAGGATGCCGATGATCGCTGCCGCCACCAGCGCGCCGGCGAAGTCGTCGACGTCGAAGCCGTTCAGGACCCCGCTCAGGATGAAGAGCGACAGGCCCATGATGAGCCAGACGACCAGCACCCGGGCCACGAAGTACGGCGCGCGCACGTGCACTTCATATCGGGTATCAAGGGTGCATGACTGAACTCGCCTGCCTCGACGGCGCGATCGGCCCTGTCGCCGACGCCGTCGTCCCCGTCACCGACGAGGGCTTCCTCCGTGGCGACGGCGCCTTCGAGGTGATCCGCGTGTACGAGGGGAACCCGTTCGCGCTGGCCGAGCATCTCGCGCGGATGCGTAACTCGGCCGCCACCCTGCGCCTGCCCGCGCCGTTCCCAGCCGACGAGCTCGAACGCGAGACCGCGGAGCTGCTGGCCGCGCGCGGCGGCACGGAGTTCGACGGCGCACTGCGCTGGGTGCTCACGCGCGGAGGCCGCCGGCTGTTGATGACGGAGCCGCTGCGCGAGGACCCCGAGCGCGTACGCCTGGCGTGCGTGACCTATGCGCCGACTCGAGTCCTCGACGGGGTGAAGTCCCTCTCATACGCGGCGAACATGCTCTGCAGCCGCATCGCGCGGGAGCGCGGCTTCGACGAGGCGCTGCTGGTGACCCCGCACGGAAGGATCCTCGAGGCGCCCACCTCGACGCTCTTCTTCGTCGACGGCGGACGGCTGTGCACGCCGCCGCTCGAGGATCACATCCTCGCCTCGATCACCCGGGCGAAGCTGATCGACCTGCTCGACGTCGAGGAGCGCAGCGTCAGCGCCGAGGACATCCTGATGGCGGAGGAGGCCTTCCTCGCGTCGACGATCCGCGAGGTCCAGTCGGTGGCGGCGATCGAGGACGCCGAGTTCCCTGAGACCGGCGAGGTCACGCGTAAGGCCGCGGCGGCGTTCCGCGCGCACGTCGACTCGGAGCTTGCGAACTAGGCTTCGCGGTCGTCGCGCGGCGCGCCGATCATCTGATGGCGCAGGTACCAGGCCACGTGCCCGGTGACCGCACGGGCCGCCCCGAGCGCACCGACGGCGCCCCCGGTTAGCTTCTTCACGACCCCCAAGCCCATGATCACCCGGTCCGAACCCTATCCATGCGTGTACTGACGGTAATCGGCAACCGCCCGCAGTTCGTGAAGGCGGCGGCCGTGTCGCGGCGTCTGCGCGAGGCGCACGACGAGACGATCGTGCACACAGGGCAGCACTACGACGACGAGATGTCGCGCGTGTTCTTCGAGGAGCTCGCGGTTCCGCGCCCCGATCGCGAGCTGCACGCGGGCGGCGGGACGAACACCGAGCAGACGGCCCGGATCCTGGCGGCCCTCGAGCAGGAGATCGACGCGGCCGCGCCGGACATGGTGCTCGTCTACGGCGATACGAACACCACGCTGGCGGGCGCGCTGGCAGCCGCCCAGGCCGGCGTCTCGGTAGGCCACGTCGAAGCCGGCATGCGCTCGTTCGACAGGGCCATGCCGGAGGAGCTCAACCGCGTTCTCACCGATCACGCCAGCGACCTCCTGCTGTGCTCGACGGACACGGCGGTGCGCAACCTCGAGAACGAGTCGGTCGGCGGGCAGGTCGCGCTGGTCGGCGACGCCATGGCGGACGTGTCGATCGCGTTCCAGCCGATCGCAGAGGAGCGCTCGACGGCGCTCGAGCAGTTCGAGCTCGAGCCGGGCTCATACGTGCTGGCCACGGCGCACCGCGCCGGGAACGTGGACGACCCGGGCCGCCTCGAGCGGCTGGTCGAGCTGTTGGAGGGCCTTCCGGGCCCCGTCGTCCTGCCGCTCCATCCGCGCACGGCGGCGCGCCTGCGTGAGTTCGGCCTCGAGCGCCGGCTCGGCGACGCCGTGCGCACCCTGCCGCCGCTCGGGTACCTCGACTTCACCAAGCTCGCCGCCCACGCGCGGGCGATCGCCACCGACTCCGGCGGGGTACAGAAGGAGGCCTACCTGCTCGGCGTCCCGTGCGTGACGCTCCGCGAGACCACGGAATGGGTCGAGACGGTCGACGCGGGCTGGAACGTCCTGGTCGGGCTCGACGCGGCGGCGGCCCGCGCGGCGGTCGGGCGACCGGCCCCGGCCGGCGAGCGACCGGAGCTCTACGGCGGCGGGCGCGCTGCCGAGCGGATCCGCGATGCGCTCTCGGCCTACACTCCCGGGTCGATGAATCAGACGAAGGACAGCTCGTGAAGGTCGGCGTCGTCGGCCTCGGATACGTGGGCCTCCCGCTCGCGATCGCCTTCCTCGAGGAGGGCCATGACGTGGTCGGCGTCGACGCCGACCCGCGCCGCGTCGCCGCGATCGCGGCTGGGGACAGCTACGTCGAGGACATCCCGTCCGATCGCCTGGCGGCCGTCAACGACCGGTTCGAGGCGAGCACGGAATACGCCCCGCTCGGCGATTGCGAGGCCGTTCTGATCGCGGTGCCGACGCCGCTGTCGCGCAACCGCGAGCCGGACCTCGGCCCGCTGATCTCGTCGGGCACGGCCCTCGCGGGCGTGCTGAGGGCCGGCCAGCTCGTGATCCTCGAATCGACCACCTACCCAGGCACCACGCGCGAGCGTCTCGTGCCGCTGCTCGAGGAGTCCGGCCTCGCGGCCGGCACCGACTTCAACGTCGCGTTCTCGCCCGAGCGCATCGATCCCGGCCGCACGGACTACGTGATGCGGAACACGCCGAAGATCGTCGGTGGCCTCACGCCTGCCTGCCTCGACCGGGCCGTCGCCCTGTACGGCGAGATCTGCGACGAGATAGTCACCGTGTCCGGGCCCGAGCCGGCCGAGCTGGCGAAGCTGCTCGAGAACGTGTTCCGCTCGGTGAACATCGCGCTCGTGAACGAGATCGCGATCCTCTGCGACCGGATGGACATCGACATCTGGGAGGTCGTCGACGCCGCGGCTACGAAGCCGTACGGGTTCATGCGCTTCGACCCCGGTCCCGGCATGGGCGGCCACTGCCTGCCCGTCGACCCCTTCTACCTGTCCTGGCGCGCACGCGAGTACGGCACGCCGACCGATTTCATCGAGCTCGCCGGCGAGGTCAACCAGAAGATGCCGGAGTTCTGCGTCGAGCGGATCACGCGCGCGCTGAACGATCACTCGAAGCCCGTCCGCGGGTCGCGGATCGCCGTGATCGGCGTGTCGTACAAGGGCGGCGTCGGGGACCTGCGCGAGTCGCCGGCGATCAAGATCATGAAGCTGCTCGCCGAGCGCGGCGCCGAGCTGGCCTACCACGACGATTTCATAGCCGCGCTGCCCGAGTTCGACCTCACGGGCGATGCGCTCGATGTGGCACTCGACGGGGCGGACTGCGCCGTCATCGTGACCGCGCACCCCGGCCTGGACGTGGAGGCGGTGGTGGCCGCTGCCCCGCTCGTGGTCGACTTCCGCGGGGTGACCCGCGGCATCGAGGCGCCGAACCTGGTGCGCCTGTGACGAAGGAGTCGGTCGGGCCTCGCCGGACCGACGCTCAGGCTGCGGGCCTCCCGCGGGACGGCGCCCCCGTGCGGGTGGGCGTCGTCGGACTCGGCTACTGGGGGCCGAACCTGGCGCGCAACTTCAACTCCCTTCCCGGATCCGAGCTGCGCTGGATCTGCGACGGCACCCCCGACGTCCGCGATCGCTGGGCGGCCGCCTATCCGAACGCCCGCGCCACGGGCGACCTGGCGGAGGTGCTCGCCGACGACGACGTCGACGCCGTGGTCGTGGCCACTCCCGTCCCCACCCACGCGGCGCTGGCGCTGCAGGTGCTCGAGGCGGGCAAGCACTGCTTCGTGGAGAAGCCGCTCGCGCTGACGGTCGCGGAGGCCGAGCCGGTGGTCGCGGCCGCGCAGGAGCGCGGGCTGACGCTGATGGTCGGGCACCTGCTCGAGTACCACCCGGGGCTCGGGCGGCTGAAGGCGATCGCCGACTCCGGCGAGCTCGGCGACATCCACTACATCTATGGCAACCGCCTCAACCTCGGCAAGCTGCGCGCCGAGGAGAACGCGCTCTGGTCCCTCGGCGCGCACGACGTGTCGGTCGTCCTGAGCCTGGCGGGCGGTGAGGAGCCGGTCGAGCTGAACGCCGTCGGCGAGAGCTACATGCGCCCCGGCGTCGAGGACGTGGTCTTCGCGTTCATGCGGTTCGAGTCGGGCCTGGCCGCCCATCTGCACCTCTCGTGGCTCGACCCGCACAAGGAGCGGCGCTTCACCGTCGTCGGCTCGAAGAAGATGGCTACGTTCGACGACATGCAGGTTGAGCGGAAGCTGACGGTGTACGACAAGGGATTCGACGAGCCGGGGCCCGGATTCGACGACTACGTCGTACGGTCCGGCGAGATCACGAGCCCGGCGGTGGACTCGGCGGAGCCGCTGCGGATCGAGTGCGGCCACTTCGTCGAGAGCATCCGCTCAGGCACGGCCCCGCGCTCCGACGGCGCGAGCGGCCTGCGGGTCGTGCGCGTGCTCGAGGAACTGCAGCGCTCGCTCGACGAACGGCGGCGCGGTGTCTGACGCCCTCTTCCCGTCCGGCCGCGCGCCGGGCCTGCTGATCGGGCCGGGCGTCGAGCTGCCCGCGGACGTGACCATCGGCGGCCACGTGGTGATCCACGCCGGCACCCGCGTCGGGGCGGGCGCGGTGCTCCAGGACGGCGCCGTGATCGGCAAGCCGCTGGCGCTCGGCTCGCGGTCCACCGCGTCGCGCGAGGCGCCCGATCCCGCCGTGATCGGCGAGGACACGAAGATCTGCGCGGGCTCCGTGGTGGTCGCCGGGGCGATCATCGGCGCGAGCGCCGTGATCGGCGACCAGGCGCACGTGCGCGAGCGCGCGGTCATCGGCGACGAGACGGTCGTCGGCCGCGGGTCGGCGGTCGACAACGACGTCTCGATCGGCGCACGGGTGCGGATCCAGACCAACTGCTACATCACGGCCTTCACGACGATCGAGGACGACGTGTTCGTCGCGCCGGGTGTGACGCTCACCAACGACAACGCCATGACGCGCCACGGGCCCGACCACCAGCTCGTGGGCGCCACGCTGCGCCGTGCCTGCCGTGTCGGCGGGGGCGTCGTGCTCTGCCCCGGCGTCGAGATCGGCGAAGAGGCCTTCATCGCCGCCGGCGCGGTGGTCACGAAGGACGTGCCGCCGCGCGGGGTCGTGATGGGCGTGCCGGGCCGCGTGGTGCGCGAGGTCGGCGACGAGGACCTGCTCGAGCAGTGGCTCTGAGGCGCCGCCCAGCGGCCCTGCTGGGCGACCGTCGCACGGCGGCGCTGGCCACGGTGGCGGCGGGCGCGCTGGGGGCGGTGGTCTTCGTCGAGTTCGGCCGCGTCTGGCGGCGCGGCAGCGCCCCGCTGCCGGCCGAGTCGGATTCCGCGGTGATGGCGGCGATCGGTGCGGCCACCGAGACGGCCGAGGTCGCCCGCGTCGGCTATCGCGAGGTGTCGACGCGTGAGAACGCGATGTTCAACCTCCTCTCGTCGTTCGTCGCTCTCGTTCGTGCTGGCGCGCTCGATCGCGCACGGCCTCCGCACCCGGGCGCACCGTCGGGCCGTTCCGGAACATGCAGATCGGCCGGCGTCACATCCACCACTTCGTCCCCGGCATCGTGCTCGCCTTCCTCAGCGGTGGCGCGGCGATCGTCAGCCGCAACGAGGATCTCGAGCCGTGGCTGGCGATCCCGTTCGGCGTCGGCGTCGGGCTGACTCTCGACGAGTCGGCCCTGCTGCTCGAGCTCGACGACGTGTACTGGTCGGAGGAGGGAATCCTCGGCGTCCAGATCTCGCTCGGCGTCACCGCCGTCCTGGCCCTGACCCTCCTCGCCGGGCGCTTCCTGCGGCGCGGCGAGCAGCTGGTGCTCGAATCCGACGACGCGCACTTGCCCGAGCCCGAAGTCCAGCACGCCGGGGCCTGACGCGCCGGTGGCCCAGGATCCGCCGATTCCGTTCGGCCCGGGCTCGCCGGGCTACGGGCCGGGCGCGCAGCCGCCCGCCACTCCGCTCCCGCCCGTGCCTGTGGCTCCCTTGCCGCCGGCTGCTCCGCGGCCGGCCGCGGCCCCGCCAGTGCCCCTCGAGCCGGTCCCGCCGCCCGACCTGACTCCGCCCGAGCCGGTCATGCCGCCCGTGGTCCAGCCGCCGCCCGCCGCGCGGCCACCCGCCGCTGCGCCGCCCGCCCGGATCCCGGCCCCGCCGCCGGCCCCGCGCGCGCCCGACCGGACGTTGCGCCGGCCGCCGGCCGAACGCGGCAAGGGCAAGCCCGACCACGAGGACCTGGCGAGCTGGGGCAGCCGCGCCGTCGCCCAGCTGATCGACTGGGCGATCATCCTCGTGCCCGGCGGCTTGCTCGCGCTGATGGCGGTCGGCTTCGCGCTCGGCGACGACGGCGAGACGGACACGGCTCTCGAGACCGGCGGCATCATCCTGCTCGGGTTCGTGGTGCTCGTGCTCGCAGGAGCGCTCTACGGGCCGCTGCTGATGCGCCGTGAGGGACGCCGCAACGGCCAGACGTGGGGCAAGCAGGCGCTCGGCATCACCGTCACGCGCGACTCGGGCGAGCCGTTCGGGTTCGGCTCGGCCGCCTACCGCGAGGTGGGGCTGAAGGGCCTGGCCGTGACCATCGCCTGCTTCATCATCCCGGTCATCCCGTTCTTCGCCGACTACCTCTGGCCGTTGTGGGATTCCGAGAACCGCGCGATCCACGACATGGCCGCCGACACCCATGTCGTGAAGCTGCGCGCCTAGTCAGCCGGCGAGCGCGGGTCCGAGCCCGGCGGCCGCCTCGGTCCAGATGATCTCGTCGCGGGCGGGCCCGACGCCGATCGTGACGATCGGAATGCCGAGCTGCTCCTCGATGTAGTCGAGATAGGCGCGGCAGTTGGCCGGGAGGTCCTCGAGCGTGCGCGCGCCGGAGATGTCCTCGTCCCAGCCGGGCATGTCGACGTACTCGCCCGACGCCTGGTGCAGCACCGTCTGGTGGTAGGGAAACTGGTCGAACGTGGCGCCGTCGGGACCGGCGTACTTGGTCGCGACCCGGATCGGGTCGAGGCCGGTGAGCACGTCGAGCTTCGTCAGCACGAGGCCGGTGAGGCTGTTGATACGGACCGCGTAGCGCAGTGCCACGAGGTCGATCCAGCCGCAGCGCCGCGGCCGGCCCGTCGTGGTCCCGAACTCGCCGCCGGCCTCGCGGATCTGCTCGCCGATCTCGTCGTCGAGCTCGGTCGGGAACGGGCCGGAGCCGACGCGCGTGCAGTAGGCCTTGGAGATGCCCCACACCTCGTCGATCGCCTTCGGGCCGACGCCGGCGCCGGTGCACGCGGCGCCCGCTACCGGGTTCGACGACGTGACGAACGGATACGTCCCGTGGTCGATGTCGAGCAACGTGCCCTGCGCACCCTCGAACACGACGAGCTCGCCGCGGTCGAGGCCGTCCCAGGCGATCGGCGGGGTGTCGGCGATGTGGGGCGCCAGGCGATCGCCGAAGGCCATGTAGTCCTCGGTCATCTGGTGCAGGTCCAGCCGCGGGTCCTTGGCGTACTCGCGCAGCGACTGGCGCTTGGGCTCCATCGCCGAGCTGATCTTCTCCTTGAGGATCCGCTCGTCGAGGATGTCCTGGACGCGGATGCCGAGTCGCGAGGCCTTGTCGGCGTAGCACGGCCCGATGCCTCGCTTGGTGGTGCCGATCTCGCGCTTGCCCAGCTTCGCCTCGCCGGCGTGGTCGAGTAGCAGGTGGTAGGGCATGATCAGGTGTGCATTGGCCGACACGCGCAGCCCGCTGAGGTCGACGCCGCGCTTCGTGAGGCCGTCGATCTCCTCGCACAGGACCTGCGGGTCGACGACCACGCCGTTGCCGATCACGCAGTAGCTTGCCGGGGTAGAGGATCCCCGACGGGATCAGGTGGAACTTGAAGGTCTCGCCGTCGCGCACGATCGTGTGGCCGGCGTTGTTGCCGCCCTGGAAGCGGATCACGGCATGGGCCTGCTCGGCAAGGAGGTCGACCACCTTGCCCTTGCCCTCATCGCCCCACTGGGCGCCGACTATCACCAAACCAGGCATTGGACGTGCTGAGTCTACGGAGGTCTAACCCGCGGACATCCGCAGGTCGGGTCCCATCAGGACCATCGGTTCGTCGCACATCTCGACCAGGCGCGACACGGTCCGCGCCCCGAGCTGGTCGCGCAGCGCGTCGAGGTCCATCGTGTTGCTCGTCACGACTATCGAGCGCTCGTCCTGCCAGCGCTCGTTGATGATCGAGTAGAGCTGCTCGAGCACCCAATCGGTGCGCTTCTCGGCGCCGAGGTCGTCGATCTGGAGCAGGTCGACGGAACAGACCCGCTGGAAGAACTCCATGTACGAGGCGCCATGGTCGTTGTCGTACGTGTCCTTGATCTCGGCCAGCAGGCGGGTGATCGGGTAGATCAGGGTCGACCGGCCGGCCCGCTCGGCGGCCAGCGTCACGAGCATCGCCAGCGACGTCTTGCCGGTCCCCACGTCGCCCGCGAACCAGAGGCCCTTGCCGGAGTCGAGGTTCGCGTCGATCGCCGTGACGAAGCGGCGGACCTCGCGCAGGAGGTCGGGATGCAGATCGACGATCGGCTGCCGCTCGAAGGAGACGCCGCGGAAGCGCTTCGGAACCCCGGTGCCCATGCCGCGGCTCACCGCCCGCACGATCCGCTCCTGGCGGCAGTCGCACGGCGCCGCGGTGTTGTCCTCGAGCTCGATCCAGCCGCTGCCGTCGCAGATGCCGAGCGGGCACGGGCGCTCGCCGGCCGCGTCGGGCGGGGGAACGGGGCGCAGCGAGCTCACCCGGGCGGCGCCCCGCCGTCGTCGCCGTAGCGATCGGGCGCCTTGTTCATGAACTTCGGATAGCGGTCGAGGAAGGTGAGCTCGACGGAGCCGATCGGGCCGTTGCGGTGCTTGCCGATGATCACCTCGGCGATGCCGGGCTTCTCCGACGCGTCCTTGTTGTAGTACTCGTCGCGGTAGACGAACATCACGAGGTCTGCGTCCTGTTCGATGTTGCCCGAGTTGTGGCTGACGATCCCGTCGGCGAGCCAGCACGCCGGCCCGGGGACGGTCAGGTCAAAGACCTCGGCCTCGCCGGCATCGGCGACATCGACGACCTGGTCCCAGAGGAGATCGTCGCCGGCCATGGCGCGGAGATCCTCGTCGTCGAGAGCCTCCGCGTAGCTCGCCACGACATTCCGCGAGGGAGCGAACTTGACATGGGACGTTCCGTAGGACGTGCCGCGCACGGCGGCCATCTGGCGCTGGGGGACCCCGCGGGCGGTCATCAGGGCGCGCACGTGCTCGAAGACGGGGACCGGAAGGGTGTCGACGTTGGTCGCGGCGCGCACCGTCCGGAGGTGGGCGGCGGCGCGCGCCGCCTGCGGGACCCTGGGCCCGAACGCGCCGACAAGGGTGATGAACCGCCGCTCCTGGTCGGCCCCGGTGACGATGACGTTATAGGTGGTCGAGGCGTCCTTCTTCGGCGCAGCGGCGACGCGCGCCACAATGCCCAGCCGCAGGAGCAGCGCCGCCACGTCCTTGGCGAGCAGGGGATTGATCGTCGCGTACCGGATGCGGGTGAGCGTCTTGCCGGCGCTGCTCGTCCCGACCCACATCGTCCCGTCGGTCGCCCACAGGTGGCGGAGCAATGTCGCGATCTGGTCGTCGGGGAGCTGGAACGCCGCCTCGGGAACACGCTTTTCGTGCGACCGCTGACCATGGATGCCCAGCTCCTTGAGCCAGCGGCCCACACCTGCGGGCTTCCAGCGGTTCCCGTTCCCGGCGATCACGAGCTGATGCCAGGACCCTCGGCCGGTGTGGCGGGACACCCTTGCCCCGAATCCCTCCTCGGCCGCCCGGCGTACGGCCGCGCTGTTCTCCTCGGAGGCGGTCGTGTACCGCAGGGGCTGGCCCTTGAGATAGCTGCCGTCACCGATGAGCTGCCCGAGGAGGATCACGTGGCTCTCCGGCCAGCGCTCGGCGCCGGCGGGCTCGGGGAGCTTGCGCGCGAGGGCCACGCGGTCGCCGCGCGCGAGCGCGCCCATCGTGGTCCAGCCGTTCCAGGTCCGGACGCGGTGATCGGCGGTTCCCCGGAGCGAGCGGCCGGACGCGAGCCTCAGCTCGAGGATCTTGCGGTTCCCGACGGGCCAGACCATGTCGGAGACTGCGGGCACCACGTGTCCCAGCTCATCGACAGCGAGCACCTCCGGGGTGGTGCCCACGAGGCGCTCGATCGGTACCCGGCGCCCGTCGGCGAGCGTCACGAGGGTGTCCCCGGTGACGCATTCACGTAGGTCGGCCATCAGCGGACGCTTGTCGGGCCGCGACTCGACCGCGCGCGAGAGCTGCGAGATCGCGATCACCGGCACCGCGAGCTCGCGCGCGAGGATCTTCAGGCCACGGCTCATCTTGCCGACCTGCTCGACGCGGCCGTCGCGCGGGTCCTCGGCGCGCATCAGCTGCAGGTAGTCGATGACGATCAGGTCGATCGGGTCGCGCTGGTGCAGTCGCCGCGCCTTGGCGCGCAGCTCCGCAACGCCGATGTCGCTCGAGTCGTCGACGAACAGCGGCGCGCCGCTCAGCTTCTCGGTCGCCTTCAGGAGCTTGGGCCACTGGTCGGCCTTGACGCGGCCCTTGCGCAGCGACTCGCCGTTGATCTTGCCGCGCGACGCGATGAAACGCTGGGCGAGCTCGCCCTCGCTCATCTCGAGTGAGAACAGGGCCACGGTCTTGCCGAAGTCGACCGCCGCGTTCTCGGCGAAGTTGGCGGCAAGGGCGCTTTTTCCCATCGCCGGCCTCGCCGCCAGCACGATCAGGTTGCCGGGCTGGAAGCCGCCGGTGATCTCGTCCAGGTCCTTGAAGCCGCAGGGTGTGCCGGTGAGGCTGGTGCCTTCCTTGGAGAGCTTCTCGAGCTTGTCGAGCTCGACCTCGCAGGACCTCCCCGATCGAGCGGACCTGGCTCGACTCGGCGTGGTGGCCGGCCTCGAAGATCGCCTGCTCGGCCTGCTCGACCAGCGAGCGGGGGTCGGTCGAGTCGGTGACGACCTTCTGCTGGATCTCGTGTGCCGCGCCGAGCAGCCGGCGCAGCATCGCGTGGTCGCGGACGATGCGCGCGTAGTCGCGTACCGAGTCCATCGCGAGGACCATCGTCGGCAGCGAGTGGATGTAGTCCTGTCCGCCTGCCTCCTCGAGCTTCGCCTCGCGCTTCAGCTCGTCGCAGATCGTGATCGCGTCGATCGCCTCGGGCTCCGGCTTCTCCTTCAGCCGCAGCATCGTCCGGAAGATCAGCTGGTGGCGCGGGCGGTAGAAGTCCTCCGGCGTCAGCCGTATGTCGACGAAGATCCCGTCGAGCGCCGACTCGGTCATCAGGATCGTGCCGAGGACCCCGACCTCCGCCTCGTCGTTGTGCGGCGGCAGCCCGGCATTCGAGCCGTTGCCCGAGTGATGCTCCGACATGATCGCCACTACGCCACCCCGCTCATGGAGGGGTTGCGGCGGAGGGAGCTAGCCCGGCAAGGAAGCAGGGGCGAAGCCTGGCCGGGGCCAAGCGAGCCCCGATGACGCCGCCAGGCGCCGCTTATTCCGCCGTAACGATGGTCTTGATGTCGGCGGTTACGCCGTCGGCCACTTCGACCGTGACCGATTGCGTGCCGGTCGAGCGGATCGGCTCCGTGAGCTGCACGCCGCGCTTGTCCAGCTTCACGCCGCGCGCCGCCTTCACGGCGTCGACGATCTCCTGGGCGGTCACCGAGCCGAACAGCCGCCCGTCGTCGCCCGCCTGGTGCGCGAGCGTGAGCACCGTCTTGCGCAGCAGCGCGGCAGTCTCCTCCGCGCGCTCGACGGCTGTCGCCGCCGCCTCCTCGGCACTCGCGATCCGCCGCTGTGCATCCGCGAGCGCACCGGGCGTCGCCGTCTGCGCCAGCTTGCGCGGCTCGAGGAAGTTGCGGAGGTAGCCCGGGGAGACGTCGATCACGTCGCCGCGCTCGCCCGAGCTGGTCCACATCTTGAAGCAGGATCGCCTGTGCCATGGGCCGGAGATCCTAGCGAGCGACCGCTGCCGCCCGCCGCGCGATCGACCGCGCAGGGGTACGCGGCCGCGTCGCGGCGGGCGGAAATGGGTGGGCTCAGCCCACCCGCGGCCTCCTTGGGGTGCGGCACTGGAGGATCAGAACGGGATGTCGTCGTCGCCCGCGCCGGCGGCAGCGGGGGCAGGCTGAAAGTCCGCCGTGTCCGCCGGAACGTCCGTCTGCTGGGCGGAGAAGCTCGACCCGTTGCCGTTGCCGCCGTCCTCGCGGCCGCCGAGGAACTGCACGGAGTCGGCGATGATCTCGACCGACTGGCGCTTGTTGCCTTCCTTGTCCGTCCACTCGCGCCACTCGAGGCGCCCGTCGATGGCGACCGGGCGGCCCTTCGACAGGTAGGTGGCGGCGTTCTCGCCCTGCGTGCCGAAGACGGTGACGTCGAAGTAGTTGGGCTTGTCGACCCACTGGTCGGCCGTCCTTGCGGCGGGTGTTGCAGGCGATCCGCAGACCGCAGACCTGGAGTGCCGCTGTTGGTAGCGCGTAGCTCGGGATCGCGCGTCAGGTTGCCCGTGAGGACGACCCGGTTGATGTTCGTTGCTGCCATTGGTGAAGCTCCTTATCGACGTCTTCGGACGGTCTCGGGATCAGTCGTTCCGAATATAGAAAGCCCATCGGCCCGCATGACCGGGATCGTGCGGTTCACCCCGCTAGTTCCGTCTCTTTAGTCGCACGCGGGACGCACACGTGACAAACACGTGCGCGGCGGTGCGGCGAAGAGGCCTAAGCCTCGGCGGGAGCGGGCTCGGCCTCGTCGGCCGCAGCGGGCTCGTCGACCGGCTCCGCGGGAGCGTCGGCGGCCGCACGGGCGGCCACGCGGCTGTCGCTCTCCTCGGGACGCGATGCCCGGACCGGATCCGGCGCCGGCGGGACCTCGGGAGCCCCGGTGCCCTGGCGGATGATCCGGAAGCGCAGGACGCCGTCGGTGATCTTGAGGCTGTGGTTGAGGCGGTCGAGCACGTCGGTGCTCGGCCTCGAACTGCCAGAGCCGGTAATGAGCCTCGGGGCGGTGGTCGATCTCGAACGTCATCTTCCGGCTGCCCCAGTCGTGCGCGCTGACGATCGTGCCGCCGTTCTCGAGCAGCGACTGCACTTCGTCCACGATCGCGTCCTGCCGCTCCTCGGGAGCGGCCGCGTCGATCAGCACCATCAGGTCGTATAGCTCTGCCATGGGAACGGGGCAGGTTAGCGAAGACCGCCCGCCAAGACCCCGCCCCCGGGGGCGAAACCCGCTCTCGCGGCGCCTCGTCGGAGGTGCATGGTGCGGCGGCGGCAGAGCGGAACGCGTGGTCTTCTCGCAAGGGTGCGCTGGGACAACCTCGGACGGTTGGCCGCCCTGCTCGCCGCCGCCCTTGTGCTGGTGCTGGGCCCGCCGCGGCTCGGCGGAGGGCCTGCCGAGCGGCCGCCGCGTGTCGTGCGGACTCCCGATCCAGCCCCGCCGCCGGTCAGGGAGAGCCTGCAGGCCCGGCCCGTGAGGCCCGCGCCTGCCCGGCCGCGGGCGCGCCGTCCTTCCAGGCGCTCCCGGCCCAAGCGCGTGAGGCCCCGGCCGCCGCGGCCCGGTCCCGCGCGCCCGCCTCCCGCTCGCCCGCCAGCGCCGCCCCCGGCAGCTCGAGCGCCGGCCGCGCCACCGGCCGAGTTCGCGCCGGATCCGGGGGGCTAGCGGACGGGCCGCATCAGCGGCGATCCACCCGCTGAAGCCGGTGCGGAGATCGTCCGTCCGCCGCGAACCGTTCCGCCGGGGCGCACCAGATGCCGATCGGCATCCGCTGAGAAGGCCTAACCGGTCGGCACCTTGCCCAGGCGCTTGGCCTCGATGTCCGCGAGCTGGTCGTCGACCCAGTCGCCCGGGTCGCGCGAGGTCACGACCCGCTTCAGCCCCTCCGAGCGCCACGAGCGCTCGTCGGCGTTCATGGTCAGGGCCCGGTGGATGGCGTCGGCCTGCTCCTGGACGTCGAACGGGTTGACCGACAGCGCGAACTCGGCGAGCTCCTCGTGCGCGCCGGTGTTCTCCGACAGCAGCGAGACGCCGTGGCGCTCGTTGACGAGCGGCCCCTCCTTGGCGATCGAGGTTCATGCCGTCGAACATCGCGTTGACCATCAGCAGGTCGTAGTGCTTGTAGGCGGCGATCGCCTCCTCGAGGTTCTCGCGCAGCCGCAGCTCGATCGGCATCCAGTCGGGGGTGCCGTGGCGGTGGTTGATCACCGCGACGAGCGCCTCGATCCGCTCGAGGTACTCGGCGTACTCGGCCACGTCCTGGCGCGACGGGATCAGGTGGGCGATGAACGTGACCTGCTCGTGGAACTCGGGGTGCTGCTCGAGGAACAGGTCGAAGGCGGCGAAGCCGCGCAGGATGTTCTTCGACAGGTCCGCGCGGTCGACGCGGAGGATCAGGTGCTCGCGGCGCCGGCGCAGGATCTCGCGCTCGTACTCGTGCACGGCGGGACGCTGGGCGGTGCGGCGGAAGGTCTCGGCCGAGATCGGCAGCGGGTAGGCGCGCACCCAGACCTCGCGGTCCTCGAAGCGGACGACGCCTGCCTCCTCGTCGACGTCGAGGTCGAACAGGTCGCGGCAGCAGAGCAGGAAGTTGCGCCGGTAGGCGCGGGTGTGGAAGGCGACGATGTCATTGGCTGAGGATGCCCTCGAAGATGTCCTCGCGCATGTCGCGCGGCAGGACGCGCCAGGCGTCGGGCTGGGTCCACGGGATGTGGACGAAGTGGTGCAGGAACACGTCCGGCCGGGCCTTGCGGATGAACCGGGGCGCGCTGTAGAGGTGGTAGTCGTGGAGCATCACGACCGCGCTGTCGACGCCCTCGAGCTCCTCGATCACCGCGTTCGCGAGGTCCTCGTTCACGACGCGGTAGCCCTGCTCGTAGGACTCCACCTCCCACTTGCGGATGTCCGGGGCGTTGGAGAGGTCCCAGAGGTAGTGCTGGATGAACCAGAGCATGCGGGTTCGCCACCACGTTGTAGAAGCGGTCGTAGGCCTCGGGGTCGGACTCGACGAGGCGCATCCGGTACCTCACCCCGTCGAGGTCGCAGTCGAACGCCCGGTTGCCGGTCTCCTTGCCCATCTCGGCGTCCTCGGGCGTCATCGCCGAGGCGATCCAGAGGGCGTCGCGGTGGTGCACCAGGCCGGTCAGGGCCGTGACGAGACCGCCGCCGCCGCGCTGCGGGCGGCAGCTCCCCCTCCTCATCGCGCTCGAAGGTCGCCGGGCCGCGGTTGGAGACCAGAACGAGCTGTGGCTCGTTGCTCATCGCTCCCTGAAGATACGCAGCCAGTCGCGCAGCAGCCGTGGCGTGAGGAAGTGCTGGCGCACGTGCTCCTTGCCGGCGCGCCCGAGCCGGCGGCCGAGATCCGGGTCGCGGAGTATCTCCAGGGAGCGCTGCGGCGCACTCCTCGGGCGAGCTGACGAGGTAGCCGTCTGGCGCCGTCCTCGACCTGGAGCGGGATGCCGCCCACGTCGCCGCCGATGAACGGCCGGGCCTTCCAGAGCGCCTCGGACACGGTCAGGCCGAAGCCCTCGCGGGTCGACTTCTGGATCACCACGTCGGCCTGCGACTGGAAGGCGTTCACCTCGATCGCGCCGACGTTGTTCAGGTTGTTGAGGATGTGAATGTCCGGCTCGCCGTCGGCGTAGGCGATCGTGTTGTTGAAGAACTCCCAGCCCTCGGGGTCGTCGGTGGCCATCGAGCCGACGAGCGCCAGCTGCACCGCGGGCATCTCCTCCTTCACGAGGCGATAGGCGTCGATCACGCCCATCGGGTCCTTCCACGGGTCGAAGCGGGAGACCTGGCACAGCAGCGGCCGGTCGACGTCGATGCCGAACTGGTTGCAGACGTACGCCGCGTCCTCGGGCGAGAAGGCCATGTTCTTCGGCGACAGCGGGTCGATCGCGGGCGGCACGATGTGCACCGGCGCTCCGTCGATGCCCTCGGGCACGTAGGCCTGGCGATGGAAGACGCTGCCGTCGTAGCCGCGGATCAAAGGCACGAGCCGCTCGACGGTCGTCGGGTTCGGGGTCGAGAGGTCGATGTGGCAGCGCCAGACCCAGTGGCCGGCCTTCTCGGGCACGTGCTCGCGGATCGCGAGCGGCTGGGGGTCGTGCATGATCGCGACGTCCCATCCGTCGGCGAGCTCCTCGGCGTTCATCTCGTTGTACTTCGCCCACACCTGCCACTGCTCGGGCGTGAGGCCCTGCGGGTTGCCCTGCAGCGCGTTGTGCATGATCTTCGTGGCGTTGTAGAACTCCTCGCGCCCGACCATGACCTGCCACTCGACGTCGATGCCGACGTCCTTCATCAGCGGCACGAGCGTGTACAGGATCTCGGCGACGCCGCCGCCGAACGCCGTCGCCGAGAGATGCAGTACGCGCAGCCCCTCGAGCTCGGATGCCAGCTCGCGGATCTCCTCGATCAGCTGCCTTGCCGGCGACGTGGGTGTAGTCCGAGAGGCTCTTTGTCCCGAGCGCGAGCGGCTGCAGCATCAAGCCGCCCCCGCCAGCGACTTCGACAGCACGGTTCGCCCGGCGGTGAACTCCGCCCGGTCCACGGTCGCTTCGATGATCGCCCGGCCGAGCGCCTGCTCGGGCGGCGGGGCGGAGGTCGGCTCGCCCTCGAGGACCACGACGAGGGCCCTCGGGCTCGAGCCGGAAGGTGAAATCGACCGTGCGCTCGGCGTCTCCGGCCTCGCTCACGAAGTCGGCGGCGGCCTCGTTGACCGCCAGCTTCAGGTCCTGGACCACGCCGGCGTCGAGGGGCGTGAGGCGGCAGACGGCGGACAGAGCCAGCCGCGCCAGCACGAGATACCCGGGCTGGGCGGGGATGGTCAGCGCTACGTCGCGGCGGTCCGGGTCCACTTCACAGAACCTACCCGGAAAGCCGCGCCATCCCTTCATCGATCGCGGCGAGGATCGCGGCGTGCAGCGCGCGGTTCGCGCTGGTGACTACCGACATCTGGAAATCGTGCGCCGGAACCGAGCAGCGGCCGGTCGCCGAGCGGGCGCCCGTAGGCGTCGGTCACGATCGCCCCCGCCTCGGCCGCGATCAGCGCGCGCCGCGGCCAGGTCGTAGGGGGAGTTGTTGAGCACGGCCCCGCCGCCGACCCGCCTGAACTCGTCCTCCATGCCGGGCACGTCGGCGACCATGCGCGGCCCCGGCTCGACGTAGGCGTCGAGCTGGCCCGTCACCACGCGGGTCATGTCGAACGCCGCGGAACCGAGCTCGAAGGTGCCGCCGCCGACCGAGGCGCCGTCGATCAGGTCGCCGATCACCGTCGATCAGCGCCCGCGCGGGCCGGCCGCGGAAGCCGTAGGTGACAGAACATGCGGTCGAGGCGCTCGTTGCGCGACAGCAGGACGGGTGGCGATTCCACGAGGCCCGCGCCCGCGCTCGGCGAGGAACACCTTGCCCGACGGGATCTCGACGATGCAGCCGACCGCCACGTCGTCCATCGTGGGCTCGCCGTCGAGCCGCGCGGCGGCGACCGACACGCAGCAAGCCTCGAAGCCGGCCAGCGCGGGCCGGGTCCCGTCGATCGGGTCGACGACCAGGACCCACTCCGCGCCGCCGCCCGCCGGCTCGACCAGGCCACGGTCCTCGGAGTAGAACGCGACTCCGGGAGCGCGCTCGGCGAGGAACTCCTCGAGCGCCTGCCTCGGCGCCCGCGTCGATCGCGAAGGTCACGTCGCCGCCCGCGGCCTCCGCGGCGTCCTCGTGGGCGCGCGCGGCGTGCGAGCCGAGGTGCGGCAGCACCTGCTCGCGGAGCGCGAGCGAGAGGTCGCGGACGAGGTCGAGCACGAGGCTGACCCTAGTCGGCTAGCGGTTGCCGAGCCGGCTCGGGGCGCGTTCCGGGCGCTCTCCGAGCTTTACCTTCACGGTGCGGCGGTCGTCGCCGCGCAGGACCTCCAGTTCGACCTCGTCGCCGGCATCGAAGCGGGAGACGAGGTCGGCCAGGTCGCTCGCTTGGGTGATGCGCCGGCCCTCGACCGCGACGATCACGTCGCCGCCCTTGGGAACGTCCTTCTGGCCCTGGAAGTCGATCTCGTCGGTGCCGACGTCGATCCCGGCCTTGTCGGCCGGGCTGCCGCTCTCGACCTTCACCACCAGCGCGCCGTTGTCGACGGGGACGCCCAGCTCCTCGGCCAGCTGCGGGTAGAGCTGCTGCGAGGTCACGCCGAGATAGCCGTAGTCGACCTTGCCGTCCTTGCGCAGCTCCGTGAGCGAGCGCCGCACGATGTCGACGGGAACCGCGAACCCGACGCCCTCGCCGCCGCCGCTGCGTGACTTGATCTGCGAGTTGATGCCGATCACGCGGCCCTCCGCGTCGAGCAGCGGACCGCCGGAGTTGCCGGGGTTGATGGCCGCGTCGGTCTGGATCGCGTCCGCCGATCGCGAAGGCCGTGAGCGAATCGATGCTGCGGTCGACCGCCGACACCACGCCGACCGAGAGCGACTGCTGCTCGCCGAACGGGCTGCCGATCGCGGCGACGGGCTGGCCGACCCGCAGGTCCGCCGAGCGGCCGAGCGCGAGCGGGGTCACGCTGAGCCCGGCGGGATCGATCTTGAGCAGGGCGACGTCGGCGTTCGGGTCGGTCGCCGACGATCGCGCGCGCGCACGCGGTTGCCGTCGGAGAACTCGATGTAGACCTCCTTGGCCCGCTTCGCGCCGCTGCCGGCCCCGTCGGTGACCACGTGCGCGTTGGTGGCGATGTAGCCCGTCGCCGTCGATGCAAGAAGCCCGAGCCCTGGCCGCCCTCGCCGCGATCGTCGCTGCCCTGCTTGACGGTGCCGCCGTCGAAGAGGGACAGGACCGTGACGACGCCCGGGGAGAGCTCGCGGTAGAGGGCGCCGGGATCGAACGAGCCGCGGCCGCCGAGGCCCTTGACCACCTCGACGCGCGTGGTGCGGATCTCCTTCGCGGCGGGCGCGGCGGAGTCGGTGGCGGCGGCGAGGGTGTCGTCGTCGCCGTCCCCGCCGCAGGCGGCGATGGCCAGCGCGGCGAGCGCCGCCGCGAGCACGGCCGCGAGCCGCGTCATGCCTCGTCCGCCCCGCCGTCGGCCGGCAGGGCGAGCGTGAAGCGGGCCCCGCTGCCCTCGGCCGCGCGCAGCTCGCCGTCCATCCGCTCGGCGAGCTCGAGCGCGATGGCCAGGCCGAGGCCGGCGCCGCGCGCCGCGTCCCCGGTGGTGAACCGCTCGAACACGGCCTTGTCCGTCGGGGAGCCCGGGGCCTTCGTCGGCCACCGTCAGCTCGGCGGTCCCGTTGTCCGTTGGGCTGTCACGGTCACGGCGGTTCCCTCCGGGGTGTGGCGGAGGGCATTGTCGAGCAGGATACGCAGGATCTGGACCACCCGCTCCCGGTCGCAGTTCGCCTCGACCCCGGCGGACGGCAGGTCGAGCTCGAGCTCCGTGCGGTGGTTCTGGGCGGCCGGGCACGAACTCGCCGGTGACCGCCCGCGCGACCTCGCGTCAGGTCGACCTGCTCGAGCTGCAGCTCGACCGAGCCGGCGTCGAGGCGCGAGAGGTCGAGCAGGTCGACGGCCAGCTTCTGCAGCCGCTCCACCTGCTCGGCCATCGTGTCGAGGAACTCGCGCCGGGTGGCCTCGTCGAGGTCCTCGTCGCGCAGCAGCTCGACGAAGCCGCCGAGCGAGAAGATCGGGGTGCGCAGCTCGTGCGACGCGGTCGCCACGAACTCCTTGCGGGCGACGTCGACCTGCTGCAGCTGCGCCTGCATCTCGTTGAATGCGCGCGTGAGCTGGCCGAGCTCGTCCCGCGAATCGACCGGCAGCGGTTCGACGAAGTGGCCGGCAGCGACCTCCTCGGCGCGCGGTCTCGAGCCGGCGCACGCGGCGTGTGAGCGCCTGGGCGACGAACGTCCCGCCGATCAGGGCCACGAGGAGCGCGACGGCGCTCGCCAGCGAGCAGCCGGTTGCGGATGAAGGCAACGGTCTCGGCGACGTCGTCGAGGTCGCGCGAGTAGAGGGCCATCCAGTCGACCTGGCCGCGATAGGACAGCGGCTGCGCGACCTGGCCGAGGCTCTGCCCCGCGGCGCCGCTGTTCCCGCGCGCCGAGCTTGCGCGAGCGCACCGCGCGGGCGGCGAGCGGCACGTTCTGCGGCACGGCAGCCTCCTCGCGCGAGTCGGTGATCACGTAGAACGCGCGGCGCGCCGGGCTCGGCCGAGCTGCTGCACCCCGAGCAGGGTGACCCGCGCGCCGGCGGTGTCGGCCATGGCCCGCACGCGCGAGTTCAGCACCGTCGCGGTCACGTCGGGCGCCCCATCAGGTCCTCGAGCGTCGAGCGGGACGCGGCGGCCGCCCGCTCGAGATCGTCGATCTTCGCTGCTCGCGCAGGTTGCTCTCGAGCTGCGGCACCACGAAGAAGTAGAGAACCGCGAAGGCCGTCGCCGTGATGGCGAGGAAGAGCAGCGCCAGCTTGTTGCGGAGCGAGCAGGCCGCCGCGCCTCATCGGTCGCGGAAGCGGTAACCGACGCCGCGCGACGGTGAAGATCAGCTCCGGGTTGCGCGGATCGGACTCGAGCTTCTCGCGCAGATGGCGGATGTGGACGTCGATCGTGCGCGGATCGCGGTAGGCGGAGTCGCCCCAGACCCGCTCGAGCAGCGTCTGGCGGCTGTACACACGGCCGGGGTTGCGCGCGAGCGCCGCCAGGATCTCGAACTCGACGTAGGTCAGCCGTCACCTGTTCGCTCGCGCAGATGTACCTGGCGCTTGTCGAAGTCGATCCGCAGCTCGCCGTTCTCGAGCGGCTCCTCGCCGTCGTCGTCCGAGCGGGAGAGCGCCGCCCGCCGCAGCACGGCCTTCACCCGGCTGCGGAACTCGCGCACCGAGAACGGCTTGGTGATGTAGTCGTCGGCGCCCAGCTCGAGCCCGAGCACCTTGTCGATCTCGTCGCCCTTGGCGGTGAGCATGATGATCGGCATCTGGCTCGTGGCCCGGATCTGGCGGCAGACCTCGAACCCGTCGACCTTGGGCAGCATCAGATCGAGCACGACCAGGTCGAACGATCCGTCGCGGACGCGGTCGAGCGCCTCCTGGCCGTCGAGCGCCGACACCACCTCGTACCCCTCCTTGCGCAGGGGATAGGCGAGCAGCGTCTGAACCGACTGCTCGTCGTCGACCAACAGGATGCGGGGAGACTGATCGGCCATTGCCGCGGCGCTGTGCGCCTGCGGCGGATTGTAGGTTGCGGGTGTGGAGAACCGACGCAGGTGATCGAACCGCGGATCTACAGGGCCGCGTTCATCCCCGCGCTGCTGGCGGTGGTCCTCACGATGTTCTCGCTCGAGAGCCGTCCCCGCCCGCTGCCCCAGGGGCTCGCCGCGGACGTCCTGTTCGACGGGCAGCTGGCCGTGGCCGGCGCGCGGGAGATCGTCGCCACGGCTCCGGACCGCCAGGCCGGGACCCCCGGCGACCGGGCTACGGCGCGCACGGTCAAGGACGCGTTCACCGAGGGCGGCTTCGCCGTCACGGTGCGGCGGTTCGACCACTCGGGGAAGCAGCTGGTCAACGTGATCGGCAAGCGCGCGGGCAGGTCGCGGCGCGAGGTGGTCGTCGTCGCGGCGCGCGACGCTGCCGGGATTCCCGACGCCGGCAGCAGCGCGGCCGACACGGCCGCGCTGCTCGAGCTGGCGCGGATCTTCGAGGGCCGCCCGTCGGCCAAGACGCTCGTCCTCGCGTCGATCGACGGGACGACGCTCGGCGAGATCGGCACGAGCAAGCTCGTCGAGGACCTCGACCGCCCCGACCTCGTCGACGGCGTGGTCGTGATGACCGGCTTCGGCAATCCGGTCCGCGAGCGGCCGCTGATCGTGGCCACGTCGAACGGCACCGAGCGCGCCGGGATCGGCCTCGAGCGGACGCTCGCGGCCTCGCTGCGGCTCGAGCTGCCGCGCGGGGCGGCCGCCGGTCCGGGCGCGATCGGCCAGTTCGCAGCGGCTCGCGTTCCCGCTCGGGATCGGCTCGCAGGGCGTGCTGCTCGCGAACGGCTTCGATGCCGTTCGCGTCTCGGGCGACGGCGAGCTGCTCGGCAGCGCGTCGACCCCGCCCGAGCGGCTCGACCCGGATCGCCTCGGTGCGCTCGGGCGCGGCACCCTGCGCACGGTGACCGCGCTCGACGCGGGCACGACGCCCCGAACACGGGCCGGAGACCTACATCACGATCAGTCGGGCAGGTGATGCCCGGCTGGGTCCTCGCCGTGCTCGCAGCGACGCTCCTGCTGCCGGCGCTCGTGGCGAGTGTCGACGCGTTCGCCCGCGCGCGCCGCCGGCGCGAGCACGTCGCGGGCTGGATGTTCTGGATCGCAGCCGGGGTGCTCCCGTTCCTGCTCGGCCTCGGTGCGGCGGAGCTGCTCGCCCTCGCGGGGGCCATCCCGGATCCGCCACCCGCGCCGGTGTCGCCCGATCTCTACCCGCTCGACAGCTCGGCCGCGGTCGCCCTCGGCGTCGTGGCGGTGGTGATCGCGCTGGCGTGGATCGGCTTCCGCGTGCTGGTGGTCCGCACCGACCGGGCGTTGCGCGACCCACGTGACCACGGGGCGGCGGTCGCCGTAGCGCTCGTCCTGTCGGTCACGGCGATGTGCGTGCTGCTCGTCAACGCGTTCTTCGCGCTCCTGCTCGTGCCGGCGGTGCACCTGTGGATCCTCGCCACGCTCACCGACCCGCCGCCACCGACCCGCGCGCGGGTCGTGATGGTGCTGCTGGGCCTCGTGCCGCTGGCCTCGCTCGTGCTCTACGAGCTGGTGATGCTCGACCTGGGGCCGCTCGGCGGAGCGTGGTACCTGTTCCTGCTCGTGACGGGCGGGCAGGTCGGGCTCGTCGAGGTGGTGCTCGGCGCCGCTGTCGCGGCGGTCCTCGGCTCCGTGCTCGCGATTGTCCGGGCCGGCGGCCCGGACAGGGTCGCGCCGGACGCGCCGAGCGTCCGCGGCCCGGCCTCGTACGCGGGCCCGGGGTCGCTGGGGGGGACGGGGAGCGCGCTGCGGCGGTAGGGGCGTTCCGCGTTCGGCTCGGTTCGGCTCGTAGGGTCGGGCCCCCACTGCGGCTGGTGAGAGAGGTCGAGTGGCTTGTAACGGCTCTGTTGCACTTCCGGCCGTCCGGGCCGACTGCCGAGGTCGCTGCACGCTTTGTTCGTCCTATAGACGAACAAGGCGCCCAGCCGGCTGCGAGCAGGTCGCCGGGTGTTACGGGAGAGCGACCGGCGTGACAGGCCAGCGATGCCGTCGGCGAGCCGCTCCGGGGGCGGCCCCGTCAGACGGGCAAGACCCGCGCTGAGCTCAGAACCCCTACGAGTGCTCGAACCCCCGTAGCTCACTTCCACCCGTACGCCCGACAACCGCGAACCCGTCGCCCTCAACCACGCGCCCGATCCGCGTCAGGGGCACGTCGCACGCCGCGGCCGCGGACTCGACGGCGTCCGCCGGTAGCGCGGCGAGCAGCTCGAAGTCCTCGCCGCCGGTCAGCGCGAGGTCGACGACGTTGCGGCCCGCCGACGCGGCGGCCGCACGGACCCCCGGCGCGAGCGGGAGCTCGAGCGCGTCGATCTCGATGCCCGCTCCGCTTGCCAAGCCGATGTGGCGGGCGTCGGTGGCGAGCCCGTCGCTCACGTCGATCAGGGCGCGCGCTCCCGCCTGCGCCAGTGCGCGGCCGGCCGCCAGCCGGGGCTGCGGGCGGCGGTGGCGCTCGATGAGCGGGGCGGCGACGGCCGGGTGCATCCGCGGCGCCTCGCCGGACAACGCCAACAGGCCGGCGGCGGACGCGCCAATCTCACCGGTGACCACCAGGACGTCGCCCGGCCGCGCGCCGTCGCGGCCGATGAGCTCATCCGCGGAGTCGGCCCAGCCGGTCACGGTCACGGTGACGAGGAGGCCGGGTGCCCGGATCACGTCGCCGCCGGCGACGGTCGTGGCGGTCTCGGCGGCGAGGGCCGCGAGGCCGCGCGTGAGCTCGATCGCGTCGTCCCCGGTCGTCTGCGGGCCCAGCGCGAGCGCGACGTAGGCCTCGCCCGGTGCGGCGCCCATGGCCGCGAGGTCGGAGAGCGCCGCGGCCAGGGCCTTGTGGCCGATGTCGGCCGGCGAGTGGGTCGCGAGCTCGAAGTGAGCGCCCTCCGCTATCGAGTCGATCGAGGTCACGGCGAACGGCCGGGAGCGCACCACGGCGGCGTCGTCGCCGACCCAGCGGACCACGCGTTCGCCGGGCGCGGCGAGGAGCCGCTCGATGGCGGCGATGAGATTGAGCTCGGACATATGTGGCTACAGTCTCGCCCGTGCCGGGAACGGACGCCCCTGAGGAGCGCGACGAGGAGCCTGGCCGTCAGTCGGTGTTGGAGCGCGCGGGCGATGCCGCGGCCGGCCTCGGCGACCTCGGAAAGGACAATCCGCGCCGCAAGGCGATCGTCCAGTACGGGGTCGCCTTTCTCATCTTCGCGTGCCTCGTCTTCTTCCTCGTCCGCCAGTGGAACGAGCTGCCCGACTTCGATTGGCACTTCGAGCCGCTGTGGCTCCTGGTCGCAGCGCCCTGCATCGCGCTCTTCTACACGCTCAACGCCGAGCTGTGGAAGGTCATCGTCCACTGGATGGGGTACGACATCCCGCGCCGGCCGGAGCGCTCGATCTACGGGAAGTCGCTGCTCGCGCGTTACGTGCCCACCAACGTCCTGATGGTCGTCGGCCGGGCGGTGATGGCCGAGCGCTGGGGCGTGCCGATGCGGGTCACGGTGGCGAGCATCGTCTACGAGCTGGCGCTCGCGCTCGGGACCGCGGTGATGGTCGGCGCGTACTTCGTGATCGAGCTGCCGGACCTCGAGGACACCCCGGGCCGCTTCGCCGTGCTGCTCGTCGTGCCGCTGATCCTCACCCTCGTCCACCCGCGGGTCTTCGGGCCGCTGTCGACCTGGGCGCTGCGCAAGGTGGGCCGCGACCCGATCGCCTCCGGCGCTCTGTCGTTCCGGCGCGTGCTGCTGCTCTGCCTCGGCTACATCGGCACCTGGGTGCTGATCGGGCTCGCCACCTACGCCTTCGCCGCATCGATCACCACGGTCGACGCCGCCGACCTGCCGTACATCGCGGCCTCTTACCCCGTCGCATTCTCGGTCGCGGTGATCACGATCATCGCCCCGAGCGGCATCGGCACGCGCGACGCGGCGCTGGCGGCTGCGCTGTCGGCCGTCCTGCCCGGCGCCGTCGCCACGGCCATCGCCGTGGGGTCACGGCTGTTCCAGACCGCGCTCGAGCTGTCGTGGATCGGGTTCTCCGTGCTCGTCGGCCGCAAGGCCGAGCGTGAGAAGGAGCGCGAGCTGGAGGCCGCGGAGGCCGCGGCCGCCGACTAGCGCCTACTGCGGCGGGCCGTTCCCGTTCCCGTTGTTCCCGTTCCCGTTGCCGGGCGCGGGCGGCGTCGGGTTCTGCGGGGCCGGCGCCTGCTGGGGGGTCTGCTGGGGCGGCGCGGCGTAGAGGTTCGGGTCGTAGCCCTGGCCGCCGTTCCCGTTGCCGGTCTGCGGCCCATTGGTCTGAGTCTGGCTGTCGTCCCCGTTGTCGTTGTAGCCGTTGTTGTCCGAGTCGCTGTACGAGCCTCGGCGGCCCGTCGACGCGTAGTGGCCGAAGAACGGCGACGATTCGAAGGCGGTGGTCGGCTGTGGGAAGTCGGCGCAGTCGTCGCCGTGGGCGGGAACCATGAACGCGTTCCAGACCGGCGCGGCGAGCACGCCGCCCTGGCCGCCGGGCATCGCGATGTTCGCGTCGGGATAGCCGACCCAGACGGCCGTCGACAGGTGCGGTGTGTAGCCCACGAACCAGGCGTCCTTCGAGCTGTCGGTGGTGCCGGTCTTGCCGGCGGCCGGACAGCCGTAGTTGGCGCGCGTGCCGGTGCCGCCGGTCACGTTCTGCTTGAGGATCTTCGTGACCTCGTAGGCCTGCGCCGTCGGTCATGACCCGCTTGCCCTTCGAGGAGTCGAAGGTCTCCGACTTGCCGTCGGGGAACACGACCTTGCGGATGCCGGTCGGACGGTGGCGCACCCCACCCGAGGCGAGCGTCGCGTAGGCGTTGGCCATCTCGACGGGGGTCACGCCGAGCCGCAGGCCGCCGAGGCCCTCGGCGGGGAAACAGTCGAGCTTCGTCGTGATGCCCATCAGCTTGGCCGTCTCGCAGACCTTCTTCGGCCCGATGTCGATGGTCAGCTGGGCGTAGACGCTGTTGTCGGACGCCAGCGTCGCCCGCACGAGGTTCATCGACCCGCCATAGGTGTTGCCGAACGTCTTCACCTTCCACGGGCCATAGCCGGGCACGTTGAGGTTGAGCGGCTTCGAGACGTAGCTGGTCGACGCGGGGTCGACGCCCTGGAGGACGGCGGCGGTGAGCACCATCGTCTTGAACGTCGATCCCGGCTGGCGATGGCCTTGGGCGGCGAGGTTGAAGCGGCGGCTCTTGTAGGTGCCCGTCGAGGCCATCGCCTTGATGTCGCCGTTGGCCGGGTCGATGGCGACGATGGCCGACGACGGACCGCTCGGATCCGCGTAGTACGCGTTGACGGCGGCGCGCGCCTGGTCCTGCATCTTCGGGTTGATCGTCGTGTGGACCTTCAGCCCGCCGCGGCGGTACACGCCGACGCCGTAGCGCTCGATCAGCTTCTCCTGGACATAGTCGAAGAAGTAGGGCTCGCGGCGCTTCGTGTAGCGCGATCCGCGCTTGAGCTCGAGCGGGGCGTCGATCGCCTCGTTGGCCTCCGCCTGGGTGATGAACTTGTTGTCCACCATCTTCTGGAGGACCTCGCTGCGGCGCTCGAGGGCGGCGCGCGGGTTGCGGAAGGGGTTGTACTGCGACGGCGCCTGGGGCAGGCCGGCGAGCAGCGCGGCCTGGGGGAGCGTCAGATCGCGGGCGTGCTTGTTGAAGAGCTCGTCGGACGCGGCCTCGACGCCGATCGACGTGCGCCCGTCGATGGTGCCGAACGGGACATCGTTGAGGTAGTTCGTGAGGATCCACGACTTCGAGTGCTTCTTCTCGAGCTCGGATGCGAGCTTGGCCTCGCGGATCTTGCGCTGGATGTTGCGCTGCGGGTCCTTGATGTAGAGCGCACGGACGAGTTGCTGGGTGATCGTCGAGCCGCCCTGGAGGTTCTTGCCCGACTCGAGGTTCTTGACGCCGGCGCGGATGATCGCCCCGTAGTCGACGCCCTTGTGCTTGTAGAAACGCTCGTCCTCGATCGCCACCACCGCGTCGCGCAGGTTCTTCGGCATCTGCGACTTGGGGATCGGCGTGCGCAGCTCGTCCGACTGGACGTAGCCGAGCCGCGAGCCGTCAGCGGCGAAGACGACGGAGTTCGCGCCCTTGTCGGCCGGTTTCAGCGTCGAGAGGTCCGGCGCGGTCGAGGCGACGGCGATCACGTAGCCGACCGCGGACATCGCCCCGATCGCGACGATGATCGCGATCACGCCGAGTGGGAGAAGCACCTTGTTGGCGCGCCATCCACGGCGCCGCGATCGACGGGATTTTCGCTGGCGGTAGCTCATCGGTGTTGCTCGGGGAGAGGGTGTTACCAGCGCTTCGCAGCGCGACGCCCGAACGGATCAGGATAGGGAATCGTCGCGCAGGCGCCGCAAGGACTCTTGCCGCAGCTCGGCGGCCACCTTGCCGCGCACGCCGGCGGTCTCCGCGCAGCGGGTCACCACGAGGCGGATCCCCTCCTTGTCGACCTCGGCCACCCGGGCCTGGACGTCCTCTGCGGCGGACAGCGCTGCCAGCGCCCGGTCGGCGTCGGCGCCGGGCTCGATCCAGACCGACACCTCGACCTGGACCCGCGGATCGACCACCGTGTGGTTCTGGATCGTGCTCGAGGCGAGGCGCTCGTTGGGCACGATCAGACGGCGGCCGTCGTCGCAGCGGATGTAGGTGTAGGTGAGCTGGACGTCCTCGACCTCGCCGGTCTGGTCCTCGAACGTGACGAGGTCGCCGATGCGGATCGGCTGCGTGATGGCGATGAGGATCCCGGCGATCGCATTCGCCAGCGTCTGGCGCGCCGCGAAGCCGACCACGAGGCCGAGCACGGCGGACGAGGCCAGGATCCCGGTCGCCACGCGCTTGACCGACGGGAACTGCGACAACGCGAGCGCGACGCCGATGATCACGATCGTCGCGAAGATCAGCCGGCGCACCAGCCGCAGGCGGGTGTCGGCCACCGGCGACAGGCTGCGGCCCGTCGTGGCCTCCGACAGCTTCCGGGCACGGCGCAGGAGGCCGCGGTCGACGACCTCCGCGAGGACGAACGCGGCCACGACGGTAAGAACCGCGGTGATCTCGTTGCGATGTTCCGCCACGAACGAGGCGGCCATGGGAGCATCAGGCGCCGGCATGGCGTATGAGGCTACTTCCGAGCGGACCGGCGCGACGGCGCGCGCGCGTGCCGGCCTGCGGGATGCCGTGGCGCGACTGCGGGCCTCCGAGTCGTTCCGTGCGGCGTGGAGCATCTTCGCCTGGAGCCGCCTCGCGATCCTCGCGGTCGCGATCTATGCCGCCCTCGCGGCGGGCAGCGGCGGGCTGCCGGGTCGCAACGCCGAGCGGTTCGACAACGCGCTGCTGACCCACCCCCTCGGCGGGTTCGGGGACACCGTCCTGTCGCCGCTCGCCCGCTGGGACTCCGTCTGGTACCTGACGGTGGCGGACGACGGCTACCAGAGTGCCGAGTCCCCGCGGCAGGCGTTCTTCCCGCTCTACCCGCTGCTCACCCGGGGCGTGGCGGCGATCGCCGGCGGGTCGCGCAGCGCGCTGCTGATCGCGTCCTACCTGGTGGCGCTGGCGGCGTTCCTCGCCGCGCTGTACCTGTTCCACCGCCTCGTCGCGCTCGAGCTCGGACGGTCGCGGGCGGGACCGGCGCTGCTGCTGTTGTGCGTGTTCCCGGCATCGTTCTTCTTCGGCGCCCCGTACTCGGAGAGCCTCTTCCTGCTGGCGTCGATCGGTGCGTTCTACGCCGCCCGGCAGGGCGACTGGATGTGGGCCGGCATCGCCGGCGGGGCGGCCGCGGCCACGCGCAGCGCGGGAATCCTGCTGCTCCTGCCGCTCGTCTACCTGTACCTCTTCGGTCCGCGCGAGGACCGGCCGGCGGATCGGCGCCTGCGCGCCGACGCCGGCTGGCTGCTGCTGGTCCCGCTCGGACTCGGGCTGTACGCGCTGTACCTCGGGCTCGACTACGGCCAGCCGCTCTCGTTCTCGACGGCGCAGGACTTCTGGAACCGCGAGTTCCGCGGGCCGCTCGTCGGAGCGTGGGACGGCCTGTCGGCGGCGTTCGAGGGCGCCCGTCAGCTGCTCTCCGGCCAGCGCGAGACCGTGTATTTCGAGAGCGCCCTCGGGGACCCGTACCGGATCGCCGCCCAGAACCTGATGCTGTTCGGCTTCCTCGTCTTCGGCCTCGTGGCGGCCGTCGGAGTGCTGCGCCGGCTGCCGTTCGCATACGGCCTCTACGTAGTGGTTGCGCTGATGCTGCCGCTGTCCTACCCGGTCGGCCCGCAGCCGCTGATGTCGCTGCCGCGCTTCCTCGCCGTGCTGTTCCCGCTGTTCATGTGGCTGGCTCTCGTGTCGGAGGAGCGGCGGATCACGAGCCGGGTGGCGGCCGTCTCGGCGATCGTGCTCGGGCTCTTCGTGACCCAGTACGCGAGTTGGTACTGGGTGGCATGACGAAGGCCGTGTTGCTGGATGCGATGGGGACGCTCGTCGAGCTCGACGACCCCGCCGAGCGGCTGCGCGCCGCGCTCGAGAGCGAGACCGGGGTCGACGTCGGCGTCGAGCTGGCCGGTGCGGCTTTCGGCGCCGAGGTCGGCTACTACCTCGAGCACCAGATCGAGGGCGGCGACGAGGCGGGGCTCGACCGGCTGCGCGACGAGTGCGCGCGCGTGCTGCACACGGCGCTCGGCGAGCCGGGCGCCAGGATGGAGTCGGCCGCGGTCCGCCGCGCCCTGCTCGCGGGCCTCGCGTTCAAGGCCTACCCCGATGCTGCGCCGGCGCTCGCCGAGCTGCGCGCCCGCGGGCTCAGGCTGGTCGTCGCGAGCAACTGGGACTGCTCGCTGCCGCAGTGGCTCGAGCGCGCGGGCATCGCCCCGCTGATCGACGGCTACGCATCGTCGGCGGTGATCGGGGAAGCCAAACCGCATCCCGCGGTGTTCAGGGCGGCGCTGGCGATCGCCGGGGTCGAGGCGCACGAGGCCGTCCACGTCGGCGACAGCCTCGACGGGGACATCGCCGGGGCGAAGGCGGCCGGGATCCGCGCGATCCTCGTCCAGCGCGAGGGCGAGCCGCCGGCAGGGGTCGAGGCCGTGAGGTCCCTCGCCGCCGTCTCGTCCCTACTCTGAGGCCGATGGAAACGCCGCCCCAGGGCGCCCCGGGCCTGGAACCCGGGGTGGATCCCCAGCCGCCCGCGGCGGACGAACCGCCGCGCTGGCCGGTCTGGTACGCGTTCGTCGGATTCCTCGTCGCGCTGATCGGCACCCTGTTCGCAGTCGGCGTCGGGGCGGCGATCTTCGGCATCGATCCCGACGCGGAGTCGCCCGAGTTCGTGGTGCTCGCCACGGTCCTCCAGGGCGGGGTGTTCGCGGCCACCGCGATCGGCTTCGCCGGGCTGGTCAAGCCGCCGCAGGCGTGGCACTTCGGCCTCGTCAAGGCGCCGTTCTGGCGCAGCGTCGGCTGGGCCGCCGGTGCGATGGTCGCGTTCTACCTCTTCGCCGCGGTCTACACGGTCCTCCTGGACCCGGAGGCCGAGCAGACGGTCACCCAGGACCTCGGCGCCGACCAGTCGACGCTCGGCCTCGTCGTCGCCGGCTTCACGGTGATCATGATCGCGCCGGTCGTCGAGGAGTTCTTCTTCCGCGGTTTCTTCTACAAGGCGCTGCGCACCGGGTTGCCGATGCTGGTCGCCGCGGCAGTCGTCGGGATCCTGTTCGGCCTCATCCATTACACGGACTCCGACTCGCTTCCGATCCTGCCCCCGCTCGCGGTGCTCGGCTTTCTCTTCTGCGTGGTCTACGAGAAGACGGGCACCCTGTTCGCCCCGATCGCGATGCACGCGATCAACAACGCGATCGCGTTCGCGGTCCAGGCCGACGACGGCTGGACCGTCTCGCTCGTGTTCGGGCCCCTGATGGTCGCCGCGCTGATCATCGCGGGACGCGAGCTTCCCGGGCCGCCGGCGCCCCCGGCGCCCGACCCGGCGGCGGAAACGGCGTCCCCGGTCGGTACAGTGACCGGTCGATGAAGCGCACGGCCCTCCCCATACTCCTCATCGCGGCGACCGCGGTCCCCGCCTCCGCCCTGGCGGCGCCGCCCACCACGACCACCCCGGTGAAGGCGCCGGTCAAGGTCCCGAAGCCAGCCGCCGGGAAGGCGTCGATCAAGGTCTCCGGCGGGCAGCCGACGCGCAAGCTGCGCTACGTCGCGACGGGCTCGGCGGTCAAGGTCACGGCCACCACGCGGCCCTACATCGCGGGTGAGAGCCTCGAGCTCCAGGTCTCGCGCAGCGGCAAGGTCGTGTCGCGCCAGACGAAGCCGATCCGCGTCGGGCGCAAGGGCACCGGGCGCGTCACTTTTACGGTCGGCACCAAGCGCAGCGGCGTCCTCAAGCTTCAGGTGGTCCACCAGGCGAGCGCCAAGCTGGCGGCGTTCAGCTCGAAAGCCGTCAAGGTCAAGGCGATCAACGTCGCGGCGGGCGCCGGGTCGCGCGGCACCAAGGTCGTGTTGCTCCAGCGCGGCCTGCGCAAGCTCGGCTACTACGTCGTGCCGAACGGCGTCTACGACGGCGGCACCGAGCGCGCCGTCCTCGCCTACCGCAAGACCAACGGCCTCGGCCGCACCGGTTTCGCCAGCCGCCGCGTTTACTCGCTGGTCCTGCGCGGCCGCGGCGCGTTCCGCGCGCGCTTCCCGCGGGCCGGCAAGCACGTCGAGTTCGACTGGTCGCGCCAGGTGCTCGCGCTGATGAACGGCGCCCGCCCGGTCAACGTCTACCACGCCTCGTCGGGCAAGCCGTCGACGCCGACGGTGTTCGGCACCTTCCGCTTCTACCGCAAGGAGCCGGGCACGAACAGCCACGGCATGGTGCAGTCGAACTACTTCATCGGCGGTTACGCGATCCACGGGTACGCGTCGGTTCCGAACTACCCCGCCAGCCACGGCTGCATCCGGGTGCCGATCCCGAATGCCTACCAGATCGACGCTCAGATCTCCGTCGGCGAAACCATCTTCGTATACCGCTGACGCACGGGTGTCGCTCGCCGGCGTCCTCCTCGCTCGTGTGCGCCGCACACGTCGCTCGGTGCGTCCTTGGATAGCTCGCCCGTGCGCCAGCGGGCCGCTACACAAACCGAAGCGCTAAGCGGCTGAGGATTCGCGCCAGTCGCGCGCCTCGTGGGCGCGCCGGGGCAGCATGTTCGCCAGGAGCAGCCCGCCGAAGCCGAACAGCAGCAGGGCGAGCGCGGTGGTGACGAGGCGCTGCGGCCAGACCGCGGCGGACGCCACGAGGCCGGTGAACGGCGCGACGACGATGTCGTTGCCGTCGTCGATGTACTCGCGGAAGCTCGAGTGGCGCTGCTCGCGCACGCGCTCGACGGCGGGCGCAGGCGCGGGCTCCCCGAGCTTTCCCTCGCTCTCGCCGGCCACGGTGCTGCCGGCGACGACGGTGTCGACCTGCGTCTTGCTGCCGCTGCTCGACTCGTCGATCACGAAGAGGGCGAAGCTGAGCAGGACGACGGCAGCGGCGGTCGCGGCGCAGATGCGGATCAGGGGGGCCACGCAGGTAGCATCGGCAGCCGCCGTGCACCCCCTTAGCCCGCAACCGCCGATCTCAGCGCTCCGCCCGTGAGCGACGCGCGCGAACGGCTCGTCGCGGAGCTCCGCGAGCACGCGCTGGTGATCGGCCGTGTGACGCTGTCGAGCGGCCGCGAGGCCGACTACTACGTGGACGCCAAGCGGGCCACGCTACGCCCGGCCGGTTTCGCGGCGATGGGCGAGCTCGTCGCGGAGGCGGTCGCGGAATACCGCGCCACCGCCGTCGGCGGCCTGACGATGGGCGCCGACCCGGTCGCCTGCGCCGCGCTCGCCGCCGGCGCCGACGTGAAGGCCTTCTTCGTGCGTAAGGAGCGCAAGGAGCACGGGCTGCAGCGCTGGGTCGAAGGCCCGCCGCTGGACCCGGGCGAGCGCTGCCTGATCGTCGAGGACGTCGTCACCACCGGCGGCTCCACACTCCAGGCGATCGAGCGCGTCCGCGAGGAGGGTTTCGAGATCGTCGGAGTGGTCAGCGTGCTCGATCGCCTCGCCGGCGGCGGCGAGGCGATCGCGGAAGCGGCCGGAGCCCCCTACCGGCCGCTCGCCACCATCGACGACGTGTACCCGGACCGCCCCGCGTAGCCGGGCGCTACGAGCTGGCGCTCGGGGCCTGGCCCCGCAGGCTCGGCTTCAGCACCGCGATCGCCTTGGCCTCCGCGTTCGGCCGCTCCGCATTGCGGAAGATCAGCACGCCGTACGTGACCCGCCCCGGGCGGTGGTACACGGCGATCGTCACGCGCTGCTCGGCTGTCTGGCCGGCGGCCTTTCCGACGACGTCGGTCTGGGCGCTGTCGTACGGCGAGCGCTTGATCTTCGTGACCGGCTCGACCACCTTGAAGCCGCGGAACACCTTGGCGGCCTCCGCCGCGTACTTGGTGGCGGCGAGCGTGCGGCCCTTCTCGCTGCGGTCGGCCGCGATCTGCACCGAGACGACCTTGTCGCCCGAGTTGATGCGCGTACCGGCGTTCTTCGAGGCATCCGTCCAGTCGTCCGGCACCGAGGCGGTGAAGCCGGCGACCTTGTTCTCGACGGTCTTGTAGCCCGCCGGCGGCTTCGCCGCTGCGTCGGTCGGATCGTCCTTCGGGTCGGGGGCGTTCGGGTCGCCCCCGTCGTCGCCTCCGCAGCCGCTGAATGTGAGCAGGGCGGTTGCCAGGAGCAGGGTGAGGAGGGTCACGGGGCGTTGCATGGCGGGCATGTTCCCGTATTCGCCGTATGGGGGGGGCGAAGTCCCTGCCGTCGGAGCCTCCCTCTTGGGTAACCGACGAGGAGGACACGATGCGCGCAGCGATCGCGGGGACGCTGGCAGCGGCCGCCCTGATGACGGCCGCGGCCCCGGCGGCCGCGGGCCAGTACGAGATGCACAGCTGCCGGCTGCCCGACGGCACCCCGATCGGGCTGGTCGGCTGGCTGCCCGACGGCGGCGTCGATCCGCGCTTTGACCGCGCCGACCGGTGCGGCACGGGCGGCGGCTACTTCGAGGCCCTGATGCAGCCATCCGCCGCGCACGCCTCGGGCGCTCGCCGCGCCTGGTACCTCGACCTGGCCCGGACCGACGTGCGGCTGCGCCGCCTGCGCGCGCACGTGGCGATGACCACGCGGGTCCCCGCAGCGGGCTCCGTGAGCAACATCGTCGACGCGATAGCGCTGAACGGACAAGGGAACTTCTCGCTCTCGAACGGCGCGGGTCGCGGCACCGGGTACTGGTGGGACGACGCCCGGAACGCGATCGACACGGGCCTGATCACGGCTGCCTCGGGCTACGCGTTCGGTGTCCGCTGCCAGAGCGGCGAGGCCGCCGGGTGCGCGCCGCTCGCAGGCTCCGCGCCGAAGGCGTGGGTGCGCGTGTTCCGCACGCAGGCGACGCTCGAGGATCTGTTCGATCCCGAGGTGGCCTCGTTCGGCGGCGCGCTTGCCGCGGCCGGGCCGCACCGCGGCAGGGAGTCGTTCACGCTGCGTGCCTCGGATCGCGGTGCCGGCGTCTATCGCCTGCTGGTCGAGCTGGACGGCCGCGAGGTGCTGCGGGCGGCGATCGACACGAGCGCCGGCCAGTGCGCCGACCAGGTGCCGGGCGGTAGCGACTACGACTTCACCGCACCGATCCCCTGCAAGCCCGACGTCGACGGCTCGTTCGAGCTCGACACCACGCGCATCCCGGACGGCTCCTACACGGCACGCTTCGCGGTCGAGGACGCCGCCGGCAACGAGCGAGTCGCGCTGGGCCCCGTGCGCCACTGGGTCGTCGACAACGTCCCCGAGCCGCCGCGCCCGGCGCCGTCCGCACGCCCGCCGGCTCCCGTGGCCGACCAGAAGACGGCGGCCGAGCTGTACCTCGGCTGCGGGCGCCGCGCGCTGTCGCTGGTGTCGGCCACGCCGCGCGGTTCGCTCGTGCGGCTCACGGGCGTCGTCGCGCGGCGTCATGCGCGGCGGCGCATCGGCGTCTACGACTCCGGCCGCCGCGTGGCCACGGCCTACGCGAACGCCGACGGGTTCTTCACGGCCTACGCGCCGCGCCCGTCGCGCCGCCGCTTCGAGCGGGCGAGGTTCCAGGCGACGGTGGCCGGGGTGTGGTCGGTCGCGCTCAAGCTGCCGCAGTCGCTCGCGACGAGTTCGATCGGCCTGGTCGGCGCGGGCCGCACGATCGAGCTCGCGGGCGCGGTGCGCCGGCGCGGCTACCGCTCGGTCACGGTGCGGAGGATCCGCTGCGGCCGCTACGCGACCGTCGCCCGGGCGCTGACCGACTCCCGCGGGAGGTACCGGGTCCGGTTCGCGGCACCGCGAGCGAGGGCCGGGCTGTACCGGGTCGAGACGCGGATTCGCGGGGCCCGTGCCTACGCCCGGGCGAGGGCAATCGAGCTCGCCGACCCGGGCGCCGGATGAAACGGCACCAGGGTAGTGTCCGCCGCCCCGATGAGCGACCTCTACGACATCCCTCAGGAGTTCAAGGATTTCCGCGACCTGGTGCGTCAGATCGCCCAGGAACAGGTGGCGCCGCGCGCCGCGGAGATCGACGCCACGGACGAGTACCCGCGGGACATCCGCAAGCTCCTCGGTGAGCAGGACATCCTCGGTCTGCCGTTCGACACGGAGTACGGCGGCACGGGCACCGGCACGCTGATGCTGCAGATCGCGGTCGAGGAGCTGGCGAAGGCCTCCGCCGCCGTCGCGCTGATCCTGATGGTCCAGGAGCTCGGCACGCTGCCGATCCAGCTGTTCGGCTCGGACGAGCTCAAGCAGCGCTACCTGCCCAACTGCGCGTCCGGCGAATGGTCCCCGGCCTTCGCGCTCTCCGAGCCCGACGCCGGCTCCAACGCCTCGGCGCTGCGCACGAGCGCCGTGCAGGACGGCGATGACTGGGTCATCAACGGAACGAAGAACTGGATCACGAACGCAGGCGTGGCCGACTTCTACGTCGTGTTCGCGGTGACGGACCGTGAGAACAACCGCATGACCGCGTTCGTGGTCGACGCGGACAGCGAGGGCTTCTCCGTGCCGAAGTACGAGCACAAGCTCGGCATCCACGGCTCGCCTACGGGCCAGCCGGTCTTCGAGGACGTGCGCGTCGGGCCGGAGCAGGTCATCGGCGAGGTCGGCAAGGGGATGCGCGTCGCGCTCGGCACGCTCGAGCGCACTCGCCTCGGCGCCGCGGCGCAGGCCGTCGGCATCGCGCAGGGCGCCACCGACTACGCGGTCCAGTACGCCAAGGAGCGCACGTCGTTCGGCAAGCCGATCATCGACCTGCAGGGCATTTCGTTCAAGCTCGCCGACATGCAGACCCGGACTGCGGCCGCACGCGAGCTCCTCTACAAGGCGTGCTCCAAGGCGGACCGCTCGGAGCCCGACCTGGGGCTCTACAGCTCGATGGCGAAGCTGTTCTGCTCGGACACCGCGATGGAGGTGACCGTCGAGGCGGTCCAGGTGCTCGGCGGCTACGGCTACGTGACCGAATATCCGGTCGAGCGCATGATGCGGGACGCCAAGATCACGCAGATCTACGAGGGCACTAACGAGATCCAGCGCGTGGTCATCGGCCGCGCGCTGTCGCGCTAGCGGTATCCGGTCCCGTACCCTCGGCGGCGCCGCAATGCGTCTCCGGCTCGCCTTCTCATCTGCGCTCGTCCTTGTCTGCCTCGCCGTAGCCGCGCCGGCCTTCGCGGCCCCGGACGCACCGCTCGGCAGTTCCGGCCGCTGGATCACCGACGCCGGCGGGCGGGTCGTGATCCTCCACGGGCTGAACGTCGTGGCCAAGCGCCCGCCGTACGCCCCCGACGCGCTCGGCTTCGGCGCCGACGACGCGCGCTTCCTCGCCGCGAACGGGTTCGACGTCGTACGGCTCGGGCTCCAGCACGCCGCGCTCGAGGGGCGTCCGGGCGTCTACGACGACGCGTACCTTGCGCGGATCGCCAGGACCCAGCGCCAGCTCGCCGACGCCGGCGTGTTCAGCCAGCTCGACTTCCACCAGGACTCGTACAACGAGCGCTTCGACGGGCAGGGCTTCCCCGACTGGGCGGTGCAGGACGACGGCCTGCCGTCGGTCGGGTATCCGCTGGCGCAGTTCGTCGGTCTCGGCCACAACCGCGCGTGGGACAACTTCTGGGCGAACCGCCCCGGCCCGGGCGGCGTCGGGCTGCAGGACCGCTACGCGGCCGCGTGGCGCCACGTGGCCGGGCGCTTCCGCGACGCGCGCCACGTGATCGGCTACGACCTGATCAACGAGCCGTGGCCGGGCACCGTGTGGCCGGCGTGCGCCAACAACGTCGTCTGCCCGCAGCACCCGCAGCTGGCCGGCTTCTACCGCAAGGTGATCGCGGAGATCCGCAAGGTCGACCGCCGGCACATCGCCTGGTACGAGCCGAACCTGCTCGCCGGGGCCGGGGGAGCGGTCGACCTGCCCGACCTCGGCGATCGCCGGGCCGGGCTCTCGTTCCACGTCTACTGCCTCGTCGCCGCGCTCGCCGGCGGGGTCGACCTCGCGCCGGTCTGCCCGACCCTCGAGCAGATCGTGTTCGACAACGCCGAGTCCCACTCGCGGGCGACCGGCAGCGCCCTGCTGCTGACGGAGTTCGGCTCGACCAAGGACACCGCCGTACTCCGGCGCATCACGGCGGCCGCGGACCGCGCCCGCGTCGGCTGGATGGAGTGGACGTACAACTCGAACGGCGTCACCGACTTCGCGGGCACCCCGAGCCTCGTGCGGGATCCGCGCAAGCCGCCCGTGGGGGCCAACGTCGACACGGAGCAGCTGCGTGCGCTCGTGCGCACGCACCCGCGCGCCGTCGCCGGAACCCCGACCCGCTGGTCCTTCGACCCGGCGTCGCGCGTCTTCGAGCTGCGCTACTCGATCGCGCGTGCGGGCGGCGGGACCTTCCCGTCGGATTCGCAGACGGAGATCTCGGCTCCCGAGCTCGTGTACCCCGCCGGCTATGCGGTGAGCGCCGACGGCGCCCGCGTGGTCTCGGCCAGGCGCTCGGCCGTAGTGCGGTTGCGCAGCGAGCCGGGCGCGCGCAGCGTCACCGTGCGCCTGCGGCCGGGCGACGGCGCGTTCCCGCGGGAGCGCGCGGCGGGGTTCACCGCCCGCGTCTCGCCGCGCCGGGACAGGCGCGCGCCGTACCGCTTCACCGCCGCGGGCCGGATCACCGCACCGGAGGGCGTCCGCGCCGCCGACGCGTGCAGCGGCGTCGTGCGGGTGCGCACCGGCAAGGGCGCTGCTCGCCGCGTCCGCGTGCGCCGCGACTGCTCGTGGCGGGTCGGCCTGCGCCCCCGCCGCCGCGGCGCCGTGCGCGTAAGCGCCCGCTTCGCCGGCAACGGCGTGCTCTTGCCGAGCAAGCCGCGCGTGCGCCGCGTTCGCGCCGGCCGCTGAGCGGCGTGCGCTAGGGAGGATCGCCGCGCTCGCGGCGCCGTTTTGCCAGCACACGCCGGATCGTCTTCCACAGGATCGTGACCACGGCGATCCCGATGATCAGGAGCACCGTGGCGATGCTCGCGGCGAGCACGGGGTGGTTGATCGCGAACCCGGCCACCACGAACACGAGCGTGTCCTCGGTGAGGCTCATGACGATGTTCGACGCGGGCTCCGGCGAGGCGTTGATGGCGAGCCGGATCCCCGCCTTGATCGCGTGACTCGTGAGCGCCGTGCCGCCCGAGCCGGCGGCGGCGAGCGCCTCGTCGATCCCCGTCTTGCCGTCGTCGCCCGCGAAGGCGAGGCCGACGAAGCTGCCGACAGCCGGCCGGATGGCGGTGTGGACCGAGTCCCAGACACTGTCGAGCCACGGCACCTTGTCGACGATGAACTCGATCGCGAACAGCGCACTCGCCACGGCGATCACGGTGGTGGATTCCAGCTCGTCCGGGACGGGGCCCACCCCGGCGCGGCCGAGGACGCCCAGCAGCGCGACCGTGAGATAGGCGTTCACTCCCGACGCCCAGCCGGTGCTCAGGAGTGTCGCGGTGAGGTCCAACCCAGCCCCAGCCTATGTGCAGAACGGCGGGTCGATTCCGACCGGTTGGCGGTAGAGGATCTGCCTCGAAGGGTCGATCATCCAAGTATGCCCACAGCGAACATCGTGTTCCCGCACCCCGACGACGCCGTCGCAGTCGCGCGATCGGCCGAGGGCGGCCGGCTGGCCATCGAGCGGGTGTCGCCCGGCGACTGGCTGCAGGTGGGCGCGCGCTTGTTCGGCGGGGCGCAGGTCCCGGTCGGCGTGGCCGCGCCCGTCCCGGATCCCGACGACGTGGTGGTGTTCCTCGACCCGGAGGGTTTCGACGCGCTCGGGCGAGCCGGCACCTGGGACGCCGACGAGGATCACATCGGCCTCTGCGCGGCGCGCTCCGGCGAGCACCTCGCCCTGCGCTTGGGCACCGATCCCTACCTCGCCGCGCTCGTCCTGATGGACGACGAGGTCCGCTCGCTCGCGGCCGGCGCGCACCTGCTCGTCGGCGAGGCCACTCCGGCGGGCGAGTCGCACATGCTCGACCGCGCCGCCGCGCTGCCCCTGTCGCCGGCGCTGGTCCGCGGCGTGGTGCGCGCCGTCGACCTCCTCTGACCGGTTCTCGGCGCCGCCGTAGACTGGACATCTGGACCGTCCAGCCACCAGCTACGCCCGCAGCGGCGACGTTCACATCGCCTACCAGGTGTTCGGGGAGGGCGACCTCGATCTGGTGCTCGTCAACGGCTACATCAGCCATGTCGAGCTTGTCTGGGAGGCCCCGCCGATCGTGGCCTTCATGCAGGCGCTCGCGTCGTTCGCACGGGTGATCACCTTCGACCGCCGTGGATCGGGGCTGTCGGACCCGGTGGCGGTCGCGCCGACGCTCGAGGAGCGGATGGACGACGTACGCGCCGTGATGGACGCTGCCGGGAGCGAGCGCGCCGCCCTCGTCGGGATCTCCGAAGGCGTGCCGATGAGCATCCTGTTCGCGGCCGCCCACCCCGAACGGGTGCAGTCGCTGGTGCTGTGGGGCGGCATGGCCCGGTCGACCTGGGCCGAGGACTACCCGTTCGCCAACGAGGCGGAGGCGCTGCTGCAGTCGGGCACCGAGTTCGTGCTGCCGCACTGGGGCGAAGGCACCGTCATCGAGGTGGCGGCGCCGAGCATGGCCGACGATCCCGACACGCGCGCGTTCCTCGGCCGGATGGAGCGCGCCACCGCGAGCCCGGGAATGCTCCTCTCGCTGGCGCAGATGTTCCTCGACCTCGACGTGCGCGACGTGGTGCCGCAGGTGCAGGTGCCGGCGCTCGTGATGCACCGTCGCCACGACCGGCTCGTGAACGTGCGCAACGGCCGCTGGCTGGCCGATCACCTGCCCGATGCCCGGCTCATCGAGCTGCCGGGTGACGACCATGGCCCGTGGTTCGAGGGCGTCGACCGCACTCTCGACGAGCTGAAGCGGTTCCTGACCGGGGTCGGGTACCAGCCCGAGATCGATCGGGTCCTCGCGACGGTGCTGTTCACCGACATCGTCGACTCCACGCGCAAGGCAGCCGAGCTGGGCGACCAGCGCTGGCGGGCGCTGCTCATCGCCCACGGCACGGCCGTCGCTGCAGCGGTCCAGCGGTCGGGCGGGCGGCAGGTCAAGTCGACCGGCGACGGGTTCCTCATCACCTTCGACGGCCCGGCGCGCGGGATCCGCTGCGCGCGGGCGATCATCGAGTCGGCTGCCGGCCTCGGCATCGAGGTGCGCGCCGGGTTGCACACCGGCGAGTGCGAGGTGATGGGGGACGACGTCGGCGGCATCGCGGTGCACATCGCCGCCCGCGTCAGCTCGCTGGCCGGGCCGGGGGAGGTGCTGGTGTCGCGGACCGTGCGCGACCTGGTCGCCGGCTCGCAGATCGAGTTCGCCGAGCGCGGCACGCATGAGCTGAAGGGCGTGCCGGACGAGTGGGACCTGTACGCGGCGGGTTGAGGCATCCGCTCGGGCGCTCGCTGCGTATAGAAGGTATGGAGCTCAACGCCCAGCCCAGCGCGATGCGCCTCCCCGACGCCGGGACCGACCCGCGCGGCGACCAGACGGCGCTCGTCGTGGCCCTCGGCGGGGTCATCTGCCCCGTGCCGTTCCTGATGTCGGCGGCGGCGATCAGGATCGCCCGCCCGCGGCGGACGCGCCTCGCGCGGGCTGCCGTCTGGGTTGGTGCCGTGACGATCGTGCTCCAGGCGGCGGGCCTGGTCGCGCTCGCCGCCGTGCTGGTCTGACGCGCCGCGGGGCATGCCCCGAGCTGGATTCGAACCAGCGGCCTTCCCCTTAGGAGGGGGACGCTCTATCCAGCTGAGCTATCGGGGCCCGCGGCGAGGATAACCTGGGGCCGGTGCGCCGGCTTGGCCCAGCAGCCGTACTGGCGGTCGTGTGCCTTGCGCTGCCAGGGATGACGGCGAGTGCCGCTGCGGCGACGTTCTACGTCGGCGGTCCCGGGGCCCTGGACACGAACTCCGGCACGGCAGGGCAGCCGTGGGCGACGGTCACCCGCGCGCTCAAGGCGCCGGACGACTCGCTCGTCCTCGTCAGGCCCGGCGAGTACCCGGCGCTCGCGCCGCCCGCCGGCGACGACCTGGTCCACGACACGCCGGTAACGATCCGCCGCGCCGGGTACGTCCCGGGCGAGGACCCGCAAACCGTGCCAGCGGCGCAGAAGGCGACGATCGGCTCGCCCGCCACCCCGTCGGCGAGCCTCGTCGGGCTCCCCGCGGTCAAGGGGCTCCGGCTCGAGGGCCTGCACTTCGCCCAGAGCCTCCTCTTCAACGGCGCCGACGGCCTCGCCGTGACCGGCTCCGAGATCGGGCCGACCCATCAGCACGGCCTGCTGTTCGCCAAGCACTCGAGCTCCACGTACTCGGTGCGGAACACCAGCATCACCGGCAACTGGTTCCACGACTCGAACCAGGACCAGCGAACCGGGGCCGTCCCGAAGGCCCACGGCACGATGATCGGCATCCAGGCGGCGACCGCCTTCAACCAGGGCAATGCGAACCTGACCATTGCGCGCAACCGCTTCGAGGGGATCCTCGACGGTGACGGGATCCAGCTCTCGGGAGCCGCGAACGTGACCATCGACGACAACCGGATCCTCGATGGGACCGTGGGCGCCGCCTTCGACCACGTCGACTCCATCCAGATCCTGTCCCCGGTCACGGACCTCGCCATCCGGCGGAACTTCGTCGGCGCCGACATACGCGGCTTCATCCTCACCCAGAAGAGCCGGCGGACCTGCATCATGCCCGACCCGCAGCCGCCGGATTGCACCACCCGCGTCGAGAACGTCGACTGGGAGTTTCGCGAGTTCTTCTCCGGCCCGCTCGGGCGGATCGCGATCGAGAACAACGTTCTCACCGGCTACGACTTCTCGCTGCGGATGTACACCGCCTTCGACACGCGGGTCGCTCACAACACGTTCTGGGCATCCACCTTCGGTACGAACAAGCATGGCGTGAACATCGGCGTCGGCGTCACGGACCCAGCGGACGGCATCCCGGACGAGGACGAGCAGCTCGTGTTCGCCAACAACCTGATGCGTGACGTCACGGTCGACCCTGAGGTCTCGTTCGCCATCCGCACCGCCAACGCCACCACCAACAACTGGAGCGTGCCCGTCGCCGGCGAGTTCTACGGGGTGACCCCGCTCTTCGCCGCACCCGGGCTGGCCCCGTCTGCGCTCGACACGGTGGCCAGGGACAAGGGCGCGCCGGGGCTCGGCGTGACCTCGGACCACGCCGGCCGCGCGCGCGATGCCAAGCCGGACATCGGGGCATACGAGGCGGCCCCGCCGGCGGTGATCAAGACCGTCCCGCGGCCGGTCATCCCCGTCCCGGATGAGACGCGCCCGCCGACGAAGGGCCTCGCCGCCCTGACGCTGCCTCGCTCCTTGACTGTCGGGCGCAATCGCAAGCTGTCCTTCGTCGCGCGCTGCCGGACGAAGGCCGGCTGCAAGGCGATGCGCCTGACTGCGCGGGCGAGGATCGGCAGGCGCAACGTGTCTTTCACGCTGAAGGTCCCGCAGCTGTCCTCAGGCCGCCGCGTCGTCGTACGGGTGAAGCTGAGCCGCTCGCTGGTCGCCCGGCTGGGCCGTGCGCGGACCGCACGGTTCACCGTCACCGGCCCGCGCGGCTCGGGGTTCAGGACGCGCGCGGTCAGGCTGCGCACCGCCGTCAGCTGAAGCGGAACTTTCCGACTGTCAGTACGCTTTTCCCATGGCCGCCACCGGGACTCGCACCCAGGCCGCGCGCCGCGCCGCGACGACGGCGGCGCTGCTGGCCGCCGCGCGTGAATCGTTCGCGCAGGACGGCTATGCCGCCACGTCGCTCGACGCGGTCGTCGCCGCGGCCGGGGTGTCCAAGGGCGCGTTGTACCACCACTACGCGGGCAAGCGAGAGCTGTTCGGGGCCGTCTACGAGCGCGAGCAGGAGAAGCTGGCGGAGGTCTGTGCCGCGGCCGCGCTCGAGCACGCCGACGACCCGTGGGCGGCCGTCGAGGCCGGGGCACGCGCCTTCCTCGACGGTGTTCTCGACCCCGAGGTCCAGCGCATCGTCCTGATCGATTCGTTCGCCGCCCTCGGTCACGAGGACGTCCGCGCGGGCGAGGCGACCGCGATGGCGCTGCTCCAGCAGGGCCTCGCCCAGGCGATGGAGGCCGGGCGGATCGCGTCGCGGCCGGTGGAGCCGCTCGCCGCGCTGCTGTTCGGGGCCATTTGCGAGGGCGCGCTGACCGTGGCGCGGGCCGACGATCAGGCCGCGGCCCACTCGGCGACGCTCGCCGAGGTCGGGCGGCTGTTCGCCGCCTACTCGTCCTCGTAGAGCGACTCGCGCGCGAGCTCGGTGCCGCGGCGGTCGTACAGCCGCACCTCGACGTAGTCGCCGGTGAAGGCGTCGAGCGAGACGAGCGTGAAGCGGTCGTCGACGAGGATGCACTGATCGGTGGTCGTCGGCCCGAGCTCGGCCGTGGCCACGGCTCCGTTCTGCACGAGCGCCTGGCCCCAGACCAGCGTGACCACGCCGCGGCGGCCCTCCGTCCAGCGCCAGGTGCCGATCTCCTGATCGGACAGGTCGAGCGTCCAGCCGGGGTTCGCCTCGGCGGTCTCGTCCGTCCAGTCGGCGGCAGCCTTGAAGTTCTCGGCCTGGGAGCCCTCGTGCTCGCGGAAGTACGACACGTAGCCGAACAGCTCGTAGCCCTCCGTGGTGGTCGAAGTCGCGGGCACGTAGACGCGCCCGTTCCACGAGCGGTCGGGGAACCAGACGACGTCCGTCGGCTCGCCGATGTTCTCGTCGCCCTCGATCTTCGCCGCGGCGGCGGCGAAGTGCTCGGTGAGCGCCTCGGCCCAGCGCCCGTAGGGCAGCGGCTCCTGCGGGGGCTCTGCGGCGTACATGGCGATCGGTCGTTCTGAGGGCGGCATCGCGGCGGGACGCTATACGAGCGCGACGACCAACCCCGCCGCGACGCCGATCGCCGTCGACCAGGCGATCGCGGAGGCCACGAGGGCGCGGTTGAGCCCGAACTCGTTGGCGAGCAGCAGAGCCGCGACGGCGCATGGCATCGCGGCCTGGGAGATGAACGCGTCGGGCACGTCGACCACGACGAGGGAGAGGAGGAGGACCACCGCCGGCGCGAGCAGGAGCCGCAGCCCCACCGCGGTGGCGACGGCGGCCGAGAACGGCGGGGGGAAGGGAATGGCGTCCTCCTCGGCCTCGGCGGCGAGGGTCACACCTACGATCCAGAAGCCGAGCGGCAGCACGGCATAGACGAGCACGTGCGACGCGTCGACTGCCCAGTCCGGCGCCAGCGCGGCCGGCGCGACGAGCCCGAGCGCGCAGGCCCACAGCGGGGGGTTGCGCGTGAACACCGCGGCGAACCGCTCGCGTTTGTCTTCCACCAAGGTGCCGAACGCGGCGGCAACGGCGACCCCGACCGTGAAGACCGACATCGTGGTGAGGATCAGGTCGTAGACGATCGCGTTCGGCAGCTGCCCGGACCCGAACAGCGCGCTCGCGACGGGCAGGCCGAGGTATGCGGTGTTGCCGAAGCCGGCGGCCAGCATCAGCGCTCCGACCGACGGTCGCGGGAGACGGAGCACGCGGGTCCCGATCACGTAGCCCGCCGAGAGCGTGACCGCCAGGGCGACGAGGCCGAAGCCGACCCCGGCGGCGACCGTCCCGCTCGGGTCGAAGTGCACGATGTTGAGGAACACCAGCAGCGGGACCACCAGGTAGAGCAGCGCCCGGTTCGCGCGCGCGGCCAGGGCGTCGGCCGCGCCCGCCCAGCGCTGCTCGGACAGGAACCCACCCGCCGTGGCGGCGGCGATCACCGCGGCTATTGCGATCACGACGCGGGGGTGGCGGCCCGCAGGCGCTCGGCGGCGCGCTCCGGGGTGAGGACGCAGAGATTCACGCCCGTCCCGAGCTCGAGCCCGGCGAACTGCGCGAGGCGCGGCAGCAGATCGATCCGCCAGCAGTACTGCTCCGCGTCGCGCGGGGCGGTGCGCACCCAGAGGTTGAATGGCGGCAGCCCGCCGAGGACCGCCGCGAGCCGGGCCAGCGCCTCGTGCAGCACCGCGGCGCCGAGCGCCCCGTCGTCCTCGAAGCGGGGCCGCGGGGTGCGCGGCACGACCTGGATGTGGAACGGCACGCGCGCCGCGAACGGGCAAAGAGCCACCGCCTCGGAGTCGACGGCGACGATCCGCTCCTGCGCCTTGACCTCCGCCGTGAGGACGTCCTCGAGCAGGTTGCGGCCCTGCGTGCGGTCGTTGTAGGCGGTGAACCGCTCGCGCTCACGGGCGATGAGGGCCGGCACGAACGGCAGGGCGTAGAGCTGGGCATGCGAATGCGGGAGGGATGCGCCCGCCTCGCGCCCCTCGTTGACGATCAGGTGCAGGTAGCGCGCCTCGGGGTGGGCTCGCATCCGCGCGCGCCACGCGTCCATCGCAGCGGCCAGGCCGCCGGGCCCGAGCTCGAGCAGCGAGGACAGCGGCTCCGGGGTGTTCACGACCACCTCGTGCGCGCCGGCCGCAGGCCGTACGGCGAACAGCTCCGGCTGCCCGCGGCCGCCGGCCAGCGGGTCGCCGCGGTCCTCGCCCAGATCTGGCGTGAGTGCCGGGTACAGGTTCGGGATCGCCCGCACGCGCCATCCGGGCGTGTCCGGCTCGCCCCCGTCGGGACGAACGGCGTACAGCTCGGGTGGCGTCTGCGACTCGTGGCCCGCGAGGAACGGGTCCGACTCGGGATCGATCGGCTTGCGCTCGGCAAAGTCGAGCCATGCCCCGGGGCGGTCGCCGCGCTCGCCGGCGATGATCGCGCGCAGCCCCGTGAGCGGATCGATCCGGATCTCAGGCAACGGCCAGCTCCATCCGCACGTGCTCGATCTCCTCCTCGAGGAACACGTGGCCCACGCGCATGTAGCCGGCGCCCGCGTACAGCGGCTCGGCGTACGTCTGCGCGTGGAGGACGATGCGCGCCACCCCCTGCTCGCGCGCCACGTCCTCCGCCGCGGCCAGCAGCGCGGCGCCGAGCCCCCGGCGGCGGTCCTCGGGCGCGACCGCCATCCGGCCCAGCTTGAGCACGCCGGGCGCCGGCAGCAGGCGGCAAGTTGCGATCACCTCGCCCGCCTCGAGGGCGACGAGGTGGATCGACTCGGGATCGAGACCGTCGCGGTCGGCGGCCACGGGCACGCCCTGCTCGCCGACGAACACGCGCTCGCGCAGGGCGAGCGCCGCGTCGATCTCGCGCTCCGTGCGCGTGGGGCGGACTTCGGGCACAGGTTGGATTATCAGCGCGAGTAGCGCTTGATGTCCGCCGCGAGGTCGGCCTCGGTGCGGTACTGGCCCTGGCGGAGGTACGCGAGCTCGCCCTTCGAGTCGTAGAACGCGGTCGACGGGAACGCCTGCAGGGCGCCCATCGCCTCCGAGATCTTCAGGTCGGGGTCCTTGTAGCTCGGGAAGGTCACCGGGTACGCGGCGAGGAACTCGCGGGCGTCGTCGTCGTTGTCCTGGCCGTCGACCCCGAGGAAGGCGATCTCCTTGCCGTGCTTCAGCGCCTGGCGCTGGAAATGGGGGAACTCGGCGCGGCACGGGCCGCACCACGAGGCCCACTTGTTGACGACCACCGGATGGCCCTTCAGCTCCGCGAGGCGGGCCTCGAACCCGTCCTTGCCGCCGCCCAGCAGCTTGTTGGCCTCGCGGTGCACCTTCGCCAGCGGCGGCGGGGCCCCGGCCAGCTGCTGCTCGGCCGCGGCCGCCGACGGCGCGGCGCTGTCCGGGTCATCGGACGAACACCCCGCAACGACGAGCGCACAGACGAGAAGGACGGGCAGCAGGCGATGCATGGTGGCTTTCAGGGTGGCAGACGTTTCCAAGACGAAGGGGTGCATTCGGTGCTTTAATACGTACAGACGCGGTGCTTCGGATGCATCGCTTCCTCCGCCGCTCGCGGGATTCGCCTCAGAGCGACGGCACGATTCACGGCGGACCCCGCTGTTCTCGCAAGGCAGTTTCTCGCTCGAGCGGCAGCAGCCCGGTCAGCCTCCTTCCCAACTACACGGGCCACCCTATGGCTGAGACCTCTACTGCAGTCGCGCCGACGGCGCCTTCGGGCGCTGATCTTCGCCGCGCCGAGGAATTCGCGCGGGAGCCGTTCGTGCTCGAGGGCGAGGACGCGGCCGAAGCGCTCGCCCCCGGCACCGCCCGCCGCCGCGCGTTCGACGCGGCCATCGCCGAGCTCGACGCGGGCCGCGACTTCCCGTCCGTCGAGTGGCGCCGCGAGTTCGCGCTGATCCTCGGTCTCGAGCGCGTGCTCAACGACGAGGAGCCGAAGCTGGTCGACGGCACCACGCTGTCCGCCCACCAGGTCGACGCGCTCTCGGGCACCCTGATCGCGCTCACCGCCGCCGCCCAGGAGGCTCCCGGCAAGGCGCCCGCCGCCAACGGGAACGGCTCCAACGGCAAGCATCTCGAGGAGCTTCCGAGCGGCGAGCTCGAGATCGAGGGCGACGAAGAGGTCGCCACCGACGAGGAGCCGCTCGACTGGGATCCCGCCGAGGAGGCCGAGGAGGAGGAGGCCGCCGACCTCGCCGCGGACGACCCGAACGCCGACCGCCGCTTCTGGTTCGAGCACGCGACGGGCGCCGGCAAGACCGTCGCCGCCGCTCGGCTTCGTCGAGGCCTCGCGCACGGGCGGCGTGCTGATCCTGACCCACCGCCGCAACCTCGTCGATCAGTTCAACGGCGAGCTCGCGGACCGCGGCTACAAGAAGCGCATCTGCGGCCCGCTGATCGGCAAGGACAAGGAGTCGACGATCGACGGCCCGGTCACCGTCGAGACCTACCAGTGGTTCGTGCGCAACGCGGGCAAGATCTCCGACGCGTACACGATCGTCATCTGCGACGAGGCCCATACCGCGCTCGGCGAGAAGACCAGCGGGTCGATCCGCCAGTGGCAGGGCCCCGTGTTCGTCGGCATGACCGCGACGGGCGCCCTCATCGCCCGCCACGTGACGGACCTCTTCCCGACCCAGACCTCGCGCTTCGACCTCGCGCAGGCCGCGCGCCGCGGCGTGATCGCGCCGCTGCGCTGCGTGCGGATCCCGCCGGGCGTCGGCGTGCGCTCGATCTCCAAGGTCCCGCTGCGTAAGGGCGAGGTCGACCAGGACTTCGATCAGGAGCAGCTGGCCGAGCTCCTCGACCAGACGCCGTTCAACCTCGCGATCGCCGACCTCTACAAGGTTCGCTTCAAGGACCTGCCGGGCGTGGTCTACACCGCCGGCGTACGCCACGCGCACAACGTGGCGGCGGCATTCCAGGCGGCCGGGCTCAAGGCGATGGCCGTTTCCGGCGAGACGCCGAAGCGTGAGCTGACCCGCGTCCTGGCCGACTTCGAGCGCGGCGAGATCGACGTGCTCTGCAACGCGCAGCTCCTCGCCGAGGGCTGGAACTCGCCGCGCGCCACCGTCTGCATGCACCTCGCCCCGACGGCCTCGCGGCGGATCTACCAGCAGCGGGTCGGCCGCGTCACGCGCCGCCAGCAGGGCAAGGAGGCCGGCATCGTCGTCGACTTCGTGCATCCCGCCACCACGAACGACGACCCCGTCGTCACCCTCCACAGCCTCCTCGACCGCGACGTCTACCGCGGCGGCGCGATCGTGGTCGGCCCAGTGCGCCGCGGCCGCGGCCGCCGCCTGCGCGTCGAGCGCCGCGTGCTCCCGGTGACCTCCGACGAGGACCGCCGCGCCCAGGTCTTCGAGCGCGAGCTGTGGCGGATCGCCGTCGAGCACCTGTCGTGGGGCGAGCAGCACGCCTGGGCCGCACTCGCGGGCGCTCGCGTGGCCTCCAACAACTGGCGCCGCGCCAAGGCGATGCTCCACTTCGACTCGACCGGCGAGCTGCGCCGGCGGTTCCTGGTCACCTGCCTGCAACGCAACCGCAACTCGCAGCTGCGGGTCCGCGCGCTCCAGGAGGTCGGCGCAGCTGAAGGACCCGGAGGCGTTCGACGAGGCAGTCGAGATCGTCGGCGGCTGGTCGCGCGACGAGCGCCGCGAGGGCGTCAAGGTCCTGCTCCAGGCGCTCGCCGAGCGCCCGATCGGCCGCCGCGAGCAGGCTGCCCGCTGGATCTGGCACCTGGCCGAGTACAGCCGCGAGGTCCACGAGGAATACGCGGTGTCGCGCTGGCCGGAGACCAAGCGCCTGCTCGGGCTCCTCGTCAACTCCTCGGGCGGCGCCCACGCGCGCAACGCGCGCCGGCTCGTGCAGGCGACCCGCAAGCAGGATCGCCGCCTGTCCGCCGCGCTGCTCGCGGCCGCGCTGGCGCACACGCCGGAGGCCCAGCAGGTGCTCGACGGCGCCCGCATGCGCATGGCGCGCAAGCCCCAGGGCCTGGCGCGCGAGCTGCTGCGCAACTTCCCCAAGGGCAAGCGCCGCCGCGGCGGCCGCCGCCGCAAGCGCGGCGGCAAGCAGCCCCAGGAGCAGAACGGCGGGGCGGTCGAGGCGCAGGACACGCAGACGACCGACGACGCGCAGGACGCTGCGTAGCTAGGAGGCCTCGACGGCGCCGTTGCCCTCGGCGCCGGCACCGAGGCCGTTCTCGAGCTCGGTGATCAGGGCCAGCACGGCCTCGTCGATCTCGAACTCGAGACCGGTCACCTGGCTCTCGGCCTGCTGCACGCGGGCGCCGAGGCGCTCGATCTCCGCGTGCGACTCGCGCAGGGCCTCGACGTGTTCGTCGAGGCTGCGCTCGATCTCGGCGATCTGGTCTTCCTGCTCCGCGAGCCGGCGGGTGGCATCCTCCAGCGCGGCGTCGCGCTCCTCGGCCGCGGCGCGCTCCTCGCCGAGGGCCTGATCGAGGCTGGCGGCGCTCTCCTCGTGCACCTCGAGCGCTGCGTTCGCCTCCTCGAGTGCGGCGGTGAGGTCCGTGATCTGCTGCTCGGACTGATCGAGGGCCACGTCGCGCGACTCCGCGCTCGCGCGCTCGTCGGCGAGCGCGCGCTCCATGCCCTCCAGCTCGGCGCGCAGGGTGGTGAGCTGCTCCTGGGCCTGCTGGTGCGCCGACCGCAGCTCGCCCAACTCCTGCTCGGCGGCCTTCGCCGCGGCTGACACCTCGGCGAGCCGTGCCTCGGCCTGTTCCTGGGCCTCCTTGGCCTTCGCGGCGACACGGGCGGACCGGGGCTTGATCTCTGCGCGGGCCTTGGCCGTCTCGGCGACGAGGCTGTCGGCCCTGTCGAGGGCGGTGGCGAGCTCGGCGCTGAGCCGCTCGACCTCGGCCTTGTTCTCGGTGGCCTCGGCCTCGGCCACGTCGAGCGCTTCGCGGAGGACGTGCGCCTCCTCGGTCAGCTCGTTGGTGATGCGCTCGATCTCCTCGGTCTGCGCCTCGCTCTGCTCGGCGAGCTGAAGGGCGACGCTTTCCTTGAGCTGCTCGAGCTCCTGTGCGTGGCGCTCCTCGGTCTCGGCGCGCGCCTCGCTGTGCATCTGCTGAGCCTGCGAGAGCTCGGTGCGCGCCTGCTCGAGCGCGTCGGCGATGCGCGCGTCGGCGTCGGCCTGTGCCTTCTCGATCCGGGTCTGCGCGCCCGCGCGCGCCTCCTTGACCTGGATCTGCGTCTCGCTGCGCGCCTTCTCCACCTGTGCCTGGGCCTCGGAGCGCGCCTCCTCGATGCGCGCCTGCGCACCCGCATGTGCCTTCTCGATCCGGGCCTGCGCGCCGGCACGGGCCTCCTTGATCTGGCTGGCGGCGTCGGCGCGGATCTCCTCGATCTGGGCCTTGGCCGCGGTCTGCGCGGCCTCGAGGTCGAGCTTCGCCTGCTCCTGGGTCTGGGCGAGGGCGGCCTGCGCCGCCTCGAGCTCGTCGGCGTACTGGATCCGGACCTTCTCGATCTCGGACTCGGCGCCGTAGCGGAGCTCCTCCGCCGTGCCCTGGGCGGCCTCGAGGTCGGCCTGCGCCTGGGCGCGGACCTGTTCGACCGTGGAGGTCGCGTTGGCGATGTCGATCTGGGCGGCCGCGCGGATCTCGTCGGCGGCGGCGAGCGCGTCGTCGAGCTCGGCCTGCAGCTGGGCCCGGCCCGCGTCGGCCTCGGCCTTGACGCGGTCGATCTCGGCCTGGGCGCGCGTGTGGGCGTCGGCCGCGTCGGCCTGCGCGGCGGCGATCGCGGCGTCGGCCTCGGCGCGGGCGTCGCTCGCCTCGGAGCGGGCGCTCTTGGCGGCGGCACGCGCCGACTGGGCCTCGGCGCGGGCCTGCTCGCGCGCCTCCTTGGCCTGGTCGGCGAGGCGGCGGGTGCGGCTCCCCGCGCCGCTCCACGCGGTCTCGAGCGCCTCGCTGAGCCGCGTGATCTCGCTCTCGCGGCGAGCAAGCTCCTCGCGCAGGTCGGCGAGCTCGTGCTCGTAGTCGGTCCGCCCGCGGACCTCGCTCTCGAGCGCGCGTTGGGTGGTGTTGAGGTCCTCGCGCAGCTGGTTGAGCTGCGATTCGGCGTCGGTCCGGGCGCGGACCTCGCGGTCGAGCGCGAGGCGCGTGCTCGCAAGCTCGGCAGAGTCGTCCCTGGACGTAATCGCCGCCGCGCGCTTCGCCGCCTTGCGCGATGCCTTCGCGCGGACCGCCGTGAGGCGGATGGTCTGTCCGGTTTCGGCGACCATCACCGGCGGGTCGGCGTTCACGCCGGCGCGGTTGAGGGCGGCGGCGATGCGGGCGCGATCCTGCTCGCCCTGGCCGCCGCCGAAGAAGTTGGTGAGTACCTCGAGACTGAGCTCTACGGGCTGGCCACCAAGGCTGATGGCCTGCCGCAGCTCCTGCTCGGGTGGGGTCGAGGCTGCCACCTACGCATCGTAGATCATCGCCTTTTGAGGTGAACTTCGCCCGCGTCGAGCGAGATCTGGCCGGCGGCGGTGTCGACGAGCAGCGCGCCCGTGCGGTCGATGCCGGCCGCCACGCCCTTGCCGCCCTCCCAGGCGATCTCGGAGCCGTGCAGCGCGTCGCGCGGGCGCCACGCGGCGATCACCTCCTCCTCGCCCGCCGCCGCCCATTGGCCGAGCCGGGCGGCGAGCAATGGGATCACCGCGGACTCGACGTCGGGCGGGGCGTCGGACCCGGCCAGGGCGAGCGATGTGGCGATCTCCTCGAGCTCGTGCGGGAACGACCGGGTGTGCACGTTGAGGCCGATCCCGACGACGGCCCAGCCGGCCTGGGGCCTTCCCTCGACGAGGATCCCGCTCAGCTTGCGCCCGTCGATCCAGACGTCGTTCGGCCACTTGATCGCGCACCGCACGCCTGCCAGCTCCTCGGCCGCCTCGCAGACGGCCAGCGCGGCCATCAGCGGCAGCAGCGCATGGCGCGGCTGGAGGTCGCGGACCACGGCGGAGAACAGGACGGCGTCGCCGGGAGCGGCGACCCACGCTCGCCCCTGTCGCCCCCGCCCGGCCGTCTGCTCCGCGGCGGTGACGACCGTCCCGTGTGGCGCGCCGGCGGCAGCGAGCGCCTTCGCGCGCTCGTTCGTCGAGTCGGTCAGCCGGTGGTGGACCCGCGGGAGGCCGATCATCGCGGCCGCAGCACCACCTCGTCGTCGGACCGCACGCCGAGGGTCGCGCCGGCGTCGCCGCGGTTGATGGCCACGGCGAGCGTCCGGTACGCGTCCTCGTAGACGATCAGCTCGCCCGGGCCGACGTCGGCGAAGGTGGACGTGAACGAGGCGAGAAAACGTTTGCCGCCGGCCTCGATCTCGACGGTCCCCCCGAGCTTCAGCCCGGTCCCGGCGAGGTCGGCGTGGCGGACGTCGAGCGCGACGTTGCCGAAGCGGTCCGTGGTGAGCGCATGGGCTATCACCTCCCCGTCGCGGAGCTCGGGGCGGGGCAGCTCGATCGCGGTCAGCAGCTCGGGCTCGAGCGGCTCGCCGGCCGCCTCGAGCGGCGCGCCCGCGGCGAGGTGCCCCGCTACGGGCGCGAACACGTCGCGGCCGTGGAACGTCGCCGAGACCGGCTCGAGCCGGTGCGGGGAGCGGCTGATGTCGACGGCGCGCTCGACACCGCCCGCGACCTCCCAGGCGAGCGAGAGCAGGCCGTTGTCCGGACCGACCAGGATCCGCCCGTCGGCACAGCCCAGCGCCACGGAGCGCCGCTCGGTCCCGACCTGCGGGTCGACCACCCCGACGTGCACGCCAGCTGGGAGGTAGGGAAGGGTGTTGCGCATCGTCACGGCCCCGCGGCGGACCTCGAATCGGGGGATGCCGTGGGTGACGTCGATGATCTCCGCGTCCGCCGCGATCGACCGGATCACGCCGTGGCACACGCCGACGAAGTCGTCGTCGCGCCCGTAGTCGGTCAGCAGGGTGACGATCACCGGGCGTCGTCCAGCAGGGCCTCCACGAGGCCGTCGATGTCGTGTCGCACGGCCTCGACCGCCACGTCGAGCCCGCGCTCGCGCGCCGTCGCGCTGGTCACCGGCCCGATCGAGATCACCCTGGCCGCGGCCGGGAAGGCGCGACCGGCGAGCGCGTCGAGCAGGTTGGTGACGGTCGAGCTGGAGGTGAACGTCACGTAGTCGGCGTCGCCCAGTCCGGCGAGCTCGGAATCCGAGAGGTCCTCGGCGACCGTGTCGTAGAGCGCCACCACGTCGACCTCGGCGCCGCGGCCGGCGAGCGCGTCGGGCAACACGTCGCGTGCCTCCGCGGCGCGCGGGATCAGGACTCGCTTCCCGGCCATCTCGATCCCGGCGAGCGCCTCGACCAGCGCCTCGGCGACGGCCTTCTCCGGCGTCACGTCGGCGATGATCCCGTGGCGGCGCAGGGCGCGGGCCGTGGCGGGGCCGATGGCCACGACCGTCGCCCCGGCGAGCGCGCGGGTGTCGCGGCCGCGGCTCGCGAGGCCGTCGAACAGGGCGGCGACGCCGTTGGGGCTGGTCAGCGCGATCAGGTCGTAGCTCTCGATCCGGTCGAGCGCCGCGGCGAGCTCTCCCTCCACCGCGCGCGGCTCGATGCGGATCGCCGGGGTCTCGACGACGTCCGCTCCGAGGACCCGCAGCCGCGCTGCGAGCGCGCTTGCCTGGGCTCGCGCGCGGGTCACCGCCACGGTCCGCCCGTGCAGCGGCCGCTTCTCGACCCAGGCGAGCTGCTCGCGCAGGCCGGCGACGGGGCCGAAGATCGACAGCGCCGGGGCCTTGATGCCCGCGGTCGCGGCCACCTCGGCGATGTCGCCGAGGGTTCCCGTGACGGTGCGCTGACCGGGCAGCGTGCCGCGTTCGACCACCGCGGCGGGCTCGGCCGGGTCGCGGCCGGACGCGGCGAGGCGGGCTGTGATGAGCGGCAGGTTCTTCACCCCCATGTACACGACGAGCGTGCCGGGGAAACGGGCCAGGGCGTCCCAGTCGAGGGCAGTCTCGGGCTTGTCGGGATCCTCGTGGCCCGTCAGGAAGGCGACGGCCGACGCTGAGTCGCGGTGGGTCACGGGGATGCCGGCGTAGGCGGTGGCGGCAACGCCCGCCGTGACTGCCGGCACCACCTCGAACGCGATCCCCGCCGCACGCAGCGCTTCGGCCTCCTCGCCGCCGCGGCCGAATACGAACGGGTCGCCGCCCTTCAGCCGCACCACCTCGAGCCCGCGGCCGCCCAGCTCGACGAGCAGGGCGTTGATCTCGTCCTGGGTCTTCGCGGCGTCGCCGGGCGCCTTGCCGACGTAGTGCAGCTCGGCGTCGGCGCGCGCGCCGTCCAGTGCCCCGGCGGGGATCAGGCGGTCATACGCGATGGCATCGGCGCTCCCGATCAGCTCGAGCGCGCGTGCCGTCATCAGCCCGGGATCGCCCGGGCCGGTGCCGACGAGATGGACGATGCCCGCCATGGGCGGCAGGCTACCCGGAGCCCGCCGCGGCCTCGGCGGCGGCGAGCACCTCGCGCGCGCCCGCGGCGAGCAGGCGTTCCGCGACGTCGAGGCCGGCGTCGGCCGGGGAGCGCGGGTCGCCGCCGGCGGCGTCGCGGATCCAGGTCGAGCCGTCAGGTGTGCCCACGAACGCCTCCACGAGCAGTACGCCGCCCTCCTCGCGCGCGTGGGCGCCGACGGGCGTGTTGCACGTCGCGTCGAGCGCGCCGACCAGGGCACGCTCGGCCGTCAGCGCGACCAGCGCGGCGGGATCGGTGAGCGCGGCGGCCGCAGCGCGCGCGGGATCGTCGGCCCGGGTCTCGAGGATCAGGCAGCCCTGGCCGGCCGCCGGCGTCATCAGGGCCGGGTCGATCGGCTCGCTCTCGCCGCCCCGGCCGAGGCGATCGAGCCCGGCGCGCGCCAGCACGAGCGCGGCGAAATCACCCGCCGCGAGGCGTCGCAGCCGGGTGTCGACGTTGCCGCGCACGTCGGTCACGTCGAGATCCGGCCGGGCGGCGAGGAGCTGGGCGCGGCGGCGCAGGCTCGCCGTGCCGATCACCGCGCCCGGCTCGAGATCGGTCAGGGTGGAGGCCCCGCAGAGCGCGTCGCGCGGATCGGCACGGCCGGGGACGCCGGCGATGGCCAGGCCGGCCGGAAGCTCGGCCGGCACGTCTTTCGCGGAGTGCACCGCGACGTCGATCTCGCCCGCGAGCAGCGCGTTCTCGAGCTCGCTGACGAAGCGGGCCTTGTCGGTCGGCGGGGCCGGGGCGGGGGCGCCGCCCGGGCGCTCGTCGCCGGAGGTCGTGATCTCCACCAGCTCGACCTCGTGCCCGGCCGCCGCGAGGGCGTCCCGCACGTGTCCCGACTGCGCGAGCGCGAGCGCGCTGGCGCGTGTGCCGAGGCGCATCGGCCCGGTCAGCCGCCGCGGCGGCGCGACTCGATGTCCGTGACGTCAGCGCCGGTGTCGGCCTCGAGCGTCGCGGCACCGTCGAGCCCGAAGAGGTCGCGCAGCGCGTTCACGTACACGTAGGCCTCGTCCTCGCCGACGGCGCCCTTCAGGCGCAGCGTCGGCTCGTGCAGCAGCCGGCTGACCACGGCGCGCGCCATCGTCTCCAGCCGCTCGCGGTCGGCTTCGCTGAGGCTCTCCCAGCGCGAAGCGTTCTCGCGCAGCACCGTCTCGACCACCTCCTCGCCGCGGGCACGCAGGGCAGCGATCGTGGGCACGACGTCGAGGGCGGCGAGCCAGCGCTCGAACGCCGACACGTCGGCGTCGATCATCACGCGCGCCTTCGTGGCCTCGGCCTCGCGCCCGCGCAGGTTGCGCGCCACCTCGCGCTGGAGGTCGTCCATGTCGTAGAGCGTCACGCCGGGCAGGTCGCGGACCTCGGACTCGACGTCGCGCGGCACGGCGATGTCGATCAGCACCAGCGGCCGGTTGTCGCGCTCTTCCATCACGGTCGCCATGTCCTCGCCTCCGATCAGCGTGTGCGGCGACGACGTGCAGGTCACGACGATGTCCGCCTCGGCCAGCTGCGCGGGCAGCTCGTCGAGGCGGGTCGCAACGCCGCCGAAGCGCTGCGCGAGGCCGATCGCGCGGTCGTGATGGCGGTTGGCGACGAAGACCGTCTGCACGCCGCGCTCGCTCAGGGCCCGGGCTGTCAGCTCGCCCTGCTCACCGGCCCCGACGACGAGCACGCGGCGCGTGGCGAGATCGCCGAGCTGGGCCGCGGCGAGCTCGACCGCGACCGTCGAGATCGAGACGCGGGAGCGGCCGATGCCGGTGTCGGTGCGGGCGCGCTTGCCGGCGGCGATCGCGTCGCGGAAGAGACGGTTGGAGAGCGGGCCGCTGGTGCCCTCGGCGAGCGCCAGCTCGTACGCGCGCTTGACCTGCCCCTGGATCTCCGCCTCCCCGACGATCATCGAGTCGAGGCCGGCGGCGACCGAGAAGAGGTGGCGCACCACATCGCTGCCGCGCAGCGAGTAGAGGGCGCTCGTGAGCTCCATCGGGCGGATGCCGCCCTGGCGCGCCAGCACGCCGAGCCCGATGCTCTCGGCCTCGACCACGTCCTCGGCGACGATGTAGATCTCGGACCGGTTGCAGGTCGAGATGGCCACCGCCTCATGGATCGATCCGTGCACGCACAGGTCGCGCAGCACGGCGGCGGCGCGGCCGTCGGGAAGGGCGAGGCGCTCGCGCAGTGCCACCGGCGCGGTCTTGTGCGAGACGCCGAGGACCAGGAGCTCGCGGCTCATCTACTCGCCCTTCTCGGCCAGGTCGGCGAGGTCGGTCAGCTCACGGTCGATCCGCCCCACGCGGTAGGCGAGGATCGCGACGTAGATGAAGATCAGCGCGACGAAGACCACGTAGGCACCCGCTACGTACTTCTCACCCGTGTCGAGCGCGAGGACGAACATGGCTCAGGCGGGGACCCGCGCCTCGAGGCTACGCCGCAGGCGCTTGAGCTGCATGCGCGAGTTCTTCGCCGTGAGCTCGACCTTCCAGAACGTCACGAACAGCAGCGCCATGCCGATCAGGCAGACGTAGAACGTCAGCCGCATGTCGCCGGGCATGTTGCCGCCGGTCTGGGAGAGCACGCGCGGATGGGTGTAGGCCTCGGCCAGCCGCACGGCGAGGAAGTTGATCGGCACGAACGCGCCGGCCGCGATCGCGAACACCGACGAGTAGCGCGCCTGGCGGTCGGGGTCCTCGATCGAGAACCGCAGCGGGTAGTAGACGCAGTAGAGGAGGAACACCACGAGGTAGCTCACGAGCACCGGCTCGTCCCAGACCCACCAGTGGCCCCAGGCGGCGCGCGCCCAGATGGCCCCGGTGATCAGCACCCCGCAGCCGAGGATGATCGACAGGTGGATCGCGACGTACGAGCGGATGTCCCAGCTGCGGTCGCCGGTGCGCAGGTGCTTGATGGCCATGATCCCGCCCGCGACGAAGCCGCACAGCGACACGATCGCCATCGGCACGTGGATGTAGAAGATCTTCTGGACGAAGCCCTGGTCGGCGTCCTCGGGGGCGTAGAAGAACACCATGACCAACGCCAGCGTGAGCACGGCGGCGGTGGCTATCGAAAGTGGCTTGAGGCCCTTGGAGTACATCGTGCGGGGGTCAGTCGTCGAGCAGGAAGTCGAATACGGCGACCGAGATCAGTACGAAGACCACATCGTAAAGGCTGAGCAGCCCCAGCCAGCGCCCGAGGTCCTCCGGGCCCTGGTCGCCGCGCAGCAGCGGGTCGGTCGCGGACGCCGCTCCGATCAACAACGGAACCACCAGCGGGAGCAGCAATAGCGGCACTATCACCTCGCGCACGCGGGTCTCGGCGGCCAGCGCGGACACCAGGGCGCCGACGGCGCTGAGGCCGATGTTCGCCAGCAGCAGGATCAGCAGCAGCTCGGGAAACGCAGCGAACAGGTCGGGTCCGAGCAGGAGCACGCCGAAGGCCGGGACGGCGACGATCTCGAGCAGGGTCAGGTAGAGGAACATCGCGGTCGCCTTCGCCAGCCAGAGGGCGGTCCGGTCGACCGGGGCGAGCAGGAGCCCGTCGAGCCCGCCCTGCTCGCGCTCGGAGGCGAACAGCCTGGTCACGCCGAGCACGGCGGCGAGCAGCAGCGTGACCCACAGGACCCCGGAGGCCAGGTCGCCGTCGAGCGAGTCGCGGTCGAGGCCGAAGTGGAAGAGCACGAACACGGTGACGCTGAAGAGCGTCATCGCCGGGACGGTCTCCTTCGTCCGGAGCTCGATCGTCAGGTCCTTGCGCAGGATCGCCCGCGCGGCCGCGATCACCGGTACAGCTCCCGCGCCGCGTCCGCCGAGATGCCCGCGGCAGGAGCGCAGAAGGCCTGCCCGCCGCCCTTCAGACCGAGCGCCAGATCGGCCTCCGCCAGGCCGCCCTCGACGTCGTGGGTCACCAGCACGCGCGTGCGCCCGGAGGCACGCCCGATCAACGGCTCGAGCGCCTCGGCGGCCGCCGGGTCGAGGTTCGCGCGGGGCTCGTCGAGCAGCATCAGGGCGGGGTCGTGCAGCGTGGCCCGGGCGACCGCGAGGCGCTGGACCATGCCCTTCGAGAGGTCGCGCACCGGCTCGTCGCCGCGCCGCTCGAGCCCGACCGCGGCGAGCTGGTCGGCGATCCGGGCGAGCGGCACCCCGTGCAGCCGCGCGTGGTAGGCGAGGTTCTCGCGGCCGGTCAGGTCGCGGTAGAGCAGCGGGTCGTGGCCGAGGTAGCCGACCTTGCCGCGGACCTTCCACGATTCGGCCGGGAGCGGCGCCCCGAGGACCTCCGAGCTGCCTCCGTGCGGGCGCAGCAGCGTCGCCAGCACGCGCAGGAGCGTCGTCTTCCCGGCGCCGTTCGAGCCGAGCACCGTGAGCGTCGCGCCCGCCGGCACCTCGACGGTCACCCCGGACAGGGCGACGCGCTCGCCGTAGCGGCGCTCGAGGCCGTCGAGGGCGATCGCGACGCGCATCTCCTACTCGCGCTCGAGCGTCTCCGCGGCGTGCTTCAGCGTCGGCTCGAGCACCGGCCACGACTGGCCGATGGCCTTCGGCGTGCCGGGCAGGTTCACGATCAGCGTGCGGCCGCGGATCCCGGAGATGCCGCGCGTGAGGATCCCGAGCGGGGTGTGCTGCCGGCCCTCGACGCGCACGGCCTCGGCGAAGCCGGGCGCCTCGCGGTCGATCACGTCGCGCGTGGCCTCAGGGGTCACGTCGTCGGGGGTGAGACCGGTGCCGCCGGTGGTGAAGATGAAGCGGGCGTCCTCCTCGTCGGAGAGCCGGCGCAGCTCGGCGGCGATCGCCTCGCGGTCGTCCGGCAGCACGGCGAGCGACGTGTCGAGCCCCGCAGCGGCGCAGAGGTCGCGCAGCTGCGGACCCGAGCGGTCCTCGCCCTCGCCCTGGGTGAGCGAAGTCGAGATGGTGAGCACCGCGGCTTTCACTCCCCGCGCCGCCAGTCGTGCTTGCCGCCGGTCTTCTCGACGAGCTGGATCGGCCCGATCTCGACGCCGCGCTCGATGCCCTTGACCATGTCGTAGACGGTCAGGGCGGCGACGCTGCAGGCCGTGAGCGCCTCCATCTCCACGCCCGTCGGCCCGGTCGTTCGCGCCTCGGCCCTCAGCCGCACCTCGCCGGCGGCCGCGTCCACCGCGATCGCCACGTCGAGATAGCTGAGCGCCAGCGGGTGGCACAGCGGGATCAGCTCGGACGTGCGCTTGCCGCCCTGGATCCCGGCGATGCGTGCCGTCGAGGTGACGTCGCCCTTGGGGCCGTCGCCGCGCTCGACCGCGCCGGCCGTCGCCGGCTTCATGCGCACCACCGCCGCGGCGACGGCGCGCCGCTCGGTGTCGGGCTTCGCGCCCACGTCGACCATCCGGGCGCGGCCCTCCTCGTCGAGGTGCGACAGCTCGGTCATCCCGGCTAGGCCGGGACGGCGCTGCGCTGGGCCGCGGCGATCAGGTCGTCTACGGCGGCTTCGTCACCCGTGCGCAGGAGCTCGACGGGGTCGGGGTCGCCGTTGACGATCGACTCGAAGAAGTCCTTGCGGTCCTGGTAGGTCGGCAGCGTGCCCTTCGCCCAACCGCGGACCTCGTTGAGCATGATCGCCAGCCGTGCGTACGGCTCGCCGTACTCGTCGGCGATCTGGTTGCGGATCCGCTTCGCCAGCGCAGGTGACGCGCCGGCCGTCGAGATCGCAATCGCGAGGGGCCCGGTGCGGACGATCGCCGGGAGGATGAAGTTGCACAGCGGCGGCACGTCGACGACGTTCACGAGCATCGCGCGCCGCTCGGCGTCCTCGTAGATGCCGATGTTCACGTCGGTGTCGCTGGTGGCTGCGATCACCATGAACGTGCCCTCGAGGTCGCCCGGCTCGTACTCGCGCTGCTCCCAGCGGATCGAGCCCTCGGCGGCCAGGTCGCGCAGCGGCTCGATCGCGTCGGGCGCGACGAGCGTCACGTCGCCGTCGCAGGCGAGCAGCCCCTCGACCTTCTCCAGGCCGATGTCGCCGCCGCCGACCACGAGCGACTTGCGCCCCTCGAGCTTGAGGCACGCGATGTAGAACGGGGTGTCGAGCATGCCCTGCACGCACGACTGGTCGCACAGCCCCTTCTTGAGCTGGCAGACGCACTCTTTTCCTGCATAGGCCTGAGCGGGCATCCCACTCAGGATACGGAAGGGCTACTTGTGGGCGTTGTGCACGACGTGGTGCACGTACCAGCCCTCACGGGCCTTCAGGCGGAACTTGCCCTTCTGCTCGACCTTCCGGAAGCCGGAGGTCTCGAGCATGCCGTACCAGGTCTTGATGTTCGGATCCCAGAACACCACGGCCGCGTCGCGGTGGGCGCGGTAGCGGGCGAGCGGGATCGGCACGTAGCTCAGCAGCCGGTCGTAGCCCTCGACCGAGATGAACGTGCCCTTCGTGAGGTTGGCGATCCGCTCCATCGCGAGGATCGGGTCGCGCAGGTGGATCAGCACGGAGCCGCAGAACACGATGTCGAACGTGCCGAGGTCCTCGGGGTAGGCGTTGTACACCGAGCAGTTCACGCGGTCGACCTTCGACCCGAACACCTCCTTCGCGATGGCGAAGCCCGAGCCGCGCGGCTTGTCGGGGAAGGTCTCCGGGCGCCGGAACGCGGGCCAGTCGAGGTCCTTCTCCCAGTCGAGGTCGAGCGCGGTCACCTCGGCGCCGCGCTTCTCCATCTCGAACGCCCAGAAACCGTCCCAGGTGCCGACGTCCAGGGCGCGCATGCCGGTCATGTCGTCCGGTAGGCCGTACTTGTCGACCTTGTCGCGGAGATCGAACATCCCCGGGGTCACGTAGCCGGGCGCCAGCTCGAGCGAGTGGTACCAGGTGAGTTCCTTTGCGCGGGCGACGACGTCGGTCTCGGTCACGGCGCGGGAAGGTACAGAAACGTGGCGAGCGGTGACCCCGCTAGGCTCCCGCGCCGATGCTCGACGCCAGCCTGAAGCGCATTCTGGGCGATCTCGACGACGGGGCGAAGCTCCTCGACGTGGGCGGCTGGGGCAAGCCGCTGACCCGCGCCGACGCCGTGCTCGACCTGATGCCGTACGAGACCCGCGGGCTGTACGGCGTCGACGGCGAGCTGCCCGAGCGGTTCACGGCCGACACCTGGACGGTGCGCGACATCTGCGACGCCGAGCCGTGGCCGTACGCCGACGACGAGTTCGATTTCGTGGTCTGCTCGCACGTGCTCGAGGACGTGCGCGACCCGATCCGCGTCTGCTCGGAGCTGACCCGGGTGGCGAGGGCCGGCTACGTCGAGGTGCCGTCGCGGCTCGAGGAGCAGAGCTTCGGCTTCCAGGGCCCGTGGGTCGGCTGGGGCCACCACCACTGGCTGATCGAGGTCGAGGACGACGCGATCGAGTTCGTGTTCAAGCACCACGTCCTGCACGGTCGCTCGGAGGACCAGTTCCCGAAGTGGTTCCAGCCCACGCTGACGCCCGAGGAGAAGGTCGAGCAGCTGTGGTGGGAGGGCTCGTTCGACTACAGCGAGCGGGTGATCATGGAGCCCGAGGAGCTCGACTCCTATCTCCAGGACTTCGTCGCCGCCGAGCTGGCCAAGCGCGCGGATCGCGCGCCGTCGGCGAAGTCCCGCATCGTGCACCGCCTGCGCGGCTGAGGGCTGCCGGCCGCGGCGCGCGTAGCTACCGCGCCGGCTTCTTCACCTTGGCCTTGGGCTTGGCGCAGACGCGCTTGCCGCGCACGCGCTTGCACCTGGCCTTCTTCTTCGCCTTCTTCGCCGGGCCAGGGATCGCGAAGGCCTTCCCGCAGCTCGCGCCGCCGACGGCGAGCATCGCGCGCCGCACCGGCTCGCGCGACGACGTGCCGATCATCAGCGGGTAGCAGCCGGCGGCGACCTGCCAGCTGTCGGAGCGGGTGTCCCAGTACGAGAAGGAGCGCTCGTTGAGCGTGAAGCGCAGGCGCTTGCGCTTGCCGCGGCCGACGTTCGCGCGCGTGAACGCCTTCAGCTGGCGCGGCGGCTGCTGCACGCCGGCGCGCGGGTCGGGAAGGCCGAGGTACAGCTGGCCGACGACGTTGCCCGCCCGCCTGCCGACGTTGCGCACGTCGAGGGCCACCGTCGCCCCCGCGCCGGTCCGCGACGGGGCCACGGCGATCTTCTTCCCCCACCGGAACCGGGTGTACGACAGACCGTGGCCGAACGGGTAGGCCGGGGTCAGGCCGCGCTGGTCGTACCAGCGGTAGCCCACCATCACGCCCTCCTTGTACCTGACGTCGAGGAACCCGGGGTAGGCCTCGCGATCCGTCGCGGCCGGCAGGTCGCCGGCCGACCGCGGGAAGGTCACCGGCAGGCGCCCGCCGGGATCGACGTCGCCGTACAGCACGCGGGCGATCGCGTCGCCCGCCTCCTGGCCGGGGAACCACGCCTCGGCCACGGCCTTCACCCGGTCGCGCCACGGCGTGAGGACCGGGCCGCCGGTGGTCAGCACGACGATCGTGTTCGGGTTAGCCGCGGCGACGGCGTCGACGAGCTTGTCCTTGCTGCCGTCGCAGGCGAGCGCGAGGCACTCCTTGTCCACGCCCTCGGTCGAGTCGTCGCCGACCACCACGATCGCCGCGTCGGCCCCGGATGCGGTCGCGGCCGCCTGGGCCGGGTCCGTGCCGTCGTAGCGCCGGATCTGCACGCCGGGACCCGCGCGGCGGGCGATGCCGTCGACCGGGACGATCGAGCGGTAGCCCTTCACGGCGGACGAGCCGCCACCGCCCTTGATCCGCGTGGACTCGGGACCGACGACCGCGATCGAGCGGGTCGACTCCGGCTTCAGCGGCAGGATGCCGTCGTTCTTGAGCAGGGTGATGCCCGACTCCTCGATCCTCCGGGCGACGGCCGCGTGCGCCTCGACGTTCACGCGCTCGTCGCGCGCGTAGGCCTGGCGGTCGAAGAAGCCGTGGGCGAAGAGCGTCCGGTACGTGCGCCGCACGGCGGCGTCGACCTGCGACTGCTTGGCCCCGGTGAGCAGGGCCGCGTTGATCAGGAGCGGCTGATAGGCGATCGGCGGCCACGGCTCGAAGTCGAGCCCGGCGTTGAGCGCCTCCCACGGGTTGTGTGCGGCGCCGTAGTCGGCGAGCACGAAGCCCTTGAAGCCCCACTCCTTGCGCAGGACCGTGTCGAGCAGCCACTCGTTCTCGCACGCATAGCGGCCGTTGAGCCGGTTGTACGAGCACATCACCGTCCCGCTGCGTCCTTCCTTCACGGCAGCCTCGAACTGCGGCAGGTAGATCTCGCGCAGGGTGCGCTGGTCGGCCTTCACGTCGACGAACAGGCGGCCGCCGGCCAGCCCGGTCAGGTTGGGCACGCCACCGCGGCCCTCTTGGTTGTTGGCGGCGAAGTGTTTGACGTTGGCGATCACGCCCTCCGCCTGGGCACCCTGGATCCACGCCACGCCGAGCCGGCTCGTGAGCCACGGGTCCTCGCCGTAGCCCTCGAACGTGCGACCCCAGTACGGCGTGCGCATGATGTTCACCGTCGGCGCGAACACCACGTCGTTGCCCTTGTGCTTGGCCTCGTCGGCGATCGTGCGGGCCTGCAACCGGGCCAGCGAGGGCGACCAGCTGGCCGCGAGCGACAGCGGCGAGGAGAACGCGGTAGCCGGGGTCCCGCGCACGCCCGCCGGGCCGTCGGAGTAGTAGGTCGGCGGGATGTTCAGCCGCGGCACGCCGTTCTCGGTGCCGGTGTGCGGGATCGACGTGATGCCGAAGATGTCGTCGCCGCCGAGCAGCCCGATGCGCTCAGGGATGGTCAGCCGGTCGGTGAGTATCTGCGCGCGGAGGTCGTCGGACAGCGCCACGTCGCACCACGGCTGGCTGCCGCAGCGGCCGAGCGCGCCGGCGCTCGCGGGCAGGATCAGCGCGACCAGCGCGGCGAGCAGGAGCGCGCGCCTCACGAAGTCCGCCGCAGCGCGCGCCCGGCCACCTTGGCCAGCGGCCGGAAGCCCTTGCGCAGCGCCTCGGCCTTGTCGTCGTCGCGGCCGTAGAGGAGCTGGGCCGAGGCGTGCATGGCCTTGCCGAGCGAGCTGTCGTACGGGTGCCACCAGAGGTTGCGGGTGTAGCCGGGCTCCCAGGTCAGCGTCTTCACGTTCACGCACTCGTAGAAGCCGAACTTCGAGTGGGAGCGGCCGAGCCCGGAGTCCTTCACGCCACCCCACGCGCACGAGCAGGCGCCGTGCGAGTACATGTGGTCGTTGACCCACACCATCCCGGTCTCGAGGCGGTGCGCGATCCGCTCGCCGCGGGCGCGGTCTGTGGTCCAGACCGACGCGCCGAGGCCGAACTCGGAGTCGTTGGCGAGCGCGATCGCCTCGTCTTCGGAGTCGACCCCGATCACCGGGATCACCGGGCCGAAGATCTCCTCGCGCATGATGCGCATGTCATGGCGAACGTCGGTGAGGATCGCCGGCGCGAAGTAGTCGGCCTCCGGAGCGGCCTGGGGCGTGGCCGGGCCGCCGCAGCGCAGCTGCGCGCCGTTGGCCACGGCATCGTCGACGAGCTCCTTGACGAGCTCGAACTGCTCGCGCGAGACCATCGGGCCGATCTCGGTGTCGCCGTCTAGCGGGTTGCCGACGCGCATCGCCTGGGCGCCGCGGACGAGGCCCTCCGTGAACGGCTCGGCCACCTCCCGCGCGACGTAGACGCGCTCGATGCCCGAGCAGGTCTGGCCGGCGTTGGCGAAGCCGCCCCACAGGGCGCCGGAGACCGCGTTGTCGAGGTTGGCGTCGCGCAGCACGAGCATCGGGTCCTTGCCGCCGAGCTCGAGCACCGAGCCCTTCATCTGCCGTGCACACGACACGCCGACGTTGCGGCCCACCTCGACCGAGCCGGTGAAGAAGATCTTCGCGGCGCTCGACTCGACCAGCGCGTTGCCCACGGCGCCGCCGCCGTGCACCGTTTTGATCAAGCCTTCGGGCAGCCCCGCGCGCTCGAACACGTTCTGGATCTTCTGGCCGATGAGCGGCGTGAGCGAGGCCGGCTTCAGCACCACGCCGTTGCCCGCCATCAGCGCGATGGCCACCTCGCCGAACGGGATCGACCAGGGGTAGTTCCACGGTGCGATCACACCGACGACGCCGAGCGGCTCGTAGGTGAACCGCGCGCGCTTCTGCTTCAGGAAGATCGGGAGCGGGACCTTCTCGTCGGCGAGGATCTCCGGCCCCGCCTTGGCGATCCAGTGGAGCGCGTCGATCGTCGGCAGCAGCTCCATCACGTACGACTCGTTGCGCGGCTTGCCCTGCTCGAGCGTCAGCAGCTCGGTGATCTCCGACAGCTGGTCGATGATCACTTGCGCGGTGCGGCGCATGTACTTCGCGCGCTCGGACAGCGGCAGCGCGGCCCAGAACGGCTGGACCTCGGCTACGTCATCGACGATCGGCTGGACCTGCTCCGGCGCGATCGTGGGCACGGCCCCGAGACGGCGGCCGTCGATGGGGCTGAACGACTCGAGTTCTCCGGTGGTGGTGCTGGCGGCTCCCATGGCCGCCGATTGTTACGCAAGCGGCGCCGGTCAGTGCTGGTTCGGCACGTTCACGCGCTCGGCGTTGTGCCAGCGCGCACGCTCGCGGGAGCTGTAGCCGCCGATGCTGCCGTATGCCTGGCGTAGTGACAGGACGACGGCGCCGGCGACGAACACGCCGACGATGACGGTCAGGAAAACGAACGGCTCGAATGCTGCTGCCCAGTCCATGCGAAATCTCCTCCTGGTCGACCCCTGAGTGCTGCACGGGCGATTCAACGCCCCTGGCCCGGGTCGCACTGTGAGGTCGGGCACAGACGGGTGCCCCCGGTCGGGGGCGCCGGTCTAGCGCGCGTCGAGGCGGCTGGTGCGGAAGAGGCTTGCGCCGGCAGGTGCGCGGGTGTTCCAGCGCCGGGGCGCCGATTCGCGGCGGGGGCGGCTGATTCCGCGCCGGCGCGCCTGGGAAAGCTGCGCCAGCCAGGCAGAGCGGGTGTTGATCGGTGCCATCTCAGGCTCCTCTCGATGGGGGCAGTCTCTTGAGAGGGAAACGGGGATTCGCCCCGGCGAGTGTGATCGTCGTCACACTCGGGCTAGGCGGCCTTGCGGCGCTCGCGCGCACCCTCGAGCCGCGTGTACGCGACCGAGGTGCCGTCCTCGACCGTGCGGGCCGTCGGGCCGAGGCGCTCGAGCAGGGCGAGGATCGCGTGGTTGTCCTCGAGCAGGTCGGCCTTGAGATGGGTCGCGCCCTGCTGGAGCGCGAGCGCGGCGACGACCTCGGTCAGCAGCTTGCCGACGCCCTGGCCCTGGTGGTCGTCGTCGACCACGACGCCGAGCTCGGCGAGGCCGGTGCCCAGCTGGGCGACGTCGGCGACGCCGAGGATGGCCTCGAAGCCGCCGACCGGGGCCGTGGCGGCCACGACCAGGCGCTGGCGGGGATCGAAGAAGGTGAAGTGGCGCACGACGGCGTCCGAGACGGCCGGCATCGCGGCCATGAAGCGGCGCTGCCGGGTCACCGGCGAGAGCCCCTCGAGGAAGGCGCGCACACGCAGCGCGTCGCTCGGCCTGGTCAGGCGCAGGCGCGCACGGTGCTCGCCCACGGGGTGCGTGGTGGAGAGCAGGGTGCCTGGGTCGGCGAGGTGTGGGGCGCGTGTGGGCATACGAACGTCTGTACGGGTAACCCTGAGAGTGGCAATGGGTTGCCCAAGAGACCATTCGCACTTAACACGTGCGTAACTTTTGTTGCAGCCTCAACTATCACGTGAGCCTTCGATCCGCTCCTGGCGCGTCTTCAGGTCCCGCTCCTCGCCGTGGTCGGAAAGTTGCAGGAACCGCTCGCCGATGGCCTCGTCCGGCATCAGCTCCTGCGGGGACGTGCCCTCCGGGCGGTCGTGCGGGTAGTCGTAGCCCTTCCCCCGGCCGAGCTTCTCGGCGCCCGGGTAGTGCCCGTCGCGAAGGTGGTCGGGCGGGATCGGAGCGCCGTTCTCGCGCACCCACGCGCGCGCCTTGCCGATTGCGGTGGTCGCCGCGTTCGACTTCGGGGCCAGCGCGAGGTAGATCGCGGCCTGGGAGAGGTTGAGCGCGCACTCCGGCATCCCGACGTGCTCGACCGCATGGGCGGCCGCCACGGCCACCTCGAGCGCGCGTGGGTCGGCGTTGCCGATGTCCTCGCTCGCGAGGATCACCATCCGCCGCGCGAGGAAGCGCGCGTCCTCGCCGCCCTCGATCATCGCCGCGAGGTAGAGCAGCGACGCGTCCGGGTCCGAGCCGCGCGTCGCCTTGATCCAGGCCGAGATGAGGTCGTAGTGGCGGTCGCCGCCCTTGTCGTAGAGAACGGCGCGGCGCTGGAGCGCGTCCTCGGCGTGGCGCAGCGTGACGGTGTCCGCCCCGGCGGTCTCGCACGCCAGCTCGAGCGCGGCGAGCGCCGTCCGGGCGTCGCCGCCGGCGCGGGCCGCGAGGAACTCGAGCGCCTCGTCGTCGACCGGCGGCGGGTCGGCGATGCCGCGTTCGTCGTTCAGCGAACGGCGCAGGAGCGCGAGCACCTGGGTGTCCTCGAGGCCGTGCAGTTCGTACACCCGGCAGCGCGAGAGCAGCGCCGAGTTCACCTCGAAGTACGGGTTCTCCGTCGTGGCGCCGACGAGGGTCAGTAGCCCCTCTTCGACGGCCGGCAGCAGAACGTCCTGCTGCGCCTTGTTGAAGCGGTGGATCTCGTCGAGGAAGAGGATCGTCGGCTCGCCGCTGGTCGAGCGACGGTGCCCCGCCCGCTCCATCACGTCGCGCACCTCCTGGCGGCCGGCGTTGACCGCCGACACCTCCTCGAACGCCGCCTTGGCCGTGCCCGCCATCAGCCGCGCGAGCGTCGTCTTGCCGGTGCCCGGGGGCCCGTAGAGGATCATCGAGTGCGGGCGGCCCTCGTCGAAGGCCTTGCGCAGCGCCGAGCCCGGCTCGAGCAGATGCTCCTGGCCGACGAACTCGTCGAGCTCCTGCGGGCGCATCCGTGCCGCCAGCGGCTGATCAGTCGTGGGCACGCGCGTCTGCCCGCGCGCGGGTTCTTCCTCGTCGAACAGGCGCTCCATCGGGCTGAGTCTCGCATCGCGGCGCACCTGGACGAATGGACAGTGGCGCTGACGCGGTGTCAGGAGGACCATCGAGGGAGGTTCCCGGCCCGCCCCCCCGCGGAAGCTGCCATGTCATCCCCAGCGTCGATCCCCTCAGCAGGAAAGCTCGAGCGCCTCTTCGAGCTCTCCACAGACCTGCTCGCGACCGTCGGTCCCGACGGGTACTTCCTCCACGTCAATCCGGCCTGGGAGCAGACCCTCGGATGGACCCCGGACGAGCTCGTCGCGCGGCCGTGGATGGACTTCGTCCACCCCGAGGATCGCCACTCCAGCGCGCGGATCGCGCGGCGGGCCGACGGCAACGTTCGCTCGTTCGAGAACCGCTACCGCCACAAGGAGGGCGGCTGGCGCTGGCTGCTGTGGAGCGCCCGCGGGGACGGGGAGGTCTGGTACGCGGTCGCCAAGGACGTGACCGAGCGCAAGCTGCTCGAGGCCGGGGCGGTCGAGGATCCCCTCACCGGCCTGCCGAACCGCGCCGTCCTGCTCGACCGGCTACGGCACGCGCGCGCCCGGCAGACCCGCACCGGCTCGCTCCTCGCCGTGCTGTTCCTCGACCTGGACCGATTCAAGATCGTCAACGACACCTTCGGCCACGACGTCGGCGACAAGTTCCTGAACGCGACGGCGCAGCGACTGCGGTCGCTCACGCGCGCGAGCGACACCCTCGCCCGGCTCGGGGGCGACGAGTTCGTGATCCTCGCGGAGGACCTCGGCACGCCCGCGGACGCCGTGCAGTTCGCCGAGCGCATCGTCGGCGCGTTCCGCGAACCGCAGCGGGTCAACTCGGAGAACGTCACGCTCAGCGCGACTGTCGGGCTTGCGCTCGCCGAGCCTGGATGTGGCGGCACGCCGGAGGACCTGCTGCGGGAGGCCGACATGGCGATGTACCGGGCCAAGGCGGCGGGGCGCTCCCGCTACGCCGTCTTCGACGCGGGGATGCGGGCCGAGGTCGGCGAGCGGCGGCGGATGGGCCTCGATCTCCTGCACGCCCTCGAGCGCGGCGAGTTCCGTGTCGTCTACCAGCCGCTCGTCCATGTGCGCAACGGAAGCGTGGAGGCGTGCGAGGCGCTGCTGCGCTGGGACCACCCGGAGCGGGGGCCGATAGCGCCGGCGGAGTTCGTCCCGCTCGCGGAGGAGAACGGCCTGATCGCCGCCATCGGCGACTGGGTTCTCGAGACCGCCTGCGCCCAGGCCGCCGCATGGCGCCGGGAGGGGAATCAGATCACGGTCTCGGTCAACGTGGCCCCGGCGCAGCTCATCGAGCCGGGCTACGCCGACCGGGTCGCCGCGACGATCGCGCAGGCGGGCGTCCCGCCCGCGTGCGTGACGCTCGAGGTCGTCGAGGCGAGCGTCGTGAGCGACGGGCAGGGAATCGCGCGGGCGCTGCATGCGGTGCGAGCTCTCGGAGTCCGCCTCGCGCTCGACGACTTCGGCAAGGGCGCGACCTCGCTCAGCTACTTCCGCAGCATCCCGGTCGATGTCGTGAAGCTCGACAAGGCGTTTGCCGCCGGGCTCCGCGACGGGGCCGAGGACCGCGCGATCGTGGCAGGGGTCCTGTCGCTCGCGGAGAAGATGAACATCGACGTCGTCGCGGAGGGCGTCGAGACCGAGGACCAGCTCGCCGCGTTGCGGGAGCTCGGCTGTCCATACGCTCAAGGCTTCCTCTTCGCCGGGCCTCAGCATCCGTCCGAGCTGCGGCTCGGCGGCTTCCAGGACGAGGTCCGGCCCGGCCTGGGCGACCCGTCCGTGATCCGGGAGTTCATGCGTCAGATCGGCATCCCGGCGAGGATCCAATGAGCACCGCGCTGGTCGCGTCGCTGAACCTGCTGCTCGGGGTCGTCTACTTCCAGTACGGGACGATGACTCTGGTCGACATGGCCCGCCACCGCCGCCGGATGGGTTTCTCTCACTTCGGCGCGGCATGGGTGGCGATGGCATTCACGTGCGGCCCGCACCACTTCGCGCATGGTGCGCACGTGGCCGCCGAGGGCTGGTCCGGCGGCTGGCTCGACGTCGCCGCGGTGGCGGTCGGCCTCCCCGCCGGGATCATCTGGTTCCTGCTGCGCGTCGAGGCATTCCGGGGCGGCTCGGGCGACCGGTTCGTGGCAGGCACCCCGTGGTGGCTCGCGGCCGCCCCGTTCGCGGGCGGCCTCTACGCGGGAGTCCTCGTGACCGTTGCTCTGGAGGTGCCGGGCGCCGAGGCCGGCCGCCTCGTCTGGGCGGCGCCGGGGTTCCTGCTCGTGGTCGTCTACCTGACGGTCGGCTACTACCTGCTGCGCACGCAGCTGGCGAACCGCGGCCCGCTCGGCGGCTGGTCGCTGTCGGGGCTGGCGCTCACGGTGATCTTTCCCACGTGCGCCGCGATGCACGGCGTCCACGCTCTCTACACGCTCAGCGGCCGGTACCCGCTCGACACGCACATCGCCGTGATCGACTGGATCGCGGTCCCGGCCGGCATTTATTTCGTCTGGGTCGTCCAGGCGCTGTACCGCGGGACGTTCCGCGACTGGAACCAGACCGAGCGCGTGGCTCCCGAAGCCCCGTCGGTGATGGACCGCCCCGGCGCCACCGCCGTCCCGGCGGGCGTGGCGTAGGGGACTGGACGAATGTCCAGTGGCGGGAACTGCGGAACGGGCGCACGATCGAGGTGCGTCCCGTCGTCCCTCGCGGCGGAGCCCTCACCATGAACCAAGCGCCCTCCAAGCCAGTCCGGTGCGAGCTCGACAGCCTCTTCGAGCTCGCACCTGATCTGCTCGTAGTCAGTGGCACCGACGGCCGCCTTGCGCGGACGAACCCGGCGTGGGGCGACACGCTCGGGTGGGACGCGGCCGCCCTGAGCGAGCGCCCGTTCATCGACCTCGTCCATCCAGCCGACCAGGAGCGGACCCTGGCGGTGCTGGCGAACGTGGACACCGCCGGCTACGAGATCGTCGACTTCGAGCACCGCCTCGGCCGCCGCGAGGGCGGCTGGCGCTGGGTCGCCTGGAACGCGCGCAGCGACGGCGAGCGCTGGTACGCCACGGGCCGCGACATCACCGAGCGCCGGCGGATCGAAGCGAGGATCTTCGAGGACCCCGTCACGCGGCTCCCCACTCGGGCGGTCGTGATCGACCGTCTCAACCACGCCCGCGCCCGCCAGGCCCGGGCCAAGACGACCCTCGCGGTCCTGCATGTCGACCTCGACGGCTTCCGCACCGCCCAGAACACGTTCGGGCAGGCCACCGGCAACCGGCTGTTGAAGGCCGCCGGCCTGCGCCTGCGCGACCTCATGCGGGGCTGCGACACGGTGGCTCGGCGCGACCGCGACGAGTTCGTGCTGATCGCAGAGGACGTCGGTGAGCACGCCAACGCCGAGATGCTCGCCAACCGGATCGTGCAAGGGTTCCGCGAGCCGCTCATCCATGCGGACCGCCTGGCCCTCGGAGCCAGCGTCGGCGTCGCGGTCGCCGGACCCGAGCGGTGGTGCACCTCCGAGGAGCTGCTGCGTGAGGCGAGCACGGCCGTCGAGCGGGCCAAGGACGCCGGTGGTGCCTGCGCGGCGGTCTTCGGCGCCGCAGCCGCGCTCTAGACGGCGCTCGGCACGCCTGGCAACAACCGGGTGAAGAGGCGCTCGAGCACCGGCAGGATCTGTTTCTCGCCGACGGCGCCGCGGCCGGCGAGCAACTCGAACATCAGGCCGCTGATGGTTGCGACGATGATGTGCGCGTCGTCGGCCGGGGAGTCCGAGCCCGCTGCCCGGGCGCCCATCTCGGCCAGGCGCAGGTTCGCCTGCTGCCAGCGCGCGAGCTCGGGGAGGAGCGCGGCCGTCCGGCTCGCCTCGAGGCTCAGCTCGGCCAGGGCGAGGTGCTTGTCGCGATCCTCGGCGACCTCGCGCACGAGCTGGGCGGCGATCGCCTGCGCCCACTGGCCGGGCGTCAGCTCCTGCGGGGCGAGCTCGACGACCAGCTGTTCGAGGCGCTGCGCGTCGTCGTCCGCGGCGAACGCGAGTGCCTCCTCGAGCAGCTGCTCCTTGGAGTCGAAGTAGTAGGTGGTCGCGGCCAGGGGGACGTCCGCTGCCTCGGCGACGGCCCGGTGCGTGACGGCGCCGGTGCCGCCGCTGCCGATGACGCGCAGGGTCGCGCGGATGATCTCTTCCCGGCGACGCTCACCCTTTTGGTACATTCGTGCCATTACGTTGTACAAACGTACCAGGAGAGAGAGACGCTGATGACGGCCACGCTTCCGCCCCAGGGCAAGAACCCGCTCGACAACATCAGCTACGAGGACCTCTACAGGCGCTGGGAGGTGGGCAACTGGCGCGCGATGGAGATCGACTTCTCCACCGACGCGGTTCAGTGGCAGAGCGACTTCACCGACCTCGAGCGCCGGGCCGCCTACTGGAACTACTGCCTCTTCTTCTGGGGCGAGGACGCCGTCGCCGACGGGCTGTCGCCGTACGTCGACGCCGCGCCGCTCGAGGAGCAGAAGTACTTCCTCACGACCCAGCAGGTCGACGAGGCGCGCCACGCCGTCTTCTTCAACCGCTTCATGAAGGAGGTCGTCGGGGTCGGCGGGCCGAACATCTCCGACGGTCTCAGCGCGATCAAGCCCGAACTCACCTGGGGCTTCACCCAGGTGTTCGACCGTCTGATCAAGATGTGCGACGAGCTGCGCGCGAACCCCTCGATCCCGCAGCTGGCGGCGGGCGTGACGCTCTACCACATGATCATCGAGGCCTCGCTCGCGCAGCCGGGCCAGCACTTCATCACGAGCTACCTGGCCGACCGCGACGTGCTCCCCGGCTTCCGCGCCGGCATGGAGAACGTGGCGGCCGACGAGCAGCGGCACATCGGCTTCGGGGTGAAGTTCCTGTCCGACCTGCGCAAGCTCGACCCGGAGGTGCCGTACGCCGTCGCCGATCTCCTGCGCGAGGTGATCCCGTGGACCGCGTCGGTCCTCGTGCCGCCGAACTGGGACATGAGCTACATCGAGTGCTTCGGGTTCACGTTCGCCGATCTCGGCGAGGAGGGGGCCACGTCGCTCGAGACCAAGATGCGGATGGCCGGCCTTCCGATCGACGAGCTGCCCGGTCCACCCGTCTTCCCGCTCGACGGCACCCCGCGCGAGCGCGCCGAGCGCGGCTACGCGCTGGTCCGCGCCGGCTTCCTCGGCGAGAAGACGGCGCCGCCGTCGCAGGCGCCCGAGGACATGGCGATGTTCTTCGACGTCGTCGCCAACGGGCTCGACACGGACAAGGTCCGCGAGCCGGGCACGATCCAGTGGGACTTCAAGGACGCCGAGCCGTGGCACGTGGTGGTCGACAACGGCAGCACGCGCGCCGTGCGCGGCCGCGCCGCCGCGCCGCGGGTCACGTTCCGCACGACGTTCGAGGACTTCGTCGACACGGTCGCGGGCCGCGAGGACCCGCGCAAGCTGGTGCTGCGCGGCCGCCTACGGCCGAAGGGCGACCTGCGCTGGCTGTTCCGCTCGCGCGGCATCTTCCCGAGCTGACGCTGCGGCGGCGAGCCAGGCGACGCGCCCGGCCTCGGAGGGCGCGCTGAGGGGGAGCGACCCGCCGTAGACACGGGTCTCGGCACCGAGGGCGGAGTTGTCGATCGCGTTCATGCCTCTCCAACGCCCGTGGGGCGGGGCGAATTACGCGGGGATGTGAAAGCCAGTTCCTATACTCGCCTGGTGCCCGATCCGCAGGCCCTGGAGCGCTCGGCGACCGAGCTTCTCTCCCGGCTGATCCGCTTCAACACGGTCAACCCGCCCGGTGACGAGCAGGCCTGTCAGGAGTACCTGCGGGAGCTGCTCGAGGCAGCCGGCTTCGAGGTCGAGCTGCTGTCGGCCGTCGACGGCCGGCCGAACCTCGTCGCGCGGATGGACTCCGGGACGAGCGGGCCGGTGCTCTGCCTGCTCGGCCACGTCGACACCGTCCTCGCCGATCCCGCGGAGTGGGACGTGGACCCGTGGTCGGGCGAGGTCCGCGACGACGGCTGCCTGTGGGGCCGCGGCGCGCTCGACATGAAGAGCCAGGTGGCCGCCGAGGCGGCCGCCGCGATCGAGCTGGCGCGCGCCGGCTGGCGCCCGGCGGCGGGCGAGCTGAAGCTCGTGTTCACCGCCGACGAGGAGACGGGCGCCGCCCATGGCGCCCAGTGGCTGTGCGAGCAGCACCCGGACAAGGTCCGCGCCGACCTCGTGGTGAACGAGGGCGCCGGCACCAGCTTCGAGTACGGCGGCAAGCGGCTGTACGGGGTGTGCTGCGGCGAGAAGGGCGTGTTCCGCCACACGCTGACGGCGCGCGGGCGGGCCGGCCACGCCTCGATTCCCCGCATCGGCGACAACGCCCTGGTCAAGCTCGCGCCGGCGCTCGCGGCGCTCGCGTCCGGGCGGGTCGAGCCCGAGCACTCGCCGGAGCCCGACGCGTTCGTGGCGGCGCTGGGCGAGGACCCGGCCGATCTCGCCGGCGCGCTCGCGCGGATCGAGGCCACCGACCCGCGCATCGCGACGATCCTCGAGCCGATGCTCGGCGTCACGCTCGTGCCGACCATGGCGTCGGCCTCGGAGAAGATCAACGTGATCCCGTCGCAGGCGAGCGTGAAGGTCGACTGCCGCGTCCCGCCCGGCCTCGGCCAGGACCATGCCCTCGAGCGGATCCGCGCGGTCGTGGGCGACGACTACGACATCGACTTCGACGAGACGGTCGTCGGCAACCGCTCGCCGATCGACACACCGCTGATGGAGTCGATCCGCGCTTTCGTTCAGCGTGCCGACCCCGGTGCCGATGTCACTCCCGTGGTGCTTCCCGGCTTCAGCGACTCCCGCTGGTGGCGCGCGGCCTTCCCCGACTGCGTCGCCTACGGCTTCTTCCCGCAGAAAGAGATGGACCTGTTCGAGGCCACCCCGCTGATCCACGGCGCCAACGAGCGGATCCCGGTGGCCGACCTCGGCTACGCCGCGGAGTTCTACGCCGGGCTGATCGAGGAGACGCTGGCATGAGCGAGGAGAAGCTTCGCCTCGGAGGCATGGCGCTGCGCAACGGCCTGCTGGTCCACGGCCCCACGCACTGGTCGGCGGCGGTTCGCGACCCGTCGGGCGAGATCCAGGTGGCGTCGGGCCGCAAGCCGACGCTCGGCGGCGACTTCACCGACTCCATTCCCGGCGTGCGCGGAGTGACGAAGCTGGCCGAGGCGATGGCGGTGATCCCGCTCGTCAAACGCGCGCTGCCCGCCGCGAAGCTACCGATGCAGGACAGCCGCACCCTCGGCGCCATGACCGGCGCCGCGATCCTCGCGCAGGCCGTCCGGTCGAGTGGCGGTCGCACGGTGTTGCGGGAGGCGCGCAGTCGGGCTGATCAGCCTGGCCCCGGCGATCTTCGCCCTGCGCGGCGGCGACCTGGCCGCCTATCACGGGGTCGAGCACAAGTCGATTGCCGCCTACGAGCAGGACGGCGATGCGGTCGACGCGTCGAAGGAGCACGATCGCTGCGGCTCGAACCTCGTCGCCCCGATGCTCGGCGCCGCCGCGGTCGGGAGCGTCGCCGCTCGCCGCGCAGGGCTCAGGGGGCCCGCCGCGGAGGCCGTCGTGACCCTCGGCAGCGCGGCCTTCGCGGTCGAGGTGTTCGCGTGGGCCGAGCGGCACGAGGGCACCGTCCTCTCGCGGATGGTCCGCCGCCCGGGCTTCGAGATCCAGCGCGTGGTGGGTACGCGCGAGCCGACGCCGGAACAGCTCGAGGTGGGTGAGGCCGCGCTGGACGAGATCCTGCGCGTCGAAAGCTCATGCGATGACCCGAAACGGCCGATGCATGATGAGGCGGCATGAGCATCCCCATCGCATTCACCTTCGAGGAGTTCCAGAACTGGGCGATCATCTGGCTGCCCATCATCTTCATGGGCCTGATCTGCTTCGGGTTCTTCTGGCTGCTGCGGCTGATGCCGAAGACCAAGCCGCAGGAGATCAAGCCCAAGTCGGCCGAGTCGATCCGCTGGGACGATGTCGCCGGCGCCGAGGAGGCCAAGGACGAGCTGCGCGAGGTGGTCGAGTACCTGCGTCACCCGAAGCGCTTCCAGGAGCTCGGCGCCAAGGTCCCGAAGGGAATTCTGCTCCACGGCCCGCCCGGCACGGGCAAGACGCTCCTGGCGAAGGCCGTCGCGCACGAGTCGAAGGCCACGTTCTTCTCGCAGTCGGCCGCCTCTTTCGTCGAGATGTTCGTCGGGCTCGGCGCGGCGCGTATCCGCCGCCTGTTCCGCGCCGCGCGCAAGGAGTCGCCGGCGATCGTGTTCATCGACGAGCTCGACGCCGTCGGCACCAAGCGCGGCAACGACGTCTCGGGTGAGAAGGACCAGACCCTCAACCAGCTGCTCGTCGAGCTCGACGGCTTCGACGCGGCCGACAACGTCGTGGTGATCGCCGCCTCGAACCTGCTCGACAAGCTCGACCCGGCGCTGCTGCGCCCCGGTCGCTTCGACCGCCAGATCTTCGTCAGCCCGCCCGACCTCAAGGGGCGCCAGGAGATCCTCAAGGTCCACACCAGGGGCAAGCCGCTCGTCGCCGACATCGATCTCGAGCTCGTCGCGCGCCAGACGAGCGGGCTCACGGGCGCCGACCTCGCCAACATCTGCAACGAGGCCGCGATCTTCGCCGGCCGCGAGCGCCGCCCCTCGATCCAGACCTCGGACTTCCAGGCCGCACTCGAGCGCGTGGTCGCCGGCATGCAGTCGCGCCGCGTGATCACCGATCACGAGAAGCGCGTCGTCGCCTACCACGAGGCCGGCCACGCGCTCTGCTCGGAGATGCTGCCGAGCGTCGAGAAGGTCCACCGGATCTCGATAGTCCCGCGCGGCAAGGCGCTCGGCTACACGCTGAACCTGCCGGAGGAGGACCGCTACCTGAAGACCAAGGACGAGCTGATGGACTACCTCGTGGTCCTGCTCGGCGGCCGCGTGACCGAGCACCTGATCTTCGGGCAGATCACTACGGGTGCATCGGACGACCTGCGCAAGGTCCACGAGATCAGCCGCTCGATGGTCACCCAGTACGGCATGGGCACCGAGCTCGGCTCCAAGCAGCTCCCAACTGACGACTACTCGCTCTCGGACTCGACGCGCCGCGCGGTCGACGAGGAGCAGCAGTTCATCGCCGACCAGGCCCACCGCCGCGCGCTGAACATGGTCGACGAGCACCGGCCGCTGCTCGAGGCCTTCGCGCACACCCTGCTCGAGAAGGAGGTGCTCGAGCGCGCCGACATCGACGCGCTCGTCGCCGAGCACGAGGGCCGGGGCGCGCCCGCCCAGCGCCGGCTGGAGCCCCTTCAGGGAGGCACCGAGCGGCGCATCGCCGCCAGCACTTCCGACGCCTAGCGCCGGACGCCCTACGCCTGTCGTTAATCTCTCGCTCCGTGTTCGGAGCTATCGACCACATCGGAATCGCCGTTGAGGACATCGACGAGGCGGCCCCCCTCTACACGGAGCGGCTCGGCATGGCCATCCAGCACCGGGAGACGGTCGAGGAGCAAGGCGTACACGCCCTCCTGCTCGAGGTCGGCGACTCCCACGTCGAGCTGATCGCCCCGATCGGACCCGAGAGCGGCGTGGCGAAGTTCATCGAGCGGAACGGCCCGGGCCTGCACCACGTCGCCTACCGGACCGACGACATCGACGCCGCGCTCGGACGCCTGCGCGAGGCCGGCATGCGGCTCATCGACGAGGAGCCACGGACGGGCATCCGCGGCAGCCGAGTCGCTTTCCTGCACCCCAAGGCAACCGGCGCGGTTCTCACCGAGCTGGTCCAACCCGCGGAGGATCATTGATGGCTGACCTACGGAGGATCGATGTCGGTTTCAAGGGCGGGGGGCCCGCGCTGTCCGTGCGGATCTCCAACGACGACTACGCCGCGCTCGAGAAGGCCCTCGCCGACGACAAGTCGAACCGCTGGCACACGCTCACCGCCGACGAGTCGACGCTTCTCATCGACCTCTCGCAGGTGATCTACGTGCGGCACGAGAGCGGGAACCAGAAGGTCGGGTTCTAGCCTGCTGCGCCGACTCGATCTGGCCCTGCTGCGGGCGTTCCGCACGCATGGCCACGATCCTCGGGCCGAAGGGGCGGTTCTCGCGTTCACGCGGGCGGGCGAGCATGGCGGGCTGTGGATCGCCCTCAGCGCGCTCGGCGCGGTGATCGACCGACGCCGCCGCCCGCTGTACCTCCGGACCATCAAGGTCGTCGTCATCGCCTACCTCACGAACATCGCCCTCAAGTACGTCGTGCGCCGCCGCCGGCCCCAGCTCGAGGATCTCGCGCCGCTGTCGTCGACCGTGACGAGCCTGTCCTATCCGTCGGCCCACTCGACCACCTCGTTCGCCGCGGCCCGCGAGCTGTCGCGGGAGCTGCCCACGGCGCCGCTCTACGCGGCGGCCACGGCGATGGCCCTGTCGCGGGTGTACGTCGGCGTGCACTACCCGACCGACGTCGCGGCCGGCGCGGCACTCGGCACCGCGCTCACGGAGCTGATCCCGTGAAGGTCGGGATCGTCGGGATGCCGAACGCCGGCAAGTCGTCGCTGTTCAACGCGCTGACGAAGGCCGGCGCCGAGGCGGCCAACTACCCGTTCACCACCGTCGAGCCGAACGTCGCGATCGTCCCGGTTCCGGACGAGCGCCTCGACCAGGTGGTCGCGACGGTGAAGGCCACTCCGACCGTCTACGAGACGATGGAGTTCCACGACATCGCCGGGCTCGTGCGCGGCGCGTCCAAGGGTGAGGGCCTCGGCAACAAGTTCCTCGCGAACATCCGCGAGACCGACGCGCTCGTCCACGTCGTCCGCGCCCACGACGACGCCCAGGTCGTGCACCCCGAAGGCCGGGTCGACGCCCTGGCCGACATCGACACGATCGAGACCGAGCTCCTCTACGCGGACCTCGAACAGGCCGAGCGGCGCCTCGAGAAGGTCAATCGTGAGGCCAAGTCGGGCGAGCGCGAGAAGGTGGCCGAGAAGGCGTGGGTCGAGGCGCTGATCGCGGCGCTGCAGGAGGGCCGGCCCGCGAGCACCGTGCCGCCGCCCGACGACGCGCCGCAGGCGATGCAGAACCTCCAGCCGCTGACCGCGAAGCCGGTCCTCTACCTGGCAAACGTCGCCGAGGGCGATGCGCTCGAGCCCCCGGCGGCGCTGGTCGAGCACGCGACGGCCCGCGGCGCCCGTGCGGCGGCCGTGTCCGCCCGGCTGGCGGCCGAGCTGGCCGAGCTCGACGACGAGGAGGCGGCGGTGATGCGCGAGGAGCTCGGCGTCGAGGAGTCCGGCCTCGAGACCGTCGTGCGCGAGGCGTGGAAGCTGCTCGGCCTGATCTCGTTCTTCACCGCCGGCGAGGGCAAGGAGGGCCGCGCCTGGGCGATCGAGCAGGGCACGTCCGCGCGCCGCGCCGCGGGCAAGATCCACACGGACATCGAGAAGGGCTTCGTCGCGGCCGAGATCGTGCCGTGGGACGCGCTGGTCGCTACGGGCGGCTATGCCGCAGCGCGCGAGCAGGCCAAGCTGCGCGTCGAGGGGCGCGACTACGAGGTCACCGACGGCGACGTGATGACCGTCCGCTTTACTCCGTAGGGCTCGCCCGTACAAGCTCGTCGCCGAGGCGTCGGCGCGGCGAGATCAGCGAACTCGCGTGGGTTCGCCAAACACAGCGCCGGCGCGCACGCGGTAGGTGCCCTTGCGGGCAACGGCGGCGCGGAAGCGCCCGCGCGCATCGGTGGCGACGATGGCCACTCGCTTCCAGCGCTTCCCGGTGCGCCGCTCGACGGCCAGCTCGCGGCCGCGCGGCGCCGGGGTGAAGCGCCCGGCGATCCAGCCGCGCGTGCCCGCGGCCCGCGCCATGCCGGCGGGCGTGCGCGCCGAGGAGCTCGACACGTCTGTGAACGATGCCCACGTGTCGTGCAGCCCGAGCCGCGCGCGGATCTGTGGGCCGGTGATGGTCTTCGACCCGCCGCTGCCGGTGAGCCGGGCCTGCACGATCCGCGGCGACTTCCCGCGCTTGAGCACCTTGATCGAGCGGAACGAGCCGGACGCGCCCAGGCGCGAGCCGAACGTCGCTCGGCTGAAGCGGAACGACCAGCGGTGACGCGGGGAGAGCGAGTCGTACGGGTCCTCGACGCTCTTCAGCCACGGCTTCGGCTCGGCGCCGAGGAACGAGAACTCCACGTTCTCGGTCTGGCCGCCGGAGGTCGAGAAGAAGTAGGTGGTGGCGATCGCGCCCCTGTAGGTCACGATCTGGCGCGCGGTGTCGCGGATCGCCTGATTCGTGCGGCGCGTCTCCGCCGCGACGCCGGCGTAGACCTGCGACCGGGTGTCGGGGTAGAGGTCGAAGGTGCCGCCCCGGTTGCGTGTCGCCAGCGCATACGTCCGGGCGGCGACGGACTGGGCGCGCAGCGCGTCCATCGACCAGCTCGAAGGCATCTCGCGGGCGACGACCCCGCGCACGTAGCTGTCGATCGGAAGGTTGTTGATCGAGTTCACGCCGCCCCCCGATGGCCGGAACTCGAGATAGCCGCGGAAGCGGCCGACTCCGCGCAGCCGGACCGTGCCGCCCGAGCGCTTGACGCGCAGCGGCGCGCGGAACGTCCCGACGCCCGCGAGGCGTACGCGGCCGCCGGAGGCGCGGCTCACCGCGTACTGCTTGCGCGGGTTCAGCTTGCGGCCGGAAGCCGACGACGCGCCGCTGAAGCGCGTGCGCGACACGCCCGACTCGAGCAGCACCCGGACGTTCTTGGTTCTTGTCGTAGCGAGGCTGGTGCCCGTGTAGTAATGGGCGATGATCTGCTTCCAGTCGCGTCCGTTCTTGGCGAGGCCGTAGGCCCCGTACTGGCTCATGCCGATGCCGTGGCCGAACCCGGCCCCGCGCACGACGACAACGCTCGCGGCCTCCGCGGCGGCGGGGGCGAGTAGAGCGATCAGCACGGTGATGACTGCGAGGCGGCGCACGCCTCTACAACGACGCATCGGGTGGAAAGTAGCGACTCGCCGTTGGGCAAGCGCCCGGCTCGGCCGGGTGCGCAGCCAGCCGTTTACTCGACGGCGAACAGGCGCCAGGCGCCGGGGACGCCCTTGAGGTCGTGCTCGCCACGGTCGTCGAAGTCGATGCCCGACCCGACGACGAGGTCCTTGACGGTGCTCGACACGAGCACCTCACCCGGACCCGCGGCGCCCATCACGCGAGCGCCGATGTGCACCGCGAGGCCGCCGACGTCGTCGCCGATCACCTCGCACTCCCCGGTGTGCAGGCCGGCGCGGATCTGGATACCCAGCTGCTGCACCGATTCCTCGATCGACGCGGCGGCCCGGATCGCTCGCGCCGGGCCGTCGAACGTCGCGAGGATGCCGTCGCCCGTCGACTTGATCGATCGCCCGCGATGGCGCGCGACCTGATCCCGGACGAGGCCGTCATGGCGCTCGAGTACGCCGCGCCAGCGCTGGTCCCCGAGCTCGGCCGCCCGCTCGGTGGAGCCGACGATGTCCGTGAAGAGAACGGTGGCCAGCACCCGGTCGGGCTCCGCGTCGTGGCGCTCGCCGGTGAGGAACTCCTCGATCTCGCCGATGATCGCCTCGGAGTCGCCGATCGAGAAGAGGCTGTCGGTGCCCTCCATCATCGCCAGGCGCGCCCCTGGGATGTGCTCGGCGAGGTACTCGGAGTGCTTGGGGCTGAACATCTGGTCGCCGCGCCGGTGCATGACGAGCGTCGGGACCTGGATCGTCGGCAGAACGTCGCGCACGTCGGTCTCGCCGACTGCATCGATGATGTGCCGCGCCACGCCGGGCGGCGCCGCGTAGCGCTCCATCTTCCCCGCCCATTCCATGAACTTCGGGTCGCCCATCAGGCTCGGGGCCGTCGCCGCCGGCATGAGGCCATTTCCCCACTGCTCGATCAGCGCATCGACGCGCGGAGTGCGCTCCTCGTACGTCTGCGCCCAGTCGTAGTCGGGTGCCCACATGTTCCGGGCGAACGTGGTGTAGAGCACCATCGAGGTCACGCGCTCCGGGTGGGTGGCGGCGAACACCATCGCCAGTGGCCCGCCTTCGAGCGAGCCCATGACGGCGGCGCGCTCGGAGCCGACCGCGTCCATCACCGCCAGCACGTCGTCGATCTGCTCCTCGAGGGTCGGTACGCCGGTGATCGGGTCCGACAGCCCGGCCCCGCGCCGGTCGAATGAGATCAGCCGCGCGAAGCCGGCGACGCGCTCGGAGAACGCCGCGATGCTGGGCTCCTCCATCAGCACCTCGATCTGGCCGACCCAGGTCGGGACATAGATCAGATCGATCGGGCCTTCGCCGTGCGCTGAGTAGGCGATGTTGAAGTCGCCGCTCTTCACGTAGCGCGTCTGGGATCCCATGCCTCGTGCAGAGTCTACGGACGGCGGCTGTCCGCCCGGAAAGCGCATTGGTAGGCTCGGCCGTCGTGGCCAAGCGACGTGCATCGGACGTCTTCGTCGAATGTCTCGAGGCCGAGGGCGTCAAGCACGTCTTCGGGATCCCCGGCGAAGAGACCCTCGACCTGAACGAGTCGCTCGCGCGCTCGTCGATCGACTTCGTCCCCGTCCGGCACGAGCAGGGCGGCGCCTACATGGCCGACGTCTACGGCCGCCTCACGGGCCGCGCCGGCGTGTGCCTCGGCACGCTCGGGCCGGGCGCGATGAACCTCGTCACCGCGGTCGCCGACGCCTACCTCGACCGCGCCCCCCTGGTCGCGATCACCGGGCAGGGCGACCTCGAGCGGATGCACAAGGAGTCGCACCAGTACATCGACGTCGTCAGCGTCATGCGGCCGATCACCAAGTGGAACGCGCTGCTGTCGGACCCGTCGATCGTGCCCGAGGTCGTGCGCAAGGCATTCAAGGTGGCCGAGTCCGAGAAGCCGGGCGCGACGCACATCGAGCTGCCGGAGGACGTGATGGCGGCCGAGGTCGACGCCGAGCCGCTGCCGCGGCGGGCGATCGCGCGACCGGAGCCGCAGGCCCGCGAGCTGCTCAAGGCGGCGGACATCATCCGCAGCGCGGTGAACCCCGTAGCGCTGGCCGGGAACGGGGTCGTCCGCGGCGGCGCCACCGCGGCGCTGCGCGAGTTCTCGCGCTCGACCGGCATCGCCATCGCTGAGACCTTCATGGGTAAGGGCCTGCTTCCGGCCGACGACCCGCGCGCGCTCGGCTCCGTCGGCCTGCAGTCGGGTGACTACTCGATGGCGGGCTTCGACGAGGCCGACGTGGTGATCGCGATCGGCTACGACCTCGTCGAGCATTCGCCCGAGCACTGGAACCCCAAGCGCGACAAGCGGATCGTCTGCATCGACTCCGAGCCGGCCGAGATCGACGGCCACTACGTGCCCGAGGTCGAGCTGGTCGGCGACCTCTACCACACGCTCACGCGCTTGGGCGAGGAGTGCCGCCACGTGCCCCACCAGGGCGGGTCCACCCGGTTGCGCGAGGTGGTAAACGGCCGGTTCGAGGCCGCCAAGGACGACGACGCGTTCCCCGTCCAGCCCCCGCGCGCGCTGTACGAGATCCGCCAAGCGCTCGGCCGCGAGGACGTGCTCGTGTCCGATGTCGGCCTGCACAAGCTGTGGATCGGGCGGATGTTCCCCGCGTACGAGCCGAACACCGTGCTGATCGCGAACGGGCTGGCCGGTATGGGCTTCGCCATCCCGGCGGCGATCGCCGCCAAGCTCGTGCACCCCGATCGCAAGGTGGTCGCCGTCAACGGCGACGGCGGCTTCCTCATGAACTGCCAGGAGCTCGAGACGGCCGTGCGGCTGAAGACGCCCTTCGTCACGGTCGTCTGGGAGAACCAGCAGTTCGGCTCGATCGTGTGGAAGCAGGACAAGAAGTTCGGCCGCCACTTCGGCACCGACTTCACCAACCCCGACTTCGTGAAGTTCGCGGAGAGCTTCGGGATGCCCGCCTGGCGCTGCGACTCCGCTGACGACTTCGGGCAGCGCCTGCGGCACGCGCTGACGCTGGATTTGCCATCTTTGATCGTCTTGCCGATCGACTACTCGCTCGACGTCGCGATCTCCGAGGAGCTCGGCGCCGAAACGGTGGCCACTTAGCTGCGTTTACCCGGAGGTGGGGATGAGACGGATCGCGTTGTTGATGCTGATGCTCGGGCTGCTCGCCCTGGCGCCGGCGGCCCACGCCGCGTACCCGTCGAACTTCGAGATCCTCGCGGCCAACTCCGACCGCGGCGGCCGCGTCGACCTTCTGGTCATCGGCCCGGGCAACTCTCCGGTCAGCATCTTCGAAGAGGTCGGCGGTGAGCGCCGGCCGCTCACAAACGTCACCACCACCGCCGGGATCCAGGTCCCCGACGGGCGCGTCCTCGGCTCGGCCATCCCACGCGGGATCACCACCTGGAACTGTGACCGCCGCGACCGCCGCTTCGTCGCCACCACCCCCGGCCCGAACGGCACCACGCTCGAGGCCTTCTCTTCCGTCCGCACCCGCTCGTGCCGGAAGCGCTTCACGCTGAGCGTGCCGCGCAAGGCGCGCAAGGGCGGGCGGATCCGGGTCAAGGTCACCGACCGCTTCAAGCTCGGCGACACCGATCCGCGCATCTGCGTCAAGCAGCCCAAGCGCGGCGACTCCTGCAAGCGGCTCGCCATGGACGGTCGTTCGAGCGCGAGCAGGACCATCAAGGTGTCGCGCAAGGGAGTCTGGAAGGTCGGCCTGCGCGGCCCCGACCAGGTGCTCAAGCGCAGCGTCGCCGTGGGTGAGGACCCGCTGCCCGCGGACGCCGCCGATCCCTGGGTCGCGCTGTACGGCGACTCGATGATGGCCCAGCTCTCGATCCCGATCGACGACGGCCTGCCCGTGCGTGTGCAGGTTGACGACAACCTCGGCGGCGGCGTCGGCCTCGTCGACCCGACCTTCGACTGGATCGGCCGCATCACCCAGCGCACGAACGCGCTCGACCCGAAGGTCTCAGTCGTCCTGCTCGGAGGGTCCGACGGCTACCCGGCGCCGAACCCGTTCGTTCCCGGCACCACCGTCGCCTGCTGCGGCCCCGCGTGGGTCGCCGGTTACAAGACAGTCGTCGAGGAGGCGCTCGCGCTGCTCACCCGCGGCGGTGGCCGCGCGATCTGGGTGATCAACCCGGCGTCGGCGGTGCCGAACCGGCAGCCGATCCTAGACGCGGTCGAGACGGCCGTCCGCCAGGCGGCCGCCGGCATCCGCGGCGCGTCGGTGGTCGACCTCGGTCCCGTGCTCTCGCCCGGCGGTGTGTTCGCTGAGCAGGTCGGCGGCGTCAAGGTGCGTGCCGACGACGGCCTGCACCTGACGGTCGCCGGTGCCGACATCGCGGCCCGCAGCGTCCTGCGCGCGATCGGCCGCGTCCCGGTCGACAAGCCGCCGAACGACGCCGACAACCAGGTCCTGCGCAAGTGCCGCACGCTGACCGGCAAGAAGAAGTCGGTCTGCGCGAAGCGTGTCCGCGCGCTGGTGCGCTGCGAGAAGCAGAAGGGCGCGAAGAAACGCGCCTGCCAGAAGAAGGCGCGCGCGATCGGGCGTGCCGAGTAGTACTTTGAAGTTCAGTCGAAATAGGTAGGGGTACCGATGAGAGGTGGGGGCTTCAGATCGGCCGCGGCGGTTGCCGCGGCGCTTGCGGTCGCCGCACTCGCGGCCCCGTCGGTCATGGCCGCCGACAACCTCGGGCTGTTCGCCGGGAACTCGGTCCAGCGCGGCACCATCGAAATGCTGCTCGTCGGCAAGGGACAGCAGCAGGTCACCCTCTCGGAGGGCGGGACCACGATCAGCTCGCACACGATCACCGGCGTTGCCGGCGCTCCGGCCCAGTTTCTCCAGCTCCTGGACAAGGCAACGGCGTCCTGCACGAACCGCGAGCGGGTCTTCGCCCTCGATGCGGCGGGCGAGACACAGGTCACCTCGGAGGTGCTCACCCCCAACTGCCGCCGCCGGTTCACCCTCGACAACCTCCCGCGTACCGCGACCGCGGGCACGCAGGTGACCGCTCAGGCCCGGGACGGCTTCAAGCTCGGGGCCTCGCCCGAGCTCTGCATCGACCCTCCCAACGCCGCCGAGACCTGCTCGCCGCTCGTCGTGCCCGCAGCGGGCGGCACCGGGACGCGGCAGCAGACCCTCACTGCTCCGGGTGTGTGGGCCTTCCGGCTCCAGACCGCCCGGCAGACCCTGGAGCGCACGGTCGCCGTCGACTCCGTCGGCCCGGCCGCGCCGGCCCCGCTGTCGAACGTGGTGTTCTACGGCGACTCGATCATGGCCCAGATCGCCACGGCGCTCGATGACGCGCTGCCGCTCCACGCCAGGGTGAAGAACGTCCTCGTCGGCGGCGGGCGGCTGGCCGACTTCGGCGTGCTGTTCCACGACACCCCGGCGATGAGCTGGTTCCAGCGTGCCCAGATCGAGACCACGGAGCTGAATCCGCGGCTTTCGGTAGTGATGCTCGGCGGGGCCGAGTCGCGCGACCAGAATCTCTATGACCCTCCCGAGCTCGGCGGAACCGGAGGGATGGTCAAATGCTGCTCGGCCGGCTGGATTCGCGGCTACCGGCTCTTCGTCGACCTGATGCGCGACGCCGCCACCGCCCGCGGGGGACGGCTCCTGTGGGTCCTCAACCCAGCCGCGAGCAACACCGATCGTGAGGGCGTGCTCGACGCCGTCGCCGCTGCCGTGACGACGGAGATCCCGGCCGCGCAGATCGTCGACCTGCGCCAGCGCTTCGGCGCCGCGTACTCCGACAACGTGGTGATCAACGGCAGCTACACCCGCGTCCGGGCGGGCGACAAGATCCACCTGACGATCGCCGGTATCAGGCTTGCCGCCGGCGAGATTGCGAGCGCGCTCGGCGCGTTCCCTCAAAGCCCCTCCCCCGACACCACCCCGGCCTGCAGCGGCTTCGGCGGCCAGTTCACGGTCGGGCAGCCGGTCACGATCGGGACCTGCACCGACGCGGACGGCGACAACCTCAGCCTCGGCGTCGAGAACCCCGGCCCGAGCCGCGGCACGACGCAGGTCGGCCAGCAGAACACCAACGACCCCTCGCTCGTCTACACACCGACCCAGGCCGGCCCCGACACGATTCGCCTCAACGCGACCGACGGGCGCGGCACCTCGTCGACGGTCGAGGTCGCAGCGGTCAACGTCGCGGCCGGGTCCAACGATCCGCCGGCCTGCGTGGGCAGCGCGCCGTCGCCACGCCTGAAGCCGGGCCAGTCGGCCCAGATCGGATCTTGCTCGGATCCCGACGCGGGCGACACCCTCGAGTTGTCGGTGACCACCGCACCGACCAAGGGCACGATCTCGATCAACGGGCAGAACAGCGCCAGCCCCAAGCTCCGCTACACGGCCACCGCCGCCGGCGCCGACAGCGTCCAGTTCAAGGCGTCCGACGGCGAGGGGGGCAACTCGCCTCTCGCGATCGTCGCCATCCAGAACGATCCGGCCCCTGTGAACCAGGCGCCCGTCTGCGCGTCGACCCTCGTGGTCACCCTGGTCGGCACGACCCGCGACTTCAGGTGCACGGATCCGGAGGGGCAGCCCCTTTCCTACGTCGTCGAGAAGCCTCCCGGCCGCGGCACGGTCACCCCGATCGCCGACGGGCTGCGTTACCGCGCCACAGCGGCCGGCGGCGACTCGTTCGTATTCCACGCCGGCGACGGCACCTCGAGTTCTGCCGCCACGACCATCGCATCGGTGAACGTCGCCCCGGGCGGGCCCGGCCCACCGATGACGCCGCCCGCCGACCCGCCGAAGAAGCGGGCCTGCGCCGGGCTCAGCGGCAAGCGCGCCGCCAAGTGCAAGCTCGATCAGAAGGTCAAGAGCAGGTGCGGCCGGCTGAAGGGCAAGAAGAAGACGATCTGCGGCAGGCGCGTCCGCGCGCTCGACAAGTGCTCGAAGATCAACCAGGGCACCACCCGCGGTGTGCGGAAGTACAAGGCCTGTGTTCGCAAGGCCAGGGCGATCGGCAGGCCGAACCCCAAGCGGCGCGCCGGACGTTCGTCCAGGTAGCCGCGGCACCCGGGCTGACATGCGTCCACGCGCCCGATCCGGCCTCCGTGCCGGACCGAGTTGCTGGGTATGCGGCCCGCCTCACATCGCATCGGACTTGCCCTCGCGCTCACCTCGCTGGTCGCCCTCGGCCTGCCCGCCGGCGCCGCGGCGCTCGTCCCCGCCTGCGTCGGCTACGACCTCGAGAACAGCCCCGGCGAGGACGGGATCGTCGGTACCTGCGCGGCTCCCGGCCAGGACCCGCACCACATCACGATCACCGCGCAGCCCGCGCGCGGGAGCGCCGAGGTGGTCAATCAGGACTCCTCCTACGCGTCGGTGCGCTACACGGGTCGCTGGAACGGGAGCGACACGGTCCGGTTCAAGGCGTCCTCGGACGGCGAGACCTCGGACGAGGTGACGGTCGCGATCCGCAACGCCGGCTTCGCCGACGAGCCGCCGCCCCCTCCGCCGGATCCGGAGCCCGAACCCGAGCCCGAACCCGAGCCGGAAGCCGAACCTGAGACTCCGCCCGCGCCCGCCGCCCAGCCTCCCGCGCCGCAGCCCACGACGGGCGTGATCCCGCTCGCCCCGTTGCTCACCCAGGTGGCGAACGTCGCACAGCAGCTGCTGGCGCCGGCGTCCAGGCCGGCGACCCCGGCCGGGCCGAAGCAGCGCCCCTCGGCCGCCGTGCAGCGCAGGCGGGCGCTGGCCAAGTGCCGCAGGATCAAGGGCCGCAGCCGCCGCGCTCGCGCCAGGCGCAGCAGCTGCGAGCGTAAAGCGCGGGCGATCGGGAAGCCGTCACGGAGGAAGTAGTCTGGAAACTCCGACCCGGAGGTTCCCCGTGGCAGTCGCAACTCGTGAAGGACAGGTCGTCGACGCGGTCGAGAAGCGGCTGCTGATCGGCGGCGAGTGGCGCGACGCCGGCGAGGGCGGGACGATCGCCGTCGAGGACCCGGCGACCGGTGAGGTGCTCTGCGAGGTCGCGGACGCCACCCCCGGCGACGCCCAGGCGGCGCTCGACGCAGCGTGCGCCGCACAGGCGGAGTGGGCCGTGCACCCGCCGCGCGAACGCGGCGAGATCCTGCGCCGGGCGTTCGAGCTGATGAACGAGCGGGCCGACGACCTCGCCCTCCTGATGACGCTCGAGATGGGCAAGGCGCTCGCGGAGTCGAAGGCGGAGATCAGCTACGCATCCGAGTTCTTCCGCTGGAACGCCGAGGAGGCCGTTCGCATCGACGGCCGCTTCGCCGTCGCGCCGAACGGGGCCGGGCGGCTCCTGACGATGAAGCAGGCCGTGGGCCCGTGCCTGCTGATCACCCCGTGGAACTTCCCCACCGCGATGGGCACGCGCAAGATCGGCCCGGCAGTGGCGGCCGGCTGCACGATGGTGGTCAAGCCGGCCAAGCTCACCCCGCTGTCGATGCTGGCGCTGGCGCAGATCCTCCAGGAGGCGGGGCTGCCCGACGGCGTGCTCAACGTGGTCACGGCGAGCTCGGCGGGCAAGACCACCGGGCCGCTGCTCGAGGACCCGCGGCTTCGCAAGCTGTCCTTCACCGGGTCGACCGAGGTCGGCCGCAAGCTGATCGAGCAGGCGGCGCCGCAGGTGCTCAAGGTGTCGATGGAGCTCGGAGGCAACGCTCCGTTCGTGGTGTTCGAGGACGCCGACGTCGACGCCGCGGTCGAGGGCGCGATGCTCGCCAAGATGCGCAACATCGGCGAGGCCTGCACCGCCGCCAACCGGTTCCACGTGCACGAGTCCGTGGCTGAGGAGTTCGCCCAGAAGCTCGCGGAGAAGATGCGCGCGCTGAAGGTCGGCCGCGGCACCGAGGAGGAGGTCGACATCGGGCCGCTCGTCGACGCGGACACGCGCGACAAGGTCGCCGAGCTGGTGGCCGACGCGACGGGCAAGGGCGCAACCGCGGTGGTCGGCGGCGAGGCCGTCGACGGTCCGGGCTACTTCTATGCGCCGACGGTCCTGACCGGGGTACCGGACGAGGCGCGCGTACTCAGCGAGGAGATCTTCGGCCCCGTCGCCCCGATCGCGACGTTCGCCGACGAGGACGAGGCGATCGCCGCCGCCAACGACACCGAGTACGGCCTCGTCGCCTACGTCTACACGCGCGACGTGAAGCGCGCCCTACGCGTAGCCGAGCGGATCGAGACCGGGATGCTCGGCCTCAACCAGGGCATCGTCTCCAACCCCGCGGCGCCGTTCGGCGGGGTCAAGCAGTCCGGGTTCGGCCGCGAGGGCGGCTACGAGGGGATCGACGAGTACCTCGAGACGAAGTACGTCGCCATCAACATGGACTAGCCGACGGCGGTCAGGCCGAGCCGACCGGCGGGGCATCGAGGAAAAAGAGCTCGCAGGCAATGCCCGGCGTGGTCTGGTTCCCGCTGAGGAAGGCCGTGACCGCACGGCGGGTGAGGCGTTCGATCACGGCGGTGAACTCGTCCTCACGATCGGCTTGGAACGCCACTCGACCGTCGATGACGGCACTGCTCTCACCAGCGTCGACCTGTGTCCGCTCGCCGACGGTGAGGATGTTCTTCAGGACGCAGACGACGACATTGTCGTTGATGTAGGTCGTGGCCGAGGTTCGTGGGTGGTCGTACACCCTCGCGTACAGCGCGACGAACTCGGCGGAGATCGCGTCGGTCAGGGCCGATCCACGGAGCTGCGGGGTCTCGTCGGTCACAGGACTTCTTCCGAGCTTGGGCCTGCGTCGGCCTGCCCTGCTCTTCGGGGGAGGTGCACGTCGCGGGGGACCGAAACTGTCCGGAAGAGCCGTCGCGGTCGTGGCCGACGACACACTACTCTCCTGCAACGTCGTGAGACAGACTTGTCTCGCTGCAGGTGCGTGAGTTACGCTCTCAGAACGACGGTTGCTGACCAGCCGACCAAGCCGACGCTGAACTAGCCGACGGATTGGCCTCCGCCCAAACGACCTCCGGCCCCGGGGTGTCGTTTCAAACGCACCACCTGCAGCGGAGGCGAGGTCACGTGGCCAGCAACACCCCAGCAGTGGAGAGCGACGAGGCTCTGATGGTCCGCGTCCAAGCCGGGAACACGGACGCCTTCGGGATTCTGTTCGACCGTCATTACGTGCGCGCCCTGAGCATCGCTCAATCGGTCTGTAACGACCACACCCGAGCCGAGGACGCCGTTCAAGAGGGGTTTCTCGCCCTCTGGCACTCTCGCTCACGCTTTGACTGCGAGCGCGGACATTTCCGACCGTGGGCGATGACCCTCATCCGGTACCGAGCAATCGACTCGGTCCGGTCAGAGACCGCTAGGCAACCGCCTACCACCAGCAGCGGTGGGGTTGAAACGCGTGAGCAGGTGAGCGAACACGATTCGGTGGCGAGCGAAGCCATCGCTCACAGCGCCGCGACGACCCTCCGGGCATCTCTTGCTCAACTGCCCCCAGCCCAAGCCGAGGTAATCGTCCTCGCGTTCTACGGAGGGCTGTCGCACTCGGAGATCGCAGATCAACTCGACCTCCCCGACGGCACCGTCAAGGGCCGCATGCGCCTCGGACTGGCGAAGCTCCGGGCGGCGAGTGACCTCGCCAGCTGAGACCGTCCTCAGTTCTGGAAGCAGTTGAACGTCTTGTTGAACGTGTCGCCGAGCCCCCAGAAGAAGGTCGACTTGTCCACGCCGTACCCGCCGTCCGCGACCGGCTTGAAGACCGGGAAGTAGCTGGGGCTCGTCTGGTCGGCATCGCTCGGCGGGAACGTGACCCCTGACGCGAAGGTCGAGTTGGCGAGTACCAGGCTCCAGTTCGAGTACGGATAGTGGAACTGGAGCCACGCGTTGTCCGGGGCGCCGGAGAAGTCGTAGTCGTTGTAGCGGCCGTCGCCGGAGTCGGAGTAACAGTTGTCCGGCGTGGGATTGGGCTCAGGCTGGTGCCCGCGCCCGGGGCCGGCCGCCGGCTTGAGGGCAAAGAGGTCGAAGGCCACCGGTAGGAGCGTCGTCGAGAAGTAGGCCTTCGCCCCGGTGGTGAGGTTGTCGGAGAGCTCGGTCTGGTTCAGCCCCGGAGTCGACGTGTAGATGCCGTTCAGCGCCTGCATCGAGCCCCAGTCCGAGACACCGACGCGGAGGATCTGGTCGAGGAGGTCCGAGGCGTTCCCGAAGCGTGTCTGGAGGTCCCCGGCGAGGTTGTCCACGGTGGTGGAGATCCGCTGGCCGGCCGGCAACGGGTCGGTCCCGTCGTCCTGGGCCTGCGAGACGGCCGCGGTGCCGAGGTCGTATGCCTCGGCGGCCAGGTCGATGAGCGGGCCGACGCCGGGAATCGACTCCTCGGCGAGGTCCCCGAGCGCGGCCAGCACGGCCAGGATCGGCGTGACGAGGCCTTCGTTGGGGGCCTGCACCTGGTTCTTGATGCTGGTGCCCAGCTGGGAAAGGAACGGCAGCTGCTTGTCTTTGCTGCTGGTGAACCCCTTCTGGATGATGCCGATCATCGTCTCGAGGCTCGAGATCATCCCGAACTCGGTCGTGACCTGCTTGTGGACCGCGTCGAAGAGCGGCTCGTCGAACGGGACCGGGGAGTCGAACTTGCAGGGAAGCGCGCCCGGGTCCGAGCTGGGCGCCTTGCCGGGGTAGTAGATGTGCCCCATGTTCGTGGAGGCCAGGTCCCAGTCGGCATCGGGCTGGCCGAAGTAGGCCAGGCGTATGTCGTCCCACCGCGACAGTTCGGGCAGGCAATTCGAGATGTACTTGATCGCTGCGGCGGCCTTGGCGTAGTCGGTGTTCGCCGGGCCGCCCCCGGGTTCAAAGGGGAACGGGGTCGGCGCGCGCATGAGTGCGGCGAACAGCGAGCTCCTCGTTGCTCCGTTGCTCACCCGCGGCCCGAAGTAACCGTCGGGACGCATGCGCGCCTGACCGGCCAGCGAGCCCGTCGACTCGACGACCTCCGCGCGTGCCAGCGGCGGGCCGCCGAAGAACGCGTACGACGACGTGGTGGATTGCAACCTGTTCAACAGGTCCGGGTTGGCGCCCATGCGCGAGAGGGAGAGGGTCAGGTCCGCCCAGGCGCCGTTGTTTCCGGAGTCGGGCCCGACTCCCCTGCCGACGCTCTGCACGGCGACGTAGTTACCCCGGCCGCGAACGGTGTCGATGAAGTCCGCCATCGCCTGGACGCTGAACTGGGCGCCCGACGGGTCGCCGTTCGACTCGTAGACCTCGTTGTTCACGACGCTCAGATCACGTGGATCGAGCTCGACGACGTGGAACCCGCGCACGCCGTTCGAGAAGATGTAGCTGTCGCTGGTGTCGTTCGAATCGACGGTGACGGGGGGTTCGTCGGTCGCCCGTGCGGGCCGCCCGAAGGACATGATGTTGCGGCTGCTCGTCGCGGTCTGGCTGGTGTTGAAGGACAGCGCAAGCGGCTGGAAGCGCATCCGCTGCTTCCCCGTGCTCGTGTCGGCGGCTCCGCTGGCCATCAGGTAGCCCATGGCCGGGAATTGCGCGATCTGATCGTTGTACCGGACGACCCAGCCGCTGCCCGGCTGGCCGCCCGGAATGCCCACGATCACGGTCTGGTACGGGCCCGGAGCGAGGTCGGCCGCGCTGAGCGGATCCACGCCGATCTTGCCGAGGGCTTTGTTGAAGTCGTCGTACCTGCTCGGATCCAGGGACTTCTGGTTCGGGGGGATCTCGATGATCACGAGCTGGTCGAGGTGCGCGGCCGTGAGCTTGGCGAGGAGGGGCGCGAGCTGGCCCGCGTAGCAGCAGATGGTGTTGAAGCCCGCCGGTGTGGAGCCGCTCGTGGTCAGGTTCGAGCGATCGACCATCAGGGTTTGGATCGTGCCCGCCCCCGCGCCCGTGGGATGCGGGAAGTACACCTTCTGGCCGGAGCCGAGGTAGATCCCGTTCGTATCGGCCGACACGCTCATCAGCGGCGGCGGCTGGCTGTCCAGGTACATGCGCTCGACGGAGGCCTTGCCGACGCGCCGCCCGCGCTTGTATTCCGCGACGCGCTGCTCGATCACATAGCGCCCGATGCGATCCGTGCGGATGGAAGGCCGTGCCCGGGTGGCCCCGCGCAGCCGAGCGCGCGAGCCCTTGGGGCGCCGGACGATCCTCCAGCGGTAACGCAGCTCCCCGCCACGCGCGGCCCGGGCGCGCGCGCCCAGCCGGACGGGCTCGCCCGGCCGCGTTCCGAAGTCCAGTCCGGCAGCCGGCAACGGGCGGGTGCGGCGGATCCGGAAGCGGCGCTCCATCAGCTCGTAGCGGCCGGAACGCGCCTCGGTCACGCGCACCGTGAGCCTGTTGATGCCGTAGCGCAGGCCGTGCGTCGCCGACAGCGAGATCGACCGGCGGTTGGCGCGCGTGTGCCGGGCCAGGCGGGTCACGGAGCGCCCGTTGAGGCGGATGGTCACCTTCCGCGCCCGCCGCCGGAGCACGTCGCTCCGGCCACCGGACACGATCGCGATCGCAGCGCGCGCCGGAGGCCCGCGGCGCACATTCAGCCGGACGAAGTGCCTGCGGCGCACGACGAAGAACGAGCGGGCGTCGCTCACCTCCGTCCTGCCGGCTCGCGTCGTGAGGACGGTGAGGTTGTTGCGGCCATAGCGCAGGAAGTCGCGCCGGCCGAGCCTGCCCACGAGCCGCCGGCCCTTCCTGTGGAAGCGCTTCGTCACGTCGCGGCGGCCGAGGCTTACCCGCGTCCGCGTCCCGGCGCGGCGGGCCAGCACGACCCGGATCGGCGACTTGAAGTACACCGCGTCGTGGCGCGGCGAGACGACCACCGATGCGCTCGACTCAGCGGTGGGTGCTGCTCCGGCCTGGCCCGCCACCGCGACGGCGGCGACGACGGCGACGACTGACACCCAGCGCATAGCTCTCACGCGTCTACGCTAAACCCCTCACCCCTGCCCGCACAACCCAGTTCTGGACGTTGCCCAGAACGAGCGCCTACTTGTATGCGATGCCCGCGCTGACCGGGCCGGTCAGCGGCACGATCTCGACGTCCTTGAAGCCGACTTCCCTGCACCAGCCCGTGAAGTCGGCTCCGGTGTAGTCGAACGCGTCGCCGAACTCGATCAGCATGTTCAGCGACATCAGCAGGCCGGCCGCGTTTTCGCGCCGAGCATCGTCGATGAGGTTCTCGATGGCGATGAAGGCGCCGCCCTCAGGGAGGGCGTCGTACGCCGCCCGGATGAGGTGCATCTTGTTCTCGAGGTTCCAGTCGTGGAGGATCAGGCCCATCGTGATCACGTCGGCCTGTGGGAGCGGCTCGGCGAAGAAGTCGCCCGCGGCAACCGACACCCGGTCGCTGAGCCCGGCGGCGGCGATCGCCTTTTCCGCGATCGGGGCCACCGGCGGCAGGTCGAAGCTCGTGCAGTGCAGGTGCTGATGGTGCGAGGCGAGGATCGTCGACAGCACGCCGGTCGCGCCGCCGACATCGCACACCGTCTCGTATCGCGAGAAGTCGAACTTCGCCGCGAGCGCGTGGGCCGGGCCGGCTGAGATGCCCGCCATCGCTCCCATGAACTCCTCGAGGCGGGCCGGTTCGCTGTAGAGCTCCTCGAACACCGGGGTGCCGGTGTGCTTGACCTCGTTCTGCGGCTCGCCCGTCTTCAGCGCCTGCGTCAGGTCGTCCCAGAACCCGAACAGCCGCGCGTTGAGCATCTCCAGCAGCCCGCCGATGTACATCGGGCTGTTCTTGTCGAGGAAGGCGGCGGTGTCGGGGGTGTTCCGGTACTTGCCGTCGGCCCCGTCGCCGTCGCGCTCGAGGAAGCCGAGCGCCACCAGCGCGTCCGTGAAGTCGGGGATCGCCCGCTCGTCCAGGCCGAGCCGTTCGCGGATCTCCTCGCCCGTCAGGCCGCTCTCGCCGAGCTGGGTGAACAGCTCGAGCTCGACGGCGGACAGGAGCGTCTTGGACGCCCAGAACCCCATCCCCACCTGCATGATGTGGGACGGATCTACCTCCGGCTGGTTCATGTGTTCCTCCCTAGCCCGTCTGGCCGTTGAGGCTGATGCTGATCGCTCGCGCGTACTGCGTCACGTACTTCTTCGCGCCCGGCCGTGCGCGCACCCGCGACTCGGCGCGGTAGAACGCGACGTTGCCGAACCGCGGCGCCGTGAACGTCACGGTGTAGCCGCCGCGCCGGTTCGGGCGGGCGCTGCCGACGGTGCGGTAGCGCCCGCAGACGAGCCGCTTGATCACCACGCGGTTGCGCTTGCCGAGCAAGCTGCGCTTGACCTTGCCGCGGATCGTGATCTTGCCGGCGCTGAGGCGCGCCGAGCTCGACGTGAGCGACTGCGGCAGCTTCAGCGACGGCGACTTCGTCCGGCCGATGCGCGCCTGATACCGGGCGAGCTCGAACAGCCGCGCGCCGCGCGGGCGCGCGACGGTCGCGCTGAACTGGCCGCGCGAGTTCGCCCTGACCGTGGCGATCTTGCGCAGCGCGGTCCTGCGGCCGTTCCTGAAGTTCGCCCAGATCGTGACGGGGCGGTTCGCGAGCGCGACCGAGACGAGTCCGGTCAGCCTGACCTTGCCGCGCCGCAGGTCGGCACGCACGAGGCTGATCGCGCGGCGGCCGCACAGCGCGTCTGCCTTCACGCCGCCGGGAGTGGGGGTCGCCCGGACGAAGCCAGGGCTCTCGTCGGCGCCCATGTCGACGGTGTGGCCGTCGCCATCGTGATCGGTCGGCCGCGGATCACCCTCGAAGTCGACGGTGGGGCTCTCCTCCTCGGCGAAGAACAGCGCGTCGCTGCCCGCATCGATCGTCGGGCTGTTCGCCGTCTGGTGGATGTCCGCGTTCTGCGGGTCCTTGAGAAGCGGGTCGTCGCAGATGTTCCCCGTGCCCTCGAACGGCTCGAAGTCCGGGATCGCGCGGGCCGCGATCGAGATGGGCTTGCAGGCGAGGCTGTACTGGGAGTCGACGTTGCTGAAGCCGGCGATGTCCTCCAGCGGCGGGCTGAAGATGATCGAGTTGCGCAGCACCAGGGTGTCGGCCCCACCCCCGCCGAGGCTGTGCCCTTCGCCGTCCTCCCCAGCACTGTTCCCGGCCACGGTCGTGTCCGACAGCGACAGCCGGAAGCCGGAGTTGCCGACGTAGATGCCGCCGCCGTCGCCGAGTCCGCCGATCGTGTTGCCGGCCACCGCTCCGAGCCACATGTGGAAGCTGCCCGTGTTCGCGCTGTTCAGGATCGCGAGACCGCCGCCCTCGCTCTCCCCGTCCTCCGCGGGAGGCGATGCCGGGATGCTGTTGAGGAAGAACCTGTCGAGGTCGCTGCGGCCGCTCACCACACCGCCTGACATGCGGATCGCCTCGCCGCCGCCGGCGTAATAGGAGGTGAACGAGTCGAATTCCTGGATCGAGTTCGACTGGAACGTGTTGCTGCGCTGCACGAGGTTCGGGCTGTTCGTCACCACGTAGAGCCCGGCCCCGACGTGGCTGCTGCCGGGCTCCTGCTGGAGGTCGCTGTTCGCCGCGATCGTGTTGGCCTGAAGCACGTTGCCCGTGATCTGCACGAGCGAGGCGTTGTCGACCGAGACGTGGCCGCCGCCGCCGTTGTTGACGGCGGTGTTGCCCACGACCCGGTTGTCGAAGACGGCGATGTTCTCCACGCCGCCCTCCTCGAGCTCGAAGCTGAAGGCACCGCCTTCGTCGCCGGTCGCGTTGCCCGCGAAGAGGCTGCTGTGAATCGAGGAGTTCTGGCCGGCGCCCTCCGCCTCGATGCGAACCGCTCCGCCGCCGTTGCGAGACGTGTTGCCCTGGGCCGCGCTCGTCTCCGATCCGAACGTGCTGCCGTCGATCACGTTGCCGCCGAGTCCCTCGGCGGCGCTCGACGACGAGATGAATACCGCGCCGCCCTTGCTGGCGTGGTTGTTGAAGAACTGGGAGTCCCGGATTGCAAGGCCCGAGGCGCCCTGCACCCTGATCGCGCCGCCGTTGCCCTCGGTGTTCGTCCAGTTGCGGAAGAGAAGCCCCTGGATCTCGAGGTTGCCGACGCTCCCACCGCTGAGCCCGGGCCCGGTGGTGTCGTCGCCGTCGAACCCGTCGGTGCCGGCGGCCGGGTCGGCCCGCAGGGTCCAGCGCGCGCTCGACGGAAGCGGCGGCAGGTCGTAGGAGTCGTTACACATCCCGGTCAGCGTGATCACGTCGCCGTCGTCCGCCTGGGCGAGCCCGGCCTGCAGGGTGCCGCAGGTAAAGGTTCCGCTGTCCGCGAGGGCTCCGGTCGGCAGCGCCAGCAGGGCAGCGATGGTCACGGCTGAAACTGCGAGGCGTCTCCCGATCATCCGCGGAGCCTAAGTCATTCGTCCACCTGGCCCGCGAAAAGGGTGTGGGGCGGCGGGCGCCCGGGTAGCGTGACGGCATGGCGATACTCCGCAGACACGCAGTTGCCGGCGACCGCGAGATCGTGGAGGACCGGCCGGGGCCAGCCGCGTCGGGCCTGCTCACCGTGGCCCATCTCGTGATGCTCGCGGCCTACGTCCTCGCCGGCGTGATCGTCGCCGGGATCCTGCTGATCGTGCTCGAGGCCAACCCGTCGAACTCGATCGTCGAGGCGGTCACCGACGCGCGCCGCGCGCTCGCCGGCCCCTTCAAGGACATGTTCTCCATCGAGAACAACAAGACTGCCGTGATTGTGAACTGGGGCCTCGGGGCGCTCGCCTACCTCGCCGTCGGCGCGATCATCGCGGGCATCCTGCGCCGGATGGCGCTGGCCGGCAGCGAACGCCCCGTCGTCTAGGCCTGGGAGCCGCGCGCCATCTTGCGCAGGTCGAGCGCCTCGTCGAGGGTCGCCTCGTCGACGCCCTTCTCGATCGCCACCTCGCGGATCGTGCGCTTGGACTCGACGGCTTCCTTCACGATCTCGGCGCCCTTGTCGTAGCCGATGTGCGAGTTGAGCGCGGTCGCGATCGCGGGCGTCGACTCGGCGTGCTTGAGGAGGTTCTCCTCGTTCGCCTCCATGCCGTCGACGCACTTCTCCGCCAGCATCGCCGCCGCGCTCGCGAGGATCGTGATCGAGTCGAGCAGGTTGCGCGCGATCACCGGGATGCGCACGTTGAGCTCGAAGTTGCCCTGGGAACCGGCGATGGTGATCACCGTGTCGTTGCCGATCACCTGCGCGGCGACCTGGAGCACGACCTCGGGGATAACGGGGTTGACCTTGCCAGGCATGATCGACGAGCCCTTCTGGAGCTCGGGCAGCGCGACCTCGACGAGGCCGGTGCGCGGGCCGGAGCCCATGATCACGAAGTCGTTGGCGATCTTCGTCAGCGACACGGCCACGACCTTCAGGGCGCCGGACAACTCGACCAGCGAGTCGCGGGCGGCCTGGGCCTCGAAATGGTCCTCGGGCGCGGCGACCTCGACGCCGGTCGTCTCGCGCAGCTTCGCGCGGGCGCGCTCGGCGAACTCCGCGTGCGTGTTGAGGCCGGTGCCCGTGGCCGTCCCGCCGAGCGGGATCTGCGCCGCGCGCGGCAGTGCGTCCGACACGCGCGCCCCGCCGAGGCGGATCTGTGCGGCATAGCCGGCGAACTCCTGGCCGAGGGTCACGGGGACCGCGTCCATCATGTGGGTGCGGCCGGCCTTGACCACGTCGCTCCAGGCATCGGACTTCGTCGCGAGCGAGGTCTCGAGCTTCGCCAGCGCCGGGATCAGCTTCTCCTGCGCCTCGGCGACGGCGGCCAGGTGCACCGCCGACGGGAACACGTCGTTCGACGACTGCCCCATGTTCACGTGGTCGTTGCGGTGGACACCCTCGCCCGCGAGGTTGGCGATCACCTCGTTCGCGTTCATGTTCGACGAGGTGCCCGAGCCGGTCTGGAAGACGTCGATCGGGAACTGGTCGTCGTGCTCGCCGTTCGCCACCTCGTCGGCGGCTGCCGCGATGCGTTCCGCGATGTCGCCGTCGAGCAGCCCGAGCTCGCCGTTGGTGCGGGCCGCGGCCGCCTTGATGGCGCCGAGCATGCGTACGACGGGCGTCGGCACGCGCTCGCCCGACACGGGGAAGTTGTCGACTGCCTTGCTCGTCTCCGAGCCCCAAAGCTCCTGCTGGACTGCCATTCGTCTCCTCGGTTCAGTTCGCGGATCCGGACGTTACTGAGGTCAGCCCGAATCCCGCCCTGCGCGCAGGCCCCGGCGGTACTCCGGTGCCGCGGTGTCGATCCGCCCTGTCTCCTGGGCCAGCCTTCGCCCGAGCTCGTAGCCGACACCCTGGGAGCCCTCGCGGCTGCGTTCGACCGCCCCGATGAGGTAGCCGAGCCGGAGCGCCTCGGGGCTGTTCGGCCGCTTCTGAGCCGCGTCGGCGAGCTGTTGGGCGACGCTCACGAAGGCTGTGCCCACGTTGGCCACGTCGCCGCCCGTGCTCGTGTCGCTGATGCAGTCGGAGATCGGGGTGGTCCCCTCGAGGCGGACCTCCCCGGGAACCTTCAGGAGCGCCAGGCTCACGGCTTCGGCGCCCTGGCTGCAGGCGCTCGGGATGCCCTTGTCCTCGTCGCGGCAGCCGGCGAACAGGAGCAGGCAGGCCACGGCGGCGATCAGCGAGACGCGCACGGAGCGATCCTATGCGCGCGCAGCCGGCTCGGCCGGCTGCCCAGCGATCGCTATCCCGTCCGGGGGGGCTCCTACCATCGCGCCGCGATGACCGACCTCGAGCTCGGCGACCCACTCGCGCACAGAGCCCTGCAGGCATTGATGCGCGCCGAGACCTCGGTCCGGCGCACGCTGGCCGCCGAGCTGGAGCGCGAAGGCGTGTCCGCCGCGGGCTTCTCGGCGCTCGTCGTCCTGACCACCGCGGGCGGCACCCTCGAGCTGCGCACGCTGCGCCGCCGGCTCGGCTGGTCCAAGGCCAACGCGACCGAGGTCACAGCGACGCTGGCATCCCGCGGCTTCGTCGAGCGCCGGCGGCTCGAGCACGACCGCCGCGCCGCGGCCGTCGACCTCACGTCCGCCGGGCGGGCCCTCGTCGAGCGTCTGTTCCCGGCCCACGCTTCGCGCGTGGAGACCGCCTTTTCTCGTCTCGACGAGGACGAGAAGCGCTCGCTCGCCGAGATCTGCCGCAAGCTCGCGGCCTAGTTCCCGGCCTCCGCAGCCGCGCGCGCGTGCTCGGGGTCGTCGAAGGTGCGAATGCGGCGGATCTGGTCGCCCTCGAACTCGAGCAGCCAGCCGCGCGCCTGTTCGACCTCGACACCGCTGCCGGCGCCCCGCGCCCGCACGGTCCCGAGGATCAGGACCCGCTCGCCGACCTGAATGAACTCGGCGGGTTGCAGGACCCAGAGATCCCAGACGGAGCTGAGCTCGGCGCGCGACTTCAGCAGGGCGTCGGGACCGCGCTCGACGGGGATGCTGGTGAGCGAGGTCGACGGTGGCTTGACCTCGAACTCGCGATGGATCCGGCCGCGCTCGATCTCACGTTCGCCGGTGTTCCACTCCGCGAACGCCTGCTTGGCGAGGGCGACGAGGTCCGAGCTCACCAGCCGCTCCCCGCTGCGTCGAGGGCAAGGGCCGCCCAGTCCTCCTCGACCTCAAGGCGCGCGAGGACGGGCACCACCTGGGCAAGGCAGCGCAGCGGCCACAGGTCGGCGGCCGCAGGGGTCGCGCGGACGCCCACGGACATCAGGTCGCCGATCCGGTCGAGTGCCCGCTCGGCCCGCTCGGCGAGCACGGCGTTGCTGAGCGTCGCGGGCCCCGAGATCAGGTCGCCCGCAAGCTCGCGGGCGATGCGGTGTGCCTCCAGCGCCGTTGCGTCGTCGAGCACGCCCAGGGCGACCGCCGCCGTCGCGAACGCGTCCGGGTCGTCCTCGCGCAGGGCGGTCGCGGCGGCGAGCCCGGGCTCGATCCGCGCCGGGTCCACCTCGCGCGCCGCGCCGATGCCGGTGAGGACGATGCCGCCGCCGGGGGCCACCTTCACGTCGCTCGCGCGTGGGTTTGCCAGCACGGCGCCGATCGCCCGCGGCGCGCCGGCGTAGACCTTGACCAGCGCACGGCCGATCGCGGCGCGGTCGGCGCCGTCGAGGGCGCCGCGGTCGGCGAGCGTCGTGCCCTCGACGAACTCGGTGACCAGCACGTCGGCCGCGCACCACGAGGTGTGCACGGCGGCCGCGGAGACGCCGTCGACCGAGCGCAGGCCGCGGGCCGCCCGGCGATGCACCTGAGCCTCGTGTTCGAAGTCCAATTCGTCCAGCACGCGCTCGCGGACCTCGCCGGTGAGCGCGCCCACATCGGAGCCGGGGAACGCCGCGCGCGCCGGCGCGGCGAGCGTGTCCAGCAGCACGAGGTCCGACCGGGTCGCCGCGGCGACTCCCGGGCGCGCGACCTTGATGGCCACGGCATCGCCTTCGAGCACACCGCGGTGGACCTGGGCGTGAGGGAGCACAGCGAGGGGTTCGGGCGTGAGCTCGTCGAGCACCGACGACGGCTCTTCGTCCCAGGCCGCGGCGAGGATCTTCTCGATGTCCTCGACCGGCAGCGGATCGGTCGTCGCGGCCACCGCGCGCTCGATGGCGCGGCGCACGTACCCGCGCATGTAGGCGGGCAGGCCGTCGGGGTCGACCACGCCGTCGAGCCGGGCGATCGCAACCTTGGCGGCCTGCGAGCGGCCGGCGATCGAGGACGCCGCTTCGAGCAGGACCCGCAGCGACGAGGGGAGTTCGGGGCGACTCATGGCCGAGCAACGCTACCGCCCGTCCGTAGAATCCTCCGCTTCCGTGCCGCGCTACTCGCCAGTCGATCCCCAGCAGTCCTTTCCGGCCCTCGAGGAGAAGATCCTCGAGCGCTGGCGCGAGCGCGACGTGTTCCACGAGTCGATCCGCCGCCGCGAGGGCGCGGAGCCGTACGTCTTCTACGAGGGCCCGCCCACAGCGAACGGCCGGCCCGGGTCCCACCACGTCCTCGCACGGGCCTTCAAGGACGTGTTCCCGCGCTTCCAGACGATGCGCGGCAAGCTCGTGCACCGCAAGGCGCGGCTGGGACTGCCACGGCCTGCCCGTCGAGCTCGAGGTCGAGAAGGAGCTCGGCATCCAGCAGAAGCACGAGATCGAGGAGTACGGGGTCGGCGAGTTCAACGCCAAGTGCCGCGAGTCGGTGCTGCGGTACATCGACGAGTGGAATCGCCTGACCGAGCGCATCGGCTTCTGGGTCGACCACGACGACGCCTACTACACGCTCGACGACAGCTACATCGAGTCGGTCTGGTGGTCGCTCAAGCAGGTCTGGGACAAGGGCCTGCTCTACGAGGGCCACAAGGTCGTGCCCTACTGCCCGCGCTGCGGCACGGCGCTGTCGAGTCACGAGGTGGCCCAGGGCTACCAGGACGTGATCGACCCGTCGGTGTACGTGCGGTTCCCGCTGCGCGACGAGGACGGGCGTCTCGTTCCTCGGGTGGACGACGACGCCGTGGACGCTCGTGTCGAACGCCGCGCTCGCCGTCGGCGCGGACATCGACTACGTGCGGGTCCGCGTCGGCGACGAGGTGCTGATCGTCGCGGCGGCGCTCGCCGAGCGGGTGCTGGGCGAGGGCAAGTACGCAGTCGAGTCGACTCTGACGGGCGCCGACCTGGCCGGCACCGCGTACGACGCCCCCGTTCGACGTGGATCGGCGACTACGGCGAGCGCGGGCACACCGTGCTCGAGGCCGACTTCGTGACCACCGAGGACGGCACCGGGATCGTGCACACCGCGATCGCCTTCGGCGAGGACGACTTCCGGCTGGGCGAGGAGTACGGGCTGACGCTCCAGAACCCGGTTCTCCGCGACGGCACCTTCGACGAGCGGGTCGCTCGACTACGCGGGCACGTTCGTCAAGGACGCCGACCCGGACATCATCAAGGCCCTCGAGGAGCGCGGCCTGCTCTGGCGCGCCGAGGACTACGAGCACGCCTACCCGCACTGCTGGCGCTGCGGCACGCCGCTCCTCTACTACGCCAAGTCGAGCTGGTACGTGCAGCACGACGGCGGTGCAAGGACGAGCTGCTCGCGTCCAACGAGAACGTCACCTGGTACCCCGACCACGTCAAGCACGGCCGCTTCGGCAACTGGCTCGAGAACAACGTCGACTGGGCGCTGTCGCGCGAGCGCTACTGGGGCACGCCGCTCCCGGTCTGGCGCTCGGAGGACGGCGAGGACACGATCTGCATCGGTTCGACGCGCCGAGCTGCGCGAGCTCGGCGCCGAGGTGCCGGACGACCTCCACCGGCCCTACATCGACGACGTCACCTTCGCCAAGGACGGCAAGACGTACCGGCGCGTGCCCGACCTGATCGACGTCTGGTGGGACTCGGGCTGCATGCCGTTCGCGCAGTGGCACGCGCCGTTCGAGAACAAGGAGATGCTTCGACGGAGCGCTACCCGGCCGACTACATCTGCGAGGGGCTCGACCAGACGCGCGGCTGGTTCTACTCGCTGCTCGCGGTGTCGACCCTCCTCTTCGGCCGCTCCTCGTACGAGACGGTCCTCTGCCTCGGCCTGATCGTCGACGACGAGGGCCAGAAGATGTCGAAGTCGAAGGGCAACGTCGTCGCGCCCTGGGAGGTGCTCGACGCCCACGGCGCGGACGCCTTCCGCTGGTACTACTTCACCTCGAAGCAGCCGTGGGACGGCTACCGCTTCTCGCTCGACGCGGTCGGCGAGGGCGTGCGCCAGTACCTCAAGACGCTCTGGAACACGTACGGTTTCTACGTCCTCTACGCGAATGCCGGCGGCATCGAGGATCCGGCTCCCGCCGGCCGACCTCGCCGACCTCGACCGCTGGGTCCTGTCGCGGCTCGCGAGCACCACGGCGACCGTCATCGACCGCCTCGAGGACTACGACACGACCACCGCCGGCCGCGCGCATCGCCGCGTTCGTCGACGATCTCTCCAACTGGTACGTGCGCCGCTCGCGGCGCCGCTTCTGGGACGGCGACGAGGCGGCGTTCCACACGCTGCGCACGTGCCTCGTCGAGGCGGCCAAGCTCACCGCGCCGCTGACGCCGTTCATCGCCGACGCGATCTACGAGAACCTCGACGGCTCCGAGCCGTCGGTGCACCTCTGCGACTTCCCCGAGCCGGGCGAGCGCGACGCGGAGCTCGAGTGGCAGATGCAGGTGGCCCGCGACGCCGTCGAGCTCGGCCGCGCCGCGCGCGCCAGCGCGAAGCTCAAGGTGCGCCAGCCGCTGCGCGAGGCGGTGGTCGTCGCGGCCGACCGCGAGCGCGAGGCGATCGAGCGCTTCCACGATCTCGTGCTCGAGGAGCTGAACGTGAAGTCGGTGCGCTACGTGACCGAGGCCGACGAGCTGGGCCGCTTCGAGCTCAAGCCCAACTACCGCTCGCTCGGGCCGCGGTTCGGCAAGCACATGCGCGACGTGGCCGACGCGGTGGCGGCGCTCGACCCCGACCGCGCCGTGAAGACGCTGCGCGGCGGCGGCGAGGTGCACATCGCGATCGACGGCAAGGAGCACCCGCTCGGCGCCGACGACGTCCAGATGGTGCTGCAGCCGCTCGACGGCTACGAGGTCGAGCGGGCAGGTACGCATGCCGTCGCGCTCAACCTCGAGCTCGACGACGAGCTACGCCAGGAGGCGCTGGCGCGCGAGGTTGTGCACGCGATCCAGAACGCGCGCAAGGAGGCCGGCCTCAACGTCGAGGACCGGATCGACGCTGGACGCTCGGCGGCGACGACCGGTGCTCGACGCGGTTCGCGCCCACGAGGCCTACGTGACCGGTGAGATCCTCGCGACCTCGTTCGTCGCCGACGGCGCCGAGAACGGCACCGTCACCGAGGTTGAGGGCAGCCAGCTGCGCATCGCGCTTGCGCGCGCCGAACCATCGGCGTAGCGTGCGCTCAGCTCGGAGTTCTTCACGCCGCCCATCGCCCAGTCCTTCTTGGGGATGTCGACGAACTTCAGCCAGACCGATTCACGGGTGCACTCGCCGTGCTCGACGAGCGCATCCGTGATCTTCTCGGCGACGGCGGCCTTGAGGTCGTCGGAACGACCCTCGTACCACTCGATCGTGACTACCGGCACGGCTAGGCCGCGGAGAGGCTCGGCTCGATCTCCTGCACGAGCCGGTCCTTCGGGAGCGCGCCGACGATCTGGTGCGCGACCTGGCCGTTCTTGAAGAGCAGCAGCGTCGGGATCGACATCACGCTGTAGGCCGCCGCGGTCTGCGGATTCTCGTCGGTGTTGAGCTTCACGATCTTGAGATCGGAGCGCTCGCCGGCGAGCTCCTCGAGATGCGGGGCGACGATGCGGCACGGACCGCACCACGGGGCCCAGAAGTCGACGAGCACCGGGTCGGTGGACTCGATGACCTCGGCCTGGAAGTTGTCGTCGGTTACTTCAGTGAGTCCAGCCACTTGGGGCACCTCGGTCGTGTTGTGGTTGCCGTCAATGCTTCAGAAAGTATAGCGCCGGTTTCAGCCCCGCCGGAACCGCAGTGCGGGCACCTTCCAGAACGCCTCCACGGCGATCTTCGCAGACATCTTGGATGACCCCACCCGGCGATCGCGAAACACGATCGGGACCTCCTTCACCCTGAGCCCGGCCTGCACCGCCCGGTAGGTCACCTCGATCTGGAACCCGTAGCCGTCCGTGCCGACCGCGGAGAGGTCGAGCGTCTCGAGCGTCGAGCGGCGGAAGCACTTGAAGCCGCCCGTGAGGTCGTGCACCTTCACCCCGAGGATGATCCGCGCATAGAGCGAGCCGCCGCGGCTGATGAAGCGCCGCAGCAGGCCCCAGTCGGTCACGCCGCCGCCGGGGATGTAGCGCGAGCCGAGCACCAGGTCGGCGTCGTCGGACGCGGCGATCAGGCGCGGCAGGTCGTCCGGGTCGTGGGAGAAGTCGGAGTCCATCTCGAGCACCAGCTCGGCGTCGCCGGCGAGGGCGCGCTCGAAGCCAGCCAGGTAGGCGGGGCCGATTCCCTCCTTCCCGGCGCGGTGCAACACCTCGACCTCGTCGATCTCGGCGGCCAGGCGGTCGGCGATCGCCCCGGTGCCGTCGGGCGAGTTGTCGTCCACGACGAGCACCCGGTAGGGCCGGCCGGACGACGCGAGTGGGCCGAGCACGGCGCGGACCATAGGCTCGATGTTCTCGGCCTCGTTGTACGTGGGTAGGACGAGCCAGGCCGCGGACATTGGCGAATACCCTAGGCGGAACGTGAAGAACACCGAGATAGCCGACGCCTTCGACGAGCTCGGCACCCTCTACGAACTGGACGGCGTCGTCGTCTACCGCGTCCTCGCCTACCGCAACGCCGCCAAGGCGATCCGCGAGTCCGGCACGTCGGTGGCCGAGCTCGCCAAGGAGGGCCGGGCCGAGGAGCTCGCGGGCGTCGGGAAGACGATCGCGGAGAAGATCGACCAGCTGCTCGAGACCGGCTCGATCAACGCGACCGAGAAGCTCAAGGAGAAGATCCCGGTCGGGCTCGTGGCGATCACCTCGCTGCCCGGCCTCGGCCCCAAGCGCGTGCGCCAGCTGCATCAGGAGCTGGGGATCACGTCGCTCGAGGATCTGAAGAAGGCGGCCGACGCCGGGCAGCTCGCCGATGTCTCGGGTTTCGGGAAGAAGGCCGAGGCCAACATCATCGAGGCGCTCGCCAAGGGCCACGACGGCACGCCGAAGCAGCGCTTCCTCCTGTCGACCGCGCTCGAGGCCGGCGAGCGGCTCGTCGAGGGGCTGCGCGCGCACCCGAGCGCGATCCGCGTCGAGCTGGCCGGGAGCGCCCGCCGCTGGGCCGACACCTGCAAGGACCTCGACATCGTCGCGGCGTCGAGCGACCCGCTCGCGCTCGTCGAGGCGTTCGCCGCCCTGCCCGAGATCGATGAGGTCTCCGGCCCCGGCGAGGCGGGGGCGAAGGCGACCACCCACCAGGGCATGGGCGTGGACCTGCGCATCGTCCCGAGCGAGAACTTCGGCAACCTCCTCCAGCACTTCACCGGATCCGGTCGCCACAACGAGGCGCTGCGGACCGCCGCCGTCCGCAAGGGCATGCACGTGTCCGAGCACGGGATCAAGAACGACGAGACCGGCGAAACCCACCTCGTCGAGACGGAGGAGGAGGTCTACGAGCTGCTCGGGCATGTCGTACATCCCGCCCGAGCTGCGCGAGGAGCGCGGCGAGCTCGAGGCCGCGCGCAAGGGCGAGCTGCCGGACCTGATCGAGGTAGAGCGACATCCGCGGCGACCTGCACTTCGCACACGATCGCCTCCGACGGGCGCCAGACCGTCCTCCAGATGGCGCGCGCCGCGCAGGAGCGCGGCTACGAGTACCTCGCGATCACCGACCACTCGGCGAGCCACGGGTTCGGCAACCACGTGACGCCGGACGAGTTGAAGAAGCAGATCGAGCGCGTCGCGAAGGCGAACGCCAAGCTCGACGACTTCACGGTCCTCGCCGGGACGCGAGACGAACATCCTGCCCGACGGCTCGCTCGACTACGAGGACGACCTGCTGGCCGAGCTGGACTGGGTGGTGGCCAGCGTCCACACCTCGTTCCGGATGTCAGAGGACGAGATGACCGACCGGATGGTCACCGCCATCGGTCACCCGTACGTCGACGCGATCGGCCACCCGACCGGGCGCCTGATGCCCGCAGCGCGAGCCCTACTCGATCGACATGGGCCGCGTGATCGTCGCGGCGGCCGAGACCGGCACGTTCCTCGAGATCAACGCCAATCCCAAGCGACGCGACATCAACGACGTCTACGCCGAGGCGGCGGTCGGCGCCGGCGTCACGATCGTCATCAACTCCGACGCGCACGGGCCGGAGATCTTCCCCGTGATGCGGTACGGGATCGCGACCGCCCGCCGCGCGTGGCTGACGGCGGCGGACGTCGCGAACACGCGCTCCTGGCCCGAGCTACGCAGGCTGCGCAAGGGCGGCCGTTAGCCGCGGGTGCGGTCTCAACCCGTCCAGGGAAGCTTGCGGCCGGACTTGCGCTCGAGCTCGGCCGTGTCGATGCGGCCGATGTAGGCCTCGCGCCCGGGTGGGCAGCACTCACCTCGTCGAACAGCGTCTGCAACGCCGGATCGCCCGTGACCTGGATCTGACGCCGCAGCCGGGCGAGCAGGTGTGGTCGAGCGCCGCGCGCACCGGCTTCATCTGCGGATCGTCGAGGTCGTGCTGTTCGTACACCGGCGCGTAGCCGGCCGCCGTGAGAAGGCGGTTGCGCTCGCGCAGCGGCACGTTCAACTCCTCCGCCAGGTGCAGGCCATCCCGCGGCTCGGCCTCGACCGGCCCGTCTCGACGAAGCTGACGTGGCGCGCCGATACGCCGGCGTCGAGCGCCAGGTCGAGCTGGCTCATGCGCCGCCTAGGCGCCACGATTACCTGTGGGGTAGGCGCTAGACCGGCGGCGCCACGGCGTCTGGCTCGACCTTGCGCAGCCCGGGCGTGCGCACGAGCTTCGGCGCGCCGAAGGGCGACGTGCGGTCCATGTGGAACTGGGCGCCGTCGCGCTCCTCGATCGCGTTCACCGCGGCCGACTGTTTGCGCCAGGTCAACGCCATGCCGAGCGCGTAGCCGGCGGCGATCGCCGGGATCTGCGGGATGAGGAAGGCGACCGCCCCCGACGCGAGCGTGAACACCGCGAGCGGCCAGAGCCGGTTGAAGATGATCGCTCCGGGCTCGACCTCGGGCAGCTGGTTCGACGCGCGCGCCTGCGCCAGCAGCCGCCCGATCTGCTCGGTCGGCGCGAGCTTGCGGCCGAGCCACAGCCCGCCGACGGTGGCGATCGACCACCACGACACCGAGACGATCAGCAAGGGCGTGTTGTCGTCGGCGGTCGCGCCGAGGATCGCAACCACCGCGAGCACGGTCGCCGACCCGGAGAACAGCAGGACGGAGGTGCGCAGGAAGTCGGTGAAGCGCATCAGGCGACGTCGAGTGCGGCGAGCACCTCGATCATCCCCGGCACGCCTTCGACCACGAGGTCGGCGCGCTCGACGATCGCGCCCGGGCCTTCTTCGGAGCGGACGCCGACGCGGATCGCGAGGTCGAGCGTGCCGGCGGCTGCCAGTCTGTCGAGCGCCGAGAAGGCGTCGAGGTCGGTCACGTCGTCGCCCCCATAGAGCGCGGTCTTGACGTTGCTCCACTCGACGAGGCGGCGCACCGCCTGGCCCTTGTCGACCGGCACGGGCGGGCGGATCTCGAGCACCTTGCGGCCCCAGTGGATGTCGAAGCCCTCCTCCTCGGCCTCGCCGGCCACGCCCTGGAGCCACGTCTCGGCCGCCTCCTCGTCGGGGACGCCGCGCCAGTGGAAGGCCTCGATCGGCCCCTTGTCCTCGATCCGCACGCGCAGGTTCTTCAGCTCGTGGAGGTTCTCGCGCGCCCTGACGAAGTCGCGCACCCGTCCTTCCCAGGTCGCGAACGCCGGCGCCAGCTCCGCGCGCTGGGCGCCCGGCAGCAGGATCTCGGCGCCGTGTGAGCCGGCGTACGCGATCGCGCCCACGCCGACCAGGCGACGCGCCTCGGCGACCGGGCGCCCGGATACGCAGGCGACGCAGCCGTACTGGCGCCCGAGCCGGCCGAGCAGCGTCGAGATCTCGCCGCGTACGTGCGATTCCTCGGGCCGGCGCACGATCGGGGCGAGCGTGCCGTCGATGTCGCAGAAGATCGCTGCCCGCGCCGGATCGGAGGTCAGCGGGCGGAGGCTCTCAGCGAGGGCTTCGGCGGTTGGTGCGGACACCGGCCCGTAGTATGCCCGGCGATGTCCCCGAGGCTCGTCCGGCTCGCCGTGATCGCCACCGCGGCCGGGGCCTTCAGCGGCATGTTCGGCGTCGGTGGCGGCACCGTGATCGTGCCGCTGCTGATCCTCTGGTTCGGCTTCGGAGAGCGTGAGGCCACGGCCACGTCGCTCGGGGCGATCGTGATCGTCGCGATCTTCGCGGCGGTCGCGCAGGGCCTGTACGGGAACGTCCACTTCCTCGACGGGCTCCTCGTCGGTGCGCCCGCCGTCGTCGGCGTGGTCGCCGGCACGGCGCTCCAGCAGCGGATCTCCGAGCGCGCGGTGTCCGCCGTGTTCGCGGTCCTGCTCGTGGTGTCGGCCGGGGTGCTGGTGTTCTGATGGACCTCCTCGAGCTTCTCGGCCTGCTCGCCGTCGGCTTCGCCGGCGGCATGCTCGGCGGCCTGGTCGGGGTCGGCGGCGGTGTGCTGTTCGTTCCCGGGCTCGTGATCTTCCTCGGCCTCTCCCAGCTCGAGGCGGAGGCCACCTCGCTGGTGGCGATCGTCTTCGTCGCCGCCGTCGGGGCCTGGCGCCAGCACGGCTACGGCAACCTGCGGATGCGCGAGGCGGTCCTGATCGGCGTCCTGTCGCCGATCGGCGTGGTCGCCGGCACGGGCCTCTCGAACGCCATCTCCGAACGCGCGCTCGAGCTGTCGTTCGCCGCCGTGCAGCTGTACTTCGCGTACGGCCTCGCACGGCGGGTGTTCGACCGCCCTGACCCCGAGGAGGCGTAGCCTCCCCGCCGTGGCGACCACGGACCCGACGACCGAGCCGGCCCTCGCAGCGCTCATCGCGCGCGGCGAGCAGGACGGCTCGATCTGCCTCTCCGACCTCGACGAGCGCATGCAGGCGCTCGACCTGACCGACGCGGAGATGGACGCTGTCCACACCAGCCATCGACAAGCGCGGGATCGAGGTCAGCGACGACTGCGGCCACGCGGCGGCCACCACGAAGTACGTGCCCGACGACCTCGCCGGCGCCACGACCGACGCGCTGCAGATCTTCCTCAACGAGCTGCGCAACCACCCGCTCCTGTCGAAGGACGAAGAGGCCGAGCTGGCCAAGCGCGTCGAGCAGGGCGATCTCGAAGCGAAGGAGCGGATGATCAACTCGAACCTCCGGCTCGTGGTGTCGATCGCCAAGAAGTACCAGGGCCAGGAGCTGTCGCTGCTCGACCTGATCCAGGAAGGCATCTTCGGGCTGATCCGCGCGGTCGAGAAGTTCGACCACCGCAAGGGCTTCAAGTTCTCGACGTACGCGACCTTCTGGATCCGCCAGGCGATCCAGCGCGGCCTCGCCAACAAGGCGCGCACGATCCGGATCCCCGTCCACATCGGCCAGCGCGAGCGCAAGATCGTGCGTGCCGAGCGCGACCTCGCCGCACGGCTCGGCCGCGAGCCCACCGACGCGGAGATCGCCGCGGAGGCCGAGCTGCCGATCGACCAGGTCGAGGAGGTGCGCGCCGCGGCGCGCACCGTCACGAGCCTCGACCGACCGTCGGGGAGGACGGCGAGGCGTCGTTCGGCGACCTGCTGCCGAGCGACCAGACGGCGCTCGACGAGGAGATCGAGGTGAGCCTCGCCCAGGAGACTCTGCGTCGGACCATCGCGGACCTGCCGGAGAACGAGCGCGAGGTGATCCGCCTGCGCTACGGCATCGACGGTGGTGACCCCAAGCCGCTGCGCGAGGCCGGTCGTCGAGCTGGGCCTGTCGGCCGAGCGGGTGCGCCAGCTCGAGGCGCGGGCGCTCAAGCGCCTGGCGGCGCGGCGCGAGATCGACGCGCTCAGGCCCGCCGCATAGGCACGGCGGGCGTCCGCGCCACGCACGCGGCCATCACCAGGAACGGCAGCCCTGGGAACATCCGTGACGGCCGGCCGTCGTCGGCGCCCGACGCTAAGAACTGCGCACGCATCTGGAGGAGCCCACGGACCGCGCCACAGGTCGCGGCCTGTGGAGAGTCGTCGCGAACGTCGCACGAGAGCAGCGCCAGCTGCACCGTCTCGTCCGGGTCGACGCCGTTGAAGGACTGGCCGATCGAGCTCACGAGGAAGGTGTGCAGCCTGTCGAGGAGGGGATCGCGCGCGAGCCGCTCCGAGCCCACGGCGGGGCCTGCGTCGAGCGGCTGCTCGCCTGCGACCAGGCGGGCGGCCTGGCCCCCGAACGCGACCCGGATCTGCTCGTGCGTCAGTCCGGCCTGGAGCGCGTAGCGGAGCTGGAGGAACACCTGGAAGTTCGGCGTGCCATAGGGGGCGTCGCTGGCGAACAGGATCTGGCCCGGCGGCACGTGTGTATAGAGCGTCAGGAGATCGTCGGGCGACCACCACGAGCTGTCGAAGAAGAGGTTCGCGTGGGTCGCGGCCTCCCCCCAGATCCACGACAGGTCGCAGATCCCGCAGTGGGCGAGGATCATCCGCAGGCCGGGGTGGCGCTCGCAGATCGCGACGGCGTGGCGGCCCAGCGCCGGGATACCCCGGCCGGCGTGGACGAGGATCGGCAGGCCGCGCTCGTCGGCCAGGGCAAACACCGGCTCGAGCTCGGGCGTGTCGAGCGGGAAGTCCTCTGCGCGCGGGTGGAACTTGATGCCCTGCGCCCCGGCCGGCGAGGCAGCGCTCGGCCTCCCCGAGCGGGTCGGCCCGCGGGTCGAGGCGGCAGAAGGGGACGAGGCGGTCGCTCTCCGCGGCCGCGGCGAGGATCATGTCGTTCGCCGGCGGGTACCCGTCCGGCTCGTGCATCGCGAACACGGCGCCACGCGCATCGGCGGATTCGAGGCCGCGGATCAGCTCCTCGGCCGTGCACGTGTACCCGTCCGGATCGTTCTGCCCGATGTGCGTGTGCACGTCGAACAGCTCGATGCCGGGCACCTGCTCGCGCAGCGCATCGACCCACGGCTCGAGCATCTCATCGCCGAACATCGGCGCTGAGCCTATCCTCGTCCCGATGGTCACGCTCAGGAACGGCGAGTTCGAGGCGATCCTCCACCCCGACGCGGGAATGGTCTGCAGCTCATTGCGCCATCGCGGCGACGAGATCCTCGGTCAACGCGGCGGTCTCGACGCGTATCGCGAGCGCGGCTCCAGCTTCGGCATCCCCCTGCTTGCACCGTGGGCCAACCGGCTGTCGGACCTGCGCTATCGCGCCGGTGACGACGAGGTGGTGCTCGAGCCGGCGCTGTCGCCGCTGAAGCTCGACGAGAACGGGCTGCCGATCCACGGGCTGCTGACCGCGTCGCCGCTGTGGGAGGTCACCGAGCACACCACCAGCCGCGTCCACGCGCAGCTCGACTTCGGCCAGCAGCCGGGCCTTCTGGCCGCCTTCCCCTTCCCTCATCTGATCGAGGTCGACGCGATCCTCGAGCTGGGCGGTATCTCGATCGAGACGATCATCCGCCCGACCGGGGTCGTGGCCGTGCCGCTCGCCTTCGGCTGGCATCCCTATCTGACGGTGCCGGGGGTGCCGCGCGAGGAGTGGGACGTCGTGCTGCCCGTCCTCGAGCAGGCTCTGCTCGACGAACGAGGGATCCCGACGGGCGACACCAGGCCCGCGGGCGATCTCACCGGCCCGCTCGGTGAGCGGACGTTCGACGATCTCTTCACGCGGGTCGCCGAACGGGCGGCGTTCGCCGTCCAGGGCGGCGACCGGCGCATCGAGCTCACGTTCGGCCCCGGGTATCCGGCCGCGCAGATCTTTGCGCCCGCGGGCGAGGACTTCATCTGCTTCGAGCCGATGGCCGCGCCGACGAATGCGCTGCTGAGCGGCGACGGGCTGCGCCGCGTCGAACCGGGCTCGTTCTTCTCCGCGCGGTTCTCGATCGCCGTCAAGGCGCTGTGATCCGGCCCGAGACGCCGGGCGACCACGACGCGATCCGCACGCTGGTCGACGCGGCATTCGGCTCCGAGCCCCGTCGAGGCGCCCCTGATCGAGGCGCTGCGCGAGGCGGGCGATCACGTCCCCGAACTCTGCCTCGTGGCCGAGGACGAGGGTGAGATCCAGGGCCACGTGTTCTACAGCCGCGCCCGGCTCGGCGAGGATGGGCCCGAGGTGCTCGCGCTGGCGCCGATGGCGGTCGCGCCGTCCCGGCAGAAGACGGGCGTCGGCTCAGCGCTCGTGGCGCGCTCGCTGAGCCTCGCGGCGGGCACGGAATATCCGCTCGTCGTGGTGCTCGGCCACGCCGATTACTACCCGCGCTTCGGCTTCGAACAGGGAGCGGACCACGGGATCGTGGCCCCGTTCGAAGTTCCCCCCGAGGCATGGATGGTCAGGACCCTCCCGGCGTACACCGACGCCGCGCGCGGCACGGTCGTCTACGCGAACGCGTTCGCCGGCGCGGGCTGACTCAGGGCGGCGGCGGGTGCCCGCCGCCCGCCGGTGCGTGGGCGATCGGGTGTTCGGGGCGGTTGCGCCCCTTGCCCTCGGCCTGCGGCGACCAGCCCGGGCCGCCGAACATGTAGCCGAAGCGGTCGTGCCAGTTGTCGGAGCCCTTCACGTCGCGCCAGACCGCCTGGTACTCGTGGAACGCGACCCGGAACGGGCGGAACGTGTGGATGTTCTTGGTCAGGCCGTACTCGACCTTCTCCTCCTCGCCCTGGAAGGTCCCGAACATCCGGTCCCAGATGATCAGGATGCCGGCGTAGTTGCGGTCGAGGTAGATGTCGTTCGAACCATGGTGCACGCGGTGGTGTGACGGCGTGTTGAAGACGAACTCGAACCACCGCGGCATGCGGTCGATCCGCTCCGTGTGGATCCAGAACTGGTAGATCAGGCTGACCGCCTGCTGGGTGAAGATCGCCCACGGCGGGAACCCGGCGAGCGCGAGCGGGATCCAGAACGGGAAGTACGTCATCGGGACCCACGTCTGGCGCAGCGCGGTCGAGAGGTTGAAGTACTGCGAGCTGTGGTGGACGACGTGGCTCGCCCAGAAGACGCGCACCTCGTGGCTGATGCGGTGGAACCAGTAGTACGCGAAGTCATCGGCGAAGAACAGCGCGACCCAGGCCCACGGCGAGCTCATGTCGATGCGCAGCGGCGTGAGCTCGTAACACGCGGCGAAGATCACCAGCACGACGAGCTTCCAGCCGACGTTGATGACCACGTTGCCCAGGCCCATCGTCAGGCTCGCCTGGGTGTCGCGCTTCTCGAACCCCTTCAGGTCCTCGCGGGCGGCGATCTTGAACGAGGCGGCCTCGACCACCAGCAGCAGGACGAACGCGGGGATCGCGTAGTAGAGAACCTCGGCCATCAGCCGGTCTCCTCGAACGTACGGGTCAGCAGGTCCCGCGCCGCGCGCTCGGCGGCGCCGGGGTCGTCCGCGGCGATCGCGCCGGTGAGCGCGGACTGGGCGGCGAAGTCACGTGCCTCGGCGAGCGAGCGGTCGCGCAGGCCGATCTGGGCGCCGGCCGCGACGAGCGTGTTGAGCGCGAGGCGGTAGGCGAGGTTGCCGGCGCCGTCGACGACGAGTCGCCAGAGGGTCTCGTAGGAGTCCGCGGCCGCGCCGTCGGGCGCGTCCTGATCGAGGCTCGCGACGTGCGCGGCGATCTCCTCGCGGAACGGCCCGGGCGCCCGCTCGGCGCAGCGGCGGGCGGAGTCGATGCCGATGCACAGGCGCATCTCGAGCACCGAGCGCACGAGCTCGGGATGGGCCGGGCCGGGCAGCGAGAGCTGGTGCACCACATCGAGCCCGGCGGTCTCGCGCCAGTCGAGCACGCGGGTGGCGCCGCCGTGCGACACCTGCACGAGCCGCGCCTGCTGCAGCCGCTTGACCGCTTCACGCACCGCGTGGCGGTTGACGCCGAAGTCGTCGCTCAGCCGGCGCTCCGACGGGAGCGCGGCGCCGGGCGCCAGCTCACCGCCGAGGATCCGGCCGGCGAGGTCGTCGTAGACGGTCGCTGAGAGAGTCGGCACGTAACTGGTTATACCAGTGCCGGCGAGAGGTGTGAAGGCGCCACCCGGGCCCGGTCACGGCAGGCCGTGCTCGAGCGCGCCCTTGACGGCCGCGTCGACTGCGTTCAGGCGCACGAGTGCGAGCGCCTCGGCCGAGCGGTAGCGGCGGCCGGGGAGGGCGTCCGGGCCGTGATGCCCGAGCAGGCAGTGGCCGACCGCGAAGAGTTTCGTGCGCGGGAAGTCGGCCACGCGCCCCGCGCGCTCGGCGAGCATCTGCTGGCCGATGGCGAGGTGGCCGAGCAGTGCGCCCTCCTCGCTCTGCGCGATCTCGGCCCCGTAGGTGAACTCGCGGGTCTTGCCGAAGTCGTGGACGATCGCCGCCGTGATGAGCAGGTCCGAGTTGAGTCGCGGGTGCAGCGTGCACGTCTCGAGCGCGAGGGTCGCGACCGCGACCGTGTGCTCGAGCAGCCCGCCGAGGTAGGCGTGGTGGCCGTTGCGGGTGCACGGCGCCTTCCGCAGCGCGTTGCGGAAGTGGCGGTCCTCGAGGAAGGTCGAGAGCAGGCGCCTGTAGTCCGAGTCGTGGACCTCGCGCGCGAGGTGCTCGAGGAAGCCGTCCAGCTCCGTGATGTCGCGATAGGCGGTCGGCAGGAAGTCGGACGGGTCGAGCCCGTCGGCCTTCGCCTTGACGATCTCGTTGACCTCGATCTGCAGCTCGTCGCGGAACCGGTCGACCTTGCCCTTCACCTGCACGAGGTCGCCACGCTCGAACAGCCCGGACTGGAAGTCGGCGTCGCGGAACACGCGTCCCGGGAGCGCGCCCGAGCGGTCGCGCAGCTCGAGCGCGAGGTATGCGCTCCCGTTCTTGGTCGTCAGCCGGTCCTTGCGCGTGCACGCGAACACGCCGGTCACTTCAGTCCCGGCGCGCAGCTCAGCGACGGTGACTCGTGTGTCTTCGACAGCGGGCACCACCCCAATCTTGTAAGTCGGGCCGGACACCTCCCGGTCAGCGCAGCGAGAGCTGCCGTTGCGCCAGCGCCCGGCTTGGCCGGGTGCGCAGCGAGAGCTGCCGTTGCGCCAGCGCCCGGCTTGGCCGGGTGCGCAGCGAGAGCTGCCGTTGCGCCAGCGCCCGGCTTGGCCGGGTGCGCAGCGAGAGCTAGTACCGTGGGAGGTGAGTGTCCGACGTGATCTGGACCCACAAGCCGGCCCTGCGACGCCCGGTTCTGGTGGCGGCGTTCCGCGGCTGGAACGACGCCGGCGACGCTGCGTCGGCGGCCGTCGAGTTCGTCCGCGCGCGGTTCGAGGCGACGGAGGTCGCGCACATCGAGGCGGACGAGTTCCTCGACCTCACGACCACCCGCCCGACCGTCAAGCTCGTAGACGGCCGCACCCGCTCGATCGACTGGCCCGATGCGGGTATCTCCGCCGCGGAGATTCCCGCCGCCGACCGCGATCTCGTCGTGCTCCAGGGCCCCGAGCCGGCGCTGCGCTGGCGGCGCTACTGCGACGCGGTGATCGCGACCGCGCGCGAGCTAGACGTGCAACGGATCATCACCCTCGGCGCGCTGCTCGCCGACGTCCCGCACACCCGCCCGGTCAACATCACCGGCATCGGCTCCGACCAGTCGGTCGTCGACAGGCTGGGCTTCAGCCAGACGAGCTACGAGGGGCCGACCGGGATCACCGGGGTCCTCCATCACGCGTGCGCGGCGGCGGGGATCGAAGCGATCAGCCTGTGGGCGTCCGTGCCGCACTACGTGGCCGCGACGCCGAATCCGAAGGTCGCGCTCGCGCTGGTGCGCGGCTTCGAGGGCGCGGCCGAGGTGATGGTCGACGCCGGCGAGCTCGAGACGGCCGCCGAGGACTACCAGCGCCAGGTCAGCGCGGCCGTGGCGAGCGACCCCGAGGTGCGCGCCTTCGTCGAGCGCCTCGAGAGCGCGATGGACGAGCTCGACGAGGAGGTGCCGCCGCACATCCCGTCCGGCGACTCACTCGCGTCCGACTTCCAGCGCTTCCTCAGGCAGCGCGGCCCCGGTCAGTAGCGCGCGTCAGCGTTCTGCGGCCGGGCAGAGGATCCGGTAGTCGCAGTAGCTGCAGATCTCAGGTGACGGCGTCGGCTGGAAGTCCTGGCGGAGGATGCCCTCGCCGATCTGGGTGACGGTGCTGCGCACGCGATCGAGCTCCGGCTCGGTCGACGCGACGGGGATGCGCTCCCCGCTCATCACGTACCAGTAGCTGCCCGCCGCGGCATCGAGATCCCACGATTCGCGCGCGGCCATCTGGTAGATCGAGAGCTGCACCTCGCCGCGCAGATCGTCGGCAGTCTTCGCCGCGCCGGTCTTGTAGTCGATGAGCTCGTACGAGCCGTCCGGACGGCGGTCGACGCGGTCTACGCGCCCGCGGACCACGTGGGGCCCGAGCGTGAAGGAGAAGCTGCGCTCGAACCAGACCGGCTCGCCGTCGTGATCGCGCGCGGATTCCCAGTAGCGCTCGAGCGCCTCGATCGCGCGCTCGCGGAACTGCAGCTCGTCGTCCGAGCCGCCGAAGCCCTGCCGCCGCCACGCCGTCTCGAACAGCTCGAGCAAGTCCTCGAGCGTCCCGACCTGCGACGCCCCCTGGCGGGGCACGGGCTGATGGAAGCGCTCGAGCACCTGGTGCAGCGCGATCCCGGAGCGCTGATGGATCGTGGGCTCCTGCGGGATCCGGAAGACCCGCGCGAACTTGTACTTCAGCGGGCACACGCGGTACGTCTCGATGTCCGAGGCCGACAGCATCAGGCCGGCGGGATCGGCGCCGGCGCCGCGGCGGCGGGGGATGAAGGGGTCGAGCGAAGGGCCCTGTCCCGCGTCGCCCGCGCCGGGCCGGCGCTCGGTGTCGCGCCCGGTGTCGCGCAGCCAGTCGTCGAGTGCCGACGCGGCGAGCAGCTCGCGCTGCTCCGGCGACGCGCCCATCGCCAGCAGCTCGTTGACCTCCCGCAGCGCGTCGGCGATCGGCTGGCCGGTCTTGGCACGCTCGATCAGCGCGGCGATCTTCAGCAGCTCGAGGTAGCGGGCCACCGCCTCCGACACGTCGACGCCGGTGTCGAGCCGCATCTCGCCGAGCTGTCCGCCGATCCGCGCGGTGGTGTCGAGCAGCTCGTCGCGCATGATGCGGAACGACGAGTGCAGGCCTTCGGCGGGCCCGAACAGCTCCTCCTCGTGCACCTCCTGCTCGGCGCCGACGGCCGCTCGCGCGGCCTCGAAGTACGGCGATGGCTGGGCCGGCGACCCGTTGCCCGACTCGGCCCATGCGAGCACGAGGTTGTCGGCTGTGCGGGTCATCGCCACGTGGAGCAGGCGCCGGGCGGCGGCATCGTGGCCGCCGTCGCCGCGGTCCGTCACGAGCGCGCGGGGCGTGCCGCCGGGTGCCGCCGTGGGATCGCGGCCGGGGAGCCGCGACGCGGTCAGGCCGAGCACCATCACGTGGTCGAACTCGAGTCCCTTCGAGTCGGCGAACTCGAGCACGCGGATAGCGGGCGTCGCCGCGGGGGCCTCGGCCTCCTCGCTCGGGAGCCCCGAGTCGGCAACGGCCTTCAGGTAGCGGGTGAACTCGCGCGTGGTGGCGTGTGCGTCGCGGCGCAGGAACGCGGCGGCGAGCTCGGGCAGCCGGGCGATGTTCCGCAGCCGCTCGACGGTGTCCGCCTGGGTGGCGAAGACCTGCTGGCGCCGCACTCCGATCCGCTCGATCAGGCGCAGCACGAAAGCGTCGGGCCGGCGGTCCTCGTACGCGTTCGACGCGGCCCGGTACAGGCGCAGGAAGGCCTGTGCGCGGTCGCGGCCTTCGGGCGTCAGCTGCGGGCCCTCGAGCGCGGCCGACACCGCCGCCGGGATCGGCAGCTTGCGCCGGCGGGCGAGCTGCGTGAGCCGTGCGATGTCGACCGAGTGCAGCGAGACCGGCGGGCGCGTGAGCGCGCGCACGGCGGCTCCCGAGTCGGCCGGGTCGGCGAGCAGCCGCAGCCACGCGAGCACGTCGCGCACCTCCGCCCGCTGGAAGAACGCGCCCGGCCCGACCACGCGGAACGGCAGCGCACGCTCCTCGAGCGCCGCCGCCACGGCGGGGCCGTCCTGCGCGACCGAGCGCACCAGCACGGCTATCGAGTCGGGCTCTGCGCCGCGTTCGAGTGCCCGCTCGGCGGCTGCGGCCACCGCCTGCGCCTGCGCGCGCTCGGAGGTGCAGCGCCAGAAGCGAACGGCGCCGCCGTCGTGTCCCGACACGGCTTTCTCGATCCGGCTCGGCACGGGCTCGACGACCGCCGTGGCCGCGTCGAGCACCACCTGCGGGCAGCGGTGGCTCTGGCCGAGCCGCACCACCGCCGCGCCGGGAAACTCGCGCTCGAAGTCGCGCACGAGCCGTGGGCCGGCGCCGCGCGAGCGCACGACCGCCTGGTCGTCGTCGCCGGCGACGGTCAGCTCGCGGCGCTCCTCGCCGAGCAGCCCGATCAGCATCCCCTGGGCGAAGCCGAGGTCCTGGTACTCGTCGACGAGGATGTGGCTGAAGCGCTCGGCGAGCCGCGCGCGCACGTGTGGCTTCTCGTGCAGCAGCTGGAACGCGCGCAGGACCAGCTCGCCGCGATCGAGGGCGCCGGTCTCGGCGAGGAGGCGATCGTGGTCCGCGTAGAGGCGGGCGAACTCGAGGTTCTGGGCGGCGCGGATCCGCTCCGCGTCGCCGGCGGCGTCCGCGGCGGCGCGGGCGGAGGCCGCGTCCGCGACGAGCTGCTCGGGCGCGACCATCTCGTCCTTCAGGCGGTCGATCCGCTCGACGAACCCGGCCAGGAGCGGGGCGGGGTTGCCGCCGATCTCGTGGTGGCGAAGGCTGAGCTCGTCGATGCGGTCGAGCAGCAGCGCGACCCGATCGGCGCGCGTGACGGTGACGAAGGCCGGGTCGAGCCCGGCTTCACCCGGGTGGTCGCGCAGCACCCGTTCGGCGAACGCCTGAGAGGTGGTCACCGTCAGCTCGTCGTAAGGCGGGTCGACCAGCGCGTCGATGTCGGCGAGCAGGCTCGCCGCCGAGCGCGGAGTGAGGGTCAGGACCGCGATCGCATCCGGCCGCGTGCCCTCCGCCGCGAGCCAGGCGAACCGGCGCGCGAGCACCTGCGTCTTGCCCGTTCCCGCCCCGCCGAGCACGAGGAGCGGCCCCCCGGCGTGCGTGACGGCCGCCAGTTGCGAGCGAGTCAGGCCGTCGAGGGGATCGGGCATTGCGGTGAGGATAAGCGGAAGGGAACCTGCGGCTGGAGCCGTAGGGTCACGAACGCCGGTAGCCGGGGGCGGGAGCCCCCGGCTACCTCACTTGCGAGGTGTGCGGACGGCGAAGACCTGCGTGTACGTCGCGGCCTTGCGGCCGCGCGTCGCCGGCGCGCCGAACGTGACGCCCACGCCGATCTCGCGGTAGCGGCGCTTGAGGATGTTGGCCCGGTGGCCCGGGCTCCTCATCCAGGAGCGGACGATGTGTCGCGGCGTGGACAGGTCCGCGGTGCCCCAGGCGAGGTTCTCGCCGACGAGCCAGTTGGCGGTCTTGCGCAGGTATCCGGTCCCGAGAATGCGGTCGAACACGTCGCGGCCGCGCTGGTCGACATGCTCGAAGTAGCGCTTCTCGACCATGTCGATGTTGTGCTTCAGGGCAGCGGAGGAAAGCTTGGGGTTGATCTTCAGGCGGGTCATGCCGCGCTTGGCGCGCTCGTTGTTCACGAGGCAGACGGCGGAGTAGGCGAGCTGGCCCTCGGTGGCGTCACCGGGCTCCGAGTTCGCGTTGGGGCAGACGCGCGTCTTCGATGCCCGCTTGGCCGCTTCGGCGGGAGCCCCCTGGAAGGCGCACAGCGTCAGCAGCAGCACGGTGGCCGTGAGAACGCGGATGCGGTTGACCTTCTTCATGCCCCGCCCATCGCCACCCCTGGACCGCGACCTGTGCCGGGGGCCGTCTGGCTGGACGGTTCATCGCCCTACGTCCAGGCGGTCGCTGGACGGATGTCCGGTGCAGAATGGGTGTGGATGGCCGACGGGCTGGACAGCTACAGGCGCAAGCGCGACCTCGACGCGACCCCCGAGCCCGCTCCTGGCGCGGAATCGGGCGGCGACGGCGCGCCGCGCTTCGTGATCCAGCAGCACCATGCGCGGCGTCTGCACTGGGATCTGCGCCTCGAGCACGACGGGACGCTTGCCTCGTGGGCACTGCCACGCGGCGTGCCGGTCCACCCCGACGAGAACCGCCTCGCGGTCCGCACCGAGGACCATCCGCTCGAGTACCTCGAATTCCACGGCGAGATCCCGCGCGGCAACTACGGCGCCGGGAAGATGGAGATCTGGGACGCCGGCACCTACGAGCCGGAGAAGTTCCGCGAGAACGAGGTGATCGCCGTGCTCCACGGCGAGCGCGTCAGCGGCCGCTACGCGCTGTTCCACACGCGCGGGAAGGATTGGATGATCCACCGGATGGACCCGCCGGCCGACGCCGCGCTGGAGCCGATGCCGGACGCGATCGAGCCGATGTTCGCCACGGCGGGCAAGCTCCCGCGCGACGACGCGGCCTTCGGCTACGAAGTGAAGTGGGACGGGGTGCGGGCGGTGGGCCACGTCGATGCGGGGCGCCTACGCCTGGTCGGCCGCAACGGCACCGACTTCACGCCCCGCTACCCGGAGCTGCGGGCGTTCGCGGAGGAGCAGGGTGCGCGGCGGATGATCGTCGACGGCGAGGTGGTGGCGTTCGACGAGCGCGGCCTGCCGAGCTTCGAGCGGCTACAGCGGCGGATGCATCTCGCGTCCGACTCCGCCGTGCGGCGGCTGATGGGCGAGGTGCCGGTGACGTATGTGATCTTCGACCTGCTCTGGCTCGAGGGCCACGCCGCGACGGCCCTGCCCTACCGCGACCGCCGCAGGCTCCTCGCCGGCCTCGAGCTCGAGGGAGCCCGAGTGGCGCACGCCCGCGCATCGCGAGGGCGACGGCGCCGCGCTGCTCGAGGCGGGGCGGGCGCAGGGGCTGGAGGGGATCGTCGCCAAGCGGCTCGACAGCCGCTACGAGCCGGGCCGGCGCTCGAGTGCGTGGATCAAGGTCAAGAACGTCGAGACCCAGGACGTGGTGATCGGCGGGTGGACACAGGGCGAGGGCGGGAGGTCGAACACGCTCGGCGCGCTGTGCGGCGGCGTCTACGACGACGACGGCGAGCTGCGCTACTGCGGCAAGGTCGGCACCGGCTTCACCGCGGAGACGCTGCGCCTGGTGCTGGGCGCCCTGAAGCCGCTCGAGCGCGACAGCACGCCGTTCACCGGCCGCCAGCCGCCGAAGGGCACGCGGTTCACAGCGCCGCGCCTCGTCGCGCGGGTGGAGTTCCGCGAGTGGACACGTGCGGGAACGCTGCGCGCACCAGTCGTTCAAGGGCCTGCGGGACGACATCGAGCCCGAGACCGTCGTGAGAGAAAGCTTGTAGGAGGTTGCGAAGGAGCCGCTGACGGGTACCGTGCCGGGCATGGCGCGCGCCATCTGGAGCGGGGCGATCTCTTTCGGCCTCGTAAACGTCCCCGTGAAGCTGTACTCGTCCGTCTCCAAGAAGACGGTCCGCTTCCACCAGCTCGACTCCAAGGACAACTCGCGCATCCAACAGAAGCGCGTGAACCCCAACACGGGTGAGGAAGTGCCCTACGAACAGCTGGTCAAGGGCTTCGAGCTGAGCCCCGACCACTACGTCGTCTGACGCCCGACGAACTCGAGGCCCGCTCGCCCCGCAAGACCCGCTCGATCGACATCGAGGACTTCGTCGACATCGCCGAGATCGACCCGATCTACTACGACCACCCGTACTACCTCGCGCCGGCGCAGGGCGCCGGGAAGGCCTACGCGCTGCTCGTGCGCGCGATGGAGGAGGCCGGCCGGGTGGGTATCGCCCGGGTCGTGATCCGCTCGAAGGAGCAGCTCGTCGCGATCCGCCCGAAGGACGGCCTGCTGATGATGGAGACGATGCTCTTCGGCGACGAGGTGGTCCCGCCGGAGGATCTCGGTGACGTGCCCGACCTCGACGAGTTCAAGACCTCCAAGAAGGAGGTCGACATGGCGCGGCAGCTGATCGAGTCGCTGTCGACCGAGTTCGACCCGAACGCCTACAAGGACGAGTACCGCGAGACGGTGCTCGAGATGATCGAGCGCAAGGCCGACGGCGAGGAGATCGTCGCCATGCCCGAGGCCGAGGAGCCGGAGGAGGTCCCCGACCTGATGGCCGCGCTCGAGGCCAGCATCGCGGCGGCGAAGCGCCAGGGCGGCGGCGGCGAGGCCGAGGAGAGGTCGAAGCCGAAGCCGAAGCCCAAGCCGAAGGCGAAGGCAAAGCCGAAGGCGAAGGCGAAGGCCAAGCCGCGCGCCAAGGCCGCGGCCAAGAAGTAGTTGGCGCGCGCGGCCGGCGTCGAAGTCGACGTCGAGGGCCGGCGGGTCCGCCTCAGCAACCTCGACAAGGTCCTGTTCCCCGCCGCGGGTTTCACGAAGGGCGCGGTCATCGACTTCTACACGCGCATCGCGCCGGTGGCGCTTCCGCACCTGCGTGGGCGGGCGCTGACGCTGAAGCGCTACCCGAACGGCGTCGACGAGCAGCACTTCTACGAGAAGCAGAAACCCTCGCACGCGCCGGAGTGGGTGAACAGCGCGGCCATCAACGCGGGGAGCCGTGACATCGAGTTCGTGCTCTGTGACGATCTGCCTACGCTCGTCTGGCTCGCGAACCTGGCCGATCTCGAGCTGCACCCGTCGCTCGCGCTGGCCACCGACCCGGATACGCCGACGGTGCTCGCCTTCGATCTCGACCCCGGCCCGCCGGCCGCACTGGCGGAGTGCTGCAGGGTGGCGGTGCTCCTGCGCGAGCTGCTCGGCCAGCTCGGCCTCGAGGGCTTCCCCAAGACGTCCGGGTCGAAGGGGATGCAGCTCTACGTCCCGCTGAACACGCCGGTCGGCTACGACGCCACCAAGCCGCTGGCGAACGCCATCGCGAAGATGCTCGAGCGCGAGCACAAGGATCTCGTGGTGTCGGTGATGGCGAAGGAGCGGCGTGGCGGCAAGGTGTTCATCGACTGGAGCCAGAACACCCGCCACAAGACGACGGTCGCCCCCTATTCCCTGCGCGCGCGCGAGCGCCCGACGGTGTCGACCCCGCTCGCCTGGGACGAGGTCGAGGAGGTGGCCGAGGGCGGCGATCCGGACGCGCTGGTGTTCGAGGCCGGCGAGCTCCTCGAGCGGGTCGCGGACGTCGGCGATCTCTTCGAGCCGGTCCTCTCGCTCGAGCAGGAACCCCCGGACCTCGGCTGACCTCTACATTCAGTCGCAGTGGTCGACTGGTCGGTAGCCCGTCGCGTCGCGCGGTTCGCCGCGGGGTCCGACGACGTGCCGCCCCCCGCGGCGCCTCTCGACGAGGTGGTCGCCGAGATCGAGCCCGTCGTCACGGCCTACACGGGGCTGCAGCCCGAAGCCGGGATCCCGCCCCCCGAGGCCGTGTCGCGCAACGGCTGGACCGACGCCAACCTCACGACGATGTCGCACCTGCTGGATCCCGTCGCCGAGAAGCTGAGCGCTCGCTTCGACGCCACGGGCCCGTTCGCCGGCGCGCTGCGTTTGGGCGCCGGGGTGACTCTCGCGGCCGAGGTCGGCCTCGTAACCGGCTACATGGCCCAGCGCGTGATCGGCCAGTACGAGCTCTCGCTGCTCCAGCCCGAGTCGCCGGCCAGGCTCCTTTTCGTGGCCGAGAACGTCGAGCGCGCCGCCACCGAGCTCAGCGCCGACCGGGAGAGCTTCCTGCGCTGGGTAGCCGCGCACGAGCTGACGCATGCGCTCCAGTTCGAGGGCGTGCCGTGGCTCCGCAGCCACCTCGGCGCGATCCTGCGCGAGTACCTCGAGTCGCTCGACGTGAAGATCCAGAGCGGCGCCGCGGGCGGGCTGCCATCGCTGCCGGACCCGCGCCGCCTCGTCGAGCGCTTCCAGGAGGGCGGGCTCGTGGCCCTCGTGCAGACCGGCGACCAGAAGCGCCTGCTCGACCGCATGCAGGCGGCGATGTCGGTGATCGAGGGGCACGCCGAGCACGTGATGGACGCGGTCGCGCCCGGCCTCGTGCCCGGGCACGAGGATCTCCGCGCCGCGATGACCCGCCGCCGCGGCAATCGCTCGGCGCCGGACCGCATCCTCGCGAAACTCCTCGGCTTCGACATGAAGCTCAAGCAGTACGAGACGGGCAAGGCGTTCTGCGACGCGGTGGTCGCCGAGGGCGGCATCGAGTTGCTGAACCGTGTCTGGGAGGCGCCTGAGTGCCTGCCGACCGTCGCCGAGCTGGACGACGCGGCCGCCTGGATCGCCCGGGCGCCCGCGCCTGCCTGAGCGTTTCGAGTTTCGAGTTCCGCTCTGGCGTGGGTTAGCCGCCCGTCGCCCTACCCAGCCGCTATAAGCCCCCCGCTCACGCCACGGCCCGCCCGCCGGAACCCTGCGAATTGCAGGCCTTTCGTACTGCGCGTGTAACGCCACGGCACGCTTGGTTTACAAACATGTGTTCGGTGGTATATAACTACTGAACTTAGAACTAATAAGATTAAGTCGATCCCCCCAGTACCCCGATGGGGAAGGAGAGCATTACCCCAATGGCTCAGCAGACCACCCAGCAGCGAAAGGCAGCCGCCAAGAAGGCCGCCGCCACCCGTAAGCGCACCGCCGCCGCCAGCAATGGCGCGTCGGCCGCGACCGCAGCCAAGAAGAGCGCGGACGCCGGTACCGATGCCGCGGCCCTGACCCTCGACGCAGTCGTCGAGCAGGCCGAGCGCGTCGTCCTCATCCCCGTCGGCGCAGCCCTGGTTGCCCGCGACGCCGTCGTTGAGGCCGCCAAGCCGTACACCAGCACCGACACGGCCGAGAAGGAGCTCACGAAGCTCCAGACGCAGGTCCGTCGTGACCTCAAGAAGTACGAGCGTCGTGGCGCCACCGCGCGCAACCGCGTTCGTCGCGAGATCAAGCGCACGCGCACCCGCGTCGAGCGTGAGCTCCGTCAGCGCCGGAACAAGACGGTGCAGACGGTCAAGCGCAACCGCCGCGAGGCCGAGCGTCAGATCAAGTCCACCCGCACCGACGTCACGCGCCAGGTCAAGGCCGCGCGCCGCGACATCGAGAAGCAGGTGACCGAGGTCCGCAAGACGGTCCAGGAGCAGGTCTCGAGCCTGTCCTAAGCATCGCAGTGGGGCAAGCAGCCGGCTCGGCCGGCTGCGCAGCCTTCACCCTTCTCCCCGCCCGGTTGGAGAGACCGGACACGGGGCAGGACTGCCGACCTCATATCTCCGTCGGCAGTAGCAGTATCTCTCCTCCCTCAGCCAACGGCTCCACTTTGTGGGGCCGTTGGCTTTTGTGGGGAAGGGGCCCACCGCGCGCGTTTGGCAAACTGGGGTGAGATGCCTACCGAGGAACAGATCAAGGACGCGCTCACGAAGGTCATCGACCCGGAGCTGCGCCGCAACATCGTCGAGCTGGGGATGGTCCGTTCGATAGTCCCGGGCGCCGCGGGCCACGTCGACATCACCGTGTCGCTGACCACCGCCGGCTGCCCCATCCGCTCGCACTTCATCGAGGCCGTCCGCGAGAACGTCGGCGCGCTCGACGGCATCGAGTCGGTCGGAGTGGCCTTCGACGTGCTCTCCGACTCCGAGAAGCAGACGCTCCAGCAGCGCCTCGGGCGCCAGGGCGGGCTGCCGCAGGGCGCGCTCGCGATGGTCAAGAACGTCGTCTGCGTCGGCTCGGGCAAGGGCGGCGTCGGCAAGTCGACGCTGACCGCCAACCTCGCGGCCGCGCTCCAGGCCGAGGGTATGCAGGCCGCCGCGATGGACGCCGACGTGTGGGGCTACTCCATCCCGCGCATGCTCGGCACGCACGGCAAGCCATCGGTCAACGCGGAGCGCAAGATCATCCCGCTGGACGGGCCGGCCGGGGTGAAGGTGATCTCGATCGAGTTCTTCCTCGACCGCGAGGACCAGGCGATCACGTGGCGCGGCCCGATGCTCCACAAGGCGATCCGCCAGTTCCTCGAGGACGTCGACTGGGGCGAGCTCGACTACCTGCTGATCGACCTGCCCCCGGGCACCGGCGACGTGTCGATGACGCTCGCCCAGCTGCTTCCGCAGGCCAAATTCGTGATCGTCACCACGCCGCAGCCGGCGGCGCAAAAGGTCGCCAAGCGCGCCGCCGACACCGCCCAGCGCTACGACCTCGAGATCGCGGGCGTGATCGAGAACATGTCCGGCTTCACGACCCCCTCCGGCGAGCGCTTCACGATCTTCGGCGAGGGCGGCGGGCAGGAGCTCGCAGACGAGCTCGACGTGCCGCTGCTCGGGAAGGTCCCACTGCAGGAAGAGCTACGCACCTCGGCCGACGAGGGCCGCCCGCTCGTGCTCGAGGATCCCGACGCGCCGGCGGCACAGGCCATCCGCCACGCCGCGCGCGGGCTGATCGCCGCCACGCCGCAGGAGCTCGCGGTGATGCAGGCGCCGTCCGGCGCGCCGCTCGAGGGAGTCCCCGAGGTCACGGGGACGGCCCTTCCGATGGCGCCGTAGCCTCCGCGACGCGCTAGCGTCGGGCAGCGGATGGCACGGAAGCTGGCATGGAACGCCGCGCTCGCGACAGTGCTCGCCGCCCTGGCGCTGCCGGCCGCGGCCGGCGCGGCCACGCGTTTCGCGGCGGTCACCGACGCGGGCCGCGCGGTCACCTTCGACTCGGACTCTCCAGGCGCCATCCGCAGTGCTGCGCGCGTGACGGGGCTGTCCGACGACGAGGAGAAGCTGGCGGCCATCGCGCTCCGGCTGCCGCAGGGAACGGTCTACGGCCTCGGCACCGCTAACCGGCTCTACGTGGTCGACCCGCGCGGCGGGGCCGCTCGCCCGGTCACGGCGGGGCTGATCGACTTCAACCTGCGCGGGTTCCACGTCGGGTTCGACCCGGCGCCGGGAACGGGAGAGCTGCGGGTGGTCAACGACGCCGACCAGAACTTCCGCCTCGATCCGTACACGGGTACGGCGATCGATCATCAGCCCAGCACCGCGGTTCTCGATCCGGATATCGACCTCCAGTATCCGAAGGGTGATCCGGGGGCGGGCGAGAATCCCAACGTGTCGGCCATCGCCTACGCGCCCAGCGGCGCCCTGTACGGGATCGACAGCGCGCGCGACACGCTCGTGATCATCTCCCCGCCGGACGAGGGCGTGGTCAACACCGTCGGCCGGCTCGGGCTCGACGCGGACGACCCGGTCGGCTTCGAGATCACCGACGAAGGCGACGCATGGGCGACCTTCCGCCGTGCCGGACGCAGTGAGACCGGGCTCTACCGGATCAGCCTCGGCCGCGGGCGCGCGGCGCGGGCGCGCCGCGACAACGCGGTCGGCAGCGTGCTTCGCGGCCGGCTCGACCCCGTGCGGTCGATGGTCGTGCTCGGCGAGCTGCCGGGCGACCGGCGCAAGCCCCGTTTCTCGGTCGCCGCGCGGGTGTCGCCGCCGGTCAACTCACTGCTCCGGGGTCGGCCGCTGCAGCTGTCCGTGGCGTGCGACGAGGCGTGCTCGCTGCGCGTGCGCCTCGAGCTCGGGCGGCGCGCGGTCGGGACGGCGACGAGCCGGATCCGCGATGTCGGCGGGCGCAGGCGCCTCAACCTCGCGCTGTCGCGCAGTGGCAGGCAGATCGTGCGGCGCGCGAAGGGCGGCCGGCTACGGCTGACGGCGGTGGCGACCGACGCGGCCGGCAACCGCGCCACGTTCCCCCGCGGGCGCCGGCGCTAGCCGGCCTGCTGCTTGAAGTAGTTCGCGTTGACCTCGGCGAACTTCGTCCACTCCTCCGGGAGCTGATCCTCGGCGAAGCAGGCGTCCACGGGGCAGGCCTCGACGCACGCGTCGCAGTCGATGCACTCCTCCGGATCGATGTAGAGCATCTCGACCTTGTCGTAGTCGGGCTCGTCCGGGGTCGGGTGGATGCAGTCGACCGGGCACACCTCGACGCACGAGTTGTCCTTCTGGCCGATGCAGGGCTCTGCAATCACGTAAGCCATGTCTCTGTGTCTTCCTTGCGCGGTGTCGAAGTCGTGTTCAGCGCCCATGCCCGGGTCGGGCAGGGCGAGAGCCGCAGTCTACAAACACCGCACGTCCGGTAGGCTCGCGCGCCGATGACGCTGGAAGAGACGCTCGAGTTCCAGAACCGCACGATGATCGCGTTCGATCTCGCGCTCGGCTCCGGTGCGCTGCTCGCGCCGGACTTCACGTTGAAGCTGCTCGGGCACGACAAGCCGTCGGACGACGCACGCGAGATCTTCCGCCGCTGCGGTCCGATCTGGCTCACCTTCGCGGCCGCGCACACCGTCGCCGCCACTCGCGGCCGCAAGCAGGACTGGTGGGGCGTCGCCTGGCTGCGCGGCACGGAGCTCTTCACGGACATCGTCTGGTCGCGCTCGGCGGCGATCCCGCAGCCGCGCAGCAAGGCGGCGCTCTACTTCGCCGGTGCGGCGAACGCCGCGATGGCCGCCGGCTACGCCTGGCTCGCCTCCCGGCGATGATCCTGCTCACCGGCGCAACGGGGACCGTCGGGTCGGCCCTCCTGCGCCGCCTGACCGCAGCCGGCACGCCGGTCCGCTGCCTCGTCCGCGATCCCAAGCGCCTCGGGCCGGAGCGCGTCCGGGTGCAGATCGCGCTCGGGGACCTCGCCGACCCCGGCTCGTTCCGCAACGCGCTGCGGGGGGTCGACACCGTGATCCACCTCGGCGCGTCGATCCGCGACCAGCCCCGCGGCTCGCTCGAGGAGCTGAACGCGATGGCCACGCTCCGGCTGGTGCGCGCGGCCGAGCGCTCCGGCGCGCAGCGGTTCGTCTTCTTCTCCGCGATGGGCGCGACGCTTCAGTCGCCGACCCGCTTCTTCCGCGCCAAGGCGCTGGCGCGGGGTGTGGTCGACGAGGCCGACCTCGAGACGACGATCTTCGCCCCGTCGATCGTCTACACCCCCGGCGATCCGTGGCTCACCCTGCTCGAGCGGATGGCTCACCTGCCGGCCGTGCCGATCGCCGGCCCCGGCCGGGCGCTCTACCAGCCGATCTGGGCCGAGGACGTGGCCGACTGCGTCATGGTCGCCCTCGAGCGCCCCCAGGCCGGCTCCGAGAAGGGCCGCCGGTCCTTCGATCTCGCCGGCCCGGAATCGCTCTCGTACGACCAGATCGTGCGCACGGTCCTGCGCCCGCTCGGCCGCGGGCGGCCACTGGTCCACGTCCCGATGCCGGCCGTCCGCGCTGGGCTGAAGGTGGTCACCGCTCTCGCCGGACGCCAGGCCGCCTTCGCGACGCCCGAGGAGGCGGAGCTGATGTCCGAGCCGATGACCACGGCCCGCGGCAGCGCCGACGCCGAGGCACTCGGCGTCACGCCGCTGCGGATGAGCGCCGTCCTCGGCGGGAAATAGGCCCGGGAACGACGAGGGCCCGGACAAAGCCGGGCCCTCGCCAAACACCTGACGGAGCGGACTCCGTAGGGCGGTCGTTACATCATGCCGCCCATGTCGGGCATGCCGGCGGGCATGCCGCCGCCGTCCTTGTCCTCGATCTCGGCGACGATCGCCTCGGTCGTGAGGATGTTCTTGCCGATCGACGCGGCGTTCTGCAGCGCCGAACGGGTGACCATGGCCGGGTCGATGATGCCTGCCTCGACCAGGTCGACGATCTCACCGCTGTCCGCGTTGAGGCCGTGTCCCTTCTTGGCCTTGCGCACATCGTTCACCACGACCGAGCCCTCGAGCCCGGCGTTGTGGGCGAGCTGGCGGACCGGCTCCTCGAGCGCGCGGAGCACGATCTTGGCGCCAGTGGCCTCGTCGCCCTCGAGCGCGTCGACCTTGACCGCATCCGACGCACGCAGGAGCGCGACACCGCCGCCCGGGACGATGCCCTCCTCGAGGGCAGCGCGGGTGGCCTGCAGCGCGTCCTCGACGCGGTGCTTCTTCTCCTTCATCTCGGTCTCGGTGGCAGCGCCGACCTTGACCACCGCGACGCCGCCGGCGAGCTTCGCCAGCCGCTCCTGCAGCTTCTCGCGGTCGAAGTCGGAGTCGGTGTTCTCGACCTCCGACTTGATCTGGCTGATGCGACCCTTGATGGCGTCGCCGTCACCGTTGCCGTCGATGACGGTCGTGTTGTCCTTACCGACCACCACGCGACGTGCGCGGCCGAGCTGCGAGAGCTGGGTGTTCTCGAGCTTGAGACCCATCTCCTCGGTGATGACCTCGCCGCCCGTGAGGATGGCGATGTCCTCCAGCATCCGCTTGCGGCGGTCGCCGAAGCCCGGAGCCTTGACCGCAACGCCCGTGAAGGTGCCGCGGAGCTTGTTCACGACGAGCGTCGCGAGGGCCTCGCCCTCGACGTCCTCGGCGATGATCAGGATCGGCTTGCCGGCCTGGATGACCTGCTCGAGCACCGGCAGCACGTCCCGGACGGAACCGATCTTCTGGTTCGCGATCAGGATGTACGGGTCCTCGAGGACGGCCTCCATGCGGTCCTGGTCGGTGACCATGTACGGCGAGATGTAGCCCTTGTCGAACTGCATGCCCTCGGTGAACTCGAGGTCCATGCCGAACGTCTGGCCCTCCTCGACATTCACGACGCCGTCCTTGCCGACCTTCTCGATGGCGTCGGCGATCACGTCGCCGATCTCGTCGTCACCGGCCGAGATGGCTGCGACGCGGGCGATCTGGTCCTTGCCCGAGATCTCCTTCGCCTGCTTGCCGATCTCCTCGACGACCTGGTCGACGGCCTTCTCGATGCCGCGCTTCAGGCCGAGCGGGTTGGCGCCGGCCGCGACGTTCTGGAGGCCCTTGCGGACGATCGCCTGCGCGAGCACGGTCGCCGTCGTCGTGCCGTCACCGGCAACGTCGTTGGTCGCCGTGGCGACCTCGCGGACGAGCTGGGCGCCCTGGTTCTCGAAGACGTCCTCGACCTCGATCTCGCGAGCGATGGTCACGCCGTCGTTGGTGATGGTGGGAGCGCCGAACTTCTTGTCCAGCACTACGAAACGACCACGCGGGCCGAGCGTCACCTTGACCGCGTTGGCCACGGCGTCTACGCCGGCCTGGAGGGCGGTGCGCGCCTCCTGGTCGTACTTCAGCTCCTTGTGAGCCATGTGTGTATTCCTCCGTGTTGCTTGAAAGCGAGTGGGATCGACCGAGACGGTCTAGGAAACCTTCGCCAGGACGTCCGACTCGCGCAGGACGAGCAGGTCGTCACCTTCGACGTTGATCTCGGTGCCGCCGTACTTGGAGTAGAGGACCTCGTCGCCCTCGTCGACGTCGAGCGGGATCCGCTTGTCGCCTTCCTCGCTGAGCTTGCCGTCGCCGACGGCGATGACCTTGCCGCGCTGCGGCTTCTCCTTGGCGGTGTCGGGGAGGACGATGCCGCTGGCGGTCGTCTCCTCCTCCTCGATGGCCTTGACGATCAGTCGATCGCCGAGAGGCTTGAGCTTCATAGGTGTGATTCCTCCGGATTCGCTGCTGGCTGCGCGGCCGGCCGAGCCGTCCGCTTGCCCAACAGCACTGGGAATAGCGGTATTCGCTTGGCACTCTAGCAACGAGAGTGCCAAATGACGTTGCCGCAGCGTGACGGGCGCTAGTTCTGGTGCGGGCCGGGATGCAGGCGCTCTTGGAGCGCCTGCGGCCGGTCCGAGATCTGGCTGAAGCGCACGACGGTCACGTCGTCGTCGTCCTCGACCTTGCGGCCGTAGATCTGCTCGAGGAAGTGCACCGTCTCGTCGAGGCGGCGGAACTCCGGGTTGTCGTGCTCGATGTCGCGCGGGGAGAGGTCGCGCACCTTCTTGACCTCGACGCCGTCGATCACCGCTTCGAAGATCCGCTCGCGGGGCGAGTGCTGGAACCCGACGGTCACGAGGACCACCTCGCCCTTGCGGTACTTCTTGCCCTTGTCGCCGAGGCGGATCGTGGCCGTCTTACGGCCGCGCTTGAGCTGATCGACGAAGACGGGTGAATAGAAGTTGAGCACGAACACAGCGCCCGGCAGCCTACCGAGCGACGCGTTCGAGCGCCGCCTTCGCCATCTGCCGCTCGCCACCGTAGGACAGCAGGCGCGGCGCATCGGCGAGTGGAACCCAGCGCGCCTCGAGGACCTCGTGGTCGTGATCGGCCACGTCGCCGGTCGGATCCTCGAACAGATAGAAGGACACGACCTTCAGAACGCGCTCGCCGTGGAGGGTGTACCAGTAGCGCACGTCGCCGAGCTTGTCGGTGGCGCGAGCGGTGAGCCCGGTCTCCTCGCGGACCTCCCGCGCCGCCGCCTCGCGCATCGACTCACCCTCCTCGGGATGCCCTTTCGGGAGGGCCAGGACGCCCTCCCGCGGCACGACCGCGGCGACGTCCCAGCCGTCGCCCGCTGCGCGCACGACCACCCCGCCGGCCGAGAACTCGCGCTTCACGCCGTTTCGCCCTCGACGAGCGGCACGAAGCGCACGGAAGCGATCGGCTCTTCGTGGCCGTCGCGGATCCGCACGAGCTGCTCGTCGCCGCCACGGGCCAGCGGACAGACGAGCGCCGCGCCCGGGGCGAGCTGCTCGACCAGCGCCGGCGGCGGGTTGCCGTGGATCGCGGCAGCCACGGTGATCCCCCCGAACGGCGCGCGGTCCGGAGCGCCGGCGGCACCGTCGGCGGCGCGCACCTCCACGTTGTTGCAGCCGGCCGCGGCGAGGCGCTCGGCGGCGCGCTCCGCGAGGCCGGCGACCCTTTCGATGCTGACCACCTCGGCGCAGCAGCGGCTGAGCACCGCGGCTCCGTAGCCCGAGCCCGTGCCGACGTCGAGCACCCGCTCTGACCCGTCGAGCTCGAGCAGCTCGGCCATGCGGGCAACTATCCAGGGCTGCGAGATCGTCTGGCCGGAGCCGATCGGCAGGGCACCGTCACGGTAGGCCCGGAACCGCATCGGCCGCGGCACGAAGCGCTCGCGGGGAACGGCGGCCATCGCGGCGAGCACGCGCTCGTCGCGGATTCCGCGCCGGCGGAGCTGGCGGCTGACCATGCGGTCGCGCCGGCGCCGCCAGCCGCCCTCGTCAGTGGATGAAGTTCCGGAGGCGGTCGGGGTCATGGACGGTTACCTTCCCCCGCCCGAGTGCCACGACGCCTTCCCGCTCGAGCGTCGCGAGGAACCGGCTCGCGCTCTCGCGGGACGTGCCGGCCAGCTGTGCAATCTCGGCCTGCGTTGCTTTGATCAGGATCTCGGCCTCGCCGGCGCCCTCGGCCTGGCGGGCGATCACCTGGGTGAGCAGCGCGCTCGCCACGCGGCCCGCGACGGTCTGGAAGCTCTGCTGGAGCAGGCGCTCGTTGGCCGCGCGCAACCGTGCCGCGAGCGCGTTGAGCATCTTGAACGCGATGTCCGGAGAGCCGCGCAGGACGCGCTGGACGTCGCCGGCGAGGATTGCCACGAGCTGGGTGGGCTCGAGCGCCTCCGCGGTCGCGGAGCGCATCTCCTTGCCGAACATCGCCAGCTCGCCGAAGATCTCGCCCGCCCGCAGCTCGGCCAGGGCGAGCGCGCGGCCGTCGAGGTGCTCGCGGCGGATGCTCACGGAGCCGGTTCTCACGACGTAGCACGTGTCGCCGGCGTCGCCTTCGCGGAAGATGTTCTCGCCGCGGTCGAAGGTGCGCGGGACGGCGACCTTCGCCATCTCCTCGAGCTCGCGCGGCTCCAGTTCCTTGAAGACCGCGACGCTTCCGAGGAGCTGGACGGTCTCTTCCCCCGTTGACATGCGGGCAGTCTAAGCGCGCCGGTCAGCGGGTATCGGCGCCGGCGGCGCTGAGCCCGTCGGCGCCGAACGCCCCGCAGACCGGCAGGCTGTCCCGGTACGCGGTCGCGCGGTCGAAGACCTCACCCGCGCCCCGCAGCGCCGAGCACGTGACTCGGTCGCCCATCGTGTGCGAGACGTTGAAGAAGTAGTTGTCGTTGTCGATCGGCGAGAGCTGGTCGCCACGCTCGTTGAAGAGGCTGCGGCGGATCGGCTCGGGAAAGGCGCGGGCGGGGGCGATGAGGTAACCGAGCTGGTCGTTGGCGAGGCCGGCGGTCATGTGCCCGCGGACAGGGACGCGGTTCTCGATCTCGAGCGCGATCTGTGGGTAGGCCTCGCCCGGGAACGAGGAGAGGAGCACGTCGCCGATGCGCGCGCTGCCCGTGATCGTGCCGATCGACGGGCCGTTGAGCCAGGGTGGGGAGAGCGAGCGGGTGAGCCCGATCCCGACGGGGTCGCCGACGATGTTGAGCCCGAGGATCAGGGCGTTCGTGGGCAGGTCGCGGATCAGATACGAGCGGGCGTCGACGGTGGCGGGACCGCCGAGCGGCTCGGCGGCGATGGCCGCGTCCTCGGCCCGCGCCACCACGCGCTCGGAGTAATCGCCGATCGAGCAGAGGTCCCTGACCGGGCCCTTGGGCGGCAGCGGGGCCCGGCCGCAGCCGCGGTCGGCCGGCTGGGTGCGCCCGAGGGTGCCGACGATCGTCACGGCCTCGCCGCCGAACCGGTCGGCGAGCTGCGGGTTGGCGGTCTGGACCCAGTCGCCGCTCGCCTTCGTGTTGTCGGAGCCGAGCACGGTCGCGTGGGCGGAGAAGTCGAGCAGGGTGGCGAACGGGCGCCCGGACGGCGCGCGCGCCTGGAGCACGCGGACGTCGGAGTCGACCGACTTGTTGTTCGGGTCGTAGCCGAACTGGTTGCTCAGCAGATCGCGGCCGGGCGCCGTGCCGTAGAAGAGCGAGCCGGCCTTGCGCGTCGCGTATGCCTCGGCGATGGCGTCGACCGTGCGGGCGAAGACCAGCTGCCGGTAGGCGACCGGCACGCCGCCCCAGACACCCAACGGGTCGGGCCCGGAGTGCGAGTGGTCGGACTGGATCACGATCTCGCTCGCCTTCAGCGCGCCGCCCGTCCGCCGTTCGACCTCCTTGCGCATGTCGAGCAGTCCGTACGGGCCGTCCTTGTTCGCGACGAACCAGCCTTGCACCTCGATGTCGGCGATCGCGAACGCGCCGCCGCGCTCGGCGGTGACGGCGAACGCGCGCACGCTCAGCCCGTCGCCGAGGATGCCGGTGGCGGGACGGCCGGAGAAGAAGGGCGGGCCGCCGAGCCCGTAGCCGCCGAGGTTGACGGTCTTGCCGCCGTATTTCCCGTCGCTGTCCGGGTTGATCGAACGCGCCGCCACGCCGACCCGGTAGCCGGAGCCCGCGCCGCCGGCCGGCGTGCCGGGCAGGCAGCGCTTGAGGTCGCGGCGCAGGGCGCGGCGGACGGAGCGGTAGGTGCGCTTGCCACGGCGTGCGCTGACCTGGACGGTTGCGCCCGCGCAGGCGCGGTTGACGCGGGTGAGCTGGCGCTGGCCTCTGGTGCTGAGCTTCACCAGGACTGTCCGCGTTCCGCGCCTGCGAAAGCGGAGGGTGCGGGGCGTGACCAGGGGCAGCGACGCCTTGCCCCCCGTGTACACCCGGCCGCTGAGGCGGATGCGAACGGCTCGGCTTGCCGCGACCCTGACCTTGAGCTTGCCGCTCTTGGCGACGGCGCCGGCAGAGGTGCTGATCACTTCAGTCCGGACCGGTGCGGTTTTTCCATGGGCAGCGGCCGGCGCGCCGGCGATGGCGGCCACGAGCACGAGCGGTACCAGCATCCTCCGCACGCGGGTGATTCTCCACCAGCGATCGCCCGCGTGCGCCGTCGTGTGAACGTTCTTGGTGGCTATAGGCCCCGAGAACGTTCACAACGCTACGAAAGGGCGGCTTCGCGGCGCCGGCGGCGCAATGCGCGGGCGCCGAGGGCGGCGGCGCCGGCGAGCACGCCGAGCGGCAGCAGGATGCCGAGCGCGCGGATGAGGATCTCGACCGAGCCGGCGAGGGAGCCGACCGCGTCGTCGACGGCGCCGCCGAGCCCGTCGCCCGAGTCGCCGCTGCCCGGGACCGCCGCGCCGTCGCGGGCGTCGAGCGTGACGTTGACCTTGGCGTAGTCGGTGCGCAGCCGCAGCTCGCGGATCTGGGCGCGCAGCGAGCGAATCTCGCCCGCGTTCGCATCGAGCCGGCGGCGCAGCGCTTCGGTCTGGGCGTCGGTCGACGCGTTCTCCAGCCGGCGCAGCAGGCTGCGGCGCTCGGCGCGGGCGATCTGGAGCCGGTCGCTGGTGTTGGCGTACCGGCGCGTCACGTCCTGCCCGGACTGGCTGCGCGAGCGCACGTCGGCGAGCTTCGCGAGGTCTGCCAGCGCGGCCTGGAGGCGGGCGGCGGGGATCCGCAGCTCGAAGGTGCCGCCGGTCGGGCCATCGTCGCCCGTCGTGACGTTCGAGCGCAGGACGAAGCCGTCGTTGCGGTCGGTGACCGACGTGATCTGGTCGGCGACGGTGTCCAGCTCGTCGCCCGGGGCGGCGAGCGTCAGCGACGCGCTGCGCTCGATGCGCTGCGCGCGGCCGGGGGCGAAGCCGGAGCGCTCGCGCGGGGGCGCGGGGGCGGAGAGGAACGACTTGCTCTGCTGGTCCACCCCGCCACCGGGCGCGGCACCCGCTGCGGCCTCGCCGGCGGAGTCCTGCGCCGCCTCGGGCGAGGCCTCCGAGCTCTGGAGCGAACCGCCCGAAGCCGGCACGTCGCCCTCGCTGCCGCCGTTGTCCGAGGAGACCAGAGCCGCCGTCACCGCCAGCGCGGCCACGATCGACACGGCCCCGGCGAACACGGGCTTCGACACACGCGGAAGCGCGAGCCGCGGCAGCCGCCGCTCGCGCGGGAACCCGGCCGCTACGCGGCGGGCCAGCTCGGCCTCGAACGCGGCCGGGGCCTCGGGCCGGTCCTCCTCCAGCAGCAGCGCCAGCTCCTGCAGCTCCAGCTCGTACGGATCGGTCGCGGTTGCCGCGCCGGCGTCGAGCGCGGCGTCGATCGCCGCCAGCTCGCGGTCGATCACGGCGGTGTCGGTGCTCTCAGGCTCGGTCATGGCATGCCTCTCGCAGCTTGGTGATGGTCCGGTGCAGCTGGGTGCCCGCGTTCGACTCGGAGATCCCGAGCATGCGGGCGATCTCGGCGTTCGCGAGCCCGCCGTGGAACTTCAGGGCCACGAGGTCGCGCTCGCGCGGGTCGAGCCCGGCCAGCGCGGCCCGAAGGGTCTCGCGGCGCAGCGCATGCTCGGCGTGGTCGTCGAGGCTCGGGGCTGCCACGTCCTCGGGATCGGTCTCCAGCGACGCCTGGCGCTTGCGCCGGCGCAGCTCGTCGAGCGCGGCATTGCGAGCGATGCCGAACAGCCACGCATCCTTGCTCCCGCGCGCGGGCCGGTAGCCGCGCCGCTTGCGGTAGGCACGCTCGAAGGCGAGCGCCGTCACGTCCTCGGCGCCGGCGCGGTCCTGCAGCAACGAGCGCACGTAGCCGTATACCTTGGGGAAGGTGCGCTCGTACAGATCCGCGAAAGTCTCTGAGTCCATTTCCGCCCCCAGGGCCGGCAGTGGTTCGGCGATCGCGCTCACACCGGTACTACGACGCTGGGCGGGATCCATCACAGCAGGATTCGTGATCGCTCTCGCCGCTTTTCCCGCCGCCTCCGGGGCCGCGCTGCCGAGCGGCACGTGGGCGACCGTCAACAACTGCGACCAGCCGGCGAACGCGATCGGCATCCGCGGGCGGATGCCCGGCCGGGCGAAGCAGCGGATGTACATGCACTTCGAGGCCCAGTGGTGGTCCAACGCCGAGGAGAAGTTCAAGCCGACCGGCGCCAGCTCCCCGTGGATCAAGGTCGGCTCCGGCAAGGTCGGCCGCCAGGCCGGTTGGCGGTTCACGTTCAACGATCCCGAGCCGGGCACGGAGTTCGTCCTGCGCGGCTACGTGAAATACATCTGGAAGGCCCGCAAGAAGGGCAAGTGGCGTGTCGTGCGGCGGGCCCAGACGTTCACGACGGCGGGCCACAAGGGCGTGCAGAACTCGATCCCCGCCGGGCTGACCGACACCTTCTGCGTGCTGAAGCCCGGGCTCTAGCCGGCTAGAGGTCGAACAGCCGCGGGTCGTTCGTGATCACCGCGTCGACGCCGAGCGTCTCGAGCCGGGCGATCTCCGCCGCGTCGTCGACGGTCCAGACGTACAGCTGGCCGCCGGCGTCGTGCACCTTCTCCACGAGCAGCCGGCTCACGAGCAACCGGTGCGCCATCAGCGCCTCGCAGTTGCCGCGCCGGATCGCGCGCGCAGCCTTCGCAGGGAGGCCGGAGCGCATCCACGCGAGCACGCCGAGCGCCGGCACCACCCACACCTTGCTCTTGGTGTAGTCGCGCCGGGCGCGCGGCACCGACCACCCGCGGCGGATGTCCGGGTCCAGTGCGCGCACCAGCTGGAGGCTCTCGGGATAGGTCGACGAGATCAGCGCGCGCGCGTCGAGGCCGCGCTCGCGCAGCCCCTCGACGACCTCGCGCTCGTAGCCGGGGATCTTCAGGTCCACGTCGAGCTCGATCGAGCCGTAGGCGTCGGCGGCGAAGTGGTCGAGCCCCTCGGCGAGGGTCAGGGGCGTGCGCGACGTCGCATCCTCGGGGTCGTGGGCGAGGACGAGCGTGCCGTCGCGCAGCGGCATCACGTCGAACTCGATCATGTCGACGCCGTGCTCGAGCGCCGCCTCGAAGCTCGCGACCGTGTTGCCGGGCGCGACGTGGTCGGCGCCCTTGTGGCCGACGCGGATCAGGCCTGGCATCCCGGGCACCAGTAGGTGGTTCGGTTGTCGTCGCCCTGGCCGCGGGCCTTGACGATGGCCTGGCAGCGCGGGCACGGCCGCCCGGCGCGGTCGTAGACCTGTGGCGTGCGGTGAAATCCATGCTCGACCGACTTCTGCATCGCCGGCCGGCCGGCCCGCACGATGGCCAGGGCCTCGTCGTCGCTCACGGCGCTCGTCTTCCGCCACGGGTCGATCCCGGCCAGGTGGCAGGACTCCGACTTCCAGATGTTCCCGATGCCGGCGATGATGCGCTGGTCGAGCAGGGCATCGCCGATGTCGCGCGTAGGGTCGGCGTCGCGTAGGCGGCGGAGGAACGCCGTCTCGTCGAGCTCCGGGGCGAGGATGTCCGGCCCCAGCGCCGCCAGCCGCTGGTCGAAGCGGGTGCGCGACTCGGTCATCAGCTCGAGCACGGGACCGTCGAACTGCACCACCTCGTGGTCGGGCGTGCGCATGACGAGCCAGGCCCGGTGCGGCGAGCGCCGCCAGCGCTCGCCGCGGCGGTAGATGCCCCACTTGCCGCCCATCCGCAGATGCGAGTGCAGGGTCAGATCGCCTTCGAAGCGGACGAAGAGATGCTTGCCGTGGGCGTCGACGCTGCGCACCGAGCGACCGGCCAGGCGCTCGGGCCAGCGATCGTGGCGATGGCGCGGCTGGGGCGTGACGATCTCCTCGACCGGATGGCCGACGAGAGCGGCGCCGACGCGCCGCGCCGCGTGGTGGATCGTGTCGCCCTCGGGCACGTGTTCCATCGTAGGCGGCAGGCGCTAAGGAACGGGCCCCCAGGCGCCGATAACCAGGAAACCGTGCGCCGGATCGTAATCACCACCGCATGCCTCGCCCTACTCGCTCTGCCCGCCTCCGCACAGGCGGGCGGCGCCCTGATGAGCAGTGCCGGGGCCGGCGCGCGCGTGAACGTGTGCGACTCCTCGACCCACCAGATGGGCGTGCGCGCGACGATGCCCGGCGGATCGCTCGGCGAGCGCAACTGGACGCGCTTCGGCGCCGAGTGGCTGCGCCCCGGCGGCGGCTGGGAGGCGATTCCCGGCAGCGAGTCGCCGTGGATCGCGGCAGCGCCCGGTAACTGGCTCTACACGACTTCGGGTTTCACCCGCAGGTTCATCCCGACGGGCGCGCCGGCGGAGAAGTTCACCGTCCGCGGCGTGGTCCAGCTGCAGTGGCGCGGGCGCGGCGGGACGCGCGACCAGCTGGTCGTGAGCGGTCCCTGCACCTTCTAGGCGCTGAGCGTCAGCTTCCGCGGCCCCTGCCGGAAGCCGATCTCGACGAGCAGCGCCTCGAACGGCGACCCCACGACGGGCTCGCCGTCGAAGCGCTCCAGCCCCAGCTTCTTGATCCGACCGCGGCGCACGTGCTCGGCGAGCGCCTCGAGCGCCTCGTGGAGCCAGGTGGCGGGGGTCGATCCGTCGAGCGGATCGCGCAGGCCCACGAGGCCCTTGCCGCCGCGCTCCACGTAGAGCACGGGCTCGGCGTCGAGGGTCACGACGTAGGCGCCGGGAACGCGGCTCGGCCTCCGGGCGTCACCGCGCTTCGGCCACGCCAGCGTGGCCCCGAACGGGTTGGCGGGGTCGGTGGCGGCGAGCACCAGCGCCCCGGCCGGCTCGTCGCTGCGTAGCGCGCGCAGCCGCTCGATCGCGGCCGGCAGCGCGAACTGAGCGCCGCCGAGGCCCTCGACGAAGTAGCCGCGGCGGGCGGTGCCGAGGGTCTCGAGGTTGGTGAGCTCGCCGTAGAGGCCGGCGAAACCGCCCGGGATCCCTTCGGCGAGGACGGTCTCGCGGGTGACGATCCCGTAGCGCTCGAGCAGCAGCTCGGCGAGCGCCCGCATACGCGGCCCGTGGGCCGGCGCGCCGGCGAAGAGGCCGGCGGTCAGCGACCAGCGGCCCTGCACCTGCGGCGCCCCGGGCCGCCGCCGGCGCGAGAAGCGCCGCCCGGCGTCACGGCCCGATCCGGCGAGGGTGAGTCGCCGCCCGCGCAGCGGCGCGAACGCGTCGTTGGTGACCTCGCCCGCCCAGACGAGATCCCACAGAGCCTCCTGGAGCTCGACCGGCTCGACGGCCTCGACGTCGACGAGCAGGTCCGTCCAGAACGCCGCCCCGCCGGCGAGGCGCGCGCGGATCGCGTCGTGGAGCGGCTCGCCGGGGACTTCGCCCTTGAACGGCGGCGGGCCGAGCCAGCGCGCGTCCTCGCGGAAATAGAGGCAGACCTTCCCGGTCGTGCGGCCGAGCGCGCCGGCTCCGACCCAGACGACCTCGCCGGACGCCGTGAGCTGGTCGATCCACGCGGGCGAGTAGGCGCCGCAGCGGCGCGGGAGCACGTCGTTCTCCCACACGGCCGGCGCGAGGGCGAGGCCCTGGAGCGGCACGAGCTGCTCGCGCAGGCGGTCCACGCCGGCGCCGCCCGACGGCGAGGTGTCGACGCCCTGCCAGGCCGGCAGGAAGCGGGCCAAGGCCTGCTGCTCCGCCGGCTCGACCTCCTTGCGCAGGGTGGCGAGGGAGGCCCGCCGCAGGCGGCGCAGCACGTCGGGGTCGCACCATTCGCGCTCGGTGCCGCCCGGGCGCAGCTCGCCGCGGACGAGGCCCCCGGAGGCCTCGAGTGACTTGAGCACAGGGGTCGGGTCGACCACATAGCGGTCGTTGAGATCGCGGGTCATGAACGGGCCGTGCGTGCGGGCGTAACGGCGCACGAGGCGCTCGAACGGATCCTCGACCGGCTCCAGGAATGCGTCCGGGAGCCCACCGGGCGGCATGGCCCCGAACGCGTCCCGGTAGAGGCCGGCGTCCTCGGCGGCGATGAAGCGCTCCTCGCCCGCCGATCCGCATCCGGATCGCGCGCCGCTCGGCCTCGAGGTCGGAGAGCATCCGTTTCGCCGACACCGCGGCGAGTGTGCGCGCCTGGGCCTCGTCGACGGTGAGGTCGCCGACCGCCCGCAGGACGTCGTGCAGCGTGTCGCTGTTCGTCGCCTGGGTTCGCTCGCTGAGGCGCTGGAGGTCGGCCTCGACCTCGGCCAGGGCGTTCGGGTCGATGAGCTCGCGCAGCTCCTCCTGCCCGAGCAGCTCGCGCAGCAGGTCGCGGTCGAGCGACAGGGCCGCGGCGCGCCGCTCCGCGTTGGGCGTATCGCCCTCGTACATGTACGTCGCCACGTAGTCGAACAGCAGCGAGGAGGCGAACGGCGAAGCGCGCTGCGTCTCGACCTCCACGAGCGACAGCTCGCGAGTGTGCAGGCCGGTCAGGAGCTCCTCGAGGGCCGGCAGGTCGAATACGTCGCGCAGGCACTCGCGGTAGGTCTCGAGGACGATCGGGAACTGGCCGTAGCGCTTGGCGACCTCGAGCAGCGACTGCGCCTTGAGCCGCTGCTGCCAGAGCGGGGTGCGCTTGCCGGGGTAGGCGCGCGGCAGGAGCAGGGCGCGGGCGGCGTTCTCGCGGAACCGTGCGCCGTAGAGGGCGGAGCTCGAGAGCTCGCGCACCACGAGTTCCTCGATCTGATCGGGCTCGATCATCACGAGCTCCGCCCCGGGCGGCTCATCGGCGTCGGGCAGGTGGACGACGATGCCGTCGTCGGACCAGATGGCGTCGGACTCGAGGCCGAACTCGTCGCGGATGCGGGCCGAGAGGGCGAGGCCCCAGGCGGCGTGAACCCGACCGCCGAACGGGGAGAGGATGCAGAGGCGCCAGTCGCCGATCTCGTCGCGGAAGCGTTCGATGACGATCGTGCGGTCCGACGGGACGACGCGCGTCGCCTCCTGCTGCTCGCGCAGATAGGCGACGAGGTTCGCCGCCGCCCGCTCGTCGAGGTCGTAATCTGCGGCGAGCTCCGCCGGGTCTGCGTCGACGGCGGAGCGCGCGAACTCGCCGATCGCCCGGCCGAGCTCGACCGGGCGGCCGATCCCGTCGCCGCGCCAGAACGGCACGGCTCCCGGCGCGCCGGGGGCGGGGGTCACGATCACGCGGTCGCGGGTGATCTCTTCGATCCGCCAGGTCGAGGCACCGAGCAGGAACGTCTGGCCCGGTCGGGCCTCGTAGACCATCTCCTCGTCGAGCTCCCCCACGCGGCGGCCGTCGGGCAGGTTGACGCTGTAGAGCCCGCGGTCCGGGATCGTGCCGGCGTTGGTCACGGCCAGCTGGAGCGCGCCCTTGCGCGCCCGCACCGTGTCCTCGACGCGATCCCAGACGATCCGGGGGCGCAGCTCGGCGAACTCCTCGGACGGGTAACGCCCGTCGAGCATGTCGAGAACGCTGTCGAGCAGCTCGCGCGAGAGGTCGCGGTAGTTGTGGGCTCGCCGGATCAGCTCGTGCATCTCCGGGACCCGCCACTCGTCGCCCGTGGCGACCATTGCCACGATCTGCTGGGCGACCACGTCGAGCGGGTTGCTCGGCACCACGGTGCTCTCGATCAGCCCGCCGCGCATCCGCTTGGCGACCACCGCGCACTCGAGCAGGTCGCCGCGGAACTTCGGGAAGATCCGTCCCTTCGACACGTCGCCCACGTTGTGCCCGGCGCGCCCGATGCGCTGCAGGCCCGCGGTGACCGACTTCGGCGACTCGACCTGGATCACGAGGTCGACCGCGCCCATGTCGATGCCGAGCTCGAGCGACGAGGTGGCCACGATGCACGGCAGCTCGCCCGACTTGAGCAGGTCCTCCACGACGAGCCGCTCCTCGCGCGCGAGCGAGCCGTGGTGGGCCCTCGCGATCGCCGCGGGCTTCCCGTCCTCGCCCGCCAGCTCGTTCAGCCGCAGGGCGAGCCGCTCGGCCCCGCGGCGGTTGTTGACGAAGACGATCGTCGAGGTGTGCTCGCGCACCAGCTCGAGCAGCTCTGGGTAGATCGCCGGCCAGATCGACTGGCGGGTGGCGCCGGTGTCGCCCTGATGGTCGGTCAGGTCGGTGCCGTGATCCGGCTCGCGCATGTCGTCGACCGGTACGTGGATCTTGAGGTCGAGCGGCTTGCGCACCCCGGTGTCGACGATCCGGCAGTCGCGGCCTCCCCCGACGAGGAACCGGCCGACTTCCTCGAGCGGGTTCTGGGTGGCCGACAGGCCGATGCGCTGCACGGGGCCGTCAGCCGCGTGATCGAGGCGCTCGAGCGTGAGGGCGAGGTGCGCCCCGCGCTTCGTGCGCGCGACGGCGTGGATCTCGTCGACGATCACGGCCTCGACGCCGGCGAAGATCTCGCGCGCCCGCGACGTGAGCATCAGGTAGAGCGACTCCGGCGTGGTGATCAGCACGTCGGGCGGTTTGCGCAACATCGCCTGGCGTTCCTTCTGCGGCGTGTCGCCGGTGCGCAGGCCGACGCTGATCGCCTCGCCGCCGATCCCCATCAGCGGCGCGCGCAGGTTCTTCTCGACGTCGTAGGAGAGCGCCTTCAGCGGTGAGACATAGACGATGCGGGTGCTGCCGGTCGAGGGCTCGGCCACGAGCCGGTCGAGCCCCCACAGGAACGCCGCGAGCGTCTTACCGGAGCCGGTCGGGGCGGAGACGAGTACGTGCTCGCCGCCGGCGATCGCGGGCCACGCCTGGGTCTGCGCATCGGTCGGTCCCGCGAAGGAACGGGAGAACCACTCCCTGACCTGCGGTGTGAACGATTCGAGCGGACCGGATTCCATGAGACCCACAAACGTACCGCGTGTTGATGGCCGGCCCAAGGCCCGCTAGAACCAGCGCATGGAACTCACGCCGATCGGGGTCGTGGAGTCGCCGCTGACCGATCCCGGGACGGCGCCGAAGCAGGGCGACGAGGGCGCGCCCGAGGCGGTCGTCGTGTTCGAGCCGTCGGTCGCGGGTGCGCTCGCCGGTCTCGCGGCGGGCGACGAGCTGGTGCTGCTGACGTGGTTCGACCGCGCCGACCGGACCGTCCTGGAGGTCCACCCGCGCAGCGATCCGTCGCGCCCCCTGACCGGTGTGTTCGCGACACGCTCGCCGGACCGGCCGAACCCGATCGGCATGCACCGCGTCACGGTCGCCGCGATCGACGGCCTGCGCTTCACGGTCAGCGACCTCGAGGCGCTGGACGGCACCCCGGTGATCGACGTGAAGCCGGTCCTCGGGGACGTCGGGGACCGCTAGCGGCGGCGGACGGTCTCGCAGCGGTGGGCGGTGTCCCGCCGATCCGCGCGGACCCTGTCCCGGCCCGCGCCGCAGTCGACCCGGTCACGACGTGAGTCGCGCGACTTCATCAGGTCGCGGCCGTTGCCGCCGAACATTCGATCGCTGCCGAAATCCCCCGGTGATCGTGTCGTCGCCGCTCCCGCCGGAGATGCGATCGTTGCCGCCGTCACCGTTGAGAACGTCTCGTGACCTGCGCCTCGATCTCAGGAGTCCCGCCCGGCTCAGCAGCGGCGCCCGGCGCGAACGGCCCGCCCCCGAGGCGCAGCTCCGTCGCCAGACCGTTCATCCGGACGGCGATGGTGTCGGTGTTGAGGACCGTGGGAGTTCCGCCCGTGCATGGCCGAGCGGCCTCCCCGGACTGGCGGACACCGATCTCGGTCCCGCGCCGCTCGATTTCCGCGAAGCTGTTGGCGGCTATCAACGCGTGACGTAACGGGGAGTCCGGATGGCCATGGCCACATGCACCCTGCGCAGGTCCGGGCGATCGGCGCAACCCCAAATGCTGTGGCGCTGCCTGGCGAACGCGCCCGTCAGCGACGTGCCGACAGCGAGGCGCTCACCTTCCGCCCGCCCGCGGAGCGGGCCGACAGCACCACCCGGTAGCGGCCGGGCGAGAGGCCGCGCAGGTGCACGGAGTAGGTCTTCTCGCCGCTGCGGGTCACCGTCTTCAGCTTCCGGACCGTGCGCCTGCCGCGCACGACCCGCAGCGTCACCCGCGCGGTCCGGTCGAGCCGGTAGCTGGCGCGCAGGCCGCGCGACCCGAACAGCGGCCCCGAGAGCCCGAACTTGCGCAACATCCCGCAGGTCTCGTCGCGGGAGTAAGCCGCATCACGGGCGATCTTCCCCCCGCCGGCGCGGAAGGTCCGCAGGCGCACGTCCGTCCTCCCGCTCGCGGTCTTCATGGCGTAGCGGGCGACATAGATGCCGGCGTTCAGCCCAGCGGGCCGCCAGGTGAACGACTTCGAGCGGGTCAAGCGCGCCACCCGGCGCAGGCCCGACTGGGTCGCGCGGTAGATCGTGACGGTCACCGGCTTGCGGCGGACACGCCTGAAGGAGATCCGCACCGCGGCCGGGGAGCCACCGACGCGCGCGCTGCGCAGCCCGCCGCGCGGGGTGCAGGCGTTGCCGATGTAGCTGACCGACAGCTCGCGTTCACGCAGGATCTCCGGCATGCAGAACGGCACGCTGTTCCAGCGCTTCTCGGAGAAGGCGCGGGTGTAGTCGACCCGGTGCGGCGAGCGCGGGTTCTCCGACTGGCCGTAGGTCACGAACGTGCGCGCCCGGACCGGGCACGAGCCGCCGGTGAACTGCGCGGCCATGATGAAGCTCGACCCGTGGTTGATCGCGTCGTAGCCGGCGCCGTTCCAGCGGGTCGTGATCGCGTTGAAGACGCCGAGCCCGCCCGGCCCGCCGTGGATCGAGGTCTTCACCCCGCTGCCGCCGCCGGAATCGAATTGGCGACCGCGCAGCGTCGCGTCCAGCGGCCAGCCCGCGCGGCGCAGGTCGGCTATCGCGTCGGTCAGCGCCTTGCGAACGAAGGGGTTGTCCTGCAGCCCGAACGGCGTGTGGACCGGGTCACCGGCCTGGAAGCCGTAGCTGTAGTTGCGCAGGCCGAGTTCCGTCGCGCCCTGGGTGCCCGCGGGTAGTGCGAGCGTCGACGGGAGCGCGCGGCTCGCAAACCGCCTGAAGAGCATCGCCCCCGGGCTGTCGAGCTCGTCGTGGAGGTCCCACCGGGCGAGCACCTCGCAGGCCTCGCGCACGTCGACGCCGTTGATCGTCGGGTTCGCGCGGCAGATCTTCACCAGCGAGTCGCGCCACAGCTCGCCGAGGTACTGGCGGTTGGACAGCGCCACGTCCTGCAGCTGGTCGAGCGTGAATTTCACGCCGGGCCGCCCGTCGCGGCCGCCGAGCCGGTCGAGGATCTGGATGATCCCGAGCCTCGTCCGCAGGGTGCGCTCCGTCCGCTCGGTGCCGACGATCCGGTCGAAGCCCTCGAGCGGCTGCTTGGGGTTGGTCAGCCAGTGGCTGTCGTTGCCGTTCGCCACGAAGTCGCGCCGGAACATGTGCGGCACCTTGTCGTTGGGCAACACGCCCGGCGCGGCGGAGTTCGGTGAGTTGTCCCATCGGCACGACGAGCGGGCCCCGTCGAGAGTCGGCATTCCGAGCACCGTGAACGTCACCAGTCCGAGCACCGACTGGCACGCGCCCACCTTCGAGTTCGGCGCGTTCGGGATGGCGCCGTTCATCGAGAAATAGCTCTCGCCGGTCGAGTCGGCGGCCAGCGAGTTGACCCACGGGATGCCCTGGTAGCGCTCCTGGATCCGGTGGTACTCGCGCACCGACTGGGCGCGGTCGTTGGCGATGAAGTGGTTGAGGTAGCGGAAGTTGTTCGCGTTGGCGTCCGCCATCGCGTACGCCACGACCGGCGTCCACGGGAAGAGCGGGAGCCCCATCAGCGAGGTGAACATCGGGCCATGGACGGTCTCGTAGAGCGTGCGCGAGATGTTCTCGGTTGAACCGTTGGCGCGGCGGGCGCGAACAGTCAGGCGTGTGGCCTTCATCTTGGTCGGCTTCCCGTCGAGGAAGTACGACGTCGCATCGCCCGGGACGAGCTTGAGCTCGTACGGCGTGAAGCGCCACGCGGTGGCGACTGTGTGTGACCACGCGAGCCCGCGGGTATGCCCGATCAGGATCGCCGGGACGCCGTACAGCGCCGCGCCCGACACGTCCATCTTCCCGGGAATGGTGATGTGCGCCTGATAGAGCCGCTCCGACCCGGCCCACGGGAAGTGGGGATTGCCGAGCACCATGCCGCGCCCGTTGTCGGTGGCGTCGCCACCGAGCCCGTACGCGTTCGACCCGAGGCCGCCGAGATCGAACCGCCGCTCGAGCTCGGACGCCATGGTGATCTGGCGGGCCGCGCTGGGCGCGCCCCCGAGCAGCGGCGCCGCGCGCGAGATGCCGTCGATGGCCACACCCGCGCTCGCCAGCCCGCCAAGCTGGTGGAAGCGGCGGTAGAGGTCGATTTCCTTCAGGGGGCGCACCCACGCCTTGCCCTGGCAGCGGGGGTCGGGCACGCCCTTCGCCCCGCCCACATCCTTCAGATACGCGTTGTAGCCGGCGACGAAGCCCTTCACGGCCTCGTGGATCTCGGTCACGGGGCCCTGCGGGGGCTTCTGCTCGATGAGCTTCTCGATCACCTTGTTCTGGTTGATCCGCCCGTAGTAGAAGTCGGAGTCGAGGTTGCTGAAGCGTGTGCCGTTGCCGGAGAAGACCCACGAGTTCTCCGCCCCGAACCAGCGCGAGCGCTCGCCCGCGATCGTGACCACCGTGTCGGCCAAGGTGCAGAGGTTGTCCTCGGCGAACGCGTAGGCCGACGCGTACGAGGCGCTCTCGAAGTCCTTCGCGACGATGTGCGGGACGCCGTACTTCGTGCGCCGCACGACCGCGCCGATGTTGCTGGTCGGGGTCCCTCCGAACTGGCGTATCTTCGTGGTGGTGGCCGCCGGGTTCGCGTCTTCCGCGGAGACCAGCGCGCCGCCGCCGGCAAGCGCACCGATTGCCCCGGCCGCGCACACAGCCGCCGCCCACTTCGCTCTCGCTCCCCGCATCGCCGCGCGATGCTAGTGGAGTGCTCGTGACCCTGCGCCGACTCGGAGCCGCCGGATTGGCGGCACTCGCCCTCGCGGGATGCGGGGGCGGAGACGACCGCGGAGACGACGGGAAGGTGCTGGTCGCCGCGCTCGGCGACTCGATCACCGCCGGCTCGCCGCTGTGGGATCCCGACCCCTCGGTGCTGGCCCGGACGGGGGTCGCCCCCGATCGCCGCAGCCAGTACGAGTACTGGGCGGCGCGCAACGACGAGCGCCTGCGCTTTCGCAACTGCGGCGTGTTCGGCGAGCGCACCGATCAGATCGCCCGGCGCCTGGACGAATGCGCCGAGGGCGCCGACGCGCTGGTCGTCCAGGGCGGCATCAACGACATCGCCCAGGGCCGCCCTGTGGTCAGCGCGGTGGAAGATCTGCGCCGCATGGTGCAGTCCGGCAAGGAACGGGGCCTGCGGGTCGCCATCGCCGAGGTCCTGCCGTGGAACAACGGGTATCCGGCGATGGACCCGAACATCGACGCCATGAACAAGCTGATCCGCCGCATCGGCCGCGACGAGAAGGTGCCCGTCTACCCGTGGTACTCGAGCCTCGAGGATCCGGCCAACCCCGGCCGGATGCGCGCCGATCTGACGATCGACGGCGACCACCCGTCGGTCACGGGGTTTCAGCGGCTGGCGGGCGACGTGCGAGGCCTTGCGCCTGGTCGATGACCGTGTCGATCATCGCCTCTGTCAGCTTCCCGGTGAACGTGTTCTGCTGGCTCGGGTGGAAGCAGCCCACGAGCACCGGGCCGTCCGGCACGGCGAACTCGGCTCCGTGGCCGAACCGCGGCCGCGGCTTAACCCCGAGCAGCAGGCAGGCGGCGTCCCAGGCGAACTTGCCGAGGCACAGGATCACCCGCGGCTCGATCAGCGCGAGTTCCTCGCGCGCGTAAGGCAGGCAGCGATCGCGCTCCTCGGGCAGCGGCTTGTTCGCCGGTGGCGCGCAGCGCACGGCCGCCGCGATGAACACGCCGCTCAGCTCGAGGCCGTCGTCGCGCCAGACCGACTCGGGCCGGTTGGCGAGCCCGGCGCGGTGGAGCGCCGCGAACAGGAAATCGCCTGACCGATCGCCCGTGAACACGCGGCCCGTGCGGTTCGCGCCGTGGGCCGCCGGAGCCAGCCCGAGCACGTAGATCGCGCCGCCTGGATCGCCGAAGCCGCCGACCGGCCGGCCCCAGTATTCGTCGTCGGCGAACGCCGCACGCTTCTCGCGCGCGACCTGCTCGCGCCATGCGACGAGGCGCGGGCAGGCGCGGCAGTCCTCGATGCGCTGCTCGAGCTCCGCGAGCGGGGCCGCGGTGTGACCAGCCGGTTTATTTGGTTGCGTGAACAAGCCTTTGCCTATATGTTCGCGCAAGCCTCCGTGGGAGGAGGCTGGCCGCCAGGCAGGGGATGCCTCCGCGGCAGTACCTATCGGGAGGTTTACGTGCGCCGCTTCGTCGTTCTGGCTTTGGTCGTCCTTGGTCTCGGCATCTTCGCCGGGATCGCTGTTGCGCAAGTCGGTGGTCTCGACCTGGATGGTGATGGTCTCGGGGCGGATGCCGAGAACGCCGCGGGGTGCAACCAGTTGCTCAAGGACAGCGACAGCGACGGTATGCCGGACCCGTTCGAGGTCCAGTACGGGCTGCTCTGCGCGACCCAGGACGCCCACCTCGACAAGGATGGCGACACGCTGTCCAACTACGCCGAGATGGGCTTCGGGACCGATCCGACGAAGAAGGACACGGACAACGACGGGCTCGAGGACGCCGACGAGTTCACCGCCGGCACGAATCCCCGCGTTGCCGACACGGACGGAGACGGCATCAACGACGGCCCCGACAACTGCCGTACGACTCCCAACCCGAGCCAGGCCGACGGCGACAACGACGGCAACGGCGACGCGTGCGATCAGGACTTCGACAACGACGGCGTCATCGATTCGGAGGACAACTGCTTCGCTGATCCGAACCCGCTCCAGGAGGACGCGGACAACGACGCCGTCGGCGACGCGTGCGACTCCGACACGGACGGTGACGGTGAGGGCAACGGCAGCGACAACTGCCCGACCGTCTTCAACCCCGGTCAGGAGAACAACGACGGCGACGGCCAGGGTGACGCGTGCGACGCGGACCTCGACAACGACACCGTCGCCAACGACGCGCCCGACAACTGCCTCTACGACCCGAACCCGGGCCAGGAGGACACGAACAGCAACGGTATCGGCGATGTCTGTGACGGCGACCGCGACTCGGACGGCGTCCCGGACGAGGACGACAACTGCATCAGCGTCGCCAACCCGGGCCAGGACGACTTCGACAACGACTCCCGCGGCGACGCGTGTGACTCGGACATCGACGACGACTCCGCGAACAACGATCAGGACTGCAACGACTTCGACAACACCACTTACCCGGGTGCCGTCGACAAGCCCGACCTGAACTTCAAGGACTCAAGCTGCGACGGCATCGACGGCCGCGTTTCGACGGCGGTGTTCGTCGACGACGCGACGGGCGATGATTCCAACCCCGGCACGATCGACTCGCCCGTCAAGACCATCCAGCGCGGCATCGAGCTGTCGGCCGAGCCGCACCGCGACTCGATCCTGGTCGGCACGGGCACCTACCCGGCTATCGCGCCGACCGACGGCAACGAGATCGCCGGCGGCTACGACGCGGGCGACACGGAGGTTCCGTGGTCGCGTGCGGCGTCGAACACAACGACTATCGCCGGCTCCCCGGAGGCGATCCTCGCCGACGGCGACACCGGCGTGAAGCTCCAGCTGCTCGACGTGTCGGGCAGCCGCGGTAGCGGGGCGAACGCCTACGGCATCCGCGCGCTGAACGGCTCGCAGCTGACCCTCGAGCGTGTGGACGTGGCCTCCGGGCCCGGCGCTGCCGGCGGCAACGGCGGCAACGGCGGTACGGGCAGCGACGGTGCCGGCGGGGGTAATGGCGGGGCCGGCGACGGCGACGTCGTCCTCGAGAACGGCGACGGCGGCGGCGGCGGCGGCGGCGGTTCGGGTGGCGGCAACAACGGAGGCAACGGCGGCCGCGGTGGCAACTCGGGGCAGAACTCGGGCATCATCGGTGTCCGCGGCTTCATCCAGGTGGCCGGCCAGGGTGGCAACCCGGGTAACCCCGGCCTCGCCCCCTCTGGCAACAACTGCGGCCACAACGACGGACAGGCCGGCGGCAGCGGGGCGAACGGCTCGACGGGCGGGAACGGCGGCGGAGGTTCCAACGGCATCGGCGGCACGACCGGCTTCGGCCTCTCGGCCGCCGGCGGTGACGGGGCGACCGGGGCGAACGGCCACGGCGGCGGCGGTGGGGGCGGCGGCTCCGGCCAGCGCAACAATCAGAACCCGTTCTCAGGTTGCCTCGCCATCGGCGGCAAGGGCAACGGCGGCGGCGGCGGCGGCTCAGGTGGCGCGCCCGGCACTGGCGGCGATGCCGGCACTGGCGCTGGTGGCTCGTTCGCCATCTGGCTGGCCGGCAGCTCGACCGTCGATGTCACGAACGGCTCGACGGTGCAGGCCGGCAGCGGCGGCAAGGGCGGCAATGGGGGTGGCGGCGGCACCGGCGGCAACGGGGGTGGCGGCGGCAGCGGCGCCACGACCGATTCGAGCCAGGTCGGCACCGGCGGCAACGGTGGGACGGGCGGACGGGGAGGCAACGGCGGCCACGGCGGCGGCGCGGCCGGCGGTCCCAGCGTCGGCATCGTGAAGTCGGGCGGCTCGTCGTCCACCGTCAGCGGTTCGACGGTAAACGGCGGCACCGGCGGCGCGGGCGGTACGAGCCCGGCCGGCGGCGGCGCGAACGGAGCGTCCGGCCAATCGGCGGCGCAGGTGACGCTCTAACGGGCGGCCAGGAACCAGGGAGAACGAGAAAATGATCAGCAAGAAGACGCGTCTGTTCCTGGTCGCTGCCGCCGCGCTCGTCGCGGTCGCAGCGATCGCCATCACTGCCCAGGCCCGCAAGATCGACAACGCCGGTGCGGTGTCGTTCAGCTTCAACACGGGCGTGCTGAAGATCGGCGACGAGACGTTCGACGCCGCCGACGGCGATCCGATCATCTTCAACGGCACCGTCGCGGCCAACGGCAACGTCACCATCCCGCAGGGGAACATCCAGTTCCCGCCGCTCGATCCGATCGACGGCCCGCTCGGCCCGATCAACGTTTCGATCAACCCGCTCGGCCCGGCGACCGGCAACGTCAACCCCTACACCGGCGTCAGTTCGATCAGCCTCTCGGTGCGCGTCGATATCGACGGCACGGGCGTCGGCGGTGACTGCAAGGTCAGCCCGATCCACCTCGCCGCCAGCAGCAGCACGATCGGCGCCTCGCCGTTCATCGGCGTCCCGTACAACACGACGGACGGCTCGGTGACGGTGGTCGACAAGACCTTCTCGGTGCCTGGCGCCTCGGGCTGCTCGACCTTCCCGATCAACGTCAACAACGAGATCAACAGCCAGCTCGGCCTCCCGTCGCCCTCGGGCAACAATGCGGCGGTTCTCGGCGCCACGACGACGCCGATCCTGCGCAAGGCCGTTCGCGCGACGCTGTCGGCCACGCCGGACTCCGGCTTCGAGCCGCTGGCGAGCACGCTCAGCGCAGCCGGCAGCGTGATCATCGCCGGCGCCCACCCGACGACCCCCTACTCGTGGGACTTCGACGGGAACGGGACGTTCGACCAGACGACCACGACATCGTCGGTCGCCCACAACTACACGACGCCCGGCACCTACAACGCGCGGGTGCGCGTCATGGACGTCGACGGGGACTTCGACATCGCGACGAAGCAGGTCAACGTGCAGGCGCGGGTCCCCGACCTCACCATCGCCAAGTCGCACACCGACGAGTTCATCGCCGGTGAGGAGGCCGACTTCAAGATCAACGTGTCGAGCATCGGCACAGGTGACGGCAACGGCCCCGTCACCGTCACGGACACGCTCGATCCGCGCTTCACGCTCGTGTCGGCATCCGGCGCCGGATGGGACTGCTCGGCGTCCGCCGGGCAGGACGTGAGCTGCACGCGCCCCGACGGGTACGCGCAGAACGAGAACCTGCCTGAGATCACGGTCCGCGTTGCCATCGCCGGCGCCGCTGGCAACCAGCTCATCGAGAACATCGCGACCGTGTCGAACGCCTCGGACGGGGTCGCCGGCAACAACAGCGGCTCCGATTCGGTCACGCCCACGGCGGCCGGCGTCGATCTCGCCCTGACGAAGTCGACGGACTCCCCGGCGTTCCTGCGGGGGCGCCGTGGTACGTACGAGATCGCAGTGAAGAACCAGGGCACGCAGCCGACGACCGGCAATGTCGTCGTGAGCGACGCCCTGCCGGCCGGGACGCAGCTGGTCAGCGCCTTCGGCCCGGGCTTCGACTGCGAGGCCTCGACCGCGAGCAACGTGAGCTGTGAGCTCCGTCCGCCGAACTCCATCGCCGCGGGGTCCACCTCGGTGGTCAGTGTGCGGGTGGACGTGGCGAGCAACGCTCCGAGCTCGCTCGAGAACACCGCGTCCGTCGATGCTCCGCTCGACAACGACTCGGACACCTCGAACAACTCCGACACGGAGACCACGCCGGTGCGCGACACGGGCGTGGACCTCACCGTCTCCAAGTCGCACAGCGGCACGTTCGTCAAGGGAGACACGGAGACGTACACGATCATCGCCAAGAACCAGGGCACCTTGGGCACGGCCGGTCCCATCACGGTCACGGACACGCTGCCCGCTGGCCTCGAGTTCGTGTCGGCGGCAGGCGGCAACTGGAACTGCACCGGCGAGGCCTCGAGCCCGACGGTGACATGTGTCAGGCCCTCCTCGCTGCAGTCCGACACACAGGCTCCGGCGATCACGCTGCGGGTGAAGGTCAAGGAGGACGCGGAGACGTCGGTGACCAACCTCGTGGATGTCACGAACGAGCCGATCTCCAACCCCAATCACCTGGACCTCGATCCGAGCAACAACAGCGACGAGGACCAGACCGACGTGCGCGCGCTCGTCAACGACCTGTCGATCGACAAGTCGCACACCGGCAACTTCATCGCCGGCAGCCCCGCCTCGTTCAACATCAAGGTGAAGAACGAGGGTGCCGACCCGACGAACGGCACGATCTCAGTCACCGACGAGGTGCCGGCGAGCTTTGCCGTCTCGGCGGTGTCTGGAACCGGCTGGAGCTGCAGTACGGGTCAGAGCGTCACCTGCACCCGCACCGCGGCGCTCGCGCCGGGGGCCAGCGCTCCGGACATCGTGATCAGCGGCACGGCGCTGCGGAGCGCGGCTCCGAGCGTGTCCAACACCGCGACCGTGGCCACGAGTAACGACGGCAACAACGCCAACGACAGCGACACCGACGTCGCCACAGTGGCGCTGCCGGTGGCGAACACCACGCCCGTCACGTCGATCAACGGCTCGGTCACCTACCCGAGCACCGGCACCGGGAACGCCACGTTCACCATCAACGTGACGCGGTCGATCCTCGGGATCTACAACGGCACGGTGCGGATCGTCGATCCGGGTGCGAACCACAACATCCAGGGCACGGTCAACCTGTTCAACTCGGTCGGACGGACCGGGTTCAACGGGGCGACGGGCAACGCGACGCTCTCGAACGGGCAGCGGATCCTGTGGTCGGTAGACGACCTCAGCGCGATCAACCTCGGCCCGGACGAGGTCTACGCGGCCGCTCCGAGCGGCTACGACACGGTCACCGCCCGCCAGGCGACGGCCGGGAACATCACAGTCCTACCGGCTCCGTAGGGGAGCCGGACGACCAGCGGCGGGGGCGGGCTCAGGCCCGCTCCCGCCGGCTGATCTGCGCCTTGTAACGCCGCGCGCCTTTGTGAGACGGTCGCTCTACCGAGGGGGCCAACGCAGAGGAGGACCAGATGACTGTCGAACCAGCCGAACTCGACGCGGCGAAGGTCGAGGCGTTCGTCGGCAAGGTCGTCGGCGACTTCAGCGGCACCATGGCGACGCTGATGGCTGCCGTCGGAGACAAGCTTGGGCTGTTCAGGACGCTGGCCGAGAGCGGGCCGGCCACGAGCGAGGAGCTCGCCGACCGGGCCGGGGTCGATGAGCGCTATGCCCGCGAGTGGCTGCACGGGATGTTCTGTGCCGGCTATCTCGAGCACGACGACGCCGGTGGCAGGTTCGTCCTGCCGCCCGAGCACATCCCTGCGCTCGCGCAGGAGCTCGGGCCGATGTGCATGTGCGGCGGCGAGCAGGAGCTGCTCGGGATGCTCGGCACGATCCCGCAGCTGGAGGAGGCCTTCCGCACGGGCGGCGGGGTGCCGCAGTCGGCCTACAGCCAGGACTTCTGGGACGGCTTGGTGCGCTTCACCGGCGGCTGGCACGAGAACCACCTGGTGCAGGAGTGGATCCCGGCAGTCCCGGACATCAAGGCGAAGCTCGAGGCGGGCTGCCGGTACGCGGATGTCGGGTGCGGCCAGGGCCTTGCCCTGACCAGGCTGGCGCAGGCGTTCCCGAACTCGACCTTCGTCGGCTACGACGTTTTCGAGGGCTCGCTCGCGGGTGCCGCGGAGACGGCGCAGGAGGGCGGCGTGGCCGACCGCATCACGTTCGAGCAGCGCGACGTGACGGACGGGCTGCCGGAGCAGTTCGACGTGGTGTCGACGTTCGACGTCGTGCACGACTCGGCCGATCCAGGCGGCCTCATGAAGGCGATCAGGGGCGGGCTCGCCGACGACGGGCACTTCCTGATGCTGGAGATCAACTGTGCCGACAGGCCGACCGACAACGCCGGCCCCCTCGGGACTCTGTTCTACGGCTTCAGCGTCTTCTACTGCATGACTACGTCGCTGGCCCAGGACGGTGAGGGACTCGGGACGTGCGGGGTGCCACCGGCCAAGGCGCAGGAGCTGGGCGAGGCGGCCGGCTTCGGCACGGTCGACCGGGTCCCGCTCGAGAACCCTTTCAACATCCTCTACGACCTGCGGCCGTAGGCAGCGAGGGCGCCCGGCTCAGCCGAGCGCCCGGCCGTACTGCTGCTCGTAGTAGGCGCGGTACTCGCCGCTGCGGATCGGGGCCCACCAGGCCTCGTTCTCGCGGTACCAGTCGACGGTGCGCTCGAGGCCCTCGGCGAAGTGCACCTGGGCCTCCCAGCCGAGCTCGCGGACCTTGTCGGAGGCGAGCGAGTAGCGGCGATCGTGCCCCGGCCGGTCGGTGACGTATTCGATCAGCGACTCGTCGTTGCCGGTCAGCTCGAGCACGCGCTTGACCACGTCGATGTTCTCGCACTCGTCGGGCCCGCCGACGTTGTAGGCCTCGCCCGGCGTGCCGCGCTCGAGCACGAGGTGGATGGCGCGGGCGAAGTCCTCGACGTAGAGCCAGTTGCGCACCTGGCGGCCGTCGCCGTAGACCGGGAGCTTGTCGCCGTGGATGGCGTTCAGCGTGATCAGCGGGATCAGCTTCTCCGGGTACTGGCGCGGGCCGTAGTTGTTCGAGCCGCGGCAGATGACCGCCTCGATCCCGTGGGTGTGCACGTGCGACGAGACGAGCAGGTCGCCGGCGGCTTTCGTCGCCGAGTACGGCGACGAGGGGTTGAGCGGAGAGGTCTCGGTGAAGGAGCCCGAGTCGATCGAGCCGTACACCTCGTCGGTCGACACCTGCAGATAGCGGCCGACGCCCAGCTCGCGCGCTGCGTCGAGCAGGACGCTCGTGCCGATCACGTGGGTCTGGACGAACGGATCCTGGCCGGCGATCGAGCGGTCGACGTGGGACTCGGCGGCGAAGTTGACGACGGCGTCGGCGCCGGCCATGGCCTCGCGCACGATCGCCGGATCCTCGATCGCCCCGACGATCAGCTCCACGCCGACGCCCTCGAGGTTCTCGCGGCGGCCGGCGTAGGTCAGCTTGTCGAGCACCGTCACCTCATGCTCGGCGGCGACGATCCGCGCGTAGGTCGAGCCGATGAACCCGGCAGCGCCGGTCACGAGCAGCTTCATGCCGCGCGCTCCCGCAGGTAGCTGGCGAGACCCTCCTGCCAGTCGGGCAGGTAGATGGCGTCGTCCCAGGCAGTGCCGAGCACCGACCACGCGGGTCGCGCCGCGGGGCGACCGAACTCCGCGGTCGTCGTCGACATCACCCGGGTGTCCATGCCTGCCGCATCGAAGATCTCCACGGCGAAGTCGTACCACGAGCACTGCCCGCCGGCGGCCATGTGGTGGAGCCCGTAGGCGTCGGTGGTGGCCAGCCGCAGCAGGCCTTCGGCGAGATGGCCCGTGTAGGTGGGCGACCCGACCTGGTCGCGGACGACGATCACCTCGGACTGGTCGGCCCCGAGGCTCAACATCGTCTCGACGAAGTTTCTCCCGGCGGTACCGAACAGCCACGAGGTGCGGACCACGAAGTGGCGCGGGTTGACGGCCGCGGTGTCGATCTCCCCGGCGAGCTTGGTCTCGCCGTAGGCCGACAGCGGGCTGGGCTCGTCGGTCTCGAGGTAGGGGCGGTCGGATTCGCCGTCGAAGACGTAGTCGCTCGAGGGGTAGACGATTGCCGCACCGGCAGCGGCCGCTGCGGCGGAGACGTTGCGCGCGCCGTCGGCGTTCACCAGCATCGCTGTGTCGCGAGCCCCCTCGGCGCCGTCGACGTCCGTGAACGCGGCGCAGTTGATGACCGCATCTGGCGCGGCCGCGGCGACGGCGCGCGCGACGGCTTCGCCGTCGGTTACGTCGAGTCCGAGCCGCGTCACCCCCTCCACCTCGTGGTTGGCGTACCTGGCGGCTCTGATGACGTCCTGGCCGAGCATGCCGCCGGCGCCGGTCACGAGCAACTTCACCGGGGGAGCATATGCACCTCCCCGTGGCCTGCGCGGGGACGTGCCACTAGTGTGGAGCGGGTGCTCGCGGCCGATCTGCCACCGACACCCGTCGTCGCCGGGGATATGCCGGACCCGTCGATCATCCGGGCCGCCGACGCCTACTACGGCGTGGTCACGGCGAACAGCTGGGCGCCGGTCTTCCGGATCCTCAGGTCGCCCGATCTGAACAGCTGGACTCTGGCGGGATCGGTCTTCCCCAAGCCGCCGCGCTGGGCCGTCGACGATTTCTGGGCCCCCGACCTCGGCAGGGTCGGCAACGGCTACGCCGTCGTCTACAGCGCCCGCAAGCGGGGCGTCAAACGGCGCCAGTTCTGCATGGGCATCGCGTTCGCCCCCACCCCGGCCGGGCCCTGGCGCGATCTCGGCAAGCCGCTGCGCTGCGGGCGCAACGGGTCGATCGACGGCACGCTCACGCGGGACGAGAACGGCAAGCTCACGCTCGTCTTCAAGGAGGACGGCAACGCGTTCGAGAAGCCCGCCCGGATCTACGCGCAGGCGATCGCCGAAGACGGCCGCCGCCTCAGCGGCCCGGCCCGGCAACTTTTCCGCAACGACGCGCGCTGGGAGAACAAGGTGGTCGAGGCACCGGTGATCGTCCGCCGGCCCGATGCCTTCTACATGGTCTACTCGGGCAGTCTCTGCTGTACGCGCAAATGCACCTACGCGGTGGGGGTGGCGCGCTCGCCGACCCTCATCGGGCGCTGGGAGAAGTTCTCCGGGAACCCGATCCTGCGCGGCGGCAACGGCTGGCGCTGCCCCGGCCACGCGACCCTCGCCGGCGATGACGTGCTCTTTCACGCCTACCGCTCCGGGGCCGGCGCCCAGGCGACCGGGCGCTCGATCCTGCGCGACAAGCTCACCTGGGGCGCCGACGGCTGGCCGCGGATCGGCTCCGGCGTCCCGCTCGCGCCGACCATCTCGCGCGACGCGCAGCCGTTCAGCGATCCGCTCACGCGCCGCCTGCAGGAATGGGAGTTCCCCGTCCGCCGCATCCCGCGCGTGTCGGCGGGCTTCGCGGGGGCGAAGGTCACAGCGCCGCGCGCGTCGGGCGCGCGTCTCGACGCGGGCATCCTCGCCCGGCAGGTGACGGGCGACCGGTATCAGTCGACGATCGTCGTGCGCACGAGCGCGCTCGCCGGCAAGGCGCAGGGCGGCATCGCGTCGTACCGCTCGGGCTACGAGGCGATCGGAGTCGCGGTCGCGCGGGACGGCGCGCTGACGGTCTGGCAGCGGCGCAGGGGCCGCTACAAGGTGCTGCGGCGGGGCAAGGTCTCGCCGCGCACGCCGACCTGGCTGCGCATCGCCGCCCGGGGCAACACCTTCCGCTTCTCCGCGAGTCCCGATGGCAAGAGGTTCACGGCGGTCGGCGGCACGCTCCGCGGGCCGATCGAGGAGGCCGCCCGGGTCGCGCTGACGGCCGGCGGCCGCACCGGCGCCTCGGTCCGCTTCCGCCAGTGGACCGTCACCGGTCCAGCGGGCGCGAACGCGGCGAGCGCCCGCTAGCGGATCTGGCCGCTCGGGCCGGCGACGTTGCCGTGACGGTCGCGCGCGCCGCCCGGCCTGACGCTCACGGGCTCGCCCGGCGCCGCGCGCACGCGGAAGACCGTTCCGCTCCTGCGCTTGACCACGACCTTGCGTCCCCCGACCCGGAACTCGACGGTCCCGCCGCTGGCGCGGGCGGGCCGGTGGGTGAGGTCGACGTTGTCGATGGCGCCGGGATATTCGATGGCGGCGGCAGCGAAGCCGTCTGCGGCCGGGGCCGGCACCGCTCGCAGTGAGGTGGCCGCGTAGACCTTGAACGAGCTCGACGCGAGCCGGTAGCGCTTGGCCGTGACCACGAGCCGGTAGGTGCCGCGCGGGGCGTCGCGCGGGATCTCCCAGTCGACGGTGTAGCGGCCGTTGTCGTCGACGCGCCACAGCATCGCCAGGCCGAGGTCCGAGTCCTGCTCCACCCAGCGCCCGCGGCGCAGCCGCTGGGCGCTGACGAATGCGCTGTCGACGGGGCGGTCGAGGCCCTGGGCGCCGCCCTGCCAGACGAGCCGCGCGCGCTGCAGCCGCCGGTACGCGCCGGCCGGCTGGTCGGCGATGCGCCCGCTCGTTGCGCCGGCGCCGTAGGCCGGGCCGCGCGGGGAGGTGCCGTTGGTCGGGTCGAAGGCGGCCGGCGCAGGTGCCGCCTGCCCGCGTGCGAGCGTCGTCGCGAGGTTGCCGAGCGAGCTGGCGATCAGTACGCCCGACTGGCGGCCGAACTGGGAGTTGCCGCCCTCGTAGTGCTGCTGGTCGTACTCGGCCGGGGTGGTGAAGTAGAGCGCGAACTCGTTGGTGAGGCCCGCGACCACCACCTGCGTGACCCGGGTGCCCGCGAACGCGCGGCCGACGGCTTGCCTCACCAGCGTTCCCACGCCCTTCGTCGGCTCGCCCGGGACCGTGGCGATCGCCCGGCTTCCGATACGCAGGGCGACGAGCGGCAGCTTGGCCGGCACGCCGGCGCCGACGCCCGGCACGCTGAGCTTCACGCCGTGGACCGGGTCGGTGGCGAGCGGCGAGCGGCTGCCCTCGTAGTGCTGGTGGGTGATGTCGTAGAGCGGCCCGCGGCCCTCTTCGGATCCGGTGAGGAAGGGGAGGCCGACCCGCGATTCCGATGCTACGGGCTGGCCGTTCACCTCTTGCCCACAGAAGCACATCCGCGTCCAGCGCACGTCGATCTGCGGCTTGGTGGTCAGCCGCGCACCGGCCTGCTTCCAGGCCGCAAGCATCGCGCGCGCCTCGACCCGGCCGACGTAGTCCGACGCTGCCGGCCCGTTCCGCGTCAGGCCCGCCGACTGGTCGCCCTCGTCGCCGTTCGCGAACACGTTGATCACGTCCTGGCCGCGCGGGACCTTCCCGGCCTTGCGCACGCCGGCCTCGAACACCTGCACGGCCGAGGCGAAGTGGTCGCCGTTGTAGTACTGGAAGTTGGAGCTGGTGACAGTGCCGTGGTCGGCGAAGTTCGTCCACGCGCCGATCGGCACCCGGCGCGTCTTGCGACCCCGGCGCCGGGTGATCTTGTCGACTCGCAACACGCTCACCTCGGGGCTGATCGTCTCCTCGTAGCCGCCCGGCGCCTCCTCCTCGCGCCCGTGGCCGTACGGCTTCGTGATGCCGAAGTTGGCGAGGTGGGCCTCGAGGCTGCGGTTGCGCGTGATGCCGACGAGACGATTGCGGCCCCAAGCCGCGGCGGCGGGGGCGAGGTCATCGTCGGCGCGGCGGATCGCCGCGGTGATCTGGCGGTGGAGGAAGGTGTAGAGCGCCGGGTCGGCCGGGCCAGGGGCGAGCAGCCCGGCGAAGCTGAACGGATCGGTGATCGTCTCGAGGCTCGGAGCCGTGGTGTTGAGCGTGGGGAAGTTCGCGAAGCCGCCGGGGCCCGAGTGCGTGTGTGTGGCGGAGATGAGGATGTTTCGCTCCGAGAAGCCGCGGGCGGCTAGTGCGTCGCCGATCTGCTTGACCATCCCGCCCGCCGACATGAAGAGGTCGGTCTGGACGAGGGCTACCTTGCGCCCGTCGCGCTCGAGCACGAGCGCGCGCGAGTGCAGGCGCGTGTGGACGCCGTGGCCGAGGCGATCGCCGCGCGTCCACCCGCCGAGCACGTAGCCCGTGCGCGGGGTGATGTCGGCCTTGCCGACGCCCGCGCGCAACGTGCCCGCGTCGGCAGCAGCCGGTGCGGTTGCGCAGACGGCGAGTGCCAGCGCCATGACCCCTGTGATCCTCACCCGCATCCGGGGAAACCTACCGGGCGGTGGGCTCGGGGAGCGCTACTTGGCGGCGGCCGGGGCGCGCGCCGGAGCGGTGAGGTGCACGCGTCGTTCGCCCGCCGGTGCCGCGCGCAGGGTGAGCGCGACGCCGCCGGACACGACCGAGACCAGCGCGGCGAAGACGTATGCCTCGTCCGACACGCTCAGCGCCTCGGACACCGACGCCGGGTCGCCGACGATCGCGACCAGGATCGCGGTGCCGAGCACGGCGCCGACCTGGCGGAACGCCGCGTTGATCGCACTCGCCGTGGCGAAGCGCTCGTCGGGGACGTCGCGGACCGCGGCCGAGCCGAACGTGGGAAAGGCGAGGCCGATCCCGATGCCGGTCAGCGTCGCGCCGGGCAGCCACACGCCGAGCCAGTCCGGCTCCGCGCCGGCGGTCCGCAGGACCATCACCCCGGCGGAGAAGATCAGCGCGCCGGGCACGATCACCGCCCGGTGCCCGAACCGGTCGGCGAGCTTGCCGGCCGGGCCGGAGACGACGGTCGTCCACAGCGGGCCGGGCAACGTCGCGGCGCCTGCGGCGAGGACGCTGTAGCCCCACACCGAGGTGAGGAACAGGACGTTGCCGAGGATCACCGAGAAGAACGCGGCGCCGAACAGCAGGCTGCCGATGTTCCCGGCGGTGAACGACCGGAGGCGGAAGAGCTCGGGTTCGAGCACGGGCCGCGGGTGCCGGCGGCTGCGGAAGGCGACCAGCGCGAGGAGGCCGAGGCCGAGCGCGAAGCAGCCGAGCGTCGCCGGCGAGCCCCAGCCCCAGTCGCCCGCCTCGATGATCGCGAGGGTGATCACGGCCAGCCCGGCCGCGAGCACGAGCGCGCCGGCGAGGTCGGGCAGGCGGGTCTCCTTGACGGGTCGTGCGGGCATCGGCCGGCCCGCGAGCATGATGGCCGCGCCGAGCGGGATGTTCACCAGGAACACGAGCCGCCAGTCGGACAGCTCCACCAGGGCGCCGCCGAGCGTCGGACCGGTCGCCGCCGCGGCGGCCGCGGCCGCGCCCCAGATGCCCACGCCCGCAGCGCGGCGCTCGGGCGGGAACTGGTCGAGCACGATCGCCAGCGACGTGGGCGCGATCATCGCCGCGCCGACGCCCTGGAGCACGCGCGCCGCGATCAGCGCCTCGAGCGACGGGGCCAGCGCGCACAGCAGGCTCGACGCGGTGAACCCGGCGATGCCCAGCATGAAGATGCGCTTGTGGCCGTAGCGGTCCGCCAGGCCGCCCATCGGCACCAGCAGCGCCGCGATGACGACGAAGTAGCCGTCGAGGACCCACGAGAGCGCGTCGCTGCCGGCGTCCGGGAACGACGCCGAGATGTCCGGGAAGGCGATGTTGACGATCGTCGTGTCGATGAACGCCAGGTACGCGCCGGCGCACGCGACGAGGACCGCCCGCTTACTATGTCCGCTGTCATACATCGTCGCGGCAATGTACACTATGACCGTGGGCATAGACAAGCCGAAGCGCCGAGATGGCCGAGAACGCCTCCTCAACGGCGCCCAGGCCCTCCTCGCCGAGAAGGGCTACGCAGCGATGGAGCTGCGCGACGTCGCGGTCCGCGGTGACGCGCCGCGCGGGTCGATCTACCACCACTTCCCTGGCGGGAAGGCGCAGCTGGCGGCAGAGGCCGCCGCGCTCGACGGGCAGCGCATCACCCGCCTGATCGAGAAGTCGATCGCCGAGCGCGGCCTCAAGTCGACACTCGAGATGTTCGGCGAGATCTTCCGCCGCCGCGCCGAGAACGACCCCGAGCGGATCGGCTGTCCGGTCGCGGCAGCCGCCTTCGCCCGCCCTGAGGATCCGACCCTGGCTGCCGCGGCCACCGAGGCCTTCTCCGCCTGGGAGGACGTCGTCGCCGCCGCGCTCGTGAAGCAGGGCGTGCCGGCCGCCCAGGCCTCGTCGTTCGCCGCCGTCACCGTGTCGACGATCGAGGGCGCGCTGCTGCGCGTCCGCGCGGCCGGCAGCCACGCGCCGCTGGACGCGGCGATCGACGGGCTCGAGGTCGCGCTGGACAGCCTGCTGGCGGCGCAGGCCGGCGCTTAGCGCGCGACCTACAGCAGCACTTCGGAGTTGTCGCCCAGCACCAGCCGCGTGGCGGCGGGCACGGCGGGGCCGCGGCCGATCTTCACGTTGCGGCCGATCAGGCTGGCCTCGATGCGCACGTCGAGGTCGAGTGCCGTCGACCCCGCGAGCACTATCGAGTGCTCGATCTCCGCGCGCTCGATCGTCACGTTGTCGGCGAGCGCCGTGTACGGCCCGATGTAGGCGTCGGTGATGCGTGAGCCGGCGCCGATGATCGCCGGGCCGCGGACCGTGGCCCGCTCGAGCCGGGCGCCGGCCTCGATCACCACGCGCCCCTCGATCTGGGAGTCGATGACCTCGCCGTCGTTGCGCTCGTCGATGTCGTCGAGGATCAGCCGGTTGGCCTCGAGCATGTCCTGGACCTGGCCCGTGTCCTTCCACCAGCCGTCGACCTGGTGTGGGTCGACCCGCAGTCCGGTGTCGACGAGGTGCTGGATCGCGTCGGTGATCTCCAGCTCCCCGCGCGCCGAGGGCTCGATCGCCTTCGCGGCGGTGAAGATGGAGGCGGTGAACATGTACACGCCGACGAGCGCGAGGTTGGTCTTCGGATCGGCCGGCTTCTCGACCAGGTTCGCCACCCGCTCGCCGTCGAGCTCGGCGACGCCGTAGTTCTCCGGGTCCGGGACGGGCGTGAGGAGGATCATCGCGTCGGGCGACTCGCGCGTGAACGTCTCGACGAGGGGGGTGATGCCGTCGCGCAGCAGGTTGTCGCCGAGGTACATGACGAACGGCGAGTCGCCGATGAACGGCTCGGCGGTGAGCACGGCGTGCGCGAGGCCGAGCGGGGCGTCCTGCTCGACGTAGGTGATCGACACGCCGAACGCCGAGCCGTCGCCGGCCGCGGCGCGGATCTCGTCGCCGGTCTCGGGGGCGATGATGATCCCCACCTCGTCGATACCGGCGGCCGCCATCGCCTCGATCCCGTAGAACAGAACCGGCTTGTTGGCGACCGGCACCAGCTGCTTGGCGCTCGTGTGGGTGAGGGGGCGAAGGCGGGTGCCCTTGCCCCCCGACAGGATGAGGCCCTTCATCTAGTAGGTCCCGCCCAGCTTTCGGTGGTCCCAGGTGACGGTGCGGGTCGGCCTGAAGCGCAGGCCGACGCGCTTCGGCGCCTGCGCGAGCACCATGTCCCGCACCTCGGGCGGGAGCTCACCGCCGGGGCCGTAGCGGCGGAAGAGCGGCAGGCCGTAGCCGTCGGCGACCTTCTCCGGGTCGCGCTCGATGTCCACGTCGCACTCCATCATCACGCCGCGCAACTCCTGGTAATCCACGCCCGTGTCGATCCCGATGGTCGCGCGCGGGTCGCGCTCGAGGTTCTTGGTCTTCTGCGACTTGGCGTAGGTCCAGCCGAACAGGTCGTCGCCGTCGGGGACGTACCAGAGGGGCATCAGATGCGGGCGCCCGTGTGGCCCGAGCGTCGTCACCTGCACGATGCGCTGTTCGTCGAGGAACGCATGGCGCTCCTCGTCCGTCATCTTGATGAGGTCTCTGCGGCTCGCCACTGTCGGCGAACTCTACGTCCTGGCGACTGCCGCGAGCGCTTCAGCGGCGGCCAGAACGGCCTCGCGTGCCTCGTCCGGCTCGAGCACCACCGCGTCGCCGGCCTCCTTGAGGATCTCCCGCGCCAGGTAGTCGTGGCCGCCGAACCGCAGCTCGACGATCACCGCTCCGTCGCGCAGCTCGTCGACCACGCGGCCCTCCTCGCGGGCCCAGCGGGCGCGCTCGGGCGAGATCCACACGCGGGCCTGCTCGCCCGCCGCGACCTCGCCGGTGGTCGGCCAGCCGCCCATGTCGGGCTCGATGCCCTCGCGCGGCTCGTAGGTGTGGTCGAGCTCCTTCACCTCACGGATCCGGTCGAGCCGGAACGAGCGCGTGCCGTCCTTCGCCGGCTCGTAGGCGTGGACGTACCAGCCCTCGCGGCCGTTCATCAGGTGGTACGGCTCGATCGTGCGCGTGGTGAACTCGTCCTCATCCTCCTTGTAGTGCTCGATCTCGAGCACGCGGCGCTCGGCGATCGCGCCCGAGACCACCCGGGCGATGTCGGAGTCGTCGCCCTTTGCGGTCGTGATCTGGAGGCCGTCGGCCGCCGGGTCGCGCCCGAGCGCTTCGACCACCTTCGAGCGCGCGCTCACCAGCGAGCCCTCGGGGAGGTGCTCGCCGACGAGGTCGATCGCGGCGACGAGCGCCTTGGCCTCGAGCGGCAGCAGCCGCGCCGGCTCGGCGAAGTTGTCGCCATATGGCTCCGGGTCGACCTCGATCTGATCGCCCTGGAGCTCGGCGTAGAGCACGTACGACCCGCCCCCGAAATTCACGACGTTGAGCACGTCGATGTCCTGCTTGAGCTCCTGCTCGGAGATCTGCAGCGTCTCGCAGAGCGGGCCGACGTCGAGCTTCGAACCGGCCCGCGCAGTCTCGATCAGGATCCCCGCGAGCGTCACGAGCCGGGCGAAGCGCTCCGGGCGGATGTGGCTCTCGCGCTTGTCCTCGGCCTCTGGCTCCTCCGGCGCGCGCCGCTTGGCGGCCGGCGCCAGCTCGAGCGGCTGGGCGTGGCGCTCGACGACCAGCGCGGTGCGCTCCTCGGCCTCCGCGACGAGCTCGGCCGGCTCGAGGATCCGCGCCCGCGGACCGAGTCCGAGGACCCACGAGATCAGCTGGCGCGAGTCGCCGTAGGGAGTCTCGAAGATCACGTCGTCACCGTCGGGCTCGGTGATGCCCACGTCGGGGCCGAAGTGCCGCTCGACGAGCCAGGCGATTCGCCCCGACACCCAGATCCGGGCCACGCTGCGCTCTTCGCCCATCTGCCAGTCCGCCCGCGTCGCGTACTCGCGGGGATCGAAGTCCTCCGGGCGCTGGAAGTCGTGCTCGGCCTTCGAGCTGTAGCCGACCTTGCCGCGGATGCGCGACAGCCGGAACACGCGCACGGCGTCGCGCTCGTGCGAGCGGCCGACGAGGTAGAACTGACCTCCGCGGAAGAGCAGGTGGAGCGGGTCGACCTTGCGTGTCTCGAGCGAGTCGCGGGTCATCGTGTAGTAGTCGAAGACGATCGTCTTGCGCCTGAAGATCGCGGTCTCGATCTTCGACAGCCGCTGCGAGAGCTCGCGCCCGCCGGAGCTCGCCGTCATGGCGAGGCGCACGCTCTGCTGGTCCGGAGCCGACAGCGGCGACGGCTTGCCCCACGAGAGCTGCTGGAGGGCCAGCCGCAACGGCTCCGCGTAGGCGAACTCGCCGTCGAGCAGGGTCAGGGCGGTGCGCAGCGCGCCCAGTTCCTGGTCGGAGAACTTGATCGCCGGGAGGTAGAAGTTCTCCGGCGGCAGCGTGTAGGTCTCGGCCTCGTAGGAGCCCTCGCTCGACTTCTCGACCTTCAGCTGGATGCCCAGCTCGGCGAGCTCCGCGCGGTCGGCGTAGAAGCGCCTGTTGAACGCCTCGTCGCTGGTCATCTGCGCGTAGCCCTCGACGTCCTGGCGGATCTCGAGCGCCGAGACGGGACGCCGCTCGGCCATCAGGAACGAGATCAGCGAGAGCTGACGGATGAGCTTTTCGGTGTCCTTCGCCATGAACGCCCCAGCATACGCAGCGAGCCCCCGCGCGCGGGGAGGATCAGCCCGCTATTTGCGGGGTGAGGGCGCCAGCCAGCGCCAGCGATCGGGCCCGGTCGAGGTGAGGTCCACCTCGCGGACCGACTGGCCGTCCTCGACGGCGAACGTGACGAACCCCGTCGCGGTCGTCCCGCGCGGGAACCGCGTGTCCTCGAATCCGAATCGCGGAGTGAACGGGGCCTTCTGCACCGGGTCGAGCCGGATGCCGCCGGAGCTCAGCGCCGAGAGGTCGAACGCTTTCGGCTCGAGCGGCTCGCCGCCGGTGCTGTCGGCCCGCATCGCCACCCGCACCCAGTGCTTCCCCGTGCCCGCCTCGAGCGCGCCGGCCGGCGGCTCGGCGTCCTCGATCGCGACGACGGCGATCCGCGCCGCGATCGTCACCGGCGTGCCGTTCTTCAGGTAGTCCTCGCGCAGCGGAAGCGAGCGCCCCACCTGCGCCGTGAGCTCCTCGCGCGAGGAGTCGACGCGCCAGCCCGCCGGGGTGTGCACCAGGCCGAGCACGTAGGCGCGGCCCGGGGCGAGCCGCAGCCGCACGCTTGCCCGCCGCCCACTCACCGTCACCCGCCCGACGGAGTAGTCGCCGCGCTCGAGCCCGGGTGTGTCGTCGGCCTCGCACGCGCGCCGTCCTTCGCTCGCCGAGCCGTAGCCCTCGGCGGCGAAGCTGTCGCTCATCGCTGCGCAGTCGTCGTCGTCGATCCAGCTGCTGGTGGTTGCCAGCACGGCCTTGCGCTCGGCTCCGGCGTCGGCCGTGGTCTTCGCGCCGTCGCCGGACGAGTCGTTGCCGCCGCAGCCGGACACGAGGAGCAGCGCGATGAATCCGAGGAGGGTGAGGCGCGATCGAGCGTCGATCGGCCTGAGTGTAGGAGCCGCCCTACGCAGCGCGCGCGGTTGCGCCGAAATAGGCCGAGCCGCTCAGCGCTCGGTCGTACCCCGACCAGCGCTCGCCGTCGGCGAGGCCCTTCTCGATGCGGTCGTAGCTGCCGAGGGTGCCGCCGAGGTTGTCGATCATGTGCACGAGCGTGGCCTCGCGCGTGCACGGGGTCACTGGGCTGCCGTGCTCGAGCTTGCCGTGGTGGCTGAGGATGATGTGCAGCACGGCCGAGGCGAGTTCCTCGGGGAAGCCTTCGATGTCCTCGATGGCCCGGCGCACGCGGTAGTAGCCGAGCGGGATCTCGCCGGCGAGTTTGCCGGCGTCGGCGAGGTCGATCGCGCCGCCCGTGGTCTCGTAGGCGTCGATCTTGCCGATGTCGTGGAGCAGCGCGCCGGTGACGGCGACGTCGCGGTCGATGCCGGGGAACGTCGCGGCCATCGCGCTCACGCCCTGGGCGACGGAGAGCGAATGCTCGAGCAGCCCATGCCGGTAGGCCTGGTGGTAGACCTTTGCCGCGGGGGCCACGAGCCACCGCTCGGCGACCTCGCCGGACCCGATCAGCCGCTCGAGCAGCGTGCGCAGGTGGCGCTGCTGGACGGTGCCGATGAGCTCCCCGAGGTCGGCGGCCATCTGCGCGTACGGGATCGGCGCGGCCTCGTGGAGGTCGGCCGGGTCGAACTCCTCGGGCTGGGCGGTGCGGATCCCGCGGATCGTGATCGAGGCGCCGTAGCGCTCGTCGGCGGAGTATGGCCCCGCGACCCGGACCGTGGCCCCGAGCGGCGCCTCCCGCGCGACTGTGTCCACATCGTCCCAGGCGACGGCCTCGACGCTGCCGGTGCAGTCGGCCAGCTGGAGCTTGATGAACGGCTCGCCGTTCTTCTTCGTGCGCCGGGCCGCGCCGCGCACCTCGAAGACGGCGTCGACCGCCTGGCCATCCTCGAGATCTCTCACGAAAACCTTATCCATCGGGCGACCGAAGGTAGACGCGTTATCGGACGGGTTGTCGGGCATGCGGCCGGCTCGGCCGGCTGCGCAGCTTTGGGCGTTAAGTTTCATCTGTGAGGAAGTCGCACCAGATACCCAATGCCTGACGCAGCGATAGTCGCCGGGGGCCACGGGGCTCTCGGGAAGGCGGTCGTGGCGCGGCTCGAGGAGGCCGGCTGGGCGGTTACGCCGATCGACCAGGATCAGGCCGATCTGCTCGATCCCGGGCAGACGGACGCAGCGGTTGCGGAGGTCGAGAACCTAAGCGCGGTGGTCAACGTCGTCGGCGGCTTCAGCATGGGGCCAAAGGTCGGCGACGCCGAGCTGGCCGACTTCGAGCGCATGCTGCGGCTCAACCTCGTGCCCGCGTTCAACCTGGCCCACGCGGCGATGCCCCGGATGGCCGAGGCCGGGGCTGGCGCGTTCGTGTGCGTGTCGGCGCGCGCCGCGCTCCAGCCCTTCTCCGGCGCGGCCGGCTACATCACGGCGAAGGCGGCGGTGCTGGCCTTCGTCAAGGCGCTCGACGCCGAGTACCGCGACGCGGGAGTCCGGTCGAACGCGATCCTGCCGAGCGTGATCGACACGCCCGCGAACCGCGCTTCCATGCCGGACTCCGACACGTCGAAGTGGGTGACGCCCGAGGCAATCGCCCGGGTCGTCGCCTTCCTGTGCAGCGAGGACTCGGCGCCGACGAGCGGCGCCGAGATCCCCGTGTACGGACGCGCCTAGTAGCCCAGGGCTACTTGATGGTCTCGCACTGCTTCTTGGCGGTCTCCGCGGCCGGGCCGCTGATGCCCGTGTCCTCGATGATCGCCAGGCAGACCTCCTTCGAGGCCTCCTTGAGCCCATCGCGGTCGCCGCTGCCGGCCTTCTCGCAGATGTCCTCGAGCTTCTTCTTCGTGTCGTCCTTCAGCTGCGGAGCGGAGTTGACGCTCTGCTTGCACTGCTTGACGGCGTTCTTGACCTGCGGGTTGTTGGCGACGTCGGGGTTGGCGCCACCGCTGCCGTTGTCATCCCCGCTGGAGGTCGATCCCTCAGCCTTGTCGTCGGTCTTCGTCTCCGACGCATCGGTGTCGCCGCCGCTGACCGCAGTCGTCTCCGTCTGCTCCGTCGTGGCGGTCGAGCCCGCGTTGTCGCTCCCCTTGTCGTCATCGTCGCCACAGCCGGCGACCGTGAAGCCCATGACGAGCAGGGCGATCAGGAGCATTGAGAATCCCTTTGCCATCTTTTGCAACACCCTCCAGTTCGTTTGACGCCGGACGGTAACGGCTAACGCACCGGGGCATGACCACCACAGACACAAGGAGAACGCCGATGGGGATCCTCGACGACGACCATTCCGCCGAGCGCGAGCGGGTGGTGGAGATGCTCACCAAGGCGTACTGGATGGAGATCGAGACCGTGATGAGCTACATCGCGAACTCGATCAACCCGGACGGTGTCCGCGCCCGCGAGGTGATCGACAGCCTCAACCAGGACATCCAGGAGGAGCTGGGTCACGCGCAGCTGTTCGGCAAGCGCATCAAGGAGCTCTACGGCGTGGTGCCGGGCTCGACCGACTTCTCGGCCGAGCAGACCTATCTCCAGCCGCCCGACGACCAGATGGACCTCGTGCACGTGATCAGGGGCGTGATCGAGGCCGAGAAGGGCGCGATCTCGTTCTACAACGAGCTGATCGAATACTCCGATTCCGTCGGCGACCCGGTCACCGCGGACATGGTCACGACGATCCTCGCGGACGAGGAGGGGCACCGCCGGATGTTCGAGGGCTTCCTGCGCGAGTACGAGTCCGCCTAGCCGGGCGTACGACCAGGGCGCGCCGAGTGCGACGCCGATCGAGCATCAGGTGATAGTTTGCACCCGGTTTGTCTCGTCTTGCGCGCATAATCACACTGTCCGCTGTCCTGCTGTTCACGATGGCGGGCGTTGCCGCTGCGCATCTCGAGCGGCCTTCGTACTGGCCCGATCCGCGGCCCGACCGCGGCGTGAAGCCCGCCGCCGGCGGCAAGGTCCCGACGGCGCGGTCGCTGACGTCGGCCGCCACCGGTGCCGGCCCCGGGGTGGTCCGCGTGGTTTGCGCTTCGAATTCGCTGAAGCTCGCGCAGAAGTCGATCAAGCGGGCGCGCAAGGGCTACAAGATCCGCCCGAGCCAGCCGACGAAGAAGCTGAGCCGCAAGAGCGCCGCGGGGCTCCTGCGCCTGAACAAGAAGTTCAAGCGGAAGTGCCGCTACCGCTCGATCCAGGCAGCGGTCAATCGCTCGGGCAACAACGACCGGATCGTGATCATGCCGGGTCGCTACACGGAGCCCGCATCGCGCCGGGCGCCGGTCAACGACAAGAAGTGCAACCCGAGCCTGCTGCAGAACGACCAGACCGGGACCCCCACACCGAGCTACGAGTACCAGGCCACCTGCCCGAACGACCAGAACCTCGTCTACGTGCAGGGCCGCGCCGTCAAGGGCAAGCCCGTCGTGCCGCCGCGCGGTGATCGTCACGGGATCCCCGAGCAGGAACTGGGTCGCTGCATCCGCTGCAACATGCAGATCGAGGGCTCGGGCGCGCTCCCCGAGGACGTGCTGATCGACGGCGGCTCCGACTACAAGAACCCGCTCGACCCGGAGGCCAAGCCGGGCAAGTTCGAGAAGCACGTCATCATGCGCACCGATCGCTCCGACGGATTCGTCGGTAAGAACTTCCTCCTGCGCGGTGCCAAGGAGCACGGCTTCTACACCGAGGAGACCGACGGCATCCTGCTCGACAAGACGAAGTTCTTCTGGCACCTCGACTACGGCCACCTGAGCTTCACGACCGATCACAACGTGATCCAGAACTGCGATGGATTCGGCGCCGGCGACGCTGTCGTCTACCCCGGCGCCTCGCCCCAGACCGGCGACTTTCGCAACACCGACGTCTACCCCGAGAAGCGCTACAACAGCGTCGTCCGCCGCTGCGATCTGCGCGGCTCGACGCTCGCGTACTCGGGCTCGATGGGCAACTCCGTGCGCATGACGGAGAACCACATCTACGGCAACACCGCAGGCATCTCGAGCGACACCCTCTCGGCCCCCGGCCATCCCGGTTTCCCGGCCGACGGCATGTTGATCGAGAACAACTACATCTACTCGAACAATCTCGACCTGTACGGGGTGGAGCCCCCGCCGGTCGAGCCGCTGGTTCCGATGCCGATCGGGTCGGGGATCGTCTGGCCGGGCATGAACGCGGGCATCGTCCGCAACAACTACATCTTCGACAACTGGCGCCACGGCACCGTCCTGGCAGCGGTCCCGGACCTGGCGGCCGGTGAGCCCGAGGGCAACACCGACAAGCAGGTCCACTGCGCCGTCAGGATCGTCTCGAGCACCTCGTGCGGCAACCGCTACTACGGCAACGTGATGGGCAAGGCACCGCCCGGCTTCAAGTTCCCCAGCGAGATCGGCAAATTCGGCAACAAGCACAGCACGACCACCGCCGGGTCGCTGCCGAATGGCGTCGACTTCTGGTGGGACGAGTTCGCCGGCAACACCGGCAACTGCTGGTACGACAACGTCGGCCCGGACGGCAAGAAGTCGTCGATCACCGGGTCAGGCATCGGCGTGCCTCCGAACTACCTGCCCTCGAACTGCGGTACCAGCCTCGGCCTCTCCGATGTCGCCAAGGAGGTCGTGCTGCTCGAGTGCTCGACGTACAAGCGCGGCATCACTCCCAAGGACAGGCCGATCTGTTACTGGTTCCAGATGCCGCCCAAGCCGGGCACCGGGACGGCACTCGCCGAGAACCGCGCCATGGAGCGACAGGCTGAGGCGTTCAGGAACAGCCCGCGCGGCCGCGCCCTTCAGGCCAAGCTCGACCAGCTCGTCGGTCCTGCGCCTGGCGCCAAGCCGTAGGGCTTGATGCGAAGCCGCGCCGCGCTCGCACTGGCGCTGGCCATGCTGGCGCTGGCCGGCTGCAGTGGCGACGACGACGGCAGCGCTGCGCGCACCACCACCGAGCGCAAGGTCAAGCCGCTCGGCGAGATGCTCGCCGGGTCGGTCGCCCCGCTCGCGCAGTGCAAGGACTGGGTCGGTGGCCCGCGTGACCGCAAGCTTGCCACCATCGACGACATCCGCGGCCAGGTCAGTCGCCGCGACACCGGCGTCAGCACGCCGCCCCTCAGCGACGAGGAGGCGCTCGGGCTGTTCGACCGCGCCTGCGCCAACCGCTACGCGCGCAGCTTCCGCCTGTACGTGCTCTACGCGCGAGCGGCCGGATACGCGCCGCTGACGCGCGACCTGCCGTGAGGGAGGCCCCTCCGCTCGACCCCTCCGACGAGGGCCTGCATCCTCCCGGCGACGAGGAGAACTGGAACGAGAGCTGGTATTTCGACGCGATCAGCGAGAACGGCGAGCTTGGCCTCTACACCCGCGTGGGGCGGCTGCCGAACATGGGCGTGTGCATGTTCACGGCGTGCATCACCGGCCCCGGCCGACCATCCGTCATGGCCGTCGATCCGGCGGCGCCGCTGCCGGCCGAGGACGACGCGGCGCAGGTCGTGCGCACCACGGCCGCACGGGCCGAGCACCACTGCGAGGAGCCCCTCCAGCGTTTCCGCGTGGCCGTCGAAGCCACGGCCGGCGCCCACGCCGACCACTCCGCGCCGCTGCGCGCCGAGGAGGGAGAAGCCGCGGACATCGCGTTCGACCTCACATGGACGACGGACGGCGCGCCCTACCGCTGGCGCTACGGCAACCGCTACGAGGTGCCGTGCCGCGTGGCGGGCACAGTCCGGGTCGACGGCGGGGACGTCGAGTTCGAGGGCACCGGGCAGCGCGACCACTCGTGGGGCGCGCGCGACTGGTTCGCGGTCGACTGGATGTGGAGCGCGCTGCGGCTCGATGACGGCACCCGGATCCACGCCGTCGGCATCCCCGGCCTACCCGAGCGTGGCGTGGGCTACATCCAGGCCGGCGGCGCGCTGACGGAGGTGAAGCGGGCCGAGTCGCACGAGGACATGGGGGCCAACGGCCTGATCGAGCGCTCGCGTATCCAGCTCGAGCCCGGCGGTCTCGACCTCGAGATCGAGCCGCAGGGCTTCGGCGCGGCGCGCCTGGAGGCGCCCGACGGACGGCTCTCGCTGTTCCCGCGCGCCATGTGCCGCGTCCGCACGACAGACGGCCGCGAAGGTGCCGGCTGGGTCGAGTGGAACCGGGTGCAGCGCTAGACGGGGGGTTACTCCAACCCCTGCGGGGCAACATGGTCAGCACCCGGGCACGAACCAGGAGGCCACGCCCATGAACCAGGAGCACATCGATCGGTTGCGCAACCCGAGCTTCGCGCTGGTGCGCCGCGGCTACGACATGCGGGAGGTCGACACATTCCTCCTGCGCCTCGCCGACTGGCTCGAGTCCGATGCTGTCGCGGAGATCGGCACATACGCGATCCGGCGCAAGCTGGAGCTCGTCGGGAAGGCCACCACGCAGATCCTCCAGACCACCGAGGAGCAGGCCGAGACCCTGCGGCGCGAATCGGACGTGGCTGCTGCGGCCACGCGGCAGAAGGCGAAGGCCGCCGCCGTGAGTGCCAAGGCGAAGGCCGACGAGTACGACCGCGCGACCCGCGCAAAGGCCGACGAGTACGCCGCCGGCACGAAGGCGGCGGCGGACGAGGAGGGTCGCCGGCTCGTGACCGCCGCCACCGGGAAGGCGAACCAGCTGGTCGCCAAGGGTGAGCAGCGCCGCGAGGCGATCGAGACTGTCATCACCGACCTGCAGACGCGGCGGGACGGGCTGCTCGAGGAGCTCGACAAGCTCACGTCGGCGGTTGCCGGCACGGTCCGCGAGTACCGCGGGGCGGCCGCTCCGGCGGACGAGCGCGCACCGCAGCGCACGGGCCGGGCGCCCGCATCGGGACGCGTGCACGCCTGACCATCGACGCGAGGGCGAGCGGGGTGGCGCTGTAACGTGCGCCCTGATGCCACGCGAACCCCAGGTCCTGCTCGACGGCCTGGCGTTCGGTGAGTCGCCCCGCTGGCACGAGGGCCGCCTGTGGCTCTGCAACTGGGGCACCGGCGAGATCGTCGCCGTCGATCTCGATGGGAGAAGCGAGGTCGTGGCGCGCGTGCCGCCGCGGACGCTGCCGTTCAGCATCGACTGGCTGCCCGGCGGTGAGCTGGTCGCGGTTGATGGGCCCGAGCGCAGGCTGGTGCGCTTCGACGCCGACGGGTCGCTCGTCTCCCACGCCGACCTGAGCGGCATCTCGGAGTTCGGGTTCAACGAGTTGGTGGTCGACCCGGACGGCAACGCCTACGTCAACGGGATCGGCTTCGACATGATGGGCGGCGCCGAGCCGGCCCCGGGCCTGGTGGTTCGCGTGGGTCCTGACGGCTCGGCCAGGCAGGTGGCGTCAGGAGTGTTGTTCCCGAACGGTATGGCGATGACGCCGGAGGGCTCGACACTCTTGGTCGCCGACTCCTACTCGCGCCGGCTGATGGCCTTCTCGATCGAATCGGACTCGGGGCTCGGCGAGGGCCGAGTCTGGGCCGAACTCGGGGACGGCGTTCCCGACGGGATCTGCCTCGATGCCGAGGGGGCCGCCTGGTACGCGGACGTGCCGAACAAGCGCTGCGTACGGGTGCGGGAGGGCGGCGAGGTGCTCGACACCGTCACGGTCGACCGCGGCTGCTTCGCATGCATGCTCGGCGGGCCGGACGGCTCCACGCTCTTCATCCTTGCTGCCGAGTGGCGCGGCCCGGCGGCGATGTTCGCGCCCGAGCGCACGGGCAGGCTGCTCACGGTCGCGGCGCCGGCGCCGCGCGCTGGACGGCCGTAGCTCACGGCAGGGAAGCGGCGAACGCGGCCAGCCCGGCGGCATCGCGCCACGGCGGGCCGTGCCCGAAGCAGACGACAGCAGGTTCAAGCGCCGCGAGGCGGCGGATCTGGTCGCGGTTTCGTGCCGGATCGAGCGTGAAGCGGTCCGGCGGCGGGTGCAGGCCGGGCTTGCCGGTCAGCGGGTGGCGGCCGAACAGCGCGTCCATCGCGAGGAGGGTGCGATCGGATTCACGCCAGAACGAGAGGTGGCCCGGCGAGTGGCCCGGCGTCTCGAGCACGGTGAAGGAGCCCATCGCGTCGCCTTCGCGCAGTTGCCGGGCGACCGGGTGGGCCGGCCCAGCCCAGACGCGTCCCTGCACCCGGGTGATCGCGTTCACGGGCCCGCGGTCGCGCAGGTCGCCGGATTCGACGGCCGCCGCATCGCCCTCACTCGCCCACAGCTCGAGCCCGCGCGCCTTGCACACCGCGGCCGATGCGCCCTGATGGTCGGCGTGCCCGTGGCTCACGACGTGCGCGCCGAGATCGCGGCCGTCGAGTGCGCGCAGGATGCGGCGCGCGGCCCAGCGGGTGCCCGCGTCGATGAGGTACCCGTCGGCGAGGTACGCGTTGAACGCGTAGCGCGGACGGCTGGGCAGAAGTTCGAGACCGTCGGATATCTGTTCCATACAGGGGTGTACGGTAGCAGGTGTCCGTACAGGGGTGTACGGTGCGTTTCCTCATGGCCCCCCGCCTCGACCGCGAAGCATGGGAGCAAGCCGGCCTCGAGGCGCTGGAGCGCGAGGGTGTCGAGGCCGTGGCCGCGGCGCCACTCGCCAAGGAGCTGGGGGTCACGCGGGGGAGCTTCTACTGGCACTTCGAGTCGCGCGACGACCTGCTCCGCGCGGTGCTGGCGCGCTGGGAGCGCGACCACAGCGACAATGTGCTGGAGCAGCTGGAGCAGATCGGCGACCCGCGGGCCCGTCTCGGCGCGCTGTTCGAGCGCGCGAACAGCAAGGCTCCGTCTATCTTCGTCCGCCTTCTCGATGCGTCAGCCGCGGAGCCGCTCGTGGCCGAGACCCTGCGGCGGACACAGGACCGGCGGATCGCATTCCTCGCCGGCTCCTACGGGGAGCTGGGCCTGACGCCGGCCGTCGCCCGGCGGCGGGCTGTGGTGGCCTACGCGGCCTACGTCGGGATCGCGCAGCTCGTGCGGGCGAGCCCCGACCTGATCGAGGGACGGGCCGGCGCGAGCCTGGCGCGGGAGCTCGCCGCCGTCCTCATCCCGCCCGAAGCTCGAACGTAGCCGCTGCCGCCGCGCGGCCGTTCACGAGCAGCTCGATGCGGTGCTCGCCCGGATGGTGGGTGCGGATCGAGCGGTCGGCCAGGGAGAGCCTGCGCTCGACGGTGACCGGCGTGCCGGGCTCGAGCTCGAGCGTGGTGATCTTGAAGACCTTGCGCCCCGTGCGACCGGACGGGCGGGCGTAGGCGACGGCGTAGTCGAGCACCACCGTCGCGGATGCGTCGCCACGACCCGTGAGCTCTGCAGTGAAGGGCATGCTGCCGCCGATCGTGGCTTCGGCGGCGCCCAGCGTGAGCACGGCGTCGACCGGCGCGTGGACGTCCGCCCCGATGAGCGCCAGGGCGCGCGGATCGCCGCGCTTCACGAGCCCGCGCAGTGCGTGGCGCACCACCGCGTCGACGTGCTTGCCGCCTGCGCCGGACCACCGAGCGGCGGTCGCGAGGGCGAGATCCGGGTCGTCGCGGGCCACGTCGTTGAGGTGATTGGCCACCGAGCGGCGGACGTACTCCTCCGGGTCGTCGCGCAGGACGTCGAGCAGCGCGATGCCCGGGCCGGGATCGGCCTGGAGGGCGGCGACCTTCCCGCCCCACGGCAGCCGCGGGCGGGTGCCCTCGGACGCGAGCCGGCGCAGGTGCTCGTCGGGCGCGCGCGCCCATTCGGCGAGGCGGGCCCAGGTGGCGTCGGGATGCATGGCGATGAAGGGGCGGATGGCGAACTCGGCGGACGCGCTCGCGGTCATCGCCGCCAGTGCGTCGAGCGCCACCTCCGGATCGCCGAGCCCGGCCTGTTCGACCCAGGTCAGGGCCGGCCATGCATCCCATGCGGTGAGCCCGGCGGCGCGCACTGCGGTCGCTACGCGTGGCGCGGCGTCGGCGAACGGCCCCGGCAGCGCCCGGTCGAGCGCGGCGGCCACCGCGGCGATGCGGGCCTTCAGCTCCAGCGGCTCGAGGTCCGCAACGGCATCGTCGGCGAAGGCGCCGGCCTCGAACCCGGGTACCTCGCCGCCGACGGCCGCGCCGAGCCGCTCGACCGCCGGCCGGGAGATGTTGTCCTTGAACGCGGCCACGGCCGCATCCTGCCGGATGCGGCGGCGGCGCTACTCGGCAGCGGCGGCTAGGGCTTCGCGCGCCGGTTCGCGACCGGCTTGAAGTCGCGGCACGGCTGACCGCGCAGCCCGGGGCACGGCGGGAGCGGAGTCGGGGCGTCGACGCCGGGCACGACGGGGAGCAGCAGGCTCGACGCAGCGCCCTTGGAAAGCGAGATCGCCACGCGCGCGGGCTTCTTCGGCGATGCCTCGGCGAACGCCCAGATCGGCTGGTCGCCGCCGGGCGCGCTGATCGTCACGCGGATCCGCGAGCCGGCCCGGTAGACGTGGCCCTGGTAGTAGAGCGGGATGGTCGCCCGCACGAAGCGCTTCCGCGGAAGCGGTGAGATGTCGCGCTTGCGCAGGCTCAGCACGGGCTCGAGCGCGCGTGCTCTTGCGCGCATCGAGCTTGCGCATCTCGCCGCGCAGCCAGCCGCCCTGGACGAAGGTCTCCTTGCCGTCGGGGCGGATCTCGCTGATCGTGGCCTGCAGGTCGACGTTCGGGCGCGAGGAGCGGATACGCAGGCGCACCGCGCCGGCGCCGAGCACCGTCGGTGTCGGCGGCCAGCGGCTCGGTCGCGTAGGCGAGCGACTTGCCGGCCGGCCGCTGCGCCCAGCGGTACGGCGGCGTCGCCGTCCACAGCCCGTTCGTCCCCGACCCCGTGTTGCCCTTGAAGTTGGTCAGCGAGGCGGTTGCTCCTGTCCCAGCTGAAGCCTTCCGCGGCGCGGCGCGCAGGCGCGGCGTCGGACAGCGAGCCGCCGCGGCGCAGGTACCAGCGGCGCGCGACGGTGCCCGGTACCGGGAAGCCGCTGAACGACCGCTCGAAGCCCGGGAGGGGCTGCCCGGGCGCCCGCCCGCCGGCGCCGTTGTCGAACAGGATCCGGACCGGCGGCAGCTTCTCGAACATGGCCCGCGCGCCTTCGAACGTCGGCTGGTTCTGGATCGGGTCGGGCGGCAGGTTCACGCCGCCGACGCCCATCGCCTCGTCGTAGATGACCGGCGCGGCTGCGCGGAGGATCGCCGCTCCGAGCGCCGGCGACTCTTCGCGCCACGTAGATCTGGAGGAAGTCGTAGAAGCGGTTGAACGTCTCCGGGCCGAGCGAGTCGACGTGCGTCCCGTTCGTGAAGGTGAACCACTTACGGTCGGTGCCCGTGAACCGCGACGGCGAGCGTCGGGCAGTGCCCGCCCGTCTGTTCGTCGGTCCACTGGCAGGCCATGTACACGGCGGGACCTTGATCTTGTTCACGAACGTGACGGGCGAGAGCGGGTCCGCGACCTTGGGCATGTAGTCCTGTTGGCGCGGATCTTCTTCAGCAGGTCGACCGCCTCGCCGTGCAGCGCCTGGTTCTCCTTGCACACCCCATCGCCCTCGCGGATCCGCTTGTAGGCCCACGCCTGGCCGGCCTTCGGGCCGGACGGCAGCGCGTTCTGGATGCGCTCCTTGGCCCACTCGAGGGCGAAGCCGGTGTTGAGGATGCCGCCGGGGTAGAGCGTCGTCTGCGTCGCGTCGATCACCGAGACGGGCGCGATCGCGGACAGGCTCGGCGGGTTGTTCTGCGCGGTGAACAGCTGGCTGATGCCGCCGTAGGAGATGCCCATCATCCCGACCTTGTTGTGCAGCACCCAGGGCTGGCGTGCGATCGTCTCGATCACGTCGTAGCCGTCGAGCCCCTGGAGCGGCTCGAAGAAGTCGAACGCGCCGCCCGAGCACCCGGTGCCGCGCATGTTCACGTCGACCACGGTGTAGCCCATCAGGTTCGCGAGGATCGAGATGCCGCTCTCCGGGCCCGCCGGGTTCGCGTATCCGTAGCCCGAGTACTCGATCAGGGTCGGCGAAGGCCCGAGCGGGAGCTGAGGCAGGTCGACCCCGAACAGCTTGGTCACATCGGTCGGCGGGTGGACGTAGATCGAGAGCTTCGTGCCGTCGCGGGTCCTGAGATATCCATACCCCTTCGGCGGGATGTACTGCTCGTAGATCCGCGTGTGCGGAGGCGCCGGCCTGTTCGGCAGCACGGTCACCGCTCGCGAGCGGCCGCGCGACTTCCCGGGCCGCACGCGGTAGCCGTCGCCCGGCTTCACGTCGCGGAACAGGACCCCGCCGAGCTTGTTGGCCTTGCGGGTCTCGAGCTTGCGCCCGCGGGCGTCGTAGAGCGTCGCCTGGCGGCCGGCGGTGAGCCCGGTGGCCGACACCTGCTCGACGCTGCCGTTGACCGTGAACGCGGCGGCCGGGCTCGCGCACGCCAAGAGCGCGACCACGACTGCTCCCGCGCACACGATTCCCCTGTACTTGCTCACAGCTCCCTGCATCCCGTGCCGGGCAGTCTACGCCGGGTCAGGGATGGCGCGCGGCACTCCAGAGCGGGGCGGGCACGCCGAGCATGCGATTCAGGGCAAACGCGGACAGCGCGAGGATCACGACCCCGGCGAAGAGGATCAGCAACTCGTCCAAGGTGGTGAGCAGCCCGATCGACACGATCACCGTCGTCGCGCCGGCCGGCGGGTGCGCGGCCCGGAGCAGGCGCAGCAGGCCTCCGGTGCAGCTGAGCGACAGCGCGACGCACGCCACACGCTCGGGGGTGAAGCCCGCCGTGATGGCGCTCGGGTCGCCGACCAGGCCGAATACGCCCAGCCACAGGAACGCCACGGCGGCGCCGACCGCGTGGCCGATGATCGTGTTGCGGATACTTGCGACCTCGGCCATCGGGGTCTCGAAGAACAGGAACGCCGTGGCCCCGAGCGAGGGGAACACGAGCGGCTCGTCGAGCCCCCACGCGAGCAGGCCGGAGAGGGTGATCGTCAGCAGGCTTCCCAGTGCGGTGTAGACGGCGTTTCCGCGGTTGCCCCACTTCTCGTAGAGCCAGGCGTTGAGCCCCGCCCGCCCGGCGATCGGCGCGAGCGAGCCGGTCCTGGCGATCTGGCGAACGCCGGAGTCGGCGTACTCCGCGATCTGGTCGATGTCGCGCTGCTCAGCGCCGAAGGTGTTCAAGGTCGGGGGGCGCCGTCGGGCTGGCGCGGCGGCCGGGAGCCCACGGCTGCGTGTTGGGTGCCCGGGCGCGCCACCTCCCGATACCGGTCAGGGGCAGTGCGGCGTGGTGGCGATGCCACCGCCGTCGACGGGCGGCGCCGGAGCGGCGCTGTTGTCCTGGAGCGGCTCGTCGCCTTCATCCTTTTCCCGGACGTTGAGCAGGTCGGCGTCCGAGGCGGGCATCGCGAACCGCAGGACGGTGGGGTGGTGGCAGTCGTGTAGGACGGTCACGCGTGTGAAGGCGGCGGACGGGAGCGATGGTCCCTGGAGAATGGCACCGAACCCCTCCTGGACGCTGTCGAGGCCGTCGGAAACGATCACCGATCCGGCGATCGTGAGCCGTAACTTGCCGCCTGCCGGAATGACGAGATCGCCGGGGTTGAATCGCACGGTGGCGTGGACGGGCCGCCCCACGGGCGGGGCGATGCCGCGGGGCTGGCGGAATCGCTCGGCCTCGAGCGGCTCGAGGTGGCGCATGGACCGCAGTCCTACGATCCGGGCCTCGAACATGGTGCGCCGACCGTCGGGGCCGATGGCTTCGAGCTTGGCGGCGAGGTGGGCGTCGGGGCGCTCGAGCTCGACCCACGCGTCGAGCTCGGCCAGGCCCGTCATCTCGAGCCGGCCGGTGAGCGGCGGGGTTTCCCAGACGGCCGCGGTTCCGGGCGGGTAGCGGTAGCCGGGATCGTCGAGCTCGATCATCGATTCGACGTACGAGGTGGAGCCCTGCGGCGCAGGCGTACCGAGCAGCCCTTGCGCGCCCAGCGCGAGAGCACCCTGCGGGCCGCCGGGGTGGGGCCAGTCGTCGGTTGCGCGCCACTGGCCGTCGGTCCCCTGCACCTGTGCGACGGGCCAGTCTTCGACGCCGTTCTCGCGGCCGCGCAGATAACGGTCGTACCACGCGACGACCATCTGCGTGAAGTCGGCGCGTTCCCAGTCGCGGCGCGGTGCCGGGGTCTCTGCGTTGAAGTAGTAGTCGTCGGGCTGCTCGTGGTCCCAGACGCCGAACAGGCCGGTTCGCGGGGTGGTGGCCGGGATGCGGTCGAAGAAGCCCGCCATGTTCAGCGACGGGGTGCGATTGTCGTCGTGGCCTTGCGTCACGAGCGTCGCCGCCTCGAGGTTGCCGAGGTCGTGTACCCAGTCACGCTCACGGTAATAGGCGCTGTAGTCCCCAGACGGATCGGCAGCGCCGAGCACCATGCCCGGCAGGCAGCCTGGGCGCTCGAGCAGCTTCTCCGGGGCCTCGCTGAGCGTCGGGAGCAGCGACGAGTAGACGAAGTAGGAGCCGACCGTATCCCCGATCCCTCGCAGGAGTTGTGGTACTCCGTCGTGGTTATAGGCCTCGTACACCGACGCGACGGGGCGCATCGGCACCAGTGCCTTGAGGTATTGCAGGCGCTCCTCGTCGGGCCAGGTCGCGGTGGCGAGCTGGGTACCTCCTCGGTACGAGCCGCCGAGCATCCCGACGTTGCCGTCCGCCCACGGTGCGTCACGGCCGAGGTGCTCCACGATCCGCGCGCCATCGGACCGCTCGGAGTCCGGAGTCTGGGCCAGGCAGCCGCCCGAGCGTCCACTGCCGCGCACGTGCGCCTGCGCGTAGGCATATCCGCGCGGCACCAGCTCCTGGAGGAACCCGTGCGAGTCGTCCACGCCGGGCGTCTGGTAGGGCGAGTAGTTGAGAATCGTCGGCATCTGCGCCGGCGGCTCGTTGCCGTCCTTCGTCTCGGGGAGCCATGTCTCGACATACAGTTCGGTGCCGTCTGCCGCGCGCACGATGTGCCGCTGCGCGGGAGTCGCGGTCGGTGGCAGGATGCCGTAGCTGGGCTGGTCGATCGCCGGCGGCTCGAATGGCCGCCCGGCGTCAGGCGCCGAGAAGGCCGACGCGCCCGGCGCCGAGGTCAGAAGCGCCAGCAGTGCGCCGACGCCCATCAGCACTATTGGCCGCGACTCCATCAGGTACCTCCCGGTACGCCCCCCGCAGCCCAACCGGGGCACAAGTGCGGGCGACGCAGCGACCCTACACCCGCCCCTCCCCCGCTTGCAACCGATGCAGCGCGGCGGCGCCCGATGGGCCACCCGATGATGGCCCAGAAGTACGGCTTGGCCCTCGAACGCGCTCGGAAAGGGAGCTAGGGCCGCTGGCCCACGCCCTCAAGCCAGGCCGGCGGCGGCGAGCGCCTTGTCCTTGTCCCAGTAGGCCTGCCACAGGGCGATCCTGCCGTCGCGCAGGGTGAAGATCGCCGCGAAAGGGGTCTCGAGCGCGATTCCGTCCCGCCCGGTGAAATGCTCGATGCTTAGCATGAGCACCCGGTCGGCATCGAGGGCGCGGATCTCGGTCGGCTCGCTCCGATGCTCCGCCCATGCGGAGTCGAACTCGCCCGCGAGCCTGCGCACCTCCTCGCGTCCACGGGCGACACGCGGCGCCGGCTGCTCGGGGGGCTCGTGGAACTCGAAGTCGTCGTCGATCAGCTTGCTGCTCGCGATGCTGTCGAACCCGAGCTCGTTGAATTCGCGGACCGCGCGCCGGACGATCTCGATGTTGTCCTCCGACATCGTCCGCGAAGTATGCCGAGGAGCCGCTGGCGGATGGTGACGGGTGGGGCCTACCCGGGGGTTGGTCTTCGTGCCCGTGATGCTGATCGCACCCGAGTTGATCGTGAAGCTGGCGTGGAGTGGCCCCGCGTAGTGATTGGGAACGTGGGGTCGGGCGTCCCCTGCACACTGCCCTGCTCGCTGAAGGTCCCCGGGTAGGGACCGTCGGCGGTGTCAGACGTCGCGTAGGTCACGACGCCGGCTGCGCAGCCCCGCAACACGGCCGTCACCCGGAAACTTCAGGGACTCGCGCCAGATGCACCTACGGCGGCGGCGGATGGCGAGGGCCGGAATCGAACCGGCGACACCACGATTTTCAGTCGTGTGCTCTACCAACTGAGCTACCTCGCCACGCAGCGGGAGATCGTAGCGGCGTCGCGCCTCACTAGACTGCGCCGCCGATATGAACCGATTCCTCGCCAAGCCCCTCGCCCTCGCCGCCACTCTCGCCACCGCCGTCGCGCTCTCCGCGTGCGGCGGATCGGACAAGCCCTCGGACCCGCTGGACAACGCGCTCCAGTACCTGCCCAAGGATGCGCCGTTCGTCGCGGCAATCGGAACGGACCTGCAGGGCAGCCAGGCCGGCGCCCTCGAGGACATCGTGAAGAAGTTCCCCTTCGGCGGCGCGGTCGTCAAGCAGATCCAGGAGGAGATCGAGGATCAGGCGGGCGACTTCGAGACGCTCAAGGAGCTGCTCGGCAACGACTTCGTGGTCGGCTCGACGAGCGCCAAGGACTTCACCGGCACCCCGTCGGGCGAGGACGAGGCGTTCGTCGGGGCGATCGAGGCCAAAGACGCCGACAAGCTCGAGGAGCAGGTGAAGAAGGAGGGCAAGGAGGACGGCGAGAAGGACGGCGCCAAGATCTACAAGAACGACGACACCGTGATCGCCATCCAGGACGGGACGCTGATCGTCGCCGGCAACCGCAAGCAGCTCGAGGCGGCCATCGAGCGCCACGGCGGCGATGACCACTTCACCCAGAAGGACTTCGAGGACGGCATCGGCAGCGTCGACGACGACTCGCTCGTGCGCGCCTACTTCGACGTCGCGGGCCTGCTCGAGGCGGATCCCGACACGCGCCAGGCGCGCAAGATCAAGTGGGTCGCCGCGCTCGAGGGCTTCGGCCTCGGGGCGAAGGCGACGAGCGACTCGATCGACATCGACTTCGACCTGACCACCAAATCGGGCCTCGCCGATTCCGACCTGCCGCTGGCGGCGGGCTCGGCCAGCCCGGAGGTCGTCGACCGCAAGGGTGCGCTCGGCATCGGCGTCCGCGACCCGGGTCAGATCGTCACGTTCGCCGAGGCCGCCGGCAAGGCGATCAGTCCCGGCGGTTTCGCCCAGTACGAGTCGGGCAAGCAGCAGATCGACAAGAGCATCGGCGTGAACCTCAACGACGATCTCGTCGAGCAGCTCGAGGGCGACCTCGCCCTCAGCGTCACGCTCGACGGCAAGTTCGGGGCTCGCGCGCAGCTGAAGGACCCGGCGGCGATGGAGAAGACTCTCGCCGCGCTCGGCAAGGTCGCTCCCGCGATCGCGAAGGGCGCGACGGGCGAGACGGTCGGCTACGCGAAGCCCAAGGCCGGCTCGAAGGCGCCGTTCTACGCGCTTGCGACCAAGGACGGCGACAGCATCGTCTACGGCGTCATCGACGAGAACCTCGTCGTGGCGAACGATCCGAAGCTCGCCGGCGCGATCGCCAAGGAGCCCGCCTCACCCGTCCAGGGCGCCAAGGGCTCGCTCGCGGCCCAGGCCGACGCGCAGCAGCTCGGCAACGAGCTCGTCAAGGAGTTCGCCGACGCGCTCGGGTTCGGCTCGGCGCTCGGCGGCAACCTCGTCACCGGGCCGCTCGGGCAGCTCACCGGCTCGATCGAGTCGAGCACCAGCGGCATGAGCGGCAACCTGTCGCTCACCTTCGACTAAGTACTCGGCGCCCAGGACTGCAGGAACGGGAGGGGGTCCACCGGCTCGCCGCCGGTGTACCACCCCTTCCCGGTCCAGATCTCGAAGTGCAGATGGGGGCCTGACGAGCGCCCCGTGGAGCCGACCGTCCCGACGCGCCCGCCGGTGGCGATCGCGTCGCCCTCGCGCAGGGTGATCGAGCCCGCCTCGAGGTGCATGAAGACGTAGTCGCGGTCGCTGTCGACCACGATGTAGTGGCCGGCGCCGCCGGCTTGATGATCGACGGCCTTGACGGTGCCTCCCCGCGGGGTGACCACCGGCGTCCCGGCCGCGGCGATGAGGTCCTGGCCCTGGTGGGTGTGGCCGTCGCGCTTCGCGCCGAACCGTGCGTCCTTACCGCCGTAAGTGAACGGCCCCTGCACAGGGAAGGCGTACTCGGGAACCGTGACGGGCACGCTTGGGGGTACGCCGCGCGCTCGCCGGAGCCCGCGCGCCACGATGCGGACCCGGTAGGCGCCCGGCACGAGCCCCGCCGCGGTCAGGGACACACGCTGGAGACGCCGTGAGCGGCGCGTACCCAGCTGCCGGGTGACGAGCGGGGGACCGCCCGCCGCGGGGAGCACCTCGAGCCGTACTGCGCGCACGGGGCGGCGCCAGTCGATGCGGAAGCGAACGGTCGCGGGAAGCGTGGGGCCGGCGGTGAGAAGGGTGAGCTTGGCGCGGGCGCGCGGCTTCTTGACGACCGCCGGGTCGGCGAAGTGGGCGCCGCCGTCGTTGCCACGGGCCTCGGCGCCGCCGGTCGCGGCCGCCGCCGGCGCGGCGAGCAGTAGGCCGGCGAGCGCGCCGGCGATGACCAATCGCATGCCTTCAGGGTCGGGCGGATCGGCTCCGCCCACAAGCCCCTGCAATCAAGCATGCAGGGCGCGCGGCCGCCCCCAGGCTACCCCCGGGAGCCGTACAGCCGCACGGTCAGCGGGGCGAAGACGGCCGTCATCGCCGCGGCGGATCCGAGCACGATCGCGATGTCGCCGCTCGGGAACTCGCCGGCCATCAGGTCGCGCGTGGCGGTCACGAGGAAGCTGATCGGGTTCGCGTTCACGAAGGCCTCGAGCACCGCGGGCAGGGTGTCCGGCTCGACGAAGATGTTGCTGAGGAAGATCAGCGGGAAGAGAGCCATGAAGCCGGTGTTCATCACCGCGTTCGGCGAGCGCATCACGAGGCCGAGGCACGTGAACAGCCACGACAGCGCGAACGCGAACACGACCACGAGGCCGAGCGCGAGAAGGATCCCGCCGAGCCCGCCCTCGGCGTCGAAGCCGAGCACGATGCCAAGCACGATCACGACCGAGCCCGCCACGGCGTAGCGCACGCTGTCGCCGAGGACGGCCCCGGCGAGCGGCGCGGGGCGCCAGATCGGCAGCGAGCGGAAGCGGTCGACCACGCCCTTCGTCATATCGGTGTTGAGCGACATGCCGGAGTAGACCGTGGTGAACAGCACCGACTGGACCAGCAGGCCGGGCAGGATGTACTGCAGGTAGTCCTCGGTCGAGCCGGAGATGGCGCCGCCGAAGAGGTAGGTGAACATCAGCAGGAACATCACCGGCGTCACGGTCACATCGAGCAGCTGCTCCGGCACGTGGCGGATCTTGCGCATGCCGCGCCAGCCGAACGCGAGGCAGTTCGACAGCGCGCCTGGGCGCTCCGGGGCGGTGGCCGTGGAGATCACCCGGCGGACGGCGTCGGCCGACGCCTGTGCTTCGACGGGCTGTGTCGAATCGATGCTCACGCCGCTGCCTCCTCGGTCTCGTCGCCGGCTTCCTCGGCGGGTCGTCCGGTGAGCGCGAGGAACACCTCGTCGAGGCTCGGCTGGCCGAGCGAGAAGTCGGCGATGCCAACTCCCGCGCGGGCGAGCTCGGCGATCGCCTCGGCGCCCTTGTCGGCGTCGGCGCATGGAGCCGACAGCGCGGCCGGGTCGGGCTCGAGGTGAACCGACTCGAGCTCGCGCGACAGGAGGCGCTCGGCCTCGGATCGCTGCTCTGGGTCGAGCAGGCGGACGTGGAGCGCGCCGCCGCCGACCGACGCCTTCAGCTGGCCCGGCGTGCCCTCCGCGATCACCTTGCCGTGGTCGATCACGGCGATGCCGTCGGCGAGCTGATCGGCCTCGTCGAGGTACTGCGTGCAGAGGAGGATCGTGGTGCCCTCGGCGACCAGCGCTCGGATGATGTCCCAGACCTGGTTGCGCGAGCGCGGGTCGAGGCCGGTGGTCGGCTCGTCGAGGAACATCAGCGGCGGGGTGACGACGAGGCTGGCCGAGATGTCGAGCCGGCGGCGCATGCCGCCCGAGTAGTTCTTGACGAGCTTGGCCGCGGCGTCGGAGAGGCCGAACGCCTCCAGCAGCTCGTCGGCGCGGGCCTTGGCGGCCGCTCCCTTGAAGCCGAGCAGCCGTGCCAGCAGAATCAGGTTCTCGCGTCCGGTGAGGTCCTCGTCGACCGACGCGAGCTGGCCGGTCAGGCTGACGCTCGCGCGCACGGCGTCGGACTCCTCGACGATGTCGTGGCCGAACACCCGCGCCTCGCCGCCGTCGGGCCGGAGCAACGTGGCGAGCATCTTGATCGTGGTCGTCTTGCCGGCGCCGTTGGGGCCGAGCACGCCGTAGACCGAGCCGCGGGCGACCGCGAGATCGACGCCGTCGACGGCGCGCGTCTCGCCGAATGTCTTGACCAAGCCGGTGGCTTCGATGGCGAGGGGCGTCGTCTCGGGCACGCACCCATCAAAGCAGGTGGCCTACCCGTGCAGGCGAGCGAGCAGCTCGAGCGCCCCGTTCTTGTTCAGCGGCTCGTTCAGGTTGCCGCATTTGGGCGACTGCACGCACGACGGGCAGCCCTTCTCGCACGGGCACTCCGACAGCAGGCGCATGGCCGATTCGACCAGCGCCTCGAAGGCGAGGAAGCCGACGCGGGTGATGCCCACCCCGCCAGGGTGGCCGTCGTAGATGAACACCGTCGGGCGCCCCGTCTGGCCGTGGAAGGCGGTCGATAGGCCGCCGATGTCCCAGCGGTCGCACATCGCCAGCAGCGGCAGCACCGCGATCTGGCCGTGCTCCATCGCGTGCAGCGAGCCCTGGAGCACGTCGAGCGGGAAGTCGTCCGCGAGCGCCTGCTCCGGGAACTCGTACCAGAGCGCCTGCGTGCGGAAGTGCTGCTCGGGCATGTCGAGGGCGGTCAGGTCGAGCACCTCGTGGTCGGTCACGCGCTTGCGCTGGAACGCCGTCACCCGCTCTGTGACGGAGACCGTGCCGAAGTAGAGCGTCGCGTCGCCGATCGGCCGCTGGTCGAGCGTGCGCTCGATGAAGGTGTCGGTCTCCTTCTTCGCCTGCGTGTACCAGTCGCCGGTGAACGGTCGCACGAGCGCGCGCCGCATGTCCACGTCGAGGTCCTCGACCTCGTACGAGCGGCCCATGTGGAGATAGATCGCCCCGCCGTGCACCGACGACCGTGCCCGCGCCGTCTCGACCGAGCCGATCATCTCGCCGGCCTCCGCCTCGACGATCGCCACCGAGTCGGGCGACGCCGAGCGCAGCGCGATCTCCGCGGCGGGGAAGCCCTCGCCGCGCGGCAGGTAGCGCCCGCCGCGCTCGGCCAGTCGCCCCTCCTGCACGAGCCGGTCGGCGTAGACGTCCCACATCGGGCCGAGGAAGCGCTCGTCCTCGCCGGTGAGCGGCATCTCGTACGCGGCCGCGCACAGGTGCGCCATGAAGATCTCCTCGGACTGGTGGTCGAGGATGGCCGACTCGACCGGCCGGTCGAGGAACTCCTCGGGGTGGCGGCAGAAGAACTGGTCGAGCGCGTCGTTGCCCGCCACGTAGATCGCCAGCCCGGTGGCGCGCCGCCCGGCGCGACCCCACATCTGGCGCAGGCTGGCTACGGTCCCAGGGAAGGTCACGCAGATCGCCGCGTCGAGGTCGCCGACGTCGATGCCCAGCTCGAGCGCGTCGGTGGCCACAACCGCGAGCAGTTCGCCCGACATCAGCTGGTGCTCGATCTCGCGCCGCTGCATCGGCGTGTAGCCCGCCCGGTACGGCACGACCAGCTCGGCGAGGTCGGCGCGGCCACGCTCCTCCAGCCGCAGGCGGGTGAAGCGCTGGATCAGCTCGATACCGCGCCGCGACTTGAGGAAGCAGATCGTGCGTACCTCCTTCTCCACGAGGTCGGCGAGCAGGTTCGCGGCCTCTCCCAGCGCCGACTCGCGCTCGCCGTTGCGCTCGTCACGCAGCGGCGGGTTCCAGATCGCGATCTGCCGCTCGGCGCGCGGCGCGCCGTCGTCGTCCACCACGTTCACTTCGGCCCCGGTGAGCCGCTCGGCGAGGTCCTGCGGGTTGGCGATCGTCGCGCTGGTGAGGAGGAAGCGCGGCTCGGTGCCGTACGCCTGCGCGATCCGGCGCAGGCGGCGCAGCACGTTCGCCACGTGCGAGCCGAACACGCCGCGGTAGACGTGCGCCTCGTCGACCACGATCCAGGCGAGGTTGGCGAAGAGGTCGCCCCACTGGCCGTGGTTCGGCAGCACGCCGACGTGGAGCATGTCGGGGTTGGTGAGGATCAGGTTCGAGCGCTGGCGCAGTGCGCGACGGTCCTCCTTCGGCGTGTCCCCGTCGTAGATCGCGGGCCGCACGTAGCCGAGCTGCAGCTTGGCCAGCGCGCGCGCCTGGTCCTGGGCGAGCGCCTTCGTCGGGTAGAGGTAGATCGCCCGCGCCGAGCGGTCGTGGGCGAGGGTGTCGAGGACGGGCAGGTTGAACGCGAGCGACTTGCCGCTCGCCGTGCCCGTGGTGACGATGGTGTCGCCCTCGTACGCCGAGCGCAGGGTCTCCGCTTGGTGCGCGTACAGCTCCTCGATGCCCGCGGCGGCGAGCCCTTCGCGCAGCTCGGGATGGAGCGACTCCGGGATCGGCTCGGTCCGCCCGAGCCGTTTGCCCTCACGTGCGCGCGTGACCAGCCGGTCGCCCTCTTCGCGCGCCAGCAAGGGCTCCCATGGCATCTCTTCGCGAACGATCGGCACGCGGTCGATAGTACGCGGCCCTCGCCGGGGTCTAGGCGGCGGCCACCGGCGGCCGTCGCGCGTGCCAGTCGGTGACCTGCTGGAGCTCCTGCGTAACCTCGAGCAGCCGCCGGTCGGCCAGCGGCTGGCCGACGAATTGCACGCCGACCGGCAGTCCGACGCCGCCGATCGGGGCGGGAATGGTCACCGCCGGCAGTCCGGCGAGCGACCAGGGCGCGTTGAGCCGGTTGATCCGCTTGCTCACCGCCACCATGTGCTCGTCGTCGATCAGCGGGGCGGGCATCGGGGTGGTCGGGGCCATGAGTGCGTCGACCTCCCCGAGGGAGCGGCCGACGGTCGCCCGCCAGCTCGTGGCCACGGCGGCGGCCGCCCCGCGCTCGCGCTCGCTTGTGTCCCGTCCGAGGGCGATCCGGTCGCGGATCATCGCGGCGACGCGATCGTCCTCCAGCCACTGCGGATGCAGGTCTGCGGCCTGTGCGTTGAGGAGCACGCCGAGCGCCTCGCGCGCGGCGGCGGCACCGTCGAGGTGAACGGGCTGAACCCGCGCGCCGGCCGCCGTCAGCTCGGCTATCACGGCCTCGGCGCCCGCGGCGACGTCCGGATGGAGGTCGTCGTAGAAGAACTCGTCCGGGATCCCGATGCGCGCGCCCGCGAGTGTGGCCTGGCCGGCCGGCGGCTCGCCGGGTACGAGCGCGTCGAGAACGACGGCCAGCTCCGCGGCCGTGCGCGCGATCGGGCCGACCACGTCGAAGTCCGGGCTCAACGACGTGACGCCGTCGAACGGGATCAGGCCGTGGGTCGTGCGCAGCGCGCTGACGCCGCACAGGGCGGCGGGGTTCCGCAGCGACCCCCCGGTGTCGGTGCCCAGGGCCGCAGTTGTGAACCCCGCTGCCACAGCGACGGCCGAGCCGCCGCTCGACCCGCCCGGAATCCGCTCTCGATCCCAGGGGTTGCGGCAGCGCCCCCACCACTCGTTCTGAGTCGTCGCGCCGAAGCTCAGTTCCTCGACGTTCGTCTTTGCCACGATCACAGCCCCCGCCGCGCGCAGCCGGCGGACCGCCTCGCTGTCCGCGGTCGCCGCCGGGTGGTGCGGAGGGCGGAGTCCGTCCGTCCTCACGGTGCCGGCCACGTCCATGTTGTCCTTCACGCCGATCGTCCAGCCACGGAGCGGCCCCGCCGAGGGCCCGAGCTCACGCTCCTCGGCGAGTGCTTCGGCGCGGCGGACGTGGATGCACGCGCGCAGGTCGCCGTCGAGCGCGTCGATCGCCGCAAGGCTCTCCTCTACGGTGTTCATCGCGAGTCGACCAGGGCGCGAGTGCGGCTCATCTCGTTGCGCACCACCATGACCGCCTCGTCGACCCCCATGCCGGGGCGCGCGAGCAGCAGATCGGCGTCGGTGCCCATCGCGACGCCCGCGCAGATCTGGCCGGCGCGTTCGGTGTCGGTCGACGATCCGCCGCAGTAGGCGAGGGCACCGCCCGCCTTGCACGCGAGCAGCGCCTCGATCGTCGCGTCGATGCCTCCGAGGTCGGGCGTCTTGACCTGCAGCATGTGCGCCGCCTCGGCGGTGGCGAACGCGCGGACATCCTCGAGCGTGTTGCACCACTCGTCGGCGACCAGTTCGACGCCGGAGCCGGCCGCGGCCAGCATCTTCCTCAGCGTCGCGAGTGTCTCGATCTGCTCGCTGCGCGAGGCGGCGTGCACCGGCTGCTCTATACGTAGCCGCAGCGGGGCAGCGGCAGCCTCGAGCTGGGCGAGATAGGTCGCGCAACCCGCGAGCGTGTCGAACACCTCGCCGAGGGTGCCGTAGCAGTCGAAGTGCAGAACGGGCTCGTAGTGCGGTGAATCGCGGCAGTCCAGCACCCGCCCGCGGACCCAGCCGACGTAGGCGAGGAGGAGTCCGCCGTCGGCGCCCACGAGCTCGGAGGCGTTGTTGATCAGCCCGTGGGGGAGCTCGTCGACCTCCCGCAGGATCATACGATCGACACCGGTGCGGCGGTCCTCGCCTGTCTGTGCGAACACGGGAACCGGGATCAGCGGCGCCCCCGTGGCGTACTCGGCCGCGACGGTCTCGGCGATCGTCCGCCGCCCGGCATGGGCGGCCGCGGCGAGGAGGGCCTGGCCGGCTCCGTAGGCGAGCGCTGTGGGCAAACCGGCCGCCGCGAGCTGCTCGGCCGCGGCGCGGAACGAGGTAACGTCGATCCCGGTCAGCGTGCGCCCCAGCTGCGGCCCGAACTCCGCGCGGAGGGCGTTTGGGTCGAGCGGCGCCGCCCGACCCGCTGCGCCGGCGTACTGAACGGACACGGCGTCGCCATGGACGGCCGTGCCGTCGTCGAGCACGAGCACGACGGACAGCGCCCGTCCCGCCTGGCGGACCGCCGTGAACCCGACGGTCACGGGCGAACCTCGGTACAGGAAGCCGTCCCGCGCCGATCCAGCTCGGACCGCAGCCTGGTCGTCGTTGGTGAAGGCGGCGAGACCGTCGGCCAGCACCACCTCCGTGACGATCATCGTTGGCATAGTACGCGCGGCGTGATCAGAGCCTTCTCGCACGCGGACTTCCCGCTCGACCGGGTGCTCGCCGCCAAGCGCGAGAGCGTCAGCGTGGTGCTTCCGGCGAAGGGGGTTGCGGCTACGATCGGCCCGATCGTCGAGCGGATCCTGGCGCTCGAGGGCCTTGCCGACCAGCTGCTGGTGATCGACGCGGACTCGGACGACGGCAGCGGCGAGATCGCTGCCGCGGCCGGCGCCGAGGTGCACAGCCAGGCCGCCCTGATGCCCGAGCTCGGCCCGGTGCTCGGCAAGGGCGACGCGATGTGGCGCGCGCTCGGAGTCGTCACCGGCGACGTCGTGGTCTACGTCGACTCCGACACGGCCGACTTTCCCGGCCACTTCGTCACGGGCCTCGCCGGGCCGCTCCTGTGCGAGCCAGGCTTCGACTTCGTCAAGGCCTCCTACCGCCGCCCGTTCAGCGCCGGGGGCATCGAGCTGAGCGAGGGCGGCGGGCGGGTCAGCCAGCTCACCGCGCGGCCGCTGCTCGAGGCGTTCTATCCCGATCTCGCCGATCTCCGCCAGCCGCTCGCCGGCGAGATCGCCGCGCGCCGCTCGTTGCTCGACCGGATCCCGTTCGCCACCGGGTACGCGGTGGAGACGGCGATGCTGCTCGACGTCCTGGGGGCCGTCGGCGTGGAGGCGATGGTCCAGGTCGACCTCGGCGAGCGCCGCAACGACCACCAGCCGCTCGCCGCGCTGCGGCCGATGGCCGGCGCCGTGCTGGCCACCGTCTGCGACAGGTTGCGCCGCGATGGCCGGCTGACGACGCCGGACCCGCCGCCGGCATCCGTCGAGCGGCCGCCGTTCGCCCAGGCGCGGATGGAGATCTGAGTGGCGCTGCGCTGCGTGTACGCAGACCTCGACGGGACTCTCCTCGGCCGCGGTGGCTCGCTGTTCCGCGACCATGTGGGCTCGTTCTCGATGCTGCCGGCGCGCGCGATCGAGGCGCTCGACCGGGCCGGCGTCGAGCTGTTCCTGATGTCGGGTCGCCGTCGCGCCCAGGTGGCCGAGCCGGCGCGGCTGTTCGCGGCGGGCGGCTACTGCTTCGAGGTCGGGGGCGGGCTTGTGTTCGACGGTGAGGAGCGCTGGCTGTGCGGCGAGTTCGACCCGCGCGACGGCCGCACGCCGTGGGAGCTGATCGCCGACTCGGGTGCGCCGGGCCTGCTCGAGGACTCGTTCCCCGGCCTCCACCCGTTCGAGCCGTGGAACACCGGCCGCGAGGTCTCCCACCTGTACCGCGGCACCGCCGACGCGCGCGCCGCGACCGGCCTGTTGGCAGAACACGGGCACGGGGGCGTGCGGCTGGTCGACAACGGGGCGGCCGACGAGGGCGGCCACACGTTCCACCTCGTGCCCGCGGGGGTGTCGAAGGCGGCGGCCGTCGCGATCCACATGCGCGCCCGCGGCTACGCCCCGGAGGAATGCCTCGCCGTCGGCGATTCGGCCGAGGACGCCGAGACGGCGGCGGTGGTCGGCCGCTACGCCGAGGTCACCGAGCCGGGCACCGGCTTCTACGAGGCGGTCGTCGAAGCTCTCGTAACTACGTAACGTTTGCCACGATCGGGTGTAACAATCCGCACAACATTGTCGAAGCAAAAAGGAGGCTTCGATGACCGGTCTGTCCAATGCCCATCACTTCCGCAAGCTGGTGGCCGGGGCGTGCATGGTGCTCGCTCCACTCGCCCTCTTGATCGCGATGGTCGACAATTCCCTGGTCGGCACGAGCAAGTTCTCGTACGTGATCGGAAGGGTCGGGAACCCGGACACGGGTGATCTCGCATCGATGATGCTGGTCGCCTCGCTGGTGCTTTTCGTCCCGGTGGTTCTCGGGCTCATGCACATGCTGCGTGAGCGCGAGGTCGAGTTCGGGCACGTCGGCGGCGCAGTCGCGCTGCTCGGCCTGCTCGTGCTGCCGTGGGCGTTCATGGCAGGGATGCTGATCCTGGCGATAGGCCTGTACCGGGCCCATGCCGTCCAGGGCTGGATGGCCGCATGCGTTGCTCTCGCGGCCGTGACGCTGGGCTTCGGTGCCGGGATGGAGAGCGAGTTCCTCGCCTTCGCCGGCGCGGCCGTGATGTTCCTCGGCCTCGGCTCGGTCGGCCGCATGGTCATGTCCGAGTCCGACGAGGTCTGGGACACGACCCCCGAGATCGAAGGGTTCCGGCCCGTGGCCGGGATCCGCTAGAGAAGGGAGGAGGACGAGCCCGAGAGGAAAGGCGGCGCAGCCGGCCGAGCCGGCTGCTTCGCCGAACAACGGGCGCCCGCTCCGGCGGGCGCCAGGCGCGCCGGGTTAGAGTCGCCGCGTGAGCGACCTCCCAGCCATCGCGGCCGACATCATCGACTCCGTCAACGCCCTGACGGGCACCCACGACGGGGCCCGCGCGTTGCACGCGAAGGGGGCGCTCCTCGCCGGGGTCTTCACGGCGACGCCCGAGGGCTCGGCGCTCACCACCGCCGGCCATCTCAGCGGCGAGACGATCCCCGTCGTCGCCCGCTTCTCGAACGCGAGCGGTGATCCGGCGTCGCCCGACCACACCCGCGACGGCCGCGGCTTCGCGGTCAAGTTCGCGCTCGCGGACGGGTCGACCACCGACATGCTCGCGGTCACCTCGCCGGCGTTCGTCGCGCGCACGCCGGAGGACTTCATCGAGCTGATGCGCGCACGCGTGCCGGATCCCGGGACCGGCCAGCCCGACATGGCCGTGGTCGGCGCGTACATCGAGGCCCACCCCGAGGCGCTGCCCGCGATCCAAGCCGTGCTCGGCAACGAGCCCCCCAAGAGCTACGCGACCCTGCGCTACAACAGCCCGCACACCTTCTTCTGGACGGCGCCGGACGGCACGCGCCGCGCGGTCCGCTTCCGCTGGGACCCGGTCGCGGGCGAGGAGACGCTGCCCGACGAGGATGCCCAGGCGCTCGGCGACGACTACCTCCAGACGGAGATCCGCGCGCGGGTCGCGGCGCGGCGAGGGCGCGGCGTTCGACCTCGTCGTGATCCTGGGCGAGGAGGGCGATCCGATCGACGACGCCACCGCGATCTGGCCTGCCGACGAGCGCGAGCGCGTGGTGGCCGGGCGGATCGAGCTGACGGGCGAGGAGACCAGCCGCGAGCGCGACGGCGACGTGCTCGTCTTCGACCCCACGCGGGTCACCGCCGGGATCGAGACGTCGGACGACCCGATCCTCCACATCCGCTCGCACGCGTACGCGGAGTCGGTGCTGCGGCGTACGGGGGTGCGGCGCGGCGAGTAGCTAGAGCGCCAGGTTCAGGGGCTGCTCGAGCAGCTCCTTCACCCGGCCGAGGAACTGCGCGCCGTCGGCGCCGTAGAGGATGCGGTGGTCGCAGACGAGGGTGAGCGTCATGCGGTCGCGCGCGGCCACCCGGCCGCGCTCGTCGACCGCCGGCTTCTTCATCAGCGCGCCGACCGTGAGGATCGCGGCCTGGGGCGGGTTGACGATCGCGGTGAAGCGCTCGACCCCGTACATGCCGAGGTTCGACACCGTGAACGTGCCGCCGCTCAGCTCGGGCGGGGTGATCTCCCCGGTGCGCACCCGCTCGGCCAGCGCGCGCGCCTGGCGTGAGATCTCGCCGAGCGACTTCTCGTCGGCGTCGCGGACCACGGGCACGACGAGCGCGCCGTCGGCTGCCACTGCGATGCCGACGTTGACGTTGGGATAGAGCTCGAAAGCGCCGTCGCGGTACGCGCCGTTGACCTTGCGGTGGTCGCGCAGCGCGAGCGCTGCGGCCTTGACGACCATGTCGTTGTAGGACGGCGCCGGGTCGGCGCCCTGATCCTTGAGCCGCCTACGCAGCTCGATCGCCAGCTCCATGTCCACGTCCAGCTCGAGCGAGAAGTCGGGCACGGTGGCCTTCGACTCCGCCATCCGCCGGCTGACGGTGCGCTGCAGGCGGTTGAGCTCGACGATCTCGGGGGTGCCTTTGACGCCGGAGTCGGCGGCCGGGGGGGCCGGGGGGCGCGCGGCGGGCGGCGGTGATTGATCGGCGGGCACCGACGGGGTCGGGGCAGGGGTTTCGGCGTTGGTTGGGGCTTTTACTGGCTCATGGCCAGCAGAAGCCCCAACCAACGCCGATTCCACGTCGGCCTTGACGATCCGGCCGCCCGGACCGGTGCCCTGGACCTGAGAGAGCTCAACGCCTCGCTCCTTGGCGACGCGCCGCGCGACCGGCGATGCCTTGACGCGCTCGCCACCGTTCGACGGCGCGGCCGGCGTCGGTGCAGGCCCCGGCGCGGGAGCAGAGTCGGTCCCCTCGGTGACCGCCTCGGGCTCCGGCGCGGCAACAGGCTCAGCCGCCGGCGCCGCAGCAGGCTCAGCCGCGGGCGCCGCCGCCTCCCCCGCCTCACCCACCCGCGCAATCACCGCCCCCACATCAAGCGTGTCGCCCTCGGCCGCGACGATCTCCAGCAGCACGCCGTCGAGATCCGCGTCGTAGGTCATGTTCGCCTTGTCGGTCTCGATCTCCACGAGCGGCTGGCCGCGCTTGACCTCGCCGCCGAGCTCGACGAGCCACTTCAGCACGGTGCCCTCCTCCATCGAGTCGGACAGCCGCGGCATCAGGACCTCGCTCGCCATCGGCTAGACGTCCCGGAAGGTGCTGAGCACGGCCTGCTCGACGTGCTCTTCGTGGGGGAAGGACGCCTGCTCGAGCGGGCGCGAATAGGGCATCGGGACGTCGGCGCCGGTCACCCGGCGGATCGGCGCGTCGAGGTGGTCGAACGCCTGCTCCTGGATCAGCGCGGCCATGTTCGCCCCGACGCCGCCGTGGGGCCAGCCCTCCTCGACGACCACCACGCGGTTGGTCTTGCGGACCGACTCGAGGATCGTGTCGAGGTCGAGCGGGCGCAGCGTGCGCGGGTCGATCACCTCGGCTTCGATCTTGTGCTCGCTCGACAGCCGGTCGGCAGCCTTCAAGGCGGTCTCGGCCATGCGCGAGATGCCGACGATCGTCACGTCGGAGCCCTCGCGCCGGATCGCCGCCTCGCCGAAACGCATCGGCTCGGCGTTCTCGTCGACCTCGCCGCGGCGGCCGTAGAGGGTCTCGTGCTCGATGAAGATCACCGGGTTGTCGTCGCGGATCGCCGCCCGCAGGAGCCCGTACGCGTCGGCCGCGGTCGACGGAGTGGCGACGAGCAGGCCGGGCACGTGGAGGTACATCGCCTCGAACGAATGGGAGTGCGTCGGGCCGAGCTGGTGGCCGGCGCCCTGGGGCATCCGCACCACGAGCGGCACCTTCACCTGGGCGCCGAACATGTACCGGATCGATGCCGCGCTGTTCACGATCTGGTCGAGCGCCAGCAGAGCGAAGTTGATCGTCATCAGCTCGACGATCGGACGCAGCCCGGCCATCGCCGCGCCCACGCCCATTCCGACGAACGTGTTCTCCGAGATCGGCGTATCGCGCACGCGCCGCTCGCCGAACTCCTCGAGCAGTCCGGCGGTGACCTTGAATGCGCCCTGGAACACGCCCACGTCCTCGCCCATGAGGAAGACGCTGTCGTCGGCGCGCATCTCCTCGCGGATGGCGAGGTTGAGCGCCTCGCGATAGCGCATCTCTCCCATGCCCTAGCCGCCCTCTCCGCGCCGCAGTGCTTCCTGCTGCTCGGGGGAGATCTCGGGCGGGTGCGCGGCGCCGGCCTCGGCCAGCTCGCGTGCCACGTCGCCCGCTTCGCGCTCCTGCTCGCCGCGGTGGGTCCCCGGCGCGCGCGAGTCGGTCGACCACCACGGGTCGCGCACCTGCTCGCCGATCACGTAGATGTCGTCGTAGAGGGAGCCGAGGTCGGGGAACGGCGACTTCTCGGCGAAGTCCACGGCGGCGTCGACCTGCTTCAGCGCGTCGGCGTCGAGCGCCGCGATCTCGTCCTCGCCGAGCACGTTCTCTTCGACCAGCCGCTTCTGGAAGGTCACGATCGGGTCGTGGCCGCGCCACGCCTCGACCTCCTCCTTCGTGCGGTACTCCTCGGGGTCGGCCATCGAGTGGCCGCGGTAGCGGTAGGTCACGGCCTCGACGAGCTGGGGCTCGCGATCCTTGCGCGCCTTCTTCAGCGCCGCGCTCACGACCGAGTGGGTGTCGAGGAGGTCCATCCCGTCGCAGCGCGAACCGGGAACGCCGTAGCCCTCGGCCTTCTTCGACAGGTCGGTGACGGCGGAGTGGCGCTCGAGCGCCGTGCCCATGCCGAACTGGTTGTTGATGACCATGAACACGACGGGGAGCGACCACAGGGCGGCGAGGTTCATCGTCTCCCCGAAGGTGCCCTGGTTCGAAGCGCCGTCGCCGAACATGCACAGCGTCACGTCGGTCGTGCCGCTGTAGTCGGACGCGAGCGCGACGCCGGCGGCGAGCGGCAGGTTGCCGCCCACGATGCCGTAGCCGCCCATGAACCGGCGCTCCATGTCGAACAGGTGCATCGACCCGCCGCGGCCGCCCGAGCAGCCGTCGACCTTGCCGAACAGCTCGGCCATCACAGCCTCGGGCGGCGTGCCGCGCGCGAGCGCCTGGCCGTGCTCGCGGTAGGTCGAGAGGAGGTAGTCGGTGTCCTCGAGCGCCTGGGTCGCGCCGACGATCGCCGCCTCCTCGCCGATGCACAGGTGGAGGAAGCCGCCGATCTTGGCCTTCGCGTACATCTCGCCCGCGCGCTCCTCGAAGCGGCGGATGAGCAGCATCTTCGCGAGCACCTTCTCGCAGGTGTCGCGGCTCGGGAGAGGCTGGCGTGACGCGGGCTCGACGGCCCGCTCCGCGGGTCCGCGTCCTGCCTTCGCGTCCTTCTTGGCCATCCCTGGCGACTCTAGCGGCCGTGGGCTACCCGGCCGCGTCGAACGTCCGTCCGCGGCCCCCCAATCGGAGGGCCGGCAGCTACTGCTTGGCGAGCAGGTCGACGTTGAAGATCAACGTCTCGTTCGGCTTGATGTCGGGCGGAGAGCCCTGGGCGCCATAGCCGAGCTCGGCGGGGATGATCAGCTGGCGGCGGCCACCGACCTTCATGCCCTCGATGCCCTGGTCCCAGCCGGGGATGACCATGCCGGCCCCGAGCTGGAGCTGGAACGGCTGCCCGCGGTCGAACGAGTTGTCGAACTCCTTGCCGTTCGAGTACGACACGCCGACGTAGTTCACCGAGATGTTGTCGCCCGCCTTGACCGGGGCGCCCTTGCCCACGATCAGGTCCTTTGTCACGAGCTTCGCGGGCGGGTCGCCCTTCGGCACCGTGATCTTCGGCTTGTCCTTGAGCTCCGCGGAGGCCTCGGGCGCGGCCGGCTCCTCCTCGGGGGCGGCGGGGGTCTCCTCGGCCGCCTGCGACTCGGACGACTTCTCACCGGAAGTGTTGACCTCGTCCTCACCACAGCCGGCGGCGACGAGCGAAAGGGCGGCCAGGCCGGCCGCGATCAGGGTGCGGGTTCTCATAGCGGCGGAAGCCTAGCCTGCACGCGCGCCCAGCGCAGCAGCCGCGTCCTCGAGCTTGTCGTCGCCCCAGAACAGCTCGTCGCCCACGCGTACGGTCGGCACGCCGCGGACGCCATGGTCGATCGCCTCGTGCGTCGCCGCTGCCAGCCGTTCCTTGGTGCTCCTGGTCTCGATGCCCTTCAGCACCGCCTTCGGGTGCAGCTCGCACGCGGCGGCGGCGAGGAGGACGTTGTCGAGATCGCTCATCACGCGGCCGGCGTTGAACGTCTGGCGGAACGCGGCGAGCGTGAACGCGACGGCACGGCCGCCCTGGGCCGCGTACGTGGCGGCCAGGTTCACTAGGTCGCTCGGCGTCGGCCACGGGTCGGGCCAGCGCACCTGCATCAGGCCGCGCTCGCGCGCACGCCGCTCGACCTCGGCCACGTTCGCGGCGCGCCGGTCGTCACGCGCCCACGACGAGCCGCCGTGCACCTTGCGCACGTCGGTGACCACGATCGGCGTCCAGACCGGGATCTCCGGCAGCACCTGGTTGACCCGCTCCGCCGCGAGCCAGGCGTACGCGGAGCCGACGTCGTAGTAGAAGACGGGGCGGTCCTCAGAGTCCACGGACGGTCACCTTTGCAGCTTTCGACGCGCCGCTGGCGAACGGGTAGCCGCTCTCCGCAGGCACCCGCGCGCGGAACCGGTAGACGACCTTCCCCGTGGTTCCGCCGAACGTGTAGGCGAAGCGCCAGCGACCGCCGCGGTCGGACCGGGTGGTCGAGATGGTCCGCCACTTGCGCCGGAAGTACGCCTGGATCTCGATCAGCTTGCCGCCGGCCGGGATCGAACCGCCGCGGATCCGCCCGCCGAACACGGCGGCCTCGCCGTTGAACAGGAACCTGTCGCGCGTGCCGATGCTTACGGGCGCGGGCACCGAGAGGCGGACGTTGCGCTGGGCCGGCAGGATCCGCCGGTCGCCGGGGAAGCGGAACGAGAGCACGCCGCTACGCATCGCCTTGAACGAGAAGCGCAGCGCGCCGGTGCCGCTGGTGCGGACGGCGGCGAGCCGCCGGGCACGCCCGTAGGCGGGGCTGAACACGACTTCCACGGGCCGGCCCTGCAGACGGGTGCCGGCCGTGGTCGCCACGCTCCCCGCGATCCTTGCCGTGCGGCCGTAGGCGATCTTGGCGCTGGCCTTCGTGACCTCCCTGGTCCGGCAACGGGGGCGGCCGCGACGTCCGCAGCCCCGACGCCGGACCTGCACGCGCGCGAGAGCCCCGGCCCGGATGTGTGTGGCGAAGCGGATCGGCAGCGCGCGGGTCGCGCCTTCGGTCGAGCCCTCGTTGCCGGCGCCGTCGACAGCGTGGGCACGCAGCCGGTACTCGCCCGCGGCGAGCCGCTCGTCGGGGATCTCGGCTTCGAGCATGTTGCCGTGGCGGGTCGTGTGCAGGGTCTGCCAGCTGCCGCCGCCGATGCGCGCGATCTCGATCGTGCCGCCGGTGAGTCCCGACATGTCGCGGACGTCGACAGCCGCGATCGCCGGGCGGTTCGGATCCGGCGCGCGGAAGGCAAGCGCCGGAGGCTGCGGGTCCCACCGCAGCCGGACGGGGGCCCCGGAGTTGGCGGGTTCGGTGGCCCCGCCGTTGCCGGCCTCGTCCTCGAGCCAGATCCGGGCGTCCCACTCACCGGGCGCCGGTGCCATCAGCCCGCGGGCCTCGCTGACCGATCCGGCCCGGCCGGAAGTGCAGCCGGTGGTACGCCCGGCGGGGCAGATGCGCCAGTGCGCGGCGGCGATCGGCGCGTGCTGCTGGACCGGGTTGCTCCACGCGAGGTCGAAGCCGTTCGCGCTGCGCCAGCCCGAGCCGCGGGTGAGCGTCTGTGAGAGCGGGGCGCCGGGCGCGTGGTTGTCGACCTTGAACGCGCGCGGTGCACCTGTCGCGGCGCGGCCGCCGACATCCTCGGCCTTGAACGTGACCGTGTGCGCGCCGTCCGGGATGTGGGCGGCCGTGTCGATCGACCACTCGTTGAACCGGTTGAGCGGGCACGGGGTGGCCGCGGCGAAGAAGCCGCCGACCTCCTGGCAGCCGGCGGCGGACGTGAAGGTGGTGCCGGTCGACAGGGCCGCCGACATCGAATGGACGCCGCCGCCGGCGTCGGTCGCCGAGAAGCCGAGGAGCTGCCGGCCGCGTCGCCAGCCGCTGGTGAAGAGGTTGCCGGTGCTCTGCCCGACGCTGGGCGACACCTGGTCGTCGAACGTCAGCTCGACGCTGCCGACCCGCAGCCGCGAGTCCGCGTACTGACCAGGGCTGCACGTCGTGCTCGACCAGCACTGGATGTACACGTCGACGACCCGGCCGACGTGCCCGCCCTGGAGCGACGTCCAGCCGCGGCGGACCGGATCGCTCCACGTGCCGTTGTCGAGCGGACCGGCGATGACGTACGAAGCCTTGCCGCTCAGGTTCCCGTTCTCGTAGACCGTCGCGAACGGCGTGAGCTGACCGGCCTGGCTGCTCCAGATCGTGCCGAACAGGCCGCTGAAGCTGGTGATGACCGTGCCGGACGGGGCGAAGAGGGAGTAGCCGCCGGTGGACCCGGGGGAGTAGTGGCGTTGAGCGGCTGATGTTGACGGCAAGGAAGCCTGTGCCGCCGCAGCCAGACGCAGGATTTCTGACGAACGAGTCGACCCGTCGTTATGGAACGTGAGACCCGGATTGAGGAAAAGCGGACTTGTGCCTCCCTCGCACAGTTTCACGCTGTAGGTGCCCGCGACGGGCGTGTTGAGGGACAGGCCAGCATGGCCGCCAGGAGCAGCCCCACAATGTGTTTGCGCATGGCTAGCGAGGGCGGCGGAGGCAGACGGCGTAGACCTGAATGACCCGGCCCTCGCCGGTGGCGCCGGTCGGAATGCGGGCTATCGCCGGACCAGGTCTGTCGATCGACTGGGCCGTCTCGCAGCACAGCTGCCCCGGGGATCTCGTCTGGCGCCTGAATCCCGCCGCCAACGACTCGATCGCGGCCCGGCACTGCAAGTCGCGCGCGCCGAGATCACATCAGCGATCGGGCTTGTGATCTCCGCGCGCCTCTCACACCTGGTACGTGTCCAGCCCGGCCACGCCGACGAGCTTCGATTCCTTCACCTCGCGGCCGGTCAAGGTGTCGCGGTGGACGTCCTTGCCGCGGATGGAGTTGTTCTTGATCTCGGCGGAGCCGATGGTGGCGGCCGCGTAGGCGCTGCCTCCGAGCGCGACGAACAACGCGAGATAGGCGACGATCGTCGGATGGGTGGGTCGCTTCACTGGATTCCTTTCCCTGGCTTGGCTACTGCTCTTCCAGAGGTCCCATCCGGCAAAAGTTCGCCCCCCTGGAAGTGAATTGTCTCAGGCGAGTGTCCGAGTGTAGGAACGTTCCCGCGGGAACGCGCCGCTTGAGCCTGGATCCACTGTTCCCGAAGTCGTTTCCTCGCCTGGATGCCTTCCCAGGCGCGGAAACTCCGCCCGGTCCCAGTGGATCCAGGCTAAGAACCCGGTCGGTCGGGCGGGCTCTCGCCCTCCCAGTAGTCCACGGCGTTCTCGGCCAGGTGGTTCTCGCGCAGCCCGCCGCCTCTGCCGGGCGCCGTCGAGCGCACGCCCGTCTTGCCCGAGTCGGGGTAGACGACGATGTCGGGCTGGACCATCGTCGAGATCATCAGGAGCCGGGCAGGCTCGTCGGTCCAGTTCGAGACCTGGTGGGCACCCTCGTCGCCGGCGAGGAACGACACGACCTCGCCCTCCTCCAGTTCGCGGGTGCCGACCGGCGTCCGCAGCGTTGGCCGGCCCTCCAACACGATGAACATCTCCTCGTTGGCGTGGTGCAGGTGGTACGGCGACGGAGTCGTGCCGGGGGGCAGTTCGATGATCCCGGCGCCGAGGGCCTGCGCCCCGAGCGCCGGGCCGAGCCGCGCCCAGCGGCGGAAGAAGCCGTGCGCCTCCGAGTCGTCGTCGAAGTCCGGCCGGAAGATGTTCGGGCCGGCCACGGGACTACCCGTGGATCAGCCAGCCGTCGGTGGCGCGGGCCGCCTCGAGCACGGCCTCGGCAAACGCCGGGTGCGGATGGATCGAGTGGGCCAGCTCGTGGTAGCCGCCCTCGAGGTCCCGTGCGACGACCAGCTCCTGGATCAACTCGGCCGCCTTGGAGCAGCAGAGGTGGCCGCCGATGATCTCGCCGTACTTCTTGTCGCCGACGATCTTGACCATGCCGCCCTTCTCGGCGTACACGGTCGGCGCGCCGACGGCACCGATCGGGATGCGGCCGACGACCACGTCGTGACCGGCCTCCTTGGCCTGCGCCTCGGTCAGGCCGAACGAGGCGATCTGCGGCGAGCAGAACGTCACGCGCGGGACGAACGGGTAGTCGATCGGCTTCGTGGCGATGCCGGCCGCGTCCTCGGCGGCGATCACGCCCTCGTCGGAGCTCTTGTGGGCGAGCGCCGGGCCGGGCACGATGTCGCCGATCGCGTACACGCCCTCCTTGGAGGTGCGCATCGCGCCGTCGACCTGCACGAGGCCGCGGTCGTCGAGCTCCACGCCCGCCTCCTCGAGGTTGAGCGCCTCGAAGTCGGGCCCGCGGCCGGCGGCGATGCAGAGGATGTCCACCTCGCGCTCCTCGCCGTTGACCTTCAGCTTCACGGCTGAGCCGGTGTCCTCGGCGGACTCGACGTTCGCGCCGGTGACGATCTCGAACTGCGACTTGAGGAGGCGCGCCGCGGTGCGCGCGATGTCCTTGTCCTCGGCGGGGAGGATCTGGTCGAGCGCCTCGATCAGCACGACCTCGCTGCCGAGGCGGCCGAACGCCGACGCCACCTCGGTGCCGGATGCGCCGGCGCCGATCACGGCGAGCCGCTCGGGCTGCTTGTCGCCGAGCCACATGGCGGCGGTGTCGACGATGCGCTCGCCGAACTGGAGGCCGAGGATCGGCTTCGGCACGGAGCCGGTCGCGAGGATGACCTTGCCGGCCTCGATCTCGTCGCCGTCGAACGAGCCGCCGACCTTGACGTTGCCGTCCTCGGTGAGCGATCCGTGACCGGAGATCACGTCGATCTTGTTGTTCTTGAAGAGTCCCGCGACGCCGCCGGTGAGCTGCTTTATCACCTTGTCGCGATGAGCCGTCGCGCCGGCGAAGTCGAACGACACGTCGCCGGTCTTGATGCCGAACTGCTCGGCCTCCGTGACCTCGCCGAACACGTCGGCCACGCGCAGGATCGCCTTGGCCGGGATGCACGCCTCGTTGAGGCAGCGACCGCCGACCACATCGGCCTTTTCGACCACCGCGGTCTTCATGCCGAGCTGCGCTGCGCGGATGGCCGCGACGTAGCCGCCAGGTCCGGTACCGATCACGACCATGTCGTACTTGCTGTCTGCCATATCCGGCAGAGGACCCTACTAGGCGGCGACGGGCGCGGACCGGCGTCCTACCCCGGCGCCCGCGTGTTCTCGAGAGGAGATCGCGGGCGCCGAGCTTGGGTCAGGACGTGATGAACGGCTGGGCGGCCTCGAGGACCTTGTCCTTGGCGATGCCCTTGTCGAATGCCGACGGGGCGATCGGGGCGTTGCGCGCGAGGCGGATCGCTCCGGCGTGGCGGCCTTCGATCTGGACGATCGAGCCCGCGGTGGCGAGGATGTCCTTGGACTTGATCTGCGGGCCGGCGCCGTTGTAGGCGCCGACGCCGAGGTCCTCGAACGTCTGGGCCGTCTTGAGGAAGCTCGCCTGGTTGGCGAACGCGTCCCCGAAGTCGACCCCGGGGGCCTTGACGGGCGTGCCGCCGGCTCCCTTGATCCCGGCGGTGAGGCCCGAGACGTGCTCGTCCTCGTCGTCGCGGATCGTGGTGGCCAGCTTCTTCACGTCCGCGCTCAGGCCGGGGGTGTCCTTCAGGGCCTGGGCGTAGAACGCCGCTTCGAGGTACTCGAGGGTGAGAGCGAAGTTGAGGATGTCGACGTCGCTCCCGTCGGACTGCGCGAGTGCCTGCGAGACGAACGGGCCGACGGTCGACATTCCGTAGACCGCTCCTGCCGCGATCGCGCCGCGGACGATGAACGCCTCGCGGGTCAGACCGCTGACTTCGATCTGCCCGAGTTCGGGCAGCTGTGTTTGATGCGTGCTCATTGTTGAGTCTCCTTCCGCTGCTTTGGTCGGGCCTACGAGGCGATGAACGGCTTGACCGCAGCCAGGACCGTCTTCATGTCGGCCGGCTTCGCGAACGCCCCGTCCGGGACGATCGACTTGCCGACCACCGTGTTCAGCGCGGCCGCGTGGCGGGCCTCGACCGAGTGAATGGACAGAGCCGCGGCGAGCACGTCGGGGGACTTGATCATCGGAGCCGCGCCGAGATAGGCGGCCGCGCCGAGGTTCTCGACGCTCGCTGCCGTCTGCAGGATCTTGTCCGGGCCGCCCTCGATCGTCGGGCCGAAGTTCGTCTCGGGCTTCGGTGCGGGCTTGCCACCAAGCTGCTTGACAAGCGCCGTCAGCGCCACGACATGCTCGTCCTCATCCTTCGAGATGAGCGTCGCGACCTTCCCGAGCTTGGCGTCCTTGATCTGGCCGGACTCCAACACCTCGCGATAGAACGTCGCCTCGAGATACTCCAGCGTCAACGCATAGTTCACGATCTCGATGTCACCCGCGCCACCGCCCGCGGCCTTCTTCTCGCTGGTCGCGGGAGCGGCTGCGCCGCTGGTGGTCTTGTCGTCGTCTCCGCCGCAGGCGGCGACGAGCAACGCCAAGGCGCCACCGGCGCCGACACCGGCCATCGACAGGAACTTCCGCCGCGATCGCGGGTCGTTCTCCAACTCTTCGAGCGCCGTGCGCTCGCCTTCTTGCTCCATTGGTACGACCTCCCACACCAGCACCCGCGGGCGCCGACGCGTTTCGGGTTCATTTCACGCTGCTTGGGGAGGTACTGCGCGCCGGATGGCTGTTCGGATCAGCGAAGGGCCGCTAGCGGCCGGCCCCGGGCCGCTCGGGCATCTGGATTCGCGCCATTGCCTTGATCAGGAACCAGAAGAGGGTTCCGCAAGGGACTATGACCACGACGACGAGTAGGAGCGCCTGCCAGTTCAGCGCGAACATCGCCGCTATCGAGGCGTACAGCAGGGCTATGGCGAGCAGCGTCTGCATACCGAGCACGGCCCAGTAGCGCGCGCGCCACATTCCGACCGCCATCACGCCGAGCAGCACGACCCCGATGAGTGCGCCGGCGTTGCGACTGACGCTGACGATCTCCGTGTCGAGCACCAAAGCGAGGATGAACGAGATGAGTTGGGCGACGCAGAGGATGCCCGCCGCGATGGCTCCGACGGTCACCGCCTTCGGCCGCTCCCCCGGCGCGAGGGGTTCGAGGGCCGCGCGGGCGGCGTCGTCCTTTGCCCGTGAGCGCGAGTAGGCCCGCTTCATCGGGTCCTCGATCGTGGCCGGCTCCGCCGCTTCGGCGGAGGACGTGGGCACGGGCGCCTGCGCGGCGCGCTGGCGCTCCTTGCGCCGCTTGCGGCTACTGCGCTGCGCCAACTTGGCTCCTCTCGAGGGCGTCCACCAGCGCGGCCGCCACCGCGCCGGGATCGGCCGCGTCGCGCAGCGCGCGCACCACGACTGCGCGGGACGCGCCGGCGGCCACCACCTCGCCGATGTTGCCGAGGTCGATGCCCCCGATCGCGAACCACGGCTGGGGCGGATCCGCCGCGGCGGCGTGCGCGACGTACTCGAGACCGGTCGCGGGGCGTCCCGGCTTCGTCGGCGTGGCCCACACGGGGCCCGTGCTCAGCTGGTCGGGCGCCGCGGCGACTCCTGCCGCGAGCTGCTCGGGCGAGTGGGTGGAGAGCCCGATCAGCACGTCGGGGCCGACCGTGGCGCGCGCCTCGGCGACCGGCGTGTCGTCCTGGCCGACATGGACGCCGTCGGCGCCCGCGCGCAGCGCCAGCTCGGGGTCGTCGTTGATCCAGAAGAGGGCGTCGTGGTTCTCGCACAGCGCGCGGAAGCGCTCCGCCGTGGCGAGCAGGTCCGCTGGGTCGAGCGCGCGGTCGCGCAGCTGGACCATGTCGACCCCGCCGTCGAGCGCAGCGGTGAGTGCGGCGTCACCGATGGCGCCGTCGGTGACGAAGTAGAGGCGCGCGCGGGCGAGCCGCTCGCGCCGGGTGTAGCCGTCGTCCATACGAGAAACATCCTCTCAGAGCCTCAGGAGTAGCCTGCCGTTCGATGGGTTCGAAGCGATGCGACGTGGCCGTGGTCGGCGCCGGTGTGATCGGCCTCGCCTGCGCCTGGGAGCTGGCGCGGCGCGGGCTCGACGTGGTCGTTCTGGAGCGTGACGAGCCGGGTCGCGGAGCGTCCGGCGTCGCCGCCGGGATGCTCGCCCCGGTGACCGAGGCGGACTTCGGCGAGGAGGCGCTGCTGCGCCTCAATCTCGAGGGTCGCGAGCTGTGGCCGGCCTTCGCGGCGGAGCTCGGCGAGCTCACCGGCCTGCCGACCGGGTACCAGGAGAGCGGCGCGCTGGTGGTCGCCGCCGACCGCGACGACGCCGAGGTGCTGCGCCGCCTGCACGCCTTCGAGGAGCAGCTCGGCCTCCAGACCGACTGGCTGGTGCCGCGCGCCGCGCGCGACCTCGAGCCCGGCCTCTCACCGCGGATCGGCGGCGCGATCCTCGCCCCGCTCGACGGCCACACGAGCCCGCGCGACGTGATCGCCGCGCTCGTCGCGGCCGTGCGCTCGGCGGGCGCCGAGCTGCGCACACGCACGCCCGTCACGGGTCTCGCTACCGAGGGCGGTCGCATCAGCGGCGTCGAGGCGAACGGCGAACTGATCGAGGCGGGCACCGTCGTGATGGCGGCCGGTGCGTGGAGCAACGACGGCGGCCTCGCCACGGACTTCTCCGCGCCGGCCGTGCGCCCGGTCAAGGGCCAGCTCCTCGAGCTGCGGGTGCGCTCGCACCACCGCCCGCCGGCGCGCCGGGTCATCCGCACGCCGCGCTGCTACATCGTCACCCGCCCCGACGGCACCGTCGTGATCGGCGCGACCCAGGAGGAGCAGGGCTTCGACACGACGATCACCGCCGACGCGGTGTACCGGCTGCTGGAAGCGGCGTGGGAGGTGCTGCCCGAGATCGGCGAGCTCGAACTGGTCACAGCGCGTGCCGGGCTGCGTCCCTCGACGCCCGACAACGCCCCCGCGATCGGGCCGGGCGACGACGGGCTCGTGTGGGCCACCGGCCACCACCGCAACGGCGTCCTGCTCGCGCCGCTGACCGGCAGGGCGGTAGCCAGGCTGATCGCCGACGGCGACCTGCCCGACTCGATCCGCCCGTTCGATCCCGGCCGTTTCGCCGGCATCCCGCGGTGACGGAGATCACGCTCAACGGCGAGACGCACCAGCTTCCCGACGGGGCGACGGTGGCAGATGCGGTAGCGGCCACCGGGGCCCCGGCCGACGGGCGCGGGGTCGCCGCCGCCATCGACGGCGAGGTCGTCCCGCGCGGGACGTGGGGTGTCACGGCGCTCGTCCCGGGGCAGCACGTCGAGGTGTTGCACGCAGTTCAGGGAGGATGAGGACGTGAGCGAACTGGAGATCGCCGGCCGCAGCTTCGGCTCCCGCCTGATCATCGGGACGGGAGGCTTCCGCAACCTCGAAGTGATGGGCGCGGCCGTGCGCGCGTCCGGCGCCGAGATGGCGACCGTCGCGATGCGCCGGGTCGAGCCCGCGAGCCAGGGCTCGATCCTCGAGGTGCTCGACGACGCCGGCTGCGTGGTGCTCCCGAACACCGCCGGCTGCTTCACCGCTCGCGACGCCGTGACCACCGCCCAGCTCGGCCGCGAGGCGCTCGAGACGGATTGGGTGAAGCTCGAGGTGATCGGCGACGACAAGACGCTGCTGCCGGACGCCGCCGAGCTGCTCGACGCCGCCCACCAGCTCGTGGCCGACGGGTTCACCGTGCTCCCGTACACGAACGACGACCCCGTTCTCGCGCAGCGGCTCGAGGACGCGGGCTGTGCGGCCGTGATGCCGCTCGGCTCCCCGATCGGCAGCGGCATGGGGATCCGCAACACCTACAACCTGCGCCTGATCGTCGAGGCGGCGTCCGTCCCGGTGATTCTCGATGCGGGCATCGGCACCGCGTCTGACGCCGCGCTGGCGATGGAGGCCGGCTGCGACGCGGTCCTGCTCGCGAGCGCGGTGTCGCGCGCGCAGGACCCGGTCGCGATGGCGACGGCGATGCGCAAGGCGGTCGAGGCAGGCTTCGAGGCCCGCGCCGCCGGCCGGATCCCACGGCGGCTCTACGGCGAGGCGTCGAGCCCCGTCGAGGGCGTCGCGGAGTTGCTGTGACGGGCAGGCGCCGGGCTCGGCCCGGGACGCAGCCATGACGTCCGGCGAGATCGACTTCGAGCTCGGCCAGCGCTGGGTCGGCGCCTTCAACGGCAACTCCGAGTTCGCCGGCTGCTGCACCGTCGACGTCGCGTACGAAGACCCTGTCGCGCGCGATCCGCTGAGCGGCGCAGTCGCGCTAGAAGCCCACGTCGCGCGACTGCGAGAGGTCATGCCGGACGCCGAGGTCAAGCGCGCCGGCGCGGCCCTGATGCGCGGCAACAACGCCTGCGTGCCGTGGCTGTTGACAGGCACGCACAGCGGCGATCATCCGGTGCTGCCCGCCACCGGTAAGCGGCTGTCACTGCACGGGCTGCACTACCTCGAGCTCGAGGACGAGCGTGTGCACCGGGCGCGCGGGTTCTTCGACCTCTACGACGCCGCCACGCAGCTCGGCGTCCTGCCCGAGCGCGGCGGCCTCGCCGAAGCGGCGCTGCTGATGGTGCGCGGCTTCGGCCTGCGGCGCTAGCCGCAGGCCGAACTGCCTACTTGACGACGATCTTGCCGGTCTGGCCGGAGTGGATCGTGCACAGGTAGTCGATGGTCCCGGCGGTGTCGAACGTCTGCTCGTACGTGTCGCCGTCGTTGAGGTTCTCGGAGGCGAACTCCGGCCCGGGCCCGCCCGACTTCTTCACGTTGTGCGGGATGCTGCCGTCGCTGTTAGTCCACTCGACGGTCTGGCCCTTCTTGACGTTGATCGTCTCGGGGATGAACTTGATGTCCTTGATGTCGACCTTGACGACATCCCCGGTGGCGTTCGCGCTGGCTTCGGGCTCGGCGGTCGTCTCCGGAGCGGTCTGGGCGCTCGTGTCGGCGGCGCCTGAGTCGCTTGAGCTGTCGTCGTCGTCACCACAGCCGGCCGCCACGAGGGCGAGGCACGCGATGAGGATGAGGGTCCACTTCTTCACTGAGGTCCTCCCTTGAGGGTTCACGACGTTCTTCGCACGATCAGCCTAGTCCGATCATCCACTCCAGCAGTGCCTTCTGCGCGTGGAGGCGGTTCTCGGCCTGATCCCAGACCGCGGAGCGCTCCCCGTAGAGCACCTCGGCGGCAATCTCCTCGCCCGGGTGGGCGGGCAGGCAGTGCAGGGCGATCGCGCCGTCGTTCGCCGCGCCCATGAGCTCCTCGGTCAGGGCATAGGGCGCGAGGAGCCGGCGACGCTCGCCCGCGCTCGCCGGGTCGTCGCCCATGCTCACCCACACGTCGGCGTAGAGCGCGTCGGCGCCGGCGACAGCCGCGACCGGATCGTCGGTGGTGTTGATATCTGGATCCGGCAGGGAGAGCTCGAGCGGGCTCGCCACCACGACGTCGACACCCGCCGTCGCGCCGAGGAGCGCGAGCGACCGCGCGACGTTGTTGCCGTCCCCGACGTACGCCACCTTGAGGCCGGCGAGCGTCCCGAAGCGCTCCTTCAGCGTGAGTAGATCGGCGATGGCCTGGCACGGGTGGTGCTCGGCCGTGAGCATGTTCACGATCGGCACGCTGCCGTGCTCGGCCAGCTCCTCGACGACGCCGTGCGAGCCGGTGCGGATCCCGATCATGTCGACGAAGCGCGACAGGACGAGCGCGGTGTCGCGGGGGGATTCTCCGCGCGAGAGCTGCAGCTCGTCGCCACGCAGGACCACCGGGTTGCCGCCCAGCTCATCCACCCCGACCTCGAACGAGACGCGCGTCCGTGTCGAGGGCTTCTCGAAAACGAGGGCTACGCTCTTGCCCGCCAGCGCGCTCGAGGAACGACGGTCTGCCTTCAGCTCGGCGGCGCGGTCGAGGAGGGCCGCGAGGTCGTCGCTCGTAAGCTCAGCGCCGGTCAGGAAATGACGAGTCACCGGGGAATCGTATTCAGCGCGCTCACGTGGAACCTCTTCCATGGGCGCGATCACCCACCCGAGCGGGGTCTGCACACGTGGCGTTCGCGGCTCACCGGCCGGACCGAGCGCGGCGAGCGCTACGCGCAGGTGAACACCGTGCTGCGGGATTCGTTCGTGTCGACCCTCGCGGGCTGGGACTGGCACGTGGCGCTGCTCCAGGAGGCACCCCCGCGCTGGTTCGACGTGCTCTGCCACGCCAGCGAGGCGAGCGGCGCGCTGGCGCTCACGTCGCGCAACTCGTTCGCGCCGCTGCGCGCCGCCCTCGCCGCGTGGAACCCCGACCTGATCGCGTCTGGCGAGGGTGGCTCGAACATGCTGCTGGTGCGCCCGCCGTGGCGCCTGGCGGAGATCGAGCGGGTCACGCTGACCGAGCGGCCGGAGCGCCGCCGCGCGTTGCTCGGGCGGATCGAGACCGAGGGCAGGTCGGTGGTGGTCGCGAACATGCACCTGTCGGTGCCGAACACCGGACACGGCGAGACGGAGGCGCTCGCGGCGGCCACGCACGCGGACGCGATCGCGGGCCGCGGGCCGGTGCTGTTCGGAGGCGATCTCAACCTGCGCCCGCGCGATCATCCGCGTGCGTTCGAGCGACTCGCGAGCCGTCACGGGCTCGCGGGCGCGACGGGCGACGCGGCGATCGATCACCTGCTCAGCCGCGGCCTCGAGGTCGCTGAGCGTCCGCGCGCCCTGCCCGGGTCCGCGCGCGACGTCCCGGGTCCCGACGACCTGCTCGTCCGTCTCTCGGACCACGCACCTGTCCTCGGGTCGTTCAGCGTGCGATAGTCACGCCTACCCCGTCCCACGTAGGAGGAGTGAGACCGAAGATGGCCGAACAGCGACGCAGCAGCGGCGGTTCCAAGCGCGGCAGTGGTGCCAAGCGCAAGCCGGCCGCGGCGAAGGCGAAGACCAGCGCCAGCGCGCGCAAGCCGGCGGCGAAGAAGGCGGCGCCGAAGAAGGCGGCCGCCAAGAGCGCGACGGCGAAGAAGGCCACGGCCCGCAAGCCGGCGGCGAAGAAGGCCGCGCCGAAGAAGGCGACGGCCCGCAAGGGCGCCGCCCGCAAGGGCAGCCAGCGCAAGAAGAGCCAGAAGCGCGGCAACCTGGACTTCTCCGCGAAGTCGGCGGCCGAGTTGCGGGAGGCGATAGCGGATCGCCTGCTCGATCCGCTCGGCCTCGTGGTGCTGTCGCGAGAGCGCATCGAGGAGGCGGTCGAGGACGCCGTCAGCCGCGGCCGGGTCACCTCGTCCGATGCACAGGAGCTCGTGACCACGCTGATCGACCGCGGGCGCAAGCAGACCAACGACGTGCTCGGCGATCTCGAGGAGCTGCTGCGCACCGGGCGCACCGAGCTCGAGGGCCGCAGCCGCCGCGCGCGCAAGCGCGGTGAGCAGGCAGCCAAGCGGGCGGCGAAGCAGGTCGACCAAGCGACCACGCGGGCGCGCAAGGAGGCGATCAAGCAGGCCGATCCGGTGCTCGTGCAGGCCGACAAGGCACGCCGCGCGGCGAACGTCGGGCCGAGCTTCCCGATCCTCGGTTACGACGATCTGACGGTCGCGCAGATCAAGGCGCGGCTCGCGGATCTCGAGGCGCCGGAGCTGCGCAAGGTGCGGGACTACGAGCGCCGCCACGGCAACCGCAAGGGGATCCTGTCGACGGTCGAGGCAAAGCTGTAGCCGCCAGGCGGATCGCAGGCTGGGCCCTGGCCGCGTTCGCGGTCTGGGCTCCGGTCGCCGTGGCGATCCCGGCGGGCGGCCGCGACACCGCCGTCGGCCCGAACGGGCAGCGCGCGCTCGCGATCGCGGGCGCCGATCTGTACCCGGTTGACCTCCTAGCGACGCCGTCGGGCAAGGTGTTCCTGCTCGCGTTCGAGGCGGGTGCCCAGCAGGCGCGTGTGTTCAAGCTGACCGCGAACCTCGCGCCCGATCCGGGCTTCGGGGGCGGTGACGGCGTCGCGGAGGTCCCGCTCAAGGTCCTCGGGCCGGAGGTGGCGGGCCCGCAACCGCAGGGGAGCCAGCTCGCCGCTGCGGATCGGGGCGGGCGGCGACGCTGACGCCGTCTACGTGGCGGGCGTCAGCGCGAACCTGAAGGCGAGCGTGGCCAAGCTCGGCGCGGCCGGAGTGCCGCCGGCCGACTGGGTCACCACGCTCGACGACGGCGGCGCTCTGAGATCGCGGGCGAGCGCGATGGCCGTGCGGCCGAACGGCAACGTGGTGGTCGCGGGTGACACCGCGACCAACGCGCCGGCGTTCAAGACGCTGATCGCCGAACTGGACGCGGATGGCGACCCGACCACCGCCTTTGGTCCGAACGGCAGTCGCATCGACGATCTGCGCGCCGGGGCCACCACCCAGGAGCTCCCGAACGACGTGCTCGTCCGCGCCGACGGCAAGCTCCTCGTCTCCATCCTCGACTTCACCGAGAACCAGCAGTACTACGACGACTCGTCGGTCCGCCGCTTCGGCACCGACGGCGGCCTCGACACGACGTACGGCACCAGCGGCGCGTTCCGGTTCGGTGCCGGGCGCCCCAACGCGGACATCGCGGGCCTCGAAGCGCTCCCCGACGGCACGACGCTGGTCGTCGGGTACGCGCTCTCGGGCATCGGCGTGCTGTCGATCCGCGGGCGGCTCACGCCCGACGGCAAGCCCGCCGCGGGCGAGCCCGCCGCCGGCCGCCCCGGCCTGGTCGAGACGGTCGACGACTTCGCCGCCCTGCCGGGCGGCTACGTCGCGGTGGTCGGTGGGCGCACCGTGCCGCCCTCCGGCGTCGACCCGTTCTCGGCGCGGCTCGAGCCGGACGGCGGCCTCGACGCGCAATGGGCGGCATTCGGGGCGACGCCGGGCGTGAGCCTCTTGTCCGGCGGTACGGTCAACCGCGCGACGGCCGTCCTGAAACAGGGGAACCGCCTGATCACCGCCCACGGCGACACGACGGTTCCGGTCGTTGGGAGCGACGCCCCGGTCACCCTTACCGCGCAGTCGCTCAACGGTCCGCCTACGGCATCGCTCACGGCCAACCCGGATCCGGTGGCGGCCGGCGGCCGGATCACGCTCGTGGCCGGCGGGTCGACCGATCCCGACGGGCCGGGGAGCCTCGTCTACGAATTCGACTTCGGCAACGACGGCTCCGTCGACCTGCGCGGCGTGAACCCTTCGGCCGAGTACACGGTGCCGAGCTCCGCCGCGGGCCGGCGCGCCGACGCCGTCACAGTCGTCGACGAGTTCGGCGCGCGCTCGCGGGCGGTGGTCGGCTACTCGGTCGGCGCTGCCCCGACACGGCCCGCCGGGTGTCTGGTGGCCGGCTATCCGCTGCGCGGGGGCTCGCGCGGCGAGCTGCTCACCGGCACCGAGGCCGCGGACGTGCTCCTCGGGGGCGGCGGGAACGACCTGCTGCGCGGTCTCGACGGTGACGACTGCCTGTTCGGCGGCACCGGCAACGACCGGCTCGACGGCGGCGAGGACGACGACGTCCTGCGCGGCGACTCCGGCGGTGACGTCCTCGCCGGGGCGGCCGGGAACGACCGCCTGTCCGGCGGCACCGGGAACGACAGGCTCGCCGGCGGCTCGGGCGATGATCGCCTCGGAGGCGGCTCGGGCAACGACCGGCTCGGCGGGGGGCGCGGCGCCGATGCCCTCACTGGCGGCTCGGGCGCCGACCGTCTTACCGGCGGGACCGGCGGGGACCGCTTCAGCGGCGGCAGCGGCGGCGACCGGATTTCCGCCCGCGACCGGGCCCGCGACCGCATCGCCTGCGGCTCGGGGCGCGACCGTGTCACGGCCGACCGCCGCGACCGGGTGGCGCGCGACTGCGAGCGAGTCAGCCGCAGGTAGCGAGCAGGGGCGACCCTGCGAGTATTGGCCCGGTGACCACTCCCGGCCCAGAGACCGCCAAGCGCCCACGCCCGCGCCGCGGCGACCTCCTCGAGGTGACGATCGACTCGCTCGCCCACGGTGGCGCGGGTGTCGGCCGCGCCGACGGCTTCGTCGTCTTCGCGCGCGGCGCATTTCCCGGCGACCGCGTGCGGGTCGAGGTGGGCAAGTCGAAGCGCTCCTTCTGCGAGGCCCGCGTGGTCGAGCTGCTCGAGCCGAGTCCGGACCGGATCGAGGCGCGTGCCGAGCATCCCGGCGCGCCGTGGCAGGTGCTCCCGTACGAGCGCCAGCTGACCGAGAAGCAGCAGCAGGTGACCGACGCGCTCGAGCGGATCGGCGGCTTCGAGAGCCCGCCGGTCGAGCCGATCGTGCCGGCGGTCGAGCAGTGGCGCTACCGGAACAAGGTCGAGTACTCGTTCGGCGAGGGCGAGACCGGCGAGCTCCTCATCGGCTTCCACCGGGCCGGCCACTGGGACATCATCGACCCGGTCAGCGACGACATCCTCGCCTCCGAGCGCGTCGGGGCGGTGCGCGAGCAGGTCATCGCATGGGCGAGCGAACAAGGCCTGTCGGCATACGACCGTGACACCCACTCCGGGTTCCTGCGCAACCTCGTGGTCCGCGAGGGCCGCCGCACCGGCCAGGTGCAGGCCCGGCTCGTGACCAGCAAGGGCGAGTTCGCGCATGACGAGTTCGCGGCCGCCGTCGACGCCGACAGCGTGCTCTGGACCCAGGCGGAGGGAGTGGCCGAGACCACGCGCGACGGCAAGACCAAGAAGCTGAAGGGCAACCGCGCGCTCGAGGAGGAGCTGAACCTCGGCGCGGAGGGCCTGAAAGTCGCGATCTCGCCCGACGCCTTCTTCCAGACGAACACCGAGATGGCCGAGGTCCTCTACGGCGCCGCGGCCGAACTCGCCGGCCTCAGCGGCCGCGAGCGCGTCTACGACCTCTACTGCGGGATCGGCACGATCGCACTGGCGCTGGCGCTGGACGCCGGCCAGGTCGTCGGCGTCGAGATCGTCGAGGACGCCGTGGGCGACGCGATCAGGAACGCCGAGCGCAACGGCATCGACAACGCGCGCTTCTTCGCCGGCGACATCCGTACCGCGATGCGGCCGCTGCTCGAGCAGGAGGGCGAGGCCGACGTCGTCGTCCTCGATCCGCCGCGCGCCGGCCTGTCGCAGAAGGTGGTGCGGCGCGTGCTCGAGGTGAACGCGAAGACGATCGTCTACGTGTCCTGCAATCCGACTACGCTCGCGCCCAACGCCCGCCAGATGGTCGACGCCGGCTACGAGCTCGTCACCGTTCGGCCCGTCGACATGTTCCCCCAGACGCCCCACATCGAATCGGTGGCCCTCCTCAAGCGGGCATGAGCATCGACCCGAACTCCGCCGAGCTGCGCGTCCTCGGCTGCCTGATCGAGAAGCAGCGCACGACGCCTGATCAGTACCCGCTGAGCGTCAACGCGATCCGGGTCGCCTGCAACCAGTCCACGAACCGCGACCCGGTCGTGGACTACGACGAGCGCACGGTGGACGACGCGCTCGAGAGCCTGCACCGCCGGCGCTGGGTCCGTCTCGCGAGCGGCCCGGGCAGCCGCGCGCGCAAGTACCGCCAGCTGTTCGACGCGGAGCTGTCGCTCGGGCCGGGCGAGATGGCGGTCCTCGGAGTCCTGATGTTGCGCGGGCCGCAAACCCCCGGCGAGCTCAAGCAGCGCACCGAGCGGATGCATTCGTTCGCCGACCTGATGGCGCTCGAAGCCGTGCTCGACCAGCTGATCGAGCGCGGACTCGTGATTCGCCTCGAGCGCCGGCCGGGCCAGAAGGAGCAGCGCTACAGGCAGGCCTTCGGCGGCGATGACCTCGCGGAGCCGGCCGCCGCGCCGGAGGCGCCCGCGCCTGAAGTCGGAGCCGGCGCGGCCGCCGTCCCGGATGCCGCGCCCGTGCCGGCCGACACGCCGATGCCCGGGCCGGCGGGGGATGACGACCGCCTCGCCCGCCTCGAGCGCGAGCTCGGCGAGCTGCGCGACGAGGTTGCGCGGCTGCGCATCGAGATGTTCGGCGGCTAGGCGCCCAGCGCCCGTCGATGTCGCCCCAGCGCGCCCGCCTCGTTTTCGTCGCCGTCCTCCTGGCGGTCTTCATCCCGGTCGTCATCGTGCTCGCGCTGGCGGGCGGCGATGAATCCGAAGCACCCCGCGGCCTGCGCCTGGAGGGCAGCGAAGGCGACCTGGTCGTGTATCTCTCCGACGCGAAGCTCAACCGGCCGGCGACGGCGGGCGGCCGGCGGAGCGTGATGTTGGAGTGCACCGACGCGGGCGGCACCACCGTGGTGAGCAGTCCCGAGCTGTGGCCGTTCGCCGACACGGACGACGGGCAGGCGGAACCCCACGTCCACGTGAGGACGCCGCGGGCGCGCGAGGTCACGCGGTGCAGCCTGCTGGGCACCGATCCCTTGATCGCCGGCGATCGCGACCTCTGAACGTCAGACGACCGCCTTCGATTCCGACCCGATGACGTGCGTGACCGTGAGCCCGGTCTTGCGCTCGACCCGGTGCGGCAGGTCCATCTTCAGCCACTTCGAGACGTGGCTCGGGAGGGTCGCGACGATCACGCCGTCGAACGGGCCCTCCAGGTTGAGCGCGTCCTCCACAGCCGCGATGGGGTCCGGATCGCCGATCATCGCGGTGATGTCGAGCCCCGCCGCTCTCAGACGGTCGATCGCAGCGTCTACGTGGGCCTGGGCCTCCTCACCTCCCGAATGCATGTCGGCCGCCCAGGCGACGCCATGGGGCGTCGCGGGGACGACGAGGGTGAACCTGGTTCCCCCTCCGGCGGCGCGCTGTTCCAGCGCCGCGAGCAGCTCATCGGACTCAGCGGTCCGATTGGCCACCACCAGGACGTGTGCGTCAGCTTGCATGGAGGACCTCCTCCGATTGACCACCCCAGATGTCCCCGCTATCGGGGAGCCGGAAACGGCCTAGTACGGCGGGAAGTCGGCGTACCACTCGCCGAGCGCCCGGAACGCGCCCCAGAAGGCCCGCTTCGCGCGCTCGTCGTCGAGCGACGCGTCGATGTCGGGCACGTACAACACGTCGCAGCTCGGCGTGAGCTTCTGGACCTGCCCGGGCACCGGTGCCACCTCGGCGGCCAGCGGCACGCCCAGTGCGTTCAACTCGTTGAGCGCGTCCTCGCCCATGGCGACCACGATCCGGGGGGCCACGATCGCCAGCTCGTCGAGCACGCGCGCCTTGCACTCGTCGGCGGCCTGGTCGGTGTCCGGCACCGGGCACTTGACCACGACCGTGCCGTAGACCGCGAGGGGGTCGATGCCGAGGCGCTTGAAGCTCTTCATCAGGGCGCTCCCGGCGCGGCCGTAGTAGGCGACGCCCTCCTCGATCTCCGCGGGGCGCGGCGCGAACTTGAGCATGAAGATGTCGGCCTGCGGGTGGCCGGATCCGAGCACCGGCATGAGGTTGCCGCGCGGGCAGTGCTCACAGCCATGGATCGCGCGCGTCAGCTGGTTCAGCTCACGGATGGCGCGCTCGAGGTACTTCTCACGGATCTCGTCGTCGGTTGCAGGCACTTGGTGGAAGGGATTGGACGGACTGCCGCTCCCTCCTTCCACGTGCATCACCCGTTGCGTGCCGCCCGCTGCGCTCCGGCACCCGGCTTGGCCGTCCGCCGGCGCGCTCCCTCGGGCGTCGCCTTGGTCTGGATGAACTTCAAAGCCTGGACGTAGAGCAGGCTCGAGGGCTTGCGGATGATGTCCGCGTCGCGCAGCGATTCGAGGAACTCCTCGGGCCCGTCGAAGTCGCGCATGCGGATCTTCACGGAGCCGAGACCGGCGGCGACGTGGCTGTCCGATCCCGCGCCGGCGACGATCCGGTACTTGGCGGCGAAGCGCTCGGCTTCTTCGTTGAAGGCCGAAAAAGCGACGCGAGGGTTGAAGACCTCGATCGCGTCGATGTCGTCGACCACGTCGAGCAGGTGCTCGTAGTCGGGCACGGAGTGCATGCGGTCGAACGGGTGCGGCACGTACACGAGGCCGCCCTGATCTCGGATCGCGGCGATCGTCTCCTGCAGGGTCATGCCGCGCGGGATCTTGTCCTCGATGAAGAGGCCGATCACCTCGCCCTGGTCGGCCGTCTTGACCTCCTCGGCCACGATCACCTTGATGCCGCCGTCGCGCGTGGCCTGCTCGCGTGCCTCGTGTGCCCCCGAGACCTCGTTGTGGTCGGTCACGGCTATCGCGCCCAGCCCGGCCGCCTTCGCGGCGTCGAGCAGGGTCTCGACCGGCGTCGCGCAGTCCGAGCTGTGATCGGTGTGCATGTGCAGGTCGACGTGGATGAAGCCGCGCTTGGCGAGGCGCTTGCGTACCTCGGGCTTACCGGCCGGGTCGTGGCGGCGGGCCGTGATCTCCGCGTAGATCTCGCCGAACTGGGCGGCCACCGCGTCCCACCCGCGCTCTCGTTCGGCGGCGCGCCCGGCGAAGCGCGCCATGAGCTGCTCGTCGGTCAGCAGGCGCTCGAGCTGTGCGGCGAGCTGCGCCGAGTCGCGCGGCTCGAAGAGCAGCCCCAGCTCGCCGTCGTCGATCGCCTCGGCGTAGCGCGGCAGGCGCGCGACGACCGGTACGGCGCCCGCCCCGAGGGCGCGCAGGATGAGCTGCGGCGCCGGTGAGGTTCCGGACGAGGCGGCAACCACCACCGAGGCGCGCGCCAGGTGTTCGGCCTCTGTGCCCTCACGTGGGCCGGCGAAGTGCACGCGGTCGCGCAGGCGCCGGGGGAGTGCCGGCGGCGCCGTCGTCCCCGCCGGGTCGCGCAGCCAGACGGTCGCCGTCCAGTCGCGGTCGATCGGCAGCTTGCGCAGCGCGCGCAGGAAGGTGCGCAGCGCGCCACGCTCCTCGGCCGCGGCGAACAGGATCTCCGGCGCGGCCGTGCGGACCGGGTCGATCGTGTCCGTGCCCGGCCGGATCACGCCGTAGTCGCCCGGGAAGTAGCGCTCGACCAGGTCGCGGGTGGCGGCGAAGCTCGCCGTTCGGGCGTCGAGACGACCGAACAGGCGCTCGACGATCGGCCGCGCCACCTGGGTCGAGAGGAAGCGGTCGGTCGGTGCGTGGAACGTGCCGACGTTGAGCGCCCGCGAATGTCGCAGCGCGGCCGAGGAGGCGCTCGGGGCGAACGGCTCGTGCACGTGGACCACGTCGAAGTCGGCGTTCTCGAGAAGGTCCTCGATCGTGCGCGCGACGTCCAGGGGGAGGGCCAGTGACCCGCCGCGGCGGAACGGCAGCGACTGGCCGATCGCAAGTACGTCCTCCGCGAAGAGGCCCTTGTCGTTGCCCCCCTTCGCCAGCGCCTTCGCCCGCTCACGCCCGGCCCGGACCAGGGCACGCTCATCCGACGGCGCGACGATCACGACCTGATGGCCGGCGCCGCGCAGCTCGCCGGTCACGCGCTCGACGAACGTGTTCACCTCGTGGGGCTGCTCCCAGGGGTACGGGGTCACCTGGGCGATGCGGAGCGGTGCGGTCGGCACGGGGCGGGAGGATACTTAGCGGGAGGCGCACAGCCGGATCGCTGATCCGGCGAGCACCGACCGACTCCGTCACGACGGAGGGCGCCCCGTGGGGCGCCCTCCGGTCCTACCAGTGCTGCGCGAGGCGTGAGGCTAGGACTTGGCCGTTTCCTTGACCTTGGCCTTCGCCTTGCCCGGGAGCTTGGGAGCCCCGCCGTACTTCTTGATGAACTTCTCCGTGTCCTCGCGGGCCTGCGAGTCCGGCACCTGGATCGGCGGCGACTTCATCAGGTACGAGCTCGGCTCGGTGAGCGGGCCGCCGATGCCGTTGTTCAGCGCCAGCTTGCAGCAGCGCACACCGTCGATGACGATGCCGGCCGAGTTCGGCGAGTCCCACACCTCGAGCTTCATCTCGAGGTTGAGCGGCACGTCGCCGAAGGCCTGGCCCTCGACGCGGATGTGCGCCCACTTGCGGTCGGTAAGCCACGGCACGTAGTCCGACGGGCCGATGTAGACGTCGTCCGCCGGCAGCTCGTGATCCATGATCGAGGTGACCGCGTTGGTCTTCGAGATCTTCTTGGACTCCAGCCGCTCGCGCTCGAGCATGTTGAAGAAGTCCATGTTGCCGCCGACGTTCAGCTGCGACGTGCGCATCATCTTCACGCCGCGATCGCCGAACAGCCGGGCGAGCGTGCGGTGGACGATGGTCGCGCCGACCTGCGACTTGATGTCGTCGCCAACGATCGGGAGACCGGCCTTCTCGAACCGCTTGCCCCAGTACTCCTCGCGGGCGATGAACACGGGGATGCAGTTGACGAAGCCGCAGCCGGCCTCGAGTACCTGCTCGACGTACCACTTGGTCGCCTGCTCGGAGCCGACCGGGAGGTAGGAGACGACGACGTCCGTCTTGGTCTCCTTGAGGATCTCGATGATGTCGGCGGTGTCGCCGGGCGCCTTCGTGATCCTCTGCTTGAGGTACTTGCCGAGGCCGTCGTGCGTCATGCCGCGGTGCACGGGCACGTCGAGGTGCGGCACGTCGGCGAACTTCATCGTGTTGTTCTGGCCCGACCAGATCGCCTCTGAAAGGTCCTTTCCGACCTTGTCGGCGTCGATGTCGAACGCTGCGGTGAACTCGATGTCGCCGACGTGGTAGCCGCCGAGGTCGACGTGCATCAGGCCCGGGACGGGCTCGCTCGCGTCGGCGTTCTTGTAGTACTCGACGCCCTGCACGAAGGCGCTGGCGCAGTTGCCCACGCCGACGATCGCAACGCGGACCTTTTCGGTCTGGTAGCGCGATCCGCCGTTGGTTGAACCGTTCTTGCTCAAGATCAGAGCCCTCCTAAAAGGCTTGTGTTGGAACCGTGATAACTCCGCCCGGAAACAACGGTTACAGCGGAGGTGTATGCATGGCTCCGACGGAGGTGTATCGTCGAAAACGATGATCAAACGAACGAACATCAACCTCGACATGGATCTCGTCGCCGAGGCATCCGCCGCGCTCGGCACCGCGCGCACGACGGACACTGTGCACCAGGCGCTGCGCGAGGTGATCGACCGGGCGCGCCGCGGCCGGCTCGCCCGGCGCGACTTCCCGGACATCTCGCTCGAGGTGCTCGACGCGGAGCGGCGGCCGCGGCGCGGGTGATCGAGCTCGCCGACACGAGCGCGTGGGTGTGGTCGCGGCGTTCCAACTCGCCCGAGCTGCGTGAGCGGTTCGACGCGAACCTCGTCGATGGCTTCCTCGCCGTGTGCGACGTGGTGAAGCTCGAGCTGCTGTTCGGCGCGCGCAACCACGACGCGTTCGCGGAGATCCGCTCCGGCCTCGACGCGATGCCGGCGTGTCCGATCGGTGACCGCGAATGGGCGCGGGCGCTGTCGGTGTACGAGCGCCTGGCCGAGGTCGGGGTCCGGCACCGCGCCGTCGGCCACGCGGCGGTGCTGGTGGCGGCAGCGGCCGAATCGGCCGGGGTGCCGGTGCTGCACTACAACGCGGCGTTCGAGCGGATCGCCGCCATCACCGGGCAGCCGTTGCGTCGCCTGTAGGCGACGGCTAGTCGGAGAGCGCGGCCTTGTTCAGCTCGTTGCGCACGTGCCACATGCGCTGGCCCGTGGTGATGATCCCGAGCCCGGCGAGGACGTAGACGGCCGGCTCGAGCAACTCGACGTCGCCCGGGCCCGTCGCGAAGAGAAGGCCCGCGGAGATGATCACCACGCGTACGGCGCGCGAGCCGATGCCCACCTTGCACTCGACCCCGAGCGCCTCGGCGCGGGCGCGGGTGTAGCTCACCATCAGCGAGAACAGGACCGCCAACACCACTGCGGCGACCGCGACGTCGTCGCCCTGCTTGGCGAAGTAGGCGCCGATCGCTGCGAGCACGACGCCCTCCTCGATGCGGTCGAGGCTCGAGTCGAGGAACGCGCCGAACGGCGTGCCCTTGCCCGACATCCGCGAGTAGCGGCCGTCGAGGGTGTCGCAGACCGACCCGAGGATGAACGCGATGCCGGCGAGGACGAACTCCTCCTGGAGGACGAGAACCGCGGCGATCACGTTGCCCACGAGCCCTGCCATCGAGATGAAGTTCGGCGTCAGGCGGGACTCGATCAGCTTGTTCCGTGCGATCTCCCGCATGTCTGCGCCGCGAGTCGGTTCGACCGTCATACGGGCGGCACTCTAAGGGGTAGCTGGGCGGGCGGTGGTAAGGCGTTGCTCAGGCGACGGCCTGCGCCGGGCGCTGCTTGGTGGTCCACGCCCAGGCGTTCGGCCGCGCGCGGCCGAGCAGGTAGGACGAGCCGGCCGCCGCGACGGCGGCGACGAGGGCGCCGAGGAAGGCATCCAGCCAGAAGTGGTTGGCCGTGACCATCACCACGAAGGTGACGATGAGGGGGTAGACCAGCCACAGCGCCTTGAAGAACCTGTGCTTGACGATCCGCGCGGCCGGGATGCCCACCATCAGCGCGAACGCCACGTGCATGCTCGGCACCGCCGCGAAGGGGTTGTAGAGCGCGTTGGCGCTGTTCTCGGCGTTCTCCCCGACGAAGCTGGCGACGGTGTCCGTGAAGCCCCACTCCGGCATGTAGCGCGGCGGTGCGGCGGGGAACACGACGTAGAGGACGAGCGCCAGGCCCATCGCGATCATGAACATGTTCCGCACGTAGTAGTACGACGTGTTGCGGAAGATGTAGAGCCAGATCAAGAACGTCGTCGTGATCACGAAGTGCGAGTTCACGTACATGAAGTTCGCGCTGGTGACGATCCACTGCTGGCCCTGCGCCCAGGCCTGGAGGCCCGGCTCGAAGAAGAGGTGGAGCGCCCGCTCCCAGTCGACGAGCGTGCGGGCGTTCTCGAAGGCCACAGCCGCCCGGCCGTCCACTGCGCCGCGGACGATTCGGTAGATGTAGTACGCGCCGGCGAACAGGACAAGTTGGCGCAGGGCATCGAGCCACCCTTGAGGAAGCCATCGGCTGCTGCTGTACCAAGCGCGCCGGAACTGCGAGAAAAAGTCCTGATAAACCTGCCGCACGACGTAGACAGGCTACAGGCCGTTACAACGGCGTCCGTGTTGAAGCACCCGTTCCGGCCCGAAACGGGTCACCAGCCGCAAGTAACCCTCCTTCTTCGCCGTCACCCGCGTCCAGTCGCCGTCGCGCTCGACGCAGCCGCCCTTCGCCAGCCAGTACGGGGTCCAGCGCACCCGTACGAGGGCGTCGCCGGGGTGCTTCACGCGTAGCAGCAGCTGGTCCGAGCCGAACTGCTCGAGCACGATGTTGGCCTTCCCCCGGGAGATCACGATCGGCGTCGGGAGGGTGACCTCGTACACGCGCCAGTGCTTGAACTCGGCGCGCTTCTTCAGGTAGGGCAGGCCGCGTTCGATCAGCGCGCGCTCGGCGTAGGCCGAGCGGTCGGGCTTGGCGTCCGGCAGCGCGACGTAGCGCACGGCGTTCTCGGACAGCCAGCTGGCGTAGCTGAGCTCGTTCAGGCCGCCCTTGTAGAAGATCGGATTACGGCCGGTGTCGAGCTGGCGCAGCCACCCGCGGGCGAGCGGCGCGTCGCTGGCCACCTCGGCGCCCTCCCAGTGACCGAGCGTGAACGGGATCTCGACGCGGCGCTGGTCGGGTAGGAGGCGCAGGTACTCGCGCAGCGGCGCGAAGTACGACGCCTTGGCGACGGGGTCGGTCGCCGCCTTGTAGAGGTCGCGCACCGCTGCCGACCACTGCCAGACGAGCAGGAGGCTGAGGCCGACGACGATCGGCACGAGGGGCTTCCGCCAGCGTCCGTACATGGCGCACGCGAAGACCGGCCCGGCGCAGAGGGCGCCGAGGCGGACGGCGTTCCCGCCCATCGCGGTCGGGATGAAGATCGCCAGCGTGGCGCCCAGCGCGTAGAGCACCACGCCGATGCGGAGCGCCTGCTCGCGCCGCGGCAGGATGATCAGCGCGGCCACCGCGAGGATCGGGATCGGCACGTAGGCGGTGAACGGGAACGGCGCGTAGCCACCCTCGGGGAACGCGATGGTGAGCAGGACCGGCGGAACGAGGCCGGCGGCCGCCATCGCGATGCCGTCGACGCGCTCGAAGCGCGCCGCCTCGCCGCGCGCCGCGAGCGCATAGGCCAGGCCGGCCATCGCGACGAACAGGCCGGCGACCGGGCTCGATATCGCGCTGAGGATCCCGAGGAACGGGCCGAGCAGGCGGCGCTCGCGCTGCAGCGCGAGCATCGCGGCCATGCCGAAGCCCGTGCCGATCGCGAACGGCACGCGGTTGGTGGCGAGCAGCGTCGCCGCGCCGACCGCGAACCACATGGTCCCGAAGCGGGCGGCCCGCGCGCCCCAGTGGCCGCGGGCCAGCTCGGTGAAGCAGGCCGTCGCGAACACGGCGAACGTCGCGCCCGCGAGCTGGGGCCCGAGCAGCCAGCCGAGCGGCGGGGCGAGGATCGAGTAGGCCGGCGTGTGATGCCCGCCGTACCACTGGCCGTTCCAGATCGTGAAGCCCTCGCGGCCGAAGAGCTCGGAGCGGAAGATGTGCGCGGCGAGGTCGGGCGAGCGCGGTTTGACGATCAGGTAGGCCGCCGCGAGCGCGGCGGCGAGAAGCGTGGGCCCGAGGCGCCACCAGTCGATCCGGCGGAGCAGCGGCGGGCGTGCGCTTACGTCCGGGGACGCCGATTCGGGCGCCGGCGGCGTGGCCTCCGCAGGCCCCTCGCGCGTCGGCGCCGCGACTGAGAACGCGGGGCGCGGCACCCGCGACAGGCTAGCGGCCCGGGGGTGGCCTTGGAGCAGCCGTGGGCGAGCGGGATGGGGTGCGCCTGATGCGGGCGCGCCCCGCTGCCGGGTCAGCTCAGGAAGCTCGCCACGTCGTCGACCACGTCGGGCTCGTCGAGCCAGACCCAGTGGCCGGCGTCGTCGACCAGGCGCACGGTCGCCTCGCCGCCGAGCGCCTCGGCGTAGGCGTTCGCGAACTCCGCCGGCACGTAGATGTCCTTCGCCCCCCAGATCACGCGCGCGGGCGCGGTGACGGCGCCGAGGCTCTCGCCCGCCCGCGCGAGCTCCGCCTCGGGCGCCGAGCGGTAGAGCCGCAGGATCGCGCGCTGGGTGCCGTGGTCGAAGTACTGCCACGCCGCGTCCCACTGGGCTTTCGTGAACGGGACGCGCTGGCCCTTGTCGACGGCCTTCTTACCGTTCCAGCGGAACGTGAACCCCATCGCCATCTCGCCGATCAGCGGCCGCCGCCACTGGCGCGCGAGCACGTGCCAGCGATAGCCGGGCAGCAGCGGCACCGAGTCGATGATCACGAGGCGCTCGACCCGGTCGGGCATCGTCTGGGCGAGCGCGAGGCCCGCGCCGCCACCCCAGTCGTGCACGACGAGCGAGAAGCGGTCGAGGCCGCGGTCGCCGACGTACGCGGCGAGCCAGTCCCGGTAGCCGCCGATCGAGTAGTCGAACCCGTTCGGCTTGTCCGAGCCGCCGAAGCCGGGCAGGTCCGGGGCGTAGCCGCCGGTGCGCTCGAGGAACGGGCGCCAGACCAGTCCTGAGTCGGGAACGCCGTGCACATACAGGACGGGTGCGGCGCCCGCGGCGGGTTGTGCCTCGAACCAGCGTGATTCGAGACCGTCGACCGTGCCCCGTTCTTCGCTTACCTCCGCCATCTGGGCACGGTTCATATCAGCCGGGCACGTAGGCTCAGCGCGTGCCCCGCAAGGCCGACTGGAAGCCGCCGCCGCCGAAGCGGCTGCGCACGATCCTCGCGCGCCTGCGCGCCGAGTTCGGCCGCCCCACGGCCACGCCCCACCGCGCGCCGATCGACGAGCTGGTGCTCACGGTCCTCTCCCAGAACACCAACGACCGCAACCGGGACGTGGCCTACGAGGGGCTGCGCGAGCGGTTCGAGTCGTGGGCGGAGGTGGGCGAGGCGCCGGTCGAGGAGGTCGTCGAGGCGATCCGCCCCGGGGGCCTGGCGGTGACGAAGGCGCCGCGCATCCAGGCGATCCTCCACGCGATCGGCGACGACGACCTGGCCTGGATGGAGACGGCGCCGCTCGCCGAGTCGCGCGACTACCTCTGCGAGCTGCCCGGCGTCGGCCGCAAGACCGCGGCCTGTGTCCTGCTGTTCTCGTACGGGCTTCCCGACATCCCCGTCGACACCCACGTCCACCGCGTCGGCACTCGCCTCGGGCTGTTCCGTCCCGGCGCCCCGCTCGAGGAGTGTCACGACGAGATGCTGCGCCTCGCCCAGGGGTCGGATCCGGTCGAGAGCCACATGGCGCTGATCCGCCACGGCCGCCGGACCTGCCACGCCCGCTCCCCGCGCTGTGGCGAGTGCCCGCTGCGCAGGATGTGCCCGGCCTACCGGGACGGCCGGGTGCAGCCGGCGGGCTCGTGATGGCTGCGTTGAGCTGAGCTCAGCTCGGGCCTCGCCCGTCCAGCGGGCCGGTCTGGAACGGCTCGCCGAGGGGAAGCGCTGGTTCGTCGCACCGGTCGCTCTTCCGTAACACGGAATCTTCCTATCGTCCTGGCTTGAGGTCGTATAGCGGCCCCGGGGCAGGACGGTAGGCAGAGGCACGCCGGCGCGACCGGCCGAATGCAACAGAACACGCACAGCTAAGCAGTCCCGTCGCGGCCAAAAGAACCTACCCAGCCCAGAACCAACGCCCGAAACCGTGGACGCTTCCGCCCACATCTGCCACACTCTCGCTTAGATTTTCTTTTACCCCGCACCTGAAAGCAAGCGAAGGAGCTGAGCGATGGGCAAGACCATCGGAATCGACCTGGGCACGACCAACTCGTGTATGGCCGTGCTCGAGGGCGGCGAGCCGACCGTCGTCGAGAACGCCGAGGGCGCGCGCACGACGCCGTCCGTAGTCGCCTTCACCGAGGGTGGCGAGCGCCTCGTCGGCGCGCCGGCCAAGCGCCAGGCCGTCACCAACCCCGAGAACACCGTCTTCTCGATCAAGCGCTTCATGGGCCGCAAGGAAGCCGAGGTCAAGGAGGAGGAGACGATCGTCCCGTACGAGGTCGTCCGCGGCCCGAACGGCGATGCGCGCGTGAAGGCGGGCGGCAAGGAGTACCCGCCGCCGGAGATCAGCGCGATGATCCTCCAGAAGCTGAAGGCCGACGCCGAGGCGTACCTCGGCGACACCGTCGACAGCGCGGTGATCACCGTCCCCGCGTACTTCAACGACGACCAGCGCCAGGCCACGAAGGACGCCGGCAAGATCGCCGGCCTCGAGGTCAAGCGCATCATCAACGAGCCGACCGCGGCATCGCTCGCGTACGGGCTCGACAAGGAGGGCGAGGACCAGACGATCCTCGTGTTCGACCTCGGCGGCGGCACGTTCGACGTGTCGGTGCTCGAGATCGGCGACGGCGTGTTCGAGGTCAAGGCGACCGCGGGTGACAACCACCTCGGCGGCGACAACTTCGACAAGGCGATCGTCGACTGGCTCGTGGCCGAGTTCAAGAAGGCCGAGGGCCAGGACCTCTCCCAGGACAAGATGGCCCTCCAGCGCCTGTACCAGGAGGCCGAGAAGGCGAAGGCCGAGCTGTCCTCCGCGCAGGAGACGCAGATCAACCTGCCGTTCATCACGGCGGTCGACTCGGTGCCCAAGCACCTCAACGAGCGGCTCACCCGCGCGAAGCTCAACGAGCTCGTCGCGGCGCTGCTCGACCGCCTCGTCGGCCCGACCAAGCAGGCACTCGAGGACGCCGGCACCGCCGGCGGCAAGGGCATCGACCATGTGGTGATGGTCGGTGGCATGACCCGTATGCCGGCCGTGCAGGAGAAGGTCAAGGAGCTCACCGGCAAGGACCCGCACCGCGGCGTGAACCCGGACGAGGTAGTCGCCGTCGGCGCTGCGATCCAGGCGGGCGTGCTCGCCGGTGACGTCAAGGACGTCCTCCTGCTCGACGTGACCCCGCTGACCCTCGGCATCGAGACCAAGGGCGGCGTGATGACGAAGCTCATCGAGCGCAACACGACGATCCCGACGCGCAAGTCCGAGGTGTTCTCCACGGCGGAGGACAACCAGACGAGCGTCGAGGTCCACGTGCTGCAGGGCGAGCGCGAGATGGCGACCTACAACAAGTCGCTGGGCAAGTTCCAGCTCACCGGGATCCCCCCGGCCCCGCGCGGGGTGCCGCAGGTCGAGGTCGGTTTCGACATCGACGCCAACGGCATCCTCAACGTGTCGGCCAAGGATCTCGGCACCGGCAAGGAGCAGACGATCGAGATCAAGTCCGGCTCCGGCCTCTCCGACAACGAGGTCGAGCAGATGGTCAAGGACGCCGAGGCACACGCCGACGACGACCGCCGCCTGCGCGAGCTGGTCGAGGCCCGGAACAACGGCGAGAACGCCGCGTACCAGGCCGAGAAGCAGGTCGAGGAGCTCGGCGATTCCGTCGACGCCGCCTCCAAGGAGGAGATCAAGAAGGCGATCGAGGACCTGCGCGGTTCGCTCGAGTCCGAGGACGCCGACGAGATCAAGGCGAAAACCGACGCGCTCCAGACGGCCTTCCACGCCGTGTCCGAGCAGATGTACGCGGCGGCCGCCCAGCAGCAGCAGGCGGAGTCGGCCGGGAACGGCGGCGCGGCCGACGGCGCGGCCGATGCCTCGGCCGACGACGAGGAGGTCGTGGACGCCGAAGTGGTCGACGAGAAGTGATGGCAGACGACGTCGGACATCAGCCGTCGGACGTCAGCGATGACGGCTCGGCCGTGGGCGAGGAGCCCGTGGCCGAGCCGGTCGACGCCGAGGTCGTGGCCGAGCCCGTCGAGGAGGACGAGCTCACCGTCGCCCAGCGCGAGCGCGACGAGTACCTCGATCTAGCCAAGCGGGCACAGGCCGACTTCGAGAACTACCGCAAGCGCGCCGCCAAGGAGGCGGCGCAGGCGGGCGAGCGCGCGCGCAGCGGGCTCGTCGCGGAGCTGCTCCCGGTCGTCGACAACCTCGAGCGCGCGCTGGCGTCCGCCGAGCAGGGCGAGGCCCACCTCGCCAAGGGCGTGGAGCTGGTGCACCAGGAGCTGATCGCGGTCCTCGCCCGCAACGGAGTGGCCCAGTTCGACCCGGCCGGCGAGCAGTTCGACCCGGCCGTGCACGAGGCGCTGTCGGTCCGCGAGGAGGAGGGTGCCCAGCCGGGTGTGGTCCTCGACGTGATCGAGAAGGGCTACCGGCTCGGCGAGGCGGTGCTCCGTCCTGCGCGCGTGGTCGTATCCGGGTGACCGATGCCTACCGCCACTGACCCATACAAGGCGCTAGGCGTCGAGAAGAAGGCCTCCGAGGAGGAGATCAAGAAGGCCTACCGCAAGCTCGCGCGGGAGTACCACCCGGACAAGAACCCGGGCGACGCGGCGGCGGAGGAGCGCTTCAAGGAGATCCAGGAGGCGTACTCGATCCTGTCCGACCCGAAGAAGCGCCGCGAGTACGACGCGGGCGGCGGGATCTTCGGCGGCGGCGGGTTCGACCCCGGGTCGTTCCGCCAGGGCGCCGGTGGCTTCGGCGGCGGCATCGGCGACATCCTGTCCGACCTCTTCGGCCGCGGCGGAGCGCCGGGCGGCCCGGGCGGCCCCGAGCGCGGGCGCGACCTCGAGACCGAGGTCCACATCTCCTTCGAGCAGGCGATGGAGGGCGCGCAGGTGCCCGTTTCCGTCTCGGTGTCCGCGCCGTGCACCACCTGTCACGGCACCGGCGCCAAGCCGGGGACCCAGCCGACCGTCTGCAGCCGCTGCGCCGGCCGCGGGGTCGAGGCCGAGTCGCAGGGCCTGTTCTCGATATCGCAACCGTGCCGCCAGTGCAACGGCACCGGCACGGAGATCAAGGACCCGTGTCCGACGTGCAACGGCAGCGGCGCCACCCGCCAGGTCAAGCGGTACAAGGTCAACGTCCCTGCGGGCGTGAAGAACGGCTCGCGGGTCCGGCTCGCCGGCAAGGGCGAGGGCGGCCGCCGCGGCGGCACGCCCGGCGACCTCTACGTGGTGACCCGCGTGGCCGACTCGGCGCTGTTCCGCCGCAAGGGCGACAACCTCGAGGTCGAGGTGCCGATCACGATCCCCGAGGCCATCAAGGGCGGCACGATCGAGGTGCCGACACTGAACGGCACCAAGCGCATCCGCGTGCCCCCGGGGACCAACCACGGCACCGTCCAGCGCCTGCGCGGAGAGGGCCCGCCGCGGCTCGGCGGCCGCGGGCGCGGCGACATCCACTACAAGCTCGTGATCGACGTGCCGCGCAACCTGACCCGCGAGCAGGGCGAGATCGTCGACGAGCTGGCGGCCGCGATGAACGGCAACCCGCGCGAGCGGATCCTGAAGGGCGCGGGCTCGTGACGAGTGAGCGCGACCCCGACCGCGGCGTCTACATGATCTCGGTGGCGGCCGAGCTGGCCGGCATGCACCCCCAGACCCTGCGCATCTATGAGACGCGCGGGCTGATCACGCCCAAGCGCTCGCCGAAGAACACCCGCCTGTACTCCGACCAGGACGTCGCGCGCCTGCGCCGCATCCAGGAGCTGACCAGCGAGCTCGGCATGAACCTCGCCGGCGTCGAGCGCGTGTTCGAGCTCGAGAACGAGATCCACCGGATGCAGCGCCGGATGCGCAACCTCGAGCGTCAGGCCGAGCGGGTCGAACAGGAGATGATGGCCGAGCTCGACCGCGTGCGCCGCTCGTTCAAGGCTGAGCTCGTGCCCTACGAGGCGCCCGGCCAGGCGCTCGTGCCGCGCCGCAAGGATGGGGACGGCGCCGTGCGGATCCGGATCGAGCGGCGCTAGATCCGTTGCGCCGTTGGGCGCAGTCGCTCGACTGCAACGTGATCAGCGTTTCAGGGTGAGCGGAAAGCCCGCCGCCTTGGCCCCCGTCAGCTTGATCGACGCTGTCACCTTGGCCTTCCGGCTGCGCCCCAGAAGCGCCTTCCCCGCCTTCTTGAGCTTGACCTTCACGGTCTTGGTCTTCCCCGCCTTGACCGAGAAGCGCGCGGCGCCGAGCGTCTTCTTCTTCCTCTTCAGCGTGACCTTGCCATTGCAGGTCGTCGCGCGCCGGCACTTGATCTTCACCGCCGCCTTGCCGCCATTGACCTTCGCCGTCTTCGAGCCGAGGCCGACAGCCGCGGCGCGTGTGACGGCCCCGCCCACGCTCGCGCGGAAGACCTGCTCACACACGTCGCGGCCGCCCGCGTAGACCACGTCGAGCTGGTCGGTGAACGCCTGATCGCCGAACGAACCGCAGGCGACGGTGTCGCGTTCGCCGTCGCGCGCCTGGATCGTGTCCGGGCCGCCGGCGCCGTCCGAGATCGTGCTGCCGCCCTCGCCCTGGATGTCGTCCTGGCCCGGCCCGCCGATCACCGTGTCGCCGCCGCCGAAGCCATAGACCTGGTCCGTGCCGGGGCCGCCGTCGACGGTGTCGTTCTCGACGCCCCCGTACAGCCGGTCGTCGCCGGCGCCGCCGCGGATCGTGTTCGGCCCGTCGCTGCCGCTGACGATGTTCCTCAGCGCGTTGCCGGTGAAGTTGATCCCGCCGCGCGAGCCCTTGAACACCTCGATGTCGCCGCCCACGTTGTCGCCCTCACCGGCAGCGCCGTCGTCGGCCGCGCCGTTGAGGGAAAGGTTGACGAGGTCGTCGCGGCAGATGCCGTCCCAGGTGTCGGTCCCGGTGCCGCCGATGAGGGTGTCCGCGCCGGCCTGCCCGGCAAGCGGTCCGGCGAAGTTCGTGCAGTTCACGTAATCGGGGTCTTCGATCGCGTCGTCTCCGGGTCCGCCGTTGACCACGTCGGCGCCCGCTCCCCCGAGCAGCGAGTCGTTGCCGTCGCCGCCGAGGAGGGTGTCCGCGGCCGGGGTCCCGCGCCGGACGACGTCATCACCGGCGCCCATGTTGAAGATCGTGCGCTGTCCCTCGATGTGCAGGCATGCGACGTTCGACGTGCCCGCGCCGCTGCAGAGGCTCTCGAGCCCGGCGGGGGTCGTGATCGCCGTGACCACGTCGCCGAAGCTGAACAGCTCGACGTCCCGGTTGCCGAGCCCGTCCGGATCCGAGAAGTCCGCTTCGACCTGGGTGGCGGCCGTGCCCCCCGCGGCGTTGAAGATGACATCGCCGTCGTCGGTGAGCTCTACGGTCGCCGCCTGAGCAGGCGCGGCGAAGACAAGGACAAGGGCCGCAAGGGGCCCCGCAAGGAAAGCGGTGCGCACGTCGTTCCTCCGTGAAGTAGTGGAGCGACGTACCCCCGTCGCCCGGCCAATTTAAATGCAAAGGCCTGGTTTCGCCACTCGCCGGGTCAGCCGGCGTTCGCGGCGCACTTCGCGTCGCGCATCTTGCGCCAGCCAGGGAACGGCAGCGAGATCAGCCCGGCCCAGGCCTGCGACTGCACGTCGATCTCCGTGTCCACGAGCCCGCGCAGCGGAGTGCCGGCGGTGGCGGTCAGCAGTTCGGCGTGGCGCCAGGTCTCCTCGCGCCAGACCTTCACGGTCTCGAGCGCGAGGACCTCGTCGAGCGGGGACGGCTTCAGGTCGAGCCAGCCCATCGAGTCGTCGTAGCGGGCGGCGACCTCGTCCTGCACGCCGTCGAGGATGCGCGCGTTCACCTCGTTGATCTGGTCGTGGTCGTGCTTGCGCGAGCCGCCGTCCGGTCGCCGGATGCCCTGCGAGGCGAGCACGTACGGGTAGTCATGGCCGACGTGCGCCTGGCTGAACAGCAGCGTGTCCTGGATGGCCGTCACGTCGCCCTCCGTCATCGCGTCGAGCGCGGTCTTCCAAGCGGGGGCCACCGGGCGCCCCGCGTCGTAGTCGGCGATCGACTTGAAGTACTCGTTCGAGAACTCGGCGACCACGAACGCCATCCAGGCCGGGTCGTCGAACGCGCCGGCGGCGAACTGGCGGCGCAGCTCCTGCGTGATGCGCAGGTACGCGAGCGCCATCACGGCGCGGTGGTCGCACGCCGCGTCCCATGCCCGCCACTGCGCCTCGAGCCGCTCCGCGAGCGAGTCGACGCAGGCGATCGACGGCACCGTGCAGTTCGGAACGGGGTGCGGCGCCCCGCGGTTGCCCACCTCGAGCGCGGGCAGCACCTGCGGCCAGGGCGGGTTGAGGGCGCTGTGGTCGGCACGCGCGGGCGCGGCCGCCACGAGCAGCGCTGCGACAACCGTGATGAGCACCCCTTGCCGGCGCATGCCGCCAGCGTAAAGGACTAGCGCCGGCGGGCCTTCAGCACGAACGTCCGCGTGGTGGTCCGCGAGTTCCCGGCGGGGTCCTCGGCCACTGCGGTGGCGCGGATACGCACCTTGCCGAGCCGGCGCAGCAGCGCCCGCTCCCTGACGGTCGGCTTGACCTGGACCTTGGCGAGACCGGGAACGAGGGCGAACAGGGCAGCCGCGAGGAGTCCGAGGAGGATCAATCGGCGCGTACATTAGGAAACCCACCGGGGCGCTCGGTTGCGGCCGATCAAGGGGTGGACGCCCCGGCCCCGTCCGGCTAACCTAAGTCACCCAGACTTAGATTTCCGACTAGAGGAGACCCTAGAACGAGCATGCAGGCCGACCGTTTCACCGTCAAGTCCCAGGAGGCACTGGCAGCCGCCCAGCGGCTCGCCGGCGCGCGACAGAACCCGCAGGCGGGGCCGCACCACCTGCTCGCCGCCCTGCTCGAGCAGGATGGAGGCATCGTGGTGCCGGTCCTCCGGCGGGCGAACGCCGATCCAGAGTCCGTTCGCCGGCGCGCGAACGAGGCGCTCGACGCCCTGCCCACCGTCAGCGGCGACGCCGCCTCCGCGCCCGGGCTCGACAACGGCCTGATCGAACTCCTCAAGCGCGCCGACGACGAGGCCCGTGGGCTCGGCGACGAGTACGTGTCGACCGAGCACCTGCTGCTCGCGCTGGCCAACACCCCGCAGGTCGACGTCGGCGCCTCCTACGGCCCGGTCGCCGAGGCGGTCCAGGCCGTGCGCGGCCCGCACCGCGTGACCGACCAGAACCCCGAGGACAAGTACCAGGCGCTCGAGCGCTTCGGGCGCGACCTCACCGAGGCCGCCGAGCAGGGCAAGCTCGACCCGGTGATCGGGCGCGACGAGGAGATCCGCCGGGTGATCCAGGTGCTGTCCCGGCGCACCAAGAACAACCCGGTTCTGATCGGCGAACCCGGCGTCGGCAAGACGGCGATCGCCGAGGGCCTCGCCCAGCGGATCGTCTCTGGCGACGTGCCCGACTCGCTGCGCGACCGCAAGGTCATCGCGCTCGACATCGGCGCGCTGATCGCCGGCGCGAAGTACCGCGGTGAGTTCGAGGACCGACTCAAGGCCGTCCTCAAGGAGATCGCCGACGCCGAGGGCCAGGTGATCCTCTTCATGGACGAGCTGCATACGATCGTCGGGGCGGGCGCCGCCGAGGGCGCCGTCGACGCCGCCAATCTGCTCAAGCCGATGCTCGCGCGCGGGGAGCTGCGCGCGGTCGGCGCAACCACGCTCGACGAGTACCGCAAGCACATCGAGAAGGACGCCGCGCTCGAGCGCCGCTTCCAGCCCGTCCAGGTCGACGAGCCGTCGGAGAACGACACGATCGCCATCCTGCGCGGGCTCAAGGAGCGCTACGAGTCGCACCACGGCGTCCGGATCCAGGACTCGGCGATCGTCGCCGCCGCGACCCTCAGCCACCGCTACATCGCCGACCGCTTCCTGCCCGACAAGGCGATCGACCTGCTCGACGAGGCGGCGTCCAAGCTGCGTATCGAGATCGACTCGGTGCCGACCGAGATCGACGAGGTCGAGCGCCGCATCCAGCAGCTCGAGATCGAGCGCCGCGCGCTCGAGAAGGAGACCGACGAGGCGGGCGTCGCCCGCCGCGAGGCGATCGAGCGTGAGCTCGCCGAGCTGACCGAGAAGGCGTCGGGCATGAAGGCCTCGTGGCAGGCAGAGAAGGATGCGATCACAGCCATCCGCGACGTCAAGCGCGAGCTCGAGCAGGCCCACGGCGAGCTGGAGCGCGCCGAGCGCGAGTCGGACCTCGAGCGCGCTGCCGAGCTGCGCTACGGACGGATCCCCGAGCTCGAGGGCAAGCTCGCAACCGCTGAGGAGCACGCCGACGGCAACGAAGGGTTCCTCAAAGAGGAGGTCGACGAGGAGGACATCGCCGAGGTCGTGGGCAAGTGGACGGGCATCCCCGTCTCCCGCCTGCTCGAGTCGGAGGTCGCGAAGCTCATCCACATGGAGGACCGCCTGCACGATCGCGTGATCGGACAGGACGCCGCCGTCGAGGCGGTGTCGAATGCGCTGCGCCGCTCGCGCGCGGGCCTGCAGGACCCGGACCGGCCGATCGGCACCTTCCTCTTCATGGGCCCGACGGGCGTCGGCAAGACCGAGCTGGCGCGTGCCCTCGCGCACTTCATGTTCGACACCGAGGACGCGATGGTCCGCATCGACATGTCCGAGTACATGGAGAAGCACGCGGTGTCGCGCCTCGTCGGTGCTCCCCCCGGCTACGTCGGCTACGACGAGGGCGGCCAGCTCACGGAGGCGGTCCGCCGCCGCCCGTACGCGGTGGTCCTGCTCGACGAGATCGAGAAGGCCCACAGCGACGTGTTCAACATCCTGCTCCAGGTGATGGACGACGGCCGCCTGACGGACGGCCAGGGCCGCACCGTCGACTTCACCAACGCGGTGCTGATCATGACCTCGAACGTCGCGGGCGGGATGGACGGCGTCCGCGCCACGTTCAAGCCCGAGTTCGTCAACCGCCTTGACGAGGTGGTCCAGTTCGAGCAGCTGACGCGCGAGCAGATCGGCGACATCGTCGAGATCCAGGTCGACTCGCTCACCCGCCGGGTGCGTGAGCGCGGCGTCGAGATCGAGCTGACCGACAAGGCGAAGGAGCTGTTGGGCAACCTCGGCTACGACCCCGCCTACGGCGCGCGCCCGCTCAAGCGGACCGTGCAGAAGCAGCTGATCGACAAGCTGGCGCTGCAGCTGCTCGAGGGCGAGTTCGCCGCCGGCGACACCGTGCGCGTGGATGCGGCGGAAGGGGAGCTCACCTTTGCGAAGGCGAGCTCCCCCGTCACCGCGGCCTGACCGACGATCGCGTCGGTGGCGATCACGGTTCGCGCTACGGTCGTGGGGATGGGAAAGCGGCAGCGCAAGCGCAGCCGGGACACCGGCGCCGGCCCGGCAGTGGCCGGGACGACCTCCGCCTACAGCGACGACGAGGGAAACGTGCTCACCCTCCGGGACGCGATCAGCGAGGGATCCTTCCGCGGGCTCGACAAGCTCGACGCGAAGCCGGCGGCGTCGGCCGAGGACCGCTGGCAGCGCCGGGTCGAGTACCTCTTCGAGCGCTTCGCGGCGAGCTGGGAGATCTCGGGGCTGCCGCTCGACACCCAGAAGGAGCTGCTCGGCCGCTACCGGATGGCCTCGCCCGACGAGCGCCGCTGGATCCGCGCGATGCTGGCCGAGCACCTGCGCGAGCGCTACCCCGGCGTCGACGTCTAGGCCGGCCGGCTACAGGCCCGCGGAGCGTAGGTAGGAGCGCAGGCGCTTCGCGCTCGTGCGCTTGGCCGCCACCGCGCGGAAGCGGACCTTGCCGGCGCGGATACCGATCACCTGGGTGCTCCCGGGCGCGGCGCGGTAGAGGCCGCGGGCGATCCGGACCCGGCGCGGGTAGGCCGCGCGGAAGGTCTTCGCCGAGCGCCCTGGCCGTACGCGGCGGCTGCCGTGGCCGCTCGCGGTCGTGGCCACCAGGGCGACCCGGCCCCGCGCGTCGAACGCCGCGCGCACGTGCTCGCGTAGGCGGGGGCCGACGCACCAGCGCCAGTCCTTCGAGCGCTTCGTGATCGCGCCGGGCGCGCGCCTCGTGAGCCCGCCCTTCGTCCGGCCGACGCGGATCTGGCCGATGCCCGAGCGGCCGACCGCGGCGCGCGCGGCCACGCAGCGGAAGCGGTTGGCCTTCGGCGTTGCGGGCATCCTGCGCCCGCCGTAGATCACGCGACCCCCCGAGTCCTGGTAGGTCTGCCAGGGGACCGTGTCCTGCTCGCCCGGGCCGGGCCTGCTCCAGTCGCAGACGCCGGTCGGGAACGTGGCGGCCATGCGCGCCCACTGCCCGTCGGTGAAGCCCACGCCGTAGTCGCTGCGTCGCAGCGGCTTCAGCGCGCACTTCACGGTGTCGTTCTCGCGTGGTCCTTCGGCCACGGTGCGGGGCGTGCCGAGCCGGGTGGTCAGGAGGTCGGACTCGCAGAAGGCCGGCGTGCCTCCCGAGCCGGGGATCATCTCGATGAGCGGGATCTGGGTGCAGCGGTCGCGGATGTCGGCGGGCCGGGACTCGGTCAGCTTGCGCGCGACCGGCTTGGCGCTCGTGTCGCGCTCGGCCGCCGTCAGCCAGCGGTCCATCGCGCGGAAGCCCTCGTTGCTCCACGACACGTCTCCGAGCAGGGGCACGAGGCCGAACCACATGACCTGGTTGGCCGCCTTGCCGTGCTCGCGCTGCAGGCGCCAGCGCACCCACCACGAGTGGCTGTAGTCGTGCGCGATGCCGGGCTCGGGCCCGGCGTGGTTGATGATCGCCGTGCTGTCGAGGTTGTTGGCGCGGTTGAGCGCGCCGCTGCGGTAGGCGGCGGCGATGGCGGCGTCGTTGCCGGCGAGCCGCTGGTCGATCACGTTGCGGTCGACGTCGACACCGCCGATCTTGTCGTTCAGGTCGACGAACTGGGCGACGGTGATCTGGCCCGTCTTCAGCGCGTCGAGGCCGTATTGGACCCCCAAATTGCCCACGGGGATGTTCGCGAAGCCGCGCCCGAGCTTGTGCTCGATCGGGCTCCAGTCCGCCCGCGGCCGCGGGCCGAACACGTTGATCATGTAGTCCCAGAAGGTGCAGCGGGCGCCGCCCGGATTGCTCTGCGGGTGGTAGCGCTGGGCGGCCGTCGTGCCCTCGCACGCATAGACCGGGTTGCTCACGTTCTTGAACAGCAGCTCGTCGGCGGTGATCGCGTTGAGCGGCAGGAGGTGCCCCTCGACCGGCGCCCATTGAGTCGGGAGCCACAGCACGCCCGGGCCCCAGCGGCCGGGGTTCTCGAAGTACTTGCGCAGCAGGTGGTACTCGGCGAACTGGCCGCCCGGGCTGAGCGTGTCCGGATAGGTGCACGACACCACCAGGCCCTGGTAGATGCCGGGATACGCGTTGGCCACCTGCTGCGTGGTCACCGAGCCGCCGGAGCAGCCGATACCGATGGAGAAGCGGATCGGCCCGTAGCGCTCGGCCAGACGTTCCTTGACCATCAGGATCGCCTCGGCCTGGGTGACGATGTTGCAGTTGTGGCCGTTGTGGTTGAGCGCGGTCGACGTGACCGCGTAGCCACGCCCGAGGGCCTCGCCCTCGGCCCCGGTGAGACCCGGGAGCGAGCCGAGCGGCGCCTCGCCGGCGCCGTAGCTGACGCCACAGCTGAAGCCGTGGGTCATGATCATCTTCCCGTTCCACTGGCGCTGGGGATCCTGCGCGGTCCACGGCTTGCCGGGCTGGAAGAGGGTGAGGATCTTGTACTCGTCGCGGTCCTGGTAGCCGGTCTCCTCGCGCACGACGTACGGGACCTTCACGCCACGATCCGTAGTGGTGGTGTCCACGTCGCCGGGCGGGCTCGACTGGCTGTACGGGCGCAGGCTCGTCTGACCGCGCGGCTTGTAGAGCAGCCGGTAGGTCGCGGGCCTGTTGCACTTTGCGTCCTGCGCGCCGGGCGGGCACTTCCACGGCTGGATCTGCGGGCCGGAGAACACGGGCCCGCCGTTGGGGTGGTTCGTTACCACGAGCCGCGCGCCGCGGCCGCTGGGAACCGTGGCGGTGAGCGTCGTGCGGCCGAGCTTCAGGCCGTCGACGAGCCCGAGCAGGCGGTCGGCGCTGACGCGGGCGAACGCCGCGCTGACGTTGCGCCTGCCGGCCGTGACCTTCGGCCGCGCGCCGCGGTCCTGCGCGGAGAGGCGGATCTCGACCAGCGCGTCACCGCCCGAGACCAGGTCCGCGCGCGAGGAGAGCACAGACATCTCGGGCGCCGCGGTCGCCGCCACGGCGCCGGGCGCCGACACCAGGGTGAGGATCAGCGCGGCCGCGGCCGCGGACCGATGGCTCAGAGCAGCGGCTTCCACGGCGACTCGAACGCATCGCTGCGCCGGACGACGCGGGGGAAGATCTGCACGACCTTCTGGAGCGCCGGGCGGGTGTTGCTCGAGTACCGCCGCTTGCCGTCGATCTGGATGGTGTAGAGGCCGCTCGGAATTCGGTTGCGCGGGAAGAACTTCTTCTTCACCCGCAGCGTCCCGCACGGCGCCTTGGCCTTGCCGAGGCGGATGTTGCGCACCTTGCGGCCGCGCTTGACGTGCGCATAGATGGTCCGCGCGCGGGTGAAGCCGCGGATCCGCAGCTTCTTGGCCTTCTCGGGCCGGCCGCTGAGCGAGCCGATCACGTCGAGGGCGGTGAGCTTGGCGAAGGTCTTCGCCGTGATGGCGAGGTTGTTGGCGTCAGAGACGACGAAACCGGTGAACTTCTCGCCCGAGCCGAGGACGGGTGCCGAGACGGCGCCGGTCCAGGCACCGAGGGCATCGGTCTGCTTGAAGCCGATCTGTTGTCCGTCCTGCGTGGCGACGATCTGGCCGTTGGCGGGCCAGCCGGCGCCGATCAGGTTGATGGTCTCCTGCGGCCCGTAGCAAGCGCGATCGGTCTTCACCGTCGGGATTCCGCTGGCCGTCGCGGGGAGCGCGAATGCGGCGATCGAGAGTGCGGCGGTTGCGGCGAGGCCCAGCTTCATCTCGTGTCCCTTCCCTAGTGCGACGGTCGGCGCTGACGATACCGCTACGCAGGCAGGTTGGCCGCACCCGAGATCAACGGCCGCACGATCGGCGGCGCCTTCGGCAACTCGCCCAGCTCGACGCGGTCGATGGTGAACGGGGACGACTCGATGGTCGCCAGCGTGTCGCGGTTGCAGTGGCAGCCGTGGCCGGCCACCCACCAGGGGCCGTGCAGGCGGTCCTGCCAGCGGGCGGTGCGCGGGTCGGCCGAGCGGACGTGCTCGGCGAACAGAAACTGGCCGCCGGGGCGCAGGACACGCGCGGCCTCCGCGAGCACCGCGGCGGGATCGTCGGCGGTGCAGAGGACGAGGGTCAGGGTCACGGTGTCGACGCTGTCGTCCGGGAGCGGCAGCGCGTCCCCGGAAGCTTCGATCACTTCGACCGGCACGTCGAGATCCGTCGCTCGCTCGCGCAGCTGCTTGGCCATCGGCGCGAACGGCTCGGTGAGCACCAGCTCGGTCACCGCGCTCGGATACAGGTCGTAGTTGAGGCCGCTGCCGGCACCGATCTCGAGCGTTCTCCCGCGCGCGGGCGCGAGAGTCGAGCGGCGGATCTCGCGCAGCCCCTCCTTCTCCGCGGCCTCGAACACCTTGTCGTACAAGGCCGCGAAGAGGCGGCCCCATGTAGCGTCATACGCCCGGCGCAGCATGGCCGGAGGGTAACCGCGCTTGCGCTGGGAACCCAAACGTGAAAGAAACGGGGCCGTCGTCCCCCGACACTCACTGGAGACCGGTTTGCCCACTTATGTACTGCTGAGCACCCTGACCCCCGAGGGCGTTCAGACGATCAAGAACAACCCGCAGCGCATCCGCGAGGTGAACAAGGAGATCGAGCAGCTCGGCGCCGAGGTGAAGGCGCAGTGGGCGGTGCTCGGCCAGTACGACTTCATCAACGTGGTCGAAGCGCCGGACGAGGCGACCATCGCGCGCGTCTCGCTCGAGCTCGGCTCGCGCGGCACCGCCCGCTACGAGTCGCTCACCGCCATCCCTATCGATGACTTCATCGCGTCGCTCTAGCCGCTAGTGGCGCGCGTTCTCGTCGTCGGGGGAGGAGGCCGCGAGCATGCGCTCGTGCGCAAGCTCGTGCGCAGCCCCCAGAATCCCGAGGTCATCTGCGCGCCCGGCAACGCCGGCATCGCGCGCGACAGGGTGCGCTGCATCGACGTCGGCGCCGAGGATGTGGGCGGAATCGTCGCGCTCGCCCGCGAGGAGGAGGTCGACCTCGTGGTGGTCGGCCCCGAGGCGCCGCTCGTCGAGGGCGTCGTCGACGCGCTGGCCGACGCGGGCATCGCCGCGTTCGGCCCGACGGCCGCCGCCGCGAAGCTCGAGGGGTCGAAGCGGTTCGCCAAGGAGCTGATGCAGGAGGTCGGCGTGCCGACCGCGGGCTACGAGGTGCTGCGCGACCGCGACGAGGCCTTGAAGGCGATCGCGCGCTCGTCCTACCCGGCCGTGCTCAAGGCCGACGGGATCGCGGCCGGCAAGGGTGTCGTGATCTGCCCGGACGAGGAGTCCGCCCGCGAGGCGGTCGAGATGTTCTTCACCGAGCAGCGCTTCGGGGCGACGGAGGTCGTCCTGGAGGAGTTCCTCGAGGGCGAGGAGCTGTCGCTGCTCGCGATCTGCGACGGCGAGCGGGCGATCCCGATGGCGCCCGCCCAGGACTACAAGCGGATCTTCGACGGCGACGAGGGGCCCAACACCGGCGGCATGGGGAGCTATTCCCCGGTGCCGGGGATCGGCAGTGAGCACGCCGAGGCCCTCGCGCGTGCCGTCCACCAGCCGATCGTCGACGAGCTGCGCCGGCGCGGCACCCCCTTCCACGGCATCCTCTACGCCGGCCTGATGATGACCGCCGACGGCCCCAAGGTGCTCGAGTACAACACGCGCTTCGGCGACCCCGAGACGCAGGCGGTCCTGCCGCGGCTGCGCAGCGACTTCCTCGAGCTGCTCGAGGGCTCGACGCGGCCGGGCGGCCTCGCCGGGGTCGAGCTCGAATGGTCGACGGAGTGGGCCGTGACGCGTGGTGCTCGCGTCCGCGGGCTACCCGGCGTCGTCGTCCAAGGGCGATGAGATCCGCGGCTTGCGCTCGATCGACTCGCTCGGCGTGGAAGTCTTCCACGCGGGTACCGCCGAGGTCGACGGCAAGATCGTGACCGCCGGTGGCCGGGTGTTGTGCGTGACGGGGCAGGGCGACACCCCTGCCGCCGCGCGCGCCGAGGCCTACACGGCCGCGGAGAAGATCCAGTTCGATGGCAAACAAATGAGAACCGATATCGCCGCCCGAGCGGTGGAAAGGGTGGAGGCGGCGTGACCGAGAGTGATCCTGCAGTTCCTGCGACCCAGACCGAGACCGAGCACGAGTTCGACGATCTGGAGGTCGATGCCCCGCGCGTCGGCATCGTGATGGGCTCGAAGTCCGACATGCCTCTGATGGAGAAGGCCGGGGCCGAGCTCGACGAGCGCGGAATCGGCAACGAGATCCGCGTCATGAGCGCCCACCGCGACCCCGACATGGTGGCCGAGTACGCGAAGAACGCCAAGATGCGGGGGATCCGCGTGATCATCGCCGGGGCCGGCCTCGCCGCTGCGCTCCCGGGAGTGGTCGCGGCGCATACCGACCTCCCGGTGATCGGCGTGCCGCTCACCTCGAAGACATCTGTGGCCGGCGGCCTCGACGCCATGCTGGCGATCGCGCAGATGCCGCCGGGCGTTCCGGTGGCCTGCGTCGGGGTCGACTCGGCGAAGAACGCCGCGGTCCTCGCCGCACGTATCCTCGACGCGTGATCGAGCGTTACACGCGCCCCGAGATGGGCGCCGTCTGGTCGGAGCAGAGCAAGCTCGATGGCTGGCTTCGCGTCGAGCTCGCCGTGGTCGAGGCGCTGGCCTCGGCCGGCGTGGTGCCGTCGGCCGACGCTGACGTGATTCGCTCGAAGGCCTCGTTTTCCGTGGATGCGGTCAAGGAGCGCGAGAAGATCACCGACCACGACGTCGCTGCCTTCGTCGACGTGGTGGCGGCTTCCGTCGGGGACGAAGGCCGGTGGGTCCATCACGGGCTGACTTCGTCGGATGTGCTGGATACCGCGCTGGGGCTGCAGATCAGATCTGCCGGGGAGATCCTCGTTGCCGGCGCCCGCTCGTATCGCGATGCGCTGGTCCTGCAGGCGCGCTCCCACGTGGACACGCTCTGCACCGGCCGCACGCACGGCATCCATGCCGAGCCGACAACGTTCGGGGTGAAGCTGGCCGGCTTCGCGTTCGAGGCTGATCGGAATCTGAAACGGCTCGTCACGGCTGTCGAGCAGGCCTCGGTGGGGGCTTTGAGCGGAGCTGTCGGGACTTATTCAGCGAATGGGCCGGAGTTGGAGACTGCCGTTCTCTCGTCGCTCGGGCTGGTGCGCGAGGACGTGTCGACCCAGGTGGTCGCACGCGATCGTCACGCCGCTCTGCTGGAGGCGGTTGCCCTTGCCGGCGCCGGGCTCGAGCGGTTCGCCACCGAGATCCGTCATCTGCAGCGGACCGAGGTGCGCGAGGTCGAGGAGCCGTTCCGCTCGGGGCAGAAGGGCTCGTCGGCGATGCCGCACAAGCGCAACCCGATCGTGAGCGAACGCCTCACCGGCATCGCCCGGCTCCTGCGCGGCTACGCCCAGGCCGGGCTGGAGAACGTCGCGCTGTGGCACGAGCGCGACATCTCCCACTCGTCGGCCGAGCGGGTCGCGCTGCCCGACGCGACGATATTGCTCGACTACGCCTTCTCGCTCGCCGTCCGCGTGGTCGAGGGCATGACCGTCCATGAGGACCGGATGCTCGCGAACCTCGACCTCACCCACGGTGCGCTGTACTCACAGCGCGCTCTGCTGGCGCTCGTCGAGTCGGGCCGCTCGCGCGACGACGCCTACCGGATCGTCCAGGAGAACGCCCAGCGCGCCTGGGACACGGCAACGCCCTTCCGCGGGCTGCTCGCTGAGGCCGCGCCAGAGCTCGATCTCGACGCGATCTTCGACCCGGGCGCATTCGTGAAGCACTCGGCCGAGATCGTGGGCCGGCTGGACTCTTTGGGGGCTTGAGGGTCTGAGCTCGGCGCCGCCGTTGGTGGCGGGTTGAGGCCGGGTTGGGGGCAGCGAGGGGGGCGAATTTGGGTTGTGTGAACGCTCTTGGTGGCTATGACCGCCAATTTGGTTCACGCAAGGGCGAAACGGGCCTGGGCAAGGGCGCGAAGGCAGCATTCCGTGTTGTCGCGACCGCAGCTGATCGTGCTCGGATTCTCGGACGCCGCGATCAAGCATCGCGTCGCTGCCGGCCGACTGCACCCACAGCATGACGGTGTGTATTCGGTGGGGTCGCCGGACCTCACCCAGAAGGGGAAGTGGATGGCCGCCGTCCTGGCCTGCGGCCCGGGCGCCGTCCTGTCCCACGAGAGCGCGGCGGCTCTCTGGGGTGTTGCGAAGAATCCGGCGAAGGCGATCTCGTTGTCCGTGCCGATGGAGCGCAACCCCCGTCACCCACGCCTCGAGATCCACCGCCGCCGTAATCTGCGGCCGCCTGACCTGGACACACGCGACGGCATTCCCGTCACCAGCATCGCCACGACCCTCGCCGACCTCGCCGCCAGACACGGCACCGACTACATGGAGGAGGCGGTCAACGCGGCGGACCGCGAAGACCTGATCGACCCCGAAGCACTGCGCGCCGAACTCGACGCGATGCCCGCGCGGCGGCCCGGGGTCGCGCGCCTCAAGCGGATCGTGGACAAGCACACGTTCACGATGAGCGACTCGGAGCTCGAGCGGCGGTTCCGGCCGATCGCCACGCGCGTCGGCCTGGAGGTCGGCCCGGACAACGCGCAGCAATGGGTGAACGGCCTGCGGGTCGACTTCTGGTTTCCCGAGATCGGCCTCGTGGTCGAGACCGACGGGCTGCGCTACCACCGCACCGCCGCACAGCAGGCGAAGGACCTCGTCCGCGACCAGACCCACCGCGTCGCCGGGCTCACGCCGTTGCGGTTCAGCCGGTGGCAGGTGAGGTTCGACCAGGCCTGGGTGGAGAAGGTCTTGCTGCAAGCCGTCCACTCGATCGAAAACGGCTCAACGGGGGAGGGCCCGTGCCGACCAACCAGGTGTGACCCTGAGCCCCCAGGGCCTCTCTCCCGGCGTCGGGGCTGCCCGCCGCCCCAGTGCTGCTGAACCAGGCCTACGAGAGGGCCGAGACGGCCAGCGCGGTGAGCAGCAGGAAGACCGCGTGCATGCTCTGGTCGACCGCGATCGCCAGCCCGGGGTTCGACGCGGGCGCCGTGTGCTTGACCATCGTCATCCACTTCGCGACGACCCAGCCGTCGTCCTGGACGAAGTGGGGGATGAAGACCGCGGCCGCGGTGCCGAGCGCCAGCCCGACCCCGGCATCATCGGCGATCCAGATCAGCGCCGGCAGGAAGGAGAGCGTGTAGACGGCCACGTGAGTGGTGAGCGCGCGCAGGTGCTCGCCGCGCTTCTGGATGCCGCCGTGCTTGTAGAGAGCCTGCCAGTCGGTCTGGAACAGGAAGTCGCCGACCAGATGGCAGACGGCGAATACCGCGAACAGCTCAGTCCAGGCCAAGACGGCTCTCTCGCCCCATGCCAGGCCAGGCTACCGGGGCGGAAAGATCGGGCGGCGCTGGTAGCCTCGCGGGGGTGAGTGAAGCCGCCGTGCTCGAGGGACTCGAGCTTCTCAATCAGGGCAAGGTCCGCGACATCTACGCCGCAGGCGAGGACCAGCTGTTGCTGGTCACGACCGACCGCGTCTCGACCTACGACGTCGTCCACCCGACGCCGATCCCGGACAAGGGCAAGGTCCTCACCGGCCTGTCGGCCTTCTGGTTCGACCGCACGCAGGACATCGTGGCGAACCACGTCGTCTCCTTCACCGACGTGCCGGACGAGGTGAAGGGCCGTTCGATTCTGGCCGAGAAGCTCGAGATGGTGCCCGTCGAGTGCGTCGTCCGCGGGTACATCACGGGATCCGGCTGGAAGGACTACCTGGCGTCCGGCGCGATCTGCGGAATCGAGCTGCCGGAGGGCCTCGAGGAGTCCCAGCAGCTGCCCGAGCCGATCTTCACGCCGGCCACCAAGGCCGACGTGGGCGATCACGACGAGAACGTCGACTTCGACCGCGCCGCCGAGATCATCGGCGACCGGGAGCTGCTCGAGGAGCTACGCCGCCTGTCGCTGGCGCTCTACGAGCACGGTGCCGCCCACGCGCGCGAGAACGGAATCATGCTCGCCGACACGAAGTTCGAGTTCGGCCGCCGCGCCGACGGCACGATCGTTCTGGGCGACGAGGCGCTGACGCCCGACTCGTCGCGCTTCTGGCCGGCCACCGGCTACAAGCCGGGCGGGTCGCAGCCCAGCTTCGACAAGCAGTACGTGCGCGACTGGGCGACCGAGCTCGGCTGGGACAAGAGCCCGCCCGCGCCGCCGATCCCGTCGAAGGTGATCGACGGCACGCGCGCCCGCTACATCGAGGCGTACGAGCGGATCGCCGGCGAGCCGTTCTCGGCATGGCTCGAGCGGAGCGGCGCGGCGTGACCAGGGCCCGCGTCCTGATCCGCCCGAAGGAGGGCATCCTCGATCCGCAGGGCCAGGCCGTCGAGCGGGCGCTGCCCGCGCTCGGCTTCAGCGGCGCGTCCCACGTCCACATCGGCCGCCTGGTCGAGCTGGAGGTCGACGACCCGTCGCAGCTCGACGAGATGTGCGAGCAGCTGCTCGCCAATCCGCTGATCGAGGACTACGAGGTCCAAGAGCTGTCGTGAGGTTCGGGGTCGTTCGTTTCCCCGGGTCGTGCGACGAGGTGGATGCCCTGTTCGCGTGTCAGCGCGTCGCCGACGCCGAGCTGCTCTGGCACGGCGACCGGATCTGAAGGGTGTCGACGCCGTCGTCGTCCCTGGGGGCTTCAGCTACGGCGACTACCTGCGTGCCGGCGCCATCGCCCGCTTCTCACCGGTGATGGAGGCGGTTGCCGAGTTCGCCGCGGCCGGCGGCCCGGTGCTCGGCATCTGCAACGGGTTCCAGGTGCTGTGCGAGGCCCGGCTCCTGCCGGGCGCGCTGCTGAACAACGACAACCGGCGGTTCCTGTTCCGCCAGGTCGACCTCGAGGTCGTGTCGAACGACGCCGCGTTCGCCCGGTCGCTGACCGTCGGCGAGACGCTCTCCATTCCCGGGCAAGCACATGACCGGCCGCTACTACGCGCCAGAAGACGTACTCGACAGCATGGAGGCACACGGCCAGATCATCCTCCGCTACGCGCCCGGCCACAACCCGAACGGCTCGCTGCGCGACATCGCGGGCGTGGCCAATGAAGGCGGCAACGTGATGGGCCTGATGCCGCACCCCGAGCACGCGGTCGATCCGCTGACCGGCTCCACCGACGGGCTGAAGCTCTTCGAGTCGGTGGCGCGGGAGCTCGCCGCCGCGTGACCGCGAGCGCGCCCTCGCCTCATCGCGAGCTCGGCCTCACCGACTCCGAGTACGAGCTGATCTGCGACAAGCTCGGCCGCGAGCCGAACGGCGTCGAGCTCGCCGTGTTCAGCCTGATGTGGTCCGAGCACTGCGCCTACAAGCACTCGAAGAAGCTGCTGCGCAAGTTGCCCGTCGAGGGTCCGGCGCTGCTGATGGGGCCGGGCGAGAACGCGGGTGCGATCGACGTCGGCGACGGCATCGCCATCGCGTTCAAGGTCGAGTCGCACAACCACCCGAGCGCGGTCGAGCCGTTCCAGGGCGCGGCGACCGGAGTCGGCGGGATCCTGCGCGACATCTTCGCCGTCGGCGCGCGGCCGATCGCGGTGCTCGACTCGCTGCGCTTCGGCGAGTTGTCCTCCGAGCGCTCGCGCTACCTCCTCGACGGCGCGGTGTCCGGCATCGGCCACTACGGCAACTCGATCGGCGTGCCCACGATCGGCGGCGAGGTCTACTTCGAGGGCCCGTACGAACAGAACTGCCTCGTCAACGCGATGGCGCTCGGCATCGCCCCGCACGAGCGCCTGACCAGGAGCGCGGCCGCGGGCATCGGGAACCACCTCGTCCTGTTCGGCGCGAGTACCGGCCGCGACGGGATCGGCGGCGCGTCGGTGCTGGCGAGCGCCGAGCTCGACGCCGACGACGCCTCCAAGCGCCCGTCGGTCCAGATCGGCGATCCCTTCGAGGAGAAGCGCGTGATGGAGGCGAGCCTCGAGCTGCTCGACCGCGACGTGCTCGCCTCGCTCCAGGACCTCGGCGCCGCGGGGCTCTCATCGAGCTCGTCGGAGATGGCGTCCGGCGGCAAGGTCGGCCTCGACATCGACGTGTCGAAGGTGCCGCTCCGCGAGGAGGACATGGAGCCGTTCGAGATCATGGTCTCCGAGTCGCAGGAGCGGATGCTGTGCGTGGTCGAGCCGGGGAAGCTCGACGAGCTGATGGAGATCTGTGGTCGCTGGGAGGTCACGGCGACGGTGATCGGCTCGGTCACCGACACGCGCCACCTGCGGGTCTTCGACGGAGAGGAGCAGGTGGCCGACATGCCGGTCGACGCGCTCGTCGACGACTGTCCCCTGTACGACCTCGTGCCGATCAAGCCGGCCGGCCAGATCTACCCGGCGCCGCCGCGCACGCTCGAGTCGCGGGAGATCCAGGAGATCCTTCCCGCGCTGCTGCGCTCGTCGAATCTCTCCTCGCGGGTGCCGCTCTTCCAGCAGTACGACCCGGTCGTCCAGTCGCGCACGGTGCGCCGGCCGGCCGAGGCCGACGCCGCGGTCCTCCAGCTGGCCCATGACGGGGGCGGGGGGCGCGCGATCGCGATCTCGATCGACGGCTCGGGCCGGCGGGTCGCCTGCGATCCGTACAACGGCACCGTCGAGGTGGTGCTCGAGTGCGCATCCAACCTCGCGTGCGTCGGCGCCGAGCCGCTCGGGCTCACCAACTGCCTCAACTTCGGCAATCCCGAGAAGTCCGAGATCGCCTGGCAGCTCGAGCAGGCGGTGACGGGCATGGCCGACGCGCTGAACGAGCTCGGCGTTCCGGTCGTCGGCGGCAACGTGTCGCTCTACAACCAGTCGGGCGACGGCCCGATCTACCCGACCCCGGTCGTCGGCATGGTCGGCACCCTGCCCGACGCGTCCAAGGCCGGGCGGATGGGCTTCGCGCACGCGGGCGATGTGGTTGCGATGTGCGGGACGTCGGATCCGCGCCTCGCCGGCTCCGAGCTGGCGAAGCTGTGGGGCGAGCCGCTGCCGGACGGCCTGCCCGCGCAGGACGTCGCGACCGTCAAGGCATCGCAGGAGGCGATCCGCTTCGCGGTGCGCCACGGGCTGCTCACGAGCGCCCACGACATCGCCGAGGGCGGGTTCCTCGTCGCGATCGCCGAGGCTGCGCTCGCCGGCGGGGTGGGGGCCGTGCTCGACTTCGGCCCGGAGGCAGCCACGTCCGAGGAGTTCCTGCCGTACCTGTTCGGTGAGGCGGTCGGTGGGTTCATCGTGTCCGGCCCGCGCGAGGCGATCGAGGAGCTGGCCGAGCGCGTGCCGACGGACATCTTCGGCACGGTCGGCGGCGACCGGCTCGAGATCACCGGCGGCGGCCTGAGCTGCAGCTGGTCGCTCGAAGAGCTGCGCACCGCGCACGAGTCGCTCGCGCCCGTCTTCGCCTAGCCAGACGCCGTTTCTCGCGGCCGGGAAGCGGGCAGCGGGCGAAGATGCCGCTCTACGGCGAATGTCGCTCTGCTGAGATCGACGCTACCCCCGGCGAGTGCTTCGACGCCCTCACGGACTACGAGGGCCTGCCGCTCTGGCAGCGAGCCGTGCGCTCGGCCCGCGTGCTCGAGCGCGACGCGGAGGGGCGCGGCTCCGTGGTCGAGTACGAGGTCGACGCCCGCCTGAAGACGGTCCGCTACCGGCTGCGCCAGGTCTACGACGAGCCGAACCGGCTCGCCAGCGAGTACCTCGGCGGGGATTTCCGCGATTTCGCCGGCGAATGGCGATTCGAGGAACTCCCGGACGGTCGCACCCGGGCGGAGCTCGATCTCAGCATCGACCCCGGCCGTTTCGTGCCAGGGCCGCTGCGCTCGGCGATCTCGGACGCCGTCGTCCGGCGGGCGCTCGAGGATCTCGAGGCGCGGTTCGGCTCCTGACGCCGGACTCGCCCGGCCGACCCCGCAGCGAGGGCCTTTCCCGGGCGAGCACGGCCACCACCGCTGGTACCCTTGAACCACGGTCGCCGATCTCCCTGCCGGCCGTTTCTCCTGGCTTCCTCAGACGTCTCATCCGAGAAGTTCGAAGACCGCGACGGACCGCGCGACGAGTGCGGGGTCTTCGGCGTGTTCGCGCCCGAGTCCGAGGTCGCCCGGCTGGCCTACTTCGCGCTCTTCGCGCTCCAGCACCGCGGCCAGGAGTCGGCCGGGATAGCCACCGCCGAGGGCGGTCACATCATGACCGTGCGCGATCTCGGCCTCGTCTACCAGGTGTTCGACGAGAGCAAGCTGAAGGCGCTCGCCGGCGCGATGGCTATCGGCCACGTGCGCTACTCCACGACCGGCTCGTCGGCGTGGGAGAACGCACAGCCGGTCTACCGCTCCGACCGCCGCCAGATCGCGCTCGCCCACAACGGCAACCTGATCAACGCCGTCGAGCTGCACTCCGAGCTGTCCGAGCAGGGCGTGCAGTTCCGCTCGACCTCCGACTCGGAGATCATCGCCGCGCTGCTGTCGACCCACCCGGCCGAGCGCGATCGAGGATGCGCTCGCCGAGGTCATGCCGCGGCTGCAGGGCGCGTTCTCGACCGTCGTGATGACTTCCGAGCGCGTGATCGCCTTCCGCGACGGCGCCGGGCTGCGGCCGCTGTCGCTCGGCCAGCTCGGCGACCGTTACTGCGTCGCCTCGGAGAGCTGCGCGTTCGACATCATCGGCGCCGAGCTGGTCCGCGAGGTCAGGCCCGGCGAGATGATCTCGATCGGCGAGAGCGGGTATCGAGACCACGCCAGGTCGTCGACTCCCCGCGCAAGGCCTTCTGCGTCTTCGAGCACATCTACTTCGCCCGCCCCGACTCGATCCTCGAGGGCAACCGCACCCAGGTGTCGCGCCGCAAGATGGGCGAGATCCTCTGGCGCGAGGCTCCCGTCGACGCCGACGTGGTGATCGCGGTGCCCGACTCGGGCAACGCCGCCGGCCGCCGGCTACGCCAAGGCCTCCGGTCTCCCGCGCGACGACGGGCTGATCAAGAACCGCTACGTCGCCCGCACGTTCATCCAGCCCGGCCAGGAGCTGCGCAAGCACGGCCTGCGGATGAAGTTCAACCCGCTGCGCGAGGTGGTCGAGGGCAAGCGACTGGTGGTAGTCGACGACTCGATCGTGCGCGGCAACACCACGCGCCAGATCGTGAGCGATGCTGCGCGACGCAGGGGCGACCGAGGTGCACATGCGGATCTCCGCGCCGCCGATCCGCTTCCCCTGCCACTACGGCGTCGACATGTCCACGACGGAGGAGATGGTCGCCCACGGGCGCACCGTCGAGGAGATCGCCGAGCACCTCGAGTGCGACTCGCTCGCCTACCTCTCGCTGGACGGTGTCTACGAGGCCATCCGCGGTGAGCGCGGCACACACTGCGACGCCTGTTTCTCCGGCGAGTACCCCCTCGAGCGCACCGACGAGGCGAACGGGAAGTTCGCGCTCGAGCTGCCCGTCCTGCAGCGTTCCTGACCCCGCCGCGTAACGGCTTCGCAAACGCCGTGAAAACCGTGACGGTTCGGGCCCGAACCAGCCGGTCCCGGCGCTAGGGTCCCCGCTCCCATGGATCTCTCCGCATCCCTCCACGAGCACTTCGGCTTCGCCGATTTCCGGCCCGGCCAGCGCGAGGCGTGCGAGGCCGCGCTCGCCGAGCGCGACGTGCTCGTCGTCATGCCCACGGGCTCGGGCAAGTCGCTCTGCTACCAGCTGCCGGGTCTCCTGCGCGACGACCTGACGATCGTCGTGTCGCCGCTCGTGGCGCTGATGCAGGACCAGGTCGAGGCGCTGCACGCGCGCGGGCTGGGCGACCGCGTGGCGCTCGTCAACGCCCAGCAGGACATGGACGCGAACGCGGCGGTGCTCGACCGCGCGGTTGCGGGCGAGCTCCGGCTGCTGTACGTCGCGCCCGAGCGGTTCTCGTCGCCGGGCTTCGCCCAGAACGGTGAAGGAGGCGCGCGTCGGGCTGTTCGTCGTCGACGAGGCGCACTGCGTCTCGCAATGGGGGCACGACTTCCGGCCCGACTACTTCCGCCTCGCCGACGCCGCCCGCCACGTCGGCGCCAGGCGATCGTGGCCTCCACCGCGACGGCCACGCCGCGCGTCGCGCTCGACATCGCCAGCCGGCTCTGCGCTGCGGACCCGCTGAAGGTGGCGACGGGCTTCGACCGCCCGAACATCTCGTTCGCCGTCGCCCGGCCCGCGCCGCACGAGAAGCGGCCGCTGATCGCGGCGGCGCTGAAGGAGGACGACGCGCTGCCCGCGATCGTCTACGCGGGCACGCGCGCGGGGGCAGAGGAGATCGCGGCCGCTCTGACCGACGCAGCTCGGGGAGGAGGCCGCCGTCTACCACGCCGGCCTCGACCGCGGCCGCGCGCGCGACGGTGCAGCGGCGTTTCCTCGCCGACGAGGTGCGGGTGATCGTCGCGACCAACGCGTTCGGGATGGGCGTCGACAAGCCGAACGTGCGCACGGTGGTCCACGCGAGCGTGCCCGGCTCGCTCGAGGGCTACTACCAGGAGGCCGGCCGCGCGGGGCGCGACGGCGCTGCCCGCCAAGGCGCTGCTTCTCGCCGAGAACCGCGACAAGGCGCTGCACGTGCACTTCATCAAGCGCGAGGAGGTCAAGGACGGCGCGCCGGCGACGCTCGTGCGACCAGCTCCAGGCCGCGACCGCGGACGAGCGGGCGCTACGCCGTCGCTGCGCGCGACCTGGCCGGTGCGGCGGGGCGGCCACGACGGGCTGCGGGCGCTGCTCGGCCATCTCGCGCGCGCCGGCGTGATCTCGCCGTCGCCCTCGTCGCCGGACCGGGTGGCGGGGCGGATGCGTGGCTGCGTTCGACCGCCGCGCCGAGATGCTGTGCCGCGCGTCGATCGAGGACGGGGCCAAGGCGCGCTGGCGCCAGTACCGGGAGATCTGGGAGTACGTCGAGATGGATACGACTGGCGTCGCACCCGGCCGAGCCGGGCGCTCGCCCAAGGACGCCTGCCGGCGACGGGCGATCCTGCGCCACTTCGGCGACCACGCCGATCCCGCGCCGCGGCCCGACGGCGCGCCCTGCTGCGACGTCTGCGACGGCCGGCTCGTGCCGAAGCTCCCGCCGCCCTCGCTGGAGGCGATCGCCGACCTCGACGACGCGATCATCTCGGTGGCGCAGATGGCGCAGCCGGCGGTCGGCCGCACCACCTGCGCCGAGATCGTGCACGGCGCGCGGACCAAGAAGATCGAGCGGAACTCCTACGACGGCCTGCCCGCCTACGCGACGTCACCCCACATGCGCCGCGCCGACATCCTCGCCCGGGTCGACGAGCTGATCGACGCCGGCCGCCTCGCGACGACGAAGGGGCCCTATCCCGTGCTCGGCCCGGTCGGGAGCTGATGGCGTTCAAGGTCGGGGTGCTCGTCTCGGGGGAGGGCTCGAACCTCCAGGCAATCCTCGACACCGTGCACGGCAGCGACGGCATCGAGGTCGTGGCGGTTGCGGCGAGCCGCGCGGAGGCGCGCGGTCTCGACCGCGCGCGGGCGGCCGGGGTCGAGGCCGCGGTGTTCGCCAAGGCCGACCACACCGACCGCGACGCGCGCGACGCGGCGCTCGGCAACTGGCTCGACGACCAGGGCATCGACCTGATCGTGCTCGCGGGGTGCATGGAGATCCTCGGGGGCCGTTCATCCGCCGCTTCGAGGGCCGGATGATCAACGTTCATCCGTCGCTGCTGCCGGCGTTCCCGGGCGTCCGCGCCATCGAGCAGGCGCTCGAATACGGGGTCGCGTCGATGGGGGTGACGGTCCACTTCGTCGACGAGGGCGTGGACAGCGGGGCCGGTCGTCCTGCAGGAGGCGTTCGACGCTTCCATATGCTCGCGCCATCGACGAGATCGAGGCACGGGTTCACGAGATCGAGCACCGGCTGCTGCCCGCGCGCCGTGCGGCTGATCGCGGCAGGCGCGGTGTCGCTCGACCCGTCCGATTCGCGCCTGGTGAGGATCGATGAACCAGAAGGCTGAGCCGGGCGGCATGGAGCTCACGGCTCCGGCCGAGGTGCAGGGTCAAGCGGGCGCTGCTGTCGGTGTCCGACAAGCGCGGTCTGGTCGACTTCGCGAAGGGCCTCGCCGACCTCGGCGTCGAGATCGTCTCGCACCGGCGGCACCGCTTGCGCGCGCTGGAGCGAGGCGCCGCGATCCCCGCGCCGGTCGAGGACTACACCGGCTTCCCGGAGATCCTCGACGGCCGGGTCAAGACGCTCAACCCGAAGATCTACGCCGGCCTGCTGGCGGTGCGCTCGAACCAGGAGCACGTCGACGACGCTCGACGAGCACGACGATCGAGCCGATCGACCTCGTCTGCGTGAACCTCTACCCGTTCGAGAGCGTGGCGGGCATGCGCGGCGTGAGCGAGGACGAGGTGATCGAGAACATCGACATCGGCGGGCCGACGCTGATCCGCGCGGCGGCGAAGAACCACCCGTTCGCGGTGGTGGTCGTGCGCCCGGAGAGCTACGACGCGGTGCTCGAGGAGCTGCGCGACGACGATTGCCGGATCGAGGAGCGCACCCGCGAGGCGCTGGCGATGGAGGCGTTCTCCTACACCGCGCGCTACGACGCGGCGATCTCGCGCTGGTTCGCCGAGCGCGAGGACGACGTTCCCGATGCAGATACTCGCGTTCGTTCTACGAAGGTGCTCGACCTGTCCTACGGCGAGAACCCGCACCAGCGGGCGGCCTACTACCAGCAGAACGGGCGCGCGCTCGCACCTGCTCTCGATGGTGTCGAAGCTCCACGGCAAGGAGCTGTCGTTCAACAACCTGCTCGACCTCGACGCGGCGCGGAAGCTCCTCGAGGAGTTCGAGGTGCCGACGGCGGCGATCATCAAGCACAACAACCCGTGCGGCATCGCGGTCGGCAGCGTCGGTCGAGGAGGCGTTCGACAAGGCGCTCGCCACCGACTCGATGAGCGCCTTCGGCGGGGTCATGTGCTTCAACCGCACGGTCGAGGCCGGGCTGGCGGAGAAGCTGAACGCGATGTTCGTCGAGCTGGTGATCGCGCCCGGGTTCGACGACGACGCGCTCGAGATCCTGATGCAGAAGGAGAACGTGCGCATCCTCGAGAACGACGAGCAGCGCCGGCCGGACGTGGTCGAGCAGGACATCAAGCGCGTGCGCGGCGGGCTGCTCGTCCAGGACCGCGACCTCGGGCCCGAGCCGCGCGAGGAGATGCAGGTCGTGACCGAGCGCAAGCCGACCGAGGCCGAGTGGGGCGAGCTGCTGTTCGCCTGGAGCGTGTGCAAGCACGTGCGCTCGAACGCGATCGTGCTGGCGCGCGACCTCGGCACGGCCGGGATCGGCGCCGGCCAGATGAGCCGGGTCGACTCGGTGAAGATCGCCATCGACAAGGCCGCCGACGCGGACATCTCGCTCGAAGGCGCGGTGATGGCCTCCGACGCGTTCTTCCCGTTCGCCGACGGCCCCCAGCTGGCCATCGACGCCGGCGTGACCGCCGTGATCCAGCCCGGCGGGCTCGAAGCGCGACCCCGAGGTCGTGGAGGCCTGCGACGCCGCCGGCGTGGCGATGGTCTTCACGAGCGCGCCGGCACTTCCGGCACTAGACCGTTCCGTCCGACCCTCACACGAACATACGTTCGTGATCCATGAACGGAAACCTTCTCCCGTCCCTATCGTCAAGAACTCAGGCCGGCCGCCGTCCCCGACTCGCAAGTGTCCCGTCGAGGTGCGTGAATGTCCCCAACACGGGTCAACGGAGTTCGCCTACTACGGGGCAGGTCGCCGCGGGCGCCGCTGGCGGTGTAAGCGGTGCGTCGGGGAAGCGGTCACCCGTCGAAAGCAGAAGATCAAGCGGCTTCTCGTGGAGGAGGCAGGCGGGTGCTGTGCGGTGTGTGGGTACGACGCCTGCGTCGTCAACCTCCACTTCCACCACGTGGACCCCACGCAGAAGTCGTTCGGACTCAGCATGAACACGACGAAGGCACTTGCGGCGTACCGCGAGGAACTGAAGAAGTGCGTCCTGCTCTGCGCGAACTGCCATGGCGAGGTGGAAGCGGGGCTCCTCGTCGGCCCTCCGGCCGGTTCGCGCTACAACGACAAGTGGGCCCCCTCGGACTCGAACCGAGTCTGCGAGATTAAAAGTCTCGACGTCTAACCCGTTGACTTAGAGGCCCCGGCGGCAATATTAGAGGGCACCGCAGGACGGTCGCGTGCTCATTCAGCCCTAAACTCAGCCGCGCAACGGCCCCGTGGTGTAACGGTTAGCACGTCAGGTTTTCAACCTGGTAGCGCGAGTTCGACTCTCGCCGGGGCTACTTGGAGGACAACCCGTACTGGGCCCGCAACGACGCCGGCGTGCCCGATCCGCGCCACGTCCGCGCGGTCAAGCTCATCTCGCTGGTTCCCGAAGGTCGCCTGCGGCGCGGCCTGATGCGCCGCTACCGCCTGCGCCGCTACCGCGGCGACGCGGTCGAATGCCCGGTCTGCGGCTCGACCTTCAGCCAGTTCATGTGGGCGTGGAATCGCGCTGCCGCGATCTGCTGGAGTTGCGGAGCGGCCGAGCGCCACCGCTCGCTGTGGCTCTACCTGACCGGCCCCGCGAACCCACTCGCGGACACGGAGGACATGCTCCACTTCTCTGCCGAGTACCCCCTCGCCGTGCGCCTGCGCGAGCGGATCGGCCCGGGCTACATGACCAGCGAGTACGCGCCCGGGAAGGCCGACCTCCAGATCGACGTCACCGACATCGCCCTGCCCGACGCAAGCCTCGACGCCCTCATCTGCAGCCACGTGCTCGAGCACGTCGAGGACGACGCGCGCGCGATGCGCGAGCTGCGCCGTGTCCTGCGCCCGGGCGGGATCGCCCTCGTGATGGTGCCGCTCGACCACTCACGCGCGACGACCTACGAGGACCCGTCGATCACCGGCCCCGAGGAGCGCAAGGCCGCGTTCTGGCAGCACGACCACGTCCGCGTCTACGCGCCGGACATCGCCGACCGCCTGGCGGCGGCTGGGTTCGACGTCGCGCCCGTCGCGCCCGCGGACGCGCTGACCTCCGCCGAGATCGACCGCTACGCGCTGCGCAGCGAGGACGTCGTCTACGCCTGCACGCCGTCGGAGCCGGCCGCGTCGGCGGGCGACGAGCGGTCGGCGTCGTCGAGCTCCGGGTCGTAGCCAGAGCACGACGCGGCGAATACGAGCAGCGCGATCACGAGGCCGACCGTGTGGCCCGCCACGAGGCCGACCAAGAATCCGGCCACGCCGCCCGCGAGGGCGTTGAAGAGCACGATCCCCGCCGGGATCGGCAGCAACCGCGCGCTGATGATCGTGCACACGATCCAGGCGATCGGCCCGGTGAAATAGCCGTAGTCCTCGAAGAAATCCTCGGGGAGCGGGGCGGCGATCAGCATCCCGAACAGCACCGCAACGGCCAGCGCCTGTACCCCGAATGACGTCCAGAACAACTTGATCTTCACCACTCGGATACTACGGGAGCCACATGGCGCTACCCTCCCGCGCCGCGGGCGGTTAGCTCAGTTGGTAGAGCACGTGCCTTACAAGCACGGGGTCGCTGGTTCGAGCCCAGCACCGCCCATATGGCGCTGTACCGGACCGAGTTCGAAATCGGGGCATCGGCTGAGCGGGTCTGGGCGGTGCTGACCGACTTCGGCAGCTACCCGGACTGGAATCCTTCGCTCCCCTCGATATCGGGCGACCTGCGGGAGGGAAGCACGGTCTCGTTGACACTGGGGCTGCCGAACCGGCCCAACGCGAAGGTGAAGGCGACGCTCCGGGAGGTCACGCCGACTCGCCGTCTCACATGGCACGGGAACGTGGGCGCGGACCGGATCTTCGCCGGCGACCGTGAGTTCGCCATCGAGCCGCTCGCCGACGGCAAGGTCCGGGTCACGCACGCCGAGAACGTCACCGGCCTGCTCGCGCCCGTCTTCGAGCTCCTCATGGGCAGCGCGGTCCAGCGCAGCCACGACGAGTTCAACGAGTCGCTCAGGCGGCGGGCCGAGGCAGCTGCCGCGTAGGCAGGTCGGCTACCCGCCCTCCCAGACCACCGGGTCCTCGTAGTACGGCGAGATGTCGTTGGCGGGGGACGAGCCCTGGTTCCAGCGGAGCTCCTCGATGGACCCGCCGCCGCCGACGAGGTACGTCATGCACGTCTCGTAGCTCTTGCCGCGCGCGAACGGCTGCGGCGGGCGTTTGTTGGAGCAGCGGGGGAAGTCGCCGATGAACGTGACGCTCGCCTGCCGCTGGCCGCGGTCGTCGAAGGCCGTGAGCGCGAGGTCGGGGTCGTCATCGGCCGCGGCGGCCTTCCCGAGGTTCGTGATGGTGACCTTGACGAAGTACGGGGTCGCGCCCGCCTGGTCTCCACTCAGCCTGATGTCCTTCAGGTCGTCGCCCGATCCCTTCTCGATCGACTCGACGGTCACCTCCAGCGGGATCGCCCGCCGGGCGCCGGCGCCCTGCGCGGCGACCTCGGACGATGGGACCCATCCGACCGTGGCCTTGTCGCCCGGCGCGAGCTTGGTGCCCGGGGGCGTGAACTTGCCCGCCGCGGCGGGTGCGGCCGCGGTCGAGGTCTGAGCCCCGCTCGACGCCCCGGCGGAGTCGTCGCCGCTGTCCTCGGATCCGCCGCACGCGGCGAGTCCCGCTGCGAGACATCCGCTCGCGATCAGCGCGGCGGTGGTGGTGCGAGCCATGGTGCCTCCCTGGTTGGGCCGTGAACGCGCTCAGGCGACGGGTTCGAACTCGTCGAGCGCCGGCGCCGCGAGCATCTCACGATGGCGCTGCGGAGTCCACGGCCACAGGGCGGGCAGCCCGTCGGCGTCGAGGTACCAGCTCTTGCAGCCGGTAGTCCAGACAGTGTTCGGCAGATCGCGCTTCATCTCATCGTTGAACCGGTCGGTCACGTCGGCCCGCGGCGCGGCGGCCTCGACGGCCCCGCGGCGCAGCAGATCGGCCCAGCCGACGATGTAGTCGGCCTGGGTCTCCGCGATGGCCACGAGCGACACGTTGCCGACCGGGCTGTGCGGACCCATGAGCATCGCGAAGTTCGGGAAGCCCGGCAACGCCACGGTCCGGTAGGCCTTGGGCGTGTGGGCCCACGCCTCGCTGAGCGTGTTGCCCGCGGGGCCGGTCAGCTCGATCGGCCGCAGGTAGGCCTGGGTGTCGAAGCCGGTCGCGAGCACGAGCACGTCGAGCTCGTGCAGGCGCCCGTCCTTCGTGCGCACGCCGGTCGGCTCGATCCGCTCGATGTCCTCGGTCACCAGCTCGACGTCGTCGCGCTTGAGCGTCTTGTAGTACCGAGTGCCCATGATCAGCCGGCGGCACATCGGCTGGTGGTCCGGCGTCAGGTTCGCGCGCAGCTCCTTGTCGCGGATCGTCAGCAGGTGCAGCCGGCAGAGCCCCTGCACGTAGACGCGCACCGGGCCCGGCTTGATCGTCGCGCCGACGAAGAGGAAGTTGTACTGCCACTGCCACGCCTTGTAGCTCAGCTCGCTGAGCTTCGGCGAGCGGCGATAGAGCCAGCGCGTGAAGCGCGTGAAGCGGTGGTTGGACAGCGGGAACATCCATTGGGCCGAGCGCTGGAAGACCGTGAACCTGCTCGCCACCCCGCCGAGCGCGGAGGCAACCTGGGTGCCGGTCGAGCCCGTCCCGATCATCCCGACGCGCTTGCCCGCCGTCTGCACGGAGTGGTCCCAGCGGGCGGTGTGGAACTTGGGGCCGGCGAAGGTCTCGAGGCCCTCGAGCGGGGGGACCGACGGGTGGTGGAGGATCCCGCAAGCCGACACGAGGAGGTCCGCCGTGAGCTCGTCGCCGCGCGAGGTCCTGATCTGCCAAGCCCCGTCGCGCCACACGCCCTCGGTGACCTCCGTCCCGAAGCGGACCTTCTCGAGGATGCCGAACCGCTCGGCCACCTGCCGGAAGTAGGCCTTCACCTCGGGGCCGGGCGGGAACATCGCGGTCCACTCGGCGTTGGGGGCGAACGAGTAGCAGTAGGCGCGCGATGCCACGTCGCAGCTGAGGCCCGGGTAGGTGTTCTCGCGCCAGGTGCCGCCGATGTCGTCGCCCTTCTCGAGGATCGTGACGTCGGTGAACCCGGCCTTGGTCAGCTTGACGGCGGCACAGACGCCGGACATGCCGGCGCCGATGACGACGATACGAACGGGGCGCACAGGAGCAAGGTACCAAGAAACATTCAGGCGTGAATGTATGTGACTCTCAACCCCATCGTCTGCGGGCAGCAACGGCATCTTCGGCCAGCCGACGAGCCTGATCCCCCCCTGCAGGGCCAAGCGCTCCTGGTCGGGGGCACCATCCATGACGGCCAGGAGGCGGACGATCCGCCGCCTGCGCGGTCGTGGCCGCGGGCGCTTCCGCACGCGCGGGCGCTACAGCGCCGCCACGGTGCGCGGAACCGACTGGACCGCGACCGACCGCTGCGACGGCACGCTGACCTCCGTCCGCCGCGGCCGGGTCGTCGTGCGCGACTTCCGGCGCAAGAAGAACATCGTCGTGCGCGCCGGCAAGAGCTACCTGGCTGACGCGCCGACCCTGCGCTGACCCAACCCTGGGATGCTGTGCGCCTGGCCTCGCCGCTGGACGACATCCGCCGGCTCCCGGGCGTCGGCACCGACGAGTCGTCGCCCACGATCAGCAGCAGGTGCACGGCTCGACCGGCGGCAGGTTGCCGTGCTGGTCGGAGAGCGCGCGGACGACATCCGGCAGGACTCTTGCGCATCGGGGAGGATGGCGGCGTGTCTCGCCTCGAAGCCCTCGACCGGCGCACCGTCCTGTGGGTGAGCGGCGTGTCCGCAGTCCTGCTGTTCGCCGCCCTGGCGCTGATCAACGGCACGCTGACCGACCACGGCCACGGCATCATCGCGTTCGAGTTCGCGGGCTCGCAGGACCGGGCGCAGGAGATCCTCGGCGACTGGGGCGACGAGGGCAAGGACGCGGCGGTCTGGTCGCTGCTCGTCGACTTCCCGTTCATCGCCGCCTACACGGTGTTCCTGTTCACGGCGAGCACGGGTATCGGCAGGCGCGCCGCGCTGCTCGCGGGCGGCTGCGACGTGATCGAGAACCTTGCGCTGCTGCTCGTGGTCGGCGAGCACACGTCCGTGTGGCCGGCGGTGGCCTTCGCCTTCGCCGCTGTGAAGTTCGCGGCGATCGTCGTCGCCTGGATCGGCGTGGCGACCCGGCTACGCGGGCGCGAGCGCGCCTGAGTAAGACAGCCCGGCCGGCGCCAGCGAGTCGAGCAGCTCGACCGGGTCGAACGCCGCGGCGGGGCCCAGGGCGCCGGCGCGGTCGTAGCCCGGGTCCGCCATGCGCTCGGCAGCCCAGCCGAGGGCGACCGCGGTGAGGCCGTAGATATCGGTGCCGTTGACGCTGCCGTTCGCCACCCGGCCATCCGCACCGGTTGCGACGGCGCAGATCGTGAACCGCGCGCCGCGACGGCTCTCCTCCGACGGACCCTCGGGCAGCTTCCCGATCGCTGTGTTGAGCAGGCCGCGCAGCGGAGTGCGCAGCGCGGCCCCGATCAGCGGCTCGGTGTAGGTCATCAGCGCCTGCGCGCGTTCATCCGGGATCGACGTGGAGGCGGTCAGCATCGTCGTCACGTTGCGCACCTTCGTATGGCGCGGGACGGTGATGACCTCACCGGCGGGGTAGCGCGTCATCCGCTGCCGGCCGAGCGGCGCCGGGAAGTCGAACCACGACCGCTGGATCCCGCGCGGCTCCGGGGACCAGCGCCCGTCGCGGTACACGACGGTGTCGCCGCCGAGCATCTCGAGCGCCGAGCGCATGGTGCCGCGCGTCATCCCGAAGCCCTCGACCTGGTAGGCGAGCACGAGGGAGTCCACCGGCTCGACGTCGCGGCAGACGATGCGCGCGATGCAATCGCCGGGCACATAATCGAAGCCCATCCCCGGGACCAGCGCCGCCCCGGACTTCTCGGCTGCCGGGCCGAGCGTCTCGAACAGGCGCTGCATGAAGGTCTGCTCGCCCGTCGAGTCGATGTAATGGGTGCCGGTCTCGGCAGCGGCCGTCGGAAGGGCGTAGCCCGCGAGCGTGAACGGGCCGGCGCAGTTGATCACCACGCTGGCGTCGGCCAGAAGATCGCGCAGGGCGCGGGTGTCGCCGGCTGCCGCCGCCTGCCAGGGCACCCCGTGCTCGGCGGCCAGCACCGCCAGCTTGCCGGCGTTGCGCCCCGCCAGCGTGAAGCCGACATCGCGGCGGGCCAGCTCGGTGGCGACCAGCTTGCCGGTGAAACCGGTCGCGCCATAGAGGACGATGGACATGCGGGCAATCTAGTGGGGCGCCCCCGAGTGTCGCGCGGGTGGGTGTCACCTACGCGTCGGGTCGGCCGAGCCGTTCGGGTTCTGGTCGACGTTCCTCCCGCCGTCCGTGCGCCGCTTCCAGCCGGGCCGCTATGCAACCTGCGGGCGACGGCGCCCCGGCCTGGTTGATCGGGATCGGGCTGCTCGTGGCGGCGGGGACGCTCGAGCCGTCCGCGAGTGGCGGCGCCGCGCCTAGCCGTCGGCCATACACTGGGCGGCCGATGCGCAGGACTCTCGTACTCGCGATCGCGCTGGCCGCGTTCGGCACCGCCGCCGCCCCCGCCCAGGCCGCCAACGTCTGGACCGGTCAGCGGGTGCTCAACATGGCTCACCAGGGCGGCGAGGACGAGGCGCCGTCCAACACGATGTACGCGCTGCGGCGCTCGCTCGCCGTCGGCGCCGACATGCTCGAGCTTGACGTGCACACCACGCGCGACGGGCGGGTGGTGGTCCTCCACGACTCCAACGTCGATCGGACGACCAACGGCACCGGGTCGGTCTACGAGAAGACACTTGCGCAGATCCAGGCACTCGACTCGGCCTACAACTTCATCCCTGGGCGCAACGCGGTGAAGGGGCAGCCCGAGTCGGCCTATCCCTTCCGCGGCGTGCGCACGGGCAAGAAGAAGCCGCCCGCCGGCTACACCGCGGACGACTTCCGGATCCCGACTCTCGACGAGGTGATGGCCGCCTTCCCGAAGGTGCCCCTGAACGTCGAGATCAAGGGCCGGTCGGACCAGGACCCGTCGTCGTTCATGCGCAATGCCGAGCTCCTCGCCGGGCTGCTGAAGAACCAGCCGCGGCGCGACATCATCGTCGTCTCCTTCTACCAGCCGGCCGTCGACAGCTTCCACGCCCAGGTGCCGGACATGCCGCTCGCGCCGGGCGTCACGGGCAACGCGCTGTTCGTGGCCGGCCTCCCCGCGGGCCCGGGCGTCGTAGCGCTCCAAGTGCCGCCGACCCTCGTGATCCCGATCGTCACCCCCGACTACGTGCGCCGCGCGCACGCCTCCGGCTATGCCGTCCACGTCTGGTTCAGCGGGCAGGAGGAGAGCCGGCGCGTCTACGAGTCGATGCTCGACATGGGCGTCGACGGTTTGATGCCGGCCGAGCCGCTGGCGCTCGAGAAGGTCCTCTGCGAGCGCCGGACGCCGCGCCCGCAGCCCAATCCCAACCACTGCGGCCAGGGTCTGCCCGACAAGCAGGGCTGCGCGCTCAGGGCGACCCGGGCCGGCAAGCTGAGCCGCGCCGGGCGCGTGCGTATCTCGCTCGCCCGCCCGTTCGCCGGCTACATCCCGTGCTCAGGCCGTGTGGCGATCGAGAGCAGGCGCGGCAAGCGCACCCGGGTGCTCGGGCGCGCGAGCTTCGTGCTGCCCGCCGGCACGGCCACCACCACTGCGACCGTCCGGCTGTCGAAGGCCGCCCGCAGGCTGGTCCCGCGCGGGCGCCGCGGCCTGCGCGCCCGCGTGCCGGTGCGTGTCGCGGGGCGCGCCGGAGTAGACCGGCGCACCCTGCGCTTCCGCCGCTAGCGCACCCGGAAGTAGACGGACCTCGTGGCCCCGCCGGCCCGTGGCCGGACGGAGATCCTGTGCCAGCCCTTTTGGCGGAGCTTCAGCGCCGCGTGGACTGCCGCGATGTTGCGGCCCTGCGCGGCCCAGACCGAGACGGCGACCGCCTTGCCGGTGCAGCGGGTCTTACGGGCCTTGCAGTGACGCATCGTGACCGTCACCCGCATCCGCTTGGCCGCCGTGAAGCGCAGCTTCGGGCTGAGCCGGCGCGAGGCCTTACGGCGGCACGAGGTGCGCTTACCGCAGATCTTGTAGCTGATCGCGAGGTGCGCCCGAGCCCGGCGCGGCCTGACCTGGCTGGCGAAGCGGACGCCCGACAGGGTCGCCGTCGGCTCGTCCGGGGAAGCAGCCGGGGCCACGAAGCCCGCAGGTCCGGGATCCTCGCCCGGCGTCGTGGCGCCTGCCTCGGACGCGCCGATGTCGGGATCGCCGTCCTCGCGGACCATCCCGTTGTGGTCGACGGCCGGCGCATACTCGGGTCGTGCTTGGTCGCGGGCGTTCGGGTCCTCGACCGAGAGCTCGCCGAGAAGCCCGCTGAACAGCGGCGCGAAGCGTGCCCCGAGCAGGTCGGCGACGCCGGCGACGCCCCAGTTGTAGATCGTGATGTTCCTGGTTCGCGCCGTGACGTTCGCCAGCGCGTCGACGTCGAGATCGCGCGCCACGTTGTTGGCGAACGTCACGTTCTCCTTGCCCTTGCGCGGGTCGCCGGTGACGGCGCCGCGGATCCGGACGCCGTAGTTGCGACCGTTGTAGGTCGTTCCCCAGAAAGTGTTGTTGACGACCTGGGTGTCCGCGGCTCCCATCAGGCGCATGGAGAAGTCCGGGCCCATTACGATGTTGTTCTCGATCTGGAGTCGCGCGAGCACGCCCGAGTAGTACTCCGCGAAGCGCCAGTCGCGCAGCTCGACGCCCGCCGTACAGAGGGAGGTGATGCACACCTTCTTCGACTTCTGCTGGACGATGAAGCCACGGATGCCGTTGCCGACCCGGTTGCGGCGGATCGTCATGTCCGTGACCGGCGCGAGTACCTGGAGTGCGTCGACGTGGTCCCTCGATTCGCCGACCCGGCCGGTGTTGACCAGGTTCGAGGCGAAGTCGACCCGCGCGGCGCCGGAGATTTGCAACGCATCGCCGTCGACGATGTTGTCGAACCGGTTGCGCTTGACCGAGATGTCGGTGTTCGACTGGCCCGAGCCGGCGGAGAGAACGATCATGTGGCCGGTCGTCCGCTGAATCCCTGCGGTCCTCTGAATCTGGTTCGAGTCGTGGAACCAGTTGCGGACGATCGAGCTGTTGCGCAGCGACCAGGTGCCGGCGCCCTTCTGGAAGAAGAGCCCGAAGCTCGCCGTCGGGCCGATCTCGGAGTCGAGGATGTGGAGACGCTCGGCGCCGGTGACGACCGTGGTGCCGTTGAGGTGCAGGCCGCGGAAGGTGATGCCGGAGACGTTCGCCATCGTGTTCTGGCCGCCGGCGGCGGGCGTGCCGATCGTGACCTTGCGGGTGGCGGCGAGGGTCATCGGGTTCTCCCCGGACGCGTAGTCGGCGCGCTGGATCGTGACCGGCGCTGTCGGATGCCGGACCGCGGTCGCGCGGATGGGGGCGTAGCGACCTGGCCGGGCGAGCACGACGGACCCGTCGGGCGCCTTCATCGCCCGGGTCAGCGTCGCCCAAGGCTTTGCGGCCGTGCCCGCGTTGGCGTCGCTTGCGGCGGCGCCCCCGACGTAGAACGTGGCGGCGTGCGCGGGGGCCGGGGCCGCCGCGAGCAGGGCGCCGGTCGACAGGGCCAGGACGTATCGGGGAACTCTCACGGGTTCCCTCGTTCGGCCCGTTCGGAGCCGCGCCCCGCCCGGGGGCGGTCAGATCAAACGAATGTCTGGAGGGCCCGCGGGGCGCAAATGGACGGATCGCCCATGCCCGCGATGTTTAGTTCTGGACGAGCCCGCCGGCGGGGTCTAGCCCTCCTGGACCCCGAACCGCTCCTGGAAGCGCTTCAGGGGCTGCGGAGCCCACCAGTTCCAATCGCCCAGGAGGCGCATCAAGGCGGGCACCAGCAGCGCCCGCACGATCGTGGCGTCGAGCAGGATCCCGACGGCCGCGCCGATCGCGATCTGCTTCATGAAGAACACGGGGCTCACGCCGAACGCCAGGAACACCACCGCGATCATCACCGCAGCTGCGGTGATCACCCGGCCTGTCCGGGCGATCCCGATCGCGACCGCCTCCTCGTTGGGTAGGCCGAGGTCGTGCTGCTCCTTGATCCGCGCCATCACGAGCACCGCATAGTCGGTGGCGAGGCCGAAGATCACGGCGAACATGAACACGAGGCTCGTGACCTCGACCGCCCCCGGCCCGCTGTAGGCGGTGGCGAAGTCGAGCCAGCCCTCCTGGAACGCGAGCACCACGACCCCGAGCGTGGCCGCGAGCGTGAGCATGTTCATCAGCAGCGCCTTGATCGGCAGCAGGACCGACCCGGTCAGCATGAACAGCAGCAGCAGCGTGCTGCCCGCGACGATCGCGATGAGCATCGGCAGGTGACTCGGCTATCGACTCCTTCTCGTCGATGAAACGGGCGGTGTTCCCCGAGACGAGAACCTCGGCGCCCGCGGGCGGCGGTAGCGACCGGATATCCCGGACGGCGTCCTGGGTGCGCCCGCTCAGCGCGTTGGCGTCGGCCCCGAGGTTCGTGAAGGCCACGTCGCCCTCGGCGCGCTGGAACGGCGTCGCGGCGGCGATGCCCTCGACGGCCTGAAGCTCCCGGCCGAACCGCGCCAGCTCGGCCCGGCTCAGCGGACCCTTCACCGACACGGTCACGGCCTCGCTGACGCTGCGCGGGTAGTTGTCGGTGACGTATGCGTTGGCGTCGTAGGAGGGCTGGCTCGGCGGCACGGCCTCGGCGCTCGGGCCGGTGAGGATGGCCGACAAGAGCGGAATCGAGAGGACGAGCATCACCCCGGCGCTGCCGAGGGCGACCGGCACGGGGTGGCGCATCACGCCGTGCGCGAGGCGATACCAGCCGCCCGACTCGTCGGACACGGACGGGCCGCTGCGGATCGACAGCGAGTTGATCCGCGTGCCGAGCAGCGCCAGCGCCGAGGGCACGACGAGGAGGGCGACCACCGCCGACAGGATCCCGACCGCTGCGCCGGCGACGCCGACGGAATACAGGAACCGCTGCGGGAGGAAGACCAGTCCCGCCAGCGCGACCGCGACGGTGAAGCCGGAGAAGAGCGCGGTGCGACCGGCGGTGGCCACGGTGCGGCGGTGGGCCTCGCGCGTGGGCCCGTCGCGCTCGAGCTCCTCGCGGTAGCGCGAGACCAGCAACAGCCCGTAGTCGACGGCGAGCCCGAGGCTGAGCGCCGTGGCGATGTTGAGCGCGAAGACGGAGGTGTCGACGAACATCGACATCAGGCGCAGGACGAAGAACGTCCCGAGGATCGAGATGCCGCCCATGATCAGCGGCAATGCTGCGGCGACGACACCCCTGAACACCAGCAACAGCAGGATCGCCAGCGCAGGGAACGCGATCAACTCGGCGTTCGTCAGGTCCTTGCGGGTCTGGTCGTTGACCTCGTTGAAGCTCGGCGCGAACCCGCCCATCACCACGTCGAGCGAGCTCTTCCCGATGTTCTCCTTCGCCTCCTCGGCGGCGTAGCCGCCCTTGTCCTCGATGTCCTGGGCGGCGATGTGACCGGAGATCACGAACGAGCGGCCGTTCTTCTCGATCAGAGCGCGGCCGCGCGGATCCGTGAGCGGGTTCGTCACGTTGCCGACGTACTCCGCGCCCGCGACGGCCTTTGTGAGCCGGGCCGCCTCGCGCCGGACGGCCGGGTCCTTCAGGTCGATGCGGCCGCCGCCGGGGCTGCGTACGACGAGGAAGATGCCCGGATTCGCGTCGTAGCCGAGCGAATTGCGCAGCAGCTGCGTCGCCTTCTCGCTCTCCGAAGCGCTGTCGGTGAAGCCGGCGGCCTTCAGGTGCTCCTCGACGTCGTGGCCAACTGCGCCGGCGATGACCGCGAAGACGCCGACGAGTGCCAGCACGAGCTTCGGCCGGGTCCATGTCAGGTCCGCGAGGCGGTCGAGCACGCGGCGACGGTACCACAGTCAGTTTCCAAAAGGAACTCACTTGTGTACGATGGCTGCATGGGAGCGAGCTTCGGCGACGTGAATTGCCCTATCGCGCGCACGCTCGATGTGATCGGCGACCGCTGGACGCCGCTGATCCTGCGCGACATCGCCGTGGGAGTCACGCGCTTCGACGTGCTCCAGCGCAACACGGGGGTCTCGCGCAAGGTGCTCACCCAGCGCCTCGGCGAGCTGGTCGACGGGGGGCTGCTCGAGCGCACCGCTTACCAGGACAACCCGCCCCGCTACGACTACACGCTGACGGAGAAGGGGGCCGACCTCGCGCCGGTCCTCATCGCGATGAAGCGCTGGGGCGACCGCTGGATCCTCGGTGAGGACAACGCGCCGCTCGTTTTCCGGCACGAGGCATGCGGGACGATCGGCGACCCGGTATCGGTCTGCCCGGGCTGCGGCGAGCCCGTCCACGGCGCCGAGCTCACGCCGCTGCCCGGCCCGGGCTTCGCCCCGGGTCCGGGCACTTCGGAGACGGGCGCGATCCTCGCGCAGCGCATACCCTCCGCTTCGTGACCGACCCCTACGCCTCGCTCGAGCACTACGGCGATCTCTACCGCCTGATCTACGCCCAGGGCATGGGCGGCCAGAAGCCGTCCGTGCCGGTCCAGATCGCGGAGCTCGAGCGTGCGGCGCAGAAGGCGCTCGATCCGGGCCCCTACGCGTACGTCTTCGGCGGTGCGGGGACCGAGAACACCGTCCGCGAGAACGTCAGCGCCTTCGAGCGCTGGAAGATCGTGCCGCGCATGCTGCGCGACATCTCCAAGCGCGAGCTGGGACGCGAGATCCTCGGCACGGCGATGCCGGCGCCGCTGATGATCGCCCCGGTCGGGGTCCAGACCATCGTGCACCCCGACGGCGACCTTGCGACCGCTCGCGCAGCCGCGGCGGTTGGAGTGCCGATAGTGGCGAGCACGGTGTCGGGCTACTCGCTCGAGGACATCGCCGCCGCGAACGGCGACTCGCCGCGCTGGTTCCAGCTCTACTGGCCCGACGACGACGAGCTCACCGCGAGCCTCGTCGGACGGGCGGAGAAGGCCGGCTACTCGGCGATCGTGCTCACCGTCGACAACGCGTTCCCGGGCTGGAAGCCGCGCGACCTGCAGGAGGCGTGGCTCCCCTTCCTCCACAACATCGGCACCGCCAACTTCCAGGAGGACCCCGTGTTCCTCGCCGGGCTCGAGAAGCCGCCCGAGGACGATCAGTTTCTCGCGATCGGCACCCAGCTCCAGAAGTTCATCCACACGACGCTGACCTGGGACAAGCTCGAGAAGCTGCGCGAGTGGACCTCGCTGCCGATCCTGCTGAAGGGGATCCTCCACCCCGACGACGCATGCGAGGCGCAGCGGCGCGGAATCGACGGCATCGTCGTCTCGAACCACGGTGGCCGCCAGGTCGACGGCGCGATCCCGGCGCTCGACGCGCTCGTCCCGATCGTCGACGCCGTCGGGGCCGACATGCCGGTGCTGTTCGACAGCGGCGTGCGCACCGGCGCCGACGCCGTCAAGGCAGTGGCGCTCGGCGCGCGCGCCGTGCTCATCGGGCGGCCGTTCCTGTGGGGCCTGGCACTCGAGGGCCAGGCCGGCGTCGAGGCCGTCCTCCGCTACCTGCTCGCGGAGATCGACCTCACGGTTGCGTTGTGCGGCGTGCCGCGGATCGACGACGTCGACCGCTCACTGCTCACGCCTGCTGCCTAGCCGGGCGAGGCCGCTAGATCCGGCCGGCTTCGGCGGCCGCAGCCTCGGCGGCCTCGAGCTGACGCTCGATCAGGTCGAGCCCGGCCGACCAGAAGCCGGGGTCGGCGAGATCGACGCCGACGATCTTCCCGAGCTCCTCCGGCGGCATCGAGCCGCCCGCGCGGAGCAGGTCGAGGTACGACGGCACGAAACCCTCGCCCTCCTCCTCGTAGCGGCGGTAGACCGACAACGCGAGCAGGTGCCCGTATGCGTAGGCGTAGACGTAGCCCGGCGTGTCGACGAAATGCGGCACGTAGGACCACCACGAGCCGTAGGCGTCGTCCGGCTCGACGGAGTCGCCGAGCAGGTCGGCCTGGGAGTCGAGCCAGGCGGCGGCGAACGCGTCGGGCGACAGCTCCCCGGTGCTGCGGCGCTCGCTGTGGATGCGGTCCTCGAACCGGTTCATCGCCACCTGACGGAAGACCGCGGCGACGGCGCCGTCGAGCGACTCGGCCAGCAGGGCGAGGCGGGCGGCAGCGTCCGGGGCCTGCTCGAGCAGGCGCTCGAGCACGATCGTCTCGCCGAAGATCGATGCCGTCTCGGCGACGGTCAGCGGGGTGGTGAACTCGAACGTCCCGCGTGGGCGCGCGAGGGCCGCGTGTACGCCGTGCCCCAGCTCGTGGGCCATCGTGAGCACGTCGCCCGGGCGCGATGTGTAGTTGAGCATCACGTAGGGATGCGCGGAGGGCACCGTGTAGGCGCAGAACGCGCCGCCGCGCTTGCCGGCACCGGGCGGGGCGTCGATGTAGCTGCCGCTGAAGAACTCGCCGGCGGTCTGCCCGAGCTCGGGCGAGAACCGCGAGTAGCAGTCGAGCACCAGCTCGCGGGCCTCGGCGTACGGGACGCGCTGCTCGGACTCCCCTACGGGCGCGGCGCGGTCGTAGTAGGCGAGCTTGTCGAGCCCCAGGAGCTTGGCCTTCAGGCGGTACCAGCGCCGCGCCAGCTCGTAGCGCGACACGACCGCGTCGATCAGCGCGCCCACAGACTCGTCGCTCGCCTCGTTGGAGAGGTTGCGCGCCGCGAGCCAGTGCGGGTAGCTGCGCAGCCGGTCCTTGGTCGCCTTGTCCTGGAGCAGGGTGTTGAAGATGAACGTGCGAGTGCGCAGCCCCGGCTGGAGCGCCGCGGTGATGCCCTCGGCGGCAGCCGCGCGCAGTGCGCGGTCCGGCCCCTGGAGGAGGCTGAGCGCCTCGTCGAGCGCCGCCGGTTCCTCGCGTCCCGGGAGCTCGACCCGCAGCGCACCGAGCTGCTCCGTGAAGAGGCGGCCAAAGGCGGAGCGGCCGGTCACGCCGAGCTCGGTGAAGATCTTCTCCTCCGGCTCGGAGAGCTGGTGCGGGCGGTACCGGCGCAGCGTGCGCAGGTGATGACGGCAGAACGCCAGCTCGTCGGAGGCGATCAAGGCCTCGGCAGGAGCGTCTTCGATCTCGTTCCACTCGAGATCGAAGAAGAGCAGGGCGGTCTCGATGCTCGCCCCGCGCTCGCCGACCGACTGCAGGAGCGCGCCGCGCTCGGGGTCGTCCGTGTCGACCGTGAACCAGAGCGACGCGTACGAGCCGGCGCGGCCGACGAGGTCGAACAACTCCTCCGCCGCACGCATCGCCGCGGCGATGCCGGCTGCGTCGAGCTCGGCCACCTTGCCGCGGTAGCGCTCGGCGAACGCCCCCGCCAGCTCTTGTGCCTTGTCGAGCTGCGCTATCGCCCCTTCCTTGCCGCGGCCCTCGACCAGCGGCTCGAGGTCCCAGCGCGCTGCAGCGAGGTCGGCGTCCTGTTCTTCCGGCAGGGTGGCGGTCACCACCCGCACGATAGTGGGCCGTGCCGCTCGGCTAGCCGCGCGTGAGTGCGACCGCGAGACCGACCGCCGTGGCCGCGTAGACGCCGGCCGCCAGCGCGGTTTTCGCACGGCCGTGGTCCGGCAGCTTCTCCGGATCGGCCGCCAGCGTGGCGGACAGGTCGGCCACGTCGCCGACGGCGCACGCGACCAGCCACGGCCGCGGATCCCACGCGCCGGTGGCGCCCGCGACGACGCCCGCGGCGAGAACCGCGTCACGCGCTCCGAGCCCGCGCAGGGCGATGCCGGCGGCCTGGCGCCGCGCGCCCTTGCCGACCCAGGGCTTCCCCACCCGGGCGGGTGCGGCCACGAGGGCCGCCCCGTAGAGGACGCGGGTCAGGGCGTATCCGGCAGCTGTAGTGCGCAGTGTGTCCACGTCGTTGTCGTACCCGATCTGGGCTTCGCGAACCGTCCCGCCGGTGGGGTAGGTTCGCACGTGGGAATCGAGGGGAGTTCACCGATGGCCGACGGACCCAACGCCTCGCAGGCACGCCGCAACGTCTTCGCGACCGCCGCGATCGCCGCGCTCGGCGGGCTCCTGTTCGGCTACGACACCGGCATCATCGCCAGCGCGCTGCTGTTCATCCGCGGCGATTTCGACCTGACGAGCTTCGAGCAGGGCATGGTCGTGAGCGCGGTGCCGCTGGCCGCCGTCGCGGGTGCCGCGCTGGCGAGCTCGCTGTCCGACATCTACGGGCGCCGCCGGATGATCCTGCTCGCGTCGATCCTGTTCATCATCGGTTCGATCGGCAGCGCCCTCGCCGACGGGCTCGCGATGCTCGTGGTCGCGCGCGTGCTGATCGGCTTCGCCATCGGCCTCGCGTCCGCGACCTGCCCCGTCTACATCTCCGAGGTCGCCCCCGCCGACTACCGCGGCCGGCTCGTGACCCTGTTCCAGCTCGCAGTGACCGTCGGCATCCTCGTCGCGTACCTGGTCGGGCTCGCGTTCGAGCCGTCCGAGTCGTGGGAGGGCATGCTCGCCGTCGGGGCCGTGCCGGCGTTCGCGCTGGCCGTCGGGATGCTCTACATGCCACAGAGCCCGCGCTGGCTGGTGATGATCGGCGATTCGGTGGCGGCGCGGAAGGAGCTGCTCAACCTGCGCGCCGGCGAGGGGGAGGTCGACGCGGAGATCGCCGAGATCGAGGCATCGCTCGACACCGAGCAGGGCACCTACCGCGACCTCCTCACGCCGATCGCGCGCGCCGCGCTCTTCGTGGGCGTGGGCCTCGCCGTCCTGCAGCAGGTCACCGGCATCAACACGGTCATCTACTACGCGCCGACGATCGTCGAGAAGGCCGGCATCGACTCGTCGAGCTCGGCGATCCTCGCCAGCGTCGGCGTCGGCGTGGTCAACGTGGTCGCCACGATCATCTCGCTGTGGCTGATCGGCCGCTACGGGCGGCGCCAGCTCCTCACCGTCGGCCTCTGCGGAATGGTGGTCGGCCTCGTGGTGCTCGGCCTGGCCTTCTCCGGCGACGGGTCCGCGGGGATGTCGGTGGCCGCACTGATGATCTACGTCGCCGCGTTCGCGATCAGCCTCGGGCCGATCTTCTGGATCATCAACGCGGAGATCTATCCGCAGAAGATCCGCGGGCACGCCTCGGGCGTCGGAACGATGGCCAACTGGTTCTCGAACTTCGCCATCTCGCTCACCTTCCTCCCGCTGCTGAAGGAGCTCGGCGATTCCGAGACGTTCTATCTGTACGCGGCCGTCGGGGTGCTGACGATCTGGTTCTGCCTCAAGTTCGTGCCCGAGACCAAGGGCAAGACGCTCGACGAGATCGAGACCTACTGGTCTGAGAAGACCGGCCCTAGCGCCTGACGCGGGTCAGCTGGTCCGCCGTGCGGGTCGTGCCCCACGGCGACGGCGACGCGGTAGCCGCGCGGACGGCCAGCTTGCCCCGCTTCTTGACCGCTCGCCTGGCGGCGGTCTTCAGCTTCAGGCTCACGACCTTGGCCTCGCCCGCCCGCAGGCCGACGGGGACGCGCGCGGACATGGGCCTGCCGGCGCGGGTGAGCAGCACGTTGCCGGCGCAGTCGCGGAGCTCGGGGCAGCGCACGCGTAGCCGGACCACGCCCTTCTTCGCCTTCAGCCCGTTCTTGTGCGCGGCCGCCGCGAGCTGACCGCCGGTCTCGCGGTGCGTACGCTTGTACTCGGCGCAATGCGCGTCGCGCCGCTTCGAAGTGTTCTCGTCGATCGTCGCGCCGCCCTGGATCAGCATGCCGAGCGCGGCCGAGTAGGTCTCGATGAACGCCGCGACGGCCTGCTTGGCGCCGAGCGTCTCGGCGGCGTGGAGCAGCTCGGCGTGGCGCCACACCTGCTCGCGCCAGCCCTGGAGGATCTGGAACAGCGTCAGGTCGTCGAGCAGCGTGCCGGGGAGGTCCACGTCGTCGGTCGAGGCATCGAAGCGGGCGGTCAGCTCGGTGATCACGTCGTCGAACAGCGGCGACAGCACGCGGTTGCCCTTGTCGTGGTCGAGCTTGCGGTTGACGCCGTCGGGGCGGGTCAGGCCGAGCGCGTCGAGCATGAACGGCATGTCGCGGTTCACGTGCGCGTTCATCGACATGAGCAGGTTGCCGAGGCCGTTCACGTTGCGCGCCTTGCCGGCGTCGAGCGCGATCCGCCAGGCGGTGGGCACCTTGCTGCTCTGCCCGCGCTCCCACGCGGCGGTGCTGTCGAAGTACATCCGCGCGAACACCTTGTCCTCGTGGTTGAGGAACTTCGGCTCGTCGTAGAGCCCGTCGAGCACCGACTTGCGGATCGACTCGGTGACGCGGATGTAGGTGAGCGAGAAGACGGCGTTGTGATCGCAGGTCGCCCACAGCCGGTCGAAGCGCTTGTACATCGCCGCCAGCGTCTCCTCGATGCACTGGTTCGATCCGTCGAGGCAGTCCTTCTCGCGGCTCGGGCGGTACGGCGTCGGGAGTCCGGGCAGGAGCGGGTTCCAGTCCACGAAGGGCGCATCCTCGGCCTGGGCGGCGGGGGCCGAGTACCCGATCGCCGCCACGGCCGCCAGTGCGGCAAGCGCCAGCGCTCTCCTCATCGCTCCCCGCATCAAGGTGATTGTTTCACTGCGGGGGTCGTGGCGCGCCGCGTGGGTGCGACCAGACGGGAGACCGACCGTCAGGCTGCCCGATCCCGCGCCGCAGCCACCGTCGACAGGATCGTGTCCGCCACGGCCGCCGGGTCGTCCCACGTCGGGATGTGGCCGCAGTCGGGCAGGAACACGGTGCGCGCGCCGGGCGGCGCCACGCGCGGCGGCCGGACGAGGCGGTCGTACTCGGCCCAGGCGAGCGTTACCGGCACGGAGATCTCGTCGATCCCGGTGAACACGCCCGCGCGCATCGCGGCGTTGGCGCGCGGGAAGCCCGCGGCGTGGGCGTAGGCGCGGACGAGCCGGCGGACGGCGTCGGGCGGCACGCGCTCGGGGTGGCGGATCACGCCCTGGATCGCCAGCCGGCGGCCCTTCGCCGTGCGCAGGAGCGGCGCGCCGGCCTGGACTACCGCGAGCGCGGCGCGGCGGCCGACCTCGGGGCGGGGACCGAGCGGGCGGCCCCAGAAGCCGGCGGGGCAGAGGGCGGTGACGCTCAGCGCGCGCGGCGTCTTGGCGAACTCGAGCGAGACCCAGGCGCCGAGCGAGATGCCCGCCACGTGCGCGGCGCCCACGCCGAGCGAGTCGAGCGTCGCGGCGACGGGACCGGCGAGCGCGGCGGGCGTGGCCTCGATTTCGGCGGGAAGCTCCGGCGACTCGCCGAAGCCGGACATGTCCATGTTGATCACGTCGTGGATCGCGGTGAGGCGATCGAGTACCGGATCCCAGACGCCACGGTCGGCCCCGAGCGGGTGCAGGAGCACCAGCGGCTCGCCACTCCCGGCGCGGTCGTAGGAAAGGGTTTGCATCGCGGGAACTCTACGCACGGACCCCCGCCGTCCGATCACTCCGAGTGTTGACATACCTGTCGGTATTCGAATACTCTCCGGTACATGAGCACCGCGACCTCCCTCCCGCCCGGTCCCGCCTATCCGAAGCCGCTGCAGGGGCTGGGCTGGGGGATGCGCCCACTCCCGTTCATGGAGCGCTGCCAGGAGCGCTACGGCAACATGTTCACGCTACGGATCCCGCAGGCCGGGACGTGGGTGTTCGTATCCGACCCGGAGCTCGTGAAGCAGGTCTTCACCGGCTCGCCCGACGTGTACTGCGCAGGCGAGGGAAACCAGGTCCTGTTGCCTGTCGTCGGCCGCAACTCCGTGCTCACGCTCGACCGCTCCGAACACATGCGCCAGCGCAAGCTGCTGCTGCCGCCGTTCCACGGTGAGCGCATGCAGCGCTACGGCGACCTGATGAGCGAGATCGCGGCGGCCGAGGTCGACACGTGGCCCGCCGGCGAGCCGTTCGCCGCCTGGCCCCGCATGCAGAGCATCACGCTCGACATCATCCTGCGCGCCGTCTTCGGGGTCGACGAGGGGGCCGGCATGGACGACATGCGCGCCAAGCTCCAGGATCTGCTCGAGGCAAGTACCGATCCGGCCGCCCTGATCGCGCTCGCCGTCATGGGCCCCCGGTTCGTGTCGAACCGGCGCGTGCCGTACTTCACGCGGATCCTCGAGGCGGTCGACGGGGCGATCTACGCCGAGATCGAGCGCCGCCGCTCGGCGCCGGATCTCGCCGAGCGCGAGGACATCCTCTCGATGCTGCTGGTCGCCCGGTATGAGGACGGGGAGCCGATGAGCGACGCCGAGCTGCGCGACGAGCTCGTCACCCTGCTCGTCGCCGGTCACGAGACCACGGCCACCGCGCTCGCCTGGACCCTCGAGCGGCTCACCCGCCACCCGGACAAGCTCGACCGCCTCGCGGCCGACGTCGCGGCCGGCGAGACCGCCTACCTCGACGCGGTGATCAAGGAGACCCTGCGCCTGCGGCCCGTGCTCTCGATCGTCGCGCGCGTGCTCAAGGAGGAGGTCGAGCTCGGCGGTTACCGGCTCCCGGCCGGCGTCGGCGTGATCCCCGCGATCCACCTCGTCCACCGCAACCCCGACATCTATCCGGAGCCGAACGCGTTCCGCCCCGAGCGGTTCCTCGAGACGCCGCCCGGCACCTACACGTGGTTCCCGTTCGGCGGCGGCGTGCGCCGCTGCCTCGGCGCGAGCTTCGCGGAGTTCGAGATGAAGCAGGTGCTGGCGGAGATCGTCACACGGGTGCGGCTGCGCCCCGCGGACACGCCGGGCGAGCGGATCGTGCGCCGCGCGATCACACATACGCCGGGCGGCCAGGCGCGGATCGTGGCCGACCCGCTGCCCGGTGCCGGCGCGGCGTCCGCGAACGAGCCGGCTGCCGCGGCGGCCTGATGGGCGCACCGGTCCGACTCACTCGCGCCGAGCAGAAGGCGCGCACGAAGGAGTCGCTGCTCGATTCGGCGGCACGGGTATTCGCCGAGCGCGGGATGGATGCCCCGATCGACGACGTGACCGAGGAGGCGGGCTTCACGAAGGGCGCGTTCTACGCCAACTTCGCGAGCAAGGAGGAGCTCTTCCTCGCCATGCTCGACCGGAACTTCGCCGGCCACGCGGCGCGCATCGAGCGGACGCTGGCCAGCGAGCGCGGGATGGAGGAGCAGGCGCGCGAGGGCGCCCTCGGATTCATCCGTGAGATCGCAGGCGACCCCGAGTGGGAACGGCTCTTCTTCGAGTTCGCCACATACGCCGGCCGTAACGACGACTTCCGCGGCGAGCTGGTCGCCCGTTACCGCGGGCTGCGCGAGCGGATGGCCGAGCTGTACGAACGCCGGGCGGGCGAACTCGGCGTGGAGCCGCCGATCCCGTTCGAGCAGATCGCGACGATGACGTTCGCGATGGCCAACGGCGTCGCCCTGCAGCGCCTGCTCGAGCCCGAGTCGGCGCCCGACGACCTCTACGCGACCATGCTCGTCGCGTTCTTCTCCGGCCTGCGCGCGATGGTCGAGGGGAACTCCGGCTTCCCGAGCAGCACCTGAATGGTGCCGATGCGGCGCTCGCGGAACCCCGCCTCGACGTAGGCGAGATAGAGCTCCCACATCCGGCGGAACCGCTCGTCGTAGCCAAGGCCGGCCGCGCGCTCGGCGCTCGCGGCGAATGCTTCGCGCCAGTGCGCGAGAGTCGGCGGATAGTGGTCGGTGATGTCATCGAGCGCGACCCGGTGCATGTCGGTCCGCCGGGCGACGCAGTCGGCGATCACCGCCACCGAGGGCAGGCAACCGCCGGGGAAGATGTGTGTGTTGATGAAGCTCTTGGAGGCCTTCTCGACCTCGTAGGCGCGATCGTCGATCGTGATCGCCTGCAGGAGCATCGCCCCGTCGGGCTCGAGCAGCTCCGAGCAGCGATGGAAGTAGGTGTCGAAGTACTGCCAACCGACGGCCTCGATCATCTCGACCGAGACGAGCTTGTCGTAGGTGCCGGTCGAGGTCGCGGTAGTCGCGCTAGCAGGACGGTCACCCGGTCCGCGAGCCCGGCGGCGCGCACCCGGTCGGTGGCGAGGGCGTGCTGCTCCGCGGAGATCGTGGTGGTGGTGACGCGGCAGCCGTACTCGCCGGCGGCGTGAACGGCGAGCGCGCCCCAGCCGGTGCCGATCTCGAGCAGGTGGTCGCCGGGCTGGAGGTCGAGCCGGCGGCAGATGTGGTCGAGCTTGGCGATCTGCGCCTCGTACAGCGACGGCGCCGGGGCGCTCGAAGAGCGCGCACGAGTACATCATCGTCGGGTCGAGGAAGAGCGAGAACAGCTCGTTGCCGAGGTCGTAGTGCGCGGCGATGTTGCGGCGGGCGCCGTCGCGGTCGTTCGTGGGCACCATCTGCGGCCAGCTGCTGGCCGGCGCGGAGCACGGGATGCCAGAACTCGCCGCAGCGAGTCCATCCGCGGCATGTTGCGCGCGGCGATGCCGATCAGGGCCACCGAGTCGTCGCAGTCCCAGCGCCCGTCCATGTAGGTCTCGGCGAGGCCCGTGCTGCCGCGCAGGACCTGCGGCCAGACGCCGCGGTCGTGGACCGTGACGGTCGCGCTGGAGGTCGGCTCCGGCGTCGCCGAAGGCGATAGCGGCGGCCGTTCTCGACGACCACGATCCGCCCGTCCTTCATCTTCGACAGAGGCGGAACATGAACCTGCGTGCGAGCTCGTTGGTCATCGCGCCGGGTGGGGGTGGTAGGGGGCGCCCTTGAGCTTCAGCTTCAGGGCGTTCCAGTAGATGAGAGTCACCACCCGCAGCGAGGTCGCGGGGAAGCGCGCCAGCAGCCGCGTCAGGCCGCGCGCGGTCGAGCTCGCGGCGGTCGCAGGATGAGCATCGCCTCGAACACGCTGCGGCCCCGTCGGCGTACTCGCCGATCTGCACGCCGAGGCGCTCGCCCGGCTCGGTGACGGCCAGTCGTAGTGGTTCCGTCCATGCCGATGAACGGCGACACGTGGAAGTCCTTCTCCGATCGTGGCTGCGCAGCGGCCCGCGCTCGCCGGCGCCGCGCTCGAGCACGTAGCAGTGGCTGCTCGCCCCAAGGGGTGTTGTTCACCTCGGCGACCACGGCCTCGACGCGCTCGCCGGACGGGTCGAAGCAGTAGTAGAACGACACGGGGTTGAACCCGTGGCCGAACATCCGCAGCGTCGTCAGCAGCCGGATCGGCCCTGCGGGGCGAGTCCCGCTGCGCTCCTCGACGAGGTCGCGTACGCAGTCGGCGAGCGGACGAGCCGGGATCGCCGAGGTGGTCGCTGCGGCGAAAGCGGGCGGGCGCCGCCCGGCGTGCCGAGGTGAACGGGTGGGCGTCCAGCGCGCCGGGTAGCTCGTCGAGGTCGAGGTAGACCATCGCGTGCGCGGTAGCTGAACTCGTGTTCGACGGGCGTCGCGCGCGCGGTGGCGGACGCGGCCCTCGTAGATCGCGGAGGCGTTCATGCCGCCTCCGCCCTGGCCGGCCGGGCGAGGGTCTCCGCGCGGCGCGCGAGCGCGCGCTCGGCACTCACCACGCCGTCCTCGTGGAAGCCCCAGCCCCAGTAGGCGCCGCAGTAGTGGGTGCGCCCGCCGGAGATCTCGGCGTGGCGGGCCTGGGCCGCGTAGCCGGCGGCCGTGAACACCGGGTGCGAGTAGTCGATCTTGCGGATCACCTTGGCGGGATCGATCCGGTCGGTCATGTTGAGGCGTCACCAGGAACTCCGTGCCGGCATCGAGCGACTGGAGGTTGTTCATCCAGTACGTCAGGCGCGTGGCGCCGGGCTCGCCCTGGGTGAGGTGGTAGTTCCAGCTCGCCCAGGCGGCGCGGCGGCGCGGGAGCAGCCCCCGGTCGGTGTGCAGCACGGCCTCGTTCGGCTGGTACGGGAACGCCCCGAGCACCTCGCGCTCGGCGGTGGTCGGGTCCGTGCCAGCAGCGCGAGCGCCTGGTCGGCGTGCAGTGCGAGCACCACCTCGTCGAACCGCTCGTTGCCGGCGGCGGTGGTCACGGCGACGCTTTCGCCCAGGCGGGTCACGGCGAGGGCTGGCGTCCGCGTGCGGATCCGGTCGGCGAACGGCCGGGTCAGTCTCCTCCACGTAGCGGCGCGAGCCGCCGGTGACGGTGCGCCAGCGCGGCCTGTCGCGCAGGCCGAGCATCCCGTGATTGGCGAAGAAGCGGGCGAGGAACCCGGCCGGGAAGTCCCACATCTGGTTCGGATCGGCCGACCACACCGCGGACGCCTGCGGGACGATCAGTCGCTCGATGAACCAGTCCGAGTAGCCGCCGTCGCGCAGGAACTCGTGCAGCGACGGGCCGGTACCCGGCTCGAGCTCGGCCAGTCGGAGGGCTTCATGGTTGAAGCGGCGCAGGTCGGCGAGCATCCGCAGGAACCGCGGGCTCGCGACGTGCGAGCGCTGGGCGAACAGGCCGCGCGGGGTGCCCGCGTACTCGAAGGTCCCGGCAGCGTCGGCCACGGAGAAGCTCATGCGCGAGGGCTGGGTCTCGACCCCGAGGCGCTCCATCAGGGCCTGGAAGCGCGGGTAGTTGCGGTCGTTGTGGACGATGAAGCCGGTGTCGACCCAGTGGGTTTCGCCGCCGTGTTCGACCTCTACGGTGTTCGTGTGGCCGCCGACGTGATCGCCGGCCTCGAACACGGTCACGTCCGCTTCGGGATGGAGACGTTCAGCGGCTACCAGGCCGGAGATACCCGACCCGATCACCGCGATCCGCTGGCGTATCAGGGACATCGTGGTGTTACTACGCGCGACCCCGCCGGGCCGATCACTCTGCAGAGTGGCCCAGGTCGGTTAGATTGCCCCTGCCGGGGTTATTCCACGCCGATTAGAGGAGTGAGGTTGGACGCTCAGCGCCTGAAGTCGTTGCCGTTGTTCGAGGGCGTCTCCGATGAGGATCTGGAGAAGATCGCGCCGTTCGTGTCGGAGGTATCCGTCAGCGAGGGCAAGCATCTCGTCGACGAGGGCGACTACGCCTACACGTTCATGGCGATCGAGGAAGGTACGGCCGAGGTCACCCGCGGCGGCGAGAAACTCGCCGAGCTGGGCCCGGGCGACTTCTTCGGCGAGCAGGGTTTGATCGCGTCCGACAAGCGGAACGCGACCGTCGTCGCCAAGACGCCCATGCGCCTGATCACCCTCGACCAGTGGGACATGCGCCGCCTCGAGAAGGCGATCCCGGTCGCGATCGAGAAGATCCGGGCAACGGCCGCCTCCCGCGACTGACGCAGCGGGTAACCGCATGCCCGGCCGCATCGTCGTCTTCGGCGCGTCCGGGTATACCGGCCGCCTGACGGCCGAGGCGCTCGCGCGCCGCGGCCATCGCCCGCTGCTCGCCGGCCGTAGCGCCGCCCGCCTGGCCGAGATCGCGGGCGCGATCGGCGGGGACCTCGAGATAGCCGTCGCCGACGTGGCCGACCCGAAGTCCGTGCGCGGGCTCCTCGGGCCGGGCGACGTCATGGTCGCGACGGTCGGGCCGTTCGCGCGCCTCGGGCGCGTCGCCGCGGAGGCGGCGATCGGGGCCGAGGCGCACTATCTCGACTCGACCGGCGAACCGGTGTTCATCCGCGAGGTCTTCGAACGGCACGGGCCGACGGCGGAGCGCGCCGGGGTCGGGATGCTGACGGCGTTCGGCTACGACTGGGTCCCGGGCAACCTCGCCGGCGCGCTCGCGCTGCGCGAGGGCGGCGCATCCGCGGTGCGTGTCGACACCGGCTACTTCGCCCACGGCGACGGCGGCTTCAGCGGCGGCACGCGCGCATCGGCAGCCGGGGTGATGACGGAGCCGGGCTTCGCGTACCGCGGCAGCCGGATCGTCACCGAGCGCGGGATGGCGCGCCACCGGACGTTCCGCGTCCGGGGCAAGGACCGCCCGGCGGTCAGCGTCGGCGCGAGCGAGCACTTCACGTTGCCGCGGATCCACACCGGCCTGCGCGAGGTCAACGCCTACCTGGGCTGGTTCGGCCAGCTCTCGCGTCCGATCCAGGCGGGCGCCCTCGTCGCCGACGCCGTGTTCCACATCCCGGGGGCGCGGAGTCTCGCCGCGGCGGCCGTCGGGCGGTTCGTCAAGGGCTCCACCGGTGGCCCCACGGCCGACGCGCGCGCGGCGTCCGGGTCGCACGTCGTCGGCGCCGCGTACGACTCGAGCGGCACGCAGCTGTCGGAGGTCCACCTCACGGGTGTCGACGGCTACACCTTCACCGCCGAGATCCTCGCCTGGGGCGCCGAGCGCGCCGCCGCCGGGGCCCTGCGCGCCACGGGGGCACTCGGGCCGGTCGACGGGCTCGGGCTCGACGAGCTCGAGGCGGGCTGCCGCCAGGCGGGCATCAGCCGGGCGTGAGCCCGGCCGTCCGTCGCCGTCGCCTCGCGCTCGCCGCGATGGCGGTGCTGGCGCTCGTCGTGGGCGTCATCGCGGGGGCGGGCGGCGACGGCGACGAGCCCGGCCATCCCACGGCCACGACCGGCGGCGACCCGGCTGTGCCGGCGGCGGCGATCCCGCTCGCGAAGGCGGTCGGCCAGGTGGTGATGGTCGCGTTCGACGGCACGGAGCCGCCCCAGTGGGTCCGGCGCTGGCTACGCAACGACGAGGCGGCCGGGGTGATCCTCTTCGGCGGCAACGTCACCGACGCGGCGGGCACGCGGGGGCTCACCGGCAAGCTGCAGCGGGCCGCGCGCAACGGCGCGCTGGTGGCGACCGACCAGGAGGGTGGCGAGATCCGGATCCTGAAGTTCGCGCCTCCCGAGACGCCGCAGCCGGGGCTCGCGACACCGGCGGCGGCGCGCACCGCGGCCGGTTCGGCCGGCCGCGCGCTGAAGGCCATGGGCGTGAACATCAACCTCGCGCCCGTCGCGGACGTAACTGAGCCCGGCAGCGCGCTCGCCGGCCGCGGATATCCGGGCGATCCCGGGGCGGTGGGCGGGTCCGTGGCCGCGGCGGTCGGCGCGTACGACCGCAGCGGCGTGGCGGCGACGGCGAAGCACTTCCCCGGCCTCGGGCGCGCGAGCGAGAACACGGACGACGCCGGGGTGGACATCGACGCCCCGCGCGCCCAGATCGAGGGGGTCGACCTCCCTCCGTTCGAGGCCGCGATCCGTGCTCGCGTGCCGCTGATCATGGCTTCACATGCCGCCTACACCTCCTACGACGACCGCATCGCCTCGCAGTCGCCCGTGCTGATGCAGGCGGTGCTGCGCGAAGCAGCTGGGATTTCAGGGCGTCGCGGTCACGGACTCGATCGAGGCGCAGGCCGTGCTCGCCCGCTCGGCCGTCGGCCCGGCTGCCGAGCGCTCGATCGCGGCCGGGTGCGACATCGTCCTGATGACCGGGTCGGGCAGCTGGAGCGAGGTCTATCCGCGACTGCTCCGCCGCGCGCGGCGCGACCGGGTCTTCGCCGCCCGCGTGCGGGAGTCGGCCGCCAGGGTGATGGCGCTGAAGCGCAAGCTCGGCCTGCGCGTGCCGGGCTAGGCTCCGGCGCCTACAGAACCTCGGGCTCCGCCGGCAACGCCTCGGCCGCCCGGCGCAGCGCGCGTTCCATCAGTTCCTCGTGCACGGAGCGCGTGTTGCCCGCTACGGCGGGACCAGCTGCCGTCTGGGAGCTGGTCCCAGGCGAAGGTGTCGTCAGCGAGGCAGCGGTCGAACATGTCGTCGAGCTGCCCCTTCAGCGACTCGTCCTCCACCGGCGTGAGCAGCTCGACGCGGGTGTCGAGGTTGCGCGGCATGAGGTCGGCCGACCCGATGAGCCAGCTGCTTCTCCTCGCCGCGCTGGAAGCCGTAGACCCGCGAGTGCTCGAGGAAGCGGCCGACCACCGAGACGACGCGGATGTTGTCGCTCACACCCGGGACGCCGGCTCGCAGGCAGCAGATGCCGCGCACGTTGATGTCGATCGGCACCCCGGCCTGCGAGGCCTCGTACAGCGCGCGGATGCAGCGCCGGTCGACCAGCGAGTTCATCTTCAGGAGGATCCGCGCCGGCTTGCCGTCGCGGTGGGCGATGACCGTCCGCTCGATCTCGGCGAGCAGGCCGTCGCGCATGCGCTCCGGGCGCGACCAGCGTCTTGTGGTAGCCGGGCGGGCGGGCGGCGCCGGTGAGCGTGTTGAAGAGCGCCGCGACGTCGGCGGCTATCTCGCGGTCGCAGGTGAACAGGCCGAAGTCCTCGTAGAGACGCGCGGTGCTTCGCGTGATAGTTGCCGGTGCCGACGTGGACGTAGTGGCGCACGCCGGCGTCCCTCGCGGCGCACGATCAGCAGCGCCTTGGCGTGCGTCTTGAGCCCGGGCAGTCCGTGGACCACATGGGCGCCCGCCTCTTCGAGCGAGCGCGCCCAGCCGATGTTGCGCCGCTCGTCGAAGCGCGCCTTGAGCTCGATCAGCGCCACGGCCTGCTTGCCGCGCTCGGCCGCCTTGACGAGCAGCGGCACGAGCGCCGAGTCGTCGGACGTGCGGTACACGGTCATCTTGATCGCGAGCACGTTCGTGTCGCTCGACGGCCTGCTCGACGAGGCGCTCCACGCTGGCCGCGAAAGACTCGTAGGGGTGATGGACGAGGATGTCGCCCGCGCGCATCGCCGCGAACACGTCGGCCTTGCCCTCGTGGGTGGCGAACGGCGCCGCGATCACCGGCGTCCAGGGTTCCTCGCGAAGCTCCTTGAACCCGTCGAGCCGTGGATCTGCCCCAGGTCAGACAGGTCGAGGAGGCCGTCGACGTCGATCACCTGACGCTCCTCGATCGCCATCTGCTCGATCAGGAACGCGCGCAGCTCGGGGTCCATGTCGGCGCTCGTCTCGAGCTGGACCACCTCGCCGAACCGCCGCCGGCGCAGCTCGTTCTCGACGGCGCGCAGCAGATCGTCGGCCTCGTCGGACACGGTGAAGTCGGCGTCGCGCGCCACCCGGAACGGCGCGTGATGTTCGATCTTCATTCCTGGGAAGAGCTTGTCGAGGTGCCTCGCGATCACCCGCTCGAGCGGCATGAAGGTGTGTTCGCCGATCTCGACGAATCGCGGCACGACCTCCTTCGGGCACCTTCACGCGGGCGAACATCCGCGTGTCGGTGACGGGGTCGCGCAGGAACACCCCGAGGCTGAGCGACAGGTTCGACATGTATGGGAACGGGCGCCCCGGCCCGACGGCGAGCGGGGTCAGCACCGGGAAGATCTGCTCGTCGAACATCCGGTCGAGCCGGGCCAGCTCCTCGGCCGAGCAGTCGGCCGGCATGACGATGCGGATGCCGTGCTCGGCGAGGCCGGGGCGGACGGTGTCCTCCCACAACCGCACCTGCCGTGTGCTGAGGTCGCGCACCCGGGCGGTGACGCGGTCGATCGCCTCGGACGGGGAGAGCCCGTCGGCCTTGCGCGCGTCGATGCCGGCGTCGACCTGGTCGTGCAGCCCGGCGACGCGGATCATGTTGAACTCATCGAGGTTCGACTGGTAGATCGCGAGGAACTTGACGCGCTCCATCAGCGGGGTGCGCGGATCCTCCGCGAGCTCCAGCACCCGCTCGTTGAAGTCGACCCAGGAGAGCTCGCGGTTGACGTAGTGCTCGGGCGCGTCGAGGTCCGGTGCGTCGGCTGGCGCCGCGTCCTCGTCGGCGGGCTCGACCTGGGTCTCGGTACCGGTTTCCATCGTCACAGGATTGTCGCGAGTTTGGCAGGCATCTTGTGAATATGGTTGGTACCAGCCGTGATCTGGCTCCTCCGACATGCCGCCGCCGAAGACGGGTCCCCCGACGCGGCGCGCCGCCTCACGGAGGAAGGCGAGCAGCAGGCCGAGGCCGCCGGGCGCGGGCTCGCCGCGATCGGGTTGAAGCTCGACGCCTGCCTCGCGAGCCCCAAGGTCCGCGCGATCGACACGGCGCGCATCGCCTGCGCGCACCTGGCTGCCGATCCGCGCGAGGAGCCGCGGCTCTCCGGCGGGCCGTTCGATCCCGAGGACCTCGTGCTGGGGCTCGGCGACGAGGTGCTGCTCGTGGGCCACGAGCCCGACTTCTCGCTCGCCATCCACCGCGCGACGGGGGCCCAGGTGCGCATGCCGAAGGCGGGGGTGGCGGCCATCGACCGCGGCGAGCTCAAGGTGCTTCTCCGGCCGGGGGATCTAGCAGCTCTGGCGGGCCGCTGATCGCGTCGAGCAGGTGGGCGCCGAACCCGCTGTCGTCGAGCTTCTCCCACTCTTCGCGCACACGGTCGAGGAGTCCGGCGCGGCGCGCCGTCACGTACGCCAGCAGCGCGTTCAGCCCTCGGTAGCGCACGCGGTTCGGCACCGCGCGGGCAAGCCCCGGGTCGAGGTCCTCCGGGCCGAAAGCGGAGTAGAGCGCGTCCGCGTCCTCGCGCCGTAGGCGCCGGATGTGGCGGCGGATGCGCGGCGCCAGCTCGTCGCAGTCGTGGATGTCGCCGAGTAGTCCCTGCAGGGACTTCGCCGTCTTCGCGCCCTTGGCTGCCCCGGGGCCGAGAGCGGGCTGGCACACCTCGAGCACGTAGCGCAGTCGTTTGGCGGCGATGCGCATGTCGTGGAGGTCGTCGGGATCGCCGGACTCGAACGCCTGTGCGGCCAGGTCCTCGAGCTCGCGCAGGCGGCGGCTGACGATCCGGCGGGCGTTGGCGTCGAACGCGCCGTCCGGGTCGAGCCCCCGGACGGGCTTGGCCTTCACGCCGGTTTCTCCCAGGCGCGGGCGTCGGCCGCGAGGTCGAGCAGTCGCGCCTCGAGCGCCGACTCGTGTGCCTGGGCGAGAGCCGCGGCCAGCACCTCGTTGCCGGCCGCCTGCTCGACGCGCAGCTCGGCGACGAGGCTGTTCACGCCCGCTTGGTCGGCGTGCTGGAGAACGTCGCCGATCTTCGCGAGCTCCTCGACGCCGACGTCGGGATCGCGCCGCTCGCCGAGCGCGTCGGCGAGGCGCTTCACGTCGCGCAGGGTTCGTGCGTGGCGCTTGCGCGGAAAGCAGACGGCGAACACCTCGAGCGCCGCGCGCAGGCGGCGCGTGGCGACCCGCATGTCGTGCACCCGCTCGATGTCCTGCATGTCGAGCACGCCGCCCGTGAGCGCGAACACCTCGCGCGTACGGGTCTCGACCACAGCGGCCGCGGCGTCGGCGAACCGGCTGTCGGGCTCGAGCCCTTCGACGTCGGCGGCGCGCGCCATCAGAGGTCCCCCCGGGCCAGCGCGAGGACCACGCCCTCGCGCAGCCCACCGCCGACGATTCGCGGCTCGAGGCCGATCTGGTCTGCCACGCCGGCAAGTATCGCGATGCCCGCCGGGAGCAGACGGACCCGTGCGGGATTGATCCCGAAGTGCTCCCCGGCCTCGGCGCACGACATGCCGCCGAGCACCTCGAACGACCGGCTGAGCGTCTCGGCCCCGACCTCGCCGCGGCCGAGCAGGGCGAGCGACGTCGCAGTCCCGCCGACCGCAACGGCCGCGTCGGCCCTCGGCGCGTCGAGCGCGGCCAGGGCCGCGCGCACCTCGGCGCGGATCCGCTCGAGGTCGGCCGGGTCGGGTGGATCGGAGCGCACGCAGCGCTCGGTGAGAACTCCGGAGCCGATCGGCAGCGACCGGCACCAGCCCGGCTCGTCGCCCACCCGGCCGACGGCCACCTCCGTCGAGCCGCCGCCGACGTCGATGGCGGCCACGACCCTGCCGTCGCGTTCGAGCGCGTTGGTGGCGCCGTGGAAGGAGAGCCTGGCCTCCTCCTCTCCGCTCAGCACGGCAGGCTCGATCCCGGTGGCGGCGCCGAGCGCGGCCACTATCGCCTCCGAGTTGGGGGCCCCGCGCACGGCGGCGGTTGCGACCACAGCCACCCGCTCGCAGCCGGCTCGGCGCGCCTGCCCCGCGAAGTCGGCTGCCACCGCGGCCAGCTCGGCGGCCTTGCCCGGTGCGATCGACCCGTCGGCGCCGAGGGCGGCGCCGACGCTCGTGAACGAGCGCTCCGTGGTGAGGATGTCGAGGCGGCCGTCCCTGACCCCTGCGACGAGGAGCCGCGTGGTGTTCGTACCGATGTCGACACAGCCGCAGATCACGGCGGGAACCGTGTGCGTCAGCTTCGCAGACAACGGCCCCACCGCAACGGCGGCGGCCACCGTCAGGCCTGCTTTACGACGATCCCCTCGAGCACGTGCGACACGCGCTCGCAGGCGTCGATCGCCTGCTCCAGCCGCTCGTAGACGTCCTTCCAGCGGATCACGACCATCGGGTCGATGCCGCCCGCGAACAGGGACACGAGCGCCTGGCGGCTGATCCGGTCGCCCTCGTCCTCGAGGCGGTCGATCTCGATCAGGTGGGGGGGAAGCTCCTTGACGGCCCCGAGCTTGCCGAGCGCGGTGTTGATCTCGCGGCCGGCGTCGCGCAGCACGCCGGTCAGCTCGAGCGCCTGTTCCATCGGGGCCTCGATCTTGTAGAGGCCCATCACGTCGGCGGCCTCCTCGGCGAAGTCGACCACGTCGTCGATGGCCGCCGCGAGCTGGTGGATGTCCTCGCGGTCGAAAGGGGTGAAGGACGTCGAGTGGAGCTGGTGGTAGATGTCGTGCGTGATCCGGTCGCCCTCGTCCTCGAGGCGCTTGATGTCGGCGCGCATCTCGGCCTGCTCGGGCCAGGTGCGCATCATCTCGTCGAGCCGGCTGGTCGCGTGCTCGGCGTTGGCACCGGCCGCGCCGAGGAGCGCGAGGAACGTCGTGCTGTTCGGCGCAGCGGCGAAGGCGCCCACGGATCAGCCGCCCACCCCGGGCGTGATCTCCGGGTGCGAGGCGTCCTCGAACTCGCGGAACAGTCCCGTCACCACGAACGCGGTCTGCTCGCCGATGTCGACGGCGTTGTCGCCGATGCGCTCGAGGCAGCGCGCCACGAGCATCATGTGCATCGCCCACTCGCGGGTGTCCGGGTCGTCACCGATCGCCAGCGCGCGGTGGAAGCAGGCCTTGTTGAGGCGATCGATCTCGTCGTCCTGGCGCACGAGATCCTGGGCCAGTCGCGGCGTCGCGCCGCGATGAACGCCTGCTTGGACTGGACGACGAGCGAGCGGGCAACGTCGCCCATCCGGGCGATGTTGGACAGGATCGTCTCGTCCGACGGCGGCTCGTGGCCGGCGAGCGGCACGAGCTTCGCCATGTTCACGCACTGGTCGCCCATACGCTCGACGTGCTTGATCACGTGCAGCAACGCGGCGACGAGCCGCAGGTCGCCGGCCACCGGCGCCTGGAGGGCGAGCAGCGACAGGATCCCCTGGTGCACCTCGAGGTAGCGGCCGTCGATGCGGTCGTCGTCGGCGATGACCATGCTCGCGAGCTCGACGTCCTGGTGCTGGACGGTCTCGAGCGCGCGGTCGAGCGCCTGGCAGACGAAGTCGAGACCCCCGAGCGCCTGCTGCTCGAGCTCGCTCGAGCTCGTGCTGGAACTCTGCTGCGGGTCGTCGCGGGCATGGGCTCAGCCCACCTTTCCGGTCACGTACGCCTCGGTGCGCTCGTCGGACGGGTTGGTGAAGATCTTCTCGGTGTCGTCGAACTCGACCACGTGGCCGATGCGATGGCCGTCGTCCTCGAGCTCGACGGTGAAGAAGGCGGTCTTGTCGGAGACACGGGCCGCCTGCTGCATGTTGTGCGTGACGATCACGATCGAGTAGTTCTCGCGCAGCTCGATCATCAGGTCCTCGATCTTGCCGGTCGAGATCGGGTCGAGCGCCGAGCACGGCTCGTCCATCAGGATCACGTCGGGATCGGTGGCCAGCGTGCGCGCGATGCAGAGGCGCTGCTGCTGGCCGCCGGACATGCCGAACGCGTTGGTCTTGAGCCGGTCCTTGACCTCGTCCCAGAGCGCGCCGCGGCGCAGCGCGCTTCTCCACGATCTCGTCCATGTCGCCCTTCATGCCCAGCACGCGGGGGCCGAAGGCGATGTTGTCGTAGATCGACTTCGGGAACGGGTTCGGCTTCTGGAACACCATGCCGATGCGCTTGCGCACCTCGACCGGGTCCACCGTCGAGCCGTAGAGGTCCTGGCCGTGGTAGTTGCAGCGTGCCGCGACACCGTCGGCGCCCGGGATCAGGTCGTTCATCCGGTTCAGGCAGCGCAGCAGCGTCGACTTGCCGCAGCCGGACGGGCCGATCAGCGCGGTGATCTCGTTCATGCCGATGTCGAAGCGTCACGTCACGTACGGCCGGCTTGCGCGCCGTAGCTCACGTTGACGGCCTCGAGGTCGAAGATCGCCTGGCGCGGGCCGGCCGACTGGCGCTGATGCGCGCGCCGCTCGCCGCGGCGGTGTCGGCCACGCTCACGCCGAGGCCTGCGTCGGCGGGCGTCTCACGCTCGGCGGGCTGCGCGGGAGTCGCCTCCGGGTCGTGCTGCGGTTCGGTCATCTGCTCGGGCACCTTTCAGTCTCCTTCCGCCTACCACTTCTGCTCGTAGCGGTTGCGTAGCCAGATCGCCACCGCGTTCATCGTCGAGCAGGAGCGCCATCAGGACGATGATTCCTCCGGCCGCGAGCGGCGGCGTAGTCGTTGACGGCGTTGGACGGGCGCGCGATCCAGTCGAAGATCTGGATCGGCAGCGCCGTGAAGGTGTCGAGGAGCGACGGCTCGAACGAGACGAACGTCGCGGCGCCGACCACGATCAGCGGCGCGGTCTCGCCGATCGCGCGGGAGAGCGCGAGGATCACGCCGGTCGCGATGCCGGGGATCGCGGCGGGGAGGACCTGGCGCCAGATCGTCTGCCACTGGGTCGCGCCGAGCGCCATCGAGCCCTCGCGGATCGACGGCGGCACCGCGCGGATCGCCTCGCGCCCGGCGATGATCACGACCGGGCAGCACGAGCAGGCCGAGCGTGAGGCCGCCGGCCAGGAGCACGTTGCCGAGCGAGAGCGGGCCGCGCACGAGGAAGGCGAGGCCGAGGATGCCGTAGACGATCGAGGGCACCGCGGCGAGGTTCTGGATGTTGACCTCGATCAGCGCGGTTGTACCAGCGGTCCGGGTCGGCGTACTCCTCCAGGTAGATGGCGGAGGCGACGCCCACCGGGATGATGAACGCGGCGCACCACGCCCATCAGCCAGATCGTGCCGAGCAGGGCGGGCCAGATGCCGGCCTTGGCGGCGACCGACGACGGATAGTCGGTGATGAAGTCCAGGTCGATCGTGCCGAGGCCGTCGGCGGCCACGTCGACGAGCAGGACCGCGAGCAGCAGGAACGACAGGGCGATGCAGGAGATCAGCGCGAGCTTGAAGGCGGTCTGCCCCAGGTCGCCCCTGCGACCTCCCTTGCCGATCACGGCCGGCTCGGCGACCCGCTCTTCGAAGGTCGCTGCGGTCACGTCGCTCATTCGTACACCTGCCGGTACTTGCGGACGAAGCGGATCGAGATCGTGTTCAGGATCAGCGTGATCAGGAACAGCAGCATCCCGACCGCGAAGACGGTCTTGTACTGGATGCTCCCCGTGGCGAGATCGCCCTTCGCGACCGACGCGATGTAGGACGTCATGCGTGAACATCGACTCGGTCGGGTTGGCGGTGAGGTTCGCGATCTGGCCGGCGGCGATCAGCACGATCATCGTCTCGCCGACGGCCCGCGAGGCGCCGAGCACGACCGAGGCGACGATGCCCGACAGCGCGGCGGGAACACGACCCGCGGAGCGAGGTCTGCAAGCGGTTGGCGCCGAGCCCGAAGGAGCCCTCGCGCAGCGAGGCGGGCACCGAGGACATCGCGTCCTCGGAGATCGACGCGATGGTCGGCATGACCATGAAGCCCATGATGATCCCGGCCGAGAGCGCGTTGAAGCCGCTCAGGTCGGTGAAGAAGTTCTTGAGGATCTCGGGGGTGAAGAAGGTGAGGGCGAAGTAGCCGAAGACGATCGTCGGCACGCCGGCGAGCAGCTCGAGGACCGGCTTGACGGCCTTGCGCACGCGCGGGCTGGCGTACTCGGAGAGGTAGATCGCCGAGCCGAGGCCGAGCGGGATGGCCACCACGAGCGCGATGCCCGGTGATCAGGAAGGTGCCGCTCACCAGCGGCAGGACGCCGAAGCTCTCCGGCTTGATGACCGGCGACCAGTCGGTGCCGAAGAGGAACTCGCCGATCGGCGACGTCGCTCGAGGAACACGATCGTCTCGCGGATCAGCGAGAGCACGATGCCGGTGGTGGTGAGGACGGAGATCAGCGCCGCGAGCAGCAGCAGCGCCTTGATGACGTCCTCACCGACGCGGCGGCGCGCCACCCCGAGAGCCGGGGTGGCGCCTGCCGCGCTGGTGCTGGAGGAGGCCTCCATCGTTCTGTTCCGGAGGCCCGCTGGCTCGCTAGGAGCCGGCCTCGGCCTCCGCGGACTTCAGCTCGGACTTGCCCTTCGCGAGCTGCTCGGGGGTGAGCGGCACGATCTGGGCGGCCTCCGCGATGGCGGTCGTGGTTCGTCGAGCACGTAGTCCATGAAGCCCTTGACCTGGGCCTCGGCGAGCGTCTTCTCGCTCGGGTACATGAACAGCGGCCGCGACGAGCGGCTTGTAGCGTGCCGTCCTGGATCGTCTCGGTGCTCGGCTTGACGCATGCCGTCGCCCGAGTCGACGCCGACGAGGTTCAGCTTGTCGGCGTTCTGCTCGTAGTAGGAGAAGCCGAAGTAGCCGAGGCCCGCCGTCGTCGCCCTCGACGCCCTGGACCAGCACGTTGTCGTCCTCGGACGGCTGGTAGTCCTTGCGCGAGACGCCCTCCTCACCGTTGATCTCATCGGTGAAGAAGTCGAACGTGCCGGAGTCGGTACCCGGGCCGTAGAGCGACACCTTGCCGGCGGCGACACTTCGGCGCCGAGCTCGGAGTAGTCCTTGACCTTCGAGCCCTGGTTCCACAGCTGCTTCAGCTGGTCGACCGTGAGGCAGTCGATCTTCAGGTCCTTGTTGGTGACGATCGCGATGCCGTCGTTGGCGACGTGGATCTCCTTGTAGGTGACGCCCGTTCTTCTTGCAGACCGGCGCCTCCTCGTCGGGCTTGATCGGCCGCGAGCCGTCGGAGATGTCGGTCTCGCCGGCGCAGAACTTCTCGAAGCCGCCGCCGGTACCGGACGTGCCGACCGAGATCTTGACGTCCGGGTTCTCCTCCTGGAACTGCTCGGCCGCCGCCTGGGCGAACGGGCCGACCGTGCTCGAGCCGTCGATCTTCACCGAGCCCGAGAGGTCGCCGCCGCTGCCGCTGCTGCCACCACTGCCTGAGTTGTCGTCGTCGCCACATGCGGCCACGCCGAGGGCGAGGACGACTGAGGTGGCGAGCACGAGAAGCTTCCCCATGCGTATGTCTCCTTGTTTGCTCATTGGTTGAGCAGCGAGGCTTCCACGGCTGCACGGGCAGTCTGTTATCGACCTGTCGCCTGAATGTGAAAGGGATGTGAAGGCTCGGTCTGGAAGCGGTAGCCGAATCCGAAGTGGGTGTGGATGAACTGCTTTCCGGGCGCCGCGTCGTAGAGCTTCTGGCGCAGCTTCCCGATGTACACGTCCACCGAGCGGTCGGACTTGCGGTACGGCTCGCCCCACACACGGTCGTAGAGCTCCTCGCGGGACACCACCCGGCCCTCGCGCTCGAGCAGCGCCGTGAGCAGCTCCAGCTCGCGCGCGGTCAGGTTGAGCGGCCGGCCGTCGGCGATCGCGAGGTACTCGGCGGGGCGCACTTCGACGCTCCCGGAGCTGAAAACCGCCGCGTGGTGGGTAGCTGCCTCCATGCCTCTGGAAACTGCCACCGCAGCGGCGTTTTCCCGTTATGTGCGCGTAATCCACCTGTGAAAATGCTGTAAATACGCCCCGCGATCCCCTGATCCAGGCATGCGGTCCCGTACACTCCGTGCCATGAAGGTCATGGACTCGGGCCCCATCCGGCTCGCGATCCTCGACTCGGACTCCGGTTTCGTACGGGTTCTGGTCAACCGCCTCGAAGGGCTGGGCTGGCATCACCGCAGCCTCGAAGCTCCCCCGCGGGTCGAGGAATTCGTCGCGATGAGGGTCAACGCTCTGGTCGTCGATCTCGCGCTGCTCGGTCCGGGCGCGTGGGACTTCCTCGAGCGCCTTACCGCCGCCAACCCCGGTCTCGGGGTCGTCGTGTGCACCGGTCGATCGACCGTCGCGCAGCGCGTGCGCGGGCTGCGCCTCGGTGCCGACGACTGGGTCACCAAGCCGTGCCACCCCGAAGAGGTGCTCGCGCGCGTCGAGGCCGTCGTCCGCCGCCGCAAGCAGGCCTCGGGCCGCACGGACGCGCCGCCCGTCGTGGCCGGCGACCTGGAGATCCGGGCCGACCAGTTCCAGGCTTTCGCAGGCGGCCGCAGCGCCGACCTCACCCGGCGCGAGTTCGAGGTTCTCCAGCTGCTCGCGCACGCGGAGGGCAAGGTCCTTCAGCGCGAGGAGATCTACCAGCAGGTGTGGGGCTACGCGATGGCCCACGGCGACCGGTCGGTCGATGTGTTCATCCGCAAGGTCCGCCAGAAGCTGGAGGGCGCGTCGCCCGCGTGGCACTACATCCACACGCACTTCGGCGTCGGCTACCGGTTCGACCCGGAGCCGCGCGAGGAGGTCGCCGACCTAGGCGACCAGCGCGACCCGGCGGCGCTCGCCGATCCCGCGCGCGAGCAGGCGCTGGGGTCCGCTGCCGACGAGCCCGCGGGCGACATCGGCATCGATGCCGCCGGCCACCAGGCGCGCGCCGGCCTCCCGCAGTAGCGGCGGCCGCGTGGCGCCGTGGGCGTCAGAGCTGACCACCGCGATCAGCCCGGCCCCGATGAGCTCGAACGCGGCCTTCCGCGCGTCCGGCCCGTGCTGGCCGGTGATCGACTGGGCGTTGACCTGACCGAGCGCCCCGAGCGCGATCTCACGGCGCAGGCCTTCGGCGCCGAACAGCGACGCGTCGGCGCTGCGCTCGGGATGGGCGATGAGGATGCCGAATCCGCGGTCGCGGAGCTCGGCTGTCGCTGCGTGGAAGTCCTCGCCCATTCCCTCGAACGGCGTCTCGAGCAGCACCCAGCGCGCGTCCGGGGGACCCTGGGCGACCGAGTCGAGCTCCGCCTGGTCCAGGCGGAAGACCATCTCGCGCCCGAGCTCGGCGCCGGGGCGCAGCTCGACGGCGATCCCCGCCGCGCCGGCGGCTGCCTGAAGCTCGCGCACGCGGTCCGGGAGGTCGGACACGTCGGTGACGAAGTCGTGGCGGACGTGCGGGGTGGTGACCACGGTCGCGCTGGCGTCCTCGGCCGCGAGCCGCAGGAGCTCCACGCTCTCGGCCAGGTCCCGCGGCCCGTCGTCGAGGCCGGGTAGCGCGTGGAAGTGAAGCTCGACTCCAGCCATCTCAACAACGAGATTCGCGCCACTGAGCAGGCGTTTTCGTGAACAGGACGTGATGCCTGCGTTGCGCTGCTGTGAACCGGTCACGCCGCGAAGGGCGTTGCCATACTCCGCGGCCCCGCAACTGAGGAGGTAGCGCATGTCCAACAAAGCACGCATGGGACTGATCGGCGCCGCGATCGTGGTGGCCGTCGCCGCCTTCGTGATCTTTCAGGCCGGCGAGGACGACGACGGAAACAGCGACAAGCCGGCGACCGCCGCGACCGAGACCACAGCAGCGGGGAAGACGGTCACGACCGCCGAGCCGGCCGAGCCGAAGCCGGTCGTGATCACCTTGAAGGACTATGCGCCCGTCGGCGGCGTGCAGAAGATCTCGGCGCAGAAGGGCGAGCGCGTGCGCTTCAGCGTCGAGAGCAACGCCGCCGACTCGGTCCACGTGCACGGCTACGACATCGAGAAGGCCGGTAGCCCCGCGCAAGCCCGCGGTGTTCAACTTCCCGGCGACGATCGAGGGCGTGCTCGAGGTCGAGAGCCATGAGGCCGAGCACGCCGGCAAGCCGGCTCTGATCGCGCGGCTCACGGTCACGCCGTGATCCTCGAGATCGCACACGGGATCGTCGGTCGCTCCGACCTGCCGATCCCGGAGTGGCTCTTCGGCTGGGCGGCGGCGGTGGTCCTGATCATCTCGTTCGTCGCGCTGGCCGTCTTGTGGCCCGAGCCGAAGCTCACCAGGGCGGGCTTCAAGCCGCTGCCGCGCCTGTCGGCGGTCGTGTCGAGCCGCCCGGCCGAGATCCTCTGCGGGGCGATCGGCGTCGGGCTCCTCGGGCTGACGATCTACGCCGGTTACAGCGGCGTGCAGACCGCCACGGCCAACTGGGCGCCGACGTTCATCTTCGTCACGTTCTGGCTCGGGGTGGTCGGGCTCACCGTCCTCTTCGGCGACGTGTTCCGCGCCTTCAACCCGTGGCGGGCGTGCGGGCGCGCCATCGCGTGGGTGGCCCAGACCGCTGCCCGGGGGCCGATCCCGGCGCCGTTGAAGTACCCGGAGCGGCTCGGGCACTGGCCCGCCGCGGCGGGGATATTCGCGTTCGCCGTGGCCGAGCTGATCGTCCAGCCGAGCGATCCGCGGCCGTCCGTGCTCGTGACGCTCGTGCTGATCTACTCGGCGATCACGTTCGTCGGCATGGCGCTCTACGGTGTCGACGCCTGGTGCCGCCGCGGTGAGTCATTCGGGGTCTACTTCGGCCTGTTCGCGAAGCTCTCGGTCTGGGGCCGGCGCGACGGCGTCCTCGGCCTGCGGCCGCCGCTGGCGGGGCTCGCGGACTTCAAGGGCGAGGCGGGGACGGTGGTGCTGCTCGCCGTGATGATCGGCACCGTCTCGTTCGACGGGATCCAGGAGGCGACGCCGTGGCAGGACACCCTGCCGCACCTCGTCGACTTCTTCCGCGACGTGGGCTTCTCGCCGCAGGGCGCGACCAACGTGGCGACCCTTGCCGGCATGTTCGCCGGAGTGCTCGTGATCGTCGGCTTCTACCGCCTCGGCATCCTCGGGGCGAAGAGCGTCGGCGGTGGATTCACCTCGCGCCAGCTCGCGAACGCGTTCGTCGGCTCGCTGGTGCCGATCGCGTTCGCCTACGTGGCGGCGCACTACTTCACATTCCTGCTCTACCAGGGCCAGGCGATCGCCGACATCCGGCTGATCCCGCCGGGCTTCGACTTCGGCTATCTCGCGTCGAACCCGCTCGGGGAGGAGACGACCGACATCTTCGGCACCGCCGACAGGCCGATCGACTACGGCGTGATCGGTGCCACGACGGCCTGGTACTGGCAGGTCGGGTTCGTGATCGTGGGGCACGTCGCGGCGCTCACGCTCGCCCACGAGAAGGCCCTGGCCCTGTACTCCGACGTCAAGCTCGCCGTGCGGTCGCAGTACTGGATGCTCGGAGTGATGGTCGGCTTCACGAGCCTCGCGCTGTGGCTGCTGTCACAGGCGAACGCGTGATGTTCGAGCTCGCCCACGCCGGCCACTGGCTGGTGAACATCGCGTACTTCGTCCCCGTGGTCGGGTTCCTCGGCTGGCTTGGCTTCGTGACCTACAAGGACCGCCGCGCAGGGCGGAAGTAGCTACTTACCGACGGACGTCTTGAAGCGCCAGGCGGAGAACGCCGCGACGCCGATCGCAATCAGGGCGATCAGCGTCCAGCCGATGACGAGGAAGACGACCGCGGCGACCGCCGATCCGCCGCCGACGACCAGCGAGTTGAAGGCCCGGCTTTCCTTGTCCCTGCGTGAGAGTCCACCCATGCGGCTGAGTGTAGTGGGGTGCGGCGGGCGACCGGACTCGAGAGGCCTCAGATGGGCTCTCGATCAGCACAGGGCTCACGGCGCGGCGCGCTGCAAGCGCGGGTAGTACGCCGTCCTGCCGTTGATTTCGTACGGACCCTGAAGCCTGCAGGGCGGCGCGCCGGAACCCGTCGGCGGGAAATACGCCGGATTGCGCGTCTGGCGACAGTCGAAGGCCTTCAGCCCGCCCTTGGCGATGTCGTTGGCGCTCCCCGGCTTGGGATACGGGTTGGGCCGCGTACTCGGGAGCTTCATCTTCCAGCCCCCGACGCTCTCGTTCCAGAACGACGGCATCGCGCTCACCGGGTGCGCCAGCTCGCGGCGGCCCGGCACGTCGATCGTTCCGTTCGCCAGCGATCCGAGGTTTCCGAAGAAGCCGACGAGCGAACTGCGGACGTCGCTGAGCAGGTCGAGCGTCGGGATCAGCTCGCGCGAAGCCGGATAGATGTCAGCCAGCGACGGCCCCGCCGCCGCCACGATGCTCGTGAGCGCCGGAAGGCCCCGGTCGCCGGCCAGCAGGACGGGCGTGAGCTCCGTGAAGGCACGCTCGAACGGCGGCGCCGTCTGCCCGAGATCCTGAAGGACGGGATCCACTCGAGCTGCGGCGGGACGCAGCGCAGCCACCGCGGCATCGAGGTCGCCGCTGGCCGGCTGCAGCTCTCGCGATGCGGCGCCGAGGTTGCGCAAGAACGGCGGCAGTGCGCGCACCGTCGCCGCTAGAGCGCGGTCACGGCGGGCCGTCGTGTCGAGCACGGCGTCACCGGCGATCACGGCCTGCTGGAGTGCACCTTCGCGGGCTCCGAGAGCCGCGAACACCTCGGCCGAGTTGGCGACGAGGCGTCGGAGTTCGGGTCGCTGGCCATCGATCTTGCGCAGCACGTCGCCGAGCCCCGCCGCGAGCGGTGCGGCGTTCCCGATCGCATCGTTCATGTCCTGGCCTCGCCTGCGAAACGCGCCGTTCAGCCCGGCGAACAAGGCGCGGAAGTTCCGGCGAGCAGTCGGCGACAGAGTCTCGAGCACTTGATCGAGCGTCTGCGCCCGTTGCACATTGCCCCCGGTGAGCGCGCCGCCATCGGGGATCTGCGGGGCGGTGCGCGAGCCGGGTGCGATCTCGATGTATGCCTCCCCGAGCAGGCTCTTGGATCGAGGGATCGCACGGGCGTCCCGGCGCAATGGCGCGTAGCGGTGCTCCAGTTCGATCGTCGCGACAGGACGGGAGGCGCCGTCGTGCAGCATCACGACATCGCCGACATGGACGCCGGAGATGGTCACGTCGGCGCCGGGGGCCATGTTGAGGGCGTCGACGAGCGGAACGTCGACTCGGTAGCCATGCGCCTCGAGCGGCGAGGCGCCACCGAAGGACCGCCAGCCGAAGATCACGATCAACGCGAACAGCAGCACCACTGCGGCGATCGGCAGGAGGCGCGAGCGGGTGGGGATCCGAGTCTCCATCAGGGGCAGAGCTTCTCGAGCCCGAGGCTCGTGTGGGCGAGCTTCTGGACTTCCGCGAGGGCCCCCTGCACAGGCCCGCACGCAACGATCGGGACCGTCCGGGCGATCGCACCGTGCGCGTCGGACATGCTCATCAGCGAATTCCAGTTGTGGCCGAACCATGCGGTCCAGAAGAGCCCGCCTTCGTCCTTGCCCGGCGGGTTGTACGCCATCACGTTCGCGAGGTAGTTGAGGGACTGCAGAGCGTGGGTCGTGTGCGGCTCGAGCGCTGCGAGCCGAGGGGTGGCGCGGCCGGCATCGCGGACCAGCGGACGCGCGTCACGCACGAACGGGCGGATGTCACGGCCGACCGTCGCAGTCGTCGTGTCGGCGAACGAGTGGATGGCGTCCAGAGTTCGCGGCAGCCTGTTGGTCGCCGGCGTCAGGGCATCGACCGTCGGCCCGACCTCGTTCGCAAAGCGCGCCGCGTAGCTGAGCGTCTGGTCGGTGTTCTGCAGCGAGGCCGGCAGCCTCGCGAGGGCGTCGCGCAGCGGCACGTCGTTGTCCGCGATCGCGGCGAGCGTGGCGTTCCCCGCCTGGACGACGGCCGCCAAACGGCGATCGCGCGAGGCGGCGCGGGTCACGATCGCGACGTTGTGGACGAGACGTGCGAGCTCGCGCCGCCGTGCTGCCAGCGACGTTGACAGCCGACCCAGTTGTGAGCTGGTGGGACCCAGGGATCGCAGGGCCTTCCTCAGACCTGGCCCCGCGCCTCGCGTCCCCTGATCCAGCGAGGCCAGGAGCGATGTGAGGTAGGGACGGGTGTCGGAATCGAGCGACGCGAGCAGCGCCGAGAGTGGAACCGGGGTGCTCGTACGCGACACCGCGATCGTCCCGCCGTCGGACATCACGTGGGCCGGCGGGCCGCCTGGGTCGAGCTCGACGCGGAGGTCTTTCAGCGGCGTGATCGGCTCGAGTCCAGCGGTTGCGTCGGCATAGACGTGCGGCAGCTGATCCCGCTCGATCTGCATGGTCACGAGCGCGTTGCCGCTCGCGGCCGTGGCAACCCCCACGACGCCGCCGACACGGACGCCCGCCACGTTCACCGGCTGGCCTATCCCGGCCCGCACTCCGTCCGCGTTGCCGAGTTCGACGCGGACGTCGTAGGTATCCCGGAACGGATTCGGGGCGCCGTCGCCCTGGTTCGAGAGGACGTAGAGGATCGCGCCGGTCCCGAGGACGGCGATGACGCCCAGGACTGCCACCTGGGCGAGCGTTTCGCGTCCGCGCAGCTTGGTCACCGGGGGTCGTCCCTCCGCTCGGCAGTCTTGGGGAACAGCTGGTCCAGGCTGCGCAGGACCCCGCTCTTGTCCCGGCGCGCGAGCGCTGCGCCGAGCGCTCTGTCGGCCGGCGTCACGGGGGGCAACGGAGCCTGCGCGATGTTGGTCGGGGGCCCCTGTTCGAGCCGCGCCCCGAGGTCGGGGAGGGCGTTCTCGGTACACGGAACGTCGGGACGACGTGCCATCCGGTTGGGATCGCGGAGCGGGACCGGCGAGATGCCCACCGGCTGACCCGCGCCGTACAAGTTCGTCCCGTCGGGGAGGCGAGCCGTGAAGCCCGCCTCGCTCAGCTGCGTTCCGAGCCTGAGGGCGGTCCCGTTGCCGTCGAAGGTGTTCGAGAAGGAGGCGAGGTTGCCGGCCGCGTGGAGGAGATCCTGCCACGCAGGATCGCCCGTCGTGTGTGGCCCGTCGGGGACGACCTCGTCGAAGGTCGGGACAACGTTTCGGGAGATGCAGCGGGCGAGCGGGGTCAGCTGGGCCGCGAGGGTCCGCGTCCGGGTGGCGAACCGCGGCAGGGCCTCCGACGCCGGCGCGAGATCGGACAGCAGGCCGGGGAGCTCGCTCGGCGCGACCAACCCGCTCAGCTGTCTTGCCGCACGCGTGCCCGAACGGAGAGTGCCCGGAGCGGCACGCAATGACGGCCGCAACGCGTCAGCGAACCGCGTCAGCTTGGGCAGAGCCGCGTCCACGGCGGCAAGCCGCGACGGCGCCGAGCGGAACAACGAGTCGAGCCCTCGCAGTCCGGCCCGGAGCTGTCGGTCCCGATCCGCCACCGTGGCGACGACGCGGTTGTAGTTCGCCACCGAGTCGGCGAGCACCTCCGGTTGAAGCGCGAGCTGTCCCGCGAAATCCCCTGTCGCCCTCACGGCGCCGCCGAGGTCACCGCGGCGCGTTCCTTGGAGGCTCGAGGCGACGGCCGAAACGTCGCCGAGAGAGCCGTGCAACTCACGGGTGACGCGCCGCAGGGCCGCCGCACCGGACTTGTCCGGGCCTTCCCCCCGCCCGGCGCCGAGACCGGTCGCGAGCTCAGCGACAGTCCGCTTGAACGCGATCCGCGCGGGCGCGTCGAACACGTCCAGTACCTGGTCGAGCTGGACCGCCACAGACGTGCGCCCGAGCGGGATCGTCGCCCCGTCCCGCACGCGGGGGCCACCGGGCGAACCCGGAGCGAGATCGACGTAGGCGTTCCCCTCGAGGGCGAGCCGCGGCAGGATCGCGAGCCGCGCGTCCGTCCGGATCTTCTCGGCCTCGTCGTCGATCCGCAGGTTGGCGATCGACGTGTTCTGCGGGCCCCGCTCGATCGAGTCGACCCGTCCGATATCGACACCGCCGAGCCTCACCGGGCTCCCGGGGCGGAGCTGGTTGGTGCTGCTGAACTCGCCGCGCAACTCGAACGACCCCCCGAGCGGGATCCCGACGAACACCAGGAAGGTCGCGGCCACGAGGACGGCTACGACAACTGTTCCGATCCACAGGTCACGCCGCGCGGTCACGGGGTCCATCCCTCCGGGTGCTTCAGGAGACCGGCTTTCCGAGCGAGGTCCAGCGACCCCGGTGCGGGATACGACGGCGGCATGACCTTGCTCTGATTGCCGGGCGGGTTCCCCAGCGCCTGGCTGCGGCCGTCGTGACCCTCGTTGCCCGCCTCGCACTCGTCCGCGTTCTCGTGCGGCAGGTAGTTGATCGCCACATTGGGCGCCGGCTCCGTGCTCTGGAAGATCTCGCCCTGCGCCCCCAGATGGGTGAGCCCGACCATCGCGGTCGGGGCCTGGAGGATCCCCGGAAGCGTGGACCCGGCTCCCGGGAACGCGCTCACCACCTCCGCGAAGATGTCCATCGTCACGCCGACCACGTTGCACTCGGTCTGCGCCGCCTCGAGTGCGGTGACGGCCGGGTTGGAGACACCCGCGAGCTCTGCCACCTTTCTCAGGGCTGCCGGCGTCGAACGACGTCGCGAGACCCTTCTGACCGTGGCGAGCGTCTCAGTCAGCGCGGTCGCGAACGGGGGCGCCTTCCGCAGCGGCGTGATGCCTGCCGCGAGGGCGTCGTTGGTCACCCCGAGATCGCGGCGCAGGTGGGCCGCGGCAGGCCTCAGGTCGGTCGCGATGTCCGCCAGGCCGTCGAGGGCCGGGAGGAAGCTCGTGAGCGCCGTGGTGAAGTCCTGCTCTGCCCCCGGCGCGGCGTCGATGGCGGCCCCGAGCGCCTGCCGCTCGGATGAGAGCGCGCCGAATGTCGTCGCGCCACCCGCCACGAGACCAGCCAGTTGGGGGCCGACGGGGCCGAGCTCGTCGGCAAACCGCCCGTAGGACGAGATCAACGGGCCCAATCGCGTCCCAGGCGCGGCGAGCGTCCGCGACACCCGGGTCAGCGGGACGAGCAGCGTGCCCGTGGCGGCGAGCGTTTCGCTGAATGCCGGCCCGCGGCCCGCGAATCCCGTGGCCAGAGAGTCGAACGTACCCCTGATGTTGCGGGAAGTCGCCTGATCGAACGCATCGAAGAGGTCCGTGAAGCCGACCGTGCCAGTGGCTCTGTCAAGTGGCAGCGTCGAGCCGTCGGCGTGGGTCCGCTCACTGCGCCCGGGGTCGAGGGCGACGAAGCTGGCGCCGAGCACCGAGGCCGCGCGAGCCCGCACCGTCGTGTCGATCGGCAGCGGGCCGGAGGACTTGTCGAGCGCGAGCTTGATCCGTGAGTACGCGGGTTGCGTACCGCGTGCCGGCTCCGCCTCGACTTCGGCCACCCGACCGACCCGGACACCGTGTATCCGCACGGAGTCGTTGACGACGAGGCGCTCGGCGTTCGGTAGGTGGACATAAACGTCGTAGGTGCGCGCCCATGGGAGCCCGCTCAACGCGGTGTAGGAGATGTAGAAGACGCCTGCGAGCAACGCGGCGACGACCAGCGCGACCACGACGGTGAGCCTGCGCTCCCGGTCTTGGAGATTTCGAGTGGCGCGCGTCACTTGAGCAGGTAGTCCAGAAGTCGGCTGACCGCCCTGGAATCGGCGGTCGCGCTCTTGCTCTTGCCGTACTGCGAGGGAAGAAGCCCGGCGGGAACGCGCCCGTAGCCGGGGGCGTCGAACGCGTGACTGCAGCCGGTCGGAACCCGCGGCCCGGGTTCGGCTGCGGCCAGGATGCACTCTGGCGCGACCGCGACGAAGAACTGAATCAGGTGACCGACCTTGTCGTAGCCGCTGACCCCGGTGGTGAAGCCGTGGAAAAACTTCGGAACCCCGTCGAGCGACCCGCTGTCGCGCAGGCTGGTCATGAGGCTGTCGAGTCGATGTGCGAACGAGCCCACGCTCGACACGGCGACCAGCGCCGCCGCGACGGGGCGCGCCGGAACGACCGCGCGCCGCCCGGCCGAGGCGGCTCGGGCGAGCGCCCCGAGCGCCGGCCGCGAGGGTTGCTCGAAGCGGTTGAACGTGGTCGTGAAGCGCTCGACCTCGGGCGCCGCGCTTCGCAGCGAAACGAGTAGCGGAGTCCCGGCCTCGGTGATGCGCCTGACCGGCCCGAGGGACTGGTCGAGGGCAGAAAGGAGCGGCGGCAGGCGGCGGACGGTCTCTCCCAGGGCGCCTCTTCTGGCCGCCGTGGTCTCGGTAACCGCCGCGGCGTTGTCCACGAACGTCCGGACGTCGGAATCACGCCCGGCGAGCTCGGCGAGAACGCGGTCTGTCTGCGCGACCGCCGCGCTGAGCCGTCGCCGCTGGGAGGCGACGGTGGCGAGCACCCGCCCGCCTTCGACGATCGCGGGGTTGGCCCGGCGCAGGATGGCGTTGAAGTCCTCACCCCGGCCCGCCGTGCCGAGCCCGAGCTGGTTGATGACGACCCGCACGCGATCGGACGTCGGCATCGAGAACGTGTCCAACATGTCCTGAAGGGATGCCGGGATCGACGTCTGGGCGAGCGGTACGGTGGGGACCCCGGTCTGCGCAGGCGCCAGTGGCCGGCGGCTCGGTGTTCCAGGGTCGCAGTCCACGTAGTTCTCGCTGATCAGCCCCTGGGGCAGGATCTTGCAGCGAGCGTCGGCACGGAACGGCATGAACCTGGAGTCGACGCTCAACTCGAGCCGGGCCTTGTAGCCATCGGGTCCGACTCGGACGAGCCGGACATTCTCGACGTTCCCGACGGGCGTTCCGGCGACCTTCACGGACTGGCCGGCGACGAGCCCCTTCGCGGTGTCGAACATGACGTCGACGCGGCTGCGCGGGGCCTCGTCGGAGAATGGTTCGAGGACGAGCACCACGGCCGTCGCCAGCGCGAGCGCCGCGATCACGAGTACCCGCCTCATGGGACGTTCACGCTCGCCGGCATGTTGTGCTCGGGGTTGCAAAGTGATCGATCGGGGATCCACGGGCTCGAGCCGTCCGGTGCGGGCGGGGCCGCCCCTCCGGGGCAAGGGCGCAGCAGCCGCTGCCGGATGTCGAACAGACCGGGTATCAGCGGGTTCTTCGCAAGGGCTCCCGCGAAGATCGTCCCGAGTGTGTCCTGGGGTGTCTGCACGAACGAGATGTGCATGTAGTGGCCGTACTTGTTGTAGTTCCCGGCCCCGATCGTGAGCAGGCCGTTGAGGATGCCGACGAGCGCGTCGGGCGCGTAGAACCGCAGACCCCGCAGGATGTGCTTGGAGTCCTTGAAAGCGGTCCCCGTCGATTCCAGCGCCGCGACGGCCGGCCTGCGGAGCGCCGGGAGCTCGCGCAGGGCCGAGCCGAGCTGTGGCAACTGCGTGGTCAGCTGGCCGGCGACCGGGCGGGCGCGTGGGAGGAAGGTCTGCATCTCGCCGAGAAAGGAGTCCAGCGGCTTGCCGGCGGGGGTCGCCTCGCGCAGCGCCGGCCGCACGGACGCCATCGTCGTCGCAAGGGCGTCGAACGTCTTGCCGCCCTGCTCGAACACCGCCGGCGCATGTTCGAGCGTGCCCGCGAGCGCCGCGCGCTCATCGGCGATCGACCCGAGGGTGGTCGCGGTGTTCTCGACGGCCGCCTCCAGGTCCGGACGACGCGAGGCCACCTTGGTCGCAGCGAGGCTCGTGGTCTTGACGAAGTCACCGATCCGCGCGCGGTCGGACGCCAGCTGATCGGTTACCCCGCGTAGCTGCGCGAAGGCCGGATCGAGCTGTGCCAGCATCGCGTTGAAGTTGCGCGAGCCCGACCCGGAGAAGACATCCGCGCTGCGCCCGATGAAGGCGCGGATGTCGGACCGGGCCTTCGGGTCCAGTGATGACAAGATGGCGTCGAGGTCGACGATCCCCCGGTTGTGATCCGCCGGGAGCACCGCGCCGTCCGCGAGCGGCGTGGCCTTGTTCGACCCCGGCTGGAGCTCGACGAAGTTGTTGGTCAACGTCGCAGCACCGACGGAACGAATTGCCGCCGTCGTGCCGCGGGGCAGAGGGGCCGCCGACGAGTCGCCGATCGAGAGGGTCACATCGGCGAGGCCGTTGTCGGCCAGATCCACCGCGGTGATCTTGCCGACGCTGCGCCCCGCGATACGTACCTGCCCGCCATCCACGAGCCGGCCGGCGTTCTGGAACTGGGCGTGGATCGTGTAGCCCCCGCCCCCGCCGCCGAGCATCACGATTCCGACCAGGACGACGACGGCGATGAGCGCCCCCGCGGCGGCGATCCGGCGCGGCGTCATGTGCTCATCCGCCGATCGGGAACTTCGGATCCCCGCCCCAGAACGCTTCGCTCATCAGAATCCCGACGAAGTGGATCCCGATCAGGTTCACGATCATCGCCTTGGCTGTGGCGCGGCCGACCTGGACCGGGCCGCCTCGGACGGTGTAGCCGTAATAGCAGCCGACGAGCACGACGAAGGTGCCCATGACCATCCCCTTCAGGCCCGAGAAGATGAAGTCGGTGGCGTTCTGGTACTTCCAGAACAGCTCGAGATAGCCGCCGGCGGAGACTTGGCCGATCTGCACGACGACGACGAGGAACGACGCGAGGTAGGCGGCCACGATCGCTATCGCGTAGACGAACGGCAGGATCAGCCACGACCCGAGCAGCCGCGTGGAGGCGAGGTAGACGAGCGAGTCCATGCCCATGACCTCGAGTGCGTCGATCTCCTCGGTGATGCGCATCGTGCCGATCTCGGCGACGAACCCGGTGCTCACCTTCGCGGCCATCATGTACGCAAAGGCATAGGGGGTGATCTCGCGCAGGTTCCCGACCGCCGTCGCGACGCCGGCGAGCGAGGGAGTGCCGACGAGTTTCGCTGCGTAGGTGCCCTCGACCCCGATCACGAGGCCGAACCCGAACGACAACCCGACCACGAGCACCACGGACCCGGTCGTCAGTGCAAGCCGGTAGGACTGGCGGATGACCTCCTGCGCGTACGGGAGCACGCGGCCGCCCAACACGCCGGCGATCACCTGCCCGAAGAAGTAGAACTGCGCGCCCAGCGCGACGAGGCCGCGGCCCACGAGCCGGCGGTCCAGCTGCGGCGTCGTCCCGAGTGAGCTCATCCGCGCGGCTCCGACAGGATCGGGTTCATTCCCAGCAACAACTGGGTGAACACGAAGTCGATCACCGCGATCGCGAGAAACGAGATCACGACGGCCTGGTTGACGGCCTTCCCCACGCCCTCCGGGCCGCCGGAGACGGTCAGTCCCTTGTAACAGCAGACGATCGCGATCACGAGCCCGTACAGGCCCGCCTTGATGAACGACCCGGCGAACTCGATCGGGCTGGCACTCCCGAAGAACGACGCGAAGAACGGCCCGAAGTCCTGGCCGTTCTTGACCAGCACCAGCAGCGCGCCGCCCATGCCCGCGACCAGCGCGAACGCGTTGAACATCACGGCGCACCCGGTGAGCAGGAACAGCCGGGGCGCGACCAAGTTCTTGATCGTGTCCACCCCGAGCACGTGCAGCGCATCGATCTCCTCACGCACCACGCGCGCGCCGAGGTCGGCCGTGATCGCCGTACCGGCGACCCCCGCGATCACGACCGCTGCGGTCAGCGGCCCGAAGAATCGTGTGACCACCAGCTGCCACAGGGCGCCCATCCGGTCGAAGGCGCCGAACAGCCCGAAGAACCCCGACGCCTGGACCCCGGCCGGCCCGAAGGACAAAGCGAACGCGACCAGCAGCAGCGGGATGAAGCAGATGACGACGAGGTAGCGGAACTCGGAGAGGAACTCGGCCCCATAGGTCAGCGGGGGACGTAGGCCACGCACCGTCGCCCGGTAGGCGAAGATCGACATCCGCCCGAGCTCCATCAGCGGATGCGGGAGGCCGAACCTGCGGCGCGTCTCGCCCGCCGGCCTGTCGGCGGTCAACGCGCCGGTCTGTGCGCCTCGACCCATTTCTCCTCAACCCTGCAGTTGTATGGCCGGTTGGCGCCCATCTTCTCGCGCTCCCGAACGGCCATGCGCCGGTTGACCGGGAGGAGGCCGTGGATCTCGATACGGGGTGCCGGTACCGATCATCCGATGTCGCGTAGTACCCGGATCAGCGCCGGGGTGAGACCGAGCACCCAGATACACCAGGTGCTGAACGGGATGAAGTAGCCGACGAGCCCGTTGGCAGCCCAGATGCCCTGGTCGGAGAAGAACGGCGCCCACAGCAGCGGCATCGTCGCCGCGGCCAGCATGCTCAGCCAGACGGTGTAGCGCGGGAGCGCATGCGGCCGGCCCTGCGTGCGGTGGATGAGCCATCCGATGAGGAACATCTGGCACGTCACGGGCGGCCAGTAGATGTCGGCGATCCAGTAGAAAAAATCGGCGAACGCGCGTGTCGCTCCGGGGTCGGCGAGCGGCTTGTAGGCGGCGACGGCGATCGCGGTCAACGCGATCATCATCAGAAACGGCACGGTGAGCCCGCAGAACAGCGCGCCGATCGTCAGCGGCCGGCTGCCGCCCTCCATGTGCCACATGTAGCGCGCGACCGCGAGCTGCCAGAGCAGCAGCGCCAGCATGCCCAGCTGGCACCCACCCGCGGCGATCAGCAGCTGCGTGCGGTGGTCGGCGAAGAAGTTGGCGGCCTCGGTTGCGGTCATCGCGGGCGACCACGGCTGGATGCCGAGGTTGAACACCCACAGGACGAGCAAGGAGAGGAAGAAGACGTACCCGCCGGCGGCGAAGAATTGCCACCAGCGTGCTTGATCGACGGGCGGCCGCGTCAGGTCCTCAGCCGCCGCGGGCGGCGACTTGAGCCGGGGCTCCTCGACGTGCGTGATGGATGTGCTCATGGCTCCTCCGGTGTCGGCGGGTGGGGTCGTCAACTCGCACCTCTGATCCGCGGTCGGGCCGAGGTCACGTCGGTGCGTCCGGCGGCGTCGCTGGCTCTGCTGTCACCCCCTTCTCCTCTGCGGCGGGCACAGTAGCATGCGACAGCTCGTCCCGCAACGCGTTGTTGGACAGGTTGTCCACCTGATATGTTCCGGCCATGGTTTCCGTCACCGAGCGCAAGGGCCGCTCGCGCGCCGACCAGCGTGCCGAGCTCATCAGCAGGCTGCGCACGCCGACCGAAGAGCTCCTCGGCGAAGGCCGCAGCTACACAGAGATCAGCCTGAACGAGCTCTGCCGCAAGGCCGGGGTCAACCGTTCGACCTTCTATCTGCACTTCGAGGACAAGGGCGACCTGCTGCGCGAGCTCGCCGGCGCATCGCTGCGCGAGATCGCGGAGATCGCCCGTGAATGGTGGGGAAATCCCGGCCAGACGACGGGCGACGAGTCCGAGGCGATCGCGGCACGGATGTACGCGACATATCAGGACCACGGGCTCCTCCTCGCGGCCTTCGCCGACACAGCGGTCTACGACGCAGCCGTGCGTGAGGTGTACAACGGCCTGATCGCGATGTTCGCCGGCGAGATGCAGCGCCTCGTCGACGACGCGCAGCGCGACGGCCGTCTGCAGCACGATGTGCCGGCCGAGGAGATCAGTCAGATGCTGATCTGGATGGTGGAGCGCACCTGCTACCAGATGGTTCGCGGCGCGGACGAGGAGCAGATCCGCCGCCTCGCACGGGCAACCGCGCTCATCGCGCGGACCGTCGCGTACGGCCAGCCGCCGGACGTGGCGTGAGCGTCTCGCTCGCCCTGCGCGCGCGGGATACGGCGGCGACGCTGCTCGAACAGCTCCCCGCGACGGGTGTCGCCCCGCTCGCCCACCCGCCGCCGGGCAGCGATCTCAAACCGGTGATGGGCGAAGCCGGCGTACCCGTGGTCGGTCACTCGCTGTCGGTAATGCAGCACACGCTCGACCACGCGCGGCGCTTCCGCGCGGAGTACGGAGACGTGTTCTGGACTGGCGCCGTCGGAATCAGGCTCGTGATCGTGCTCGGGCCCGACGGCATCGAGACGGTGCTGACCAACCGCGACCGCGCGTTCTCCAACAAAGGCGGCTGGGAGTACTTCATCGGTCCGTTCTTCGAACGCGGCGTGATGCTCATGGACTTCGAAGAGCACCGCCACCACCGCCGGATCATGCAACAGGCGTTCACGCGCGAGCGCCTCGTCTCCTACATGGACGCCATGAACGCGGCCATCGGGCGCGGCATCGCCGCGTGGCGACCCGCACCCGGCTTCGAGTTGTACACCGCCACCAAGCAACTCACGCTCGACATCGCGACCGAGGTCTTCATGGGCGAGGAGGCCGGCGATCACGCCGACGAGCTCAATCGCGCGTTCATAGATGTCGTGCTCGGCTGCCAGGCGATTGTGCGCACCGGCGTGCCCGGCGGACGCTGGCGTCGCGGGCTCAGGAGCCGGCGACGCCTGGAGGAGCACTTCCGCGCCCAGATCCCCGCCAAGCGCGCCGGGCACGGGGACGATCTGTTCAGCGTGCTCTGCCACGCCGAGACCGAGGACGGCCAGCGGTTCTCGGACCAGGACGTCGTCAACCACATGATCTTCACGATGATGGCCGCCCATGACACCAGCACCGTCACCGCGGCGATGATGGGCTACTACCTGGCCAGGCACCCTGAGTGGCAGGAGCGTGTCCGCGACGAGTCCCGCGGGCTCGGAAAGGCGACGATCGGCTACGACGACCTCGAGAAGCTCCACGCGATGGACCTGGTCCTCCGTGAGACGCTCCGTATGAATGCGCCCGTCGGGTTGGTCGCACGCGAGGCGATCAAGGACACCGAGATCTGCGGCCACTACGTCCCCGCCGGCACCAGGCTGATGCTCGGCATCCACCCCACTCAGCGGATGGAGCCCTGGTGGCACCGCCCCGACGTCTTCGATCCCGAGCGCTTCAGCCCCGACCGGGCCGAGGACCGCTCGCACAAGTACGCCTGGACGCCGTTCGGCGGCAACGTGCACAAGTGCATCGGCATGCACTTCGGCTCCATGGAGGTCAAGGCGATCATGCACCAACTGCTGCTGCGCGACAGCCTGCACGTTTCCCCCGACTACGAGCCCATCATCGACCTCGGAACCGGCCCGATCCCCGGCGATGGCCTCCCGGTCGAACTCCGGGCGCTCCCGTCCGTCTAGCCCGTCGTCTCGTATCGAGCCGACGCCATGGCGCAAGACGGACGCAAACGCGAGATACCTCCCGGGACTGCAGGGCTTCTCTAGAGCGCGAGCGACCGGACTCGAACCGGCGACCTCCGGCGTGACAGGCCGGCGTTCTAACCAACTGAACTACGCCCGCTAAGGGACCGGAGAGGATAGCGGCGAAGGCAGGCTCCCCGCCGGGACGTGGCCCGGGTAGTCGGGGAACAGTCGCCGGGCGAGCGCGCCGCACGGCCGCGGCTCGATGCCGGGGCGCAGGTCCTCGAGGTTCATCAGCAGGCGGACGCTCGAGCCGATCTGGAAGTCGGCGGCGTTGGGTTGCTCGCCGCCGATCACGCCGTCCGCGATCAGCCGGTCCGCCTCGTCGAGGGTCGTGGGCAGACTGAGCAGGTACTCGTTCAGTACCCGGCCGCGGGTGTGACCGAGAAGGCGGCCCTCGAACTGGACGCCGGCCTTCGCCGTCGAGCGGATCGCCCACAGGGGCGGGCGCGGCACCGCGTAGCCCTCGAGGAAGCCCGGGAAGACATCCGGTGAGTTGCTGACGGCCGTGAGCGAGATCCAGCGCGCGTGCTCCTGGAGCACACGATCCCCCCACTCGTCGGCGGCGTCGACCGCCGCGCGGGCGTCGGGATCGGCCGGCACGAGCGGCGGGTCGGGCGCGACCTCGTCGAGCGCGCGGAAGATCTTCCGCGACCCGTGCACCTTGCGCTCGCCGATCGTCAGGCCGGGCACGGTGCGGCCGCGGAAGCGGGCCAGCTGGTGCACGTTCGAGACCCCGAAGAAGAGGTCGACGCGCTCGTACTCGAGGCCCTTCAGATCGAGGGCGGCCATCACCGCGATGCACGGATGGGAGGCCGGGACTACGTACAGCTTGAGCGGCTCTGGCATCGGCCGATCCTATTTCGCGCGCAACCTTTTCCGGGGACTGGTGTTCTTGTTGGCTACAGGCAGCCCGCCGCAAGGTGCGCTGTCAACGCCGAGTCCGCTCCCCAGAGCGGAACGGGGGACCCAAAAGTGGCATTGCCACAGGGGCGAACCTCTCCTATCGGAGGCGCGCGAACTCTTCGCGCGAGCCCGTCAGCTAACCCCGTAGGCGTTCAAGAGAGATGTTCCGAATTCGTCTACGAAACCTGCTGTCGTGCGCCGCTGTCGCGTGCCTCGTCGCCCTTGGCGGCGCCGCTTCCGCGACCGCGCAGACCGCCGCCTCCGGGGGCGGCGCCGCGTACACGCCTCCACCCCCGCCGCCGAAGAAGGCGAAGATCGTGAACGGCCGGGCAATCGCGCCGGCCGGTGCCCCGAAGCGCGTCAAGCGCGTGATGAGCGCGGCGAACAGGATCGCCCACAAGCGGTACATCTACGGCGGCGGGCACGGCGTGTTCAGCCGGAAACTCGCGCGCGGCTACGACTGCTCGGGCGTCGGTCAGCTTCGCGCTCTACGGCGGTCGCTTCCTGCGTTCGCCGCTGGCCTCCGGCGGTCTGATGAGCTGGGGCAGGCGCGGCAAGGGCCGCTGGATCTCGGTCTACGCCCACGGCGGCCACACGTACGCGGTGATCGCGGGGCTGCGTTTCGACACGAGCGGCGCACGCGCCCGTGGCGGCTCGCGCTGGACCAGATCGACGCGCAGCTCGCGCGGCTTCACCGTCCGCCACCCCAGGGGGTACTAGCCGGGCCCGGGGCGGAAGCCCCGGGGAATATCCTTCCGCGGCATGGGATTTGACCTGCAGGGCCGCCGCGTGCTCGTCACCGGCGCATCGGGCGGAATCGGCGCCGCCATCGCGCGCGCCCTCCACGCGAAGGGCGCGACCGTTCTCCTCACGGCACGCCGCAAGGAGGTCATCGACGAGCTGGCCGCCTCACTCGGCGACCGGGCGGAGACGATCGCCGCGGACCTCTCCGCCGCCGCCGGCGTGCAGTCGCTGATCGAGCAGGCCGGCGCTGTCGACGTGCTGGTCGCGAACGCGGGCGTGCCTGCCAGCGGGAACTTCACGACCTTCAAGGCCGACGAGGTCGACCGCGCGCTCGACGTGAACCTGCGCGCCCCGATGCAGCTCACCCTCGCCCTCATCCCCGGCATGCAGGAGCGCGGGCACGGCCACCTCGTCTACATCTCCTCGATCTCGGGCAAGGTCGCGAGCGGCGGCGCATCGGTCTACAACGCGACGAAGTTCGGGCTGCGCGGCTGGGCGCTGGGCCTGCGCGACGACCTGCGGCCGACCGGCATCGGGGTCACCACGGTATTCCCCGGCTTCATCAGCGACGCGGGGATGTTCGCCGACAGCGGCGTGAAGGCCCCGACCGCGACCCGCACCCCGGAGCAGGTGGCCGACGCGGTGGTGAAGGGCATCGAGCGCAACAAGGGCGAGATCGACGTGGCGCCGCTGACGCTGCGGATGGGCGGGCCGATGACCGCTGTGGCACCCGAGCTGCTGAGCACGATCCAGCGCAAGATGGGCGGCGACAAGGTCGCCGCGAAGCTCGCAGCGGGCCAGGCCGACAAGCGCTGAGGCATGGCGGGCCAGGACGGATACTTCCCGCCCGGCTCGATGCTCCGCCGCGTGCACGAGCAGCGTGCGGTTGGTCTGCTCTACGGCCAGCGCGCGCTGGGCATCGGGGCGCTCGCCCCGCTCAACTTCATCGGCACGCTCGAGCACACCCACGCGCGCGACCGGCCGTTCCGCCGCCTTGTGCGCACGGCGAAGGCATTCGAGACGATCTTCTTCGGGTCGAAGGCCGAGGCCGACGCGGTGCTCGCCAACGTCGAGCGCCTGCACTCGCGGGTGAACGGCGAGATCCCCGTAGCGGTGGGCCCGTTCGCCGCTGGTACGTCGTACTCGGCATTCGACCCCGAGCTGATGCTGTGGACGATGGCCGTGATCGCCGACTCGGCCGAGGTGTTCTACGAGCTGTTCGTCCGCAGCCTGTCGGCCCCCGAGCGCGAGGAGCTGTGGCAGGACTACGTGCGCTTCGCGATGTTGTTCGGCATGCCGCGCGAGGCTGCGCCGCCGACCTACGGCGACTTCCGTGCCTGGTGGAACGCCCGCCTGGCGAGCGACGAGGCATTGCTCACCGAGGAGGCCCGTTACGTGGCGAAGGCCGTGATGTTCGAAATTCCCGTGCCGGCCTCACGCTGGCCGGCGATGCGCGTGCACAACCTGATCATGCGCGGCTCACTGCCGCCGCGGGTTCGCGAGCTGTACGGGATCCGCTGGACGCAGGCCGACGCAGCCGCGTTCCGCGCGACGGTCGCAGCCGTTCGGGCGCCGCGGCCCGTGACTCCGCGCGCGCTGCGGGTGGGCGGCAACACGCGCAGCTTCGACCTGGTCGGGTCGACCGAGAACTCGCTCCACGCGCACGGGCGCCCGATTCCCGGCGCGCTGGCCTGACGCGCCTCCCGGCGGGCATCCACCAGTTTGACCTTGACGGGGTCGCTGAGTACCGTGTCGGGCAGTGGGGTGCTTCAGGGGGTTCATGGTGTCGTTGTCGATCTGCCTCGCCTTCGGCGCGGGCGCCGCCGCGCTGTCGCCGGCCGAGGCCGCCGCGGCGAAACCGCTGGCGAAGCAGGTGCGGGGGATCGCCAAGCAGGTGGCCAAGAGCAAGAAGTCGCTCGGGAAGACCCAGACCCGGCGGCTGACCGCCCATCTGCGCCGGGCCTCGAGCGCGGTGCGCAGGCGGGATACCTGCGGCGCGATCAAGGCCCTCGGCCGCTTCGTGGACGCGACGAAGAGGACGAAGCCCCGGTCGAGGCCGGCGGCCGCCAAGCTGGCCGCCCAGGCTCGCAGGAGCCAGGCCAAGCTCGGCCGCCGGGCTCGCGGCCGGCGGGCTTGCGGCAAGCTCCGCGTGCGGCGATCCGGTGCGGTGCGCCCGAGCGTTGCGTCGATACCCGGTATCGCCGGCGGGAAGCCGCGAGCCGTCACGGCCGTCAAGGGCAAGCGCTCGACGACCTCGTTCGTCGAGCAGGAGCTGGTGGTATCGGTCAAGTCGCGGGCGCAGCTCGCCGGGTTCCTGCGGCGCACCGGCGGGAAGGTGATCGCCGCCGAAGCGGCCAATGCCTCCAAGACCCGATTCGGGAACGTGTATCTCGTGAAGATCCCGACCGGCAAGGGCGCCGCCCGTGCGGCCAAGAAACTCCCTGACATCCTGCGGACGATCGATCCGCGCGCGCGAGGCTCACTGCGGGTTGCGGATACGACAGGGTTGCGCACGCTGGGCGTGGCGGCGCGCGAGGCCGCGCGCGGAGTGCACGTGGGGGTCAACCAGATCTTCGAGCCGCATGCCGGGGTGAAGCCGGAGGATCTCGCGGCCTTTCCCGGCCAGAAATTCCTCGACTCGGCGACTGCGGATGAGTCCGTCGGCACGCCCGCCAAGCCGGTCGACGTCTTCCAGAGCCAGCACATGGACGGCGTGTGGAAATTCGGCGTCGGACGCGCCTGGCAGGACCTCGAGATCACCGGGAAGCTGAAGCCGAACTCCGTCGACGTGGCGGTCGTCGACGGGGGCTACCTCGAGACACCCGAGCTGCCGGGCTCGACCTACACGTCCACCGCGTACAACAGCAGCTCGAAACGTCATGGCTACGCCGTGTCTCAGACGATCGCCGGCCGGCCCGACAACAAGCGCGGATTCGCGGGGGTCGGCGGGCCGGTCGCTCGGGTCCGGGGGATCGAATACTCCTTCGACGGCTTCAGCGTCATGGCGCGCACCTACGACGCGATCGACACCGGGGCACCGATCATCAACATGTCGATCGGCAGTGAGATGGACGCGGCGATCAGCTTCTTCAACATCCCGTTCGAGGACGCTACGCAGGAGGCGGCTGCACAGAACCGCCTGGTCATCGTCTCGGCGGGCAACGACGGTCGCGACGTCGACGCCGAGGACTGCTTCTTCGTCTGCTGGGAGGAGGAGTGGATCGCCCCCTGCGAGAACGACGGCGTGCTGTGCGTCGGCGGCCTCTACGTCGACGAGCAGTCCCCGACCACCATCAGGGTGGCGCGGGACCTCGGCTCGAACTACGGCTTCGAGTCCTGCAACAGCTACGACTGCAGCGTAAAGCTGTTCGCTCCCTACACGGTCAGGCTGCTCACGGACGAGGGCAAGGGGTTGCGTTTCGCCGACGGTACGAGCTTCTCCTCGCCATTCGTCGCCGGTGCTGCCGCGCTGATGCTTGCCGCCGATCCGAAGCTTTCGGCCGGCCAGCTGCGCTATGGGTTGCTCAACACCGCAAGCGAATTCGAGGGGCCCCAGTCCGGCAGTTTGCTCGAGGTTCCCCGCTGGGTCAACGTCCACGGGGCGGTCAGTTCCGTGCTCAAGGACACCAATCCCCTGATCGGCGTATTTCCGGCGACGGGAGGGACCTACTCGCCGAACGCCAAGGTCGAGTTGCGGGCGATCGCGCTCGTCCAGGAGGGGCAGGGCGGGTGTTGTAGTTACTCGTGGCGTTCGGACAGGGACGGCTTCCTCGGCAGCGGGCAGACGATCGCCGCCGGCTTCAGCAACGGACCCGGAAAGCGCACGATCACCGTGACCGCCAAGACGACGGCCGGCTTCAAATCCGAGAAGTCGTTTCCGCTGACGCTCGGCGGCAACCAGCCGGTCCCGAAGATCACGAAGCCTGCGGCGGGTGCGACCCTCTACCGGGGGGTCGAGTACGAGTTCGAAGGCTCCTGGCAGGACATCGACCACGGATTCGCCGACGGGAACTGCAACGCGCTCAAGTGGACGGTCGCCCGCGGGTTCGGAACTCCGACGACCCTGACCGGGTGCGAGCCGACGATCACGTTCGGGGTCAACGGCCAGAAGACGATCACGCTGGAGGCGACGGACCCGGATGGCAACAAGGCCACGACCGCGCCACGGACAATCACCGTGACCGATGCGCCGCTGAACGCCCCACCGGTCGCGGAGATCGTCTCTCCGAACAACGGGCAGACGCTGCTGGCGAATACGACCTACCTGCTCAAGGGCAAGGCGACCGACCCCGACGGCACGGGACCGCTGACCTACCAGTGGACGGTTGAGGGCAACAGCTTCGTCGGCGAGAAGCTGATCTCGACGGCGCTCCAGACCAACTGGACGCCTCACGATCACGTGCCCAGCTCGTGCGGGGGCGACAACGTGATCTTGCGCTTCAAGGCGACCGACCCGAACGGCACCACCGTCGCGGCCACCAATCACTTCGTGACCTTCGGCCCGTGCTGATCAGGGCGCGGCGGCGGGTGCGCCGGGAGCTCAGCGGCGGCGGTAGCCGAGCGGGGCGCTGAAGGCCCAGCGCTCGCCCGCGCCGGCGACCACGCCGAGGCTCAGGGCGCGCCGCCGCAACGAGCGCCCGGCCGAGCGGCTGACGCGCAACGCGCCTCGGCGCGAGCGCAGGGTCACCGAGGACACGCCCGCGGCCGGCAACCGCACCGTCAACCCCCGGCCTCCGCGGGTCACCGTGACACGCCGGGCCTTGCCATTGTCGCTGCTCGCCGAGGCCGCGCGCCGCCCCGCGAGCCGGATGCCCTTCGGCAAGGTGACACGCAGTGAACGGAGCGCGGAGCCGCCGCGACGGGCCGAGACGCGCAGTCGCCCGCCCCGCACGACCCCCGCGGCCGCCGGCGGCGCGGCGGGCGGCGCATCGCCTACGAACGATCCCCCGTCGAGCCCGCGCGGCACCGGCACGCCTAGCTGGTGCAGGACCGTTGGCGCCACGTCGACGATGCGCGGGTTCGCGCCCGCGGGAACGCCCGGCCCGGTCGCGATCATGAACGAGGTGCGCTCGAGATACGAGTTGAAGCCGTGGCTGAAAACGGTCCCGAACGAGAGGTTCTGCTGGCCGTGGTCGGTGGTCACCATGATCGTCCAGCGCTCGCGCCCGTACGACGGCCGCGCGCGGATCGCGGCGAGGAGCCGGCCGATGCGCTTGTCGGCGGTGCCGATCGAGTCGCGGTAGGCCTGCGTCGCGGATCCGAGGATGTGGGCGGTCTCGTCGACCACGCCGAGATAGACGAAGCCGGCGTCGGGGTTGCCGTTGCGCAGATAGCGGGCCGACGCGTCGGTGACCTCCTGGTCGCCGGCGTCATACGACGCGATCGAGTCCTCCGCGGCGATTGCGTACTTGGCGTCGGCGGCGTCGCTGAATATCGGGCCGCCGTTCTCGTGCAGCCCGAGGTTCGCCCAGTCGGCCGCCATGAACGTGCTCAGCGCGGGCCGGGCGCGCTCGATGCGGGTGAGGAAGTCGGCATAGCCGTTCTTGAACGCCTGGCCCGGGTCGTTGTTCAGGGCGTAGCCGCGGACCCCGTGCTTGGCAGGCCAGACCCCGCTCGCTACCGAGCTCCAGCCGACCTCGCTCAAGGTTGCCGCCTCGGGCAGCTGGTAGGCGAGGAGCGTCGAGCCGCCGATGCCGGCCTTCACGAGCCCGGCGAGGTTCGGCGCGGAGCCGTCGGCCATGGCCCGCTGGACGAGATCCCAGCGCGTGCCGTCGACGCCGAGCACGAGGACCTTGTTCGAGCTCACGCCGTCCGGGCCGGCGAGCGGCTTCGGCGCGGCAGCGGCGGCGCTCGGCAGAAGCAGGAGGGCGGAGAGACAGCCGAGAAGCGCGGCCCGGCGCACTAGAGGCGCGGGCGCTCGGCGCTGCGATCCGGCTCGAGCACGTCGTCCTCGAGATCGAGGGCGACCCGCACGATGCGGCCCTGCTCCTTGCGGTGCGCGGCGGCGTAGCCCTCGCCGGGGGCCGCCCGGAGCTGGCGGCCGACGTAGTAGTAGTGCAGCTCCTCCGGCAGGATCGCCGCCATGCGGCGGCGCATGAACGCGCGCGCGCCCATGTTGCGCGGCTCCTCCTGGACCCACACCACGCGCTCCAGGTTCGGGTAGCTCGACATCAGCTCGCTGATGTCCTGGTCCGGGAACGGGTAGAGCATCTCGACCCGCGCCACCGCGATGTGGTCGGCCGCGTCGCGGTCCTCGTGGCCCGCGATGTCGTAGTAGACCTTGCCCGAGCACAGCACCAGCTTGGTGACCTTCTCGCGATCGAGCGTCAGTGGGTCGTCGAGCACGCGCTCGAAGCGGCCGCCCCACAGCTCCTCGAACGTGGACGTCGCGGCCGGGCAGGCGGAGCAGGCTCTTCGGCGTCATCACCACGAGCGGGCGCGGCTTGGACACGAGCGCCTGGCGGCGCAGCAGGTGGAAGTACTGGGCCGGCGTGGTGCAGTTGGCCACGCGCATGTTGCCCTCGGCGCAGGCCTGGAGGAAGCGCTCGAGCGCGGCCGCGAGGAGTGCTCGGGGCCCGAGCCCTCGTAGCCGTGCGGGAGCAGCAGCGTGAGGCGCGAGGTCTGGCCCCACTTCGCCAGCCCGAGGTGATGAACTGGTCGAGGATCACCTGGCCGGAGTTCACGAAGTCGCCGAACTGGGCCTCCCACAGCGACGAGCGCGTCGGGGTCCTGCACGCTGTAGCCGTACTCGAAGCCGAGGCAGGCCTGCTCCGACAGCGGGCTGTTGTGCAGCTCGAACGGCGACACGGCGCTGCGCAGGTTCTGGAGCGGGCACGTACGCGCTCGCCGGTCTCGGCGTCGTGCAGGACGAGGTGGCGCTGGCTGAACGTGCCGCGCTCGGTGTCCTGGCCGGTGAGCGCGGATCGGCACGCCGAGCGCGAGCAGCGAGGCGAACGAGAGCGACTCGGCGTGCGCCCAGTCGACCGTTCCGTCCTCCTTCGTCGGCCTCGACGCGCTTCTCGAGGAACGGCTTCAGCTTGCGATGGACGTTGAAGCCGTCCGGGACCTTCACGATCTGCTCGTTGAGCGAGCCGCAGCAGGTCCTCTGGGAGCGTGGTCTTCGGCTCCCGGCTCATCGTGCGGTCGATCTCGTGCTCGCCGGTGTCGGGCGGGCCGGCCATCGACTCCTTCAGCTCCGTGTGCGCCGCGGCGACGCGCTCGCTAAGCGCCCGTCGGCGAGCTCGGCGGCCTCGGCCGCGGGCACGACGCCCTCGCGCCTCGAGCCGCTTGGCGTACACCTCGCGCACCGGCGGATGGTCCTTGATCGTCGCGTACATCTGCGGCTGCGTGTACGCGGGCTCGTCGGTCTCGTTGTGGCCGAAGCGGCGGTAGCCGATCAGGTCGATCAGCGCGTCGCGGCCGAACTCGTTGCGGAACGCCACCGCGAGGCGCACGGCGTGGATGCACGCCTCCACGTCGTCGGCGTTCACGTGGATGATCGGGACGTCGAAGCCCTTGGCGAGGTCGGACGCGTACCGCGTCGAGCGGCTGTCCGAGGGATCCGTGGTGAAGCCCGAGCTGGTTGTTGGCGATGATGTGGACGGTGCCGCCGGTCGAGTAGCCGCGCAGCGCCTGCAGGTTGAGCGTCTCGGCGACGATGCCCTGGCCCGGGAACGCCGCGTCGCCGTGGATCAGCACGGGCACGACGAGGCTCGGGTCGTGGCTGATCTCGCGGCCCTTGCGGCTCGGTCTGGTCGGCCCGCGCGCGGCCCTCGATCACGGGGTTCACGTACTCGAGGTGGCTCGGGTTGGGCGACAGCGTGACCGTCACGCCCTTGCCGGCCTGCGTCTTGTAGGTGCCGGCGGCGCCGTAGTGGTACTTCACGTCGCCGGTGCCGCCCTCGGGGGCGGCGGTGTCGGCGGACAGGTTCTGCTCGCCCTCGAACTCGACGAGGATCGACTCGTACGGGCGGCCGACGGTGTGCGCCAGCACGTTCAGCCGGCCGCGGTGGGCCATGCCCGAGCACGACCTCGCGGGCGCCGCTCCCGGCGCCGAGCTCGATCGCCTCGTCGAGCATCGGCACGAGCACGTCGAGGCCCTCGATCGAGAAGCTCTTCTTGCCGAGGAAAGCCTTGTGCAGATAGCTCTCCAGCGCCTCGACCTCCGACAGGCGCTCCAGCAGGCGCCGCTTCTCCTCCGGCGCGAGCGGCTCGCGGTGCGGCCCGACTCGATCTTGTCGCGCAGCCACAGGCGCCGGTTGTGGCCGGCGATGTGCTCGATCTCGTAGGCGATCGTGCCCGTGTAGGTGTCGCGCAGGTGCGGCAGCGCGTCGGCGAAGGTCTCGCCGGGCACGGCCACGCGCAGTACCGACGCCGGGATCTGGCGCATCAGCTCCGTCGGTCAGGCCGACGGACTCGGGGTCGAGTGCGGGATCGCCGCGCGGCGGCGAGCCGAGCGGGTCGAGCGTCGCGGCCAGGTGGCCGTGCATGCGGTGCGCCTTGACGATCGAGGTGGCGCCCTGGACGGCCTGGAGCAGCCCCTCGTCGGGCACCTCGCTGACCTTCGGCACTGCGCCGGCGGGCGCCGGCTCGGCGGCGGTCACGGCGGCGCCCGGTACGGAGCTCTCGGTCTCGGCGATCTCGATGCCGAGCGCGCTGAAGACGTTCTCGTAGAAGCCGTCGGCGCCCTGGAGCAGCTCGTCGACCCGCTTCAGGAACGCGCCCGACTCGGCGCCCTGGATCACGCGATGGTCGTAGGTCGAGGTCATCGTCATGACCTTCGCCACGCCGAGCTCCTGGAGGCGGCCCGGATCGGCCTGCGCGAGCCCGGCGGGATAGCCGATCGCGCCGGTGGCGATGATCGTGCCCTGGCCGGGCATCAGCCGCGGCACCGATGCGACGGTGCCGATCCCGCCCGGGTTGGTGAGCGTGACGTTGGCGCCCGGCGTAGGCGTCGGGCGGCAGCTTGTTGTCGCGCGCGCCGAAGACCAGCTCGTCGTAGGCGGCGACGAAGTCGGAGAACGTCATGGCCGACGCGTCGCGGATGACCGGCACGACCAGGGTGCGCGTGCCGTCCTTGCGCTCCGCGTCGACGGCGAGGCCGAGGCTGGTCGCGGCCGGGGTCACGCGGTGCGGCTTGCCGTCGACCTCGGCGAACGAGTTGGCCATCACCGGCATGTCCTTCGTCGCCTCGACGATCGCCCAGGCGATCAGGTGGGTGAACGAGAGCTTCTTGCCGGCGCCCTTGAGCTGCTTGCGGTACGCGTCGAGCTTGTCGACGGGAAGCGTGCGGAAGCTGGTCGCCGTCGGGATCGACCGGCTCTCGTCCATGAACCTGGCGAGCGTCGCGGCCGGGCCGCGGATCACCTTCGACTCGACGCCGGCGGGCGGCGCGGGGGCGCTGGGGCCGGCCGGGCCCGAGCCGTTGCCGGCGGCGGCGTTCTCGACGTCGGCCTTGGTCACGCGACCGCGGGGCCGGTGCCGGTGAGCTTGGACACGTCGACGCCGTGGGCGGCCGCCGCGCGGGCGGCGACGGGCGTGGCGTTGCCGTCCCCGGCGGGCTCGGCCGCGGCAGGCGGGGCTGCCGCAGGAGCCGCGGGCTCGGCGGCGGGTGCCGCGGTGCCGCGCGGACGCGCCGGCGCCTGCCTCGATGCGGAACAGCACCTGGCCCACGCTGATCGTCTGGTCGGCCTCGACGAGCACCTCCTTCACAACGCCCGCGACGGGCGCGGGAAGCTCGGCGTCGACCTTGTCGGTCGAGATCTCGGCCAGGCCCTGGTCGGCCTCGACCGCGTCGCCCGCCTTCACGAGGCACCTCGAGCACGACGCCCTCGGTGACGGACTCGCCCATCTCGGGCAGCGGCACGTCGACGATCTCGCCGCCGCCGCCATCCGATCCGGCGGGGTCCGCGCCGTTGCCGCCGTCGCCGGCATCCGGCGTCGCCGGGGCCTCACCGGCTTCGATCTCGCCGAGGATCGCGCCGACGGTCGACCGTCTCGTCCTCGCCGATCAGGATCTTCGTCAGGACTCCCGCTGCGGGGGACGGCAGCTCGGCGTCGACCTTATCGGTCGAGATCTCGACAGAGCGGCTCGTCGACTGCGACAGTGTCACCGACCGCCTTGAGCCAGCCAAGGACTACGCCCTCCGTCACGGACTCGCCCATTGCGGGCATCACGATCTGAACGGTCGTCTTCGAGGTGGCCACTGGTCCGCCAATGGACTCTACCGGCCCTAGGGTTGTGGCCGTGACCGTTCGTCGATTGCTTGCGATGCTCGCCGTCCTCGCGGCGTCCCTGGCGGCCGCCGTCGGGGCGATGGCCGTGGTCGGGATCGACCGCGATCTGCCGATCGGCACGGTTCGCCTGTCCGCCCAGCCGGGGCACGAGGGGGCGCTCGACCTGTACGTGCCGCTCGTCGACTGGGGGGTCCGCTTCCCCGATGCCATCCGCCTACCGGCGCGGCTCTCGCTCGACCTGCGCACCGTCGACCGCGTGGCCGTCGAGCGGCTCGCCCGCGGCGAGGGACCCGACGTCGATCGCGTGCGCCACGACGCGGAGAACGCGATCGAGGACTACATCAAGCTGCTGATGCTCGTCGCGGCGCTGTCAGCGCTGGCGCTCGGCTCGCTCGTCGCCCTCGCGCTGCGCACGCGCGACGTGCCGGCCAAGATGACCTTCCCCGCCGCCGTCCTCGGCGCTCTGCTCTCGGCGGCCGCCATCGGCCTCCTGTTCCCCCCGCGCGGGGAGATCACCGATCCCGAGTACTACGCCAACGGCCCCGACATCCCGGCCGCGCTGCGCGCGGTCGACCAGGCACAGGGTGCGGCCGCGACCATCTCGCAGGAGCTCAACACCCAGCTCGTCGGGCTCGCGCGCCTGATCGCGGCCCCGGCCGAGCGCGGCGCCGGGCCCGCGCCGCGCCACCTGACGCTCGCCTCCGACCTCCACAACAACCTGCTCGCCCTGCCGGCGCTCGAGCGCGCCGTGCGCAGCGGGCCGCTGTTCTTCGCCGGCGACCTCACCTCGAGCGGATCCCCGTTCGAGGCAAGGCTGACGAGCCGCATCGCGCACGTCGGCAAGCCCGTCGTGTTCGTCACCGGCAACCACGACTCCGATGTGCTCGCCAGCGATCTCGCCCGCGCCGGAGCGATCGTGCTGACCGAGCGCGGGCGGCTGCTGCCGAGCGGGCGCTACGGCAAGGTCATCGTCAAGGTCGCCGGCCTGCGCGTGGCGGGCTACTCGGACCCGAACGAGCGCACCCGTCTCGACGGCTACCGCGACGCGGGCGACGAGCCCACGCCCGCGCAGCAGCGCGCCTTCTCGGACTGGCTGCGCCCGCTCGTCGGCAAGGTCGACGTGGTGATGACCCACGAACCGGCCATCGCGGAGCCGGCGGTCGAGGAGCTCAAGGCCGATCCGCCGAAGCGGCCGCTGGCAATCCTGACCGGCCACACCCACATCGGTGCGGTGCGCACGTCGGAGAACCTGGTCGAGCTGAACGGCGGCACCGCGGGCGGCGGCGGGACCGGGAACCTCGAGAAGAACCAGCCGTTCGGCCTCGCGGTCCTGCTCTACACGCTGCGCGGCGGCTTCGAGCCGCGCTACGCCGACATCGTCGAGATCGACGCGCAGGACGGCACCGCAAAGGCCGTGCGGACGCGGGTGGCTTCACCCTGAAAGAGTCCCCGGCCATGGCGGCCGAGCGCAGGCTCAAGCACTGGGGGTGGGGGTACGAGGACCAGCAGCCGGCCCCGGCCGAGGTCGAGGCAGCGGCCGAGGGCCTGCGAGCGCACCTCGGATTCGGCGCCGACGATGTCGAGCAGCCGGTGGCCCTCGCCGACGTCGAGCTGCGCGCGCCGCGGATCCAGCCCCCGCCCGCGCTGGCCGGCGTCTGCGCCACGGACGACTACGAGCGCGCGGCCCACGGCCTCGGCAAGGCCTATCGCGACATCGTCCGCGGGTTCCGCGGCGAGTTCCCCAACCCGCCCGACGTGGTGGCCCACCCGCGCACCGAGGAGGAGGTCGTGCAGGTGCTCGGCTGGTGCGTCGAGTCCGGTGCGGCCGCTGTGCCGTTCGGGGGCGGGACGAGTGTCTGCGGCGGGATCGAGCTGCCGGGTGACCGCCCGGTTGTGACGATCGACCTGCGTGCACTCGACCGGGTGCTCGAGGTCGACGAAGCGTCGATGGCCGCCCGCATCCAGGGCGGCGCGACGGGGCCGGTCCTCGAGGACCAGCTGCGCGAGCACGGGCTCACGCTGCGCCACTTCCCGCAGTCGTTCGAGTACGCCACGCTCGGCGGCTGGATCGCGACCCGCGCCGGCGGGCACTTCGCCACCGGACCGACCCACATCGACGACCTCGTCCAGTCGGCCCGTGCGATCACGCCCGCGGGCGATTGGGAGAGCCGCCGCCTGCCGGGATCCGGGGCCGGCCCGAGCCCGGACCGGATGCTGATCGGCTCCGAGGGCATCCTCGGCCTGATCACCGAGGCCTGGGTGCGGGTGCGCGAGCGCCCTGGCTTCCGCGCGTCGGCGGGCGTCGGGTTCGAGTCGTTCGAGGCCGGCGGCCGCGCCGTGCGCGCGCTGACCCTCTCGGGCCTGGCGCCGTCGAACTGCCGGCTGCTCGACCCCGGCGAGGCTGCCCTGACCGGCGCCGCGGCGAGCGGCGCCCTGCTCGTGCTCGGCTTCGAGTCGCACGACCACGCGCTGGGCCCGTGGATCGACCGCGCGCTCGAGCTGTGCGCCGACCACGGCGGCACGCTCGCCGGTGAGCCGACCCTCAAGGAACCGGGCGGGGAGGGGGCCGACCGCGGCGACGCCGAGGGCTCGTGGCGCGACGCGTTCCTCCAGGCCCCCTACCTGCGCGACACGATGGTCGCGACGGGGATCCTCGCCGAGACGTTCGAGACGGCGATCACCTGGGACCGCTTCGACGAGTACGTCGCGAGCGTGCGTGCCGCGGCCGAGGGCGCGCTGCAGGAGATCTGCGGGGCGGGCACCGTCACGTGCCGCACTGACCCACGCCTACCCCGACGGGGCGGCGCCCTACTTCACAGTTCTCGCTCCCGCCAAGCGCGGATCCGAGGTGGCCCAGTGGGACGAGATCAAGGCCGCGGCGTCGGAGGCGATCAACGCCGGGGGCGGCACGATCACGCACCACCACGCCGTCGGCCGGGACCACCGGCCGTGGTACGACCGCCAGCGGCCCGAGGCGTTCGCGACGGCGCTGCGCGCGGCGAAGGCGGCGGTCGACCCGGCCGGCGACGCTCAACCCCGGCGTCCTGATCGACCCCTGAGGCCGAGCGCCGCAAGCCAGAGCTGGCGCGGGCCGACAAGATCCTGCCCGGCCTGTGGCGCCTGCGCCTACCGCTCCCGTGGCCGGGCGTGCCGCACGGGAACGCGTTCGCGATCGCCGCGGGCAGCGGCATCGTCCTCGTCGACACCGGCATCTCGAGCCCGGCTCGCTCGGCCAGCTCGAGCGCGCGCTGATGCTCGCGGGCCTGAAGCTCGAGCACGTGCGCCTGCGTCGTCTGCACGCACGCCCACTCCGACCACTACGGGCTGGCCGGGCCGATCATCGACGCGAGCGGCGCGGAGCTGTGGATGCACCCCGAACCACGCCCACATGACGAAGGCGGCGGCGAACCCGGACCGCGCTGCTCGAGCGGCGCATCGAGGTGGCGCTGCAGAGCGGCGTGCCGGCAGCCGCGCTCGAGCCGCTACCGCGAGGAGCGCAAGGGCCAGCGGCATCGGCATCGAGCGCGTCGTCATGCCCGACCGCGACCTGCTGCCGGGCGTCGAGGTCGACACCGACCTCGGCAAGTGGCAGGTCTACGAGACGCCGGGCCACGCTCCGTCGCACGTCGTCCTGCACCAGCCCGAGCGCAAGCTGCTGCTGTCCGGCGACCACATCATCGGCCGCGTCTCCCTCTACTACGACTACGGCTACACGCCGGACCCGGCCGGCGAGTTCCTCACGAGCCTCGACACGGTCGAGGCGCTCGACGTGGACCTCGTGCTCGCCGGGCACGGCAAGCCGGTGCGCGATCTACAGGGCCTCGTGGCGGCGAACCGCGCCGCGGTGCACGAGCGGATCGGCCGGGTCCGCGAGGCGATCCGCGACGAGCCGCTGACCGCCTTCGACATCGTCCCGAAGCTGATGGGCGTCGAGGAGCTGACGCCGATGATGGTCGGCTGGGGCCTGCCGGAGGCGCTGTCCTACCTGACTCACATGCGGCTGGCCGGCGAGGCCGAGCCGGTTCCGGACAGCGATCCGGAACGCTGGCGGCTGGTGGCGTAGGGGCCGGGGTTCTCCCGGGGGGACCCTGGGTTGGCCTCCGCGTAACTGCGGCTGGGTAGGGCGGTGGGTCTGTGACGGGACCGCTTCGTTGTGCGTGTCCTGTTGCGCCGGGCGGCCCGGAGCAGTGCCTGGTTCCGGCTGCGCGCCTTATTCGTCTCTGAGACGAACAAAGCGCCCAGCCGCCAGAAAGCGTGTTACGGGACAGCGACACGTGCGACGAATCACGGGCTGCCCGTCGGTGCGCCGTTCCCGACCAGGCCCCGCCAGACGAGCAACGAGCCGGGCTGAGCTCAGTGCCTCAGACAGGCTGCGCGGCCCGCGTCCACGGCTGTGCCGCCCGCAACGCAGCAAGGATCGCCCGCGTCGCCGGCGAGCGGTTCAGCGTGTAGAAGTGGATGCCGGGCGCGCCGCGGGCGAGCAGGTCGACGCACTGGAGCGTCGCGTAGGCGACGCCGAGGTCCTGGAGCGCCGCCGCGTCGTCCTCGCGCTTCTCCAGCTCGGCCTCGAACGCCTCCGGGATCTCCGACTTGCACATGTCCGTGATCCGCTTGATCTGGCGGTAGTTCGTCACGGGCATGATGCCGGGGATGATCGGCACCGTCACGCCCGCCTCGCGCGCCCGGGCGACGAACTGGAAGTAGTACTCGTTGTCGTAGAAGAGCTGGGTGATCAGGAACTGCGCGCCGGCGTCCTGCTTCGCCTTGAGGAACTTGATGTCCGAGTCGGCGCTCTCCGCCTGCGGATGCACCTCGGGGAAGGCCGCCGCGCCGACGGCGAAGTCGTAGTTCTCGCTCAGCAGCTTGATCAGCTCGGTCGAGTACTCGAGGCCGCCCTCGGTCTTGACCCATTCGTCCTCGCCCGCGGGCGGGTCGCCGCGCAGCGCCAGCACGTTCTCGCACGCCGGCCGCCTCGATCTCGTCGAGCGTGGCGCGCAGCTCGGCCTCGGTCGCCCCGACGCAGGTGAAGTGCGCCATCGCCTCGATGCCGAGGTCCTGCTTGATCGACTTGACGATGTCGATCGTCCGGTCGCGCGTGGAGCCGAGCGCGCCGTAGGTCACCGACACGTAGTGCGGCTCGTCGTGGCGCAGGGCCTCGAGCGTCTCCTGGAGGTTCGCCTGGCCCTCGTCGGTCTTCGGAGGGAAGAACTCGAAGCTGAATACGGGGCGCTCGCTGGCGAGTAGCTGGTCGATCTTCATGAGCCGGGAAGGGTACCTTCCGGCGGGAAGAACTCGAGTCCCGTGGCCACCGTCTTGCGACCTCCGATCTCGTACTGCACGTCGACGGTGTCGTTGCGGCCGTAGCTGCCGAAGAGCGCCAGGAACATCGCGGTCCAGCGCCAGAAGCCGACCTTCTCCTTGACGAGGGGTTTGCGGAACATGAGGTCGCCGCCGATCACGTCGTAGTCGACGCCCTCCTCCTGCGGGACGCCGCTGATGAACACCCGGTAGGGCGGCTCGGCCCCGTGCGGGAGCGGAACTCTCCAGCGCTGGTAGCTCATGTCCTGAGGGTACGTGCGAGGGCTTTGTAGGCGCTCTCACCGCGCCGCTGGTCGATCACCTCGCGCCGGACCCGGCCCGTGTACGCCTCGGCGGAGCTGTCGCCGCGCACGTCGATACCGGCGCGGATGCGGCCCGGGCCCTTCAGCTCGACCCGTCCGACGACCTGGTTCTTGGGCTCGATCTTGCGCATCAGCCCGCCGCCGACCGTGTGGGTGTGCGCGTTGCGCTCCACGTCGCGGCCCAGCCGCTCGATCGCCGCCAGGGCCTGACCGAGGTCGTCGTAGCGCTCGCGGTCCACCTTCGGCCCGACGCGCAGCGTGATCGTGTAGCCAGCCACGGCCGCAGCGTAATCTCAGACGGGTGGGTGAGGTCATCTCGGTCAACCTTGCGGACGTCCGCACGCTCGTCCGCCGCGGCCGCGAGCTGCAGACGGGCATCTGGAAGCTGCCCGCCGCCGGGCGCGTCGCCGTGCACGAGCTGGGGCTCGCGGGCGACCGCCAGGTCGACAAGCGCGTGCACGGCGGCTACGACAAGGCGGTCTACGCCTATGCGCGCGAGGACATCGACTGGTGGGAGGGCGAGCTCGGGCGCGAGCTGGAGGACGGCTTCTTCGGCGAGAACCTGACGGTCCGCGGGATCGACGTGAGCGAGGCGCGCGTGGGCGACCGCTGGCGAATCGGGACGACTCTGCTCGAGGTCACCGAGCCACGCCAGCCGTGCTGGAAGCTCCAGGCGAAGGCCGGCGAGCCGCTCTTCATCAAGCGCTTTGCCCAGGCCGGGCGCCCAGGCGCATACCTGCGGGTGGTGGAGGAGGGCGAGCTGGGCGCGGGCGACGCTCGTGGAGATCGAGCCCGGGCAGGGTGAGCGGCCGACGATGCGCCGGCTCTCGCCGGGCGCGCTCGTCTGAGGCTTCCGCGCTATAGGGGGTGAAAGGGCCACCACCCATCGGAGCTCTGGTCCGCGCGGCCAGCGCAACAGCAGCGCGACGACACCAGAGGACCGCCTTCCCGGCCCTAAGCAGCCGGGAAGGCCGGCGCCAGCAACTCGCTCGCCAGCTCCACCATCCGCCCCTTCGGTACCTCTGGGCGGTCGATCCACCACAGCGCCATGCCCGCCAGGCCCATCGTGATGAACTCGGCAGCCGGCTCGACCCGCTCCGCCTCCACCGCGCCGCCGAGCGCCATCACGCTCGCGATCACCTCGCGCGCCTCGAGGCTCACGCCCGCTCGCCGGGTGCGTATCTCATCCCCGCCGCCCGCGTCGCGGAACAGCATCCGCCACGAGTCGCCGTTGGCCTTGACGTAGTCGAACCAGCGGTCGAGCACCGCCGGCATGAACGCCCCGAGCGAGCCGTCCTCGGGTATCACGACCCCCTCGAAGAAGATCGGGAAGTCGTCGCTGTGCTTGTCGAGCAGGGCGAGGTAGAGCGCCTGCTTGGAGGTGAAGTGCCGGTAGACGATCGGTTTCGTCACCCCCGCCGCCGCGGCCACGTCGTCGAGTGTCGTCCCGTCGAATCCGCGCTGCCCGAACAGCCGGCGGGCCTCGTCCATCACGATTCCGCGGCGCTCGATTGCCGGTAGACGTTTGCCTTTCATTGTTACTGGAGAGTAACTTATGGCTATGACGAAACCCCCGTACGACCCAGTCCACAAGACCCAGTACATCTTCGAGCGCGACGGCGAGAACCTGATCGTCGATTCGCTGATGGACCCAGGCGGCCATCTGCCGGAGCACTACCACCCGATCCAGGAGGAGCACTGGTCGGTCGTCGACGGTCGCGTCGAGGTCAAGCTCGACGGCACCTGGCGCGAGATCGGGCCCGACGACGGCGCCGTGGTCGTCAAGCCCGGGCACAAGCACGCCGTCCGGGCCGTCCTCGACCGGCAGGTGCACCTGCGCTGCCACGTCTATCCGGCGCTCAGCCTCGAGGCGTTCCTGACCGACAGCGTCGGCCGCCGCGCAGGAAGGCCTGATCTCGAAGGGCGGCCTGCCGAGGGGGCTGAAGGGCGCGCGCTGGGGCGCGAATTTCATGAAGCGCCACCGCGGCGAGACGGTGATGACCTTCCCGCCGAAGTTCATGCAGTCGGCGCTGATCGCGCTGATGGCCCGCGGCGACTAGGAGGAGTCGGGCACCTTCACGCCCAGGAACAGATCCCGCGACTCCCCGTCCTTCGAGAATTCGCTGAATCCGTGGCGCTCGTAGAGCGCCCTCGCAGCGGTGTTCGATTCGCTGGTGTCGAGCTCGACCCGCCGCGCGCCGCGCTCGGCCGCGAGCTTCAGCGCGAGCCGGACGAGGGCGTCGGCCACGCCGCGCCGCCGCGCGCCCGGCTCGACGAACAGGTCCTCGAGCCAGCAGTCGGGCGCGGCCGTCCAGAGCGAATGGCGAAATCGCAGCTGGCAGACGCCGGCCGGCGGCGAGTCGAGGTCGGCGCTCGCGAGGAGGTACACGGCGGCGTGTGCCTCCATCAGCCGCTCGACCCCGGCGAGCATCGCGTTGCCCGACGGCCAGTCCTTGCCCATGTGGTCGCGGAAGCCGACGATCAGCCGTGCGACCTCCTCGGCCTCCTCGGGCCCGGCGACCCAGGCGTGGGCCGGTTGGTCGTTGACAGGAGGTTCGACGCCCATGGGGCGCCCAACCGTACACTCGCCCGTCGATGGGCAGGCGTCTACCACTCGTACTTGCGGCCACCGCGGCACTGCTCGCGGCGGCTCCGGCGCATGCCGTCACCCCCGCCAAGTGCGGCGGGCGTCACGGTCTCGGCGGAGGGCTTTCGTCCGGCGGCGACTACACGGCGCCGGCCCCGCGCCGATGAGGCCGCTCGCCGCCGCGCTCGTCCTTGCTGGGCTCTGCCTGCCCGGCACCGCCGCCGCGGCCCTCGCGCCGCTCCACGCCGAGCAGGGCGACGATCCCGCGATCGTCGACTCCGGCGGCCGCGAGGTTCTGCTGCGCGGCGTCAACGTGAACCAGCTCGGCGACTACTACCGCGCGAACCCGAGGTTCGACCCGGTTCTTCCACTGACCGAGGCCGACTTCGACGGCATCGCCGGGGTGGGCTTCAACTCCGTGCGGCTGCTCGTGCACTGGTCGGCGCTCGAGCCTACGCGCGGCGCCTTCGACCGTGACTACCTCGCGCGGATCAGGCGCGCCGTGGGGTGGGCGAGGGAGCGCGGGCTCTACGTGATCCTCGACATGCACCAGGACGCGTGGGGCAAGTCGATCGCCACGCCCCCCGGGGAGACCTGCCTGCCCGGCTTCGACCGCTCGAACGGCTGGGACGGCGCTCCGGCCTGGGCCACCTTCACGGACGGCTTCCCGACCTGCCACCTGTTCGCGCGGGAGATCGCGCCGGCCGTCGCACAGGCCTGGCAGGCGTTCTGGACCGACCGCGCCGGGATCCAGACCGCGCTCGTGCGCACCTGGGCGCGGCTCGCGCGCGAGTTCGCCGCCGATCCCGCGGTCGCGGGGTACGACTTGCTCAACGAGCCCAACCCGGGCTTTCTGATCGGCGCGAACGACTCACTCGCGCTGGGTGCCTTCAGCGCCCGCGCGATAGCTGCGATCCGGGCGGCGGAGCGCTCGGTGCCCGGAGGCTTCTCCCACGTCGCGTTCTTCGAGCCGGGAGCGCTGTGGTCGGCGCTGTCCACCGACTTCGTGCCTCCGCCGGGCTTCACGGGGGACCGCAACATCGTCTTCTCCCCGCATCTCTATGGCGACTCGATAGCGATCCTGCCGGTGTCGGTCGAGCAGGGCTTCGCCAACGCCGCCGACACGGCGCGCACCTACGGCACCACGGTCTGGTCGGGCGAGTGGGGCTGGTTCGGCGACCCGGCGCAGGATCGCGGCGAGATCGAGCGCTACGCCCGCCAGGAGGACGAGCGGGTGTGGGGCGGCGCGTGGTGGAGCTGGAAGCAGGCGTGCGGCGACCCGCACGTCGTCCCCGAGCCCGGCGCCTTGCCCGGCGAGATATCGCCGAGCCTCAACCGCTACGCCTGCCGGCCGGCGCAGCGGCCGCTGGGGATTCCCCCGGCCATCGAGCGGATTCTCTCGCGCGCGACGGTGCGCGCCGCGCCGGGGCGCGTGACGCGCCTCACCAGCGACTCGGCAACCGGCGCATTCGACGTGCGCGGCCGGGCCGGCGGCGGCTCGTGCCGGCTCGAGGTATGGGTGCCGCGGCCGGGAAGGCCGCGCTTCGCGACGACCGGGATCGACGGGCTCGCCGCCGAGCGAATCCGGCGCGGCTGGCGGGTCACCGGCTGCGCCCGCGGCGAGTGGTCGCTGCGGTTGACCGATCGGGCGGCGCCCGGCCGCACCTGTGTCAAGGCGCTCGGCCTAGCGCGCCGCTCGCTCGTCCTGCGCCGCGGGCGCATCCGCCTGGCACTGCGCTCGGTCAAGGCCGAGAGCCGCTGCGCCGGCACGGCCACGATCTCGATCCGCCGTCGCGCCCGCACCCTCCGGGCGGGGCGCGCGAAGTTCTCGCTGGCACCCGGTGCGCGCCGCACCGTAACCGTCCGCCTGCGCCGCAGCGCCCCGCGCGCGACGCTGGTGCTTACGGGCACCGATGTCGACGGCACGAGGTTCAGGAAGGCGCTGCGGCTGCAGTTCCGCCGGTCTAGGGGCTGATCAGGTTGTGCGTTCCCACCAGGCTCAGCCGGTGGACACGGGCGGCTCGTCGCAGCGGCTGCGGATGTCGGAGACGAACCCGGGCTTGAACTACGCTTACTGGAAGTCGGCGCCGTCGGTGGCGTCGAGCTCGGCGAACACCGCCTTGACCAGCGCCTCGTTCTTCTGCGCACAGCGCCCGAGGAAGCCGGGCAGAACGCCGCCGGCCTGCTGGCCGGCGCTGAGTGTCTTGTCGACTCCCCGCTGCGGGTGGTGCGAGAGCCGCGGCGCGACGAAGGCGAGCACCAGGAGAACCAGACAGACCACGAGAATTGCGCCGATGAGCATTGACCGTGCCTACCCGGGGTTGGTCGGGCAAACGGTGGCCTAGTCCGGCACGGGCTCGGGCAGGGCTTCGCGGATCGGCCCGCGGCGCGCCTGCGGGTCGTGCACGCGCGAGAGGAGATAGGCGCCGAGCGCCATCCCCGCGAAGAGGACGAACCCGAGCGTGGCGAAGTTCGACACGGCAAGCACGACGCCGCCGCCCGCTGCGCCGATCATGTAGCCGAGCTGGGCGCTGGCGGTCCTGGCGCCCATCATCGCCCCGGGCCTGCCGGGCAGCTGGTCGAGGCCGAGGTTGCTCGAGCCGGTCGAGCGGATCGCGGCGAATACGGCCATCACGCAGAACAGCGAGAGCGTGCCGGCGACGCTCGGCGCCCAGCCGAGGACCGGCACCAGCATCACGCCCATCCCGAGCGCGGCGGCCACGATCAGCGGCTTGCGCGCAAAGCGCGCCGTCACCCGTGCCATGTTCAGCGACACGATCAGGAACACCACGGAGCCGGCGGAGAGGAGGATGCCGACCGTCGCCTCGCTCACGCCGTAGTTGCGGATGTAGAACACGCCGGCGTAGGTGAGCTCCGCCGTCCAAGCCGAGTAGGCGACCAACTCCGCGATCGCCCAGCGGCGGGCCGACCTGTCGCGGTACACCGCGAGCAGTCCCGACCGGATGCTGTCGCGCTCACCGTCCGGCGCCGCGAGCGTCTCCTTCGGCGCGCTCAGCCCGGCGATCAGTGCGAGCCCGCAGATCGCCGCCGGAACGACGTACGAGAGGCGCCACGAGCTCGCCCCGGCGAGCAGGCCGATCAGCGGGTTTCCGACGATCCACGCGAGCGACTGCGCGCCGACCACATAGCCCATCGCCCAGGGCGCGTCGCGGTCGTCGAAGTACGAGGCGACGCCCGCGAACCCGGCCGACAGCAGACACGCCACGCCGAGCCCGGTGATGATGTGCGCGGCGTAGAAGAACGGCAGCGACGGCGCCGCCGCTGAGGCCGCCGCCCCGAGCATCCCCAGCGCCGCTCCGCGGACGATCAGCGGCTGCACGCCGATCCGGTCGATCAGCGGCCCGATGGCGAGCGACCCCGCGACGGCGGTGGCGGCGAGCACCGAGCGTGCGACACCGATCGCGCTGACCGACGCATCGAGCCCGTGGCCGATCTCCACGATCAGCGGCGCGAGCACCACGATCGACGCCTGCGTCGCCGTCGTCGCGAAGACGAGCGGCAGCAGCCTGCGGGCGCGGGAGGGCATCCCGGGACCCTACGGATCCCCGGGACTCAGCCCTCTATCGACGGAACCGGGTCAGCTGCCGACCCGCGCCACCGCCACATTCGTGATCCCGTTCATCCCGTTGCGGTTGGGATGGAACGGCGCCGCGCTGTTCTCCGGCACCAGCGGCTCGAGTGAAACCCCTCGGAAGCGCTACTCGCCCGCGGGCGACGTGATCGTGGCGATCGGGTCGCCGGCGTTGATCGGCTTCCCTTCCTCGATCGGGAGGTCGGCGATGACGCCCGCCTTGTGGGCCGTGATCTCGTTCTCCATCTTCATCGCCTCGATGATGCAGAGCAGCTGGCCCTCTTCGACCGTGTCGCCCTTGCTCACCTTGACTTTCCACATGTTGCCCTGCAGCGGCGACTCGAGCTGGTCGGGGCCGCCGCCCGCCGCCGCCTTGCGCTCCGCGCGCTTCGGCGGCTTGCGGCCGGGGGCCGCGCCGTTGCCGCCACCGCCACCGGCGAACGCCTCGCCGATCACCTTCACGTCGAAGCGGCGCCCGGAGACTTCGACCGCATAGTCGCGCTCGACCTTCGGCTCCTCGCCCTCGGGCGGTGCTGCGGGCTTCGGGAACGCGAGCTCCTTGAGCCAGTCCTTGTCCTCGACGAGGTTGCGGCACGTCTCGCCGTTCGCCCACTCGTCGGTCGCGAGCAGCGTGGTGTGGAAGGGGATCAGCGTCTTCAGGTTGCCGATCTCGTACTCGCCGAGCGCGCGGATCATGCGCTTCGTGGCGCGCTCGCGGTCGGTGTCCCAGACGATCAGCTTGGCGATCATCGGGTCGTACAGCGGGAGCACCGCGTAGCCCGACTCGGCGCCGGAGTCCACGCGGACGCCCGGCCCGCTCGGCTCCTTGTAGTCCGTGATCGCGCCCGGCGCGGGTGCGAAGTTCTTCGACGCGTCCTCCGCGTTGATCCGGCACTCGATCGCGTGGCCGGTGATCGTCAGCTCCTCTTGGGTGAAAGCCAGTTCCTCGCCGGCGGCGATCAGGATCTGCTCGCGGACGATGTCGATCCCCGTGACCATCTCTGTCACGCAGTGCTCGACCTGGACGCGGGTGTTCATCTCGAGGAAGAAGTACTCGCCGTCCTGCAGCATGCCTTCGATCGTGCCCGCCGAGCGGTAGCCGACGGCTTTGGCGGCGTCGGTGCCGATCTTGCCGATCTTCTTGCGCAGCTCCTCGTCGACCGCGGGGGCGGGCGATTCCTCGAGCAGCTTCTGGTGGCGGCGCTGGACCGAGCAGTCGCGCTCGAAGAGATGGACGACGTTGCCGTGCGAGTCGGCGAGCACCTGCACCTCGACGTGGCGCGGATCCGGGAGGTAGCGCTCGATGTAGACGGTGCCGTCGGAGAAGAACTTCTCGCCCTCGCGCGAGGCCCCTTCGAACGCCTCCTGGAGCTTGTCCTCGGTGAGCGCAACGCGGAAGCCCTTGCCGCCGCCGCCGGCAGCGGCCTTGATCGCAACCGGGTAGCCGATCGACTCGTCGATGATCTTCTTCGCGTCCTCGACGCTGTCGACCGGGTCGGTCGTGCCGGGGACGATCGGCACCCCTGCGGCCTGCATGACCTCGCGTGCCTTGGTCTTCGAGCCCATCGCGTCGATCGCGCTGGCGGGCGGGCCGATGAACACGATCCCCGCCTCGTCGCAAGCGCGCACGAACGGGGCGTTCTCGGCGAGGAAGCCGTAGCCGGGGTGGATCGCCTCGGCGCCCGCCTGCTTGGCGACCTCGATGATCTTGTCGACCACCAGATAGCTCTCGGTCGCCGGGCCGGGGCCGAGCAGGTACGCCTCGTCGGCGCGCCTCACGTGGGGGGCGTCGCGGTCGGGCTCGGAGTACACGGCAACCGTGCCGATGCCCAGCTCCTCCAGGGAGCGCATTACGCGAATCGCGATCTCGCCGCGATTAGCGACCAAAACCTTCGAGAACATGCGGCGCGGAAGGGTACCTGAAGGGCATACTGGACGGCGTGCGACGACTGCTTGCGCCTGGGATGGTCGTCGGCATTCGGTCCTCGCGGGCGACACCGACCTCGAGGGGGCCATCAGCACCTGTGGTCGGCCGTCTCGGCGGGGAGCGGGTCGACATCAGGCTCGGTGACGACGACCTCGCCGCCCTCGGCGGGCCCTTCGGCCCGTAGGATCTCCGGCCGTGAGCGCCACGGCCCTCAGCGCAGCGGAGCAGAAGATGCGCGCCGAAGGCGTGCACGAGGCCGCCATCGCCGCCTTCCGCCACGGTTTCGAGGCCCTCGCCCGCGGCGAGACCGGCCTGCTCCGCGAGAGCGACATCGACCCGGTCGGCGACCTGCCGCGCGCGGCCGACCTCCCCGAGCCCGACCCGTCGGCGCTCGAGAGCGCTGTGATCATCAAGCTCAACGGGGGCCTCGGCACCAGCATGGGGATGACGAAGGCGAAGTCGCTGGTCGAGGTGAAGCCCGGCCTGTCGTTCCTCGACCTGATCGCACGCCAGGTGCTCGCGCTGCGCGAGCGCCACGGTCTTGCGCAAGCGACCGGCTCGGCCGGGCGCGCAGCGAGGCCTTCCGGCCTGCCGCTGCTGCTGATGAACAGCTTCCGCACCCAGGAGGACTCGCTCGCGGTCCTGGCCAAGTACCCCGACCTCGCCGGGGATCTGCCGCTCGACTTCGTCCAGAACAAGGAGCCGAAGCTCGCCGCCGACGGCCTTGCGCCGGTCGAATGGCCCGCGGATCCGGAGTTCGAGTGGTGCCCGCCCGGGCACGGCGACATCTATCCGGCGCTCGTCGCGTCGGGCCTCCTCGACCGGCTGCTCGAAGCCGGCTACCGGACTGCGTTCGTGTCGAACGCCGACAACCTCGGCGCCGTGCTCGACCCGAAGATCCTCAGCTGGTTCCAGGCCGAGGGTGTGCCCTTCCTGATGGAGTCGGCGCGCCGCAGCGAGGCCGACAAGAAGGGCGGCCACCTGGCGCTGCGCCAGTCCGACGGGCGGCTCGTCCTGCGCGAGTCTGCGCAGACCGCGGATGAGGACGAGGCGGCGTTTCAGGACATCAGCCGCCACCGCTACTTCAACGTCAACAGCCTGTGGATCGACCTACCGGCGTTGAAGGCCGAGCTCGACGCCAGCGGGGGCGCGCTGCGCCTGCCGCTGATCGTGAACCGCAAGACGGTCGACCCGGCCGACTCCTCGTCGCCCGCTGTCGTCCAGCTGGAGACGGCGATGGGCGCCGCGATCGAGGTGTTCGAGGGCGCCCGGTCGATCGAGGTGGGCAAGGAGCGCTTCGCGCCGGTCAAGACCACCAACGACCTGCTCACCCTGCGCAGCGACGCGTACGAGGTGAACGACGACTGGACGATCACGCTCGCCGGCGGCCGCGACGTGCCGCCGATCGTCGACCTCGACCCGAAGTACTTCAAGCTGCTGGCCGACTTCGAGCAGCGCTTCCCCGCCGGCCCGCCCTCGCTGAAGCGTTGCGACGAGCTCCTTGTCCGCGGTGACGTCACGTTCTAGGGGGGCCGGGGTTCGGGTCGGGCCGGGGGCGAGCGAGAAGAAGCTGCGCGCCGCCGTCGAGCGCGCACTTGCCGATCCCGGCCTGCGCGCCGGTGCGGAGCGGTTCGCGCGGGTGTTCGCCGGCGAGCCGGGCGCCGAGCGGGCGGCGGACGAGATCGAGGCGCTGGCCGGTTAGGACGTTCCCGCGGGAACGTCCGGCGGGGCGGGACTTCCGGGACTGACCCCGTCGGCTCGGCCGGTCGCCTGCAGGACCAGGTCGACGGCCATGCCGAGGTCGTACCGCCCGCCGCCCGAGAGCGCCACCGGTGTTGCCGACGTGATCGGCTTGCCCGCCTGCGGGGCCCCGCATGTCACAGCGAGGCGATCGCCGCGCCGCGGGGGTGGAGTCGCCGGCTTGATCCTGCGTCCGTCGGGGCGGGTGAACACGAGCGCTCCGCCGGGCTCGGCATGCATCGAGAAGCCCCCTTCGTGGAGCAGGCGGTGGTGACGGCGGCAGAGCAGCACGAGGTTCGACAGCTTCGTCTCTCCGCCCTGGGCCCAGTGCTCGATGTGGTGCGCATCGACGTGCCGGTGACAGCTGCAGCCCGGGAACCGGCACCCTGCGTCGCGGCTACGCAGCGCGCGGCGGATGGCGGGCGGGATCGACCGGGTGCGGCGGCCGACGCTCAGCGGGCGTCCGTCGCCCTCGGTGACGCGCACGACGGCCGCGTCACACGCCAGGCGCCGAGCGGTCTCCGGCGGGATAGCGGGACCGCGCTCGAGCTCGCAGCGACCCTCGCAGCTCGCGCCGGCCAGGACTGGCGCGTCGGCGTGGACCACGACCTGCTGGCGCTCGCCGCCGCTGGAGGCCGCCGGGGTGGCGCTCAACGAGTGTTCCGCGACGAGCGCCAGCGCATCCGCGCGCGCCTGTGCCGCGGTGCGCTCGTCAGGGCTCTCGACCACTTCGGACGTTCCCGCGGGAACGTCGTGGCTCTCCCCTGCGTCGGCGCGGAGCTCGTCCTGGGCCATCGCCACCGCGTTGATGAACGCCTGACCTGCTTCGGCAGGGAGCCGCCCGCGGACGCTGAGCGAGCCGTCGTCCTCCCACCCCCAGGTGAGATAGCGCATCTCATGGGCGCGGTTCGCGTGCGCGAGATCGGCGGAGATGACTCCGCGGAACGCGCGCACGATGCGGTCGAGCTGGGCCGCGGTCGCGTGCAGCGCCAGCCCGACGAGCTCGCCTTCCGATTCCGGTGTCGCCACGCGCGTGAGCGCGCGCGCCTTCGAATAGCTGAGCCGGCCGGCGGCGAACTCCGCTCGGATGAGCGGGAGCTCCGCCACCGCGCGAGCGACCCGGACGTGTTCGCGCCCTGGGCCCGGCGCCAGCCCGCAGCGCAGCGACAGCCAGTCCGCGCAGGAGCGGGAGCCCCACGCCTTCCAGGCCTCACGGCGGTCGTACTCGGCGACGAGCAGCAGCCAGCGGCACGTGGCGGCGTTGATGTGAGCGGCGAGCTCGCCGATCTCGTCCTCGAGCTGGTCGACGGACAGCGATGCGAAGTCAGGCTGATGGGACATGGGAACCTCCGAAGTTACACGAACATACGTTCGTATAGTACGTCCGTGGCCGGACGTCGGCCCGCCGCGTTCCCGCGGGAACGTCGCGCCGAATAGAGTCTCCCCGTGCCGACCTATGACCTGAACGGAAAGGTCGCGCTGGTAACCGGCGCGGCGCGCGGAATCGGCTTTGAGACGGCCAAGGCGCTGGTCGGCCGAGGAGCGTCGGTGGCGATCGTCGATCTCGATCAGGAGGCGGCCGACGCGGCCGCAGCGCAGATCCACGACGAGCGCGCCTTCGGCATGGCCGCCGATGTCACGGACCGCGGCGCGATGCAGCGCGCGGTGGCCGCGACGATCGATCGCTACGGAGGTCTCGACGTGGTCGTCGCCAACGCAGGGATCGCGTCGCGCGCTGCGACGTTCCGCGCGATGTCGACCGAGGGCTTCGACCGCGTGATCGACGTCAACCTGATGGGGGTCGTCCGGACGGTCGAGGCGGCGCTGCCGCAGATCGTCGAGCGCAAGGGGCACGCGGTCGTGATCGCGTCGATCTATGCGTTCTCCAACGGCGTCGGCGCGACCCCGTACGCGATGAGCAAGGCCGGGGTCGAGCAGTTCGGCCGCGCGCTGCGGGTTGAGCTGATCCGGCACGGGGCGAGTGCCAGCGTCGCGTACTTCGGGTTCATCGACACGGCGATGGTGCATCGGATGCTCGACGAGGATCGCGTCGGCGACCGGCTCATGGAGACGATTCCCAAGCCGCTACGCAAGCGCCTGCACCCGAGTGAGGCGGGGGCGGCGATCGTCGCCGGGATCGAGAAGCGCGCGCCGCGGATCATCCGGCCGCGGCGCTGGGTGTTCATGTCGCTCTTCCGCGGCCTGCTGAACCCGCTGATCGACAAGCAGATGGAGGGCGACGCCGAGACACAGGCGATTGTCGCCGACCTCGACTCGCGCGGCAACGAGGAGCAGCCGACGAGCGCCTAGCGCGCCGGCTGCCCCGTCGCTCAGGCGACGCCGGCCCGGGCTGCCTGCCCCGAGCGGGCCACTTCGCCCGTCGCGTTGCGTATCTGCACGCCGATCACCATGAGGAAGGCAGCGATCCCGACGCTCGTGCCCCCTTCGGAGCCGACGATCGCGAACGCCGTGACGAGCGGGAGCACGATCGCGATCCAGCCGGGCAGCACGCGCGCCCGCCGGATGGCGACGGCGAAGGCGACGCTCCCGGCGAACCACGTCAGGATCGCGAGTGGTGCCGCGACGCCGAACCACGACGGCTCCTCGCCGGTGACGAGAATCGTGGAGATCACGACGCACTGCGCGGCGCAGCCGGTCATCGCTACGCGCACGGCGATGCGACCGACGCGCCCGTCGGCTCCGCGCTGGTGCGCGTGGAGCGCGAGCAGCGCGGGAACGGTGAGGAGGAGGGCGGCGGCGAACGAGCCGAACCCGATGTAGTCGCCGGCTCCCGACAGCTCCACCCGTCCCGAGCCCTGCGCGGGGGAGAGGATGCCGGTCACGGCGAGGATCAGCCAGCACACGCCGCCGGCGATGGACGCGGTGGCGAGTGCTCGAAGGTTCTGGCCAGACATGAATGGTCCTTTCATCGTTGACCGGGGTGACGCTACGGCCGGCGGGCCCGCATTTCGTCGGCCCGCGCGCTCGATCGTGTACCCGCCGGGGATGACCCGGGTCAGCCCTCGGGTTGACGCCGATCGGCGCCCGCGTGACTACGGTGTGACGGTGCCCGGGCTTCGCTCTCTTCCCCGCACCGACGTGGCGATCGCCGCGGTCCTCGTCGTCTATGCCATCGTCGAGGGAGTTGCCGTCTCCGCCCCGGCGGGCCAGGTCGTCGTGGCAGCGACGGGGTGCGCGATCGCGGCCTCGCGCCGCCGCTATCCCGCTCTCGCAATCAGCGCGCTGCTCGTGGCGGCTTTCAGCCCCGGCCTGCTGTTCGACAATTACGGCGAGTCCGTGCTGCCGCTGCCGGCGATGGTCCTCGCGGGTTACACCGCCGGACGCGAGCTGGCGTCCAGGCGTGACGCCCTGCTCGGCGCGGGGACGATCGCCGCCGTCGCCGTGCTGGGCTTCCTGGCATCTGCGGCGGAGAACCATCCCGGGGAGGATCTCGTCGCCGTGGTGGTGATCGTCGGTGGCGCGACCGGCGCCGGACGGCTCCTGCGCAGACGCGACGAGGAACAGCATCGGCTGCGCGAGCTGAGCTCCCAGCTCGCGGAGCAGCGTGATGCCCATGCCCGTGCTGCCGTCATCGAGGAGCGGGCGCAGATATCGCGCGAGCTGCACGACATCGTGGCCCACAGCGTGTCGCTGATCGCCATCCAGGCCGCTGCCGCCAAGGAGCTCCTCGGCCGCGACGAGGCCCGCGCGCGCGACTCGCTCGACGCGATCCAGGCTGCCTCGCGCGGCGCGCTCACCGAGATGCGGCGCCTGATGTCGGTTTTGCGCAGCGCCGGCGACGAAGCCGATCCGGATGCGCTTGCGCCACAGCCTGGCCTCGCGGTCCTCGACGACCTGATGGATCAGGCCCGCGCCGCCGGGCTCGAGCTGGAGTTCCGCGAGGAAGGTGCGCGGCCGCCGCTGAGCGCCGGCCTCGACCTGTCCGTCTACCGCATCGTCCAGGAGGCGCTGACCAACGTGCGTAAACACGCCGGCCCCGTCGCAACCGAGGTCGTCGTCCGCTATCGGCGCGAGGAGCTCGAGCTCGAGGTCGCCAACGCCGCGGGGACGCCTGCGACGCCGCCGCGCGAGGGCCCCGGTCACGGGCTGGCCGGCATGGCCGAGCGTGCGCGAATCTACGGCGGCGTGCTCGAGGCCGGGCGGGAGGACGGGCGCTACGTGGTCCGCGCGCAGCTCCCGCTGACGGAGGGCGCGGCGTGATCGAGACGCTGATCGTCGATGACCAGGCGCTCGTCCGCGCCGGCCTGCGGGCGATGCTCGAGACCCAGCCCGACATCGAGATCGTCGGCGAGGCGGGCGACGGCGCGGAGGCGATCGAGCAGGTGAAGCTGCGCAAGCCCGACGTCGTCCTGATGGACATCCGCATGCCGCGCCTCGACGGCATCGAGGCCACGCGGCGCATCGCCGCCCGGGAGGGCGCACCGCAGGTGCTGATCCTGACCACCTTCGACACCGACGAGTACGTCTACGAGGCCATGCGCGCCGGCGCCGGCGGGTTCCTGCTCAAGGATTCGACACCGGCGCGCCTGGCGGACGGGATCCGCACCGTCGCGGCGGGCGAGGCGCTGCTGGCGCCGGCGGTGACGAAGCGCCTGGTCGAGCACTTCGTCCGCCGGCCTGCACCCGCCGGCGCGGGCGAGCCGTTCGCGGAGCTGACCGACCGCGAGCTGGATGTTCTCCGGCTGGTGGCACGCGGACGATCGAACTCGGAGATCGCCGGCGACCTGTTCCTCTCCGAGGCGACCGTCAAGACCCACGTCACGCGCATCTTCAGCAAGCTCGGCCTCACCGGCCGCGTCCAGGCGGTCGTGCTCGCGTACGAGAGCGGGCTCGTGGAGCCGGGCGCGGGCTGAGCCCGCTGGTCGTCTATTTCTTGCAGATGCCTGGCGGGTTCCAGTCGAGTCCGTAGTTGCCGGTCCAGGTGTTGTCGGTCCCGCCTGTTCCGGTGCCGGTGGTGGTGTCGAGGCAGTCGGTGCCGGTGTTGCCCTTGGCGTTGTTGGAGAGCAGGGTGTTGCCGCCGCTGTTGACCTTGATGCCGGGGCCGGTGTTGGAGCCGACTTTGTTGTTTTCGATCTGGTTGCCGGGCGCGCCGTCGATCTGGATGCCGGCGGTGCCGTTGAGCGACACGGTGTTCGCCTTGAGGGTGACCGGTCCGCTGTCGATCCGGATCCCGCCGCCAGCGTTGCGTGCGACCGTGTTCCCGAAGGCCGTGCCGGTCGCGGTGTCGCCGAGCGACTGGAACCAGATGCCGACGGTGTTGCCGGTCCCCGTCCCTGGCCCGGTGACGGTGTTGTTCTGAAGCACGGCCCCCGCCGGACCGAGCGAAGCGACCACATAGATGCCCGCGTCGGTCTGGTTGAGGAACGAGTTGTCGCGCGCGAGGCCGACATTGGCTCCCACGACGAGCCCGAACGCGCCGCCGACGACGAGGTTCGACCGCACGAGACTCAGATCGCCGCCGAAGGTCCCGCCGACCCCGATTCCCGCATCTCCCGGCGCAGGCTCGATGCGGAACCGCTCGATCTCGATGGCCTGCGCACCGTCGACGGAAAAGCCGCCCTTGACCACCGCGGCCTGCGGTGCCGTCGAGGACCAGATCCTCAGATCGTCCTTGCCGAGATCGACCTGCACCTGCTCGTTGTAGGTGCCGCGGCAGACGTTGATCGTGTCGCCCGGGCCGGCTGCGTTCACCGCCGCCTGGATCGACGTGTAACCGGCTGTCGGGCACTGCACGAGGTCGTCGTCGACGGTCAAGGTCACAGGCACATGCGGCGCACTGTCCGGCTCGAACACGTATACGGCCCCGCTTTGGAATGCACTGTTGTCGGCCTGGTTGCCGTCGACCCCGGTCGCGCTACTTGCCTCCACGGGCGCGCCGACGGTGATCGTGTCGCCCGAGATCGCGACCGCGCCGAACTGATCGAAAATATCGGTGTTCGATGCTTTGAGGTAGGCCTCCTGGCTCCAGGTCGTGCCGTTGCGGGTGAACACGTACACGGCCCCACTGTTGCCGGCGCTGTTGTTGGCCTGGTTGCCGTCGACCCCGGTCGCGTTGCTGGACTCCCCGGGTGCGCCGACCGTGATCGTGTCGCCCGACACCGCGACCGAATAGCCGAACAGATCGAAAGCATCGGTGTTTGATGCTTTGAGGTAGGCCTCCTGGCTCCAGGTCGTGCCGTTGCGGGTGAACACGTACACGGCCCCGCTGAAGATTGCGCTGTTGTCGGCCTGGTTGCCGTCGACCCCCGTCGCGTTGCTGGCCTCCAAAAGTGCGCCGACCGCGATCGTGTCGCCCGAGATCGCGACCGATTGGCCGAAGTGATCGCCGCTGTCGGTGTTCGATGCTTTGAGGTAGGCCTGCTGGCTCCAGATCCCGCCGCTACGGGTGAACACGTACACGGCCCCACTGCCGCCTGCGCTGTGGTCGGTCTGGTTGCCGTCGACCCCCGTCGCGTTGCTGGACTCGTCGAACGCGCCGACCACGATCGTGTCGCCCGCGACCGCGACCGACCAGCCGAACCGATCGTCGACATCGGTGTTCGATGCTTTGAGGTAGGCCTGCTGGCTCCAGCTCCCGCCGCTGCGGGTGAACACGAACACGGCCCCGCTCTGAGCGACGCTGTTGTCGGCCTGGTTGCCGTCGACCCCGGTCGCGTTGCTGTCCTCGAAGGGCGCGCCGACAGTGATCGTGTCGCCCGCGATCGCGACCGAATAGCCGAACCGATCGCCGCTGTCGGTGTTCGATGCTTTGAGGTAGGCCTGCTGGCTCCAGCTCCCGCCGCTGCGGGTGAACACGTATGTGGCCCCGCTGTCGGCGGCGCTGTTGTCGGCCTGGTTGCCGTTGACCCCCGTCGCGTTGCTGGCCTCCCAGCGCGCGCCGACCGTGATCGTGTCGCCCGCGACCGCGACCGAATAGCCGAACTCATCGCCGGCACCGGTGTTCGATGCTTTGAGGTAGGCCTGCTGGCTCCAGCTCCCGCCACTGCGCGTGAACACGTACACGGCCCCACTCCCGGTTGCGCTGTTGTCGGTCTGGTTTCCATCGACCCCTGTGGCGTTGCTGTCCTCGCCGGGTGCGCCGACGACCATCGTGTCGCCGGACACCGCGACCGAATAGCCGAACTGGTCGCCGGCTCCGCTGAGCGACGCCTTCAGATAGCTGCCCTGGTCGAACGGGCCGGCGCTCGCCGCCGGTGCCACCAACAGGCACAGAACGAACCAGATCCCGACCCAACGCATCCCTACCTGCATGGCACACATCTCCCCGGTAGCGGCCACCAGCGAGCATACGCCCCGACACCAGCTGTCGCAACCGGCCGGCCCGACCGTGGACCGCGGTTCGCGCGGTGGGCGGTTCGATGCTCAGCCGGGGTTCGGCTCGGGTGCGCCCGGCGCCGTCGCCCGCGCCGCCCGCGCGCGCCGCACCGTCACCCCGATGTACGCGGCCACGCCGACCGGGAATGCCCCGAGCACCCACGCCGGGATGCCGAGGCCGGCCTTCGTCAGCAGCCCCAGGCCCGACCCGATCAGGACGATCGCGAGCGTGGTGCGCAGCGTGGCGACCGGCAGCCGGACCGACAGATGGCTGCCGACCCACACGCCGGGGATCGATCCGATGAGGATGTTGCCCGCCAGGGCGAAGTCGACGTTGCCGGCGACGATGTGCGCCAGCGCGGCGGCCCACAGCAGGATCGCGGCGTGGAACACGTCGGTGCCCACCACGCGGGTCGGCACGAGCCGGAACAGGAGGATCAGGCCGACGGCGATCAGCGCGCCGCTGCCGGCCGAGGTCACGCCGAGCACGAAGCCGACGAACAGGCCGAGGATCACCGCGCGGATCTTGTTGCCGCGCTCCATCGGCACCGAGTCGCGCTCGCGGCCGTGCAGCCGCTTGAGGAAGAGCGCGCGGGCGAGCGTCATCACGCCGCAGAACAGCAGCGTGATGGCGAGGATCGTGATGATCAGGCTGTCGAAGTCCGAGCCGTACTCGCGCTCGAGGATGTCGAGCACGTAGACGCCGCCGATCGCGGCAGGCACCGACCCGACGGCCATCCACATCGACAGCGACATGTCGACGGTCTTCTGCTTGAGGTGCTTGTAGCCGCCGACGGTCTTGGTCACCGCGCCGTAGGCGAGGTCGGTGCCGATCGCCGTCACGGGCTTGATGCCGAAGACGAGGATCAGCAGCGGCGTCATCAGCGACCCGCCGCCGATGCCCGTCATGCCGACGAGCACGCCGACCCCGAGCCCGAAGGCGACGATCGCGGGGTCCATCGCGGTCAGTCCTAGGAGCCGGGGGCGCGGACCATGCCCGCGCCGACGGTGTCGTTCGTGGCCTCGTCGATGAGGATGAACGCGCCGGTCACCCGGTTGCGGTCGTATGGGTCGAGCGCCAGCGGGGCCGAGAGCCGCAGATGCACGCGGCCGATGTCGTTCAGCGCGAGCTCGTCGGCGGCGCCGGTGTCGAGCGTGTGGATGTCGACCTTCGACTCGATCCGATCGACTACGGCACGAGCGGACTGGGTCGTGTGCTTGATCGCGTACTTGCCCCCGGGGCGCAGCGGCTGCTCGGACATCCAGCAGATATCTGCGGCGAGCTCACGGACCGGCTCGGGCGCCGAGTCGGCGTGGGCGATGGTGTCGCCGCGGCCGGCGTCCACGTCGTCCTCCAGCAGGAGCGTCACCGACATCGGCGGGAACGCCTCCTCGAGCTCGCCGTCGTAGGTGTCGATCGCGGCGATCCGAGTCTTGCGGCCGGACGGCAGGACGACGACGTCGTCGCCGGGGGTGAACACGCCGCTCGCGACCTGGCCGGAGTAGCCGCGGTAGTCGGGGCGCTGCTCGGGGTGCGGGCGCACGACGCCCTGGATCGGGAAGCGGCCGTCTTCGAGGTTGCGGTCCCAGGCGATCTCGACGTTCTCGAGGTGCTGGAGCAGCGCCGGGCCCTGGTACCAGGGCATGTTCTCCGAGCGGTCGACGACGTTGTCGCCGTTGAGCGCGCTGATCGGGATGAAGGAGAGGTCGCCGATGTCGAGCCCCTCGGCGAACTCCGCGAAGTCCTTGCGGATGCGCTCGAAGGTGACCTCGCTCCACTCGACGAGGTCCATCTTGTTCACGCACACCACGACGTGGGGAATGCCGAGCAGCGACGAGATGAACGCGTGCCGCTTGGACTGCTCGACCACGCCGTTGCGCGCGTCGACCAGGACGAGCGCGAGGTCGGCGGTCGAGGCGCCGGTGACCATGTTGCGCGTGTACTGCTCGTGGCCGGGGGTGTCGGCGATGATGAACTTGCGCCGCGCGGTCTGGAAGTAGCGGTAGGCGACGTCGATCGTGATGCCCTGCTCGCGCTCGGCGCGCAGGCCGTCGGTGAGCAGCGCGAGGTTGGTGAAGCCGTCGCCGCGGCGCTCGGAGACCTCCTCGACGTGGGCCAGCTGGTCGGCCAGCACCTGCTTCGAGTCGAACAGCAGGCGCCCGATCAGGGTCGACTTGCCGTCGTCGACGGAGCCCGCTGTTGCGAACCGCAACAGCTCCGTTTGCTGCACCGTGGCCATACCCCGAGAACCGCGGCGCGGCCTAGAAGTAGCCCTCGCGCTTGCGGTCCTCCATCGCCGCCTCCGTCACGCGGTCGTCGGCACGGGTCTCGCCGCGCTCGGTGATCCGTGTCGCGGCGATCTCGGCGACCACCTCGGCGAGCGTCGCGGCATCGGACTCCACGCCGCCGGTGCAGCTCATGTCACCAACGGTCCGGTAGCGGACCGAGGTGGTGAAGGGCTCCTCGCCGTCGATCAGCTCGACGTGGTCGGAGACCGCGTAGATCATGCCGTCGCGGCGGAACACCTCGCGGTCGTGGGCGAAGTAGATCGACGGCACCTCGAGCCCCTCCTCCTCGATGTACTGCCACACGTCGAGCTCGGTCCAGTTCGACAGCGGGAACACGCGCACGTGCTCGCCTCGCCGGATGCGGCCGTTGTAGAGGTTCCACAGCTCGGGGCGCTGCGACTTGGGATCCCACTGGCCGAAGTCGTCGCGGAAGCTGAACATCCGCTCCTTGGCGCGGGCGCGCTCCTCGTCGCGGCGGGCGCCGCCGAACGCGGCATCGAATCCGTTCGATTCGATCGCGTCGAGCAGGGTGACCGTCTGGAGGCGGTTGCGCGACGCGCGAGGGCCCGTCTCCTCGACGGCGCGGCCCTTGTCGATCGACTCCTGCACGGAGGCGACGATCAGCTTCACGCCGAGTTCGTCGACGCGGCGGTCGCGGTACTCGATCACCTCGGGGAAGTTGTGGCCGGTGTCGACGTGCATCACCGGGAACGGGATGCCGGCCGGGGCGAACGCCTTCTCGGCGAGCCGCAGCAGGACGATGGAGTCCTTGCCGCCGCTGAACAGGAGAACCGGGCGCTCGAGCTCGGCCGCCACCTCGCGGAACACGTGGATCGCCTCCGACTCGAGCGCGCGCAAGTGCGACAGCTCGCGCTCGCGCGGATCGACCAGCTGGGGAGCGGCGCTCATGCCGGAGTTTCCGTCGCGTCGATCACGTGGATGCCGCACTCCGTCTTGGAGCGGCCCGCCCAGCGGCCCTCGCGGCCCCTGCCGGGCGCGGTGCAGGGCGCACAGCCGATCGAGGCGAAGCCCTGGTCGTGCAGGTCGTTGTACGGGAGGTCGTGCTCATGGATGAAGCGCCACACGTCCTTCTCTGTCCAGTCTGCGAGGGGATTGAACTTCCAGATGCCCCGGACCTCGTCCCATGACACCTTTGGCGCCGCCTCGCGGGTCGGCGCCTGCTCGCGGCGCATGCCGGTGATCCAGGCGTCGCGGCCTTCGAGGGCCTTGTCCAGCGCGGCGATCTTGCTGCTCTCGCAGCAGTGGTCGGGGCCGGTCCAGCCGTCGCCGTCGGGATCCGTCGCGTCGAACACCTCGACCTTCACGCCGTAGCGGTGCTCCACGTCGCGCCACGTCTCGACGGTCTCGGCGAAGAGCACGCCCGTGTCGATCGTGAACACCTTCGCGTCCGGGGCCAGTCGCATCAGGATGTGCAGCAGAACCGACTCCTCCTTCTGGAAGGAGGAGGCCAGGACGAGGTTCGGGTGATGCTCCTCGACGGCCTTCGCGACGATCTCCTCCGCGGAGAGCGCCTCGAGATCCGGGGCGGCGACGGTCATACCGCGCACTCGCCCTCGCCGCGGACGACCTCGTACAGCTGGTCGCGGCTCCAGTCGACGAAGTAGTCCATGTTCTCGAGCGAGAAGTCGACGGGCATCGACAGGTCCTTCACGAGCTCGGTGAACGACTCCGGGCCGACGCGCAGGGCGAAGGCGTTGAACTCCTCGCCCTCCTCGCGGTTCTCCTGGTAGTAGGCGAGCCACCGCTCGAGGGCGTCCGGGACGCGCTTGGCGGGCAGGCGCGACTTGAGCCGCGTGCCGTAGATCACCTCGCCGTTCTCGTAGTTGCCACCGATGTGCGGGATGTACGCGGGGATGGTCTTGTCGCCGACCTTGATCGACGCGCCGTAGAACCCGATGTTCGCGATGTGGTGCTGGCCGCACCCGTTCGGGCAACCGGAGTTCTTGACGTGGATCTTCTGCGTGAGCTCGTCCTTGATGTCGAGCTTCTTGATGCGGTCGTTCATCGCGGCGTTGAGCCCCATCGAGCTCGTGATGCCGAGCTTGCAGCTGTCGGTGCCGGGGCACGAGACGGTGTCGATGAGCCGGCCCGAGCCACCCTCGCCGAGACCGATCTTCGACAGCTCCTGCCACACCTCGTAGACCGACTCGTCGCGGACCCAGCGCAGGACGAAGTTCTGCTCGATCGTCGTGCGGGCGTAGCCGCCGGAGTATCTGCGCTGGATCTCCGCGATCGCGCGCATCTGCTCGGGCGAGAGGTCGCCGCGGTAGACGCGGACGTCGATGGTCGAGAAGCCCTCCTGGCGCTGCGGCTTCACGTTCGTCGCGCGGAAGGCCTCGAACTCCGAGAGGTCGCCGTTCGGCGATGCGAAGGTGGCATCCGCCGCCGGGGCGTTCGCCTCCTCGTCATGGATCAGCAGGAGATCGGTCGGGTCGAAGTTGCGCTCGGCGACCCACTCGCCCTTGAGCTCCTCCTCGACCATGTCGCGGAACTCGTCGATGCCGATCTTGTCGATCAGCACCTTGATCCGGGCGCGGGCACGGTTCACGCGCAGGAAGTCCTGGCGGTCGAAGATCCGGAAGCAGGCTTCCGCGATCTTCAGGTAGTCGCCGTTCTCGAGCTCGACGAACTCGTAGAGCGTCGGCGCGATGCGCGGCATGATCGACGTGCCGCCGCCGACCCGGACCTCGACGCCCTTGACCCCGTTCTTGATGCGCGGGATGTAGGCGATGTCGTGGATGCCGGTGATGGCACGGTCGGCGTCCGAGGCGGTGAACGCCGTCTTGATCTTGCGCGGCATGGCCTGCGTCGTGGGGTGGCGGACGAAGTAGCGCACGTAGGCGCCGGCCCACGGGGTGATGTCGAACAGCTCGTCGGTGCACACGCCGGCGTACGGGTCGCCGGTCACGTTGCGAACGGTGTTGCCGCAGCCCTCGCGGGACGAAAGTCCGGACGCCGAGATCTTGCGGATCAGCTCGGCCATCTGGCGCAACGGGATGTGGTGGAGCTGGATGTTCTGGCGCGTGGTGATGTGCGACTTGTTGAGCGGCGCGTACTCCTCCGTCACGTCGGCGAACATCTCCCACTGCTCAGGCGTGATGCCGCCCATGGGGAGCTTGATGCGGCACATCTGGACGTCGGCCTGGCGCTGGCCGTAGACGCCCTGCTTGAGGCGGAACTTGATGAACACGTCCTCCTCGGTCTGGCCGCTGAGGAACTGCTCCGCCTCGTTGTCGAAGTCGTCGAACTCGTGCTCGAGGATCGGGATCACGTGCCCGGGCACGTTCTCCACGATCTCGGGGTTGTTCAGCGCGCCCTGCTTGCCCTGCTTGGCGGTGGAAGTGGGTTCCATCGTCTTTCCGGTCGGAAACGGGTCAGACGAAGGAAAATAGCAAAACCCGACCGGAATTAAGCATTATGCACCGGTCTGGTAGGGAATAGGCGGCATGAGGGAGCCCGTCGACCTTCTCCCGGAACACCACTCCGCAGCAGCGCGTGTCTTCGCCGACGCGTTCCTCCACGACCCCGGCTGGTGCGCCGTCGGCCCCCGCCGCGAGCGCGCCCGCTGGACGTACATCTACCGGACCTGCCTGGGCACGATGCGCGCCGGCGAGCGCTGGTGCGGGCCGTCGTGGTGCGTGCTCGGCGACGACGGCGAGCCGATCGCGGTGCTCACCGGCTGCGCGCCGGGCCGCTGGCCGCCGCCGACCCTGCCGCTGCTCGCCTACCTCGCGCCCGGCTCGCTGCTCGCCGGTCCGGGGGTCCTGGCGCGCGGGCTTCGCGCCGAGCGGATCTTCGAGCGGATGCATCCGCAGCATCCGCACCTCCTCGTCTGGATGTTCTCCGTGAGCCCTGCCCACCAGCGCCGCGGGCTGGGGCGGGTGTTGATGAGCCGCGCGCTGGCCGAGGCCGACGCGGCCGAGGAGCCGGCCTACCTGTGGACGGCTGAACCCGGACAACCTGCCTTACTACGGCTCGTACGGCTTCGAGGTGTTCGGCGAGGAAGTCATCCCCGGCGGGGTGCCGAACTGGTTCATGGAGCGACCGGCACGGTTGGGTTGACGTCTGCGGTCGGTTCTCCGCGAAACTCTGGGCTGCCTTCCGCGACGCGGCTGGGTGGGCGGTGGTGTGTTACGGCCCTGCTTCGGTGTGCGCGTCCTGTTGCACTCGCCGGTACCGCGCGGCCGGAGTCTTCCTACCGTCCTGCCCCAGGTGCCCATGGGGACACCCAGGCAGGACGGTAGAACAATCTCGTGTCACGGGAGAGCGACAGGTGTGACAAGCCAGCGCTGCGGTCGGCGAGCCGTTCCGGGAGCGGCGGAGCCAGACGGGCTAGGCGCCGAGCTGAGCTCAGCCCGAGGCCGCCGCTCCGAGTCAGTCGCCGGGAACCGGCTGCCCGGTGCCCTCGTAGAGCGCGGCGCGCAGCCACGGGCTCAGCAACGGCTCGTCGGACACGGGCGCGGGCGCGGTCTCGCGCAGGAACTGCTCGAGGGCGGCGGCGATCGCGGCGGCCTCCTCCGGGGAGGCGGCGGACTGGGCGATCTCGATCCGCGGGCGGGGCGGGTGCTGGCTGCCGTTGCCGGACATTGCGGTCGGGAGGGTACCGTTGCTGCCCCATGCCCGAGGTTCATGTCTTCGACCACGACTCCGTGCTCGCCGCGATCGATCCGCTCGACGCGATCGAGCGCGTCCGCCACGGCTTCGTCGAGTACGCCAGCGGCGAATGGGTGATGCCGCCGAAGACCTACCTCGACGCGACGCCGAACGGCGACTTCCGCGCGATGCCCGCCAAGGGCGCGGGCCTGGCGATCCTCAAGTGGGTCACGTCGTTCCCGGGCAACGCGACGGTCGGGCTCCCGGTCGTGATGGGGATGATCTGCGTGTCGAGCTCTCAGTCGGGGGAACCGCTGGCGCTCATCGACGTGCGCTCGATCACGGCGCTGCGCACCGGGGCGGTTGCCGCCGTCGCGGCGCAGGAGCTCGGCCGCGAGGACGCGAGGACCGCCGGCATCATCGGCTGCGGCCTGCACGGCGCGTGGGCCGCGCGGTGCCTGGCGGCGGCCGAGTACGGGCCCGGCATCTGCTTCGACCCGATCCCGGAAGCCGCCGGCGCCCTCGCGGGCGAGCTGGGCTGGGAGGCGGGCACGCTCGCGGATGCGCTCGCGTGCGACATCGTCACCTGCGTCACGCCCGGCGCCGAACCGGTGGTGCGCTCCGGCGACGTGCGGCCGGGGCGTCACTTCAACATGCTCGGCGCCGATGGCCCCGGCAAGGCGGAGGCCGAGCTCGGCGCGATCGAGGGCTGTGCCCTGTTCTGCGACGAGTGGGCGCAGGCGTCGCACGGCGGCGAGCTGACCGGGGCCGTCGAGAAGGGGATCGTCACGCGCGGCGCGGTGACCGAGCTCGGCGCGGTCCTGACGGGCAGCGCCGCCGGGCGAACGTCGGAGAACCAGGCGACCCTGTTCGACTCGACCGGCCTGGCGATCCAGGATCTCGCGCTGTGCATCGGCGTGCTCGAGGCGCACCGGGCGGGGGCGCTGAAGGCCGGCCGCGCGCGGCTGTGAAGGTCAGCTTCACCCGGCTCGGGCGCGACCGCGAGCTGATGCACGTCACGCTCGACGACCCCCCCTCCGGGCAGGCGGCGACCGAGCAGTCGCTCGAGTGGCATCCCGGAGCGAACGGGGTGCCGCACGACCTCGTCCACCTGATCTGCGAATCGGAGCTCGGCCTGCCGCGGGGGTTCTGGGGCCTCGTCGCGGCCGGCGCCGACTTCCGCCGCAAGGACGGGGCGATCGCGGATCTAGATCGTGGATCGTTGTTGCAGGCCGAGGTGCTCACCAACGCCGTCGACCAGGCGGCGGCGTGGGGCAAGGGCGCCGACGAGTGCGTGGCGGACATCGAGCGCGGTCTGGCGGAGGCAAGCCTCGAGCCGCTGGCCGGCCTCGACGCGGCGGCGGCCGGCCGGATGATCGCGGCGGTCGAGCGCGAACGGGCGCTGTGGCGCCGGCCCGGCCGGCTCGTCGCCGACCGTGAGTTCGTCGTGGCGGGCTAGCGGCCGATCAGGACCGGCGACCCGACCGGGACCCGCGGGTACAGGTCGATCACGTCCGAGACGTGCATGCGGATGCAGCCGTGCGACGCGTAGGTGCCGATCGACCAGTCCTCGGACGTGCCGTGGATGCCGACCCCATTGGCGATGCCGAGCCAGCGCGCCTTGAGCGGGTTGTCGGGCGCGCCGCCCGGGATCGTGCGGCCCGCGTACGAGCCCGCCCACGGCCGGTTCGGTGCCGTCCACGGCGGATCCACCTGCTTGTTCTGGATCCGGTAGAGGCCGGTCGGCGTGTCGAAGCCGGCCGCCCCGACCGCGATCGGGTACGAGCGGTCGTAGCGCAGTCGTTTGAACACGCGCAGGCGGAACCCGGCGCGGTCGACGGTGACGATCGTCGAGTTGCGCCGGCGCAGATCGGTCAGGCGGACGGCCGGGCGCACGCGGAACAGCTTCGGCCGCAGCCCGCGGCCGAGCAACGGGTCGCGGATCCGGCGGCGGATCGCCTCCTCGAGGCGGCCCGGATCGATCCGGGCGCCATAGCGGGCCTTGCGGCCGCGGATCCGGTGGATCGTGATCCGGATCGAGGCGTTCCGGGCCCGGCGGGCCGACACGTCGGTCGCGCGGCGCACGAACGCCGACAGCGACGCCGCCCGGAAGCGGACCACGGGTTCGACCGCGGTGTTCGCCTTCGAGCGCCGGGCGCGGCGGGCGGAGGCGGCGGAGTCGAACCGCATCCGCAGCCGGCCGGTGGTGAGCACGAAAGTCCGGCGGCCGACCTTCACCTCGAAGCGGCGCTGGGCCTGCGGCCGCGCCACGAGCGCGATCCGCGCGGTGGCCTCGGCGACCGACATGCCCCCGACCGGTACGCCGACGACGGTCACGCCCGCGGGAATGGAGCCCGGCTTCGGCGGGGCCGGCGTCGGCGCGGTCGCCTGTCCTGCCGCCATGGCAGGCCCTCCCAGGCAGCAGACAACCGCGATGACGCCGATCCCCGCACGCATCCGATTGAGGGTACGGCCTGTGTGCGAGGCGGATGACGCAGCGCAAGGGCGCTGTCATCGCGCCCGCCGGCAGTGGTCCTCGCGCGCGCCGCGCCCGGGGCCGATGACGAGGTTCGACGTCAGGGTCCTGATCAGGCGCGCCCGGCCCGCCGCATCCCGCTCGATCTGGTCCGCCACCACCGCCCGGGCCCGCCCGTCGCGGGCCTCGATCAACCTGCGCCCGTTGTCGAACGCCTCGCTGCGCCAGCGGCCCAGAACGTCCGCCATGGTCTCCGCGTTGAGCCCCAGGCCGGGCACTGTCGCGGACGCGGTGCCCGGGTCGAAGCGGCGCGTCTGCTCCGCGACCATGCTGCCCTGCACCTTGCCGAGCAGGGCGTTCACGGAGTCGTAGGCCCGCTCGGCGTCGGCGCCGTCCGGCGTTTCGAGTCCCGCTTCCTCGAGCGCGTAGGGCAGATCCCGGCTGATGTGCGCGTTCATCCCGAGGAGCATGTCCCCGATGCCCGCGACCTCGCGCCGGTCGGCGGCGTCGAAGGCGATCCGCCACGCCTGTGGCACCTCGTCGCGCCCTTCGGAGCGCCACGCGTCGAACGCCGCGAAGTAGAGCCGCGCGAAGACCGCGTCGAGGTGGTTGAGGTATGCCTCGTCGTCGGGCACCTTGCCGCGCGCCCGGGGATCCCCCGACGCCCCGACGCGCTCCGTGACCCGCATGTACATGAGCAGGAACGGGGCGTTGTGGTCGCACCCGGCCGCGAGCAGATCCAGCCGGCGCTGCATCTCGCCCGCGACGATCTCGATGCAGCGGTCGACGCCACGGCCGCACGGATTCGGGGAGTCGCGACCGGCGCTGTCCGGGAGGGTCTTCGCCATCTGCGCCCAGGTGGCGCCGGACGGGCCGACGTCGACCTTCGGGCCCTTTTCCCGCTCCCCGCACGCGGCGAGTACGAGCGCGGCGGCGACGCATGCGCCGGCGACGCGCGCCGCGCGACTCATCGCCGGCCCCGCAGCGACAACGCGGCCACCGTCCCGAGGGTCGCGACGAGCCCGAGCAGCAGCAGGGCGCCCATGTTCTCGAGCCACGCCCGCCCGCCGTGCGACCAGCGGGGGTCCGGCTCCAGGCCGGCGGCGACTTCCTCGAATTGGGTCAGAGGGTCCGCGAGCGTGACGGTCGGGGCCTCCCGGACCACCCGCTCGAGCGCCTGGAGGCGCTCGAGCTCAGCCGTCGACGCCATTCCGTCGAATGCCCACTTGGCGCTCGTGAGATAGCTCGCCTGCCGTAGCCCGGGCTTGTCGACGACGTCCGGGAACACGCCGCCCATGGCAAGCAGCATCTGGAAGATCAGGATGATCGGCAGCACGGTCATCGCGCGGTCGACCGTGGACGCGATCGCCGAGACCATCAGGCCGAGCGCCATTGCGGCGAGCCCGGCGAGCACCGCGGCGATGACGAACTCGGGCATCGGCGCGGGAAGCAGGCTGCCCGCGCCGTGGGACCCCTGGGGCAGCAGGGCGATGACGGCGAGCACCGTGCACTGGGCGGTCGTAAGGGCGCCGAGCACGACGACCTTCGACGCGACATAGGCGGACACCCGCAGTCCGACGGCGCGCTCGCTGGTGAGGATCGGCAGCTCCTTGACGATCTCCCTGATCGCGTTCGAGGCGCCCAGCCAGGTCGCGCCCAGCACGATCACCAGCAGCACCAGGCCGGCCCGGCTGACGGCGCGCAGCTCGCCGACGCCGGGTGCGTCTAGCTCCCCCGAGGGCAGCGCGACGACCATGAGGAGCGCGAGCAGGACCGGCTGGGCCGCCAGCAGCTGGAGGTTGCGCCGATCGGCTGCCAGCACCTGCGCGTAACGGCGCGCCTGCATCCAGAACTGCGCGAACCACGTTCGCGGGATGGCGCGGATCGACGTGGGTGTCGGCGGGGGCTCATCCGACGTGGCCTCGAGCCCCGCGGCGGGCCGGGCGTAGGTGTCGTGGTACGGGTGACCTCGGTAGGCCGCGGACCAGTCCCTGCCGTTCCCCGCCACGGCCTGGAAGATCTGCTCGAAGTCGTCGCAGCCGAAGTAGCCCGGCGCGAGCTCCGGGGGACCGAAGTACGCCGTGCTGCCGCCCGGGGCGAGCACCAATACGCGATCGCAGAGGTGCAGGCTCTGCACGCTGTGGGTCACGACGACCATCGTCCGCCCGTCGTCGGCGAGCTGGCGGAGCAGCAGCATCAGGCTGCGCTCGAACCCGGGATCGAGGCCGGAGGTGGGCTCGTCGAGGAACAGCAGCGAGGGCTTGGTCAGGAGCTCGACCGCCACGGCCACGCGGCGGCGCTGACCGCCCGAGAGGCGGTCGATCGGCTGGTCCGCCGTCGCGGCGAGGCCGAGCTCGTCGAGCACCTCGGCGATCCGCGCGCCGCGCTCGCCGGGTGCAACGTCCGGTGGGAAGCGCAGCTCGGCCGAATACTCGAGCGCGCGCCGCACCGGCAGCGCCGCGTGGAGGACGTCGTCCTGCGGCACGAAGCCGAGCCGCTGGCGCAGCTGCTCGTATTCGGCGTAGAGGTCGCGTCCGGCGTAGAGAACCTTGCCGTCCGTCGCGGGCCGGGCGCCCGTAAGCGCGCCCAGCAAGGTCGACTTGCCTGCCCCGGAGGGGCCGACGATCGCCAGGAAGGAGCGCTCCTCGAGCGCGAAGCCGACGTCGTTCAGGAGCGTCCGGCCCTTGTCCGTGCGGACGCTCAGGCCCGCCGCGGCGAAGGTGATGTCGCCCTCGTCGACGTACTCCTCCAGGACCGCGCCGCGGAGGCGGAACGCCCGGTTGCCGATGCCGACGACGTCGCCCTCGTGGAGAAGCTCGTGCTTCACGCGGCGGCCGTTGAGGAAGGTCCCGTTGCCTGAGCCGAGGTCGACGATGAACTGCCCGTCGATCTCGTTGCGCAGTTCGGCGTGGCGGCCCGACACGGCCAGGTCGTCGACGACGATGTCGTTGTCCTCCGCGCGGCCGATCCGGGCGACGGCGCCCGGGATGGGATGGAAGGCGCTCAGGACTCCGCTGGCGCGCGCTCCCATCGCCGCGTTACAGCGGGATGTTGCCGTGCTTGCGCTTTGGTCGCTCGACGCGCTTGTTCTCGAGCGTCTCGAGCGCGGTGATCAGGCGCGGGCGGGTCTCGTGCGGCACGATCACGTCGTCGATGTAGCCGCGCTCGGCCGCCGCGTACGGGTTGGCGAAGCGCGCCTTGTAGTCGTCCATCAGCTTCTCGCGGCGCGTGTCCGGCGTCGGCGAGTCGGCGATGTCGCGCCGGTAGATGATGTTGACCGCGCCCTCGGGGCCCATCACGGCGACCTCCGCCTGCGGCCAGGCGAAGTTGAAGTCGGCCAGCATGTGCTTCGAGTTCATGACGTCGTAGGCGCCGCCGTAGGCCTTGCGGGTCACGACCGTCAGCTTCGGCACGGTCGCCTCCGTGAACGCGTAGAGCAGCTTCGCCCCGTGGCGGATGATCCCGCCCCACTCCTGGCTCGTGCCGGGCAGGAAGCCGGGCACGTCGGTGAAGGTGACGATCGGGATGTTGAAGGCGTCGCAGAAGCGCACGAAGCGCGCGGCCTTCTCGGACGCATCGATGTCGAGCACGCCCGCCATGTGCGCGGGCTGGTTGCCGACGATGCCCACCGGCCGGCTGCCGAGGCGGGAGAACCCGATGATGATGTTCTTGGCGAAGTGCTCCTGGACCTCGAAGAACTCGCCGTCGTCGACGACGAGGTTCACCACGCCGCGCATGTCGTAGGGCTTGTTCGGGTTGGCCGGGACGATCTCGTCGAGCTCGGTCTCCGTGCGGTCGTGCGGGTCGCCGGTGTCCATCTTCGGCGGGAGCTCGAGGTTGTTCTGCGGCAGGAAGGACATGAAGTAGCGCACGTCCTCCAGACACGCCTCCTCGTCCTCGGCCGCGAAGTGGGCGACGCCCGACTTGGAGTTGTGCGTCATCGCGCCGCCGAGCTCCTCGAACTCGACCTCCTCGCCGGTGACGGTCTTGATCACGTCGGGGCCGGTGATGAACATGTGCGAGGTCTCCTTCACCATGAAGATGAAGTCGGTCATCGCGGGTGAGTAGACGGCGCCGCCGGCGCACGGGCCCATGATCAGCGAGATCTGCGGGATCACGCCGGAGCAGTTGACGTTGCGGACGAACACGTCGCCGTAGGCGCCGAGCGACACGACGCCCTCCTGGATGCGGGCGCCGCCGGAGTCGTTGATCCCGATCACGGGGCAGCCGATCTTGGCCGCCAGGTCCATGATCTTGCACATCTTCTCGGCCATGACCTCGCCGAGCGAGCCGCCGAAGACCGTGAAGTCCTGCGAGAAGACGCAGACGGTGCGGCCGTCGATTGTGCCGTGGCCGGTGACGACGGCGTCGCCCCACGGCCGGTTCTTCTGCATGTCGAAGTCGAACGTCCGGTGGCGGACGAAGGTGTCCAGCTCCTGGAAGCTGTCCTCGTCGAGCAGCTTCAGGACCCGCTCGCGGGCGGTCAGCTTGCCCTTGGCGTGCTGCTTCTCCTCAGCCTGCGGGTTGGTGTGGATCGCCTGCTCGCGCAGCTCGTTGAGCTGGGCCAGCTTCTCGTCGAAAGTCTCGGGGCTCTTCTGGCGCATGCGGCGCGGGATGGTACAAGCGCGCCGCGGTGCGCAGCTTTCCGGCTAGGTCCGGGTGCCTGCCACGACCAGGTACTCCTGGAGGAAGCGGGCTTCGTCCTCGGTGCCCTTGTTCCAGGTGTCGCAGAACTCGTCGATCGTGGCGACGAACTCGTCCTCCTGCCCGTTGTTGCGGGCGTTGTTCTGGGCCGCGATCGTGGGCCCGTAGTAGGCCTTGAAATGCTCGCCGTAGTCGCGCGGGTTCTTGAACGCGGTGATGTCGAGGTCGACGCGCTCGAGCGTGTGGAAGTCGACGCGGTCGCCGAACAGCTCCTTCACGTGGTCCTCGCCGCCCCACAGCGGGGGCGGGGAGGCGCCGGGGGGCGGGGGCGGGGCGAACGGCCCCATCCGGCGGAAGAGGTCGCCGATCATGCCCTCGGGGGTCCAGTTGAGCATGCCGATCGTGCCGCCCGGCTTGCAGACGCGGGCCATCTCGTCGGCGACCGCCTGGTGGCGCGGGGCGAACATGGCGCCGATCGACGACATCACGACGTCGAACGAGGCGTCCTCGAACTGCAGGTTCTCGGCGTCGGCGACCTCCCACTCGAGCTCCAGCCCGGCCTCGGCGGCGCGGGCCTTGCCGGCTTCGAGCAGCTCGGGCGTGAGGTCCGTGGCCGTGACCTCGGCGCCGGCCGCGGCGGCGGGCAGCGACGCGTTGCCGGTTCCGGCCGCGACGTCGAGGACGCTCATGCCCTCACCGATCTTGCAGGCCTCGACCAGCTTCGGGCCGAGGGGGAGGAGGAACGTCTCCACCATCGCCGGGTAGTCGCCCGACGCCCACATCTTCGCGTGCTTGGCCTTGACTTCGCTGTCGGCTGGGTCGCTCATGGGAACGACACTAACCCGCCGCGGGGCGCGAGAAAAGTCCACCTTGGGGTGAACCGGCCTACCCCTCGCGGGGCACGCGGGCTCAGCCGCGCGAGAAGGGGCGGTGGTGCGCGGCGCCGAGGTTGTCGAGCGCGGCGGTGAGCACGGCCTCGGCGCGCTCGGCGTCGATGGCGGGCTCGGGGGCGGCCATCACCACGATCTCCTCCGGCTCGGGCTCGGGCGCGACCACGAGCTCGGGCTCGGGCGCAACCGGCTCGGACTCGATGGTCACGGGCTCCGGCTCCGGGAGCGGCTCCGGCTCCACGGCTACCGGCCCAGGCTCTGCCTCCGCCGCGACGGGCTCGGGCTCGGGCGCCGGCTTCGGCTTGCGGCCGAACAGGCGGGCGAAGAAGCCGACCCTGGCGGGCTTGTCCGTGAAGTGGGCCTCCTGAACCACGCCGGCCTTCTCGCCGAATTCGGTCCTGAACCGGGCCTCGAACTCGTCGATCTCATCCTCGGCCGGCTCCGCCGGCGGCTCCACCGCAGCCTCGTTCGCCGCGACGGCCGCCCGCGCCGCGCCGAGCGAGTCGAACTCCTCGGTGGCGGGGTCCGGCTCGGGCGCCGGCTCGGACACTGCCAAGACCTCGGGCCCCGCCGCCACCTCCACTTCAGGTAGCGAAGCCGTCAGGACCACCTTCGTTCCCCATCCAGACGCCTCGATGGCCACGGTTCCGCTGGCATGCTCGCCCTCCCAGGCGACCGTGGTCTCAGGCTCGACGCGGGTGATCCGGATCTCCCCGAACTCGCCCAGATGTCGCGCGAGGCCCTCCACGTCGCTCAACTCCTCCCAGAGCTCCGGAGGTGACTTGACGAGGGTGCGCTTGGCGGTGAGTTCGGGCATCGACTCATCGGTTCGCCTGACTCACTGGGAGTCCTTCAATGAAATGGCCCGTGCGCGGGAAGGTGCCTACGGATGGCGCCGGTGGCGCTCGCGCTGGGCGGCCGCCTCCGACTCCGGGGTGGCGATGTTCGGCGGCAGGTTCCACTTGCGCTCGCCCTTCGGCTCGGCCTCGCCGGGCCAGCGGCCGTGCTCGTCGAAATATTCGCGGGCGCTCTCCTCCGTGTCGCGCTCGCTGTCGCCCCGCACCCCGATCCGGAACAGCAGGTTGAGCAGGAGGATCGACAACCCGGCCCCGGCGAACAGCGAGAAGGCCTCGGCGCCGCGGGGCCAGTCCATGAACACGGCGCACCCGAGGCCGACGAGAACGAGGGCCGCAGGCAGCAGGTAGCGCACAGCGAGCATGGGCACCGAGGTTACTCTCCGGTTTTCGTGCTCGGAAACGATCTCATCGACCTCCTCGGCGAACGGATCCCCGGCGATCACGCGCGCCAGGCGGTGGCCCTCAAGGAGCTGCCGCGCTGGACGCGCGCGGCGGGTGCCGCGCCGCGCGTGCTCGATCTCGGGTGCGGCGACGGCGGCTCCGTCGACGCCTTCCGTGCGGCCGATCCCGGGGTCCGCTGGGTCGGCGTCGACATCGCCGACTCGCCGGAGGCGGCGCTCCGCGCACGGCCCGACGCCGAGGTGCACACCTTCGATGGCGAATCGCTTCCGTTCTCGGCCTTCTCGTTCGATCTCGTCTGGTGCAAGCAGGTGCTCGAGCACGTTCGGCGGCCCGAGCCCTTGCTCGAGGACGTCGCCCGTGTGCTGGCCCCCGGCGGCTGGTTCGTGGGCTCCACCTCGCAGCTCGAGCCGTTCCACTCGCGCAGCACCGCCAACCCGACGCCCTACGGGCTCGCGCTCGCGCTCGAGCGGGCGGGGTTCGAGGGCGTCGAGCTGCGGCCCTCGATCGACGGCCTCACGCTGATCTCGCGCCGCCTGCTGCCAGGCCGCAGCTTCGACCGCTGGTGGGATTCCGAGTCGCCGCTGAATCGGCTGCTGGACGTCTACGCGCGGCGCAGGCGGCTCGAGCCGCGCGCGCTGAACGCCGCGAAGCTCGTGCTCTGCGGTCAGTTCACGTTCAGGGCGCGGCGACCGGGCTGAGCGCCCGGACTGCGAGGGCCATCCGCAGAGCGCCGGCGGCCTCGAGCATCGCCTCGCGCGACTCGCGGCCGAAGCCGGTCATGTTCGCGAAGCCGTGCACGAGCCGGCCGTAGCGGCGCACGACCGTCGGCACTCCGGCGGCGGCCATCCGCCGGCCGTACTCCTCGCCCTCGTCGCGCAGCGGGTCGAAGCCCGCCGTCATCACGAACGCCGGCGGCAGGCCGGTCAGGTCGCTCGCGAGGAGCGGTGAGGCGCGGACATCGGTCAGGACGCCGGGATCCTCGCCGGTGTAGGCGGTCCGGTACCAGTCCATCTGCGTCCTCGTCAGCTGGAAACCCGACTCGAACAGCTCGTACGAGCGCCGCTCGCGCGACATGTCGGTGACCGGGTAGATCAGGAGCTGGAACGCCGGCCGGAGGTCGTCGCCGCGCGTCTGCTGGGCGGCCACTGCGGCCAGGTTGCCGCCGGCGCTGTCGCCGCCGACGGCGATCCGCTCGGGGTCGAGGCCCAGGTCGGCGGCGTGCTCGGCGATCCAGCGGAAGCCGGCCAGCGCGTCGTCGACGGCGGCCGGGAACACGTGCTCGGGGGCGTGGCGGTAGTCGAGCGAGATCACGGGGATCCCGGCTGCGTTGGCGAGGAGGCGGCAGGCGCCCTCGGCGGAGTCGGCGCTGCCGAGGACGTGGCCGCCGGCGTGCATGAACACGAGTCCCGGCCCTGGCCCCTCGTGTCCGTGCGGCACGTGCAGCACGGCGTCGATCGGGCCGCCCGGCCCGGGGATCGATAGGCGCTCGCTGCGCGCGACCTCGGCCAGCGGCCATGAAAGCTGGTGGGTCATCGTCACGATCTGGGCGCGCGCCGCGGCGATTCCTTCCTCGGCGGCAGTCTCCTCGAAGGCCTTCTTGCCGAGCCGCTCGCCGGTGGCGAGGAGCAGCTGCAACTCGTGGCTCAGCTCGAGCCCGTCGACGTACACGCGCTTCCCGCCGGCCAGCGCGCGCTGCGCGGGCGCGGGCAGCTTGCCCATCCAGGCCCCGCATATCGCCTCGACCCGCTCTCGCGGTGAGAGCGGCGGTGCCATCAGGCCTCGGAGTACTCCCCGAACTCGTCGCGCATCACGCCGCAGACCTCGCCGATCGAGGCCTTCGCCTTCAGCGCGGCGCGGATCGGGTGCAGGAGGTTGCCGTCACCCTCGGAGGTCGCCTTGAGATCGGCGAGCCGGGCGTTGACCTCCTCCTGGTCGCGGTCGGCCTTGAACGCCTTCAGGCGCTCGACCTGCTCGGTCTCCGACCGCGGGTCGACCCGCAGGATCTCGACGTCGGACTCGTCGTCGGTGACGTACTCGTTCACGCCGACCACGATGTCCTGCTTGATCCGGTAGCGCTCCTCGTAGCCCCAGGCCGACTCCTCGACCTCGGCGCGGATGAACGGGATGCACTCGACCGATCCGCCGAGCTCGTCGACCTTGTCGATCAGCGCCTGCGCGCCCTGCTCGATCTCGTCGGTCAGCGACTCGATGAAGTAGGAGCCGGCGAACGGGTCGACGGTGTCGGTCGCGCCGGACTCGGCCGCGATGATCTGCTGGGTGCGCAGCGCGATGCGGGCGGCCTTCTCGGTCGGCAGCGCGAGCGCCTCGTCGAACCCGTTCGTGTGCAGCGACTGGGTGCCGCCGCAGACAGCGGCGAAGCCCTGCAGGGCCACGCGGACGATGTTGTTCTCCGGCTGCTGGGCCGCGAGCGTCACGCCGCCCGTCTGGGTGTGGAAGCGGATCGTCTGCGACTTCGGGTTCGTCGAGCCGAACCGCTCGCGCATGATCTCGGCCCACATCTTCCGGGCGGCGCGGAACTTCGCGACCTCCTGGAAGACGTTGTTGTGGCCGTTGAAGAAGAACGCCAGGCGCGGGCCGAACTCGTCGACGTCGAGGCCCGCGTCGATGGCGGCCTGCACGTAGGCGATGGCGTTCGCGAGCGTGAAACCGATCTCCTGGATCGCCGAGCAGCCCTTCTCGCGCATGTGGTAGCCGGAGATCGAGATGGTGTTCCACTTCGGAACGTTCTCGCGGCAGTACGCGAACAGGTCGGTGGTCAGGCGCATCGCCGGCTTGGGCGGGTAGATGAAGTTCCCGCGGGCGATGTACTCCTTGAGGATGTCGTTCTGGGTCGTGCCGCGCAGGGCCTCGGACGGCACGCCCTGCTCCTCGCCGACGAGTTCGTAGAGCAGCAGCAGCACGCTCGCCGGGGCGTTGATCGTCATCGAGGTCGAGACCTCGTCGAGCGGGATGCCGTCGAAGACCCGGCGCATGTCGTCGATCGTGTCGATCGCCACTCCGGTGCGGCCGACCTCGCCCTCGCAGAGCGGGTCGTCGGAGTCGCGGCCGAGCTGCGTCGGCAGGTCGAAGGCCATCGACAGGCCGGTCGACCCGTGCTTGATCAGGTAGTGGAAACGCTCGTTGGTCTCCTTGGCGCTCGCGTAGCCCGCGTACTGGCGCATCGTCCACTGGCGGTCGCGGTACATCCGCTCGTGCACGCCGCGCGTGAAGGGGTACTCGCCGGGCTTACCGAGACGCTCGTCGAGGTTCTCCGGGACGTCGGCCGCGGTGTACAGCGGCTTGATCTCGATGCCCGAGTCGGTGAAGACACGTTCATCGTCGGGACCGACGATGGGGGCGATCGAGGGCTTCTGATCCGGCGTGGTGGCCATGCCGGAAGGATACGGCGGCGGCTGTTTCTACGGCCCGCCGGCCAGGAACTGCTCGTCGGTCATCCGCCAGAGGGGCATCGCCACGGAGAGCCCCGCGGCGAGGAAGACCGTGGCTCCGGCGATGAAGTAGGCGTTGCTCGCGATCGCCGTCTCGGTGGCGCTCATCACGGTCGCGAGCACGAGCAGCCCGCTCGCCCACACCGGGATCGCGCCCTGGCGCGCCGCGCCGATCGCGAGCATCGTCATGCCGAGCAGGAAGCCGACCGGGACGAGGTAATAGGGAAGCGCCCAGCCGGACTCCTGAACCCGTTCGAGCATCGCCGCCGAGGCGCGCGGGCCGATCTGCGGGTTCGTCGCCTGGGCGCCGACGGTTCCCCACGTGTAGCCGTCGACCATGATCAGCGCTGAGAGCCCGAGCAGCCCGACGACGCACAGCGCGCCCGCCCACAGGCCGAAGCGGGGCTGGCGGCGGCGGACGAGGAACGCGAGCCCGAGCACGGCGGCGGCGAAGAAGCAGATGGCGACGAAGCCGAGCATGTGCGCGACCTGCCAGCGGTCGGCGTGCGCGGCGATCTCGGCTACCTGGAGCAGCTCGTTGCCGCGTGAGAACTCCTCGGGGTGGATGAGGTTGTCGACGAGGAACAGCGCGGGCGCGACGACGAAGGCGATCGCCGTCCCCCGCCGGTAGAGCCTGACGTCGGACGGCTCGAGCACGCGCCCGAACGTAGAGCTGTCTGCGGACGTATGCCGTTCGGGCAAGCGGCCGGCTCGGCCGGCTGCGCAGCCTTTACTCTCGCGTCGTGGAGGTCACCATTCGCCTGTTCGCGATGTTGCGCCAGCGCGCCGGCGCCGACGAGCTGACGCTCGAGCTACCGGACGGCGCGCGCGTGCGCGACGCGCTCGACGCGCTCGGCGATCTCGCCGAGGGGCTGCCGCTCGTGCTCGCGGTGAACCGCGACTACGCGCCCGAGGACCGGGTGCTGGCGCCGGGCGACGAGCTTGCCCTCATCCCGCCGGTCAGCGGCGGTGAGAACGCGGTCCACGTGGCGATCCGCGCGGAGCCGCTGTCGGTCGAGACCGTCACCGCGTTCGTCCGCGATCCCCGGGCCGGCGCGGTGGTGACCTTCCAGGGCGTGACCCGCGAGGTCGAGCGGCTCGACTACGAGGCCTATGTGGAGATGGCGGAGGAGAGGCTGAGGGCGATCGCCGAGGACGCGTTGCAGGCGCACGGCCTGTGCGCCGCGGCGATCGAGCACCGCATCGGCGCCGTCCCGCTGGCGGAGCCGAGTGTGATCGTGGCGGCGTCCGCCGGGCACCGCGGCGAGGCGTTCCTCGGCGCCCGCGAGCTGATCGACCGCGTGAAGGCCGAGGCGCCGATCTGGAAGGCCGAGGTCGAGGGCGGCGAGAGCCGCTGGGTGGAGGGCACGCCGCCGCCGGCCTGAACCCGGCCGCTGCCTGTATGTCGCTGCCGGTTACTTGATCCGGGCGCAGATCGCCGTCACGGTGAGCGAGTAACCAGCCCGGCGAGTGGGAATTACGTTCAGGGGGCGAATTCGCCTCCGCCGCCTCCACCGGCGCCCCGGCTCGGTCCGAACTCCGGCGGCGCCGGGGCCGGCGCGGGCGGCGCGGCCTCGGGGGTGAACTCGTTCTCCGGCGCGGGGGCGGGCTGCGGCTCGGGCTCGGGTGTGGGCGCCGGCTCGGGTGCGGGGGCCGGAGTCGTCGCCGGGGCGGGTGGCGCCTCGACCGGCGTGGCCCCCGTCGAGGTCTCCGCGGCCCGCTGTGGCTGCTCGGCCGTGGCGGGCGGCTCGGCCGCGCGGTCGACGACCTCGACCGTCGCCGCGCCGCCGCCGGCGAGGATCGCGGCCGACGCGCCCGCGGCCGCGAGCTTCTGGCCCGTCGCCAGCTCCGCCAGTTGGTGACCGCGCTCGCCGAGCATCGCGACGCGGTCCTGCACCACGCCCGCGAACGACTCGAGCGCGCCGCGCAGGCCGCCGCCCTCGGCCACGACCGGAACCGCCGGGACGAGCGCCGCGACCTTCGCCGGCACCTGACGGAACTCGCGCAGCGTGGCTTTGCACTTCGGGCAGCCCGCCAGATGCGGTCGCAGCAGGATGAGGTCGCCGGACGCCGCCTCGCCGTCGGCGAGCGCCGACAGCTGCGGCGCCAGGCGCTCGCATTCGGCGCCCGACTCGATCTGGTCGACGCGGGCGAGGAAGGCGCGCCGGCCTTCCGTGACGCAGCGGTTCACCTTCGTATAGCTGAAGCCCGTCTCGGCGCAGATCTGCTTGTAGCTGAAGCCCTCGGCGCGCAGCAGCAGGCAGCGGATCTCCTGCGGCTTCAGGCGCCCGAGGGCCTCGGCGCCGAGGCGTAGGCGGGCGAGCCGCTCGGCGCGTTCCTCGGCGCTGCCGCCGATGTCCGCCTCCTCGGGTACCTCGCCCTCGTCGGTGACCGGCGCGCGGCGGGCGCGGACGGCGAGCGCCTCGCGCCGGACGGTCGTCCGCAGCCAGCGGGCGACCTGGTTGTCGTTCCCATTCGGCCGCGTGTGCAGCAGGATCTCGGCCGTGCGCTGGTACGCGTCGTCGGCATCGTCCGCATTCGCGGAGAAACGCCGCGCGGTTGCCCGCATCTGCGCTCCGAACTGCGTGACCAGCTCCTCAACTGATCGCTCCCGTTGCTGCCCCTCCGAAGGCCCGATTCCGACGCTCTTACGCATCCGTGCCTCCTGTGAGGCAGACATGGTGCGAAATTCGCCCCCCTGATGCGCCGGTTGGGGCGACTCGGCGCCAAATGTAAGAAACCGGGGTAGGCTGGCCGCTCGTTCGCTAGAGGGAGATTGGCTTGGGATCTGCAGGGGAGTTCCGCCGCGTGGGAGCGGTGGCAATCACGATGCTCGCGATCGCGCTGCCCGCGTCGAGCGCGTCAGCGTTCAACACCTACGAGGGCGCGATCCACGAGCACACCGCGTACTCCGACGGTGAGCCCGGCAAGCGGCCGGCCGACGCCTTCGGCGCCGTGCGCGACCGCGGCAGCGACTTCATGTTCTCGACCGAGCACTCGGACACCGAGTGGGTGCCCGTCGTGACCAACACCGTGTGCCTCGGCCCGCGGATCCTCGAGTGCGTCGGCGGCGACGCGACCAACCCGCTCGACGCGCTGCGCAAGTGGGCGGCCACCGCCGAGCAGGCCGACGCCGCGACGAACGCGAACTTCGTCGGCGTCCGCGGTTTCGAGTGGACGAACGACCACCACGGGCACCTCAGCGTTCTTTTCTCCCAGAAGACCACCAACGCAAAGATCGACGGCAGCTACCTGTCGATGGACTTCTTCTGGAACTGGTTCACCCGCTCGCCGGGCGCGGGCGGCGGGGCCGATGCGCTCGGCGTCTTCAACCACCCCGGCGCGCGCGAGGTCAGCGACCTCCTGCCGGGCGGCTTCCTCTCCTTCCTGCCGGCGATCCCGCTGCCGGGCGCCAACTGGGACGACTTCAAGCACATCCCGGCGGCCGACGGGCGGATGGTCGGCATGGAGCTGTTCAACGGCGGCACCGACTACAGCGGCTCCTACGTGCGCGCGCTCGACAAGGGCTGGCACGTGGGCGCGATCGGCGCCGAGGACACGCACGACACCTCGTGGGGAGTGCCGGAGGAGCGCAAGACGGTGATGCTCGCCTCGGCGCTCACGCGGGCCGGGCTGCGGGAGGCGATGGAGGCACGGCGCTTCTACGCCGTTCACCGCGCCGGCCTGCGGATGACGTTCACGGCCGACGGCGCCGAGATGGGCGCGCGCCTGACGCGCGCGGCCGGTGCCCCCGTCCAGTTCGAGGCCGCCACGAACCAGCCTGGCGCAACGGTCGAGCTGGTCACGAGCGGCGGGCAGGTCGTGGCGAGCGGGGCGGGGGCGTTGTCGCTCGCGCGGCCGGCCGCGGCGGCCGAGCGCTGGTACTTCGTGCGGGTGAAGAACGCGGCCGGCGACGCCGTCGCGTACTCGAGCCCGATCTGGGTCGCAGCGAGCTGACCGAACACTGCGGTCGCACAACCCGGTCATGTAGGACATCGACCGGCCGCCGGCCGCGGCCTAGCCTCGGCCGATGGCAGTTGCGCTCGGATTCCTCGCGATCGTCGCGTTCAGCGGGTCGCTGCCCGCCACGCGCGTAGCGGTCGAGCAGCTCGACCCGGTGTTCGTCGGGCTCGGGCGGGCGGTGGTGGCGGCGCTGCTCGGCGCGGCGCTGCTGGCGGCCGTGCGGGCACCGCGGCCGACGCGCGAGCAGTTCCCGCGGCTGCTCGGCGTGGCGGTGGGGGTGGTGGTCGGCTTCCCGCTGCTGACCGCGCTGGCGCTCACGAACCTCACCTCCTCGCACGGGGCGGTGATCATCGCGCTGCTGCCCGCGGCGACGGCGGTGGCCGCTGTACTGCGTGCGGGCGAGCGGCCGAGCGGGGCGTTCTGGGCGGCGTCGGGACTGGGATTGGTGGCGGTGCTGGTATTCGCGGCCAGCCGCGGGGCCGGGCTTCCGGAGGGGTCCGACTGGCTGCTGCTCCTGGCCGTCGCGCTGTGCGGCCTCGGCTACGCGGAGGGCGGTGCGCTGGCGCGCGACCTCGGCGGCTGGCAGACGATCTGCTGGGGCCTGATCGTCGCGCTGCCGGTGACCGCGCCGGCCGCCCTCATCGCCGCGGCCACCGGCGACATGTCCGGCGACCCGGACGCCTGGGCTGGTTTTGCCTACGTCGCGGTGGTCAGCATGTTCCTCGGCTTCTTCGCCTGGTACGCGGCGCTCGCGCGCGGCGGCGTGGCGAAGATCGGCCAGGTCCAGCACGCCCAGCCGGTGCTGACGCTGGTCGTGGCCGCGACCGTGCTCGGCGAGGCGGTCAGCGGCGGGACGGTGCTCGCGGCGCTCGCGGTCCTGGCCTGCGTCGCGGTCGTCCAGCGCACGCGGGTGACGGTGCCGGTACCCGTTCCGGCCCGGTAGTGGCGCTACATTTAGGCGGCTTCCCTGTTTGAGAAGTGCCCACCAGCGCCACAGGGAGTGCGGGACCTTTGAACGACCCCCGGGTCAGAGAGCTACGCGAGGTAAAGCCGCTCGAGCCGGTCGACCTCCCCAGCCGTGATGTGCGGGCCGGCCAAGTCGGCCTCCTGAGCGGGATCCTCAAGTTCGACACCCTGCGCCAGGGCCTGCGCGTGATCGCGCTCGCCACGCTCGACGTCGCGGGCATGTTCCTCGCGATCTGGACCGCGCTGATGATCAAGGTCGCGCTGCGCTCGTCGCAGACCGACGTGGTCGGCTCGACCTTCGACCAGACCCGCGAGTACGCGCCGCTCGCCTGCCTCGTGATGTTGCTGCTCTTCGCGCGCTCCGGGCTCTACCGCGACCGCGGCCAGCGCCCGGGAATGGCCACGCTGATCGCGTCGCTCTTCCAGGTCACGCTCGTACTGCTGGCCTACGCCCTGATCGAAGGCCACGAGTTCAACTCGTACTACATCTTCTACGGCTCGCTGTTCTTCGCGCTGATCTACGTGGCGGTGTTCCGCGGGTTTGCCGAGTGGATCAGCGCCGGCCTCCTGCGCGCCGCCGGCTACCGCCGCCGCGCCGTGCTCGTCGGCTCCGGGTCGCACATCGACGCCGTCGCACACGCGCTCCGCGACAGCACCGAGATCCAGCCGTTCGCCTACGTGTCGCTCACCCCGCGCAACAGCGACGGCCTGCGCGACTTCGGCACCCTCGAGCAGCTCGAGCGGAACTTCGACGTGGTCGACGAGGTGCTGATCGCCGATCCGGCCTTCCCGCAGGACGAGGCGCTCGACCTGATCGACCGCTGCCACCGCAACAACGTGCGGATCCGCGTGGCGCCGTCGACGATGGAGATCCTGATGGATCGGGTCGAGTTCGTCCCCGGCCAGTCGTTGCCGCTGTTCGAGGTCAAGCCGCCGGTGTTCGACGGCATCGACTTCTTCTTCAAGCGTTGTTTCGACTTCGTCGGGTCGCTCCTGATCGCGTTCCTGTTCGCGCCCCTGATGGCGGTGATCGCAATCGCGATCAAGCTCGACTCGCGCGGGCCCATCCTGTTCCACTCGCACCGGCCGGGGATCGGCGGCAATCCATTCGCGTGCCTCAAGTTCCGCACGATGCAGCACGGCGCCGAGCAGCTGCAGGACCAGCTCGAGGAACACAACGAGGCCGGCCACGTGATCTTCAAGATGCGCGAGGACCCGCGCGTCACGCGGGTGGGCAAGTTCCTGCGCCGCTTCTCGCTCGACGAGCTCCCGCAGCTGTTCAACGTCGTGCGCGGCGAGATGTCGCTCGTCGGCCCGCGGCCGCTGCCCCAGCGCGACTACGACCGGCTCGAGGAGTGGCACCGCAAGCGCTACCTCGTGCTTCCGGGCATGACCGGGCTGTGGCAGGTCTCGGGCCGCTCGGAGCTCGACTTCGACGAGCTGGTCCGGCTCGACTTCCTCTACCTGGAGCGCTGGTCGGTGTTCCTCGACATGACGATCCTGCTCAAGACGATCCCCGCGGTGTTTCGCTCGCACGGAGCGTGGTGAGGCTGACGGGGGCGGCGGCGCGTGTCGCCACCGAGACATTTATGGTGCCGCGCTCGTGATCTCCCCCCGCACAATCCTCAGCGTCCTGCTCATCTCGCTCGCCGTGCCCGCATCGGCCTCGGCGGCCATGCCGACTTTCTCGTCGATGGCCGGGCTCGGCGACTCGTACACCGACGGCGTGCTTTCCGGTGGGGACGGCGACGGCTGCGGCGCATTGGCGTGTCCGCCCGCGTCGTGGTCGATCGGGACCAGCCCGGCCGTCGACTCCCACCTCCTGCGCCTGCGGCGATCCGGCAGCCCGTCGATCGTCGCGACCGGCGGCCCGAACGGGATCGCCGAGACCGGCGCCAAGATGCACGACCTCTGGAAGGGCGGCGGCCAGGCCGACGACGCCCGGGACCAGGGCGCCGAGTACATCACGATCATGGTCGGGCTGAACGACTACTGCGGCGTCGGCGCGGACACCGACCCCTCGCCCCCGGCGACCTTCGGGACCCGCTTCTCCCAGGTGCTCGGCAAGCTGGCCGGCGCGAAGCGGATCTTCGTCGCGAGCATCTTCGACGCGACGCGCCTCCCTGCCACCTTCACCACGCCCGGCGAGCGCGCGAACATCGAGTCGAAATGCCCGCGCTACGACCACCCCGACACTCCCGGTCTGATCGCGGCCTACAACACCCAGCTCCAGGCGCAGTGCGCCGCGCGGCCCAACTGCAGGTACGACGACGGAGCGTTCACCGCCTGGAAGTACTCGGTCGCCGACTTCGCGAGCGACAACTTCCACCTGTCGCGGATCGGCCAGCGCAACGTCGCCGCGCTCACCTTCCCGAAGGCGTTCCCCGAGTCGGCCGTGGTGCCGCCGGGCACCAACCCGCCCGGAACCGGGCCGAAGATCCGCGCGTTCCGCAACTGCTCGGTGGCCACGAAGAACGTGATCGTCGCGAACCGCCGCAGCAACCGCATCATCGGCACGCGCCTCGGCGACCGCATCTTCGCGGGCGCCGGCAACGATCGCGTCAACTCGGGCCGCGGCAACGACTGCGTCGACCTCTCGACGGGCAACGACGTCGCGTCCGGGAGCACCGGGAACGACCTGATCCGCGGCGGCACGGGCAGGGACCGTGTGAGCGGCAACGCGGGCACGGACACCCTGTCAGGCAACTCGGGCAACGACCGGCTGAACGGCGGCAGCGGCAACGACCGGATCAGCGGCGACTCCGGCAACGACCGCATCGACGGCTCGACCGGGCGCGACCGCATCGACGGCGCCAGCGGCAACGACCGCATCGTCTCGCGTGACCGCAACACCGACCTCGTCTCCTGCGGCCGGGGGCGCGACACCGTCGTGGCCGATCTGCGGGACCGCGTCTCGCGCAACTGCGAGAAGGTCGATCGCGGCGCCAGCCGCGGCGTGGCCTTCTGAGCACGGTCGCGCCCGGCGCCCCGTAGCGACGCGGCGCCGGTTTACCCTCCGCTGGATGTTGCGGTACCGCTTCCTGTTCGAGCAGATGGTGCGGCGTGAGCTGCGCCAGAAGTACAAGGGGTCGGCCCTCGGGCTGCTCTGGTACTTCGTGAACCCGCTCGTGCTGATGGGCGCCTACGCGCTCGTGTTCTCGGTGCTGCTCAAGGTCGCCGACATCCCGGACTACCCGCTGTTCCTCCTGATCGGGCTGATCGTGTGGGTGTTCTTCGCCCAGGCGCTGCTCGCCGCTGCGCCGAGCCTGGTCCAGCAGGGCGCACTCGTGCGCAAGGTCCGCTTCCCGCGGGAGACGATCCCGGCGTCCGTTGCGACGGTCCAGCTGGTCACGTTCCTCGTGATGCTCGTGTTCGTCGCCCCGATCGCACTCGCCATCCGTGACTCGCTCGATCCGGCGCTCGCGCTGCTGCCGGTGATCGTGGTGCTGCTGTTCGCGTTCGTGCTCGGCGTGTCGCTGATGGTGTCGGTCCTGCACGCCCACTTCCGCGACATCGAGCCGGTGCTCGGCGCGGCGCTGCTCCCGTGGTTCTTCCTCACCCCGATCTTCCTCCCCGTCGACGACATGCCGGGGGTGGAGACACACCCGTGGGTCGGCGACCTGCTCGAGTGGGCGAACCCCGTCGCGCCGTTCGTGACCTCGCTGCGCGACGTGCTGTTCTCGGGCGCCGTCCCGTCGAACGGTCACCTGCTGTACCTGCTCGGCGCAGGAGCCGGCGCCATGGCCCTCGGCACGTTCCTGTTCAAGCGGCTCGAGCGGGACCTGGCGGTGATCGTGTGAGTGCCGATGTGCGAGTGGGTGAGCTTGTTCTCGACCAGGCCACGCGCTCGTTCGCGCTGACCCACGAGCGCAGCCGGACGCTGAAGGAGATCCTGATCCGCCGCCGGGCGGGCGAGCGCACCAGCGTCGCGGCGCTCGACCACGTGGACCTGAAGATCGAGCCGGGCGAGGCCGTCGGGCTGATCGGCCGCAACGGCGCCGGCAAGACCTCGACGCTGCGCTGCCTCGCCGGGATCGTCCCGCTCGATTCCGGTCGCGCCGAGTGCGGCGGCCGGGTGGTCACGCTGCTCGAGCTCGGCGCCGGCTTCGGGCCCGAGTTCACCGGCCGCGAGAACATCTACCTCAACGGCGCGCTGCACGGGTTCGGCAAGCAGGAGATGGAGGAGCGGCTCGAGCCGATCATCGAGTTCTCCGAGCTCGGAGACTTCATCGACGTGCCGGTCAAGGCCTACAGCGCCGGGATGCTGCTGCGGCTCGGCTTCTCCATAGTCGCCCACCTCGACGCCGACGTGATGCTGATCGACGAGATCCTCGCCGTCGGTGACGAGTCGTTCCAGCGCAAGTGCCTGCGCCGGATCTCGGAGCGGATGGAGGCGGGCGCGACGCTCGTGCTCGTGTCGCACGACCCGACCGCGGTGGAGCGCGTCTGCCGCCGGGTCGTGGTGTTCGACCACGGCTCCGTCGCGTTCGACGGCAACGTCTCCGACGGCCTCCTTTTCTACCACCGGCTCCTCGGCGTCGAGCACGGCGGCTCGCAGAACCTGCGCCCGGGCGCGGCAGAGGCGGCCGGCGTGACGGTCGCCGAGCTCGAGCTGCGCGACGCCGACGGGCGGCGGCGCCACCAGTTCCGCTCGGGCGAGTCGATGACGGCGGCGGTGACGCTCACGGCGGCGGCGCCGGTGGCCGCCGCGGTCGCCGCGATCGAGGTGCGCGACGAGCGCGGGCGCGAGGTCTTCCGCGGCGAGTCGGCGCTCGGGCCAGTCGACGAGACGGTACGCGCGACGTTTGACATTCCCCGCATCGCCTTGCTCGGCGGCGACTACGACATCGCGGTGGGTGTGCGCGACCAGGCGGGCCCCGAGGCCGTCGACTTCGCCCGCGTCGCCCGGTTCTCGATCGCCCCGACGGCCGACGGCTCCGGCATCGCCGACCTGCGCGGCACGTGGACGGTCGCCGGCCGCACCCAGGTGGGCACAGCTGAGCGGGTGCCGGAGGAGACGGGATGACCACGCCGGAGGACGCGGCGGCGCGCGCCGCGGCGGAGGTCGAGCGCAAGCGCTCCGGCGGCGGGTACCCAGCGGGCGACGCGCGCCGGGGGCTCGACCCGACCCTGGTGCCCGAGCGCCCGCCCGACGAGCTGCTCGCGGAGTGGGCCGTGCTCGAGGTCGACGACGCCGCGCTCTATTCGACGCGCCGGCTCGGAGCGCCCGTGACGTTCGTCAAGCGGCTGCTCGTGCGGCTCCTGCGCCAGTACTTCGTCGAGATCGAGGCGAAGCAGACGCGCTTCAACATCGCCCTGCTCGGCCGCTATCAGGAGCTCGAGCGGCGGGTCGAGGAGCTCGAGCGCAGGAACCAGGACGGTTGAGCCGAGGAGCGCAGGCCGGCCGTGAGGCTGGTCGAGCACCGCAGGTGGGCTGTTGACGGCGGTTCACCAGGCGCTGGCGGGCGTGGGCCCGTACGACGCCGTGAGCGAGCAGGCGCGCGCGTGGCGGCGGATTCTGGCCGCAGCCGGTTACGACGGCGCCGACCACGCCGCGCGCTTCGACCCCCGCGTGCGTGAGGGCTTCACGGGGCTCGACCGGCTGCGGCCGGCTCCGGACGACGTGGTCGTGATCCGCTATTCGGCCTGGTCGCCGCCGCTCACGCCGCTGCTCGCGCTCGACACCAAGCGGCTCCTGCACTACCACAACATCACGCCCGCCTCGTTCCTCTGGAACCACGCTCCGGTGGTCGCCGTGCAGTGCGCGGTGGGGCGTGCGCAGCTGCCCGCTTTCGCTCGCGGCGCCGTGACGTGCACGGCCGACTCGCAGTACAACGCCGACGAGCTGCTGTCGGTCGGGGCCGAGAGCGCGACCGTGGTGCCGATCGTCTTCGCCCCGGCCCGCTATGCCGAGCGCGGAACGGCGCCTGAGGGCGACGGGCCGCTGATCCTGTGCGTCGGCCGGCTCGCGCCGAACAAGCGCAACGACCTGGTCTTCGACGCGTTCGCCGCCTACCAGCGCGAGTGCGCTCCCGACGCGCGGCTGGTGCTGGTGGGCGAGGCGATCAGCCCGTCCTTCCATGCCCTGATCGAGCGGCTGGCGGCCGAGTCGGGCGCGCGCAACGTGACGCTCGCCGGCGGGCTCAGCCAGCCGGATCTCAACGCCGCCTATGCCGCCGCCGACGCGCTGCTCCACCTGTCCGACCACGAGGGGTTCTGCATCCCGCTGCTCGAGGCGTTCCACTTCGGCCTGCCCGTGGTGGCCAAGCCGACCGGCGCGATGCCGGGCGTCGCGGGCGACGCCGCGCTGTGGACGACCGACGATCCCGCACTGACCGCGGAGCTCCTCGACCTGGCGGTGCGTGACTCGGAGCTGCGCGCCGAGCTCGACCGCCGCGGCCGCGCGCGGCTCGAGGGCTACTCGCAGGAGGCGGCCGAGTCGGCCGTGCGCATGGCCGTCCAAGCCGCGCTTGCGTAGGGTCGCCCCATGCCCCGGCACGGCGAGCAGTCGATCTACACGTACGCCACGCGGCGCGGCCTGCGCACGCGGATCGCCGAACCACTGGCGCTGCGCGCGCGGGCCAAGCGGCGCAAGCTGCTGCTCGAGCTGATGCGGCCCGCGCCCGAGGACCAGATCGTCGACGTGGGCTGCGGGAGCACCGGGCTCGCGCTCCTCGACGTGCCCGGGCGGCTGACCGGGGTCGACCTCGAGGAGCGCACCGGCTACCCCGGCGAGGAGTTCATCAAGGCCGACGCGCGCGACCTGCCGCTGCCCGACGGCGGCTTCGACATCGTCTACTCGAACTCGCTGATCGAGCACCTGCCGCCGACCGACCAGGAGCGGGTCGCCGCCGAGATCCAGCGGGTCGGCGACCGGATGTTCGTGCAGACCCCGAACCGCTGGTTCCCGGTCGAGCCACACGCGCTGCTGCCGTTCGTGCACTGGCTGCCCAAGCCGCTCGGCCGCCGGCTGTGGAAGTACGGGGTCACGGGCGAGACCTTCGACAGCATCAGCCTGCTCTCCGCGCGCGACATGCGGCGGCTGTTCCCCGGCGCCGAGATCGTGCGCGAGCGGGTGGGCCCGTTGACGAAGTCGCTGATCGCCGTCCGCCGCTAGGCGGGGTCGGCCACGGGCCGCGCGAGGATCTGGTCGTTCGGGCCGGCCTCGAGCGGACCGCCCGGGCGGTCGAGGCCCTCGCCCGAGTAGCCCAGTTCGGCGATCAGCTCGGCAAACGGCACGTTCGTCTCGTGGAGCTCGACGATCAGCACCGGCCTGTGCTCGATCAGGGTCTGGCGCATGCCGTTGAGCACGTCGAGCTCAGAGCCCTCGACGTCGATCTTCACCACGTCGGGCGGCGGGATCTCGCCGCCGGCCACGAGCGTGTCGATGGTCAGCACCTCGACCTCGACCTCCTCGGTGGTCTGCGGGTGCTCGCCGCGGCTCTCGAGGTGCGACCAGCTCTGGTCGGCGACCACGAGGAGGCGCTCACGGTGCGCGTCGGCGCCGACGGCCGCCTCGACCACCTGGATCTGGGCGCCGAGGCCGTTGAGCGTGGCGTTGGCGCGTACGGACGTCGCGCACTCGGGCGCCGGCTCGAACGCGACGACCTTGCCCTCCGGGCCGGTCATCCGCGCCGCCAGCAGGCTGAAGAAGCCGATGTTCGCCCCGATGTCGTAGACGGTCGCGCCGGGGGAGATCGTGCGCCGGAAGGCCTCCTGGACCTCCGGTTCGGCGATCCCGCGGATCAGCGGCCGCGCCTGGGCGTGCGCCACGGGCAGGTAGGCGAGCGCCAGCCGCAGCCCGCGGCCGGGCCCTTCGCTGACGAGCGCGGCGCCGCGGTGCAGCCACCAGCGCGCGGGAGCGGCGGCGGCGGCTGCCGGGCCGCCGGCGCGGATCGCGGCGTCGGCCGCGCGCCGCCAGGCGATCGGGAGCGCGGTCAGGAACTGGAAGGCGCGCGTGCGGCCGGGGCGGGGGAGCGGCATCGCGGTGATTATCGTGACCTGGGCGAGGAGCGCAGTTCCGGCCGTCGGCCGGCGCGCACCGCAGCCAGAACGATGAGCGAGGCCTACGACCCCGACAACCTGCTCGACCGCCTGTCGGCGAGCGACACCCTTCAGTTGCACTACGACCACATGCGCGAGCGTGAGGTCGAGCTGCTGGGGCGGCAGCTCGGGAAATCGAGCGGCGACGTGCTGTCCGTGGGCTGTGGCTGGAACCCCGGCCGGCACATGTTCCCGCGGCCCGGCTGGCGGATGACCGGGGTGGAGTTGGAAGACACCAAGCCGAAGGCGCTCGTGGAGGACGGCACGCTCGACGAGGGCTTCGGCGGCGCCGCCGGCTGCCTCGGCCTCGATCCGGGCAGCTTCGACGTGGTCCTCTACCGCCTCGTCCTCCACCACATCGCCTACCAGGGCCCGCTCGCCCCGGTGTTCAGCGAGGCGGCCGAGATCCTGCGCCCGGGCGGGGTGATGATCGCGGTCGAGCCCGGCGCCTGGCACCCGGTCGGCGTCGGGCTCGGCGCCGCCAACGCGGTGGGCCTCGGCACCGCCGTGCACGGCACGCCCGACGACATCCCGCTGTCGCCGCGGGCGCTGGTCTCCGAGGCGAGGGCGGCCGGGCTGAAGCCCGAGCTGTACGCGCTCACCTACACGTGGCGCCGCATGCCGCCCCGCCTCCAACGCGCGCTGTGGGGTGCCGACGCAAGGCTCGGTGAGCGCCGAGGGGTGGCGAAGTTCGGCCACACGCTGATGCTCATCGCCCGCAAGCCGTAAGAAACGGTACCCCTACCCACAGAGCGCTTTCACGGTCAGATCCGCCCGGCTCCGAGTGCCCTCGGTGCTGCCGCGCAGGCGGAGCTCGGCGCAGGCGGCGGCGCTGGGCGCGGAGCGGCCCGGCGAGCCGCGGCCGGGGCCCCGCCGCATCACCACCCATCCATCGTCGGTTCCCACGACCCGGTACCCCCGCATCAACCGCCGCAGATCCCGCCCGAAGGCGGCATATGAGCGATACCCCGTCGCCGACCGGCCCCGCTCCACGAACGGGTTGAACACCAGGTACTCAGCCGGCTTGACCCCCGGCCGGATGATGTCGGCGCTCGAGCGCGCCGCGAGGTGCGGGTAGACGAAGTCCTGCGTCACGACCCCCGCGTTCTCCGGCAGACCGTCCACGACCCGCCGCCCGGCATCCGCCCACGACGGATCCTCCGCGTAGTACCGCGCCTGGCTCACGGTGTCGGCCGAGAGTTCGTTGAACGCGACGTTCAGCAGAACCATCCCGATCGCTGCCGTAGTGAGCGCCCGAGCCCGCCACGACGACGGCAGTAGCGCAGACACGTTCGCCAGCCCCCCCGCCGCCGCCATCGCCACGATCGGCGCCAGCGGCAGCGTGTAGTGGAAGTACGTGCCCCAGTACAGCTCGTTCGTCGACAACATCCGCTCGGCCACGATCGGCAGCGCCAGCAGCGATACCCGCGACGCCAGCGGCAACAGCAGGAACGGCGCGATCAGCGCGCCCATGGTCCGCAGCTTCTGGCCCTGGTCGGTCGCCACCTCGAACGGCAGCCACGGCTCCTTGACGATATTCGCCACCGCGTCGGGGAAGTCGCTGCCGATCTGGTCGTAGCTCCAATAGGAGAAGTCGCCGCCGCCCGCGAAGTGCGGGATCAGCACCTCGATCACCAGGAAATAGCCGACGACGCCCGCAGCCAGCGTGATCGCCCCGGCCCGCCAGTCGCCGCGGCTCAGCAGCCAGACGCCGAAGAAGGCGACGAGCAGGCCCATGTCCTCCTTCACCAGTAGGAGGAGGAACAGCGCGCACGCCAAGCGTCCCCACTGCCGGCGGTCCCCCCACAGGATCGCCAGGGCGATCAGCAGCGGCGCGAACGCGACTTCGTGGAACTCGAACCCGACCCCTGCCCAGATGCCCCAGAACAGCGCGTAGGCGAGCGCGATCCCGAACGCCGGCCAGTGCTCGAGTCGATCGCGAGAGTAGATCCAGACTGGAACGATCGACGCAGCCACCAGGATCGCCTGGGCGATCAACAGCCCGTTCGCCTCGGCCCCGATCCACGAAACCGGTGCCAGAACGGCGATCAGCGGGTGAAAATGGTCGCCGAGCAGGTTCGCCCCGCCCTTGAGGGTGGAAAGCGGCGTCTCGAGGTTCCCGTAGTGCCAGACGGCCTGGCTGAAGATCCCGATGTCGAGGCCCGAACCCCAGTGTAGGTGCCGCATCAGCGCGTACGCGGCGTACAGGGCCGCTGCGAGGGCGGTGAGCGCGAGCACGGGGCGTGCCTCGCGGCTGCGGAGCGCTGACATGCGCGCGAAGCATGACGGAGCGCCAACCCGGCTTCAGGGATGGGGCCCGGCGGTCGATCAGTAATTCATGGAACCGGGTATCGCCGTCAGCCTGCTCCTCGGCTGCATAGCCGGAGTGGTCCTGATGGCGGGCCTCGTCCACGTTCGCCGCGGTGAACGCCGGGTCCGCGCGGAGCGCAGCCGGGTCGAGGCGCTCACCCTGCGCTCCCCGGCGGGAACCTTCGAGACGGACGCCGCGGGCCACATGCTGCAGTTGAACGCGAAGCTCGGCGAGATGGCCGGCCTCGCGCCGGGTGAGACCGGCGATGAAGCGATCCGCGACGCCATCCATCCCGACGACATCGATGCCGTCGCCGCAGCGTGGTGGCGCGCCATCGAGAGCGGCGGCGACTGGGATGCGCGCTACCGCTACCAGCGGCCCGACGGCACCGACTGCTGGGCGCTCGGCCACGCGAGCCCGATCAGCGACGGCAACGGCGGGGTGTCCGGCTGGCTCGGCACGGTCCTCGACGTCACCGAGCTGCAGCGCGGCGCTGCCGCGCTGCGCGACGCCGAGGAGCGCTTCCGCCACGCGTTCGAGCATGCGCTGATCGGCAAGGCGCTGGTGTCGCCCGAGGGCGCCTGGCTGCGCGTCAATCCGCAGGTCGCCTCGATGACCGGGTACGCCGCCGAGGAACTGGTCGGCATGACCGTCCAGGACGTGACCCACCCCGAGGACGTCGGCACCGACCTCGCCCAGCTCAGCGAGCTGCTGGCCGGGGAGATCGACGGCTACGAGGTCCAGAAGCGCTACATCCGCGCCGACGGGCGCGTGATCTGGGTGCTCCTGTCCGTATCCCTCGTGCGCGGCGACGACGACGAGCCGCTCTACTTCGTCTCCCAGCTCCAGGACGTCACCGAGCGCCGCCGCGAGGAGACCAAGCTGCGCCACATGGCCGACCACGATCCGCTGACGGGGCTCGTGAACCGCCGCCGGTTCGGTGATGACCTCGAGCACGAGCTGCGCCGGGCGAGGCGCGACGCCGTGGACCTGTCGCTCCTGCTGCTCGACGTCGACGGGCTGAAGCGCATCAACGACTCGTTCGGCCACCGCGCCGGCGACGAGCTGCTGCTCCATGTCGCCAGCGCTCTCACCGACCACAGCCGCGAGCGCGACATCGTCGGCCGGCTGGGAGGCGACGAGTTCGCGATGGTGTTGCCGCTCACCTGCCGCACCACCGCACGCCAGATTGCGGAGTCCGTGCTCGCGTCGATCCGGACCGGCCCGCTCCGCGTCGACGGCACGGAGATCCAGCCGTCGGTCAGCATCGGCATCGTCACGTCGGGCGACATCGAGGGCGGGGAGCGCACGCTGCTCGCCGGCGCCGACCGCGCGCTCTACGACGCCAAGGCCAGCGGCCGCGACCGCGTGGCCGAGCTTGAGCCGGACAGCCGGCTCGCGTCCTAGCCGGTGGTGGGTCAGCCGCCGCCGTGGGTGTCCGCGCCGAGCGTCTCGCGGAACCGCTGCGACGCCCGGTCCGGGCCCGGCACGCTCGCCTTCATGCGGTAGATCCGGTAGCGGCCGTTCTCGAACACCGGCGGCCCGGTGGTGTCGCGCGAGCCGCTCCGCGGAGCGCGCGCGTCGGCCAGCACGTAGTCGGCCTTGCGGCCCTGCGGCGGCGCCGGGTACGTGGTGCCCACGATCGGCCGCTGCGCCACGAGCGGGTGTGTGGCGAGCATGTAGCCGCCCCACAGCTGGCGATCGTCGGCCACGTCGAGGCGGATACTCGCCCCGGCGGGCAGCCGCTGCGCCCAGTCGCGCAGCTCGAACGTCGCCTGCGGCGCCTGGGCGGGCGTCTCGCGGATCTCCTTCCCCAGCCCTGTGCCCATCGCGATGAGGATCGCCGCGGCGCCCGTAGCCGCGCCGAGCGCGGAGCGGGTGCGCAGGCCCTGCGCGAACGCGCCGAGCTGGACGGCTGCGGCCGTGAGTAGCAGCGGCAGCAGGAAGGCGACCACCTTGAACTCGAAGTACTGCCCGTGTGTGCGGATCCGGAAGTAGAAGGAGAAGAACAGACCGACGTAGACCGTCCACAGCAGCGGCTTGCCGATCTCGTCGGGCAGTCGTCGCAGGGCCACGATCGCGAGCCACAGGACGGCGATGAAGCCGGCCAGGCCGATCACCCCGATCGCGCCGAAGAACCAGTCGATCTCGTAGTAGTGCTTGAGGTCGCCCGTCCAGCCGAGCAGGCTCTGGCTGCCGGTGAGCACGTCGATCGCGTCGCCCGACTTGTCGAGCACCCCGGCGATCAGCGCGAGCCCGGCGGGGATCACGACCAGCGCGAGCGGGAACCACAGCCACAGGCGCGTGCGCGGGAGCTTCGGCCGCAGCGCCCAGATCCCGGTGCGCTCCTTGCGCTGCATCCAGATGGCCGTGCCGAGCGCCACGGCCGGGAACAGGATCATCAGCGGGTACGCCGCGAGGCCCAGCGCGAGGAACAGCGCCAGCAGGATGCCGTCGCGCCGGGTCGGGGTCCAGATGAAGCGCAGCCCGAACAGCAGCATCATCGGGAAGGCGAACGTCCCCCACAGCTGGTTGAAGTAGGGGTGGAGGCCGAGGTGCGCCGTCACCCGGTTGCTCGCGACGAACGCCATGGCGAGCACGGACGCGGCGGCCGTCGCGCGTAACCCGTATCGGGCCAGCAGCATGAAGCCGGCCGCCGTCAGCGCGATCAGAACGGCGGCCACGCCGGGGAAGACCTGCACGGGGTCGAGCCCCGAGATCGACGCGGCGCCCGCCAGCACGTAGTAGATCGGGTACTTGGACTCCCACACCGACGGCATCGCGTCGACCGGCAGCGCAGGGTCGACGTCGCCGGGCGAAGCGTTCTGGAGGAACTCCGCGGTGCCGGCGCCGAGCATGCCGTCCGGGTTCGCGCCGAGCAGGGTGGCGAAGCCGTCGCGGTAGACCGGGACGAGCGCGAGCGCGATCAGCAGCGCGGCGACGTACGCCGGCCAGCCGAGGGTGAACAGCCGACCCCCGGCCGCGGCGAGGTCGTCGGCGTCCGGCGTGGCCGGGCCGGCGCGCAGCCGCACGGCGACGGCCGCGACGAGCCCTACGCCGGCGACGATCGGCAGCGACACGTCGAACGGCACCTTCGCGAAGCCGAGGATCGTCAGCCCGAAGCCCGCGGTGGCCGCGCCCACGAGCGGTACGAAGACGGGGAAGTGCGGCCACATCGACCGCGGCACCAGCAGCCGCGCGGGCGCATAGCCGCACACGAGGAGGAGCGCGCCCGTGGCGCCCACGGCGCGCAGCGTGTCGCCGAGCCCGCTCGTGCCCTTGACGCCGGCGTTGCCGGCGATCGCCAGCGCGAAGGCTGCGGCCAGCCCGGCCGCGGCCAGGCCGAGGAGCAACGGGCGCCGCCCGGCAGCGACCGGCCCCGGCGCCGCGACCGCGCGGGACGGTCCAGCTGCGGTGCTCGCCCGGCCTACGCCCGGGCTGTGCTCCTCACGGGACGGTCTAGCTGCGGTGCTCGCCCGGCCGGCGGCCGGGCTGTGCTCCTCGCTCACCGCTTCAGGTGGGCGCGGCGCTCCTCGAGCACCCGGTACAGGAACGCCGGGTTGCCGAGCAGGTAGCGGCGCCACATCCGCCGCGGCTCGACGGCGAGCCGGAAGATCCACTCGAGGCCGTTGTCGGCGATCCAGTGCGGCGCGCGCGGGACGCGGCCCGCGAGGTAGTCGAACAGGGCGCCGACGGTCCAGACGACGGTCGCGTCGATCCGGTCGGCGTTGCGCTCGACCCACAGTTCCTGCTGCGGAGTGCCCATGCCCACGAGGAGGATGTCCGGCCGGTGGTCGGAGATGTGCTCGATCACGCGCTCGGAGTGGGGGCTGTCGAGCCCGAAGTAGCCGTGGTGCGTGCCGCGTACGTCGAGTCGCGGGTACCAGCGCTTGAGCGCCGCGGCCGCGTCGGCCGACGAGCCGGGGTCGGAGCCGAGCAGGTAGATCGAGCGGCCCGACTCCTCACACAGGGCGGCGACGCCCCAGATCCAGTCGGCGCCGGTCATGCGATGGGGCACCGTGAGGCCGATCATCCGCGCGGCCAGGCGGACCCCGTAGCCGTCGCAGTAGACGAGGTCGGAGCCCTGGAGCGCGCGCTGGAGCTCCGGATCGCGCTGGGATTGGTTGAGCACGTGCGCGTTGACGTACGACACGCGGCGCCGGTCGCCGCGCTCGGCCGCGGCGATGATCCGCCGCAGCAGGTCGGCGGGCGGCTCGGTGGCAACGTCGATGTCGAAGATGCGGGTCGACGGGTGCGACCCGTTGCGGCTCTGCGGCCGGATGATCTCGGAAGTGCTCATCGCACCGGCTCCAGTCCGAACGGGACCGCGCTGCGCGGGCGCCCGGCCAGCTTCGCGCGCAGCTCGCGGCGGTCGCGGCGGGCCTTGCCGAGCATCCGGGCGGCCTCGCCGTAGCCGCGCAGCAGGTGCCGCTCGCGCAGCAGCGCGTAGCCGAAGGCAGCTACTTCGTAGGCGGCAACCCGCGGCAGGTCGCGCGCGAGCGCGGAGGTGTCGTTCTTGACCATCATCAGATAGCGGTTCCGGAACTGGACCCGGCGATCCCGTTCGGGGACCTGCGAGCGGGTCGAGGGCCCGTAGGACCGGACATGGTAGGCCACCGCCCGGGGCTCGTAGACCGACGTCCACCCCAGGAGCCAGGCCCGCCAGGCGAGGTCGACGTCCGAGGCCCACTTCTCGAGTGCCGGGTCGAGGACCGCGCCGCCGAGGCGGCAGTCGTCGAGCATCTCGCGGCGGTACAGCGCCGCGGCGCCGTCGGGGCCGAACGCCGGCCCCGGCACGTCGTACGCGAGCGCGGGCGAGCCGTGGCCGGCGAGGTTGTTCTTGCGGCGGCGGTCGACCACCATGCCGACGCAGTCGATCGCGTCGAGCCGGTCCTCGTCGGTGGTGCCGAGCGTGCGCAGGAGCTTCGGCGTCACGGAGCCCACCCGCTCCTCGTCGAGCCGCGGCCGCTCGATCGCGAGGAAGTCCGGCTCGAGGAAGCAGTCGGCGTTCAGCAGCAGGACGGCCGGGCCGGTGGTGGCATCGATCCCCGCGTTGTTCGCTTCCGCCCACGACAGCCGCTCGGGCAAACGCAGGTGGCGGGCGCCGTGGCGGGCCGTGATCGCGGCCGTCGCGTCGGTGGAGGCGTTGTCGATCACCACGACCTCGGCGTCGGCCTGGGCCATGGCGGCAGGCAGCGAGCGTTCGAGATCCGCCGCGCGGTCGGCGCAGATCAGCAGGATGGTTGTCGAGGCCACGGGCGCCGGGGCGCTACGACGGCGCGCCGATCGGGAGCAGGCGCTGCAGCAGTTCGTCGCTCGACGCGGCCACGACGCGCGAGCGCATGTCCAGGTCGAGCGCGGCGCCGAGCGGGTCGTCGGCGGCGTCGGGGAACGCGACGGCGCCGCCCGCCTCACGCACGATCAGCTGCCCGGCGGCCGAATCGACCGAGCGCGACATGCCGAGGCTGATCGTCCCGTCGAACCGCCCGGCCGCGACATAACACAGCGACAGCGCGATCGAGCCGAGCGCGCGCAGCCGCGCGGCGCCGGTGTCGATCAGGCCTTGCGACCACTGGTCGATCAGCTTCGGGTGCACCGTCTCGAGGCCGACCATCTCGAGCTTGCCGTCCTGCGGCAGCGGCTCGAGCTGCACGCCGTCGAGGAACGCGCCGCCGCCCTGCTCGGCCCACCAGTCCTCACCGGTGGAGAAGTCGTGCACGAAGCCGAAGCCGGTGTCGCCCATCGTCGGCCCGTCGGCCACGGCGATCGAAAGGGCGAAGCTGGGGATGCCGCGCTTGGCATTGCGCGAGCCGTCGATGGGGTCGATCACGACGTGCGTCGGCCCGCCGCCCCGGATGTCGACGTGGCCGCGCTCCTCGGAGATCGCGGTGAGCGGCACGGCGAGGGCCTCGAGCTGCTCGAACACGGCGTCCTCGGCCGCGCGGTCGATCACGAGCGCGGTGTCGCCACCCTCGCCCGGCCCCGCGGTCTCAGCCCGGTCGGCGGCGGGCACGCGTGCGAGCGCGCTCGCGGCGCCGTCCGCGGCGCGGCGGCAGACTCCGAGCCAGTCGACTGCTGTTGCTGCATCGGTCATCGGCCTTTGCAGGGTATTGGGGCGGCCGGGGAAACGGCTCCCGCGGTGCTCACAGCAGCTCCCGGTACACGGCGGCCGTCTCCGCTGCAGTCCTCTCCCAGGAGAGCTTCGCCACGCGGGCGAAGCCGCGCTCCCGCATCGCGGCGCGTCTCTCGGCGCTGCCGAGGACCCTCAGCAGCGTGTCCGCGATGTCGTCGCTGTCGAGCGGATCGAAGTACTCGGCCGCGTCGCCGCCCGCCTCGGGGAGCGCGGTCGTGCCCGAGGCGACAACCGGGGTCCCGCGTACGAGCGCCTCGACCACCGCCAGGCCGAAGCCCTCGTAGAGCGAGGGGTAGGCGAGCGCGTCGGCCCCGCGGATCAGGGCGTCGAGCTCGGCGTCGGTCACGAATCCCGGGAGCTCGACGGGCGCGTCGCCGGCGGCGGCGCGGATCTCCTCGCCGGAGCCCGTGTCGAGCCCGGCGAGGATCAGCCGGTGCTCGAGCCCCTCGGCGCGGGCGGCGCGGAATGCCTGCACGAGCCGGACGAGGTTCTTCTTGCGCCGCAGGTCGCCGACGGCGAGCAGGTAGGGACCGGCGGGCGGCGGGGCGTCGCCGACCGGCAGCGACGGGGACGACAGCACGACCCGGGTGCGGTCCGGGTCGGCGCCGTAGCGCTCGATGGTGTCGGCGCGCGTGTGCTCGGACACGCAGATCACCCGCTCTGCGGAGCGCACCGAGCGCGGGGTGAAGAAGCGGTACTTCCACCCCGTCCGGCGGCTGAAGTCCTCCGGGTAACGCTCGAACGCGAGGTCGTGAACGGTCACGACCCCGGGGCATGGCCGGCGCAGGGGGAGGAAGCAGTTCGGGGCGTGGACGAGGCTCGCGCCGCTGCGGCGGAGCACACGGGCCAGGCCGGCCTGTTCGAACAGCAGCTCGGGCCCGGCGCCGCCGTGCGTGACCGGTTCGAGGTCGAATCCGCGCTCTGCGGCCAGCGCCCGCACCAGTTCCTTCGTGTAGACCCCCCAGCCGCGCAGCTGCGCGCCGGCGGCGTCGCGGGCGTCGATCACGACCGTCGGCATCGCCCGAACCCTAGTCCCGTCCCGCTAGCGGCTGCCGCGGTACTCACCGAGCAGGCGGGCGATGCGCCGCGGGTCCAGGCGGGCGCGGGCGTGGGAGCGGTGCCAGCCCTGGTCGGTCCACCACTCTTGGACCGTGTCGGTGAGCGCCGGCGGCCGTTCGTCGAGGAACATCGAGTAGCCGCGCGCCTCGCGGAACGCGCGGTCGTAGACCGAGCGCACCGGGTCCTGGCCGTGGTCGTGGTCGACCACGAGCGCCGGGTCGATCGCCACCTCGCGCCCCTCGTGCAGCCAGTGCCACGCCCATTCGCGGTCCTCCGTGCCGGGCATGTCCTCGCGGAACGGGCGCGCGCGCCACAGGTCGGCGCGGAAGGCCCCGGCCGCGTTCGTGTAGCCGTGCCGGGGACCGCGGCGCGCGGCGGCGAGGTCCTGCCGCCACGGCCCGGTCAGCTTCTCGCCGTCGGGCCCGCGCTCGTAGCCGCAAGCGCAGGCCACGCGCGGATCGGCCAGCGCCTTGACCATCCGGCCGAGCCAGCCGGGGTCGGGCGGGAACGCATGGGCGGAGAGGGCCACGAGCACCGGCGCCTGCGCCACCGCGCAGCCGCGGTTCAGCGCGCGACCGTAGGTGAAGTCGGCCGCGGGCATCTCCAGCACGCGCGCCCCGGACGCACGGGCGATCTCGACGGTGCGGTCGCGCGAGCCGGAGTCGACCACGATCACCTCGTGCGGCTGGCGCTGATCACCGAGCAGGTCGAGCGTGCGGCCGATCGCGCCCGCCTCGTCGCGCGCGCGGACGATGACGCTGGCGGACACCTGGCTCATCGGTCTCGCTGCGGTGCTCGCTCGGCCGGCGCCCGAGCTGCGCTCCTCCGCGCGGTGTTGGGCAGCAGGCGGCCGAGCTCGTAGGCCCAGATGGCGAGCGGCTCGACGAGCCGCACGGTCGCCGTGTCGCGGTCGCCGCGGACGGCGGCGCGCAGGCCCGAGGCGGTGCTGCGGGCCGTGGCCCCGATCAGCTCGCCGCGCGGCGCGGGCGCGAGCGTGCCCGGATGCTCGCGGGCGAGCCAGCCGGCGCCCGAGCCGTGACGAGCGCGCTGGCGCAGGAGCGCGCGGACCGTCGGCCGGCCACGGTGTACCACCTGCGCAGTCTCGCGGCGCTCGAGGTGCCAGCCCCGTGCGGCGAGGCGGATGCAGAGGTCGGCATCGCCGCCCGAGCGTACGTCGCCGCGGAAGCCGCCGGCTTCGTCGAACGCGCTGCGCCGGAACGCGGCGTTGGCGGTCTGGGCGTAGGGGGTCCCGGTGTCGGTGGCGGTCCGGTCCTGGCTCATCGCAGCGGTGAGCTCGGCGAACCGGGCCGCGGTGCCGCGGCCCTCGGGTTCGTCGATCACGCCGCCCGCGAGCACGCCGGTCTGCTCGGCGGGGGCCGGGTCGAAGAAGCGGTCGATCAGGTCCGGCACCGGCTCGGCGTCGGCGTCGACGAACGCGATCCACGGGTTTGCGCCGAGCTCGGCGCCGCGGTTGCGCGCGTAGTACGACGACCTGCGCCCGTACGCCTCGAGGAGGGTGATCCGCTCGGGCGGGCTCGGCCGCGACGCGCCGCGGGGCCCGTTGTCCACCACGACGATCGTGTCGCGCCGGCCGAGCGCGAGTGTGCCGAGCTGGTCCCACAGGCGCTTCAGCTCGGCCGACGGCCCGCGGAACGGCACGACTACGTCGACGGGCGGACGCTCCATGGCGCTGAGTTTGCCGGACGGGGGCTCGCTTGCGAGCCCAGCTCGGTGCCTTGCCCGTCTGGCGAGGCCGGTCCAGGAACGGCTCGCCGACGGCAGCGCTGGTTTGTCACACCTGTCGCTCTGCCGTAACACGGTAATTCTCTACCGTCCTGCCTTGATGTCCCTATCGGCACCTAGGGCAGGACGGTACGCAGGGGGACTCCGCGCGGGACCGAGAAGTGCAACAGGAGACGCACACCGGAGCAGTCCGGTAACAAGGGCCGCCCTCACCAGCCGTTGTAGACGCGCAGGGCCACAGCCCCGCCCGGGCTAAGCGCGCACCGCAGCCGCCCGCTCGTACACGTCCCACGTCGCCTCAGCAGCGCGGCGCCACGAGAAGCCCGCCGCGTGGCGGAGCCCGCCGGCGGCCAGCCGCGCGCGCAGCTCCGGCTCGTCGCAGACCTGCTCGGCGAGGCGCAGTAGAGCGTCGCCGTCGCCCTCCGCCGCGTAGAGCCCGCCGGGGCCGGCGACCTCCGGGATCGCGCCGGCGTCGAACGCGACGACCGGGGTGCCGCACGCGATCGCTTCCAGCGCGGGGAGTCCGAAGCCCTCGTAGCGGCTCGCGGTGATCAGGCAGCGGGCGCCGCCGTAGAGCGCGGGCAGGTCCTCGTCGGGCACGAAGTCGGTGAAGTGGATCCGCGCGCCGCTGCGCTGTGCGCGCTCCACGAGCGGGTGGCCACCGGGTCCGAGGCGCCCGCACATGACCAGCTGCTCGGGCCGGTCGCGCGCGGCCGCCCACGCGGCGAACGAGTCGATCAGCAGCTCGGCGTTCTTGCGCGGGTCGGTGCTCGCGAGGCCGCCGACGTAGAGCAGATAGGGGGCGGCGATGCCCGCGCGCCGTACCGCCTCCGGATCGTCGACCGGCCGAAAGTGCGCGTCCGCTGCCTCGCCGATCACGGTGATCCGCTCGGCCGGCACGCCGAGGTGCGCGGCGATGTCGCGTCCGGCCGCCTCGGACACGGTGATCAGTTCGGCTGCCCGGCGCACCGCGCGGTAGAGGATCTTGTGGACCACGCCGGTGCGCAGGTAGAGGTCGGGAAAGATCAGCGGGATCACATCGTGGACGGTGATCACGGACGGCACGCGCCCGGTCGGCCCGGCGCGGTAGATCGACAGCGCGTGGTGCACCGCGGCGCGGCTGCGGCGGACGTCGCCCGCGAGGAGCAGCTGCTCGGGCAGCTCGGCGAGGCGCTCGGGAACGGGCGGGCGGCGCACGACGAGCTCCTCGGCCTGCGCCGTGGCGCCCGAGTACACGGCTGCGGCGCGCTCCTTCGCCCGCAGCAGGATGAGCTCGCCGCCGCGCTCGGTGGCGACGTCGCCGAGCGGGCCGAGCAGCGAATGGGCGTAGCGGCCGATCCCCTGGGTCGCGAGGTGCGGCAGGTCGAGCGGGCGGGCGTCGACGGCCACGCGCAGCGGCGGGGTCATTCGCCCGTCGCCTCGATCAGCGCGGCCTCGACCACGTCGGCCGAGCGGTCGGCGGAGAACAGCTCGGCGTGCTCGCGGGCACGCGCCGCCATGCGGGCGCGGTCCGGGTCGGCGAGTACGCCGATGATCGCCGCGGCCAGCGCGTCCGGGTCGCCCGGCGGGACGAGGCGGCCGTTCTCGCCGTCGAGCACCACCTCGGCCATCCCGCCGGTGTCGGCTGCGACGACCGGCACGCCCGCCGCGAGCGCCTCGGCGGCGGCGGTGCCGCCCGGCTCCTCGATCGACGGGAAGGCGAATACGTCGAAGCTCGACATCAGCGAGTGAGCCCCGGGCTGCGCGCCCGTGAACACGATCCGGCCCTCGAGCTCGGGCAGCCCGGCGGCGAGGCGCACGTTGTCGGCGTAGCCCGGGTCGACGCCGAACTCGTCGTCGCCGATCACCACGATCCGCGCGTTCGGCCGGGCGGTGAGAATCGCCGGCGCGGCCTTCATCAGGTCGAGCGTGCCCTTGCGCGGCTCGATGCGCCCGACGTAGCCCACGATCTCGCCGCCGCCGGCGGCCCAGTCGGGCGGGGTGGCGGGCGGCGGCGGGTCGAGCTCGACCGCCACGCGGACGTTGCGGATCAGGTCGGCATCGATCCCGAGCGCGGTCAGCGCCCGGCCGACAGCTTCGGAGTCCACGAGCACCGCGCTCACGCGTTTCCATGCGGCGGTGGTCCAGGCGCGGGATTGGTCGCCCGGCTTGAGCAGGTCGTGGATGTGCACGACCCCGTTGACCCTCACGAGGCCGAGCGCCGGAACGAGCCGCTGGGTCACGCGGCCGTCGAAATAGACGCTGCCTGCGTCGTGGCGGCGGGCGAGCAGCGCGACCGCGAGCGCCCCCCGGATCCCGCTCAGCGGGCTGCGCCGCATCGTGCCCACCGGCACGTCCATGTCGTCGACCTCGATCCCGGCGGCACGCGCCTGCTCGCGTAGCGGCCCCGGTCCGGGCGTGGCAAGCACCACCTTCCAGCCGCGTTGCACCAGCCGGCTCATCGTGCGCAGCAGGATCACCTCGGCGCCCCCGGGCGTGGCCACCTGGGCGATCGCGAGCACGGTGCGGGGCTGCGCGGGCATCGGCGGGACTGTATGCCCAAGCAGCCGGCTCGGCCGGCTACGCGGGTTGACGGCGACGGAGGGGTACGGTCCCCGGATCGCCAGCCGCTACGACGATGAGATCTGGGAGCTCGTTCCGACGGGCGCCGAGGCGCTGCCCGCGACGCGCGCCTTCGTGCAGTCGCTGCCCGCCGTCGGCGCGGCCCTCGACCTCGGCTGCGGCGACGGGCGCCTGACGGGCGACCTGGAGGCGGAGCGGGTGGTGGCCGCCGATGTGTCGGCGCGCGCCCTGGGCCACGCGAAGCAGCGGCTCGGCGATTGGGCCGAATTCGTCGAGACCGATCCCGACGAGGACCTGCCGTTCGGCGACAACGACTTCGACCTCGTCCTCCTCGCCGATGTGCTCGAGCACGTCCGCGACGTGCAGCTGCTGCTGTCCGAGGTGCGGCGGATCCTGAAGCCCGGCGGCGAGGTGGCGATATCGACCCCGTCGGTGACTCGCGCCTCGCTCTTGCTGCGCGGCCCCGAGCCGCCGTTCTCGCCCCATCTGCGCTTCTTCAGCAAACGCACCCTGCGCGAGACGCTCGATGCCCTCGGGTTCGGGATCGACGAGGTCCGCGGCCGGCGCGGCACCCTCTACGCCCGGGCGATCCGCTGATGCGCGTCCTGATCGATACGAGCTACGCCGCCCGCGGGCCGTCGGGCACCGCCGTGTACATCGAGCAGACCGTGGCGGCGCTGCGCGAGCGCGGGAACCTCGAGGTGATCGAGGCGCAGATCCCGTCGCGGGCCGCGCCGGGGCGGCGGTCGGGCGGGCCGCTGCGCAGCGCGGCCAACGCCGCGCGCGACCTCGACTGGCTCGAGCGCGGGCTGCCGGCGATCGCGCGCGACAGCGGCGCCGACGTGGTGCATCACCCGCTGCCGGTGTCGAGCGCGCGGGTCGAGGTGCCGCAGGTGGCGACGATCCTCGACCTCGCGTTCGTCCGCCACCCCGAGGGCTACGGCCGCGTGTGGCGGACCATGGCGCTGCGCCAGGCACGGGCGGCCGCCAAGCGCTGCGGGGCACTCCTGTCGATCTCCGAAGCCACCGCGGCCGACGGGGCGGAGGTGCTCGGCGCGCCGCGCGAGCGCATCGTGGTCGCCCACCTCGGCCCCGGTCAGGCCGGCGGCGCCGCCCCTGCCGAGCAGCCGGGGCGCGACTTCCTCTACGTCGGGGATGCCGAGCCGCGCAAGAACCTTCCCGGGCTGCTGGCCGCGTACGCCGAGTACCGCTCTGCCGTCGACGACCCTGCCGGGCTCGTGCTCGCCGGCGCCGCGTCTGACCTCGCGACGAGCTCCGGCCCCGGCGTGACCGGAGCCGGGCGACCGGGGGCGGACGACCTGATGGAGCTGATCCGGAGGGCCGGCGCCCTCGTGCATCCGGCGCTCCACGAGGGCTTTGGCCTGACGGTGCTGGAGGCGATGGCCGTCGGCACGCCCGTGCTCGCCGTGCGCAACCCGGCGGTCGCGGAGGTCGGGGGCGAGGCGGCGCTCTTGGTCGAGCCGGGCGGCCTCGCGGACGGCCTGCGGCAACTGGCGGGCGACGGCGCGCTGCGCGAGCGCCTGCGGGCCGCCGGGCCGGCCCGAGCGCGCGAGTTCAGCTGGGACGCGACGGCTCAGCGGCATGAAGAGGCCTATAACCTCGCTCTCCGATGAAGGTCGCAATTCTCGGCACGCGCGGCATTCCCGCGTCCTACAGCGGTTTCGAGACCGCCGTTGAGCAGATCACCCAGCGCCTCACCGCCCGCGGGCACGAGGTGACGGTCTACTGCCGCCCGCACGTGGTCGACCCGTCGATCCGCGAGTGGAAGGGCGCGCGGCTGGTGCACCTGCCGACGGTGCGCAACAAGTACCTCGACACCTTCGTCCACACGCTCCTGTCGAGCGTCCACGCCGCCCGCCGCAAACCCGACGTGGCCCTGTTCTTCATCGCCGGCAACAGCCCCTTGTGCATGGTCACGCGGATGGCCGGCATCCCGACGGTGATCAACGTCGACGGCCTCGACTCCGATCGCCGCAAGTGGAACCGCTTCGCCAAGTCCTACCTGCGCGCCGCCGAGCGGCTGTCGCCGCGGATGGCACACCGCGCGATCACCGACTCGCACGCGGTGGCCGCGATCTACGAGAGCCGCTACGGCCGCGAGATCGGCGTGGTTCCGTATGGGGCCGAGCAGCCCGAGCCGCAGAAGATCGACACGCTCGAGAAGCTGGGGCTCGAGCCGCGCGGCTACGTGCTGTTCGTCGGCCGCCTCGAGCCGGAGAACAACCCGCACCTGCTCGTCGAGGCCTGGTCGCGGATCTCGACGGAGAAGACCGGCGGCAAGAAGCTCGTCGTCGTCGGCGGCGCGCCGTACGCGTCGGAATACATCAACACCGTCCGCCGCGGGGCGGACCCGCGCGTGCTGTTCCCCGGCTACATCTTCGGCCCCGGCTACTGGGAGCTGCAGAAGAACGCCTACCTCTTCTGCGCCCCGACCGAGGTCGGCGGCACCCACCCGGTGATCCTCGAGGCGCTCGCGGCCGGCAACTGCGTGCTCGTGAACGATTACAAGCCGAACGCCGAGACGGTCGGCGAGGCCGGGGTGTACTTCTCGGGCGACGAGGGCGTGCCGTCGCTCACTTCCCAGCTCGAGCGGCTCCTCTCGGCGCCCGACGAGGTGGCCGGCTTCCGCGAGCGCGCGCTCGAGCGCGCCGAGCTCTACTCGTGGGACGCCGTCGCGGCCGCCTACGAGCAGCTGCTGCTCGACGTTTCCGACTCCTCCGGCTACGGGCCGCTGCCGCTCGACCGGCTCGAGGAGCTCGAGCGAGCGACAGCGCCTGTCGGTACTTCCTAACGCACACGCACGGCCAGCGCGCGGCTGCGCTGCACGCCGCCGGCGCCGCGCCATGCGAGCCGGTAGCTGCCCGAGCGGGTCAGCTTCACCCCGCTCATGACGACGTGGTTCAGACGGTTGCGCGTGGTCCTCGAGCGCACCGCGCGAAAGCCCCCGCCGCCCTTGCGGCGAAACTCGAGCGTTGCCCGCAGCGTGGCGCCGTTGCGGGCCGGCCGCAGCTGGCCGTAGACGCTGACCCTCGTGCCGCGCTTGGCGCGCCGCCTGGTTACGAAGATCGGCCGCTGGTAGGCGGCGAACGCGGGCTTCACGGTGCCGGGCCGGGCCGAGCCGGCGCCGGTCACGAGCCCGGTCTGGAAGGTCGAGCCCCAGTAGCGGATGTTGCCCGGCGCGACCTCGCGGTTGGGGCCGTCGTCGATCAGCAGGAACTGGGCCACCGAGCGCACGCGTGAGTGCCGGTAGGCCATGTAGTCGGCCTGGTTGATGTAGTTGGCCTGCGTCGCCCAGGACACGCCGATGAGCGGGTCGGGCGGCTTCGTCTGGTAGCCGTACTCGGTCAGCCAGATCGGGAAGCGCCGGCCCGAGCCGTAGCGGCGCTGGAGCTTGTCGAGCGTCGCCGTGAGCCGGGGCAGCGTCGAGATCGTGACCTGGTCCTTGTTGCGGTCGACCACCTGCGGCGCCACCTCGAGGCCGTACGGGTGGTGGGCCCAGCCGGTCGCGCGGAACAGCACCGGGTGGGCGGCGGCGAAGCCGCGCCGGGCGGCGGCGTCTGCCGGGCAGCCGCGCGCGAGGGCAGCAGCGCCCGTGAACGGCCGCAGCCGCTTGTCGACGCAGTACAGCTCGCGGATGAACAGCAGCGGCCGCATCGGGCTGACGTTGGTGGTCCGGCTCGACCCGCGCGGGGCCGTCTCGGCGAGGAGGATCTCGTCACCGCCGTGCCCGCTCGACAGCAGGCCCGCGTAGGCGGCGTCGGCCAGCCCGCGGAACACCCGCGGCGAGGCCGGCACGTTGCCCGGGCCGGTCTGCGGCCGCAGCCAGCCGGGCTGGTTGGGCTCGTTCCAGATCGACCACATCGACACTCGCGGAAGCACGGGCGAAGGGGGCGGCGGCACGGGGGCGGGACGCGGGAAGAGCCCGTCGAGGATGCCGCCCGGGGCAGGCGCCTGGACGGGCTGCTCGTCGGAGTATGTGCCGGAGTAGCGGCGGCCGACGGCTGCGGCGAAATCGCCGAAGTCCTTGCTCGAGGGGTCGAGCATCTTCTGCTTCTTGGCCGGCTCGGAGCTCGCCCACACCGGGGCCGGGCCGGTCAGGCAGAACAGGACCTTGATCCCGTAGCGGCGGGCGGCGTCGACGATGCGGTCGTAGCGGTTCCACGCGCCTGACGGGTAGGCGGCCGGGTCGGTCGGGCCCCCGGCGGCGAACGCGGGCCGGGTGCCCGAGTCGGCGGCGGGGGCGACGAGGTGCCACAGCACCGACACGCGCACGCGGTCGACTCCCAGCGCCTGCAGGGTGCGGAAGTCGGCCTCGACCCGCTGGGCGTCGCCGAACACGAGCCCGGCGTCGTCCATGAACACCGACTCCTGGGTGGAGTTCGCCGCGGCACCCGCGGGGAGGGCCAGGGCGACAGCCGCCGCGAACACGGCGGCGAGGACAGCGGGCCGGCGGCTCATCGCGCGGCGCGCTCCAGGCGTGCGCGCTCCTGGCGCTCGATGTTCTTCACGATCACGCCGCTCAGCACCGCGTAGGCGCCGCCCTGGGGATCGAGTTTGCGGATGATCGGCACGTATTTGCTCGGTTCGGTGATCTGCTTCAGCTCCTCGGCCTCGTACAGGCCGAGGCGGGTCCAGGTGCGCGGGTCGCGGGGGTGCTCCTCCACCGCCGTCTTCAGTGTGGCGAGGGTTTCCTTCCGGCGTCGCGCTTGCTCGAGCACGTCGGCGCGGGCGAAGAGGGCGGCCAGCGACTCCGGCTCGATCGCGCGGGCATCGTCGGCCTCGCGCAGGGCCCCCGCTACGTCGCCCTCGGCGAGCAGGTCGGACGACCGGTTCACCGCGCGGTCGGCGCGCGCGGGCTGCCATGCGACCCACGCGCAGATCAGCCCTGTGAGCAGCAGGGCGACCGCCCACACGCCGCGCTCCAGCTGCGGTTGGTTCGGCGGCTCCTTCGCCCCGTATGTGCCGAACGCCGGCAGCGGCCCGTGGCCCGCGACCACGCCGGCTCCGGCCAGCGCCATCACAGCGGGCGCGGGTATCAGCCAGACCCAGTCGATCGCGGACTGCAGGCCGAACGCGACCGCCGCCAGCGCGAGCGCGGCCAGCGCGGCGCGCTCGGCCGGCCAGCCGGGGCCCGGGCCGGGCGCCCGCGGGCGCCGGACGCTGAGCGTGCGCGAGGCGGCGAAGAGCCAGGCCGCCAGCGTCGCGAACGCGGCCAGCAGGCCGAGAATGCCCAGGTCGGCGAGGGTCTGGAACACGAAGCTGTGCGCTCGCTTGACCCGGCTCTGATCGTCGCGGTGGCGCAGGCGGGAGATCTCGAACGCACCGGCGCCGTCGCCGTGGAGGCGCTCGTCGGCGAACACCGCGCGCGCCTCGCGCCAGTACGCGCCGCGCGACGACGACGTCGACCCGAGCCGCGCCGCGCCCTTCGGCGGGGCGGAGAGCCTGCCGGAGGCGAGGTCATCGACCCCCGCTGAGAACGTGTTGTCGTTGCTGGCGGCTGCCGCCGCGATGCCGGCGAGCGGGAGCACGCACGCGGCGGCCACCGCCACGATGCCGATCCGCTTCCGGCCATTGAGCGACAGCGGTCGCTTCACCGCCAGCCACTCCATCGCGAGCCCGGCGGCGAACAGCCCGGCCACGAGCAGCGCCACCAGCGCGCCGAACTGGCCGGCGATCGATTCGCGGGCAGCGAGCGGCTGGAGCGTGTCGGTGAACGGCGCTTGCGAGACGGCCCAGATGGCGACCGGCGCCACGGCCGCCGCGGCGACCGCGACGATGGCGATCGTCCGCACCCGGAACGGCACGGCGAGCAGCCAGATCGCGAGCGCTATCGCGGCGCCCGCGACGGCGCCGCGCGACTGCGTGAGCACGATCGTCAGCAGCAGCACGCCGATGCCGGGGAGCGTGGCCGCGCGGGCGACCCTGCTCGCCTCCGCGCGGGTGCCGAGCCAGAGCAGCGGGAAGAGGCCGATGATCGCCACGCTCGCCAGCGCGTTCCAGTAGTCGAACGGCGCGCCCAGCCGCGCGCCGACAACGACCTCGGCCAGCTCGGCGGGGAAGATCCGCGTGACGAGCGCCCAGCCGCAGATCACCACCGCGGCCCAGGCGATGCCCCGGACGGCGATCAGCGGTGCCGGGCGCCAGGCGCGCGCTGCGCAGACGGCCGCGGCGAAGACGGCCAGGTAGGCGAAGCCGCGCGAGGTCTCCTGGAGCGAGAGGTCGGGCGCGATCGACCAGGTGACCGACAGCGCGAGGATCACGACGTAGGCGCCGAAAGCGGCTATCGCCCCGCCGCCGTAGAAGCGCCCGCCGCGCCCGAAGTAGATGGCCGCGGCCATGACGAGGCCGGCGGCGATGATCAGCAGCGCCTCGGTCAGACCGGCGCGATCGGCGCGCGCGCCGCCCTCGGCCACGAACGCCACCGCCGCGAAGACTGCGGCGAGGGCGAGGCTAGCGCCGGCCGCGCGGCCGCGGGACACGGCGGAGGCGGTCGCCGAACGCCGGCACACGCCGGCTGAGGGTGAGGATGCCGCCCAGCAGGGCGAGCGCGGACAGTGCGATCAGGGCGATGATCAGGCCGGTCGGCATGCCGGTGGTGGTGTCGGCAGCGTTGAGCGCGAGGCCCTTGCCGCCGCCGTCGTCCGCGACCACGGCAGCAAGTTCGCGGGCCTTCTTGCGCGCCTTCGCCTTGGCCTTGGCCTTCTGCTTGGCCTTGACCTTGGCCTTCTGCTGGGGGGTCAAGGGCGTGGCGTCACCGCCGCCGGTCCCAGGGCCGGGGCTCGACTTCCGGGCGCCGGGTCCGCCGATCAGGCCGCTGATCATTCCGCGGCAGTCGCTGTACTCGTCGAGGTCGGCCGGGATGTTCCCGAGCGCCCCGCGCAGCTCGCTGTCGGAGTACGAGCCGTCGATCGAGCCGTTGTCGGCGCAGTCGCTGACCGGGTCGGCCTGGGCAGCGGGGACCCCCAGCAGCAGCAGGGCTGCGCCGAGCGCCGCGATCAGGTGTCGAAGACGTCTGGTCATCGGATGTACGAAAACGGCCGCCCGAGCGAGGTGCTCTCGCGGCCTGCCCCCTGCGATCGACGCATGAGGCTAGCAATCTCCGCGGCGCTTGCCAGCGCCCGCGAGATCGAGGGCCTCACCCATTCCGGTGGCCCATGCCTCCGGGGAGAGGAGGACAGCGGCAGACCTCGCGGCCTGGCCCATTCCAGTGCGCAATCCGGGGTCGCCGGTGAGCGCGTCGATGCGTGCCGCGAGGGCCCGCGCGTCCCCGGATGGGAACACCAGGCCGGTGCGACCGTCGCGGACCAGGCCCCCGGCCACAGCCCCCACGGCGTCGCTTGCGATTGTCGGCGTCCCCTGCAGCATCGCTTCGTTGGTGACCAAACCCCACGGTTCCGTGAACGATGCGGTGCGGATCGAGGGGAGGACGAGCACGTCGGCGGCGGCGTAGAAGGCGGGCAGGTCGAACTCCGTCACGTGCCCCACGAGCCGGGCGCCGGGGATCGCCTTTGCCAGGTCGTCGGCCAGCGGCCCGGTGCCGGCGACGATCAGCTTCGCGGGCTTGTGCAGGCGCGGCCACGCCGCGATCAGCGTCGCGATGCCCTTTTCGCGCTCGAGCCGCCCGGTGAACGCGACGAGCACGTCGTCCGGGCCGGCCCCGGCGAGCTCGCGCCAGTGCTCGCGCTGGGAGTCCGGGACCTCGGCTCCGAAGTGCTCGACGTCGACCGCCTGCGGCGCGACCACGATCCCGCCGCGGTCGCCGCGCGATTCCTCGACGTGGCGGCTCACGTGCTCGCCGTAGGTGGCCACGGCGTCGGCGCGGCGGTACAGCGCCTTGGTCGGGAGGGCGGAGAGGAAGTGGGCGGGTGTGCGCGGGTGGGCCCAGATCGTCGCCCAGAGCACGAACGGGATCCGCCTGCTGCGCGCGGCGAGGTACGAGCCGGGGAGCGCGAGCCGGCCGCCGAGACCGCAGATCACCGCCCGGTAGCCGCCGGAGCCGGCGAGGCGCACCGCGCCGGCCTGCGTGGTCCGGTGCACGACCAGGCCGGGCACGGGCGGCCCGGCGTCGCGGTACGCGATGACCTCGACGTCCTCGGCGGCCGCGAGCAGGCGGAACGGCTCGCGCCGGTAGGGCGAGACGATGCCGGTGATGAGGCAGGCGGGGCGTGGGTCCAGGGCGCCATTGGCGGGCCAGCGTACGTCTTGCCGCGATGTCGGACCGCCCGGACATCGCGCTCGTCTCGCTCGCGACGACCTTCGGGCTGCGGCGTGCTGATGCTGCGCTCGCGGCCCAGATCGAGGCGGCCGGGGCCATCTGCGCAATCGTGCCGGTCAGCATCGGCGCGAGCGGCGCGCTGCGGCGGACGATGGCGACCACCGACGTGGTCGAGGCGTTCGCGGGCCGCGCGGCAGCGCGCCGGGCCGAGGCAGCCGGCGCTGTGATCTTCTCCGGCGTCACGACGTCGCTCTTCGCCACGCCGCGCGCGCCGCGTTTCGCCGTACGCTTCGACGGCATCGCCGCCGTCAACCGGCCCGGCATCGGCGGCGCCTGGCAGCGCCGCCGCGAGCGCTCCGTGCTCGCGCGCGCCGACCTGCTGCTGCCGTGGAGTGAGCCGGCGCGCGACTCGGCCGATCAGGCGCTCGGGGAGGCGGCGACGTCCGTCATCGTGCCGCCCCCGGTCGCGGAGGGGCCGCCGCGCGGCGCCGGCGGGCCCGACGCGGTCGCCTACGCGGGCAATCCGCACAAGCGCGGCCTCGAGCTGTTGTGCGCGGTCTGGGAGCAGGCCGGCCCGCCCGGCGGGCGGCTCGTGATCGGCGGGATCGACGCGGCCGAGGGCGCGCGCTGGCTGCGCAAGCTGGGCGGCGGCGCCGTGCCCGCGGGCGTCGAGTTCGTCGCAGGTGTCGACCACACGGACTGGATCGACCTGATCGCCTCGGCCGGGGTGTTCCTCAGCGCGGCGCGAATCGAGGATTGGGGGCTGGCGCAGATGGAGGCGCTCTCGGTGGGCACACCGCTCGTCACCGTGCCGTCGCCGGGCGCCAACGCCGCGCTGCCGCTCGCGCGCGAGCTGGCGCCGGAGCTGGTGGCGTCCGAGCGGGCGGCGGAGCCGCTCGCGGGCGCGCTCCGGGCCGGGCTGGCGCTCGGCGCCGCGGAGCGCGAGCGCTACGCCGCGGCCGCGACGAGGCTGCTGGAGCCCTATCGCGAGGCGGCGCTCGAGCGGCTCGTGGCCGAGTCCGTGCTGCCGCGGCTGCTCGGGGCGAGCAGCTCGTCGTAGACCGCGCTCCACTGGCGCGCGAAGCTCGCGTAGCCGTAGCGCTCCTCCGCCGCGTAGGCGAGCGCCGCCGGGTCGAAGTGGCGGTCGAGCTGGGCCCGGATGGCCTCGGCCAGCGCGACCGGGTCGCGCGGCGCGGTGAGGGTGCCGGCCTCCTCGGTCAGCACCTCCGGCACGCCGCCGACGGCGGTGGCCACCGACGGCAGCCCGCTGGCCATCGACTCGATCAGCACGCAGCCGAACGTCTCGTGGGTGGAGGGGAGGACGAACAGGTCGGCCAGGCGCATCAGCGCGGCGACCGCCTCCTTCGGCAGCTCGCCGTGGAAGCGCACGCGCTCGCCGAGGCCGAGGCGATCGGCCTGGGCCCGCAGCTCGCCGTCGAGCTCGCCCCCGCCGACGAGGTCGAGCTGGGCGTCGGGCAGCGTGGCGAGGGCATCGAGTAGGTAGCGGTGGCCCTTCTTCTCCGCCAGCGCGCCGACGGTGAGGAGCCGCGGCGGCCCCGGCTCGCGGACGCCGCTGCCCGGCTCGAACACCTCGGTGTCGACGGTGTTCGGCAGCACCCGGATGCTCGCGCCGGGGGCTATCTCGCGCAGATGGCCGGCGAGCTCCTCGCTGACCGGGGCGACGACCGCCGCCCGCTCGAACGCGGTGCGCGCGATCCAGCGCTCGTAGCCGGTCACGAGCCCGCGCTGGAATCCCGTGTAGTGCTCGGTCACCACCAGCGGCGCGCCCGCTTTGCGTGCCAGCGGGATCGCGGCGAACCCGGCGCTGTACACGTGGGCGTGGACCACGTCCGGCATCCATCCCTCGGCGCGCAGCCGGCCGAGCGCCTTGCGCATGCCCGCGACCTGGAACCCGAGCGCGGCCGGGCGCAGCAGCGGACGGCGGTAGCGCACCCGCATCGTCCGCAGGCCGTCCTCCACCTCGTCCTCGAGCCGGTAGGCCGGGAAACCGGGCGACGGCGTCGCGAGCGAGGCGAGGACGGTCACGTCGTGCTCGGTGGCCAGCGCGCGGGCGTGCTCGCGGCAGAACAGCCCGAACACCGGCCGCTCGGGCCACGGGTACCACTTCGGGACCACGAGGATGCGGCGGCGCTCGGATTCCATGGCTGCGGTGCTCGCCCGGCTCAGCGCCGGGCTGCGCTCCTAGCCCCAGGGAGACGGCGGTGTACGGCGACGGTCTCCTGGGCCGCGGCGGTCTCAACGTAGTCGCGCCCGGCGAGGAAGTGGCGGGCCTCGTCGACCGCCTCGGCGTGCTTGTAGGCGGTGGCGACGGGCTGGGTGTCGTGGCGCACCGGCAGCGCGTCGACGATGCCCAGGCGCCACCCGTGCTTCGCCGCGACCGCGCCCCAGTAGTTGTCCAGCCCCCAGCCGAAGCGCAGGTCGGGGAACGGGAGCAGCTCGCCGGCGGCGCGGCGCGAGAACGCCGTCACGGGGCCGATCTCGACGTGACGCGTCTCGCGCGCGAGCGACCAGGCCCGCCGACGGGTCACGCGCCAGGCGGCGTGGCTGCGCCGGGTCTGGGCGGGTTGCGCGAGATCGAAGGCAAGCGCCTCGATCAGCGCGACGAAGCGGTCGAGGAAGTGGGGGGCAAGGCGCACGTCGTCGTCGACCACGAGCAGCCAGTCGGCGTCGCCGGGCGGCGCGAGCCCGAGCAGCCGGTTGAGGTTCTGGAACTTCCCCCCGGTCATGCCGGTCGCGGCTGTTGCGCTCTCGAGCTCGGGGTCGGCCCCCTCGGTCGAGCCGAACGCGAACCGCACGTGGTGCGTCTGCGAGCGCAGCCGCTCGAGCGCCTCGGGCAGCAGCGAGCCGGGCCGGTAGACACCTGTCACCAGCACCTCGCGTGCGGGTGCATCGGCCGCCAGCCGGTCGAGGCGCGGTCCGGTCCGGGCGAGCCTGGCCGCGACATCGCAGGCGAGGTCGGCGGCGCCGCGGGTGATCGGCAGCCGGCGGCCCGACACCTGGCCGGACTCGCCGGACAGGAACGTGCGCGGGTCGGGGAGGTCGTTCATGACGGCGCACCGGTGGGGCGCACTGCCTCCGCGATCCGGCCGGCCGAGTGGGCCGCCATGACCAGCCCGAGTGGGCAGCGCCGGCGGGCGGCGTGCCAGCCGGCGCCGGCGAGGTTGCGCAGTTCGCGCCCGAGCGCGGCCTCGGAGCCCTTGCGCCGATCGGTGCGACGGGCGGCGCGCCCGCGGCGGTACTCGGCCCGGGCGAGCGAGCGCAGGCGCGCATCGTCGCCCGCGCGGCGGTGGTCGAGCCCGGCGGCTCCGATGTAGGCCACCTTCCCGCCCGCGGCGTGTAGGCGGCGCTGCCAGTCCTCCTCGTCGCCGTAGATGGGGAGGTCCTCGTCGAACCCGCCGATCCGCTCCACCGCGCTGCGCCGCACGGCGAAGTTGGCGCCCCAGACATAGTCGGTCTCCTGATCGGCAGGGCCGAGGTCGAGCGTGGTGATCGGCGCCGCCTCGCGCCCGCAGCTGCGCGGCGCGGGCCCTTCGAGGCTGGCGCGGATCGGCCCGCCGAGGGCCTCGGCCCAGTCGTTGTCCTGCGCCCCGGCGACGAGCGCGGCGAGCCAGCCGGCCGGCGCGCGCACGTCGTCGTCGACGAAGGCGATCAGCGGCGCCCTGGTGGCCGCGATCCCGGTGTTGCGCGCCGCGTTGAGCCCGCGCGACTGCGAATGGCGCTCATACGCGGCGCCCTGGGCCTGGGCGACGCGCAGCGTGTCGTCCGTCGAGCCGTCGTCCACGACGAGCAGCTCGAAGGGCGCGCCCAGCTCCTGGGCGCGGATCGAGGCGAGCGTGACCGCTAGGTAGTCAGCCCGGTTGCGCGTCGGTACGACGACGCTGACGGCGGGGTCGGGCATGCGGCTCGGTAGGTTAGCCCGGCCCCGTGCCTGGAACCGATCGCCCGCGAGTCCTGATCCTGCACAACCGTTACCGGGTGACCGGTGGCGAAGAGCGGTCCGTCGACCTGCAACGGCGCGCGTTCGCGCGCGCCGGCATCGAGCACGCGCTGCTCGAGCGGCGGTCGGCGGATGCCGGCAAGGCGAAGGCCGCGGCCGCGCTGGTCCGGGGCGGCGACGGAGCGGACGAGGTGGCCGCCGCGGTCGGCGACCTCGGCGCCGACGTCGCGCACGCCCACAACGTGCTCCCGCTGTTCGGTGCGAAGAGCCTCGCGGCGGCGCGCGAGGCGGGGGCGCGGGTGGTGCTGCACCTCCACAACGTGCGTCTTTTCTGCGCGACGGGCTTCGGCGAGCGCGACGGCAAGCCGTGTTTTCGCTGTCACCACAAGCTCACTTTGCCGGGCCTCGTGCTCAACTGCCGCCGCTCGCTGCCCGAGGCGGCCGCCTACGCGACGGCGCTGTCGCTCCACCACGACCGCACGCTCGACGCCGTCGACCGCTTCATCGCGCCCAGCACCTGGGCCGCCGAGCAGGTGGTGCGGCTCGGGCTGCCGCCGGAGAAGGTCACCGCCCTGCCGCACTACGTGCCGGACGAAGCGTTCGCCCCCCGATCGCGCGCGGCGGAGGGGGGCTACCTGCTTGTTGCCTCGCGGCTGTCGCCCGAGAAGGGGATCGAGCTGGCGATCGCCGCGGCCGCGGCTGCCGGCGCGCCGCTGAAGATCGCCGGCGACGGTCCCGACCGCGCGCGCCTCGAGTCGCTCGCGGGGTCCGGCACGGAGTTCCTCGGCCGCGTGGAGCCGGAGGAGGTGCGGCGCCTGCTCGATGGCGCGGCCGCCGTCCTGATGCCCTCGCGCTACCACGAGTTCGCGCCCTACTCGGCGCTCGAGGCGTGCGCCCGCGGGGTACCGGTCATCGCCACGGCGATGGGCGGCCTGCCCGAGATCGTCGGCCCGTGCGTGCACGGCGACCAGGAGTTCTTCGCCCGGGTCGCGGAGCTCTGGAACGACTCGCGGCTTCGCGGCATCGAGGGCGACGCCGCCCTGGCCCGGGCGCGGGCGGGACACACGGAGGAGGCGTGGATGCGCGGCCTGCTGGCGATCTACGCCGACCTCTGAGATGCCGCCAATCCCCAGACGTCCCGTTTCCCGTCAGATCTGACGGGAAACGGGACGTCCAGCCCCGGGGGCGGTCTTCCGGGCGACCACGGCGATCGTCCCACCGCGCCCGCGCGCCGCGCACCACGCCTCATAGCCCAGCGCGGCGGGGGCCGCGACGAGGCCGGCGCCCGTCGTTGCGACGTCGCGCGGCGACATTGCGACGTTCCGCTTCAGCGCCTGGAACGGGAAGTTCGGCGTGGTCCCCGCGCGGTTGAGCCACGCCATCCACATCGAGAACGGGTTGTGCTCCCAGACCATGTGCGCGGTCGCGACGGGCTCCAGTCCGGCGCCCCGCAGCAGCGCCTCGAGCCCGGCCGGGGTGAAGTGCGTGCGGTGGCGCGGGAGGTCGAGGTGCAGCCAGCCCGGGCCCGCGATCTCCGCCTGGCGCGAGGCGATGTTCGGCACGCCGACCACCACGAGCCCGCCCGGCGCGAGCCACGAAGCCACCCGCGCCAGCGACGGCCCCGGCGCGTCGAGGTGCTCCAGTACGTGCCACAGGACGGCGCCGCCGAGATCGGAGTCGGTGTGCTCGTCGATGCCCGCCAGCGCCACGGAGCGGCCGGCGGCCGCAGCCATCCCGGCGCTTCGCCGCGACGGGTCGATCCCCGACGCGGAGAACCGCCGCCGCCCGAGCTCTTCGACGAGCCGGCCCTGCCCGGCCCCCACATCGAGCACCGAAGAGCCCGGCGCCAGCCCCGCCCGCGCGAGCATCCGCGCCGGCTGACCGACCGTCGCGCGCTGCAGCGGGCGAATCAGGAAACGAGCCCGTGGAGGAGCCGGCGCGTACACACCCTCTTCATACGCCGAGGCCCCCGGCGCATCCCCCTCGGTGATCGCAGTTCCGCAGTCCCTGCACCGACGAAGGGAGAACGTATGAGCCGAGCCCGGCTCGGAAGCCGGCACACCCGCCAGCCACGGCTCCAGCGGGCCCCCACAGGCGGGGCAGCCCCGGCTCACACCCGGCTCGAGATCTGCTCCCGCCACCACTCCAGCGTGTCGGCCGCGGTCTGCGACAGCGAGATCTCGGGCTTCCACCCGGCGGCCTCGCCGAGGCGTTCGGCCGATCCGTGCACGGGGCGGGCGTCATGGGAGCGCAGGAGCTTCGGGTCGGTCTCCTGGCGCAGCGGGAGCTTCGAGTGCTCGGCGAACACCTCGATCAGGTCGGCGATCGAGGTCGAGCGGCCGCTGCACACGTTGTAGGCGCCGGGCGGCGCGCCGGCCGCGAGCACGTAGGCGCGAGCCACGTCGCGCACGTCGGTGAAGTCGCGCGACGAGCGCACGTCGCCGGTGCGCACCACGGCCTCGGGCGCGTCGGCGGCCTCGGCCACGGCGATCTGCCGGGCGATCGAGCTCACCACGTACTCCTCCGACTGGCCGGGCCCGGCGTGGTTGAAAGGGCGCGCGCGCACGATGTGCAGGCCGTAGCCGTCGGCGTAGCGGTCGCCGAGCATGTCGCAGGCGGCCTTCGACACCCCGTACGGCGTCGCCGGGTCGAGCGGGGTGTCCTCGCCCACCGGGGCCTCGGCGTCGTTGCCATAGACCTGCCCGGTCGTGACGAGGACGACCGCGGCGCCGGGCTGCTCGAGGCGGACGGCCTCGAGCACGTTGACGGTCATCGCCAGGTTCTCGAGGACGGCCTCCGACGGCTCCTCCCACGAGCGCTGCGGCGAGGCGAACGCGGCAAGGTGGAACACCACCGCCGGTTCGGTCGCGGCGATCGCGTTGATCACGGCGCCGGGCTCGCGCAGGTTCACCTCGTGGCTCGTCGGCGCGACGGGCTCGCGCCCCTCGGCCCGGAGGAGATCACAGAGATGGCGGCCGGCGAAACCGGCTCCGCCGGTCACGAACGGCGTGCCTTGCGGCAGCGCGGTGGACACGGTCCGCGAGTCTAGGTGTTCGGGTGCGGACGCTCGCGCACGTACTGGCGGGCGAACGAGGCCAGGAAGCGCGGGTTCGTGTAGAGGTAGCGCGGCAGCAGCCGGCGCGGCTCCTGCGCGATCCGGTACGTCCACTCCAGCCCGCGCTCCTGCATCCAGTGCGGCGCCTGCGACACCCGGCCGGCGTTGAAGTCGAACGCGGCGCCGACGGCGCACATCACGGGCGCCTCGAGCCGCGGCCGCATCCGGACCATCCACTTCTCCTGCTTCGGCACGCCGATGCCGACCCAGATCACGTCAGGCCGGGCCTGGTTGATCTGGTCCGCGATCGCGTCGTCCTCCTCTTCCGTGAGCTGCCGGAACGGGGGCGAGTAGCCGCCGACGATCTTGATGCCCTGGTGCTTCTGGCGCAGGCTGAGCGCGAGCTGCACGAGCGCGCCCTGGTCGCGGCCGCCGTACAGCCAGACGCGGTGGCCGCGCTCGACGGAGCGCATGCAGTAGCGGCGCATCAGCTCGGGGCCGTAGACGCGGTTCGGCAGGTGCTCGCCGAGCATGTTCGCCGCCCACACGATCGGCATGCCGTCGGGGACGGTGATGACGGAGTCGACGAGCGCCTCCTTCATGCCCGGGTCGTCCTGGGCGACCATCACGGAGTGCACGGCGGCGGCGCAGACCCAGCCGCGCTCGCGGCGCTCGACCATCGAGTCCATCACGTCCATGGCGCCGTTGTAGTCGGTCATCGCCATCGGGATGCCGAGGATCTCGCGGCGGCGCAGCTCCGCACCGGAGGCGACCGGCGGGTGGGCCGGCAGTGACGTGATCGAAGGTGCGTGTACGGGATCCATATATGTCGAACGCTGGGCGGTGCGAGCCGGGCCGAATCCCATCCCCACGCGAGAGGCTCGCTGTGAGGCGTGCAGTCTATCCCGCCGTGCCCGGCCGTCGGTTTCCGGGACGCAACTTGCAAACAACCCCGTACCCGTGGAGTTGCCAGTTCATGCCAGGCGGGCGTAGACCTCGGTGTGGCGGTGTGCCGCCGTCTCCCAGGTGAATCGCCCGGCGCGCTCGATTCCCGCGGCGTAAAGCTCGGTGCGCAGTGCCGAGTCGCCGCGCACGCGGTCGATTGCCGCGGCTATCGATTCGGGCGACTCCGGGTCGATCACCACGGCCGCGCCGGTGACGATCTCGGCAAGCGACGCGCTGGTCGCGCTCGCGACCGGGCAGCCGCACGCCATGGCCTCGAGCGGGGGCGAGCCGAAGCCCTCGTAGAGGCTCGGGAATACGAGCGCGTCGGCGGCGCGGTAGAGGGCGGGCACGAGCTCCGCGTCGAGGTACCCGAGATGCCGCACCCGCGCGCCTACGCCGCGCCCGAGCGCGCGCTCGACGAGCGGGTCGAGGCGGCCGTACGTCTGGCCGGTGAGGACGAGCGTGAGGTCTTGGTCCGCCACGAGGGCGAGCGCGTCGATCAGCCGCTCGTGGTTCTTGTGCGGCCACAGGTTCGCCGGGTAGACGACAAAAGATCCGAGGTCGTCGAGCAGCGGGCGCAGCTCGTCGTCGGCGGCGTCCTTCTCCGGGCGGAACCGGTCGTGGTCGATCCCCATCGGGATGGCGACGATCCGCTCCGGGCTGGCGCCGGTGTACTCCGCGAGGCGGTCGCGGGAGTACTCGCTCGTGGTGACGACGGCGTCGGCGCGCTCCGCGGCCCCGTCGTAGGCCCAGCGCCGGAAGGCGAGCTCGGCGCGTCCGAACAGCTCCGGGCGCTCGTGGTGCTGAACGTCGAACACCGTCGTCACCGTCGGCGTGCGCAGGCGCGGGATCGGCACCGTCACCGGGTGGTGGAGAACGTCGATGCCGTCCGGCACGTCGCGGGCGACCACCCGCGGAGCCACCCGCGCCCAGGCCATCGCGAGCGCGCGCGTGGCGCTGCTGTCGCCGGCACGGTACGAGCGCACGCGGTGCAGCCGGACGGGCGCGCCGACCCGCTCGGCGTAGGCCGCCTCGACGAGGGGGTTGGCCAGCACGGTGACCTCCGCGGGCCCGTTGCCCGTGGCGTACTGGGCGAGCAGGCCGCGCACGTACGCCTCCGAGCCGCCGACGCGGCCGGGGAACAGGGTGAGCAGGGAGAAGCCGAGATGCACCGGGCGATCATGCAACACTCGCGCCCCTTGAGCTCCCGGCAGCCCCCCTCGATCAGCATCGTCACCCCCTGCCTGAACGCCGCCGCGACGATCGAGGAGGCAGTCGCGAGCGTCCGCGCGCAGGATTACGAGGGCGAGATGGAGCACCTCGTGGTCGACGGCGGCTCGACCGACGGCACGCTCTCGATCCTCGAGCGGCTCGGGGTCCGGCACACCTCCGGGCCCGACAGCGGACGCGCCGACGCGGTCAACAAGGGCGTCGCCCAGACCAGCGGCGACGTGATCGCCTGGCTGAACGCCGACGACGTCTACGAGCCCGGCGCGCTGAACGCCGTCGGCGCGGCCTTCGTCGCCAACCCGGGCGCCAACTGGGTCACGGGCTACTGCCCGATCATCGACGGCAACGGCGACGAGATCCGCGAGCCGGTCACGCGCTACAAGAACTGGTTCCTGCGCCACTACAGCTACCGCCTTTACCTGACGCAGAACTTCGTCTCGGACCCGGCGACGTTCGTCAAGCGCAGCGTGCTGCCGGACCCGCCGCTCGACGGGCGCTTCGCGATCTCACACGACTACGACCTGTGGCTCCACGTTGCCGCGCAGGGCGACCCCGTGATCCTCGAGCGACCGCTCGCGCGCTTCCGGATGACGGAGGGCACGCAGAGCATGCAGGGGTTCGAGCAGCAGTTCGTCGAGCACGCACAGGCCGCGCGTGAGCGCGGCAAGGGGCACCCGCTACCGGTCGCCGTCAACCGGCTGATGAGCCGGCTGATCGTGCTCGTCTACCGCTTCCTGCGCTCCCGCCGCGGCGGCTGACTCGCTCTCGCCCAAGCGGCCGGCTCGGCCGGCTGCGCGGGTTTCGCTTTCGTTCTGGCGCTCCTCGAGCAGCGCCATCCGCTGCGCGAGCACCTTCGACTGATCCTGCAGGCGCGACACGGCGACCGAGAAGTGCAGCAGCAGGATCATCACGAAGAGGAACGCGATGAGGAACAGCGCGGTCGGCGGGTAGAAGACGCCGATGGTGTCCGAGACGCGCTCCAGGGCCGACTTCGACGCCGCCAGCACGAGCAGGACCAGCGCGCTGAAGATCCACAGCAGGGCGTAGCGCTCCAGGAGCCGCTTCGACCGCACCAGCTCGAGCACCACCAGCAGCAGCCCGCCGCTGGCGATGATCGCGAGGATCTGGATCCGCGTCTCCATGCCTAGACGCCGTGGCTCGCCATCACCGGTGCGTCGTCGCCCGGCTCGACGTTAGGCCGACGGCGCAGCAGGCCGACGCCGAGCGCCAGCAGCACCTTGACCATGTAGTAGGCCGACTTGCCCGAGCGGATCGACGACTGGCCGCCGCCGCGCTCGAGCATCCGGACCGGGACCTCGCGCATGCGCAGCCGATGGTGGTGGACCATCAGGACGGCCTCGACCTCGGGGTAGTCGTGCGGGTAGTCGCGGGCGAACAGCGCAATGGCGCGGCGGTTGTAGAGACGGAACCCCGACGTCGGGTCGGTCACCTGCTGGTCGACGATCCGCGACAGGATGAACGCGAAGATGTGGATGCCGGTGCGGCGGCTGATCGGCGCCAGGTAGCCCGTCTCGGTGAGGAAGCGCGAGCCGCAGATCACGTCGGCCGGCTCGGTGTCCATCCCGGCCTCCAGCTCGGAGATCTCGTCGGCGAGGTGCTGGCCGTCGCCGTCGACCTGCACCATCCGGTCGTAGCCGTTCTCGAGCGCGTAGACGAACCCGGCCTGCACGGCCCCGCCGATGCCGACGTTGAACGGCAGGCGCACGACCTTGGCGCCGGCGCTCCGCGCGACGCGCGAGGTGGCGTCCGTCGAGCCGTCGTCGATCACGAGCACGTCGAAGTCCGGCGCGTGCTCCTGGAGCGACGCGACCACGCGCTCGACCGTGTCCACCTCGTTGTAGGCGGGCACGACGGCGATGTTGGCGTTCCCGGGGCGCACCGACCGTATTTTGCACACTACGCTTGCCGCCGTGACCCGAGCGTTGCAGGCGTTGCTCCGCGTCCCCGGAGCCCGCGCCGTACTGGCGGCCTGCGTCCGGGCGGCCTCGGGCGTGGCGTCGCTGGCCCGGCGCGTGGCCGCGCTCGACCCCGGTCTGGCCGAGCGGACGGGCATCGAGGCGCAGGGCGCGGCGCGCTCGTCGGTGCCGTTCGCGATCGACCCGCCGGCGCCCGAGCCGGCGGCCGATCTCGACGCGATCCCGTCCGAGACCACCCCGTCCGAGCGCCGCTTCCTCTACTCGTTCTTCGCCCACGTCTGGCACGGCGGGGCGAACGTGGTCGAGGTCGGGCCGTTCCTCGGCGGCACCACGCGGGCGGTGGCGCTCGGGATGCTCGCCAACCCGCGCCGCGACCCCGCCGCGCGGCTCTACACCTACGACCGCTTCGACGGCTACTGGGCCCCGGACGACCTCGAGGGCCTGCTCGAGCCACTGTTCGCGTCGGGCGTGCTCGGTGCGGCCGAGCGCGACGCCGTGCTCGCATCGGGCAGCTTCGGCGAGGTGTTCGACCGGGTCCACGGCGGCACGCCGTACGGAGACCTGATCGAGCGCAGCAGCCGGGCGCTGCCCGACACTCCGGATGAAGGCAAGTGGGATCTCGAGCCGGGCGTGGAGGTCGACGCGGTGTTCGTCGACGGGTGCAAGTCCTGGTACGGCACGAAGCAGTTCATGCGCGCCTCGCTGGCCGCCGCGAAGCCCGGCACGCACGTGCTCTTCCAGGACTACGGCTGGTACACGTGCTTCTGGCTGCCGGCGTTCGTGCACGCCATGGGTGGGTCGTTCGCGCCGTTCGCCGCCACCGACACGACCTACGCCTTCCACCTCGCACAGCCGGTCGCGGTCGGCGCGGTCGGCGAGCGCTTCCCGGACGATCCGGCCGATCTCGGCGCCGCTTGGTTCGCCACGGCCTTCGACGCCTTGCGCGCCGACGCGACCGCGCGCGGCGACGACTACGCACACACGGTGCTGGGCCTCCAGCACGGCGCGGCCCTGGCCTACCTCGGCGACGCCGAGGCCGCGCGGGCGCGGATCGAGCAGGTGCGCCGCGAGGCAGGGCGAGCGAACGAGCTGCGCGCGCTGATCGCCGCGGCTGCGGCGAGCCCGACGTATCGGCCGGGCGGGGAGCCGATCAGGCTCTGATGCGTTCTGCCGCGCCGAGCTGAGCTCAGCCGAGCGGAGCTCAACTCGAGGTTTTGCCCGTCTGGCTCCGCCGGCCCGAACGGCTCGCCGACGGCAGCGCTGCCTTGTCGCACTTGTCGCTCTTCCGTAACACGGTTTCTCCCCTACCGTCCTGCCGTGGTGTCCCTATAGGCCCCTAGGGCAGGACGGCAGGAAGAAGGACTGGGCGCGGGGCCGCAGAGTGCAACAGACGGATACAACGAAGCAGTCCCGTCACACACCCGACCGCTCTACCCGGCCGCCCTTACCGGAGGGCGTCCCAGAGTCCCCGCGGGAGAACCCGGCCTACAGCCGCTCGTGCAATGACTCGCGGTAGTCGCCCTCGGGGCCCTGGTAGCTGTCGAACCGGTGGTACACGGTGCGGAAGGTGTCGCGGTCGAGCGGGAACTTCGTGCACGGGGTGCGCTCGAAGCCGCGGTTGACGACGCCCGCGCGGTCGACGTTGTTCTGGAGGAACCAGCGCCGCCCGCAAACCTTGATCCGCTCCATGTACTCGGCGATCGCCTCGAAGCGCATCTCGGACAGGCTGAACGCGTTCAGGAACAGGTCGATGCTGTCGGGCGCGAGGTCGGCCAGTGCGTAGTGCGGCGCGAGCACGATGTCGTGGCGCAGGATCTCGTCGCGGTCGAGTGGGCGTGAGGCGTCCCACAGGAGCACGTCGCGGTCGGGCAGGACGGCCTGCAGGTTGTAGGCCGCGATCGCGAGCGTCTCGGGCAGGTCGAAGTCGACGTAGGTGATGCCCGGCTCGAGCTGGGTGACCCGGTGGGCCATCCCGCCGTAGCCGCCGCCGATCTCGGCGACCACCGGATCAGCGGTGCCGCGCAGCAGCTCGACGATCTGCGTCGAATGGCTGTGGAAGCGCATCCCGAGCGGCGTCACCAGCGTGCCGTCGATCTCGAGCCCCCACGGGTTGCCTACCCGCGGCACGTCGATCGCCGACGGGTCGGCGTGCGTCAGCGCGCGCCAGTGGTCGAAGTCGCGGGCGAGCAGCTTCGTGAAGCGCTCGACCTTCGCCTCGTCGCCGGCGGCGAGGTCGGGGTAGTAGGCGTACTGGGAGACGATCGGGCCCAGCTCGTTGCGCCAGAAGTCGCGCAGCAGCGGGGTCAGCGCGTCGACGTCGCCGGCCGCGGCCTGCTCGTACACGGCGGCGCGGTTCTCGACGTAGACCTTCCATTCGCCGCCCGCCTGGTAGGGCTCGGGCAGGTCCTCGTCGTCGCGGCGGATCGCTGCGTAGAACTCCGCGACCGAGGCGGCCAGCTCGCGGGCGCGGTCGTCGCCGAGCTCGTCGGGGCGCGGCTCGAGGCCACGCGCCAGCGCCTCGCGCAGCGATTCCTGGGTGGTTTCCGTCGTCATCTGGGAATTCTCCTTCGGGGGCCGGCTCAGCCGGTGACCGTCACGGCCTCGAACGGCCGGACGTTCAGCCCGGCGTCGACGAGGTGCTTCTTGGCATTGCGGACGCTGTTCTCGGTGTGGTGGAAGATGTTCGCCGCCGAGACGGCCGCCACATTAGTGCGCTCGAGGGCCTCGGCGAGGTGTGCCCACTCGCCGACGCCGCCGCAGGCGATCACCGGCACGGACACCCGCTCGACCACGCGCTCGATCAGTTCCAGGTCGAACCCGCGGCCGGCCCCGTCGCGGTCGATCGAGTTGAGGAAGATCTCGCCGGCGCCGAGCTGCTCGACCTCGTCGGCCCACTCGGCGGGGTCGCGCCCCGTCGGCTCCTTGCCGCCGTCGGAGTACACCTCCCAGCCGCCCTCGCCGTTCTCGCGCACGTCGATCGACACCACCACGCACTGGCTGCCCACCTCGCGGCTGACGGTGGTGACGAAGGCCGGGTCGGCCAATGGCTGGGTGTTGATCGCGACCTTGTCGGCGCCCGCCTGCACGCGGGCGATCACGTCGTCGACGGTGCGGATGCCGCCGCCGAACGTGAGCGGCATGAAGCAGCGCTCGGCCACGTCTTCGATGATCTCGAGGATGGAGGAGCGGTTCGGGCTCTTGAGGTCGTCGCGGCGCAGGTCGTAGACGCGGTCGCGCGAGATGTCGAGGTAGACGAGCTCGTCGGCGGCCCAGTCGCTGAGCCGCTGCACCGCCTCGGTCGGGTTGCCGAGCAGCTGGTAGCGCTTGAACCCGCGGCTCTGGACGATCACGCCGTTGCGCAGCAGGATGCACGGGATCAGGCGGTTCTTCAGCACGGCAGCGCGAGGAAGTTGGTCAGGAGCCCGAGGCCGGCCTGCTGGCTCTTCTCAGGGTGGAACTGGACGCCGTAGACGCTGCCCGACCGCACCGCCGCGGTGACCTGCGAGCCGTAGTCGCAGGTGCCCACGATCACGGCCGGGTCTTCGGGCACCACCTGGTAGCTGTGGACGAAGTAGAAGGTCGGGGCGTCGCCGAGGCCGTCGAACACCGGCGCGCCGTCGCTGAAGTCGACGCTGTTCCAGCCGATGTGGGGGAGCCGCATGCCGTCGCCCTCCACCGGCAGGACCGAGCACTCGCCGCCGAGCGCTCCGAGGCCCGGGTAGTCCTCGAACTCGCGGCCGGTCCCGGCCAAGAGCTGCATGCCGACGCAGATCCCGAGGAACGGCAGGTCGCGCTGCTCGAGCCGGGCGCGCAGCGGCTCGACGAGCTCGAGCGCCTCGAGCCGGCGCATGCACGCGGCGAACGCGCCGACGCCGGGCAGGATCACGTGCGACTCCGCCGCGAGCTCCGCGGCGGTGCGGATGGGGTGCACCTCGGCGCCGATGTGCAGCAGCGCGTTGCGGACCGAGGCGTAGTTGCCCGCGCCGTAGTCGACGAGGCCGACCCGCCTGGAGTCGCTCATCCGGCAGCCACCCCGGCGGTGCGGGCGGCGCCGATCACCTCGTCGAGCACGCGGCGCGTGCCCTCTCCGTCGAGCAGCTCGTGACAGGCGGTGTGCATCCGCAGCAGCGCGGCGCGGTCGCTCTCCAGCTCGTCGACGGCCTGCCGCAGGCCTTCGCCGCCGTCGGTGTCCGGCGTCGCCCCGATCAACGCCGCGCCGTTCTCGACCAGCTCGCGGACGAGGAACGAGTGCGCCTCGGTGTCGAGCAGGTTGATCGACGGCAGGCCCGCGTACGCGGCCTCGTAGGTGGTCACGCCGCCGGCCAGGATCGCGAGGCTGCAGTTGCGCAGGATCCGCCACATCGACTGGTTCGTCTTGGCGAGGATCACCTCGTGGCGCTGGTCGCGCTTGACCGCCTCCACGAGCTCGTTGTACGAGTGCGCGTAGCCCTCGCCGAGCAGCACCCAGAACGTCGCCGGGGCGGCGAGGCCGCGCAGCGCGTCGAGCACCTCGAGCGTGCGGTTGGGCGCGTCGGCGCCGCCCATGCTGATCGCGATCGCCATCGGGCTCTCGGCGAGATGCCCCTCGAAGCGGCCCGTCTCGATGCGCCGGCACTCGGGGCGCACGATCGCGTAGTCGAGCCCGTGACGCCGGCTCGGCGCGTCCGCGACGCTGCCGTCGGCCAGGTAGCGGGTGCGGCTGAAGGCGAGGTCGACGTCGGCCAGCTGGTCGAAGATCGGTGACAGCGAGGCGGTGACCCGCCCGGCGGCGACGGCCTCGAATACGCCGCGGTCGAGGCTCATCGTGTCGAGCACCACGGCCCCCGGGTCGAAGGCCTCGACGCGCTCGCGCAACCCGTCGTCGCTCCCCGCGAACGAGAACGGGATCGCGACTCCTTCGAGCAGCGGCGCCGCCACGTCGTCGCCCGCGAGCACGACCAGCTCGGCGGCGTAGCCGTCCGGCAGCGCGTCGACCACGGCGCGGGTGCGGATCACGTGCCCGAGCCCGTCGCGAGCGGAGCCGCGGCAGCAGAACACGAGGCGCCGCTCACGCGCGGCGACGGCGCTCACGAGTCGAGCGACTCCCACGTCAGGGCCTCGAACCGGCGCACGGGGCGCGTCAGGCGGCGGCCGACCACGGCGTCGAAGTCGGCCGCGTCGAGCGGGCCCTGCGGTCGAACCACGACCAGGTCGCCGGGACCCAGCTCGGCGCCTGCCTCGAGGTCGGCCGCCGCGTAGATCGAGCGCCGCGCGCGCTCCATCACGCTGCGCTCGTCCGGCCCCACCTTGTCGCCTCCGGTGCCAAGCGCGGCCTCGGCGGCGCGGAGGTCGGCGACGAACTTCGCGAGCTCGGCCGGCTCCTGCGCGTAGGCGTGGTCGAAGCCCTCTTGCGTCTTGTCCTGCGTGAAGTGCTTCTCGATCCAGGTTGCCCCGAGCGCGATCGCCATCGCGGCCGCGGTGCTGTCCGGCGTGTGGTCGGAGAGGCCGACGGGCAGGCCGAACTCCTCGCGCAGCTCGGTGATGAACGAGAGCCGCATCACCTCGAGCGTCGCGGGATAGACCGACACGCAGTGCAGCAGCACGAGCTTGTCGTTGCCGGTCGCGAGCGCCGCGTCGACGCTGCGCTTGACCTCCTCGAGCTCCGACATGCCGGTCGAGAGCACGACCAGGCGGCCGCGCTCGGCCACCTCGCGCACGAACGCGACGTTGTTGAGGTCGCACGAGGCGATCTTCAGGTAGGCGGGGTCGAGCGAATCGAGCAGGTCGAGGCCCTGGCGGTCGAACACCGACGAGCTGAAGGCGATGCCCTGCTCGGCGGCGACGGCGGCGAGCGCGCGGTAGTCGTCGTCGGCGAGCATGAACTTGCGCCGCGCGGCGATCACCTCGTTGTCCTCGTAGCCGCCGTTGCGCGGGAACGCGGGGAGGTAGAGGCCCTCGGGGTAGATGATCTGGAACTTCACCGAGTCGGCGCCGGCGGCCGCTGCGGTGCCGATCAGCTCGTGCGCGGTGGCGACGTCGCCGTTGTGGTTGTTGCCGGCTTCGGCGATGACGTGAACGTTGCTCATGCGGGGGCCTCCGTGTTGCGGCGCTGGTAGTCGCGCACCTGCTGGGCGAAGTCGGCCATCGAGTCCTCCTGGACCTGCTTCAGCTCGTCCCAGGTCGGCGCGGCCGCGGCGCGGACCTGCTCGAGCTCGCCGATCCTGTCGTGGCGGTCGAGCACCGCGTCGACCACGTCGCCGACGGCGAGCATGTCGATGTTCCAGTCGCCGAGCCCGATCGTGTCCATCAGGCTCGATCCGCGCTCGTCGTAGGAGATCTTGATCGCGGGCGTGCCGTACGAAAGGCACGGGAGCATCGAGTGGAGGCGATAGGTGATGCTCAGCTTCGTCGACTTGAGCATGCTCAGGTACGTGTAGACGTCGTCCGTGTAGACGTACTCCATGTCGCCGAACGAGGCCGCGAACGGGATGTCGCGGTGGTCGTGGCAGAGCAGCTTGAGCGACCAGCCGGTGCGCTCGGTGATCGCCTCGGCGATCCGCCGGACGTCGTCCTTGACCCCGCTGCGCCGCGTGACCGGGATGCTCATCAGCTCGGGGGTGCGCACCGACAGCAGCACCTCGGCCGTCTCGAGCGCCTCGGGGATCGCGTGCTGCGGGCTGTCCGCGATGTAGATCGTCGGGCAGCCGCCGAGCTTGGCCTCGGCGCCGGCGGAGGCGAGGTGGTCGACCGTCGCCTTGTCGCGGGCGAGGGAGATCGTGGCGGCCTCGTGGAGGCCGCGGATGGTTTCGTCGCGCATCGAGTCGGTGCGGCGGACCAGCTCGCCGCGGCGGTTGTAGATGCGGCCCATCGAGAGGCTGAAGAGCATCGTCGGCACGTCGAGCGTCTTGAGCGCGCCGAGGTCCACGTCGAGCTCGCCGTTCTCGTACAGGTTGCCGCCGCCGACGATGACGCCGTCGCCGTACTGGTTGATCTCGTGGACGGTCCCGGCGGTGAACCCGGCCTTCGAGCTCGACTCGTAGCGGCTCGTGGCCGGGATGTTGATCACGTTGACCGTCTCGCCGAACGCGCTGCCCAGGAGGTGGCGCAGGCCGATGTTGATGGCCTCGTTGCCGACGTTGAAGCCCCGTGGGCGGATGCAATAGATGTTGGTCATGGGCTGCCTCGTTCGGAACCCTCGAGGCGGCGGGCGGTTGCGAGCAACTCGTGCGTGCCGGCGGTCGCGGCGCGCTCGCCGAGGGCCGCGACCAGCCGCTCGAAGCGTCGCAGATCGGCCTCGGTGTCGACCGTGAAGCCCCCAGCGGCGGCCACGTCGCCAGGATCGAGGTCCGACGCGATGTTGTGGATCGAGAACTCCCCGGGCCGCGCGTAGAGCAGCTTTGTCACGTGCTCGGACTCGCTCGGGTCGTCCGTGTTCTCGCGCGCGCGGCGCAGGGCGGCCACCGTCACCACCTCCGCGCTGATCCCGTACGGCCAGGTGCGCTCGAGCACGTTCGTCACGAGGTCGTAGCCGCCTTCACGCGTGAGGGCCACGGCGCGCGTGAGCAGGTCGGGGTCGAGCCACGGGCTGTCGGCGTTCACGCGCGCAACGGCATCGAGGCCGTGCTCGGCGGCGCACGCGAGCGCCCGCCCCGCGACGTCGTCGAGGTCGCCCCTGAAGCAGGTCACGCCGTTCGCCTCGCACCAGTTCTCGAGCGGGTCGTCGGCCGGCTCGGCCGAGGTGGCGACGACGGTCGCGTCGAGCCCCTCGACCCGCTCGAGCCGCGTGAGCACCCAGCCGAGCAGCGGGCGGCCGCCGGCCTGGCGCAGCACCTTGCCCGGGAGGCGGGCGGAGCTGAGGCGCCCGAGGACCACGGCGCCGGCGCGCATCAGCCCCCGGGGGTCCGGGCGACGACCCAGAGGTGCGACGAGAGGCCGTGCTCGGCGATGAAGTCCTGGAGCGGCCCCGCCAGCTCCTCGGCGCGGTCGACGAGCAGGTGGCGGAGCAGCGGCCCGGGCTCGCACGTGCCCGCCTCGATCGCGCTCTGGACGAGCTCCACGTCGAGCCGCCCCGGCGTGAGCACCTCCTCCACGGTGAAGCCGAAGCGCTCGAACAGCCGCGTCAGCGAGCCGGGGTTGAAGTAGTTCAGGTGTTCGTGGTCGACGGCGTTGGCGTCACGCCCGAGCACGAGGGTGTCGAAGCCCTGGATGTTCGGGCAGGAGACGATCGCGAGGCCGCCGGGGCGCAGCAGGCCGGCGGCGGTGCTCGCGAACTCGGCCGGCGAGAAGAGGTGCTCGATCACCTCGAACGATGCGATCACGTCGACGCTGCCCGCTTCGAGCCCGTGCTTCTCGAACGGCGCCGCCACCACCTCGAGCCCGCGTTCGGCGCACGTCGCGGCGAGGTCGGGGGAGGGCTCGAGCGCGATCACCCGGTCGAAGGCACCGCTCGCGCGCGTGACCTCGCAGAACGTGCCGAAGCCGGCCCCCACCTCGAGCAGCGTCCCCGCCGCGACGCCGTGCGCGCGGCACAGGCCGAGCATCCGCTCGACCCGCGGCTCGAAGATGCGTTCGCGCCGCGCGTCCTCGGACGCCGGGAAGATGTGCTCGTTCCAGAAGGCGTAGTTCTCCGACGAGTCGTAGAACTCGTGCAGCAGGTCGAGCGCGGGGCGGGGGTTCATCAGCACCGTCGCGCAGTCCGGGCAGCGCTCGTAGCTGAAGCCCTCCTTCTCCCACGCGGCGTCGAGCTCGGCGCGGTCGCAGGCGGGGCAGTTCACCCGGACGAACCGGTCCTGGCGCGAGCGCAGGAACTCCTTGTCGGCCTCGAGGTGGCCGCGCTTGCGCTCCATCAGGTCTGCGGGCCGGATGTCCCCGACTCGCAGGTCGTTCACGCGGCTCGATCCCCGGCCGGCTCCTCGTCCCAGATGTTGTCCTTGACCCAGGCGCCGTTCTCCTTGCGCCACACGCGCGGGTCGCGGAAGCTGTCGGCGATCTCGTCGAACTCGGCCTCGCTCATCCCGACGTACTCGAGCCAGCGCTCGAGGTCGCGGCGCGGCTTGACGTGGTCGTACTGGCGGACCATCTCGATGCCCTCCGCGCGGGTCATGTAGCCGCTGCGGATGTCCTTGGAGGCATGGTCGGAGGCGCGGCCGTAGCCGAACTTGACGAACTTGAGGTAGTCGTGGATGCCGTTCTCGTGCATGTCGTCGAGGTTCGACATCGTGCGGTAGGTGCGCTCGAACGGCTGCGTGGCGTACTCGAACCCGTAGTCGTCGCGCATCTGCGCGGCGTGCTCGTTCGGGTCCCACTTGAAGAAGTTGCCGATGTAGATCCCGCGGACGCCGACCCGGTCGATGTCGTCGTCCGACGGGTAGCGTGCCCAGAGCAGGTCCTCGGCCTTGATGCCCTCGTCCTCGTCGACCATGTCGAACCAGTCGAACCCGCGCATGTCGTGCTCGAGGCGCGTCCGCTTGTTGAACTCGACGTAGTCCGACGGCGAGAACATGCCGGCGATCGTCCACGTGATCTCGCCCCACACCACCATCGGGATCCCGAACCGCACGGCCATCTGGATCGGCACCGTCTTGATCCCGCAGTGGGCGTGCCAGTTCATGTCGCCCATCTTGCGATAGCAGAGGCGGTTGAGCTTCTTGAGCGTGTCGACGCCCGGGCCGCAGCACCACGGCGTCGACGTCGAAGGCCTCGCGCATGCGGTCGAGGTTGCGCTGGCCCTCCGGCAGGTAGTTGTTGCCGTGGTAGGTGACGAGCAGCGGGTTGAGCCCGTAGAGCTCCTTGATCACATACGTCTGGTAGTAGCTGTCCTTGCCGCCGCTGACCGCGATCACGCAGTCGTAGCGGTTGGCGTCGGGGTCGCGGACGTCCTCGATGATCCGCTCGAAGTTCGCGCGCCGCTCGGCCCAGAAGTCGTCGGTGAGCTCGTCGAGCTCCTCCTGGACGCGGCAGGCGCTGCAGATCGACTCGTCGTCGAGGATGTTGTTGACCGCGATCTCGGGGTAGACGCAGCGCTGGCAATAGGTCATGGCCATCGGCGGCGAGTGTACCCACCGCTTTATGCTCCGGACCTTCCCGATGACTGCCGACCAGACCTCCGAGGGCGCGCGGATCCCGCTCTCAGAGCGGGTTCGGACGACGATGCTGGCGTCGGCGACGTATCTCGCCGGCGACGCTCTGGTCCAGGGGATCGGCGTACTGCTCACCCCCGTCTACACGCGGGTGATGACCCCGGCCGACTACGGCATCGTTGCCGTGGGCCTGACGGTCATCGCGCTCGGCACGCTGCTGCTCGGCCTGTCGCTGTGGGGCTCGATCACGCGCCTGCACTTCGAGGCCAAGGACGACCACGAGCGCCGCACCCTCTACGGCACGATCCTGATCTTCATGCTGACGGTGCCGCTCGCGCTGACCGCCGGGCTCGAGCTGCTCGGCCGGGCGGGGCTGCTCGACGTGTCCGAGTCGATCCCGTACGACCCGTACCTGCGGATTGCGGTCTGGGCGGCCTACCTCGCGATCTTCATCCAGATCCCGATCGCGATCTACGTGGTCACCGAGCAGCCGCGCAAGGTGATCGCGCTGACGATGTCGCAGGCGCTGCTGATCACGGCCTTCACGGTCTGGTTCGTGGTGATCGACGACGACGGTGCGCTCGGCGCCCTGCGCGCGACGCTGATCGCCTCGGCGTTGATGGCCGTGGTCGCCATCTTCCTCACGGTCCGGCTCGGCTCGCTGCGCTTCTCGCGCCAGTGGATGGTCGCGTCGCTGAAGTTCTCGCTGCCGCTCGTGCCGCATTCGGTGGCGCAGTGGGGGCTGTTCCTCGCCGACCGGCTGATCCTCCCGCGCTACGTCAGCTCGGCCCAGGTCGGCCTCTACTCGCTGGGCGCGATGGTCGGCACGCTGGCGAGCTTCGGCGTCACGGCTTTCAACCGCGCCGGCACGCCGGTCGTGATGGGCGAGCTGAAGAAGCACGGGACGGGCGACGACTACGTGCCACGGATCGGGACGTACTGGCTCGCGGGCCTCGTCACCGTCTGCCTCGCGCTGGCCGTCGTGGGCGACGATGCGCTGCGGATCATCGCGCCCCCGGAGTTCCACGCGGCGACGGTGGTTGTTCCCTGGGTCGTGCTGGGGTTCTTCCTGATGGGCCTCTACACGCTGCTCGCCCAGGGCACGTTCTTCTCGATGCGGACCGGCTGGATCGCGCCGATCACGGTGATCGCGGCCGCGGTCAACATCGGTCTCAACTTCCTCCTCATCCCGAAGTACGGGTTCGAGGCCGCCGCGTGGGCCACGGCCATCGCGTTCGGCCTCCTCGCGGTGATGAACTGGGCGCTGGCCCAGCGCCTGTACCCGATCCCGTGGGAGTACGGGCGCTGGGCGAAGCTGATCGTGGCCGCGCTCGCCACGTACTTCGCGGCGCAGTTCCTGTCGCCGGAGCCTCCGGTCCTGGGCGTGCTGGCCGGCCTCGCCGTGTGCGCCGTCGTCATGCCCCTGGCGATGACCGTGACGCGATTCTGGTCGCCGCAGGAGCGCGACGTGATCGGTACCCAGTGGCGGCAGAGGTTCGCGCGATGAGCACCGGCGAGCTCGAGCGCCTCGCGCGCGACCGCGAGCTGGTCACCCGTGAGCTGCACCCGCCGAGCGCCTTCTACGGCCACGCCGAGGCGCTGCGCCGCTACGCCGGGCTGTCGCCGCGCGCGCGGCCCAAGGTGGCGATCGAGCACGGTGTGTCGTTCACCCAGTTCGTCTGGGAGCTCGACGTCGAGGCCGCCGTGCCGACATTCCTCTGCGCGGCGCCGCGCCGAGCGGCACGGTTCGCCGAGGTTGCGCCGGCCGACCGCGTGGCGGTGCCGATCGGGCCGATGATCAGCTACGCCGAGCCCGCCGCCGCGCCCGACCCGGGGCGCCGGACCCTGCTCGCCTTCCCCGCGCACTCCACGCACCATCTCGACGCCGTCTACGACATCGAGCAGTTCGCGCGCCGGCTCGAGGAGCGCCGCGGCGACTGGGACACGATCCGGGTCTGCCTCTACTGGAAGGACGTGGTGCGCGGGACCCACCGCGCCTACGCCGAGCGCGGGTTCGAGTGCGTCACCGCCGGCCACATCTACGACCCCGAGTTCCTGCAGCGGCTGCGCGCGATCCTCACCGGGGCGACCGCGGTGATCTCGAACGAGGTGGGCACCTACCTCTTCTACGCGGTGGCGCTCGGCAAGCCCGTGTGGATCGTCGACGACGACGTGGACTACGCCGCCGAGTCGGCCGCGATCATCAGCCGCGACCGCTCTGACCCCGCCGAGTGGGACGAGCTGACGGCCGCGATCCGCACCACGTTCGCGGGCGAGCCGGCCGAGCCGACGGCGGATCAGATGGCGCTGGTCGAGGACCTCGCCGGGCTGTCGTCGCACCACACCCCGGCCCAGATGCGGGCGCTGCTCGCCGAGGCCGAGCAGCGCTACCGGGCGTTCGCCGCGCCGGCGCGCCGGGTGCGCGACCGCGCTCGCGCCGAAGCCGGCCACGTCCTCGGAGCCGTGAGGTCGCGCCGTGGCTGACGCGCCGGCACCCGACGGCGGCGGCCAGGCACGCCTGATCCTGCGCGGGTCTGCCGCGCAGCAGATCGCGCAGGTCTCGGGCCTGCTCGTGATGTTCGCGATCTTCACGGTGCTGGCCCGCAAGCTCACGCTCGCCGAGCTGGGCATCTACGGGCTCCTCAGCTCGCTGGCCGGCTACCTGGTCGTGATCCAGAACGCGGCGGCGGGGGCGGCCGTGCGCAACATGGCGGCAGCGGCCGCGGGCGAGGCGCGCGACCGCGTGTTCACCACGGCCATCTTCATCTACGCCCTCGCCGGGCTCGGCGTCGGCCTGCTGCTCGCGATCCTCGGCGTGGCCGTCACCGCGATCGTCGACATCCCGGCCGGACTCGAGTCGCAGGCGCGCGAGGGCGCGGCGCTGGCCGGCCTCGTCACCTTCGCCGGCTGGCCGCTGACCATCTACCGCGACGCGATGCGCGCGAACCAGATGTTCGTGCGCGCCGCGGTGATCGACGTCTGGTCCGTCGCCGCGTTCGCCGTCCTGATGCTCGCCCTGGCATTCGGCGGCGCGAGCCTGGCGGTGCTGATCGGCGCCAGCGCCGCGATCCCGCTGCTCGCAGGTGTGGTTGCGGCGGTCTACGCGCGCCTGATCCAGCTGCCGTACCGGTTCCGGCCGTCGCTGGCGACGCGCGGCGAGGCGCGCGAGTTCGCGGGCCTGGCCGGTTACCTGTCGGCCGCCGAGGCGGCGGTCACGCTGATCTACACGATCGACCGCATCGTGCTCGGCGCGTTCAACCCGGTCGCGACCGTCGCGCTCTACGAGGGGCCGATGCGCGCGCACAACCTCGTGCGGGCGCTCAACACCGCTGTCACCACCACGGTCCTACCCACGGCGTCGCGCTACGTCGCGGGCGGCGACGCGCGGCGGCTCGACGGGCTGCTGATCCAGGGCATGCGCTACACGCTGGCGCTGATCGTCCCTCTGGTGGTCACGGGCATGGTGCTCGCCGGCCCGCTGCTCGAGCTGTGGCTCGGGAGCGGGTTCGAGGAGGGCGGGGTGGCGATGGCGATCCTGCTCAGCTACTGGCTCGTCAACGGAGCGAGCGGGGTGCTGAACGGGGTCATCGTGGGCGGCGGGCAGGCACCTGTCCTGGCGCGCCTGGCGTGGATGGTGGTGGTGGGAAACGTGGTGCTTGCGCTGGCGCTCACGCCGTGGCTCGGGCTCGAGGGAATAGCGATAGCCACCGCGGTCCCGTACTTCCTCGTGTTCCCGTCTCTCCTGCGCGTGGCGCTCGGGCTGACCGGGGTCAGCGCCGGGACGGTTGCGCGCCGGGCCTTCGCGCCGGCGTATGGGCCGGCGATCATCCTCGCTCTGGCGCTCGGCGCCGCACGGCTCGTGCTCGGCGAGGACGCGGGGTTGGCGCTGGCCGGGATCGCGCTCGCCGGGGTCGCCGCCTACTGGCTCGGCTACTACCGGTTCTCGCTCGACGCCGACGAGCGCGAGACGGTCGGCGCTGCGCTGCGCCGCGCCTGATCGGTGACCGCCGCCGAGTAGATCTCCGCATAGCGCTGGGCCTGGGCGGCGAGCGTGTGCTCGCGCTCGACATGCTCGCGGGCAGCGGCTCCGAGCCGGTCGCGCTGCTCCGTGTCCTGCAGCAGCGCGGCGATCGCGGCGGCCAGTGCCTGCGCGTCGCCGGCGGCGGCGAGGCGTCCGGTTTCTCCGTCGCGCACCGTCTCCGGGATGCCGCCGGCGGCGAACGCCACGACGGGGACCCCGCACGCCATCGCCTCGAGCATCGCCAGCGGCTGGTTGTCGGCCAGCGACGGCAGCGCGACGAGGTCGGCGGCGGCGTAGACGGCGCGCTGGAGATGCGGGTCGGACACCGACCCGACCATCCGCGCGCCCGCCAGCTCCGCGGGGAGCCCGAGCGTTCCGCCCATCGCCAGCAGCTCCACGCCGGGCACGTCGCGACGAACCACATCGAGTGCGCCGATGAGCTCGCCGATGCCCTTGCGCTCCTGGCCGAGCGACGCGGCGCCGAACGCCACGACCGGCGCGTCGGGCGCGATGCCCAGGATCCCGCGCGCGGCGGCGCGGTCCATCGGCGCGTACGCCTCGGTGTCGAGCCCGTACGGGACAACGTGCACCGCGTCGGCGGCGAGGATGCTGCGCTCGGCGAGGCCCGCGAGCCAGCGCGACGGGGCGACGACCGTCAGCGGCGTCCGCGCGTAGGCGTCGCGCTTGCGCCGCCACTCGCGCCGCGAGTTGTCCCACGGCGTGCGCGGGATCTCGTCGAGGCCCTTCAGCTCGCCCCACATCGGGCACGCGTGACATTCCGTCTCCCAGCGCTCGCAGCCGAACGAGTAGGCGCAGTGGCCCGTGAACGCCCACATGTCGTGCAACGTCATCACGAGCGGCTTCTCGGCGGCCCAGGCGGGCAGCGCCCGGTAGTCGAAGTAGCCGCCATGGAGGTTGTGCAGGTTGATCACCGACGCCCGGCGGAACAGATCCGCCTTGGGGAACCGCCGCGACGACGGCAGCGGCATCCGCAGCTCGCCGAAGCTGCTGCGGAAGTACGGCGCCAGGGCCTCGAGCGCGGGGCCCGCCTCGGCGGTGAGCGTCGACGTGTTCCCTCCGCCGACCCGCGGCAGGCCGGCGACGAACCAGGACTCCCAGCCCGCGCCCGGCAGCGCATCGTGCAGCCGGCGCGCGGCGCGGGAAGCCCCGCCCTCGCCGTCGGTCGTGGAGATCTGGATGACGTTCTGCGCGCCGCTCACGGCCTGACGGCCTCGACGTAGATCGAGTCCGGCTTGCGGGGGCGCGCCCCGCCCGGCTCGGCGTCGAGGGCGTAGCGGTCCCAGTCCGGGATCGCCGACTCGTCGAAGGCACGCACGGCGAAGTCGCCGAACCCGCCCGCCTCGAGCGCCAGCCGCAGCGACAGCCGGTCGTACATCCACTTGTGCGCCTCGCCGGTCGCCTGCGGCGGGAGGAAGCGGCGCTTCAGCTCGCCCGCCACACGTGGCCCGATCTCGCGCGGCGGGATCGAGCGCAGCGCCGCGACGCGGCCGCCTGCCGGCGCCGAGTCGTGTGTGCGCACCTCGTCGACCAGCTCCGCGCCGACTCGGCTCTCGACGTACTCGCGGTCGAGGTCGTCGGCGGCGAGCAGCTCGCCCATCGCGCCGCCGGGCCGGGTGCGGACCATCTGGTCGAGCAGCTCGACCTGGATCCAGCGGTAGCGGCGCAGTGCGGCCTCGTCGCCGCCTGCTGCGGCTTCCAGCTGGGCGAGATACTCACGCGCCAAGCGCTCGAGGTCGGGCACGGCGATCCGCACGATCCCGCCGGGCCCGAGCACGCGGTGCGCCTCGCGCAGCAGCGCCGCGGCGTCGGCCGGCGTCAGGTGCTCGAGCACGTGCGACGCGTACACGACCTCGAACGTGCCATCCCGGTACGGGAAGGGCTTGCGGATGTCGTGCCGGCGCACGTGGTCGCCGGAGTAGAGGTCGATGTTCTCCCACTCGGGCGAGTGGGAACCCCCTGCTCCGACGTTCAGATAGGGACGGCGCGCCATGCCGGGACCCTACGGCCTTCGCGGCCGCGCCTAGACTCCCCGCGTTGTGACCTTCTACGAGGACGTCGTGTCCGAGCTGACCGCCTCCGGCGACGTCTCGCCGTCGACCCGTGTGCTCGTCGTGTGCGGCGGCGACCTCGACAAGCGTGTCTTCGCGGGCGCGGGGTTCACCGACGTCACGATCTCGAACCTCGACGACCGCCTGCGGGGCGACGAGTTCGCGCCGTTCGAGTGGTCCTTCCAGGACGCCGAGCAGCTCACATTCGAGGATCGTTCGTTCGACGTCGTGGTCGTGCGCGCCGGCCTGCACCACTGCCGCTCGCCCCATCGCGCGCTGCTCGAGATGTACCGCGTCGCGCGCCACGGCGTGCTGGTCCTGGAGGCGCGCGACAGCTGGGCCATGCGCCGCGCCGCCCAGCTCGGTCTCGCGCTCGACTACGAGCTGCCCGCGGTCTCCGAGAACAACTGGACGCACGGCGGCGTCGAGAACGGCCCGATCCCGAACTACGTCTATCGCTGGACCGAGCGCGAGGCCGAGAAGACGCTCGCGAGCTTCAACCCGGAGGGCCAACGCAGTTGCCGCTTCTTCTACGGGCTCGAGCTGCCGTGGGACCTCGTCGCGCTGTCGGGTCGTGGCAAGCTCGCGCTCCTGCGGGTGCTCTCGATCCCGCTCAGGCTGGTCACCCGCATCGCGCCCTCCCAGGGCAACTGCTTCGGGTTCTGGGCGACCAAGCCGGAGTACCCGCGCGATCTGCAGCCGTGGCTGACGATGGAAAACGACACGATCGTCCCGAAGCGGTAGCCATGGCCCTGCTCTCGATCGTCACGCCCGTCTACAACGGGGAGCGCTACATCTCGGAGACCCTCGACACCGTCGCCGCTCTGGCGACCCCGCACGAGCACATCGTGATCGACGGCGGCTCGACGGACGGCACCGTGGCGCTGCTCGAGGCGCGCGACGATCCGCGGCTGAGCTTCGTTTCCGAGCCCGACCGCGGGCAGACCAACGCGGTCAACAAGGGGTTCGAGCGCGCGACCGGCGACCTGCTCGCGTGGATCAACGCCGACGACGCGTACTTCCCGGAGGCGGTCGACCGCGCGGCCGAGTTCCTCGTCGCCAATCCCGGCGTGGCCGGGGTCTACGGCTTCATGGACATCGTCGACGCCGACGGCAATCTGACGCGCCACTACCAGCCCGCCGATTGGGACTGGCGCCGCTACCTGTGGACCGGCGACTACGTGCCCACGCCGACGATCATCTTCCGCCGCTCGCTGCTGGCCGAGGTGGGCCTGCTCGACGAGACGTTCGCCGACGCCGCCGACTACGACTTCTACCTGCGCCTCTTCCACGGCCGCCGGGTCGAGCGCATCCGCGAGCCGCTCCTGCGCTTCCGCTACCACGCCGAGTCGAAGACGGCCGTCGACCAGGACCTCGGCCAGGGCGAGGCGCTCGCGATCCGCCAGCGCTGGGCGCGCCACCGCCGCGACGCGGCGCTGATGCGGTCGATCGACGGCGCCAAGCAGGGCCTCTTCCGCATCGCCGGGCCGTGGCCCGCCGACCGCGGGCTGAGCCGCATCGCCGCTGCGCTGGCGCGCCGGCGCGAGCGCCGCACGGGCTAGGCGAGCGCCGCCTCCGCCTCCTCGGCGATCTCGCGCGCGAGCGCGAACGCCGAGGTCGCCGCGGGGGAGGGCGCGTTGCGCACGTGCAGGGCGCGCTCGGCGGAGTGCAGGACGAAGTCGTCGACGAGGCGCCCGTTGCGCGCCACGGCCTGGGCGCGGATGCCGGCGAACCAGGGCTCGAAGTCGCCCGCCCGCAGGCCGGGCACGTACTCGGCCGCCGTTGTGGCGAGCGCGCGCCGGCTGGCGGCGTGGCGCAACTCCGCCGCGCCGGCGCGCCACTGGCGGGCGAACATCCGCCACGTGCCGAGCCAGGCGGCGGCGTGCGGCGTGGGGATCGGCAGTGCCGTCGGCCCGAGCGACACCTCGCCGCCGATGTGGCGCGTCAGATGCACACCGAGGAACGGCAGGCGCGGATCCGGGACCGGGTAGACGAGGCCGCGCACCGCGGCGGCCTTGTCTGGGTCGAGGCGCAGGTACGCGCCACGGAACGGCACGATCCGCGGATCGGCCGGAGCGCCCGAGAGGCGGGCCAGCGCGTCGCTCTGGCCGCCCGCGCAGAACACGGCGAACCGCACCGAGGTCTCACCGCGCGCATGGCGCAGGACCAGGCGGCGCGACGCCGTCTCAACGCCGTCGACGCCCGCGGAGGTCGCCACGACAGCCCCGCGGGAGCGCAGCTCCTCGCCAATCGCCCGCGCCACCCCGGAGAAATCGGTGATCGCGGTGCCCGGCGACCACAGCGCAGCGGCGCCGCGGCAGGCGGGCTCGACCCGCTCGATCCCAGTCGCGTCGAGCCGCTCCAGGCCCGGGACCCCGTTCGCCCGCCCGCGCCGCTCGAGCCCGTCGAGCGCGGGGATCTCGGCGGCGTTCCGGGCCACGATCAGCTTCCCGCAGCGCTCGAACGGCACGCCGTGCTCCGCGCAGAACTCCGCCGTCAGTCGCGCCCCCTCGACGCACAGCCGCGCTTTGAGCGAGCCGGGCGCGTAGTAGATGCCGGCGTGGACCACGCCGCTGTTGCGTGCCGTCTGCCCGCCGGCCAGGGCCGGCTCGCGCTCGAGGACCACCAGTCGCAGGTCCGGGTGGCGGAGCAGCAGTTCGCGCGCGACCGCGAGGCCGACGATCCCGCCGCCGACGACGGCGACGTCGTACTCGCCGGCGGGGTCGGCTGAGCCTGGATCCCAGGCTAGGGCCGCCGTGGCTACCCCTGCATCGTGGGCGCGCCGGAGGCGAGCAGCTCGAGATCGGCGTCGACCATTATCTGGACGAGCTCCTCGAACGTCGTGCCCGGCGTCCAGCCGAGCTTCTCCTTCGCCTTCGACGCGTCGCCGATCAGATGCTCGACCTCGGCGGGGCGCAGGAACTGCGGGTCGATCCGCACGTGGTCGGCGGGGTCGATGCCGACGTGGGCGAACGCCACGTCGACCAGCTCGCGCACGCTGTGCGTCTCACCGGTGGCGATCACGTAGTCGTCGGGCTCGTCCTCCTGGAGCATCAGCCACATCGCCTCGACGTAGTCCTTTGCGTAGCCCCAGTCGCGCTCCGCGTCGAGGTTGCCGAGCGCGAGGTCCGTCTGCAGCCCGAGCTTGATCGCGGCCGCGGCGTGGGTGACCTTGCGGGTCACGAACTCCAGCCCGCGCCGCGGCGACTCGTGGTTGAAAAGGATGCCCGAGCAGGCGAAAAGGTCGTAGCTCTCGCGGTAGTTGACCGTGATGAAGTGGCCGTAGACCTTGGCCACGCCGTACGGGCTGCGCGGGTAGAACGGGGTGGTCTCGGTCTGCGGGACCTCGAGCACCTGGCCGAACATCTCCGACGACGACGCCTGGTAGAAGCGCGCCTCGGGGGCTGTCTCGCGCATCGCCTCGAGCATGCGGGTGGCGCCGGTCCCGGAGAACTCGGCGGTCAGCACCGGCTGGTTCCACGATGCGGCCACGAACGACATGGCGGCGAGGTTGTAGATCTCGTCCGGTTCGGAGTCGCGCAGGACATCCGTCAGCGAGCGCTGGTCGAGCAGATCCCCGGTGTGGAGGGTGATCTGGTCGCGGCAGCCCTGCAGCCGCTGGAAGGTCTCGGTCGAAGATCGGCGGACCATGCCGTGCACCTCGTAGCCCTTCTCGAGGAGCAGCTCGGCGAGGTAACTGCCGTCCTGGCCGGTGATACCCGTGATGAGAGCGCGCTTGGGGGCGGACACGGCAGGGAAGGTATCGGTCGGATCGCGACCACGTAGGGTGCCCGGGATGTCGCAGGCAGGAAAACGGGTCCGCGAGGTTCCGCGCCCGCTAGCTCTCCTGCTGGGCGCGACGGCGATCCTGGGCGTCGCCTGGGCGCTGTTCACGCCGGCCTGGCAGTCGCCCGACGAGCAGTCGCATTTCGGCTACGTGCAGACCCTCGCCGAGGACGGCCGGCTGCCCGATCAGCGGCCCGGCCGGGTGTTCTCGACCGAGCAGCAGAGCGGCGCGGCCGCGATCGGCTTCGGCAACCTGCAGGGGAACCTGCGCGCCCGCGCTCCGTGGTTCGAGCCTGGCCAGCAGGCATGGGACCGGCGCGAGTCGAACTACGGCTCCGCCGAGCGCTCCGACGGCGGCGGCGCGCAGCGCGACATCCCGGCCGGCAACCCGGCGCGTGTCAATCCGCCGCTCTACTACGCCTACGAGGCGGTGCCCTATCTGGCCTCGCCGAGCGCCGGCCTGTTCGATCGTTTCTTCCTCATGCGGCTCTGGAGCGGCCTCCTGTTCCTCGTCGCCGTCGCGGGGGCGTGGCTGCTCGTGGGCGAGGTGATGGGCCGCCGGCGCGATCTGCAGCTGATCGGCGCCAGCTTCGTCGGGCTCGTCCCGATGCTGACCTTCATCGGTACGTCGGTGACCCCCGACGCGATGCTGTTCGCGACGTTCGCGCTCGTGCTGTGGCTGGGCGTCCGGATCATCCGGCGCGGGCTGAAAATGGGGGAGGGCGTTGCGATCTGCGCCCTGACGGCGGCGGCGATCCTCACCAAGAGCTCCTCGTACGCGCTCGTGCCCGGCGTGCTCTTCGCCCTCTTCCTCGGCGCGCGGGAGGCCGGCCTGCTGGGCGACATGCGCGGCCGGGTGAAGGCCCTGGTCCCGCTCGCGGCGCTCGGACTGCCCGTCCTCGCCTGGATCGCCTACACGCGGGTGGAGGACCGCCCCGCGGTGAACCCGATCAGCGACACGGTCGCGGCGGGCATTCCCGCCGTCCCGAACGCGCTCTCGTACCTGTGGCAGTTCTATCTGCCGCAGCTGCCCGGGATGACACCCCTGCCGCCCGGGTTCTCGTCCCTCCCCGTGTCGACCATCTGGCTCGAGGGCTCGTGGGGGAAGTTCGGCTGGCTCGAGATCTCGCTGCCGGCGGTGGCGTACGTGATCGCGGGGGTGCTCACCGCCGCCGCGCTCGGCTTCGGGACCTACGCGCTGATCCGCGCGGGCTGGCGGCGACACCTCCCGCTGCTGGCGTTCTTCGTGCTGATCGCGGGCGCGCTCCTCGCGGGCCTGCACGTCACGGAATACCGCTCCGTGCGCGCCTCCGCCGCGCCGCTCAACCAGGGCCGCTATCTCTTGCCGCTGTTCCCGCTGCTCGGCCTCGCGGCCGCCGCCGCGCTGGGCCTGTTGCGCGGCAGCCGCAGAGCGGTCGCGCTGGGCGGCACCGTGGGGCTCCTGTTCGCTCTCCAGCTGGTCTCCCTGGCCGTGATCGCGGGTCGGTTCTATGTCTAGGCGCGGAGCGATCGCCGTGCTCGCCGTGGTCGCCGTCGCAGTAGCGGCGATCGTGATCGCCGCGGCGCGCGACGACCGCGATCTCGCCTTCACCCCGGGCATCCCGGAGTTCGAGGTGGTGGCGAACCTCGATCTGGGCGAGGAAGCCTGCCGGCGGGCGGAGCCGGCGGCGGAGGAGTTCGCGGCCGCGCGGTTCCTCGTCGGCACGTACAACCGGCCCGGCAAGCCCGTGCGTGTCACCGTCCGGGATCCGGACACGCGCCGGGCGATCGCCTCCGGGCGAGTCCCGGCGGGCTTCGCGAACGGCTCGCGCCTCACCGTGCCGCTGCGGCCCGCGGTCCCGCGCGGGCGCCCGTTCGCCTTCTGCATCGAGAACGCGGGCGCCCAGCGCCTGGCGCTCTTCGGGGCGCCGCCGCCGACGGGTGCGCCCACGCCGAGCCGGGTAGCGAACGAGGCGCGCGGTGAGGTGGCCGTCGAGTACCTGCGCGGCGGCGAGAGCTCGGCGCTCGCCCAGGTTCCCGAGATCTTCAGGCGCGCGGCCCTCTTCCGCCCCGGCTGGGTCGGCTCGTGGACGTTCTGGGTGCTGCTCGCGCTCGTCCTCCTCGCCGCGCCGATGCTGCTCGCCCGCGCCGTGGCCGACGCGCTGCGCGAGGACGAGCGCTAGACCCGCGCGGGCTCGCGCCGGCGCAGCGCCTCGCGCAGGCCCGCCTCGACGCGCCGGCCGGCGTCGTCCCACGACGCCGACGCCACATATTCGAGGCCGGACTCCGAGCGCCGCCGCCACTCGGCTCCGTCGTCGAGCAGCTTCGCCGTGGCGTCCGCCAGCGCGACGGGTTCGGCCGCCGCGAGGGACACGGGTCCGTCGCCGCCGAACATCGCCTCGCTGCTGCCGCCGGCGAGGTCGACGCACGGCAGGCCGCAGGCGAGCATCTCCTGCGGGATCAGCGAATAGTTGGTCAGCGACAGGCAGATCCCGACCGTCGCGGCGCTGTACGCCTGGCCGAGCTGGGCCGGGGTGGCGACCCCGAGGTGCTCGAAGCCGAACGTCGTGAACGGCGGGACCGGCGCGCCGAACATGACCACGCGGGTCTCCGGGCGGCGCTGCATCAGCTCGTGGAGGGCGAGCAGGCCGAGCGGCACAGCGCGGCGCTCGGTCGCCGAGCGCTCGTAGAAGATCACGGTGTCGCGCCGGCGCTGCACGTCGGCCATCGGGTGGTACGTGGCGTGGTCCACGCCGAGCCGGAACCACGTGCCCTCGACGCCGTAGTTGCGCGCGATGCAGGTCGCGCAGCCAGTGCCCGGCGCAGATCGGGTAGAAGCCGAGCTTGTACGTGTCCTCTGCCCACAGGCGCTGGGCCGAGGTGGCGAAGAACTCCGGCTCGTGGTCCTGGATCAGGTACGCGCGGGCCTTCACGTCGGGCAGAGTGGCCACCCGGTAGACGGTGTCCCACGAAGTGGCGAGGGTCACGTCGGCCCCGTGCCAGTCGCGGAAGTCGGTGTAGACCGGGGCCCCGAGCGGGGCGAACCACTCGTTGAGCTGGCGGCGCGCGACCGCCGCCGGCGGCACGTAGGTCTTGCCGGACTGGCTCCTCGATCCAGACCGTGCACGTGTGGCCGAGCCCCTCGAGCCGCGAGGTCAGCTCGAAGATCGACGAGTGCCCGCCGCCGCCGCGCTTGAACGGCGGCACGACCACGGCCACGTGTAGGCGCTCGCGCTCCGACGTTCCGGGCGCGGGATCGACGAGCGGTGCCGGGCCGTCGCGGTTGACGCGCAGGACCGTCTCGTAGCGCGGTGCGCCGAGTGCGGCGCCGACCTGCGCGCCGGGGCCTCCGCCGGAGACGGCGCCAGCGGGCTTTGGCCCGCTCACGGCGTCGAGCGCAGGAGTCGGGCGGCCTTCGAGCGACAGCCTGCGCTCGATGCCCGCGGGCAGGCCCTCCGTGCGCGTCGCGGCGATCGAGGCGGCCTTGCGCCCGCCGTGATGGATCGCCGAGCGCAGCGTCCAGCGCGCGCGATCGACGCGCGAGTAGCCGGCCTCGCGCCATCCAGCGGCGGTCGCCGGTGACCTGGCGCCGCAGCTCGCGGGCGATGCGGTCGGGCCGGGCGGGCTCGACGTACCCGTGCAGCTGCTTCAGCGCCCGTGTCTCGTCGTAGTAGCGGCGGGCGAAGTCGACGGCCCCGTAGTCGTGCGCGTGCCGGACCGCCGCGCCGGGGTGGTAGACCTTCGCCCAGCCCGCGGCGAGTAGCGCGCGGCCGAAGTTCTGGTCCTCGGCGTACGGCACGTCGTCGAAGCGCAGCTCCTCCCAGCACGCGCGCAGGTAGGAGGCGTTCACGTTCGAGAGGAAGATCTCGCCGCCGTCGCGCTCGACCTCGGGCAGCCCCGATGGCGCCATCGCCGCGAAGAACTGCTCGAGCTCGCGGGCGATCATCGGGCTAGTGTCGGGCCAGGGGAGGTGCGGGCCGAACGTAGCGCCGACGCGCTCCTCGATGTCGAACGCCTCGCGGTGCGCGGCCAGCCAGCCATCCACGGGCACGGCGTCCTGGGTGAGGAACACGATCAGCTCGCCCTTCGTGCGCTCGGCGCCGAGGTTGCGGGTGCGGCCGTGGCCGAACTCCTCGGGCGGGATCTCGAGCAGGTCGGCCCCGCCCGCGCGGGCGATCTCGACCGACCCGTCGCGCGATCCCGAGTCGATCACGAGGATCTCGTCGGGCTCCTGCGCGACCACTGCGGCCAGCAGTTCGCCGAGCAGGCGCTCGCCGTCCTTCACCGGGATGACGACCGACACGCTGCGCGTCACGGGGTCGCTACCTGCGCTCGAGTACGTAGAGGTCCTGGTTGTCCTCGACCCGGCCCGGCGCGGTCGCGACGACCTTCCACTGCGGGGTCACGGCGTCGAGCAGCCACTCGGCGGTCATGAACGCGGTGCCCCAGTCGGGGTCGGTCACGCCGTAGTCGCCCGCGGGCCCGAACTCGGCGGCGTACCAGAAGGCGTCCTTGTCGAGCGCGGCGGCGATCTCCGACAGCTGCTCCTCCGAGCGCCGCCGCGTACCGCGGTCGTGGGTGATCGTCTGCGGGCCGTGCGTGGTCAGCAGGAGCAGGCCGCCCGGCTTGATCAGCCGGCGCATCTCCTCCAGCCAGGCCGTGGCGGCGGGCGCGTTGAAATGCGACCAGATCGAGATCGCGTAGACGGCGTCGAGCGAGCCGTCGGCGTAGGGGAGCGGCGGGTGCTCGGGGCTGTTGGCGAACTCGATGCCGGGGAGGTTCTCCTGCGCCCAGGTGACGGCGTCGCCGATCGGGTCGCAGCCGCGCCACTCGACATCGGGGTAGCCGGCGGCGAGCGCACGCACGACCCTGCCAGACGAACAGCCGAAGTCGAGCACCGCGGTGCCCGGGGCGAACGCGTAGCCGCCCGCCGCGAACCCGTCGGCCACGAGGTCGGCGTAGTAGAGCGACCCGCCCGCGGCCGCTGCGCCGCGGCCCATGGAGTGCACGGCCTCGGGCGGCGTGGCGGCGGTCAGCCCGCTCCGCTCGAGCACGCCCGGCACCTCGTGGAACACGCCGAACGCCAGCAGCAGCCGCCGCCGGTCGACGGGGTCGACCGTGTCGAGGCTGAGGCGCTCGTCCGCTGTGAGCGCTGCCTCGACGGCGGCGACGTCCTCGGCGGTCAGCCGGTCGAACACGATGTCGGTGGCGAGTGAGGTGCGCAGCGGGCGGGGGGAGATCCCCCGGCCGTAGACCGACAGGCGCGGCGAGTCGCCGGGGGCGGCCGCCGGCTCGGGTTTCAGCGCGCTCAGGGGCGCCTTCTCGCGCAGCGCGCTGCGCACGGAGCGCGAATACCGGCGTGCGAGACGCAGGCGCTCGAACAGGCGGCTGAGCGCCGGGTGCTGGAGCTTGCCGACGAGGTCGAACGGCACGCGGTCGAGCTGGAAGAGGCGATCCTGTGCCTTCGCCAGCGCAGCATGCTCGCGCGCGATCTGCTCGACCTTGCGGGCCTCCTCGTCGCGCGCGGCGGGGTCTTCGAATTGGGTGGCCATCAGAGGTTCTCGGCGATCCGTGGGGTCTCCCGTAGGAACACGAACAATCCCAGAACGAAGCTGCCGACGACGATCGCGGCGGGGATCAGCAGGCGCGCGTCGGGCCCGATCGCCTCGGCCGCGGACGGCGCGGTGGGATCGAGTAAGGCATGGCGCATCTGCGTGAGCACCACCGCGATCGGGTTCACCAGCATCCAGCGCTCGTACTTGTCCGGCACCGTGCTCAGCACGTAGAGCACGGGCGACGCGTAGAAGAGCATCTGAAGCGCCACGTCCCAGATCGGCGCGATGTCGCGAAAGCGCACGTAGAGCGCGGATAGAAGCATGGCCAGCCCGACGCCGAAGACGGTCAGGACGAGGATCAGCAACGGCAGCTCCAGCCAGCTCCAGCGCACCTCGACGCCCGTCGCGAACAGGTAGATGAGCACCGCGAGCAGGCTCGTGCCGAGGTTGAAGAATGCCTCGAGTGCCGCCGACAGCGGGATCACGAGGCGTGGGAAGCGCATCTTGCGCAGCAGGTTCTCGCGCGCCACGAGGCTCTGGAGGCCGGTGGCCGTGGTCTCCGAGAAGTAGCCGAACAGCACGATCCCGGTGAGCAGGTAGATCGCGTAGTACTTCACGTCGCCGCCGATGTCGACGACCTCGGTGAACACGAAGTAGAGGACGCCGAACAGCATCAGCGGCCGCACCAGCGACCACAGGTAGCCGAGCGCGGAGCCGAAGAAGCGCAGCTTGAAGTCGGTTACCGCGAGGGTCCAGGTCAGCGCCCAGAAGCGGCGCATGTCGTCGCCGAAGGCGGCGGGTCCCGTCTGGCCGCCTGGCGGGGCGAGCGCGCTCACGGGCGCCGGACCTCGATCTCGATCGGCAGGTCGGCGACGCCGCCGGTGCGGCGCTTGGTGTCCACGAGCAGCGCGGTGTAGTCGGGCCGGCGCTCGAGCACCTCGAGGTTGTCCGGGCTGAGCACGCCGGGCGTGAGCGTGTAGCGGCTCGGCGCGAGCCAGTTCGTGAAGCCGACCCGGACCGTCACGCGCTCGCCGGCGCCGAACGTGCCGGTCGGCCCGGTCGAGTCGCTGCGCGCGACGAAGATCACGTGGCGGACGTCGTTGTGGAACACGACCTCGAAGACGGGGTCCTTGACCTGGTCGATCGAACTCGACGCTCGATGTTGATCACGACCTGTTCGCCCTGACCGGCGCCGACGAGCTTCTCGCCCTGTGCGTCCTCGCACCAGGTGTCGTGGATGCGGGCGCGGTTGCGCGCGCCGACGTCCATCGCGCCGCCGTCGACGCCGAAGTTCAGCTCGCCGTACTTGAACGAGATGTCCTCGGGGCTGCCGACCGCCAGCATCTCGCCGCGCTCGAGCAGCATCGCCCGGTCGCAGAAGCGGCGCACGGCGCCCATGTCGTGGGTCACGAACAGGATCGTCCGGCCCTCGGCCTTCATGCGGTCGAACTGCTCGAAGCACTTCTGCTGGAACGCGGCGTCGCCGACGGCGAGCACCTCGTCGACGAGCAGGATGTCCGCGTCGACCTGCACGGCGACGGCGAACCCGAGCCGCACGCTCATCCCGGACGAGTAGTTCTTCAGCTTGAGGTCGACGAACTCCTCGAGCTCGGCGAAGGCGATGATCTCGTCGAACCGCGTCACGCGCCTGCTTGCGCGTGAGGCCGAGCATGATCGCGTTGATGATCACGTTGTCCCGCGCGGTGAGCTCGGCGTTGAAGCCCACCCCGAGCTCGATGAACGGCGACAGCCGGCCGTTCACGCGGACGCGGCCCTCCTGCACGGAGTAGATCCCGGCGAGGCACTTCAGCAGCGTCGCTTGCCGCTCCCGTTGCGGCCGACGATGCCGAAGAACTCGCCCTCGGGCACCTCGAAGTTCACGTCCTTCAGCGCGTTGAGCTCGTCGAAGTTGCGCGAGGCGAACGGGTGGATGGCCCGTTGCTTCAGCGTGTGGTACTGCTCGTGAGGCAGGCGAAAACGCTTGTTGAGCCCCGCTACGGAAACCGCTGGGGTCGTGCCCGACCCGGCTCGCTCGCGCTCCGCCGCCGGCTGGGAGGCGGTGGCGGTCAAGTCGGGCAATGGTAACGGGCCTTACCCCCCGAACCTCCCTCGTAGGGCGAGAACATTCGCCACGTAGCGGCGGGTCTCGGGCAGCATCCCGTAGCGCCGCACCGACTCGCCGCCCTGGTAGTACCCCGCGACGGCGGTCGCGGGGTCGCCGCCGCTGTCGCGCAGCAGACGGCCGAGGTAGAGCACGCCGGCCCGCACGTTCTCCTGCGGCGAGCTCGGATCGAGGCGCCGCCCGGCGAGATTCTGCTCGACCCACGTCCACGTTCCCGGCAGGACCTGCATCACGCCGCGGGCGTTCGCCGACGACACCGCGCTGTTGTCGAATCCGCTCTCCTGCCACGCGACGGCCGCCGCGAGCGAGCCCGGCACACCGTGCTCGGCGGCGATCGACTGCACGTCGCTCGCGCTGACGCGCCCGGCCGTCGCGTTCGGCACCGTGCCCGGTACGGGGTTCGGCGCGGTCGTGCCTGCGACGGGGCCGAGCGAGGAGCCCGCTCCGGCGTTGGTGCCGGCCGGCAGCTTCAGCGCGGTCCCGCTGACCAGGACCCCCGTCGGCGACAGCCCGTTCATGTACGCGAGCTGGCCGACCGTGACCCCTGCCCGCGCGGCGATGCCGCCGAGCGTGTCGCCCGGCTGGACGGTGTACGCGCCGGCCGGGGGCGGGGCCGACGCAGTCGTGGTCGTGGTCGTGGTGGTCTGTGCCGCGGGCGCCGTGCCCGCCGCGGGCTTGGGTGGGATGAGGATCGTCGAGCCCGTCACGACGTACGTGTACGGCGAGATGCCGTTCGCCGCGGCGATGGTGGCGGTCGACATGCCGTTCACCGCGGCGATCGACGACAGCGTCTCGCCCGGCATCACCGTATGCGGGAAGTGTGCGACAGCGGGCGTTGTCCAGAGCACGGCCAGTGCGAGTCCGCCCGCGATTCGATTGCGCGTGACGAACATTTCCGGTTTCTCCTTGAGAGGTTGAGATCCAGCGGTTCGCCCGGCCCCCGGCCGGTTCCTTCGAAGAAGCGCGGTTACGGAAACCTGCAACGGGTCGTGCGGTTTCGCTGTGCGCTCAGCTCTCCGCGCCGGCCGGCTGCGGTGCGTGGTTGGTTTGCGCCGAGGGGGTGGCTTTGGGCGGGATCCGCCCCATTTGCGTGTTCCGTTACAGAAGCGTGGTCTGGTGTTCCCCTCCCGGACGCCGGCCCGCGTGGCAAGTGCGACGGGAACGTCACAACGAAGCAGACCCGTAACAACCCAGACCGCCCTACCCAGCCGCAGTCAGCGCCGAGCCCGCCACCTTCAACCACGGGGGAACGCGAACGTCGGCCACGTCAGCCCGGCAGCGTCAGCGTAAAAACCGCGCCCCCATCGGGCGCGTTCGACGCCGTGACGGCCCCCCCGTGCGCGTCGGCTACCTGGCGCACGATCGCCAGGCCGAGGCCGGAGCCCGGGCGGTCGCCGTTGCCGGGCGCGCGGTAGAAGCGGTCGAAGATCCGCTCGAGCTCGTCGTCGGGGATGCCGGGGCCGCGGTCGCGCACCACGATCTCGCCCGGCCGCACGCGAACGTCGACCACGGCGCCGTCCGGGCTGTACTTCCCGGCGTTGTCGAGCAGGTTCCGCACCGCCCGCCCGAGCCGGTCCGGGGACCCCTGGATCCGCGCCTCCTCGGCGTCGACCTCGAACTTCACCGCGGGCCAGTGGCGCGCGACCCGCCCGGACACCTCGGCGACGAGGGTGTCGAGGCGCACCGGCTCGGGGTCGGGCATCGACGCGCCCGGCTCGTCGCCGCGCGCGAGCTCGATCACGTCCTCGATCAGAACGCTCAGCTCCTCGAGCTCGCCCTCGACCTCGTTCAACAGTGCGCCGCGCTCGGCCGGCTCGAGGCGCTCGACCTGGTGGAGGACCTCGATGTTCGTGCGCAGGCTGGTGATCGGTGTGCGGAGCTCGTGGGAGGTGTCGGCGATGAGCCGCCGCTGCGACTCGACCGACGCGCCGAGCGCGGCAGCCGAGCGCTCGAGCGCCTCGAGCATCGAGTTGAACTGGATCGCGAGCGAGCGGGTCTCGCCGGGGCCGCCCACCTCGATCCGGCGCGTCAGGTCGTTGGTGGCGGCCACGTGGCGCGCGCCCTCTTCGAGCCGCGTGATCGGGGCGATCGAGGCGGTCGCCACCGCGCGGCCGGCGAACGCCGCCAGCGCGGTGCCGCCGACGCACAACAGGAGCAGGAGCACCCGCAGCTGGTTGAGCACCTCGTCGACCTCGTTGACCGTCCGCGCCGACACGAACGCGAGGCCGTCGCCGACCGGCTGCGCGTAGACGCGCAGGTGATCGTCGCCGGAGTCCACGTCCGCGAAAGTCGCCCCCCGCTCGCCGCCCGCGACCTCGGCGAAGAGCTTCTCGTTCGGGATCTCGCCGTCGGGACCGAACTGGCCGAGCGTCTTCCCGTCGGCGGTCACGAGGATCCCGTTCAGGCGGGGGCCGCCTAGATCCGGCGGCGGCACCGGGATGCCGGCGGGTGGCCCACCGGCTCCACCCGGGGACCCGCGCGGCGAGAAGCGCGGAAGCACGTCGCCGTTCTCGCGCCGCAGCCGCTGGATGATCTGCGGCCGCGCGGTGAAGCGGTCGGCGACCCGGCCGGCGTCCTCGAGCGAGTCGTCGACCTCGCTGTGCAGCTGGTGGGCGACCGCGAAGTACGCGATCAGAGCCGCGATGACCACGGTCACCGCCACCGCGGCGCCGCTCAGCAGCGTCAGCCGCCGGCGCACGTCGCGTCAGTCCTCCCGCAGCACGTAGCCGACCCCGCGCACGGTGTGCAGGAGCCGCGGCTCGCCGCCCTCCTCGAGCTTGCGCCGCAGGTAGCCGACATACACGCCGAGCGAGTTCGAGGTGGCGCCGAAGTCGTAGCCCCACACGCGCTCGAAGATCGTGCCGCGCTCGAGCACCTGGCGCGGGTGCTCGAGCAGCAGCTCGAGCAGGCGGTACTCGGTCCGGGTGAGGTCGACCTTGCGGTCGCCGCGGAACACCTCGTAACTGCGCTGATCGAGCGTGAGGTCGGCGAGCTTCATCACCTGGCCCTCCCCGGACGGGGACGCGCGCCGCATGATCGCGCGCAGCCGGGCCAGAAACTCCTGCAAAGCAAAGGGTTTTACGAGGTAATCGTCGGCGCCCGCGTCGAGGCCGGCCACGCGGTCGTCGACCGCGTCGCGCGCCGTGAGCATCAGCACCGGTGTCCGGTCGCCGGCCATCCGCAGCCGTTTGCACACCTCGATGCCGTCGATGTGCGGCATGGTCACGTCGAGCACCACCGCGTCGTAGCCGCGCTCGCGCAGGCGGTCGAGCGCCTGCTTGCCGTCGGCCGCCTCCGTCACCGCATACGCCTCGAGCCCGAGCGCGCGCATCAGCGAGCTGCGCACGCGCTCCTCGTCGTCCACCACGAGCACTTCCGGTCGCCGGTCGGCGGATTCCACGCGGTTCATCTCACCACAGCGGCGCTAGAACCGCGTAAGAAAGACCGAGGGCCCCTGAACGGGGCCCTCGGGGTCAGTCGATCCGGCGGGAATTCTTGCGAGATCGCCGGACGGTAGTGTCGCGTACCTCGTGAGCCTCGCCATTCGCCTGCGCGGGGCCGTCAAGCGCTACGGAGAGATCACGGCGGTCGACGGCCTCGACCTCGACGTGCCCGAGGGCACGTGTGTCGGACTGCTCGGGCCCAACGGGGCGGGCAAGTCGACCACCATGCGCCTGCTCACGGCACAGTCGATCGCCGACGCGGGCGAGCTCGAGGTTCTCGGCCGCAAGCTGCCGGAGCAGTCGAAGCTGGCGCGCGCCGAGTCGGGGATGGTGCCGCAGCTCGACAACCTCGACACCACGCTGACCGTCGAGCAGAACCTGATCGTCTTCACCTACCTCTACCGGGTGCCGAAGCCCGAGCGCCACGAAGCCGTCGAGCGGGCGCTGAAGCTCGCGCGGCTCGGCGACCGCCGTAACGCCAAGGTCGACGAGCTGTCCGGAGGCATGCGCCGCCGGCTGCTCATCGCCCGTGCGCTCGTGCACCGGCCTCGGCTCGTGCTTCTCGACGAGCCGACGGTCGGCCTCGATCCGCAGATCCGCCAGGAGCTCTGGGCCCTGATCGATGCGCTGCGCGCCGAGGGCACGTCGATCCTCATGTCGACCCACTACATCGAGGAGGCCCAGCGCCTGGCCGACACCGTGACGATCATGTCGCACGGCAAGGCCGTCGCTGTCGGCACTCCCCAGGACCTGATCCGCGAGTACGCGGGCACGGAGGCCATCGAGGTCTACGGGCCGCCGGCGAAGCTGGCCGAGACCGAGGCCGCCGCGCGCGCCGACGGCCTGCAGACCCGCCGCACCGGCACTTCGATCGCCCTGCTCGGCGTCACCGACGGCGACTACCCCGCGGGCGAGCGCCGGCCGGCGAACCTCGAGGACGTGTTCGTCCTGCTGACCGGGGAGGAGCTCGAATGAGGAAGGGATCGGCCGGTGCGCGCGTCCCGCGCAGGGTCGAATGGCCCGGCGTGCAGGGCGTCCTCGTGCGCGAGGTCATCAACTACTCGAGCTACTGGCGTTCGAGCACCTTCTCGGCGACTGTCGAGCCGACGGTCTACCTGCTCGCGTTCGGCTTCGGCTTCGGCTCGCTCGTCTCGCGGGTCGGCGGCATCCCGTACATCGAGTTCGTCGGCACCGGGGCCGTCGCGACGGCGGTGTCGTTCGCGTCGATCCTGCCCGCGATGTTCTCCGTGTTCGTGAAGTACGAGTTCCAGCACACCTACGACGCCATCCTCGCCGCCCCGGTCGACACCGAGGAGATCGTGTCCGCCGAGGCGCTCTGGATCGGCGCCCGCGCCGGTACCTACGGTTGCTTCCCGATGCTGATCGCGATGGCGTTCGGGCTCGACCCGGCGTGGGGGATGCTGGTCGTCCCGTTCTTCGCGTTTCTCGCGGGTTTCGGCTTCGCGTCGGCCGGCATCTCGATCGCCGCCTTCATCAATTCGATCGACAACACGAGCTACGTGACGAGCGCGGTGATCACGCCGCTGTTCCTCGTCGCGGGCACGTTCTTCCCGATCGACGGCCTACCGCAGTGGGCCCACATCGCTTCCCAGTTCAATCCGCTCTACCACCTCGTGGAGCTCGTCCGCCACGCGGTGTTCGGGTTCGAGGGGTGGGAGGACGTGTGGAACGTGGGCTTCCTCGTCGCCTTCGCGATCGGCATGTGGCATCTGGCGATCCACGGGATGCGCAAGAAGCTGATCGACTAGCCGGCTCCGTGCCCGCGCGCGGCGGCGGCTGCCACGCGGCGACCGAGGATCTCGTCGCGGCGGCGGCTCGGGAGCGTCGCGGGCCGGAGCGCCCCGGCAGGCTCGGTCACCGACGGCACGCCGGATTGGCCCGGCGTGAGCCATCTCCCGTCACACGCGAGTGGTCTCTCGTAACCGTTTGCGATGGGGTCTGGCCCGGCTGCGCGCCTTGTTCTCGTATAGGACGAACAACGCGCGCAGCCACCGACCGCGGGTGGCGCGAGCGGCCCGAGTGCAACAGAGCCGTCACACAACTCGTCGCCCTCGCCAGCGGTTCGGCTCGACCTACTTGATCACCGAGATCTCCGGGTGGGTGTCAGGGTCCAGGCAGCCCTTGAAGCCCAGACGCCGGTACTGATCCTGGCGCACCTTGCCGGCGCGGTCACGCGCCTTGTAAACGTCGCGCAGGACCCGCGATCGGTCCTGCCCTGCGCGCACCCGGGCGGCACCGCGCGAGTACGTGCGCGCCGCCGCGGCCTCCGAGGCAATCAGCGCGCGGTGGGTTCCGGCCAGGTCGCCGGGCGGCTCCGGCCGCGCGAACTCCCTGGCCGCCACCCGGCTCGTGGTGCCCAGGACGTCGAGGTGGCGGGCGATGCTCTGGTTCGATCCCGACGTGAAGCGCTCGAGGTCCGCGTTCGCACGGCGGACGATCCGATCGCAGACGGCGTCGCCCTGATCCGCGTAGCTGGGTTCGCCGCCCCCGCAGCCGGCGAGCACCGCGCGCCGCCGAGCGCCAGCGCCGCGGCGGCCCGCACGGCCGTCAGGCCCGCGCCGGCAGCTCGCCCGTCAGCACGTAGCCGAGGATCTGGGCGACCTGCTCGGGCTCGCGCACAACAGCCAGCGCGGCCCGGTCGACCTCCTTCAGCGCGTGATCGTGCTCGGGCGGGTGCAGCGTGATCAGCGGCTTGCCGAGCGCGCTCGCGTAGCCGGCGTCGAACGCCGCGTTCCACTGCTTGTACTGCTCGCCGAAGCGGACCACGACCACGTCTGCGGCGCCGATCGCGGTGCGCGTGCGGATGGCGTTCAGGCCGGCGCCCTTGTTGTCCTTCCAGAACGACTCCGCCTCGTCGCCGAGGATCGCCACGCCGGCGTCGTCGCTCGCTCCGTGGTCGGTGACCGGGCCGCTGAACGACACGTCGAGGCCGGCGCACGCCGTCTCGATGCGCTCGCGCCAGTCGGAGTGGATCTCACCGGCGAGGTAGACGCGCAGGCCCATCAGGAGTGCTCCACCGCCACGACCTTCAGATCGCGCGCTCCCTTCGGCGTCTCGAGCGAGCGAACGTCGCCCGGCTCGGCGCCGGCGAGGGCCTTCCCGACGGGGGAGTCGATCGACAACAGCTTCTTGGCGGGATCGGCCTCGGAGGCGGGCACGAGCTGGAAGATCTGCTCCTTGCCGCTCGTCTCGTCGACGTAGGTCACCGTGGACCCCATGCCGGCCCCGCCCTCGGCGACCGGCTCGACCACCTCGGCGGCGCCCAGGCGCGCCCGGATCCGCTTGATCTTGGCCTCGAGCATCGCCGCCTCCTCCTTCGCGGCGTGGTACTCGGCGTTCTCCTTGAGATCGCCCCACTCGCGCGCAGTCTTGATGCGGCCGGCGATCGCTCGCTTGGCCGGGCCCTCGAGCTCGTCGAGCTCTGACTTGAGCTGCTCGAACGAGGCGGCAGTCATCTTCACGGATTCCGTCATGAGCGCGAGAGGCTAGCCGCAGGCGCAGTTCAACTGCACAACTAATTAGTGGTACGGTGGTGGATGTGGAGATCACGCACCCCCTCCCCGAACCGCTCATCGAGCTCATCGCGGGGCGCTTCCGCGTCATGGGCGAGCCGATGCGCATCAAGATCCTCGACCAGCTGCATCTGGGCGAGGCGACCGTCGGGGAGCTGACCGACGCCATCGGAAGCTCGCAGCAGAACGTGTCGAAGCATCTCGGAGTGCTGCACCAGGCGGGGATCGTGAGCCGCACCAAGCACGGCACGTCCGTGCGCTACGTAATCGCCGACGAATCCATCTTTGCCCTCTGCGAGGCCGTCTGCGGAGGAATCCGTCAGCAGGTCGACGAGCTCGACCAGATCCTCACCCCAGGAGGTACAGCATGACGCCCGTCGCACCAACCACCAGCTGTTCGGCCACGGAAAGCCGCAGCTGGTCGCTCGACCGCGTTCTGTTCGCCCTCGCCGGCAGCATGACCCTTTTGAGCGCGCTGCTGGTCGTACTCGCGTCGCCCTGGTTCCTGCTCCTGACCGCGTTCGTGGGCTTGAACCAGTGGCTATTCGTGGTCGTCGGGAACTGTCCCGCGTCGTGGCTCCTGCGCCGCTACGCCGGGCTGCGCCCGGCGCACGAGGCTGGGGATCGGCGATGAGCACGCTGGGACCCATCGGGCGGCTCGGCCGCTACACCGCCACCCATATCCGCGCGGTCACGATCGCGTGGGTGGTGGTGGCGCTGGGCCTCGGTCTCCTCGCGCCCAAGGTCGAGCATGCGCTGTCGGGCGCGGGCTGGGAGGCATCGGGCTCTGAGTCCGTCGCCGCCCGCGAGGCGCTCGACAGCGAATTCCAGGGCCTCTCCTCGAGCGCGCTGATGGTCGTGGTCCACTCCGACAAGGCGACCGCGACAGACCCCTCGTTCCGCGCCGCCGTCGCATCGGCGGAGCGCACGCTGGCGGCGGATCCGCGCGTCTCGCGAGTCGTCCCGCCGCAGCGCGGGACCTCGATCTCGCGCGACGGCAGGACAGCCGTCATCCAGGCTGGCGCCGCGGCGGATTCGAACACGATGGTCCGCGCCGCCGACGATCTGAAGGAGGAGCTGGACGGCGCCGCCGGCAAAGGCGTGGAGGTCTCACTCACCGGTGCCAGCGGCATGTGGTCGGATTTCAACGAGGCGAACCGCGCCGCGATGATGAAGAGCGAGCTGATCTCGTGGCCGGTCACGATGGCCATCCTGGTCCTCGCGTTCGGCTCGCTGGTCGCCGCGGGGCTGCCGCTGATGCTGACGATCCTCGGCCTGATGGCCTCGGCCGGATCGCTGTACCTCGGCACCCAGCTGCTGGACATCTCGATCTGGGCGATGAACTTCGCGCTGATGTTCGCGCTCGCCCTCGGGATCGACTACGCGTTGTTCGTCGTCTACCGCTTCCGCGGCGCCTTGTTCGGTCCCCACCGATCGGTCGTCGACGCGGTCGCCGAGACCATGGACACCGCTGGCAAGGCCGTCCTGTTCAGCGGGGTGACGGTCTTGATCGCCCTCAGCGCGGTGATGCTGGTGCCCTCACCGGCCTTTCGCTCGATGGCGCTCGGGATCATGATCTCGGTCGTCTTCATCCTCGCCGCGACCCTTACCCTTCTGCCCGCGGTGCTCGCCAAGCTCGGCCCGCGCGTCGACAAGCTCGCCCTCCCGTGGGCCCACTCCGGCGAGCATCGCTCGGCGCGGTTCGCCGCGTGGGGTGAGCGGCTGTGGCGGCGCCCGGTGCGGTTCGGCTTGCTGGCGCTCGTTCCGCTCGTCGCCCTCGCGATTCCTGTGGCCGGGCTCGAGACGGGGATGCCCTCGATCAAGGTCGTCCCGGAGGCGGACGACTCGCGGATCGGCTACGAACAGGTGCAGAAGGCCTTCGGCCCCGGCGCCCCGGGCGCGTTCCAGCTCGTTACCTCGCAGGCCGCCGCGCCGCGCGTGGCCGCGATCGCCGAGCGCGACCCCGGGATCGCGCGGGTGATGGAGCCGATGCCGGGCCAGCGCGGGGCGGCTGTCGTCCAGGTCATCCCCAGCACTGAGCCGTCGGCTCCGGCAACCGGCGCGACGATCGATCGGTTGCGCGCGGAGTTGCCGCAGGGCACGCGGGTCGGCGGCGCCGTGGCCGAGAACCACGACCTCGAGGAACTGCTCGCGTCGAAAACGGCGCTGGTGATCGGGGTGGTGCTCGTGCTCGGATTTCTGCTGCTGCTCGTCGCGCTTCAGGCGCCGGTGATCGCCGCACTCGGCGTCCTGACGAGCCTGCTCGGAACAGCCGCCGCATTCGGCGTCGCGCGCCTCATCTTCCAAGAGGGGCATGGCGCCGGCCTGCTCGGCTTCGAGTCCCAGGGCTTCCTCGACGCCTGGGGGCCGGTGTTCTTCTTCGCCATGATCTTCGCGATCTCGATGGACTACACCGTGTTCCTGTTCGCGTCGGCAAAGGAGCACTGGGACCGCTCGCACGATCCCCACGAGGCGATGGTCGGCGGGCTAGCGCACAGCGGCCGTGTCATCTTCGCGGCGGCCGGCGTGATGGTCGCGGTGTTCTTCACCTTCGCCTTGTCCGGCCCGCTGCCGCCGAAGGAGATGGGCGTGATCCTCGGAGTCGCCGTCCTGCTCGACGCGTTCCTGGTCCGGCTGCTGCTCGTTCCAGTGCTGCTGCGTCTGCTCGGCCACCGGGCATGGTGGGTTCCGCGTTCGCTGGGCCGGGTGTTGCCTGACGTGCGGTTCGGTCACTGATGCACCGCGCGGCTGCGCATGATGGCCGAGGCGTGCTCCGTCCGCAGTGCGCTCGAGGACGGGTTCGAGTTCACTGAGCGGATCGAGCGGGCTCCTCGGCCCGGCGCCGCGCAGCGTTCTCCACGATCGCGTCGACGATCCGGTCCCAGGCCCCTTCGGGGAGGTCGTGACCCATCCCGTCGATCTCGATCAGTCGTGCGCCGGGGATGGCCGCCGCGGTCGCGCGGCCGCCGGACGGTGAGACCAGCTTGTCCTTCGTCCCGTGGATCACGAGGGTCGGCGCGGTGATCTTGCGGAGCTCGCTCGTGCGATCGCCCGACTTCATGATCGCCCCGAGCTGGCGCCCGGTGCCCGCCGGGTTCGGCGCGCGGTCGTAGCCGGCGAGGATCATCTCCCGCAGCTCCGCCTCGTCGCGCGGGAAACCCGGCGACCCGATCGCCTGGAAGAGCTTCGTCCCGTGCGCGACCACGGCTTCGCGCTCGCGTGGCGGGCGCTTGAGGAACAGCGGCAGGATCGTGGGCACGGCCTGGCCCTTCCAGCGGTTGCCCGTGGTCGACATGATCGACGTGAGGCTCCGCACCGTGTCCGGGTAGTGCGCGGCGACCGACTGGGCGATCATCCCGCCGAGCGAGGCGCCGACGACGTGGGCGGGCGCCAGGTCGAGCGCGCGTAGGAGGCCGGCCGTGTCGTCGGCCATGTCGGCCAGCGTGTACTGGGCCTTGGAGAAGCGGCGGGTGGCGAGCTGGAGCAGCCCCGGAGGCCGGAGATCGATCGAGGTCGAGCGGCCCGCATCGCGGTTGTCGAACCGCACGACGTGGAAGCCACGCCCGGCGAGGAGCGCGCAGAACTCGTCCGGCCACGCGATCAGCTGCATGCCGAGACCCATGACGAGGAGCAGCGGCTCGTCGGCAGGATCCCCGATCGACTCGTAACACAGGGTGATGTCGCGCCCGACGTCGACGTATTCTTCTGCCATGGCGAGAGCCTATTGGGGAGCAGGGGTGGTCCTTGTCGCGGCGCTCGCGCTGCCCGCCTTCGCGCACGCCGAGACGATCGAGACGCCCGTCAACTCGACGGCGCCCGACGCGGGCACCGTGCGCGAGAGCTTCGTCCGCGTGCGCGACCCGCTGCCCGCATCCGCCGGCCCGCATCCGGCCGCCTGCGACTGGGTCACCTACCTGCGCTTCCGCCACCGCAACGGGCCGGCCGACGCGACCAGGGCCGACTCCGTCGCGGTGATGATGCCCGGCTTCCTCGGCGGTGCCGCCTACTTCGACCAGCTCGCGCGCAACGCCGTCCGCAACGCCGCAGCGAAGGGCCGCTACGTCGAGCTCTGGGCGCTCGATCGCCGCTCGAACTGCCTCGAGGACCACACCGGGGTGAACGCCGCGGCGCGCGCCAGGAACCCGCAGATCGCGTACGACTACTACTGGGGCGGGAAGGCAGTCGACGGCCGGAAGTTCGGCGGCTTCCCGAACCCGGGGTCGGTCGATTTCCTCAGCACGTTCGGCCTCGAGCGCACCGTGCGCGACTGGCACGCGGTGATCGCGGCCGGCTTTCCGGATCCGAAGGTCCGGGCGAAGAAGGTGCTGTGCGGCGGCCACTCGCTCGGCGGCCCGATCACCACAGCCTTCGCGGCGTGGGACTTCGACGGCAACGCCAGGACCACCGACGACGCCGGTTACAGGCAGTGTGCCGGCTTCGTCGGGCTCGACACGCGCTTCTCGCTCGGCCAGCGCGGAGGCGGCGGCCTCGACGTCACGCGCCTCTTCTTCGCCCTCAGCGCCGTGTCCGGGGCGCCTTACATGAACGCGACCCCGCTCACGCCCGAGACGTTCCAGCTGCCGCCGATCTTCGGGGTCGGCAGCTACTACAACCCGAACGGCACGGACGTGGTCGACAACCTGCCGCACACACCGAACATCGACCTCGCCCAGCTGCTGCTCTTCTCGCGCGACGTGCTGAACGCGGCCACCGGGCCGGGCATCCGCAACTTCCGCATCTCGAACGAGCTCGCCCTCGGCGGCGTGTTCGACGACAACTCGGCGCCGCTCTCGTTCCTGCGCACGAGCGTCGGCTTCTTCCGCGGTGGCGCGGTCGTCGACAAGAACTTCCCGTTCCCCGGCGACGGCACCTACGCGCTGCCGGGCGACACCTCCGCGCCCCTCTACACGTGGGAGAACTACGACGAGGTCGGCTCCGCCGGCCACCCGCTCGCGCGCAACGAGGCGGGCGGCTTCTACACCTCGCGCGAGTCCGAGGTGGCCGACATCCGCGAGCTCTCGCGCAACATGTTCCAGGCGCCGGCCGACTTCATCGAGCAGTTCTTCCCGAGCGCGCTGACGAACGACGTGACAGACGCGGGTGCCGGCGAGCGCGGCCGCGGGCTCTCCAACATCCGCTACAACGGCACTTCGCAGAAGCCGGCGCTGCTGATCAGCGCGGGCGACAGCCAGGACAACTCCCCGCCCGACACGGGCCCGCCGATCGTGGCCACGCCGCCGAACGCCAAGCCGCTCAGCCGCCGCGTGACGTTGCCCGGCTACAACCACAACGACGTGATGAACGCCGCCCGCGTGCAGAACGACGGGCGGCCCGAGCCGGCGGCCGACGAGCTGGCGCGGTTCATGTTGCGCGTCGCCGGTCCGGCGACGATCCGGCTCACCGTCACGCCGAAGCGCCTGCGTGCCGGGCGGCGCGCGCGGATCCGGATCCGGGTGGCGAAGATCGAGGGCTGCAGGAGCGGCGTGACGATCCGCTTCGCCGGGAAGCGGGTCCGCACGAACCGCAGCGGGCGCGCATCGCTGCGGGTGCGCCCCAAGCGCGCGGGACGCCGGCAGGTCACGGCGTCCAAGCGCGGCTGCCGCCCGGGGTCGGCGCGCGTGCGGGTGCTGCGCCGCGCGGGCTAGCAGCGCAGTGTCGGCTTGACTTCAACCACGCTCGAAGTAGCACCATGCTGCGTCCATGCCGCCCGCCCCGATAACCTTTCGTAAGTGAACGCCCTCCACGTTGAAGGACTCGTCAAGCGCTACCCCACCGGTACGGAGGCCCTCAAGGGGGTCGATCTGGCCATCGGCGAGGGGGAGTTCTTCGCGCTGCTCGGGCCGAACGGGGCCGGCAAGTCGACGCTGATCCACTGCGCCACCGGCCTCGCCCAGCCGACGGCCGGCAAGATCGAGATCTTCGGCCACGACGCGATCGACGACTACGCCGACGCCCGCCAGTCGGTCGGGCTCGCCCCCCAGGAGCTCAACCTCGACTGGTTCCTCACGCTCGAGGAGACGCTCGACTACCACGGCGGCTACTTCGGGATGCCGAAGAAGGAGCGCAAGGAGCGCGCGGCCGAGCTGCTCGACGCGTTCTCGCTGTACGACAAGCGCAAGGACCGCACCCGCTGGCTCTCCGGTGGCATGAAGCGCCGGCTCGTGCTCGCCCGCGCGCTGATGCACCGCCCCGAGCTGCTGATCCTCGACGAGCCGACCGCCGGCGTCGACGTCGAGCTGCGACTCGAGCTGTGGCACTACGTGCAGCAGATCAACGCTGAGGGCACCACGATCCTCCTGACCACGCACTACCTCGAGGAGGCCGAGCAACTGTGCGATCACATCGCGTTCATCGCCGGCGGTGAGATCGCGGCGACCGGAACGAGCGACGAGCTCGCGGCGCGCTACGGCGTCGGGAGCCTCGAGGACGCCTATCTCGAGCTCGTCGGCCGCAAGGAGCTCTCGCGCGCCCACGCGCTCGCCGAGGTCATCGCCGAATGACCGCCGCGCAGATCCGCTTTGCGGCGCTGGTGCGCCGCGAATGCAACCGTTTCTTCAAGATCAAGCGCCAGACGATCGGCGCGCCGCTGCTCGAGACCTTCCTCTACATCTCGGTCTTCGGCGCCGCGCTGGGCACCCGCATCAAGGAGCTGCACGGGTTCGACTACGTCGTCTTCGTCGTGCCCGGCCTGATCATGATGGCCTGGGCAACCAACGCCTTCGCCAACAACAGCTCCTCGATCCTCCAGCAGAAGTTCCAGGGCGCTATCCAGGACCAGCTGGCGTCACCCGCCAAGCCGCACGAGCTGCTGCTCGGCTTCACGCTCGGAGGGTTCCTGCGCGGCGGCACCGTCGCGGTGCTCACGTTCACGGCCGCCTCGTTCCTGATCGACCTGCCGGTCGAGCATCCGCTCGTCCTGATCCCCGCGGTCGCCATGGTCGGCTTCTTCTTCGGCTCGCTCGGCGTGCTGATCGGCGTTCGGGCCGAGCAGTTCGACGACGTCGCGGTGGCGCAGACGTTCGTGATCCAGCCGCTGATCTTCCTCGGCGGCGTCTTCTACTCCTCGTCGCTGCTGCCGCAGCCGTGGGAGACGCTCACGCTCTTCAACCCGGTCTACTACATGATCAACCTGGTCCGGTACGGGTTCCTCGGCTACACCGAGGCGAACATCGCGCTGTCGTTCGGGCTCCTGGCCCTCGCGACAGCGGCCTTGTTCTACGTCAACCTGCGCCTGTTCCGGCGCGGCTACAAGCTGCGCGCCTAGCTTTCGCTATGCCGGGTCCGCCACGGGCCGTGGCTCGTCGAAGCCGTCGATCGGCGTGACGAGGATCGCGCCCTCGCCCGTGACGTAGGCCTCCTCGCCGTGCTCGGTCACGTCGAGGCCGATCGCCTCCTCGTGTTCGCTCACGCGCAGCGGGGTGAACAGGCCGATCGCCTTCAGGATCAACCACGTGCCGCAGAACGCATACGTGGTGGTCGCGGCGACCGCGATCAGCTGCCACAGCAGCTGATCGGCGTCGCCGTACGCGAGGCCGTCCGTGATCCCGTTCCACGAGAGCTGGGCGAAGAACCCGATGAACACGATGCCCGTGATGCCGGCGATGCCGTGGGCGGCGAGCACGTCGAGCGTCTCGTCGACCCGGGTCCGCGGGCGCCAGACGATCATGAAGTAGCTCGGGATCGCGGCGAGTACGCCGAGCACCATCGCCCACGCCGGGCTGATGAAGCCCGCTGCCGGGGTGATGCCGACGCAGCCGACGATGATCGCCGTCGCCGCGCCGATCGCGGTGACCTTCTTCCCGAAGATCAGGTCGAGCACGAACCACGCGGCCAGGGTGCAGGCCGGCGTGAGCATCGTGTTGGTGAACGCGAGCACGCCGTTGTTGCCGGTCGAGAAGCCGCTGCCCCCGTTGAACCCGAACCAGCCGAACCACAGCAACCCGGCGCCGAGCAGCACGTAGATCGCGTTGTGGGGCAGCAGCGCCTGGCGGCCGTAGTCCTTACGGGCGCCGACGACGAGGGCGGCCGCGAGCGCCGAGAAGCCCGAGCCCATCTCGACGGGGATGCCGCCCGCGAAGTCGATCGTGCCGTTGGCGGCCAGCCAGCCGCCACCGAACGACCAGTGCGCGAGCACCGCGTAGATCAGCACCGACCACAACGCGGCGAAGATCAGGAAGGGGCCGAAGCGCATCCGCTCGACCACCGCGCCGGAGACGAGCGCCGTGGTGAGGATGCAGAAAGTCGCCTGGAAGGCGAAGAACACGAGGTGGGGGATCGTCGTCCCGTCGCGCGGGGCGAAGGCGATCCCGTTCAGGAACGTGTGGTCGAAGCCGCCGATGATGCTCCCGGCGCCGTCGAACGCGATCGAGTAGCCGACCAGCGCCCACGTGATCGTCGCGATGGCGAGCGCGGCGATCGACATCATGAACGTGTTGAGGGTGTTCTTCGACCGCACGAGCCCGGCGTAGAAGAGGCCGAGGGCGGGGGTCATCATCAGCACGAGCGCGGTCGCGGTGAGCATCCACGCGGTGTCGCCCGTGTCGATCTTTGCTGCGGCGGCGAGCAGGTTCATCGGCCTCAGCTCCCGACCGGCGTGACGGCGCTCTGGTCGGTCTCGCCGGTGCGGATCCGCACGGCCCGCTCGAGCGGCACCACGAAGATCTTCCCGTCACCGACCTCACCGGTCCGGGCGCCCTCGCAGAGCGCGTCGACGGCCTTGTCGACGAAGTCGTCGGTTACCGCGATCTCGAAGCGGACCTTCTCCGACAGGCCCATCTTCACGGTCGTGCCGCGGTAGGTCTCGACTCGGTCGAGCTCACCTCCGTGGCCCTGGACACGGCTCATGGAAACCCCGCGGACCTCCGCGCGGTAGAGAGCCTCGAGCACGTCGTTCGCCTTCTCGGGGCGGACGATGCCGACAACGAGCTTCACGTTCTGCTCCTTCGTGGGGGGATGAGGCCCGGCGCACGCGTCTCCCACCCGCCGGGCGGGCGCGAGCCTACCGACGGCCCGCGCGCCGCGCTCGTCACGTTCCGTGTGCACGAGGGCGGGGCGCCCGGAGTGGGCACCGGCAGCGCGCGGATCATCGTCAAACCGGCCCGCAAGCGCTGATGCTGGCCGTTCTCGGAGCCCAAACGTCCCGTTTGCCGTCAGATATGACGGTATTCCGGACGTTTGCGCTGGTTGTGGCGGCCATGGTGGCCGCCGCGGCCTTTGCCGGTGACGAGGCGCGGGCGGCGACAACCCGCTGCGCCGACGTCTCCGTCAAGGTCGCGGCCGACGGATCCAAGGCCTGAAGCTCGACTGCGGTGGTCGAGGAGATCGCGCGCGTCCTGCGGCCGGGCGGAGTGTTCTGCTTCTCGGTCGTGACCGGCTCGAGTCGTGGGGTGACGAGAGCGATCTCTCCTACGACGACTACATCGGGGCGCTGACCGGGGCCGGCCAGTCGCCGGCGGTGCCGTTGCCTAGGATCGCCCGAGTGGAACTGGCGACCCGACTCGACCTCGAGCAGTACCGCCCGCAGCTCACCGGCTACTGCTACCGGATGCTCGGCTCGGCGTTCGAGGCCGAGGACGCGGTGCAGGAGACGATGCTCAAGGGCTGGCGCAAGGCCGACGAGCTCGAGGACGAGCGCGCCGTTAAGTCCTGGCTCTACCGGATCGCCACCAACGTCTGCCTCGACATGCTCGACAGCCGCAAGCGCCGCGCGCGGCCGGTCGACCTCGGCCCGGCCGGCACGGCGGCGATCGCGGCGGCCGACCTCACGACCCAGCCCGAGAACGCGTGGCTCGAGCCGATCCCCGACAGCTCGGTGCTCGGCGAGGACGCCGACCCGGCCGACGTGATCGCCGCGCGCGAGACGCTGCGCCTGGCGTTCGTCGCCGCGCTCCAGGAGCTGCCGCCGCGCCAGCGCGCGGCGCTGATCCTGTGCGAGGTGCTGCGCTGGAAGGCGAGCGAGGCGGCCGAGCTGCTCGAGACGAGCACGGCGTCGATCAACAGCGCGCTCCAGCGCGCCCGGGCGACGATCGACGCGAGCACGATCACCCAGAACGACCCCGAGCCGGTGCTCGACGACGAGCGCCGCGCCCTGCTCGATCGCTACGTCGCCGCCTTCGAGGCGTTCGACATCGAGGCGATGGTCGCGCTGCTGCACGAGGACGCGGTGCTGTCGATGCCGCCGTACGAGCTGTGGCTGCGCGGCCCCGCCGAGATCGAGGCGTGGTGGCGGGGCACCGGCAACGGCTGCGAAGGGTCGACGCTCGTCCCGGTGCAGGCGAACGGCGTCACGGCGTTCGGCCAGTACCGGCCCGACGGCGACGGCGGCTACAGCCCGTGGGCCCTCCAGATGCTCGACTTCTCAGAGGGCCGCTGGACCGCCTTCACGTCGTTCCTCGACACGGAGCGCCTGTTCCCGCTCTTCGGCCTGCCCGAACGGCTCGACGCCGCACAGGTTCAGTAGCTCGAGCAGCTCGAGCGAGGCGTCGACGAGGCGCAGCCGCGCGCCGGACCGTTTCGCCGCGAGGGAGAGGCGGGCGATCGCGTCGACGCTGGTGAGGTCGGCGCGGAGCGCGTGCGCATGGCACGCGACCACGCCGCCCTCGGCGGTCCGGGTCACCCCTGGGGCTGCGCCTCGGAGAGCTTCGCGGTGTCGCTGCCGACGATCTCGAAATGGACGACGGGATTGCCCATGGTGGCCTGCCTTTCGCAGAGGTTGTCTGCCCCTACGACGGACGGGCCGCCGGAAACTCATCGGTGGCGGATCTAGTTGCGGCGCTTGGGCACGACGCACGTCGCGGGCTTGCCGCGCCGCTTGCGCCACTTGCACGTGGCCGAGCGCGGCACCGCGGGCATCGCCCGCCCGCCGTAGATGGCCTTCTTGGCGCTGCCGTACCGCAGCCACGAAATGGTCGGCTGCTGGTCGACGCCCATCTGCGCGAAGTCGCACACGCCGGTAGGGAAGGTCTTTCCAAGCTGCGCCCACTGGGCCGAGGTGAACCCCTTCCCGCCGTAGTCGCGCGGGTCGAGCGGCTTCAGCCGGCACTTGTTCTTGTCGGTGGTGAGCTGCTCGCCCGCGACGGTGCGCGGGGTGCCGTAGATCGGGTCGATCAGCTGGCCGCAGAGACCCGAGTGGAGCTTGATGCCGACGCCGGTCCAGCACTGGTCGCCGGCCTCGGCGGGCTTGTTGTCCACCAGCTTGCGCTCGATCGGCTTCGAGCTGCGGTCACGCTCGACGCGGGCGAGCCAGCGGTCCATCGCGCGGAGGCTGTTGGCGGCGCACTTCGTGTCGCCGATCAGCGGGGCGGCGCCCTCCCAGATCGAGTGGTTGCCGTGGTGGCCGTTCTCGCGGTCGAGCCGCTGGCGGACGGCGAATGCGCGGTAGGAGTCGTGCGCGGCGCCCGGGTCCATGCCGCGGCAGTCGATGATTGCCGTCTTGTCGAGGTTGTTGGTCTCGTTGATGAGGCCGGTGCGGTAGGCGTTGGCGAGCGCCGGCCGGGTCGCCGAGATGCGCTCGGCGATCGGGTTGATGTCCACGTCGACGCCGCCGATGCGCGCGTTCAGGTCGACGAACTGCGCCGGGCTGATCACGCCGGTCTTGAGCGAGTAGAGCCCGTACTGCACGCCGACGTTGTCGACCGGCACGCCCGCGAAGCCGCGCCCGAGCTTGCGCTCGTTGGCCGACCAGTCGACCGGCTCGCGCGGGCCGAGCGGGTTGATCGACAGCTCGGAGATCGAGCAGCGCACGCCGCCGATGTTGGTCTGCGGGTGGTAGCGCGTGGCGGCGGTGGTGCCGCCACACGAGCTGGTCGGCACGATCGCGCCGAAGAAGCCGATGTCGCTGACGATCGCGTTGACCGGGAGCACGCTGCCCTCGACCGACGACCACTGCGTCGGCAGCCACGGCACGCCCTGCTTGCCCGGGTTCTCGAAGTACTGGCGCAGCAGGTGGTAGTCCATGACCTGCGTCGCGCTCGACCAGGTGTCGGGGAACGAGCAGGTCGGCAGGATGCCCTGGTAGATGCCGGGGTAGGCGTTCGACACCCACTGCACGGTGAGCGAGCCGCCCGAGCAGCCGGTGCCGATCGTGTAGCGCAGGCTCCCGTAGTTCTCGACGAGGTGCTCCTTCGCCATCACGAGCGACTCCGCCTGGGTGACGAGGTTGCAGTTGTGGCCGTTGTGGTCGAGCGCGGTCGACATCACGGCATAGCCGCTCGCGAGCGCGGAGATCGCGCTGTCCTCGAGCACGGGCAGCTCGTACGGGAAGCCGATCAGGTCGCCCGCCTGGTCGTACTTGGTCACGCTCGGCGCGCCACCCGCCTCGTACGAGACGCCGCAGCTGAACCCGTGGGTGATCACGGCCTTGTGGTTGAACTGCGGCTGCGGGTCGTCCCACGTCCACGGCTTGCCGGGCTGGAACAGGGTTGCGATCTTGTACTGGTCGCGGTCCTGGTAGCCGGTCTCGACGCGCACGATGAACGGCACCCGCTCGCCGGTCTGCGTGGTGGTCGTCGCGATGTTCTCCGGCGGGTTCTTGACCGCGTAGGGCTGCAGGCCCTTCTTGCTCGTGGTGCCGGGCCGGGGCTTGTAGAGGAAGTCGAACCGCGCCGGCTTGTTGCACTGCTTGTCGAGCGCGCCCTTCTGGCACGTCCACGGCTGCGGCTGCGGGCCGGCGAACACGGGCCCGCCGTTGGGGTGGTTCGTGATCGTCAGCTTCGACCCGCGCGAGCGCGGCAGCCGGACGGCGAGGGTGTTCTTCCCCACCTTCAGCCCCTTGACGATGCCCACGTAGCGGCCGACGGCGCGGCGGCTGAACGAGCGCTTCACGCCGCGCGGCCCGAGCACGACCTTGGTGCGCGACCAGCGGGCGCCGCCGGCGAGCGTCACCTGCACGAGCGCCTGCCCGTCGGAGACGAGGTCGGCGCGGTTGGAGAGCACCTCGATCTTGGCGCGTGGCGCAGCCGTCGTTTGGGCCGGCAGCGCGGCGAGTGCCGCGACGGCCAGCATGAAAAGAGTCCCCGCGCGCATCTCCCGCGGCCAACCTTACGGCAGCTTGCGCGCGTGACGCGCCATTCCCCTCCATGGGTCACCGTCGGCGAGCCGGTCGGGCAGGGTCTTGACCGTCCAGCGGTCTGGTCGGAGCTTCGGATCGGACAGCTCCTCCCAGTGCAGCGGCACCGCGACCGGCGCCTTCGGCTTCGGCCGCACCGCGTACGGCGCAACCGCGTGCTGCGCGTAGGCGATGCGGTTCACGTCGACGTAGATCTTCTTGCCGCGATCGACCTTCTTCCATTCGAGCGTGAGGTGCTTCGGGTCGTCGCGCACCATCTCCTCCGCGAGCGCGCGGGTCCAGCGATGCACGTCGGTGAACTCGGGCCCACGCCGCAGCGGGCAGACCACGTGGATCCCGCGCGAGCCGGAGACCATCGCGTACGGCTCGAGGCCGGCGTCGCGCAGCCGGTCGCCGGCGTCCCGGGCCGCCGCGCGGATGTCGGCGAACGTGCCGCCGGAGGGGTCGAAGTCGAGGATCACCCGGTCTGGCCTGCGCGGTTCGTCGGCGCGTGAGAGCCAGGTGTGCAGCGTCACCACGTTCTGGCCCGCGAGGTAGGCGAGCGTGGGGGCGTTGTTCGCGAGAGCGTGGGTGATCTCGCCCTCGCGCTTCTCCACCGTCACGCGCTCGACCCACTCGGGGAAGTGCTTCGGCACGTTCTTCATGAAGAACGCCTCGCCGTCGATCCCCTTCGGGAACGCCTGGAGCGCGAGCGGGCGGTCCTTGACGTAGGGCAACATGAACTCGGCGACGCGCTCGTAGTGGCGCGCGAGGTCGAGCTTCGTCAGCTTGGCCTTCTCGAACACGAGCCGGTCGGCGTGCGTGACGCGCACCTCGCGGCGGCTGATCTTCAGGTGTTCGGTGCTCATGCCTCGCGCACCACCTCGCGCGCGGCCTTGTCGTCGCGCAGGCCGAGGAAGCGGGGATGGCGCAGGCGGCCGTGCCGCGTCCACTCCATGAAGCCGATCTGGGCGACCAGCTGCGGCTCGACCCAGGTGGCCGTGCGGTCCTTGATGTCGGCGGCGTCGGCGAACGGCGGGTCGTCGCGGACGAGCGGGCGCAGCTTCTCCGCGATGTCGCGCAGCGTGGCGCCGTTGAACCCGGTGCCGACCTTGCCGGCGTAGCGCAGGTTCCCGTCCGGGTCGAAGTGGCCGACGAGCAGCGCGCCGAACTCCGCGCGCGATCCCTTCGGAGCGGTGAAGCCGCCGACCACCAGCTCCTGGCCCATGTCGCACTTCCACTTCTGCCAGTCGCGCGAGCGTTTGGAGCGGTAGGGCGAGTCGAAGCGCTTGGCGATGATCCCTTCCCAGCCCTTCGTGCAAGCCTGCGCGTACATGTCCTCGCCGCGCTCGCGGCGGTACTGGGTGAGGCGGATCGGATCCTCGAAGTCGAGCGCGTCGCGCAGCAGCTTCTTGCGTTCGTGCAGCGGCCGCGCGCGCACGTCCTCGCCGTCGAGCCACAGCACGTCGAACACGTAGAGGAACACCCTCGCGGGCCGCGCGCCGCGCTGCGCGAGCTTGGCGAAGCTCGTCTGCGCGCCGTCGAACGCCACAGCCTCGCCGTCGATCGCGAAGCTCGTGTTCGCGTTGGCGGCGATGGACTCGGCGACCTCGGGGTAGCGGCCGTCGAGCGGCAGGTCGTTGCGCGAGAGCAGGCGCGTCTTTTCGCCGTCGCGGATCGCCAGGCAGCGGATGCCGTCGAGCTTGCGCTCGAAGATCCAGCCGGGGTCGTCGAAGCGTTCGTCGGTGAGCATCGCCTTCATCAGCTCGGAGCCGCTCGGCGGCTTCGCGTCGCGTGCCACGGGGTCCTTCTACCCGTTTTCGGCGCTGGACGCAGCGGCTAGCCTCGACCCATGCGAATTCAGCACCGGGGATCGGAGCCGCGGATCGACCCGACCGCCTACGTCGCGCCGAACGCCGTGGTGTGCGGCAACGTCACGATCGGCCCCGACGCGCGGATCCTGTTCGGCGCCGTCGTCAGTGCGGAGGATGGCCGCGTCGAGATCGGCCGGCGCTGCGTGGTGATGGAGAACGCCGTGATCCGCGGCCGGCTTTCCCACCCGGCCGTGATCGGCGACGACGTGATGGTCGGCCCGCACGCCCACGTCAACGGAGCCGAAGTCGGGGAGGGCTCGTTCCTCGCCACCGGCTGTTCGCTGTTCCCGGGCTCGCGTGTGGGCGTGGGGGCCGAGGTGCGCATCAACGGCGTGGTCCACGTGAACACGGTGGTGCCCGCCGGGGCGACGGTGCCGATCGGCTGGGTCGCCGTTGGCGATCCCGCGGAGATCCTGCCGCCGGGCGACCACGAGCGCATCTGGGAGATCCAGAAGGACCTCGACTTCTCGGGCACGGTCTACGGGCTGCCGCGCGACGCGCCGGCCACGGAGCGGATGCATCGCCAGTCCGAGTGGTTCGGCGAGCACCGCCACGACAAGCAGATCTAGCGGCCCGCCACCCACTCCTTCGCGTCAAACAGCATGGGATGACGGCCCCGTCCGGATGCCCTATCTTCACGTTGACTCTTACTTAGCCCGCCCTTGGGCGGATGATTCTGAGTAGGTGGCCGACGGGTCATCTGGGATGAAGGAGGATGGGAAAGGCGTGTTTGGGCCAGGCGCTCGGTGGCGCTTGTTCGTGGCTGTTGTAGCTACGGGGGTCCTCTTCAGCCTGCCCGTCGGCGCGCAGGCCGCGCCTGCCTCTGAACCGACGGCGGCTGCCGCGGCGGCGAAGAAGCCTGTTCCGCGGCGTGCCGCTCCGGCGAAGGTCCGCCGGCGCGCGCCCTCCCGGCGCGTGCGTAGGCCGGCACGGCGGCGTGCTCCCGTCCAGCGCGTCCGCCGGCCTGCCCGCCGCGGTCCCACTCGCCGCGTGACTCCACCTGTAGCCGCGCCGGAGCGCCGCAGGGCCGCCCCGCCCGGCCGCGCGAGGAGGGTTGTGCGCAAGCCGGTGGCCCGGAGGCCGGTGGCCCGGAGGCCCGTGGCGCGCAAGCCCGTGGCCCTGCGGCCGGTCGTACCCGGCCGGACCACGACCGTGACTCCCGCAGCGCCGACGACGCCGGCGGCGACCGTTCCGTCGGCCGGGACGCAGCGAACCGGATCCACCGCTCCGCGCCGCACGGCAGGCACGCGCGCGCAGCGCCGCGCGACCGAGTCGACCACCCTCGCGCCGATCGCCGTCGCTGCCCCGGCTGCCGACTCATCCTCCGAGCCCCGGCGCCCCCGCGCGGCTCCCGAGCGCAAGGCGGCGGCCGAGCGCCCCGCCGAGAAGCCGAGCGTCGTGACGCGCCGCATCCGCGACGTGATCGAGACGATCCCGCCGTGGGTCAACGCCCTGCTCCTCGGTCTCGGCTTCCTCGCGATCGCTCTGCTCTTCGCCCTGCTCGTCTCGCGCGGCCGCCAGGCGCGGTTGAAGCGCGAGAGCAGCTCGCTCGCGCGTGACGTCGGCTCGCTCCAGGCCGCCCTGCTCCCGGCGGTGCCCCGCGACCTGGAGGGCGCCGCGGTGACCGCCGCCTATCGCCCGGCCGACGGGCCTGCTGCCGGCGGCGACTTCTACGACGTGTTCCCGCTCGCGGGCGGCGCGATCGGCCTGATCGTCGGCGACATGTCCGGCCACGGCCGCGAGGCGCTGGCCCCGACGGCGTTCATGCGGTACACGCTGCGTGCCCACATGGAGAGCGGCGACGACCTCCGGGTCGCGCTGCAGCGCACGAGCGAGGCGCTCGAGAACGCGTCGTACAGCGGCCACGCGACCGTGCTCGCCGCGATTCACCGGCCCGACAAAGGCACGTTCACCTACGCCGGTGCCGGACACCCGGCGCCGATCGTGATCCCCGGCCCCGAGCCGCTCACCGCTCCGGCCTCGCCACCGCTCGGGCTCGGGCTCGACACCGGCCTGCGCCAGACCACCGTCTCGGTCGGCGCCGGCACCACCATCGGTGTGTTCACCGACGGCCTCACCGAGGCGCGCGAGGAGGACGGCTTCGTCGGCCGCTCACGCGTGGCGGAGATCCTCGCCGAGCTGGGCGACGACGCGACCGCCGAGGCCGTGATCGAACGCGTCGCCGCCGCGGCCGACCGCGTGCCCGACGATCTGACGCTGGTCGTCCTGCGGCCGACAGACGCCCCCGCCGGACCCGACGTGACCGTCGACGAGCTGGACGTCCGCCCCGGCGAGAGCGACAACGGCCACCGCTTCATCGCTGCGTCCGGGATCAACGGCAGCGCGGGTCGCGACGCCTCACGGGCGCTCGAGGAGATCCTCGCCCGCGGCGACTCGAGCACCGTGCGCGTGGTGAAGGGCGGCGACGAGCCGCCAATCGTGCACGTCGAGCCGGTCCGGTCCGGCGCCCCGCTGGCGTAGCCGGCGCCCGCTGTTCGCGCCCGGATACGGCTGGCCCGCCAGCCCGTGATGCACACTCGGCAACCGCTCGGAGCGGGGCTCTAGAGAGCGCTCTAGAGACCCGCTCTGGCTAGATCTGGGTGGCATCTCACGGGTCGGCTCGACCGCCCCAGGGCGCCGTCGGACCGGCTACGGCAGTCGCCCGGCCCAGCGTAGCGACAGCCCGGCGCCGAGCAGCAGCAGCAGCGCGCCCGCGCCGGCGAAGCCGGCGGTGATCTCGCGCTCCTCCTCCTTCGTCCCGATCTGCGAGCCCAGCTTCTCGTAGACGTTCTGGAGGTCGTCGGCGTCGTCGGTGGTGAAGGCCTGGCCGCCCGACTCCTTGGCGATCTCGCGCAGCGCCTCGGGGTCCGGCGCCGCCGGGAGCGGCTGGCCCAGCGGGCCCGGAACGGTGGCGCTCTCGCTACCGAGGGCGACGGTGTGGATCGGAATGCCCAGCTTGCCCGCGCGCTCGGCCACCGGCAGCGGGTCCTCGCCGTTCGACGCGCGGCCGTCGGAAAGCAGCACGATCGCCGCCGGCGGGCGGCCCTTGCCGCGCGTGCCGCGATCCTGCTCGACCATCCGCAGAGCGGCGGCGAGCGCGTCGCCCGTCGCGGTGCCGCCGTCGGCGACCAGCCCGCCGATCGTCTCGCGCTCGGCGTCGCGGTCGGTGTTCGGCGGCTCGAGCGTGTGCGCCGTGTCGGCGAACCCGACGATGCCGATCCGCATCTCGCCCGGCACCTTGCCGATGAACGCGTTGGCCGCGGCCTGGGCCGCGTCGAGCCGGCTCGGGTCGACGTCGTCGGCCAGCATCGAGCGCGACGAGTCCATCACGAGGATCGCCGTCGCCCGTTCGACCGGCACGGCGACCGTCGCCTGCGGGCGCGCCAGCGCGACGACCAGCGCGGCGAGGGCGGCGAGGAAGAGCGCGGTAGGCAACACGCGCCGCAGGCGGGAGGTCTTCGGGATGACCGCCGCCAGCACCGGCACGCCGGGGAAGCGGGCGACGTAGCGCCGCGAGCGCTTGCGCGACGCTGCGCGCGCGATCAGCAGCAGCGGCACCGCCAGCAGCGCGAGCAGGAAGAGCGGGGCGGTGAAGCTCATGCCAGGGCGGGGGCGAGGGCGCGGCCCCAGTCGCCCTCGGTCGACAGCACGGCGTGGGTCGCGCCCGCGCGGCGGACGCCCGCCGCAACGTCGTCGCGGCGGCGCGACTCGGCGAGCGCGTAGGCGGTGCGCAGGCTCGGGTTGGCGGTGTCGGCCTCCACGCGCCGCCCGGTCTCGGGGTCGATCAGCTCGACCCGGCCGACGTCGGGCAGCGCGGCTTCGCGCGGGTCGACGATCTCGGCGCAGACGAGGGAATGGATCGCGCCGAGCCGGGCCAGCGCGCGCTCCCAGCCGTCCTCGTCGCGGAAGTCCGAGATCACTGCCACCAGCCCCGGCCGGTTCGCCAGCCGGCCGACCTTGCCCAGGGCCTCCTTCAGCCCGAAGCCGCTGCCGCCGAGGAAGTCGCCGGCCGTCCCGGCCGCAGCGGCGCGCTCGACGGCCACGCGCGCGAGACGCCCGCCGCGCGGGGGGATCGCACGCGCGCCGGGCACGCCTGCCTCGAGCATCCCGATACGCCCGCCGCGCCGGGTCGCCACCCGTGCGAGCACCTCCACGGCACCGTGCGCCACGTCGCTCTTGAGCCGGTCGGCGGTGCCGAACGCCATCGACGCCGAGCGGTCGAGCACGACCCAGGTGGTGAGCAGGCGCTCGGGCACCTCGAGCCGCACGTGCGGGATGCCGGTGCGCGCCTCGGCCGCCGCGTCGAGGCGGCGGACGTCATCGCCCGGCTGGTAGGGCCGCAGCTGCGCGAGCTCGAGGCCGGCACCCACGCCGGGGCCGGTGTGGTCGCCGGGCAGGACGCCGCTGGCGCGCCGCGCGAGCGACAGCTCGAGCGCCTTGACGGCCGAGCCCGCGATCCGCCCCGGCCCCTGGCTCCCGGGCGGGACGGCGACGCGGCTCACGCCGCGGCCCCCTCCAGGTGCTCGGGCACGTCGGCGCCGATCTCGCCCAGCACGCGGTCGAGGATCGCGTCGGCGGCCACCCCGTCGGTCAGCGCGTCGTAGGACAGCACCAGCCGGTGGCGGAACACGTCGTGGCAAAGGTCGCGCACGTCGGTCTCCAGCACGTGGCGGCGGCCGCGCAGCAGCGCCAGCGCCCGCGCCGAGTGCACGAGGCCGATCGGCCCGCGCGGGGAGACGCCGAACTCGATCAGCGGCTCGATGTCGGTCAGGCCGTAGGCGGCCGGGCGGCGCGTCGCGTCGGCGAGGTCGACCGCGTAGGTCACCACGCTCGGGTCGACGTAGACGGTCTCGGCGGCGGTCCGGTAGCGCAGCAGGTCGTTCGCGTGGATCCGCGGCTCGATCTGGGCGGCCGGCCCGATCGCGCGGTTCACGATCGCCGCCTCCTCGGCCGGCGTCGGGTAGTCCACGACGATCTTCATCAGGAACCGGTCGACCTGCGCCTCGGGCAGCGGGTACGTGCCCTCGGACTCGATCGGGTTCTGCGTCGCGAGCACGAGGAAGGGCTCGGGGAGCACGTGCGTCTCGCCGCCGATCGTGACCTGCCGCTCCTGCATGACCTCGAGCAGCGCCGACTGCACCTTGGCCGGCGCGCGGTTGATCTCGTCGGCGAGGAGGAAGTTCGCGAACACCGGGCCGAGCTCGATGTCGAAGCCCTGGCGGTCGGCGCGCAGGATGCGGGTGCCGACGAGATCCGACGGCACCAGGTCGGGCGTGAACTGGATCCGCGAGAACGTGCCCTCGACCACCTCGGCCATCGTCTTCACGGTCAGCGTCTTCGCCAGGCCGGGCACGCCCTCGAGCAGCACGTGGCCGCCGGCGAGCAGCGCGACGAGCACGCGCTCGAGCATCGCGTCCTGCCCGACGATGACCCGCTTGATCTCGTACAGCGCGCCTTCGAGGGCCTCGCGCGCCTCGGTCCCGCCGTCGTGTGCCTCGCCGTCGCCTGTCGCAGTCATGCAGGGCACGCTAGGCGCGCGGGCGTCAACTCCCGATAAAGGCGACCGCGGCTCCCTACCCTGGGAGGGATGCGAGTGCTGATCGCGGAGGACGAGGCCCGGCTCGCCGAAGCCGTCGCGCGCGGGCTGCGCCGCGAGGGCATGGCCGTCGACGTGACCGGCAACGGGGCCGACGCCCTCGCCAAGGGGCGCCTGCACGACTACGACGTCGTGATCCTCGACCGCGACCTTCCCGAGCTGCACGGCGACGAGGTCTGCCGCCGCCTCGTGGCCGAGCGCCCCGACACGCGCGTGCTCATGCTCACCGCCGCGGCCGGGACCGACGACCTCGTCGACGGCCTCTCGCTCGGCGCCGACGACTACATGCCCAAGCCGTTCGCGTTCGCCGAGCTGATCGCCCGGCTGCGCGCGCTCGGCCGCCGCTCGGGCCCGGCCCGGCCGGCCATCTTCGAGGCCGGCGGCGTGCGGCTCGACCCCGCCGCCCACACGGCCACGCGCAGCGGCAGCGACCTCGCCCTCTCCCCGAAGGAGTTCGCCGTGCTCGAGACGCTGCTCAGCGCGGAGGGCGCCGCCGTGAGCGCGGCGGACCTGCTGCGCCACGCGTGGGACGAGAACGCCGACCCGTTCTCCAACACCGCGCGCATGGCCGTGATGACGCTGCGCCGCAAGCTCGGCGACCCGCCACTGGTCGAGACGGTCAAGGGGGCGGGCTACCGCATATGCGCCGACTGACCCTGCGCGGCCGCCTGACCCTCGCCTACGCGCTGCTGTTCGGCGCGTCGACCGCCCTGCTGCTCGGCATCTCCTACTGGCTGCTGGACCGCCAGTTCGACCGTACCCTCAGCCCGGCCGCGGCGAGCGACGCGCTCAGCGAGGTCGGCACGCAGTACCTGATCGCGTTCGCGGGGATGCTGCTGATCGCGTGCGCCGCGGGCTGGATCGTCGCCGGCCGCGCGCTCGCGCCGCTCGGGCGCATCACGCGCACCGCGCGCGAGGTCACCGGCGAGCGGCTCGGCGAGCGCATCGACCTCGGCGGCCCGCCCGACGAGCTGCGCGAGCTGGCCGGCAGCTTCGACGCGATGCTCGACCGCCTCGAGTCCTCCTTCGACGGTCAGCGCAGGTTCATCGCCAACGCGGGCCACGAGCTGCGGAGCCCGCTCGCCGTGATCCGCTCGGAGGCCGAGGTCGCGCTGGCGAATCCCGAGACCGATCCCGAGGAGCTGCGCCGGACGGCCGAGATCGTGGTCGAGGCCACCGAGCGCACCGAGGCGCTCCTCGACGGCCTGCTCACCCTCGCGCGCTCCCAGCGCGGGCTCACCCGGCGCGACGAGGTCGACCTCGCCGCGGCCGCCCACAATGCCGCCGCCACCGTCGGGGATCAGGCTCGGGCCGAGGGCATAGTCGTGCGCCTCGAGGCGCAACCCGCCCTGGCGGCCGGCGATCGCGGCCTGCTCGACCGCCTCGTCGCGAACCTGGCCGAGAACGCGGTGCGCCACAACAAGCGCGGCGGCCACGCCACGATCTCCACCCGCACCGCGGGCGCGCAGATCGTGGTGACGGTCGAGAACACCGGCCGGCAGCTCAGTCCCGCCGACGCGGCTCGCCTCACCGAGCCGTTCGAGCGCCTCGACCGCAGTGGCGGCGCTGCGCCGGGCGCCGGGCTCGGGCTGTCGATCGTCGCCTCGGTCGTCGAGGCGCACTCGGGCAGGCTCGACCTCGAGCCGCGACCGGGCGGCGGGCTGATCGCGCGGGCGGTGCTGCCGGCGGTGGTCAGGAACGGTCGCGCTGCGGCGCTGCCGGATGCTTCTCAGGACAGTCGGCGCGCTGCGAGCGCGCCGGCTGCGGCTTCTCGATCCGCTGCTGCTTCTTGACGGCCGTCTCGAGCTGACCGTCGACGCCGGCCAGGCCGGTCGCCCCGATGCTGAGCAGCGCGACCCCGCTCGCGAGCGCGGCTGCGACGCCGGTCCGGCGGACTGAGCCTTGGCTCATCACCCTCCCGACCATAGCTACCGGGGTGCCCCGCCTTGTGAAGGACTAAGGAAGGACTAAGGAAAGCGGCCGAACCAGCGCAGCGACAGCAGCGCGCCGCCGATGAGCAGCAGCGCGGCCACGCCGCCGAACGCGGCGGTCACCTCGCGCTGCTCCTGTTTCGTCGCGACCTGCGAGCGCAGCTGCGAATAGACCTGGTCCAGCTGGGCGGCGTCGCCGGCGGTCAGGGCCTTGCCGCCGGTCGCGTCGGACAGCGCGGCCAGGCCCTCCGGGTCGGGCGGCACCGGCCGCTGCTCCTTGCTGCCGTCGCGGCGGGTGACCTCGATCGACCCCTCGTCGGTGCCGAGCGCGACCGTGTGGATCGGGATGCGCAGGTCGGCCGCCTCCTGCGCGGCGTCGCGCGGGTCGCGGCCGCGCGTCGCGGTGCCGTCGGTGAGCAGCACTATCGCGGCGGGCGGGCGGCGCCCTCCGCGCCCGTCCACCAGCCGCAGCGCGGCCGTGAGGGCGTCGCCGCTCGCGGTGCGCCCGCGCGCCTTGGCGGTGGCGAGGGCGTCGCGCACCCCGATGCGGTCGGTGCTCGGCGGTTCGATCCGCTCGACCACGCCGGAGAACAGCACGGCCCCGATCCGGATCCGCTTCGGCGCCTCGTTGGCGAAGTTCGTGGCGGCGGTCTGCGCCGCGCGCAGGCGCGTCGGCTTCACGTCGGTCGCCCGCATCGAGCTGGACACGTCGGTCACGAGGATCACCGACGCCTGCTCGCGCGGCACGGCGACCGTCTTCTCGGGGCGGGCGAGCGCGACGACGAGACCGGCCAGCGCGAGCGCGTAGAGGGCGGGGGCCACATGGCGGCGCCAGCCGGGGCGGCTGCGCTCGACCGACGGCATCGTCGCGGGTGATGCGAACGCCGCGCGCTGGGCGCGGCGGCGGTGTTCGTTCGCCTGGTAGAGCAGACCGGCGAGCGGGATCAGCGCGAGCAGCGCGAACCAGCCGGGCGCGGCGAACGAGATCGCCAGCGGGGTCACGGCGAGCGGCGGGCCGGCCGGTCGCCGAGGGTCACGTTCAGGTTGATCTTGCGGCCGCCGCGCAGCACGACGATCTCGATCGTCTCGCCGGGCTTGCGATCGGCGATCGCCTGGGCGATGTCGTCGGGGTCGCGGATCGTCCGCGCGCCCACCGAGGTCACGGTGTCCGAGCGCCGGATGCCCGCCCGCGCGGCGGGGCCACCGGCGACGACCGATTCGACGTCGGCCCCGCGGTCGCCGACCTTCGACGTCAGGCCGAGGTAGGCGCGCTCGACCTGGAGGCCGCGCGACAGGGTCGGGATGACCTCCTTGACGATGTCGGAGGGCACGGCGAACCCGATCCCCACGTTACCCTGCGCGCCGGCCGTCGCGATCTGCGAGTTCACGCCGATCACGCGGCCCTTCACGTCGAGCAGAGGGCCGCCGGAGTTGCCCGGGTTGATCGGCGCGTCGGTCTGGATCACCTCGTCGATCGAGAAGCCGTTCGGCGCCTTGATCTGGCGCTCGAGCCCGGACACGATCCCGGCCGTCGCCGTGCGGTCGAGCCCGAACGGGTGGCCGATCGCGACCACCTGGTCGCCGACGGCGACCTTGCGCGAGTCGGCGAGCACGAGCGGTCGCGGGTTGCCGGCCTTCTTCGGGTCGATGCGCAGGGCGGCGAGGTCGGACGACGGGTCCGTGCCGAGCACCTTCGCCTCGACCGGCGGGTTGTCGCCGAACCGCACGCGCGCGGTGGTCGCGCCACCGACCACGTGGGAGTTCGTCACGATCGTGCCGCGCCCGTCGATCACCCAGCCGGTGCCGGTCGCCGTACCGCCGCTCTGGCGGGCCTGTACCGCGGCGACGCTCGGCCCCGCGGCGGCGTAGACGCGGCCCGCGGCATTCTTCGCCACGCCGCCGCCGTCCTCGGCGAGCTTGGCCGGCTTGGCCTCGTCGTCGCCTCCGGGAAGTTCGATGTTGAACGCGCTCACCACGAGCGCGAAGCCGGCGACGAGCAGCACGGCGCCGACGGCGACTGCCGTGAGCAGCCGCGCGGGGCGGCTCATCGGGCGGGCCGGGCCTTCAGGCGAGTAGGGCTGGTGCTGGGGCGGGCCGCTGGGGGCGTGCGTCGCGGCGCCGGATTCGGCCTCGGCGTCTCGCTCGCGCTCGTCGAGGCGCGGCGCGTGGTTGCGCGGGGTCTCGGTGCCGTCGTAGTCCCCGGCCCAGAGGTGGCGTGGCCCTGGCATGTCCATGAACCTAGGCGCGGGCGCGTCAAGGCCGGATAAGGGCGGCTACCTCAGCGAATGCTGCAGCGGGTCGCGCGCGGGCGCAACGTGCGCGTGCGCCAATCGCCGGCGACCCCGCTCGCGGCCCGCTTGCGCGCGCGGAAGCTGTAGCGGCGACCGGGCCGGGCCGCGAACCGCGCCGTCGTCCTGGCGCTGTTGCGCAGCAGCCTGCGGCGGCCCTTGCCGCGGACCTCGAGGTCGAATCGCCCGACCTTCGGCGCGAGCGACACGCGGACGCTGACCGCGCGGCGGCGGACGCTGCGGCAGCCGCGCGCCGTTCGGGCCCGGGTGCGGGTGGCGCTTAGCCGGCGGACGGCGAGCCGCGGGCGCCCGGACGGCCGCGTGCTGCCGGGCACGCGGGCGCGCTCGAAGGCCTCGTTCAGGAACCGGCCGGCGTTGTCGTGCGGCGCGGCGAGGCCGAGCAGCCCCATCGCGGTGGCGGCTGGATCCACGTTCTCGGCCTGGCCGGCGTTCGCCGCGGTGTCGTCGCGGACGCTCGTGGCCGTGGCGGGCACCCGTTGCTGGCGGACGAACGGGCCGCCGCCGATAACCGCAAAGAAGTTGTCGCGGGTGTGGGGCGCGCCGTGGTTGCCGAGGTACGGGTTGCTGAGCGGGAACGGCTCCGTGAACGTGCCGCCCGGCCTGTGGATGACGATCAGATCCCCCGAGCGCGGGCCGGCGGCGTGCCACGCCGGATGCACGCCATCGATCGTGTGCGCGCGGCCGCCATCGGCAGGGTTGGGCTCGCGGTAGAGGGCCTCGACCACGGCGGGGTTCGCGAGCGCCGCCGCGCGCAGGCGCTTCAGGACGTCGAAGCGCTTCGGGCTGCGCCTGTCGGAGAGGTAGACGCCGTCGAGGTTGCCGTTCTCGACCACCACGAAGTCCTTCTCCGGCACGCCCGAGCCCGCGAGGACGCTCGTCAGGGTCGTGCGCTCGAAGGTCGTGTCCATCGAGTGGTCGGAGAGCAGGACGAGGGCCGTGCGCGACCACTCGCCGCGGCTGCGCAGCAGCGTGACCAGCCGCTGGATCTGCTCGTCGGCCTGGCCGATCGTGATGTCGTAGGCGAAGAGGTCCTGCCCGGTCAGGTGCCCGGCGCTGTCGATCTGGGGGAGGTTCACGAACGTGAAGTCGGGCCGGCGCTTGACGGCGCCCGGGCCGACCCCCTGCTCGACGGTGCGCACCACCTCGTCCATCACCAGCGAGTCCTCGAGCGTGTAGCCGGTGACCGGGTTCGTCGACACGTCCCCGCAGTAGTCGTCGTCGTCGGCTCCCGACGCGCACGGCGCCCACACGTGGTCGGCGTCGCGGGTTCGGCTGTCGAAACGCTTGGTGGCGAAGATCCGGCCGAGCTTCGGCTTGCCGAAGATGGCCGCGGTACGCAGGCCGTCCGGGTTGCCCTGCCGCTTGATGGCCTCGAACACCGTCTGCGCCTGGATGCAGCTCGAGTTCTCCCCGCTTGTCGGCGTCGGGCGCCGCGTTTCGTCGACAGGGCCAGTTGCCACGCAGGTGGAGTCGCTCCTCAGCGGCGCGTACAGGGCGAACGCGTTGCCGGGGATCCCGGATCTGTCGGTATACGCGCCGGTGACCATCGCAGCGTGGTTGGGGTTCGTCTCCGCGATCATCACGGAGCGCGACTCCGGGTAGAAGGTGGAGCGCGCGCCCGAACCGGCGAGGAGCGACGAGATGAACGGCGCGTTGCCCGGGTGCACCCGGTCGCCGTCGAGCCCGTCGAGCACCACTACGTAGACGATCGGCCGTGCTGCGAATGCCACGCCGGGCAGGCAGGCGAGCGCCGACGCGGCGAGCGCGAGCGCGACAGCGACAGTCCGGCGGGCCGACCGGATCCCGAGGGGGCGAAACACCGGACGCGACTGTACCGCCGACGCGTGTGTGAAGGTGTCGGTGGCGGGTATGCGCGTGGGATGGGTAGGGCTCCCGTACAGCTAGGTAAAGGGATACCTTGTGACCACAGCAATTCTCGTATCGCTCCTCGCGGCCGTTGCCATCGTCGCGCTGATGGGTTGGCTCGCCGCGCGCCGGCGTCGCTCGCTGCTCGACCGCGAGGACGCCGAACACCGGAGCCTCTCGAACGTCTGACGGGTCGGCCGCCGACGCTCTCGACGCCGGGGAAGGCGAGCGGCGCCCCGTCGATCGCACGATCGGAACGTCTACGCGACTAATGTGGAGTGTATGAACGACGCTCAACGTGCTCTCCTTGTCCGGCTCCGCGAAATTGTCGACGAGGCGCCCGAGTCAGGGGCGGTGAACGCCGGCAACAAGCCGCTGCACGTAACGCGTTTCGCGCAGGCGGTCGAAAACCGTGCCGACGATGGGGTCGCGCTCGTCGCATACGTCAAGTCCAAGGTCCATGGGGCGGCGATGGCCAGCTACTCCTCTCTCATCAAGGCCGGACGGCCGGACCTCACCGTCGAGCACATGGCTGCGGATGCTGACGCTGCCTGGGCCAGCGAGTTCAACGAGGACGATCGTGCCGCCGCGCGCGGCCGACTCGGCGACATGATCGAGACGCACCGCAAAGCTGAGGAGGAGGCGGAGGCGAAAGCGGTCACGCGAGACCGCTCCATCGCGGCTGAGGTGAGCGCAAAACGACAGGCCAAGGGGCAGCCGGCGCTCACGAATGACCAGCGCGACGAGATGCTCGCGAGTCGCGCGGCCAAGCGCAGCCGGGACTAGCCCACACCACTGAGGGCGCCCGCAGGCGCCCTCAGTACCACGTCTGGTTCAGCCGAATCTCAGCTCAGCCGCAGCCGGTGTTATTCCCGCAGCTCGAGCAGGTGTAGCAAGTACCCGTCCGCTGCATCATGCCTCCACACTGCGCACAAGCCGGGCCCAGATCAAGCCCGACGATCTTCGCCGGAGCAGCCGCAGGCGGTGCGGGCTGGATCGACTCGGCTGCCGGCTTTGCCTCGGCCGTGGACGTTCCCGCGGGAACGTTTGAGCCGCCGCCTGTGCCCCGTGATGGGGTATTCGAAACGCCGTTGCCTCCGTTGGAACCGCCATTCCCGTTGGCCGGCCCCGCGGTGTCCCCGCGCATCAGCGCCTCCTGTGACGCCTTCCGGGCCTTGACCTCGGCGGTCATGATCCCCAGCTCCTCCTGGATGTCCGTGTCGAGGAACTGCGAGGCGAGCCAGCGCATGATGTAGTCGGGCATCGACTTCGCGAACGGGATCTCCGGGTTGGTGGTGATCCCCTCCGGGTCGAAGCGCATGTAGCTGAACTTCCGCACGAGCGTCTCGAGCGGCACCCCGTACTGCAGGGCGATTGAAACGCTCGTCGCGAACGCGTTCATCATGCCGCGCAGCGTCGAGCCCTCCTTGCCGACGTCGGTGAGGAAGATCTCCCCGACGCTCCCGTCCTCGTAGATGCCCGCCGTGATGTAGCCCTCGTGGCCGGCGATCGAGAACTTGTGCGTGGTCGAGCTCCGCGTGCCGGGCATCCGCTTGCGGCGCGGGGGCGCGGTGGCAACCGCGTCCTTCACCGCCGCTGCGATCAGCTCGTCGACGGTGGCCGCATCGACCTTCTCGCCGTCCTGCGCGTCGGTGCGGAGCGCCTGCGCGGTCTTCGAGCCGTCGCGGTAGATCGCGAGCGCCTTCAGGCCGAGCTTCCAGCCCTCCATGTACGTCTCGGCGATGTCCTCGATCGACGCCTCCTTGGGGAGGTTCACAGTCTTCGAGATCGCACCCGAGAGAAACGGCTGCGCCGCGGCCATCATCTTGATGTGGCCCATATGCGAGATCGCCCGCTCGCCGACGGCCACGTCGAACACCGACAGGTGCTCGTCCTTGAGGCCGGGTGCGCCGATGATCGTCGCGTGCTCGGCGATGTGCGCCTCGATCTGCTCGATCTCGGAGTCGTTGTAACCGAGTGACGCGAGGCCCACGGGGACCGTCTTGTTGACGATCGTCATGTTGCCGCCGCCGACGAGCTCCTTGAACTTGACGAGCGAGAAGTCCGGCTCGATGCCGGTCGTGTCGCAGTCCATCAGGAAGGAGATCGTGCCGGTCGGGGCCAGCACCGTCGCCTGGGCGTTGCGGTAGCCGTGCTCGGAACCGAGCTCGATCGCCTCGTCCCACGAGCGCTTGGCGGCCTCGAGCAGCGGCTCGTCGACCTCGCCGGCGTCGATGTCATCGCACGCGGCACGGTGCTTGCGCATCACGTGCAGGTGCGGCTCGGCGTTGAGCTCGTACGCCTCGTACGGGCCGATCGCGCCGGCCACCTCGGCCGACTTGCGGTACGCGCGGCCCGTCATCAGCGCCGTGATGGCGCCGGCGATCGCGCGGCCCTCGTCGGAGTCGTACGCCAGGCCGTCGGCCATCAGCAGCGCGCCGAGGTTGGCGTAGCCGAGGCCGAGCTGGCGGAACGCGCGGGCGTTCTTGCCGATCTCCTCGGTCGGGTAGCTCGACGGGCCGACGACGATCTCCTGGGCGAGGATCAGGACGTCGACCGTGTGCTCGAACGCCTCGACGTCGAAGCTGCCGTCCTCCTTGCGGAACTTGAGGAGGTTGATCGACGCGAGGTTGCAGGCCGAGTCGTCCACGTGCATGTACTCCGAGCACGGGTTCGACGCGTTGATCCGGCCCGAGTTCGGGCAGGTGTGCCAGTCGTTGATCGTCGTGTCGTACTGCATGCCCGGATCGGCGCACTGCCAGGCGGCATCCGCGATCTGGTGCAGCATGTCGGCGGCGTCGTGGCTCGCGACCGGCGAACCATCCACGCGCGAGGTGGTCTCCCACTGCTCGCCCTCGGCGGCGCGCTTCATGAACTCGTCGGTCACGCGGACCGAGTTGTTGGCGTTCTGGTACTGGATCGAGGTGAAGCCGTCACCGTCGATCGACATGTCGAAGCCGGCGTCGCGCAGGGCGCCCGCCTTCTGCTCCTCCTTGGCCTTGCACCAGACGAACTCCATGACGTCCGGGTGGTCGATGTCGAGCACGACCATCTTGGCCGCACGACGCGTCTTGCCGCCCGACTTGATCGTGCCCGCCCACGAGTCGGCGCCGCGCATGAAGCTGACCGGGCCGGAGGCGGTGCCGCCCTTGGCGAGGTGCTCCATCGAGCCGCGGATGTTCGAGAGGTTGATGCCCGAGCCGGAGCCGCCGCGGAAGATCTTGCCCTCCTTGGTGTTCCACTCGAGGATCGACTCCATCGTGTCCTCGACCGAGAGGATGAAGCAGGCCGAGCACTGCGGGCTCTCCTCGAAGCCGACGTTGAACCAGACCGGCGAGTTGAACGCCGCCACCTGGTTGAGCAGGATGTGGGTCAGCTCGGCCTCGAAGGTGTCGCCCGCCTCCGCGTCGGCGAAGTAGCCGAGCTCGCGGCCCCAGTTCGAGATGGTGCCGGACACGCGCCCGACCATCTGCCTGACCGAGTGCTCGCGCTCGTCGGAGCCCATGCGGCCGCGGAAGTACTTCTGGGCGACGATGTTCGTCGCGTTCTGCGACCAGCTCTTGGGGAACTCGACGCCGCGCTGCTCGAAGGCCGGGTCGTCGGGGTTGCCGATGATCGCGTCGCGGATCTCCCATTCGACCGCGTCGAAGGGATGGACGCCAGGTTCCGTAAACCGCCGATCGATCGATACTCCGGTGTTCGTGGCGGTACGGCTACTCGGCATGACTTCTCCTCACATCAAGGCTGGACTGAATTGGGGAGGCCACACTGCCTGGTCCGTCGGACGGAATGAAATTCGCTTGCATCGCCCCTAATTCTACTAGGGATAGGGCCTCATTCCTCCCCCGGACACAACATCTTGTGTCCGGAGGATGCGGGCTATTCGTCGTCCTCGAAGGGGAGCTGGTCGGTTCCGGGGATCGGCTCCGAGCGTAGCCTGCGGACCTCCGCCTCGAGTTCGGACAAGTCCGCAAATTGGCGGTAAACCGACGCGAAGAGGATCGCGCTGATCGGGTCCACGCTCGCCAATCCGCGCAGCGCGAGCTCCCCGATGCGCTCCGCCTCGACCTCGGGCCCTAGTCCGCGCACGCCCGCGGCGACCCGGTCGGCGAGCTCGTCGAGCTGCTCCTCGGTCACCGGCCGCTTGTTCGTCGCGCGCGACATGCCGCGCAGCAGCTTCTGGCGGTCGAACGCCTGCTTGGTGCCGTCGCGCTTGATCACCGTCTGCGGCACCTCGTCGATCCGCTCGTAGGTGGTGAAGCGGTTCTCGCAGTTCTCGCACTCGCGCCGGCGGCGGATCGAATCGCCCGTCTCGGCGACGCGCGAGTCGACGACCCGGGTCGCCTCGTGGGAGCAGAAGGGGCAGCGCACGACCGACGCAACCTACCCGCAGCGATGATTTCACGACGCGCTGCGGGTGCCGCGGGCCTAGCGCCCGTAGCGGAACACGTCGCGGAGCTCCGCGAGCGCGTCCGAGGCGCGGCCTTCGGCGTCGCCGACCGAGGCGCCGAGGCGCCGCCGCAGGCGATCCGGTGAGCGACCGGTCATGTAGATCGCGAGGCCGCCCAGCGAGCCGACGAGCACGGCGATCAGGATCGGGGTGAGCCAGCCGGGCACGTCGGAGCCGGCCGGGGAGAGCGTGACGGCCTTCACGTCGGCCGCGCCCGCGAGGGCGACGGTGCGCGCCGGCTTGGGCGCGGGCGGCTTGGGGACGTCCGGGGCGGTGGGACCGCCGCCGCTCGGCGCGCCGGGCAGCGGGATCGCGGTGGTGATCTGGGTGCTACCGCCACCGCCGCAGCCTTCGCGGCCCTGGGCGAGCTGGTCGCCGAGCCCCGGCGCGTACTGCTGGATGTCCGGCGGCAGGTTCTTCAGGCCGTTGCGCAGCTGGCCGTCGGAGTAGTTGCACGGGTTGATCGACCCGTTGTTGCGGAAGTCGTCGTAGATGCCCGCGGACGCGGGAGCGGCGCCCCACAGGGACGCGCCGATCGCGACAACGCCTGCCAGTCGTGCAGCCCGCATTCCGAACAAGGTAGCGAGAAGTGGGTAAGGACCCTCCATGCTCACGACCGCCAAAGCCGTCACCCGCCTGCCCGCGCAGGATCTCGACCGCGCGCGCGCCTTCTACTCGGAGAAGCTCGGGCTCGAGCCGGACGCCGAGCGGCCGGGCGGGATCCGCTACCGCTGTGGCGACACCCAGTTCGTCGTCTTCCAGTCCACCGGCGCCGCCTCGGGCGAGAGCACCCAGATGGGGTTCGAGGTCGAGGACGCCCGCGCCACGATGGCGGCGCTGAAGGAGCGCGGCGTGGTGTTCGAGGAGTACGACGTGCCCGGCCTGCGCACCGTCGACGGCGTGGCCGAGGTCGAGGGCAACTACCCGGACAAGGGCAGCGGCGAGCTCGGCGGATGGTTCAAGGACAGCGAGGGCAACCTGCTCGGGCTCGGGCAGCCGCTGCCCTGAGACGGTCGGGGCCTCCCGCCTAAAGCGCGCCGGGCGCGTCCCCGTCACAATGCGTCGGATGGCGGCGACCGCCACACGGCCCCCTGCGCGCGAGTTCCAGGCGCGTGTCCGGCAGGGACTAGGTGACACTCCCCCGAGCGCGGCCGCGCTCGGGGCCGGTCTCGCGATCGCGGTCGTCTACGCGCTGTTCGCCAGCGGGGCGATCGACATCCCCGAGGAGACGCGCCTGCAGATCGGCATCGCGCTGCTCTCCCTCGGAGCGCTCGCCGGGATCCTCTTCGGCCGCGGCCTGCGCGTGACCGGCGTGCCGGGCGCCGGTCTCGGCATCGCGCTGCTCGCCGGCTTCGCCGCGTGGAGCGCGCTCTCGATCGCGTGGTCGATCTCGCCCGACCAGAGCTGGCTCTTCGCGAACCGCGCCGTCGCCTACACGCTGGTCGCGCTGCTGGCGCTGGCGCTCGGGTCGAGCCTGCCTCGCGCGCAGGAGCGTGTGGCCGTCGGGTTCCTCGGCATCGCCACCTTCGTCGCGCTCTACGCGCTCGCCGGCAAGGTCATCCCGTGGGTCGAGGTGCCGGGCATCTTCGACCTCAACACCGCCGAGCAGTTCTCGCGCCTGCGCGCCCCGATCGACTACTGGAACGCGCTCGGCCTGGTGATGGTGATGGCGATCCCGATCGCCATCCGGGCCGTCGCAGCGTGGGAGTGGCGGGTCGAGGCCCGCGCGCTCGCCGGCGCTGTGTTCGTCCCGCTCTTCGTCGCCCTCCTGATGACCTACTCGCGCGGCGGCCTGATCGTCCTCGCCGTTGCCCTCGCGCTGCTGGTCTGGGCCGGTCCCGGCCGGGTGGCGATGGTGGCCGCGCTCGCCGGCGGCCTCGTCGCGTCGATCCCGGCCGCGACCCTCGGGCTGACGAGCAACGTGCTCACCGAGGACCGCGTACCGGTCGACGAGCGCTGGCTGGCCGGGCTGCTGCTCGGCGCCCTGCTGCTGCTCGGGATGTTCATCGCCGCGCGCGTGGCGATGGCGATCGACGGCTCGCGTGACCAGCTGGTCCTGAGCGAGCAGGGCCGGCGGCGCGTCCTGCGCACCTCGGTCGCCGTGATCGCCGCTGCCGGGCTGATCGCGGTGATCGGCCTCGCCGCCTCCGAGCGCGGGCTGACTGGGAGCATCGAGCACCAGTTCGACGAGTTCACCACCGCCAAGGAGGACAAGCAGACCGATCCCGGCCGCGTGCTCCAGGCCAACTCGGGCAACCGCTGGATCTGGTGGGAGGAGGCGGCGGGCGCGTGGTCGGACCGCCCCTGGGTCGGCCACGGAGCGGGCTCGTTCCCGCTGCTGCACCGCCAGTACCGGGAGAACCTCCTGCAGGTCAAACAGCCGCACAGCGTGCCGCTCGAGTTTCTCTCCGAGACGGGGCTGATCGGAGCCTTCCTCGCCCTCGGCGGGCTTTTGCTGCTCGGGATCGCGGGCCTGCGCGCGATGCTGGCGCGGCCACCGGGGCTGGAGCGGGCATTCGCCGCCGCGATGCTCGCCGCGCTCGGCGGCTTCGCGCTCCACCTCTTCATCGACTGGGACTGGGACATCCCCGCCGTGATGCTCCCGGCGCTGATCTTCCTCGGCGTGCTCGCGGCGCGGCCGCCGGGGTCGGACCCCGAGCTGGGCGGGGCCGCGCTGCCGGTGCGGGCCGTGGCGTTCGGCGTCGGCGTCGTGCTGGCTGCCGCGTTCACCGTGTCGGCGTTCCTGCCCTGGTACTCGTCGAAGCTCACCAGCGACGCGCTCTCCGTAGCCTCGACCGGCAAGCAGCTCCAGCTCGAGGACGCCGCGCGCCGCGTGGCGCTCGCGAAGCGCATCAACCCGTATTCGGTGCAGCCGCTGCTGGCCGAGGCGAGCATCCTCGAGCGCGGCAACCAGGGCGCGGCCGCGTACCGGACGCTGGTCGAGGCCGTGCGCCTGCAGCCGGCCAACCCGAGCGTGTGGCTGCGCCTGTCGCGGCTCGAGTTCCTGCTCGACCTGCCTGGCCAGGCGACGAACTCGGCGCTCGTCGCGCTGCAGCTCGACCCCGGCCTGCTCGTCGCCGGCGGGGGCATCGCGCTCCAGCTCGCCCGCTCGGACCCCGCGCGCTCGGCGAGCGTCGCCGGCACCCCGCTGCCACAGAAGGTGATCATCCTCGGCGCACAGCCGACGCCGGCGCCCACCGGCGCGACCCCGCCCGCCGCTGGCGGTGGCGGCCCCGCGCCGACCGCGCCGCAGACCCCCGCGACCCCCGCGCCCACGCCGAACCCGCCCGCGGGCGGCGGTGGCGGTGGCGGTGGCGGGAACAACGGCGGCGGAGGCGGGAACAACGGTGGCGGCGGAGGCGGCGAGCCGTTCCGCCTCGAAGGCTGATCGGCGATTCGCGCGACCGCGACCGGGTAGCTGCGCGCGCCGAGCAGGCGCTGCCGCTAGCTAGGCCGGCTGGCGCAGCGAGCCGAGCGTGATCTCGAGGCCCTCGCCGAGGCCGACCTCGGCCTTCCAGCCGAGCTCGTTCTGCGCGCGCGAGGTGTCGAGGTAGATGTGCTGCACCTCGCCCGGCCGCGCCGGGTGGTGCTCGACCGAGAAGCCGTTCTCGGCGAGGCGGTCGAGGTGTTCGACGAGGTCGACGACGGTGGTCTGCACGCCGGTGCCGACGTTGAACGCGCCGCCCGCCTCGGACTCGGCGGCGAGCAGGTTCGCGCTCACGCAGTCGCCTACGTAGACGTAGTCGCGCGACTGGAGACCGTCGCCGAAGATGATGCCGCCCTCGCCCGCGAGCGCCTTGCCGCAGAAGATCGCGATCACGCCGGCCTCGCCGAGCGGGTCCTGGCGCGGGCCGAACACGTTGCCGTAGCGCAGCGACACGGTCGACAGCCCATAGAGCCGGTTGTACAGCTCGAGGTAGCCCTCGGCCGCCTGCTTCGACATGCCGTACGGGGCCTCGGGGGCCGACGGGTGGTCCTCGGGCGCGGGGAGGATCTTGCCCTCGCCGTAGATCGCGCCGCCGGTGGAGGTGTTGACCACGCGGGCATCGACGGTGCGGGCCGCGTCGAGCACGTTGATCGTGCCGATCACGTTGATGCTCGCGTCGTTCGGCGTGTCGTCGATCGACTTGCGCACGTCGATCTGGGCGGCGAGGTGGAAGATCGTCTCGGGCTTGGTGTCGCCGACCACGTCGGTGAGCGCGGCGGCGTCGCGGATGTCGAGCTCGACCAGCTTCGCGCCGCTGGCGAGGGCCCCGTCGAGGTTCTCCCGCTTGCCCGTGGAGATGTTGTCGACGACCGTGACGTCGTCGCCGCGGGCGACGAGCGCGTCGACGAGATTCGATCCGATGAAGCCGGCTCCGCCGGTGACTAGTGCACGCATGAGCGGCGGAAGAGTAGTGGAGAGGGCCGCGAGGGGCGGGTCCTGACCGCCTGCTAGCTTCGCCGCGGTGACCGGCCTCTTCGTGACCTTCGAGGGCATCGACCGCAGCGGCAAGACGACGCAGGCGCGGCGGCTCGTCGAGGCGCTCGGAGACGACGCGCTGGCCGTGCGCGAGCCCGGCGGCACTGCGGCCGGCGAGCGCATCCGCGACCTGCTCAAGGACCCGGCCGTGGAGATCTCCGGCGAGGCCGAGGCCCTGCTGTTCGCGGCTGCCCGCGCCCAGCTCGTGCGCGACGTGATCCGCCCGGCGCTCGATGCCGGCCGAGTGGTGGTCTCCGACCGCTACCTCGACTCCTCGCTCGCCTACCAGGGCGCCGCGCGCGGGCTCGGGATGGAGGAGGTCGAGCGCGTCAACGCCTTCGGCACCGGCGGGCTGCTGCCCGACCTCACGATCCTGCTCGACCTCGCCCCGGGCGCCGCCGCCGCGCGCGCGACCGCGGAGAACGACCGCTTCGAGCAGGAGGGGGCCGAGCTCCAGCGCAAGGTCCACACCGCGTACGAGGAGCTGGTCGCGGCCGGGGGCGAGCGCTGGCGGCGCATCGACGCCGCGCGTTCCGAGGACGATGTCCACGCCGACGTGCTGGCCGCCGTCGCGGCGGCGCGCGAGCCCGCGGGGCGCACGACATGAGCCCGATCGAGCTCGCAGGCACCGAGGATCACCCCCAGGCGCGGATCGCGCTGGCGGCCGCGCTCGCGACCGGTCCCTCGCACGCGTACCTCTTCCACGGCCCGGCGGGGGTCGGCAAGCGCGACGTGGCGGTGGCGTTCGCGGCCGAGCTGCTGGCGGAGGGCGCGGCGGACCCGGGCGAGGTGCGCGCACGGGTGCAACGCGCGTGGGACGATCAAAGGTCCCACCACCCTGACCTCACGCTGGTGAAGCCGACGGGCGCCCACGAGATGCGGGTCAGCGACGTGGACACGGCCGTGATCACCGGCGCGACGCGGACGCCGTTCGAGTCGAGCCGCCGCGTATTCATCCTCGAAGGGGTCGACACGATGCACGATGCGGTGGCCAACCGCCTCCTCAAGACGCTCGAGGAGCCGGCCTCCTACGTGCACCTGATCCTGGTCACGAATGCGCTGGGCCAGGTCATGGACACCGTCATCTCGCGCTGCCAGCTCGTGCGGTTCGACCCGCTGCCGCCGGCGCGGATCGCGGAGAAGCTGCAGGCCGAGGGCATCGAGCCGGCCACGGCGGCCACCTGCGCGCGGCTGGCGCTCGGCAACGCGGAGCGGGCTCGCTTCCTCGCCTCCGAGGACGGCATCGCTCTCCGCGCCGACGTGGACCGGATGATCGACGCCGCCCTGCGCGGCGGCACGCGTGGGGCCGGCGAAGCCGACCCGTGGGCGGGCCTGATGGAGCGCGCCGTCGCCCGGAGAAAGGCAGCAAAGACCGCGACGGAGGACGACGCGGAAGAGGACCTCGAGAACGAGCCGAAGGGGCGTGCCCGCAACGCGCTGGCGAAGCAGGTCGAGGAGGAGGCGGTTCGTAATGGCCGGCGAGCCCAGACCGAGCTGCTCGACCTGGGGCTGACGCTCACCGCGCTCGGCTTCCGCGATCTCGTCTGCGTGGCGGAGGGGGCCGCCGACGCGGCGCTCGACCCCGAGCGCGCCAGGACCCGGGCAGATGCGTCGCCCGGGCGCGACCCCCGTCGCCTCCTCCAGGCGGCGGAGCAGTGCGAGCACACCCGGCAGTCGCTCGACCTCAACGTGACCGAGGCGCTCGCCTTCGACGCGCTCGGCTTCCGGCTCGCGCGCCTCGTCGGCGCGGCCGCCTAGGCGACCCGGATCAGCCGGACCTTCTTGGTGGCTTTCCGGCCGCCGGTCTTGACCGTGACCTTGATGCTGGTCGCCGAGCGCGGCACCCGGCGCAGCCGCAGCCGCACCTTGAACGCCCCGCGGCGGTTCGCGCGAACCGTCCTCTTCGCGACCCTCCGCTTCCCGGCGGTGACGGTGATCGCGACCTTGCGGCGGGCGTTGGTGGTGCCCTTGACGGTCACCGCGCCCGGCGAGGTCGACCGGGGCGTGCCGCGCAGAGTGAGCTTGACCTTCGGGCGCTGCACGATGGGAGGGCCGGCCGACGGGACGACGAAGCCGGCGGAGCCCTGGGCCGCGGCCCACGCGCCGTCGGCGTTCGCGACCCGTACGGCGTAGAAGATGTCGTTGCGCGGCTGCACGACGCGCGTCTGCCCGCCGGGCGATTCGAAGCCCTCGAACTCGTCGAGATCCCAGTTGAAGCTGGTGCCGCCGTTCGTGTTCGCGCGCAGCGTCAGCGGCCGACCCTCGATCACCCCGTTGCCGGGCTGCGTGGCGCCGACGAACTCGAGCGACACGGTCGGCGGGGTCGACGGTTTCTGGCAGACGGCGGGCCCGCACAGGAACGGCGAGTTGAAGAGGTTCCAGTGGGAGGCGAGGTACCCGGTCGGGTTCGCGGCGAAGTAGTCGTCGTTGTTGCAGTCGAAGACCTGGGCGCCGCAGACGCCGGGGTCGTAGGCGCTGTCGGGCCCCGCGTCGGCGTAACACATGATGTCCAGGCCGTCGTTGCAGTGATGGGCGCCGGTCGTGTTCGGGGAGTCGAGCTGTACGGCTCCGAGGGTGTGCCCGACCTCGTGCAGCGCGGTGGCCGTGGCCGCGCCGATCGTCGATCCGGAGAACGTGCTCAGGTTGCCGTCCCCGTACACCACGGCGTAGCGGCCACCGGTGGTGTGCGAGTTCTCGAAGCCCTCGGCCGAGTCGCTGATGACGTGCCCCTCGCCGACCACGTTCACGGTCGGGTCCTTGGTCTTGTCGGCGAAGATCACGTAGTTGCGAACCTGCTGCGTCGACGCGGAGTCGCCGAGCGCCGAGCGGACGGCCGCCACGAGGCGCCTGAACTGATTGTCCCGGGGGTTGGTGGGCGTGCCGTTGTTGTCGCTGTAGAAGGAGAGCGGTTGGGGGAGGGCGACGACCTCGATGTCGAGGTAGGTGTTCGAGCCCGACGCGCAGCCGCTGCCGACGTCCCAGCGGATCTCGCGCCGGCCGCCCGACGCCGCGCTGACCAGCGCGCTCGAGTCGGCCGCGATCTTCTGCATCTTCTCGTCGTAGGCGGCGAAGCTGTTCGGCTCGTCCGCCGCGTACGCGTAGACGACCTTGATGTGCGGCGCGTTCGAGATGTCCTTGTGGTCGCCGGGGCTGCCGCACCACGAAGCCGGGTTCAGCGCCCGTGCCCGGCGGCCCCCGAAGCCGAGCGGGTGCGGCCCCGTGCGGATCGAGAACACGGCTTCGCTCGTCCCGCGCACCTGCCCGGCCGCCGTCGCGTGGGTGTGGATCTGCGGGCTGCCGACTCCGCGCTCGCCGTCGCCATGCGCCAGCGCGCCCGCCGGACAGGCGAGCGAGACGGCGACCAGCGAGAGAAACCAGACCCCCTTGGGCATCCGGCCGAGGCTACATGTGGGAACTGGGTACTTCCACCACCGCCCGCGCGGCGCGGCAGAACCGCAGGCGACGCGCCGGCACCGCGGCCTCGGCGCGGACGACGTCGCCGGCGGCGTCGAGGAACACCACGTCGATCGGGAAGCGCATCCCGAACGTGTGGATCGAGCGGCAGCGCTCGAACACGAGGCCATGGCTCGGAGCCAAGCGGCGGAAAGCGAGGCCGATCAGCCGGGCGCGGAAGCCGGTGGCGGCGACGAGGTCCACCCGGGGTGGAGGCGCGCGCCGCCGGATGTTCGCCCCCGGAACGACCGAGGGCGGCCCGCAGGCCGCCCTCGATACGAACTCGTGTGCCGTTCCGGCTAGCGGATGCGGCGCCCGGGCTGGATCAGGACCGTCTCGCAATCGCGCGAGACGATGTCGTAGCGGTCGACCCGCACGCGGTCGCGGCCCTTGCCGCAGGAGATCCTGTCGCGCCGGCCACGGGCCGCCGCGAAGATCCTGTCGTTGCCGGAACCGCCACTCACCCGGTCACGTCCGTCACGGGTGAACAGCTTGTCGTTGCCGGAGCCACCGGACACGCGGTCGCGGCCGGAGCCGGTCACGATCGTGTCCACGCCGGCACCGCCCCAGAGGCGGTCGTTGCCCGCCCCTGCGTCGAGGTAGTCCCGGCCGTCGCGACCGTAGATCGCATCGTGGTTCGTGCCACCGTTGATGATGTCGCTGCCACCGCCGGCCTCGATGCAGTCCCGGCCGGCGCCGCCGTTCAGCCTGTCACGAGCGCCGTAGGCGAAGATCCGGTCCTCGAACTTCGAGCCGGTGATGTTGTTGCGGCCGTTGTTGCCGACGATCGCGATCCGGCGGCCGAAGGACCGCGAGGTCACGCACAGGCTGTGCCTGCGGTAGAACGCGTAGCCCTTGATGTCGCCGAGCGCGACGACGTTGCCGCCGCCGTACGGCAGGCCGACGATCGGCCGGTCGTTCGGTGCGTTGGGGTTGGGCGTGCCGCCGCCCGCGCCGGTGAAGTCCGAGCACGGAGCGCCGAGGCCCGCAAGGCGGTTCTCACCGACGACCACGTCGGCGATCGAGCCGTCCATCGGCACCTGCACGTGCAGGGCGCGGAAGCGATAACCGCTCGCGTCCTGCGTGACCTCGTTGAGGCGGATGTGCACCAGTACCTGCGTGATGCCGTCGAGACCGGTGATCAGCTGGGTCAGCCCGTCGTTGAGCGGGATGTCCTGGCCGAAGATCTGGAGCTTGGCCACGTGGCCCGTGCTCGTGTACGCGATCTTGTCGTTCACGCACTTGGCCGTCGAGCTGGCCTCGACCGCCTCGACCTTCAGCAGCGATCCGGTCGGATCCAGGCGCAGGTTCGCGACGCCGGACTCAGCCGTGACGACCTGGTAGGCCGGCGCGGTCTGCGGCGAGCTCTTGACGATCGTGCGCGCGTAGGCGCCGTCGAGCCCGAGCAGATCCGGGAGCGTGGAGTTACCCGCTTCCGGCGCGCCGTCCATGTCGCCCTCGCAGGGCTGGGTCAGCGAACCAGCGACGAGCGGGTGCAGCGTCTGCTGGTTCAGAAGAGTGATGTGGGCCGCCTCGGCCTTGCACGCGAAACCGTTGGTGGTTCCAACCTGCGCCTGGGCGGGTGTTGCGAAAGCCATGACCGCGATCGCAGCAACGAGTGCGGCGACGCCGATGAACGGCCTTCTGGTGGTAGGGAGGGTCATCCCGGTCCTTTCTTGAGTGGCGTCCCTGATTTCGGCATCAGCCACTGCGTTCCTTGTGAGGTCCAATTGGGCCTTCCGCGTCCAATTGTCCACGGAAACCTCCCCTGATGTGCCGCCGCCCAACCTGCGGCGGGGGGACGGACCGGTCTCAATCCGGGATTCGGGCGGTGCTCCGGTAGCCTGATGGCTCGCTTCGCCCCGCCGACGTAGCTCAGCTGGTAGAGCACTTCACTCGTAATGAAGGGGTCCCCGGTTCGAGTCCGGGCGTCGGCTCTCTTCATCCGGCCTTTCGGGCCCTTTCGTCCGGTGAATCGGAGGTGACCCGCTTCCGGGGGGCTGCGGCTGCGCGCCGGCGTGCGGATCGATCCGATTTCGATTGGACTGATCCGCTTCGGTCTGGCAGGCGTAGACCCCGCACAAGTAAATGACCCGACGTGCGCCGGCGTGTGACGGCCGGTGCGGGAGGTACCGATGGAACCTGATCGTGAGCCCACAGCGCTCGAAGAGTTGGAGAACGACCCGCGATCGCGGCGGAAGTTCCTGTCGATGGCCGGTGTCGGCGCCGGTGGCGCCTTGGCGCTGCTCGTCGCCGCCTGCGGCGGAGACGACGACGACAGCGGTGGCTCGGCCGGCTCGACTTCGACGCGAGAAGAAGGCCGCGGGCGGTGGCGCGGGTGACATCGAGATCGTGAACTATGCGTTGACGCTGGAGTATCTCGAGGCGACGTTCTATCGCGAGGTGTTGGAGTCCGGCCAGATCAAGGACGCCAAGCTCGGGAAGGTCGCGACGCTCATCTCGAAGGATGAGGACGAGCATGTCGTGGCGCTGACGGCGCTTGTCAAGCAGCTTGGTGGCAAGCCCGCACCGAAGCCCGAGACGAACTTCGGCCCGACGATCGAGGGCGGCCCGGACAAGATCCTGCAGACGGCAGCGAGCGTCGAGAACCTCGGCGCGGCCGCCTATCTCGGCGCGGCTCCGATGATCAAGTCCCCCGACGTGCTCGCCGCGGCTCTGTCCATTCACTCGGTCGAGGCCCGCCACGCGGCCGCGCTGAACACGGTGGTCGGCAAGTCGATCGTCCCGGACGGGGCGTTCGCGAAGCCGGCCGACATGAAGACGGTCCTGGCTGCGGTCAAGCCGTTCATCGCCTCGTAGGCCCGACCAAAGCAGCGGAAGGAGACTCAACAATGAGCACGCATCAAACACAGCTGCCCGAACTCGGGCAGATCGAAGTCAGCGGTCTGACCCGCGAGGCGTTCATCGTCCGCGGCGCGATCGCGGCAGGAGCGGTCTACGGAATGTCGACCGTCGGCCCGTTCGTCTCGCAGGCACTCGCGCAGTCCGACGGGAGCGACGTCGACATCCTCAACTTCGCTCTCACCCTCGAGTACCTCGAAGCAGCGTTCTACGCCCAGGCCCTGAAGGACACCCCCGGCCTGAGCGCGGACGTGAAGAAGCTGGCCACCACGATCCGCGACGACGAGGACGAGCACGTCTCGGGCCTCACCGCCGGGATCAAGGGAGCCGGCGGCACGCCCGTCAAGGCCCCCGGGGTCGACTTCGGGGACGCGTTCGCCAACCAGGCGAGCTTCCTCAAGACGGCCCAGACGTTCGAGGACCTCGGCGTCGGCGCCTACAACGGCGCCGGCCCGCAGATCAAGTCCAAGGACATCCTCGCCACCGCGGGCTCGATCGTCCAGATCGAAGGCCGCCACGCCGGAGCGATCCGCCTCGCGCGCAACGCCCCGATCGCCCCGTCGGCATTCGACAAGGGCATCGCCAAGGACAAGGTCCTCGAGGCCGCCCAGCCGTTCATCACGTCCTGACCCAGGAGCTCGGCGCCCGCGATCTCCTCTCGAGAACACGCGGGCGCTGAAAGCGGGTGAGGGGCGTCCGGACGGTTTCTGGCGTCCCTCGCCCGCAATTTCAGTTTGGGAGGAAGCCACGCGGGTAGTTATGCCCGATGGTACCGCCGCAGTCGTCCAGCGGGGGAGACGCGGGCCGTCTCACGGACGAGTTTCGCCGCGACTTCGCCGCCGCCATCGAGCGCACCCTCTCAGTCGCGCTCGGCCTGGCGATAACGATCCTGCGGGATCGAAATCTCGCGGAAGATGCGACTCAAGAAGCGGCCGCAAACATCCTCGCGCACCAGCGTCAATTCGATCCGACTAGGGGCAGCCTCGACGCCTGGTATCTCACGGCCGTCCGTAACCGGGCCATAGATGAACTGCGCCAACGGTCCCAGCGGGCGGCACGGGTGCGCGACGCCGAACACGTCGCACAGCTTGACAAGCCAGTCGCGTTTGCCCGGGCAGCCAAGACCTGTCCAGAGACGTGTGCAGTCGTGTCCGACGACACGCGGCTGATTCGCGCAGCGCTCAACGACCTGCCCTACAACCAGCGGCAAGTCGTTTTCCTCGCCTGCTTCGCCGGCCTGACACAGACGGAGATCGCCGCAGAGACAAGCGCGCCACTCGGCACGGTCAAGGGCCGCATGCGCCTCGCCCTCTCGACCCTCAGCAACGCACTCGGGCGACAAGAAGCCGACGAGCAGAGCACCCGCTAGGCACGCGCCACTCCGACCAGAAGTCCACATCGAGCCAGTGGCGATGATTCGCTCGTCCGCTCCCCGGTGCGTCCCGCAGTCCTCGGATCAAGGCGAGGATCGCCCCGGCCGCGACCTCGATTGTGGCGAACGTGGGCGTCGAGCCAGTCGCCACCGCCCGCGCGGACATCGCCGCCCGGCGCCTTGCCGGCCGCCACGTGGTCACCTCCGAAGCGCTGCCCTCTTGAACTCCATGCTCACTTCGGCGGTGGAACGATGCTGATCGTGCAGGTGTTGGACCGTGACTGTGCGAAGCCGGGGAGCCCGGTGAACTCCGCCGTGACCTGCCAGTTCCCGACGGCGGAGTGCTGAGGGTGGAAGGTGTACTGGAAGTTGCCCTGCGCGTTCGGCAGGACATACGGGTACTGGAGCGTCCCGTCTGGTGCCCGGAGTTCGATGAACAGCAGCGTCGCCGCCCCGTCGGGGTCGAAGTCGCCCGAGATGTTGAACGCGCCGTCGGTCGAGAACCAGCGATTCGGGTTGGGGCAGTGCAGATCGATGTTGGTCGGAGTCGGGTCGCCCGGGTTCACCGTTGCGACCACGAACGAGCAGGACGCGCTCGAGGAGTCGCGCCCGGCGTCCCCGGCGAAGTGCGCCGCCACCCTCCACGTGCCGGCCATCCCCACCGGGAATGACAGCGAGTAGGCCCCATCACCGGATGTCCACCGGTAATACGTCTGCTTTCCGCCCGCGGGATCCGTGACCTCGATCCTCACGGCCGAGCCGTCCTTCCCAGGGGTCAGCAGCCCAGGCACCTCCGCTGTGCTGCCGGGGGCAAGAACGCCGGGGCAGGCCGCGGTCAAGGTGCTTTTCTCCGAGAACTTCGGCACGCGGTCCACGGTCACGGAAGCCGATCCGGTACGCCCGGCGCCATCTGTCGCCTCGAGCGTCACGCGCTGGGGGCCGGGGTTGAGCCGGGACTGGATCAGCGGGCCGTTGCCGATGAACGTCCCGTTGTTCAGCCACCGGTACGTGCAGCAGGAAGCCTCGCTCGCGGAGACGGCGAGCCCATCGAGGGCCTCCGCCGTTCCGGAATACGCGCCGTCGCCCGCCCGGGGCGTCGCGATGCCCACCCGCGGCGGCCGTGGGCCGAGGGCCCTGGCGACGGCGGCCTTGGCATTGACCACGGCCGACACGGTGTCGTCGGAGCTGCGGTGGGCGGTGTCGATGAGGATGTCCCTCAATTCGTTCTGCCGCAGCGAGGGCTTGGCCGCGAGGAGCAGCGCGGCCACCCCCGACACGAACGGCGCCGAGAAACTCGTGCCAGGGACGGACTGGAAGGTTCCGTCGGGCTTCAAGACGGGGTAGAAGTACGGCCCGAAGAGATCGACGTCGCAGCGGGCGTAGTCGCAGCTCTCCTTTCCGAAGTTGGAGCCGGAATCCTCGCCGGTGACTGCGCGTTTGTCACGGTCGACCTCGAGTCCGCCGACGCAGAAGACGCCGTCCTCCTCGCAGGGGGTGATCACCTCTTCCTCCCAGCACACGATGACGCAGTCCTGGGCGTCGACGTCGCGGTTGTCGTTGCCGGCCGAGGCGATCGGCAGCACGTTGTTCTCAACCGCCTCCTGTGCGGCATCTTCGACCGGGAGGGTCGCCCAGCCGACCACGGCGTCCATCTCGCTTCCGACGCTCATGTTGATGATGCGCGCATCCGATCCGATCGCGTCGTAGATGCGCGCGGCGAGTGAGATGCCGTCGAAGTCGTAGTCGATCATTCGCAGCCTGGACACGGGGCCGCCGGGCCCGGCGGTTCCCATCTCGTTACCCGGGACGGCGGCAAGTGTCTGCGCCACCTTGAAGCCGTGCCCGTCGTCCGTGGTGCCCATGGCGGTCGCGTTGCTCCCGAGCGGGAGGTCGCTGAGGCTCGCGAACCCGCCATCGACGATGGCGACCCTGATCGACTGCCCGAACAACCGCGCGGCCTCGAGCATCCTCCACGCCCCGTGGATCCCGTAAGCGTTTTTACCCCTGTCGCCCAGGTACGACCAGTCGAGCGAATTCTTCGTGCCCTCGAGAGCGAAGCCCTCGGCCGCAAAGCCGTCGAGGATCGACTGGCCCGGGAACGCCTCGGCGGCGGTGGCGGTCGGCAGGATCACCGGGTTCAGCCCGACGTGCAGGCCGCGGGCCCGCTCGTCGGCGGCCGTGGCGAGCGTGCCGAGTCCGGCGGAGTTCGAGACCGCCACGCTGCCGCGGCTCAACGGATCGATCGCGCGCAGATCGTCGACCAGCTCGCTGCGGGTCGAGGCCGACGCGCGCGCCCCGGTGCCTCCGGGCAACCGGATGAGATGCAACGTCGACTGTTTCGTCTTCGCCCGGGGGGAAGACGTCGTCCTGATGAGCTTGCCACGCGTGCGGCGCAGCAGCGCGGCGAGTCCGCGGCGGCCCGAGGTCGCGAAGATGATCTCGCGCGCGGCGAAATCACTGCTTGCGTGGGAGCCCGCCAGCCGGAAGACGGGGCGCTCCGGCGCCCCTGGCAGGCCGGGCAGCGCCGACAGCGCGGGACGTAGGCTCCGCTTGGTCCGCACACGGATCTTCAGCCCGCAGGCTCCCTTGCGGCGCTGGCTGCGGACGAGCTTCTCGCTCAGGCGCTGGGCTCCACGCGCGACGGGCGCGGCGGCAGCGGCCTGGCGGCCGTCGAGCTTGCCGGCGCGCACCACTACGGTCGTGAGCGAGCGCGCCGCCTGACACGAGCGCCGCCGTCGCAGCGCTCCACCCGCGCTGCGCAACGGGCGCCGCAGTCGCGCCGTCTGCTTCTTGCCGAGCCGCTTTGACGCCTTCGTCAGCTGCCTGTCGATCTTCTTGACGGCCTTGGGCAGCTTCGGCGCCGCCGCGTTCGCGGGGCCGGCGGCGAGAAGGGCGGCCGCCGCGACCAGCGCGAGCAGCGCGATGCCACGAGCGCGGGATGTGAACGGAATCATGGCGCGAAGCTAACGCGCGCCTGTCCCGGCCCACCAGGGACAAATGTCCTGGTTTGCCGGGCCCCTCCCGGAGGGCGGCCGGTCAGCCGCCGGCGTCGAGCGGCCCGCGAGGAGATGCCGAGGCGCCTGTCACGTCACCTCGGCCTGATCTCCACATTTGTCGGCCGATCTCGTCGGCCTGGGCGCGATCTTCGCGTCCCGTGCGGTGTTACCGCTTCTGCGCGGCTGTTGCCGGGATGACCCGGCGGATCGTCCATCGAGTCGAATGTACACCCGCGCCGGCACCCGGCGCAAGCGCTCTTAACGTGGCGACGGCGGCGCGTCGTTCGGGGCGACGATCGCCGCGATCTGCGAGTAGAGCTGGCGCGAGTAGTTGTTGCCCTGGCCCTCCGGCGAGAAGTTGCGCTCACCCAGCGCGGCGACGATCGAGATCGCGATGCGCTTCGACGGCAGGTAGGCCGCCACGGAGCCGAGCCCCGCGAAGAGCGGCTGCGCGGCGATCCAGTCCCGGTAGCGGAAGACGCCGAGGCCGTAGCCGAGGTCGTAGGTCAGCTGGCGGCAGTCCTCGCAGCTGCCGTCGGTCACCGCGCGGCCGAAGCCGATCCGCGGATCGACCTGCGTGCGGTAGGACCTCTTCGACAGCAGCTTCCCGCTGCCGATGGCGATCGAGCCGCGGGTCATGTCGGTGATGTCCTGGGTCATCACGCCGCCGCGCGGGAACGACCACGCCGGGTTCCAGTAGGTGGTCTCCTCGAGGAACCGCTCGCTCGGGGGAATCTGGAGGTAGGACTTGCGCTCGCTGCTGTACGTGTGGAGCACGGGCGGCTGGATGTACGACGTGATCGACGAGCGCGTGTTCTTCAGGCCGAGCGGCTTCAGCACGTAGCGGCGGATCGCGCTCGCCAGCGAGCCCTTGGTGATCTTCTCCAGGGCCAGGCCGAGGATCACGTAGTCGGAGTGGGCGTAGCTCCAGTTCGAGCCGGGCTCGAACTGCAGCGGCCGCGACAGCGCGAAGTTGAGCCGGAGGTTCGTGCTGACGATGCCGAACGGGTTGCCGTAGAGGTGTTCGGCGAGCCGCGGATCCTGCTCGTAGTCGTGGTAGCCGGCGGTCATGCCCGCCAGCTGGCGCAACGTGACGCGGTTGCTGTCGCGCAGCCAGGGCAGCCACTTCGAGATCTTGTCGTCGAGCTTGACCTTGCGCTGGTCGACGAGCCGCATCAGCAGGGTCGTGATGTACGTCGCGGCCACGTTGCCGTTGCGGAAATGCATTTTGGTCGTCGCGGGCACGCCGGGCTCGGACGTGCCGTAGGCCTTCTTGATGACCCGCTTGCCGCGAACGTTCACGTGCACGATCACCGCGTTGAGGCCCTGCGTCTTGATCGCCTGCTTGATCGCGGCGTCGATGCGGGCCCGCTGGGTGGCTGTCGATGCGTTTGCGGTTGGCGCCACGCAAAGCGCAACCAGGGACCCGACCGCCAGCGCCACCCAAAGTCTCTTCATCGCGCGTTTATACACGAGCGGGACCTGCGCCCGGTGACGTTGGCCCCCCCGTCCTCGCGCGCGGCGCCCGCCGCTTCCGTCACCGGCGCCGCGCGGGCTCGCCCGCGACGGCCGCAGGCAGCCTCAGGCCGCGCCGTTCGTCGCGCGCCGGCGCGGCATCCGGTCGCTGAAGCGGCCGACCCGCGCCACGGCGCTCTCGAGCGGCTCGGCCAGCTCGGCCAGGCGCCCGACGCTCGCCTCGATCTCCTCGAGCGACTCCTCGACGATCACCAGTTTGGGGAGGTAGACGGAGAGCTCGTGCAGCGCGGCGGTGTCCGCCTTGACGCCCTCGAGCTGGGCGAGTACTCCCGGCAGGTGATCGGTGTTTGCCCGCACGACGGTGAGCTGCTCGGTCAGGGCCGGCAGGACGAGGATCGCGTCGAGCGCGCGCGGGACCTTGGCCAGCGTGCGGCCCGTGCGGGTCGCGTAGCCGGCGAGCGCCCGCAGGGGCGAGAGCAGATCCATCAGTGCTGGCCTGCTGGTTGCGGCGGCCCGGTGGCGATCGGCGTACGCGGTCGGATCGGGTCCGGCCGGTTGGACGTCGGTGGCGGTGAGCCGAGGCGGTGCAGGCCCCAGGCGAGCAGCGCCAGCAGGGAGAGCGCGATCGCCAGGACGACGAGGTAAGCCATGACCGTGAGCGGCCCGCCCGAGGACTTCTGCTCGCGCTGGAGGATCTCGTGGTCGGCGACGAACTCGCGGCTGAACTGCGCCCGCGCGGGGACCTCCTTGGCCGGGATCGCCTCGTCCTCGGGCAGGAATATTGGCGCCGCGGTCAGCGAGTTGCCGTTGTGCAGGCGGATCAGCGCCTTCCAGTTGCCGTGCACGGGGATCGGCTCCGTCGTGCGGTAGCGGCCCTCGCCGACGCGCTCGAGCCGGTCGACCACGAAGCCGTCGCCCTGCCAGGCGGTGGCCGTGATCCACTCGGCGTCGTCGGCCGCGTCGCGCGGGGTGAGGGTCACGTCGGCCTCGACGTGGCGCCCGCCGCCGCCGGGAACGTCGGTCAGGACCACGTCGGCGCGCACGCCGTCGTCGGCCGGCTTGTAGAGCGCAAAGCCTACGATCAGCGCGATCACCGTCGCGCCGGCCAGCGCTGCGCGGCGCAGCGGGACGGAGGAGGGGCGGGGGTCGATGTCGAGGCGCGCACCGATCCAGGCGCCGACGAGCGCAGCGGCGACCGCCGCGGCGAAGCCGAGCAGAGCCGCCTCGGGGAGCAGCTCCGAGGGCCACGGGATCGGCATCCAGACGTGCGACCAGGCCCACTCGGCGGCGAGGCCGACCGTGCCGATCCCGACGCCGGACCAGAGGCCAAAGGCGAGCGGCCGGTCGGTGGCGATGCGTAGCGCGATCGCCTCGACGACGAGGGCCTCGGCGATGTAGAGGGGGAGGTGTGGCGTCGTCTCGCCGAGGACGGGCCCGATGATCAGCGCCAGGAGCCCGCGCAGGGCGACGAAGAAGAGAACGGCGCCGAGTGCCGCGCCCCTGCCGGCCCACACGCGGATCGCGACGAGCCCGACGCCGGCGGCGACCATGATCAGGATCGGCTGGAAGACGAAGCGGAACTGCGGCACGCCGAAATCGAACTCGGCCTGGAAGGTCGAGAGGCCGAGCATGAAGCCGCCGGTCAGCGCGACGGCGCGCGCCCAGCGCGCGAACCCGGTCTCGCGGTCCGCCTCGCCGGCGGCGATGTTCGCGCGGCGGCCCTCGACGAGCAGGACGGCCAACCCGATCAGGGTCATCGAGGCGCCGCCGATGAGCATCAGGTGCGTCGGCCCCCAGAGCGTGACGTCCTGGCCGAAGAGGCGGTGCCAGACGTCGTCGAGCGGGAAGCCGACGAGCGCGAACGCGCCGCACGCGCAGACGAGGATGCCGCCGAGCGGGGCATACCAGTCGCCGGTGATGCGCACGGCGGTGTCGCTCGGGCGCCCCTCGGGGAGGACCATCGCGAAGAAGCCGGCGGCGAAGATGCCGAACAGGCCGATGAGGATGAAGTAGTGCGCGGGGTTCGCGAGCGGGCCGGCGTCACGGCCGACGTCGATGTGGAGCGAGATGTCCCAGTACATCCCGAACACCGCGGTGATCAGCGAGACCGTGGCCACGCCGGAGGGGAAGGCGGCCCAGCCGGGGAGGCCCGAAACGCGCTCGGCGAAGTCGGACCACCTGCCGAGCAGCTTGACCTTGCCGCTGCGGTGGCCGAGCCCGAGCACCAGCAGGGCAGCGGTGAAGACCATCGCGCCGACGGTCGCGATGGCGATCTCGCCCGTCGCTGCGCCACCGGCTGGCTCGCTGCCGGCCGCGGCGGTCTGGAACAAGGACTGGACGAGTTGCATCAAAAGGCCTCCGGGACCGGGCTTCCACTGATCGTTACCTCTTAAACGTTACCTCGATCGAGGTTACATCGGGCAGGTAAGCTCAAGTTCATGGCCGCGGCGCGAAAGCAGGCCTCGGAAGGAGGGGAGCTGACGGTCGAACAGCTCGCATTCGAGACCGGGATGTCGGTGCGGAACATCCGCAACCACCAGTCGCGGGGCCTCCTCCCACCACCCGAGGTGCGCGCGCGGATCGGCTACTACGGGCCCCAGCACGTAGCGCGCCTGCGGCTGATCCAGGAGATGCAGGCCGAGGGCTACAACCTCAAGGCCATTCAGCGGCTGATCGGCGACCATGGCGCCTCCGCCGACCGGTTCATCGAGATGCGGCGCGCGGTGAGCGCTCCACACGAGGGCGAGGCCCCCGAGGTCCTCACCGTCGAGGAGCTCGGCGAGCGGATGGGCCCAGGCGACCAGAAGCTGATCGACAAGGCCGTCAAGCTCGGCGTGCTCATCCCGCTCGGCGACGGGCGGTTCGAGGTGCCGAGCCCGTCGCTGCTGCGGGCGGCCGAGGAGGTCGTCGGGCGCGGCGTGTCGCTCGCGGCCGCGGTGAACACGATCGAGAAGGTCCACCGCAGCGCCGCGTCGGCCTCGCACGCATTCGTGAAGCTGTTCCTCGACGAGCTGTGGGAGCCGTTCGACTCCGCCGGGCGCCCCGCCGACCGCTGGCCCGAGGTCACCGAGTCGATCGAGCGGCTGCGCCCCCTCGCCGCGCAGACCCTCGTGGCCCTCTTCCGCCAGACGATGACCGCCGAGGTCGAGGAGGCCTTCGGCAAGGTCCTCGAGCAGGGCAAGGGCAGGGACTAGCCGGCTACCAGGTGTCGACGAACCGGTGCGCGGGCGCCGTCCTCGGCGTCTGCGCGGCCGCGGTCAGCGTCGAGGCGATCAGCTCGCGCGTGTCCGCCGGGTCGATCACGTCGTCGATCTCGAACAGCTGGGCGGCGTTCAGCGCGCGGGCGTTCTCCTCGGCCATCGCGGTCAGGGCGCGCACGCGCTCCTCGCGCTCGGCCTCGTCGGGGATCGCCTCGAGCTCCTTGCGCATGCCGAGGCGGATCGCGCCCTCGAGGCCCATCGGCCCGAGATGGGCGCTCGGCCACGCCACGGTGAGCAGCGGCTCGTGCAGGCTGCCGGCGACCATCGCCTGCGCGCCGAGGCCGTAGCCGCGACGCAGGATCACGGCGACCAGCGGGACCCGCAGCGCGGCGCCGGCAACGAGCAGCCGCGACGCGCGCCGGACGAGGGCGGTCGCCTCGGCGTCGGGCCCGACCATGTAGCCGGGCGTGTCGACGAGCGACACCACGGGGAGGCCGAACGCGTCGCAGAGCTGGAGGAAGCGGGCCGCCTTGTCGGCGGCGCCGGCGGTGACGGCGCCGGCCATCACCAGCGTGTTGTTTGCGATCACGCCGACCGGGCGGCCGTCGAGCCGCGCGAGCGCGGTGACCATCTCGGGCGCGAACTTCGCGCGCAGGAACGTGACCGAGCCGGTGTCGAAGAGGGTCTCGATGATCGGCCCCACCTTGTACGCGCGGCGCTCGCGCTCGGGCACGAGGTCGCGCAGGAGTGACTGGTCGGCGGCGGCGCCAGGCTCGGTCGGGCCTTGGAAGTAGCCGAGCAACTGCTTCGTCACCGCGACGGCCTCGGCCTCGTCGGCCACGACCATGTCGACCACCCCATTCGGCTCCTGCATGCTCATCGGGCCGACGTCGTCCGGGGCCACCTCGCCCAGCCCGCCGCCGGCGATCATCGCCGGGCCGCCCATCCCGAGCGACGCGTTCGCGGTGGCGACGATGAGGTCGGCGCAGCCCGCGATCACCGCGTTGCCGGCGAAGCAGCGCCCGTTCACCACGGCGATCCGCGGGACGACGCCGGACAGCTTGGCCCACAGCGCGAACGCGCGGACCTCGAGCGCCGAGACGACCGGGTAGTCGGTGTCGCCGGGCCTGCCGCCCCCGCCCTCGGCGAAGAACACCGTCGGCAGGCGCATCCGCTCGATCAGCTCGAACAGCCGGTCCTTCTTGAGATGGCCGACGGCGCCCTGGGTGCCGGCCAGCACCGTGTAGTCGTAGGAGATCACCGCACATGCGCTGCGGTCGCCGAACAGCTCGGCGTTCACGCGCGCGGTGCCGCCGATCATGCCGTCGGCCGGGGTGCGCTCGATCAGGTCCTGCAAGTCGCGGCGCTGGCGCTGCGCGGCGATCGCGAAGCGGCCGTACTCGACGAACGAGCCGGGCTCGACGAGGTCGTCGAGGTTCTCGCGCGCGGTGCGCCCGCCGGTGGTGCGGCGCTTTTCGACGGCGTCCGGCCGTGCCGCGTCCTCCGTCAGGACGCGGCGGCGCCGCAGCTCGGCCAGGTCGTCGCGGGTCGGTTCGTCGGAGTCGGCGGTGGCCAAGAGGCGGCTAAGTCTGAAGCACGCCTTCCGGTGCCGCCGTCCGAGTGTGCGAGATCCCTACGCGGGTAGCCACGCCCACCGTGACGGACCTCGAACCCGCAGCCATCTACCGGGCGCCGATGCGCGCACGCGACCGCGACGACGTGGCGCCCGGCGCGGGAGCGGAGTTCGGCCTCGAGCACGGCCTTGTCGGGATGGGCGAGGGGTCGAGCGAGAAGGCCGGCCGGATGGTCAGCCGCTTCGCCGATCTGCCCGCCGGCGTGTTCGTCTGGACGCGCACGCGCGACGGCGGCTACCGGCTCGGCCGCATCGCGGGGGAATACCGCCACATCGACACCCCCGCCGCACGGGCGGTCGGCATCCATCACGTGCGCCCGGCGGAGTGGCTCGACCACCCGTTCGGCGACGACGACGTCCCGCCCGCCGTGGCCGCGACGTTCGCCCGTGGCGGGCTGAACTTCCAGCGCACGCACGATGAGGCAGCGGAGCGGCGGACCGCGGAGCTGTGGGAGGCGCGCTAGGCGCTCACGCCGGTTTCGTCGCCACCGCGTAGGTGGTGCGCGGTCCCGCGTCGAGACCGACGTCGGCGAACCCCGCGGCGGTCAGGAGCGCCGCCTCCTCGTCCGCGCTGTAGGACTTGAAGCCGTGCCGGGCCATCGCCTTCGGCGCGGCGTTCGAGTCGGTGGCGAGGAGAAGCCTGCCGCCCGGTGCGAGCACCCGCAGGATCTCCCGCAGCGCGCGATCCGGGTCGCGCCAGAAGTAGACGGTGTGCACGCCGAGCACGCGGTCGAACGAGTCGTCGCCGAACGGGATCGCGTCAACCGACGCCTGCTCGAGCTGCATCCGGCCCGCCGCGATGTCGTCTGCGAAACGAGTGCGCGCCGCCGCGACCGCCGGCCCCGAGTGGTCGATGCCCGCCACGAACGCCGCTCGCCCGGCCAGTAGCGCCAGCCCGACCCCGCCCCCGAAGCCGACGTCCAGAGCTCTGTCGCCCGGCTGGGGCCCGAGCCGCTCGACGGCCCGACCGTTGGTCCGTGCGTTGACGCGGTTCAGCACCTTCGCCGTGAATCGCGACGGCTTGCCGAGCTGTCGTTCGATCGCCCGCATGCGCAGCCGCCAGCCTAAGCTGTGGCGGGCATGCGACGGCTGTTCTTCATCGCCGCCCTCGCCGGGGCGATTCCCATCCTTCCCTCCGCCGCGCACGCGAGTGACGTCTTCTACGTCGGCGACTCGCTCGGCCCGGCAACTACGCGCGTGATGGTCCCGTACCTCGGCGGCTTCTCGGTGCGGGTGAGCAACGCCGCCGGCCGCACGAGCGCCGGCGGGGTATCGGTGCTCCGAAGCGGGCTGCGCGGCGACGACCAGGTCGTCGTTCTCGACGTCGGCAGCGCCGACGATCCCGCGCAGGCGAGCGCGCTCGCCGCGAACCTCGGGAAGGCGGGCAAGCTCGCCGCCTGGCGCTGCATGGTGGTGGTCACGACCACGCGGCCCGGCGCGGACGCGCTGAATGCGGCTATCGAATCCTTCGCGGGCGGCCGCAAGAAGACGGAGCTCGCCGATTGGAAGGCGGCCGCGAAGCCGAAGCTGCTCGGCAGCGACGGCGTGAGCCTGAAGCCGGCCGGCGCGCAGGAGCGCGGGCGCGTGGTGGCCGAGGCCGCCCAGGCCTGCATCGACAAGTACGCGGGCACCGCGCCGGGCGCGGATGACGACGACTCCTCGGCCGGTGACGACGCGGGAAGTCACTCCGACCCCGGCGGCGACGTCGCGCCAGGTGACATCCCGGCCGACGAGGAGGAGGACTTCCCGGACTCCGATCTGCCGCCCGCCTCGCGCGGGCGCTCGAGCGCGGGGGCCGGCGCCTCGCAGTCGGAGCCGCTGCTGCTCCCACCGCTCGTCCGCCGGATCGCGGCGTCGGACGTCGCGGGCTGGGTGCGCTCCGGCACCGGGATGATCGCCGGCGCCCTGTCGGCCGTGGGCTTCGCCCGCGGCCAGGACGTGGTGCTCGGCTCCGACTGAGCGCAGGTTCGGCCGGCCCGCGCGTGGGTAACCGCCCTGCATGGACGAGAAGAGATCGGAGCGCATCGAGCGCGAGCTGGAGCAGCAGGAGGAAGCGCTCGCCGCCGAAGCGGACAAGATGGAGGAGAAAGCTGCGGAGGTGGGCGAGGAGATCGACGCCGCGCGCGACAAGGCCAAGGAGCTCGAACACGACACGCCGCTCGGCGGCAGCTCGGCCGGCGACTGACACCGGGATCCGCGCCGGTCAGTTGCGCGTGAGCACCACGGCCTGCACGGCGAGCACCCCGGCGAACGCGATCGCGAACGCCGCAGCCAGCCCCAGCGGCTCGATCAGCACTGCGAGCAGGAAGCAGAAGGCGATGGTCCCGAAGATCCCGCGCGCGAAGCCGCGCAGCACGTTGGTCGCGGCAGCCGGCCCGTCCTGAGCGAGCACGAACGCGGCGACGACCGTCGTCGCGACCGGGAACGGCGCGAGCGCGCCGGCGAGCGCCGGGCCGAGCGCCTCGGCGGCACCGGTGATGGTCACGATCAGCACCGCGGTCGCCACGGCGCGCGCGGGCAGGTCCCACCACGGCGGCGGCGTGCGCCCGGGCACGGGTCCCGCCGGGGGCGGGATCAGCCACAGCGCGAGGGAGAACGCGGCGCAGGCCGCGACGAGCGCCGCGACCGGCGGTGCGTCGACCTCCGACAGCGGCACGGCCACCACGAGGAAGCCGACCCAGCCCGCGAGCGTCGTGAGGTACCACGCCCGTGTGCGGCCGACCCGTTCGAAGACGACGGTGAACGTGGCGAGGGCGACGAGCGCGAGCAGGGAGGCGGTCGCGGCGGCGGCCCCGAACTCGTCGCCCTGCTCGATCGCGACGATCAGCAGGATCGGCCCCAGCACGATCGGGACCGCGACGAGAATGCCGGCGACGGCCGGGCCGAACCGCCGGCCGGCGAGCGACGTGGCCACCACGAGCCCGGGGCCGAGGAGCAGCTTCGTCAGGAGAATGTTGCTCACGGGATATGTTGCGCCCGGATGGGCGAGCGAGGTGAGCAGTTCAAGGCCGCCGGGATCCTAGGCGGCGTGGCCGCGGCGATCGCGGGGGCTTGGGTTGCGTTCGTCGCCGCCCGGCACGGCACGCGGGCCGTTCGGTTCGCCTACCGGGCCGCGACCTTCCAGCTGCACCGCCGCTGCCCCGACTGCGGAACGAAGATGTGGGCCGACGCGCGCCTGTGCGTCCGCTGCGGGCACCGCAGCCGATGAAGGAGATCGCGGACGGCGTCTGGCGCCTGCCGGTGCGGGCGAACGTGGTCAACGTCTTCGTGGTTGGCGACGTGCTGATCGACGCCGGCATGCCGTGGGACGCGGGCTGGCTGCTCGGGCAGCTCGCCGGCCGCGACATCGCCGCCCACGCGATCACCCACGCCCACCCCGACCACATGGGCGGCAGTCCGGCGATCACGCGCGAGCTCGGCATCCCGTTCTGGTGCGGCGCCGCCGACGTGCCCGCCGCCGAGGACCCGGCCGCGATGACCGGCGACTTCTTGCGGCTGCCGTTCGGCGGCCCATCGCTCCCGCGCAACCCGCTGACCGATCGCGGCTTTCGCGCCGCGTCGGGCGGCGGCGTCAGCGTCGCCCGCGCCCTGGGGGAGGGCGACGATGTCGGCGGTTTCACGGTGCTCGACACACCCGGCCACACGCGCGGCCACATCGCGCTCTGGCGCGCGGCCGACCGCGTGCTGATCGGCGGCGACGCTTGCTGGAACCTCGAGTACGTCCGCGGGCGCCCTGGTCTCGTGCCACCGGCCGGGCCTGCGAACGTGGACAATGCGGCCGTGCGCGATTCGATCCGCAAGCTCGCCGCGCTCGAGCCGGCCGTCGCCGCCTTCGGTCACGGACCGGTCGTGGCTGGCCCCGGCCGCCTGAGTCGCCTGGCGGATTCGCTGAAGTGAGCCCCGCCGCCACCAAGCCGCGGCGGCAGAGCGCCGTTACCCGTGCCAAGCGCCTGCTGACCCGCGACGCCGAGTTGCGCGACGGCTACCTCGATGCGATCTGCGGCGACGCCCCTGGGGCCAATCCCGCGCAGCGCACGATGCGCGCCAACTGGCTTCCCGTGATCTACGAGCGCGTCTGGCGCCCGTTCGGCTTCTGGGTCTGGGGCGCCGGCCGCACGACCGCCGACGAGGAGAGGCTGATGCACGAGCTGCTCGCGCCGCAGCCGGGCGACCGCGCGCTCGACCTCGCGTGCGGCCCGGGCAACACGACCCGGCGGCTGACGGGTGCGCTGGGTGAGAAGGGCCTCGCGGTCGGCGTCGACGCCGCCGGGCCGATGATCGCCCGCGCGGTCGAGGACACCACCGACCCGAACGTCGCCTACGTGCGCGCCGACGCGGCCGACCTGCCGTTCGCCGACGGCACGTTCGACTGCGTCTCCTGCTTCGGCGCGCTCTACCTCGTCGACGACGCGGAGGCGGTGCTCGCCGAGATGACGCGCGTGCTCGCGCCGGGCGGCCGCATCGCGATCCTCACGAGCGTCCATCGCGGCCACCTTCCGCTGCGGTTCGTGCTCGACCTCTCGACCCACGCCACCGGGATCCGCGTGTTCGACCGCGACGAGGTCACCGGTGCGCTGGAGCGCGACGGCCTGACCGACATCCGCCAGGAGATCCGCGGTTTCGCCCAGTTCATCGGAGCCACCAGGCCCGGAAAGAGGAGAAGACGATGAGCGAGCGCCCCCCGCGCGAGCTGCTGCCGCGCCCCGCGCGCCTGCTGCTCGGCGCCACCAGCCCCGGCATCTCGGAGCAGCGCCTGCGCAAGGGTGTCGCGGGCAAGGTCGTGATCGTCACCGGCGCCTCGTCCGGCGTCGGGGAGGCGACCGCCCGCCAGCTCGGAAGGGCCGGGGCAAAGGTCCTGCTGGTGGCGCGGACCACGGAGGCGCTCGAGGCCCTGCGCGACGAGATAGTCGCCGCGGGCGGCGAGGCGACCGTGCACCCGACGGACATGGGCGACATGGAGCAGGTCGAGCGGCTCGCCGCCGACGCGCTCGGGCAGTACGGGCACGTCGACGTCATCGTGTCGAACGCGGGCCTGTCGATCCGCCGCTGGGTGTCCGACTCGTACGAGCGCTTCCACGACATCGAGCGCACCAACGCCGTGAACTACCTCGGCCCGGCGCGGCTCGTGATGGCCCTACTGCCGTCGATGCGCGAGCGCGGCGCGGGGCACATCGTGAACATCGCGAGCGCCGGCGTGGCCCAGCCGCCGCTCGAATGGACCGCCTACATCGCATCGAAGACGGCGTTCGAGACCTGGTTGCGCGGGATGGCGCCGGAGGCGCTCGCCGACGGCGTGACCACAACGAGCATCCATCTCCAGATCGTCCGCTCGCCGATGCTCGGCGACTTCAAGATGTGGCGCTATACGCCGGCGATGAGCCCGGACGAGGCGGCGAGCATGATCGGCCGCGCGATCGTCGACCGGCCGCGCCTCATCTCGCCGATCTGGGCGCGCGCGGCGATGCCGATCAACGCGATCGCGCAGGCGCCGATCGAGCGCGGCCTATCGCTCTACGCCCGCTTCGCCAACCCTGCCAGCAAGACCCCCGACTCGCCGCGCGCACGCGCGATGGTCAAGGCGACGGTGGTCGCCGACGAGGCGGTCGGCGGCCTGCTCACCATCCTCGGCTCGCGCGCCGTGCGCCCGGTCCGCCCGGACCGGCTCGCGCGCGCCGGGCTGGCCCTGCGCCGTTATGGCACCACGCCCGCGGCGGCCGCGGCGGTAGCGGCCGAGTTGCACCCGCACCGCCAGGCGGTGATCGACGAGGACGGCGCGATCACGTTCGGCGAGCTCGACCGTCGTGCGAAGGCGCTCGCCGGGGCGCTGCACCACCACTTCGACCTGCGCGCCGGGATGAAGGTGGCGATCATGGGCCGCAACCACCGCGGGTTCGCCGAGGCGGCCGTGGCGGTCACGCGGCTCGGGTGCGATCTCGTCCTGCTCAACACCGACTACGCCGGCCCGCAGCTGGCCGACGTGCTCGAGCGCGAGAACGCGGTCGCCGCGGTTCACGACGAGGAGTTCGCCGGCGTCTTCGAGGGGTCCGGGTTCGCCGGCACGCGCGTGCTGATGGGCGCGACTTCGGACGATCCCGGCCTGCCGACGGCCGAGGCGCTGATCGCGGCCGGCGCGCCCCAGCCGCCGGCGCCGCGCCAGAGCGGTCACGCGATCCTGATGACGTCGGGCACCACCGGGACGCCGAAGGGCGTGGCGCGCGACGGAGCCGACCTCACGCGCCTAGCCCCGTTGGTGGCCGGCGGCCTGCCGACGCTCTCGAAGTTCAAGCCCACGCCACGCTCGGGCAAGCCGGTGTTCGTCGCGCCGCCGCTGTTCCACATGTACGGCCTCTACGGCCTGCTCGGCGCGTTCCTCTACGGGTCGCCGATCGTGATCACCCGCCGCTACGACGCCGAGGCGACGCTGCGGGCAATCGCCGACAACAACGTCGAGGTCCTGCTCGCCGTGCCGACGATGCTGAAACGGATCATGGACCTGCCCGGCGCGGTGCGCGAGCGCCACTCGGCGGCGTCGCTGCGGATGGTGCTGTGCGGCGCCGCGCCGCTGCCGCCCGACCTCGCGACCGCGTTCATGGACGAGTTCGGCGACATCCTCTACAACGGCTACGCGTCGACCGAGCTCGGCTCGGGCACGATCGCGACGCCGAAGGACCTGCGCGCCGCGCCAGGCACCGTCGGCCGCGCGCCGTACGGCGTCGCGCTGAAGATCCTCGACGACGAGGGCCTCGAGCTGCCGCGCGGGGAGACGGGTCGCATCTTCGTCGGCAGTGCCTTCGCGTTCGACGGCTACACCACCGGCGACATGGGCTCGAAGGACGTGATCGACGGGCTGATGCGCTCCGGCGACGTCGGCCATCTCGACAAGCGGGGCCGTCTGTTCATCGACGGCCGCGACGACGACATGATCGTCTCGGGCGGCGAGAACGTGTTCCCGCAGGAGGTCGAGGACCTGCTGCTCGCGCACCCGGCGATCGCCGACGCCGGCGTGGTCGGCGTGTCCGACGACGCCTTCGGCCAGCGCCTCGCGGCTCGCGTCGTCCTCAAGGACGGCGCGAGCGCTACCGCCGACGAGCTGCGCGACCACGTGGCGGCGAGCCTCGCCCGCTACAAGGTCCCGCGCGACGTGGAGTTCGCCGACACGCTTCCTCGTACGAGCACGGGGAAGCTGCAGCGGCGCAAGCTCGTCGGCTGACTAGCGCCGCATCAGCCTTTCCATCACCGGCACCTTGATCCCGTGCGGGACGAACTGGCCGGCGCGCTGGAAGCTCGCCATCGGGAGGCCGGGCACGACCACGCGCCGGTTGGCGGCGAGGGCCTTCACCCCCGCCTTCGCGACGTCCTCGGCCGACACCCACATCGGCCGCGGCACCGAGCTCTCGATCGGCTGATCGCCGCCGGCCGCGTCCCAGAACTCGGTGGCCACCGGTCCCGGGCAGAGCGCGGTCACCGCTACGCCGACCCGCTTGACCTCGTAGTGCAACGCCTCGGAGAACGTCAGCGCATGTGCCTTGGCGGCGGAATAGCCGGCCGAGTAGGGAAGTGGCTGCATCCCCGCCGTGGAGGCGACGTTGAGGATCGCGCCCTTGCGGCGCTCGACCATCCCGGGGAGGTGGGCATACGTCAGGCCGACGACCGCCTCGCAGAGGATGCGCACCTGCTGGAGTTCCTTTTCGAGCTCGGATTCCTGGAACCGCCCGCCGGTGGCGAAGCCGGCGTTGTTGATGAGGATGTCGATCTCCGGCACGATCCGCTCGGTCAGGCCGGCCCGCCCGGGCGCATCGGCGAGGTCGCAGCTGAGCGCCGTGACGGTCACGCCGTGGGCTTTCCCGAGCTCGGCCGCGAGCTCGTCCAGCAGCTCCTGCCGGCGGGCGACGATGACCAGGTCGTGGCCCCGCCGCGCCAGCTCCCGCGCGATCTCCGTCCCGATGCCCGCGGACGCGCCGGTGACCAGCGCCGCGGCTCCCTCTCTCGGCTCTGGAAGACTCATTGGCGCAGCCTAACCCCAGCGCTCCGTGCCGGCCTCCGCATTCGTCTACCTCCTCCGCTGCTCCGACGGGACGCTCTACTGCGGCTGGACGAACGACCTCGACCGCCGGTTCGCAGCCCACGCCGCCGGCACGGGCGGGCGCTACACCCGCTCGCGCCTGCCCGTCGAGCTCGTCTGGTCGCGCCCCCTCTCCTCGCGCTCGGAGGCGATGAGCGAGGAGGCCCGCATCAAGCGCCTCTCGCGGGCGGAGAAAGAAGCGCTGATCGCCGCCTAGCTGCGGGCGAACTGCCCGTGGAACCCGAACGGGATGTGGTGCGGTACTTCGGCGCGCGCCAGCTCGCCGAGGTGGCCCGCGTCGAGCACCAGCATGTAGGAGTGCTCGCGCTCGACATCGAGCACCACCGACAGCAGCACGCCATCGTCCTCGCGCTCGGCGCCGGGCCGCGCTACGAACACCGGCTCGCCCGGTGAGGCGCCGGGCTCCGACCAGTTCAGCGTCGCCCCGGTGTCCACGTCGATCTTCGTGACCCGCTCCACCCAGCCGCTCGGGCCGGTGTCGACGCCCCACGTGTAGCGGTAGGGGCGCCCGTTGCAGCGGCCGTAGTTGATCCGCGGGAGCTCGATGCCGCCGTCGCCGATGCGCTCGCTCGTCACCGAACGGCCCGCGCCGAGGCGGAAACGGCGTAGGTGCGGCCGGGAGATCGGCTTCCCGGCACGGAGGTTGCGCAGGTAGAGGTCCTCGATGATCTGCGGGTCCTCGTACGCGCAGAGATCGACCACCACGTCGTCGCCGTCCTCGTAGGCATTCACGTGGTGGAAGCAGAAGTACGCGTCGCCCGTGAAGCGGCCGCCGATCTCGCCGGTCGCCCGGTCGACCAGCGTGAACTTCGTGCCGCGCTCGGGCTCCCAGGTGTAGTTCTCGATGTACGGCCGCCCCGCGAGGGCGAGCTTGAGCGGGTTGACGACGAACGGGAACTCGGCCAGCACGAGCCAGCGGTCGGTGAGGCCGAACGAGTGCACGTACGCCGGCTCCTTGACCGGCCACGACGCCAGCACGTCCGGCGTCTCGGCGTTCGGCGCGAGCGTGAAGAAGCGGTACGAGTTGCGCGCGCCGACCTTGACCGCGTAGTTGATCGACGCGCCGGTGTCAGGGTCGGCGTGGGGGTGGGCCGTGGTGATCTCGCCCGGCACGTCGTAGGCGACGCCCGCCGCGGCGAGCGTATCCGGGTCGAACTCGAGCGGGAGCGGCGTCTCGGTCATGGCGATGAACCGCTCGCCGAGCTTCATCACGTTCACGTTCGCGTTGTCGCTCAGCGGCGGTCCCGCGAACATCGACGTCACGCGCTTGAACAGCGACCGGCACGGGTCGGAGGCGAACTCCATGTACCCGATCTCACCGCGCTCGGCGGCGGCGTAGGCCTTCGTGCGCAGATAGCGGTTGCCGTATGCCACGAAGCCGTCGGCGATCGTGAAGCGGTGGAGCATCGCCTGGCCGTCGAACCAGTGGTTGAAGCTCGTCTCGCCGGCCTCGAACTTGGCCGGCCCGGTGCGCAGCAGAGAACCGCCCAGCCAGGCCGGGATCTCGCCGGCGACCGGGAGGGAGTCGACGGTGGCCTCGTTCTCGAGCGTGGTGATGCCGAGAGCCGGGAGGGTGCGGTCGGCGGTGGCGGCGGGGGTCATGATGCTTCTCCTTGAATGGTTCGATCCGTATCATGCGGATCGTAGGATAGATTTCCCTCCCGTGTCAACTGGACCCCGGCTCACGGCGACGTCGTACATCGTTCTCGGGCTCGTCGAGGCCGGCGAGCCGGCCACTCCGTACGACCTCAAGCAGGCCGCCCAGGCGAGCGTCTTCCACTTCTGGACGGTTCCCCACACGCAGGTCTACTCCGAGTCGCGCCGCCTGGCCGAAGCGGGGCTCCTGGACGAGCAGCAGGAGGAGGGCGGGCGGCGGCGGCGCGTCTACCGGATGACGAGGGCGGGGAGGGAGGCGCTCGACGCGTGGCGCGCCGAGCCCGCCGACAGCCTCTACGAGCTGCGCGACCCCGGCCTGCTGAAGCTCTTCTTCGGCGCCGACCCTACGGCGCTCGCCGCGCACCAGCTCGCCGCGCACCAGCAGCGGCTGGGCGAGTACGAGGCATTGATGGCCGCCGGCGCCGGCGAGCTTCCCGGCGGCATGCGGCTCGCGCTCGAGTCCGGCATCGCCCACGAGCGTGTGTTCATCGGCTTCTGGAAGCAGCTCGCGAAGCCCGCTTAGTAGCTTCTGGGCGCGATGCCCTCAGAGATCGACATCGAACGCCGCGACGGGGTCGCGCTGCTCACGCTCAACGCCCCCGACCGCCGCAACGCGCTCACCCGTGACATGGCGCGCGATCTCGTGGCCGCCTGCGAGGAGATCGACGCGGACGCGTCGATCGGGGCGGTGGTCGTTCAGGGTGCGGGCGGGTACTTCTGCGCCGGCGGCGACCGCGCGACCCTCGCCGCGGCCGGCGAGGACCCGGCGGCGCCCGAGGCGTTCAAAGGCCTCGGCGAGGTCTACCGCTCGTTCGCCCGTGTCGGCGAGCTGCAGCCGCCGACCGTCGCGGCGGTTCGCGGTGGTGCGGTCGGAGCGGGCATGAACCTCGCCTTCGCCACCGACCTGCGCATCGTCGCGACGGACGCCAAGCTCAGCTCGGGCTTCATCCCCATCGGGCTGCACCCGGGCGGCGGCCACGGCGTCCTGCTCGGCCGTACCGGAGCGCGCGAGGCGACCGCCGCGATGATGCTCTTCGGCGACCGGATCGACGGCGCCCGCGCCGCCGAGCTGGGCCTCGCCTGGGAGGCGCTCGCCGACGATGCCGTCGAGGCCCGAGCCTTCGAGCTCGCCCAGGTCCCGGGCGCCGACCCCGAGCTCGCACGCCGCACCGCCGGCTCGCTCCGCGTCGAACTCGGCCCGCCCGGGATCCCGTGGCCCGCCGCGCTCGAGCTCGAGCGCGCGTCGCAGATGTGGTCGATGCGCCGCAAGGCGCTCGGCGCCGGCTGAACGCATAACCCGCCGTCGTCTTCGCGGCCGATTCCGGTAAGTACCCTGGCGCCCGTGCCGCCTGAGTCCCCCCAGATCGATCCCGCCCAGCGGCGGTCGGTGATCCTCCGCCTGATGCTGGTCGGGCTGGCCGGCTGCGTCCTGGTCGTGCTGCTGATCACCGGGGTGGCGCCGTCGCCCGACGAGATCCGCGACTGGGGCGACGACCTTGGCCCGTGGGCGGCCATCGTCTGGCCGTTCATCTTCACGGCGCTGAACCTGCTCGTGCCGTGGAACCTCGTCGCGGGCGCGACCGGCCTGGTGTTCGGCGCCGCTCTGGGCAGCGTCCTGTCGATGGCGGGCGTACTGATCTGCACATGCGTGCAGTTCCTCGCCGCGCGCTACGTCCTCGGCGACTTCATCCGCGAGCGGGTCCTCGGCCGGTTCCCGGCGGCCGACCGGCTGCTCGAGCACAACGACGTCACAGCGACGTTCTACAGCCGCCTGATCCCGCTCATCCCGTGGGGCGTCGTGAACTACATCTGCGGCCTCGCGCGCGTGCGCCTGTGGACACTGCTGCTTGCGACGCTCATCGCCGGCGCCCCGAAGGTCATCGCCTACAGCGCGCTCGGAGGCAGCCTCGACGACCTCGGCTCGACCACGGCGAAGGTGTCGATCGGCGCCCTGGTGCTGATGGGCGTCGGCGGCGCGATCTTCGCCCGGCGCCAGTACCGCGCCGAGCGCGCGTGACGCTTAGCCTTCCTTCCGCATGACCTATTTCGAGTTCGTCCGCCGCTACTCCCAGTTCGAGCTGTGCCTGTTCGCCGGGCTCGTGGTCTCGGCGCTTGCGGGCTGGGAAGGGGCGAAGCTCGTGCTCGGCTGGTCGCACGGCGTCGGCTGGATCCTCCTCTGCCTGCTCGTCGGGATCGGCTGGCAGCGCAAGGACTTCAACGGCCCGGTGCTCGCCGCCACCGTCTCGCCGCTCGGCCCGCTCGGCTCGACCATCGGGATCGAGTTGCTGGCGCGCTCGCGGCGCCGTGCCGCTGCCCCTGCCGGGTAGCCTGGGGCCGGGATGTTCCCGCTCAACCTGCCGAACGTCCTCACGCTGCTGCGGATCCTGCTCGTGCCGGTGCTCGTCGTCACGCTCGGGACCGAGGCCGAGGGCGGCTCGGAGATCGCCGCCGCGGTGTTCGTGGTCGCCGGCCTGACCGACGGTCTCGACGGTTACCTAGCGCGCTCGCGCCAGTCGGTGACCACGTTCGGGAAGGTGATGGACCCGATCGCCGACAAGCTGCTGATCGCCGCTGCGCTGATCACGCTCGTCAGCCTCGAGCGGGTCGCGGCGTGGGTGGCGATGGTCATCATCGCCCGCGAGTTCGCGGTCAGCGGGCTTCGGGTGGCTGCCGGCGCGCAGGGCGTGGTGATCCCCGCCAGCGGTCTCGGCAAGATCAAGACGATCGTGCAGTCGGCGGCAGTGCTCGCGCTCATCGCCGCCCCGGACGCCGATGCCTGGTGGGTCCAGCTGCTCGTCTACGCGATGGTGCTGACGACGGTCGTCTCGGGCGCCGACTACTTCCTGAACTTCCGCCGCAAGGTCGAGGAGCTGGCCCGCGAGCAGGGCAGCGTCCGGCCGGGCGAGGGGACCTAGGCCTCGAGCCTGTCGATCAGCTCGGCGCGGCTGCCGCCGTGCTCGGCCAGCGCGTGGTCGAACACGATGTCGTAGGCGTCGAGGATCGCCAGGAGCAGGTCGGTGGTCGCGACGCGGTCGGCCCCGCGCCGGGTGGCGAACTCCTCGGCGGCCTCGAGCAGGGTGTCGAGGCTGTCGGGGCTCAGTGGCGGGGTGAACGTTTGCGGCTCGCCCTCAGGGGTCAGCGGCCGGTCGCCGATGCCCATCGCCTGCAGCGTCGCGCCGGCGCGGCCGTGCATCCGCAGGGCTCGCAGCCAGCTCTCGGCCTGGTCCTCGGCGGAGTGGGAGAACGACATGGCGGTGCCTGCCAGCGCTGCGACCACGGCGGCATCCTGAGAAAGGGGAATGTGGGACATCCGTGTCTCCACTGTCGTCACGATCCCCCGCAGCGGGGATCTTTCAAACGCGGGCTGGCCGAACCGCGCGTGCTGCAGCTGGACGTTCAGATGATGGTGCGGTCCTCGAGCCACTCGCGCATCGTCACGTGGTGCGGCACGTGGATCTCCTCGGCCAGCTCGCGCTTGAGCTCGCCGATCAGTCCGTGGCGCTCGGCTACGACGTTGTGGCGGTGGATCGTCTCGAGGTTCTCCTGACGTGCGAGCACGAAGGCATCCTCGGGGAACGAGCCGAACTCGTCGATCCCCATCCGCACCATCTCGCGCACGACGTCCTCGACGAAACGAGGGCGCCGGTGGGCTCGCTCGACCACCTCCACCTCGTCGCTGCGCTTCATCAGCTCGTAGATCTCGGAGCTCATCGACTGCTCGACGATCCGCAGCAGGGTCTTGGCTTCGACACCCTCCGTCGAACCCTCCGGGCAGCCGATGTAGAGACGCCCGATCCCGCGCTGGTTGTGCGTCGCGACCGGGACGGCCTCGAAAACGCGCTCGATCTCGTCGCTCGTGAAGCCGGCTGCCTCCAGGCGCTCGCGCGAGCGGTCGGTGACCATCTCCTGCGCGCACGGGCAGGCCGTCATGCCCTGGGCCTCGACGCCGATCAGCCGGCGCGTCCCGCGCGCTGACGCGACCGCGGTGCCGAACACGCGGTAGATCTCCTGCGTCGCCGAGCCGGACTCCGGCGCGTGCGTGTGCTCGGGGTAGGTGGCGGCGATCTTCACCTCGGCTCGCAGCGCTCCCTGGCGGTCGCGCACGCGCTCGGCGATGTGCTGGGCGAGGGTCTCGGCCTTCAGCGCCTCGCCGAGGATCACCTCGTCGATCGCCTCGTTCACGACCTCCTCGAACCGCGACATGTGCGCGCCCTTCTGGAGCGGCCCGAGATCGACGAAGCACTCGAGCTGCGCGTAGTACAGCTGCTCGCCCACGCCGGTCCCGATGCGGATGAACTTCTCGACCCCAGTGACCCCGACCCGGGTCAGGCTGACGTGGGTGGTCGGCCGGCGGGCCTGGACGTCGTCGTGTGCGGGCGCGAGATCGCTCATGGGTACTGGAAAGCTACTGACCAGCCGAAGTGCATATCCGCACGAAGTGTGTATTGTCCGCCGCGGTTCGAAGCCGGGGCCTCTTAGAGAGCGACTCCCCAACTATGGCTCAGCCCCTCGCGGTCACACCGCGGATGCAGTCAAAACACATAGCTGTTGAGAGGCGAAGGTCGTAAGGAGAGACGGCCGTCGTGGGCACTGCAAACGCGTCTCGAAGGAGCCAGGGGTTTGAGGGATAAAGGAGCAGTAGCGCTGCTTAGCGAACCGTCCGACGGCGCGCCGTTCATGGAGATCGATGAACTGCGTACGCTCGTCGCGGAAGGTCGTGAGAGGGGGTATCTCACCTTTGAAGAGATCGCAGGGTGCCTCGAGGAGGTCGAGGTCACGAAGGAGCAGGTGAGGGACCTGCACACGCATCTGACGGAGAACGGGATCGATGTCGTCAACGCCGATGGCAAGCTGGCGGAGTCGTCACCCGATGGATCTGCGCCGGCACCTGAGCCGGACGGCGCCAAGCCCGTCACGAAGAAGCCCGAGATCGACCTCACGGTCGAGCCCAGCCTGGATTCGCTGCGGCTCTACCTGCGTTCGATCGGCCGGGTCGATTTGCTCACCGCCGACGAAGAGGTCTCGCTCGCGAAGCGCATCGAGCGTGGCGACATGTCGGCCAAGCAGCAGATGGTCGAGGCGAACCTTCGCCTCGTCGTGTCGATCGCCAAGGGTTACCTCGGCCGCGGCCTGTCGTTCCTGGACCTGATCCAGGAGGGTTCGCTGGGCCTCATCCGGGCGGTCGAGAAGTTCGACTACCGGCGCGGGTACAAGTTCTCGACCTACGCGACCTGGTGGATCCGCCAGGCCGTGACGCGGGCGATCGCCGACAAGGCGCGCACGATCCGCATCCCGGTGCACATGGTCGAGAAGCTCAACAAGGTGGTTCACGTAGAGCGCCAGCTCGTTCAGGAGTTCGGTCGTGAGCCGTCGCCGGAAGAGATCGCCACCGAGCTGCAGTGGACGGCGCGCGAGGTGAAGGACATCCTCCGCATCGCACAGCTGCCGGTGTCGCTCGAGAAGCCGATCGGCGAGGAGGAAGACTCCGAGCTGGGCGACTTCGTCGAGGACGAGTCGGCCGAGAGCCCGTTCGAGACCGCGTCGGAGAACCTCCGCCGCGAGAACGTGCGCAAGGCACTCGACGCGCTGCCCCAGCGGGAGCGCGAGGTGATCGAGATGCGCTACGGCCTCAAGGGCCACCAGGCGCGGACTCTCGAGGAGGTCGGACGGGCATTCGGGGTCACCCGGGAGCGCATCCGCCAGATCGAGAACAACACGCTCAAGAAGCTGGAGTGCCTGCCGGAGGCCCAGCGCCTCCGCGACGCCTCGTAACGAGGGCAGGCCCCACAGGGGGCGCACGAGGGAGAGAGGGGGAACCGGGGCGGTCTACCGCCCCGGTTCGCTGCCGTTTCGTTGCGTACGAGTGGTGCTTCGTAATGATCCAGGTCAAGACCTCCCGCCGGCAACGACCGACCGGACCGTGGGACGTGCAGCTCTCCACGCGCGGAGGGAACCAAAGCTGGAGTGGCACCGCGAAGCTGTTCGACGCGTCTCGGTACGACTACGTCTTCGTCGCAGACGGGCGCAGGTGGCTCATTCCGGCGGGCGATCGTTCGGTACCGACGTCGACGCCGTCTCTGGCTAAACTTCGCGAGCGCTTGGCGGGATTTCTGAGCGGTCAAAAGAGTCGGACTGTAAATCCGATGGCTATGCCTTCGCAGGTTCGAATCCTGCTCCCGCCACTTAGCTCGCAGCGCGGCCTACGCGGCCGCCACCAACAGCGTCTTGCCCACCGTCTCCCGCGCCTCGATCGCGGCATGCGCTCCGGCCGCGTCCTCGAGCGGGAAGCTCTGGCCGAGCACCGGCCGTAGCCGCCGGCCCGCCGCGAGCCGCAGCGCCGCCTCGCTCAGGGACCTCATCGCCTCCGGCGTCAGGGGCGCCCCGCGCACCAGCGTCACGCCCCGCTCGGCCGCCTCGGTCTCGCCGACCTCGGTGAACGCGCCGGCCGCCAGGCCGAACGACGACATCCGCCCGCCGCGCCCGAGCAGCTCGAAGGCCGTGCGCCCGACGCTGCCGCCGACCCCGTCGAACACCACGTCGGCGGAGCCGACCGCGTCGCGCACGCGCTCGCCCCAACCCGGCTGCGAGTAGTCGAACGCCAGGTCGGCGCCGAGCTCCCGAGCCAGCTCGAGCTTGCGCTCGGACCCGGCCAGCGCAACGACGCGCCCGCCAGCGTTGCGCGACAGCTGCACCAGCAGGCTGCCGACGCCGCCGGCCGCCGCCTCGACCAGCACGGTCTCGCCGCGCTGCACCCGCGCGCCGCACATCAGCGACACCGCGGTCCGGCCGTCGGCCAGCAGCGCCACCGCGCCCGCCAGGCCCACGCCGAGCGGCACTGGGATGATCAGCGATGCGTCGACCACGACCTGCTCGGCGTACCCGCCCGAGCCGCCCGTCGTCGACACGACCCGCTCGCCCACCAGCGCCGGGTCCACGCCCTCGCCGACCGCGCACACGAAGCCGCCGACACCGTTGCCGGGGATCACCGGCAGCGCCGGCGCCAGCTTCGGGTGGGGTGGGTGCCCGGCGCGGACCTGGGTCTCCACGAAGGTGACCCCGGCGAATTCCACGTCGAGCAGCGCCTGCCCCGGCCCGGCGACGGGCTCCGGCAGCTCGCGCTCGCTCAGCGCCTCGGGCGGACCGAATTCATCAAGTACGACAGCTCGCATCATGCGCCGCATGATGCAACCTCAACCGCACTCGAAGTCAAGCCTCGGTGAAGAAGTTTGTACGGGGAGGCGGGGTCCAGTCAGCGGCCGCTGCCGGTATGGCGACCGTCTGCCGGCGCCCGCCGCGAGCCTGACCTCCGGAAACCGTCCAAGAAGAGACAGCTCGGTCTTGTGAGATCGCGCGAACGGCCGATACGCGAGGCATGCGTCTTTCCCTGGCGGCCCTCACGGCTCTATCCCTCATGCTCGTGCTTCTCGTCGCCGCGGCACCCGCGACGGCCCAGTATCCCGGAGGCGGCTACGGCCATTGGGACGGCAACGACGATGGATCTGACGAGGGTGACGACAACGGCGACGACGACTTCGACGACGACGAGTCGGACGGGAACGGGAACCCGGTCCAGCAGGAGCTCCCGCCGGAGCCGCAGGAGCTGCCGACCTACACGCCGCCCAAGCCGAAGAAGCCCGCGGGGCCGAAGTTCAAGCTCGTCACCACCCCGACCGTGAGCGGCAACCGCGCCCGCCTGCGGACCGACGGTCGGGCCGCGATCCCGCGCGGCGCCCCGAAGCGCGTCCGCGAGATCATCGCCGCGGCGAACCGGATCATCGGTAAGCCCTACAAGTGGGGCGGCGGTCATGCGCGCCTGCGCGACCGCGGCTACGACTGCTCGGGCGCCGTGAGCTACGCGCTGATCGTGTCCGGCAACCTGCGCTCACCGCTGGTCAGCGGCACGTTCGCCCGCTGGGGCGGCAAGGGCGCGGCGCGCTGGGTCTCGATCTACGCCAATCGGCGGCACGTCTACATGGAGGTCGCCGGCCTGCGGCTCGACACGAGCCGTGCGGGCGACCCGTCGGGTCGCAGCGGCGTACGCTGGCGTCCGACGATCGCCCGCCGCAAGGGCTTCGAGGCGCGCCACCTGCCCGGCCGCTGACGAGGCTCCCGGCTGGCGCGGGTGGTGGTTTACGACTACCTTGGACCGGATGGCTTGGGCTCTCTCGAGGGCCGGGTGCGTGTCCGCGCTGGCAGTGGCACTTGCCGCTGCGCTCGGCGCCACGCCACATTCGGCCGCTGCGGCACCCGGAGCGTACGCGACGCGCGTACTCGAGCGGCCGTCGCTGCTCTCTTACTGGCGCCTCGGTGAAGCTTCGGGGACGGTCGCAAGAGACGAGCACGGGGCGCGCCACGGTACCTACCAGAACGGTGTGGCGCTCGGCCAGGCCGGGGCGCTGCCGGGCGACCCCGACACCGCGGCGGGCTTCGACGGGGCGAACGACCGAGTCGCGGTGCCAGCGCTTCCCGCGAGCGGCGATTTCACGCTCGAGGGCTGGACCAGGCTCGACACCGGCGCCGCCACGAACAACAGCGTCTACGGCGCGTTCGGTTCGCTGCGCTTCCTGGCCCGCCCGTCCGGCTACTACGTCGGGGTCTGGCTTGGCGGTGTCGAGCACATCCTCCAAGGCGCCTCGCCGGCCAACCTCGGCACGTGGGTGCATTGGGCGATCGTGCGCGCGGGTGGGACGCTGCTCGTCTACCGCAATGGGACGGTGGTCGGATCGCGGGCCGGCCTGCCCGCTGTGGCCATGGCCTCGTTGAGCGGCATGATCGGCACGTCAGGCGCCTATCCCGCGCGCGGAGGCCTTGACGATCTCGCCATCTACTCGAGTGCCCTGTCGGCGGCCGAGGTGAACGGCGACTACGCCGCCCGCGACGACACGCCCGACCCCCCGATCCCGGACACGTCCCCGCCGGAGACTCCGTCGGGCGTGGGCGTTGCCGCGCTGGCTCCGACGGCCGCCCGGATCAGTTGGCAGGCCGCGACCGATGACCGCGGCGTAACGGGTTACCGCGTCTACCGCGATGGTTCCGACGCTCCGCTCGCAACCGTCACGAGCCCGAGCTTCACCGATGAGTCGCTTTCGCCGATGTCGGCGTACGAATACCGCATCCGGGCTTTCGACGCGGCCGGGAACGCGAGCGCGGTCAGCGCGCCTGCACAGGTAACGACGGCCGCGTCGTCTCCCCCCCCGACGGTCTCAGCGCCCGCCGCGATGGCGGCGCTCGGCGACTCATTCACGGCCGGGCTGCGAAGCGGCGGCCCGTGTGCAGCGACGGCACCGTGTCCACAGAACTCATGGTCGACCGGGACCACGCCCGAAGTCGCGAGCCACTTCAGCCGCCTCGCGCCGTTGTTGCCCGGGGTGGAGCGCCAGGCGTTCAACCTCGCCATCTCTGGTCAGCGGATGGCGCAGCTGAACGCCCAGGCACAGCAGGCTGTCGCCGCCGGCCCGGGCTATGTGACGGTCTTGATGGGCCTGAACGACGTTTGCCGGGGACCCTCAGAGGCCGAAATGACGCCTTCGGCGACCTTCCGTGCGCATTTCCAGACGGCGTTGGCGACGCTGGCCGGCGGTCTCCCGAACGCCAAGATTCTCGTTACAAGCATTCTGGACCCGTACCGCTACTGGGAAATCCTCCGCGACAACCCCGCGGCGCGCGCGACCTGGTCAGCCGAGCAGATCTGCGCGCCTATGCTCGCGGACCCGGAGTCGACCGCGCCGGCGGACGCCGACCGCCGCGCGCGGGTACGCCGCCACACGGTGGACCTCAACGCCGCACTCGCCGCCGCCTGTTCGGCCGTACCGGCGTGCCGGTTCGACGCCAACGCGGTATTCAACTGGGACTTCGAGTCCGGTGACCTCGCCGGCGACTACTTCCATCTGTCGCTGGACGGGCAGCGGCGGCTGGCCGCGGCGACGGCCGACGCCGGCTACGAGTTCCGCGTCCCGCCGCCGCCACCCGTACTGGCCGAGGTGGCGCCGGGGAGCTACGAGTCGCGGATGATTCACCACTCGCCCCAGACCCCCGGCTACTCGGCGTGGACGGGTTCGTGGCTCGATCCCGACGGCGGCCTCGTCGTCGCATTCACGCAGGCCACCGGTCCCGTACGAAGCCCGCCGAATCGCGACTTCTCGGCGCTCGAGACCACGGTGGAGTACCTCCGGTCGGCGGATGCGGGAGCGACCTTCGCGCCGCTGCGCTCGGACTTCGTCGGCACGCGCGAGGGGGTGCGCGCCGGGCCGATCCCGTTCACGCCGCAGGCGACGCTTGCGCTGGAGGATGGGGCCTTGCTCCGCCGCGTCAATGGGGAGGATCTCGTCGGCTTGCCTGGTGCCGGGCCCGGCACCGCCTACCTGGAGCGCCTGGAGGCGCCGACTCCGGACGACCCGCATCCACAGTGGGGGCGGCGCCTCTTTCTCGTCGATCCGTCGGTCGCCACATACCAGGTGAGCCGCATCGGCTATCTGCGGGACGGCACGCTCGTCGCCACGGGCCAGCGCTGGGCTGTGCCCGCCGGGACGCGGAATAGCAGCGTGCCGCTGGGCAGCTCGGACAACCCGTTTCCGACTCCGCTGCTCATGGTGTCAACCGACGAAGGGCGGACCTGGACGGACGGGCTCGTGACGGACCTCGCCGAGCCGTTCGTCTATGCGAACGAATGGGACACCGCCGAGCTCTCAAACGGTGACCTCCTCGCGGTGTTCCGCTCGCGGACGCTCACCGCGGCCGGGCAGCCTCCGAGCTCCGACACCACCCAGGTGCGGAACCAGGCAGAGCTCGTCAAGAACGAGGTTGCCTCGGGTGCGAATCCGACCTGGACGCTACGTCGTGTGCGCGCTGCCCCGTTCCCGCACTCTGGCCACCCCGAGTTGCTCTCGACCCGCGAGGGCGTCGTCCTCCACATCGCCGCGTCAGCTGCGTCGGGTACGAGCGTCGTCGACTACACATCCGACGGCGGCGATAGCTGGCGCTCGCTCGACCTACCTGCAGCAACGCGGCGCGGGATCTACTACCCCACCAGCCTGCAGGGCTCCGACGGACGCATCCTCGTCTACGGCCACGTCGGTGGGGACGACGCTTACGGGGCGCGCGACCAGTCGATCACGCAGGACCGGTTCGCCCTTCGGACCACCGGTGCCCCACCGGCGGACGATCAACCGCCGGCGGTCCCCGGCGACGTTCGCGCGGAGGTGACGGGCCCGACCAGCGTCGAGCTCGACTGGGATCCGTCTGTAGACGACGGCCCCACTGTCGCGTACCGGGTGCGTCGCAACGGCCGCGCGATTGTGACGGTCCGTTCGGGCACCCACCTATCGGACACACAGCTCGCCCCCGGCACGGAGTACAGCTACACGGTCGTGGCCGTGGACGCGGCAGGCAACAAGAGCACCGCGAGCGATGCGGCGGTGGTCAGCACCGACCCGCCGCCCGACACCCAGCCGCCCTCGGAGCCGGCGCCGGTCGCGGCTACAGTGCTCGGCCCGACGAGCCTACGCATCACGTGGGGCGACTCTGTCGACGATCGCGGTGTGGTGAAGTACCGCGTCTACCGCGACGGGGCCGAGGAGGCGATCGCGACAGTCACGCCGGGCGAATCGTTCCGCGACGCCGGCCTGACGCCCGCAACGGAGTACTCGTACACGGTTCGCGCGGTCGATGCGGCCGGCAACGTGAGCGAGCCAGGCGGCCCCGCAGGCGCGACGACGTCGTCGCTTCAGGACACGGCAGCGCCGAGCGCACCGACGGCCGTCGTCGCCACCGCAACGTCTCCTACCTCGGTCGAGGTCACCTGGCAGCCGGCGTCCGACAACGTCGGAGTGGCCGGCTACCGCGTCTTCCGGAACGGCGCCCCCTTCCCGGCTGCCACGCTTGAGGAGACGACCTTCGCCGACGCCTTTCTGAGCCCCGGTACCAGCTATTCCTATGTGATCCGTGCGTTCGATGCGGCAGGTAACCAGAGCCCCACGAGCACACCCGCGCTCGCGACGACGCCGGCGACCCCCCCGGGTCCCGGTTCCTATTCCGAACGCGTGTCCGGCACGCCGGGCCTGGTGGCTTACTGGCGTCTCGGCGAGGAGGCGGGGAGCCTCACGCGCGATGTCGTCTCGGGCGCCCAGGCCGCTGTCCTGAACGGCGCCCGCCTGGGGGTTCCGGGCGCGCTCGCCGCCGAGACCGACACGGCGGTCGCCCTCGACGGCGTCGATGACGAGATCGCTCTTCCCGCCGGCCCCGCCGTGACCGACTTCACGATCGAGGGGTGGCAGAACATTGCGACCGGCGCCGCGACGAACGCGACTCTGTTCGGGCGAGTCGGCGGGATCCGTCTGCTGCCGCGTCCATCGGGGTACTACGCCGGCGTATACATCGGCGGTCCAGAGTTCTTTGTCCAGGGGGCCACGGCCCCCAACACAGGTCAATGGGTGCACTGGGCGCTGGTGCGCGGGGGCTCGGTCCTGAGGCTCTACCGCAACGGCGCCGAGGTCGCCACTCGAACCGGCCTGCCGGCGACCACGCCAGTCGCGCTCACCGGGTCGATCGGCCGCTACGGATCGATCTATCCCGCCAGGGCGAGCGTCGACGAGGTCGCGCTCTACGCTGCCGCCCTTCCAGCAGTGGAACTGCGCGACCATTACGAGCGCGGCCGCTGAACCCTAAATCCAACGTTCGCGCTACGCTGGCCGCCCCGCCCTCGTAGCTCAGTTGGTAGAGCACTTCCATGGTAAGGAAGGGGTCTCCGGTTCGAGTCCGGACGAGGGCTTCGGTTGCTAGAGCCGGATCAGCGGGAGCCTGCGTCCGCGAGGACGGCTGGATAGGTACCAGACGGGTACATCGCCGACCCCTTGGCAACGAGGAAGGGGTCCTGAGGTTCGGTCGCTCTCGCTTAGTCGCCGCCGATCGGGAGGCCGCGAATCCTCAGTCGGCCAGGTTCGAGCACAGCGACGCAACCCGCAGCCAGGTCGCCCTGAATTGCGTCGAGATTGGCGAGGAGCAGCGCGACCTGACCTTCGGGGCGTCGCTCGGCCCCGTGTCGGAACAGAAGCACGGATGGTCGTGGCTCCAGGCGGAGTGCCAGCAACGTTCCGAAATCCGTGTCGGCGGAAATGATGATCCTCGCTTCGTCGGCAGCGCGGGCGAAGACCTCCTCGTCGCTTGCCGCCTCAAGTCCATAGGCACGGACGTGAACGGCGTCGTGCCCAGCGTCGTTGAGGCGCTCCGCCACCAACGGCGAGACTGCGTTGTCGACGAGGAACTTCAACCGCCTGAGGCCAGCGGTAGTTCGCGTTCGCGAACTGCTTCCGCCGCGTACTGCAGGGCTTCGCGGATGTCCTCGACCTCGAGGTCGGGGAGGGCGGCGAGGATTTCGGCCTCGCTCATTCCGTCAGCTGCCATCCCGACAACGGTTGCCACAGGGATCCTCAGCGCCCGGATACACGGAGCGCCGCCCATCTGATCGGCTCGCACGGTGATCCGTGTGAAGGTCATGGCTCTGAGGGTACCCGTCCCACGAGCTGACGCTGTACGTTTCACCTGTGGCTCCAGCCGCCGCCGATGCCGGCGAGTATGCGCGGGCGGCGCGGGCCCAGGCCAAGGCGCTGGTTCCATGTGGAGGCATCGCTCGCCTTCGCCGCAGAGCGGGAACTTGACGCCGCCGATACCCCTACACGCGCAAGGTTCGCCGCCGAGGCGCAGACCCGCGGTGCGACGATCAATTGGGCGCCGGGGCGCAACGACCCCTGTTGGTGTCGCTCCGGACGCAAGTACAAGCGGTGCTGTGGCCGGTTCGAGGGCTTGATTTCGTAGAGCCGAATCCGCGGCTCGCCTCGCCATCAGGCCAGAGGTACGGACCGGTCAAGACGGGCCAAATCTCGACTGAACGCTCTGTTGTGGCGCGTCGCCGTGCCCGTTCGCACTTCTTCCGGCCAGGTAGGGGGGGCATCTCGATGGACCCCTCAGTCCCAAACTAGGCCGACCAGATTTGCCAGCATGTGTCAGAACCTATATTCTGATTTCAGAATGAGTGCTCTGTCGAACAGAACGACAGTTCCCAGCCGGCGCGAGGACCTGATGCGCGCCCGGCGGGACATCGACCGCATGGCCGCGCTGGAGGCGGCCAGCCGCCTCTTCGCGAGCGAAGGGCTGGCGGCCCCGATGGCCGCGATCTCGCGCGAGTCCGGCCTGTCGCTCACGGCCCTCTACGAGGCGTTCGAGAACAAGGACGCGCTGGTCGCGGAGACCGTCGACCACGTGTTTCGGCGGAACCTGCTGCCGGCCCTTGAGTCTGCCGACGATGAGACCGGCGATCCGACCGAACGCATGGAGGCGCTCATCGACCGCATCCTCACCGCAATGGAGGCGGACCGCGAGTACATCGTGTTCTACATCGAGGCCCGCGCACACCGCGGCGCGGACCCCGGCGCGTTTGAGCGCTGCATCGAGATCGTCCTCGAGAAGGTCGGCGCGACGTTCGCCGCCGTGCGGAAGGCGGGCCGGGCCCCCGGCCTTTCGCCGGAGAACTTCGCAGTGGCGCTGATCGCGTCGCTGGTCGCGCTTACACAGGCCCAGATGGAGCGCGCCCCGGACGAGCCACTGACCGCACTCGCACCGGATGTGCACGCGATCTTCACCCCCCTGCTGAATGCCGAAGACACGACGACGAGAGGAACGAGATGAGCAACAAGATCCCGGAGAAGGTCTGGCTCATGGGCCCGATGCGCCCGATGCGCTTCGAGGCCAACGTCGAAGACTGCATCGTCTCGGAGGGCGAGATCCCCAAGGATCTCAACGGCGGCTTCTACCGCGTCGGCGGCACGTGGAAGCGTCCCACGCGCCAGGGCACCGTCGGTGCCTTCACCCTCGACGGCATGGTCCAGGCACTGACGTTCCGGGAGGGACGAGTCGATTTCCGCAACCGCTGGATCCGTACCCCCAAGTACCTCGCGGAGGAGAAGGCCGGCAAGGCGGTCTTCGAGTGGACCGACGGGTCATTCGGCGATTGGCGCTCCTACGGCTGGGGCGACGTCATCCGCAACGAGTTCACCCACGGCGTCCCGCAGGGCGTCAACAACGTGAACGTGTTCCCGTTCGCAGGCCAGATCCTCGCCAGCGGCGAACAGGGGTCGCCCCCGATCGCGCTGGACCCGATCACGCTCGAGACCAAGGGCTACGTCCCATGGTCGTCCGAGCTCTCACGTGGGATGCACGAGCCGGCGTGCGCCGGCGATGCGGCGTTCACGGTCCACCCCAAGTGGGATGCCGCGACCGGCGAGCTGTACGGCTGGACGTATCGCGACGAGATGCCCTACGCGACGCTGCACTGGGTACAGCCCGACGGCACCGTGAAGTCGCGGGATCTCGACGAGGCGCCGTATGCCTCGCTGATGCACGACATGTGGCTGACCGAGGACTACGTGGTCCTCCCCCACCAGCCCCTGATCGTCGACGGCGGCCGGGTCGACGAGGGCCTCCCCTTCCACGGCTGGGACCCGGACCTCCCGATCAGCCTCGCGGTCGTCCCACGCCACGACATCAATGCCCCGGTCCGCTGGATCGATGCCGACATCGAGCCGGAATACATCCTGCACACGATGGCGGCGAACCAGTCGGGCAACAACATCACGCTCGACGCGCCGATCTACGACGAGCCGCCGTTCCCGGACGAGAAGAAGGTCGAGACTGGAACCGACTACATCCCCATGTCGTCCGGTGAGCTGGGCCGCTGGACGATCGACCTCGACAAGGGCACGGCGAAGACCGAGCGCCTCGACGAGCGCGCGGTTGAGTTCCCGAAGGTCGACGAGCGCTACTACGGGCGCCCCTACGAATGGGGCTTCATGCTCGCCGGCAAGGACCTGTGGTCGATGAAGACCCTCGTCCGGCGCAACGTGCGCACCGGCTCCGAGGAGTCGTACCAGGTGGCCTCCCCTGAGGACCCGGTCACGATCTTCGAGCCGACCTTCGTGCCCCGGACCCCGGATTCGCCCGAGGGCGACGGCTACCTCATCGTCCCCGTGTCGAAGTTCATGGAACACGAGTCGGAGTTCCTGCTGTTCGACACCGAGCGCGTGTCCTCGGGGCCGATCGCGAAGATCGAGCTCCCATTTCAGATCGGCTGGACCCCGCACGGCCACTGGATGGACTTCCGCTCCGGCGAGCTCGCCCAGAACGACGACCTGATGCAAGAGCCAGCACTCACGTAGCGCAACGTCTCCGGGGAGGGAGCGATGACGCCGCACCTGAGGCCGCCGGTCGCCCGGCCCCGCCTCGAGAACAGCCGGCTGGTGCGCCAGACCGGCGGGATGATCGTGCTCGGGCGCGACGCGTTCGTCCGAGCGGTGACCCCGCCCTACGACTACGCCCCGGAGTTCGTCGCGCAGTTCCGGTTCACGCTCAAGGTCTGCTTCTGGCCGATGGTCCTGACGGCGTTCGCGCTGTCGTTCGGACCGGCCGGAGTGCAGGCCTCGAATTTTTTCGGGCTGTTCGGCGCACTCGATCGGCTCGGCAGCGCGTACGAGCTGATCGTGATCCGCGAGTTCGCCCCGCTCGTGACCGGCATCGTGCTGGCCGGCGCAGCGGGGACGGCGATCTGTGCGGATCTCGGCGCGCGGCAGGTGCGCGAGGAGACCGACGCACTCCGCGTGCTCGGCATCGATCCGATCCGCTACCTGGTTGTGCCGCGGCTCCTCGCGCTTAGCCTGGCGGCCCTGTTGTTCGACATCTTCTGCATCATCGCCGGGCTGCTCGGCGCGCTCCTGGTGCTCTACCAGAATGACGCGCCGACGGGCCCGTTCTTCGCGACGTTCTTCAGCAACGCGACAACCGTCGAACTGGCCGGATCGCTCGTCAAGTGCCTGCTGTTTGGGACGCTGATCGCGATCTTCAGCTGCCACAAGGGGATGCGGGCATCCGGCGGGCCGGCGGGTGTGGGCCGCGCCGTCAACGACGCTGTGGTCCTGAGCTTCCTCGCGATTGGATTCAGCAACTACTTCTACACACAGCTGCTGCTCGCCACGAACCCCCTCCTCTCCGAGGTGCGTGGATGAGCACCCTCCGGCTCGGTCTCGGCCGCGTACGCGGCAGCCGCGGATTCATCTGGGTCGGCGACCTGTCGGAGTTCTCGTGGGACGTGATGCGCGGTGCGCTCAGCACGCGGATGCGGCAGTTCTTCGGCGAGTCGCTGCGACAGGCAAGCATCCTCATCGAAGGCTCCGTGATCCTCATCATCGGGATGGTTCTCGCGTTCGGCCTGGTGATCGGGGTCGAGGCCTCGTACGGCGCGCGCATGATCGGCGCCCCGTCCGCCGCCGGTGCATTCACGGCCATCGCGAACCTGCGCGAGATCGTGCCGTACGCGTTCGGCTACATGCTGGCGGCGAAGGTGGCCACCGGCTACGTCGCCGAGATCGGGACGATGCGCATCACGGACGAGATCGACGCGGTCGAGGTGATGGGGCTCGACGCAAAGCTCTACCTCTGCTCGACGCGCCTGCTTGCGAGCTGGATCGTGCTTCCGTTCGTATTCGCGCTCGCGATGCTGGTCGCCTTCGCCGGCTCGCTGATCGCGGTCGTCTTCCAGATCGGACAGAGCTCGGAGGGCGGCTACCTCGAGCTGTTCTGGAAGTTCCAGGATCCGATCGACCTCCTCTACTCGGCCATCAAGAGCGGCGTGATGGCCACCTTCGTGGTGCTCGTCGGCTGTTACTACGGCTTCCGGGTCTACGGCGGGCCGGTCGCCGTCGGGCAGGCCTGCGCCAGATCGATGATCGTGAACCTCCTCGGGATCCACGCGATCGGGATCCTGGGCACGCAACTCTTCTGGGGCGGGGTGCCGCGGCTCCCGATCGGCGGTTGAGGGTGGCGCACCGCCGAACCCGGTTGGCTGTCGTCTTCGCGGGCGTCGCGATCGCGCTCGCCGTGCTCTACGTGCTGACGCAGAGCGGCGGCTACGAGATCCGCGCGCAGTTCTACAACGCGGGGCAGTTGGTCGAGGGCGGCGAGGTCCGTGTTGCAGGACGGGTGGTCGGCTCGATCGAGGAAGTAGCCCTCGGCGACGATCAGCTCGCCGACGTGACCCTGAAGATCACCGACGGCGACATCACGCCACTGCACCACGGCGCACGCGCCCAGATCAGAGCGCTCGGGGCGGCCGGGATCGCGAACCGCTACATCAACCTCGAGCCCGGATCGCAATCGGCAGCCGAGCTCGCAGAGGGAGCGACCCTCCCCCCGTCCCAGACGGATGGGATCGTCGAGCTGGACTCCCTGCTCGCCGTGTTCAAGCCGAAGGTCCGGGCAGACTTCGAGACCCTCGTCACCGAGTCCGCCGGGGCGTTCGCCGGCTCAAGCGACCGCCACTGGAACTCGATGCTCGCCAAGCTCGATCCGGCGCTCGCCCAGGTCGACGGCGTACTGGCCGACGTAACGTCGGACCAGGCCCAGCTCAGCCGGCTGATCCACATGGGCTCGGAGACCGCCACCGCGATCGCTTCGCGGCGCCAGGATCTGGTCACGGCTGTCGGTACGTCGGCGGAATGGATGAGCGCGATCGCAGATCAGCGAGAGCATCTCGCCGGGGCGCTCGACAACGCGCCGCCGGCGCTCACATCCGCGACCCGGACACTGGCGAAGGCAGACGGCGCCATCGCCGAGTTGCAGCCCGCGCTCCCGAGCGTCGAGCGGGCGGCGAAGCCCCTCGCCGGCGTTCTCGAGGGGACTACCGCGACCCTGCCGCGGGCGACGCCGATCGTCCGTGATCTGACGGGTCAGCTGCCCGCGGTGAACAAGTCGCTGCGCCGCCTCGACACGCTCGAGCGCCCGCTCCGCGGTGCCTTCCGGCAGGCCGGTCCGGCGTTCCGCGGTATGACGCCGATCCTCGACGGGTTCCGGGTGTACTCGGTCGACATCGCCATCGGTCTCGTGAACGGGCTCGCCGCGCTCGTCGGCGGCAACTACAACCTCCAAGGTCACTACCTGCACGCGAACTTCGCTCAGTCGCCGCAGACGATCGGTACCACGCCGCTCGTCGACCTCCTTTCGGCGAAGGAGCTCATCCCGGGGCTCATCGGAGCCCGCACGGACCTCACTCGGACCTGCCCTGGAGGCCTCACCCCGCCCGCCCCGGACGGCTCCAGCCCCGTCCACGACCGCCCCGACCTCTGTGACCCCGAGGACAGCATGCCCGCCTACGTCAACGACCCACCCGGGAAATGAAGCGCCTCGTCCTCATCGCGCTCATCGCCGGCAGCGTGGGGGTCCTGGCCGCGGGCGCCCGCGGCGACGGCTCGGAGTACCAGGTCTCGGCCGTCTTCGATTCGGCCCAGGGGCTCGTGCCAGGACAGCTCGTGAAGATCGCCGGAGCACGTGTCGGATCGGTCGAGAGGGTCGAGCTCATCCCTGGGAAGCGCTACCGGGCGCGGCTCCTCCTGAAGGTGGAGGGCAAGTACGGGCCCTTCCGGGCCGACGCCTCGTGCCGGCTTTTGCCCGAAGGGGTGATCAGCGAGAAGTTCGTCGACTGCGACCCGGGCTCCCCGGGCAAGCCGGCCCTCCCGGACGGGCGATCGGGAAGGCCGGAGCTCGCCGACACCGCGACCCCGCTGAGCCTCCAGGACGTCCTCAACATCTTCTCCACACCGACCAACGACCGGCTGCGGATCCTCTTCAACGAGCTCGGTATGGGAACGGCCGGGCAGGGCGCGGACATCAACGCGATCCTCCGTGACTCGAACCCCGCGCTCACCCAGGCCGACCGGGTGCTCGAGATCGTCAATCGCCAGCGCTCGCGCATCGCGACGGCAGTCGGCGACACGGACCGAGTGCTGGCAGCGCTCGCCGCAGACGACAAAGCTGTGAGGGACTTCGTCACACGCGGCGCCGGGGTCGCGACGACGGCCGCCTCGCGCAGCTCGGATCTCAGGCGCGCGATCCGCGCTCTTCCACCCCTGCTCGACGCGACCGACCATGGGCTCCGCTCGCTGAACCGGGCGATGGCCGACGGAGGCCCCGTACTCGGCGACGCGCGCGCCGCGGGCCCCAAGCTCGACCGATTCACCCGGCTGGCCACAGGGTTCGCGAACTCCGGCCGCCCCGCGCTCGAGCAGCTGACCGGCGCGGCCCGGACCGCGAACGCGGCGATGCCCCCGCTCGCGCGGACGGTCCGCCAGTTCGCCGACTTCGGCTCGACCGCGCCACCCGCACTCGCCGACCTCGGCGACCTCCTCACGAGCATCCGCGACACCGGCGGCTGGGAAGGGCTGCTGAAAAGCGCCTACGGCCTGGCCGTCGGCGCGGCGGCACGCGACGAAAAGTCGCACTACTACGGCGCCGTAATCAACCTCTTCCCGATCTGCATCCTCATCCCGCCCGAGGTCGTCGTAGTCCCCGGATGCACGCACCGTTACAACTCGCCCGAGAAGGGTCGGATCCCGATCAACGATCCGACAAACCAGCAGGCGCAGAAGCGGGCGTTCCTGAAGTGGCTGCGCATCGGCGGGCCCGCCAAGTCGCCGCGCTACCTGCGCAGCTCGCTCCAGCCACTCGTCCGAAAGGTCGCCGGCGACCTTGGGGTGAAGCTCGACGCCGACCAGCTCCGGTCGGTCGCGCGAGCCGCCCAGCCGGCAAAAGCCACCACGCCGAAGAAGCCACCGGCCACGCCCCGATCCCGGCCGCTCGAGGGCCTCCTCGACTACCTGTTCGAATGAGCGCACCCAGGACACCCAAGAACCGGCGCCCGGATCTCCAGCGGCGCGAGATCCGGGCCGGCGTGGCAGGGCTGATCGTGCTCGCGCTCGTGGCCTACATCTCATACACCTCGAGCGACGGTCTGCCGTGGAGCTCCGGGTACGAGCTGACGGCGCACGTCCACAACGCCGAGCGCCTCACCGCCGGCAACGAAGTCGCGATCGCGGGGCAACGGGTCGGACAGGTGATCGATGTCGAATCCGTCGCGCCCGCGGACGGGGCCCGTGCGCACGCCCGCGTGAAGCTCTCGGTCGACGGAGAGCTTCCGGCTGACACGACCGTGCTCGTCCGGCCCGGATCGGTGCTGGGCTCGAGTTACCTCGAGCTGCGCCCGGGACGCAGCAGCGAGGATCTGGAAGACGGGGATCATCTGCCGTTGAGCGGCAGCGAGGCGCGCCCACGGCTCACCGACCTGTTCGATGTGTTTGACAAGTCCACGGCCGCGAACCTCCAGCGAGGTATCGGGGACCTGAGCGCCGGGCTGGCAGGACGTGGACAGGCGCTGAACGCCTCGATCGGATCGCTCGCGGTGGCGATGCCGCGGTTGGAGCGCGTGTCCCGTTCGCTCGCATCCGGCGAGACGCAGCTGTCGGACTTCATCGCGGGGTACTCGCGCGTCGCCGGTGAGGTCGGCCCCGCCGCCGGCGACCTCGGGGGGCTGGTCCGCGGCGGGTCGCAGACGTTCGCCGCACTCGACGCCGACCGCCCGGCTCTGCAGGCCACGCTCGAACGGCTGGCGCCGGCCGAGGCGGCAGCCACCAGCGCGTTCACGTCGGTGGCTCCGGCGCTCGACAGCCTGGCCGACGTGATGACCGATCTCCGCCCCGCGGGTCCGCTCCTGCGACCCGCCCTGCGCCAGGCGAACAGGACGTTCGACGCGGGCGTGCCCGCGATGGTCACGATCCCGCGCCTGTCGAAGGATCTGGATTCGACCTTCGCGACGCTGCGGAAGGTCACGCGCGAGACGGCCACCGGCGGGTCGCTGCGCAAGCTCACCGAGGCGATGGGGGCGGGCAGCCCCTTGTTCGAGAAGCTCCGCGCCGGCCAAGTCGGCTGCAACGCGTTCACGCTGTGGTCGACGAACCTCGGCGACCTGTGGGGAGGCACTGGCGCGGGCTCCGGCCCGAGCCACGCGCTGATCGGGCTCGGGCTCGCCCGGATGGGCGCCCTCGGCGAGGTACTGCAGAGCCCCGGCCCTCCCCCGGCGTCGGGATGAACTACGTACCGAACAACGACGACTCGGAGTGCGAGTCGGGCAACGAGGTCCACCCCGGCCCGACCTCGATCGGGAACCCGCCCGGTCTGCAGTCGGCCGAGACGTGGGACACCCGGCTGCCGGCGACGACCGTCGACGAGGCGCGCCGGGCCGGCCTGCTCGATCCACCTCCGTGGGAGCAACGCCCGTGACCCCCAAGCGCGACGTACGAGCGCGCGCACGCGTTGCCGCCGGCGAGCGGCGTCGGACGGTGGCTGCCGTCGCCGCGCTGGCGCTGGTCGCGGCGGTGACCGTCGCCGTGTTCGCCAAGGACAACCCGCTCGCCTCACCGAAACAGGTTAAGGTCGCCTTCGAATCCGCCGTGGCGCTGCGCGACGGGTCGGCGGTCCGCGTCGCAGGGATCGACGTCGGGTCGGTGACTGCCATCGACGCCGGCCCGGGGGGAACCGCCGTCGTCACGATCGAGCTGGCCGACTCGGCGCCGTCGCTGCACCGCGACGCGCAGTTCTCGATCGAACCGCGGCTCGCCCTCGAGGGCAACTTCTACGTCAAGGTCGCCCCGGGCTCTCCGACCCAACCGGAACTCGGGTCGGGAGCCACGGTTCCCGTCGCACAAACCGACGCGCCCGTGCAGATCGACCAAGCGCTCGGGACCTTCCCCGCTGCGGTCCGAGAGCAGCTGGCGAACAGCTTCGGCGAGCTCGCCAAGGGCTTCGGGAAGGGGGCCGACGGGAACGAGTCCGGCGCCCGGAGCCTGGCGCAGGCGGTGACCCAGCTCGATGCCGGGCTCGACGACGTCGCCACCGTGAGCAGCGCGCTGCGGGGAAGGCGGCGCGGAGATCTGAGCAGGGCGATCGGCTCGACCGGTGAGGTCGTCGAGCAGCTCGCTGCCGACCCACGGCGGCTGGCCGACTTCATGACCGATTACGCGCAGGTCAGCGCGACGCTCGCACGGCGCGACGTAGACCTCGGCAGGTCGATCGAGGGGTTCGACAGGACGTTCGCGCTGGCCCCGCGCGTACTCCCGAAGGTCGATGGCGCACTCGACGAACTGGCGACGTTCTCGCCACAGCTCCGTCGCGCCCTGATCGACGCGCCACCGGCGCTGACGGCCACGCGCGGCCTGCTCGACCAGGTCGAGGCCGCAGTGCGGCCCGGCGAGCTCGGCACCCTCCTCACGCGGCTACGGCCGACGACGGCCGCGTTGCCGGAGTTCCTGCGCCGCTTCGAGGGCCTCTCGCCGCCGGTGGCCGAGCTCAGCCGCTGCCTCAACCATCCCGTCCTGCCGGCACTGAAGATGGTGGTCCCCGACGGGACTTTGACCACGAACGACCCGGCATGGCTAGAGCTCTTGCATCTCGGGGGCTCGGCCGGCGGAAGCTCGGGCGGGTTCGACGGCAACGGGAGTGCGCTCAGGCTCGGCCTCACCTTCGGCGAGCAGAACTGGACGGGGAACATCCCGAACCTCGGGAAGCTCGAGGGTCTCGTCCCTGCGAACAGCTCGATGAACCCGGAGTGGCTCGGGTTCGGGCATTTTCCCCCGTCACGTCCGGGGAACAACTGCGCCGACCAGAAGCTGCCCGATCTCAGCGTCCGCGGGGGCAAGCGGCCCTTCGACTGGCTCACACCCGCCGACACGCCGCCCCCCGCGATCGCCGGGAGCGAGCGATGAAGTTCGGCGGCCGGGAGCGGATCAGGTTCTTCGTCCTTATGGGCATCGTCGCCGTCCTCGGAAGCGCGTCGCTCGTGTACGTACTCCTCAACCAGCGGCTCAAGAACCCGCTGGTCGAGACGTACAGGGTCGAGGCCGAACTGCCCGAGGCCGACGGCGTGGTGGGCGGGCTAGGCCAGCCGGTCAACGTCGCGGGGGTCAAGGTCGGATCGATCGTCGCCTCCGAGCTGGTCGGCGGCCGCGCGCGGGTCACGCTCGAGATCGAGCGGGACCTGCTGCCACGGGTGCACCGCGGCGCCGCGGTGTCGCTCGAGCCGATCACGCCGCTGAAGGACATGCAGATCGAGCTCGATCCCGGTGACCCGGCAGGCCCGGCCTTCCCGAGGCGCGGGATCATCGGGATCGCCGGCAACACTAGCCCGGTGCCGCTGGCAAACCTGCTCGCCGCGCTCGACGAGGACACGAGGACATATCTCCGGGCGCTGATCGAGTCGGTCGGCGCGCGGGACCCATGGCGCCGGCGGCGACATGCGCGCGACATTCCGTGCGATGGCACCCACCGCGCGCCAGGTGCGCGAGATCACCGCGGCGCTCGACGGCCGCCGCCGCGAGCTCGCCCGGCTCACCACCAACCTCGGCAAGGTCACGGCTGCCGCGGCCCGCGACGAGCAACTGGCGACGCTCGTCGCCGCCGGCGACGAGACGCTGCGGTCGATCGCCTCGGAGGACCAGGCCCTCGACGCCGCGCTGCGCAAGCTTCCTTCGACGCTAGGCCAGACCCGCACCGCGCTCGAGAACGCCGGGAAGTTCTCCGACCAGCTCGGTCCAGCACTCGCTGCGATCCGTCCCGCCATCGCCCGCCTCCCGGAGACGCTGGATGCGATCGAGCCCTTCGCCCGCACGGCCACGACGGGGCTGCGGAGCGAGATCCGGCCGATGATCCGCAAGCTGCAGCCCGTCGCCGGAGACCTCCGTGCTCCGCTCACGTCGCTGACTGAGGCCTCACCAGAGATCTGGGACACCGTCAAATCACTCCAGTTCGGCCTCAACACGTTCGCCTACAACCCCCCGGGCCGCGACGAGGGCGGCCTGTTCTGGACCGACTGGTTCGCCCACAACGCCAACTCCGCCTTCGGCTCGATCGGCGACGCGCACGGGCGAACGGCGCGGTCGATGGTCCTGGCGAACTGCCAGCAGTGGGCAGGGCTGTCGGGTGACGTGAGCACGGTCCTCCAGATCGCGACCGGGATCTCGACGATCTGCCCGGTGTCCAAGCCACCGCCCGGGGACCGCTGATGGAGACGAGGACTCCCACCTGGCAGCTCGTGCGGCTCCCCGCCCTGTTCGCCCTGGCAACGGGCATCTTGCTGATCCTCGCGTGGATCTCGTTCGGCGGAAGCAATCCGCTCGCGCCCCAGGGCTACCGCGTCGACATCCCCGTCGGCGACGCTTCCAACCTCGTCCCGGGGTCCGACGTCCAGACATCCGGGGTGGACGTCGGGCGCATCGTCGAGATCAAACGCGATGGTGGCCGCGCCCTCGCGCTCGTCGAACTCGACTCCGACCGTGCGCCCCTGGCCCGCGATGCGGTGGCGACCGTCCGGACGAAGACGCTGCTCGGCGAGGGCTACATCGAGATCGGGCCCGGCACGGAAGGCTCCGGGGCGGTCCCCGACGGGGGCGCGCTCGCGGCCCGGCAGGTCGAGCCCCGGGTCCAGCTCGACGAATTCCTGGAGACGTTGAACCCTCGCACGCGGGCAGGGATCAGGCGACTCGTTGCGGGCGTCTCCAGCGCCTACGACGACCGCGGCCAGGAGCTGAACGCCGCGATCGGCCGGCTCGAGCCCGCGAGCGCCGGCATGGCCGATCTGCTCGGCGTGCTCGACGCCCACCGCGGTGACCTGAGCCGGGCCATCGCCGGTTCCGCCGAGATCTTCGCGGCGCTCGGCGAGCGCCGAGGCGCGCTGCGCTCCGCTATCACGTCCGGCAACAGGATGTTCGACGCCACGGCGGCCAGGTCCCGCGAGCTGACCGCGACGATCCAAGCCCTCCCGCCGTTCCTGAGCCAGCTCGAGCAAACGTCGGGCCGCATCGAGGCGACGAGCGGCGACCTCAACCGTGCCGCGATCGCCTTGCGGTCGGCCACCCCGCATCTGGCCCCGGCACTGCGAGCCATCGACACAGGCGCTCCGGAATTCACCCGGCTGTTCCGAGAGCTCCCGGCCACGGCCGCCGCCGCGCGCGGGGGTCTGCCCGCGCTCGACCGCACGGCGAAGGCGAGCGTGCCCGCACTCAAGACGTTGTATCCCGCGCTGCGCGAGCTGAATCCGTTCCTCGCCCTGCTGTCGGCGAACAGCCAGGAACTCGTCGGCGTCATGGGCAACCTCGGCAACGCTCTCAACGGCAGGCTCCTCGGGCCGGGCAACCTGGAGCTCCCGAATGCCTCGGCCAACCTTTTCCTCAGCAACGAGACGTTGCTCGGCTACCGCCACCGGCTTCCCACGAACCGGCTCAACCCGTATATCCGCCCGGGCGGGCTGCGGGAGATCGGCAAGCGTGGACATCTCCTCTCCTACGACTGCCGGAACATCAAGAATCCGTTGCTCGTACCCGTCGTCGGGCTCGGCGCGCCGCCGTGCGAGGAGCAGGGGGCGTGGGACTTCCTCGGCAAGAAGCAGTACTTCCCGAAGCTCGAAAGGGCAGCTCCATGAGCAAGTCGGGCCGGACCTTCGTCACGAGCATCCTCGCAGCGGCGGCCGTGCTGCTCGCCCCGTCCCTGGCGAATGCCGCGGGGCCGCCGCTCTCCGTTCCCCCGGCGCAGCTCGACTCGAGTCTCACCTGCTCCGTCGAGCGGAGGGAGGTCCGGGTCCTGCTGCTGTCGGGCACGACGCTCACCCCCAACGAAAACTACTCATGGAACCTCCAGCCCGCGCTGACGAACGCCGGCTTCCCCTGGTGCTCGGTCACCACCCCGAAGTTCAACCTCGGCGACATCCAGGTCGCGTCCGAGTACGTCGTCGCCGCCCTCCGGAGCCTCCACGCGGCCGGAGCACGGAACATCGCTGTCGTGAGCCACGACCAGGGAGCACTCATGGCCCGCTGGGCGCTGCGCTTCTGGCCCGAGCTCCGCCCCGCGGTCTCGCAAGTCGTCTCGATCGGCTCAATGCACCACGGCTCGGTGTTGTTGCGGCCGCTTTGCGTCCCGGGGTGTGCCGAGGCCTTGTGGCAGATGCTCGACGGAAGCAGCTTCATCCGCGCGCTCAACTCGCCGGTCGAGACCTTCCCGGGTATCTCGTACACACAGATCTACACACGGACGAACGAGATCGCGCAGCCCAACCTCGACGACTCCGGCACCTCGTCGCTGCGCACCGGCGGAGGGCAGATCGCCAACATCGCCACCCAGGAGATCTGTCCGCTCAACGTCGCGGAGCACCTCGGGATCGGCACCTTCGACCCCGTCGCCTGGGCCATTCTGCGCGACGCGCTAACGCACGGCGGTGTCGCCCAGGCCGGCCGCGTCAGCCGCGGCGCCTGCGCGGAGTCGTTCATGCCAGGCATAGATCTTTCCTCGCTTCCACTCAACCTCGGGCGCACGGGGGCGTTCATCGGGCTCCGGGTCGCGGCGCACCCGTTCGCCCCGAGTGAACCGGGACTCGCGTGTTACGCGCGGGGCGCTTGCCCGGCGGCCCCCGCTACCCAGCCGAAACGATGCTCCGCCAAGCGGCGGGTAACGCTGCGCGTGCCGCGGAAACTCCGCAAGCGACTGCGCACCGGCACCGCACGTGTAAACGGCAAGGTCGTCGCGAAATTCACACGCCGCCAGCAACGCGCGCGGGTGACCCTCCGCCGTGCGAAGGGGACCGAGGTCGTTACCGTGAAGCTGACCTTCCGGCTGCGGGGCGGACGGACCCGGACGCAGACGCTGCGTTTCCGGCTGTGCCAGATGTGAGCCGCGCCGCGATGCGGCCAGAGCGGTTCTCGCTCGGGATCGATCCGCACGCCGAGTAGCCACAGGTATCCACTAACGCGCGGGCACATTCCGTACCCGTCGATCCGACCGAGCTCGGCTCTCACTCGTCCGCGTCTTCGCTGAATCTCGTCGATCAGAGTCGACGGCGGACACGTCCGGGACGTTGTGTGACGATGGTAAGGAAGGGGTCTCCGGTTCGAGTCCGGACGAGGGCTTGTTTTTGTTCCCGCTCACCGCACTAGCGGCCACGCGGCTAAAGGGACTTGCGGGCCGCAGCGTGATCGGTGAACCACTCTTGCCTCACGACCCTGCCCTCCAGGAGGGTCGAGACGAAGGCCATGGGTTGCTCGAGGTCGATCCCACTGCCGCGCCCGCGGACGACGAAGCGGCAGAGCGTCAGAACGCGATCGCCGAGGGCTCGGTCCTCTACCAGTTCGAGCGTCTGATCGGACCAAGAAGCTCGCATCAGCATCGACTGCTCGGCCCACTCGTCTCTCCCTACGATCACAGCGCCATCAGGCCAGCCTTCGGGCGGCACGACCACGACGTCAGGTGCGTGGAACGCCTTCCATTCTTCGAACGCACCGTCGTTCCACAGATGGAGACCTCGGCGTACCGCTTCCAGGTTCTCCTGTGACATGACCACGAGTATGGCGTCCGACGGGAAGTGCGGGCACGTCGGCAGAGCCCTTCGCGCAGCGCTCGGACCACCTAGTGGAAACGCATTGGAAACCGGCGGTCGCGGCCAGGTGGGGTCGAGCGCGGTCGAGAAAGAGGCAGGAGTCGCGCCGCGAAGGGCAGTCGCGGAGTAGCGCGGTCACGCGCGGTGCCCTTCCGCCAGATGGTAAGGAAGGGGTCTCCGGTTCGAGTCCGGACGAGGGCTTCGCTGCGTAGGGGCGAATAGCCCGCATCGTCGTGACGGGTGCGTGTCACACATCGGTCACGGGCCTGACACGGGCGTGCGGGATCGTCGGCGCCATGACGGCACACGAGATGCGTCGGGTTGGGCTACGTTATGCACGGGCAGGTTCACGACTCGTACTACCGGGGGACACCTTGGGCACTTGGTTCGGCAAACGGCTACGGACTGCGTGGCTACTCGCAGCAACGACGGCTCTCTGCGTGGGTCTCGCGGCACCCGCCACAGCGCAGGCCGCGGGCTTCACCCTCGGGGTCGAAGGCGCGACACTCACCGTCACGGGTGACAGCGACGACAGCTTCCTGAACATCACTCAGGCGGCGGGCGGCAAGGTCCGGCTCAACGGCAACGGAACACCGATCGACGCCTCGGCGGTGCCGGCATGTTCGGAGCCGAACGGTCAGAACACGGAGTGGGATTGCCCGGGGCCGCCGACGTTCACCACGCTGCGGGTGCGGATGGGCCACGGCAACGACGTCATCTGCCCGGGTGGCTGCTCGCCCCCCGCCGGCATGAAGCTCGACCTGAATGGTGGGCCCAACCTGAAGACCACGCCGCCTCGCCACGAGGAGATCACGGGCAGCCCCGGGGCGGATCTGATTTATGGCGGGGACTCGTACGACACGCTCGCGGGAGGAGCCGGGGCGGATGACATCGACGGCGGCCCCGAGAGCGACACGATCGACGGCGGCCCCGACGACGACGTAATCCGTGCGCGCGACGGTCACAAGGACGCGTTGGTCGATTGTGGTGCCGGTGCGCACGACGTGGCGATCGTCGACGCGGTCGACACAGCCGTGGTGCACTGCGAGACCGTCGATCGCTCGGGCGGCTCCGGTGGCTCGGGCGGCCCGACGCCCGGCCCGACGCCGGGGTCGACGGCGGTGGCGCCGTTCGTCACGCAGACACTCCACTTCTTCCCCAAGTACCTGCGTGGCACGAGGCTGTGTGGGAAGAAGCGCTACTGCAAGACGGGTGATATCGAGGCGGACCTCCAGAGGCGGAAGGTCAACTCCGTCGTCGATTCCCGCGGCGCCACGAGCAAGGACCTCTCGAACCGCGCGGGGGAGAAGATCAAGCCCGGCGAGGTCCTGCGCACGAACCTCGACGGGCTGGTGGTCACCGCGCAGGCGGACAAGAAGCTCAAGGTCAACGCCTACGCGTTCTTGCCGGGGAAGCTCACCTGCAGCCCCGACAAGCCGTTCGTGGTCGTGAAGGGGAGAGTGGTGAGGGTCACCGACCGCCTCGTCGGGATGGACCTCGCCGAGGTCAACAGCTACTTGAAGAAGGCCAAGTGTGAGCGCGCGGACGTCGAGATCGACTATCGCTACACCTCACAGGTCAATCGGCCGCGCGTCTTTAGCGCGCGGGTCGCGGGCACGGGCGCGAAGAAGCGCTTCGAGGTCGTCCTGCTGCATCCCGAGGCGCGGCTCACGCTGAACCTCGAGGGCCGCAAGGGGTACCTGCCGCCCGTGCTGGGGCCGGAGAACGAGATCGTCGTTCCCGCCGGCAAGGGTGTGAAGGAGGTCGGCTTCAAAGTGACCCCCGCAACGGCGAACGGCCTCTCGTTCGCGGGCACCCGGATCAGCATCCGCGACAAGAGCGGTGCCTCGCTGCAGGACAAGCACAGCGACAACGGCGGCGGCGCCGGAATGAGCTTCAAGCCGAAGAAGGGCCGCTACGAGGTCTTCGCCGCGGTGACCGACAAGGACGGCCAGGCGATGGTCGGCTGGAAGCAGCTCGACGCGGTCGTGCTCGACCGCAAGCGGGCGTACATGGGAATCGACGGTAAACGCTACGCATACTCGAAGCGCAAATGGAGGGCCGTCGCTGCCGCCGCAGCGACAGCGCGCGCGTCGGCCGTCGACGACGATCGCAGGAACCTGTCGAAGGCGGCCGCGAAGATCATCACCCAGGTCGCGACGAACAAGTACTTCATCGGAGTGGCCAGCAAGTCGCTCGGTCGCGATCGGGCCCTGCGGGCGATCAGCACGATCAACGCCGCCGGCAACGCCGGGATCGGCAAGCCACAGGAGCAGTACTTCGAGATCCTCGCGTCGAAGGGCGTCAAGCCCGTAGTGCTCGCTGGATCCGGAGGGACCCCGGCGCTCAGTCAGCCGGCGAGCCAGGCCGGCTCCGCGCTCACCTCCGACGGCAGGCGGGTATTCCTGCGCCCGCAGCGGGTCCTGAACATCGGCCCAGGCGCACTCGCGCTGGAGATCGACGGGATCCTGTTCATGCCCGGCGGCGGCTTCCTGTTCGTCGCGGCCGGCGGGAAGACGGCCGGCCCCGCGCCGCGAGGCGTTCTGCCCGACGCTCGGGCCGCCGGCTTCGACATCGTTGCGGCGAACGGCGGCCTGATCGCCGGGATCGCCGGTCTCGGCGGTAGGCCGTCGCCGCTGGTCGGTCCGGACGGCGGCTCGCTGATCGCGGCCAACCTCCCGAGTCTGGTCGGCCCGGACGGGAGCTCGCTGGTCGGCCCGGACGGGAGCTCGCTGGTCGGCCCGGACGGGAGCTCGCTGGTCGGCCCAGACGGGAGCTCGATGGTCGCCGCGGGCGCGGGGAACCTCGCCCCGCGAGCAACCGTGCCCCTGATCGGCATGGACGGCTCGTCGCTGATCTCCCACAAGGGAGCGGGTGGCCTGAACGTGATCGGGAGCTCGGCGAACTTCAACCGCTAAGCAGAGCGCTGCGGCGGAGCCGAACACCCTCGGCCAGGAGCACGGCCCGCTCCCGGTCGAGGATCGCCAGCGCCGCGTCGAAACCGGCCGCGGCCCGCTCCCGGTTTCCGGCCAGCGCGTCGAGCGGTGCCGTGAAGGCCTGCATCGGTCCCTCGTAGACACCTGCACTGGGGAGGGCGCCAGTCCTCCGCTGGGCTAGACTCGCCAGACTTTGGTCGCGTACGAGGTCTCAGAGTGGAGCGATCTGTTCGTGGCCGCGGCGGGGGCCGGCGCAGCGCTGGCCGGGCTCGTGTTCGTCGCGGTGTCGATCAACCTCGAGCGCATCCTGGTGGAGCGGAATCTCCCCGCCCGGGCGATACAGACCTTGGTGATGCTCGTGATCGTCGTCGCGGTCTCGATCGTGTGCCTGATACCCGGACAGGATCCGAGTGCCCTCGGGATCGAGCTATTGATTCTCGCCTGCGGATACGCGGTCATACTCGTCCGGACCGCGCAGATCAGCCTGGCTGCGTCGGCGCCGCCCACGGTGAACGCCCTGCGTCTGGTGCTGCTCGCGATCAGCGTGATTCCCCTGCTGATCGGCTCGGTGAGCGTGCTTGCCGAGACGGGCGGCGGCCTCTATTGGATCGCGGCCGGGATCCTCGGCGCGATCGCCGGCGGAGTCACGAACGCCTGGGTCCTCCTGGTCGAGATTCAACGATGACCATCTGACATGGCAAAGCTGATCTATTCCGCGATGGCCTCGTTCGACGGCTTCATCGAGGACGAACGCGGCGGGTTCGAGTGGGCCCACCCGGACGACGAGGTGCACTCCTTCGCCACGAGCTAGCGCGCCCGGTCGGCACCTACCTGTTCGGCAGGCGGATGTACGAGACGATGTCCGCGTGGGAGACGATGGAGACCGATCCTGCAGAAGGCGCCGTGCTTCACGACTTCGCTGAGCACTGGCGGGCGACGGACAAGATCGTCTACTCACGCACACTGGACGAGGTGTCGACCGCCCGGACCCGGCTCGAGCGCGAGCTCGATCCCGACGCGATCCGCACCCTCAAGCAGAGGGCGAATGCCGACATCGGCATCGGGGGCGCGGAGCTCGCCGGACAGGCGCTGGCCGCCGGTCTGGTCGACGAGCTGCACCTGCTGCTCAGCCCGGTGATCGTCGGCGGCGGCAAGCCCGCCCTGCCCGCTCACCTGTCCACCGAGCTCGAGCTGATCGCCCAGCGCAGCTTCCAGAGCGGCGTGGTGCACGTGGGCTACCGCATCGCGCCGGCAGCGTCGCCGACCGGCTGACGCGGCGCGCTCACTCCTTGCGGAGGATGACCAGCGTCTCGATGCCGTTCGCCTGCGCCGTCTCGATGTCGAAGTCCAGCGTGCCGGCGAGGTGGGACAGGAGGGCGAGGAACTCCTGGCGGTCCCACACGTGGAAGTGGATGTCCATCTGTTCGGCCTCCATCTCCGCCGCGCGGTCCTCCACCTCCTCGGGCGGACGATGCTCGGCGAGCAGCGCGTACTCGCGGTAGTGGTCGCGCCGTGACCAGTCGGGGCCGTCGGCGAAGTCACGCTCGAGGTGGTCGATCGGCGTCGATGGCCGGTCCTGATCGAAGGTCCTCCGCTTGTCGGGCACGGCGAGATAGACCACGCCGCCCGGCCGGATCACGCGCAGCCAGGTGCGCAGTGCCCGGATCGGGTCTTCGATGTGCTCGATGACGTGGTTGGCGATCACGAAGTCGTAGCTGTTGTCCGCCACCGTGGCGAGCGTCGTCGAGTCGTCGATCACGCTCGGGATGACGATCGGCTTGTGATTGAAGGTCGGGTAACGGGCTCGCAGCTCGTCGGCCGTCAGCCGGTCCACGTAGTCCACCTGCGCCGGCGGCGGCACCCGGAGCGGATCGTGGAGCGCTCCGATCTCGAGCCCGCGCCCGTGCAGATAGCGCCGTGCCAGGTCGGCGCGCTGGATCGCCGGCTTGGGAACCGGCCCGTGCGTCCGATCCCGCAGGCGCAACCGCAGCCGATAGGCCCGCGTACGCAGGTGCGCGCTGAGCGGGTACGCCGTCGCCCGCGCGAGCAGGGAGTCGGGCACGGCATCGCGCTCCCCACCGCTGGTGAACCGTGTGCGCCGGCTCACGCCACGTGCCTTCTCGTGTCCCTCACGCCCGCGATCCTAGGCGTCGATCCCGGCCGACCGCAGTGCCGCCTCGCGCGAGAGGTGCAGCTCGATCCGCGCGAGGCGGCCATCACGGAAGAACCACGCCGCGTTGCCCTCGGCCTCGATGGGGGCATCGCTCCCCTCCAGCCACCCGCGCTGGCGCACGGTGTTCACGACGTTGTCGCCGTCGCCGACGGGCTCCTGCTTCTGCTCCATCTCGAACCGCTCGAACGTGCCCGTCCAGTCCCGCAGCAGGTCGAGGAACGCGTCCACTCCGACTCCCTCGCTGTTCAGCTCCTCGTCCGCGCTGAGCATCATGGCCTCGAGGCGGGGATGGGAGATGTCGCGCAGGATCGCGCCGACCTGTCCGCCGCCCTCTTCGCCGAGCACGGCCACGAGGTCGGGGCCGTTCATGGCGTCGATCAGGCGCCGGGCTTGTTCGAGGCTCGTGGCGACGGAAGAGACGCTAGCCGCGGCCTCGCCGCGCGGCCAGCGCGCCGACGCCCGCGCCGAGCACGAACGAGATGGCGATCACGATGATCAGCGGCGTCTGGAACGAGCCGACGATCCAGTTCACCCCGACCTCGTCGAAGTTGACGGCCGCGAACAGGAGCGCAAGCCCGACGAGCGCGAGCCCGCCGTAGAGCTTGGTCCTCTCGCCGCGGCCGCGAGCGGGCGCGGTGCCGGGGTCAGGCTCGGTCATCGCCGCCCTCGATCCGCCGGAGCCGGAGCGCGGTGACCGCGTCCATGACGGCTGCGAAGAGCAGCATGACCGCTGCGCCGCGGGCAACGGCCGGCTTGCCGGCCGCGCGCGCCGCCGAGTCGCAGTAGGCCGCCTGCATCACGCTGAGCGCGGCGCGCCCTGCCATCCACGGCCACTTCGGGTTGCTGCGGAGCAGGCCCGGCACGAGTATCCAGTCGGCCAGGCCCACGGCCCGGACCGTTCGATCGTGCCCCTCCAGCTCGGCCGGCCCGGTGAAGGACCGTGGCGCGGCGAGGAGGAGCCCGCCGCCCGCTCCGGAGACCGCTGCGACGAACCCGGGGATCTGCTCAGGGCGGGGCATGGGCGGAACCCTACTTGCAGCCGCTCCGCGGGTCAGGCGCCGGCGAGCGAGGCCGCCCGCGCGGCGATCGCGTCCAGATCGCCCGGCTGTGCCGCCGGCCCGCCCTTCCGCTCGGCCGTGACGACCAGACAGTCGCCGACCGCGTACTCGCTGCCCGACGACTCGAAGCGGGCCGCGCGCTCCGCGCCGACCTGGACGATCGCCGCGTCCACACCGCGATCATCGGGTGCCTCCGCGCGGACCACGCGCTCGCCCGACACGAGGCGCCCGGCGGGCCCGCCCGGCCCGAGCGGGCCACGCAGGACAACCGCGGGCCGGCAGCCGATCCCGAGGTGCCAGCCGGTGCGGAAGAAGGCGTCCGGCTTCTCGGACGCCAACCCGCGCTCGGCGGCGTAGTCCCCGAGGAGCGCGGCCAGCCCGCGCTTCTCGGCGTCCTTACCGCCGCCGAAGACCCGTCCGAGGAAACCGCGCTCGGGGGGCGGGTCGGGCGCCCTGGCGGGTTCGAGCTCGGCAGCGGGGTCGTAGGCCGCGGCAGCGCGGGCGAAAGCGCCGCGGGCGGCCTCGACCGCCGCGTCGAGCAGCGCGACGAGCGCTTGCGCCGCCTCGTCGTCGAGGTCGCGCGCCGCCTGCGCCACGACGAGACCCGCCCGCAGCCGCACCGTGCCAGCCTCGTCGAAGTTGACGTCGCGCTCGGACGGGAACGCCAGCGCCGGATGTCGCAGCGCCGTCGCGAGGTCCTCCGTGAGAAACGTGGGCTGCGCGAACCCGCCGTAGGCAGAGCAGCCGCCCGCGGGCACGCCCGAAGAGCGGCCCACCTCGAGCTCGATGGTGTCCGTGATCCCGAGCGTCTCGGGGACGAGCGCGCTGGCGACCGTCACCGGGACCGACTTCGTGGACCCCGACGCCTGCCCCGCGATGAAGCGCTTCCCGTGGGAGAGGACGAACGGGATCCCCGCGGAGAGGGTCCCCGCCGCCGACTTCGGGTCGCGGGCGCGCCCGATGAACATGCCGAGCCGGCCGTCGTCGGGTGGGGCGGTGCAGGAGGTCGCCGGGTAGGGCATGGCTGACCAACCCTCTACTTCAGCTCGGACGACCCCTTGCCGAGCAGCTGGCGCGCCACGATCAGCAGCTGGATCTGCTGGGTGCCCTCGAACAGGTCGAGGATCTTCACGTCGCGGGCCCACTTCTCGAGCAGCTCGCCCTCGCCGTAGCCGACGCCGCGGCACAACCGCACGCAGCGCAGCGCGATGTCGGTTGCCGTCCGGCCGGCCTTCGCCTTGGCCATCGAGGCCTGGAGCGAGTTCGGCTTACGGTTGTCGGCCATCCACGCCGCGCGCAGGGTCAGCAGCCGCGCCGCCTCGAAGTCGGCCTCGAGGCCGAGCAGCTCGGCGGCGGCCGCGGTCTGCACGTCGGGCGGGCGGTCGTAGTCGACCTCCACGCCGGCCTCGCGCAGCCGCTCGCGGGTCTCGTCGAGGCACGCCTTCGCCACGCCGATCGCCATGCCCGCCACCAGCGGGCGCGTGTTGTCGAACGTCTGCATCACACCGGCGAAGCCCTTCTTCGTGTCGATCTCCGGCGAGCCGAGCAGCGCGTCCTTCGGCACGCGGCAGTCCTGCAGGATGAAGGCCGCCGTGTCGGAAGCGCGGATGCCGAGCTTGTGCTCGAGGCGGTCGAGCTTCATGCCCGGGTTCGAGCGCTCGACGATGAACGACTTGATGGCAGGGCGCCCCTGCTTCGGGTCGAGGGTCGCCCAGACCACGACGAGCTCGGCGCGCTCGCCGGAGGTCACGTAGATCTTCTCGCCGTTGAGCACGTACTCGTCGCCGTCGAGCTCCGCCGTCGTGCGGATCGCAGCCGAATCCGAGCCCGCCTCGGGCTCGGTGATCGCCATCGCCGCCCACTTGCCGCCATAACGCTCGAGCTGCTCGTCGTTCGCCACCGCGGCGATCGCCGAGTTGCCGAGGCCCTGTCCGGGCATGGAGAGCAGCAGCCCGACATCGCCCCAGCAGAGCTCGATCACGCCGAGCACGGTCGACATGTTGGAGCCGTTGCGGTTGCCGGCGTCGCCGTTGCTCTCGCCGCGGCCGCCGACGCCGGCGGCGCCGGCGCCGCCGGTACCGCCGCCTTCCTCCATGCCCTCGATGATCGCGGCGAGCATGTCGAGCTCCTTCGGGTACTCGTGCTCGCCGATGTCGTACTTGCGCGAGATCGGGCGGAACACCTCGGTCGCGACCGTGTGCGCCTGCTCGACCAGGCCGCTGAACTTCTTGGGTATCTCGAGATCGATCATGCGAGCAGTGCTCCTTCCATGACGCCGGCGGCCCGCAGGTCGCGGTACCAGCGTTCGACGGGGTATTCCTTGACGTAGCCGTGGCCGCCCAGCATCTGGACGCCGTCGGAGCCAACCTGCATGCCGCGCTCCGAGCACAGCTGGCGGGCGATCGCCGTCTCGCGGGCGAACGGCTCCCCGCGGTCGGCGAGCGCTGCCGCGCGGAGGGTCGCGAGGCGCATGCCGTCGACCTCGATCGCCACGTTGGCGACGGTGAAGGCCACCGCCTGGCGATGGCTGATCGGCTCGCCGAACGCCTTGCGCTCGTTGACGTAGGGGATCAGGTAGTCCACGACCGCCTGGCCCGTGCCGCACGCGAGCGCGCACCACACGAGGCGCGCCCGCTGCACGCACTCCGAGTAGACGGCCGGGTCGCCGCCGCCGAGGAGAGCATCGGCGCCCACCTCGACGCCTTCGAGGAACAGCTTGCCGGTGGCCGCCGCGCGCACGCCCATCGCGGGCTCGGCCTCGGTCAGGAGGCCGGTCGTGCCGCCTTCGACGATGAAGAGGCCGGGTCCCTTGCCCTCGATCTGCGCCGCCACGACGAAGAGCTCGGCGGTCGCCGCGTGCGGCACCAGCGACTTCTCGCCGCGCAGCACGTAGCCGTCGCCCGACGGCGTCGCCGTGGTCTCGAGCGTGAACGGGTCGAACAGCGCCCGCGCTTCCGCGATCGCGAGCGCCGCGAGCGGCACGTCCTCGCCCGTGAACGGCTCGAGGTAGCGCGACTGCTGGTCGGCGTCGCCCCACAGCGAGATTGCGGTGGCGACTCCGCCGGAGGCGAGGATTGCGGCCGCGAGGCCCATGTCCCCGTGTGCCAGCTTCTCCGCGACGAGCACGGTGGTCACCGCGGAGCGCTCGCCGGTCGCGCCGCCGAGCTCCTCCGGGATCCCGAGCATCGCCGCGCCGAGGTCGCCCGTGGCCTTGAGGATCTCCTCGGGCGCGGCGCACGCGGTGTCGGCCTCCTGCGCGATCGGCCGCAGCTGGGCCGCGCCGAAGTCGCCGAACGCCTCCTGGAGCATCTGCTGCTCGTCGGTGGGGGTGAGGTCGAACAGCCGCTTGGGCTTCGTCGGCGACTGGCGCGCCGGGCGGCCGAGCTTCTGCGTCGCGGCGAAGGCGCGGCCTGCGGCCGTGCCCGCGCGCACGCTGGTCCTGGTGCTGCGGTGCACGAACTTCACGAGTGGCTCGCGCAGGCCCGCGCGCTCGACTACCTCGAGCCCCGCGATCCCGTTCAGCGCCTTGAGCCCGAGGCGCATTCCCTGATCAGCGACGCTCATCGCGTCTCCTTTCTTTCCAGCCATCCATCCAGATGGGTGATGTCCTTCTTCCCGCCGCGCACGGCGAAGCGGGTGCCGTGGCCGTCGGGTGTCGTCCCGAATGTGACCTTCGACGGCAGCAGGATCGGCTTGCGGAACAACACGCGCACCGTGTACGCGTCGGGCAGCCGCCCCTCGAATGCCGCCAGGCAGCGCGCCTTCGTCCACATCCCGTGGGCGATGGCGCTCGGGAAGCCGAACAGCTTCGCCGTCACGTCGTACATGTGGATCGGGTTCCGGTCGCCGGACGCGGCGGCGTAGCGGCGGCCGAGGCCGCCGTCGAGCTTCCATGTCGAGGACACCGGCGGTGGCGCGGGCTGCTCCTCCTTCGCGCCGCCCGCGCCTTCTCCGCCGCCGCGGCGGAGCATCGTCGAGGTGCTCTCCCAGACGAGCTCGTCGCCGACGCGGGCCTCGGTCACGATCGAGAACGTGCGCCCCTTCGGGTGCGGCTCGAGCGAGGTCGGGCGAATACGCAGGTCGAGCTCCTCCGTCACGCGGATCGGCCGCAGCTGGGTGATGCTGTTCTCCAGGTGCACCAGGCCGACGGCCGGGAACGGGAAGCTCGAGTCGGTCATAAGCGCCATGTGCAGGGGGAACGCGAGCACGAACGGGTATGTGCCGGGCAGCGTGTCGGCGAGCCGGAACTCGCAGACGCGGGCGTAACGGGCGAGCCGCTCGCGGTCGATGTCGACGCCGTTCAGCGTCAGCTCGAGGTCGGGCACGTCCTTCCCGCCGCCGCCCACGAACGGCAGCCGGGAGGCCCCGGGGATCAGCGGCGCGGCCGCCCGCGCGTAGAGCGAGAGCGTGCCGGGTGCGGAGTCGAGTTCCTTCGTAGCCATCTCAGGCACCGAGCAGGTTCTGGCCGCAGACGCGGACCGCGTTGCCGTTGAGCCCGCCGGACGCCGGGCTCGCGAACCACGCGATCGTCTCGGCCACGTCGACCGGCAGGCCGCCCTGGCGCAGGCTCGACATCCGCCGGCCCGCCTCGCGGACCGGGACCGGCATCGACGCGGTCATCTGGGTCTCGATGAACCCGGGTGCGACGGCGTTGATGGTCGCGCCGCCCTTGGCGAGCGACGGCGCCAGCGACTGCACCATGCCGATCACGCCGGCCTTCGAGGTGGCGTAATTCGTCTGGCCGTTGTTGCCGGCGATGCCGCTCATCGACGACACGCAGACGATCCGCCCGCCGGCGCCGATCATCCCGCCATCGATGAGCGTGTCGTTGATGCGCTCCTCGCTGGAGAGGTTGATGTCGAGCACCATGTTCCAGCGGTCGGCGTCCATCCCGGCGATCGTCTTGTCGCGGGTCACGCCGGCGTTGTGGACCACCACGTCCACGCCGCCGCGCTCGGCCTCGAGGTAAGCGCGGATCGCCTCGGGCGCGTCGTCGGCTGTGATGTCGAGCGAAACGGCGGAGCCGCCGAGCTCCTTCGTCACGGCCCGCAGGTCGTCGGACAGAGCCGGCACGTCGAGGCCGACCACGTGGGCCCCGTCCCGCGCGAGCACGGACGCGATCGCCGCTCCGATGCCGCGCGAGGCGCCGGTCACGAGCGCGGTCTTGCCGTGTAGCGGGCGCTCCCAGTCGACGTCCGCGGGCGGCTCGGTGCCGCCCGCGACGCGCGCGACCTGGCCCGACACGTAGGCCGACTTCGTCGAGAGGAAGAAGCGCAGGGTCGACTCGAGCAGGCCCTCGGCGCCGGGGGCGACGTAGACGAGCTGCGCCGTGCCGCCGGCGCGAGTCTCCTTCCCGAGCGAGCGCGTGAAGCCCTCGAGCGCGCGCTGGGCGGTGTACTCGCGCGCGCCGCCGGTGTCCTCGGGGGCGGTGCCGAGCACGACGATCCGGCTGTTGCGCCCGAGCGTGCGGATCGCGGAGTGGAAGAACCGGTGCAGCTCGGCGAGCTGCGTCGAGTCGGCGATGCCGGTGGCGTCGAACACGAGCGCCTTGAACTTCCCGCCGGCGGGCGCCTCGGCGTTCCACACGGAGGCGTCGAGCCCCGCGGCGGCCGCGCCGTTGCGGAGGTCGTCGACCGTCTCGGTCGCCGTCTCGATCCGGGCGGCGGCGAGCGTGGCCGCGATCGCCTCTCCGAGCCGTCCGCCGGGTGCTGCGCCCACGAGGGCGCGCCCGGCGAGCACGGGGTCGCCGGGCGAGTGGCGCTCGAGCGGCTCCGGCACCGGCAGCCCGACGTTGCGGGCCACGAGGTTGCCGACGCTGTTGTTGACGATCTGGGTGTAGAGGTCGGCCATCGGTTACTTCCCTTCGCTTTCGAGGATCGCGACGACGCCCTGGCCGCCGGCCGCGCAGATGGAGATGAGGCCACGGCCGCCGCCGCGCTCGTGGAGGGCCTTCGCCAGGGCGGCCGTGATGCGCCCGCCGGTGGCGGCGAACGGGTGGGCCGCGGCGAGCGAGCCGCCGTTGACGTTCAGCTTCGCGCGGTCGATCGAGCCGAGCGGCTCGTCGAGGCCGAGGCGCTCCTTGCAGAAGACCGGGTCCTCCCACGCCTTCAGCGTCGCCAGCACCTGGGCCGCGAACGCCTCGTGGATCTCGTAGAGGTCGAAGTCCTGCAGGCTCAGGCCGCGCCGCGCGAGCAGGCGCGGCACCGCGTACGCGGGGGCCAGCAGCAGACCCTCGCCGCCATGGACGTAGTCGACTGCCGCCGTCTCGCCGTCGACGAAGTGCGCGAGCACCGGGAGGTCGTGCGCGGCAGCCCAGTCCTCGCTCGCCATCAGCACGGTCGCGGCGCCGTCGGAGAGCGGCGTCGAGTTGCCCGCCGTCATCGTGCCGCCCTCGCCGCCGAAGGCGGGCTTCAGCTTCGCCAGCTTCTCGGTGGTCGAGTCCGGGCGCAGGTTCTGGTCGCGCTCGAGCCCGAGGTAGGGGGTGATGAGGTCGTCGTAGAACCCGCGGTCGTACGCTGCCGCGAGGTTGTGGTGGCTGTTGGCCGCCAGCTCGTCCTGGGCCTCGCGCGTGATGCCCCACTCGCGGGCGGTGATCGCTGTGTGCTCGCCCATCGACAGGCCGGTGCGCGGCTCCTCGTTGCGCGGGATGCCCGGCACGATCTGGCCCGGGCGCAGCTTCGTCACCAGCTTCAGCCGGTCGGTGAGCGAGCGCGCGCGGTTCAGCTCGAGGAGCACCTGGCGCAGGTCGTCGTTGATGGCGATCGGTGCGTCCGAGGTCGTGTCGACGCCGCCGGCCACGCCGGAGTCGGTCTGCCCGAGGGCGATCTTGTTCGCCACCTGGATCACGGCCTGGAGCCCGGTGCCGCATGCCTGCTGGATGTCGTACGCGGGCGTCTCGGGCGCCAGCTTCGAGCCGAGCACCGTCTCGCGCGTGAGGTTGAAGTCGCGGCTGTGCTTGAGCACGGCGCCGGCGGCTACCTCGCCGAGGTGCTCGCCCTCGAGGCCGAACCGCGTGACGAGCCCGTCGAGCGCGGCGGTGAGCATGTCTTGGTTGGAGGCGTTCGCGTACGCGCCGTCGGAGCGGGCGAACGGGATCCGGTTGCCGCCGAGGATGGCGGTCTTGCGGACCGAGGTCATCGTGTTTCTCCTGACTTCCGTGATCGTTGTTCGAGGCCGGGACGTACCGTCTCGACGAGTAGGTCCGCCGCGGCTGCGGCGGTGATCTCCTCCGAAGCGAGCCACCAGCGCCCGAGTGCCTCGACGGCGCCGAGCAGTGCAGCCGACAGCGCCTCGACCTCGATCCGGGCCTGGCTGCGGCCGCGCGGCGGGATCTGGGCGAGGAGGGTGCCGGCGATGAGCGCGCCGAGCTGGCCGCGGAATTCCTGCACGCGGCGGGCGATCTCGCCGCCGCTCGGGAGCGTCTCGTCGAAGAGCACGCGGAACGCGCCCCGCTCGGCGTCGATGAACGCGAAGAACGCGTGCGAGGCGAGGTCGAGCGCGTCGGCGGGGCTGTGCGCCTCGAGGACCGCCTCCGCCACGGCCGTCCGCAGGCGGTCGGCGTCGCGCTCGAGGCACGCCACGTAAAGCCACTCCTTGTTGCCCCAGTAGTTGTAGAGCAGCGGTTTCGTGACGCCGACCGCGGCGGCCACGCCGTCCATGGTCACGGCCGCGTAGCCGCGCTCGGCGAACAGCACGTGGGCCGTGTCGAGGATCTGCTGCTCGCGCTCGGCGCGCGGCAGCCGCTTTGGGGAAGAAGGGACGGCAGCCATCGGCGGGCCGCTATTTATACAGATAGAAATTTGTACATGGGTAACCGCCGTTGGCGACTACCCATGTGGGCGCGGGCTAACCGCCTTCGACGCGCGCCTTGAGCTCGCCGGGGCGGCCGTTCACGAGGATGTCGCGGATCTTGCCCTCGACGGGCCCGCGGATCAGCATCCCGAGCATGCGGCCAGGATCGCCGTCGAGCGAATAGGTGACCTTCGTCCTCTCCGGCCCCAGCTCCTCGAGGATCCAGGCGCCGTCGAGCGACTTGAGGTCGCCCTTCTCCTGGCTCCACTTGAGCTTGGTGGGCGCCTCGTCGTAGTTGAAGCGCACCTTCGTCTTGATCATCCGGACCTTGGCGTCGCTCTCGGTCTCGACGAGTGTGGGCCGGCCCTGATCGTCGCGTTCGAGCGCGGTCATGCTCTCGAGCCCGTCCTGCCACTCGGGGGCTATCGCCACGTCCTCGACGAGCGCCCACACGTCCGCGATGGGCGCGTCGACCTCGACACTTGCCTCTCCTCCAAGGTTCGCCATGGGGCGAGGCTATCCGCTTCGGGCTTATGCTCGGCATCAGGGTGGCCGCCGACAAGGAACAGCTCACGATCGACGAGCTCGCGCGCGCGAGCGGGATGACCGTGCGCAACATCCGCGCGCATCAGTCGCGCGGACTGCTGCCGCCGCCCGAGGTTCGCGGCCGCACGGGCTTCTACGGCCCCGAGCACGTCGCGCGGGTGAACATGATCCGCGAGATGCAGGCCGACGGCTTCAGCCTCGATCTGATCCGGCGGATGCTCGAGAACTCCAACGGCCGCAGCGGCGAGGCCCTGCGCTTCACGCGCGCCCTGCGGGAGCCGTTCGCCGACGAGGAGCCGGTGATCCTGACGCTCGCGGAGCTGACCGACCGCTTCGGGGGCGGGGGCAACCCGAAGGTTCTCGAGCGTGCCGAGCAGCTCGGCATGCTGCGGCTGCTGCCCGACGGCAACATCGAGCTGCTGAGCCCGCGCCTGGGCGATGCCGGCGAGGAGCTTGTCGACCTCGGCATCCCGATCGAGAAGGCTCTCGACGTCGTCGCCCGCATCCGGAAGAACCTGGACTCCTCGGCCGACACCTTCATCAAGCTCTTCCTCGACAACATCTGGAAGCCGTTCGAAGGCGAGGCACCGCCGGAGGATGCCTGGCCCGAGATCGCCAACGCGATCGAGCGCCTGCGGCCGTTGGCCTCCGATGCGGTTCTCGCCGTCTTCGGGCTGGCGATGGACGAGGCGGTCGAGGAGGCCTTCGGGCGCGAGCTGAAGCGCCTGCGCCGCGAGGCGAAACGCCGCCGCCTCTAACGTTACATCGATCGGTGTAACATTCTGCGCTGTAACGGTTAACTCGGGGTAGGCCACCCGCAAGCGACCAAGGGAACCAGCGCTTCCATGCTCCTCACGCAGATCGCAGCTGCAGCCGCCGACTCCAACCCCGCCGGGGGCGCCGAGACCACGCAGATGGTCATCGCGACGGCCGGCGCCGTGCTCCTCACCGTCGGGCTCCTCTTCTTCGGCCTCGGTCACCGCTCGGGCAAGGTCAAGCTCCTCTCGTGGGGCGGCGGCATCGCGACGAAGCTCACCGGGCTCCCCGGCTGGGCGGCCCTCCCCGCCGGCATCGCCGGCATCTCCCTGATCGGCGCCGCGTTCGGTTTCTACTGGGACGTATCGCTGCACATCGACAACGGCCGCGACGCAGGGCCGCTCGCCAACCCCGGCCACTACTTCATCCTCGCCGGCCTCTTCGGGATCTTCGCGGCCGGCTGGATCGCGATGGTCATGCCGGAGAAGGACGAGAAGCCGGGCCCGGCCGCAATCTCGCTCACGCGCGACTGGCAGGTGCCCGTCGGCGGAGTGCTGCTGATGGCCTGCGCGGCGTTCGCGCTCGGCGGGTTCCCGCTCGACGACGTGTCCCACCGCCTGTTCGGCCAGGACGTGACGCTGTGGGGCCCGACCCACCTGATGATGCTCGGGGGCGCCGCGTTCTCGCTGCTCGCGATCGTCTCGCTGCTCGTGGAGGGCAAGCTCGCCTCGCCGCGCGGCGAGCCCCGCTTCCTGCGCGGCGTCAGCGCCGACGTGGCCAAGTGGATCCGCACCATGGCCGGGTTCGGCGGACTGCTGATCGCGCTCTCGATCTTCCAGGCCGAGTTCGACTTCGGCGTGCCGCAGTTCCGGATCCTCTACGAGCCCGTGCTGATCGCGCTCGCCGCGGCCATCGGCCTCGTGAGCGCGCGCACGTTTCTCGGTCGCGGCGGCGCCCTCGCCGTCGTCGCGTTCTACCTCGTCGTGCGGGGAGCCCTGACGCTGATCGTTGGCCCCGTCTTCGGCGAGTCGGTGATCCACTTCCCGCTCTACATCGCCGAGGCCATCCTCGTCGAGCTGATCGCGCTCGCGATCTCCCCCCGTTCGGGCCTGCGCTTCGGCGCCGCCGCGGGCGCGGCTGTCGGCAGCGTCGGCGTGCTCGCCGAGTGGGGCTGGTCGCACGTCTGGATGCCGATCCCGATCCCCGATCACATCGTGGTCGAGGCCGTGCTCACGAGCATCCCGATCGCCATCGCCGGCGGCGTCGTCGGCTCGCTGATCGCCGCCGCGCTGCAGCTGCGGCCCGAGATCGCGGCCGGGCGCCGCGGCCTGACGGCGGCGCTCGCGTGCCTCGCGGTGATCGGCGGCACGCTCGCCTATCTGCTGCCGACCAAGGTCCCGGAGGGCTCCGCCACGGTCACCCTGCGCGACATCGACTCCGGCCCCGGTAGAACGGTCGCGGCGACGGTCCGCTTCAAGCCCGCCTCCGTCGCCAACGATGCCGACTGGCTCACCGCCACCGCGTGGCAGGGCGGCGACAAGCTGGTCGTCGACCGCCTCGAGAACGTCGGCAACGGCGTCTGGCGGACCACGGAGCCGCTGCCCGTGAGCGGCAGCTGGAAGTCGGCCATCCGCGTCCACCGCGGCAGCGAGATGGCGACGATCCCGGTCTTCATGCCCGAGGACACCGCGATCCCGGCAGCCGGCATCCCGGCCAGCGCCGAGTTCACCCGCAAGCTCACGGGCGACAAGGAGGTCCTCCAGCGCGAGCGCAAGGACGACGTGCCCGGCTGGCTCTACGGCGTGGCCGGCATCGTCGTCCTCAGCTTCTGGCTGATGATCCTGGCGGCGATCGCCTGGGGCCTCGCGCGCATCGCGACGCTCGGCGCCGCGGCCGAGCAGCGCAGGCAGGCCGCCCCGGGCGCTCAACCGCCCGCGCGCCCGCGCGCGCGGGAGCTCGCGGGGGTCTAGGTGCCCGGGATGTTCGAGATAGCCCACACCGGGCACTGGCTCGAGGGCGTCGCCTTCGCGTCACCCGCCGTAATCATTCCGCTCGCGATCCTGTTCATCGTCTGGAACGAGCGCCGCCGCGACGAGCACCCACCGGAAGCCGCATAGCCACACATAGAATCGCCGCGTGAGCGCCGCCGCGGCAGCCGGGCCCCTGGAACACCCGAGCGGCCGCCGGATCGCCCTCGTCTTCTCGGGGCTGATGCTCGTGATGTTCATGGCGGCGCTGGACGGGACGATCGTCTCGACCGCGCTGCCCACGATCGCGGGCGATCTCGGCGGACTCGACAAGATCTCGTGGGTCGTCACCGCCTACCTGCTCGCGCAGACTGCGGTCTGCCCGCTGTATGGGAAGCTCGGCGACCAGTTCGGGCGCAAGAAGGTCCTCCAGGTGGCGCTGCTGCTCTTCCTCGCCGGCTCCGCCCTCTCGGGCCAGTCGCAGTCGATGACCGAGCTGATCCTCTTCCGCGCGCTCCAGGGCCTCGGGGCGGGCGGGCTGATGGTCGGCGCGCAGGCGGCGATCGGCGACGTGGTGTCCCCGCGCGAGCGGGGCCGCTACGTCGGCGCCTTCGGCGCGGTCTTCGGTGTCGCGACGGTGCTCGGCCCGGTCCTCGGCGGCGTGCTCACCGGCATCGACTGGCGCTGGATCTTCTACGTCAACGTGCCGATCGGCCTCGTGGCGCTGTTCGTGCTGCAGGCCACGCTGCCCGGCGGCGGCGACCGCGTCCGCCATCGGATCGACTACCTCGGCACGGCGCTGCTCGCCGGCTCGCTGAGCTTCCTGATCGTCCTCACGACACTCGGCGGCAGCACCTATGCGTGGGACTCGCCGGAGATCATCGGCTTCGCGGTCCTGAGCATGGCCCTCCTCGCGGGCTTCTTCGCGGTCGAGCGGCGCGTGGCCGAGCCGGTGCTCCCGATCCCGCTGTTGAAGGACAGGGTGTTCGCGGTCAGCGGCGGGATCGGCGTCCTCGTCGGGCTCGCGCTGTTCGGCGGCACCACCTACATCCCGCTGTTCCTCCAGGTGGTCAACGGCGCCTCCCCGACCGAGTCCGGCCTGCAGCTGCTGCCGATGATGCTCGGCCTGCTGATCACATCGATCGGGTCGGGGCAGGTGATCGCCCGCACCGGCCACTACAAGCCGTACCCGATCGCGGGCTGCGCGGTGATGGTCGTCGGGTTGCTCCTGCTGTCGACGATGAGCGCGACCACCAGCGGCAGCGAGGCGTCGCTCTACATGTTCGTCTTCGGTCTCGGTATCGGGCTCGTGATGCAGGTGCTGGTCCTCGCCGTCCAGAACGCCGTCAGCTACGACATGCTCGGCGTCGCCACGTCGGGCTCGACCCTGTTCCGCCTGATCGGCGGCTCGCTCGGAACGGCGCTGCTCGGCACGATCTTCAACAACCGCCTCGAGCACAAGCTCGTTGCGGACCTGCCGCCGAGTCCCGAGACGAGCGCCCTCACGGCGGGCGCGGTCGACCCCTCGAAGGTCGCCGACCTGCCAGCGCCGATCCGCGACGTCTACATCGACTCGTTCGCCGGCTCGCTCGACACCGTCTTCGTGGTCGCGGCCGCGCTCGCCTTCGTCGGCTTCGTCCTTGCCTGGTTCCTCGAGGAGCGGCCGCTGCGCGACACCGTCGGCACGGCGGGGGTCGGCGAGGCGCTCGCGATGCCGAAGAGCCACCGCTCACTGAACGAGATCGAGCGCGGCCTGTGGTCCCTGATGGGTCGTGACACGAAGAAGGTCGTGCTCGCGCGGATCATCGAGCGGGCCGGGGTGGACCTGACCCCGGTCGACGCCTGGCTCCTGGCGCGGATTGCGGAGGGCGACCACGTCGAGGTCAAGGACCTCGCGGCCACCTATCTGATTCCCGGGCGTTTCCTCGACGCCTCGGCGGCCGAGTTGACCGTTCGCGGATTGGCCGGGGCGGGCGACGACGGGCTGTCGGTCACCGAGGCCGGCGACGCGATGCTCGAGAAGCTCTACACGGCCCGCCGCGAGGGTCTCGAGGAGCTGCTCGACGGCTGGTCGCACGAGGAGCACGACGAGCTCGGCGCCCTGCTCACGCGGCTGTCGCGGAGCCTCTCGCCCGAGGTGCCGGTCGGCTGACCTGCAGGGGCACGTGCGATCCGCTCGCAGCGCGCTATTCTCCGCTGTCGAACCCTGCGGCCGCGGGGTTTTCCTTTGCCCCGGCCGCCCGATCGAGAGAGACGCAGGAGCCATGGCCCGCGGAGACGTACGAATCGCCGCCACCCTGGAGTGCCAGGAGTGCAAGCGGCGTAACTACCAGACGCAGAAGTCCAAGCGAAACAACCCCGATCGCATCGAGCTGCGCAAGTACTGCCGCTGGTGCAGCAAGCACACGCTCCACAAGGAGACGCGCTAGCGAGCCTCGCGCGCGGGTTGTAGATGGCACGGAACCGACAGCGAGCGAAGGAGCGCCAGGCGCGCCGCAAGGCGCAGGGTGGCGGCGCGGGCGGCGCGGATGCGTCCCAGCCGAAGCCCGCGCCCGAGGGCGATCCCGCCGCGCAGCCGCCGGCCGAGCCCGCCGCCGAGCCGGAGCCCGTCCTCGGCGACCCGGACCCGGTCCTCGGCTCGAACGCGCCGCCGCAGGACCTCGGCCACGCCGAGGAGGTGCTCGAGTACGAGCAGGAGCTCGACGCCGAGCACGAGTCGGACAACGAGCACTTCGATCCTGAGAAGGATCACACCGACGATTCGGACGTCCTCTTCCCCAAGGAGACGAAGGGCAGCCGTGGGCGCCCCCGATTCGTAGAATTCCTGATCGCCGTCTGGGCCGAGCTGAAGCGGGTCGAGTGGCCCGATCGTCAGCAGCTGATCACGCTCACCGGCGTGGTCCTCGGCTTCGTCCTGATCGCGGGGGGTTATCTCGGTCTGCTCGACGCCGTAGCCCAACGCATCGTCAACGCAATCATCTAGAGCAGGTAACTCGCTAAACATGTTCCGCTGGTACGCCGTCAACACCTACTCGGGCCACGAGAAGAAGGTCAAGCAGAATCTCGAGCACCGGGTCCAGTCCATGGGTCAGGCCGGCGCCGTGCGCCAGGTCGTCATCCCCACCGAGCAGGTCCAGGAGATGAAGGACGGCCAGAAGATCCAGAAGGAGCAGCGGACGATGCCGGGCTACCTGCTCGTCAACATGAACCTCTCCGACGACTCGTGGGTGCTCGTGAAGAACACCCCCGGCGTCACGGGCTTCGTCGGCGCCTCGCAGAAGCCGGTGCCGCTGAGCCAGGCCGAGGTCGACCGCCTGCTCAACCGCGAGACGGCCGAGCGCCCGCGCACCCGCGCGCAGTTCTCGATCGGCGAGTCGGTCAAGGTGGTGTCCGGCCCGCTGTCCGACTTCTCGGGCGAGATCTCCGAGATCAACGAGGATGGAGCCAAGCTCAAGGTGCTCGTGTCGATCTTCGGCCGCGAGACCCCGGTCGAGGTCGGCTTCGACCAGGTCAAGAAGATTTAGCGCGGCGTAGGCGCTACTCTCCCCGGTCGCTCTCATGGCGAAGAAAGTCCTGACACTCATCAAGCTCCAGGTGCCCGGCGGCGCCGCCAATCCGGCACCGCCGGTCGGCCCAGCCCTGGGCCAGCACGGCGTGAACATCATGGAGTTCTGCAAGGCGTTCAACGCGCAGACGCAGAACGAGGGCGGCACGATCATCCCGGTCGAGATCACGGTCTACGAGGACCGCTCGTTCACCTTCATCACCAAGACCCCCCCGGCGGCGGTGCTGATCAAGCAGGCGATCAACCTTCAGAAGGGCTCCGGCGAGCCGAACCGCAACAAGGTCGGCAAGATCACCAAGGCGCAGATCCAGCAGATCGCCGAGAAGAAGATGCCCGACCTGAACGCCAACGACATCGACGCGGCCTCGAAGATCATCGAGGGCACCGCGCGGTCCATGGGCGTGGAAGTGGCCTGATGCCCAAGCACGGCAAGCGCTACCGCAACAACCTCGCCAAGTTCGATCGCGAGCGCCAGTACAGCCCGGCCGAGGCAGTCGCGCTCGTCAAGGAGTTCGAGATCGGCAAGTTCGACGAGACCGTCGAGGTGCACATCCGCACCGGCCTCAACGTCCGCCACGCCGAGGAGCAGCTGCGCGGCACGATTTCGCTGCCCCACGGTCTCGGCAAGGAGATGACCGTCGCGGTCTTCGCCAAGGGCGACAAGGCGCGCGAGGCCGAGGAGGCCGGCGCCGACCATGTCGGCGACGACGATCTCGCCAAGAAGATCGAGGAGGGCTGGACCGACTTCGACGTGGCCATCGCCACCCCGGACATGATGTCGGTGGTCGGCAAGCTCGGCCGCGTGCTCGGCCCGCAGGGCAAGATGCCGAACCCCAAGGTCGGCACCGTGACGAACGACATCAACAAGGCCGTCTCCGAGTCGAAGGCCGGCAAGATCGAGTACCGGACCGACCGCCACGCGATCGTGCACCTGCCGATCGGCAAGCACGACTTCGACGGCGCGGCCCTGCTCGACAACTTCGGCGCGCTGATCGACGAGCTCAACCGCTCGAAGCCGGCGTCCGCCAAGGGCCGCTACCTCGAGACGGTCACGCTGACGACCACCATGGGTCCCGGCATCCGTGTCGATCCCTCGGCCTCACGTGAGGCCACGGAGGCGCCCGCGGCTGTAGCCTGATCGCAAAGCTTCTTACCCGAGACCACCGGCGGGGGTGACCCGTAAGGCCGGTGCAGGTGAGTTCGTGAGAGCCGTCGTCTTCCGAACCCGCCTGCGTGCGGGTTTTTTCGTACCAAAGACCGAACGGAACAAATGGATAGAGAGAAAAAGGCAGCGGTGGTCGACGAGGTCGCCGCGCAGATCGAGGAGTCGCAGGCGATCATCGCCGTCGACTACCGCGGGATCACCGTCTCGCAGGTCGCCGAGCTGCGCGCGCAGCTGCGTGAAGCCGACGCGACTCTGCGGGTGGTCAAGAACCGCCTCACCAAGCTGTCGATCGACAAGGCGGGCGCCGAGACCCTGACGCAGTTCCTCGACGGCCCGACCGCCTTCACCTTCGTGCGCGGCGATGCCGCGGCGGCCGCCAAGGCCCTTGCGGCGTTCCGCAAGGAGCACGAGCTGCTCGAGTTCAAGGGTGGCACGATGGACGGCAACCCGCTGTCCGTCGACGAGATCATGGCGATCTCCAAGCTGCCGAGCCGCGACACGCTCAACCAGCAGCTCGTCGGCGTCCTGGCGTTCCCCATCGGGGGCCTGGCGCGAACGCTCAACCAGCTCATCCAGGGTCTTGCAGTGCAGCTCGGCCAGATCGCGGAGCAGGGCCTGGTCAGCGGCGAGGCCCCGGCGGCCGAGCCGGAGGAGCCTGCCGCCGAAGAGGCTCCGGCCGAGGAGGCCGAGGCACCCGCCGAGGAGCCGGCAGCGGAGGAGGCACCCGCCGAGGAGCCGGCCGCAGAGGAACCACAAGCTTCGGGCGACGAGCCCGCAGAGAACGCAGAATCAGACGCGCCCTCCGAGGGCGAGGAAACGAAGGAGGGCTAAATGGCCACCAGTACAGAAGAGTGGATCGACGAGCTCAAGAACATCTCCGTGCTCGAGCTGTCTGAGCGCATCAAGGCGCTCGAAGAGGCGTTCGGTGTTTCCGCAGCAGCCGTGGCGGCCCCGGCCGCCGGTGGCGGCGGCGGTGGCGGCGAGGCCGCGGCCGAGGAGGAGAGCAGCACGGTCGACGTGGTCCTGACGGGCTCCGGCGACAAGAAGATCCAGGTGATCAAGGTCGTCCGCGCGTCGACCGGGCTCGGCCTGAAGGAGGCGAAGGCCCTCGTCGACGAGGCGCCGAAGCCGATCAAGGAAGGCATCGAGCGCGACGAGGCCGAGAAGCTCAAGGGCGAGATCGAAGAGGCCGGCGGTTCCGCCGAGATCAAGTAGTCAGCCGGGGGCTCCCGCCCCCGGACCCCAGGCGCCGTGCAACCCACGGCCCGACGGGTAACGCGCAAAGGGTCGCCTCACGGCGGCCCTTCTGCGTTTTCGGGGCGGGCGCGCGGGTACCGCCCCGCCATGGCCCTGATCGACGCTCCCCTCCGCCTCGTCCGCACCACGACCGCACGCGGCTTCGCGCTCGCGAAGGGCGCCTACTCCGCCGCTGACAACCTGCGCGAGGAGCTGGCGAACCTGCTCGGCTCCGGTGACGACGGCGGCTCGACCCCGTCGAACGGCAACGGCGCCACGCCGAACGCCGGCCCGGCCGCCGCCCGCCAGACCGTGCCGGTCGCGCCGCCTACCCCGCCACCGTCGCGGCGCGCCTCCCGCAAGCCAGCCGCTCCGCCGGTGCCGCCGCAGGCCAAGACCATCGACGACGAGCCCGAGCTGGTCGCCGAGTTCGGAGAGGCCGGCGCCGAGGACCCGGCGGGACCCGAGGTCACCGTTGCCGAGCCATGGGAGGGCTACGCCCGGCTCGCCGCGACCGACGTCCGCGAGCAGCTCACCGCCCACGAGGCCGAGGTCGCCGCGGCCATCCTCCTCTTCGAGCCCCTGCACCGGAACCGCCGCACCGTGATCCAGGCCGCGGAGCGCCGGCTGCGCGAGCTGCAGGACCAGCCCGGCTAGGACCCCTCCGCACGGGCCAGCCGCCGCGTCACCGGCGACGACGACAGACCGTGCGCGAGGATCGAGATCGCGGTCACCGCGAGCACCGTAGAGACGATGACCTGACGGTCGCCCTCGGCGAGCACGTCGGCCTGCAGCGCCACCGCGAGGTAGTAGAGCGATCCGATGCCGCGGATGCCGAACCAGCCGATGAAGGCGCGCTCGCGTGCCGGGAGCGGAGTGCGGACCAGCGCGAGCAGGGCGCTCAGCGGCCTGATGACCACCAGCAGCACGACCACCAGGGCGGCGCCGCCCCAGCCGGCCTCCGCCAGCCCGGCGAGGGTGACGAGGCTGCCGAGCAGCAGCACGAGCAGGATCTCGGTCACGTCCTCGATCATCTCGGCGCCGGAATGCACCGTCACGTTGCGCTCGTGGGTGTGCTCGTAGCGGCGGAAGGCGAGCCCGCCGCTGAAGGCGGCCAGGAACCCGTAGGCGCCGGTCAGCTCGGTGATTCCGTAGAGCGACAGCACGGCCGCCAGCGCGAGCCATGCGTCGAGGCGCTCGTCGAGCCAGCCCGTCGCCCGCAGCCGCAGCGTTGCGGCGGCGATCGCCCATCCGCCCGCCGCGCCGATCAGGACGCCGGCCGAGATCCCGTACAACACGTCAGCGATCAGCCACTCGCCCAGCCACGCCGTGCCGCCCTCGCCGAGGATGAAGACCGCCAGGAAGACGAACGGCAGCGCCAGGCCGTCGTTGAACCCGGCCTCCGAGCTCAGGGCGAACTGCGGCTCCCCCTCGTCGTCCTCGCCGGGCGGTCCGACGGCTACGTCGCTCGCCAGGACGGGGTCGGTGGGGGCGAGGATGGCCCCCAGGAGGATCGCGGCCCCGAGCGGCAGCCCCATGGCCGCGACGCCGAAGAGCGCGACCGCCGCGATCGTGAGCGGCATCGCGATGGCGAGCAGTCTCACTGTCGATTGCCACTCCCGCCAGCCCAGCCGGCGATCGATCTTCAGCCCCGTCGAGAAGAGCGCCACGATCACGGCGAACTCCGACAGATGCTCGATGACCCGGACGTCGGCGACCGGGTCGATGAGCTCGATCCCGGCCGCGTCCGCGCCGGCAGCGACCGCGACGCCGATCCCGAGGTACGCCATCGCGGCCGAGAACGGCCGGTCGGCCTCGTGGCTGAGCACCGCGATCCCGGCGAACAGGATCACGCCCGCTATCGCATAGCCGAGTGCGAAGAGGTCGCCTGCGGCGAAGCCAGGCTCTGCCGCAAGGGCGTCCATTGCAGCGGTGGACTACCCGCTCGGCGCGACCTCAGACGGCACGGGCTACAGCTGCGTGTAGACGAGCGACCAGAACGCCATGCCGAGCAAGGCGGCGCTGGTGCCCCAGAGGAGCGCCCAGCCGACGCGCTCGTTCGGCTTCATCGCCGGCCGCGCGAGCCCGAAGATGAGGATCAGCTCGATCGCGACGCAGAGCAGCGCGAACGGGATGAGGTCGAGCTCGTCCGTGAAGATCTTCGCGATCAGCAGGATCGCCGGACCGATCAGCGCGGCGCCGGTGGCCGAGATCACGAATACGACCAGCTCGTTGAACGGGTCGCGATAGATCCGCTGGCGCGGGTCGAGCGCCGCGCTCAGCGATCCCTGCGGGATCACATCCGCGTCGCCGGGCCCGACGGGCTCGGGGTCGGTCGCGCTGCTGTAGTCGCCCTGCTCGGTCTCGTCAGCCATCGGCGGCGATCATATATATGGGCGCATAGAGGCGCCATGCCAGCGCGATCCGCGCTACCATGGCGCCAGGCCAATAGTCGTAGCCGTCCCTCGAGCAGCGCTCCGCCACATATCCGGAGCCTCGGGACGGGGTCCGTGACGGCCGCGTCCACCCCTTGACATGGGGGATGGCACCCGCCCCCTGAGGAGGCGGGTTTTACTGTGCTACTATGGCTGGTCGCGCTTCGCGCCCCCCGGTTCGCGCCGCTCGTCCCCGCCAGTCGATCTCGAAGGAGTTGCATCCCTTGGCACCTGTTGATGCCGCCCGTCTCCGCCGCAGTTTCTCGCGGCTGGAGAACAGCCTCGAAGTCCCCAACCTCATCGACATCCAGCGCAGCTCGTTCGAGTGGCTGGTCGACATCGAGAAGGGCGGTCTCCGCGAGACCATCGACGACGTCTCACCGATCGAGGACTACACCGGCAACCTCGCCGTGGTCTTCGAGGACATCCACTTCGACGACCCGGTGGCGACGATCGCCGAGTGTCGCGAGAAGGACCTCACCTACGCGCGCCCGCTGACCGTCAAGGTCGCGTTCCAGAACCGCGAGACCGGCGAGATCCGCGAGCAGTCCGTCTTCATGGGCGACTTCCCGTGGATGACCGACTGGGGCACGTTCATCATCAACGGCACCGAGCGCGTGGTCGTCACGCAGCTGGTGCGCTCGCCGGGCGCGTACGTCATGGGCCCGAAGGACCGCGAGAAGCAGGTCTTCATCGCGAACCTGATGCCGGCCCGCGGCTCATGGCTCGAGCTCGAGATCGACAAGAAGGGCAAGGTCTTCGTCCGCATCGACCGCAAGCGCAAGCTGCCGGTCTCCGTGCTTCTGCGCGCCATGGGCGAGGTGCTGCGCGAGTCGGGCATGGCTCCGAGCTGGACCGGGTCCGATGAGGACATCCTCGGCCTGTTCGACGACTCCCTCTACATCCGCAACACGCTCGAGGCGGACACCGAGGTCACGAAGTCCGAGGAGGGTTCGCTCATCGAGCTCTTCAAGAAGCAGCGCCCGGGCGAGCCGCCGTCGGTCGACGCGGCCAAGAACCTGCTCAACCAGCTGTTCTTCGACCCCAAGCGCTACGACCTCACGCGCGTGGGCCGCTACAAGCTCAACTCGCGGCTGCACATCGACGAGCCGCTCGACACGCGCACGCTCACCCCGCGCGACATCATCGAGCTGGTCAAGGAGCTCGTCTCCCTGCCCAAGGTTCTCGGCATCCCCGAGTCCGGTGAGTTCGACGGCGAGCCGATCAAGGACTACGCGGCCGAGGCCCTGTCATACCCGCGCGAGCCGATCGAGGAGCGCCTCGACGAGTACGAGCACTTCGGCAACCGCCGTCTCCGTACCGTCGGCGAGCTCATCCAGGAGGCCTTCCGCATCGGCCTCTACCGGATGGAGCGCGTCGTGCGCGAGCGTCTCACCACCGAGGACGCCGACACGATCACGCCGCAGACGATCATCAACATCCGCCCCGTCGTGGCGGCCCAGAAGGAGTTCTTCGGGTCCTCGCAGCTCTCGCAGTTCCAGGACCAGACGAACTCGCTGTCCGGCCTCACGCACCGCCGCCGCCTGTCGGCGCTCGGCGCCGGCGGTCTGACGCGCGAGCGCGCGCCGATCGAGGTTCGCGACGTCCATCCGACGCATTACGGCCGGATGTGCCCGATCGAGACGCCGGAAGGCCCGAACATCGGCCTGATCGGCTCGCTCAGCTCGTACGCGGAGATCTCCGAGCACGGCTTCGTGACGACCCCCTACCGCAAGGTGGACAACGGGGTGGTCACCGACGAGATCGTCCGGATCGACGCGAACCAGGAAGAGGACCAGGTCATCGCCCAGGCGAACGCCGAGGTCGACGACAAGTCCAAAAAGCTGAAGGGCCCGCACGTCACGTGCCGCTCGCGCGACGGTGAGCTTGTGCTCGCCGCGCCGAAGGACGTCGACCTGATGGACGTGTCGCCGAACCAGATCTGGTCGGTCGCCACCGCCCTGATCCCGTTCCTCGAGCACGACGACGCCAACCGCGCGCTGATGGGCTCGAACATGATGCGCCAGGCGGTGCCGCTCCTGAAGACGGAGTCCCCGCTGATCGGCACCGGCATGGAGAAGCGCGCCGCTGTCGACACGGGCGACGTGATCACGGCCGGCGAGGCCGGCGAGATCACCTACGTCGACGCCGAGCGGATCGTCCTGGACAAGGACGAGTATCCGCTGCACAAGTTCCGCCGCTCGAACCAGGGCACGATCATCCACCAGAAGCCGCTCGTCTCGGTCGGCGACAAGGTGAAGAAGGGCGACGTGCTCGCCGACGGCTCCTCGACCGACAAGGGCGAGCTGGCGCTGGGCAAGAACTGCCTCGTCGCCTTCATGTCCTGGGAGGGCTACAACTTCGAGGACGCGATCATCATCTCCGAGCGCCTCGTGAAGGACGACGAACTCACGTCGATCCACATCGAGGAGTACGAGATCGACGCCCGCACGACGAAGCTCGGCGACGAGGAGATCACCCGCGACATCCCGAACCGCTCGGAGGAGTCGCTCCGCAACCTCGACGACCGCGGCATCGTGCGCATCGGCGCAGAGGTCGGCTCGGGCGACCTGCTGGTCGGCAAGGTCACGCCGAAGGGCGAGACCGAGCTGACGGCCGAGGAGAAGCTGATCCGCGCGATCTTCAAGGAGAAGGCGCGCGAGGTCCGCGACACCTCGCTCAAGGTCCCGCACGGCGAGGGCGGCGTCGTCATCGACGTGAAGACCTTCTCGCGCGACGACGAGGACGACCTGTCGCCCGGGGTCAACGACCTGGTGCGCGTGTACGTGGCGAAGAAGCGCAAGATCGCCGAGGGCGACAAGCTCGCCGGCCGCCACGGCAACAAGGGCGTCATCTCGAAGATCGTCCCGGAGGCCGACATGCCGCACCTCGCGGACGGCACCCCGGTCGACGTGATCCTCAACCCGCTCGGCGTCCCGAGCCGCATGAACATCGGCCAGATCCTCGAGACCCACCTCGGGTGGGCCGCGGGCATGGGCTGGTACGACGATGGCAGCGAGGCGTACAAGCATTCGAAGGAGAACGGCGGCCGCGTGAACATCGCGACCCCGGTCTTCGACGGCGCGACCCTCGAGGACGTCGACGACGCTCTCGTGCAGTGGCAGAAGGAGAACGCCGACCGCGGGATCGATCTCGGGCTCAACGAGAAGGAGATCCCCGGCCGCCGCTCCGAGGGCAAGGCCCAGCTGTACAACGGCCGCACCGGCGAGCCGTACGAGCAGACGGTCACCGTCGGCTACATGTACATCCTGAAGCTGCTCCACCTCGTGGACGACAAGATCCACGCCCGCAGCACCGGCCCGTACTCGCTCGTCACCCAGCAGCCGCTGGGCGGCAAGGCGCAGTTCGGCGGCCAGCGCTTCGGTGAGATGGAGGTCTGGGCGCTCGAGGCATACGGCGCCGCCTACACGCTCCAGGAGATGCTCACGATCAAGTCCGACGACACCGTCGGCCGCGTGAAGGCCTACGAGGCGATCGTGAAGGGCGAGAACATCGCCGAGCCGTCGATCCCGGAGTCGTTCAAGGTCCTGCTCAAGGAGATGCAGTCACTCGCGCTCGACGTCGACGTCCGCTCCGAGGAGGGCGGCGCTGTCGACACCGGCGACGAGGACGACGACCTCCTGCGGGCGGCCGAGGAGCTCGGCATCGATCTCTCGGGCGTGCGCTCTACCGACGGCGAGGCCGCCGACGAGAGCGAAGAGAAGACCGAGGCCGAAGGGGAGGGCGGACAGACCGATGAGTCACCCGCCAAGCAAGACGCAGAAATGATTGAGGAGTAGGCAGATGATCGATATCAACAACTTCGACAAGATCTCGATCGGGCTTGCTTCTTCGAAGCAGATCCGCAGCTGGTCCTCGGGTGAGGTCACCAAGCCCGAGACGATCAACTACAGGACGCTCAAGCCGGAAAAGGACGGCCTCTTCTGCGAGCGCATCTTCGGTCCGACCAAGGACTGGGAGTGCTACTGCGGCAAGTACAAGCGTGTCCGTTACAAGGGCATCGTCTGTGAGCGCTGCGGGGTCGAGGTCACGCGTTCCAAGGTCCGCCGTGAGCGGATGGGTCACGTCGACCTCGCCGCGCCGGTCTCCCACATCTGGTTCTTCAAGGGTGTCCCGTCGCGCATCGGCTACCTGATCGACATGGCTCCGAAGGAGCTCGAGAAGGTCCTCTACTTCGCGGCCTCGATGGTCACGTGGGTCGACGACGAGGCGCGGGAGAAGGACGTGCCCTCGCTCGAGAAGGAGGTCCAGAAGGTCCTCGACTCCTACGAGGCCGAGAAGGAGCAGCAGGTCCTCGAGCTCAAGGAGTCGCTCGAGCGCCGGCTGGACTACCTCAAGACCGGCAAGCAGGCGTCGTTCTCCGACGAGGATCACCTCTGGGCGGACGCGCTCGAGATCAATCTGAAGAAGCTCTCCGACGAGGAGCGCGAGAAGCTCGAGAAGGAGCTCACGAAGACCTTCGAGTCCGACATCACGGACACGGAGGCCTACATCGAGGACGCGGCCGAGCGCATGCGTCAGGTGTGGGACCTGTTCCAGGAGATGAAGCCGCAGGACGTCGTCACCGACGAGACGCTCTTCCGCGAGCTCAAGGACAGGTTCGGCTCCCCGTACGGCTTCGGCGAGTACTTCCGCGGCGGCATGGGTGCCGAAGCGGTGCGCGACCTGCTCGAGCAGGTCGACCTCGACGCCGAGAAGGAGATCCTGGAGGACCAGGTCAAGACGGCGAAGGGCCAGAAGCAGAGCCGCGCGGTCAAGCGCCTGAAGGTCGTGTCGGCGTTCCTGAACTCCGACAACAAGCCCCAGGACATGGTCCTCGAGGCCGTCCCGGTCATCCCGCCGGAGCTGCGCCCGATGGTCCAGCTCGACGGTGGCCGCTTCGCGACCTCCGACCTGAACGACCTCTACCGCCGCGTCATCAACCGGAACAACCGCCTCAAGCGGCTGCTCGACCTCGGCGCGCCGGAGATCATCGTCAACAACGAGAAGCGCATGCTGCAGGAGGCCGTCGACGCGCTGTTCGACAACGGCCGCCGCGGCCGGCCCGTGACGGGCCCGGGCAACCGCCCGCTCAAGTCGCTCTCGGACATGCTCAAGGGCAAGCAGGGCCGGTTCCGTCAGAACCTGCTCGGCAAGCGCGTCGACTACTCGGGCCGCTCGGTCATCGTGGCCGGCCCGTCGCTGCGTCTGCACCAGTGCGGCCTGCCGAAGCTGATGGCTCTCGAGCTGTTCAAGCCGTTCATCATGGCCCGGCTCGTCGAGCGCAAGTCGGTGCAGAACATCAAGGCCGCCAAGAAGATGGTCGACTCGATGATCCCGGAGGTCTGGGATGTGCTCGAGGAGGTCATCAGCGACCACCCGGTGATGCTCAACCGCGCGCCCACGCTCCATCGCCTCGGTCTGCAGGCGTTCGAGCCGGTGCTCGTCGAGGGCAAGGCCATCCAGGTCCACCCGCTCGTCTGCTCGGCGTTCAACGCCGACTTCGACGGCGACCAGATGGCAGTCCACCTCCCGCTGTCGGCCGAGGCCCAGGCGGAGGCGCGGATCCTGATGCTGTCAGCGAACAACATCCTGTCGCCGGCGCACGGTGCGCCGCTGGCAACGCCGACCCAGGACATGGTCCTCGGTACCTACTACCTGACCTACGGTCCCGACGAGGAAGCTCTCGAGGCGCTCAAGGGCAAGGAGCAGGCCGGCAAGTGGGACGCGAAGAAGGACGGGCAGCGCCCGCACGTCTTCCGTTCCGCGCAGGAGGCCGAGCTGTCCTACGAGCACGGGATGGTCAAGCTGCACGATCTCGCCGAGTACCGGCGCGTGCACCACGAAGGCCACATCCTGACCACGGTCGGGCGGATCATCTTCAACGAGACGATCGAGCGTGCGCTGGAAGAGATCCTGGGCGACAAGTACGACCCGGAGACGAGCTACACGTTCGTCAACAAGCCGCTCCGCAAGCGGGACACGAGCGAGGTCATCGAGCGTCTCGTCGAGCTCCACGGCCCGCATCCGACGGCCCAGGTCCTCGACGCGTTCAAGGACCTCGGCTTCCGGTTCGCGAGCCGCGCCGGCATCACGGTGTCGAAGAACGACGTCGTGATCCCGCCGTCGAAGCCCGCGATCCTCGAGCGCTACGAGGGCGAGGTCTCCGAGATCCACGACCAGTACGACATGGGTCTGATCACGCAGGAGGAGCGCAAGGAGGCGGTAGTCGAGAAGTGGAACGCCGCCACCGACGAGGTCGGCGACGCGATGTCCGACCATCTCCACGAGTTGAACCCCATCTTCATGATGGCCAACTCGGGCGCCCGTGGTTCGTTCAAGCAGATCCGTCAGCTCGCCGGTATGCGCGGTCTGATGGCCAATCCGAAGGGCGAGATCATCGAGCGCCCGATCAAGGCCAACTTCATGGAAGGCCTGACGGTTCTCGAGTACTTCATCTCGACTCACGGTGCCCGTAAGGGTCTGGCCGACACCGCGCTCCGTACGGCGGACTCGGGCTACCTGACCCGCCGCCTCGTGGACGTCGCGCAGGACGTGATCGTGCGCGAGGAGGACTGCGGCACCAAGGAGCTCATCGACATGCCGCTCTTCAAGGACGGCGAGCCGAACGAGAACCTGCTCGGGCGCCATGCCGGGTCGGAGTTCAAGACCAAGCGCGGACGCGACCTGCTCAAGCGCAACCAGGAGATCGGCAAGGTCGAACTCGCCGAGATCCTCGAGGCGCTCGAGGGCGAGGAGGGCGCCACGGTGCCCGTGCGCTCAGTCCTCAAGTGCGAGGCCGAGCTCGGGATCTGCCAGCTCTGCTACGGCGTCGCTCCGGCGACCGGCAAGCGAGTCGCGATCGGCGACGCGGTGGGCATCATCGCCGCCCAGTCGATCGGCGAGCCGGGCACGCAGCTCACCCTGCGTACCTTCCACACCGGTGGTGTGGCCGGCCTCGACATCACCCAGGGCCTCCCGCGTGTCGTCGAGCTGTTCGAGGCGCGCAAGCCGAAGGGCCTCGCCCAGCTGGCGAAGGAGGACGGCACCGCGTCGATCGAGAAGACCGACAAGGCGACCAAGGTGACGCTCACGGATGCCGCAGGCGAGGAGACGGCTTATACGTTCCCGCCGCGCGCGCCGGTGCTCATCGACCAGGGCGACAAGATCAAGCAGGGCGACCAGCTCAACGAGGGGTCGATCTACCCGCACGAGCTGCTGGAGATCCGGGGTCGTACCGACACCGAGGTCTACCTCGTCGCCGAGGTCCAGAAGGTCTACAAGTCGCAGGGCGTGGACATCAAGGACAAGCATGTCGAGATCATCGTCCGGCAGATGATGAAGAAGATCCGGGTCGACCAGAAGGGCGATTCCGACTACCTGCCGGGCGCGTTCGTCGACCGCCACGAGATGGCGGACGTGAACAAGCGGCTGAAGAAGGACAAGAAGGAGCAGGCGGAGGTCGCCGAGATCATCCTCGGCATCACGAAGGCCTCGCTCGCTACCGACTCGTTCCTCTCGGCAGCTTCGTTCCAGGAGACCACGAAGGTCCTCACGGACGCCGCGCTCGAGGGCAAGACGGACAAGCTCGCCGGGCTCAAGGAGAACGTGATCATCGGCAAGCTGATCCCGGCCGCGACCGGTCTCAAGCACTACCGTCGGCTCGAGATCGAGCCGACGGACCCGATCCGGCGCCATGCGCCGGACGAGCTCGGGCTGCTCGACGAGGGCGACCTCGCGGCAGAGCTGGGGCTGACCGAGGACGGCGAGCTCGAAGGATTCGGGTTCGGCGAGTCGGCCGGCAACGGTGGCGAGGCGGCGTTCGGCGACGAGCTCGCCGACCTGCCGGCCGAGACGCCCGAAGACAAATAATAGAAGGGGGGCTCACGCCCCCCTTCACACCCCCCGTCGGACCTTGGCGTGCGGCGGGGCTAGGCAGCTGTGTGGGCTGACGACGTAACGTCGTCGGCCCACGCGAGTAGTTCTTGTACGTGCTCGTCGGTCATCCCGATCGACGATTCGGTAGTCACAAGCAGGGTCGGAGCGGCCCGGCGTGACGCCCACTCGACGCACGCCTCCTCGGTGTTGTTGTCGTCGATCCATGCCGCCGGCCTGTCGCCGGCGTACTCGTCGAGCGCGTCGACCTTCCAATGCGACGAACCGAACACAGCCCTGCCGTCGAACGTCAGCACAGGCAGCTCCTGCTGGCTCAGCTTGAGGATGAACGGGAGGTATTCGTTCGCCTTCTCCTCCCAGCCCGTGGCCCACACCAGCTCGAAGCGCTCGGCGAGCTGCTCCATACGCCGGCCGCCGTCGACCGGGATGCAATGAGCTATCCCGTCGATCCAGTGGAACGGCCCCGGCAGCGGGTCGGTGTCGACTGCGAACCCGAAAACGCTCAGCACCCCGTCGACATCGACGAACAGGATCGGTTTGCGGGGCGAGTTCATGCTGGCCCCGGGAGGGTAGCTGCAGGGAATCCCGTGTCCAGATGGGCTACGCACGCTTCAGTTGCAGGCGCTACTGTCGATATCTCGAATAGCGGCATGACGCCGCTGGCAGTACGCGGTCTCGCATCTCTATGACTCTCGAACTCGGCATCCTGCTGGCGCTCTTCTGCGCCTTCTCGACAAACGTCGGCTTTCTGCTGAAGCATCGCGGCGCCTGCGCGGCGCCGGACGTCGAGGCCCGCCACCCCGTGCGCAGCGCCGTCGCCCTGTTCCGCTCGCGCACCTTCGCCCTCGGCATGCTCGTCGCGCTCGGCGCCTGGATCCTCCATGTCGGCGCCCTCGCGCTCGCCCCGCTCTCGCTCGTCCAGGCGGTTCTCTCGGGCGGCCTCGTCTTCCTCGCCGTGATCGCCGACCGCTGGTTCTGCGCCGAGGTCGGCCGCCGGCAGTGGATCGGCGTCGGGATGGCCGCGCTCGGCCTCTGCCTCCTCGCGGTCACCCTCCCGCACGGCACCGGCACCGACGCCGGCTACTCGCTCGGCGCGATGATCGCCTTCGAGGCCGGGCTCCTCGCCGTCGGCGTCCTGCTCGTCCTCTCGCCCAAGCTCGGCGCCCACCACGCCCACCACGGCGTGCTGCTCGGCGCCGCGGCCGGCATCCTCTTCGGGGTCTCCGACGTCGCCATCAAGGCGCTGACCACGAACGTCGAGGCGGTCGGCCTCGTCGCCGGCCTCGCTTCCCCGTGGCTCATCACCTGCGTCATCGCCTCGGTGATCGCCTTCTTCGCGTCCGCGCGCGGCCTCCAGCAGGGCGAGGCGGTCCCAGTGATCGCCTGCACCAGCGTGGCCGCGAACGTCTCGGCGATCATGGGAGGCATCGTCGTCTTCGGCGATCCGATGCCCGGCACGGTGCTCGGCATCGTCGTGCAGTCGCTCGCCTTCGTGCTCGTGATCGTCGCCGCGGCGCTCACGCCGGCGCCGGTTCGCGCCGCCGAAGCCGCCTGAGCCGCGCGCTCAGCGCGGTGCGGCGCGCCCGTGCTCCGGCCAGGACGGCCACTCCTCGAACGCCGCGCACAATCCGGCTTCGTCGAGCGTGACGATCCAGACGTCCCGGTACTCCCGGCTGGTCGGCGGCCCGTAGCGGACCTCGATCCGCGCGACACCCGTGTCGCCCTCGACGGCCACGATCTGGGCCTGGAGCGTGAAGTCCTCGTCGTGCGAGACCCGCTCGGCCTCCCAGAACGACGCAATCTCTGGCAGCCCGCGCAGCGGCTCGGCGTACGGTGACGGCCGGTAGACGGCGTCGGCGGTGAAGACCTCCGCGAGCACCGCTATGCCGGGCGTACGCCAAACCCGCTCGTAGTCGGCGATCCACGTGAGGAGGTCGGTGCGCTCCACGCTGTGACCGTAGCCCAGGACCCGCTACTATCCCCGGTCGCTCTATGCCAAGCATTAATCAGCTCGTACGCAAGGGTCGTAAGAAGCCCAGCAAGAAGGTGGCCACTCCGGGCCTCAAGTCCGGCCAGGGTCGCAAGAAGAAGACCGCCGCTCCCCAGCGTCGCGGCGTCTGCACGCGCGTCTACACCACCACGCCGAAGAAGCCGAACTCCGCGCTCCGCAAGGTCGCGCGTGTTCGCCTCACGAACGGCATGGAGGTCACGAGCTACATCCCCGGCGAGGGCCACAATCTTCAGGAGCACTCGGTCGTGCTCGTCCGCGGCGGTCGCGTCAAGGACCTGCCGGGCGTGCGCTACAAGGTCGTCCGCGGAACGCTCGACGCGTCCGGCGTGACCGACCGCAAGAAGAGCCGCTCCCACTACGGGACCAAGGCCAAGTAGCTAGATGCCGCGCCGCGCAGCAGCTGGGGTCCGCCCCATCGATCCGGACGCCATCCACGGCTCCAAGCTCGTCCAGCAGGTCATCAACAAGGTGATGACCGACGGCAAGAAGTCGACCGCCGAGGCGATCGTCTACGAGGCGCTCGACATCCTCGCCAAGCGCACCAACGAGGAGCCGACGGTCGCGCTGGAGAATTCGATCAAGACCTTGACCCCCGTCCTCGAGGTTCGCAGCCGCCGTGTCGGTGGCGCGACCTACCAGGTGCCCGTCGAGGTGCCGCCCGCGCGTGCCCGCACGCTCGCGGTCCGCTGGCTCGTCGAGTTCGCGCGCAAGCGCCGCGAGAAGACGATGGCCGAGCGGCTCGCCGGCGAACTGGGCGACGCCCAGTCCCAGCAGGGCCTGGCATACAAGCGCAAGGACGACATCTACCGTATGGCGCAGGCGAACAAAGCGTTCGCGCATTACCGCTGGTAGACGGCTCCGCTCGCTCTACTCGGCCGCCCTCGGTCGACGCCACAGCGCCAGCGCGCCTGCCGCCATCAGCAGTAGCGCGCCGATCATCCCCATGTAGAGGCCGTTGCCGGCGCTCGCCACCGCGCCGTCGAAGTTCTGGCCGATCGCGCCCGTCTCGTTGGTCTCGGGGAGGTCGAGCAGCAGGCCCCAGAGAAGGACGACCGCGCCGAGGGCGATCAGCGCGATGGCCGCAGGGCGGCTGCCGCCGCGCGCGGCGCCGAAGCCCATCGCGAAGGCGGCCAGGCCGATCAGCAGGAAGGCGCCGCCGTGGCGCTCGAAGCCGCTGAGCTCGCAGCGGTCGGCGAGGGCGGGATCGGAGTCGTTGATCACGTCGCACGCGCCGGACACCCGCTCGCCCGCGGCAGAGGGGGTCTCCACGTCCACCTTGGCGATCGTGGAGAACTCGCCGGCGATGAGCAGCGCCCCGCCGAGAACGGCCAGTACCAGCACGATTGTGGCGATCGGAGGGGTCCGCACCGGGGGCACCCTAGATGGTCGCCCCCGGATGCCGCTCCATCAGTGGGAAGGCTGCCGATCACCTGCTACCATCGCTAGCCGCTCCGGGCGCGGTTTGCCGTGTCCCATGCCCACCAGATGGTGACCCTCACTACATAGGACCTCATCCGGGACGACACGCAGCAGCGCGTGGGCCCGGAAGGGCCTTTTTTCTGCCCGCAAACCCTCCGAAAGTCCACCCGAACAGGATCGAAATGCCACGCAAGGTCTCACTCGAAAAAACCCGGAACATCGGGATCATGGCCCACATCGACGCGGGCAAGACGACGACGACCGAGCGCATCCTTTTCTACACGGGGCGCACGCACAAGCTCGGCGAGGTCCACGAGGGCGCGGCCGTCATGGACTGGATGGAGCAGGAGCAAGAGCGCGGCATCACGATCACCTCCGCGGCGACCACCGCGTTCTGGAACGACCACCGCGTCAACATCATCGATACGCCCGGCCACGTCGATTTCACCGTCGAGGTCGAGCGCTCGCTGCGCGTCCTCGACGGCGCCATCGCCGTGTTCGACTCGGTAGCCGGCGTCGAGCCGCAGTCCGAGACCGTCTGGCGCCAGGCCGACAAGTACCGCGTACCGCGCTTCGCGTTCGTCAACAAGATGGACCGCACCGGCGCCGACTTCGAGATGTCCGTGCGCACCATGCGCGAGCGCCTGGGCGCCGACGGCAAGGCCGACGGCGCCGGCGTGGCGATCCCGATCCAGCTGCCGATCGGATCCGAGGGCGACTACAGGGGCCTCGTCGATCTCGTGACGATGAAGGCCATCGTCTACAAGGACGACCTCGGCCAGGACTGGGCCGAGGAGGAGATTCCTGCCGACATGGTCGACGCTGCGAAGGCGGCGCGCAACGAGCTCATCGAGGCGATCGCCGACTATGACGACGAGCTCATGGAGGACTTCCTCGAGGAGAAGGAGATCGAGGCCGGCCGCCTGAAGGCCGACATCCGCAAGGCGACGCTCGACATTTCCATCTTCCCGGTCCTGTGTGGTTCGGCGTTCAAGAACAAGGGCGTGCAGCCGCTGCTCGACGCGGTTATCGACTACCTGCCGAGCCCGCTCGACGTTCCCCCCATCGAGGGCGTCGCCCCCGGCACGGAGGCGGACGATCTCGAGACCGCCGAGAAGCTCCCGCGCGCCGCATCGGACGACGAGCCGTTCGCGGCCCTCGCGTTCAAGGTCATGTCCGACCCGTTCGTCGGCAAGCTCACCTACTTCCGCGTGTACTCCGGGAAGCTCGACGCCGGCGGCCGCGTGCTCAACGCGCAGACCGGCCGCACGGAGCGGATCGGGCGCCTGCTGATGATGCACGCGAACCACCGCGAGGAAGAGGAGACCGTCTACGCGGGCGACATCGCCGCGGGCGTCGGCCTCAAGCAGACCTCCACCGGCGACACGCTGTGCGCTCCGGACGCGCCGATCAGCCTCGAGAACATCACGTTCCCCGAGCCGGTCGTGCACGTCTCGATCGAGCCGAAGACGAAGTCCGACCAGGAGAAGATGGGCGTCGCCCTCAGCCGCCTCGGCGAAGAGGACCCGACCTTCCGCATCCGCACCGACGAGGAGACCGGCCAGACCGTCATCTCCGGCATGGGCGAGCTGCACCTCGAGGTCATCGTCGACCGCATGAAGCGCGAGTTCAACGTCGAGGCCGGCGTCGGTCGCCCGCAGGTGGCCTACCGCGAGACGGTTCGCGAGACCGCGACGAAGATCGAGGGCAAGTTCATCCGTCAGACCGGCGGCTCGGGGCAGTACGCGGTCGTCTACATCGACATCGAGCCGGCGCCCGGCGAGGGCTTCGAGTTCGAGAGCAAGGTCAAGGGCGGCAACGTGCCCTCGGAGTTCATCCCCGCGGTGGGGAAGGGCGTCGAGGAGGCGCTCGAGTCCGGCGTCAAGGCCGGCTTCCCGATGGTCGACATCAAGGTGACGCTGACCGACGGCAAGTACCACGACACGGACTCCTCCGAGATCGCTTTCAAGATTGCAGGCTCCATGGCCTTCAAGGAGGCCGCGAAGCGCGCCAAGCCCGTCCTGCTCGAGCCGATCATGGCCGTCGAGGTCGTGACCCCGGACGAGTTCCTCGGCACGGTCATCGGAGATCTCTCGGGCCGGCGCGGCCGGGTCGAGGCACAGGAGCCGCGCGGCAACGCCGTCGCGGTCCAGGCCAGCGTGCCGCTCGCGGCCATGTTCGGCTACGCGACCGACCTCCGCTCCAACACCCAGGGCCGGGCGAACTACTCCATGCAGTTCGACCGCTACGAAGAGGTTCCGGGCAACATCGCGGAGGAGATCGTCGAAGGCAGGACTGGCGAGCCGGTCGGAGCCAACGCATAACGAGTATGTTTCGGAGGTTCGCCTTCGCCCAGCGCGAGGCCGTTCCCCCCAAGTTTTTCTGAAAGGAGCAGTTCCCAGTGGCGAAGGAGAAGTTCGAGCGCGACAAGCCTCACTGCAACGTAGGCACCATCGGTCACATCGACCATGGCAAGACCACCCTCACCGCGGCGATCACCAGCGTGCTCGCCGAGGCGCAGGGCGGCGAGGCTAAGAGCTTCGAGGAGATCGACAACGCTCCGGAGGAGAAGGAGCGCGGCATCACGATCGCCACCTCGCACGTCGAGTACGAGACGGAGAACCGTCACTACGCGCACGTGGACTGCCCCGGCCACGCGGACTACGTCAAGAACATGATCACCGGCGCCGCGCAGATGGACGGCGCGATCCTGGTGGTCTCGGCGAACGACGGCCCGATGCCGCAGACCCGTGAGCACATCCTGCTCGCGCGTCAGGTCGGCGTGCCGTACATCGTCGTGTTCCTCAACAAGGTCGACATGGTCGACGACGAGGAGATCATCGAGCTCGTCGAGGAAGAGGTCAAGGACCTCCTCAACGAGTACGACTTCCCGGGCGACGACACTCCGATCATCCGTGGCTCGGCGCTGAAGGCGCTCGAGGGCGACGAGGCCTACAAGGCCAACATCCTCGAGCTCGCCGCTGCGCTGGACAGCTACATCCCGCAGCCCGAGCGCCCGCTCGACAGGCCGTTCCTGATGCCGGTCGAGGATGTCTTCTCGATCACCGGTCGCGGAACCGTCGCGACGGGCCGCATCGAGCAGGGCGTCGTCAACACGGGCGACGAAGTCGAGATCGTCGGCATCCACGAGGAGACGTCGAAGACGACGATCACCGGCGTCGAGATGTTCCGCAAGATCCTCGACGAGGGCCAGGCCGGCGACAACGTCGGCTGCCTCCTGCGCGGTACCAAGCGCGAGGAGATCGAGCGCGGCCAGGTGCTGTGCAAGCCCGGCTCGATCACGCCGCACACCAAGTTCAAGGCCGAGGTGTACTGCCTGAAGAAGGAGGAGGGTGGCCGCCACACTCCGTTCTTCAACGGGTACCGGCCGCAGTTCTACTTCCGCACCACCGACGTGACCGGTGTCGCCAACCTCCCTGAGGGTGTCGAGATGGTCATGCCTGGGGACAACGTCCAGATGGAAGTCGAGCTGATCCAGCCGATCGCCATGGACCAGGGCCTCCGTTTCGCCATCCGCGAGGGTGGCCGGACCGTAGGGTCGGGGGTGGTGTCAGAGATCGTCGAGTAGCCCTTTCGGCTACACGCAGCACTCGGGGGCGGGCCCGCAGTTAGGCCCGCCCCCGAGTCTGTCTCAAGACCCCAAGCAGCAGATGGCAACCCTCACGCAAAACAAGATCCGTATCCGGCTCAAGGCCTACGACCACTCGGCGATCGAGACGGCCGCGCGTGAGATCGTGGAAACGGCCCAGCGCACCGGCGCGACCGTGTCCGGTCCCGTGCCGCTCCCGACCGAGAAGAACGTCTACTGCGTGATCCGCAGCCCGTTCAAGGACAAGGACTCGCGCGAGCACTTCGAGATCCGCACGCACAAGCGGCTGATCGACATTCATCAGCCGACCCCGAAGACCGTCGACTCGCTCCAGCGGCTCGACCACCTGCCGGCCGGCGTCGACATCCAGATCCAGCTGATCTGAGGTTTCCGTGGGCGGTCTACTCGGCAGAAAACTGGGCATGACCCAGGTCTTCGATCCGGAGGACGGGAAGGTCGAGCGCGTGACCGTGCTCGAGGCCGGCCCCTGCTTCGTGACGGGCCTGCGCAACACCGAGCGCGACGGCTACGAGGCCGTACAGCTCGCGTTCGGCGACATCCGCGAGAAGCGGATCACCCGCCCCGAGCTGGGTCACCTCAAGAAGGCCGGCGCGCCGTCGCTGCGGCGCCTGGTCGAGTTCCGCGGTCCCGTCGGCAGCGGCGAGGGCGACGAGGAGCTCAAGGTCGGCGCCGAGCTCAAGGTCGGCGACGTGTTCGAGAAGGGCCAGACGGTCAAGATCTCGGGCGTCTCCAAGGGCAAGGGCTTCCAGGGCACGATCAAGCGCCACAACTTCAGCCGCGGCCCCGTCTCGCACGGCTCGCACAACGTGCGCGCCCCGGGTTCGATCGGTGCCTCGGCCACGCCCTCGCGCGTGTTCAAGGGCATCCGCGGCCCGGGCCAGATGGGCAACAAGCGCGTGACGCAAAAGGGCCTCGAGATCGTCGACGTCCGGGCGGAGGAGAACCTCCTGCTCGTGCGCGGCTCGGTGCCCGGCCCGAAGGGCTCCATCGTCGAGATCAGGACGGACGGCTGACGTGGCCGCCCCGAGCGTCAAGTACATCGGCAAGGGCACCGGCACGGTGAAGCTCGACGAGACGGTTTTCGGCGCGCGCTTCCACGAGCCGCTCGTTCATCGCGCGGTGACCGCCGAGCTGAACGCCAAGCGCGCCGGCACACAGTCCGCGCTTACCCGCGGCGAGGTGTCGATGACCGGCGCCAAGGCGTGGCGCCAGAAGGGCACCGGCCGTGCTCGCGTCGGCGCGCTGTCTGTTCCGCACCGCACCGGCGGCGGCGTCACGTTCGCGCCCAAGCCCCGCTCGTACACCGTCAAGATCAACCGCAAGGAGCGCCGCGCCGCGCTGCGCAGCGCGCTCTCTGTCCACGCCGAGCGCGGCAGCCTGTCCGCCGTCGACGCCGAGGCCTTCACCGCGCCGTCGACCAAGACGGCCGCGGACGCGCTCGGGACGATCGAGTCCGGCAACACGCTGATCGTGCTCGTCGACGGCGAGGAGAACGCCGCGCTCTCGTTCCGCAACATCGCCAAGGTCTCGGTCCTCGCGGCCGACGACGTGGGCGTCGCCGACATCATCGGGGCCGCGCGCCTCGTCGCCTCCCCGGCGGCATACGAGCGCCTGACCGTGCTCGCCACCGCGCCCGAGAAGCGCGTCCCGGTGGAGGTTGCGTCATGAACGCCCGCCAGGTGATCATCCATCCGGTCGTCTCCGAGAAGACCTACGCGCTGCTCGCGGCAAACAAGTACACGTTCCGCGTCGACCATCGCGCGAACAAGACGCAGGTGCGCATCGCGATCGAGGAGATCTTCGACGTGCGCGTGCTCGGCGTGCGGACGCAGAACGTCAAGTCCAAGCCCAAGCGCCGCGGCGTGACCGCCGGGAAGCGACGGGAGTGGAAGAAGGCGATCGTGACCCTTCATCCCGAGGACTCCATCGAACTCTTCGAAGGCCAGGAAACCGACTGATGCCCGTCAAGCGCTACAAGCCCACCAGCCCCGGCCGCCGTTTCGCCACCTACGCGGACAACGCCGAGGTCACGAAGACGACCCCGGAGAAGGCGCTCGTCGAGGGCCTCAAGAAGTCCGGTGGCCGCAACGCGCACGGCCGCGTCACGTCGCGCCATCGCGGCGGCGGCGCCAAGCGCAAGTACCGCCGGATCGACTTCAAGCGGCTCAAGGACGGCGTGCCGGCGAAGGTCGCCGCCATCGAGTACGACCCGAACCGCACCGCCTACATCGCGCTGCTGCACTACGCGGACGGCGAGAAGGCCTACATCCTCGCCCCGGCGCGCCTGCAGGTCGGCGCGATGGTCGAGTCGGGGCCGAAGGCCGACATCGTGGTCGGCAACGCGCTCCCGCTGGCGAACATCCCGACCGGCACCACGATCCACAACGTCGAGCTGAAGGCCGGCCGCGGAGGCCAGATGGGCCGCTCCGCCGGTGCTTCGATCCAGCTCGTGGCGAAGGAAGGCGATTACGCCACCCTGCGCCTCCCCTCCGGCGAGATGCGCATGGTGCGCGTCGAGTGCCGCGCGTCGATCGGCGCGATCGGCAACGCCGAGCACCAGAACGTGACGCTGGGCAAGGCCGGGCGCTCGCGCCACAAGGGCCGTCGCCCGCAGACGCGCGGTACCGCGATGAACCCCGTCGACCACCCGCACGGCGGCGGCGAGGGCTCGACCACCGCAGGTCGCCACCCGGTGACCCCGTGGGGTGTGCCGACCCTCGGGTACCGCACCCGGAAGAAGAACAAGCAATCGGACCGTTACATCGTCCGCGGCCGGCGCCGCGGCAAGAAGGGCAGCCAGCGATGAGTCGTAGCTCCAAGAAGGGCCCGTTCGTAGAGGAACGCCTGATGGCGCGTGTCGAGGCGATGAACTCCTCGGGCGACAAGCAGATGCTGAAGACCTGGTCGCGCACGTCGACGATCTTCCCGGAGATGGTCGGCCATACGATCGCCGTCCACGACGGCCGCAAGCACGTGCCCGTGTTCATCTCCGAGTCGATGGTCGGGCACAAGCTCGGCGAGTTCGCGCCGACCCGGATGTTCCGTGGCCACGCCGGCAGCGACAAGGCGAAGATGCGCTGATGGCCGATCCGAAGGACAAGGACGCTCCGGAGGAGGAGCCGAAGGCCGAGGTGGAGACCCCGGAGGTCGAAGAGACCCCGGAGGCCGAAGCGACCCCCGAGGTCGAAGCGACCCCGGAGGCCGAAGAGACCCCTGAGGCCGAGACCGCTCCCGAGGCGACGACCGAGACCGAGGAGAAGCCCAAGCGGCGCCGCGGCTCGGCCGAGACCTCGACGACCACCAAGAAGGACAAGAGGTCCGAGCCCGCCGCCGAGGTGCCGCGCGACAACTCCGGCGCCGTCGCCGTACGCGCGAGCGCCAAGTACGTGCGCAGTGCGCCGCGCAAGGTCCGCCTCGTGATGGACCACATCCGCGGCAAAAGCGTCATCGACGCCCGCGCCACCCTGTTGCACACCCCGCGCGCCGCAGCGACCGACATCTCGAAGCTGCTCGAGTCGGCCGTCGCGAACGCGGAGAACAACTTCGAGCTCGATCCCGAGGACCTCCACATCGGCCGCGCGACGGTCGACGAGGGTCCGACGATCAAGCGCTTCCGCCCGCGCGCCCAGGGGCGCGCGACGCCGATCAAGAAGCGCACGAGCCACATGAGCATCGTGTTGACGACGAAGGAAGGGAAGTAGCCGTGGGGCAGAAGGTCCATCCCGAGTCGATGCGGGTCGGCTACATCCACGATTGGAAGTCGACGTGGTTCTCCGAGCGTGAGTTCTCCGACTACCTGCTCGAGGACATCAAGATCCGCACGCACATCGAGACCAAGCTCGCGCATGCCGGTCTCTCGGACATCACGATCCGGAAGAACAAGGGCGAGGTCGAGGTGAACATTCACACGGCTCGTCCCGGCATCGTCATCGGCAAGTCCGGCAGCGAGGTGGACGCCCTCCGCAAGGAGCTCCACAAGATGACGAACAAGGCCGTCAAGGTGAACATCCTCGAGATCAAGCGGCCCGAGCTCGACGCGAAGCTCGTGGCGCAGTCGATCGCGGAGCAGCTCGTCAACCGCGTCGCCTTCCGGCGCGCGATGAAGCGCTCGCTGACCTCCGCCATGCGCTCCGGCGCCAAGGGCGTGAAGGTCCAGGTCTCCGGTCGCCTCGGCGGCGCCGAGATGGCCCGCACCGAGGGATACTCGGACGGTCGCGTGCCGCTGCACACGATCCGCGCCGACATCGACTACGGCTTCTTCGAGGCCAAGACGACCTTCGGCCGCATCGGTGTGAAGGTCTGGATCAACAAGGGCGAGATCATGCCCAAGGGCTTCGCACAGGACCTGACCGAGCTGGAGGCGCCGCAGCAGGCGACTCAGGGTGGCGGTCCGGGTGGCCCGGGCGGCCGTGGCGGTCGCGGTGGCGGTCCCGGCGGTCGTGGCGGCGGTCCGGGGCGGCCCGCGGTGGCGGCCGCGGTGGTCGTGGCGGCGGTCCGGGTGGCCCCGGTGGTCGTGGTGGTCGTGGCGGCGGTCCGGGTGGTCCCGGCGGCGGCGGGCGCGGCCCGCGCGGGGGTGGTCGCTGATGCTTTCCCCGAAGCGCGTCAAGCACCGCAAGCAGCACCGTGGGCGCATGCCCGGGTACTCGCGCGGTGGCACGCAGGTCGAGTTCGGCGAGTACGGGCTGAAGGCCATCGAGCGCGGTTGGATCACCAACCGCCAGATCGAGGCAGCCCGTATCGCGATGACCCGCAAGATCAAGCGTGGCGGCAAGGTCTGGATCAACATCTTCCCGGACAAGCCCGTGACCCAGAAGCCGGCCGAGACCCGCATGGGCTCCGGCAAGGGCTCGCCCGAGGGGTGGGTCGCCGTGGTCAAGCCCGGCCGGGTCATGTTCGAACTGTCCGGCGTGCCGGAGGACCTGGCCAAGGAGGCGCTCCGCCTCGCCAGCCACAAGCTTCCGGTCAAGACGAAGTTCGTCGCCCGCGAGGGGGCCGGAACGCAGTGAAGGCAGTCGAAGTCCATAATCTTGACGACCCGCAGCTGGTCGACTTCGTGGAGAACGCGCGGAAGGATCTGTTCAACCTCCGCTTCCGTCACGCGACGGGCCAGCTCGAGAACACCGCGAACCTCAAGACCGCGAAGAAGGACCTTGCACGCGGCCTCACGGTCGCCCGCGCGCGCGGGATCGACGTGGACGCAGAGGCCAGAAAGCTGAAGAAGAACGATGGCTGACGAAGAGAAGAACGAAGAGACAACTGAAGAGACTCCCGAGGCCCCGGCCGCGGAGGAGACCGCCGAGGCCCCTGTCGAGGAGGCCGCGGAGGCCCCTGCAGAGGAGGCTCCTGCAGAGGAGGCTCCTGCAGAGGAGGCTCCTGCAGAGGAGGCTCCAGCGGAGGAGGCTCCGGCCGAAAAGGCTCCCGCTGCCGCGGCTCCTGCCGCCACGGAGGAGGACGAGGGTCCCGTGCACCCGAAGGTCGCGCGCAAGCGCGCCCGGGCTCAGCACAGCGGTGACGCCAAGCCGCAGCGCACCGTCGACGACCGCACCGCCGAGCGCCAGGCCAAGCGCGCCAAGAACGCCGCCGAGCGCACACGCTGGCGCGCCAAACAGCGCGAGAAGCGCAAGGCCGCCGGCGTCGAGCGCGAGGGCACGCCCAAGGCCGGCCACGCCGGTACCGGCGCCCGCCGCGAGCGTGAGGGCGTCGTCCTGTCGGCCAAGGCAGACAAGACGATCACCGTGCGCATCGACAGCGCTCGCCAGCACCGCACCTACGGCAAGATCGTGCGCAGCTCGTCGAAGCTGTACGCCCACGACGAGGCGAACGAGGCGAACGCGGGCGACACCGTGCGCGTCGTCGAGAGCCGGCCGTTGAGCCGCTCGAAGCGCTGGCGGCTCGTCGAAGTGCTGGAGCGCGGCCGATGATCCAGCAGGAGACCCGCCTCCGTGTGGCAGACAACACGGGTGCCCGCGAGATCCTGTGCATCCGCGTGGCCGGTGGCTCGAAGCGCCGCTACGCCGGTGTCGGCGACGTGATCACCGCCACCGTCAAGCAGGCGATCCCGCACGGCTCCGTCAAGAAGGGCGAGGTCGTCAAGGCCGTCATCGTCCGCACGCGCAAGCAGTTCGGCCGCGACGACGGCACCTACATCGCGTTCGACGAGAACGCGGCGGTGCTGATCGACGCGACGAACAACCCGCGCGGCACCCGTATCTTCGGCCCCGTCGCGCGCGAGCTGCGCGACCGCAACTTCATGAAGATCGTCTCGCTCGCTCCGGAGGTGCTGTAGCAGTGGCCCACCGGATGAAGATCCGCAAGGACGACAACGTGAAGGTCATCTCGGGCAAGGACCGCGGGAAGACCGGCCGTGTGCTGCGCACCGAGCCGGGCCGTCAGCGTGTCTACGTCGAGGGCGTGAACATCCAGAAGCGCCACCAGAAGCCGACGTCGCTGCGCGACACCCAGCGCGCGCAGGAGATCGGCGGCGTGATCGAGGTCGAGGGTCCCGTGCACGTGTCCAACGTGCAGCTGGTCGATCCGAAGTCCGGCAAGCCGACCCGCGTCGCCATCACGCGCGGCGAGAACGGCCGCCGCGTGCGTGTCGCCAAGGTCTCGGGGCAGGAGATCGACTGATGCCCGTCGCCACCGCAAAACTCACGCCCCGCCTCAAGGAGCGCTACGACTCCGAGATCCGCGACGACCTCTTCGAGCGGTTCGGCTACGCGAACGTGAGTCAGGTCCCGCGCCTCACGAAGATCACCCTGAACATGGGCGTCGGCGAGGCCAAGCAGGACACGAAGATGCTCGAGGCCGCGCAGGAGCAGCTCGCGACCATCGCGGGCCAGCAGCCGAACATCCGCCGTGCCAAGAAGTCGATCGCCGCGTTCAAGCTGCGCGAGGAGATGCCGGTCGGCCTCTCCGTGACGCTGCGCGGGGCGCGGATGTGGGAGTTCCTCGACCGCCTGACCTCGATCGCCCTGCCGCGCGTGCGCGACTTCCGGGGCCTCAACCCGCGTTCCTTCGACGGCCGCGGCAACTGGTCGCTGGGCATCAAGGAGCAGATCATCTTTCCCGAGATCGACTACGACGAGATCGATCAGGTCCGCGGTCTCGACGTGGCGATCACCACCTCCGCCGAGACCGACGAGGAGGCATTCGCCCTCCTGCTGTCGCTCGGGCTGCCGTTCCAGGAGGACGGTCGTCCCGGCCAGGTCGACAAGGCCGCCGAGGAAGAGGAGGAGCGCCGCCACGAGGAGGCGCGCCTGCGCGCCGAGGCCGAGCAGGCCGCTCTCGAACAGCTGAAGGAAGAGAATCCCGAGGCCTACGAGAAGCCCGAGAAGCCGGCCGAGGGCGAAGAGGAAGACGGAGAAGCACCAGCAACAGACGACAACGCCGAGGAGAGCGACTAATGGCCAAGACCTCCCAGCGGGTCCGCCAGTCGCGGCCCGCGAAGTACAAGACCCGCGATTACAACCGCTGCCGGAAGTGCGGCCGCCCGCGCGCCTACCTGCGCAAGTTCGGGCTCTGCCGCATCTGCCTGCGCGACCACGCCCACGAGGGCCACGTGCCCGGAATGACCAAGAGCTCCTGGTAGATGAGCGCCACCGACCCCATCGCAGATTTCCTGACCCGCGTCCGCAACGGCCTGCAGGCCGATCACGACGACGTCGTGCTGCCCGCTTCGCTGCTCAAGAACGAGCTGGCCCGCATCCTCACGGAGCAGGGCTACGTCGAGAGCTACGCAGTCGAGCCCGGCCGCATCGGCCAGCAGCTCCGCGTGACGCTGAAGTACACGGAGGACCGCAAGCCGGTCATCTCCGGGATCGCCCGCGTTTCGAAGCCCGGCCGCCGCACGTACGTCGGCGCCGGCGAGATCCCCAAGGTGCAGGGCGGAATGGGCACCACCATCATCTCGACCTCGCACGGGGTCATGACGGGTCACGACGCGCGCCGCGCAGGCTACGGCGGCGAGCTGGTCGCGAAGGTCTGGTAACGCCGTGAGCCGTATCGGAAGACAGCCCATCCCCGTGCCCGAGGGCGTGACCGTCGAGGTCGAGCCCGAGCTGGTGCGCGTCAAGGGCCCCAAGGGCGAGCTCGCCGAGCGCGTGAACGTGGATCTGACCGTGGAGCAGCAGGACGGCACGATCCTCGTCACGCGCCCGACGGACCGCGGCGACCACCGTGCCCTGCACGGCCTCACCCGCTCGCTGATCGCGAACATGATCATCGGCGTGACCGACGGCTTCGAGAAGCGCCTCGAGATCCAGGGCGTCGGCTACCGCGCGCAGAAGAAGGGCTCCGACCTGGAGCTCGCGCTCGGCTACTCGCACCCCGTCCCGATCGTCGCGCCCGAGAACATCGAGTTCGAGGTCCCGCAGCCGACGCAGGTCATCGTGCGCGGCATCTCCAAGCAGGTCGTCGGCGAGATCGCCGCGAAGATCCGCGACAAGCGCCCGCCGGAGCCCTACAAGGGCAAGGGCATCCGCTACGAGGGCGAGCACGTAACCCGGAAGGTCGGTAAGCGCGCATGAGCGTCACAACTTCACGTCAGAGCCGTATCCGCCGCCACCGGCGCGTGCGGGCGAAGGTCCGCGGCACCGCTGAGCGGCCGCGCCTGTCGGTGTTCCGCTCCAACCGCGGCTTCGCGGTGCAGCTCATCGACGACGACAAGGGCCACACCATCGCCGCCGTCGCCTGGACCGAGGCCGAGGTCAAGGATCTCAAGCCGATGGAGCAGGCGGCAAAGGTCGGCGAGCTCATCGCCGAGCGCGGCAAGGCCGCCGGCGTGACGACCGCGGTGTTCGACCGCGGCGGCTACCGCTACCACGGGCGCGTCAAGGCTCTCGCCGAGGGCGCGCGCGAAGCGGGCCTCGACTTCTAGCTACCCTCGAGGGGAATCTTCATGGCAAACGGCGGACAGCAAAACAGAGGACAGGGCCAGGGTGGCCGTCAAGGCGGTCGCCGGGGCGACAGCGACCTGCAGGAGCGGGTGGTCGAGATCAACCGCGTCGCCAAGGTCGTCAAGGGCGGCCGGCGCTTCTCGTTCACCGCGCTCGTCGTGGTCGGCGACGAGAAGTCGAAGGTCGGCGTCGGCTACGGCAAGGCCAACGAGGTCCCCGTGGCGATCCAGAAGGGCGTCGAGCGCGCCCGCCGCAACATGTTCGAGGTGCCCATGCACGGGTCGACGATCACGCACCAGAACGTCGGCGTGCACTCCGCCTCCCGCGTCCTGCTGAAGCCGGCTTCGGCCGGTACCGGCGTCATCGCCGGCGGCGGCGTCCGCGCCGTGCTCGAGCTCGCCGGCATCCACGACGTCCTGTCCAAGTCGCTCGGCAGCCAGAACCCGATCAACCTCGTCAAGGCGACCGTCGAGGCCCTCAAGGGTCTCCGCCGCCCGGAGGACGTCGCCGCCCTGCGCGGTCTCACCGTCCACGAGGTCCTCGGCATCGACGACAAGCGCGAGAAGCCGGCCGAGACCATCTCGGCCGCCGCGCCGGAGGCCGCAGAGCCGGTCGCCGCTGCCGCGGTCGCGGATGGCGACACCCCGCCGTCCGGCACTCCCGTGGTCGAGGCGTGATGGCCAGCCTGACCATCACCCAGGTCAAGTCTTCGAACGGCGCGTCTCCGAGCCAGCGCGGCTCGCTCGCAACGCTCGGCCTGCGTGGCATCGGCAAGAGCGTCGAGCGCCCGGACGACCCGGTCGTGCGTGGCCTCGTGAACAAGGTCTCGCACTTGGTGAAGGTCTCCGATGCCTGACATCGGCCTGCACAACCTCAAGCCCGCCAAGGGCTCGAAGCGCCGTCGCAAGCGCGTCGGCCGCGGCGAGGGCTCGGGCTACGGCAAGACCTCGGGCCGCGGCCAGAAGGGCGCGGGCTCCCGTGCCGGCGCCAAGGACCGGGCGGGGTTCGAGGGCGGCCAGAACCCGATTCAGATGCGGATGCGCAAGCTGCGCGGCCCGCACATGAAGAAGTCGATGCCGTTCGAGAACTTCCGTACGGCGACCCAGCCCGTGAACCTCGACGATCTCGAGGAGCGCTTCGACAAGGGCGCCGAGGTGACTCCGGACGGTCTCAGGGCCGCCGGCCTGGCCACGCGCCGCGACGTGCCGGTCAAGATCCTCGGCCGCGGTGAGATCTCGAAGGCACTGACGGTGCACGCGCACGCCTTCTCCGCCACCGCGCGCGAGAAGATCGAAGCCGCGGGCGGCAGCGTCCAGGTCATCGACAGCTAGGTTTCCGCTGATGCTGCGGATGTTCGTCAACTCCTTTCGGATCCCGGAGATCCGGAAGAAGCTCGCGTTCACCGCGGCGATGCTCGCGCTGTACCGCTTCGGCGCGTACATCCCGGCGCCGGGCATCAACGTCGATGCCGTCAAGGACATCTCGGAGAACTTCAACGACTCGAGCGTCCTCGGGTTCCTGAACCTCTTCTCTGGCGGCAGCCTGTCTCGCTTCGCGATCTTCGCGCTCGGGATCATGCCTTACATCACGGCATCGATCATCCTGCAGCTGATGACGGTGGTCGTGCCGTCGCTCGAGAAGCTCCGCAAGGAGGGCGAGGTCGGCCAGCAGAAGATCACGCAGTACACGCGCTACCTCACCGTCGCCCTCGCCTTCGCCCAGTCGATCGGCTACACGTTCCTCTTCCGCAGCTTCTCGAGCGGTTCGGCGGACGTGGTCGACAGCTTCACGTTCGGGCGGGTCTTCGTGATCGTCACGACCCTCACCGCCGGCTGCGTCTTGATCATGTGGTTCGGCGAGCTGATCACCCAGCGCGGCATCGGCAACGGCATCTCGCTGATGATCTTCGCCAGCATCGCGGCCGGGCTGCCCAACGGCATCCAGTCCTGGTGGACCAACCCGGATCAGGTCTTCAAGGTGATGATGCCGTTCCTCGCGCTGGCGATCATCGCCGGCATCGTCTTCATGCAGGAGGGCCAGCGCCGGATCCCGATCCAGTACGCGAAACGCGTGGTCGGCCGCCGGATGTCCGGGGGCGGCTCCACCTACCTGCCGCTGCGCGTGAACATGGCGGGCGTGATCCCGGTCATCTTCGCCGCGTCGCTGATGGCTTTCCCGCCCACCGTCGGCGAGCTGACGCAGGCTGGCTGGGCCCAGGACTTCTCGACGTTCTTCGCGCCCAACGACTGGCCGTATCTCGTCGGCGAGTCGCTGCTGATCATCGTCTTCACCTACTTCTATACGGCCGTGACCTTCAACCCGGTCGAACAGGCGGACAACCTGAAGAAGTACGGCGGGTTCATACCCGGGGTGAGACCCGGCCGGCCAACGGCCGAGTATCTAGACCGCATCCTCGCCCGCCTGACGTTCCCGGGCGCGTTGTACCTGGCTGCGGTCGCGGCCCTGCCGACGATCCTCATCAACCAGACGAGCGCCAACTTCTTCTTCGGCGGCACGTCGATCCTGATCGTCGTGGGCGTCGCGCTCGACACGATGAAACAGCTGGAAGCCCAGCTGATGATGCGCAACTACGAAGGCTTCCTGAAGTAGCGGCGCGGGGCGCGATCTGCGCTCGGTCCTCGGCCCACCGCTCGGCCTGCGTCGATCTGCTCGCCTGCTCGCTCTCGCGGGGTCGGACGGTCCGGGTAGCCTTCACCACTTCGTGAGCGAGCTGAACCTCATCCTGCTCGGCCCGCCGGGCGCGGGGAAGGGCACCCAGGCGGAGCGCCTGGTCGACGACTTCGACCTGCCCTACTACGCGACCGGGGACATCCTGCGTGCCGCCGTCAAGGAGGGCACCGAGCTTGGTAACCAGGCGAAGGAGTTCATGGACAAGGGCGACCTCGTTCCCGACGAAGTGATCTGCGGCGTGATCGTCGAGCGGATCGACAGCGCGGAGGCCCGCGACGGCTTCCTGCTCGACGGCTTTCCCCGCACCATCCCGCAGGCCGACGAACTCGGCAAGGCGCTCGACGGCCTGGGCCGCCGGCTCACCGCCGTGCTCTCGATCGAAGCGCCCGACGACGAGGTCATCCGCCGCCTTTCGGGCCGCCGGATGTGCGAGAAGAACGGCCACCTCTACCACGTCGACTTCGACCCGCCGAAGAACCCCGGTTTCTGCGACCAGGACGGCTCACCTCTCATCCAGCGTGACGACGACAAGGAAGAGACCGTCAAGCACCGCCTCGAGGTCTTCCACGAACAGACCAAGCCGCTGATCGACTACTACGAGAAGCATGGTCTGCATCCGCCGCTTCGACGGCACCCGCGCGCCGGACGAGGTGCACGGCCACATCCGCGCGACGCTCGCGACGCTGCGCCTGGAAGAGCAGATCTGAGGGCTGCGCACGATGGCCATCATCATCAAGACGCCTGAGGAGATCGACCAGATCGCGGCGTCCGGGAAGATCCTCAGCCGCTGCCACCGCCTGTTGCGCGCGAAGGTGCGCCCGGGTGTGACGACGGAGGAGCTGGACGCCGCGGCGGAGAAGTTCATCCGCTCGCAGGGCGCCGAGCCCGTCTTCAAGGGCTACCGCGGCTTCCCCGGCTCGATCTGCGCGTCGCCCAACTCGATGGTCGTGCACGGCATCCCGGGCTCGTACTCGCTCAGCCGCGGCGACGTGATCTCCATCGACATCGGCGTCGAGCTCGACGGCTGGGTCTCCGACGCGGCGGTCACGCTGCCGGTCGGGCCGGTCAGCGACATCGCGCGGCGCCTGCTGGCAACCACGCGCGACTCGCTCTTCGAGGGCGTCGGTCAGTGCCGGCCCGGCAACCGCCTCGGCGACGTGTCGAGCGCAATCCAGGCCAAGGTCGAGGCCGACGGCTTCTCCGTGATCCGCTCGCTCGTCGGCCACGGCGTCGGGCGCGACATGCACGAGGACCCTCAGATCCCGAACTTCGGCCGGCCCGGGACGGGCCCCGCTCTCGAGGAGGGGATGGTGCTCGCGATCGAGCCGATGGTCAACGCCGGCGGCCCCGGAGTGCGCATGGGAAGCGACGGCTGGGCTGTCTATTCAGACGACGGATCGCTGGCCGCGCACTTCGAGCACACGGTCGCGATAACGGCCGACGGGCCGCGCATAATGACCCCCTGGCACCTCGAAGACGGCTTCGAAGTGCCGGCTGGCGCGACATCTTCTTCTGCTGCCTGATCCCCGCCAAGGTTCGATGGCGGGTGTGACGGGGGGCGTGAGCCCCCCTTCCTATATCCCGCTGCTATTGTTTCCCGTTGGCGCCGGGCCGTCTCCTGGGCTTGCGCGCCGTTTTCTCTCTATAGGAAGGTAGACAGCGCGTAGCGATGAAGGTCCGAGCCTCGGTTAAGCCCATGTGCGAGAAGTGCAAGGTCATCCGCCGTAACGGCGCGGTCCTGGTGATCTGCCAGAACCCCCGACACAAGCAGCGGCAGGGCTGACCAGCACACCCATGGCACGAATTTCAGGCGTAAACATTCCGCTCAACAAGCGGGTCGAGATCGGTCTCACCTACATCTTCGGCGTCGGTCGCTCAACCTCGAACAAGGTGCTCGAGAAGGCCGGCGTCGACGCTGACACCTACGTCAAGGACCTCACCGACGACGAGGTGATCAAGCTCCGCGCGATCATCGACGACGAGCTGACCGTCGAGGGTGACCTCCGGCGCGAGCGCTCGCAGAACGTCAAGCGACTGATGGAGATCGGCTCCTACCGCGGCCTGCGCCACCGGCGCGGCCTGCCGGTCCGGGGTCAGCGCACCAAGACCAACGGCCGCACCCGCAAGGGCCCGAAGCGCATGCAGGTGGCCGGTAAGAAGAAGGTGACCAAGTAATGGCGCAGCAGCGTGCCGGTCGGCCCCGGGGGCGGCGTAAGCCGAAGAAGAACGTCCCGTTCGGCCAGGCCCACATCAAGACGAGCTTCAACAACACGATCGTGTCGCTGACCGATCGTGAGGGCAACGTGATCGCGTGGGAGTCGGCCGGCGGCGCCGGCTTCAAGGGCTCCCGCAAGTCGACCCCGTTCGCCGCGCAGGTCACGGCCGACGCGGCCGCCAAGAAGGGCATGGAGCAGGGCCTCGAGAAGGTCGAGGTCTTCGTGAAGGGCCCCGGTTCGGGTCGCGACACCGCGATCCGCTCGCTCCAGGCCGCCGGCCTCGAAGTGACGGGTATCCGCGACGTGACCCCGCAGGCCCACAACGGATGCCGCCCCCGCAAGCGGCGGAGGGTCTAGGCATGGCGCGCGACACGGGCCCCCAGTGCAAGCAGTGCCGCCGCGAGGGCGAGAAGCTCTTCCTCAAGGGCGACCGCTGCATGACCGACAAGTGCGGCATCGAGCGACGCAACTACCCGCCCGGCGAGCACGGCCGCGGCCGCTCCCGCCAGTCGGAGTACCGCGTCCAGCTGCGCGAGAAGCAGAAGGCGCGCCGTTACTACGGCGTCCTCGAGAAGCAGTTCCGCGCCTACTACGACAAGGCCTCCCGCCAAGAGGGTGTCACCGGCGAGAACCTTCTCCGCCTGCTCGAATCCCGCTTCGACAACGTCCTCGTGCGCCTGGGCTTCGCCGCCTCGCGGCGCCAGGCCCGCCAGCTGATCCGCCACGGTCACTGGTCGATCAACGGCCGCCGAGTCGACATACCTTCGTACCAGGTGCGTGGCGATGACGTGATCACGATGCGCACCGGCTCGAACGCCGACAAGACGATCAGGGATGCGACCGAGCTCGTCTCGGCCGTACCCGCCTGGCTCCAGGCGGATCACGATGGCCTCACGGCCAAGGTGCTCCGCCATCCCGAGCGCGACGAGATCGCCGCTCCGGTTCAGGAGCAGCTGATCGTCGAGCTCTACTCGAAGTAAGCAGCCCAGCCCCAAGCGCACCGCCCAAAGGCGGTTGTGCGCGGTCCCAACGCGAAGGACACCATGATCGATTTCCAGACCCCCCAGATCTCCTCCGAGGATGTCAAGGACAACCGCGGCACGTTCACGATCGAGCCGCTCGACCGCGGCTTCGGCTACACGTTCGGCAACTCGCTTCGCCGCGTGCTGCTGAGCTCGCTCGCCGGCGCCGCCGTTACCAGCGTTCGGATCGAGGGGGTGGCGCACGAGTTCTCGACGATCGACGGTGTCAAGGAGGACGTGACGGACATCGTCCTCAACCTCAAGGAGATCGTCTGCCGGATGCACTCCGAGGCGGCCGAGGTCGAGGCCCCACTCGTCGTTGCCGGTCCCGGTGAGATCACCGCGGGCGACATCGAGCTGCCCTCCGGCGTCGAGGTTCTCAACCCGGACACGCACATCGCCACCCTCGAGAAGAAGACCAAGCTCGAGATCTACCTGACGATCGGTCACGGCCGCGGCTACTCGCCGGCCGAGGACAACAAGACGCCGGACCAGCCGATCGGCGTGATCCCGATCGACTCGATCTTCTCGCCGGTGAAGCGCGTGGCGTACGAGGTCGAGTCGGCGCGCGTCGGCCAGCGCACGGACTACGACAAGCTGACGCTCGACATCGAGACGGATGGCTCGGTCGACCCGCACGCCGCGCTGCGCGAGGCGTCGGAGATCCTCATCAAGTACCTCGCGATCTTCAGCGAGCCGGAGCGCGTCGAGGCGCTTCGTGAGCAGGGCGCCCAGCTCGTCAGCGCGGCAGCTGCCGCGGGCGGCGAGTTCGGCGGCGGCGTGTCCGCGGCCCCGCTGCCCGGTGGCGTCGACGGCGACATCCTGATCGAGGAGCTCGAGCTCGGCGTCCGGTCGTACAACTGCCTCAAGCGGGCGGGCGTGCAGACCGTCGGCGATCTCGTGATGAAGAGCGAGTCCGAGCTGAACGCGATTCCGAACTTCGGCCGCAAGTCGATCGAAGAGGTCAAGGAGACGCTCGAGGCGCGAGGTCTCTCGCTCCGCGCGTCATAATTCCGTCCGATGCGCCACGGCAAGCAAAAAGGCAAGCTCAGTCGCGATTCGGCGCACCGTAAGGCGCTGATGATGAACCTCTCGCGCGAGGTGATCGACCACGAGCGCATCCAGACGACCGAGGCCAAGGCCAAGGCCGTCAAGCCGGAGCTCGAGCGACTGATCACCCTCGCGAAGAAGGGTGATCAGCACTCCCGCCGGCTCGCGATGTCGCGCCTCGGGCAGGACAAGTTCATCGTCTACAAGCTGTTCGAGGAGCTCGCGCCGCGCTACGCGGAGCGGGAGGGTGGCTACACCCGCATTCTCAAGTTGGGTCCGCGCAAGTCGGACTCGACCGAGATGGTCTTCCTCGAGCTGGTCTAGCCCACACGGCCGCCGTGGGCGAGCCCGAAGAGCTGACGCCGGTGGAGCTGGAAAGCCTCCGCCGCCGGGCCGCCTGGACGCGGCGCTCGGCATTTCTCATCCTGCTGATCGGCACAGCAGCAGCCGCCTGGCCGTTCGCCGAGGGCTCCTACCTGGTCGGCGTCGTGGTGGCGGGGCTGTTCGGCTTCGCGTCGCGCAACGCCTGGGTCCGCGGCTCGGTCCTCGAGGCGCACTGGACGCGCCGGCTAGGCGAAGGCCGGACGCCGTAGCCCGAGCAGGCGGCGACGGTGCCGCGGCGGACGCGAGCGGCGGTGGGCGGCTGGTTCATGGACAGCATCCTGCGCCTTCTCCAGTCCCCGGACAACGGGGCGATCCCCTGATCCGGACCCTGAACTCTCAGGGCTAACATCACCGCATCGCACGCGGCGCACGGCTGATCAGCACGGGGGAGGGCACGATCGAGGGCCCGTTCGGCGCCCCCGAATGGGGCCTGCTCGCCGTCGTCGCGTTCCTCTGGGGCTCGCCCTACCTGCTGATCGAGATCGGGCTCGACTCGCTGCCGCCCCCGGCCGTCACGTTCCTGCGGATCGCCCTCGGCGCCGCCGCCCTGGCCTGCTTCCCGGCCGCCCGCGCCGGGTCCATCGCTCCGGAGGATCGCGCCCGGGTCCTGCTGCTCGGCGCGCTCTGGATCGCGATCCCGTTCGAGCTCTACCCGATCGCCCAGCAGTGGATCGACTCGGCCACGGCGGGGATGATCACCGGCTCCGCGCCGCTGTTCAGCGCCCTCGTGGCCGCGCTGCTGCTGCGCCGCGCGCCGACACGGGCGCAGGCGGCCGGGCTGCTGTGCGGCTTCGCGGGCGTGCTGGCGATCGGCCTGTCGGCCGCCGAGGGCGGGTCGAGCGCCCTGGGCATCGGCCTGGTTCTGATCGCCGTCGCCTGTTACGGCGTGGCGACGAACATCGCTGTGCCGCTCCAGCAGCGCTACGGGTCCCTCACGATCAGCCTGCGGATCCTTCTGGTCGCGCTCGTACTCGTGACGCTGCCGGGCGTGATCTCGCTTGCGGGCTCCGAGCCCGAGCTGGGGTCGCTGGCCGCGATGGTGCCGCTCGGAATCGGCGCCACCGGGCTCGCGTTCGTCGCGTTCACCACGCTGATCGGCCGGGCCGGCCCCACGCGCGGCCCGGTCGCCGTCTACTTCGTCCCGGTCGTCGCACTGGTCCTCGGCGTCACGCTCGGCTCCGAGCACGTCGGGGCGCCGGAAGTCGCGGGCACGGTCCTGGTGATCGCCGGCGCCTGGGTCACGAGCCGTGCGGCGAGCCCGGTCCCTCAGCGCGCCTAGGCTTCGCCCCGTGCTGTTCAGCAACGCCGATCTCGAAGGGCTGCGCGCGGGAACCGTGACGCGTGCCTACCGGCGCTGGACGACGCCGCGGGCGAAGGCCGGCGGCCGCCAGCGCACCAAGGTCGGCGTGCTCGCCGTGACCGCGGTGGAGCAGGTACGGGTCGCGGACATCACCGCGGCCGACGCGCGTGCCGCCGGCTGCGCGACGAAGGGGGAGCTGCTGAAGATGCTCGCCGGCCGCCCCGGCCGGCTGTACCGGATCGACCTCGAGTTCGCCGGGGAGGATCCGCGCATCGAGCTGCGCAACCGCATCGCCACCGGCGACGAACTGGAGACCCTGCGCGCCCGGCTCGCGGGCATCGACCGGCGCAGCCCGACCGGCCCGTGGACCGCGGCGATGCTCGAGCTGATCCGCGACAACGAGGGCGTGCGGGCGCCCGACCTCGCCGCCCGCGAGGGGCGCGAGACCGCCCCGTTCAAGCGCGCCGTGCGCAAGCTGAAGGAACTAGGCCTCACCGAGAGCCTCGAGGTGGGCTACCGCCTCTCGCCACGCGGACGCGCATACCTCGCGGGGCGATAGATTCGCCGCATGAGCATCGACGAGGCGAAGCAGCGCACGGCGGCGGTCTGGGGACTGGGCGAGTACTCGAAGTTGTCGGAGACCCTGCGGCCCGCCGCGCAGGCGCTCTGTGACGCGTGCGCGGTCGGCGCCGGCCAAGAGGTACTCGATGTCGCGGCCGGCGATGGGAACTTCGCGCTCGCCTGTGCCTTCGAGGGGGCCAGCGTGGTCGCTTCGGACCTTTCGCCGGGGATGGTCGAGCGCGGGCGCGCCCGCGCGCAGGCCGAGGGGTACGAAGTGGAGTGGGTCGAGGCCGATGCCGAGGCGCTGCCGTTCGAGGACGGCCGGTTCGAGTGCGCCGGCTCGGTGTTCGGCGCGATGATCGCACCGCGCCCGCGGGTCGCCGCCGAGGAGTTGTTCCGCGTCGTGCGGCCCGGCAACACCGTCGGTATGACGGTGTGGACGCCGGAGAGCAACGCGACGAAGCTCTTCCGGATCGCGCGGCAGTACGCCCCGCCGCCGCCCGAGGGCACGCCCAACATCGAGGACTGGGGCGTCGAGGACGTGGTGCGCGAGCGCTTCGAGGGGCTCGCCAACACTGTCGAGTTCGAGCGCCCGACCCTGCGCTGGAGCGGCGAGTCACCGGAGGCGTTCGTGGCCGACATGGAGGTCTCGGCGCCGCCGCAGGTCGCGGCCAGGCAGAACCTGCCGCCCGAGAAGTACGCCGAGCTGCGCGACGACCAGCTCGCCCAGCTGCGCGCGTGGGGAGGCGGTGACGGCCCGGTCGAGTTCGAGGCCGAATACCTCCTGATCGTGGCCCGCAAGCGCGGCTGACGTCCTGACCGCCAGGCTGCTCCTCGAGTACGACGGGTCGGGCTTCACCGGCTGGGCGATCCAGCCGGGCGCGCGGACCGTGCAGGCGGTGCTCGAGGAGGCGCTCGCCACGGTCGCCCGCGAGCCGGTGCCGCTCACGGTGGCGGGGCGGACCGACGCCGGCGTTCACGCGCGCGGGCAGGTTGCCTCGCACCCCGGCGCCCCGGTGCCTGCGGCGCGGCTCAACGGGCTGCTGCCGGACGACGTGAGGGTGCTCGAGAGCGTCGCCGCCGCTGACGGGTTCGACGCTCGCCGTGACGCCGTCGCGCGGGTCTACCGCTACCGGATCCTCACGGGCCGCGTCAGCCGGGTGTTCGAACGCAAGCGCGCCCTGCTCGTCCGCGCGCCGCTGGACCGCGCGGCGCTCGACGCGTGCGCCGCGCTGCTCGCCGGCACCCACGACTTCACCGCGTTCACCCCGAGCGACGGGTACCACAACCGCTTCGAACGCAAGATCTCGAGGTCCGAGTGGCGCGACGAGCCGGACGGCGTCCTCGCCTACTGGATCGAGGCCGACAGCTTCATGCGCAACATGGTGCGCGCGCTGGTGGGAACGATGATCGACGTCGGCAAGGGCAAGACGACAATCGCCGACTTCGAACGCCTGCTGACCGGGCGGCCGCGCGCCGAGGCCGGCGACACCGCCCAGCCGCACGGGCTGTATCTGGAATGTGTCCGGTACCAGGCCTAACTATCCTCGGTCATCGTGCGCGTCCTCCTCACCAACGACGACGGGATCCATGCGATCGGCCTCGAGACGCTGCGGCGGGCGCTGCGGGAGGTCCCCGGCGTCGAGTTGTCGGTGATCGCCCCGGACTCGAACCGCTCGGCGCAGGCGCGGTCGATCACGACTCGCCGGCCTCTGTGGGTCGAGCAAGTCGAGTTCGAGGACGGCAGCCACGGCTTCGCCACCGACGGCACACCGGTCGACTGCGTGCGCTTCGCCGCGCTCGGCCTGATCGGCGAGGCGCTTCCCGAGCTCATCGTCTCGGGGATCAACCACGGCTCCAACCTCGGCGACGACATCACGTACTCCGGGACGGTCGCCGCGGCGCTCGAGGGGATCGTGCTCGGCATCCCGGCGCTGGCCGCCTCGCAGCAGGCCGACCACGGGCAGATGGACTTCCGCGCCGGGCGCAACTGGGCCGCCGAGGACTTCGAGCAGGGCGCGCGGTTCGTCGCCAGGATCGTGCACGAGCTCGAAGCCGTGCCGATGCCGCAGGGCACGCTGCTCAACATCAACTGCCCCGCCGGCGGTGCCTCGGGCGCCAGCTCGTGCGGCCTCGGCAAGCGGATCTACCGCGACCGGCTCGAGCTGGCCGAGGAGGAGGACGGCGGCCGCCGCCGCTACCGCATCTACGGCGACGATCCGAGCTATCACGAGGAGGACGGCACGGACTTCGCGGCGATCGCGGACGGCCGCATCGCCGTGACCCCGCTCCACTTCGAGCTGACCGATCGCGAGGCGGTCGAGACGCTCGGGCGATTCGACCTCGACCGGCTGCTGGAGCAGGCCCCGAGCGAGGCTTGAGCAGGAGGCCACCCGAGACCCCCTCGCGCACGTCCGGCGGCGCCGGATCGTCGCGGATGCTGCGTCCTCGGTCGGAGCAATGGCACCGCCTTTTGCATCCTCCCTGCGTCCTCGCCCCACCCGATCCGCCGGGCGCCGGCCGCACACCCGGGGGTCTCGGGTGACCTCTAAGAAGCCCGCAGACCGCGCCGCCGAGCTCCGGACGATCCTGGAGCGCGCCGGTCACGAGTACTACGTGCTCGACGACCCGCAGATGGGCGACGACGAGTACGACGCGCTGCTCAACGAGCTGCGCGACATCGAGCAGGCCCATCCCGAGCTCACGGCGCCCGACTCGCCGACGCAGCGGGTGGGCGGCACGCCGCTCCAGCGCTTCGAGCAGGTCACGCACCTCCAGCCGATGCTGTCGCTCGCCAATGCGCGCAACGAGGAGGAACTGCGCGCCTGGCTCGACCGGACCGAGCGCCTCCTGAACAAGGAGGGGGTGGAGGACGCGGAGATCAGGTTCGTCACCGAGCCGAAGGTCGACGGCCTCGCGATCTCGCTGCGTCTACGAGGACGGGCTGCTCACGCGCGGCGCCACGCGCGGCGACGGCGAGGTCGGGCGAGGACGTCACCGCGAACCTGCGCACGATCAAGGCGATCCCGCTGCGGATCGACGACGCGCCGCCGCTGCTCGAGGTCCGCGGCGAGGCATACCTGCCGCGCGCGGCGTTCGCGAAGCTCAACGAGGAGCGCGCCGCCGCCGGCGAGCCGACCTTCGCGAACCCGCGCAACTCGGCGGCCGGCTCGATCCGCCAGCTCGACCCGAAGCTCGCCGCCTCGCGGCCACTCTCGATGTGGGCGTACTCGATCGGGGCCCACGAGGGAATCGAGTTCGCCTCCCAGCGCGAGTCGCTCGACTTCCTGCGCGAGCGCGGCTTCCCGGTCAACGACGCGATCGAGGTGCACGAGACGCTCGACGCGACGCTGAAGGCCTGTACGGGCTGGGAGGAGCAGCGCGAGGGCCTCGACTTCGAGATCGACGGCGTGGTCGTGAAGATCGACGACCTCGGCCTGCAGCGGCGCCTCGGCGTCGTCGGGCGCGAGCCGCGCGGCGCCATCGCCTGGAAGTTCCCGCCGATGACCGCGACGACCGATGCTCGAGCGCGTCGCGTGGAACGTCGGCCGGACGGGGCACATGGTGCCATTCGCCGTGCTCGAGCCGGTCCAGGTGTCGGGCGTGACGGTAAAGCTCGCGACGCTCCACAACGAGGAGGACATCCGCCGCAAGGACGTACGCGACGGAGACGAGGTGATCGTGACGCGCGCCGGCGACGTGATCCCGCGTGTGGTCTCGCCGACGGCGAAGGCCCAGAAGCGCAAGAACCGCTCGCCGGTCCCCAGCCCGCCCGCGAGGTGCCCCGCGTGCGGGACGCAGACGGTCAAGCCCGAAGGCGGCGTGTGGACGATCTGCCCGAACCGGACCGGCTGCCCCGGCCAGCTCTTCCAGGCCGTCAAGCAGTTCGTCAGCCGCGGCGCGATGGACATCGAGGGCCTCGGCGAGGAGCGGGTCTACCAGTTCCTCGAGGGTGGCCTGATCACGGGCATCGCCTCGATCTACGACCTCACGCAGGAGCAGCTCGACGGAGCTCGAGGGTTTCGGGGAGATCTCGGCGCGCAACCTCGTCGAGGCGATCGAGCGCTCGAAGGGGCGGCCTTTCGCCCGCCTGTTGTTCGGCCTCGGTATCCCCGGCATCGGCTTCATCAACGCGCGTACGCTGACCGGGCACTTCCGCACGATCGACGCGCTGCTGGCCGCCACGCCCGAGCAGATCGAGGAGGTGCCGGGGATCGGCCCCGTCCTCGCCACCCAGATCGCCGAATGGCTGGCGGAGGAACCGGCGCGGGAGCTGATCGAGGCGCTGCGCGGACACGGGCTGCAGCTCGCCGAGGAGGGCCCGGCGCCGAGCGAGATCGACGGCGCGCTGGCCGGCAAGACGCTCGTGCTCACGGGCACGCTGCCCACGCTGACGCGCGACGAGGCCACGGTGCGGATCGAGGCCGCGGGCGGCAAGGTCACGGGCTCGGTGTCGAAGAAGACCGACTACGTCGTCGCGGGCGAGGAGGCGGGCACGAAGCTCGCCAAGGCCGAGAAGCTGGGAACCGAGATCCTCGACGAGGCAGGCCTCGTCGCGCTTCTCGACGGCTGACCGTGAAGGACGGCAAACCGAGCCGCACCGCCGAGTACGTGGCGCTGTTCCGTGCGCTCGAGGCCGGTCGTCGCCGGCCGCTCTTCCACGACCCCTACGCGCCGAGCTTCCTCGGCCTGGGGCTGCGCACCGCCGCCGCGCTGGGGCGAATCCCGCTGCTCGGCGAGCTGGTGCCGCTCTACATCGATCGCCGCTATCCGGGCCCGCGGCCGTCGGCAGTGGCGCGTACCCGTGCGATCGACGACGCCACCTCCGCGGCGCTGGAAGGGGGCGCGACCCAGCTGGTGATCCTCGGGGCGGGTTACGACACGCGCGCCTACCGCCTCCCCGCAGCCGCCCGGGCTCGCGTCTTCGAGGTCGATCATCCCGACACGCAGGCGCGCAAGGTGGGCCCGATCGCCGCGGCGCTCGGCCGGCTGCCCGGGAACGTGACGTTCGTGTCCGTGGACTTCGCCGTCGACGATCTCGGCGCGCGCGTCGCCGACGCCGGCCTCGACCCGGATGCGCGGACGTTCTACATCTGGGAGGGCGTGCTCGGCTATCTCGAGCCGGCTGCGATCGACGCGACGCTGCGCTGGATGGGCGCCACCGGCGGTCCCGGCACCCGGGTCGTGTTCACCTACGTCGACAAGTCGGCGATCGACGGCCTGAACAGCGACGCGCCGTGGGTTCAGGCCGTGGGCCGCGCCGGCGAGCCGTTCCGCACCGGGCTCGACCCGGATGGGCTGGAGGAGTTCCTCGCCGCGCGCGGCCTGCGGCTGCTCGAGGACGAGACGACGGTCGAGGCAGCGCGGCGCTACCGGATGCCGGTGCGACGGATGCCGGGCTTCTACCGGGTGGCGCTGGCCGAGTCGGCCCGTTAGCCGTCGACGCCGGCGATCGCCTGCGCCATGCGGTCCTGGAGGGTTCGCGCGCCGAACGGATTCACCCTGTTCATCAGGATCGAGAAGACGTAGACGTCGCCGCTGCGGGCCGTGCAGTAGCCGGAGAGCGTCGAGACGTTCGAGAGCGTGCCCGTCTTGCCGCGGCAGCGCCTGCGGGCGGGACCGCTGCGCATTCGGCTTCCAAGCGTGCCGTCGCGGCCTGCGATCGCGAGGCTGTCGTAGAACGCCTTGTAGTCCTCGCGCTGGCGCATGCCGGTGAGGAACCTGACGACGGCCTCGGGCGAGGCCTTGTCGGCACGCGAGAGCCCTGAGCCGTCGGCCAGCCTGATGCGGCTGCCGAGTCGCCGGGCGAATCTGACCGTCGCCTTCGCTCCCTCGCGTGTGGTCCCTTTCTTCGCGGCCTCGGCGCCGACGTTCTTGAGCAGCATCTCGGCGAGGAAGTTGTCCGACGGCTTCATCGTCAGGCGCACGAGCCGCGCAGCGGTCGGCGAGCTGGTCGAGACGAGCACCTGCGCCTCGCTCGGCGTGCGCTCCGGCGCGGGAAGCCCCCTTCACCGAGATGCCGCGGGCCTTGAGCGCCGCGCGCAGGCGGCCGGCGACGAAGACCGGCGGGTTGGTCTGGAACGCCGTGCCGCGCTCGTTCGCGAGACCGCGGTTGTACGACAGCCCGGACAGCGGGCCGCCGATCTCGCCCGAGAGGCGGAAGCCGTACGGCGCCGTTCCGCGGCGCGAGTCGAAGCGCGACTCGTCGCCATAGATCCGGCCCGTCACGCGCTGCAAGCCGAGCTCGTCGAGCTTCACAGCGAGGGTCTCGACGCTCGCGGCGCCACCGTACGCCCGGCGGCCGAAGCGGCGCGAGCCGAACGTGGGGTCGCCGCGGCCGACGAGGTAGAGGTCGCCGTCGTAGACGCCGTCGACACCGAGTGTGCCGGTGCCCCGCACCTCCGTGTCGAGGCGGCCCGCCGGGCCGAGCTGGGCGAGGTACGCCGCGCCGCTGAACAGCTTCGTGTTCGAGGCGAGAATCCGCGCTGTCGTCGGGCGCCGCCGGTAGACGACCTTGCCGCTGGTCACGTTGACCACGTAGGCGCCCGAGCTGAGCCGGCGCCTGGCGCATCTGGGCGCCGAGCCTGCCCGCGAGGGCGCTCTCCGGCGCCGCCGAGGCGGCGCCGGGCATCACTGTCAGGGCGGCGACCGCGACCGCGAGGGCGGCCGGCGCGCTGGCACGGAAGGGAGGCATCAGTACGGGAGAACACGCTAGCGGGCCGGGCGTAGCGGTCGGCCGGGCAGCAATCCGGCGTTTCGGGGATGATGGATCCGGATGGGCGACGTCGTAAAGCTCCAGAAGCCTCCTGCGAAGAAGCGGCAAGGCGGCGCCGAAAGCGCGTCGCCGGCGGCGCGTTCGCGCACGGCGCTCGTGCTCGGTGGCGGCGGGTTCACCGGCGGCGTCTACGAGATCGGCGCGCTGCGCGCCCTCGACCTGCTCGCGGTGAACCGCACCGTCAACCAGTTCGACGTCTACGTGGGCACGAGCGCCGGCAGCTTCGTCTGCTCGCTGGTGGCCAACGGCGTCACGCCCGAGGAGATGATGCGGGTGGTGAACCAGCAGGTGCCGACGCCGTTCCGCGACGTCGACCGCGGCACGATGATGCGCCCGAACGCCGTCGAGTTCGCCCAGAGCGCCGCGCTGCTGCCGCTGCGCCTCCTCGGCCTGGCGCGCACCGTGGTATCGCAGTTCGGCCAGGTCTCCGTGGTCGACCTCGCCGTCCAGCTGGCCGAGAGCCTGCCGTCCGGCTTCTACGACAGCCGCGGGATCCAGGACTACCTCGAGGCGGTCCTCGGCGGACCCTGACCGCACGAACGACTTCCGCCTGCTCGAGAACGAGCTCTACCTGACGGCGACCGACCTCGACACCTGCGAGCGCATCGTGCTCGGCGGCGAGGACTGGGACGACGTGCCGATCGCCACGGCGGTCGCCGCCTCGACCGCGCTGCCGATGGTCTACAAGCCGGTCGAGATCAAGGGCCGCCAGCTGATCGACGGCGGCATCCGCTCGACCACGAACGTCGACGTCGCCGTCGAGCGCGGGCGCCAAGTTCGTCATCGTGGTGAACCCGCTCGTGCCGTACGTCAACGACTTCCAGAAGGTCATCCCCACGATGACCGGGTCGCGGGTGCGCCGCGTGGCCGACATGGGCTTCCCGCAGATCGGCTACCAGACCTTCAAGCTGCTCGCCCACCAGCGCCTGCACGAGGCCGTCAAGCACTGGCAGGAGAAGTACCCGGGCGTCGACATCATCCTGATCGAGCCGACCCCAACGACGAGCTGATGTTCGAGACCAACATCATGAACTTCAGCCGCCGCGTCGAGATCGCCCGCCACGGCTTCGAGTCGGTCACCCTGAAGCTCGCCGAGGACTACGACGCGGCTCAAGGACATCTCGCGCCAAGCACGGCATCGAGATCTCCGCCACGCGCGTCCGCAAGGTGGTCCGCAAGTTCGCCAAGGAGCGCGAGCGCACGGCCGGCTGGCGGCGGATCCTCGAGCAGACGACGGGCGCGCTGCTGCGCCAGTCCGAAGACGCCTGAGCACGCCCGCCTGCGATGCCTGAGCAGCTGCGCCCGCTCTTCGACCACGTGGTCATCAAGGAGCTCGAGCCGGAACGGATGCGCAAGTCCGGCCTGCTCGTTCCGCAGGGGACGAGCGATCTCCCGCCCAACGAGGGGATCGTCCTTGCCGTCGGCGAGGGCCCGCCCGACCTGCCCGACATGAAGATGCCGGTGACGCCCGGCGACCACGTCGTGTTCCCGCGCTCGGCCGGAGTGTGGGTCGAGGTCGAGGACGAGCGCCTGCTCGTCTGCCGCGTGCGCGAGATCCTTGGAGTCATCGAGTCCGTCTAGATCATTCGTCCAACACGGCCGTCCAATGGGGTGACGACCCCATGGCGCGGGCCGTGGCGCCCGCCGATGGGTACGAGGTGCCGCCAGACACCGCCGTCGCCACCGCAGAACAGCACCTGACCGCCCTGCTGGAGGGCGACTTTCTCCTCACCGACGGCCGCGGCAGCGTGAGCCGGTTCGGCGCGCGCGCGGCAGCGCTGTTCGGCTGGCGCTCCGAGGAGATCCTCGGGCGCCCCGCGCTCGACGCGCTCGCCGTGTCCGAGACGTCCGAGAAGTGGCGCAAGCGGCTGGCCGAGACCGTTGAGCCCCCGATCGGCTTGATCGCCGGTGGTGCCCGCCACCGTGACGGCCACGAGTTCGAGGTCGAGTGGCTCGTGGTGCCCGTCTGGCTGCGCCAGAGCCTGGAGCTGAGCCAGATGCTCGAGGTCGTCGGCGGCGACGGCTCGACCGGCGGGAAGCTGGAGCAGCTGGAGAGCGAACATCCCGTGGCGCTCGGCGCCGTGCGCGACGCCATAGCCGGCAAGCCCGGCGAAGACGACGACCGGCTTGCCGGTTTCGTGCTCGTGTTCCGCGCGCTCGAGGAGACCCCGTGGGCCGATGCCGCGCTGGCGCCGGCGCCTGACCCGGCCGCGGCATCGCACGCGCCCGCCGTCGTGGGCCCGAGCGACGAGCACCTCCTGCGCGTCGGCGAACTCGAGCAGGAGCTCGCCGGGCTGCGCGGCGAGCTGATCGATGTGCGTGTCGCGCTCGACGAGGCGCGCTCCGCCGCCGAGCAGGCCGTCGCGCTCGCCGAGGAGACCCGCATGGAGGCCGAGCGCTGGCGGCGCGAGGTGACCGAGCGGGCTCGCGACGTCGACGCCGACAAGGCCGCCGGGGCCGCCGTCGAGATTCGCGCCGGCTTCGACGACGTCGCCGCGCCGCTCGCCAGGATCGGCCTCGACGGCCGGTTCGCGGCGCTCAACCCCGCTTTCTGCGAGCTGGTCGGCTACACCGAGGCCGAGTTCCGCCGCGCGCGCTGGCCGTCGATGGCCGACCGCGAGAACCTCGTCGAGCACCGCCGCCTGCAGGCGCAGCTCGCAGCCGGCGAGATCGACCGGGCCCGGATCGACACCGTGTACCTCCACGGGCAGGGCCTGATGGTCCCGGTGCACGGCACGCTCGAGCTCGTCCGCGAGGATGGCCGCCCGAGCCATCTGGTGCTCCGGGTCGACGCCTAGCGCGTCGGCCGCCGCCTACGCTGCGAGCGCCTTCTCCAGCGCGGCCAGCAGCCGGTCGGCCGCCGCGCTGTTGCGCACCGTCGCGCGGACGTGGTCGTCGGCGCCGAGCGGGCCGCCGGGGGCGACGAGGACGCCCTCCTTGCGCAGGTGGTGGGCCAGCTCGATACCGCTCATGCCCGGCGCGCTGAGCCAGAGGAAGTTGGCCTCGCTCGGCGTCACGTCGATCGGGAGGTGCTCGAGCGCGGCGACCAGCCGGCGGCGCTCGGCGATCACCGCGGCGCGGCGTCGCTCGACCTCCGGGCCGCCGATCTTCAGCGCCTGGTCCACGGCGGCCTGGGTCAGCGCGTTCACGCCGAGCACGGGAGCTATCGAGTCGAGCAGGCTCGTCGCGGCGTTGGAGCCGACGGCGTAGCCGGCCCGCAGCCCGGACAGGCCGTAGACCTTGGAGAAGGTGCGGATGACGAAGCAGGTTCGGGAGCGCGTCGGTGAGTCGCAGCACGGCGTCGATGGGCTCGGCGTCCTGGAAGTGGACGAGCGCCTCGTCGATCACGACCTGGACCTCGTCGCCCACCTGCGAGGCGAGCCCGTGGATCTCGTCGGCCGGCATGTACTCGCCGGTCGGGTCGTTCGGGTTGCAGATCACGACGAGGCGCGTCCGGCCGGTGACCGCTGCGAGCAGCGACTTCACGTTGCGGTCGGGCACCGCCACCGGCCGCCCACCAGCGCGCGCGGCCATCAGCGGGTAGAGCGGATAGCTCGGCCAGGGGGTGAGCAGCTCGTCGCCGGCCGCGAGGAGCGACAGGGCTGCGGCCTGCAGCAGCTCCGCCGCGCCGTTGCCGAGCACGATCCGCTCCGGCTCGACCTCGTGGCGCTCCGCCAGTGCGCGGCGCACGCTCTCGGCGTGGCGGTCGGGGTAACCGTTGAGTCGTCCGCGGGCGGTGTAGATCGAGGCGTTGACCACCTCGGAGTTGGGGAACTCGGGCCACTCCGTCCCGGACAGGTCGAGGTCCGGGATCTGCTCGAGGGCGAGCGCCTTCTCGCGCCGCCGCCGCGCCCGGAGGACCTTGTTCGTCCTCCTCGGGGTCGATGTCCTCGAACTGCTTGTAGTAGTCGAGGAGGCCCACGGTCAGGCGCCTGGCGCCAGGCTCGGTCCCGGGCCCTCGATGACCAGGAACCAGAACGTGAACAGCACGAGCGCGATACCGACGCTGACGGCGAAGATCCACTCGATCGCGCCGCGCTCCTGGTCGTGGCCGGCCGCGCGGCGGACGAGCTTCCAGGCATCGTCGACGCGCTTGGCGAGCGACGACCGTGAACAGCAGCGACGACCATGCTGCCGATCAGGATCGTGCTGATCCCGGCCGTGACGGAGCCGGTCAGGTACTCGACCTGCGAGCCGATCCAGAACCACGCCAGCGGCTGCGGGCCCGAACAGGCTCAGGCAGAGGAGCAGCTCGACTGCGAGGAGCCCGGCCGCGACGAGGTTGTCGACGCCGCCGACCGCCGGGTGTCGGCTCGCCGATCGGCCGCTTGTAGCGAACAGGCCCGGTGCCGGGCCGGCGGCCGATGAAGAGGCCGCCGGTGTCTGAAGGGTCGTTGCTCGCCAAGAACCGGGAAGGGTAGCTGCGCGCTGTCGGGCAAGCGCCCGGCTCGGCCGGGCGCGTAGCCAGAGTCGTCCGGCTACCCGCCCGCCGTCTCGTAGACCTCGTCGATCACGCCCGCGAACTTCTCGTTGACGATGTTGCGCTTGACCTTCAGCGTCGGCGTCAGCTCGCCGGTCTCCTGCGAGAGGTCGTCGGGCAGGATGTGGACGTACTTGATCTGCTCGACCGGGCCGACCTTCGCGTTCACCTCGTCGACGGTCTTCTGGACATCGGCCTTCATCGCGTCCGAGCCGGGCACGTCCTCGACCGCGAGGCCGTGCTGCTCGGCGAACGCCGGCACCTCCTCGGGGTCGAGCGTGAGCAGCGCGATCAGGTACGGCCGGCGGTCGCCGACCACCACGGCCTGCGAGACCCAGCGGTTCTGCTTGAGGCCGTTCTCGAGGTTGGCGGGCGTGATGTTCTTGCCGCCCGCGGTGATGATGATGTCCTTCTTGCGACCGGTGATGAAGACGAAGCCGTCCTCGTCGATCCGCGCCCAGGTCGCCGGTGTGGAGCCAGCCGTCGACCAGCGTCTCGTTCGTGGCCTCCTCGTTCTTGTAGTAGCCCTTGAAGATGTTCGGGCCCCTGAGGAGGATCTCGCCGTCCTCGGCCACCTTGGCCTCGATCCCCGGGAGCGGCTTGCCGACCGAGCCGAAGCGGAAGTCGTCCGGCACGTTGCCGGTCGCCGCGGTCGACGGTCTCGGTCATGCCGTAGCCCTCCATGACCGGCACGCCGCAGGCGTAGAAGAACTCGAGGATCTCCTGGGCGATCGGCGCGGCGCCGGTCACGCACTGGCGGATGCGCCCGCCGAAGATCGCGCGGACGTTCTTGTACAGCGCCTCGTCGGCGCCGTCGAACGCCGCCTGGAGCTCCGCGGGCACCGTCCTCGCCGCGCGGCCTGCATCTGACGGACCTTCACGCCGAGCTGCACGGCCTGCTCGAGCTTCTCGCGATCGGGCGCCGCGTTGGTGGCCAGCGTGTAGATCTTCTCGAACATCCGCGGCACGGACGGGAAGTACGTCGGCTTCACCTCGGCGAGGTTGGGCACGATCTTCTGCGGGTCCTTCTCCCAGAAGGCGACCGCGCCGCCGGAGTCGACCGTCACGTAGACGGACGAGCTTCGCGAACGCGTGCGCGAGCGGCAGGAAGAGGTAGACGACCTCGTCCTCGTCGCCCATCAGGCGCCGCGACTCGGTGATCGTGGTGATCGCGCGGTAGTTGCCGTGGCTGAGATCAGGCAGCCCTTCGGCGGGCCGGTGGTGCCGGACGTGTAGATCGTGATCGCGATGTCGTCCTCGGTGACCGCCTCGGTGCGCGGCCGTCAGGTCGGTCGCGTCGCGGGCCGCGCCGCGCTCGCGCAGGTCGTCCAGCGGGATCGCGTCGCCGATGTCGCCCGACGGGGTCGAAGATCACGATGTGCTCGAGGTGGAGGAGGTTCGCCTCGACCGCGCGGACCTTGGCCAGCTGCTCGGCGTCCTCGACGAAGACGGCCTTGCGACTCGGAGTGGGCGAGCACGTACTGGCACTCCTCGGGGGAGTTGGTCTGGTAGATCGACACCGAGACGGTGCCGCAGGAGAGGATCGCGAAGTTCGCGTAGGTCCACTCGGGGCGCGTGTGGCCGAGGATCGAGACCTTGTCGCCGTGCTCGAGGCCGAGGTCGATCAGGCCGAGAGCGATCTCCTCGACGTTGCGGCCGAGCTCGGCGTAGGAGACGTCGACCCACTCGTCGCCGACCTTGTGGGTCAGCGCCCGGCGGTCGGCGTACTTGTCGGCGGCGAGGCCGCACAGGTCGGCCATCGTCTTCGAGCCGGTGCGTTGCTGCCGGCGCGGTCACTGCTTCCACTTTTCTCTCCTCCTCGTAAGCCCTCTCTCGAGGAGGAGTCTAGGGGGCCTGAAGCCCTCTAGGCCTTCGCGAACTGACCCTCTGGAACGCGCCTCCTGAAGCGAGTTGATGAAGAGGGTCTTGTCGATCCGTCCCTGGAAGATCGGCACCCCGAGCTCCATGCACTTCGTGATGACCTCTCGGCGGTGCATGCCCGCTTCGCGGCCGAGCTCGGTGGGCGTCAGGTGGATCGCCATATATCTCCTCCTACTGCTCGCTGGTGCGTTGAAGCAGTTTACCCCTTGTGCCAGACGTTGCAACGCCCTGGCCTTCGATCAGATCGGGTTCGGCACCTCGATGAACGTGTGCTCGCACCCCGAACCGTTCCGCCAGCAGCTCGCCCGAGGCGGCGAACGCCGAACGTCTCGGTGGCGTAATGGCCGCCGGCGATGAAGTGGACGCCGGCCTCGCGGGCGTCGGCCATCGACGTGCTCGGACGGCTCGCCGGTGAGAAAGCGCGTCGAGCCCCAGGTCGATCGCCTCGGCCAGCGACGACGCCGCCGCGCCCGAGACGATGCCGAGCGAGTGGACGCGCTCCGGCCCGGCGTCGAACACGAGCGGCTCCCGCCCGAGCAGCGCCTGGCACGCGGTCGCGCAGCTCACCGAACGGGACGCCCTCGGCGGAGCGCCCGACCCAGCCGACCGGCCGGCCCTTGGCCGCTCCGAACGGCTCGCTGCGCTCGAGCCCGAGCGCCGGCGCAGATGAGCGCGTTGTTGCCCACCTCGGGGTGCGCGTCGAGCGGCAGGTGGTAGGCCGCGAGCGACATGTCGGCGTCGAAGAGCGCCTTCGAGCCGGCGCTTCATCCGCGCGTCGATCGTGCGCGGGTGGAAGTCCCACAGGATCCCGTGGTGGCAGAGCACGAGGTCCGCGCCGGCTGCGGCGGCCGCTCGAACAGCTCGACGTGGGCGGAGACCCCGGTCACGACATGGGCGACTTCGGTCGCCGCCGGGTACCTGAAGTCCGTTCGGGCCGTAGTCCGTGAAACTCCCAACCGCCAGAAGGTCGTTCAGGAACACCAAAAGTTCTTCTGATCTGGCCACCCTGAACAACCGTATCCGGTGTACATTGGACGCATCGCGCGGGGAGCGCGATGGCACGAGCCGGAGGCAGGGATGACGAAGACGGTTTCCGCGGAGAGCGGGCTGAGGAGCGACACGGACGTAGGGCTTGTGGCGCGTGTGCGCGCCGGTGACGACCGTGCCTTCGAGGAGCTGTACCACCGCTACCGCCGCCGGATCACCGGCTACCTCCTGCGCATGGTCCGCGACCCGGGCCGCGCCGAGGACCTGACCCAGGACACCTTCGTCGCGGCGCTGCGCCGGATGCGCGAGACGGACAGCGAGATCGTCTTCAAGCCATGGGTCTACGAGATCGCGCGCAACGCGGCCATCGACCTGCATCGCCGGGCCGGGCGCACGAACGAGGTGTCGATCGACCCGACCGCCGGGTTGCCCGCCTCGGACATGCTGCGCTACTGGGCGTCGCCGGGCCCCGAGACGATCGTGCTCGGCCGCGAGCGCTTCGAGCACTTCCGCGACGCGCTCGACGAGCTGCCGGACACCCAGCAGGAGATCATCGTCCTGCGCGAGCTCGAGGGCCTCTCGTACCGCGAGATCGGCGACCGGATGGATCTCACGCCGACCGCTGTCGAGAGCACCCTCTTCCGGGCCCGCCGCAAGCTGGCCGACGAGTACGAGCAGGCCGGCACCGGCCGGCGCTGCGTCGCCGTGTCCGTCGCGCTCGGCCGGATGGCCGCCGGCGACGACGGACCCCGCGATCGCACCAAGGTCGCGCGCCATGTCCGTCGCTGCGCGGCATGCCGGCGCGAGGCGCGCGCGCTCGGCTTCGCGCCCGAGTCGCAGAACGGAAAGGTCGCCACGCTGATCCCGGTGGCGGCGCTGCCCGAGCTCTGGTCGAAGGCCGTGTCGGTTCTCGCGGCCGGCGCGATCGTCGTCGGCGGCGGCGCCACGCTCGGCGGCGGTGGCCCGCTCGAGATCGGCGCGGACGGCGAGCCCGCGCCCACTGTCCGCGAGACCCATCCCCGCCTGAGCACGCCCGCGCCGCCGCCGCGTCTGACAGCGCCCGAGCGCGCTAGACGGAGCGCTCCTGCGCGGCCGGCCGCGCCCGGCGGCGGCAAGGACACGCCGGCTCCAGGGGGCGGGGCACGGCAGTCTCCGCCCGCCCCCGCTGAAGGCCGGCGCTCCCCTGAGCCTGCGGCGGAGCCCGAGCAGCGCCCGCACGCCGCAGCCCCCGACATCTCCCCCCTGCGGCCGCCGGCGGCCCCGGATCTCCCGCGCATCCGCATTCCGGCGCCCGGGTCTGCCCCGCTGCCGGACACCCCTGCCTTGCGCGGGCTCCCGGGGGTCCAGGACGTCGCCACCAGCGTCGAGGCGCTGCGCATGGGCGCCAGCGGCTTCGTGCCCTAGACCCGCGCGGCGCCGGACCCGTACGCTGGGGGCCGCCATGCCCAAGAAGAAGGCCAAGGGAAGCGCCGACTCGTTCCTCGAGTCCCTGATGGACTCGAGCCTCTACTCGATGGGCGCGTTCTTCTCCGACGAGCACCCCGACCTGGTCGACGAGGTGATCGCCGAGAGCGAGGCGATCGAGCGGGCCGGGATCCGGCAGTTCGCCGCCGACAACGACATCACGCCGGAGGCCTGCTTCGAGACGCTCTTGACGGGCCTCGCTGTTCGCTACTACAACGCCGTCGCCGCCTGAGCTTTGTAACCTTGGCAGCGCCACGGGCTGTGGCGCAGCTTGGTAGCGCGCTCCGTTCGGGTCGGAGAGGTCCCCAGTTCAAATCTGGGCAGCCCGATTGCTCACGGGTCAATGCATGTGCGGGACGGTCCACTTCGAGGTCTCGGAGCCGCTGCTCGGCGCGGCCTACTGCTACTGCAAGCGGTGTCAGCGACGGACAGGCACGGCCTTCTCGACGACCGCCCTCACCGAGCCCGGCTCGTTCAGGGTGACCACGGGCGAGGAGGCCGTGAACACGTACGAGCCCGGCGACGGCGGCTGGAACAAGAGCTTCTGCTCCAACTGCGGCGGCCAGCTGTACACGTCGAACCCGGACAACCCCGATCTGATCGCCGTGCGCCTCGGGGCGGTCGACGGCGATCCGGGGATCCGCCCGTCCGTGCACCAGTTCACCAGCTACGCCGCGGTCTGGTGGCCCCCGCCCGACGACGACCTCCCGCACTTCCCCGAGCGCCTCGACTGGAGCCAGGCGGCGGGGGACGCGGAGTAGGCCGCACCCCGGCTGGCAGAAACGAGGTGCACGCGTCCTTGTGGCGCGGCGGGCAGTCGGGCACGCTCGCCCGATGAGCGGATTCGGGACGGTCGCCTACCGGCGAACGCGGGTCGTAATGCCGCGTTTACGCGACGCCCAGATCAGGACGCTCGCCGGCGAGCTCGAGGTCCTGGTCGGCGCCGGTCAGCTCGAACAGCCGGGCGACCCGGGACCCTCCGGGAACCACGACCAGCTTCCCGCCGTACTCGAGCAGCTCGCGCTTGAGGCGCAACAGCAGCCGCAGGCCGCTCGAGTCGAGGAAGGTCACGCCGGTCAGGTCGATCACCAGCGTCTGCGGCGCCGCGGCGACGACGGCGGACAGGCGCCCGCCGAGCTCGCCGGCGCTGGAAAGGTCGATCTCGCCGCTGACGGCGGCGATGGTTCCGCCGGGGTGCTCGATCAACTCCAGTTCGTACAGCCGCACCCGCTCGAGACTACCGGCCTGGATGGGGTTGCGTTTGACCTCCGGCTCCGATGGGAAAGGGCCGGATGTGGACGAAAATCCGCAACCGGTAGCCCCCGCTCGCGCAGCGGACGACACAGCCGCGCTCTTCATGCGGGATGTGCGCCGTCACCGCCTGCTCACGAAGGACGAGGAGATCGAGCTTGCGAAGCGGGTCGAACAGGGCGATCTGGGCGCCAAGGAGCGGATGATCAACTCCAACCTCAGGCTGGTGGTGTCGATCGCCAGCAAGTACCAGGGGCACGGCCTTCCGCTCCCGGACCTGATCCAGGAAGGGATGTTCGGCCTGATCCGGGCGGTCGAGAAGTTCGACCACCGCAAGGGCTTCAAGTTCTCCACGTACGCGACGTTCTGGATCCGCCAGGCGATCCAGCGCGGGCTCGCCAACAAGGCACGGACGATCCGCCTGCCGGTGCACATCGGTCAGCGCGAGCGGCGCCTCGAGCGTGCCCGCTCCGAGCTTGCCGCGCGGCTCGGGCGCGAGCCGTCGGCGGACGAACTGGCAGCCGAGGCGGGCCTTCCCGTCAGCGAGGTGGAACGTGCCCTCGAGGTGCCGCGCACGATCACGAGCCTCGACAAGCCCGTCGGCGACGAAGATGACGCGAGCGGCCTGGGTGCGCTGCTGGCGAGCCCCGAGGCCGGTCCCGACGAGCGCGCGGAGGTCGCTTCGGCCCGTGCCGCGGTGCGCAATGCGATTGCCGGCCTGCCGGCGGCGGAGCGGGCCGTGATCATCCTTCGCTTCGGCATCGGCGGCGGCGACCCCACGCCGCTGCGCGAAGCGGGCCGGCAGCTCGGGATGTCCTCCGAGGGCGTGCGCCAGCTCGAGGCGCGTGCGCTCGCGCGGCTCGGCTCGCAGGAGGCGATCGGCGCGCTCTCGACCGCCGCCGCCTAGTCCTCGTCCTCAGCGATCGCCGCCTTCAGCGCCGCGCCGAACCCTGCCGGTCGGACGTCGAACGCCTCAGCCCCGGACGGGTCGGTGACGATCGTCTCCGTTGAGAGGCTCTCGACCAGGGGCCGGGCGACGCCGGCATCGACCGGGGTCACGAGGCCGATCCAGTGCGACGAAAGCCACGGCGTGAGCACCGGCACCGGCAGCTTCGGCCGCGGCCGCCGGCCCAGCGCCACCGCCATGCGGTCGAGCATCTGCGAGTAGGAGAGCACGTCGGGCCCGCCGATCTGCACCTCCCGGCCCGCCGATGCTTCGACCGCGGGCGCGGCGGCCAGGTAGTCGATCACGTCGTCGGCCGCGATCGGCTGGGTCGCGTTGGCCAGCCAGGCCGGGGCGATCATCACCGGCAGCCGCTCCACGAGCGAGCGCAGCGTGCGATAGGAGTCGCTCCGGGCGCCGACCACCATCCCGGCGCGGAAGTGGGTGAGCGGCGGGCCGGCCTCGGCGAGGATCCGGGCCGTTTCGAGCCGGCTGCGCAGGTGCTCGGACTCCGGCTCGTCGCCGAGCCCGCCGAGATAGATGACGCGCTCGACGCCGGCGGCGGACGCGACCTCGGCGAAGTTCCGTGCCGCGCGCGCCTCGCGCTCGGCGAAGCTGCCGCTCGAGCCGCGGCCCATGCCGTGTACGAGGTAGTAGGCGACGGATACGTCGTCGGCGGCCCCCGCGAGGCTGCCGGCATCGAGCACGTCGCCTTCGTGGAGGTCGGTCCCGGCCTCGGCGAGGGCCTGCGCGGCTTGTTTCGAGCCGTCGCGCACGAGTGCGCGTACCGACGCGCCGCGACCGAGTAACTCCCGGGTGAGCCGGCCGCCGACGAAGCCGGTCGCACCGGCGATCAAAACGCGCATCCACCTACCATGCACTAAAACGGCACGCGGCACACGAACGGGTTGCCATACTCGGCCCGGTGCGGCCCGTGACGGCAATCGCCTCCTGCACCCTGCTCGCCATCGCCGCGGTGGCGTGTTCGAGCGGCGGCGACGATCGAGCCTCCAACGCGGCCGAGCCTGCCGCCGGCGCTGCCAAGACGACGCAGGTCCGGCTCCTGAAGGTCGGCAATTTCAGGTCGCCGACGTTCCTCACCGCTCCCCCGGGCGATCGGTCGCGCCGTTTCGTCACCGAGCGCGACGGTCACGTGATCCTGCTGCGCGGCGGCCGCCGGGCGACGTTCCTCGACATCGGCTCGCGCGTCGAGACCGGCGGCGAGAGCGGGTTGCTGTCGCTGGCCTTCGCGCCCGACTACGCGCGCAGCGGCAAGTTCTACGTCTACTACGTGGACAACGACGGGGCCATGACGGTCGACGGGTTCACCCGCTCGGCGGCCAACCCGAACCGCGCCGACCCGGCCTCGCGCCGGAACGTGATCCGCCAGCCGCACCCGCGGTTCAACCACAAGGGCGGGCAGGTGCAGTTCGGCCGCGACGGGAAGCTCTACATCAGCTTCGGCGACGGGGGCGGCGGCGACGATCCCGACGACAACGCCCAGGACCGCGGCGTGCTGTTCGGCAAGATCCTGCGGATCGCGCCCAAGGCCGGCGGCGGCTACGCGGTCCCGCGCGACAACCCGTTCGCGGGCCGCGCCGGTATGCGCGGCGAGATCTTCGCCTGGGGCCTGCGCAACCCGTACCGCTTCTCGTTCGACCGCCGAACAGGCGACCTCGCGATCGGCGACGTGGGGCAGGACAACTTCGAGGAGATCGACTTCCTCAAGGCGGTCAAGAAGGCCAAGCGCCCGCGCGGCGGGGTCAACTTCGGCTGGGATCGCTTCGAGGGCCGGGGCCGCAACGGCAACGGCAGCTCGCCGAGCGCTCCGGGCCATCGCCCCCCGGTGCTCCAGCAGAACCACGACGGCGGCTATTGCTCGATAACGGGCGGCTACGTGATCAGGGACAAGGGCCTCGGCAGCCTCTACGGGGCCTACGTCTACGGCGACTTCTGCGAGCCGCACCTGCGCGTCGCGCGCTTGCGCAGCGGCCGCGCCCGCGGCGATCGCCGGCTCGGCCCGCAGGTCTCGCAGCTGGCTTCGTTCGGCGAGGACGCGCGGGGGCGGGTGTACGCCATGTCGCTCGACGGCGCGGTGTACCGGCTCGCGCGTCGGTAGCCTCCCCGGTCGCAATTTTCGAATCCGGGAGAAAGCCAGTGACCGACGTCGTCATCTCGTCCGCCGCGCGAACCGCCGTGGGCTCGTACGGAAAGAGCCTCGCGGGCACCCCGACCACCGAGCTCGGCCGGATCGCCGTCGAGGCGGCGCTCGAGCGCGCCGGAATCGAGGGGGAGAGCGTCGACCAGGTCGTGTTCGGCAACGTCATCCACTCCGCGCCCGAGGACATGTACATGGCGCGCGTCGTGGGCATGAAGGCGGGGATCCCCAAGGAGGTCCCCGCGTTCACGGTCAACCGCCTGTGCGGGACCGGCGTGCAGTCGATCGTGTCCGGCGCCCAGGCGATCCAGACCGGCGACGCCGGCGTGGTGGTCGCGGGCGGCGCGGAGAACATGAGCCGCGGGCCGTACTGGATGCCCGCCGCGCGCTTCGGGGCAAGGATGGGTGAGACGAAGATGGTCGATCCGGTCGTCGGTGGCCTGACCGACCCGTTCAACAGCATCCACATGGGCGTCACGGCGGAGAACCTCGCCGAGTCGCACGACATCTCGCGCGACGCGCAGGACGAGTTCTCCTTGACCTCGCACCAGCGCGCCATCGCGGCGATCGAGGCCGGCCGGTTCGACGACGAGATCGTGCCCGTCGAGATCAAGGTCAAGCGCGACAAGGTCCCGTTCGAGAAGGACGAGCATGTCCGTCCCGAGGCGTCGCTCGAGAGCTTCGGCAAGCTGAAGCCGGTCTTCAAGAAGGACGGAACCGTCACCGCGGGCAACGCGTCGGGCATGAACGACGCCGGCGCGGCCGTCGTCCTGATGTCTGAGGAGAAGGCCGAGGAGCTGGGTGCTCCCGTCCGCGCCCGGATCGCCTCCTACGCATACTGCGGCGTCGATCCGACCACGATGGGTATCGGCCCGGTGCCGGCGGTCAAGAAGGCGCTCGAGCGCGCCGGTCGCACGCTCGACGAGGTCGAGGTCATCGAGCTGAACGAGGCGTTCGCGGCCCAGGCCCTCGCGGTCATGCAGGATCTCGATCTCGACCCGGCCAAGGTGAACCCGAACGGCGGTGCGATCGCCCTCGGGCACCCGATCGCTGCCACAGGCTCGGTCATCACGGCCAAGATCCTGAGCGAGATGGAGCGCGAGGACCAGAAGCTCGGCCTCGTGACGCTGTGCATCGGCGGTGGCCAGGGCATCGCGATGCTGCTCGAGCGCGACTGACCGCCGACTAGGTAGTTCGTCCGCGCTCTGGCGATCCGCCGTTCGCGCGGTTAAGGTCGCCCAGTACCGCTTCATTACTAGGAGGATGCATGGCCGCTGAGCCAATTCAGATTCAGGGCAGCGATTACCAAGGCAAGGTCCGTACCCCGATCATCACCGTCGCCCTGACGATCGTGACCCTCGGGATCTACGGCATCGTCTGGTACTTCAAGGTGAACAAGGAGATGGCCGAGATCGGCCAGGCCAAGGGCACCGAGGAGTGCGGCACCAACCCGACGACCTCGGTTCTCGCGCTGGTCCCGGGCGGCTTGATCATCGTCCCGGCGCTCGTCTCCTACTGGAACGCGTGCAAGCGGCTACAGAAGACCAACCAGATCACTGGCGCGGGCGACAGCATGGAGCCCCCGCTGCTGTGGCTGTTGTGGATCCTGATCAGCCCGGTCGCGATCTACATCTTCCAGAGCAACATGAACAAGGCGCTCGAAGCCCAGGCGGCAGGTGGGGCGGCTCAGATCCCGGCCACACCGGTCACTGCGGCGTCCACGCCCGAGGCGCCCGTCTCGCCGCCGGCGGATCCGCCGGCCGGCTCCTAGCCCCGGTTAGACGTCGGCCATCCGGGGCAGCCGCCCCGGGATGGTCGACGCGCTAGTCATCGGTAGTGGGCCGAACGGGCTCGTAGCCGCCAACCGCCTCGCCGAGCAGGGCTGGTCCGTGCTCGTGTGCGAGGCACAGCCGACTCCCGGCGGGGCGGTGCGCAGCGGCGAGGTCACCGCGCCCGGCTTCACGCACGACCTGTACAGCGCGTTCTACCCCCTGGCGATCGCATCCCCGGTGATGGCCTCGCTGGAGCTCGAGCGCTGGGGCGTCGGCTGGGAACAGGCGGACGTGGTGGTGGCCCATCCCTCCCAGGACGGCCGCTGCGCGGCGATCGCGCGCGACATCGACGCGACGGCAGCTTCGCTCGACACCTTCGCGCCGGGCGACGGCGAGGTCTGGCGGAAGCTCTATGCCCTGTGGGAGAAGGTCGGCGAGCGACTGACCGAGTCGCTTTTCACGCCCTTCCCGCCCGTGCGCGCGGGCCTCGGCCTGCTGTCCGCGCTGGGCGGGCCGTCAGGAGCCCTGGAGTTCGCGCGGACCGGGATCTTGTCCGCGCGGCGGATGGGCGACGAGCAGTTCGCCGGAGCCGGCGGCCGCCGCCTGCTCGCCGGGAACGCCCTGCACGCCGATCTGAGCGTCGACTCCGCGGCCGGGGGGCTGTACGGGTGGCTCCTGTGCGCCATCGGCCAGCAGCTCGGCTGGCCGGTAGCGGCCGGCGGGGCCGGCAACCTGACCGCCGCGCTCGTGCGGCGGCTCGAGCACCACGGCGGCGAGCTGCGGGTCGCGAGCCCGGTCGAGGCGGTGCTCGTCCGCGGGAACGAGGCGGTCGGCGTCCGGCTCGCCGACGGCACCGAGATCGACGCGCGTCATGTCCTCGCGGACACGGCGGCGCACGCGCTCTATCGCGAGCTGCTCGATCCCGGCATCGTCCCGCGGGGGCTCCAGCGCGCGCTCGATCGATTCCAGTGGGACAACGGCACGGTGAAGGTGAACTGGGCGCTGTCGCGTCCGATCGACTGGCAGGACGAGCTGAGCCGCAACGCCGGGACCGTTCACGTGACGGAGGGCGTAGACAGCCTGGCCGACCAGGCGGCCGAGCTGGCCGCGGGCCACATCCCCGCGCGTCCCTTCCTCGTCCTCGGGCAGTACTCGCACTTCGATCCCACACGGGCGCCGGCGGGCGCCGAGGCGGCCTGGGCCTATACCCACGTCCCGCAGAAGGTGGCCGGGGACGCCGGCGACGACGATCTGACCGGCACATGGGACGAGTCCGAGGGCGAGCGCTTCGCCGACCGGATGGAGCTCGAGGTCGAGCGGCTGGCGCCGGGGTTCCGCGAGTCGATCAGCGCGCGCGACATCCAGACACCGCCGCGGCTCGAGGCTGCCAACGCGAACCTCGTCGGCGGCGCGCTCAACAACGGCACGGCCCAGGTCCACCAGCAGGTGGTGTTCCGGCCGACGCCGGGCCTGGCCGGGCCGCGCACGCCGGTCCGGCGGCTGTACCTTGCCTCCGCAGCCGCCCATCCCGGCGGCGGGGTCCACGGGGCGGCCGGCGCCAACGCCGCCCACGCGGCGCTCGCCGACGAAAGGGTGCCCCGCCGGCTCGCTTCGGCGGTGTTCGCGCGATGACCGAGCGGCGGATCCTGATCACCGGTGCAAGCTCTGGAATCGGTCGCGCAACCGCGCTCGCGCTGGCCCGCGACGGCAACCGGCTCGCGCTGGTCTCGCGCTCGCGCGAGTCGCTCGAGGACGTCGCACGGGCGGTCGAGGCGCGCGGCGGGCACGCGGTGGTGCATCCAGCCGACCTCACCGATCCGGGCGCGACCGACGCGGCGGTGACGGCGGCGGCGCGCGACCTGGGCGGCCTGGACGTGGTCGTCTCGAACGCGGGCGCGCTCGCCTGGGGGCCATTCGACCGGCTGTCGGCGGACGACTTCGACCGGACGGTGGCCGTCACCTTCGGCGGCGCGGTGAGCCTCACGCGGGCGGCGCTGCCGCACTTGAAGAAGTCGCGCGGGGGCATCGTCTACGTCGGCTCGATCGTCTCCCAGCTCGGGATCCCCGAAATGTCGCCCTACGTGGCCGCCAAACACGCGCTGCGCGGCTTCGCGCTGTCGCTCGCCCTCGAGGTCGAGGAAGCCGGCATCGACGTGTCGTACGTCAAGCCGGGTCACATCAGCACCACTCTGTGGGAGAACAGCACGAGCGCCACCGGCGAGGAGCTGCGGCTGCCGCCGCTGTCCTACCGGGTGGAGGAGGCCGTGCAGGGCATCCTCAGCGCCATCGAGCGCCCGCGCCGGGAGATCACGATCGGCGGCGCGGCCCGCGCGCAGGTCGCGCTGTTCGAGTTCGCCCGCCCCGTCTACGACCTCGTCGCGCGGCCGCTGAGTCGCCTTGCAGGAACCGGGCGGCAGGCGCCGCGCCCCGGACTCCTGTGGGAGCCCGTCACGCGGCCCCAGATCCGTGCGAGCGGGACCACCGGCCGCCCGAGCCTGCTCGGGGCAGGCCGCCGCCTCCTCGATCGAATCGCCCGTACCGCATCCCCCGACTGAGAGCGAGCCATGTCCACGAACAGAACCCACATCGACGCCTCCCCCGCCGCCGTCTTCGCGGTGCTCAGCGATGTCGACAGCTACGAGCACTGGGTCGTCGGGTCCAGCAGCACGTTCAAGATCGAAGGAAACTGGCCAGAGGTGGGCGCGACGTTCCATCACCGGCAGGGGGTCCCGCTCATCGGGCCGAAGGACACGACCTCGGTGCTCCAGGTGGACGCGCCGCGGATGCTGAAGCTCTGCGTCCGCGTGCGCCCCTACATGGTCGGCGTCGTGACCATGACGCTGACCGCGGCCGATGGCGGCACCGACGTGACGATGGAGGAGGAGCCGGTCGGTGGCTTCTTCGGCCGGATGCACAACCCGGTCTTCGACGCGGGCCTGCACCTGCGCAACATCGAGTCGCTGCGGCGGCTGAAGAACCTCGCGAAGAAGCGTCAGGCCGAGTTCCCGGCCAGCGGCTCGGGCGCGTCGCCGGCGCCCTCTCGGTAGGCCCAGAACTCGACCACGTTGCCCTCGGGGTCCTCGACGTAGAGCGAGCGGTCGCCGCCGTCGTGCTCGACCGGGCCCTTGGGATCGGCCCCGGACTCGCGCAGGCGGTCCGTGAGCGCGTCGATGCCTTCGCTGTTCGTAGCGAAGGCGAAGTGGACGTGCCGTCCGCCCTCGTCGCCGTGCTCCTTCTCGCCCGGCGTCCACAGGCCGAGCCGGGCGCCGTTGCCGACGCCGAGCCAGGTGCGGTCGTTCTCGCAGGAGGCCACCTCCAGCCCGAGAACGTCGACGTAGAAGCGCTCGAGGCGGTCGCGGTCCCGTGTCTCCAGTGTCAGCTCACAGATGCCTGAGATCGCCACCCCTGCGGACTACCTGCCGGGGCGGCGTCTCAAACCCGCGCTACAGCTGGACCCAGACCGTCTTCTCCTCGAGGTAGGCCTCGAGGCCGACCATGCCGTGCTCGCGGCCGATCCCCGAGGCCTTGAAGCCGCCGAACGGCGCCGCGGCGTCGCTCGGGCCCCAGACGTTCACGTAGACCGAGCCGGCCTCGAGCAGCTCGGCGAGCTTGTGGGCGTTGGAGACGTCGCGCGTCCAGACCCCGGCGGCGAGGCCGTACTCGGTGTCGTTCGCGCGCTCGGCGACCTCTTCGAGCGACTCGTACGGCAGCGCGACCAGCACCGGCCCGAAGATCTCCTCGCGGGCGATCGTGAGGTTGTCGTCGGTGGCCGTGAACAACGTCGGCTCGACGAAGTAGCCGCCCTCGCCATCGGCCTTCGGGGTGCCGCCGGCGACGAGCTCGGCGCCCTCCTCGCGGCCCTTGTCGATGTAACTCCAGACGCGGTCCTCCTGTTCGGCCGAGACCACCGGGCCGAGCTGGGTGCCGTCGGCGAGGCCGGCGCCGACCTTCGTCGACCCGGCTGCCGCGGCGAGCGCGCCGACCACGTCGTCGAACTGCTCCTTCGGCACGAACAGGCGCGACCCGGCGTTGCAGGCCTGGCCGGTGTTGTAGTAGATCGCCTGGAAGCTGCCCTTGACGGCCGCGTCGAGGTCGGCGTCGGGAAGGATGATGTTCGGCGACTTGCCGCCCAGCTCGAGCGTCACCCGCTTGAGGGCGCGCCCCGCCTTCGCGCCGATCTCCCGGCCCACGGACGTCGAGCCGGTGAAGGCGATCTTGTCGACGTCCGGGTGGTCGACGAGCGCGGCGCCGGTCTCGCCGTCGCCGGTGACCACGTTGACGACGCCCTCGGGGAAGCCGGCCTCGAGGGCGAGCTCGCCGAGGCGCAGCGCGGTGAGCGGGGTCTGCTCGGCGGGCTTCAGCACCACCGTGCAGCCGGCCGCGAGCGACGGGCCGAGCTTCCAGGCCGCCATCAGCAGCGGGAAGTTCCACGGGATGATCTGGCCGCATACGCCGACCGGCTCGCGGCGCGTGTAGACGTGCATGTTGGGCGTGCCGACGGGGATGGTCTGCCCGGTGATCTTGGTCGGCCAGCCGCCGTAGTAGCGCAGGTGCTCGGCCGCAAGGCGGACGTCGACCATCTTCGCGAGCCCGACCGGCTTGCCCGTGTCGAGCGATTCGAGCTGGGCGAGCTCGTCGGAGTTGGCGTCGATCGCATCCGCGAGCTTGAACATCAGGGCGGCGCGCCGCGAGGCGACCTGGGTGCCCCACTTGCCCTTCAGCGCCGCGCGTGCCGCCCGGACCGCTGCGTCGACCTCGTCCGCGCCGCCCTGGGCGACCTCCGCGATCACGCTGCCCGTGGACGGATCGATCGTCTCGAACGTGCGGCCGTCGCCGGAGGCGGGGCGCTCGGAGCCGATCAGGTGGTTGTGGGGACCCGTGGCGAACCCCCGGGCCGAATCGGACAGCTGGTCGGGCAGGGTGGCGGTCATGGGTCTCTCTCCTTGGGGTGGTCTCTAGCCAGACAGGCTGAGCTCGAGGCGGCCGAGCGGCGCGACCTCGACGATAACCGTCTCGCCCGCCGCCGCGGGGACCGGCGGCGTCAGCGAGCCGGCGATGACTATGTCGCCCTCGCGCAACTCGTCGCCGTACTCGGCAGCGCGGATCGCGACGCTCTCGAGCGCGTAGGCGAGCCCCGGGTCGCGGTCGACGCGGCCGCGCTCCTGGCCGTCTGCCGTGACGGTCGCGACGACGGTCTCGGGCACCGCGTCGGTGAACTCGCCGAGGACCAGGCCGCGGTGGAACACGCCGTCGGCGAGGATCGCGTCGAGATCGTCGAACGGCAGGCACAGGTCGACGAGCTCGATGGCGGGGGCCACGCGGCCGACGGATCCGCCGGGGCCCACCTCGACGGCCACCTCGGGCTCGACGAGGACGGCCTTGAAGTCGCCCACGGGCGCCGTCGCGCCGCTCGCCAGCAGGGTTGCGCGGGTCAGCGCCGCCGCCACGGGCCGGTCGAGGCCCAGTGCCTCCATGACCGGCGGGGCATTGAGCCCGATCTTCCAGCCCAGGCGCGCCGTTGGGCGAGCAGACGGATCGTCCGGATGCGATGCCTTTTCTGTCGCGTTCACGGCTGGAGGACGATCTTCAGCGCCTCGCGGCGGTCGTAGATCTCGTACGCCTCGGAGGCGTCGTCGAGCGGCATGTGGTGGGTCACGAGCGGCGCGGGGTCGAGCTCGCCCGCCGCCAGCAGGCGCAGCACCTCGTCGACGTGGCCGATCACGTTCGCGTGGCCGGTGACGAGCGACAGCGCCTTGATCCAGACCACGCCCATGTGCACCTCCATGCGCTCGGCGTAGACGCCGATCGCCGATACGGTGCCCGCCTTGCGGGTCAGCCGGCAGGCCATGTCGAACGCGTCGGGGTGGCCGACGCAGTCGATCGTCACGTCGGATCCGCGCCCCTCGGTCAGTTCCTTGACCTTCGCGCGCACGTCGTCCTCGGTCAGGTGGACCGGCACGGCGCCGAACGACTCGGCCATCGCGAGGCGGTCCGCCACGGTGTCGACCGCGATCACCTGCGCGGCACCCATCGCCTTGGCTGCCTGGACGGCGCACAGGCCGACCGGGCCCATACCGAGAACGGCGGTGGTCGAGCCCTGCTCCACTCCGGCGGAGTGGGCGGCGTGGTAGCCGGTGCCCATCACGTCGCCGGCGAACAGGGCGACGTCGTCCGCCATGCCGTCGGGAACCTTGCGCAGCGTCAGGTCGGCGTTGGGCACGAGAACCTCGTCGGCCTGGGCCCCCTGGAGGTCGCCGAGCAGCTTGCCGTGGCCGAAGACCTGGCCCTTGTCGCACTTGTGGAAGTCGCCACGCTTGCAGAAGAAGCAGTCGCCGCAGGCGCTGCAGTAGCAGCCGAGCACGCGGTCGCCGGCGGCCACGCTGTCGACGCCGTCGCCGGCTGCGGTCACGGTGCCGACGAACTCGTGGCCGATCGTGAAGCCGGGCTCGATCGCCACCCGCCCGTGGTAGATGTGCAGGTCGGACCCGCAGACCCCGGATGCCTCGACGCGGACGATCGCTTCGCCGGGCGCGGTGATCTCGGGCGAGGGCTTCTCGTCGACCCGGACCTCGCCCGGTTCCTGGAAGGTGACGGCGCGCATGGGCGCGGAGACTATCCCGCCCTACGCGCTTGCGCCGGCCCGCTGAGCCTGGCGCTCAGGGCTGACGCGGACGACGTCCCACGCGAGCCCGGCCTTCTCGAGCCCGCGGATGACCAGCGCCGAGATGTCCACCTGCCACCAGCGCAGGCCGTGCGCCGCCGAGGTGGGGAAGGCATGGTGGTTGTTGTGCCACGACTCGCCCATCGAGAGCGGGGCGAGCCACGCGAGGTTGCGCGACTCGTCGTCGGTGTCGTAGTCGCGCCGGCCGAAGAAGTGGCACAGCGAGTTGATGCTGTAGGTCACGTGGTGCAGGACGAGCATCCGCACCGCGCCGCCCCAGAGAAGGCCGGTGAACGCGTCGCGCAGCGTGCCGCCGATCAGCCAGCCGAGGAAGAACGGGACGGCGAGGCCGACGAGGACCCACAGGAAGAAGGTGCGGTTCACGTAGCTCACGACCGGGTCGTCGATCAGGTCCTTGGCGTAGCGCTGGTGGTTGCCGCGCTGGGTGTGGATGAAGATCCAGCCCACGTGCGCGTGCGCGAGGCCGCGCAGGGCGCCCTTGAGGCCGTGACCGTGATCGACGTGGGGGCTGTGCGGGTCGCCCTCCTGGTCGGAGAACGCGTGATGCTTGCGGTGGTCGGCGACCCAGGAGATGACCGGTCCCTCGATGGCGGCCGACCCGGCTGCCGCGAACACGCCGCGCAGCCACGGATAGGTCTTGAAGCTGCGGTGGGTCAGCAGGCGGTGGAACCCGACCGTGATCCCGAGGCCGGTGATCGCGTAGACGATGGCGAAGACGATCACGTCGCTCCAGCCGAGCGCGTCGGCCCAGAGCTGCCAGCAGACGAGCCCGAGGCCGACGAACGGCAGGACCGTGATGAGCCCCGTCAGCGTCCGATCGAGCGTCTCGTTCTGCGTCGGCTGTATGTCCTCCGGGGTAGGCCCGGGTGCGGTAGCCACCTGCGTCATCTTGGGCAGGGTAGCTTTTCCTCAGCTACGGGAGAGGGAATCGATGGGACCACAGCAGCGGATTGTCCTGATCACGGGCTGTTCAACCGGGATCGGCCGCGCCACCGCCGAGCGCCTAGCGGGCGCCGGGCACACCGTCTACGCCACGGCCCGCCGTCTCGAGTCGATCGCCGATCTCGAGGCGAAGGGCTGCAGGACGCTCGCGCTCGACGTGAATGACGAGGAGTCGATGGAAGCGGCCGTCGACGCGGTCGAGGCCGCCGAAGGAGCCGTCGGCGTGCTCGTCAACAACGCGGGCTACAGCCAATCGGGTGCCGTCGAGTCGGTGAAGATGGAGGATGCGCGCGCCCAGTTCGAGACGAACGTCTTCGGGCTCATCCGGATGTGCCAGCTCGTGCTGCCGGGGATGCGCAAGGCGGGCGGGGGCCGCATCGTCAACATCGGCTCGATGGGCGGCAAGCTGACCTTCCCGGGCGGCGGGATGTACCACGCCACGAAGTACTCGGTCGAGGCGATCAGCGATGCGCTGCGCTTCGAGGTCGCCGGATTCGGCGTCAAGGTCGTGCTGATCGAGCCGGGCCTGATCACATCCGACTTCGGCGCCGCCGCAGCCCACGCGCTCGAGTCGGGCAACGAGGCCGGCGGACCGTACGACGAGTTCAACCGCATGGTCGGCAAGGCGACGGCCGAGATCTACGAAGGCCCGATGGCGAAGTTCGGCGGTCCACCGGACGCCGTCGCGAAGGTCATCGAGAAGGCGATCACGGGTCGCCGGCCACGTCCGCGCTACAAGGTGACGATCTCCGCCAAGGCGATGACGGCGCAGCGTGTGCTGGTGAGCGACCGGATGTGGGACGCGATGATGCGCGTCCAGTTCAAGGCACCGGGCGGGGGATAACCCCACTGGAATCCGGTGGCCGCCCGGCTTACCGCGGCCGGCCTGCGGATCTACGGTTGAGAGCGTGACCGCCGGACCGCGCAGACCCGCCACCCTCGCCACCGCCTGGCGGGAGTTCGTCTACGTCGCCTTCGCCCTCCCGATCGGGCTGGCGTGCCTGTTCGTCTTCGGCCTCGGGATCACGATCGGCGTGAGCACCAGCGTCGTGCTGGTCGGCATCCCGGCGACGCACGGGTGCTTCCGCGGTAGCGGCGATAGTCTCCGCCCCCGGAGAGGAGAACGAGGGAGTGGGATGACGCAGCACATGGATCGCCTGACGTCGGTCGACGCGTCGTTCCTCGCGCAGGAGCGCGAGGGGTCGCACATGCACATCGGCGGGGTGCTGATGTTCGAGGGCCCCGCGCCCACGCGCGAGGAGCTGCAGGACCACATCAGCTCGCGCCTGCACCTCGTGCCGCGCTACCGGCACAAGCTGTCGATTCCCCGCTTCGAGATGGGCCGGCCGCTGTGGGTCGAGGATCCGGACTTCAACATCGACTACCACGTGCGGCACACCGCGCTGCCGTCGCCCGGCAGCGTCGAGCAGATGCGCCTGCTGTGCGCGCGGATCTTCTCGCAGCGCCTCGATCGCTCGAAGCCGCTGTGGGAGCTGTGGCTGGTCGAGGGCTTCCGCGGCGGAGGCGAAGCCGAAGCGGGCAAGTTCCTCCTCGTCAACAAGACCCACCACTCGCTCGTCGACGGCGTGTCGGGCGCGGACCTGATGACGGTCCTGTTCGACATCAACCGCGAGGCCGCCGTGCCGCCGCCGCCCGAGCGGCAGTGGAGCCCGGCGCCCGAGCCGTCGGACGCCAGCGTGGTAGCCAAGGGAGTGTCCGATCTCGCCGCCACCCCGGGCGGGCTCGCCAAGCGTGCGATCGGCGCGTTGAGCAACCCCGGCAAGTCGGTCGACGGAGCGCGCGAGGCGCTCTCGGGGATCGGCGAGATCGCCTGGGGCACGATCAACAAGGCGCCCGAGACACCGCTGAACGGCCCAATCGGCCCGCACCGCCGCGTGAGCTGGGTGCGGATCCCGCTGGCCGACATGAAGGAGATCAAGAACTCGCTCGGCGGCACGGTCAACGACGTGTTCCTGGCCACGGTCAGCGGCGCGCTGCATCACTGGCTGCGTTCGCGCGGGGTGCGTACCGAGGGCCTCGAGGTCCGCTCCGCGGTGCCGGTGTCGGTCCGCGCCGAGGACGAGCAGGGCCAGCTCGGCAACCGCATCACGATCATGGTCGGGAAGCTGCCCACCTATGCGGACGACCCGGTCGAGCGCCTGCAGATCGTCAGCGCGTCGATGAAGCACCTGAAGGAGTCCAAGCAGGCGCTCGGCGCGGAGGTGATCGCCGGCCTCGAGGACTTCGCTCCGCCGACGGTCTTCGCCCGCGCCTCGCGGCTCCATTTCTCGACCCGGGTCTACAACCTGCTGACCACGAACGTCCCGGGCCCGCAGTTCCCGCTCTACCTGCTCGGCCGCGAGATGATCGAGTTCGTGCCCGTCGCGTTCCTCGCCCCCGGCCAGCGCGTGGCCATTGCATGCATGAGCTACAACGGCACGGTCGCGCTCTCGCTGATCGGCGACTACGACGCCCTGCCCGACATCGAGGACCTGGCAGACCTCGTGATCGCGGAGGTCGCCGCGCTGCGCGAGGCCGCCAAACGAGACACAATCACCGCTACCCCCTAGCGAAGTAAGAGGAGAGAGTCTTGGCGTACTTCAAGGACGCTGATGAGGTCTACGAGTTCATCGGCAGGCTGTTCCAGGATCTCGGCGCGGACGACGAGCTGTTCCCGAAGTTCCAGAAGGCGAACACCATCGTCCAGTACCAGTACTCGCAACCCCGACTCGCAGATCACCGTGAGGATGATCGAGGGCGAGGACTCCCGACGTGGACCTCGGCGACACGACGATGGAGCCCGAGGTCGTCATGACGATGGACGCCGACACCGCGCACAAGTTCTGGCTCGGCAAGGTCAACGTCACCGTCGCGCTCGCGCGCGGCCAGATGAAGGCCAAGGGGCCGGTCGCCAAGATCCTCAAGCTGGTGCCGCTGGTGAAGCCCGTCTTCCCGCGCTATCGCACGATGCTCGAGGAGAAGGGCCGCACCGACCTCATCGAGGCGTAGTGGGGGACTACGAGGTCGGAGACCGCCAGCTCAGCGGTTTCAAGGAGTTCTTCCAGGCAGTCGGCGAGACGCGCGTCATCGCCGGCCGCGACCTGCTCGCGAGTACGGGCTTCGAGTTCATGAAGGAGGGCGCCGAGCGCGTCTTCGTCGTGACCGACAAGGTGATCCGCGAGACGGGTCTGGTCGACAAGGTCATCGCCGGGATCGAGGAGGGCGGCCTCGAGGTCGCCGGGCATCTTCGACGACGTGCCGCAGGACTCCTCGACCGACGTCTGCGACAGGTGCGCCGAGGTCGCCAAGGAGGCGGGTGCCGACTCGTTCCTCGCCGTGGGCGGCGGCTCGGTGATGGACACCACGAAGATCGCCGACGCGCTGTTCACCCACGGCGGCACGGCCGCCGAGTCCGAGGGCTTCTACCTCATGCCGCGCGAGAAGGACGGCATGGGCAAGCCGCTGCCGATCGCGCCGCTGGCCTGCATCCCGACCACGTGCGGGACCGGCTCGGAAGTGTCGATGGGCGCCGTGATCAAGGACCACGAGCGCAAGGTCAAGCTCGAGATCGCCGACTTCCCGCTCTTCCCGCGGCTCGCGATCCTCGATCCCGACTCGACGGCGCACCCTCCCGCCGCAGATCGCCGCCGCGACCGGGATGGACGCGATGACCCACGCGATCGAGGGCTACGTGTCGCTCGACTCGAACCCGTACCAGGACGGTCGCTCGCTGATTGCGCTGCGGCTGATCCGCGACAACCTCGTCGAGTGCGTCGAGAGCCCGGAGAACTCCGAGGCGCGCGGGCAGATGCTCGTGGCCGCGTCGCTCGCGATCACGATCTCGCTCGGGTCGACCCATTCGATGTCACATCCCTGCGGCGCGCAGTTCGGCGTGCCGCACGGGATCGCCAACGCGATCAACCTGCCGCACGTGATCCGCTTCAACGCCGCCGGTGGCGACGACATCGCCGACCGCTACCGCGACATCGCGGAGATCTTCGACGTCGAGTCGGGCGGTTCCGGCGACGCCGTGGGCGACGCGCTTGCTTCGCACGTGTCCCAGATGACGGAGCGGATGGGCCTGCCCACCCGGCTGTCGCAGGTCGGCGTGCCCGAGGCGGGGATTCCCGATCTCGTCGAGGGGGCGATGGGAGACGGGCTCACGTTGCTGAACCCGCGCGAGCCGAGCGAAGAGGACTACGAGAGGTTGTACAAAGCCGCTCTGTAGCGCGCAACTCTGACGCTGGAGCTACGTTCTTTGAGTCGCATGCGCAAGCGACTGCCCGCCCTCACCGCCGCCATCGCCAGCTGCGTGCTGCTGCCCGGATGCCTGTCCTTGTCTGTCAGCCCCAGCCAGGACGGAATCGGGCCGCTTGTGCTCGAGCTGACCGTTTGCGGATCCCGCGCGGATCCGCAGCATCCAGGCTGCACCGACATGGGCAACAGTGGGCTGTCCGCAGGCGGGGGCGTGGATACCCAGCTGCTTGTGGCCGTGCGCGTCCCAGCCGGAGCCGCCGCGCCTGACAACTTCACAGCGACTACGACCAATCCGCCAACCGCAAGCCTCGACTTCAAGCGCAGTCCGAGCTATCTGGCGGAACTGGAACAGCTGGTGCCCGCGGGGTCCGGGCGTAAATGGGCGGCGTACATCTCAACTGCGGGCCAACTCGAAGTCGGCCCGGATGGAACTCCCGCAAGGACCGCGACCATGAAGATCCCGATCGCCCTGCCACGAACAAATGACGGCGACCCCTTCGGAGGACAGCTTCGTGCTCGTGCGGTCGTCGGTGCGCGATTGACCTCGAACCCGGCAGCACCAGTGGACTGCGGCTCTGACCCTTTCGATGACAACGGTACGGACATCGTCTGTATCGACAGCCCGTCGAAGGCAACGGTCGCCTTCGACCAGCCTTACAGCACGCGCGACCTCGGCATCGTCCCTGGCGCCGCCACCCTCTCGCCCGGGCAGAGCGTCAACCTGCCGTTCGACGCGCGCTACCGCGGCGCCGTCATCCCTGGCAACCCGGCGTTCTCGGTCACAGCATCGAGCGCCATCCCGGGCGTCGCGGCGGTGCCGAGCCTCAGCAGCTTCAAGCCGGCTGCGAACAGCAACACGCGGCTCACCGTGCCGATCTCGATCCCGCGCGGCACGAACCCAGGGCGCTATCCGGTCACGCTGACGGCTGCTCTGGCCAACGGCCAGAAGCGCAGCGGCACGGTCTACGTCACCGTCCGCGACCGCGTGGCGCCGATCCTCGGCCGGGCTAAGGTCAGGCCCAAGCGCTTTAGGCCGAGCAAGAGGCCCCGCAAGGGCGCAAACCTCACCTACGTGCTCAACGAGGCCGCCTCGGTCAGGGTCACTATGCAGCGCTGCGCCCGCAAGCGGCGCGGTAAGTGCCGCCGCTGGAAGGGCGTGAAGAAGTTCTCCGTCACACGCGCGGCCATCAAGGGCGTCAACCAGGTGCACCTCACCGGCTACCGCGGCAAGAAGAAGCTTCCGCGCGGGAGCTACCGCCTCGTGATCACGCCGACCGACGCGGCGGGCAACCGCGGCAAGGTCGCGCGCGCGGCCTTCGCGATCAAGAAATAGCGCGGTACCCTCCGCGTCCCCAGGCGAGCGGACGAGGAGAGAGCGATGGCGGTCGCGCCCACGCAGGACGTCAAGGCGTACAAGAACTACATCGGCGGCGAGTGGGTCGATGCAACGTCCGGAGAGACGTTCGACGTCGAGAACCCGTCGACCGGCGAGGTCTTCGCGACCGTGCCGAAGGGCGGGCGCGAGGACGCGCAGGCCGCGATCGCGGCCGCACGCCGGTCGTTCGACAGCGGTGAGTGGCGCGACATGGACCCCGACGAGCGCGTACGGATCATGCGCTCGGTCGTCGACAAGTTCACCGAGCACGAGGACGAGCTGGCCGAGCTCGAGTCACTCCAGGCCGGGATGACCGTTCGCGCCACGGCGTCGTTCGTGATCGGCGTGACTGCATCACCCACTGGGACTACTTCGCCCGCGCCGCGGCGGCGCGACCCGCAGGAGCCGCTCCCGCCGGTGTCGTTCCCGACACACTCGTACAACTTCGTCCTGCGCGAGCCGATCGGCGTGTGCGCGGGGATCGTGCCGTGGAACTTCCCGCTCGTGATGGCGATCTGGAAGCTCGCGCCGGCGCTCGCGATGGGCAACAGCTGCATCCTCAAGCCGGCGTCGAACACGCCGCTGACGGCGCTCCGCCTCGCCGAGCTGCTCGACGAGACCGAGCTGCCGAAGGGCGTGGTCAACGTGATCACCGGCGGCGGCGCCACGGTCGGCGAGGAGCTGGCGTCGCACCCCGACGTGGACAAGATCTCCTTCACCGGGCTCGACGGTCGTCGGGCGGCGCATCATGCAGCTCGCCTCGAGCACGATCAAGAAGTGCACGCTGGAGCTCGGCGGCAAGTCGCCGAACATCGTCTATCCGGACGCCAACATGGACGCCGCCGTCGACGGCGCGCTGTGGGCGACCTTCTTCCACCAGGGCCAGGTCTGCGAGTCGGGTACCCGGCTCCTGCTGCATGAGTCGATCCACGACGAGTTCGTCGAGCGGATGGTCGCCCGCGCGAAGCAGATCAAGGTCGGCGACGCGCTCGACTACGAGACGGACATGGGCCCGCTCGTGTCCGCGGCGCAGCTCGAGACCGTCGAGAACTACGTGCGCATCGGGCAGGAGGAGGGCGCGACCCTCGTCTGCGGCGGCGGCCGCCCGGACGGCGCGCCCGAGGGCGGGTACTACTTCGAGCCGACGATCTTCACCGACGTCGACAACTCGATGACCATCGCCCAGGAGGAGATCTTCGGGCCCGTGCTCTCGGTCATCAAGTACAAGAGCGACGCGCGAGGCGATCGAGATCGCGAACGACTCGATCTACGGCCTCGCCGCCGCGGTCTGGTCGGAGGACTACGACCGCGCGCTGGAGACGGCGAAGGCGCTGCGGGCCGGCACGGTGTGGATCAACGACCACCACCTGATCAACTGCATCGCCCCGTTCGGCGGCTACAAGCAGTCGGGCAACGGCCGCGAGCTGGGCACGTACGGGCTCGACGAGTACACCGAGGTCAAGCACGTCCACGTCGACCTCACGCGCGATCCCGACGAGAAGATGTTCGGCGTCCTGCTCAGCGAGCCGGCTGAGTAGGTTTCAGTTGCCCGACGGGGGCCGGTCCCGGCGCGCGGCGACCAGTTCCTTCAGGGTCTGGCGGCCGGTGTACTTCGGCTTCCAGCGCAGCTTCTTCTTGGCGCGATCGGTCTTCAGCAGCACGGGCGTGCGCACGGCGTGCACCCACGACGCGGCCTCGCCCGCGACCGGGAGGCGGTCGACGAGCTCGGCGGTGGCGGTCACGGCCAGGTCGGGCACGGGGACGGAGTACCAGCCCGAGCTCGTCGGCGAGATCGCTCACGGTCAGCTTGCCGCTCCCGGCGAGGTTGTAGGCGCCCGGCTCGCCGCGGCCCGCCACGCCAGCCGCGAACGCCGATGCCACGTCGTCCTCGTGCACGAGCTGGAACGGCGTACCGGGATCGGGGATCACCGGCCGCAGCATCGGCATGTTGTCGAGCAGCCGCGCGAACGGGGTCCGGCATCGCGTCGCCGAGGCGGTAGTAGGGCATCTCGTCGAGCAGGTTCTGGGCGCGCGGGCCGGCGACGATGCACGGTCGGAACACGTACGCCTGCGGTCTTGCGGCGCTTGGCCAGCAGCGTCTCGAGGATCGACTCGACCTCGGCCTTCTGCGCGGAGTAGAAGTGCTCGGGGGTCCCGCGCGCGGGCACGTCCTCGGTGAGCCACATCGGGTTGTCGTCGTGGAAGCCGTACGCGGCGACGCTCGAGGCGTAACAGATGCGCTCGGCGCCGGCCTGCGATCGCGGCTTCGAATACGTTCCGCGATCCGTCGACGTTGATGCTGTGCGTCTGGTCGCCCTCGCCCATGAGGCTGAAGGCGAGGTGGACCACCACGTCGGCGCCCTTGACGACGTCCTTGACGCTGTCGGTGTCCTGCACGTCGCCCTGGCCGGTACTCGGTCTTCTTCCACCCCTCCTCGGCCGGGTCGAACGGCCGCCGGGCCATGCCGACGATCTTCTTCACAGAGCGCGCAGCGCTCGAGCGCGTCGACCACGGCGATCCCGAGATCGCCGGTTGGCCCGGTCACCGCGACTGTCAGTCCCTGGGTAGCCATTGCCTGCGGTTCTACCATGCCGGTGATGAGCGATGTGCGAGTCGTGCTGACCGAGGCGGCCGAGGCGGCGATCGACCGGGCCCGCGCCGAGTTCGGCGACGACCTCACGATGCTGATCGGCAACGGCTGCTGCGACTCGACGGCGCCGTTCCTCTTCTCCCGCTACGCCCCTGGGCCGGCCGAGCACACTGTCGGCGAGGTCGGTGGCGTGCCGGTCCATCTCGACGCGTCGCTGCTCACGTTGTTCGAGGGACGCGAGGTCGTGGTCGACGTCCGCGAGGGCCCGCGCGACGACTCGTTCTCGTGCGAGACGGAGCTCGGGCTGCGCTTCACGATGGACCGCCTGCCGCTCGTCAGCTAGGCAGGCTGGGGTTCGGGCTCCGCCTCGGGTTCTTCGCCGGAGTGAGCGTCCGCCACCGGCGGCGGTGTCAGTGCGGCGGCGCTGATCACCAGCGCGAACGCGAGCAGCCGCACGGTCACACCGAGGGTCGAGTCCGGCATCGGCTCGCCGAAGACGATCGGGCCGGACGGCGATCGTCCAGATGTTCGCGGCGGCGCTCGTGATCGCGATGACCGGCACCGCGTCGCCGACCTGGAGGCTGCGCGCGGAGATCGACAGCCCGACGAGTGACAGCACCAGGATCACGAGCGCCAGGGGGTGGAGCAGCACCGCGATCCCGTCGCCGACGCTTCCGCTGAGCGCCTTGATCGTCACGTCGGACGCACCCCAGGTGAGGCCGGCGGCCGACGGCGAGCAGCGGTCCGGCACTCGGCGGCCCGTGCGACCGGACGCGGCCGCGGCGATCAGGCCGAGCGCGGCGCCGCCGCCGACGTAGAGCGTCGAGCGTGCCGCGCCGTCGTAGTCGTTGTGCGCCGAGTCGGCCGGTGTCGCCGAGCGTGGCGGCGAGGAAGGCGAGACCGGCGGCGGTGAGCGCCGACGCCGATCCACTCGCGCCGGGTGACCTCGAACCCGAACAGGCGGTCGGCGACGACCGTGAGCAGCACCAGCCCGCCGGCGATCACCGACTGGACGAGCGAGATCGGCGCGAGCGCGAGGGCGGCGACGTGGAAGCCCCACGAGCCCATCGCGACGATGATGCCGAGCATGTACCACTTCGACCGGAACAGGGCGAGCGACGGAGCTGGACCACGCGGCGCGCCTCGACCGGCGGCGACTCCACCGCGCCGCGGTGCTTGTAGAGAAAGCCGACGATCGAGGTGAACGCGCACGCGAGCGCGAACACCAGGCCGAGCTGGACGGAGAACGACATGGCCGCGGAAGGCTAGAGGGCGGAGGCGCGGAAGGTCAGTCGTCGTCGTAGCCGTCTTCGCCCGGCAGGAGCACCTGGGCGATGCCGCCGTCGACGAGGACCTTTGGCTCGACGGGCAGCACCTTGCGCGCGCGCGCGGTCTCGAGCGCGTCCGAGACCGTTCTGAACGTGCTCGCAGCTGCTCGAGGTGCTTGATCGTGGGGAAGACGAGCATCAGCTCATCGTTGCGGTCGGCGCTCCAGCGCCTCGGACGGACGGATCCAGCAGCCAGTCGACGCATTCCTCGCCGTCGACCGTGGGCTCCGCGTCCTCCGGGGCCTCGGCGACGAAGAAGTGGGTGTCGAAGCGCACCTTCACCTGCGCGGGCGTGATCCAGCGCGAGAAGCGGACGAGCTCGTGCGTCGCCGCCCAGCTCCACCCCGCCTCCTCCTCGAGCTCGCGGATGGCCGTGACGCCTCTCGTGCGTCCGTCGTCCTGCGCGGTCGAGCCGCCGGGAAACACCCAGGCGCCGCCCATGAACCGCTGCTCGGGATTGCGCTGGACGAGCAGGACCTCGGGCCCCTCCTCGGAATCGCGCAGGAGGATCAGCGTCGAGGCCTCGCGCGGCTCGGTGACCTCGCCCTCGTTCAGCTCCTCCCCTGGCGACGGACCTCCGACTTGCATCGGTGGAGCCTATCGGCGGTACGGTCGTACGGATGGAACCGACGATCGAGTCGAGCCTGAGGGCGGCTTACGCGGCGCTCAACCGCCGCGACTTCGACGAGTTCGAGAGCTATCTCCATCCCGACGTCGAGGCCCGCTCCCTGGTCATGGAGGCGGAGAACGCGGTGTATCGCGGCCCGAAGGGGCTGCGCAGGCTGTTCGAGGACCTGCTCGCGGTCTTCCCGGATTGGCACGGCGAGGTCGGGACGGTGGAGGAGTTCGGCGACGAGGGCGTCATCGCAACGATCCACGTCACCGGCACCGCCGCCGCCAGCGGGCTCCCCGTCGCCTACGACGGGGTGATTGCGGCCAGGCACGAGGGCGGGCGGCTGCGCCGGGCCGAGTTCGTCCGCACGGAGGAGGAGGCTCGGGGGGCGCTGCGACCCGAGAGTGGCTAGCCTTTTGCCGCGATGAGCGACACCGCTACCGCCCAGCAGTGGATCTGCGTCTCCTGCGGCTTCATCTACGACCCTGAGATGGGCGATCCCGACGGCGGCATTCCGCCCGGAACGCCGTTCACGGAGATCCCCGACGACTGGTTCTGCCCGGTCTGCGGGGCCCGCAAGAAGGACTTCGAGCTCTACGAGGGCTAGGCGCTCGCGCTAGGCCGCTTCGGCCAGCGAGGGCTCGCACGCGACGCGGATGGCGATCGCGGTTATCTCGACCAGCCGGCGCAGGTCGACCTCGGAGATCGACAGCGGCGGCATCAGGATGACGGTGTCCCCAAGGGGGCGGATGATCGCGCCACGGGCGCGCGCCTCGAGCGTCACCCGATGGCCCATGCGCGCCTCGACCGGCCAGTCGCTGAGCTGGATGCCGGTCATGAACCCGCGCCGGCGGATCTCGGCGACCTCGGGCATCGCCTCGACGTCGGCCAGCAACTCACCGAGCAGCACGATCTTCTCCCCCAGTCGCTCGAGGGTGCGCTCCTCCTCGAAGATCTCGAGGCTGGCGATCGCAGCGGCGCAGGCGAGCGGGTTGCCCGTGTAGGTGTGGCCGTGGAAGAACGTGCGGAAGTCCTCGTGCTCGCCGAGGAACCCCTCGTAGATGCGCTCGGTGGCGAGCGTCGCGGCCAGGGGCAGGTAGCCGCCCGTGATGCCCTTGGCGACGCACATCAAGTCCGGCGCGACGTCCTCGTGGTGGCACGCGAACATCCGTCCCGTGCGGCCGAACCCCGTCGCGACCTCGTCGCAGATCAGCAGCGCGCCGAACTCGTCGCACAGGTCGCGGACCGCGGCGAGGTAGCCCTCGGGATGGATCAGCATTCCGGCGGCGCCCTGGACGAGCGGCTCCATGATCACCGCCGCGACCTCGTCCGGGTGCTGCTCGAACAGGCGCCGCATGTCGGCGATGTCGCCCGGCTCGGCCTGCAGCGTCTCGAACAGGAGCGGGCGGTAAGTGCCGTGGAAGAGGTCGATACCGCCGGCGGACACCGAGCCGATCGTGTCGCCGTGGTAGGCGTCGCGGAGTGAGATGAAGCGCGTGCGCTTGGCTGCGGACGGGCCCTGCTGGCGCCAGTACTGGAACGCCATCTTGAGCGCGATCTCCGTCGCCGTCGAGCCGCTGTCCGAGTAGAAGACCCGCGTCAGCCCCGGCGGGGCGACCTCGACGAGGCGGCGCGCCAGCTTGATCGCCGGCTCGTGCGAGAGGCCGAGCATCGTCGAGTGCGCGACCTTCTCGAGCTGGCCGCTGATCGCCGCGTTTATCTTCGGGTGCGCGTGCCCGTGGACGGTGCACCACAGCGACGAGACGCCGTCGATGTAGCGCTGCCCGTGGGTGTCGATGAGGTCCGTGCCCTCGGCACGGTCGACGATGACGGGCTCCTCGTCCTGCCACCCCTGCTGCTGGGTGAACGGGTGCCACAGGTGGGCCCGGTCCTCGTCCACGAGTCGGGCCTGGTCGGCCCCGGGGAATCTCACGGGCGCGACCCTAGCTACCGTGCCAGTCGGAATGCCGCTGCTCGGGATCCTCGTCTTTGTGGTCGGCATGGGCTCTCTCGGAGCCGAGATCGCGGCGGTGCGACTGCTCGCGCCGTACTTCGGCGCGTCGACGATCGTGTGGGCGAACACGATCGGGATCGTGCTCGTCGCGTTGTCCATCGGCTACTGGCTGGGCGGGCGCTGGGCCGACCGCCGGCCCGACGTCCGCGGCGTCTCGTTGCTGGCCCTGGCGGCCGCCGCCCTGCTGGCGCTCGTGCCGTTCGCGGCCCGCCCGCTGCTCGACCTCGCTGTCGACGCGCTCGACTCCGTCTCCGCCGGCGCCTTCGTCGGCTCGCTCGTCGGCGTGCTGGGGCTGGTCGCGGTTCCGGTCCTGCTGCTGGGCGCCGTCACGCCGTACGCACTGCGCCTCGCCCTGACCGACGTCGAGGAGGCGGGCGCCGTCGCCGGGCGGCTCTACGCGCTGTCGACCGCCGGCAGCCTCGCGGGCACGCTGCTGTCGGCGCTCGTCCTCATCCCGCTCGTGGGAACGCGGATCACGTTCCTCATCTTCGCCCTGCTGATCGCCGTCGTTGCCGTCGCGGGGCTGTGGCCGGCACGCCGCTGGGTCCTGGCGCCGGCCGCGATCGCGGCGCTGATGGTGATCCCCGTCGGCGAGCTGAAGGCGAAGACCGACGACGGCCGCGTGATCCACGAGCGCGAGACGGAGTACCAGTACGCGCGGGTGATCGAGCGCGACGACGGCAGCCGCCGCCTCGAGCTCAACGAGGGCCAGGCCGTGCACTCGCTCTACCGCCAGCACACCGTGCTGACGGGCGACTACTGGGACGGGATGCTCGTCCTGCCGTTCACGGCGCTCGACCGCCCGCCGCGGCGCGTGGCCATCCTCGGCAACGCGGCCGGCACGACAGCCCGCGCCTACGGCCGGCTCTTCCCGCGCACGGCGATCGACGGCGTGGAGATCGACCCCGACCTGTCCGAGATTGGCCGCCGCTACTTCGCGATGCGGGCGCCGCACCTCGAGGTCCACGACGAGGACGCGCGGCCGTTCCTGCGCCGGACCGACCACCGCTACGACGTGATCGTCGTCGACGCCTACCGCCAGCCCTACATCCCGTTCTACCTCGCGACGAAGGAGTTCTTCGAGCTCTGCCGCGACAGGCTCCAGCCGGGCGGCGTGCTGCTGATCAACATCGGCCACCCCGAGGGCCAGGACGACCTCGAGAAGGCGCTCGCGGCGACCATGGGCGACGTGTTCGCCCACGTCCGGCGCGACCCGATCGAGGACACGAACACGCTCGGGATCGCCAGCGACGCGCCGCTCTCGGCGGCGGCGCTGCGCCGCCGCGTACCCGGCCTGCCGCGCGAGATCCAGCCGGTTGCTGCCGCCGCCGCTGCGCGCGTGAGCCCGCCGCTCCGGGGCGGCTCTGTGTACACGGACGACAAGGCGCCCGTCGAATGGCTGATCGACGGGTCGCTGCTCGACTACGCCCGCGAGTAGCGGGGTAGGGTGCCTGCGTGCGCCTGCGCAAGTACGAGCTGGGCAGTTACGAGGAGATGGTCGCCGCGCACCGCTGGGAGGTGCCCGAGCGCTACAACATCGCCGTCGACGTCTGCGACAAGCACCCGCGCGACAAGCTGGCGATGATCTGGGAGGACTGGCGCGGGAGCGAGCGCGAGGTCACGTTCGGCGAGCTGAGCGACCTCTCGAACAGCTTCGCCAACGTCCTCGCTGCGGCCGGCGTCGAACGCGGCGACCGGGTCGCCACGCTGCTGCCGTCGCTCCCCGAGACGGCCGCCGTGTTCCTCGGCACCTACAAGCACGGGGCGATCCTGCTGTCGATGTCGGTCCTCTACGGGGACGAGGGCATCCAGCACCGCCTGCGCGACTCGGGCGCGAAGCTCGTCGTGACCGACGCCGAGAACCGCGACCGCATCCCGGACGGGATGGTCGAGCAGGTGATCGTGATGGAGGACCTCGTCAGCGAGCTCGACATGGCCTCCGACGAGTACGACGTGGTCGACACGGCCGCCGACGACCCAGCCCAGCTCTACTACTCGTCCGGCACGACCGGGCTGGCCAAGGGCATCCTGCACGCCCACCGCTACCTGCTCGCGCATGAGGAGTTCGAGTTCTGCCACGACGTCCGGGAGGGCGAGCGTTTCCACGGTATGGGCGAGTGGGCCTGGGCCGCCGGAATCGCTCCGCTGCTCGGCCCGTGGCGCTACGGGGCGACCGCGCTCGTCTACGCGCGCAAGGGCGGGTTCGACCCGCACGAGCAGCTCGCGTTCCTCGTCAAGCACGGGGTGCAGGGGATGTTCACCACGCCGACGGCGCTGCGCGCCATGACCGCGGTCAGCGACGCGGCGAAGCAGTACCCGCTGCCCGAGCTGCGCAACGTGTGCTCGGCCGGCGAGCCGTTGAACCCCGAGGTGATCCGCTGGTTCCGCGACCAGTACGGCCTCACCGTGCTCGACTACTACGGCCTCACGGAGAGCTACCCGCTGTGTGGGAACTTCCCGACGGTGGAGGTGCGGGAGGGATCGATGGGCCGGCCGATGCCGGGCTGGGAGGTGGCGATCCTCGACGAGGACGAGCAGTCGCTGCCGCCCGGTGAGCGCGGCGAGATCTGCCTGCGCGCGCGCTCGAACCCGCACTACCCGATCGGCTACTGGAACCGCGACGAGGACACCGCCGAGGTATTCGGCGGCGACTGGTTCCACACCAAGGACGCCGCCGAGGCCGATGAGGACGGGTACATCTGGTACGCCGGGCGCGCCGACGACGTGATCATCTCGGCCGGTTACCGGATCGGCCCGTTCGAGGTCGAATCGGCCTGCGTCGAGCACCCGGCCGTGCTCGAGGCGGCGGCCGTGGCGTCACCCGACGAGCGCCGCGGCGACATCGTCAAGGCGTTCATCGTGCTCGCCGAGGGTCACGAGCCGAGCGACGAGACCGCCGACGCGATCAAGACCTTCGTCCGCGGCCACCTCTCGGCGTACGCCTACCCGCGCGAGATCGAGTTCGTCGGCGACCTGCCGAAGACCCTCACCGGCAAGATCCGCCGGATCGAGCTGCGCGAGGCAGAGCGCGCACGCAAAGAGGCTACGGCCGGGTCATAGGTACGGCAGCAGCGGGATGTCCCACAAGACGGCGGCGACGATGAACGCGGCCAGTGCGAGCACGGTGGCGGTGGCGCCGAGGATCTGCTGCGTCCGCGTGGCCTCCTCCGCCTTCTGCTTGGCGAGGTCGGCCTGTTGGAGTGTCTTGTGCAGCAGCCGCTCCGCCCAGGCGAACTCGAGCGCCAGCATCGCGAGCCCGATCGGGATCACGAGGAGCGCCGGGCCCGGCGTGACGAACATCGCCACGCCGGCGAGGGTGACCGTGAACCCCGCGATGGCGTAGACCACGCGGTAGCTCATGTGGCGCTGGCGGTGCTCGACCCGCTTCTCGCGCAGCTTGCGGATCAGGTCCGGGATGTCCTCCCGGTCGGGTCCGGGCTCCCGGCCCAGGTAGTTGCGCTCTTTGCCCTCTTGCTCGCTCACGGACCGGCGATGGTAGGGGAGCGTCAGGCAGGGAGCCAGTCGGCCAGTGGCAGAGCAGCCCCGGCAGCCGCCAGCGCGTCCGGGTTCGTCCGTGGCAGGCCCGCCACTCTCACCCCGCCGATCTGCTCGATCGTTCGCCAGTTGGACAGCTGTATGGCCTCCGGGAGCTCCGGCCACGGGGTCATCACCACGCCGGCCACCGTCAGTCCCGCTGCGCGCGCCGCCTCGATCGTCAGCAGCGTGTGGTTGATGGTGCCCAGGCCGGTCCGCGCGGCGATCACGACCGGTAGCCCGAGCGCGGCCGCGAGGTCGCGCACCGAGTAGGTGGGCGTGAGCGGGACGAGCAGGCCGCCGACACCCTCGGCGATCAGGACGTCGGCGCCGCCGGCCGCGCGGAGGGCGGCCGCGACGAGCTCCTCCGGGTCGAGCTCGACACCCTCCAGCTCGGCGGCGTAGTGCGGCGACAACGGCGGCCCGAAGGTGGCCGCCGTCACGTCAAGCGGCTGCTGACCCGACCCGGCCGCCGCGGCGAGCAGCTCGTGGTCGCGCGGCCATTCCGCGACCGGCTCGTCGAGGCCGGTGACGACCGGCTTGAAAGCCGCGACCCGCTTCCCAGCCCGTGCGAGGGCCGCGCAGATAGCCGCGGCCACGACGCTCTTCCCGGCCTCGGTATCGGTACCGGTTACGAAGAGCCCACGCGGCACGGGGAGAGACTAGTGGGCCGATCGGCCCACTTAGGCGGCGTCCGCCAGGCCGTCGTAGATGCGCGACGGGTCGACGCTCATCGCCGCGGCGGCGCGCGCCTCGACGGCGTGCTGGGCGGCGGCCTTGCGGACCGACGCCGGCATCGCGTTGGCGATGGTCTGCGCCGCCTCGCGCAGCTCGGTCTTGGTGTGCGACGCCATCACGGTGAGCCGCAGGCGCGAGGTGCCCGCGGGCACCGTCGGCGGGCGGATCGCCTGGGCGAACACGCCACGCTCGAGCGCCGTCTCCGACACGGCCACCGCGTCGTCGGCGTTCCCGATCACGAGCGGCAGGATCTGCGTGGTGCCGGTCGGGGCGGGGAGGCCCTGCTCGTTGAGCGCCTCACGCAGCGTCGCCGCGTTGCGCAGGAGCTTCTCGGGCCGGCCCGGGTTCTCGCGCAGCAACTCGAGCGCCGCCATGCCGGCCGCGACCTGCGGCGGGGCGAGCGCGGTCGAGAAGATGAACGTGCGCGCGGTGTTGATCAGGTACTTCGCCATCCGCCGCTCGCAGCAGACGAACGCGCCGTACGAGCCGAGCGCCTTCCCGAGGGTGCCGACCAGGATGTCGACCTCGTCCTCGAGCCCCGCGGCGGCAACCGAGCCGCGACCCCCGGGGCCGGTGGCGCCGGTGCCGTGGGCGTCGTCGACCATCACACGCGCATCGTGCCGGCGGGCAAGCTCGACGATGCCCTCGAGCGGGGCCACGTCGCCGTCCATCGAGAACACGCCGTCGGTCACGATCAGGCTCCCGCGACCGCCGGCCTGCTCGAGGCCCCAGGCGAGGTGGTCGAGGTCGCAGTGGCGGTACACGAACGTCTGAGCGCCGGCCAGGCGGCAGCCGTCGACGAGGCTCGCGTGGTTGAGCTCGTCGGAGAAGACCACGTCGCCCGCGCGGGCGAGCGTCTGGATCACGCCGGTGTTCGCGAGGTAGCCGGATCCGAACAGCAGCGAGCGCTCGTAGCCCTTGAACTCCGCCAGCCGGTCCTCGAGCCGGCGGTGGATGCGCATCGTGCCGGACACCAGCCGCGACGCGCCGGCGCTCGCGCCGTACCGCATCGCAGCTTCGGCGGCCGCCTCGCGCACGCGCGGGTGATCGGCGAGGCCGAGGTAGTTGTTCGAGCAGAGCAGCAGTACGGGCTTGCCGTCGAGCAGGACGCGCGGTCCCTGCGGGCCGGAGATCATGCGCATCCGGCGGTAGAGGCCGCGGTCGCGGATCTCACCGAGTGCCTGTTCGATGTCGGTCATTGGGCCTCCACGTGCACGACCTCGGGGAACGTGTTCGCAGCGCCGTCGGGGCGAGGCGGCACCTTTTCCTTCTTGATGCGTTTGAGCTGGATCTCGGGGTTCCAGAAGTTCGCCTGGGCCTGCTTGTCGATGAGCTCGTCGACCGGGGTCTGCGGGGCGTGGCCCTCGAGCCACCCCGAGCGGTTGTCCGGGCGGGGGTTGGAGCCGTTGTCGTCCTGGCGGGCGACGTTCAGGCCGAGCTCCTCGAACATCGCGCGGTCTTCCTCGGGCTCGGACCCGAGTGTGGTGAGGAAGTTCCCCATCATCACGCCGTTGATCCCGGCCTTGACCGCCAGCTGCTGGAGCTCGCCGAGGTTCTCGACCCGGCCGCCGCAGAGGCGGAAGAGCGCCTCGGGCAGGATCAGCCGGAAGATCGCGATCCACTTCACGGCCTCCCACGGGTCCATGTAGTCGCGATCGCCGAACTTTGTGCCCGGCCGGGGGTTGAGCATGTTGATCGGCACGCTCGTGGGGTTGATCCGGGCGAGTTGGAACGCCATCTCCACGCGCTGCTCGCGCGACTCGCCGAGGTTGAGGATGCCGCCGACGCACGTCTCGAGGCCGGCCTCGACCACTGCGTCGATCGTGCGCACGCGGCCCTCGTAGCGGACGGTGCTCGACACCTCGGGGTAGTAGCTCTCCGCCGTCTCCACGTTGTGGTGCACCCGCTGGATGCCGGCTTCCTTGAGCTCCTTGGCGCGCTTGACCGACATGTGCCCGACGGACGCGCAGCGCTTGAGGTTGGTGTGCTCGGCGACGAGCTTCGCCCCCTCGACGATGTTCGAGAAGTCCTTCTTCGACAGCCCCTGGCCCTGCGTGACCATGCAGAAGCGATGCGCTCCCGCTGCCTCGGCAGCCTTGGCGTGCTCGAGGATCTGGTCCGGCGTCATCATCGCGTGCATCGGCGTGTCGGCCTCGGCGAAGCGCGACTGCGCGCAGAACCCGCAGTCCTCCGCACAGCCGCCGGACTTCGCGTTCACCAGCGAGCAGAGATCGGTGGAGTCACCGAAGTTCTCCACGCGGGCAGCCCAGGCACGGTCGATCAGCGCCTCGATCTCGGCGTGATCTTCGATCTCGCCCAGTGCCAGGGCTTCCTGTTGCGTGATCAGCGGCGGCAACTCTCGACCTCCCTCGGGGGACTGGTAGCCGTCAACGTAGGGAGGGGGTCGGACGGAGAAAGGCTCTAGGGAGCGGAAACGTGCCGCGCGGGGCGCGCGAAGGTTTGAGTGGACGCCCGAATCGGCCAGAATACGGGGACCCCTATGGCCCTTCACCCTGCAGAGAACCGCGGCTACCGCGAGCTTTACGTGTCCGCCCGGCAGCTCGCCGACCACTGGTCGGGACTGCAGGAGCGCCTCGGCGGCCCGCCCGCAGGCCCCGTCTTCGGCCGCGCCGCAGCCGCGGCGCGTGAGCTGATCGAGGAGCTCGAGCCCGTCACCGCCCGCCACGGGCTGCACGGGTTCCCCGCGGCCGACGGCCTCGGGGCCTCGCTCGCCCGCAGCCGCTCGCACGCGCGCGATCGCTTCCTCGAGCGTAACCAGGCCGCCCGCTTCGCGCTGGCGGACATCCAGCATGTCGTCACGTTGCTCGCCTATCTCTCGCGCGTGAGCCAGACGAGCGGCAACGACGACCTCGCCGAGTTCAGCCGCCGCTGGGCCGAGCGCCTGCGCCGGGTCGAGAACCACGCCCGCCGCGCGGTGGTCCAGCTCGGCGACTCGCTCGACGAGTCGGTCCAGCCGCTCGACGACTCGCCCACCGGTCGCACTGCGTCGACGATCGGCAACGCCGTCGGCACCGTCGGCGAGTGGGTCGATCGCCAGACGGCGAAGCTGCGCTAGCTAGCGCCTCGCGCGTGGCGGTGGTCGCGGCGCGCCGCGGCTGAGGCCGCGCCGGGCTTCGAAGTGGGCAGCGAGGGGGGCGAAGTTGGAGGGTGGTTGGACTTTGTCTCTGTATGCGAGACAAAGTCCAACCACCCCTACTGCTGAGAGCCGTTTCGGACCACGCGCGGCGGCAGCATGGCGTCCTATCGGCGATGCACTTGATGGAGCTGGGGCTCTCGCGCCAGGCGATCAGCCGCCTAGTCGCGAAGGGCTGGCTCGTGCCGATCTTCAGAGGCGTGTACGCGATCGGCACGAAACACGTCTCGCCCGACGGCCGGTGCATGGCGGGCGTACTCGCTGTCGGCGAGTCCTTCCTGAGCCACAACAGCGCAGCCGGCCTGTGGGGCCTGATCGAAGACCGGCCCTATCTCGTCGAGGTGACGGTGGCCGGGCAGGGAGCGAGCAATCGCAACGGGCTCAGCGTCCACCGTGCCCGCTCGCTCACAGGCCGCACCACCACCAAGCGCGGCATCCCAGTCACGACCCCCGCCCGCACCGTGATCGACTGCGCCGCTCGCAGCGACCAGCGCCAGACCGAGCGCCTCCTCGCTCCCCGCCACAAGCACCCCAGGCCACAGAGGCGCGGCGAAGGTCCACAGCACCCGGCAAACGCACTCCGCCGGCGACACCGCCACCGTCAACGACTTCGAGGAGCTCTTCCTGACGATCTGCGACGACGACGGGATCCCACGCCCGATCGTCAACCGCCCGCTCGGCAACTACCGCCCGGACTTCCGCTGGCCGGGGCACAAGCTCATCGTCGAGACCGACGGCTACGCATCGCACACGACCCGCCTCGCGCACCAGCACGACAAAGAGCGCGACGGCGACCTCCAGCTCGACCGCTGGACCACCCTCCACTTCACCTGGCAAGACCTCGACCAACGCCCCGCCTGGGTCGCGGCGCGCGTGAAGCGAGGGCTAGGCCTGAACGCCTAGCGCCCCTTCCACTCCGCCGGGCGCTTGTCGACGAAGGCCTTCACGCCCTCGAAGAAGTCCTCGGTGCGGAAGCACGACTCGCGCAGCTCGACCATCTCCTTCTCGACGTCGGCCGGCAGCTTGCCGGCGTGCTCGCGGAGCGTGCGCAGGATGCGCTTGTTGCCGGCCAGTGAGATCGGCGCGTTGGAGCCGATCTCGGCGGCCATCTGGATGACGGTGACCTCGAGGTCACCGGGGTCGACGACACGGTTCAGCAGCCCGATCTCGGCGCCGCGCTCGGCCTTGAAGTTCTTGCCGACGTAGAACAGCTCGGCGGTGAACGCCGGGCCGCAGATGTCGACGAACTTCTGCAGCCCGGTGTGCGAGTAGATGAGGCCGAGCTTCGCCGGCGGCATGCCGACCCGGATCCCGCTCGCCGCGATGCGGATGTCGGCCGTGAGCGCGAGCTCGAGCCCGCCGCCGATCGCGTGGCCGTTGAGCTGGGCGATAACGGGGTACTCGTAGGCGTCGAGCGCCTCGATCGCCGAGTGGAACGGGTGGGCGACGAGCGCCTCCGCCTCCTCCTCGAACTTCCGGCCGGCGAGGCTGCCGAGGTCGTAGCCGGCGGAGAACACGGAGCCCGTGCCGGTGATGATCAGGCAGCGGGCGTCGAGCTTGCCGACCGTCTCCGCCAGGGTGTCGAGGATCTCGTGGTCGAGGGCGCCGCGGCGGTCGTGGTTGTCGATCCGCAGGCGGACGACTCCGTCGGCCGGCTCGTCCTTGATCAGCTTCCCGGAGGCGAGCTCCTCGGCGGCCACGCCTACTCCAGCACTACGAGGACTTCGCCCTCGCTCACCGACTGACCCTCGGCGCACTTGATCTCGGCGACCTTGCCGTCGTCCTCGGCCTCGACGGGCATCTCCATCTTCATCGACTCGAGGATGACGACAGTGTCGCCCTCCTCGACATCGTCACCGACCTTGCACTCGATCTTCCAGACGGTTCCGGTGATGTGGGCCTCTACGTCGGGCAACGCGCTCTCCTCGGGTGAAGGACTCCGGCGGCGGCGAGCTTACAGGCCAAGTAGGTTGCCCCTCGTGATTCTGGCGCTCGACCAGGGGACCACCGGCTCGACGGCGATCGTGTTCGATGCCGGCGGCCGCATCGCCGGGCGCGCGTACAGCGAGTTCGAGCAGCACTTCCCGCGGCCGGGCTGGGTGGAGCACGACGCGGCCGAGATCTGGGCCGTCACCGAGAGGGTGGGCAAGGAGGCGCTCGACTCGGCCGGGATCAGCGGCGGCGACCTGAAGGGCATCGGCATCACGAATCAGCGCGAGACCGTGGTCGCCTGGGATCGCGAGACCGGCGAGCCTCTGCACCGCGCGCTCGTCTGGCAGGACCGCCGCACGGCCGCCCGCTGCGACGAGCTGCGCGAGCAGGGCCACGAGCCGTTCGTGCGCGAGCGCACCGGCCTGGTGCTCGACCCGTACTTCTCGGGGACGAAGATCGAGTGGCTGATCTCGACCGGCGGGGTCGACCCGGCGCGCGCGGCGTTCGGCACCATCGACTCCTGGCTCGTGTTCAAGCTCACGGGCGCGCACGCGACGGACTACTCGAACGCGTCGCGCACGCTCCTCTTCGATACGGCCAAGCTGGCCTGGGACCCGGAGCTGTGCGAGCTCCTCGGCGTTCCGCCGGACTCGCTGCCCGAGCCGTGCCCGAGCGCGCACGTGTACGGCACCACCCAGGCGTTCGGCGGCGACGTGCCCGTGGCCGGGATCGCCGGCGACCAGCAGGCCGCGCTGTACGGGCAGGCGTGCCACCTGCCGGGGCTCGGGAAGAACACCTATGGCACCGGGAGCTTCGTGCTCCAGAACGCGGGCGGCGAGCGGCCGGACCCGACGGAGGGGCTGCTCACGACCGTCGCATGGGGGGTCGGCGACCGGGTCGACTACGCGACCGAGGCCGCGATCTTCGTGACCGGCGCGGGCGTCCAGTGGCTGCGCGACGGCCTCGGCGTGATCCGCACCGCCGGCGAGACGGAGGAGCTCGCGCGCTCGCTCGACAGCAACGACGGCGTCTACCTCGTGCCGGCCTTCACGGGCCTCGGCTCGCCGCACTGGGACCCGTATGCGCGCGGCACCATCGTGGGCCTCACGCGCGGGACCGGCGTGGCCCACCTCGCGCGGGCCACGCTGGAGGCGATCGCCTACCAGACCGTTGACGCGGTCCGGGCGATGGAGGCGGCGGCCGGTGTGGCCCTCGAGGAGCTGAAGGCCGACGGCGGCGCGGTGCACAACTCGTGGCTCATGAAGTTCCAGGCCGACGTGCTCGGCGTGCCGGTGGTGGTGCCGGAGATCTCGGAGACCACCGCGCTCGGCGCGGCCTACCTCGCGGGTGTGGCGGTCGAGCTGTGGACGGAGGAGGAGACGCGGGCGATGTGGCGCGAGTCGGCGCGCTACGAGCCGTCGCTCGCCGCGGGCGATCGCGAGCGGCTGCTGGCCGACTGGAGCCGGGCGCTCGCCCACTCGCGCGGCTGGGCGGCTCCGCAGGGGGCGTAACCGAGGCGTGATCCGGGCGTAGGGAGAACGAGGGAATGGCAGAGGACGTAAAGCTCAAGCCGCAGGTCTACAGGGATCCGCGCCCGGCCGAGTACTTCACGCGCTTCCACACGCGTGTGCGGAACCACAGGCCCAACTGGGACTACGAACTGGTCCGCACGGTGCTGACCCCGTATCTCGTCGCGTTCTTCCGCGCCCGCGGGATCGACACCGACAAGGTGCCCTCCGACGGCCCGATGATCCTCGCCCCGAACCACTTCTCGTTCCTCGACCACTTCTTCCTCGCGGTGTTCCTGCGCCGCAAGGTCCACTTCATGGCGAAGTCGAACATGTTCGTCGCTCCGCTGTGGCCGATCTACAACTACGGCGGCGTGTTCCCCGTCCGCCGCGGCGCCCGCGACGAGGAGGCATTCATCACCGCCCGCGCGATCCTCGACCGCGGCGACATCGTCGTGATGTACGTCGAGGGCGGTCGCTCCCGCACCGGCGGGCTCGGCGACGCCAAGCCAGGCCTCGGCCGGCTCGCGCTCGAGACCGGCGTCCCGGTGGTACCGGTCGGGATCGTCGGCACCGAGAAGGTGCGCAACTGGAAGAAGCTCCAGTTCCCGAAGGTCACGGTGCAGTTCGGCGACCCGTTCCAGTTCGAGCAGGTCGAGGAGCCCGATCGCGAGCAGGGGCAGGCCGCGAGCCAGACCGTCCTCGACCGCATCAAGGTCCTGTGGGACGGCCTGCGCGAGCACGGGCGCGAGGGTGCCCGCGAGCGCGCCCGCAAGGCACGGCTCGCAGCCGGTTCGTGAGGCCCTCCCCGTTGTAGGACGCCGCCCGCTGTGGCAGTCTCCGGTGCGGGAGATGCGGCGGGGAGGACTGATCATCGTGCTGGTGGCGCTCGGCTGCGCGGCGTTCGCGCAGCCTTCGCTCGCTGCTGACAAGAACGGCTGCGACCCGCTCGACCCGTCGGTCTGCCTGTACCCGTTCCCCAACGACTACTTCACCCGCGCTGATCCGGGGACGCCGACGGGCCGCCGCCTCGCGATCGACCGCCGGGCCAGGCCGGTCAACCGTTCCGGGACCCCGATGGACGTGAGCGACCAGAACCGGGCCGACGGGTTCAGCCCAGGCAACCTCATCGTCACCAAGGTGCCGGGCCTCGACAGCCAGACCGCCTTCGACGCGTCGAAGCTCGTGCCGGAGTCGGACATGATGCGCACCTTCGAGCCCGCTCAACCGGTCGTCGTGATCGACGCCGACACGGGCGAGCGCCAGCCGATCTGGGCCGAGGTCGACGCGAACCCGGCGGACCCCGGCGACGTGACGCTGATCGTGCGCCCGGCCCGCAACTTCGCGGAAGGGCATCGCTTCATAGTCGCGCTGCGCGATCTGAAGAACTCGGCCGGCGGGACACTCGAGGCGCGCGAGGCCTTCCGCCTCTACCGCGACCGCATCGCCTCGGGCGACGACGACGACGTCGCCGCCCGCCGCGGGCATTTCGAGGACATATTCGCCCGGCTGAAGAAGGCGGGAGTCGCCCGCGAGAGCCTCTACCTGGCGTGGGACTTCACGGTCGCCAGCGAGCACAGCCTCGCCGGCCGGGCGCTGCGGATGCGCAACGACGCATTCGCGAAGCTCGGCGACGAGACGATGGCCGATCGCCTGGTGCAGGGCCACAGCCCGTCCTTTCAGCCGAACCCCGATCTGCCGGACGCGGTGGTCGACGCGCTGCGCGCGCTCCCGATCCCCGACCTGCCCGCGGTGCCGTCGATCGAGGACCTCGACGGCGTGCGCGAGTACGCGACCGGGCCGACCGCGCGCCGCATCACGGGGACGATCCGCGTGCCCTGTTACCTCAAGTCGCTCGGCTGCCTACCGGGCCTCGGATTCAACCTCGACCGCGACGGCCTGCCGAAGCAGGCTCCCGGCAGCTACGCAAGCGCCAACGTGATCTGCACGGTCCCGCGGTCGGCGGTCGACGGGTCCCATCCCGAGGGCGCGCGGGTGTCGCTCTATGGTCACGGCCTCCTCGGCTCCGCGGGCGAGGTCGGCGCCGGCAACGTGCAGGCGATGGGGAACGAGCACAACATCGTGTTCTGCGCCACGGACTGGGCGGGCATGTCGACCTTCGACGTGCCGAACGTGCTCGGCCTGCTGCAGAACCTGTCGAACTTCCGCTCGCTCGCCGACCGCAGCCAGCAGGGCTTTCTCAACTTCATGTACCTCGGCCGCTGGCTGATCCACGCGGACGGCGCGTCCGGCGCGGCGGGCTTCCCCAAGCTCCAGACCGAGCGCCTCTTCTACGACGGCAACAGCCAGGGCGGCATCCTCGGCGGCGCGCTCACCGCGCTCGCCCCGGACTTCGACCGTGCGGTGCTCGGCGTGCCGGCGATGAACTACTCGACGCTGCTGCGCCGCAGCGTCGACTTCGACACCTACGCTCACGGCGACATCGAGGGCCTCGAGCTGCCGATCGGGCTCTACCAGAACTACCCCGAGGAGATCGAGCGCCCGCTGATCCTCGCGCTGATGCAGCTGCTGTGGGATCGTGGCGAGGCGAACGGCTACGCCGAGCACATGACGACCGACCCGCTCGAGCGCACGCCGGAGCACCGGGTCCTGCTGCACCCGGCGATCGGCGACCACCAGGTGGCGAACGTCGCCGCCGACGTGGAGGCCAGGACGATCGGGGCCTGCGCGCGCCGGCCGGCGTTCGACCCGGGTCGCTCGCTCGATGTCGAGCCGCTGTGGGGCATCCGCTTCTTCGGCGACCCCAAGTGCCACGGATCCGGGATCGTGTACTGGGACACGGGGCCGGGCAACACCACCCCCGCGCCGCAGAAGGAGATCCCGAACCGCGCCGGCAAGGACCCGCACGGCGCGCCGCGCTCGACGAAGGCCGCGCGCGCGCAGAAGTCGGCGTTCCTGCGGATCGGTGGCAGCATCCCTGACGTGTGCGGCGGCAAGCCGTGCCACGCCGACACGTACAAGTAGCCCTCGCCCTCGCCGTCGCGCTCGGCGGCTGCGGCGGAGGGTCCGAGGAGCAGGAGGCCCGGATCCTCCGCGTCCCGGCACAGTTCGAGACCATCCAGGCCGGGGTCGACGCCGCCGAGGAGGGTGACGTCGTCCTCGTATCGCCAGGGACGTACCGCGAAGCGGTGAAGGTCGAGCGCGGCAGGGACGGCATCTTCATCCGCGGCGCCGACCGCAACCGGGTGATCCTCGATGGCGATGGCGAGCAGGCTGCGCATCGGGGTGTCGGTGCGAGGCGACGGCGTCGTCGTCGAGAACCTGACGGTGCGCCGCTACGCGGTCGCCGGCGTCGCGTTCGGGCCGGCGATCTCCGGCTGGCGCGGCTCGTACCTCACCGCCTACGCGAACGGTCGCCGTGGTGTCTCCGCGGTCCGGGCGCGACAAGGCCGCTTCGACCACGTCCACGCGGCCGGGCACCCTGAGAGCGGCATACACCTGGGTGAGTGCGATGACTGCTCGGCCCGGGTGAACGAGAGCGCTGCCGCGAGCAACGCCGTCGGGTTCGAGAACGGCGGCGCGAACGGGGCGGTGGTCACCCGGTCGCGGCTGCGGCGCAACCGAGTCGGCGCGGTCCTCCGCGCCCGCACGCAGATGAGGTTGAACGAGTTCGCCCACAACCTCCGCGCGGGGATCGTGATCGTCGACAGGAGATTCAGCGACACTGAGTTCCCGAACAACACCCTGACCGGCAACGGCGCCGGCATCGTGTTCGCGACGTCCCCGTTCCGGTTCCCGGCCCCGCCCCCAGGCGTGAGCGTCCTGACGGGCCCGCCGCCCGGCCCGCAACCGTCGATGCCCGGGGACCCGGCCGCGCTCCCACACGGCGATCCCATGCACGGCTTCGGCGGCTGAGCCGCCGCTACTCGTAGACGGAGTCGAGCACCCGCCAGGCGGCCATGTCGTGGCCCGGGATGATCACCGCGCCGGGCGCGCCCTCGATGTACCGCTGGATCTCGCGCAGCGAACGCTTGAAGTTGTGCTCGTCCTCGATCAGGAACGGCAGCGCCGTCTCGCTGATGGTCCGGTGGGTATAGGCGGCGTCGGCGGTGAGCAGCAGCTCCCGGCCGCGCAGGCGGAGCAGGACCGAGCAGTGTCCGGCCGTGTGGCCCGGGGTGAAGAGCATGCGCACGCTGCCGTCGCCGAAGAGGTCCACCGTCCGCGCGAACGTGGTGTAGGAGTCGACGTTCCCGTCGCGCTCGAAGTCGATCGTCCGCCAGTCGAAGCCGTGGTCGTACTGGCGCTTGATGTACCCGTCGAGTTCCTTGCCGTGTGACGCGGCGTCCCACTCCTGCTCGGACACGACGAAGGTCGCGCCGGGAAACTCGGAGATCCCGCTCGCGTGGTCGGAGTGGAGATGCGTCATCACGACGGTGCCGACCGTGGACGGCTCGATGCCTCGCTCGCGCAGGTGGGCGTGGGCCGATTGCTCGGGGTCCATGCGTATGTCCTTGAACACCAGGCCGGCCATGCGCCCCATGGCGCCCTTGGGTTCCACCGAGACTGCGGGGTGGAAGCCGGTATCGACGAGGATCGGCCCGGCCCCGGGGTGCTCGACGAGAAACGCGACCACCGGGAGGTCGATCCACTCCTCGCGCGGAACCCGGATCCCCATCGCCTTCAGCCTCCCGGTGCGGCCCTCGACGCGGTGGAACATCGCGGGTGGTCCCACCATCCGGCCGCACAGCAGCGGGTGCATCTTCACGGTCGCTCCCTCGCGGCCGCCGGGCAGGGGCAGCTCGGCGCGGCGCGGCTCTGCCGCCATGGCCATGCGGCAAGCCTACTCGCGCCGGCGCCGCGCGCGGGCGGGCGGGACAGGTTTCGCGGGAACGCCCGATCGGGTAGCGCAAGCGGGTGTACTCCACCCAGCGGCCCATCGAGACACCGGGTCGCCCGCGCGACCCGCGCGAGGGGATCCTCGGCGCCATCGGGGGAACGCCGCTCGTGGCCCTGCGGCGGTACCTCGGTCGCGGTGATGTGGAGGTCTTCGCCAAGCTCGAGAGCCTGAATCCCGGCGGCAGCTCCAAGGCGCGCTCGGCCGCCCGGATGCTCGACGACGCGATGGCGAGCGGTGCCGTGACGGACTCGACGACCGTCATCGAGTCTACGTCCGGCAACCTCGGCGTCGGGCTCGCACAGGCCTGCCGCTACCGCCGCCTCCGCCTGATCTGCGTCGTCGACACCCGCGCGCACGACACGAACCTGCGCACCATGCGGGCGCTCGGTGCCGACGTCCGGATCGTCGAGCATCCCGATCCGGATACGGGCGACCTGCTCGCGGCGCGCCTGAAGCTGGTGGCGCGCCTCCTGGAGACCACACCCGACCCGTTCTGGCTCGACCAGTACGGCAACGAGTCGAACCCGGCCGCCCACACGGGAACGATGCGCGAGATCGACGAGGCGCTCGGCGGGAGGCTCGACTACCTGTTCGTCGCCACGAGCACGACCGGAACGCTGCGCGGCTGCTTCGACTATCTCCGCGCCCGCGGAAGCGCAACCAGCGTGGTCGCCGTGGATGCTGTGGGCAGCGCGTTGTTCGGGGGCGAGCGCGGCCCGCGTCGGCTCCCGGGGTTCGGCGCGGGAGTGGAGACCAAGCTCTCGCGTGCAGCGGAGTTCGACGAGCTCGTCCGCGTCTCGGACGTGGACTGCGTGATCGGCTGCCGCCGGCTCGCCGAGCGCGAGGCGATCCTTGCCGGAGCGTCGTCCGGCGGCGTCGCCGTGGCGATCGAGCGGCTGGCGCCACGGATGCCGGCGGGCAGCCGCTGCGCGGCGATCTTCCCGGATGGGGGGACCGGCTACCTGCAGACCGTCTACGACGATGAATGGGTCGCCACCGAGCTCGGCTGCGCGCCCGACGATGTCGCTGCCGCGGTAGCCGAGACGGAGCCCGGACGGCTGTGCGCGTAGCGATCGTCGGCCTCGGCCCGAAGGGCCTGTTCGCGCTCGAGCGCCTGCTTCACCGGCTCGCCGACGGCGACCCCTCGACGGAGTGCCACGTCGACGCATATGAGCCTCATCCAGCCCCCGGGGCCGGCCCGGCCTACGACCCGGCTCAGCCCTCCTACCTGCGCATGAACTTCCGGGCCGATCAGGTGGACATGTGGTGCCCGGGCTTCGGAGTGGTGCCGGAGCGCGACCGCCGCTCGTTCGTGCGATGGCGCTCAGACCCGGCCGGCGATCCGTACCCGTCGCGCGCGGAGGTGGGTCGCTACCTGACCGCCGGGCTCGCGCTGATCCGGCGGCACGCCCCGGCGCACGTCCGTGTCCGCGTGGTCCCGACCCGGGTCACAGGGCTCGATCGGGCGGACGGCTCCTGGACCGTGCGCGCGGAGGGGGCGGCCCGCACCTACGACGAGGTCCTGATTGCCACCGGGCACGAGCAAGACTGGAGCGGAGCACTACTCGACGCGGTAGGTCCGGCTGACGTCGCGCCCGGAGCGAAGGTGGCTGCGCGCGGCTTCGCGCTGACGTTCATCGACACGGCCCTGGAGCTGACGGAGGGCCGGGGCGGCGCCTTCGAGGCGGTGCCCGGATCGCATCGCCTGCGCTACGTCGCGGGCACGGATGACGTCGGCCTCCTCATCCCGTACTCACGCAGTGGGCGGCCGATGCTCGCGAAGCCCGCGCTGCAACCGCCGGCGGCGGACGCGCCGTCCGGGTTGCCCGAGCGCTGCGACCTGCGCGGTGACCTCCTCCCGCTGCTCGCGGCGCACGCTGAGCGCCCAGGTGGGGCGCGTGGGGTCGCGCTCGCCGCGCTGGAGGCTGCGAGTCGCGGTGTCCCCCATCCAACCCCGCTCGACCCGGCCGGCGAGATCGGGCACTCCCTCGATGTCGCGCATGGCGAACGGCCGCCCGACCTCGGCTGCGCGCTCGGGCACGCCTGGCGGGCGCTCTACCCGGCCATCGTCGAGCGCTTTGGCGGGGATGGGCTCGCCGATGCGTCGTGGCCGGCTTTCAGACGGCTGGCGGCTTGCATGGAGCGCGTCGCCTTCGGTCCACCGCCGGTCAATGCCGCGAAGCTCCTCGCCCTCGTGGAGGCGGGGCGCGTCGACCTCCGCCGGCTGCGGTGCGGCCCGCCACCGCTAGTCGACGCGGTTCTCGACACGGTGATCCCGCCCCCGGGCGCGGTCGACGCGACGGGCCTTCTCCCCGATCTCGCGGCCCAGCGGTACGTGCGGGTCAGACCGCAGCGGCGCGGCCTGGAGGTGGACGCCGACGCGGCGTGCGTCGGAGCGGACGGGTGGGTGACCCCGGGGCTGTCCGCGATCGGCAGGCCCACCGAGGACTGGGTGATCGGAAACGACACGCTGAGTCGGCGCCTGCACCCGCACGCCGACAGGTGGGCGAGCCGGGTGGCTGACGGGCTGACGGCCAGGTCGGCGGCATGACCGCCACCGCCCTCGACCGCGATCTTCGCTCCGCGTGCGCAGGGGTCGTGGCCCTCCCGGGTCGCTTGGAGCCGTGGCAGGCCGAGGTGCTCGGCCGGCCCGGCCCCCTCGATGATTGGCTCGCCGAGTACGGCTCGCCGGCGAACATCCTCGACCCGGCACCGATGGCCCGGAACGCTCGGGAGCTGACGGATGCGGCCGCGGCCTACGGCGTCGATCTGGACATCTTCTTCGCGCGGAAGGCGAACAAGGCCCTGGCGTTCGTCGATGCGGCGCGGGCGCTGGAGATGGGGGTAGACCTGGCGAGCGAGGCCGAGCTGACCCAGGTGCTGGAGCTCGGCATACCGGGCTCGCGGCTGGTGATGACGGCCGCCGTCAAGCCGGCGTCGTTACTGCGCCTGTGCATCGAATCGGGCACGACGATCGCGGTCGACAACGACGACGAACTCGACCTGCTCGCCGCTTTGTCCGGCGAAGCCGGGCGGGACGCGACGATCGCGTTGCGACTAGCCCCGGACCTCGGTCGAGGGCGGCTCGAGACACGGTTCGGGTTCCCGCCGCAGGCTGCGCTCGCTGCCGTCGACCGGCGCGCCGGGCAAGGCACGGGTCTCGTCGTCGCGGGTGTCCACTTCCATCTCGACGGCTATTCCCCGGCCGATCGGGTGCGGGCGATCGGGCAAGGTCTCGGCTTGGTCGATGCGCTGCGCGAGCGCGGTCACGCCCCCGCGTTCGTCGACATCGGTGGCGGTGTCCCGATGAGCTACCTCGAGTCGGGGAACGACTGGCGGCGGTTCTGGGTGGAGCACCGGCGCGCACTTGCGGGGGCAGGGCGTTCGCTCACTTTCGAGAACCACGCGATCCGCCAGGTCTACCCGTACCACCAGGAGCTGGTCCGCGGGCGCTGGCTGGAAGCGGTGCTCGCGGCCCCGCTCGCGGTGGGCGGCTCGGTCGCCGCGGCGGTCCGCTCGCGCGGCCTGCAGCTGCGCTGCGAGCCGGGGCGATCGCTGCTCGACGGGTGTGGGCTGACGCTGGCCCGCGTCGAGTTCCGCAAGCAACGTCGCGATGGCACCTGGCTCATCGGACTGGCCATGAACCGGACTCAGTGCCGCTCGACGTCCGACGACTTCATGGTCGATCCGATCGTCGTGCCGGGCGCCGGTAGCACGGGGGAGGGGACCGGCCCGATCGAGGGCTACCTGGTCGGTGCGTACTGCATCGAGCGCGAGTTGCTCACCTGGCGGCGGCTGCGCTTCCCGCACGGGGTCCGGGTGGGCGACGTGGTCGCGTTCCCGAACACGGCGGGCTACCTGATGCACATCCTCGAGAGCAGCTCGCACCAGATACCGCTCGCCCGCAACCTGGTGATGGGTCACGGGCCGTCGCCCCGCCTCGACGCCATCGACGCCGAGTGTCGGCTCGCTTGACACGAGGGCCTCTCTGTGTAAAGTTTACCCCATGACGACAGAAGCGGCCCCTGCCACCGAGCTCGAAGCACCCGACTGGACCGACTCCAAGCGCTACGCCTGGACGCTCGGCCTGATCGTGCCCACCGCCCCCTTCCTCGCCTACGGCCTCGCCGAGCTCACCGGGTTGGGCGTCATGTACTGGTTCGGCCCGTTCCTCGTGTTCGGCGTCTTCCCCCTGCTCGACCTCATCGTCGGCACGGACAACGAGAACCCTCCGGACAGCGTGATCAAGTGGCTCGAGCAGGACCGCTACTACCGCTGGCTCACCTACGCCTACATCCCGATCCAGTACGGCGGGCTCGTGTTCGCGTGTTACCTGTGGTCGAGCGGCAACCTGACGGCGATGGAGAACATCGGTCTCGCGGTGACGGAGGCCATGGTCGCAGGCATCGCCATCAACACCGCACACGAGCTGGGCCACAAGCGCGACAGCGTCGAACGCTGGCTGTCGAAGGTGGCGCTCGCGCAGACCGGCTACGGCCACTTCTTCATCGAGCACAACCGCGGCCACCACGTCCGCGTGGCGACCCCCGAGGATCCCGCGAGCTCGCGGTTCGGTGAGGGCTTCTGGAGCTTCCTGCCGCGCACGGTGCTCGGCAGCTTCAGGTCGAGCTGGCACCTCGAGGGCGAGCGCCTCGACCGGCTCGGCAAGACGCACTGGACGATCCACAACGACGTGCTCAACGCGTGGGCCATGACGGTCGTCCTGTACGTCGTGCTGGTCGCCGTGTTCGGGCCGGTCGTGCTGCCGTACCTGCTCATCCAGTCCGTGTTCGGCTTCTCGCTGCTCGAAGTCGTGAACTACCTCGAGCACTACGGGCTGTTGCGCCAGCACCGCTCCGACGGCCGCTACGAGATCTGCCAGCCGCACCACAGCTGGAACTCGAACAACGTCGCGTCGAACGTCCTCCTCTACCACCTCCAGCGTCACTCGGACCACCACGCGAACCCGATGCGCCGCTACCAGTCGCTACGGCACTTCGACGAGGCCCCGCAGTTGCCGACCGGGTACGCGGGCATGATCGTGCTCGCCATGGTTCCGCCGCTCTGGCGCCGGGTCATGGACCACCGTGTCGTCGAGCACTACGAGGGAGACATGACCCTGTCGAACGTCCACCCGCGCAAGCGGGAGAAGGTCCTCGCGAAGTACCCGGCCCCGGCCGGCGCCTGATGGCCCGCTGGCAATGCGGCAGCTGCGGCTACGTCTACGACGAGGTCGACGGCAACCCGCGCGAGGGCTTCCCGCCCGGCACGCCCTGGAGCGAGGTGCCCGACGACTGGCACTGCCCCGACTGCGGCGTGCGCGACAAGGTCGACTTCGAGCCGGCGGACTAGGAACGGACCGATGACCGTCCCGCTCGCCACCGCGGGCCGCACCCCGTACGCGGTCGCTGCGCGCGAGCTGCTGCGCGACACGCTGATCGGCGCCGCGCGCGACGAGCTCGGCCGCACGGCCTGGAACGACGTGACCATGGCCGACGTGGCCGCCGCCGCGGGTGTGAGCCGCCAGACGCTCTACAACGAGTTCGGCTCGCGCCAGAAGCTCGCGGAGGCGCTCGTGGTGCGCGAGATCGAGGGCTTCCTCACCGGCGTCGCCGAGACGGTGGCCGCCAACGTCGCCGAGCCGCGCACCGCCGTCGCGGCCGCGTACGACGGGTTCCTGCTGGCCGCAGCGGAGAACCCGCTCTTCATGGAGGCGATGTCCGGCGAGCGCGCCGACCTGCTGCCGATCATCGCGACCGAGGCCAAGCCCGGCATCGAGCGTGCGACGCAAGGCATCGAGGCGATCATCCTCGAGGGCTGGCCGCACGCGGATCCCGCCGGCGCCCGCCTGTTCGCCGAGTGCGTCGTACGGCTTGCGTTCAGCGCCGCGAGCGTTCCCACCGAGGGCGAGCCGCTCGACGGCGGTCGCGTCGCCGAGGCGCTCGGGCCGTACATCGAGCAGGTCATCAGGGCCTAGCCGGCCGCTGGCCCCATCCGGAAACCCGACGTACACTCGAGCGATGCGTGACTTCCTGAAAGGGGCCGTCGCGGCGGGCGCCGCGTTCTGCGCGCTGGTCGCGCCCGCCGCCGCCGATGTGACGTTTGCCGGCAAGTGGGGGAGCTTCGGGGCACTGCCAGGGCAGTTCAAGCAGCCGCGCGGGGTCGCGACCGACGCAGCAGGCAACGTCTTCGTCGGCGACACCGGGAACAGCCGGGTGCAGAAGTTCACTGCCGCGGGGGCGGTGATCACAGCGTGGGGCTCGACGGGTCCGGCGCCCGGTCAGTTCGGGCAGGCGTCGGCATACGGCGTGGCGATCGACGGTGCGGGCAACGTCTTCGTCGCGGATCGCAACAACCACCGGGTGCAGAAGTTCACGAGCGCAGGCGCATTCCTCGGCGCGTTCGGCAGCTTCGGGACCGCCCTCGGACGCCTCTCGGCGCCACAGGGCGTGGCCGTCGACGGGGCGGGCAACGTCTTCGTCTCCGAATTCAGCAACCACCGCATCCAGAAGTTCAGCCCCGCCGGCGTCCCACTTGCGATCTACGGCGGGCGCGGCAGCGCCGACGGCCGGTTCGAGGGCCCGGCCGACGTGGCGGTCGACTCGGCTGGCGGCATCTACGTCGCCGATGCCGGCAACAACCGCATCCAGAAGCTGGCCGCCGATGGGCGGTTCCTCGCCAAGTGGGGAGGCTTCGGCACCGGCGCGGGCCAGATCTCGAATCCCCAGGGCGTCGCCGTCGACGGCGCGAGCGTCTACGTCGCCGACAGCGGGAACCGGCGCATCCAGGAGTTCAGCCTCGACGGCGCCTTTCGGCAGAGCTTCGGCGGCTTGGGCACGACCGACGGCCGGTTCAACGGGCCGACTGACGTCGCGAGCCGGGAGAGCGAGATCTACGTGGCCGACACGGCCAACGCCCGGATTCAGCGATTCCGCGCCGAGCCGCCGCCACCGATCCTCGGCGTCACCGTCAACGTGCGGCCGGTTCGCGGCAAGGTCTTCGTCAAGGCTCCGGGGAGCAGGGCCGTGCCGCTCGGCGCAGCGCGCCAGATACCGGTGCGTTCCCAGATCGACACGCGTAAGGGCGTGGTCGCGCTTGTCAGCGCGCAGCCGCGCCGTGGCGTGGTCCAGACCGCGCAGTTCTCCGCGGGCGTCTTCCAGGTGCTCCAATCGCGCCGGCGCGGCGCCAAGGGCCTGACCGAGGTCCGGCTGAAGGGCCGCAGCTTCCGCCGCTGCGGCCGTGCGCGTGGGGCGACAGAGGTCCAGGCGGAGAGCTCTGCGCGCTCGCGGCGCAGGATCCGGCGGCTGCGCGGCAAGGGGCGCGGCCGGTTCCGCACCCGCGGCCGCTACAGCAGCGCGACCATCCGCGGCACCGAATGGACCGTTACCGACCGCTGTGACGGCACCCTCACGTCCGTTCGCCGCGGGCGGGTCGCGGTGCGCGACTTCCGGCGCCGCAAGACGATCTCGGTCCGCGCCGGCAAGCGGTACCTCGCCCGCGCTCCGGGCTGAGCCCCGGCGGAAAGTAGAAAGCGCTACTTCCTACTATCATTCCGGGCCGCGCCTGGCACTCTTCCGGAGCGCGCACTCTCTTTTCCACTCGTTCAACGCACCCACCAGAGGAGTCTCCGATGGCAGCCGCAGAACCGCTCGTCTTCGACGCGATTCGCACCCCCCGTGGCAAGGGCAAGAGCAATGGCTCGTTGCACACCACGAAGCCGGTCGACCTCGTCGTCGGCCTGATGCACGAGATGCTTGGCCGCAACGTCAAGCTCGACCCGAACCGCGTCGACGACGTCGTGCTCGGCTGCGTGTCGCCCGTGGGCGACCAGGGCGCCGACATCGCCAAGACCGCTGCGATCAAGGCCGGCCTGCCGGACACCGTCGCCGGCGTGCAGGTCAACCGCTTCTGCGCCTCCGGCCTCGAGGCCGTGAACATCGCGGCCCAGAAGGTCGGCTCCGGCTTCGAGGACCTCGTCTTCGCCGGCGGCGTCGAGTCGATGTCGCGCGTCCCGATGGGCTCCGACGGCGGCGCCTGGGCGATGGACCCCGAGACGAACTACGACACGTACTTCATCCCGCAGGGGATCGGTGCGGACCTGATCGCGACCGTCGAGGGCTTCAGCCGCGACGACGTCGACGCCTACGCGGCCCGCTCGCAGGAGCGCGCCTCGGCGGCTCAGGCCGACGGCCGCTTCAAGGACTCCGTCGTCCCGGTAGTCGACATCAACGACCAGGTCGTGCTCGACAACGACGAGTTCATCCGTGCCGGCACCACGACCGAGGTGCTCGGCAAGCTCAAGCCCGTCGTTCGCGGCGATGGGCGACATGGGCGGCTTCGACGCGGTGGCGCTGCAGAAGTACCACTGGGTCGAGGAGATCAACCACGTCCACACGCCGGGCAACTCGTCCGGCATCGTCGACGGCGCGGCGCTCGTGGCGATCGGCAACGAGAAGACCGGTGAGGAGCTCGGCCTGAAGCCGCGCGGCCGGATCCTCGCCACGGCCCTCTCGGGCGACGACCCGACGATCATGCTGACCGGCCCCGCGCCGGCGTCGAAGAAGGCGCTCGCCAAGGCCGGCCTGACGGTCGACGACCTCGATCTCGTCGAGATCAACGAGGCGTTCGCCGCCGTCGTGCTCCGGTTCGTCAAGGACATGGGCCTCGACATGGAGAAGGTCAACGTCAACGGTGGCGCCATCGCGATGGGGCATCCGCTCGGCGCGACCGGGGCGATGATCCTCGGCACGATCCTCGACGAGCTCCACCGCACCGGTGGCAAGTACGGCCTCTGCACGCTCTGCGTCGGCGGCGGCATGGGAATCGCGACCGTCGTGGAGGCGATCTAGATGGCAGAGAGCACAACGATTCGCTGGGACCAGGACGACGACGGCGTCGTCATCCTGACCCTCGACGACCCGAACCAGTCGGCCAACACCATGAACGAGGCCTACGCCCGTTCGATGGGCGCCACGGTCGACCGCCTCGAGGCCGAGAAGGATTCGATCACCGGCGTCATCCTGACCTCGGCGAAGAGCACCTTCTTCGCCGGCGGCGACCTCAACGACCTGCTGGCGGCGACGCCGGAGCAGGCGCCCGAGCTGCTCGCGGGCGTGACCGAGATCAAGAGCCAGCTCCGCCGGCTCGAGACGCTCGGCAGGCCGGTCGTCGCGGCGATCAACGGCGCGGCGCTCGGCGGCGGGCTCGAGATCACCCTCGCCACGCACCACCGGATCATCGTCGACGACAAGAAGGCGGTCGTCGGCTTCCCGGAGGTCCAGCTCGGCCTGCTGCCCGGCGGCGGCGGCGTCGTGCGCACCGTACGCAAGGTCGGCATCGTCGCGGGCCTGATGTCCTGGCTGATGGAGGGCAAGCGCTACGCGCCCGCCAAGGGCCAGGAGCTCGGCCTGATCGACGAGATCGTGCCGACCCAGGACGACCTCATCCCGGCCGCGAAGAAGTGGATCGCGGACAACCCGGAGGCCGTGCAGCCGTGGGACGAGAAGGGCTACAAGATCCCCGGCGGCACGCCGTCGAACCCGAAGCTGGCCCAGAACCTGCCGGCGTTCCCGTCGAACCTGCGCAAGCAGATCAAGGGCGCGAACTACCCGGCGCCGCACCACATCATGGCCGCGGCCGTGGAGGGTGCGCAGGTCGACTTCGACTCGGCGATCCAGATCGAGGGCCGGTACTTCGTCGACCTCGCCACGAGCCAGGTCGCGAAGAACATGATCCAGGCGTTCTTCTTCGACCTCCAGAAGGTCACGGGCGACCGTGGTCTCGCTGGTGAGCCCTTCGAGTCGAAGAAGGTGGTCGTGCTCGGCGCCGGCATGATGGGCGCCGCCATCGCGTACGTGTGCGCGAAGGCCGGCATCGAGGTCGTCCTGAAGGACGTCGATCAGGCCGCTGCCGACAAGGGCAAGGCCTACTCCGAGGGGCTCGTCGCCAAGGGCGTCGAACGCGGCAAGGTCACGCAGGAGAAGGGCGACGCCCTCCTCGCTCGGATCACCGCCACGACCGATCCTGCCGCGGCGGCCGGCGCCGACCTCGTGATCGAGGCCGTGTTCGAGGACCCGGGTGTCAAGGCGAAGGTCTTCGCCGAGATCGAGCCGCACCTCGCAGAGGGCGCGCTGCTCGGGTCGAACACCTCGACGCTGCCGATCACCGGCCTCGCCGAGGGAGTGTCGCGTCCGGCCGACTTCATCGGGCTGCACTTCTTCAGCCCGGTGGACAAGATGCCGCTGCTCGAGATCATCAAGGGCGAGGAGACGAGCGAGGAGACCGTCTCGCGGGCCCTCGACGTCGCCAAGCAGATCAAGAAGACGCCGATCGTCGTAAACGACTCGCGCGGGTTCTTCACCTCGCGCGTGATCGGCACGTTCGTGAACGAGGGCATCGCGATGCTGAAGGAAGGCATCCCGGCGCCGTCGATCGAACAGGCCAGCTCGCAGGCCGGTTACCCGGCCCCCGTGCTCCAGCTGATGGACGAGCTGAACATGGAGCTGGCGGCGAAGATCCGCAAGGCCACGGTCGAGGCGATCGAGGCCGAGGGCGGCACGGCTCCCGTGCATCCCGCGTTCGAGGTAGTCGACCACATGCTCGAGGCCGGGCGTCCCGGGAAGCTCCGCGGCGCCGGTTTCTACAACTACGAGGACGGCAAGCGCACCGGTCTCTGGGAGGGCCTGAAGGAGGCCTTCCCGCCGATCGACGATCCGAAGTCGATCTCGCTCCGGGACCTCGAGGAGCGCATGCTCTTCGCCGAGGCCATCGAATCGGTCAAGTGCCGTGACGAGGGCGTGATCGAGTCGGTCGCCGACGCCAACATCGGGTCCATCTTCGGGATCGGTTTCCCGGGCTGGACCGGCGGCGTCCTCCAGTACATCAACGGCTACGAGGGCGGTCCCGCCGGCTTCGTGGCGCGCGCGAACGAGCTCGCCGAGCAGTACGGCGAGCGCTTCACGCCGCCGGAGTCGCTCGTCGCGCTGGCGGAGGCCGGCGAGACGTACAAGGACGAGGCGCTGGCGACCGCGTAGGACGCCTTGCCCTCGAAGGTATTCGCGCCCGGGCTGCTCGACGGCCAGGTCGCGATAGTCACAGGAGCAGGATCCGGGCTCGGCCGCGCAATCGCGGTCGAGCTCGCCGCTTGCGGGGCGTCGGTCGCGATCTGCGGCCGGCGCGCCGAGCCGCTCGAGGAGACGGTCGCGCTGTGCGAGCCCGGCCGCGTGACGGCGCACGCCTGCGACATCCGCGAGGAGGAGCAGGTGGATGCGTTCGTCGGCGCGGTGCTCGCCGAGTACGGCAAGATCGACACCCTCGTCAACAACGCCGGCGGGCAGTACATGACGCCTGCCGAGGACATCACGCCGAAGGGCTGGCGAACGGTCATCCGGCTGAACGTCGAGGGCACCTGGCTGATGACCCACGCCGTTGCGACGAAGGCGATGATCCCGGCGCGGGGAGGGAAGGTCGTCAGCGTCACGCTCTCCCCGCACCACGGCCTGCCGGGCATGACGCATTCGTCGGCGGCGCGCGCGGCGGTCGAGAACATGATGCGCGAGCTGTCGATCGAGTGGGCGCGGTTCGGTATCCGGCTGAACGCGCTGGCAGCCGGCCACTTCGCCACCCAGACCCTGATGACGAAGTACCCCAAGGCGGTGGTCGAGGGCGTCGCCTCGACCGTGCCGCTGCAGCGCCTGGGCACCGAGGAGGAGTTCGCCTGGACCGTCGCGTTCCTCGCCTCGCCGGCCGGTGACTACTACTCCGGCTCCGTCCTGACGATGGATGGGGCGCGTGACAACTGGTACGGCGCCTGGCCACCCGGGGGCCTGTCCGACGACGAGGGCAAGCCGCTCGCCGAGGAGCGCAAGGAGAAGTAGGGCCTCGCCGGGCAGGAGCCGGCCCGCGCCGCCCTTCTCAGCCGAGCCGGAAACCATGAACGTCCCGCATGCCACCTCATGAGGTGGACTCCGGGACGTTTCGGCTTCCAGTGATCCGACTCGCCCGCCGCTGCGCTAGTGCGTGTGACGGAGGCCAAGTCGAAGGGGAGGAGACCCCCTCACATGTCGGATCTCATCAAGCTGGAACTGGTCGACCTCGACGGAGCGATCCGCGAGTCCGAGGCCGCGGTCGCGGGCGACACCCGCGCCGATCTGTTCCGCAAGGCCGCCATCGGCGGCGGAGCGCTGGTCGGCGGCGGCATGCTGCTGAACGGCTTCCCGGAGCTCGCCGAGGCCAAGCCGTCCAAGAAGCAGGACGTCAAGATCCTCAACTACGCGCTCACCCTCGAATATCTCGAGGCGGCGTTCTACAACGAGGCGCTCGTGAAGGCCGGGCTGACCGGCGAAGCGCTGACCGCGGCGCGGATCGTGGCGAAGCACGAGAACGCGCACGTGAAGTTCCTGAAGAAGGCGCTTGGCAAGGCGGCGGTGAAGAAGCCGAGGTTCAACTTCGGCGACGCCAACGCCAACCAGGCGAACTTCCTCAAGACGGCCGTCGTGCTCGAGGATGTCGGGGTCACGGCGTACTCGGGGCAGGCGACCAGGATCAAGCAGGCCGCCGTCGTCAAGGCGGCGGTCTCGATCCTGACCGTCGAGGCGCGCCACGCGGCGTACCTCCGCGGCCTCAACAACCAGGTGTTCGCCCCGCGCGACTTCGATCGCGCGGCGTCGATGAAGACGGTGCTGAAGAAGGCCGGCCCCTTCATCGTGTAGCGAGTCCGGCACCTGGTTCACCATCCGCGGAAGGCCTCCGACGCGGCACGAAGGGCGCTCGTTCGCGGGCGCCCTTCGTCGTTCTACGGCCCGCGAACCGGCGAGAGGCAGCGCTTTACAGCCGCGCGGTCTTGGCCCGCTTCGCGGTCACGCGGATGGAGATCATGTGAACGCGATGGCTGAGCGCGACCGAGGCGCGCTCGACCATCCAGCCCAGCCGGCCGTACCAGGGCGTGACCACGAACAGCTTCCCCTTCGCGACGCCGGCCAGCAGGCGCTGCACGGCCTTGTCCGCCGGCAGCGGGCCGAGCGGCATCATCTTGCGCGCGTCGGTGCCCTCCATGGTGCCGCGCAGGGTGTTGTTCGTGATCATCCCCGTGTCGACGAAGCCCGGGCAGAAGACGGTTACGCCGACCCCGTGCTTCGGAGCCTCCAGCGCCAGCGTCTTGGACAGCCCGACGACGCCGTGTTTCGTCGCGCAGTAGTGCGCTTGAAAGGGAACCGGCAGCAGCCCCGCGACGGACGCTGTGTTGACGATGTGCCCGCCGCCGCCCTGCTCGACCATCTGCCGGTAGGCGAGTGTCGTCCCGTAGGCGACGCCGCGCAGGTTCACGTCGATGATCTTGTCCCAGTCGTCGAGCGTCACGATCTCGACCTCACCGAAGATCGCCACGCCGGCGTTGTTGAAGATGTAGTCGAGACGCCCGTGCTCGGCGACCACGCGGTCGATCGCGCCCTCGATCTGCTCGCGGTCGGACACGTCGACGGCCATGCCGGCGGCGCCCGCCCCGATGTCGGCGGCGACGGCGTCGACCGCGGCCTGGTCGAGGTCGGTGACCAGGACGTAGGCGCCGGCGGCGCCGGTCTGGCGCGCGATCTCGCGCCCGATGCCGCTCGCCGCCCCGGTCACGATCACGGTCTTCCCTGCGAAGGAGCTCATCCGGGCAACATAACCACTCGGAGCTTGGCGGCCCGCGACCGGCAGCGGGTCCCGAACGGCGAGGGGCGCCCGGTGGGCGCCCCTCGCACGACGGCTGTTGCCTGCGCTCAGCGCAGGCGGTTGATCTTGCGCGCGATCGCCTTGGTGACGACCAGGCGAGCGGCGCCGGACAGGCGCTTCCCGGTCGTCGTCCGTGCTGTCGCGCGGACCGAGTAGGCGCCCGGCTTGACCTTGCGCAGGCGCTTGACCTTGATCTTGCCGCCCTTCGCCTTGCTCTGGGTCGCGTAGGTCTTGCCGCCGCGCTTCAGCTTGACGCTGTACGAGGAGAGCGTGACCTTGCTCGTCTTGGCGCCCACCTTCGCGACGCGGGTCTCGATCAGGCAGACCCGGATCGGGATTCCGAGCGGGTTCAGCACCAGCGCGACCAGCGAGCACTTGGGAGCGACGATGAAGTTCACCGTCGCGGGCGTCGGATCCACGTTGCCCACGTTGTCCGTGGCGACCACCGAGAACGTGTGGTTCCCGTCGGCCAGGAACGGCGTCGTGTAGGGCGACGTGCACGGCACCGCGGCGCCGTTGTCGATCTTGCACTGGAACGTCGAGTTCGCCTTCGTCGAGTGGAAGGTGAAGGTCGGCGTCGAGTCGTTCGTCTTGTTGCCGAGGTCGAACACGCTCGAGGGACCCGAGTCGATGATCGTGTCGGGCGGGTTCGAGTCGACGGTGAACGTCTCCTCGTCCGAGCCCGAATTGCCGACGTTGTCGGTGGCGACGACCTTGATCGTGTGGCTGCCGGGACCGAGGGCCGGCGTGATCGTGTAGGGCGACGAGCACGGAACCGGGTTGCCGTTGTTGTCGACCTCGCAGGTGACCGTGTCGATGCCGGAGGCATCCGAGCTCACGGTGAACGACACGTCCGGCGTGGTGTCGCCCGTCACGCCGATCGGCGTGATGTTCACCGTCGGACCGGTGTGGTCCACGGTGAAGTTCGTGCTCGCCGGGCTGGTGTCGAAGTACCCGTCGGCGTCGAGCGCGCGCGCCTGGGCCGAATGGGGGCCGTCCGTGAGCGCCGGCGGCTCCGGTGCGTACGGGGTCGAGCACGGCACCCACGGGCCCTGGTTGTCCGTGCGGCACTCGAAGCTCACCGCCCCGGCGTCCGGCGACCCGACCGTGAACTTCGGATCGGCCGTCGGATCGGACCCGATGAGGGCGATCGTCGTGTCGGGCGGCGTGGGCGTCTCGATCGCGCCGGCGTCGCAGCCGGCCCCGTTCGGGCGCGTGGTTCCGCGCTGGTCCGTCGCCGGGCACGCTCCGGTGCCGGCGTCGATCGCGGAGCTCCCGGGCAGCGGCCGCATCGAGAACGTCGGCTGGCCGGGATCGGCAGCCGGCGGAGCCAGCTTCGTGTCGGCGCGAAGGGCTCCCGGGCAGCCCGCCGTGGGCCACTCGACGTTGCCGCCTTCGTCGACGAGGTTGCCCGGCTCAGCGCTCGCGGGGTTGTTCTTGATCCCGGCGCAGCCGAGGCCCGGGCCGCTGTCGCTGTCGGCGACGGCGGTGTTGTGCAGGTGGATCGAGGCGCCGCCGGTGTTGGCGCCGCCCGAGTTCGACCACGCCGTCAGCGACGAACCCGGGGCGGTGGAGCCCCCGAGGCCGTTGTCGGAGAACGTCGAGTTGTCCGTGTCCAGCCGGCCGGCGTTCGCCCCGGCCGAGATCACGATGAATCCGCCCGCGGTGTTGTTGCTCCCGGGGGACGTGGTGTTACCGGCGACCGTCGAGTTCTCGATGGTCGAGGTGCCGCCAGAGAACAGCCCCGCGGCGCCGAAGGCGCCACCGCTGTTGCCGGTGATCGACGAGCGCTTGATCGTCGCATTCGCGGCCGTGTTCACGAGGCCGGCGCCGAAGAACGTGCCGCCCGTCGTGTTGCCGGCGATCGACGTGCGCGTGATGTTCAGCGCGCCCGACGTGTTGTTGATGCCACCGCCCCACGCGGCCCCGTTGTTCGCGGAGATGGTGGATCCGGTGATGTCGACCTGCGAGGTCGACGCGTTGAGCGCGCCGCCGAGCGCCGCGCTGTTGCCGCTGAGCGTGGTGTCGGTCAGCGTGACCGGCGAGTTCAGCACCGCGCCGATCGCGCCGCCGGCCGCGTTGTTCGCCGTGTTGGCGAGGAACGAGGAGCCGCTGATGTTCAGCGCGGCCGCGCCGGCGTAGATCGCGCCGCCGCCGTAGAGGAAGCCCGGGCTCGGGCTCGGCGTCGAGCCCGCCGCGACGTTGTTGTTGAACGTCGTGCCGGTGATGTTCGCCGGGGTCGAGAGCGCATACAGGCCGCCGCCGGTCGAGCCGGTGCCTGTCGCCTCGTTGGCGGAGATCGCCGAGTTCGAGATGTTGACGCTTCCGATGAAGCTGCCCGAGGCCTGGGCGTAGATGCCGCCGCCATGGCCGGCTGACTTGTTTCCGGAGACCACCGAAGAGCCGTTCACGCTGATCGCCCCGGTGAGGGAGTAGATCCCGCCGCCGGCGGCGGTCGCGTTGTTGTCCTTGACCGTCGAGCCCGTCACCGTGATGGGCAGCGTGCTGACCGCGGCGATCGTCGACGAGGCCACGCCGGCGCCGCTCGCGGCGCTGTTGTTCGCGACGGTCGAGCCGCCGAGGACGTTGAGGGGGGCGTTGGCGGTGAGCACACCGCCGCCGGCGCCCATCGCCGTGTTACCCGAGATGGTCGAGCCGTTGTCGACGGTGACCGGGCCGACGAAGCCGTAGATGCCGGCGCCATTCGTCGCGGTGTTGCCGGAGACGGTGGAGCCGCTGATGGTGGTGAGCAGCGCCGGGTTGCCGCCGTTGACGGTGTTCAGGATGCCGCCGCCGCTGCCGGACTGGTTGCCCGAGATCGTCGAGCCGCCGGTCACGTCGAGCTTCGCGGCGCTGGTCTCGATGCCGCCACCGGTCGGGCTGGAGCCCGTGCCGGTCGCCTGGGTCTTGTTGCCGGCGATCGTCGCGCCGCCCTTGACCAGCAGCGGAGCGGGAGCAGCCGGGGTACCGATCGAGTAGATCCCGCCGCCGTGGGCCTGTGCCTGGAAGCCCGCCGCTGCCGAGCCGGTGCTCGTGACCGTGTTGTTGGACACCGCCCCGCCGTCGATGGTGAGGGCTGCCGTGGAGGCGTAGATGCCGCCGCCGGCAATGTTCGTGGTGGCCGCGGAGCCCTGGGTGAAGGTTGCTGTGTTGCCCGTGACCTGGGAGTTGGTCACGGTGCTCGTGCCGCCGATCAGGAAGATGCCCCCGCCATGGGCCGCTGTGTTGTTCTTGATTGCGCTGTTGGCCATGTTGAGGTGCACCGCCGACGTGGCGATGCCGCCGCCGAGGCCGGCGCCGAGCGCCGTGCTGGTGCCGACGGTGTTGTTCTGAACCGTCACGCCGTTCAGGTTGAGCGTCGAATTCAGGACTGCGATCCCGGCGCCGTTCTGGTTCGTGCCGGCGAGTGCGCCGCCCTGGAGGGTCAGGTCGTTGATCGTATTTGTCTGGCCCGCGGTGGCGGGGTTGATGAGGAGGAGGCGCAGGTTGGTCGCACCGGTGCGCTGGACGGTCGAGCCGTTGCCGTTGATGGTCACGGGCTGCGTCACCTGCGGCAGTGCGTTGCCGGCCGTCGTCGACGTGGCGGTGTACGTGTAGGTGCAGCCGGCCGCGAGGTCCAGCGTGTCCGCCGCGGCGGTGCCGTTGGCGGAGACGATTGCGTTGCGCAGGTTCGTCCCGTTCGGGGCCGCGTCACACGCGACCGGAATGACTGCCGCGGACGCGGGTCCTGCGAAGGCGGCGATCCCTGCTCCCGCGAGCGCAAGGACGACGGCGCGAAATCCACTGCGGCTGCTCATCATTTAGTCCTCCCAAGACTTTCTCCCCAACCGAACCAACCACAGTAGGCGCTTAGCCCGGAACGGGCAACCATCAACCACCCGTTTGCGAGGCGTCTTTCAGCTCGTCATGCCGGTGAACTGGCCACCGGTGACGTTCAGAACCTGGCCCGATACGTAGTTGCTCCACGGCGAGCACAGGAAGAACACGCCGCCGGCGGCCTCCTCCGGAGTGCCCGGCCGGCCGAGCGGGATCAGCATCGCCGCCATCTGGCGCAGCTGCTCGGGAATGCCGAGCTTGATCTCCTGGCCGTCCTTGTCGAACGTCTCGGCCGCGTCGTTGGCCGCGGTGAGCCGCGTCTCGATGAACCCGAACGCGACGGCGTTCACGTTGATCTTGAACTGGCCCCACTCCTTGGCCAGCGTCTTCGTGAGGCCGACCACGCCCGACTTGCCGGAGGAGTAGTTGGCCTGGCCGGCGTTGCCCATCGTCCCGGAGACCGACGAGATGTTCACGACCTTGCGGAACACCTCGACGCCCTCCTCGCGCTCCTTCTTGGCCGGCTCGCGCAGGTGCGGTGCGGCCGCGCGCAGAACGCGGAAGGGGACCACATTGTGGATGTCGAGCATCGCCTGGAACTGCTCGTCGGACATCTTGTGGATCGGGCCGTCCCACGTGTAGCCGGCGTTGTTCACAACGATGTCGAGCTTCCCGAAGGCCTCGACGGCTGTGTCGACGAGCTTGTCCGCCACGCCGTCCTTGGTCAGGTCGCCGGCGAACGCGATGGTGTCGCCGCTCATCTCGCTCGAGGCCTGCTCGGCGACGTCGCCGTCGAGGTCGTTGATCAGGACCTGCGCGCCCTGCGCCGAAAGCAGCTCGGCGGTCGCGCGGCCGATGCCTCGGGCGGAACCGGTGACGATGGCGGACCTGCCGTCCAGAACTCCCACAGTGATCTTCTCCTTGGGTGACTAAGAGTGCGCCGGGATCATGACGGCTAGCTGAACTTCGCGACGGTCGCGGCGAATGCCGCCGGGTCGCGCAGCGGGGGCCCGTGGCCGAAGCAGACCAGCTCCGGCTCGAGCGCCGCGAGCCGGCGGGCCGACTCGTTGTTCAGCGGGACGTCGACGGTGAAGGCCGCGACCGGCGGGCGCGGGCCGCCGCTCATCGTGAACGGGTTGTACCCGAACACCACGTCGCCGCAGAGGAGTACCTTGTCGGACTCGCGCCAGTAGGAGACGTGGCCGGCCGAGTGGCCCGGCGTGTCGAGCACCGTGAACCCACCGATCTCATCGCCCTCCTTGAGCGGGCGCGCGACCGGGTGCGAGCGCGCGGCGGGAGCCATCCGGCCGTTCTTGAGCACGGTCCTGCCGTGCTCGACGGCCTCGACGTCCGCGGCGCCGCACCACATCGGTATGCCGAGCTTGCGGCAGATCGCATGGCTCGACCCGTAGTGATCGGGATGCGCGTGCGTGAGGGCGTGGGCCGCCACGTCGCGGCCCTCGAGATCGCGCAGGATCCGCCGCTTGTCGAGCTGCGTGCCGCTGTCGATCAGCACGTCGCCGATCAGGTACTTGTTGATGTTGTCGGCCGGGAAGCCCGAGAGCTGCCAGACGCCGGCGGCAAGTTCCTTCATGGGGGGCACCCTAACGACGGGGAACGGTTCGGGAACGCCGCCCTTGGCACGGTCGGCCCATGTACGCAGCCGTGAGATCAAGAACAACAGCGTCCAGGGAGGACGTCCGCAACCGCTGGCTGACCGCGATGGACTTCAGGCGCGGACAGCTTCAACAAGGACGCCACGTCCTACAACCTGTCCGTCGTCGTCAGCGCGCTCTGCATGAACGCGCCGTGAGAGGCCCTAGAGCCCCATCTGCTTGCCGAGGATCTCCTTCATGATCTCGTCGGTGCCGCCGCCGATCGGGCCGAGGCGCAGGTCGCGCGCCGCTCGCTCGACCTCGTACTCCTTCATGTAGCCGGCGCCGCCGTGGATCTGGATGCACTCGTCGGCGACCTCCCACGCGCAGCGCTGGCTCATGAGCTTCGCCATCGTCACCTCGCGGATCGCATCCTGGCCCTCGTGGAACATGCGCAGCGCGTTGTAGGTGAGGGCGCGGCACGTCTCGAGCTTCGTCGCCATCTCGGCGATCTTGTGGCGGATCGTCTGGAACTTGCCGATCGGACGGCCGAAGGCGTCGCGCTCCTGGGAGTACTCGATGCTCGTCTCGAGCAGGCGCTGCATCGCGGAGACGGCCCCGAGCGCCATCAGGAGCCGCTCCCACTGGAAGTTGGCCATGATCAGGTAGAAGCCCTTGTTCTCCTCGCCGAGGAGGTTCTCGCGCGGGACGAACACGTCCTGAAAGGCCAGCTCCGCCGTGTCGGAGGCGTGCCAGCCCATCTTCTCGAGCTTCTTCGAGACGCTGTAGCCCTCCATCTCCTTCTCGAGCAGGAGAAACGAGAGGCCGCCGTGCCCGCCATCGCTGGTCGTCTTCACGGCCGTCACGAGCACGTCCGCACGGACGCCGCCGGTGATGAATGTCTTCGAGCCGTTCACGACCCAGCCACCGTCGACCGGCTTGGCGGTGGTGCGGATCCCGGCCACGTCGGAGCCGGCGTCGGGCTCGGTGATCCCGAGCGCGGCGATCTTCTCGCCCTTGATCCCGGGCACGAGCCACTTCTGCTTCTGCTCCTCCGTGCCGAACTTGAAGATCGGCGGTGTCGCGATCCCGATGTGCGCGCCGATGCCGGCCGACAGCCCGCCCGAGCCGCAGCGCGAGAGCTCCTCGGTGAACACGGCGTCGTGGAGGTAGTCGCCGCCCTCGCCGCCGTACTCCTCCGGGTACTTGAGGCCGAGGAAGCCCGTTGGCGGCCAGCTTGGTGAACACCTCGTTCGGAAACCAGCGCTCGTCCTCCCACTGGTTCGCGTGCGGGCGCAGCTCGTTCTCGACGAAGCGGCGGATCGACTCGCGCAGCTCCCCGTGCTCCGCGGTGAAGGGCGGGATCGGCTTGGCCGATGCGGCCTCCGGTACGCCCTTCGTGAACTCGCGTGTGGCGCTCATCGCAGCATCGTATGGCCCCGCGCCTCGTGATCGAACCCGACCAGATCGCCACTCGGGTTCTTCTTCGAGCCATGGTGGTAGGCGCGGACCTCGCAGATCAGCCCGTCGCGGAACTCGAACCACTCGGTGCCGCGATCGAGGCGAGCCTCGCCCGACTTCGGGTCGCGCCAGGTCATCGTCCATTCGATCACCACGCGCTCGCCGTCGGTGATGGCGTCCTCGAGGTACCACTGGCCCTCGATCCCGTCGACGGCGAGCTTCGTCATCTCGCCGATCCGCGCCCCGCCGGCGTCGGGGTCGCGGCGCGTGTAGTAGTGGGTCGCGTCGGCGGTGAAATGCGCGGCCACCGCGTTGGCGTCGCCGGTGTTCAGCGCCTCGTAGTAGCTGTGGACGTGCTCGAGGGGAGTCATTGCCGTTTACATTTGCGCGTCTGGCGGACGAGGCGCGCAGCGGGGCGGAACGGGTCGGGATCGCCGAAGGCGGCCTGCATCTCCTGGCGCTGTGCGCCCTCGCGGTGGCCCAGCCCTACCTCGACCCGCTCGGCGATGCGCCGGAGGTGCTCATCGAACGGGGCTTCGACGGCTCCGACGTCGTCGTGCTCGCGCTCCTCCTCGTGGTGGTGCCGCCGCTCGTCCTGGTGGCGATCGAGGGCGTCGCCCGGCTCGTGCGCCCGGCGGCCGGCTACGCGGTGCATCTCACCTTCGTCGCGCTGCTGGTGGCCCTGATCGCGTGGCAGGCCTTCGGCAGCGCGTCGGCGGCGTCGTACACGGTGGCGCTGGCGGTGGGCGGGGCCGCGTCGTACGGCTACCACCGGGTCGCCGGCATCCGCATGGCGGCGGGCGTCCTGGCTGCGGTCGCGCTGGTCGTGCCCGCGCTCTTCCTCCTCTCCTCGCCGGCGGCGGCGCTCGTGACCGGCGGGGACCCTCCGACCGCGGACGCCGGCGGTGGATCCACGGCTCCAGTCGTCCTCGTGGTGTTCGACGAGTTGCCGAGCGGGTCGCTGATGGACTCCCGCGGTCGCATCGACGCGCGGCGCTTCCCCGGCTTCGGCCGCCTCGCGGCCGGTTCGACCTGGTACCGCCAGGCGGCGACCGTCGCCGACTACACCCAGCTCGCCGTGCCGGCCCTGCTCAGCGGGCGGCGCGTCGCCCGCGGCCCCGCGCCGGTGGCGGCCGAGCACCCCGAGAACCTGTTCACGCTCCTCGGCGGCGACCGCGCCATCGACGCATCCGAGCAGCTCACGGCCATGTGCCCCGAGTCGGCCTGCCCCGAGCGCGTCCGCGATCCGTTCGCCTTCCGCCTGCGCTCCGTGCTCCAGGAGGCCGTGTCGACGATCCCGGCCCTCCCGCCGCGGATCGGCGCGCGCCTGGCCCGGCGCCTGGCCCCAGGCCCGCCCGCGCGCGGGCCCGTCGAGACCTTCGACCACGGCGTCAGCCGCCACGAGCGGGCCGGGCAGGCGGAGCGCTTCGACCGTTTCCTCGCGACCCTCCGGGGTGCGGGCCCTCGGACCGTCCACTTCGTGCACGTCGAGCTGCCCCACCGCCCGTGGAAGTTCCTTCCCGACGGGCGGCCGCTGCCGCCCCGGCTCCGGGCGAACGGCGAGGACGTGTTCGGCCGCTGGCCGCGTGACCCGTCCCTGATCCGCCGGGCGTGGCGGCGGCACCTGCTGCAGACCGGGTACGCAGACACGCTGCTCGCCCGCGCGATCGCGCGCCTGCGCCGGCTCGGCATCTGGGACCGCGCGCTGGTCGTCGTCACCGCCGATCACGGCACGAGCTTCGTCCCGGGGGAGGAGGCGCGCGTGGTCACGCGCGGTAACGCGGGCGACGTCGGCCTCGTGCCGCTCTTCGTGAAGCGCCCGGGCCAGCGCGACGGCCGGATCGACGACCGGCCGGCCGAGACGATCGACGTGGTCCCCGAGATCGCAAGCGTAATCGGGGTCGCGGTCCCCTGGGAGGTCGACGGCCGGCCGCTCGGGGGCGCGGTGCCACGCCGTACCGCCGTCACGATCGAGCGCCAGGAGGGCGGGCGGGTCAGGGTGGAGCGGGAGGCGCTCGCGCGCGGGCGCGATGCCTCGGCGCGGCGGATGCAGCGGCTGTTCGGGGAGGGGAGGAGCCTGGAGCCCTGACGCCCGCTAGGTTCGAACGGGTGCCCCGCCCTCGCCTGGCCACCACGATCGCCGCCGTCGCCGGCGTCCTGATCGCCGCCGTCGCGCTCTTCGTCCTCACGCGCGAGGACGAGCCGCAGAAGCCACCCGCGCCCCTCGCCCTCGACCCGGGTGGCAAGGACCCGTTCGTCTACACCCCGGGCCGCCGCGCCGAGTTCGAGCGGCGCGCCACGCTCGGCTATTCGCACGTGGTCTACGCGAAGAGCCCCGGCGGCGTTGCGGCGACGGCGGCGCGCGTCGCCCGCTGGCGGCCAGAGGTGGAGAAGGTTGCGAGCGCCACTGGGTTCGACCCCGACGTGATCGAGGCGATGATCTTCCTCGAGTCGGCCGGGCGCGAGAACGCCGTGGCCGATCCGAAGCTCGAGGGCGCCGTCGGCCTGACGCAGATCCTCGCCGAGACCGGCAGCAACCTGCTCGCGATGGAGGTCGACACGGCGCGCTCGCGCAAGCTCACCCGGCAGATCACGGGGGCCGAGCGGCGCGGGCAGACGGCACGCGCGGCGCGGCTGCGCGCACGGCGCGCGAGGGTCGACGAGCGGTTCGACCCGCGTAAGTCGATAGCCGCCACCGGGCGCTACCTCGAGTTCGCCCGCGGCGAGCTCGGCAGGGACGACCTGGCCGTCGCCTCGTACCACATGGGAGTCGGGAATCTGCAGTCCGTCGTGAAGGACTTCGAGGCCGAGGGGGGCGACGCGCGCAGCTACGCAGAGGTGTTCTTCGACACCTCGCCGACGCACCGCGCGAAGGCCTGGCGGCGCCTCTATGGGCTCGGCGACGACTCCTCGACCTACCTGTGGCGGATGTACGCGTCGCACGAGATCATGCGGCTGTACCGGGCGGACCCGGCGGCCCTCGCGGCGACCGCGCAGCTCCAGACGGCGAAGAACTCGGCGGAGGAGGTGCTGCACCCGGAGGAGGGCACCACGGTGTTCGGCGATCCGGGCGACCTGCGCGCCGCCTACGACGAACGCGCCCTGCGCCTGTTCGGAAACTCGCCGCGGCTGCTCGGCCTACGCCGCGACCCGCAGATGGGCGAGTTCGCGCGCCGGATCGACGCCGAGCCGCGGCTCTATCGCGGCCTGCGCCCCGAGGCGCTGGCGCTCGCCGTCTATGCGTCGGGCATGACCCGGCGCGCCGGCGGCGGCAACGGCTCGCTGCGCGTCACGAGCACGGTGCGCGATCGCGAATACCAGAAGCTCCTGACTGCGCGGAACATCGAGGCGACGCGCAAGTACTCGCTGCACACCACGGGCTATGCCTTCGACGTGCTCCGCCGCTACCGCTCGCGGCGGCAGGCGCGCGCCTTCCAGTTCACGCTCGACCGGCTCCAGGCGCTGAACCTGATCGCATGGGTCCGCGAGCCGGCGGCGATCCACGTCACGGTGTCGGGCGAGGCGCAGAAGCTGGTGCGGCTCCTGCGCGCGGACCGCTAGCGGCTGAAGGCCCGCTTCGCCCCGAGGTCGAGCAGCGCGTCGGGGAGGAGCTCGGCGAGGCGCTCGGCGGTGCTCGGGTGGAGCTTCTCCTTGCCCGACTCGATCGCGTCGGCGATCTTCTCCGCCCAGTCCGCGGGGTCGACGTGGTCCCAGCCGGAGGTGTCGGCGTGCTCGTCGAGCTGGCGCTGCACCTTCTCCATCATGTCCGTGTCGATGCCGGGTGTGATCAGCTCGAGCACGCCGACGGTGGTCTCGTCGAGCTCTCGTCGCAGCGACTCGCTGAACGTCACGATCGCCCCCTTCGTGGCCGCGTAGGCGACGGCGCCCGGGAACGGGGCCGCCCCGATGATCGACGCGTTGTTGACCACGAGCGCCTCGTCGCGGCGCAGGAGTGCCGGCAGCAGCGCGCGCGTCAGGTGCAGCGGCGCGGCGACGTTCACCTGGACGAGCTCGTAGAGGTCGTCGAGCTCGATCTCCTCGAACAGCCCGCCGTCGAAGACCCCGGCGTTGTTGACCAGGATGTCGATGTCCGCGGCCCGCTCGCCCAGGGCGGCGACACCGGCCTCGATCGACTCGCGCGACGAGAGGTCGAGCTTGACCTCGTCGCCCGGCGCGCCCGACGGCTCGCGGACGCCGGCCAGCACGTTCACCCCGCGGTCGAGGAGCTCGCGGGCTATCGCGAGCCCGATCCCGCGGTTGGCGCCGGTTACGAGTGCGGTCTTGCCCTGGAGGTCCATCGGCGGCTCAGTGGCCGCCGCCGGCCTGCTCCAGTTCTTCCTCGGCGGCGTCCGTCGCCGAATCGTCCTGCTCGGGATTGCCGGGCGGCTTCGTCGCCTCGTGGGTCGGTTCCTCCGGGGAGGTGATGTCCTTCTCGTCGTCGTCCATGGTCGAGGGCTACCCGCCGGGATCGCGAGGAAACGACGATGGAGTCGTGACTCAACCCGGTTGAGCGGTCCCGTTCCGGCTGAACCATCATCGCGCCGAGAACCGGCTGTTCATGCGCGAGATCACGACCTGGGTGGAGCGTCAAGGGCAGGCGGAGGCAGCAGCGATCGACGCGAACACGACCGTCCTGCCCAAGCTGGCCAGCGCACTCGACCAGATGCGGGTGGAGATGCGCGAGGACTTTCGCGCCCAGCGCGAAGGATTCATGAAGCTGATCGACCGCCTGCCCCCGGCGACAGACGCCTAGGCCCTACAGCCCGTACGAGCGCCCGATCACCTCGAGCATGATCTCGTCGGTTCCGGCGCCGATGCGGTTGAGGCGCATGTCGCGCCAGACGCGCTCGATGCCGTACTCCTTCATGTAGCCGGCGCCGCCGTGGATCTGGATGCACTCGTCGGCGACCTCGCAGGCCACGCGTGACGCGTACAGCTTCGCCATCGAGATCTCTCGCACCGGGTACTCGCCGTTGTTGAACCGCCACGCGGTCAGGTAGGTGAGCTGGCGGGCCGCCTCGATCTTCGTGGCCATCTCGGCGAACTTGTGGCGGATCACCTGGAACTTGCCGATCTCGCGGCCGAACGCCTTGCGCTCGAGCGCGTACTGGAGCGTCTTGTCCATGCAGCGCTGCGCGCCCGCGACGCACCCGGCCGCGCCGATCAGGCGCTCGCCCTGGAGCTCCCAGGAGATGTGGTAGAAGCCCTTGCCCTCCTCGCCCAGGATCGCGCTCGCTGGTACGCGCACGTCCTGGAAGGCGAGCAGCGCCGTGTCGGACGCGTGCATGCCGAGCTTCTCGAGCCGCTTCTCGCGGATCACGCCCTCGGTGTCCATGTCGACGATGAAGAGCGTCAGCCCGCCGTGGCCGGCCTCGGGGATCGGTCTTCGTCACGAGCACGATGTAGTCGGCGCGGTGGCCGTTTGTGATGTAGGTCTTCGACCCGTTGATCACGTACTCGTCGCCGTCACGCACGGCGCGCGTCTTGATGCCCGCGACGTCGGAGCCGGCGTCGGGCTCGGTGATCCCGAGGCAGGAGATCTTCTCGCCCTTGATCGAGGGCACGAGGTACTCCTGCTTCTGCTCCTCGGTCCCGAACAGGAACACCGGCGGGGTCGCCATGTCGGTGTGCACCGCGAGGCCCATCGCGAGGCCGCCGCAGTTCGCCTTGGTGATCTCCTCGGCAAGGACGAGGTTGCAGTAGTAGTCGCCACCCTGGCCGCCGTACTCCTCGGGGTACGAGAGGCCGAGAAACCCGAGCTCGCCCATGCGGGTGAAGACCCAGTCGTCGAAGGTGTTCTCCTCCCACTCCTCGGCGTGCGGCGCGAGCTCCTTCTCGACGAACGAGCCGATCGATTCGCGGAGCCGGTCATGGTCCTCGTTGAAGATGAAGTGCTTGCGCGTCGAGCCGAAGTCGGGCTTGAGGACGGAGTCGGTGGAGGCCATGGGCGGGAAGCTACCAAAGTAGGAAGTGGAACTTCCTACTTCTAGCGCAGGCCTGCGGCCCTCAGCGAGTCTGGTCCAGCGACACCAGATCCGGCGGCGACGGCGAGCGCACCCCGCGCAGGTCGATGATCGGCGCCAGGCGCCCCGGGACGACCGCAGGGCCGACGGGGATCGCGGTCGCCCCCGGCCCGCCGAGCAGGCGAGCGGTGATGCCGGCGATCGTCGAGCGGCCGTGCTCCTCGCCCGGGTTGCCGTCGGTGAGCACGGCGAGGCCGACACGGCGCCCGCCGCTCTGGAGCAGCGCGCCCTGGTTCACGAGGCTCCCGTCGCTGTCGGGCCGCCAGCCGCCCTTGAAGAACACCCGCCAGCGGGGCCGCGCGACGGCCGGGATGCCCCATGACTGGAACGGCACGACGGCCTCGAGCAGGGAGTAGGCGAGCGGGCCGTAGCGGCGCGGCACGAGGCTGTCCAGCCGCGCGAAGAAGCGCGCCTGGTCGGCCGCGGTGACCGTCGCCTCGGCCCAGTTCCCGTCGATGAGGAAGGTGGTCATCCCGGCGTCGAGCGCCAGCACGCGCAGAGCGGCGTCGCCGGTGCGCTCGTAGATGTCGTTCGCGGACGAGTTGTCCGACACCCGGATCATGTAGCCGAGCTTGCGCAGGTCGTTCGTATCCGGCGGCTCGTTCTCGGCCTCGGCGCGGCGCAGGTGGGCGACGAGGATCATCGCCTTCGTCAGGCTCGCGGCGCGGAACGGGCGGTCGGTGTCGAAGCCCACGACCTCGCCGGCCGGATCGGCGACGGCGAAGGACACGATCGTCCCGCGCGTATGGGCCCACTTGACGGCCGCGGCGAGCGCCTCGGGATCGGGCACGGCGAGGCGGTCGGGCGGGGTCAGCGCCGGGTACGAGCCCGTCCCGGAGCCGATCTCGGCCGTCGCTGCGCGCTCGACCTCGGCGAGGTCGAGCTTGCCCCCCGGCGGCTGTGCGACGGCGCAGACGGGCAGGGCCAGGCAGGCCGTGATGACCAGGGCGGCGCGGATCACTCGTGATGAAGGTAGACGGGGGAGGGACGGACTCGCTGCCCGCGGGCCACTACGGCAGACTGCCGGGCATGAGCGAGCGAAACTTCGATGCGATTGTCGTCGGGGCCGGCCCCGCCGGCGAGGTGGCCGCGGGCCGCCTCGCGGACGGCGGGTTGTCGGTCGCCATCGTGGAGCCCGAGCTGATCGGCGGCGAGTGCTCCTTCTACGCGTGCATGCCGTCGAAGGCGCTGCTGCGTCCCGGCGACATCCTGGCCGAGGCGCGCCGGGTCCCGGGTGCCGCCGAGGCCACGGGCGACATCGACGTAGCCGCCACCCTCGCGCGGCGCGACGAGGTGATCCACGACCTCGACGACAGCAGCCAGCTCCCGTGGCTGGAGGACAAGGGCATCGAGGTCGTCCGCGAGCGGGGCGTGCTCGACGGCGAGCGCCGCGTGCGTGCCGGCGACGACGTGCTGGTCGCGGAGAAGGCGATCGTCCTCGCGACCGGGTCGTCGACTCTCTTCCCGCCGATCGACGGGCTGAAGGAGTCGCGGCCGTGGACGAACCGGGAGGTCACCACTGCCAAGGAGGTCCCCGGCCGGATCGCGTTCCTCGGGGGTGGGGTGGTCGGGGTCGAGATGGCGCAGGCGTGGTGCACGCTCGGCGCCCGGACCTCGGTGATCGAGCGCGGCGACTGCCTCCTCTCGCGCGAGGAACCGTTCGCCGGCGAGCAGGTGACCGCCGCGCTGCGTGAGCTCGGCGTCGACGTGCGCCTCGACGCGAGCGTGACGAAGGTCAGCCGCGCCGCGAACGGCGAGGTCACGATCGAGCTCGAGGCCGGCGAGCCGATCGTCGCGGACGAGTTCGTCGTGGCGATCGGCCGCGCGCCGAACTCCGGCGACATCGGCATCGACCAATTCGGCCTCGAGCCGGGCAAGCCGGTCGCGGTGGACGACAAGTGCCGCGTCGAGGGAGTCGACGGCGAGTGGCTGTACGCGATCGGCGACGTGAACGGCCGCGCCCTCCTCACTCACATGGGCAAGTACCAGGCGCGCGTCGCGGCCGACGTGATCCTCGGCAAGGACGTGTCGATCGAGGCCGATGCCGAGCGCTCGCCGCGGGTGATCTTCACCGACCCGCAAGTGGCTGCCGCGGGCTACACGGAGCAGGCGGCAAAGGACGCGGGGCTCGATGTCCGGGTGGTCGACACCTCGACGGACGGGAACGCCGGGGGCAGCTTCGTCGGCAAGGGCGCGCCCGGCACGCACCGCCTGGTGATCGACAACGCGCGCGACGTGATCGTCGGCGCCACGTTCACCGGGCCGGAGGTGGCCGAGACGATCCACGCGGCCGCGATAGCGATCGCGGGCGAGGTGCCGCTCGAGCGGCTCACGCACGCGGTGCCGTCGTTCCCGACCCGCTCGGAGAACTGGCTCTATCTGCTGGAGCACGCGCTGGGTGAATGAGCCGGGCAAGCAGCCGGCTCGGCCGGATGCGCAGCCCTCCGCGTCCCAGCGCGGGCACGAGGTCCTGCGGCGCATCTGCACGATCCCGCACGGACGGGTGTCGACGTACGGCGACATCTGGCCGGGCGCGCCGCGCTTCGTGGGCAACGTTCTCGCGCACACCGATGACCCGACAGTGCCGTGGCAGCGCGTCGTGCGCGCCGACGGGTCGCTCGCGCGCGGCGAGCGTCAGCGCGAGGCGCTCGAGGCGGAGGGCGTCCCGTTCGTGGGCGACAAGGTGGACATGGCCGACGTGCACGTGCCCGGTGAAGCGCTCGGGTACGAGTGACCGGTAGCGTCCCGGTCGGCAATCAGACCGGGGGAGAGGCTTGGGCTACGAGAAGATCCGTTACGAGGTCGGCGACAACCATGTCGCGACCATCACGCTCGACGATCCGGACACCCGGAATGCGCTGGGCAACGAGATCCTCGACGAGCTGCTCGCAGCCTTCGCCGAAGCCAAGGCGGACGACAACGCGCGCTGCGTGGTGCTCACCTCCGCGCACGAGAAGGTGTTCTCGGCCGGCGGCAACCTCGCCGGGTTCGCGGCCGACGTGCCGCTCGTGCACAAGCACTTCGGGACCGACAAGTTCCCGCGCCTGTTCGCGGCGATCGGGCAGCTCGGCAAGCCGACCATCTGCGCCGCCAACGGGCACGTGCTCGCCGGCGCGCTCGGCATCGCGCTCGCGTGTGACCTGATCGTCGCCAAGGACAGCGCCGGGTTCGGCACGCCCGAGATCAACGTCGGCGTCTTCCCCTTCATGATCATGGCGCTGATGTACCGCAACGTCGGGCGCAAGAAGACCAACGAGTTGCTCCTGCTCGGCGACCGCCTGACGGCGGACGAGGCGAAGGAGATCGGCATCGTCAACATGGTCGTGCCGGCGGACGAGTTCGACGCGGCCGTGGGCGAGTGGGCCGAGAAGCTGGCCGGCAAGTCGCCGGTGATGATGCGCCTCGGCAAGGACGCGATGTATCGCCAGCAGGACATGGCGTTCGACGACGCGCTCGAGTTCCTGCACCACAACCTGACCCTCGCGTTCTCGACCGAGGACATCCAGGAGGGCGTCAAGGCCTTCTTCGAGAAGCGCGACCCGGAGTGGACGGGCCGCTGAGATGGCGATCTCGCTCGTCGGCCTCCGCTGCCGCACCTCCGACCGCACTCCGGCCGCCGCGCGTGGGGTCGAGGAGCTCGCGACGCTGATCGGCAAGCGCCTCGGCCGCGAGCCGCGCCTGATCGGCACCGGCGGCGAGGCGCGCACGGCCGGCCACGCCGACGACCTCAACGCGTCGCGCGGCTGCCTACTCGAGGCGGGCGGCCAGATCGACGACGCGCTCAGCGGCGGCAACGTCCCCGTCCTGATCGCCGGCGACTGCTCGATCGGCCTGACCACCCTTCCCACCGTGCTCGGGCACCGGCCCGACACCGTCGTCCTGTGGCTCGACGCGCACGGCGACTACAACACCCCCGAGACGAGCGAGAGCGACTACCTCGGCGGGATGGCTCTGGCGGGCGCGTGCGGCGAATGGGAGTCCGGCCTCACGGGCGCCGCGATCCCGGGCGACCGCGTGGTGCTGGCAGGGGTGCGAGACCTCGACGCCCGCGAGCGCTCGGCCCTCGAGCGCTCCGACGTGACGGTGATCGGGGCGAGCCCGGTCGAGACCCTCGTCGCCGTCCAGAACGCGCTCGACGGCGCGCCCGTCTACGTGCACGTCGACCTCGACGTGATCGACCCGGAGATCTTCCCGGCGCAGTTCCCCGCGCCCGGCGGGCTGGCACCGGAGAAGCTGTTCGACCTGCTGGAGGCGGTTGCGGGCGAGTGCGAGCTGGTCGGCCTGGAGATCACGGCGTTCGAGGCGCCGGAGGACGACGACGAGCGGCAGGCCGCCGCCGCGGTGGCCGCGCACGTGCTCGAACCCCTGCTCGAGCAGGTCGCCGAGGCGGACGTGGCAGCGCGGTGAACACCGGACCTGCGGTGGGCTGGATCGTGCTCGGGGGGCACCGGGTGCCCGTCGAGACGGAGGTCGTGATCGGCCGGGCGGAGGACGTCGCCCTGACCATCCAGGACGAGGAGGTCTCGCGCCGCCACGCGCGGGTGTTCGCGCAGGCCGGGCGCTACCTCGTCGAGGACCTCGGCTCGCGCAACGGAACGGATCTCAACGGGCAGCGGCTGTCCGGGCCGGCCGAGCTGACCCACGGCGACCGGATCGGCGTCGCGGGGGTGACGCTCGAGTTCAACGGCGCGCCCGAGACGGCGCACCTGTCCGGTTCGACGCGACTGCTGTCGCGACCGCTGCCGGCCGTCGCGACCGACCGTGCGCGCCTGCGCGACGGCGTGCTCACCATCGGGCGCGGCGAGGACAACGACCTCGTCGTTCCCGACCCGAGCGTCTCCCGTCACCACGCGGTGGTCAACAGCGACGCGGAGGGCCTCAAGCTCACCGACCTGCGCTCGACGAACGGGACGCGCGTGAACGGGCAGATCGTGCGCTCGGCCCGGCTGTCCCCCGGGGACCAGATCGGCGTCGGGCCGCACGTCGTCGTGATCGACGCCGAGGAGGCCGTCGCCCGCAACGAGCAGGGCGGCCTGCGCCTGCAGGCCGACGGCGTCGAGATGCGGGCCGGCGAGAAGCAGATCCTCACGCCGACCTCGCTCGCGATCGAGCCGGGCGAGCTGGTCGTGGTGATCGGCGAGAGCGGGGCGGGCAAGAGCACGCTGATCAAGGCGATCGCCGGCGTCACGCACCCGACCGGAGGTTCGATCACCGTGAACGGCGAGCCGCTCGCGGCGCGGCTGCCGGAGATCGGCTACGTGCCGCAGGACGAGATCGTCCATGGGCTGCTGACGGTGCAGGAGGCGCTCGGCTATGCCGCGCGGCTGCGGCTGCCCGACGATGTGACGCCCGCGGAGGTCGGCGCCGCCGTCACCCGCGTGATGGACGAACTGGCGCTGACCGAGCACGCCGGCACGCGGATCGACGCGCTGTCGGGTGGGCAGCGCAAACGCGTCGGCGTGGGAGTCGAGCTGGTCAGCCGGCCGAGCCTGCTGTTCCTCGACGAACCCACGAGTGGTCTCGACCCGGGCCTGGAGACGCGCACGATGGAGCTGCTGCGCGACCTCGCCGACAACGGGCGAGGTGTGGCCGTCGTGACCCACGCGACCACGAATCTCGGCATCTGCGACAAGCTCGTGGTGATGGGCCGCGGCGGGGTCCTCACCTTCCAGGGCTCGCCGGAGGAGGCCCTGCGCTTCTTCGACGTGGAGCACTACGACGGCATCTACGGCCGGCTCGACGAGACGCCGGCCGCGGAGTGGAGCAAGCGGTTCGGCGAGACCGGCGCGGGGGTCCTGCCGGTGGCCGCCGAGCAGGTGGCGGCGTCGGCGCGCCGCAAGCGCGGGATCGTCGCCCAGACGACGCTGCTCACCGGGCGCTACGTGAAGCTGATGGCGCGTGACAAGCGCAATCTGGCGATCCTGCTGGGCCAGGTGCCGATCCTCGCGCTGTTCGAGGTGGGGCTGTTCCAGGCGGGCATCTTCGACCGGCCCGGCGGCCAGCCGGGCGACGGGGTGGCCCTGTTGTTCCTGCTCGTCCTCAACACGATCTGGCTCGGCTCGCTCGACGCGACCCGCGAGCTGGTACGCGAGCGCACCGTCTACCAGCGCGAGAGCGCGATCGGCGTGCGCCTGCCGGCGTATGTCCTGTCGAAGCTCGGCGTGCTGTTCGCGCTGTCGGTCGTGCAGACGGTGATGCTGACCCTGATCGTCACGACGTTCCGCCCGTTCGAGACGTCCACGACCGCGTATCTCGCCGTGCTCGGCATCCTCGTCCTGACCGGCCTCGTCGCGGTCTGCATGGGCCTGTTGATCTCGGCCGCGGGCGGCACCGAGGATCAGGCCATCAGCATCACCCCGCTCGCCGTGCTCCCGCAGATCCTCTACGCCGGCGCGCTGGTGCCGATCGACCGCATGTCCGACGCGATGGCGGCGTTCGCGAACCTGATCTTCGGCCGTTGGTCGCTGGCGACGATGGGCACATCGCTCGACATGAACGAGCGCTTCGCGGAGAACCCCGAGTTCGCGCGCGTGAACAGGTTCGGCACGGAGTTCTTCGATGTCTCGGTCGCGAAGGGCGCCGGGATCCTGTGCATCTTCCTCGTGGTCTTCCTCGGCGCGACCGTGCTCCTGCTGCGCCGCCAGGCGGGCCCGGCGCGTAAGTAGCGCGCGCGGCCCGCTAGCTCCCAGGCCCCTCGTCGAGCCACGACGCCAGGATCGGGTCGGTGCCGGCCGCGGCGCGCTCCATACGCTCGAGCGACTCGGCGCGCAGTGCCCGCTTCGTGGTCGCGAAGGTGTGCTCGGGGAGGCTCGCCAGGCCGGTGGCAACTTCCAGTGCCCGCGCCTCGACCTCGGCGGCCGGCACCAGCTCATCGACCACCCCGAGCTCGAGTGCGGCCTGCGGATCCATCATCTCGGCCGACAGGACGACACGGCGACTCGACGCCGTGGTCAGCTCGGCGCGGACCAGCTCGAGGGCGTTGGCCGGGTAGGGCACGCCGACGCGCACCTCGGTCAGCCCGAAACGTGCCTCGGTCGGCCCGATCCGCCGGTCCGCGGCGAGCACCAGGACCATCCCGCCGGCCACGGCGTGGCCGTTCACCGCACACACCACCGGGCGCGGGAACCCGTACCACTCGAGGAACATCTGGTTGATCCCGGCGACCATCGTCCGCATGCCGTCGAGGCCGAGCTCGGGCAGCGCCTTCACGTCGAGTCCTGCGGAGAAGAACGAGCCGGAGCCGGTGATCACCACAGAGCCGGGCTGCCCTGCGCGAAGCTCCCCGAGCACCTCGAGCATCCGCTCGAGCAGTTCGAGGTCCATCGCGTTGGCAGGCGGGCGCCGCACGCGGACGACGACGACGTCGCCCGCGGGCTCGAGGGCGATCAGCCGGCTGTCCACTGGCGCGGGCGCTTGAACACGTCCATCGGCGCGATCTGCCACGGACCGTCGCCGTCGTGCTCGGCCTCGATCCAGTCGCGCGCGTCGGCGGCGCCGAGATCGAGCAGGACCTGGATGAACTCCTTGTCGAAGAACAGCAGGCTGAGCAGCTCGCCGTGGACCGGGCCGCTGCCGCCGAGCAGCCGGCTGATCAGGCGATACTCCGGGTTGCGCAGGCCTTTCAAGCCGCTGTGGTTGCGGCGGAAGACCTCCGAGGCGAGGCGCCCGATCAGGCCGCGCTCGGACGGCCCGATGAAGACGTAGGGCACCTCCTTGTACGGCGGCTTCCCGCGCGCCTGGCGGTACATCCGCGAGCCGATCGAGTTGTCGCCGGCGAGGAACTCGTTGACGTTCCCGAGCTTGCGCATGTCCTCGATCAGCGGGTCGGTCAGCGTGCCCTCGAGCAGCTGGAGCATCCCGACGCCGAGATCCGGTTCGTCGTCGTCCGTGGCCTCCTCGTCGGGAGAGAGCACCGGGCCCGAGATCGAGTCGATGGCCATGACCACGAGACGATCCGCCCCGAGGTCGAGGGCGGGCTTGATCGGCGCGTTCGCCCGGACGCCGCCGTCGAAGTACCACCCCTTCACCCGAGCAGGGTTCTCGACCCGCTCCGGCGGCCAGATCACGGGCAGCGCCCCTGACGCCTTGATGTGCTCCATCTGCATCTTGCAGGCGGCGTAGGCGACGTCGTGCGAGCGGTGGAAGTTCATCTCCTCCTTCGAGTCGACGAAGACCACCGTCTTGCCGGTCCGGGCCGACGTTGCCGTCACGCAGAACGCGTCGACACCGCCGCTGTCGATGGAGTGCCGCAGGCCCTCCCAATCGACCCAGCGCTCGACGTTCGCGTGCAGCGGCGAGTTGTCGAGCAGGCTGCGCAGCTTCATCCCCGGCAGCGACAGCATCTGGGCGGCGCCGAAGAAGGCGTCGACGGGCGCCTGGCGAGCGATCGGCTTGATCACGTCGCCGAGGTCGATTGAGCGCCAGGTCTCGAGCACCTTCTCGACCTGGGTGTCGACGCCCTGATCGTGGTGGGACGCGAGCACGACCGCATTGAGCGTGCCGACGCTCGCCCCGATGTAGAGGTTCGGGCGCTCACCGCGCCGCTCGAGCTCGGGAAGGATCACGGAGAGCGCGCCCGCCTCGTACGCCCCGCGGGCGCCCCCGCCGGCGATCACCAGCCCGATGCGGTCACCTGTCACGGGCGAGACCCTAGCCCCCGGAGAGGTCTGCGGCGCGCGCGACCCGCTTGATGTTCAGCAGGTTCGTATAGGTCACGTTGTCCGTCGTCGAGTTGCCGCCGAACGTCCCGCAGCCGAGCGTCAGCGAGGGCGGCAGGCCGGTGGCCAGGCCCGCGCAGCCGAGCGACGACGGAGCGTTCACGAGGACCCGCCCCGTCGGCATCGCCGCGGCGAAGCGTTCGATCCGGTCCTCGTCCTCGGTGTGGATGTTCGAGGTGTGCCCGGCCCCGTGGTAGTCGAGGAGCTTGCCGCACAACTCGATCGCTGCGTCGTCGCCGTCGACCGTGAAGAGCGACAGGACAGGCGCGAGGCGCTCGTGGGCCTGCGCGCCCTCGGGGTTCGATGCGTCGGCCTCGAACACGAGCAGGCGCGCGTCATCCGGCACGTCGAGCCCGCACGCCGTTCCGATCTTCGCCGCCGACTGGCCGACGAAGAACATCTTGAGATCGCCCGACTCCTCGAACGCCCCGGCCATGAACTTCTCCGTGCCTTCGGCGTCGAGGACCACGGCGCCGTGCCGCTCGAGCGCGGCGGCGAAGTCGTCGCGGATCGACGCATCGACCACCGCGTGCTGCTCGGACCCGCAGATCAGGCCGTTGTCGAAGGCCTTGCTGAGCACCACCGCGTTGGCGGCCTTGTCGACGTCGGCGTCGGCGGCGATCCACGCGGGGGCGTTGCCCGCGCCGACGCCGATCGCCGGCTTGCCGGAGCTGTAGGCGGCGCGCACCATCGACTGGCCGCCGGTCGCGAGGATCATCCCGATCCCCTCGTGGCGCATCAGCTTGGACGTCTTGCGGCGACTCGTACGCTTGACGAACCACTGGACGAGGTCGCCCGGCGCGCCGTTGCGCTCGACCGCCTCGCGGATGGCCGTGCAGGTCACGTCACCGACACCCTGTGCCATGCGGTGTGAGGACACGATGATCGAGTTGCGTCCTTTCAGCGCGATCAGGACCTTGTTGATGATCGTCTCGACCGGGTTCGTCACCGGCACCAGCGCGACCACCACCCCCACGGGCGCCGCCAGCTCGACGATTCCGTCGTCCCGGCGGTTGATCACGCCGCTGGCGGGCTTGCCCTCGAGGTATTGGTAGACGGCCATCGAGGCGAAGCCGATCTTCCCGACCTTGTCCTCGAGCCGGCCGATGTGGGTCTCCTCCATCGTCAGCTCGCCGAGCTCCTGCGCCTTGCCGGCGATCGTCTCGGCGACGTCCTTCAGCAGCGCGTCGACCCGTTCCTCGTCCCAATCGGCGAACTCCGCCTGCGCGGCGCGTGAGCGCGCGACCATGTCGTCGACCTGGGGGTCGGGCGCACCGTCGGCGAGGCTCTGCGACACCTGCGCCGAGGCCTGCTCGAGCTGCAGGGCAGCGTTGCGCGCGAGCGCCCGCAGCGCGTCGATGCCGTCCCGCGGCGCCTCGTCGAACAGGCGCTTCAGCCCATCGGCCGAGACCTTCTTCGCCGCGGTGTCCTCACGCGCGACGGCGTTGACCTCGCGCGGCGTGCGCGCGAGCACGCTCACCTCGCCGAGGAACGAGCCGGGGCCCAGGTACTCGAGCACGCTGTCGGTGTCGAGCTCCTCGTCGCGCATCTCGACGCTGACCTCGCCGGAATCGATGATGAAGAACGAGTCGCTCGGTTCGCCGGCGCTGAAGATGCGGTCGCCGGCCTTGTAGGTGACCGACTCCATGTACGGCTTGAGCGTGTCGATGAGCGCTACCTCGAACGCGTCGAGCACGCTGCCCTTGATGCTTGCCAGCTCCATCTAGCGAGCCCCTTTCTCCGCGGGCTTCGCCGCGCTGGTGGTTCCGTTGGATTGCGATCCCGTCGCCGCGTGCCGCAGCGCGGCGAACCCTTCCTCGATCCCGCGCGCGACGGTGTCCAGCTCGGGCAGCACCGATGGGTCGGCGATCAGGCCGAAGCCGAGGCCGCCGTCGTACGACACCGCGGCGATCGCGAGGGCGTGGCCCTGGGCCAGGAAGCCGCCGGCGTACATGGTGCGCGCGCGACGCCCGAGCAGGAAGAGGGGGAACTGCGGGCCCGGGATGTTCGAGACGAGGACGTTGAACAGCCGCGGGTGGTAGGCCAGTCGTGCGATCGGCCCGAGCGCCGGCGCAGGGACGTAGTTCATGACCGACTCGAGCACCTCGACGACCGTCGGCTGGGTGGAGCGCTTGCAGCGGTCGAGCTCGGCGTTGATGGCGGCCAGCCGCTCGACGGGGTCGGCGATCCCGATCGGCAGCGCCGGCCGCAGCGTCACGACGCGGTTGCCCAGCGCGTTCTGCTCGGATTCGGTGCGGATCGAGACCGGCACGATCGGCCGCAACTCGACGCCGTCGGGGTCGAGGCCGCGCTCGAGGTACACGGCCCGGATGCCCTCGGCGACGACGTCGAGCATCACGTCGTTCACCGTGCCGCCGAGCTCGTTCTTGACAGCCTTGATCTCGGCGAGGTCGAGGCGGACGGTGGTGAACTCCCGTGCCGGCCCGATCTCCTGGTTGAAGAACGTGTCGGGCGCCGGCTCGCGCAGCACCCGTCCGACCTCCGCGAGTCCCTCGAGACCGCGCCGCAGCCGTGCCGCCGTGCCTTGTGGGTCGCGCGCCGCGGCGAGTGCTGCCCTGGTCAGCCCGGTCGCGCCGGACACCACCTCGCGCGCGCTCAGCTCGAGCAGCCCGGCGTCGCCCGGGGTGGGGGTGGGAACCCACTCGGCGTCGCTGTCGAGCGGGCGCTCGGCCGGGTCCGGCTCGAGATCCCACAGCACCTGCAGCACGTCCATGTTCGATACGCCGTCCATCAGCGCGTGGTGGTTGCGCGCGATGATCGCGAAGCCGCCGTCCTCGAGACCCTCGACCAGGTACAGCTCCCACAGCGGCCGGGAACGGTCGAGCCGGTGTGCATGGATCTCGGCGTTCAGAGCCCACAGGTCGTCGAGCCCGCCGCCGCCGCGGAGCGCCGCGTGGCGCACGTGATAGGCGATGTCGAAGTGGTCGTCATCGGCCCAGACGGGTCGCGCCGTGCCTGCCGGGGCGCCGATCATGCGCTGGCGGTAGCGCGGCAGCAGGTGGAGGCGGCGCAGCGTGTGCGCGCGGAACTCCTCGATCGACGGGGGCGACTCGGCGAAAGTCGCGATCCCGCCGACGGTCATGTGCGCGCAGCCGACCTCCTGGTGGAGAAATGCGGCGTCGAGCGCCGTCAGCCTGGTCGGTGCACTGCCCATTCGACGCGTCCCCCTTTCATTCGGGATCACCCTACTCGCGCATGGAGGGTAATGTGAGAAGGGGCACTGCCCACTTCTCACGAGGACTCGAGAGCACCTAAATGGCACCGGAGGAGACGGCTGCGGCCGTGGAGACACCATCGATCTTGAGGCCGCTCGTGGAGGACCTCCACGCGCGCCGCGAGGCGGCCCGGCTGGGCGGCGGCGAGGAGCAGATCGCCAAGCAGCACAGCCGCGACAAGCTCACGGCGCGCGAGCGCCTCGACCTGCTGGTCGACGAGGGCACGTTCGTCGAGATCGGGATCCACGGGCGCCCGCACTTCTCGATGCCGGCCAACAAGGACATGCACGCGCCGGCCGACGGCGTGATCACCGGCTGGGGCAAGGTGGACGGCCGCCCGGCGGCGATCTGCGCCTATGACTTCACCGTCCTCGCCGGCGCGATGGGCCACACGGGCGAGATCAAAGTCGGCCGCCTGCGCGAGCTGGCCACCACGAAGCGGATCCCGTTCATCTGGCTGCTCGATTCCGCCGGCGCCCGCATCCAGGACACCCCGGGGTCGCTGTTCGCCGGTGGCGGGTGGCTGTTCCGCGAGCAGGTGACGATGAGCGGGCTCGTGCCCCAGGTCGCCGCGGTCATGGGGCCGTGCGCGGCCGGCACCGCCTACATCCCCGGCTTGGCCGACTTCGTGCCGATGGTCAAGGGTCGCGGCTCGATGGCCCTGGCCGGCCCGCACCTCGTGCGCGCCGCCACCGGCGAGGAGGTGACGCCCGAGGAGCTCGGCGGGGCGCGTGTCCACTGCCGGAAGTCGGGAGTCGCCGACATGGAGACCGAGTCCGACGAGGACTGCATCCAGGCGATCAAGGACTACCTCGCTTACTTCCCCCAGAACTGCGACGAGGCGCCGCCGATGAAACAGGCGTCGGACCCAGTGGAGCGGATGGACGAGGAGCTCCTCGACGTGCTGCCGCCGACCAACCGCCAGCCGCACGACATGTACGAGATCATCCGCCGGATCGTCGACGACGGCGAGTACTTCGACATGAAGGCGAAGTGGGCGAAGACCGTCATCACCTGCTTCGCCCGCATGGCCGGCCGGCCGATCGGGATCGTCGCCAGCCAGCCGAAGCACCTCGGCGCGATCCTCGACAACGACTCCGCCGACAAGGCGGCGCGGTTCATCAACCTCTGCAACGCGTTCGGCATCCCGCTGCTGTTCCTGCAGGACGTGCCCGGCTTCATGGTCGGCTCGAAGGTCGAGGAGGGCGGGATCATCCGCCACGGGGCCAAGATGCTCTACGCGGTGTCCAACGCGACGGTGCCGAAGGTGACCGTGATCGTCCGCAAGGCCTACGGCGCCGGTTACTTCGTGATGTGCGGCCGTGCGTACGAGCCCGACCTCATCGTCGCCTGGCCGACGGCCGAGATCGCGGTCATGGGCGCGGAGGGCGCCGTGAACATCATCGGCCGCAAGATCATCGAGGCCTCCGACGACCCGGAGAAGACGCGGACGGAGATGCAGGACGCGATCCGCGCCACGATCGACCCGTACATCGCGGCAGGCAACGCGCTGATCGACGACATCATCGATCCCCGCGAGACCCGCCCGACGGTGATCAAGGCGTTCGAGATGGCCGCGACGAAGCAGATCGAGCGGCCGGCGAAGAAGCAGGGCGTCGTACCCGTCTGAAACCGGAAGGGGGGCTGGCGCCCCCCTCACACCCCCCGTCGCCCCTCGGCGGCGCACCGCGTCGCTAGCCTGCCCGCCGTGGCCCCGCTCGTCACATACGAGAACCTCGTCAAACGCTTCGGCGTCGTCACGGCCGTGGACGGCCTGTCGTTCGAGGTGCCCGAGGGGAGCGTCGTCGGCCTGCTCGGCCCGAACGGCGCCGGCAAGACCACGGCCATCCGCGTCCTGCTCGGGCTCGGCTCGCCGACCGCCGGCTCGACCACCCTGTTCGGGACCAAGCCCGGTGACGCCGGTTTCCCGGGCGCGATCCGCCTGACCGGCGCGATGATCGAGGGCCCGGCCCTGTTCGCCCGCGCCACGGCACGCGCCAACCTCGAGATCGAGGCCGCCGCGCTCGGCGTGCGGCGCACCCGCAAGGAGATCGACGACCTGCTCGCCCTCGTCGGGCTCGCCGAGCGCGCCGACACCGCCGCCGGGCAGTTCTCGCTCGGCATGAAGCAGCGCCTCGGCCTCGCGATCGCGCTCGTCGGCGGGCCGCGGCTCGTGGTGCTCGACGAGCCGACCAACGGCCTCGACCCGGCGGGAATCGTCGAGATCCGCGAGCTGATCGCGAGCCTGCCCGAGCACGGGACGACCGTGCTCGTGTCCTCGCACCTGCTCGCCGAGGTCCAGCTGATGTGCGATCGCGCGGCGATCATCAACAAGGGCAAGCTCGTCGCCGACGGCACCATCGACGAGCTGCTCGCGCGCCAGGGCGGCGCCGGGTTCGCGGTGCGCGTGGCGCCGGACCTTGCGGAGAAGGCCGCCGCCAAGCTGCGCACCACGGGCGTCGAGGTCACGGTCGCCACCGACGGCGCGCTGCAGGTCGCCGGCGAGGTGGCCGACGGCTCGGTGCTGAGCAAGGCGCTGGCCGACGACGGCATCTACGTCCAGGAGCTGCGCGTCGTCGAAGCGAGCCTCGAGGACGTCTTCCTCTCGCTCACGGGAACGGAGTCCGGCGATGTCAGCTGAGATCGCGAAGCTGCGGTCGCTCCCGACGCCGAGGTGGACGGCGATCGTGGTGTTCGGCCTCGTCGGGATCGGTTTCCTCGCTCTGGCGATCTGGGGCGGCGAGAACACCGTCGACTACGAGGACTCGGTCGCCGCGCTCGTCGGCGTCACCAACATCGCGTCGATCGTCATCGGGGTCTGGGTGATGGGCCTCGAATACGGTCAGAACACCCTGCGCCGGACGCTGACCGCCGATCCGCGCCGCAACCAGCTGGTTCTCGCAAAGCTCGGGGCCGCCCTCGGCTGGCTCGCCCTGCTGACGATCGCCGCAATGCTCGCCGCGATCGCGCTCTTCTCGCTGGCGGCGTCGATGCATGGCGCCGGCTCCCCTGCCGGCGAGTCGTTCGACCACTTCCCGGCGGCGCTCTTCTCGAACCTCGCCTATGCGTCTCTCGGGCTCGGTGTCGCGCTCGTCACCCGCTCGATGGCGGGGGGCATGACGGCGATGCTCGCGCTCGTGTTCGTCTTCGACATCGTCCTCGGGGTCATCCCCGGCGCCGACCAGTGGAGCTTCGGGATCGCCGTGAGCGACATCACGGACGCGATCAGCGGCGAGGAGGACAACGGGTCGATCGGCCACGCGCTCCTGGTGGTCGGCCTCTGGTTCGTGGTCGTCATCGGCGGCGGCTGGGCGCGCTTCACCCGCAGCGACGTGGCCTAGCCCACACGGGGCCGGCGCCGGAAGTAGGATGTGGCGCGTTCCACTTCCTACTTTCGCCGGAGCTGCCCTGTGAGCAAGTTCGAAGACCCCGTCGTCATCACCTGTTCGATCTCCGGTGCCGTCGCCAATCGCGACCAGTGCCCGGCGATCCCGTACACGCCGGAGGAGTACGCGGCCGAGGCCCGTCGCATCGTCGACGAGGGTGGGGCGATGATCCACATCCACGCCCGCACGCCGGATGGCGTTCCGAGCTACGAGATCGAGGACTTCCGCGCGATCACCGACGCGATCAACGCCGAGGTCGACGACGTGATCGTCAACTACTCGACAGGCGCGATCGGCGTGCCGATGGAGAAGCGCCTCGCGTACCTGCGCGAGCTGCGGCCCGACGTCGCCGCGCTGAACATGAGCTCGATGAACTACGCGAAGTACTCGTCGTCGCGCAAGGACTTCGTGTTCAAGGCCGTCTTCGAGAACTCGTTCGACACGATCATCGAGTTCCTCACCGAGATGAACGAGCTGGGCATCCGCGCCGAGCACGAGTGCTTCGACACCGGGCACGTGGCCAACCTCGACCCGCTGCTCGACATGGGCCTGCTGCGCGAGCCGCTGCAGATCTCGTGCGTGATGGGCGTGACCGGCGGCATCCGGCCCAACGCGCGGAACCTCGCGCACATGGCCGAGCAGGTCCCGGGCGGCCCCGAGGGCCCCAACAACTGGGGCGTGATCGGCATCAGCCGCAAGCAGTGGCAGCTCGTCGCGGCGTCGCTGACCCTGGGCGGGAACATCCGCGTCGGGCTCGAGGACAACTTCTACCTCCCCAACGGCGACATGGCGCGCTCCAACGGAGACCTGATCGCCAAGGCGCGGCAGATGACCGAGGACGTCGGCCGCCGCGCTGCAACCGTGGCCGAGGCGCGCGAGCTGCTCGGCGTGCCGAAGCGCGCGGCGGCTTGAGCGGAGCGCTCCGATGAGCGACAACGGCAGCAGCGACGGCCTGCTGAAGATGAAGGAGCTGGCCGAGGCCAGCGGTGTCAGCGCGGGCACGATCAAGCATTACCTGCGCGAGGGGCTGTTGCCGGATCCGGTCAAGACCTCGCGCAACATGGCCTACTACCCGCCCGAGTTCGTCGAGCGGATCCAGCTGATCAAGCAGCTCCAGGAGGAGCGGTTCATGCCGCTCAAGGTGATCCGCGACGTGCTCGCGGACGACCCCGAGCGGGCGAAGGCGATGGTCGAGCTCGAGGACCGCATCCTCGAGTCGGCCCGCGAGCGCGACGAGGGCCGCGTCTCGGCGGCCGAGCTGCGCCGCACGTACGACATCGAGCAGGAGGCGCTCGACCGGCTCGCCGAGATCGGGATCCTCAGCCCGAACAGCCGCGGCTACTCGAAGCTCGACGTCGACGTGATCGAGGCCATCGGCCGCCTGCGCGCGGGCGGCTACGACGAGCAGATCGGCTTCACCGTCTACGAGACGCTGCGCTACAAGCGGGTCCTGGAGGAGCTGGTCAAGGACGAGGTCGACTCGATAGTCGAGCGCCTCGCCGGCGAGATGGAGCCCGACGACGTGGTGGCCCTGCTCGAGGCCGGCCACGAGCCGCTGCGCGACCTGATCGCCGCGCTGCACTCGAAGCTGCTGATCACCGAGCTGCGCCGCCGCCGCGGGTAGGCACGCCCGCGTCGCGAAGTTGCCCGGCTACCCAGTCGGGCGCCCGGGTGACCTGGAGGTACGTGTAGCTCAGGACCTTGTAGCGCGCGAGGGTGAGGTCGTTGCGCTTGACGGGATCGCTCTCGAAGGCGGTGGGGGTCAGGTGAGTCTGGCGGCCGTCGGTCTCGACGATGAGCTTGAGGTCCGGCCAGAAGAAATCCGGCTGGTAGGGGCTGGCCCGGCCCGGGATGTAGATGTCGGGCTTGATGACCGGCCGCTCGAGGTGGATGTCGTCGACGATTGCGAGGAAAAGCTCCTCGATCCCCTCGTCGGCGTCGTGGCGCGTGACCGGCTGCAGCGAGAGAATGCGGATCAGGCGTTTCGCGCCGACCCTGTGTGGATGGGCGGCGAGGACTCTGCCGATCTGGTCCAGGTCGAAGCTGCGCAACTGCTCGGCGCGGGCGATCGCCTTCTCGACCACGCGCGGCGGGAAGTGCTCGGCGAGGTCCATGAGGGTGCGCGCCACGATGGTGGTCGGAATGCCGTCGACGTCGTCGATCTCCCAGGGGTGGATGGCGCCGTAATGCACGGTTATGTCTTCGCGTCGTTTCCGGCCGCCGCGATTCGGGACCGTGACGGCGACCTTCGCGCTCGAGGTAGCCCGCAGCCCGAGGTTCGCCGCGGCGCTGTGATGGCTCAGGGCGCTGCCCTCGCCCAGAGCGAAGACGGCAGCGAGGAAGTGTCCTGCCTGCGTGAGCGTTCTCCCGCCGACCGCGTACACGCCGCGGTAGAGGCGGATCAGGAAGCCTGACCGCAGCCGGCTGTCGATTGCGGTGCGGGAGATGCCGCGGTCGATGAGCTGCTGCCAATGGATCACTCCGTGCTGGCGGCCGGCAAGCTCGACGATGACTCGATCCGGATGTTGCTGCGCGCTTTGTTCGTTCATACGACGAACAAGGCGCGCAGCGACCGAAGTTCGCCCCCCGTGCCATCCCGGCTGCGCGCCTTATTCACCTATGAGACGAACAACGTGCGCATCAGGCGCCCGAACGGCCGACCCGGCCAACCCCACCACCCGTCGCTGCCAGGACCCTCAACCCGGCAGAGCCCTCAGTGGTCGAGGGTCGAGTCCCGCACGAGCCGCCCGCCCGGCGCCCTACCAGCGGACGTCGTGGCTCTCCATCACCCCGTAGCCCTCGGCCAGCTCCAGGCCGCCGTCGAACGAGCCGCGGAAGGTGCCGAAAGGCTGGCGGTAGGCCGAGCGCATCAGGCCGAAGTTCGCGTCGGCCTCGCGTGTCGACCACTCGGCGAAGTCCAGCGCGCCACCGCCGTCGAAGTCGACGCGCGAGAGGTCCTCCGCAAACGTGCAGGGTGCCGTCTCGCGGGGCTCGCCGTCGACCCAGACCGCGCGCTCGCTGGGAACGCCGTCGTGGATCCCTGTCACGAGATTCCAGGCGATGCGCTCGCCCCCGGCGCCGCGACCCAGCCCGGCGGACCAGTTCCAAACCGTGTGGCGGTCGTGGTAGCCGGCGGAGTCGTCGATGAAGCCGTCGTCGCCCTGGATGCGCCAGACGCGCCCGTCGGCGGCGACGCGGCCGCGGACCTTGACCGGAGCCTGCTTCGCCGTCCACACGTAGCCCCCTCCGCCGGCCTGTGCCGAGGCGATCTCGAGCGGCGGTACCTCGTCGAGCTCGAGGTCGATCTCGACCCCCCGGGCCCGGACGCGCACGGTGGAACCGGAGATCCGCACCCCGCCGCGGCCGACCGTGGTGCGTTCGTGGATCGTGCCGTCGGGCAACGCCACTGCCCACCAGCGCTGTGGCGCCGGGCCGATGCGGGCGTCGCCCACGCACAGCATCAGCTCCGGCGTGTAGACCGCCACGTAGCGCCAGCGCTTCAGCGGCCGCCCGCCGCGCAGCGGCGCCATGCGCGCCGGCGGCAGCGTCAGGCCCAGCTCACGGACCGCCGGTCCGCGCGCGGGGAGGCCGGTCATCGGACCGGGCCTTCGCCGACCGCCGGAGTCGTGAGGTCGCCGCTGGCGGCCTTCTCCAGCTTGGCGCCGAGTTCGGCGCCCGAGGTCCCGGGGTCGATGTGGATGCGCGACAGGTCGAACAGGTTCGCGGAGTTGGCGATGTTGTTCACCACGGACGTGGCGCTGTGGTAGCCGGCCCTCCGAACGGCCTTCTGCACGCGGGGGTCGTTCGACCCGCCGGGGTAGCAGAAGGTGGTGATCTTGCGGCCGAAGGTGGCCTCGAGGATCGCCTTGGAGTCGACGACTTCGTGGCGTAGGCCGCGTGGATCCTCGGCGGTCAGATTCGTGTGGTTGATCGTGTGCGAGCCGAGCTCCCAGCCGGCGTCGACGATCCGCTGCGCCTCGTCGAACGTGATGCCGCGATCCCAGGTCAGGTTGTTGACTGCGAGGTAGAGGACGCCCGGCCACCCGAGCTTCTGCAGCTCCGGCAGCGCGACCTTGTCGAAACTGTGGAAGCCGTCGTCGAACGTGAGCACGACGGGCTTGCGCGGCAGCTTGCCGAGCCCCGCCCAGGCGCGCTCGACCTCGTGCATCGTGACCGCCTGGTAGCCGTGGTCGTCGAGCCAGCGGATCTGTCCCCGGAACTCGCGCTTCGGGATCTGGAGCCCCGAGAGCGGCGGGTCGGTGGCGGCATCGACCCCGTGGTACATCAGGATCGGCACCGGCCCGGGGTGGGCCACCCAGCCGCGCTGGCGGCGCGCCTCGAGGGACACGACCTTCTTCGGCGCGGCGGCCGCGGCGGGGGGATTCTCGTTGTGGCCGGCCGCCGAGCCGACGGCCGCTCCGAGCACGAGCGACACGAACGCGATCACGCCGAGCGCGTGGCGCCGGCGCCGGTGGCTCAGCTCGAGATCGCCCGAGCCCCCGGGTGCTGCTGAGCTGTGATCGAACGGGCTGCTGGGCGGCATCGGCGAATCCTGCAGGGTACCGGCCGTCATGGGCCGCTCGCGCAAGCGCGCGCCCAGCCCAGGACCCCGCCGGTACACTGTTGACTGACCAGTCAATCTGGCCTGGGGAAGGATGCGCGCCGCAGCCGTACAGCTCAATTCGACGGACGACAAGGACCGTAACCTCGCCGTCGCCGAGCGCCTCACACGGGCGGCCGCCGCTGACGGGGCGACCCTGGTCGTGCTACCGGAGAAGTTCAACGTGCTCGGCACGGATGAACACCTGCGCGGCGGCGCCGAGACGCTGGACGGCCCCACGATCGGCTGGGCCCGCGGCCTCGCCCGCGACCTGCGCATCGACCTGGTCGCCGGATCCATCGCCGAGAACCGCGAGGGCCACGAGAAGCTCGGCAACACCAGCGTCCACGTCGCGCCCGACGGCGAGATCGCCGCTGTCTACCGCAAGATCCACATGTTCGACGTGGTGGTCGCCGGACGCGAGTACCGCGAGTCCGCCGCCCAGGAGCGCGGGGAAGAGATCGTCACCAGCGACACGGCGGAGGCCACCCTCGGCATGACCGTCTGTTACGACCTTCGCTTCCCCGAGCTGTTCCGGATCCTCGCGATCCGTGGCGCGCGCGTGCTCACCCTCCCGGCGGCCTTCACGAAGGTCACGGGCGCCGCGCACTGGGACGTGCTGATCCGCGCCCGCGCCATCGAGAACCAGGCGTTCGTCGTCGCAGCCGATCAGATCGGCGTCTCCCCGCCCGGGAACGAGAGCTTCGGCGGTTCGCAGATCGTCGACCCCTGGGGCGAGGTGCTCGCCCGCGCCGACGACGAGGAGTGCTTCGTCGCGGCCGACCTCGACCTCGCCCGCCAGGACGAGATCCGGGCCGAGCTTCCGAGCCTCGCGAACCGGGTGCCGGCCGCGTACCTGTGGCCCGAGGAGGCGCAGGTCTGATGGCCGCCGCCAAGCCCGGTGCGATCGACAAGCGCCGCAAGATCCTCGACGCCGCGATCACCGTGTTCGCGCGCCAGGGCTTCCACCACTGCCGCGTGTCCGACGTCGCCGACGAGGCCGGCGTCGCCTACGGGCTCGTCTACCACTACTTCGATTCGAAGGAGGAGATCCTCAACGAGATCTTCCTCGAGCGCTGGGGAGTGATGCTCGCGGCGATCACGGAGATCGACCGCCTCGAGGAGGTGCCGGCTCGCGACAAGCTCTACATGGTCGGCAGCTTCATCATCGACTCGTACCGTCACGAGCCGGACCTGATGAAGGTGATCATCGTGGAGGTCACCCGCGCCGCCAACTCGTTCGGGCGCCTCCACCTCGAGAAGATCCGCGAGGCCTACCACGACATCGCGCTGATCGTGGAGAGCGCGCGCAACGAGGGCACGTTCAAGCGAGACATCGACTCCGAGTTCGCCGCGATGTGCTTCTACGGGGCGATCGAGCAGCTGCTGACGGCATGGATCTTCGGCCTGATGCCCGAGACTCCCGAGGAGTTCGAGCGCGCCAAATCCTTGGTAGTGGAGGCGATCTGCGGTGGGCTAGAGGTGCCGCAGACCGGTGCGGCCTCGCTCTCTGGTTGAATCCGGCTCAATGGAGAATGAGCTAGTCAAGCGCCTCGTGTGGAGCGGCATGCTTGCCGGGACCGGCGCCCTCGTATCGATCATCGCGAACCGGATCGCCACGCTGATCTGGGTCAAGGTGTTCGATGAGGATCCGCCCGACTACTGATGGCCGCTGAGTCGCAGTCCGTGCCGCCCGAGCGTGAGCCCGAGCCCGATCCGTTCGCGGAGCGGCCGGAGTTGTTCGTCGGCGCCGCGTTCGTCGGCGGGATCGTGCTTGCTCAGGCGCTGAGGATGCTCGGCCGATGAGCCCCAGCCCCAACGGCTCGGAGAAGAGCGTCGGCGAGATCGTCTCGGAGGTATCCGAGAAGGCGTCGCTGCTCGTCCGCGAGGAGATCGAGCTCGCCAAGGCCGAGGTCACGCAGAAGGTCAAGACGCTCGGCAAGGGCGCCGGAGTCGGTGTCGCGGCCGGGGTGTTCCTGATCTTCGCGTTCGTCGTGTTCCTCGAGGCGCTGTCGTGGTTCTTCAACGACCTGCTCGACGTCCAGTCCGCGCTGTGGGTCGGCTTCCTGATCACGGCGCTGTTGCTGACCCTGTTCGGCGCCATCTCGGGCTACCTCGCCTACCGCTGGCTGCGGACCGGCCCGCCGACCCCCGACATGGCGATCGAGGAGGCCAAGCTGATCCGCGACGACCTCGAGCACCTCGCCGCGAACGAAAGCCCCGAGATCGGCCTGCCGGCCGGCTCGAAGACCCCCGAGGAGACTTCCTAGCCGATGGCATCCGGCGTTCCCGCCAACCGCAGTCCCGACGAGATCCGCAACTCGATCGAGCAGGCGCGCAAGGACCTTGCGTTCTCCGTCGACGACCTGCGCTACGAAGGTCACCGAGATCGCCGACTGGCGCCGTCAGCTGGCGGAGAACCGCGAGGTGGCGCTCGTGTCCGCGGCCGTCGCGGGCTTCGTGATCGGCGGCGGCATCGCCGCGACCGTCTCGCTCTTCCGCCGCCGCCGGCGCTAGGCCGGCTCGGGCTCCGGCCCGCCCGGTATGTCGACCGGCCCCGCGGGTGGGGCCGTCGGTGGCGGGTCCTGCTCGTCGTGGCGCGCCTCGATGCCCTGCCAGTCGGCCCACTCGCGGATGGCGATCTGGATCGTCGCCGCGATCGGCACGGCGACAAGCGCGCCGATCACTCCCAGCAGGGCGCTGCCGAACAGCACCGACACGACGACGAGGAACGGCTTGATGTCGACCGCCCGCTTCTGGATCTGCGGCTGGACGAGGTTGTTCTCCACCTGCTGGTAGAGGATCGACCAGATGACCCAGATGATCGTAACGGTCGGGAAATCGCTGAACACCGTGACGATGCCGACGATCACCGCGCCGATCGTGGCGCCGATGAGCGGAATAAGGTCGAGGAAGAAGATCACCAGCGCGAGCGGCGCGGCGAAGGGGACGTCGAGGATCGTCAGCACGATGTACGACGTGACGCCTGCCAGCGTGGCCTGCGCGAGCGCACCGGCGACGTAGTTGCCGACCGCACGCGCGGAGCGATCGAGCACGCGGCCCATCCGCGCCTCCTGCTCGGCGGGTAAGTAGCGCAGCCCCGCGTTGATCCAACCCCGCCCCCCGCCGAGCATGAACGCCGTGAGGATCAGGATCGTGACCAGCGCGAAGATCGAGTTGACGATCCCGAAGCCCACGTCGCGCAGCAGGCCGGCCGCGTCGCCGACCTTGGACGGGAGCTTGGCGGCCTCCTCCTCGAGCTTCTCGGTCAGGTCGTACTTGTCGTCGAGCTCTCGCAGCCGATCGTTCTCGTTGACGTAGTCGGTCACGTCCTTCGCGTACTGGGGCGCGTTCTGGGCGAGGTCCTCGGCGCCGTTGACGATCGGCGGGATCACGATCGCCGCGATGCCCACCGGTACGAGTAACAGCGCCAGGTAGATGATCGAAATCGCGAATCCCCGCTTCATGACGCGGTGGAGGAAGTTGACCGGCCCCGACAGCGCGATCGCCAGGAACAGCGCGATCAGCAGCCACCCGATCGGCTTGCGGAGCAGATAGATCAGGTACAGCGTGATGAGGACGGCGACGACCGTGATGACGGTGCGCACGACGGCCCGCACGGTGAGCCACGGGGGTTCCATTCGCGCGGGATTCTGAGCCGCGCGGCGGACGGTCTAGCTGAGGAGGCGTGTCGGCACCGAGCCGACGCCGAGAAGCCCGGGTCCCGTGTGGACGCCGAGCACGGGCCCGACCTCGCTCACGAAGACCGGTTCGCACCCGAACACCTCGCGGCAGCGGTCGGTCAGCTCGGCGGCCTCTGCTTCGGCGTCGATGTGTTGCACGACCCATCCGTCGGCGTTCGATTCGTGGCGCTGGCGGGCGTAGTCCAGCATCCGCTGGAACATCCGTGAGCTGGTGCGGACCCGCTCGACGGGCACCATCTCGCTCTCGACCGTGAGGATCGGCTTCACCCGCAGCGTCGACCCGATCCATGCGCTCGCCGCGCCGACGCGGCCGCCGCGCTTGAGAAACTCGAGCGTGTCGATCGCGAACCACATCTTGAGGTCGCGCCCGTGCCTCCTGCATGCGTGCCTCGACCTCCTCTGCGGTCGCGCCGGCGGCGGCTGCCGCCGCGCCCGCGTAAACGCACAGGCCGAGCCCGCCGGCGGTGGTCTGCGAGTCGACGATCCGGATCCGCTCGCCGCCGCGCCCCTCGCGCTCGAGCTGCTCGGCAGCCTGGCGCGCGGCCTCTGAAGTGCCGGACAGGCCCGCGGAGATGTGGATCGAGACGATGTCGTCGCCGCGCTCGAGGAGCGGCGCGTAGGCGGAGATGAAGTCGCCGATCGAGGGCTGCGACGTGGTCGGCAGCTGGGCCGAGCTGCGCAGCTCCTCGAAGAACGCCGGGTAGTCGGTGATGTCCGACTCGCGCTCGGTGCGGTCGCCGAAGACGATGTAGAGCGGGACGAGCGTGATGCCGTAGCGCTCCACGAGCCCGGGCGTCAGGTAACAGGTGGTGTCCGTGACCACGGCGACCGGCATGCGCGCGGCAGCCTATACGGCCCCGCGCCTGGCGGGGCTGCGGCTCTACACTCGCCCGCGCCATGGGGAAGACACTCGTCACCGGCGCCACGGGCTTCATCGGCGCTCATATCGCGCACGCGCTCGCGGAGCGCGGGGACGACCTGCGGCTGACCGTCCGCGAGGGCTCGGACACGCGCCAGATCGACGATCTCGACGCGGAGCTCGTCCGCGCCGATGTGCTCGACCGGCGCGCCGTGAGGCGTGCGCTGAAGGGCGTCAGCCGCGTGTTCTACGCGGCCGGCATGACGTCGGTCCGCCCGGCCGACGCCGAGCGGATGTTCGAGGTCGAGGTGCTCGGCACCAGGACGGTGCTGGAGGAGGCGCTCAAGGCCGGGGTCGAGCGGGTCGTGATGTGCTCGAGCGCGGCGGCGTTCGGGCCCGCGCGAACGGGCGGGACCGTCGACGAGACCCAGCTCTTCCGGGCCGCGTCGCTCGGCATCCCCTATGTCAGCGCCGTGCACGAGGCCGAGGCGGAGGCGCTGCGGCTCGCGGCCCAGGGCCTGCCGCTCGTCTGCGTCAACCCGACCGTGGCGTTCGGTCCGGGCGACATCCACGTGACTTCGACGCGACTGGTGCGCAGCTTCCTGCTCGGGCGCGTGCCGGCCTACGTCGATGGGGCGATCAACGTGGTCGACGTGCGCGACGTGGCCGCCGGGCACCTGCTCGCGGACGAGGTCGGCGAGGTCGGCGAGCGCTACATCCTCGGCGGGCGCAACTTCACCTTCGACCGCCTCTTCTCCGACCTCGGCCGCATCTCGGGGGTCGACCCGCCGCTGAAGGTCCCGCGCGGCCTCGCGAGCGCGATCGGCGGGCTGCTGCCCATCGGTCCCGGGCGCACGACTCTCACGCCGGCCGAGGTGGCCGCGGCGAGCCGCTTCTGGACCTACAAGGTCGAACAAGGCCAAGCGCGGGCTCGGCTGGAAGGCGCGCCCGCACGAGGAGACGCTCGAGGCGACCGTCGCCTGGTACCTCGAGCGCGAGCACGACCGCATCGTGCGCTCGCGCCGCTCGCAGCAGATCCAGTACCGCCTCGCCGGCGCCGCGATCCAGGCCGGGGAAACGCTCAGCGCCCCGGCGCGCCGGCTCCTGCGCCGTCGCTAGCCTGCGAGCAATGGCGACGCTCTATCGCTGCAAGGCCCCGACGAACCGCGTGTGCCGTTGCGGGCACGTCGCCCGCCGCCTCGACGAGGCGGGCATCGAGTACGACGAGGTGCGCGTGGCGCTACGCCGCCGCGACCGGCCGGAGATCGAGGACCTCACCGAGCAGACGTGGGTGCCGGTGCTCATCCATGGCGAAGAGGTGATCTCGGACTCGCATCGAATCGTCGAGTACATCGACTGGGTAGAGGACAACTAGGTGGCAGACATGGCTCGACGCTCATCCAAGACCGGCAAGGCCGCCTCGGCCACCCGCCGCGCATGGCCGTACATGCTGCTCGCGTGGGAGCGTTGGCAGGCGCTCTCCGACGAGGAGAAGGAGAAGTACAAGGAGCGCGCCCGGGACCTCGCCGCGAAGGGCAAGGTCCTCGCGGACGACGTGCGCGCCCAGATCGAGACGCAGGCGCGCGACGGCAAGAAGCGCCGCCGCCGCAGCTAGCTCAGGTTGTTCTCGAGGCCGATCGGGCCCTTGTGGACCGGCATCTCCTCGATCTCCTCCTCCGCCGGCATCTCGACGCCGAGCAGCTCGGCGAGCTCTCCGGTCTCGTACATCTCGGTGACGATGTCGCAGCCGCCGACCAGCTCGCCCTTCACGAACAGCTGCGGGATCGTCGGCCAGCCGGACAGGCCGGAGAGCTCCTCGCGGATGCGCGGGTCGGGCAGGATGTCGAGCGCGGCGTACTTCACGCCGAGCTGGTTCAGGGCGCCCGAGGTCCTCATCGAGAACCCGCACGCGGGCTGCTCGGGGGTCCCCTTCATGAACAGCATCACTTCGTTTTCCTTGATCGCCTCGTCGAGGAAGGCGCGGATCTCTTCGTTGTTCACTGGGAATCCTCCGGTGTCGAGGTCTTGATCGAGAGAGCGTGGATCGCGCCGCCCACATCGGCGCCGAACACGTCGTAGACAAGCTTGTGCTGCTGGATCCGCGACAGTCCGCCGAACTGTTCCGCGACGACCTCCGCGCGGAAGTGGTCGCCGCCTCCGGTGAGGTCCTCGATGGTGGCAACCGCGCCTGGGAGCGCACCTTCGATGCGCTGCTTGAGCTCGTCGGTGGTGGGCATCGCGACCAGAGAAGATAGCGAGGCCGGGCGCTGGCCTTTTGCCGCACCCGGACCCATTGCTACATTTGGTGAAGCATGGTGACGATGACCGACATTGCAGCCGACAAGGTACGCGGCTTCATCACCCAGCAGGAGACCCCCGGGGCCGGGCTACGCATCGGCGTCCGCGGTGGTGGCTGCTCGGGTTTCCAGTACGCGCTCGCGCTCGACGAGAAGCGCGACGACGACCACGTATTCGAGTACGAGGGCATCAACCTCTTCGTCGACCCGGCGAGCATGCGTTACGTCGAGGGCTCGCAGGTCGACTACACCGAGTCGATGATGGGCTCGGGGTTCGAGGTGAACAACCCGAACGTCGTCGCCTCGTGCGGCTGTGGCTCCTCCTTCCGCATCGCCGAGGAAGAGCCGAGCTGCGGCTCACCGGCATAGATCGCCTGGTGGCGATCGCGAAGAACGAGCCGGAGCATCGCTACGAGATCAGCTCCGGCGACGAGGTTGCCGGGTTCGTCCAGTACCGCGAGCGGCCTGGCCTGATCGCGTTCATCCACACCGAGATCGACGATCGGTTCGAGGGCCAGGGCCTCGGGTCGCAGCTGATCGCGCACGCGCTCGACGACGCGCGCGCCAACGGGCTGGTGGTCCTGCCGTTCTGCCCGTTCGTCAACTCGTACATCGAGCGGCACCAGGAGTACGTCGACCTGGTGCCCGCGGATCGCAGGGAGGCATTCGGACTATGAGCCGCAAGACCTACACGGGCACCGAGGTGGACGTGAGCTTCGACCCCGAGGTGTGCGAGCACGCCGCCGAGTGCGTGAAGGGGCTGCCCGCCGTTTTCGACACGAAGCAGAAGCCGTGGATCCGGCCCGACGAGGCGCCCGCCGCCGATGTGATCGCCCAGGTCGGGCGCTGCCCGAGCGGCGCGCTGCAGGTCGAGCGGCCCTAGAGCCCGGCGGCGCGCACGTACGCGCGGAGCCGCTGCGGCTTCGCGATCGTGCCCGCGCGCGCGGTGCCGATCCAGCGCACCTTTCCGCGCCGTACGCCGACGAGGACCGTTCCGCGGCGGAGCCGGTAGACGCCCTTCGCCACCCGTCGCAGGCCGGCCGGTCGCCGGGCCCCGGGGCGGTCGCCGCCGTGCCGATGGCCGCGCGCGGTCGTGGCGACGAACGCCACCTTCCCCGACGCCTTCGTGCTCGTGAAGGCGATGCGCACCGCGCCGCGGTGGCGGGAGTCGGCGCACCAGCGCCACGCGCGCGGGCCCCGGCCGACGGGTCCCGGAAGCGACGCCAGCCCGCGCCGCGTGCGGCCGAGGCGGACTCGCCCGACTCCGCGCGCGCCGATCGCGGCGCGGCCGGCGAGGCAGCCGAACTGACGCGCCTTCGGCGCCGCCGGCATCGGCCTGCCCCCGTAGACCACCTTGCCCTTCGAGTCCTGGTAGGTCTGCCACGCGACGGTCTTCTGGTTGCCCACGCCGGGCCTGGTGAAGTCGCACACGCCGGTCGCGAAGATCGCCTGCAGCCGCAGCCACTGGGCGTCGGAGAGGCGGCCGCGGTAGTCGGCGCGGCTCGGCGGCCGTACCCGGCACTTCGCCAGGTCGTCCTCGCGCGGCCCGCCGGCCTCGGTCCGCGGCGTGCCGTAGATCGTCTGAACCTCGTTCGAGTTGCAGAGGGCGGCGATGTCGAGCTGCGTGCAGCGGTCGCGGATGTCGGCCGGCTTGTCCTCGGCGACCTTGCGCGCGAGCGGCTTGGAGCTCTTGTCCCGCTCGACCGCTCGCAGCCAGCGATCCATGGCGGCGAACCCCTCGTTCGCCCAGCCCACGTCGCCGATCCCCGGCACGAGCCCGAACCACATCACCTGGTTGGCCGCGCTGCCGTGTTCGCGCTCGAGCCGCCAGCGCACCCACCACGAGTGGCGGTAGTCGTGGGCGACGCCGGGCTCGGGCCCGGCGTGGTTGATGATCGCGGTGGTGTTGAGATTGTTCGTCGAGTTGATGGCGCCGCTGCGGAACGCGGCGGCGATCGCGAAGTCGCTGCCCTGGCGTCCGCTGCGGGATCGGGCGGCGGTCGATGTCGAGGCCGCCGACCTTCGCGTTCACGTCGAGGAACTGGTCGGCGCTGATCTCGCCGCGCAGGAACGGCCCCAGCCCGTACTGGATGCCCACGTTGCCGACGGGGAGGTTCGCGAAACCGCGGCCGACCTGGCGCTCCTGCGGGCCCCACTCGGCCTGGGGCCGCGGGCCGAAGACGTTGATCATGTAGTCCCAGAAGGTGCAGCGGGCGCCACCCGGGTTCGTCGCCGGGTGGTAGCGCTGGGCGGCCGTCAGCCCGCCGCAGGGATAGGTCGGATCGGTGACGCTCTTGAACAGCCCCTCGTCGGCGGCGACCGCGTTGATCGGGGTGAGATGGCCGTACACCCGCGCCATCTGCGTCGGCAGCCAGACCACTCCGGGCGGCCAGTCGCCGGGGTTCTCGAAGTAGCGGCGCAGGCCGTGGTAGTCGGCGAACTGGAGTCCCGGGCTCAGCGTGTCCGGGTACGTGCAGCTCACCACGAGGCCCTGGTAGACGCCGGGGTAGGCGTTGGCGACCTGCTGCGTCGTCACGGATCCGCCCGAGCAGCCGACGCCGATGGTGTACCGGATCTGGCCGTATTGCTCGGTCAGCCGCTCCTTGGCCATCAGCAGGGACTCGGCCTGGGTGACGATGTTGCAGTTGTGCTGGTTGTGGTCGAGCGCAGTGGACATGACGGCGAACCCGCGCGCGAGAGCGGCGCCGGCCGGATCGTCGAGCGCGGGCAGCGACCCCAGCGGCGCCGAGCCGGCGCCGTACGTCACGCCGCAGCCGAAGCCGTGGGTGGCGAGCACCTTCCCGTTCCACTGCTTCTGCGGGTCGGTCGCCGACCAGCCCTTGCCGGGCTGGAACAAGGTGACGATCTTGTACTGGTCGCGATCCTGGTAGCCGGTCTCCTCGCGCACGATGAAGGGGACGCGCACGCCCTCGTCGGTCGTCGTCGTGTCGACGTCGTCCGCCGGCTTCGTCGGGTCGTAAGGGGCGAGGCCACGGCCCTCGCGCGGCTTGTAGAGGAAGCGGTACTTCGCCGGTTCGTTGCACTGCTTGTCGCGGGCGGTCTTCTGGCAGCGCCACGGCTGGATCTGCGGGCCCGAGAACACGGGGCCGCCGTTGGGATGGTTGGTGATGGTCAGCTCGGCGCCCCAGCCGTCGGGCAGGCGGGCGGCCAGCACGTTCCGGCCGACGCGCAGGCCGCCGATGAGGCCGACCAGCCGGCGCGGGCCGACGCGCGTGAAGGCCTTCGTGACGTCGCGGCCGCCGCGCGTCACCTTGGCGTTCCTGCCGCTCGCGCGGGCGGGCAGGTCGAGCGCGATCAGCGCATCGCCGCCGGATGCCAGGTCGGCGCGCGACGACAGGACCGACAGCCCGGTCGGCGGCTTCTGCTTCGCCTCGGCGGCGGGCGCGGCGATGGCTGCCACGGCGAGCACGGCCGCGGCGAGTCGGAATCCCTCCCTCATGCGGCGGCCAGTGTACTGGCCCGTACCCGTTCTCGCTCCGGCTAGGCCGGGGCGTTGTCCAGCGATTCCCAGAGGTACATGCAGGCGAGCGTCCGGTACGGGCGCCACGGCCGCGCCAGGCGCTTCAGCCGGTCGGGCGTTGGCAGCTTGCGCAGCCGGTAGGCCTTCACCGCCGCGTTGCGGATGCCCAGATCACCGACGGGGAGGACGTCGGGGCGGCCGAGGTGGAACATCAGGAACATGTCGATGGTCCACTGGCCGAGGCCCTTCACCTGGATGAGCTGCGCGGACACTTCCTCGTCGTCCAGCTGCGGCAGGGCGGCGAGGTCGAGCTCGCCGGCTTCGACCTTCTCGGCCAGGTCGCGCAGGTAGGCGGCCTTCGCGCCGGAGAGCCCGGCCGTCCGGAGGTCGGCGGGAGCGGTCGCGATCAGCTCGGCGGGGGTGGGGGTGTGGCCGCCGTAGAGGTCTGTGACCCGCCCGTAGATCGTCGCCGCCGCCTTGACCGAGAGCTGCTGGCCGGTGATCGACCGCACGAGCGCACCGTAGGCGTCCGGCGGGCGGCCGCGCACGCGCTCCTCCTCCTTCAGCGGACCATGGGCCCGGACGATCTCGCCCATCACGGGGTCGGCCGCGAGCAGGTGCTCGTAGGCGGCGCGCGTCGCGTGGATCGCCACCGCCGGTCAGGCCGCCGCGGGCTCGCGGCCGCCGAAGAAGCCGGCCTCGTCCTCGCCGAGGGGCGTCGACGGCGGGTCGCCGAAGAGCCATTCGCGCGCGATGCGGTGCCAGTTCGCGGTCACGCCCAGATTGCCGAGCACCCCGAGCGTCAGCGCCTCCATCCGCCGGGCGAGCATCGCCTCGGGCGGAACGGTCTCGCGCCGCATGAGCTCCCAGTGGGGGGAGCGCGGGTCGCCGAAGTCGACCAGCACCTGCGCGACCACCTCGCGGTCGAGCGTCAGCTCGCGGTCGCTGAAGTACCACGACGTCACATCGCGGAAGTGGTCGAAAACGGCGTCGGGGGTGATCACCTCGTCGTCCATGCCGTAGTAGCCCATCGCACCCATCTGCCGGTAGAGGCCCTCGGCGTCGCCGTCCATGGCGAGCCGGATGGCCTCCATCTCGGCCTCGACGAACTCGCCGGCGATCTTCTTCGTCATGCCGAAGTCGAGGAAGGCGACGCGGCCGTCGGGCAGCAGGCGGCAGTTGCCGGGATGGGGGTCGCCCGAGAAGAACCGGACCCGGTACAGCGAGCCGAAGTAGAAGCGGAAGAAGATCTCGCCGAACCGCTCCTGCTCCGCTTGGGGCAGGTCACGCACCTCCTCGAAGCCGATGCCCTCGGCCCACTCGGTCACGAGCACGCGCTCGCGCGAGAGCGAGGTGACCACGTCGGGGATGACCACGAACGGGTGGCCGCGCCAGGCCCGGGCGATGGCGCGCTGCGCCTGCGCCTCCTGCTCGTAGTCGAGCTCGTCGGAGAGGCGCTCCTTGATCTCGGCGGTCATCGCCTTGGCGTCCATGCCCGGGGCCATTCGCTTGGCGACGCGCATGATCATCCCGAGGTTCTGCAGGTCCGACCGCACCGCCGCGGCGACCCCGGGGTACTGGACCTTGACGGCGACGTCGCGCCCGTCATGGAGGCGGGCCTTGTAGACCTGGCCGATCGAGGCGGCGGCCACCGCCTCCTGGTCGAATTCGGCGAAGGCCTGGTCGAGCGGCTCGTCGAGCTCCTCCTCGATCACCTTGCGCATGTCCTTGAACGGCACGCGCGGGGCCGAGTCGCGCAGCTCCGCGAGCTTGGCCTGGATGCGCTCCTGGAACTCCTCGGGGAACGCGCCGGTGTCGATGAACGAAGCGACCTGGCCGACCTTCATCGCCGCGCCCTTCATGTTCCCGAGCACCTCGAGGATCTGCTCGGCCGCAGCGGCCTGGCGGCGCATCGCGGCGTCGCGGCGCTGCTCCTCGCTGCGGGTCAGGTTGGCGGCCTTGGTTGCGTAGTTGCGCGCGGTCTGGCCGCCCGCGAGGCCGGCGACCTTCGCCGTGCGGCGGATGCGGCCCGTCGGGATCGGCTTGTCGTCTTCGCGCGCCACGTTGTGCAGAGTACGCATAGGCTGCCGGTCGATGCGACTGGTCAACTTCGATGCGGGCTCGGGCGTCCAGGCGGGACGTGTCACCGATGGTGGCGTGGTTCCGCTCTCGGATCCGGGCGAGGGCGGGCTGGATGCCCTCATCCGCGGGGGTATGGCTCTGGTGGGCGAGGGAGGTCCGGCGCTGCCGCTCGCCGACCTGTCGCTGCTCCCGCCCGTCACCGAGCCCGACAAGATCATCTGCATCGGCCTCAACTACCGTGCCCATGCCGCCGAGGCCGGGCTCGAGCCCCCCGCCGCTCCGACGTTCTTCGCCAAGTTCCGCAACGCCCTAGCCGCCCCGGACGCGACGGTCCCGCTCCCCGCCGCGTCGGGCAAGGTCGACTACGAGGCCGAGGTGGCGTTCGTCATCGGCGAGCGGGCGAAGGACGTGTCCGAGAACGACGCGCTGCGCCACATCGCGGGCTTCACGCTGCTGAACGACCTCTCCGCCCGCGACCTCCAGTTCAAGACGCCGCAGTGGATGCCCGGCAAGGTCTTCGACGGTTCCGCGCCGCTCGGCCCGGCGCTCGTCACCCCCGACGAGGCCGGCCCGCACGACGAGATCGGCATCGCGCTCACGCTGAACGGCGACGAGATGCAGTCGTCGAACACCGGCGACCTGATCTTCTCCGTCCCGGCGCTGATCGCCGAGCTCTCGAAGCTGATGACCCTCGAGCCCGGCGACGTGATCGCCACCGGCACCCCGTCGGGCGTCGGCGGCGCCCGCCAGCCGCGCGTCTGGCTGAAGCCCGGCGACGAGGTCGTCGTGAGCTCCCCGCAGCTCGGCGAGCTGCGAACCGTCATCGGCTAGCGATTCGCCGGCTGATCCGGCTCGCTGACGGAGACCTCCCTCCCGATCGCCTCGGCCAGCAGTGCGGCCGTGCGCTGCGCGGCCCAGATCGGCACCGACGCGTCGATCGCCTCCGAGCGCGGGATCGGCTCCAGCTCGACGCCCTTCTTGCGGGCCCGCACGCCGACCTCCACGATCGCGCGGTCGCGGGAGCGCTCGAAGTTCTCGGCCAGTCGGATGATCGCGCTCAGCAGCAGTACCCGCGCGGCGTCGCCGTCCTCGGCCAGCGCGCCGAGCTCGGAGGCGTCCGGCTCGCCCTTGCGGTGATAGCGGGAGATGAGCGCGATCAGCTCGACCTCGCGCGGGGTGTAGCCCGGCAGGCCGGTGTTGAGGATCAGGTAGTGGGAGTGGCGATGGTGGTCGTCGTAGTCGACGGTCATGCCGATGTCGTGCAGCATCCCGGCTGCCCAGAGCAGCTCGCGCTCGTTCGAGCCGAATGGATGTAGCTCCACGTCCGCGAGGCCGTCGAACATGTCGAGCGACAGCTTCGCCACGTGGCCGACGTGCTCGGCGTCGGTCTCGAAACGGTGGGAGAGGTTCTCGACCGACTCGCGGCGCACGTCGTCGAGGAGCGGGGGACTGCGGTCCTCCAGCAGGCGCTCGAAGAACACGCCCTCGCGCAGGCCGGCCTCCGTCACCTCGAGTGCGTCGAAGCCGCCGTGGTCGAGCGCCGTGGCGAGGACGAGCGCGCCGCCGAGGATCACGTCGGCACGATCGGGCTTGATCCCGCGGACCGCGCCGCGCTTCGACGCGGGGCGGGACGCCAGCTCCTCGATCAGGCCATCGAGGGCGTCGCGGGTCAGCGAGAAGCCCTGCACATCCACGTCCGGAAGCTCCATCTGCTTCTGCACGGCGGCGGCGAGGTTGCGGATGGTGCCGCCGATGCCGGCCACCCGGCCGCTCGCCCCGGCGGTCCACCACTCGAACTCGTCGAGCGTGCGCGTCACGTGCTTGCGCAGTGCCTTGATCTCCTTCGCGGTCGCGTCCTCGCCCGGGAGGAAGGCCTCGCTCACCCGCACGGCCCCCAGCCGCACCGACTCCGCCTCGCGCAGCTCGCGGTTCTCGATCCGCAGCAGCTGGACGCTGCCGCCGCCGATGTCGATGCCGAACCCGTCGCCGAGGGTGGTCGAGTTGGCGATCGCGAGGTAGCCGTACCAGGCCTCCTCGGCGCCGCTGATCACCCGCACCTCGAGGCCGGTCCGGTCGCGGATCGCGTTCAGCAGCTCGTCGCGGTTCGCGGCGTCGCGGATCGCACTCGTGGCGACCGCGTCGACCCGGTCGACCCCGCTCGCCTCCAGGAACGAGGCGAAAACGCCCGCGGTGCGGATCGCCCGGTCGAGCGGCTCGGCCTTGAGCACGCCCTCGTCGCCCATGCCCGCGCTGACGCGGGTCGCCTCCCGGATCTCGTCGGTCAGGCTCCACCAGCTGCCGGGTACGTAGCCGTAGACGACGAGCCGGAACGAGTTCGAGCCCATGTCGATGACGGCCACGCGTTCCACTGCGGGGATCATGCATCATGCGGCGCATGTCGCTCGGCTCACCCGAAAAGCCCCTGCGTGTCGCCGTCGTCGGCTCGGGCCCGGCGGGCTTCTACGCCGCCGGCCACCTGCTGAACGCCAAGGATGTGACCGTCGAGGTCGACGTCTTCGACCGTCTGCCCACCCCGTTCGGGCTCGTCCGCGCCGGGGTGGCCCCCGACCATCCGAAGATCAAGTCGGTCACGCGGGTGTACGACAAGACCGCCGCCAAGGACGGCTTCCGCTTCTTCGGGAACGTCGACGTCGGCAAGCACATCGACCACGCCGACCTCGCGGCTCGCTACCACGCCGTCATCCACTCCTACGGCGCCGGCGCCGACCGTCACATGGGCATCCCCGGGGAGGATCTGCCCGGTTCATGGGCCGCCACGGAGTTCGTCGCCTGGTACAACGGCCATCCCGACTATCAGGACCTCGAGTTCGACCTCTCCTGCAAGCGCGCGGTGGTCGTGGGCAACGGGAACGTCGCGATGGACGTGGCCCGGATGCTGGTGCTCCCGCGCGAGGAGCTCGCCGGCACGGACACCACGGACCCTGCGATCGACGCGATAGCCCAGGCGGGAATCGAGGAGGTGGTGGTCCTCGGCCGCCGCGGCCCGGCGCAGGCCGCGTTCACCAACCCCGAGCTGCTCGAGCTCGGCGAGCTGACCGACGCCGACGTGATCGTCGAGCCGTTCGAGCTCGACCAGCGCTCCGAGCAGTCGATCTCCGGCGACGGCGACGGCACCGCCCGCCGCAACGTCGAGATCCTCAAGGACTTCTCCGCCCGCGAGCCGTCCGGCAAGCCGAAGCGAGTGATCCTGAAGTTCCTCACGTCCCCGGTCGCGCTCGAGGGCGACGGCCGCGTCGAGCGCGTGAAGCTCGTGCGCAACGAGCTCGAGCACGGCGGCGACGGCCGCCTGCGCGCCCAGGCCACCGACGACCACGAGACGATCGAGGCCGGGATCGTGTTCCGCTCGATCGGGTACAAGGGCGAGCCGATCGAGGGCCTCCCGTTCGACGACTGGAAAGGCACGATCCCCAACAGCGCCGGCCGCGTGATCGACCCGGCGACCGACAAGGCGATCCCCGGCGCCTACGTCGCGGGCTGGATCAAGCGCGGCCCGTCCGGCGTGATCGGGACGAACAAGCGCGACGCCCAGGAGACGATCGAGCAGATCCTCGACGACCTCGACGAGGGCCGGCTCCCCGAGCCCGAGGACCCCTCCCGCGAGAGCATCGACACCCTGCTCGCCGAGCGCGCGCCCGACCTCGTGAGCTGGACGGGCTGGAACAACATCGACGCCGCCGAGACCACCGCCGGCGAGCCGCTCGGCCGCCCGCGGGTGAAGCTCACCGCGATCGACGCGATGCTCGCCGCCGCGCTAGAGCGCAGCTGAGACTGCCACGCCGTCGAGCGCGTCGAGCATGCGCTCGGGGCTCGCGGTGATGCAGGTGAAGATCGGCGTCTCAGACTCGGTGTAGGCGCTCGACTCCGTCCCGCGCAGCTCGTGGACGAGGTCGAGGAAGCGGGCCGGGTCGGCCGCGTTGAAGGAGACCACGAACTCCTGGTCGTCGAGGCCGTACGAGTAGGCGGTGTTGATCTCGATGTCCGGGTAACGCTTGCCGGTCTCGATGTGGCTGCGCATGATCCGCATCCGCTCCTCGCCGGGCAGGGCGTACCACTCGCGCTTCTTCCACATGGGATAGACGATCAGGTACTTCTGGTCGGACCCCTCGCGCGGCGTGAGCGGCTGCTCCTCCTCGGAGTAGACCGACTCCTTGGTCAGCGCGAGGAAGGAGTGGGAGATGTCGGCCCACTGCATCAGCCCGGTCTGGTTGAGCAGGACGTGCAGCTCATGGATCGGGTCCAGGGAGGAGGCGACGGCGCGCAGGGCGAGGTCGGTGTCGCCCCGGGTGCCGACGAGCGAATAGGTGCGCAGGAAGTGGTCGGTGGCGAACTCACCCAGCGCAGCGGCGAATTCGGCCTTGTCGCGCGCTCGGTCCTCGGCGCTGCGCCGGCGCCACTCCGGGCTCACCTTCACGAAGGTGTACTTGAGGTACCTACGGTCGCTCACGGCCTCAATATTGGCGCATCCTGGGCCCATCCCCCGTTTGGGCTACGATGCTCCCGTGCGTGTTGGGCTGGTAACTCCCTACTCGTACACGTACCCGGGCGGGGTCGGCCGCCACGCGGAAGCGCTAGCCGAGGAGCTGCTCGGCAGAGGGCATGAAGTTCGCCTCCTCGCTCCGTACGACCCGGATGACCGCCTGTCGCGTGTACTCCATCGCGGGGCTGCGCCCGAGCCATTGCCCCTGCCCGATTACATGGTTCCGCTCGGGCGGACCGCCGGCCTGCCGATGAACGGCGCCGTGTCGAATCTTGCCTTGTCACCGGCCAGCATCGCGCGCGCTGCGCCGCGAGCTGCGCGACGGCGACTTCGACGTGGTCCACGTGCATGAGCCGAACGTCCCGTTCGTCAGCTGGTTCGCCACGGAGTTCGCCCACGCGCCGCTCGTCGGCACCTTCCACACCTATTCCCGCAGCCCCGTGACCAACGGGCTGGCCGCGAACGTCTTCACCGCGCGCCGCATGTACAACAAGCTGAGCGCCCGCATCGCGGTGTCCGAGGCCGCGAAGTGGACGGCCCGGCGCTACTACGGCGGCCGCTACCGGGTAGTCCCGAACGGGGTGGATCTCGCCGCCGCGCGGCCCGACCACCACGACCCCGATCTCGACGGCCTCGACCTGCTCTTCCTCGGCCGCGCCGAAGCGCGCAAGGGTCTGCCGGTCCTGCTGCGCGCGTTCGAGGCCCTGCGCAGCGCCGGCGTGAACACCCGCCTGATCGTTGCCGGCGCGACGGAGGAGGAGGTCGCGCCTCTGCTCCTCGACCCCGAGGGCGTCGAAGTGCGCGGCCGCGTGACCGAGGCCGAGAAGTGGGAGCTGCTCGGTGCCGCCGACCTGCTCGTCGCGCCGTCGCTCGGCGGAGAGAGCTTCGGCATGGTCCTGACAGAGGCCTTCGCCTCCGGCACGCCGGTGGTCGCGTCCGACATCGCCGGCTACCGCGACGTGGTGCGCAACGGCGTCGACGGCGTACTTGTCCCGTCGGCCGATCCCTCCGCCCTCGGCGAGGCGCTGCTCGACCTCGCCGGCGATCGTCCGCGCCGCGAACACCTGGCCGCCGCGGCCCTCGAGCGCGCCGAGCGCTTCTCCTGGCCGCGCGTGACCGACGAGGTGCTGTCCGTTTACGAGGACGCGATCGAACTGCCGCAGCCGGAGGGCCGCCTCGCCCGTGCCGGCGCCCGCATCGGGATCGTGCCCGCCGAGCCGGGCCCGAAGGTCGGCCCCACGCGCCTGCCCTCGCTCGAGCCGGAGGCTCCCGGGTCGGGCCGCAAGACCGCCGCGAAGGTCGCCCGTCGCGTCGCCGCCGTCGGCGGTGCCGTCCTCGGCGTGGGCCTCGCCGCCCTTGCGCTGGACCAGATCGGCGTCGAGCCGATCGTCGACGCGCTGATCGCCGCGACGCCCGTCTGGGTCATCGTCGCCCTGGCGCTGATGTGCCTGTCGATGCTGATCCGCGCCGAGGCCTGGCACTCCATCCTCGTCGCGGCACTGCCCGGCGTGCGCGTCCGCCGCCGCGACGCGACGCGCGCGACGATGATCGGGGTGCTGATGTCGGCGACGTTGCCGGCCCGCCTCGGCGAGCCCTCTCGCGCGCTGATTCTCTCCCGCCGCGTCGGCCGCGTGCGCGATCGGCTGCCCGTCGTGCTCGGCACGATGATCGCCCAGACCATTCTCAACCTGCTGGCGCTCGCGATCCTCGGCGCCGTCATGTTCGCCACCGTCGGCGTGTTCCGCGGCGGCGAGGGCGCGCTCGTCGTAGCCACGACGATCCCCGTCGTGATCATCGCCCTGTTCCTGGCCCTCCCGGCGCTTCTGCGCCGCGGCAAGCCGACGCGCTACGTCCGCGTCCGCCGGGCCGTGACGGCGGTGCGCTCAGCGATGGTCCAGGCCCGTTCAGGCCTCGCCGTGTTCCGCAATCCGCGGCTCGGCACGTGGGCCACCGCCACCCAGCTGACGGCGTGGGGCGTGCAGTGGCTGTCGTGCTACGTCCTGCTCGTCGCGCTCGGCCTGGACCACCAGGCGGGCATCGGCGCGGCCGCCGCCGTGCTGTTCGCGGTGAACGTTACGGCCGCCCTTCCGGCGACCCCGTCGAACCTGGGGGTTTTCCAGGCGGCCTGTGTGGCTGTATTGTCGGCCTACGGGGTGAATCACACCGATGCTCTGGCCTACGGCATCATTCTCCAAGCTGTCGAGATCGCGACCGCCGTCGCGCTGGGTATGCCTGCCCTGCTCGCGGAGGGGATGACGTGGAAGGACCTGCGTCTCAGGGCCCTTCACGCGGCCCCGGTGGAGCTACGGGCCGCGTCGACCTCGCGGCGCGAGCCGCAGCCCGCCGAGCTCGAGCTCTAGCGCTCGGCCTCACCCTCGTCGTACTCCTGGCGCTGCCGTCGAGCGCTTCCGCCTATCAGCATGCCGGCGTCCGCTGGCCCGGGAAGGTGATCACCTTCCACAACAAGGCGCCGCGCTACTCCGGCGCGATCGACCGCGCCGTGAAGGCGTGGAACAGCGCCAAGGTAGGCATCCGCTTCAGGCGCACGAGCATCGAGCACGCGCGCGTGGTGTTCCGCTACGCCAAGACGCGCGGGCGCCCGAACCCGTGGCACTGCGAGGGCATGGCCGGCATGGGCTACCCCGGCGTGTTGCTCCAGACGAACATCTTCGTCGTGCGCGATTGCGCCAGCTCGGAGCTGCGCACCTTCACCGCCGCACACGAGCTCGGGCACGTGCTCGGCCTGGGCCACGAGGATGGGCGCTGCAGCGTGATGAACTGGATCGCCGACCGCGCGACGTCCCTCGGTTACCGCTGCGGCAGGCCGAGCGCGAAGCGCCGCCGTGAGTTGGTCAAGCGCCTGGTACTGGCCGACGACCGCCGCGGGGCGGTAGCCCGCTACCGCGACCCCTTCGTCCGCAACGACACCTATGCCGGCTTCGATCCGGCCGGCGGCACCCGTAAGTTCGAACGGGCGCCGATGCAGTTTCGCGCGCTGTCGCTGAACCCGGTACTGAAGTACAGGTGGAGCTTCGGCGACCCCGAGTCCGGCGCGGCGAACTCCGCGACCGGAACCACGGTCAGCCACGCTTTCTCGGACGAGGGCATCTTCCCTGTGACGCTCGAGATCGTCGACGGCGGCGTTGTCGCGGCCCGCCAGACCAGGGTGCTCTCGCTGCTCGCGTGCCTGTTCTGCAGGCCGAGCGAAAACGAGAAGGCAAGGTAGGGCCGCGCGGTTGAGGGGCACGGTGGGGGTGCTGGCGGTCGTGGGGCGTCTCGCGTCAGGGCCTGCCCAGGAGCGACCATCGTCGGTCTCGATCCGTCGGATTGCGGCGGTCGATCCTCCGTTCGCATGTGAGCCGGGCCACTGCCCGGAGGCGATGATTCTGGACGTGATGACGGCAACCCGGTCTCGACTCCTGCGGGCGTGATCACCCGGGTCTGGTTCGAGGGCGACGGCCCGATTCAGTTCGCAGCCTTTTCGGTGCCGCTCGCCGTGTATCCCGACCTGTTCGCGCGCTTCGTGAGCTGAGCCGTCAGCGCGCGAGCCGGCCGTTGATCTCGGCGGCGATCCGCGCGGCCTCCGGCGTTCGCATCCTGATGCTGACCTGCCCGGACGTGTTCGCCTCGCCGCCCTTGTCGTAGTCGACATTCAGCTTCAGCCGCCCGTCCTCGGCGAGGACGTCGACCATCTCCCAGTACGGGCTCGACCACGGGCTGTCGACCAGCTCGGCGCGGCCGGAGTAGCAGTACACGACGACCCGCTCCGCGCTCAGGCCGATCCCCATCATCGCCCCGGTCACCTTCCCGTTGAAGCGCTTGCCGGGCGCCTTGAAGTGGTCGTAGCGGACGCTCCCGAGCAGCCCCTCCTCCACCAGCACGAGACCCTCGGCCTCCAGCTGCTGCCGGAGCTCCGGCTTCAGGGTGCCGTTCCCGAGTAGAAACCTCAGTAGAAAGCGCATATGAGCACAACCTTGCCACAACTTTGTCAAGGTTGGTAGCCTGCATCGCAATGGCCGAACGCGACTACCTGAAGACCATCTCCGAGCGCGTCGTCGTCTTCGACGGCGGCATGGGCGCCACCCTCGAGCAGTTCGAACTCACCGCCGAGGACTACGGCGGGCTCCAGGGCAAGTGCCACGAGGCTCTGATCCTCAACCGCCCGGACGTGATCGAGGGCGTGCACACCTCGATGGTCGAGGCCGGCGCCGAGGTGGTCGAGACCGACACCTTCCAGGCCAGCCGCCTCAAGCTCGACGAGTGGGGCCTGGCCGCCCACACCCACGAGATCAACCAGAAGGCCGCCGAGATCGCCCGCAAGGCTGTCGGCCCGGACCGGTTCGTCGCCGGCTCGATCGGCCCGACCGGCTACCTGCCGGCGAGCGACGACGCGACCCTCGGCCAGATCCGCTTCCGCGAGCTCGTCGAGATCTTCCGCGAGCAGGCCACCGGGCTCGTCCAGGGCGGCGCCGACCTGATCATCATCGAGACGGCGCAGGACATCCTCGAGGTCAAGGCCGCCGTCTTCGGCGCGCGCGAGGCGTTCAAGGAGCAGGGCAAGAGCCTGCCGATCCAGACCTCCGTGTCGCTGCTGCCGAACGGCGGCAAGATGCTCCTCGGCACGGACATCGCCGCGGTGCTCACGACCCTCGCCGCGCTCGACGTCCAGGTCATCGGGCTCAACTGCTCGACCGGCCCCGAGGACATGCGCGACGCGATCCGGTACCTCGGCGAGAACTCGCCGGTGCCGATCCACTGCATCCCGAACGCCGGACTCCCGCTCCAGGGCCCGGATGGCGAGACGATCTTCCCCGAGGAGCCCGACCCCCTCGCGGACTCGCTGCAGGAGTTCGTCGAGAAGTACGGCGTCGGCATCGTCGGAGGCTGCTGCGGTACGACGCCCGAGCACATCGCGGCGATCGTCGACCGCGTCGGCGGCAAGCCGGTCCAGCCGCGCCCGCAGGCCGGGGACCCGTTCCTGTCGAGCATGATGAGCGCGACCGAGCTGGTGCAGACGCCCGCGCCGACGATCGTCGGCGAGCGCGTCAACTCGCAGGGCTCGCGCAAGGCGAAGGAGCTCCTCCTCGCCGACGACTACGACGGCATCCTCCAGATCGCCGAGGACCAGGTGGAGGGCGGCGCGCACGTGCTCGACCTCTGCGTGGCGCTGACCGAGCGGCCGGAGGACGAGGGCGAGCAGATGCGGCAGGTCGCCAAGCGCGTGTCGCTCACCCAGCCGACGCCGATCCAGATCGACTCGACCGAGCCCGACGTGATCTCCACGGTCCTCGACCAGGTTCCCGGCCGCGCGATCGTGAACTCGATCAACCTCGAGGCCGGCGAGGACAAGCTCAACACCGTCGTCCCGATGGCCGTCGAGCACGGCGCCGCGGTGATCGCCCTGACGATCGACGAGGTCGGCATGGCGAAGACGCGCGACCGCAAGGTGGAAATCGCCCAGCGCATCAAGGATCTGTGCGACGGGCACGGGCTCGATCCGCGCCTGCTGATCTTCGACGTGCTCACGTTCACCCTGACCACGGGTGACGAGGAGTGGCGGCCGTCAGCGGTCGAGACCATCGAGGGCATCCGGATGGTCAAGGAGGCCCTGCCCGGGGTGAAGACGTCGCTCGGCGTGTCGAACGTGTCCTTCGGCGTGTCGCCGAAGCCGCGCGCGATCCTCAACTCGGTCTTCCTCCACCACTGCGTGGAGGCCGGGCTCGACCTCGCGATGGTCAACCCGAACCACATCGTGCCGTACGGCGAGATCTCGGACGAGGACAAGGAGATCACCAACGATCTCGTGTTCAACAAGCGCGAGGACGCGCTCGAGGTCTTCATCCAGCACTTCGAGCAGAAGGGCGACGACGACGCCGACGACGGCAAGGCCGACCCGACGGCCGACATGGAGCCCGAAGAGGCGCTCCACTGGCACATCCTGCGCCGCAAGAAGGACGGGGTCGAAGCCCAGATCGACAAGTCGGTCGAGAAGATCGGCGCCGTCCCGACACTGAACACCGTGCTGCTCCCGGCGATGAAGGAGGTCGGCGACAAGTTCGGCGCCGGCGAGCTCATCCTGCCGTTCGTGCTGCAGTCGGCCGAGGTGATGAAGAAGGCCGTCGCCCAGCTCGAGAACTACCTCGAGCGGATGGAGGGCCACACGAAGGGCACCGTCGTGATCGCGACGGTCTTCGGCGACGTGCACGACATCGGCAAGTCGCTCGTCAACACGATCATGACCAACAACGGCTACACGGTGATCGACCTCGGCAAGCAGGTCCCGGTCGACACGATCATCGACGCCGCCGTGGAGCACGAGGCCGACGCCATCGGCCTGTCCGCGCTGCTCGTGTCCACCTCCAAGCAGATGCCGATCGCCGTGCAGGAGCTGCACAACCGCGGGCTCGAGTTCCCCGTGCTCGTCGGCGGCGCGGCGATCAATCGCGACTTCGGCCGCCGCATCCTCTACCCCGGCGGGCGCGAGTCCGACGAGGTCTACGACCCCGGCGTCTTCTACTGCAAGGACGCGTTCCAAGGGCTCGACACCATGGATGCGCTGGTCGAGGAAGAGGCGAAGGCCGAGCTGCTCGCGCGCATCAAGCAAGAGGCGGAGGACTTCCGCAACAAGCCGGTCGAGATCGACAACTCGCCGCCTGTCACCGACGACTCGGTGCGCTCGAACGTCGACACGGAGAATGCCGTCCCGGCGCCGCCCTTCTGGGGCGTGCGCGAGATCGACGTGCCGTTCGACGAGGTCTTCCCGTACCTCGACCGCCACGTGCTGTTCAAGCTCCACTGGGGCGGGCGCGGCAAGAAGGGCGAGGAGTGGCGCCAGATCGTCGAGGGCCACGACGGCGAGGAGGGCTTCGCGCCCAAGCTCGAGCGGATGTGGGCCGAGCAGGACTACCTCGAGCCCAAGGCGCGGATCGGCTACTTCCCGGCGAACTCCGACGGCAACGACGTCGTCGTCTTCGATCCCGAGGATCAGGACAAGGAGATCGCGCGGCTCACGTTCCCGCGCCAGCCAAAGCACGATCGCATCTGCCTGGCCGACTTCTACAAGCCGATCGACTCCGGCGAGCGCGACGTGGTCGTGCTCCAGGGCGTGACGATGGGCCCGAAGTCCACCGAGCGCATGGCCCAGCTCGAGAAGGACGGCGAGTTCGCCGAGCAGCTGTTCACCCACGGCCTCGCCGTGCAGTCGGCCGAGGGCCTGGCCGAGTGGCTGCACGCGCAGGCGCGCAAGGAACTCGGCATCGAGGCCGACGAGGGCCGCCGCTACTCGTGGGGCTACCCGGCGTGCCCGGACCAGTCCGAGCACGAGAAGGTGTGGGAGCTGCTCGACCTCGAGCAGATCGGCATGTACCTCTCGGACGGCTTCGCCGTGATGCCCGAGCAGTCGACCGTGGCGATCATCGCCCACCACCCGCAGGCCGTTTACTTCGGCATGAAGTCGGGCTTCGTCCCCAAGGAGCGCAAGCCGGACGAGCTGATCGCCGGCACCGCGCGCGGCGGCGAGCTGCCGCCCGAGGACGACGCGCCCGACGGCTCGGTCGAGGCCGAGGTCGGCGAGGCACAGGCGGAGAGCGAAGTCACTGCCTGACCGGCGGGACACCGAGGACCAGATCCCGGCTCAGGCGCCGCCCGCGTCTGACGAGCACCAGCGGGAGGTCCTCGATGTGGGCTACGCGGCGTTCGACCGCGGCGATTTCGAAGGCGTGCTCGAGCTGTTCCTCCCCGACGTGATCTGGCGCCAGCCCGAGGGGGTGCCGGAGGCCGGCACGTTCCACGGCACCGCCGAGGTGCGCGGCTGGTTTCGCCAGTGGGGCGAGATCTTCGACGAGGTCCGGATCGAGGCGAGCGACTACGTGCGCGTCAACGACGCGACGCTGCTCGCCCGCGTGCAGCTGCGCGGCGTGGGGCGGGGGAGCGGCGCTCCGGTCGAACTTCGGTTCGCCCAGGCCTGGACGTTCCGCGGCGACCGAGTGGCCCTCGTACGGGAGTACGTGAGCTACTCGGCCGCGAAGCGGGTGCTGCTGGGGGTTTAGCCGGCCCCCAGCGCCACGATTGACCGGCGGCCGCCTTCTGGGCTCTCGCTCATGTGAACGCCGTGATGGCGCAGGCGACGGGTCGGCCCAGTGCAGGTCGTCGACGGCCAGCACGAGCGGCTTCTGCCAGGCCGGCTCGTTCTCGAGGTCGGCCCCCCGTGCCGCGAGCACCATCGCCTACGGCGCTCAGTATCCCGGCGCGTGCCCCGTCGCGCCCGTCGCCCGCCGGAAGGCATCCCAGCCCGGGGAGCCGTCCGGCAGCCACGTCTTCTGGCTGATGAGGCGCAGCCGCGGCGCGATGTCGCGGGCGATCTCGTCGAGGGTGCGCTGCTCGGGATCGTCGTTCCAGACCTGGAGCTTGGCGCCGAGGTTCCGCGTGTCGGCTGGGGAGATCTCGTGGCTCGGCAGCGCGATCCGCTCGTTGAGGTAGAGCGGCCCGCGGAAGCTCGCGGGCTGCCAGGCGTCGTAGGCCTCGCGCACGTCGGGTAGCGGCAGGATCGCGCCAATCGGCCCGCCGAAGTAGTAGGTCGGCCACCAGCCGCTGTTCATCACCTTGTGGCCCTGCGCGATCAGGTCCGCGGGGTCGAAGCCGTCGTTGTAGGTCCACCACTCGACCACGGCGTGGCGGTCGAGAGTGACCTTGTTCGTGCCGGCGAGCCCGTCATTCCATACGCGCGGCGTCTTGCCCGCCGCCTTGACCTGAACCGCCAGCTCGTTGACGAAGCCGACGATGCCGTCCTTGACCGTCGCGCCCGGGCCGTACTTCGCCGTCGCGTAGGCGGCCAGCTGCGGGTAGGGGGCGAAGTCGACAGGCGAGGCGAGCAGGGGCACGGTGAGCAGGAACTCGTCGGCGCCGAGGTGCCAGTACTTCGCCGGGAAGAGCGGGAGGTACTCCGCGATCAGCTCGTGGGCGAACCGGCGCGCGGCGGGCAGCGTGTAGTCGAGGTTCGCGGCGCTGCGGCCGCCGAGGACGTTGCGCACCTGCAGCTCGGGATGCGCCTTGAGCGCCTGCTCGAGGTGGCCGGGCATGTCGATCTCCGGCACGATCGTTACGTGCATGCGCTTGCCGAGCGCGATCAGGGCACGCATCTCGGCCTTCGTGAGGTGCTCCTTCGACACGATCTCCGGATGCCGCTCGCTCTCGATCCGGAAGCCCTGGTTGTCGCTCAGATGGAGGTGGAGGTAGTTGAGCTTCAGATACGCGAGCTCGCGGATGTGGCGCTCGAGCCAGCGCGGCGTGAAGTACTTGCGACCGGCGTCGACCATCATCCCCCGCTCGGGGTAGCGCGGCCAGTCGAGGGCGCGGCCACGCGGCAGCGCGCCCTGGCGGGCGAGCTGGAGGATCGTCCGCGTGCCGTAGAAGGCGCCGGCTGCGGTGCGGGCGCGGACGCCGGCGGATGAGCCGACCACCAGCCGGTAGCCCTCGCGGCCGAGCCGGGCGTCGCGCGCGCCGAGCGCGAGGCGGATGTCGCCGCGCCGCGGGCGGGCGCGCTCCGAGACGACGACCTGCGGGCGCCTCCCGAGCACGGATCGCAGGTCGCCGGCAAGCACGCGTGCCGCGTCGACCAGCTGCCGGCGGTGCGCGCGCGGCACGAGGATGCGGGTGCGCGGGCCGAGCTCCAGAGACCCGTCGCCGCCGGACCACCCGCGCAGCGCGGGGATCGTGCCGGGTCGCGGGTTGGCGGCGCCCGCGGCCCCCGGAACCGCAAGGGCGAGGGCGAGGGCCGTCACGAGCGCGCATCTCATCGGCGCGCGCGAAGGGAGATCCGGTGTGGCTTGCGGGTCGAGAGGGAGCGTGTCCGCAGTGTCCGCACCCGCGCCCCGTCATGCAGGCGGATCACCCAGCGGCGCCGCGCCTTGCGGCCGGGGTAGCGGCCGCCGCTCGCCTTGCCGATCCGCACCACCCGCCGCCGCTCGTCGTATGCGACGCGTGTGAAGGAGTGCCCCCTGCCGCGGTAGGCCAGCCCGTCGCCGGCATCCTCGTAGAGCCGGATCGATCCGCTGCGGCCCGTCCACACGTTGATCTCGGTCGGCCCCCCGGCGGCGGCTTCGTTGAACCGGTACGGCTGGGTGGGCACGACTCCGCCGGCGCGCACGAACAACGGCATCCGCTCGAGCGGCACCGACAGGCGCTCGACCTTTGGCCCGCGGTGGCGCTCGCCCGTGAACCAGTCCGTCCACGTGCCCGGCGGGAACCAGACCGTCTTGCGCGCCGGGTCGCCGGCCGAGCCGACAGGTGCCGCCAGCAGGCTCGGGCCGAGCATGTATTGGCGGTCGTGGCGGTAGGCGTCGTCGTGGCCCGGCCAGGCGAGGTACATGCCACGCGCCAGCGGCAGGCCGGTGTCGTGGCTCGCGCGCGCCAGGGTGTAGAGGTAGGGCACCAGCGACTGGCGCAGCCGGAGGAAGTTCCCGGCGATCCGCTCCGCCCGGCCGGGGTACTCCCACGGGAGCCGCGACCCGCCGACGGTCGAGTGCAGGCGGTTGATGGGTTGCAGCGCGCCGAGCTGGAGCCAGCGCACGTACATGTCGTCGGCGAGCTTCTTGCCCTTGAAGCTGCCGATGTCGTGGCTCACGTAGGGGATGCCGAGGTTGCCCTCGGCCACCGTGAAGCGGCTCTCGAAGTCGAGGATCTCCCACGTGGCATCGGAATCGCCGGTGAAGTGGATCGCCTGGCGGTGCTCGGCGAACGCGCCGGGTTCCTGGTCGCCGAAGTAGGCCGAATACGACGAACCGATCCGCGAGAACGCCGGCCAGCGGCTCCCGCGCGCGGCGCTGCGCTGCGCGTAGAGGCGGTTGATCCAGGTGTCCTGGGTCAGGCCGGGCGCGAGCGCGCGCGAGTCGTCGCAGCACCAGTCGAGCCAGAAGAAGTCGGCGCCGTCGCGCTCGAAGTTCTCGTGCAGGGCGAAGTAGGCGTCCTGCTGGCGCTCGTCGGCCCAGTCGAACACGCCGCACTGCTGGAACGGGTCGGCCATGAAGTACTGGCACCCGGGGAACGAGGCCCGCAGCCCGCCGCTACGGGCCTGGGCCCCGGTCCACTGCGGGTCGGCGCTGCCGATCGAGGGGTGGATGTTGAGGTTCACCGCCAGCCCACGCGAGTGCATGCTGCGGATGAACCCGCGCGGGTCGGGGAATTTCTCGCGGTTCCAGCCCCAGCCGTTCCAGCTCGACTGGGTGTCGAGCGGGCGCCCCTGGACCACCGCGCCGACGGGGGCGAGCGCGCCGGTCGGCGCCTTGAAGTCGGTGTCGAGGCCGAGAATGTCGAGCGGGATCCGCTCGCGGCGGAAGCGGTCGACGATCCCGCTGAGCTGGGCCGCGCTGTAGGACTCGTACTTCGAGTACCAGTTGCCGAACGCCCCGCGCGGGAGCAGCGGCGCGGCGCCGCTCAGCCGGCGCAGGTCGCCGAGCCCGCGCGCGTAGTCCTGGCCGTAGGCGAACAGATAGCCATCCTGGTAGCCGCCGACGGTCTGCCGCACGCGAAAGCCGGGCGCCGCCGAGGTGAGGATCGGCGAGCGGCTGTCGTCGAGCAGGTACCAGCCCTCGCGGGTCAGCAGGCCGTCCCTGAGCGGCACCGGCTGGCGCTGGTCGTCGAGCCCGCGAGCCCAGCCACCGAGGTTGCCGCTCAGCCGCGGGCCGGTGTTCGGCGCCGGTGTCGGTGGCGCCTGTGTACGCAGCGGCGGGCTCGGGGGCGTGGGCGCCGGCCCCGGCGGACCGGCGAACCGGGGCCGCGCCCTGGTGACTCCGCGGCGGCCGACCTTGACCCGGATCGACAGGCTGGCCGGGGTGAAGCCCGGCACGTCGCGGCGCCAGCGCAGCGTGACGCGGTCGGTGCTGATGACCCGCTCACCGCCCTCGACGCGCGTCCTGAACCGCACGTCGCCAAAGCGGCGGTTGATCGCCGTGAGCGTCGGCCCGTCCTCGAACTTCCCGTCGGGCGCGAACTCGAGCCGGATCAGGGTGGGGGTGAGGATCTCGAAGCGCGCCCCGCGGTCGTAGACGACCTCGGTGGCCGCCGCCGGCGGGGCCGCGACCGCGACCCCGGCCACAGCGATGATTCCCACCCGCAGCGCTCCCACGGGAGATGTATACCTCGCCGGCCGCTGCTAGGGCGCCGGCGGGCCTGCTGCCGACTTGCGGGCGCGCAGGTCGAAGAACAGGAACGCCATGCCTACGCCGGCGATCGGCAGTGAGATGGTGTTGGCGATCATCGTGCCGACCACGTACAGCGCGCCCACGTCTGCCGCGGCCGCGATGGCCATGAACGGGAACGACAGGATGCCGCCCACCCCGTAGGCGAGCAACCCGACCACGATCGTGATCCCGAGCACCCGCCACCACGTCCCGGCGACCAGCTCGCCGCTGCGGCGGATGGCGTCGGTCGGGCCGAGGTTCTCCGCCACCACGGCCTGGGGCGAGAGGACCCAGCGGATCATGAGGTAGATGCCGGGGATGATCAGGGCGAACAGCCCGAGGATCACGCCGCCGGCGACCAGGACGATGGTGCCGATCAGCGTCCACAGCAGCTGCCCGGCCGCCTCGAGCGAGGCCCGCGCGGACGGCTCGCGCCCGGCGCTGATCTCGATCGTGGCAAGGACCGCTCCGGCCGTGACGAGTGGAGTGACGATGAACGCGGTGACGATGCTGTTCGCGACGTCGAGCTGGGTCAGGATGCTGTCGGAGTCGCGATCGAAGTCCGACCACAGGTAGCCGTCGATCATCCCCAGCCCGAGCAGGGTGAGCGGCACGACGACCGCGGCGGCGATCGTGACGAAAACCGCAAAGTGCGCGGTGTAGAGCTTGTAGGCAGCGTTGAGGATCCCGGCGAGGTCGCGCTGCTCGTTGAGGTCGATCACCGCGCCCACCCTACGCGATCCCGCTCGCAGAGCGGAACTCGTACATCCGGGCCAGGGGTCCCTCTACACCTGGGAGAACCGGCCCCGCCAAATCTTCGACACGTGTCTAAAGACCCTCGGCCTGCCCGCTGACAGCCTGCGATTCGTTCCATAACTCTGCGATCCGGAGGCCTGTGCGCCGCCGGGGTTTAGGAGGAACTCGCACAACATGAGATCCAGTCTGAAGCGGGCTGGCCCCCTGGCGTTGGTCGCTCTGATCGCGCTACTGGTCATTCCCGCAAGCGCATTCGCCGCATCCGACGACCTGAAGCAATCGATCGACGGCACCCTCGGGGACACCGTCCCGATCAACACGATGTGGGTTGTGATCGCGGCGGTGTTCGTCCTGCTGATGCAGGCGGGTTTTGCACTTCTCGAAATCGGCTTCGTCCGGCAGAAGAACGCCGGTACGATCGTCGCAAAGATCCTGACCAACCTCTCGATCGCCGCCATCTGTTACTGGGCGGTGGGTTTCGCGTTTGCCTGGGGCAGCGCCGACCTGATCGACAGCGCAAAACTGATCGGCTCCAACGGATTCTTCCTGCAGTACAGCGGGAATGGTGCCGACTCGTTCCCGGTCATGGGCGTTTCGAACGCGACTGTGGACGCGAAGTTCCTGTTCCAGTTCTCGTTCTGTGCGGTGTCTCTCGCGATCGTCTGGGGTTCGACGCTGGAGCGGATCAAGTACGCGCGCATACGTGATCTACGCGATCGTCTTCGCGTCGATCATCTACCCGATCGGCTCGCACTGGGTCTTCGGTGGCGGTTGGCTCCAGAACGGCGACACGCCGCTCATGCCGACCGGCATCCAGGACTTCGCCGGCTCGACGGCGGTCCACCTCATCGGTGCGACCGGCGCGCTGGCGGCGGTGTTGCTGCTCGGCCCGCGTAAGGGCAAGTACGGGCCTGACGGCAAGCCGCGGGTAATCCCGGGTCACTCGATGCCGCTCGTCGGCCTCGGCGTGATCATCCTGTTCTTCGGCTGGTTCGGGTTCAACCCGGGCTCCACGCTCGGCGCACTGGACGTGCGCATGGCGCGAGGTCGCGGTCGTCACCCTGATGGGTGCCGCCGGTGGTGTCATCGGCGCCTTCACGGCATCGATGCTCAGGCTGAAGACCATCGACATCGGCATGGTCGGCAACGGCATGATCGCCGGCCTCGTCGCGATCACGGCGCCTTCGGGCTACGTGGAGATCTGGGCTGGTCCGATCATCGGATTCGTCGGCGGCATCGATCGTCGTCTACGGCGTCGTCGCTGATCGACAAGTACATCGACGATCCCATCGGCGCCACGTCTGCGCACGGTCTGGCAGGTGTCTGGGGCACGCTCGCGTGTGGCTTCTTCACCGCGCCGCGCCTTGCCCAGTACAACGCGTTCGGTGATCCTGAGGGTGGCCTGTTCTACTCGGGCTCGGCCACTCAGCTGATCGCCCAGGGCGTTGGTGTCCTGATCGCGTTCTCGTTCGTGTTCATCCTCAGCTATCTGACCTTCGCGGCCATCAAGGCCACGATCGGGCTGCGTGTGAGCGAAGAGGAAGAGGACGCCGGCCTGGACATCGTCGAGCACGGCATGTACGGGTACCCGGAGTCGTTCATCCCGGCACCCGAGATCGGTGCAGCATCGACCGGTCCCGCGGCCGCGTTCGGCGGCTCCGCCGTCGGCGGCCAACCACGACGACGAAGGAGGTGCCCGCATGAAGAAGCTCGAGGCGTTCATCCGCCACGAGTCCTTCGAGCCGATCCGTATGGAACTGCTCGACAAGGGCTTCCCGAGCCTCTCCATCTCGGAGGTGCAAGGGCTCGGGTAGGCAGAAGGGCATCACGGAGCAGTACCGAGGCTCCGCGCTGACCATCCACCTACGGCCGAAGCTCAAGCTCGAGATCGTGGTGGAAGACAAGGATGTCGGCGTGATCAAGGAGACGATCCTGAAGCACGGCCGTACGGGCCAGGTGGGGGACGGGAAGATCTTCGTCATCCCGGTGGAGGAGGCAATTCGCATCCGCACCGGCGAGGATGGAGAGCCAGTCCTGCAGGCCCATGAGACGGAGGAGATCCCCGCGGGGACCTGATCCTCTCTCGACTGGATACCCGGCGGGGGCGCGCATCTCTTGGGGGGCGCGCTCCCGCCGGCCGGTCTTTCCACTTCCGACGTTTTCAATGAACCCTTGGCCCTCCCTGTGACCACTCCCGAATCGCTTCCATCGCCTCGGGGTGCCCACCTCGAGATGGTCGGTGCGGTCCTCGCGGGCGACGGCCTCGAGCGCGTCGCGGAGATCGCCGCCGCCCACGCGGGCGCCCCCGTAGCCGTGATCGTCCCGCGCCTCGGCGCGCCGGTCGAGGCCTGGGCCCCGTACGAGCGCTACGTCGCCAAGCGGCTGGCGGGCGGCAAGCCCGAACGTCCGTCGGACGTCGCTGCCGAGGTGCCGATCGTGTCCGGCGGCCAGGAGCTCGGCGCCGTGCTGATGCTCGGCAAGGGCAAGTCCGACGCCGGCGAGTACCTCCACGTCGCGGCCGTCGCCGCGCTCACCGAGGTCGCCGTCGCCGAAGCGCGCGACGAGACCGAACAGAACCTTCGCGGCTCCTTCCTCGAGGAGCTGCTCACGCGCGACGACCTCGACCCGGGCGACATCGTGCGCCGCGCCGCGCGCCTGGGCTGCGACCTCAGCGCCGGCGCCGTCGGCCTCTGCGCCGACCCGGGCGAGCGCGCCCCCGGGCGCCTGCTCGCCGCCATCTCGGGCGAGTGCCCGGGGGCGCTGGCGCAGACCGTGGGCGGCAAGGTCTACGCGCTGCTGCCCGGCGACGCCGACAACGCGCGCCAGGTCGCCAACCACCTCGCCCGCCAGGCCCTGGTCGGCGTGTCGTCGCACTACGGCGATCCCGCCGACGTGCGCCGCGCGCTCGAGGAGGCCGAGCTGGTGCTCGGCGTCACCGCGGCCGGCGGCGGGCCGCCCGAGCGACGACATCGGCGGCGGCACCTACCGCCTGCTGTTCCGGGTGCTGGCCTCGCACCCCGAGGAGGTCAAGAGCTTCTACGAGGACACGATCGCGCCGCTCGTCCGCTACGACGAGCAGTACTCGACAGACCTCGTCGGCACGCTCGAGGCCTACCTCGGCCAGAACTGCAACATGAACGCGACGGCGCAGGCGATCCACGCCCACCGCCACACGGTCAGCTACCGGCTCGAACGGGTCAAGGAGCTGAGCGGGCTCGACCCGTTCACCAGCGAGGACCGCGAGCGCCTCGGCCTCGGGCTGAAGGCGTTCCGCATCATCGAGCCGCGGCTGCCGCGCTAGCGCGGCCGGCCGCTCCGGCCGCCGCACTCGCGAACTTTCGCCCCGAGAAGGCGTTCCTAGAGGTACACCTTCAAGCGAAAGGCACCCTCGTGGAGCTTCGCACCATTGTCTGTACCGCAGGTCTACTCGTACTTCCCGTCGCACTTCCCGCCACGGCCGGCGCGAGTCACAAACCGGGCCACAATCCGGGCGGCCAACAACCCGCCTTCTCCATCGCCGCGAAGCCGGCGCCCGTCGTATTCGGCTCAACCACGCTGATCTCGGGCCGGCTCGCCGGCGCGGACGCGGGCACTGCCGTGACGCTGCGCGAAGACCCGTTCCCGTTCGGCGACGTGCTCTCGCCCGTCGCCAGGACCGCGACGGACAAGCAGGGCAACTACTCGTTCACCCGCATGCCGCTGAAAAACACGGGCTACCGCGCCACGTCGGGCTCGACCCGCAGCGCCTCCGTCCTCGTCAACGTCCGCATCCGGATGAGCCTGCGCGTCAGCGATTCGACTCCGCGCGTCGGCCAGCGCGTCCAGTTCCGCGGCCGCGCCTGCCCGACCCACAACGGGCTGACCGTTGCGATCCAGCGCCGGTCGAGCACCGGTCGCTACGTCACGGTCCGGCGCACGACGCTGAAGCCGGCGACGACCTGCTCGGCCTACAGCCGCATCTTCCGGATCTATCGCGACGGGCGCTACCGCGCGACCGCAGATGACGCCGATCACGCTCGCGGCTACAGCCCGTCGCGCGCGCTCGACGCTCACCGCTAGCCGCTGGGCAGCGCCTCAGATCGCCAGTGCCGCCACGCCGGTCTCCAGATCGAGCAGGCGGCGCTTGCGGTCGAGGCCGCCGCCGTATCCGGTCAGCGAGCCGTCGGCCCCGATCACGCGGTGGCACGGGACGATGATCGACACCGGGTTCGAGCCGTTGGCGGTGCCCACGGCGCGCGGCCGGTCCGGCCGGCCGATCCGCCGGGCGATCTCGCCGTAGCTGACGGTCTCGCCGTAGGGGATCTCGCGCAGCGCGTCCCACACGAGCCGCTGGAACTCGGTCCCCTGCATCCGCAGGCGTACGTCGAACTCCCGGCGCGCGCCGGCGAAGTACTCGCCCAGCTGCGCGGTGACTTCGCGGAACGCGCCCGCGTCGGACCGCGCGTTGCCGGAGATCCGCGGCGGGCGCCCGGGCACGTCCATGTAGAGCCCGGTGATCGCGCCGTCGGCGTCGGCGGAGAGGGTGAGGTCGCCGATCGGCGACGGGATCTGGGTGTAGGTGCAGGAGGTCACGCCAGAGGAACGGTCGCGCGTACCCGCGTGTGAGATGGGAACCGCCTGCGGCTCAAGCGCGGGAAGGAATCGCCGATACGCGCGTCTATCTGGGAGGCGCCCGGCGAGGCGCCTCCCAGATAGCTCAGCCTGACTAGCGGACGAAGAGGATCTCCGAGTACTTCGGCAGCGGCCACAGGTCGTCGGCCACGAAGCGCTCGAGCCTGTCGGCGATCTCGCGCATCTCGCTCATCGCGGCGAGCTGGCTGTCTCGCGCGTACACCGCGAGGTCGAGACCCTCGACCCCGTCGGGGTACTGGTTGGCCTCCTCGAGCTTGTGGATCGCGGCGCCGAACTCGTCGATCATTCCGCGGACCTCACCTTCGAGACCCTCGGTGCCGGCGTCGCGGGCGAGCGCCAGGTAACGCAGGGCCGCCGGCAGCAACAGCGTGCGGGCGATGTCCTGGGCTGTCTCGGCCTCGATGTTGGCGCGGATCACGTACTGCTCGACCCACACCTCGAACCGCGACTCGAGCTCACGCTCGGACAGCACCTCGTACTTCGAGAATGCGGCAACCGTGTCGGGCGCGGTCACCTCGGGCAGCGCGTCGGGCGTGGTCACGAGGTTCTTGAGGCCCCGCTTCTCCGCCTCGGCATGCCACTCGTCCGAGTAACCGTCGCCGTCGAAGCAGATGCGCTTGTTCTCGATGTACGAGTCCTTGACGACCGACGCGACCTTCTCGGCGATGTCGCTGCCCGAAGCCGCCTCGAGCTTGCCGGTGAGATCGTCGATCGCCTCGGCGACGATCGTGTTGAGCACCGTGTTGGTGAACGCCAGCGACATGCTGGAACCGAGCGCGCGGAACTCGAACTTGTTGCCGGTGAAGGCGAACGGCGACGTCCGGTTGCGGTCACCTCCGTCGAGGGCGAGCGGCGGAAGCACCGGCGTACCGAGGCCAAGCACCGATGCGGGCTGGTGCGGATCGGTCTCGCCCGTCGCGATGCCCTCGAACACCTTCTCCAGCTCGGCTCCGAGGAAGATCGAGATGATCGCCGGCGGCGCCTCCGCTGCTCCGAGGCGATGGTCCTGGCCGATGTTCGCGACCGAAGCCCGCAGGAGCCCTTGGTGCTTGTTGACGGCCTGGATGACGGCCGCGCAGAAGAACAGGAACTTGACGTTGTCGGCCGGCGTGTCGCCCGGGTCCATCAGGTTGACGCCGGTGTCGGTGCCCATCGACCAGTTGTTGTGCTTGCCCGAGCCGTTGACCCCGGCGAACGGCTTCTCGTGCAGCAGGCAGACGAGGCCGTACTTGCGGGCCACGCTCTCCATGATCTGCATGGTCAGCTGCTGGTGGTCGGAGCCCACGTTCGAGTTCTCGAACATCGGCGCGATCTCGTACTGGCCGGGGGCGACCTCGTTGTGACGCGTCTTGATCGGCACGCCGAGCTTCGCCAGCTCCTGCTCCGAATCCATCATGAACGCGAGCACGCGCTCCGGGATCGGGCCGAAGTAGTGGTCGTCGAGTTCGTGGCCCTTCGGCGGCTTGGCTCCGAAGAGCGTCCGCCCCGTGGTCACGAGGTCGGGCCGCTCGAAGAAGTACTGCTCGTCGATCAGGAAGTACTCCTGCTCCGGACCGACCGTCGTGAACACGTGCTGGGCGGAATCGTCGCCGAGCAGGCTCAGCGCCTTGATGGCGACCTTCGACAGGGCCTCCATCGAACGGAGCAGCGGGATCTTCCCGTCGAGCGCCTCACCCGTCCACGACGCGAACGCCGTCGGGATGCAGAGCAATGTGCCGTTGGGGTTCTCGAGGAGGAACGCCGGGCTCGTCGGATCCCACGCGGTGTAGCCGCGCGCCTCGAATGTCGCGCGGATGCCGCCCGTCGGGAACGACGACGCGTCCGGCTCGCCCTGGATCAGCTCCTTGCCGGAGAAGTCCGCGAGTGCGGTGCCTTCGCCGGTCGGGTTGAAGAACGAGTCGTGCTTCTCCGCGGTGTAGCCGGTGAGCGGCTGGAACACGTGGGTGTAGTGCGTCGCCCCGCGCTCGAGTGCCCAGTCCTTCATGGCCGCGGCCACCGCGTCGGCCAGCGACGGGTCGAGCGCTTCGCCCAGCTCGAGCGTGCGCTGGAGCTTCTTGAAGGTGTCCTTCGGCAGGCGCTGACGCTGCACCGGCGTCGAGAACACGTTGACGCCGAAGGGGTTGTTCTCCGGCAGGGACAGATCTGTCGCGCCGAGCGCACCCCCATTGGGGCTCCACTGGGCAGCGGTGACGTTCTTCTGGCGAGTTGACATCGGGTTGGACGAGCCTCCTACAAGGGCGTAGGCGTGCCCCCGGGCACGCTCCATTGGCCGGTTCTCACGGAATGTCCCAGCCTACTGAGAGAAGGGTGGAGGTGGATTGTCCAAATGTCCAAAGAATCGGGCGAGCGTTTCGCCCCGCGGTCAGCCGCGCGGCTCGTGGCCCGGGCACCGCTCCACGGGCAGGCGCGGGTACTTCGCGAAGCGGTCGTCGGTCTTCGAGCGCTCGCACATCGAGAACACGCTCCCGCGGGTGTTGCCCACGACGCGCTGCCAGGCGCAGCTGTTGCAGAGCCCGGCGGGCGGCTGGGGGCCGTTGGGCAAGCGGCCGGCTCGGCCGGACGCGCCGCCTTCGTCGTTACCGGGTGCCTTCGATGACGGTGACCCCGTCATCGGCCACCCGGGTGTTGGGCGCCTTTTCCGACACGGTGCCGGCGAACAGGCCGCGCGGGGTCTGGCCGGAGGAGTTGACCGCCTTGGCCTTGCCGTTCAGCCCGGCCGCGACCTCGTACGTGATCTTGTAGGGGCCGGCCTTGCACCGCCGTGACCGTCCAGCGGAACGTCTGCTCCTTGCCGGCCGCCAGCGGCCCGAGGGCCCAGGTGTCGACGTAGGCGGTCTCGCCGCCCTCCGGGCGCTGCTTCCTTCGACTCCTCGAACGAGCCGATGTTCTTCGGCACGCCGTTGATCACGAACTGCGGGCGCTGCGGATCGGCCACGCCCTCCGCCTTCGTGCGGTAGTCGAGACCCTCGCAGCGTCACGGCGATGTTCGGCACCGTCTCGTTGCCCGCGTTGCGGACGGTGATGACGATGTCCGACTGCTTGGCGAGCTTCTGCTCCGGCGGGAACGTCGCCTTCGGCACGTCCACGCGGAACTCGCCCGACGGTTCGTCGGCGTCCTGACGCTCGCCGCCACCGCAGCCCGCAAGCGCGATCAACCCGATCGCGCACAGGCCCGCCAGCGCCCGATGACCTCTCCTCGCCTCCAAAGCGCCGCGAACATACCACGGTCACGGGCGGGAGCGGCGCGGTTGTCCCTTGCCGCGTGTCGGCCGCATGACGTAGTGTTCGCGCTGAGAGAGGAGCGCAGCACGCGCGCCCGATTCTGTGGCTGGGAGGATCAGCGAGTGGTTCGTGCCGTAGCGGATCGAGCATTTCTACCGACGAAGAACCTGCTCGAAGAGGTCGGGGACATGATGATCCTGACCGGCAAGACGATGCTGTCGGCCATTCGGCCGCCGTATCCGTACGGCACCGAGTTCGTGCAGCAGTTCCTGTTCGCCCTTCGCCTTTGCTGGTTCCCGCTGACGATCTCGACGATCGCGTTCGGCTACGGCGCGCCCGGCCTGCAGGCCGGCAACTTCCTGATCATCTTCGGCGCGATCGATCGCCTCGGCGGCTTCTTCGTCCTCGCGTCGGTGCGCGAGTTCGCCCCGTTCGTGACGGCGATCATCCTCGCCGGCGTCGGCGGCACGGCCATCACGGCCGACCTCGGCGCGCGCAAGATCCGTGAGGAGCTGGACGCGCTCCAGGTGCTCGGCGTCGACCCGATCAAGAACCTCGTCGTGCCGCGCTTCCTGGCGCTGATGATCGTCACGGGGCTGTTCAACATCTACGCGCTGATCTTCGGCATCTTCGGCGGCGTGCTCGCCACGCTCACCTTCAACGCGCCGTTAGGGCCGTTCTTCGCGACCTTGCTCAACAACGCGAGTACGACCGACCTCTGGGGGTCGGTCGTCAAGACGACCCTGTTCGGCGCGATCATCGCGATCGTCTCCTGTTACAAGGGGATGACTGCGTCCGGAGGCGCGGAAGGAGTGGGTAGAGCCGTGAACCAGGGCGTCGTCATCTCGTTCCTCGGGATCTTCGCCTTCAACTACGTGTTCACCCAGACGCTGCTCGCCACCCATCCCGAGATCTCGGTGATCAAGTAATGGGCCGCACCTGGCTCGCGGTCCCGAAGGAGTGGATCGCATCCTTCGGCGACATCGCCAAGTTCATGGCGCGCGTCATGGGCGAGGTCTACACGCTGCGCGTGCTGCAGTTCTTCGGCGAGGCGCTGCGCCAGGCCGGCATCCTGATCCTCGGCTCCGCGATCGTCATCTGGGGCCTCGCGTTCATCCTCGGCCTGACGTGCGGGATCGAGGGCGCGTACTTCAACCGCTCCGTCGGCGCGCCCGCGTACGCGGGCGTCTTCTCCGCGTGGTGCGACCTGCGCGAGATCATGCCCTACGCCTTCGGCTACATGATGTCGGCGAAGGTCGGCACCGGCCTCGTCGCCGAGATCGGCGCGATGCGCATCTCCGACGAGATCGACGCGCTCGAGGTGATGGGCATCAGCTCGCTGACCTTCCTCTGCTCGACCCGCCTGCTCGCCGCGTGGCTGGTGCTGCCGTTCATGTACATCGCCGCGGTCGGCGCCGGCTTCTTCGCCTCCTACCTGGCGGTGGTCCAGCAGATAGGCGAGGTGCTCATCCGGAGGCTTCTTCCTGATCTTCTGGATGTTCCAGAACCCACCCGACCTCCTGTACTCCCTGATCAAGGGCATGTCCATGGCGACGGTGATCGTGCTGGTCGGCTGCTACTACGGCTACACGGCCGGCGGCGGCCCGGTGGGAGTGGGAACGGCGACGGCGAAGTCGATGGTCCTGAACACCGTGATGGTCCACCTGATCGGCATGGTGGGTACACAGATCTTCTGGGGATCGAATCCCCGGGCGCCAATCGGAGGATGAGACATGGCTGACGAGCAGAACGACACACCGGCAGCGGACGGCGAAAAGGGCGACAACACCAAGGCCGTCGTCACGAGCGAGGCGGCGCCGCCCGCGCCCGATCCCAATGCGGATCCGAACGAGGAAATCCCGCAGAACATCATCGACCAGACGCGCGAGGGTGAGAAGCCGTACCAGTGGCACTCCGGCCTCAAGCGCGACCACGGCTCGACCGACGCCGTCGAGTTCATCGACGTCAAGAAGTCCTTCGGCCGCAACACGATCCTCAACGGCCTCAACCTCGGCATCCCGGACAACCAGATCTCGATGATCCTCGGGCCGTCGGGCACCGGCAAGTCGGTCTGCATCAAGCACATGGTCGGCCTGCTCTACCCGGACGAGGGCGACGTGCTCGTGCACGGTCGAGTCCGTGCCCGAACATGGTCGACGACGAGCTCTTCGAGATGCGCAAGAAGTTCGGCGTCCTCTTCCAGGACGGCGCGCTGTTCGGCTCGATGAACGTGCTCGACAACGTCGCGTTCCCGCTCCGTCAGCACACGGACAAGGGCGACGAGGAGATCATGGAGATCTGCTGGCGCCGCCTCGGCGAGGTCGGCCTGACCGGCGCCGCGGACAAGTTCCCGAACGAGCTCTCGGGCGGCATGCGCAAGCGCGCCGGCTTCGCCCGCGCGCTCGTGCTCGACCCGGACATCGTGCTCTTCGACGAGCCCGACTCGGGCCTCGATCCCGTGCGCACGGCGCTCCTGTGCGAGCTGATCCAGGAGGTGCACGCCGAGAACGGCGGCGCCTACGTCGTGATCACCCACGACATCATGAGTGCCCGCCGGGTCGCCGACTACATCGCGGTGCTGTGGAAGGGCAGGATCGTCGAGTCCGGTCCGGCGAGCGAGCTCTTCAACTCGCCGAACCAGTTCGTGCGGCAGTTCCTCTCGGGCGAAGCCCGGGGCCCGCTCGGCATGGAATAACCGGCGCCTGCGGCGTCCTCGGTCGCTCGCGTACGTCCGTACGCACGCTCCGCGTCCGCAGGCTTGTTCTTCCGCGCCGCTCGGCTGGAATAACCGCGCCGCGAGCCCGGTCGCTGCGTACGTCCGTGCGCCACGCTCGCTGCGCCGCAGGCTTGGTTCTTCCAGCCGACCGTGAGATGACATCGGCCGGCGGGTGCCCGGTCGGGTACTGGCGCATCGGCCGAGACGCCGGCCGAGCGACGCCGGTTTGACCGACCGCACTTGACCCAGAGCCCAATCCAATAACCGGCTCGCGCGTTCGGTCGCGCTCGCCGGGATCATCGGCGCTGTCGTACTCGTTGCCCTGCTCATGTTCGGCGGCGGCGGTAGCGGCTACCAGGTCACGGCCACGTTCGAGAACGGCGGGCCAGCTCGTCAAGGGCAACCAGGTGCGCGTCGGCGGGCGCGCCGTCGGCACGATCGACTCGATCAAGCTCGACGAGGATTCGCGCGCGGTCGTGGAGATGACGGTCGACGACGACGCCGTGACCCCGCTGCACCGGGGGACCACCGCGACCATCCGCTCGACCTCGCTGTCGGGCATCGCCAACCGCTACGTGTCGCTCCAGCCGGGACGCAACGACACGGACGAGGTCGGCGACGGCGGCCGCATCGGCGCCGACGACACCAGCTGCCCCGGTCGACCTCGACCAGCTCTTCAACACGCTCGACCCGAAGACCCGCACCGGGCTCCAGAAGCTCGTCCAGGGCCAGTCGGCCTCGCTCCAGGACAAGGGCGTGAACGCGCGCGCCGCGCTCGAGTACCTCAGCCCGACCCTCTCGGCCACCTCGTCGCTCACGCGCGAGCTGCTCGCCGACGACGCCGCGTTCGAGCGCTTCGTGAGCAACGGGTCGAAGGTGGTCGGCGCGCTGGCCGAGCGGCGTAACGACCTCTCGCAGGGTGTCCAGAACGCGAACACCACCGCCGCCGCGATCGGCGACGAGAACATCGCCCTCGCCCAGGCGCTCGGCCTCCTGCCGTCGACCCTGCGCAAGGCGAACACCACCTTCGTGAACCTGCGCTCGGCGCTGGTCGACCTCGACACGCTGGTCGCCGAGTCGAAGCCGGCCACCAAGGACCTCGCCCCGTTCCTCGCGCGCCTGCGCCCGCTCGTGCGCGACGCCGACCCGACGATCCGCGACCTGCGCGCGCTCGTGCGCAAGCCGGGCGCCAACAACGACCTGATCGAGCTGACCGGCAAGCTGCCGAAGCTGCGGACCCTCACGTCGAAGGTGTTCCCGCGCACGATCGAGACCGAGGCCAAGGCCACGCCGGTCGTCCAGACAGCGCGCCAGTACACACCGGACCTCGCCGGCTGGCTGACGAAGTTCGGCCAGGGCGCCAACGCCTACGACGCAAACGGCCACTACGCGCGCATCCAGCCGGTGTTCAGCGCGTTCTCGGTCAACGACGTCACCGGGCTCCTGAGCGCCGTGCTTCCGCAGAGCCGGCTCGCGGGCTTCAGCTTCGGCCAGTCCGAGCGCTGCCCGGGCGGCGCGATGCAGGCGGCCCCCGACGGCTCGTCGAACGTGCCGGTGCCGGGCTGCGACCCGGGGACGGTGGTCCCGTGAGGCGCATCGGCGCATGGGGCGCGCTCGCGTCCGTCCTGCTCGTGGTGGTCGTGCTCGGCATCGCGGCCGACGGCGGCGACGACGGCTACGAGGTGCGCGCGATCTTCGACAACGTCGCCGCGGCGGTGCCCGGGGAGGACGTGAAGATCGCGGGCGCGCGCGTCGGCGAGATCGAGTCGATGGACGTCACGTCGGACAACAAGGCGATCATGGTCCTGAAGATCGAGGACGATCGCTTCACGCCGTTCCGGTCCGACGCGCGCTGCACCGTCCGGCCGCAGTCGCTGATCGGCGAGAAGTTCGTCGAGTGCCAGCCCGGCACCGCGAAGGCCAAGCCGATCGAGGAGATCGGCGACGGGGAGAACGGCGCCGGCCAGCACCTGCTGCCGCTCGCCAACACGAGCTCGCCGGTCGACCTCGACCTCGTCAACGACATCATGCGCCGCCCCTACCGCGAGCGCCTGGCGATCCTGCTCGGCGAGTTCGGCACGGGGCTGGCCGGCCGCGGCGGCGACCTCAACGAGGCGATCCACCGGGCGAACCCGGCGCTGCGCGAGACGGATCGCGTGCTGAAGATCCTGGCGCGCCAGAACCGCACCCTCGCCAAGCTCGCCGTGGACTCCGACTTCGTGCTCACGCCGCTCGCGGCGGAGCGTTCCCGCGTCGCCGACCTGATCGAGCAGGCGAACACCACGGCCGAGGCGACCGCCGCGAAGCGCGCCGACATCGAGCGCTCGATCCGCGACCTGCCGCGCTTCCTCGAGGAGCTGAAGCCAGCGATGGCCGACCTCGGCGGGTTCGCCGGCCAGGCCGCGCCCGTCGCGCGGGACCTCAACACCGCCGCCCCCGACCTGAGCCGGCTGATCCGCCAGCTCGGGCCGTTCTCGGACGCTGCCACCCCGGCCGTGAAGAGCCTCGGCAAGGCGACCGTCACCGGGCGTCCCGCGCTCGTTCGCACGCGGCCGCTGATCAAGGACCTGCGCTCCTTCGCCGGCGACGCGCGGCCGCTCGCTTCCGACCTCAACGCCTTCACCACGTCGCTCGACGAGACGGGCGGCGTCGAGCGGATCATGGACTACCTCTTCTTCCAGACCCTGGCGATCAACGGCTTCGACGGCATCGGTCACTACCTGCGTGCCGGCCTCCTGGTGAACCTCTGCTCGACCTACGCGATCGAGCCTGCGAGCGGCTGCAACGCGAACTTCAGGGACACCAGGGCCGTCGGCTCCGCGTCGTCGGCGAAGCTCGATCCGCACCTCGCCGAGACCCGTGAGGCGCTGCGCGGCGCCAAGCGCGGGAAGCCGGCGACCGGTGGCAGCGAGGGCAGCGTCCCGGCCGCCCCGGTGCTGAACGGGTTGCTTGGCGGCGACCAGCCCGCCGCGCGCAAGAACGCGCAGCGGATCCGCCGCGGCGCCCAGAAGCCGTCGCCGTCGCTGGCGGGCCAGGGCGGCCCCGTGCTCGACTACCTCCTCGGGAGCGACGAGCGATGAGCGGGCGGCGCTCCATGGGCGGCCTGACCGCGAGCCCGGTCCTCGTCGGGGCCACGACGCTGCTCGTGGCCATCGTCGCCGTGTTCCTGTCCTACAACGCGAACTCCGGCCTGCCCTTCGTGCCCACCTACGACATCAGGGCGAACCTGCCGAACGCCGCCAACCTGGTCGAGGGCAACGAGGTCCGCATCGGCGGCGCGCGGGTCGGCGTGGTCGCGAAGATCGAGCCGCAGGCGAGCTCGGACGGCGCCGCGACCGCCCAGGTCACGCTGAAGCTGGACCAGGAGCTCGAGCCTCTGCCGGTCGACACGACACTGCTCGTGCGGCCGAAATCGGCCCTCGGCCTCAAGTACGTGGAGCTGTACCCGGGAACCGCCGGGGCCGGCTACGAGGCCGGCGCGGTGATCCCGCTGCGCCAGGCGACCCCGGACCCGGTCGAGCTCGACGACGTGCTCAACACCTTCAGCCCCGCGGCCCGCCGCGGTGCCCAGCAGACGCTGACGGGCTTCGGCTCGGGGCTCGCCGGCCGCGGCCAGAGCCTCAACGTGGCGATCGAGGAGCTGAACCCGCTGCTGCGCGACCTGCGCCCGGTGGCCGCCAACCTCGCCGATCCCAAGACCCGGCTCGACAGGCTGTTCCCCGCGCTCGGGGCGACGGCGGACGAGGTGGCGCCCGTGGCCGGTGAGAACGCCGCGCTGTTCTCGAACCTCGACCGCACGTTCGCGGCGCTCGCGGCGGTGGCGCGCCCGTACATCCAGGACTCGATCACCGAGACGCCGCCGACGCTCCAGAAGGCGACCGCCGAGCTTCCGCGCCAGCGCGCGTTCCTGCGCAACTCGGCCGCGCTGTTCCGCGAGCTGCGGCCCGGCGTCGCGACGCTCCCCGCCTCGGCGCCGCTGCTCGCCGACGCGCTCGCCTACGGCACCCGCACGCTGCCGCAGACCCCGGCGCTCAACCGCCGCCTCGCGCGCGTGTTCGATTCGCTCGCCGAGTTCGCCGAGGATCCGCTCGTGCCGCTCGGCGTGCGCCGCCTGCGCGACACCATCCGCTCGCTGCGCCCGACCGTCGCGTTCCTCGCGCCGGCCCAGACGAAGTGCAACTACGTGACGCTGTGGTTCCGCAACGTCTCGAGCGTCATCTCCCAGGGCGACTCGAACGGCACCTGGCAGCGCTTCATCATCATCGCCGCGCCCGTCGGCCCGAACAGCGAGCAGACGCCCTCGGCGGCGCCGGCGAACGGGCCGACCGTCGACAACCACCTGCACGCCAACCCGTACCCGAACCACGGCGCTCCCGGCCAGACCAAGGAGTGCGAGGCGGGCAACGAGGACTACATGGTCGGGAAGACCACGATCGGCAACCTGCCCGGCAACCAGGGCCTGAAGACCTCCGGCCAGGACGGCCCGTCGATCTCGAGCAACGGGGCGGGTCGATGAGCGCGGCGCGTCGCAGCGGCCGGCCGGCGCCGCGCCTGACCCGTTTCCAAGCGGGCCTGATCGCGATCGCGGTGCTCGTCTTCGGTACCTACGTCGCGTTCGCCGGCCACCTGCCGTTCACGGGCGGCGGCTTCGAGCTGAAGGCGACGTTCGACAACACCAGCTCGCTTCAGGAGCGCTCGCCCGTGCGCATCGCCGGCGTCCAGGTCGGCGAGGTGACGAAGGTCGAAGCCGCCGGTGAGGGCTCGACAGCGTCGACGGTGACGATGAAGCTGAACGACGAGGCGCTGCCCGTCCATGAGGACGCCGAGCTCAAGATCCGCCCGCGGATCTTCCTCGAGGGAAACTTCTTCGTCGACCTGCGGCCCGGCACGCCCGGATCGCCCGAGGTCGAGTCGGGCCACGACATCCCCGCGACGCAGACGAGCGCGCCGGTCCAGCTCGACCAGGTGCTCGGCACGCTCCAGACCGACGCGCGCCAGGACCTGCAGAAGCTCGTCGCCGGCTACGGAGAGGCGATCGCCGGCGAGCCCAGCTCGCAGGAGGACGCCGACCAGGACCCGAGCGTCGAGGGCAAGACGGCCGGCGAGGCGCTCAACAAGTCGCTCGACTACTCGCCGATCGCGCTGCGCGGCGCCGCCGTGGTCAACGACGCGCTGCTCGGCACCCGGCGGGGCGACCTGGCGAAGCTCGTCACGGGCGGCTCGCGGATCGCCACCGCGCTCGCGAGCCGCGAGAGCCAGCTGAAGGACCTCGTCACGAACTTCAACACCACGACCGGCGCGCTGGCGCTCGAGCAGGAGAGCCTGAGCGCGACCATCCGCCAGCTGCCGCGGGTGCTCGCCGTGGCCAACCCGGCGCTCGACGACCTCAATGCCGCGCTGCCGCCCGCGCGCGCCTTCGCCCGCGAGATCCTTCCCGGCGTCCGCCAGACGCAGGCGACCATCGACGCCGCGCTCCCGTGGATCGCCCAGACGCGCAAGCTCGTGTCGCCGGCCGAGCTCCAGGGCCTCGTCGGCGACCTCCAGCCGGCGGTCGACGACCTCGCCAAGACGGTGGACGCGACCGTCCAGCTGCTGCCGCAGATCGACCTGATCAACAAGTGCGTGCTCAACGTGATCCTGCCCACCGGCGACGAGGTGATCCAGGACGGCCCACTCACGACCGGCGTGAAGACCTACCAGGAGTTCTTCCAGGCGCTCGTCGGGCTGTCGGGCGAGTCGCAGAACTTCGACGGCAACGGCAGCTACACCCGGTTCCAGCCGGGCGGCGGCGCCCAGACGGTGTCGACCGGGTCGGTGCTCGGCGTCGGCAAGCTGTTCGGCAACGCCACCTCGGCGCCGCTCGGCACCCGCCCGGCGCGGCCGGCCAAGCGCCCGCCGTACCGGCGTGACGCCGCCTGCCACAGGCAGAAGCGCCCGGACCTCGACTCGGCGAAGGTCGGAGGCGGGCCATGAGCCGCGCGCTGCGAAAGCACTCGCGCTCGGTCGCGGCGATCATCCTGCTGGGGATCGTGGCGATCGGGATCGCCAGCTACATCCTGTCCAACCAGCGGCTCTACCTGCCCGCGTGGGTACCGGTGATCGGCACCGACTTCTACGTCGTCGACGCCGAGTTCGAGACCGCCCAGGCCGTGGTGCCGGGGCAGGGCCAGACGGTCAACATCGCCGGCGTCAAGGTCGGCGACATCGGCAGCGTCAAGCTCGAGAACGGCCGCGCGGTGGTAGAGATGAAGATCAAGCGCCGCTACGCGCCGATCTACCGCAACGCCACCATCCTGTTGCGCCCGAAGACCGGGCTCAAGGACATGTACCTCGAGCTGGACCCGGGGAGCCAGAGCGCGGGCGAGGTGCCCGAGAACGACACGATCCCGGTGGCGAACTCGCTGCCCGACGTGAACCCGGACGAGGTGCTCGCGCAGCTCGACGGCGACACGCGCGACTACCTGCGGATCCTGCTCGACTCCGGCGCCCAGGGCCTCTCCGGCGAAGGGCCGAAGGACCTGCGCGCGACGTTCCGCCGTTTCGAGCCGACCTCGCGGGACGCCGCGAAGATCACCCAGCTGCTCGCCGTGCGGCGCCAGAACCTGAGCCGCGTGGTGCGCAACTTCCAGCTGCTCGCCACCGCCGTGGGCGACAAGGACCGCCAGCTCGCCGGCCTGATCGACTCGTCGAACGCGAACTTCCAGGCGCTAGCGAACCAGGACGAGAACCTGCGCCGCTCGCTGCGGCTCCTGCCCGGGACGCTCGAGCAGACGACGACGACCCTGGCGAAGGTCGACACCCTTGCCCGGAACCTCGGGCCGGCGCTTCAAGAGCTGCGCCCCGGCGCCCGCGCGCTCGGTCCGGCGCTGACCAAGACCCGCCCGTTCCTGCGTGAGACGACCCCGGTCATCAAGTCGCAGCTGCGCCCGTTCGCCCGCGACGTGCGGCCGACGGTGCGCGACCTGCGCGCCGCCGCGACCGACCTCGCGGTTGCCACGCCGCGCCTCGTCCAGACCTCGAAGTTCCTCAACGAGGTCGTCAACGAGCTCGCGTACAACCCGCCCGGCAGCGAGGAGGGCTACCTCTTCTGGAATTCGTGGGCGGCGCACAACGCGGCGACCGTGTTCGGGACCCAGGACGCACACGGCCCGCTGCGCCGCGGCCTGCTGCTCGTGTCGTGCGACGCCCTCAGCGTCCTCGACCAGATCAAGGAGACCACGCCTTCGCTGAAGGTGCTGATCGAGCTCCTCAACGCACCGCGCAAGAGCGCGATCTGCCCGAGTCAGGTGCCTTAGCCATGGTCAAGGAAACACCCAGCCGCGGCAGGCTCCTCGCGATGGCGGTGTTCGCGATGTCGTGCGTCGCGATCCTGCTCTACCTGTGGCTGACGTTCGGCGGCTCGGTGCCGCTGCGCGCCGAGGGCTACCGGGTCACGATCAAGTTCCCCGAGGCGACCCAGCTCGCCCAGGAGGCCGACGTGCGCATCAGCGGCGTGAACGTCGGCAAGGTCAAGACCAAGACCCCGGACCGCCAGACGGGGCTCACCACAGCGGTCATCGAGATCGAAGCCGGCTACGCCCCGCTGCCGAGCGACACCCGCGCGATCCTGCGCCAGAAGACCCTCCTCGGCGAGACCTACGTGGAGTTGTCGCCGGGCGACCGGCGGGCCGCGAAGCTCGATGACGGCGCGACCCTCGCCCAGGCCAAGGTCGCCCCGACGGTCGAGCTCGACGAGATCTTCCGGACCTTCGACCCCAAGACGCGCGCCGCGTTCGCGAGCTACCTCGACCAGCAGGGGCGTGCCGTCGGCACCGGCGGCGAGGCGCTGAACAACGCGCTCGCCAACCTCACGCCGTTCGCCGAGAACGTGGACGACGTGCTGCGCATCCTCGACCGCCAGAGCGGCGAGACGCGCACGCTCGTGCGCGACACGGGCGAGGTGTTCGGGGCGCTGTCCGAGCGCCAGGGCCAGCTCCGCGCGCTGATCCGCAACGCCAACCGGGTCTTCGCCACCACCGCCGCGCGCGACCGCGAGCTGGCGGCCTCGTTCGTCGCGCTGCCCACCTTTCTGCGCGAGACGCGGGCGACCACCACGCGCCTGAGCGAGTTCGCTCAGGACACCGATCCGCTGGTGACCCAGCTGCGCCCGGCAGCGCGCCAGCTCTCGCCGACCCTGATCGACCTCGCGCGCACGTCGCCGAACCTGCGCGGGCTGTTCCGCGACGTCGGCCCGCTCGTCAAGGTGTCGCGCAAGGGCCTGCCGGCACTCGAAGGCGTGCTCGACGACACCAAGCCGCTGCTCGCCCGCACGGAGGTCTTCCTGCGCGACGTGCAGCCGATCGTCGACTACCTCGGGCTCTACAAGCGCGAGATCGCCGCCTTCTTCGCCCTCGACTCTGCGGCCACCCAGGCCACGGACATCCTCCCGGGCACCAACAAGCCGGTGCACTACCTGCGCACGACGAACCCGGTGAACCCGGAGGCCCTGGCGGCGTGGCCGAAGCGGCTGCCGACGAACCGCTCGAACCCGTACACCGAGCCGGGCGCCTACAACCAGCTGCCCCAGGGCCTGCCCGTGTTCGGCAAGTACCTGTGCGAGATCTCGGGCCCGCCCGGGCTTCTCGGACCGATCGGGCCGCTGCTCCCGGCCGCGCTGCGCAAGCTGATCGACGAGTTCTTCTTCACCGCCACGGGGCCGGTCGCGCCGCCATGCCGCGAGCAGGCGAACCTCGGCCGGCTCGCCGGCCAGGGCGGCAAGTACCCGCGCCTGCAGCCTCTGCCCGCCCCGGCGGCTGCGCCTTCCGCTTCCGCCAATCCCTAGTCTGACCTCGTGTTGCGGGGAGGAGAGTGGTTCAAGCGGCTGGTCGGTGCCGTCGCGCGCAGGTCGACGGCGGTCATCGCCGTCATGGCCGTGCTGGCGCTGGCGGGCGCCGTTCTCGCTCTGCGGCTCGACCCGAGCACCGGGACGGACACGATCGTCTCCGAGGGCTCGTCGACCTTCAAGGACACCGAGCGCTTCAAGCAGGACTTCGGCGACGAGCCGGTCATCGTGCTCGTCAAGGGGAACCTCCAGCGCACCGTCCTGACCAGCGACCTCGGGCGCCTGATCAAGCTCGAGGGCTGCCTGTCCGGCAACGTCCCAGCCGAGGGCCTCAAGCAGCTCCCGAAGCAGTGCGCCGAGCTGGCGAAGCTCAAGCCCGCGCGGGTCGTGTTCGGCCCGGGCACGTTCATCAACACCGCCGCGAACCAGATCACCGGGGAGTTCTCGCGCGCGCAGCAGGGCCAGGCCCAGCAGGCCGACGCGGCGGCCAAGTCGGCCCAGAAGGCGTCGGCCAAGCGCGGCGACCCGCCGGCCGAGCAGAAGCGCCTGGCCGCTGCCGCGCGCAAGCTGTCGCAGGAGCGCTTCACGCGCGAGGTGCTCTCGCTGGCGCTGAAGTACGGCATCACCGGCATCCCTTCGGTCGACAACGCGGACTTCGTCTCGACGCTCGTCTTCGACTCCCGCAGCGGCAAGGTCGGCGAGCCGAAGGCGCGCTTTGCCTACCTCTTCCCGAGCAACAACTCCGCCGCGATCCAGGTGCGCATGCGCCCGGACATGACCGAGCAGGAGCGCAACCGGGCGATCGAGCTGATCAACCAGGTCACGAAGGACAAGACCCTGGTGCCGAAGGAAGGCGGCAAGTACGTCGTCACCGGTGTGCCCGTCGTCGTGGAGGGCCTCGCCAGCGCCGTGCGCACGTCGATCTTCGTTCTGCTCGGGGCGGCGCTGCTGCTGATGGCCGGCACGCTCGCGCTGGTCTTCCGAACGCCGCGGATGCGCTTGCTCCCGCTGGCGATCGCGCTCGGCGCGGCAGCGCTCACCTTCGGCGGCCTGTCGCTCGTGGGCGGCAACCTGACGATGGCCTCGATCGCGGTGCTCCCGGTGCTGATCGGGCTCGCGGTCGACTACTCGATCCAGTTCCAGGCGCGCTTCGACGAGCTACGGGCCGATCGCGGGCTGAGACCGGAGGAGGCCGCGCCACTCGCGGCCGCGGCCGGCGGGCCGACCATCGCGAGCGCCGGCATCGCCACGGCCGTCGGCTTCCTCGTGCTCCTGCTCTCGCCGGTGCCGATCGTGCGCGGGTTCGGCGCCCTGCTGGTCGTCGGCATCCTGATCGCGCTCGCCTGCGCCCTCACCGCGGGCTTCGCCGCGCTCGTGAAGTTCAGCGACCCGGCGCCGCGGCCGGACGTCCCGCCGATGCTCCCGCGCGTGCGCGCGCGCGGCCGGGCCGTGGGCGACTGGCTCGGGGCGAAGGCCTCCACCGTCGCCGCGTCGCGGCCAGGGGAGTGGGTCCATCGCCGCTGGCGCATCAGCCGCCTGTGGGTCATCGAGCGCAGCGAGCGCGGCATCGCGTATTCGATGGACAAGCCGAAACGGGTCCTCGCCGTGGGACTCGCCGTCGCGATCGTGGGCTGGGCTGCGGACACCCAGAGCAAGGTCGTCTCGGACATCCAGGAACTGGTGCCGGCGAATCTCCAGGCGCTCAAGGATGCGCGCACGCTCCAGGACGAGAGCGGCGTGTCGGGCGAGATCGACGTGACGATCCGCGCCGACGACGTGACCGAGCCCGACGTCATCCGCTGGATGAGCGACTTCCAGGGCCGGGTCCTGAAGGACGGCGGCTACCAGGCCGGCGACCGCTGCGCGCAGAGCAAGAACCCGCCCGACATCTGCCCGGCGCTGTCGCTGCCGGACCTGTTCAGCTCTGTCAACGTGTCCGAGCAGGCACAGGTCCGCGGCCTGCTCGACGCGATCCCGCCGTATTTCTCCCAGGGCGTCGTGACCCAGGACCGCAAGACGGCCAACCTCGCCTTCGGCATCCGCCTGCAGTCGCTCGACAAGCAGAAGGACGTCGTCGACAAGATCAAGGAGCAGCTCGACCCACCCGATGGTGTGACAGCCTCGGTAGTGGGGCTGCCGGTGCTCGCCGCGGAGGCGAACAGCGAGCTGGCGTCGCCGTGGCGGCGCGCGCTGACGCTCTTCGCCGCGCTGCTGGCGGTGTTCCTCGTCCTGCTCGCCTTCCGCCGCTCGCGGCGCGAGGCGTCGGTCCCGCTGATCCCGATCGCGCTGGCGAGCGGCTGGGCGGCCGGCATCCTCTTCATCCTCGGATTGCTCCCGGGCCCGTTCAAGGTCGAGCTGAACCCGATGTCCGTCACACTCGGCGCGCTGGTGATCGCAATCTCGACCGAGTTCAGCGTCCTGCTCTCCGCGCGCTATCGCGAGGAGCGCGAGGCGGGCGCCGCGCCCGCACGCGCGATCGAGCTCACGTACGCGTCGACGGGGGCGGCCGTGATCGCGTCCGGCGTGACAGCCATCGCCGGCTTCGCGGCCCTCATCGTTTCCGACATCCGGATGCTGCGCGACTTCGGCATCCTCACCGTGGTCGATCTCAGCGTGGCGCTGATCGGCGTGATGCTGCTGCTGCCGGCGGCGCTCGTGTGGGCCGAGGAGCACGGCCCATTCGGCTGGCGCGACCTCGACCCGCGGCCGTTCTTCCGCGAGGTGTGGGCGGCGATCCGCTCGATCCGCCAGCCGCGCTTCCGCCGTCCGCGGCGACCGGCGATCAGCCGGCTGAGGAGGCGCGGTGCCTGACGACGCGTTCAGCGACCTCGGTCCCGATCAGCCGAAGAAGAAGAGCGCGGCCGAGCGCTTCGAGGAGGAGGACCGCCTCCGGCCCGAGCCCGACCTGCCGCCGCCCAAGCCCGAGCGCCGGCCGACCAACCGCTATGCCTGGCTCGTCGGAATCGTGATGCTGATGGGCATCGCGGTGCTGCTCTTGACGACCGCGATCCCGAACTCCGGCGCCGGCATCGAGGGCCCCCAGGCCGGCGCCACGCTGCCCGCGTTCGCGGCGCCGCTCGCGTCGAGCAACCTCGATGGCGACGCGAACGTCCGCCAGAACCGCAAGGAGGGCAACGACCAGGCGGGCAAGATCCCGGCCTGCGAGGTCAAGGCGGACGGCGTGCTCAACTCGTGCGATCTGCGCAAGAAGCCGGCGGTGCTCACCTTTCTGGTGACGGACGGTGCCGACTGCGAGCCGCAGATCGACCGGGTCGAGCGAATGAAGGATGAGTTCCCGCAGGTCGAGTTCGCCGTCGTGATGAGCGGCGAGAGCCGTGAAGAGACCGGCAAGATCGCGAAGAACCGCCGCTGGACCCAGCCCGTCGGCGTCGACACCGACGGCGCCGTGGTGAACCTGTACGGCATCGGCGTCTGCCCGTCGACCGTCTTCGCCCACGAGGGCGGGCAGATCCGGACCACGAAGCTCGGGAACCTGACCGAGGACGAGCTGCGGGCCCAGGTGCGGGCGATCCTCAAGCCCGCGCCGCCGAGGCCGGCCACGACCACCACGAGCTCGCCCGGCTGAGCGATGCCGGATCCGGAGCTCGGCGAGGGATGGGTCGACGCGGAGCTGGCGCAGGAGTTCCCCGAGCTGGAGGTCGTCACCCTGGAGCTCGAGGCGCGGTCGGGCGGTCGTAGTCCGAAGGCGGTCCGCGACCGGCTCGCCACCCTCGCCAGCCGGATCACCGGGGGCAAGGTCATGCACATGCGCCAGGACACCGTGCCGTGGGCGTACAGGGTCTTCTGGCGGCAGATCGGCATCGACCCCGACAGCGACCGCACGCCGGTCGAGCAGATGGCCCTCGACCGCCTCTTCCACGGCGGGCTGAAGAGCAAGAACATCCTCGACGACTCGATAGTCATCGCCACGCTCGAGACCGGCGTGCCGATCGTGGCATTCGACGCCGACCTTGTCGGCAACGCCGTGGGGCTGCGGACCACCGGGGCGGACGAGCGCCTCGGGCCGGACCGGCCGCTCTCGACCCGCCAGATCGTCTACGCGGACGAGAACCGGCCGCTGGCCCTGATCAGCGGCGAGGTGGCCGCGGACGCGGGGGTGACGCCGGCCACGACCCGGATGCAGGTCGCGGCGCTCGGGGTCAAGGGCGTACCGCGGATCAGCATCGAGGAGGCCCTGTGGACTGTTGCCGACACTCTGTCCGGTAGCTAGACTCGAAAGGGTCGACGAGGGAGCAGCGGTGCATCTCCTAGAGCAGGGCAACACGATCGCGTTGCGGCCCGGTGGGCCGCCGCCACTGCCCCCGGGGCCGAGTCTTCCGCGTACGGACGAGCGCCCCGCCCGGCGCTCGCTCCTCGATCAGATCGAGCGGCTCGAGTACGAGCTGGCTGCGCTCTTCACGGCGGCGTGGCCGCGTCAAGGCTTCGAGTGGAACGTGGCCCCCGTCGGCGGGCCGCGCCTGCTCACCCTCGGCGAGCTCGAGGGCCTGCGCGACGACCTCGCCGAGCGGGTCGAGGAGACGCGGCACACCTTCTCCGAGCGCACCTACGTCGAGGAGCAGTTCCGCTGCCGGATCGAGGAGATGCTGCTCGAGCCCGAGAAGCACAAATGGGTCCTCGTCAGCAACGAGAACATCGGCGAGCCCGGCTGCAAGCACTGGCACGTCCGCCCGCGCTGGGGAATCCTCGGGATGTTCCTCAACTGGTGGCGTGTCCGGATCTCGTCGGGCTGTCCGTTAGCCACCGGGACCCGGCCCGCTCCGGGATAATCGGGTGAATGGGTAAGCGAAGCCGCAAGCGGGTGGCCGAGGGGACGGCGGCCGGGGAGGGGTCGACGCGGGCCGAGCGTGATGCCGCGCGCCGCGACCGCGCGCGCCGGGTGTCGCAGGGCAAGGCGCCCGATCCGCGCTCGCGCCAGCGAGCGGTCCGCCCGCCGGCGGAGGACAGGCCCCATGCGTTCTGGCACCCGTTCCCGCTCACCGAGATCCTGACACTGGCCGGGATCGCGCTGATGATCTGGGGCTTCCTGTCCGGGCCCAAGGGCAACGGCAACGCCAAGATCGGCGCGGGCCTCGCGATAGCGTCGATCGGCGGGCTCGAGCTGGCGATCCGCGAGCACGTGACCGGGTTCCGCTCACATACGACGCTGCTCGCCGGGGCGTCGGCGATTCTCGCGATGGTCATCTGCGGGTTCGCGATAGGCCTCAACCTCGGGCCGACCCTGATCGCGGGGCTGCTCTGCTTCGGCGGGGGTTTCTACGGCTTCCGCGAGTTGTTCAAGCGCCGCTCGGGAGGGCTGGCCTTCCGGTGAGGGATCTGCTTCGGACCGGTGGTTCGGGGCTGTTGCTGATCCTGATCATGCTGGGCGGCGGGATCTTCCTCTGGGTCGGCGTCCCGCTCGCGTGGCTGTGGGTCGGGGCGCAGGTGCAGGGGTCGACCGGCTCGCTCGGCACGGCGCTCGCTGTGATGATGGCCGGCGTCGTCGTGAGCATCGGGGTGATCGTCCCAGGGCTCGCCTGGCTCAACCTCAAGCACGGGCAGCTGCGCGAGCGGCGCGGCCTCGAGTCGCACGGCCAGACGGCGCTCGAGGCGGTGATGACGATCAGCTGCGGGATCGCGCTCGTCTGCTTCGGGCTGTGGTTCTTCCTGTTCTCGGGCTCGAGCCCGGTGCCGACCGGACTCAGCTTCTAGAACGACGACGGCCGCCCTCACAGGCGGCCGTCGTCGTCGAGTCGTGTTTCGGTGGAGCTAGGCGACGATCAGTGCGCGCTCGTCCATGGCCGGCGAGGGATGTGCCGGCGCGGCGTTCGCGATCTGCCCGTCACGTGAGCTTGCCGTGGCGGCTTCCCGCTTGGCGGCCAGCACGGCGGCCAGAGCCATGCGCTGGCGCTCCGTGAGCGTCCCGATCTGCTTGTTCTCGGGTACGGCGATCGACATCAGCAGTCGACGGCACCGAGCCCGCCCCCAGCGCTTCTGGCTCATCAGCAGATCGCTGATCTCCATGCTGTGCGCTTGCCAGGGGCACTCCAGGATCACGTCCGCGGCGTCAAGCGCGCCGCTTGCGATTCCTCGCTTCATCTCGGCCCGCGCCAGGCGTACCCGGTTCGCGTGCTCGAGCGCTCGAAGATGCTGGTCTTGGCCAGCCTCAACGGTGGCAATCATGCCCATACAGACCTCCCCGCACTACGTGCAGTAATTCGTGATTCGACGACGGATGCAGTTCCCCGGTGATCGCCGCGTTCCCGCGTTCCTCCCGAGCCAGAAGCGACCGGTGGCCAATAAACCCGAGGCCGCCGGTGCCGTCAACCGCGTTTCGTCCGGGCCATTCGCTAAGAGCGGGGTTTTTTGCCGCAGCCGTATTTTCGTCCAGGCAAACCTGACCGAGTGGTCAGGTGGACTTCGTCCGGGCCCGCGCGGCGCGGACCTTGTGCCGGTTCCCGCACGTCTCCATGGAGCACCAGCGGCCCGACCGGTTCTTCGAATGGTCGTAGAAGGCCCACCGGCAACCGTCGTCCCCGCACGCCTTCAGGCGCGTCCAGGTGCCGTCGGTGGCGGAGTTCGCGACGATCGCCAGGAGCTGGGCGAGGCCGCCGTCGACCCCCGAGCAGTCGGCCGTCAGCGCGGGCGGGCGGCCGGGGGCGAACGTGGCGCGCAGGCTGGCGCGGCCGGCCGCGCTCTCGAGCCGGTCGACCGCGTCCGTATCGAGCTCGCGCCCGTTGTGGGTGGTCAGAAGCTCGCGCAGCCCCTCGCGGACGTCGCCCGCGCGGGCAACGTCGGCGTCGGTCACCTTGGCGTCCGCGGCGACCAGCTCCCGCGCCCGCAGCCAGCGCTTGAGCGCGGCGGGGTCGGCGATCTCGTCCTCTTCCACGGCGCCGCCGTCGTACTCGACGCTGTTGACGAACTGCTGGACGAGCCGCAGTGGCTCCGGCGCACGCTTGGAAGGCTCGGCCTCATTCAGCATCGCTAATGGAGAGTATCAGCAATCGTAACTGGCTATACGGAATAGACGGTGTCATACTCTGTACACCAGCAAACGGTGATAGACCGTTACCCCGGAATCAAGGAGCGACATGCGCCACCGCAACGACATCACCATCCGCGAGGCCACCGACGCCGACGCCGACGCGATCCGCCGGCTCGCCCTCCTCGACGACCGCCCGACGCCGCGCGGCGACGCCCTGCTCGGCTACGTCGATGGCGAGCTCGCCGCCGTCCGGCCTCTCCACGGCGAGCCGGTCGCCGACCCGTTCCGCCGCACGGCGGACCTCCTGGCGCTGCTGGACCACCGTGCGCACCACGTGGCCTAGCGGCCTCAAACGGCGATCAGCGCCACGCCGCCCAGCGCGGCCGCGACGCCTACGGCCTGCACGCGCGACAGGCGCTCGCCCAGCAGAGCGACCCCGAGGCCGACCGTGAAGACCGGGAAGAGCGAGCCGAGGACCGAGACGAGCGACAGCTTGCCGTGGTCGGCGGCGACGGTGTAGAGGACCGTCCCGGACACCAGCAGCAGCCCCGGCACGGCCAGCGCCGTGCTCGAGCGCTCGAGGCGGATCTCAGCGAGCCGTCGCCCCGCCCAGACGGCGAGGATCAGGACGAGCGCGACGCGGGCATCGAACAACGCCCACGCCCGCCCCTCGGACGCCGCCGGCGGGAGGGCGGTGAGGAACACTCCGAATGCGACCGCGGAGATCGCGGCCAAGATGGCGCTGAGCTTCGGGTCGAGGTGCTCCGGCGCGGGCTCGTCCTCCGGCGAGCGGCGAGCCGCCAGGGCCGCCCCGGCGAGGGCGAGCACGATGCCCGCGCCCTGGGTCCACTTCAGCTCATCGCCGTCGGCGATCCCCCAGACCACGGGGACCACCGCGCCGACGGCGCCGATCGGCGCCACGATCGAGAGCGGGCCGAGCTCCGCCGCGCGGTAGAAGAGGATCAGCCCCGCCGCGTTGCCCAGGCCTGCCAGCAGCGCCAGCAGGAAGCCCGTGGAGGAGAGCGGCGGCTCTCCGGCACCCGCTACGTAGATAGCGCACGCCACGAGCGCAGCGAGCTGTGAGAGCACGAGGACCGCGACGATCGTGTGCCGCTTCGCCAGCTGGGGGCCGACGAAGTTCGACACGCCGTAACAAGCCGACGAGCCGAGCGCCAGGGCGATGGCCAGCACGGGGAGCCTGGGCAGCGGTCAGCCGGCGGGTGCCGGCTCGCCTTCGGGCAGCTCGGCCCAGACCCGCTCGAACGTGTCGAGCGCCGTGTCGAGATGCTGGCGCTCGTGGGTCGCCATGACGCTCGTGCGCAGCAGCGCGCCGCCGCGCGGGACGGCGGGGTAGAGCGCGACGTTCGCGTACACCCCGGCGTCGTACAGCGCCTTCCAGAACTGCACGGCCTTCCAGTCGTCGCCGACGACGACCGGCACGATCGGGGTGATCAGCTCGGAGCCATCCGGCATCGTCGCCGGGCGCGACCACGTCGAAGCCGCGCTCGGTGAGCCCGGCGTGGAGGTAGCCGGCGTTGTCGAGAACCTTGGCGAGCAGCTCGCGGCCCTCGTCCGAGCGGATGATCCGCAGCGCGCCCGAGCGCCGCCCCGACGGCTGCCGGCACCGCGGAGGCCGTGAACATGAAGGCGCGCGCCTGGACGCGCAGGAAGTCGATCACCTCGGCCGGGCCGGCGATGAACCCGCCGCACGAGGCCAGCGACTTGGAGAAGGTGCCCATCCGCAGGTCGACCTCGTCGGGCCGCAGGCCGAACGCCTCGCAGGCGCCCGTGCCGGTGGCGCCGAGCACGCCGACGCCGTGGGCCTCGTCGACGAGCAGGCGCGCGCCGTGCTCGCGGCAGAGGGCGACGATGTCGGGCACGGGGGCGAGGTCGCCCTCCATCGAGAACACGCCGTCGACGACGACGAGCACGCCGCCGCCGTCGTCGGCCGACCGCTCCAGCATCTTCTCCAGCTTGTCCAGCTTGTTGTGGCGGAACGGCCGGATCCGGGCGCGGCTCATCATCACCGCGTCCATGATCGAGGCGTGGTCGCCGGAGTCGACGATCACCGTGTCGCCGGGCCCGAGCAGCGTCGCCACGCAGCCGACGTTGGCCTGGTAGCCGGTGGTGAACACGATCGCGTCCTCGGTGCCCATCCACTCGGCGAGCTCGCGCTCGAGCTCGAGATGGAGCGGCGTGGTCCCGTTCATGAAGCGCGAGCCGGTGAGCCCGGTCCCGTACGCCTCGAGGGCGTCGCGGGCGGCCTGCTTGACCCGCTCGTCGCCGGTCAGGCCGAGGTAGTTGTTCGATCCCAGCGTGATTCGCTCGGCGCCCTCCATCAGCGCGATCGGGCCCGGGCTCGGCCTCGACCTCGCGGAAGTACGGGAGGAGATCCAGCTCGCGTGCGGCCTTCAGCTGCTCGAGCCGCTCGTGATTGCGGGCCTTGTCGAAGAGGTCGGTCTCGATCGCCATTGATTAACCTGCCGCCGGCGTGTCCGTCGAGGTCACACCGGTCCGATCGCGGCGCGACCGGAAGGAGTTCATCGAACTGCCGTTCCGCCTGCATGCTACCGAGGACCTCTGGGTGCCTCCGCTGCGGCTCGAGCGGCGGTTGTTCCTCCACCCCCGCTTCAACAAGTGGTGGGAGAACGGCGAGGCCGAGCTCTTCCTCGCCCGCCGCGACGGGCGCGTCGTCGGCCGGATCAGCGCCCAGATCGACCGCGTCTTCAACGACTACCAGCAGAACGAGTGGGGGCTGTTCGGCTTCCTCGAGCTCGAGGACGACCCCGAGGTTCTCGACGCCCTGCTCGACGCCGCGGCCGGCTGGCTGCGCGAGCGCGGCCGCGACCGGATGGTCGGCCCGATGGACTTCACGATGCAGGACGAGGTCGGCGTGCTGATCGAGGGCCACGACCGCGAGCCGTTCGTCAAGCAGCCGTGGCAGCCGCCCTACTACCAGCGGCTGTGCGAGGGCGCGGGCCTGGACAAGGCGATGGACCTGTTCATGTGGGAGCTGGTACGTCGCCGATCGCTCGGCGGTGGTGCCGGGGATCGAGGAGCTCGCCGACAAGCTCGAGCCCGAGCACGGCATCCGGATCCGCAAGATGAAGCGCCGCCGCCTGCGCAAGGAGCTCGACGTGTTCGCCGAGACCTGGAACGACGCGTGGAAGGACAACTGGGGCTTTCGTCCCTACACCCCGCCCGACCTCGACACGTACGCCGGCGACCTCCAGCTCGTCTTCGACAAGCACTGGTTCATGGTCGCCGAGAAGGTCGACACCGGCGAGAGCGTCGGGGTGGCGATCACAGTGCCCGACATCAACCAGGTGCTGAAGAAGATGAACGGCCGCCTGCTGCCGTTCGGCTGGTGGCACTACCTGCGGCGGGGCTCGATCATGACTCGCGTGCGCGTGGGCTTCCTCGGCGTCAAGCCGGAGTACCAGCACACCGGCGTCGCGGCCGGCTTCTACATCGAGCACTTCGACACTGCCGCCGTGCGGCCCCAGAACGTGGGGCGAGCAGGGCTGGATCCTCGAGAACAACGACGCCATGAACCGCGGCATGGAGGGCATGGGCGGCCGGCTCGTCAAGAAGTACCGGATCTACGAGCGCATTTTCTGACCCGCCCGTGGGGACGTAGGGCCAGCGCCGCCGGGAGGTCCGGGGGGCGGGAGCCCCCGGCTGGTGTTCTACACTCGCCCTTCTTGGCCGAGCCAGCCGACATCCCGCCCGACGAGACCGCCGCAGAGACGGTCGACGGCGAGATCGTCGCGGAGGTCAGGCACCTGCCCGTGGCGGCCAACAACGGCGTGGCCCCCGGCATGGAGATCGACCGCCCGCGCCCGGTGTCGGTGCCCGCCGCCGCTGCCGCAGCCACCGGCGGCTTCCTGCTCGGTGTGGCCGCTTTCATGCTGCTGAAGGTCATCCGCCGGCCCGATACGGCGCGAGCCGTCTCCAGCGCCGCGCCCGCGTGCTCGCCAAGCGGCGCGGGGTGAACATCGAGTCGACGCAGTCGTTCCTCGTCGACATCCACGTGCTGAAGCGATAGCCGCTCCAGCCGCATCCTTCGCGCCCGCGGCGAGCCGCGAGGTGGACTGTGTTCCGCCCGGCTCGTACCGGCTGCCGACCGGCGGCCGCGACCGGGTCATGCGCCGCCGCGACGGCGTCCTCGAGCGCCTGCTCTTCACCGACGCCGGCCCTGCCGTCGTGCGGGCCTGGCCGGCCGGCGGCGCCGTGCGGATCCGCGCCGAGGCGGCCACCGGCGACGACGCGGCGTGGGCGGTCGAGCGGATGCGCTTCGCCCTCGGCGTGGACCACGACCTGCAGCCGTTCCACGCCGCCTTCAGGCGCGATCGACTGCTCGGCCCGCTGATCCGCCGCCGCCCGTGGCTGCGCCCGCGGCGGCGTCCGGAGCCGTTCGAGGCCCTCGCGTGGGCGATCACCGAGCAGCTGATCGACGGCGAGCGGGCGGTCGCCATCCAGCACGCGCTCGTGCGCCGCCACGGCCCGCGTGGTCCGCGCGGGCTGCGCGACGTGCCGTCCGCGGCAACGCTGGCCGCGCTCTCGCCCGCCCAGTTCGAGCAGTGCGGCCTCTCGCCCAACCGCGCGATAGTGATGGCCAAGGCGGCACGCGAGGTGGCGAGCGGCCGCGTCGACCTGACCGAGCACGAGCCCGCCTGGCGGCGCCTGCGGGCGATCCCGGGGATCGGCCCGTGGACGGTCGAGTGCCTCGCCCTGCACGGCCAGGGGCGCGACGACCAGCTCCCGGCGGGGGATCTCGCCTACATCAAGATCGTCGGGCGGCTGCGCGCGCATGGGGCGCCGTGCGACCGAGGACGAGGTGCGCGAGTTCTTCGCCCCCTACGCGCCGTTCGCCGCGCTGGCGGGCGAGCACCTCGTGACGGCGATCGCCTCGGGCACGCTCCGGCCGGCGTAACACCGGGTGTCTAGGATCGACTGAGAGACATGGAGAAGATCGAGAAGACAGACGCAGAGTGGCGCGAGGAGCTGGGGCCCGATCGCTTCCACATCCTCCGCGAGGCGGGGACCGAGCCGCCCTTCACCGGCGCGTACACACATTCGAAGGAAACCGGCATGTACCGCTGCGGCGCGTGCGGGGCCGATCTGTTCAGCTCCGACACGAAGTTCGACTCGGGCACCGGCTGGCCGAGCTTCACCGAGCCGGCGCGTCGCCGACGCCGTCGAGCTGCGGAGGACCGCAGCCACTTCATGATCCGGACCGAGGTCGTCTGTGCCCGCTGCGGCGGCCACCTCGGCCACGTGTTCGACGACGGCCCGGGGCCGAACGGTCAGCGGTTCTGCATCAACTCGCTGTCGCTGGATCTAGAGGCCGCCGACGCCAAGCCCGGCGAGTAGCAGCAGCAGCGACCGCGGGTTGGCAGGCGCCTTGGTATCGGGCGTCACGCCGACCTTCGGCAGCGTGTAGGACAGCTCGATGTCGCCGCCGCTGACCTTGCCGTCAGCGGGGTCGTCCACCTTGAACTTCACCCTCGCGCCGAGCCCGCGGACGCGGTCCTGCTCGTCGACGTCGACGGTCACCTCCGCGTCCTCGACCGACTTCTTGATCTTCGCGAGCTGTTCGTCCGAGATCTGGGGCAGCGCGGGGATGGGCTGGCCCGTCGCCTCGAGGTGCTTGCGGATCGCCTTCGAGCGCGCGAGGGAGAACACGTCGTCGACGACTGCATTCACGTCGACCTTGCCGGTGATCTGGCGCACGGGGTCGTCCCCGATCTTGCCCCCGTCCTCGACCTTGGCGTCGTCGAGCCAGCGGGACGGGTCGATGCCGAGCTTCCCGAGCGCCGTCGTCTCCTTCTTCGACGGCCCGGAAGCCATCGCGCGCTTGAGCACGGAGAAGAGCTGCTCGCCGACCTCGTAGGCCTGCCCCTGGAACTCCACGTAGCGCGTTGTCCGGGGCGAGGATCAGCCCGCCGGTCAGCTTCTGGCCGGCGCCTTCGGCGACGACGTCCCAGTTGACGAGCGGCAGCGCCTGCGGTCCGTTGGACTTGAACGGGCCGGTGATGTTCAGCGTCAGCGGGCCTTCGACGCCGCGCACGCCGTCGAGCTCGACCTTGGCGTTCAGATCGAGGTCGCCGCTCTCGACCGGCGTCGCGAAGGCCTTCGTGAGCAGCGCCTGGGCGTCGGGCGATATGGCCCCGCCGCCCTTGTCGTCCCCACCGTCGTCGCCGCCGCAGCCGGCGAGCAGCGCGGCCGACAGGGAAAGGACCACCAGTGGGCGCAGGAGGCTTCTCATCGCACACCTTTATAGGGATCCACGGGCGCGGAGGTCACAGTCCGCGGCCGGGGAGGAGCGTGTTGGTGAACGCCCCCGATGCGTCGGGGATCTTCGTCACGAGCTTGTTGTCCCGCATCCACGCGGCGAACTCCTGCCACGCGCGGGGTCCTGCTAGGCGAACGGGGTGCCCTCTTGCGGGCAGGAACAGCGGCAGCGTCGCCTTGACCGACGCCCGCTGGAGCTTGGGATCGAGGTCGGGGTTGGCCGTCGAGCAGGCCCTCGATGCCCTTGGCCGGATCGGCGGCCAGCTGCGCGGGTGCCGCGAGCGAGCGCGGCGATGAAGGCGCGGAGCTTGTCGCCGTCGCGGTCGAGCGCGTCGGCGTTGGCCACGAGCACCAGCTCGTCGTAGGTCGGCACGCCGGCGCTCTCCATCTTGATGATCCGGGGGCGTTTCTTCTGGAGCTGGAGCTCGACTCCCTCGTAGTTCCAGAACGCGCCGAGGGTCGCGTCGACCTTCTTCGACAGCAGCGCCGCGTTCAGGCCGAAGCCGACGTTGCGCTCCTTGACCGTGTCCGGGTCGACCCCGGCGTCGAGCAGGATCGTGCGCAGGTAGGCGCTCTGGTAGTCGATGCCCGCCGTGCCGACCGTCTTGCCCTTGAGGTCCTTGCGGCGAGCGGATCCCGGCCGCGGGCAGCGAGATGATCGACGTCAGCGGCTCGCGCACGACGGCGCCGACCGCCACGACCTTCGAGGCCCTCGTCGCGCGCGCGCAGCACCTCGGGCTCGTACGAGATGGCGAGGTCGACCGTGCCGGCGGCGACCTGCTTGATCGGAGCCGACGGATCGGTCGGCTGGCGGATCTCCACGTCGAGCCCCGCGTCCTCGAAGTCCCCGTTCGCCTGTGCGGCGTAGATCCCGGCGTGGTCGGCGTTGGGGAAGAAGTCGAGCATCAGCGTGAACGTCGGTCTGCGCTCGACGGGCCGAGCTTCTCCTCCTTCTCGCCGCAGCCGGCCGCCGCCACGCAGGCGATCACGAGGAGGAGGGACAGGAACGGGCGGGTGCGGGTCATGCAGGGGTCTCCTTGCGGTTCCAGGGACAGGCGAGGCGCTCGGCCAGCGCTGCAAGCGCGAACAGGGCCACGGCCATCAGGGTGAGGATGACGATTCCCGCGTACACGCGCGGGGTCTGGAGCTGGTTGTTGCCGAGCAGCACGAGCCGGCCGAGGCCGCGGTCGGCCCCCGCCCACTCGCCGAACACCGCGCCGATGACCGACACGGTGGCCGCGATCTTCAGGCCGCTGAAGAAGCCGGGCAGCGCCGCGGGCAGCTCGACGCTGCGCAGCGTGCGCCAGCGCGAGGCGCCGAACGAGCGCATCAGCTTGAGCTGCTCGGGGTCGACCGAGTGCAGCCCGTCGAGCACGTTGACGGTGATCGGGAAGAAGCAGATCAGCGCCACGATCGCGAGCTTCGGGCCGATGCCGTAGTCGAATGCGAGCACGAGGATCGGGGCGAGCACCACGATCGGGATCGCCTGCGAGGCGACCAGCAGGGGGTAGGCGGCGTCGCGCAGGAGCCGGCTGAGGTGCATCGCGACGGCGAACGCCCCGCCCACCACCACGGCGATCGCCTAGGCCGAGCAGCACCTCGTAGAGGGTCACCCACGCGTTGTCCCAGAGCAGCGACCAGTCGTCGCCGAACGCGCCGATCGTCTCGCCCGGGGAGGCCAGGGTCAGGTCGTCGACCGACCCGAGCGACGCGACCCATGCCCAGACTCCGATCAAGGCGCAGCAACAGGGCGCCCGCGAGCAGCACGCGCCTCATCGCAACGCGTCCAGGGCTCGCTCGCGCAGGCGCGCGAGCCTCGGGGTCGGTCACCGCCGCGCGGCGGTCGCGCGGGCGGGGGAGGCCCACCGGGATCTCGGCCACCACGCGGCCGGGCGCGGCTGGACAGCACCACGACGCGGTCGGCCAGGAACACGGCCTCCTCGACGTCGTGGGTCACGAGGAGCGACGGTGCGCGGCTCGTCGAGCAGCGCGTCGGCCAGCCACTGCTGCATCTCGGCGCGCGTGATCGCGTCGAGCGCCGCGAACGGCTCGTCGAGCAGCAGCACCGGGCGGCCCGGCAGGAGGGTGCGGATGAAGGCGACGCGCTGGCGCATGCCGCCGGACAGCTCGCCGGGGCGGCTGCGCTCGAACTCGCGCCAGCCCGAAGCGCTCGAACAGCGGCGCCGCGCGGCGCGCGCGCCTCCGCGGCCGGCACGCCGGCGCACTCGAGCGCCAGCGCGGCGTTGCCGAGCGCGTCGCGCCACGGGCAGCAGCAGGTCGCGCTGGGGCATCAGCGCGCAGGCCTGGAGCGGGTTCGCGCCGCCGCGCACGGTGACCTCGCCCGCGTCGGGCGCCTGGAGCCCGGCGACAAGCTCGAGCAGCGTCGACTTGCCGCAGCCCGAGGGGCCCACCACGGCCACGACCTCGCCCGGTGCGACGGTCGAGGTCGAGCCCGTCGAGAGCGGTCACCGCGCCGAAGCGGCGCGTTAGGCCGGCCAGGGCCAGATCGGCCGCCTGAGGCGCGTCCGGGGCAGTCATCGCCCCCGCGTGGACCTTCGTCTGCAATGCGCTCCCTTCGCGGGCATTACCCCACAGGTTCTAAGGGTCAGTGCTGGACGGCCGATACGAGGCCGGAGGCGCTATCTCAGCCCGCCTGTCCGCGAGCACCCCTGGTGATCGAGCCGAGTCTACCGGGCACCGCGCCGCGAAACCTTCCCCCAGCTACCGTGTTCAAGCGACCCATGGCCAATCGAATCTCACTTCTCGCAGCCCTCATCGCAACCTCCGTCGCCCTCGGCGCCGGCGCCGGCGTCACGGCCGCGCACGCCAAGCCCGCATTCGGGTTCGCCGACAACACGGTGCAGACCCTCGAGGATCCCGCCTTCAAGGCGTCCGGCCTCAAGCGCGTCCGCATCCTGGTGCCCTACGACGCGGTCGCCCGCGGCGGTAAGAAGCGCAAGGAGCTCGACACCTGGTTCGCAATCGCCAAGGCCGAGGGCATCGAGCCGCTGGTGTCCTGGTACCGCACCTACGGATGCCGCGAGAGCTGCGCGAAGAAGCGCCTCCCATCGGTCCGCAGCTACATCTACCACGTCAAGCGGTTCATGAAGCGCTACCCGTGGGTCAAGCGCTTCTCGACCTTCAACGAGATCAACTTCCCCGCCGCCCAGCCCACGGGCAACAACCCCAAGCGCGCGGCGCAGTTCTACATGGCCCATCGCAAGCTCTGCCGCGGCGGCCGCTGCTCGGTCCTGACCGGCGACTTCCGCGCCAACGGCAGCAGGTTCTCCGACCGCTGGCTCTCCACCTTCAAGAAGAACATCAAGGGCGGCGGCCACACCTGGGGGATCGTCCCCCACCCGGAGATCAACGCCTTCCACACCCGCTACACGAGGAAGTTCCTGAAGGCCGTGCGCGGGAACGTCTGGGCGGTAGAGGCGGGCGCGGTGAACTTCTTCGTCACCCAGCTCAAGCCCTCGCTCTCGCGCCAGACCCGGGCGATGCGATTCCTGATGACGAAGTACGTCAAGGTCTCGAAGCGGATCAAGCGGATCTACGTCTATCACTGGCGCGCCTCCCCGACCGACTTCTATGTCTGGGATTCCGGACTGCTCGACAAGGACGGCAAGCCGCGCAAGGCCTACTTCGAGTTCTTCAAGGGGCTCCGCAGGCCGGCGCCCGTGATTCCGGACCCGGTCGTCCCGCCCGCGCCGCAGATCTAGCGCGGACGCATCCCGGACGGATCCGGCCACGCCCGGTCGTGCGCGGCGGGCAGGCGTGGTACGAAGGCGCCATGAGCGATCTCGGTACGTGGGAATGGGCGGAGCGCACGCATGGGCGGATGAGCCGGCGCGATCGGCTGCGGACTGTCCGGCAGGGTGCGCTGGCACAGCTCGGGCGCCTGCCGTCGGCGTGGCGGAGCGCGATCCTCGGTGAGGACCGCTTCTATGAGCTGCCCGCGGCCCCGGACAGCCCGCTGGCGCGGACGGCCGACGAGCGTGTGCTGGAGCTGTCGGCGCCGCCGCTCTACGGGCACTGCGTGCGTACGTGGATGTTCTCCGAGCTGTTCGCGCAGCGCGACGGCGTCGGGCACGACCCGGAGCTGCTCTACCTCGCCTGTCTTCTCCACGATCTCGGGCTGACCGACGCCCACGACGGCGCGGATCCGACCGCCGCCTGCTTTGCGGTCGAGGGCGCCCGGGCCGCCCATTCGCTGCTCTGCGATCACGGCGAGGCGGAGGACCGGGCTCGCACGGTCGCGGAGGCGATCAGCCTGCACCTCAACGTCGAGGTGCCGGCGCGGATGGGCCCCGAGGCGCACCTGCTCAGCAAGGGGGTCTCGCTCGAAGCGGTCGGCCGCTACGCCCACCAGCTGCCGAACGGCCCCAAGCGTGCGGTGCTCGAGCAGTTCCCGCGCGACGGCAGCGCCCAGCACCTCGCCGATGTCACGAGCCGCCAGGCCGACAAGCGCCCGGACTCGCGGGCAGGGCTGGCCAAGAAGCTCGGCTTCCAGAAGCTCGTCCTGCAGAACGTGCTCGACGCCTAGGCCAGAGAGAACGCGGAGCTCGTCAGCCGGGCCTTCCAGGCCTCCACCATTGCTGACGACGTGATCTGGGACACCTCTGGCGTCGACTTCGCGAGGTCGAGCGGGACTTCTTCGGCATCTATCACTTCCGGGGCGGTCTGGTGGTGCGTTTCGAGCAGCGCGAGACTCGCGCGGAAGCCCAGGAAGCCGCGGGACTCTCGGAGTAGCCGTTTCCGCGGAAACGGCTAAGCCGGCGGTGCGGCCTCGTACAGCTGCTCGATCGTCGCCGCGTACTTCTCGCCGATCGGCTTGCGCTTCAGCTTCATCGTCGGCGTGAGCTCCTCGCCGCCCGGCTCCCACTCGCCTTCGATCAGCTCGAAGCGCTTGATCTGCTCGATCCGCGACAGGGCCTCGTTGCCCTTCGTCACCCCGGCCTCGACCGCCTCGCGCACCACGGACTCGCGCGCCATGGCGGCGGGCGATGCGTCGGCGAGGCCGTGCTGCGCCGCGAAGGCGCCGCAGGCGTCGGGGTCGAGCGTGATCAGCGCGACGTTGTACGGGCGGTTGTCGCCGATCGCAACGACCTGCGCGACGAGCGGGCAGGCGGCCTTGACCTTCGCCTCGATGTTGGCCGGCGACATGTTCTTGCCGCCCGAGTTGATGATCAACTCCTTCTTGCGGTCGACGATCTTGACGTAGCCGTCGTCGTCGATCTCGGCGATGTCGCCGGTCGCCAGCCAGCCGTCTCCGACCAGCGCCTCGGCTGTCTTCTCGGGCAGGTTGCGGTAGCCCTTCATCACCATCGGGCCGCGGCAGAGCAGCTCGCCGTCCTCGGCGAGCTTGAGCTCGACGCCCGGGAGCGCCGGGCCCACGGTGCCGATCCGCGCCCGCCCAGGCGGGTTGAGCGTCGCCACGGCGCACGTCTCCGACATGCCCCACAGCTCGGCGATCTCGATCCCGATCGCGTCGAAGAACAGGATCACCTCGGGCGGCGTCGGCGCGGCGCCGACGGCGAACCACTCGACCTGTTCGAGGCCGAGTCGCTCGCGGATCTTGGAGTACACGAGCCCGTCGAACTGCTGCCACTGCTCCTCGAGCTCCGCAGGGACGTCGCCGTCCTGCTTGGCCTGGGCGCGCTTGCGCCCGACGTCGAGCGCCGCGGCCACTCCGGCCTTCTTCTGCTCGTCCTGCTCACCGGCGAACCCGGCCTCCAGCGCTGCCTTGAGCTTCTCCCAGATACGCGGCACGCCGCCCCAGACGGTCGGGCGCACCTCGATCGAGTAGAGGACCATGTCGCGCGGGTTGGGGCAACAGTGCACGGTGTGGCCGTACACGTGCTGGGCGTAGAGGTTGGCCCAGCGATCCGCGACGTGGGCGGTCGGGAGGAACGAGATCGTGCGGCCGCCGGCCGTGGTGGCAGCGACGCTGTGCACGGCGTTCCACTCGGCGAGCATGTTCGCGTGCGTGAGCTGGACGCCCTTGGGCGGGCCGGTCGTGCCGGAGGTGTAGATGAGACACAGCACGTCGTCCGGGTCGACTGCCTTCCAGGCCGCGTCGAAGTCGAAATCGGGCGAGCCCTGCTCCTCGAACTCCTCGATGGTCATGACGCCGTCGGGGGCTTCCCCATCGATCACGACGATGTGCTCGAGCGTGTCGACCCGCTTCTGCGCCTCGAGCACCGTCGGGAGAAAGGCCTGCTCGGTTACGACGATCTTGTTGGCGGCGTCGGAGATCAGGTACTCGATCTGCTCCGGGGAGGAGGTGTTGTAGATCGAGAAGCACGTCGCGCCGAGGTGCATGGCGGCGACGTCGCAGAGATGGAGTGCCGGACGGTTGACCATCATGAAGCCGACGGTGTCGCCGCGGCCGATGCCGAGCGCGGCGAAGGCGGCGGCGCGGGTGCGCACCGTCTCGGCGAACTCGGCGAAGGAGCACTCGTAGTCGGTGTCCTTCAACCGCAGCGCCGGGCTGTCGGCGTGTTCGGCGGCCGTCGTCTGGAACGCCTCACACATGGTCGTGGCACTGAGTGCCTGTGGTCGCGGACCTGAGTGCGTCGCTGTAGTTGTCTCCATCCCGGGGCGGACTCTACCCGGATGGGGACTAGGTTGGGGCGGGTGCGCGGAGGTCCGTGAGCGCGTTCACGAACACCTCGAGCTGCTTGGTCGTCCAGCACTCGAAAACGCCGGTGCAGTGCGGCTCGTAGGCCTGCATCACGGAGTCGCCGTAGTTCCAGTAGAGCTTCGGCTCGGGGTTCATCCAGAAGGTGCGCCCCGCGCGCGAGGAGATGTTGGCGAAGGCGGCGGCGTGCGGCTCGCGGCCGTTGGTGCGCGCGTCGCCGAGCACGATCACGGTCGAGCGCGGATCGAGGTCGTCGACGACCCGGTCGTAGAACTCGATCCAGACCCGGCCGTAGTCGGTGTAGCCCGAGATGTCGGCCACGCCGGCGTCGCTCGCGATGGCGCGCGAGACGCCGGCGAAGTCGCGCTCGCGGTGGAAGACCTCGGTGACCTCGGAGATCCGCTCGACGAATACGAACGACCGCAGCTTGCGGAACGAGTCGTGCAGGGCGTGGAGAACGGAGAGGAAGAACACGCTCGCGCTGGTGACCGAGGTGGACACGTCGCAGAGCACGAACAGCTCCGGCCGGCGCGGGCGCTTGGGCCGGTAGCTCAGCTCGACGGGCACGCCGCCGGTCTGCAGAGACCTGCGCATCGTGCGCCGCACGTCGATGGCGGCCGAGTGGCTGCGCCCGCGGTTCTCGCGCCCCTGGGTGGCGAGCCGCTTGCGCAGCTGGGCCACGACGCGGTGCACCTGGGCGAGGTCCTGGGCTGCGCCCGTGGGCAGCGCGCGGTCGAACTCGCGCAGCGGGCGCGACGGCGGCAGCGCCTGGGTGCGCTCGATCAGCGCCCGCTCGAGCTCGCGCCGCACCTGGCGCTCGAACTCGCGCAGGCGCTCGCGCGGCACGGTATCCGGGTCGCCCTGCTCCTGGCCCTGGCTCTCGCCCTTCAGCCCCAGCGTGCGGCGGATGCGCTGCACGTCGACGCCGATCACCCCCGAGCCTTCGCCCTGGCGGCCGAACGCGGCGATGGCAAGCCGGGCGAGGTCGCGGATCTCGCCCTCCTGCGTGTCGCCGGCCTGGAGCGCCTGGCGGATGCGGTCGCGCAGCTCGTCGAGGTCGATTCGGTCGCCGCCGGCCTCGGTCATGGCGGCGTCGCCGAGGTCGCGCTCGATCGCCTCGCGCTCCACGGCGCGGAAGAAGAAGCGGTCGAACACCAGCTCGAGCACGTGGCGGTCCTCCTGCGACTTGGCGAGCGTCGCGGCGAGCGCCTCGCGGAAGTCGCGCTCGCCGGTCCAGCTCACGTGGCGCAGCGCGGCGAAGGCGTCGAGCAGCTCGGAGGTGCCGACGGCCATGCCCTCGGCCCGCAGCTCGTCCGCGAACTCGAGCAGCCGCGGCGCCATGCCGGCCGGGCCCGCCGGGGCGGGCATCCCTCCGTACAGCGCGGGGTTACCCCGCTTGGCGGGAGGAGAGGAGTCCATCGCCCAGCTTGACGCCGACGCGCTCGGCGACCAGGTCGAGATCGGTGCGGTGCTTGACGATCACGCTCATCGTCTTCGTCAGCATCTCGTTGTCGACGTCCTCGGCGCCGAGCAGCAGCAGCGCGCGCGCCCAGTCGATCGACTCGGCGATGGACGGCGGCTTCTTGAGGTCGAGGTTGCGCACCATGTGCACGACCTCGACGAGCTTGCGGACCATCTCGTCGGAGAGGTCGGGCGTGTGCAGCTTCACGATCTCGAGCTCGCGCTCGACCGTCGGGTAGTCGAGCCAGAGGTAGAGACAGCGGCGCTTGAGCGCCTCGGTCAGCTCACGCGAGTTGTTCGAGGTGAGCAGCACGAGCGGCTGCGTCGTCGCCTCGACCACGCCGAGTTCGGGGATCGAGATCTGGAAGTCGGACAGGACCTCGAGCAGCATGGCCTCGAACTCCTGGTCGGTCTTGTCGATCTCGTCGATCAGCAGGACCACCGGCTTCTTCTCGCTGATCGCGGTGAGCAGCGGGCGGGAGAGGAGGAACTCCTCGCCGAAGATGTCGTCGCGGACCTCGTCCCAGGCGGCCTCGGAGCTCTCGGTCTGGATCCGCAGGAGCTGTTTGCGGTAGTTCCACTCGTAGAGCGCCTTGGCCTCGTCGAGGCCCTCGTAACACTGGAGGCGGATCAGCTCGCGGCCGGTCGAGCGGGACAGCGCCTTGGCCAGCTCGGTCTTGCCGACGCCGGCCGGGCCCTCGACCAGGACGGGCTTGCCGAGCGTCGCCGCGAGGTAGGACACGAGGGCCGTCGAATCGTCGGCCAGATAGCCGGCGTCGTGGAGCCCGTCGCGGGTCGCTTCGATCGACTGGAACTCGGAGGTCACCGGCTGAAGGATACTTTCGGTCGCGTGTCGGCCTTCTCCACCCTCGTCCTCGTCGCGGACTTCCTCAACCCGAACAACGGCCCCGAGTCGTCGGGCGGCTTCCGCGTCGATCCGACGGTGTTCATCCTGATGTTCGGGCTCGGCTTCATGATCGGGGTGTTCGGGCACATCATCAAGTCGCGCCTGGTGGTCGCCATCGGCATCGCGATGGTCTTCCTGTCGACGGTCCTCGTGCCGTTGTTCCTGTCGGCCACGAACTAGCTCGGCGCGCGGCCGAGCTTCTGGCGCCGGGTCACTCCGGGACGCCGGGCGGGCCCGTGATCTCGATCCCGTACTCGGCGGCCACGCGCGCCAGCCCCTCGGGATCGGGCGGCTCCGTAGCCGGCGGCGGGATCTCGTTCCGCTCGGCCGGCTCGCCGACGGCGCGCACGAAGTCCTCGAAGCCGGCGGGCTGGCCGACGAGCAGGAAGCGCGCCTCGTCGGACGTGACGGTGAACGTGTGCTCGATGTCCTTCGGGCCGTAGACGAACGACCCGGCGGTCGCGACGATCCGCTCGCCGCCGACCGTGAAGGTGAGCTCGCCCTCCAGCACGTAGAACCACTCGTCCTCGCGGCGGTGGATGTGCAGCGGCGACCCGGAGCCGCGCGGCCCGTGGTTCTCCATCACGGCGACCTGTCCGCCGGTGGTCGCCCCGGAGGACTTGATGGTCACCAGCGAGCCGAGGAACCAGATGGCCTCTCCCTCGCCGGCGCCGTGTGCAATCGGGGCGATCTCGCTCAATGTGGGTCCTCCGCTCGGGGTTGAAGGCCCACCCTAACCGCCCGCGCTACACCGCCTCGAGGATCATCGCGTTGGCCAGGCCGCCCGCCTCGCACATAGTCTGCAGGCCGTAGCGGGCGCCGTTCTGCTCCATCGCGTTCACGAGCGTCGTCAGCGATCCGCGCGCCGCTCGCGCCGAGCGGGTGGCCGATCGCGATCGCCCCGCCGTTGACGTTGACCTTGTCGAGGTCGGCACCCGTCTCGCGCTGCCACGCGAGGACCACCGAGCTGAACGCCTCGTTGACCTCGAACAGGTCGATGTCGGCGAGCTTCAGGCCGGAGCGGTCGAGCACCTTCTGCGTCGCGGGGATGACCCCGGTGAGCATGTAGAGCGGGTCGTCGCCGACCACGGCGAAGCTGTGCAGCCGCGCCTTGGGCTCGAGCCCGAGTTCCTTCGCCATCTCGGCCGACGTGATGAGCAGCGCGGCGCTGCCGTCGTTCGTCGGGCTCGAGTTGCCGGCCGTCACGCGCCAGTCGATCTGCGGGAACCGCTCGGCCATAGCCGGGTCCTCGAACGCGGGCTGCAGGCCGGCGAGTGCCTCGAGCGTGGTGCCGGGCCGGATCGACTCGTCGGTGGCGAGCCCATCGATCGGGGCGAGCTCGTTGTCGAAGCGGCCGTCCTCGGTCGCCGCGGCGGCGCGCTGGTGGCTCTCGAGCGCGAAGCGGTCGAGGTCGGAGCGGGGGATCTCCCACTTCGACGCGATCAGCTCGGCGCTGATGCCCTGCGGCACGAGGCCGTCGGGGTAGCGGGCCGCCACGCCGGGGCCGAACGGGTCCTTGCCCTCGGGCACGTTCGACCACATCGGCACGCGGCTCATGCTCTCGACGCCCGCGGCGATCACCACGTCGTAGGCGCCGGCCATCACACCCTGGGCGGCGAAGTGCACGGCCTGCTGCGAGCTGCCGCACTGGCGGTCGACGGTGGTCGCCGGGATGCTCTCGGGGAGCCCTGCGGCGAGCACGCCGTAGCGGGTGGTGTTCATCGCCTGCTCGCCGACCTGGTCGACGGTGCCGCCGATCACGTCGTCGATCCGCTCGGGATCGATGCCGGAGCGATCGACCACCTCGCGCAGGCTGTGGGCGAGGAGGTCGACGGGGTGGATGGGATTGAGGGCGCCCTTGCCCGGCTTGCCCCTGCCGACGGGGGTCCGGACGGCCTCGACGATCACTGCGTCGCGCATCGTGAGCTCCATTCAAAGTTCAGTTTGAGATTCCAACCGACCACACCGAGATTAGCAGTCAGTTGGGATTTCATACGCACTCGGCTAGCCTGCAACCCATGCCCGCCGCCGGTACCGAGCCCCGCAACTGCGCCGTCGCCGACGCCCTCGACGTGATCGGCGAGAAGTGGGCGCTGCTGATCGTCCGCGAGCTGTTCTGGGACGTGCACCGCTTCGCCGACATCGCCCACAACACGGGCGCCCCGCGCGACGTGCTCAGCGCCCGCCTGCGCACGCTCGTAGATGCGGGGATCGTCGAGAAGCGCCCGTACTCGGAGCACCCGCCGCGCGCGGGCTACCACCTCACCCGCGCCGGCCGTGACCTGGCGCCCGTGGTCGCGGCGATCGGCGAGTGGGGGATGAAGCACCGGCCCGCCGAGGGCCATCGGCCGTACGTCTCACACCACGGTCACGAGATCGACCCGCACGTGTCGCTCGAGTGCCGCGAGTGCGGCGAGCAGCTGGTCTAGGGCTCGAGCCCGATCGCGGCGAGGGCCTCCGCCGGGCTCCGGAAACCGTGCTGGCGGATCACCAGGCCGTCCTCGAACCAGAACGCGGTGCCGGCGGCCTGCTGCAGCGCGACACCGCTCTGCCCACCGCGCACGTGAACCGTGTAGAGGGCGGCGACGGCGTCCTCGTTCGCCCGGATGTCGGTGACCTCGAACGACGTCTCGTCGTAGATCTCCACGTTCTCACCCCACCACTGCCGGTAGCCCTCGCGGCCGTGGAACACGGTGCCCTCGACGCCGCCGACCAGGGACGGAGCGAGCACGACGTCGGGATGCATCAGCTCGAGCACCGCTTCGATGTCGCCCGCGTTGATCGCCTCGAGACCGCGTCTGACGAGGGCGATGTGCTCGGCCGACACGGCCCGGCCTAGCGCAGGCGGAAGCTCTTGGTCACGCGCACGCGCCGGTTCGACGCGTCGCGCCCGGCAGCGACGAGGGTGTACTTCCCGCGCGCCGCGCGCTTCCAGCCACGCACCGCCGGGTTGCGGCAGCCGCTGGTGGCGAAGCTCTTGGCGCGGGCGACGACCTTGCCGCGGCGGTTCTTGACCACCACCGAGATCGAGCGGACGCGCCCGCCGCGGGCACACACCCGGAACTTCTTCATGCCGCCGGCGCGGCGCACCGTGCCGCGCGCGCGGCTTGCCGATCGTGCCGATCCGCAGGGCCGCCTGGCCGCCGCGGCCGGTGACCGGTGCGCCGATCGGCAGCGTCGCGTGGACGGAGTCGAACCGCACGCCGCTGAGCGAGCGCTGCGGCCCGTAGAGCGGGGTGCCCCCGATGATCTGGAGAGCCAGCTTCGAGCTCGGGCCGGCGTGCGCGGCGATCATCTCGAGCGGGCGGGTGATCGTGTGCGGCTTGCCGTCGAGGACCACCGGGATCGGCGTGACCTGGTTGCCGAGGACCTGCCCATTGGCGCGGTCGATGATCTGCGCGTACACGAACGTCTTCGCCGGTAGCGCGCCGCCGGTGTAGGTGAACGTGACGCGCGGAGCGCCGACGAGCTGGACGGCGCCGGACGGCGCGCGGAAGTTGAAGTCGAGCGAGGGGGAGGACTGCGTGGCCTCGATCGGCGAGCCGCTCAGAGCCAGCGGGGAGAGGGGAAGCGCGCCGTTGCGCGGGCCGCCCAGGTCGAGCGAGCCGCGGTCGGCGAGCGGGTAGGCGCCCGAGCCGTGCCACTTGCCCCTGTCGTCGACCCACTCGAACGTGGGCCCGGTGTTCACGGTCTCGTCCTCGGCGAGGTAGCGGCGGATCCATGCCATGACCGCCTTTTCCACGACTCCGGGCTGGCCCTTCGGGAAGTCGCAAATGCCGTGTCCGCCGCAGTGCCACATCAGCTTCACGGGCACGCCGTTGCGCTTCAGGATCCGGAAGTTCTCGACCGATTCCTGGAGGGTGAAGAGGGTGTCGATGGTGCCCTGGGTGAGCAGCGTCGGGATGCGGATGCCCTCGACCATCTTGCCGGGGCCGCGCGACTTGAACCAGGCCCGGTCCTCCTCGAGGACGTTCCCCGTGAGGGCGCCGACGGCGAGCCCGCGGATGATGTTGCCCCAGTACGAGCCGAGCTGAGTGCCGATCGGGCTGAACGTGCCGGGGATGATCCCGTTGCCCAATGCGCTGAGCCCGCCCGCGCCGAGCAGGAGGCCCCAGCCGAACTTGACCGAGGTGTCCTTGAAGAGCGAGGTCGTGAGGTCGTTCCAGGCGATGTCGGGCACGATCACGTCGATGCGCTTGTCCATCGCCGCGGTGGTCAGCTGGATACCGCCGCCGTAGGACGAGCCGGTCATGCCCACCCGCGGATCGCCGGTGCCGTCGAGCTTGGCCTCGGGCTGCTTGGCGACGTAGTCGATCAGCGCCATCACGTCGCGCGCCTCGAAGTCCGGGCCGTCGACGTGGGCCTCGCCGCCCGAGCGGCCGAAGCCGCGGGCGTCCCAGGTGAGGACGTTGTAGCCCTGGCGGTGGAGGTCGCCGATGTCGATGTTGCCCGCGGTCCCGAAGCCGGTGCCGCCGCGGATGTTCGTGGCGCCGGTGCCGCCCCAGCCGTGGCCGCTCAAGACGGTCGGAGCCTTGGCGCCCGGCTTCGTCGCCGGGTAGAAGTGGGCCCAGATCTTCGTGCCGTCGAAGGAGGTCACGGCGATGTCGCGCGCCGAGGCCGACGGCACGCACGCAAACGAGCACACGAAGACGACTGCGGCCGCCAGAGCGACCTTGCGAGACCCTCCCATCCGTCGATCGTACCGGGCGGGGTACAGTCCGGGAATGAGCAACCGTACGTTCGTCGTCGGGGTCGGCATGACCAAGTTCGACAAGCCCGGCACGAAGGAGGGCGACTACCCCGACTGGGCCAAGGAGGCCGGCGAAGCGGCCCTTGCCGACGCGGGCATCCCCTACGACCTGATCGAGCAGGCCTATGCGGGCTACTGCTATGGCGATTCGACCTACGGCCAGCGCGCCGTCTACGGCCTCGGCCTCACGGGCATCCCGGTCGTCAACGTGAACAACAACTGCTCGACCGGCAGCTCGGCTCTCTTCCTCGCCCGCCAGGCCGTGCGCGGCGGCCTCGCCGACTGTGCGCTGGCGATCGGCTTCGAGAAGATGGAGAAGGGCTCGCTCGGGGTGAAGTACACCGACCGCACGAACGCCCTCGACAAGCACGCCGAGGCGATGTTCAAGACGCGCGAGCCGGAGGCGTCGCCGCCCGCGCCGCAGATGTTCGGCAACGCCGGCCGCGAGCACATGGACCGCTACGGGTCCGAGCCCGGCCACTACGCGTGGATCGGGTGGAAGAACCACAAGCACTCGGTGAACAATCCGTACGCCCAGTTCCAGGACGAGTACACGCTCCAGGAGATCAAGGACTCCAAGGAGATCCACTCGCCGTTGACCAAGCTGCAGTGCTCGCCGACATCGGACGGGTCGGGCGCCGTGATCGTCGCCTCCGAGCGGTTCGTGGACGAGCACGATCTGTGGGACCAGGCGGTCGAGATCGCCGGCCAGGCAATGGTCACCGACATGCCGTCCACGTTCGCCGACGGCAACTCGATCAAGGTCGTGGGCTACGACATGTCGAAGAAGGCTGCCGATCTCGCCTACGAGGAGGCGCAGCTCGCGGCCGAGGACATCGACGTGATCGAGCTGCACGACTGCTTCTCGGCCAACGAGCTGATCACCTACGAGGCGCTCGGCCTGTGCGGCGAGGGCGAGGGCCACAAGCTCGTCGAGGCCGAGGCCACGACGTATGGCGGGAGGGGCCCGGTGGTCAACCCGTCCGGCGGCCTGATCTCCAAGGGGCATCCGCTCGGGGCGACCGGCCTCGCGCAGTGCTCCGAGCTCACGTGGCAGCTGCGTGGTACGGCCGACAAGCGCCAGGTCGACGGACGCCAAGGTCGCCCTCCAGCACAACATCGGGCTGGGCGGGGCGGCTGTGGTGTCGATCTACATACCTGCCGCGGCTTAATCCGGCCGCGCCGGGGTGCCGCGCTCGGCCGACGCGCCGTGCTCGGCCGACGCGCCGTGCTCCGCCCGGCCGCTCTGCGCTCTCTTGAGGCCGGCTTGCCCGGGCTCGGCGTCTACTGCGGCTGGGTAGGGCGCGTGGGTGGTGGTGCGTTACACAAACGTGGTCGCTCGTTGCGGTCGTCCGGGGTGCTGCGCGCTTTATTCGTCCTATGGGTGAATAAGGCGCCCAGCCACTTTCCGCCGGCCCTCAGGCATGGCCGAGTGCAACAGAGCGTTTACACACCCTGGCCGCCGCCGCCGTAGACGCCGGCCCCGCGACCACGCAACCCGGCGAGACGCGCCCCTGGACGGATATTCATTGAATCCCGGGCCCGGCGAGACCTTCACGCTCGAGAGCTCGGACATCCACCGGGTCACGCACATCGGCGAGGAGGGGCCCTCACGATCCACGCCTACTCGCCGCCGCTGACCCGGATGGGCTCCTACGTGGTCGAGGACAACGGGGTCCTGACGCGCTACGCGATGTCGTACGAGCACGAGCTTCGCCCCCTGCGGGCCGCGTAGCAACGGGAAAACCGACCTGCGGTGCTCGCCCGGCCACGTGGCCGGGCTGCGCTCCTCGGCTAGTCTCCCGTCCTCCGAAACTGGACATGAGGAGCACGCGGAATGACTGAGGTAGCCGAGGTACAGTCGGGGCTCGAGGGCGTAGTCGCCTTCGCTACCGAGATCGCCGAGCCGGACAAGGAAGGTGGCTCGCTCCGCTATCGCGGCGTCGACATCGAGGACCTCGTCGGCAAGGTGCCGTTCGAGAAGGTCTGGGGCCTGCTCGTCGACGGCTCGTTCGACCCGGGTCTCCCGCCCGCCGTGCCGCACCCGCTCGCCGTCCGCACCACGGACCCGCGCACCGACCTCCAGGCCGCCCTCGCGATGCTCGCACCGGAGTGGGGCCTCCAGCCGGTGATCGACATCTCCGACGAGCAGTGCCGCGACGAGCTGGCGCGCTGCTCGGTGATGGCACTGTCGTTCGTCGCGCAGTCGGCCCGCGGGATCGGCCAGGCGCCGGTGCCGCAGAGCGAGATCGACAAGGCCACGTCGATCCCCGAGCGCTTCCTCCTCCGCTGGCGCGGCGAGGCCGACCCGAACCACGTCAAGGCCATCGACGCCTACTGGATCTCGGCCGCCGAGCACGGGATGAACGCTTCCACCTTCACCGCCCGGGTCGTGACCTCGACCGGGGCCGACGTGGCCGCCGCGCTGTCCGCCGGCGTCGGCGCCCTCTCGGGACCGCTCCACGGCGGCGCGCCGTCGCGCGTGCTGTCGATGCTCGACGCGGTCGAGGAGGCCGGCGACGCCGAGCAGTGGGTCAAGGACTGGCTCGACAAGGGCGAGCGCCTGATGGGCTTCGGCCATCGCGTCTACCGGGCCGAGGATCCGCGCGCCCGCGTCCTGCGCCGCACCGCGCGCGAGATCGGGGCCCCGCGCCTCGAGGTCGCCGAGGCGCTCGAGCAGGCCGCGCTCGCCGAGCTTCAGGCCCGTAAGCCGGACCGCGTGCTCGCCACGAACGTCGAGTTCTGGTCGGCCGTCGTGCTCGACTTCGCCGCTGTGCCGCCGGACCTCTTCACCCCGCTCTTCGCCTCCGCGCGAGTGGCGGGCTGGAGCGCCCACATCCTCGAGCAGAAGCGCGAGGGCCGGCTGATCCGCCCGACGGCCAAGTACATCGGGCCGGGCCCGCGCCCGCTCGCCGAGGTCAGCTGACGGTCAGCGGCTCGCGCCGCTTGAACGCGAGCAGCGTGCTCGCCTCGATGCGCACGTATGGCGCCTCGGGGTGCACCTTGTCCCAGTCGAAGTCGTAGGTCTCGCGCGGGTAGCGGGCGAAGCCGCCCGCGTCGGGCCCGCGCGGGTCGATCTCCACCGCCGTGCCGTGGACGATCACGAGAAACTCCTCGCCACCCTTGGTGATCGCCCCGCTGACCGCCGGGTTGCGGCGGATGTTGCGCAGCCGGAACGAGTACGGCGAGGTGCCGAACCAGAAGTGCCCGCGGTAGAAGAAACCGTCGACGGGGGCCACCCGCGGCTCGTTCCTCGGCGACACCGTCGCCAGGTCGAGGACCTGCACGCCGGGCAGCGCCGGCGGCAGCTCTTCCGCGCCGAGGTGGGTGTCCTCACCCCAGATCTCCTTCATGTGGTCGCCCGCCCTGGCGTAGCTGCGGTCGAGCAATTCCTGGAGTTCGGTGAGATCCTCGTCGGTTTCGTACACGGCATGAGATGGTAGGACGGAGAGGATGGAAGCGACAACGGAAACCAAGGTCTCTTCGTTCGCGAAGTCGTTGTTCCTCGGCGAGATCCACGAGGAGCTCGTTTTCCCGTTCCCCAAGCCGGAGGCCGAGGAGCAGGACAGGATCCGCGCGCTGTGCGGCTCGCTGCGCGAGTGGGCCGAGGACTACGACCCGGCCGAGACCGAGGAGAAGCGCTGGATCGGCGACGCGAACATCGCGGCGCTTGGCGAGCGCGGGCTGATGGGCCTCTACGTCCCGCAGGAGTACGGCGGGCAGGGCCTCTCGCAGACCGGCTACTGCCGCGTGTCGGAGGAGTTCGCCACGATCGACGCGACGCTCTCGGTGATCATGGGCGTGCATCAGTCGATCGGCATGAAGGGCATCGCCATGTTCGGCACCGACGAGCAGAAGGCGCGCTACCTGCCCGACCTCGCCAGCGGCAAGAAGCTCGCCGGCTTCGCCCTCACCGAGCCCGGCGCCGGCTCCGACGTGCACGGCATGACCACGCGCGCGGAGCCCGAGGCCGACGGCGCATGGCGGTTGAACGGGATGAAGCACTACATCGGCAACGGCGAGAAGGGCTCGGTGTTCGTCACCTTCGCCGCCACCGAGGTCAACGGGAAGCAGCGCCACACGGCCTTCATCATCGAGAAGGGGATGGAGGGCTTCGAGGTCGGCAAGCGCTTCGACACGATGGGCCTGCGCGGCAACGACCTGCGCGAGCTGCACTTCAACGACCTCCGCGTGCCCCCGGAGAACGTGCTCGGCGAGGCCGGCGACGGCTTCAAGATCGCGATGCAGATCCTCAACAACGGCCGGATGAGCCTCGGTACCGGCTCGGTCGGCGGCGCGAAGAAGCTGCTCGACCTGTCGATCGACCACGTCAAGGAGCGCAAGCAGTTCGGCCGCCCGCTGGCCGATTTCGAGCTCGTCCAGGACAAGATCGGCTGGATGGTCTCGTACCTGTTCGGCCTCGAGTCGATGGCGTACCTGACCTGCGGCCTCGTCGACACCGGCGTCGAGGACTACTCGCTCGAGTCGGCGATCGTGAAGATCGCCGGCACCGAATTCCTCTGGTACCAGGCCAACCGCGCGCTCCAGCTCAAGGGCGGCGCCGGCTATATGCGCGACCAGCCTTACGAGAAGACCGTGCGCGACATCCGGATCTTCCCGATCTTCGAAGGTGCCAACGACGTGATGCGCGCGTTCATCGCGCTCTCGGCGATGAAGCCGGTGGGCGAGAAGCTCTCCGAGCTCGGCGGGATCGGCCTCGACGACCCGATCGGCTCGATCGGCGTACTCGCCGACTACGTGGCCGGCCGGATCAAGAGCGAGGTGCGGCCCGACCAGGTGACGCTGGCCCATGACGCGCTCGACGATCTCGCCGCGCCGCTGGGCGACCAGGTCAAGCGGCTGGCCGCGACCACCGAGTCGCTGCTGCGCGAGCACAAGGGCGGCGTGATCGAGCGCCAGTTCGCGCAGAAGCGCATCGCCGACGCGGTCGCCGACGTGTACGCCCAGATCGCGACGCTGTCGCGGGTCACGAGCCACCTCGAGGAGCACGGCCCCGACGTGTCGGGCCAGGAGCTGTACATCGCCGAGAGCTTCTGCACACGCGCGGCGTCGCGGGTGAACAAGAACCTCGACCAGATCGAGGCGAACGACGACGACCGCATGATCGAGATCGCGAAGCTGGCGTATTCGCGCGGCCAGTACGGCTACGCGTTCTTCGAAGACTGATAATCCCCGCATGAATCTCCCCTGGCGGCTCAAGCTGCTGGCCGCCCGCGCGCGCCGGCGCCGGCGTCCCGCCCCGTTCGGACGAGAGCGGCCGCTGCTCGAGCACGCCCCGGGGCGCACCGTGGCCGACGTGGGATGCATGTGGAACGTGCACGGCAAGTTCTCGTTCCTCGCCGAGGAGGCGGGAGCCAAGTCCGTGACCGGCGTCGACGTGATGGGCGCGACCCCGGAATTCCAGGCCGAGCACGAGCGGCGCGGATCGGCGGTGCGGTTCGTGAGCGGCGACGTGCACGAGCCGGCGACGATCGCCGCGGTCGGCGTGCACGACCTCGTGTGGTGCTCGGGCGTGCTCTACCACTCGCCCTACCCCGTCACGACCCTGAAGCGGCTGCGCGAGCTCACGGGCGAGCTGCTGCTGCTCCAGACGACCGGCGTGCCCGAGCTCCCCGGGGTCGCCAACGGCATGGTCTTCTTCCCCGACCTGCCCGAGCGCGACCGCCGCCTGTACGGGATGTGGGGCGACGACGTGCTCGAGAAGTCGATCGGCACCCTCGGCGCGGGCGGGGAGTTCGGTCCCTGGTGGTGGGGGATTACGCCGTCGGCGCTGCGGTCGATGCTCGCCGCGACCGGGTTCGAGGTCGTCGAGGAGTGGGGCGACCCGTTCAACCTGAACGTGCTGGCGCGCGCCGTGTAACGCAGCCCGGCCGGGGTAACCCCCTGGCATGAGCGATACACCGAGCAACACCGACGACGCCAAGGGCCGCCTCAAGGAGGGGGCCGGAGCACTGACCGGAGACGACGACCTCAAGCGCGAGGGCAAGGTCGACCAGGCCGCAGGCACGGTCAAGGACGCGGTCGACGGAGCCGTCGACAAGGTGAAGGACGTCGTCGACGGCGACGACGACAAGCGCTGAGCGCAACGGGCGGCCGGGACACGAGGTCCCGGCCGCCCGCGCGTTCCGTGGTTGGTGGTCGGCGCCCCCGTCCCTGGAGGCGACCGCCGACTGCCGGACTACATAGGAGAGAAGCATCGAGCTGGCGCATCCTGCGCTGTCCCTGACCCGGTCCGTGGGCCCGCTCTGAGTCCCTATCGGCAGCCCTCAGGGGTTCTTTAGGAAGGCTGCGAGACTCAGTCGCGTGAGCGATGCGCGCAAGCGGCTGGTACTGGTGACATGCATCCTCGGCACGTCGGTCGTGATGATCGACTCGACGGTCGTGAACGTGGCGCTCCCCGCGATCCGCGAGGACCTCGGCGGCGGCTTCGCCGGCCAGCAGTGGGTGGTCAACGCGTATCTGATCCCACTCGCGTCGCTGATCTTGATCGGCGGCTCGCTCGGCGACCTGTACGGCGAGCGGCGGGTCTTCGCGGCCGGCGTCGCAGGCTTCGGGATCGCGTCGATCCTCGCGGCCGCGGCGCCGACGATCGAGGTGCTGGTCGCCGCTCGCGCGCTCCAGGGCGTCGCGGGAGCCGCCGTCACGCCCGCGGGGCTCGCCGTGATCGTGTCGGTGTTCCCGCCCGACGAGCGCGGCAAGGCGATCGGGGCGTGGACCGCCTGGGGCGCCATCGGGATGGTCATTGGGCCGCTGCTCGGAGGCTGGCTCGTGGACAGCGCAGACTGGCGCTGGGTGTTCGCCATCAACGTGCCGGTGATCATCGCCACGCTCGTGCTCGTCGAGCGGGTCGTGCCGTCGATCCGCGGGGCGGCCGACGATGCCCGGGTCGACGTGATCGGCGGGCTGCTGTGCGCATTCGGCCTGGCGGGGATCACGTTCGGGCTGATCCGCCAGCCCGACTTCGGCTGGGGCGACCCGACAGTCGCGGTTCCCCTCGCGGGCGGGGCCCTGCTCTTCACAGGGTTCATCGCGCACGAGGCGCGGACCCACTCGCCGATGTTGCCGCTCGGCCTGTTCCGCAACAACAACTTCGCGTTCGGCAACCTCGAGACGCTGCTGATGTACGGAGGGCTCTCGGTGATGGGGTTCTTCCAGGTGATCTTCCTCCAGGAGGCGGCGGGCTGGAGCGCGGTCGAGGCCGGCCTCGCGGGCCTGCCCATCACGATCGTCATGTTCGTCGCCTCCACCCGGTTCGGCGCGCTGGCCGACCGCTACGGCCCGCGCTTCTTCATGGGCGTCGGGCCGCTCGTCGCCGCGGTCGGGCTGGCCATGCAGACGCGCGTCCCGACCGACCTGAACTACGCCACCGACCTCCTGCCGGCGCTGCTCATCTTCTCGCTCGGGCTGGCGATGACCGTCGCGCCGCTCACCGCCACGGTCCTGGCCGGCGCCGACGAGCACAACGCGGGCACGGCGAGCGGCGTGAACAACGCGATAGCGCGGCTGGCCGGGCTGATCGGAGTCGCCGCGGTTGGCGCGATCGTCGCCGCCAGCTACGGCAGCGCGGCCGGAACCGACGCCGGGTCGTTCCACCTAGCGATGGGCATCGCCGCCGCCCTGGTCGCCGCGGGCGGGGTGCTCGGCCTCGTCGGCATCCGCAATCCGGTCCGCGACGTCGAGGCGTGCGACTGCCCCGGCGGCCAGCTGGCCGGGGCCCCGCGCGACGCGGCGCGCGAGCGCGCTGCCCCACCCGAGCGCGCGGCGGCGTAGGCCTAGAGGTCCGGCTCGTCGAGCGGGTCGCGCGGCGGCGGCCGGCGCGGCGGCGGCGGCGGCGGGGGATCCGGGTCGAACTCGAGCTGCTCCGGCTCGGCCGGTAGCCGCTGTGTGGCGTCCGGGTCGGGCGGGGGCGGCGCCGGCTCGGGTGGCGGCGCCTCGCCGAACGCGCGCGGCTCCTCGACCACCAGCTCGGTGAGGTCCTCGTGACCCTGGAGCTTGCGCGTGCGGTCCCCGTCGTGGGGGCGACCGCGGCGGGCACCGGCGGGAAGGCGGACGGTCGGGTCCGTGTCGGAGCGCGGGCCGCGCTCGGCGGCGCGGCGCGGCCGCGGCGGGGGAGATTCCGGCCGCGGCGGCAGATCGTCGGCGGGGCGCTTGGCCCGCTCGCGCGCGCCGGCGGCCGCCAGCGTGGCCGCGCATGCGAGTGCCAGGACCGTCTGGCCGAGGGGGCGGTCGAGCAGGCGCACGGCGATCAGCACGCCCGCCCAGAGCCCGGACATCATGATCGCCGTGCCATCGCCGAACGGCAGGTGGAACTCCTTGCGATCCGCGCGCTGCTTGAGCAGGAACAGGACGGCGGAGCCGGTGAGGATCTCGGCTACCTCGACGAACGAGAACGGCCCGAACGTGCTGAGGATCAGCAGGAAGGCCGCGACGCCCGCGACCCGCTGCTCGACCCCGAGCCGCCGCCAGATCTCGCCCAGGCTTCCGGCCGCGTCGTCCGCGATGCGAACGGCGTCAACCATCGAGCGGCTGCCGGCCGTCGAAACCGGAGTCCGGCGTGTGCCACCAGGCGACCTGGTCCTCGCCGTCCTCGAGGCAGAGATAGATCTCCTCGCCGTCGCGCAGGGAGGGGAAGTCGAGCAGGCCGCGGTCGAGGTCGCGCAGGACGATCTCGGCGCCCTGGAGCTCGGCTAGCGCCGAGCGCATGTCGAGGAACGCGTCGGACACGACGCGGCCCGGGTCGCCGCCGCCGTTGGTGGGTCCCGCCTCGGCGAGCGCCTTGCGCGCCTCCTCGTCGCCGAGACCCTCGCGCGCTTCGCGCAGGCGCTCGATCCGCTCACGAACCCAGGGAATCGCAGCGTTCGCCTCGGCGAGGGTGTAGTGCCGTGCGTGCAACGCCACCGGAAGGCTATCGCCGTGCTGGGAGCTACTTCTTGCGCTTCTTCTTCTGCTGCTTCTTCTTGCGCTTCTGGGCCTCGGCCTTGAGCCGCACGGGGCAGCGCCGGCAGCGCGGCTTCGAGGTGCAGCACTTCTTCTTCGGCTTGAGAGTCTTGGTCGAGGCACCCATGAGTTAGGGCACCCTAACGATCAGTCGATCGGAATGTCTTCCACCTGCGGTTCGCGGGGTGTGTCGTCGAGCCGCTCGAGGTACCAATCGATCAGCGAGCGCAGCGTCAGCAGGATCTCGCGGATCAGGTTCGTGATGCGGTCCTGCAGGTCCGGCGGCGCCGCGTTGCGCAGGGCGTCGAGGATCCCGAACAGCGCCGCCAGGTCGGGGCCGCCGGCCGGGGGCGGGGGCGGGGCGTCCTGGCCGTAGCGCGCGCCCCAGTCCTGGACGGGGTCCGGGTCGCCGGTGCCCGCGTAGAGGTCGTCTTCGGCGCCGGCGACGCCGTTCGACGCCGGGCCTTCGTCAGGCCTGTTGTTCGGCGGGCGGTGCGGTGGTGTCTGCGGGTTGTCCATCGGCCTCCTCGGTGTCCCCCGGGCGCTCGAAGACGACCTCGAGCGCGCCGTCCTTGAAGCGCGCGCCGCTGGTCTGGTACGCGGCCAGGGAAGGCGGCAGGATGATAGTCCGCTTCTGCCCGGCGACGCGAACGACCACCTCGAGGCCGATCTTCTTCAGCCCGATGTCGCCGCGCTCGGCGAAGGGGAGCGGCAGGCGCAGCGTCGCCCGCCCGTCCTGCGTCGAGAGCTCCTGGGTCAGCTCGTGGTGGAGCATGTCCTCGGCGATCGCCTCGCCGAAGATCTCGTCGCCGAGGCGGTCGAGCATCTCATCGCCCATCACCTCGTTGGGAAAGTACGGCGCGGTGAGGATCGGCACGGGGGAGAAGGCGGAGCGCACGAGCTCGAGCTGCTCCTGCTGAACGCCGCGCCAGCCGGCGAAGTAGCCCTCGCCGGCCGCCTCGGGGAATACGCGGTTGACCACCACGGCGTCGGTCAGGTACCCGTACAGGTTGAGGTAGGTGAAGGTGCGCATCGCCTCCTTCACGACCATCCGGTCCGGGTTCATCACGAGCCGGATCGACGTGTGCTCGCGGTCGCGGAGGATCCCGTTCATCGCGATCAGGTTGCGGGCGAGCCGCTCGACGTCGTCGAACACGGCGTCGGTGGGCAGCGGCACGTCGAGCATCCCGCGCGCGATCGGCCGCGCTGCGGCCATCCAGCGGCTGCGGAACGGGAACACCTTCTCGAGCCACCACGTGCAGACGTCGGGGAACGAGAGCAGCCGCAGCGTCTCGCCCGTGGGCGCGCAGTCCACGACTATCGCGTCGTAGGCGCCCGACTCGTGGTGCTCCTTGATCGTGAGGAGCGAGAACAGCTCGTCCATCCCGGGCGGCACGGTGAGCTCCTCGGCGCTGATCCCGTCTACCCCGCGATCGGCGAGCAGCTCGCCGGCCCAGCTCGACACGGCGTCCCAGTGGCGCTCCATCTCCTCCTGGGCCTGCACCTCCTGGCCGAAGAGGCGGGGCGCCACCTCGGTCGGCTGGGAGCCGAGGTCGGTCTCGAGCGAATCGGACAGCGAATGCGCCGGATCGGTCGACAGGACGACGGTCCGCAGGCCGGCGGCGGCGCAGCGGCGCGCGGTTGCGGCGGCGACGCTCGTCTTGCCGACGCCGCCCTTGCCGGTGTAGAGGATCGTGCGCGGGGTCAAGCGGGGGATCGTAGAGCGCCCGGCTAGGGCGCCGCGACCTCGACCTCGCCCGAGTCCTTGCTCTTCAGGCCCTTGCCGGTGCGCAGCTCCTTCGACCCGATGCGGATCGAATACGGCCCCGTGGCCTTCGGCTTCCAGGCGAAGCTGCCGTCGCCCCGGCGGAAGGTCGCGATCTTGCCGAACTCCTTCATCCCCTCGCGGATCACGGTGACCTCGACCGCGGAGAGCTTCGACACGTTGAAGCGGATCGACGCGGTCTTGCCCTTCACGGCGGTGGCCGGGCCGAGCAGGGTCAGGACCCCGGGCTCGGTCTGGTAGCCGCGGTACTTCTTGGCCAGGGTGCAGTAGGGCTCGGTGTGGAAGCGGTCGCACGAGCTGCGCATGAACTCGCGCAGCAGCTCGTGGTACCGCTGGTCGGCCTCGGCGCCGCGGTACTGGTAGAGCGTCCAATCGCCGATGTCGGAGTACGGCAGCTCGCGCCGAAGCTCGGGCTCGGCCTTCTCGAAGAGCCGCCGGGCGGTGGTGTCGCCGGTGATCTGGGCGAAGTCGTAGAGCCCCAGCTCGGCCTGGGTGAACGCGTTGAAGATCTGCGATCCCCGGGCGAACGAGTACTGGAGGTAGTGGGTGCCGCCGCGGAAGCCGCGCGTCATCACGCCGGTCGGCGCACGTGTCGCGTAGGCCCCGAAGCCCTCACGGGCGATCGGCAGGTAGCTCGGGTCGCCGAGGAGCTGGGAGGCGCGGGCGAACGCCACGAGCGCCACCGACTGGGCCATGGCGCTGATCCACGGCGGCCGGCCGCCGCCGAACTGGAAGTAGTACTCCCAGGTCCTGAAGCCGCCGCGCCGCGACGAGGTGGCGATCAGCTCCTTCAGCAGCTTGCGCAACGCGGTCTTGCGACACGGGAGCGGGGTGCTCTTCACGCACGCGCCGTGCATGTTGTTGGCGAGCTTGAAGTTGACGAGCGGCTGGAGCTGGATCCCGGCGCCGCGGTAGTACTCCCAGGTGAGCTGGCTGCCCTTGAAGACGATGTGGCTGCGGCTGCTGGGGAACGGGCGCCTGGGCCAGAACTGCGTGTTGCGGCCGAGGATCAGGAACAGCGCCGGCATGCGCGAGGAGGTGAGCTGGCGCCGCAGCGCTATCGCCTCGAGCTGCGCGATCACGGCGCCGAGCTCGCGCCCGCGCGCGCCCTTGAGCTTCTTGCGGACCTTGCGGGCCTTCGTGTAGAGCTTGCGCCAGCGGTTGTAGTTCGAGCGCCGGATCTGCCTCTTGCGGACGGCATTCGTCAGCGCCTTCGACACGGCTTTCTGCCCGCGCGTCGGCCCCCTCGCCTTCTTCTTCCTGGTCGCGCTCGAGGTGGCGCGGGGCGACGAGGCCACTGCCATCGCCACGGGGTTCGACGGCGGCGGCAGGTCGGCGCTGCGGCCGGGGTCGAACGGGTTGTCGACCTTCTTCACCCCGTGCGGGCCGACCTGGAGCACGGGCGCGGCATGCGCGGAGCCCGCCACCGCCAGCAAGCAGGCGGAGGCGGCCACGGCGAGAGTTGCTGCTCGCAGTCGCATGTCCACATCCAAACGTGGCAGGCCGTCCGAAGTTGCGTCCTGCAAGATTTGTCGCGCAAGCAGGCGGCTCGGCCGGGTGCGCAGCGGTCGTTTTCCTCCCGCTACTCTGCGCCCTTCGCCCGTGGCCGCGCTCGTCTCGATCCTCCTCCTCGCCCTGGCGCTCGGGCTCAGCGCCTGTGGTGGCGGTGGCGACGACGAGGAGGTCAAGGCCAGCCTCGCCCAGGCCCTGCGCGGATCGATCGAGAGCGCCGACGTGAACGTCGACGCGCAGCTCTCGATCAGCGGCCTGAAGGGCTTCGAACGGCCGATCCGCCTGCAGGCGTCCGGCCCCTACATCGCGGCCGCCGGCACGATCCCGAAGCTCGATCTCGACATCACGGCCGGCTCCCCGGAGTCCGGCTCGACGATCCAGGGCGGCCTGCTCACCACCGGCGACCGCGCGTTCCTGCGGTTCGGCAGCGGCTACTACGAGCAGCCGCAGGCCGATGTGGCGCGCGCGAACAAGGAGATCCGCACCCGCGGCGGGCGCGGGACGTTCGCCGGGGTCCGCCTCGATCCGCAGCGCTGGATCACGGGCGCCGAGTCGCGCGGGGAGACCGAGGTGGCGGGTGCGAAGGTCGAGCGCTTCAGCGGCAAGGTCGACCTTGCGGCGCTGCTCGGAGACCTGAACAAGGTGGCGGCCCGCTCCTCCGACGTGGTCGGCGACGCCTCCTCCGAACTGCCCGACTCCCTCAGCCCGGCTGAGATCAAGCGGCTCACCGGTCTGATCACGAGCCCGTCGTTCGACATCTACGTAGGTAAGGACGATGGCCTGCTGCGGCGGATGTCCGGCACCCTCAGCCTCGATGTCCCGGCCGGCCAGCGCAAGGACTTCGGCGGCATCTCGAACGCCACGCTGCGACTGTCGCTCGAGCTGAGCAAGGTCAACGGCGAGCAGACCGTCAGCGCGCCGCGCGATTCACGTCCGATGTCCGACCTGGCGAAGGCGCTCGGCGGGATCGGCGCGCTCGGGGCCGGGGCGCTCGGACAGGACACGCCGAAGGGATCGAGCGCCGATCCGCAGGCCTATTCGGACTGTCTCGACCGCGCGCGCCCGGATGACATCAAGGCGCTCGACCGTTGCGCCGCGCTGCTCAAGTAGCGGGCTCCGGGTAGACCGGCAGTACCCCGAGCTGAACGGCAAGCTACGGTGCTGGCCCGATGGTGTTCGAAGACCTAGCTCCCTGGCTGGCGCTCGTCGGCGCCCTGATCTTCTTCCTCTGGCTCGACCTGCATTTTTTCGCGCGCGGGCGCGAGCCGAACTTCAAGGAAGCGGTCTGGTGGTCGATCGGCTGGCTCGTCCTGAGCCTCGGGATGGCGTTCGTCGTGTGGGCGCTCGAGGACGGGAGCCACGCCGTCGAGTACACGACGGTCTACCTGATCGAGCGCTCGCTGTCGCTCGACAACCTGTTCGTCTTCATCCTGCTGTTCGCCTATTTCGGCGTCCCGTACGAGCGTCGCGGCCCGCTCCTGTTCTGGGGCATCGTGGCGGCGCTCGTGCTGCGTGGCCTGTTCATCGCCGGCGGCGTGACGCTGATCAACCAGTTCCACTTCGTGATCTACCTGCTCGGGCCTGGCGCTGCTGGTGCTGGCCTACCGGATCTTCAAGGGAGTCGCCGAGGACGTCGATCCGGACAAGAACCTGCTCGTCCGATTAGTGCGCCGTTTCTATCCGGTGACCTCGGACTTCCGCGGCAAGCACTGGTTCGTGATGGAGGAAGGGCGCCGCTGGGTCACGCCACTGTTCCTCTGCCTCGTGGCGATCGTGTTCGCCGACATCGCGTTCGCGATCGACTCGATCCCGGCTGCCTTCGCGATCACCGACGACGCGTTCATCATCTGGATGGGCAACGTGTTCGCCCTGCTCGGCCTGCGCGCCCTGTTCGTGCTGGTCGAGGGGCTCGTGCGCAAGTTCCGCTACCTCGACGAGACGATCGCCATCGTGCTCGGCGTGGTTGGGCTGAAGCTGCTGACCGAGGACGTGGTGCACGTGGGTCCGGTCGCGAGCCTGGCGATCATCGCGCTGCTGTTCGCGGGCGGGATCATCGCCTCCCTGATTGCCGACAAGCGCGATCCCGACTCCGACGCGAAGCGCGAGGAGCGCGAGCTCAAGCACTCGAGCTGACGGCCGCGCCGAGCTGCAGCTCGCCGCCCACCAGCACGTCGGCCCGCAGGCCGCCCCGGTGCACGAGCGGGCGCAACAGGGCGCGACCAGCGAGCCGGTCGAGCAGCGCGCACGGCTCGCACAGGCGCGATCCGTAGCACTCCACTCCGCCGACGGTGAACCGCCGGCCGACGAGCGGGTTGAGCTCGATCCCGCGCGTCACGAGGTTGCGCCGCGCCAGAAGCGGGCTGAGGCCGAGCTCGTCGAGCACCTCGCCCTCGATCAGCGTCAGCGCGCGGCCGCCGCCTGGGTTGCTTGAGAAGCTGCCGGCGCCCGCGGCGTAGCGGTCGCCCGTGATCCCGTCCGGTCCCACGGTGGCCGACTCGAGCAGCTCTGACGGCGCCTCCGCGCCCGGGGCCACGACTATCGCCTCGAGGCGCCCGGCGCCCGTGGGCTCGCCATAGGCACCCACGCCGGTGGGGAGGTCGCGGTCGAACGGGGCGAGCACCCAGGCCTCGGCCAGCTCGCCCGGGCCCGCCGCCGCGGGGTCGCGGATGATTCCCGGCGGAACGCCGAACATCACCACGGCGAAGCGCCCCGCCGCCGTGGCGCGGATCCCGAGGAACGGCCCCGGCCAGGTGAACGCGTCCGGGTCGAGCACGGGCACGAGACCGAGGTTCTGCCCGTTGAGCCAGCCGCGCAGGGAGGCGACGTCCGTGGCCGCGGGCACGTCGCTCTCCGCGCAGCCGGCCAGCTCGGCGATGCAGGCGGTGAGCGACTCCGCGTCGACGCTCACGCCGGGCGCAGGCTCCGCTCCAGGGCGGCGAGGCGGTCGTCCCACTCGGCGCCGACGCTCGCCATCCATTCCATCGCCCCCGACAGCGGCGCGGGAGTGATGCGGTAGCGCACCTCGCGGCCGCTGCGCTCGGGGCTCACGAGCCCTGCGCCGGACAGCCCGGCGAGGTGCTTCTGCACCGCCTGACGCGAGATCGGCAGCTCGGCGGCCAGCTCGGTGGCCGTGGCGCTGCCGCGCTCGCCCACGAGCTTCAGCAGCCGCCGGCGGTTGGCGTCGGCGAGGGCGGAGAACACCGCGTCGTCGTCGACGCCGGTGGTGGGCATCTAGACCCCGGCGAGCATGAGCGGCCCGGAGGGCGCGCCGCCGCCGCGGCCTTCGAGCTCGGCGGCCTGGAGCTCGAGTAGCTCGAGCGGGCGCGACTCGGTCACGGTGACCACGGTCTCGCCGGGATCGTCGCCGGCCTCGATCTCGAGCTCGACGCGGGTGGCGTCCTCGTCGTCGCGCGACCACCAGAAGGAGAGCCGCCGCTCGGGCTCCACCTCCTCGACCCACCCCGAGCGCTCCTCGCCGTCGGCGAGCCGGATGCGCAGGTCGCCGCCGGCCCACAGCTCGAGCTCGAGCGCCTCGCCGAGCCAGGCTGCCAGCCCGTCGCGTTCCGTGAGCGCCTGCCACGCGTCGTCGGCCGTGGTCTCGAGGGTGATCTGCCGGGTCACGTCCGCATCCATCGCGCCACCTTCCGGGTCGGTGTCAGGTGCAACTGAGTGGTTGCGCTATCGTAGCGCACCAGAAGTGCAACCAAACGGTTGCGCAAGACTTCCGAGAGGAGCCCCACATGAGCCCGACGGTCGGATCCCTGATCCCGATGGTGGTCGAGCAGACGGCGCGCGGCGAGCGCTCGTTCGACATCTACTCCCGGCTGCTGAACGAGCGGATCGTCTTCATCGGCCAGCAGTTCGACGACGACCTGGCGAACGTGGTCGTCGCCCAGCTGCTGCATCTCGCCTCCGAGGACCCCGACCGCGACATCGCGATCTACGTGAACTCCTACGGCGGGTCCCTCAGTGCGGGCCTCGCGATCTACGACACGATGCAGTACATCCCGGCCGACGTGCAGACGATCTGCTTCGGCGTGGCTATGTCGGCCGGCTCGCTCGTGATGGCGGGCGGCGCAGCGGGCAAGCGGTTCGCGCTGCCCAACGCGCGGCTGCTCATCCACCAGCCGTCGGGCGGCTTCCAGGGCCAGTCGAGCGACATCGAGATCCATGCCCAGGAGATCCTCGACCAGCGCCGCCGGCTCGAGGCGATCTACGCCAAGCACACGGGGCAGGACGGCGAGCGGCTGCGGCTCGACATGGACCGCGACCGCTTCTTCTCACCCGACGAGGCGATCGAGTACGGCCTGATCGACCGCGTGATCGAAAGCCAGGAGGTGGCGCGCGGCCTGAGCGGCTTCGCGCGGGCGGCTCAGGCGAAGTAGAACGTCAGCCCGAGCACGGCGTAGAGCGCGAGCAGCTGCACGCCCTCGAACCAGTTCGATTCGCCGTCCTGGGTCACGAAGTTCGCGATCAGCACAGCGAAGAAGAGGCCGGCCACCTCGTAGCCGTTGAAGACGAGGGCCATCGGGTTCGGCCCGATCACGAACGACAGCAGGACCAGGATCGGCGCCACGAACAGGGCGATCTGGGCGCTCGACCCGATCGCGATGCCCACGGCAAGGTCCATCTGGTCCTTCTTCGCCACCAGGACGGCGACCCAGTGCTCGGCCGCGTTGCCGACGATCGCGACCACGAACACGCCGACGAAGAACTCGGAGATGCCGATCTCGTGCGAGGCCTCGGTGATCGACCCGACGAGGATCTCGGACATGACGCCGACCAGCACCGCGGCGATCCCCAGGGCCACGAGCGACTTCTTGATCGACCAGCCGCCCTCGTGGGAGCCGGTCTCCTGGCCCTCGTACGGGTTGAAGACCTTGCGGTGCGTCTTCAGCGAGAAAACGAGGCCGGCGACGTAGCTCGCCATGAGGATCAGCGCCACGCCGAGCGACAGCTTCTCGAGATCTGAGCCGAAGTCGACCCGCTCCTCGCCGACGCCGGGCAGCCCGCCGCCGTGGACGAGCTGGAACACGGCCGGGAGGATCAGCGCGGTGAGCGCCAGCAGCAGCATCACCGATTGCGCGCCGGCGGCCGTCGCGTTGAAGGTCTGTTTCTCGCGCCCGAGGCCGCCGATGAGCATCGAGGCGCCGAGCACGAGCAGGATGTTGCCCATGATCGAGCCGACGATCGAGGCCTTCACGACCTCCTGAAGCCCCTCGTTGAGGGCGAAGAAGGCGATGATCAGCTCCGGCGCGTTGCCGAAGGTCACGTTGAGAAAGCCGCCGATTCCCGGGCCGGTCTGGGCGGCGATGTGCTCCGTCGCCTCGCCCATCACAGCGGCCGTCGGGATCACTCCGAGCGCGGCGGCGCCGAAGATGAGGACCGGCGATGCGTGCACGACCTCGAGCACGACCGCGATGGGTATGAAGACCCCCAGGTAATGAACGGGCTTCATCGGCGGGAGAGCCTAAGCCTTGGAGGGGTCAGGCGCCTTCGTCGGCGTAGCCGCCGCCGTCGTCCACGTCCGGGTCCGGCGGCGGGGTGTCGTTCTCGCCCTCGACAGGGGCGTCGTCGTCGGCATCGGGGTCGTCCATGGCGCGGGTCTGACGCCCGTCGCCGCCGTGCCACTTGGCCTGGAAGTTCTCGAGCAGCTCGTCGCGGCCGGGCTCGTCGATCGGCGAGTCGTCGGACACGAGGACCCAGTCCGCGCCCTCGAACTCCTCGAGGTTGAAGATCTCGTTGTCCATCGACGACGAGTCGTCGACGACCACCAGGACCTCGGTCTGGGGGTTGAAGTAGGTCCCCGGGCGAACCAGGAGCTCCTCGACCTCGTAGCGTCGATCGTCAGCCATCGCCGCTAGCTATACCTGATCGCGGCGAGTTCGACTACCCCAGGTGCCTCAGATCACCCGCCGTGCCGCCCGATCTCGCGCTCGACCTCGGCGTCGACGTCGAGCGGTTCCTCCCCGCGGCGCACGCGGCGCTCGTTGCGGGCCACGACGTGGTCGCGGATCTCGCCCCGGAGCTCGTCGTCGATCTGCATCTTCGGCGCAGTCAGCGCCGCCATCTCGGCCTCGATGTCGAGCGGCGGCTCCCCGCGCCGTTCCATCCGGGCCGCCTTGGCCTCGAGCATCTGGCGGATCTCTGCTTTCGCGTCCGCGTCGTAGGCGGCGGTGCCGGGCTGGGGCTCGGCGCGCATGTCCGGCTCGTCGAGCGCGAGGCCCGACTTGCCGATGTTGTCGTAGACGTCGCCGCTCCCGTAGTAGCTGATCCCTGCCAGCAGGATCGCGACCACGACGATGATGATCAGGGCTACGCCGAAGTCCACACCGTCAAGCCTACGCCGCAACTGGGGAGGTCAGGCCGCGTTGATTGCGAACATGGCCCTTATGCGGGACAGGCTTGTAACGCCGGATGCCGGTGGCGGGTACGAGGGAGCTGCGTTTCCGGCGGGCCGACTAGGCAGTATGCCGGGTATGGGGAAGGTCCTTCCGATCGCGGTCGCGCTGGCCATCGGCGTGTTCGTCGCTGCGCCGGCGGGCGCGATGGCGCTCGACGATCTCGCTCCGGTCGCACGCTGGACCTGCGCTGCGCCAGGGCTTGACTGCAACCCCTGCGTCGAGCACTGCACCAATCCCACGGGGAGCGTAGGGGCGGGTGTTCCGGTCGCTTTCGACGGGCGAAACGCGAGCGACGATCGCAACCAGACCCCGCCGAATTTGGCTTTTCCGCGCGGCGAACCCAACGGCACCATCGTCAGCTGGACCTGGGATTTCAAGGACGGCCAGACTGCCGGCGGAAAGCAGGTGACACATGCCTTCACGAAGCCAGGGGTGTATGCCGTGGCGCTGAAGGCGACGGACAATTCGGGCAAGTTCGACGAGAAGACCCTCAACATCAAGGTCACTCCCGCACCGCCCATCGCCCGGTTCGGCCTCGGCAACGCGGCAGTCGCCGGCGTAAGCACCCTCTTCGACGCCCGCGCGTCGACCGACGCCGACGGCTCCGTAGCGAGCTACGCCTGGAGCTTCGGTGACGGCACGACCGGCAGCGGGCCGCTTCTCGGCCACGTCTTCGCCCGTCCCGGGACCTACGGCGTGCGCCTCACCGTCACCGACAACGAGGGCCGCCAGGGCACCCAGGTCGTCAACGTCTCGGTGCTGCCGTCGCCGATCGTCTCGGCGCTGGGCCTCTCCTCGAAGAGCCCGCGCGCCAAGCGGGCCAGGCGCGTCAGGCTCAGCTTCCAGCTGGCCTCCGCGGCCACGGTGACCGCCCGGATCGAGAAGGCCGCATCCGGCCGCAGGGTGGGGAAGAAGTGCGCGCGGCCGTCGCGCCGCAACCGCAAGAAGCGCCGCTGCACGCGCTACGTGGGCGTCGCGAGCCGCTCGCTGGCCGGCACGGCGGGCGCCAACAGCGTCACGCTCGGCACGATCGCCGGGCGCAAGCGCCTGCGGGCGGGCAGGTACCGCGTCGTCCTGCGCACCGGCGCCAATTCACGCACCATCGCGCTGCGCATCAAGCGGTAACGTCGCCCGATGCGCCTCTACGACCGGCTTCGGCGCCGCACGATGGCGCCGAGCAGGCCGCTGCTGTACCCGGAACAGGTGGGCCTGCTGGTCTTCTCGCTGCTCGCGATCGGCAGCGGCGTGTACGTCGTCGTGAAGATCGTTTTCGGCTGATCACGCCGCTTCTGGCCTGCCGCGGTGGGTTTCGGTACCCTTCCGGAAGGAGCGTTGACTGACGAATCAATCAGGCGCCGCCTCAGCGCTCTCGTAGCCGCCGCGCCGCCCAAGACTTCAAGGAGTATCAGTGGTCGATTTCACGCTTACCGATGAGCAGAAGGACATGCAGGCGATGGCCCACGACTTCGCCGAGAAGGAGATCCGGCCTGTCGCGTGGGAGTACGACAAGGAAGGGACCTGGCCGCAGGAGATTCTCGACAAGGCCTGGGAGCTCGGTCTCATGAACAGCCACGTCGCCGAGGAGTACGGCGGCCCCGGGCTGGACTACCTGACCGGCACGCTGATCGAGGAGGAGCTCGGCTGGGGCTGCTCCGGCATCGCGACGTCGATCACCTGCAACGGCCTCGCCACCGCCCCGTGGGCGCTCGGCGGTTCCGAGGAGATCAAGAAGAAGTACTTCGGCGCGCTCACCGAGTCGCCCAAGCTCGCTTCCTTCTGCCTCACCGAGCCGGACGCCGGCTCGGACGTGTCGGGCATGAAGACGACTGCCGTGAAGAAGGGTGACAAGTACGTCATCAACGGCTCGAAGTGCTTCATCACCAACGGCTCGTACGCCAACTACTACACCGTGTACGCGAAGACGGACAAGGAAGCCGGCCACCGCGGCATCTCCTGCTTCATCGTCGACGCCGACCTCGACGGGGTCGCCGTGGACAAGAAGGAGGACAAGCTCGGCCAGCGCGCGTCCAACACCGCGACGATCTCGTTCAACGACGTCGAGGTGCCCGCCGAGAACATGCTCGGCGAGGAGAACAAGGGCTTCAAGCTCGCGATGATGACCCTCGACCGCACGCGCCCCGGCGTGGCGGCGATGGCCATCGGCATCCAGCGCGCGGCGTTCGAGTTCGCGGCCGAGTACTCCAAGGAGCGCGTCCAGTTCGGCGTGCCGATCGCGATGCACCAGGCGATCCAGTTCATGATCGCCGACATGGCGACCAAGGTCGAGGCCTCGCGCCTCCTCTGCTGGAAGTCGGCGACGCTGCTCGACCAGGGCAAGCGCAACACGCTGGTCAGCTCGCACGCGAAGCGCTTCTCGGCCGACAGCGCGATGGAGATCACCACCGACGCCGTGCAGGTCTACGGCGGCTACGGCTTCATCAAGGAGTACCCCGTCGAGAAGCTGATGCGCGACGCGAAGATCATGCAGCTGTACGAAGGCACGTCGCAGATCCAGCGGCTCGTGATCGCCCGCGAGGTGCTCATGCCGCGCCGGGTCGAAGAGCCCGCAACCGCCGCCGCGTAAGCGGCCGCCCAGAAGTTCCGCCTTCGAGCGGGGGTATCCGTCAGGATGGACGGATGCCCCCCCGCTCGAAGGGCGCGCGCAGTCGGGAAGCTGCGCGCGAGGCGGTCAAGCAGGCCGGAGGCCTGCCGCGCCCGCGTGACACGGAGGCCCCCGCCCGCGGGGGCGGCCGCGTGCAGGACCCGTTCAGCTCCGAGCTGCGCCGCCGCGAGGTGCTGCCGCTGCTCGTACTGCACCTGATCGCTGCGGGCCCGTCGTACGGGAACCAGCTGATGGAGCGCATCGCCGAGCTCACCGCCGGCGTGCTGTCGGTGAACCCGAACACGATGTACCCGCTCCTGCGCCGGCTCGAGGAGAGCGGGCTGATCGAGGGCCAGTGGGAGCATCCCGAGCGCCGCACCCGCCGCTTCTACTCGATCACCACGGCGGGGAAGAAGGAGTACAAGCGGCTGCTCTCCGACGTGCGGCCGTTCCTCGACTCGGTCGGCCGCTCGATCGACGAGATCGTGGCCGAGGTGTACGGCTGATGGCCAAGCGGGCGCGGGCCGAGGCGCGCGTGGCGCTCGAGCCCGCCGCGGCGCTGGAGCTGTGGGCGGACGCGAACCGCTGGAGCGCCTTCATCGAGGGCTTCCAGCGGATCGAGATCCTCGAGGACGCCTGGCCGGACCCTGGTGCGCTGATCGTCTGGCACTCGGGGCTCGACGGGCGCGGGCGGGTAACCGAGCGGATCGTCGAACACTCCAGCGGCGTATTCATCACCGATGTGGTGGAGGAGCGCCTGCGCGGGCGCCAGACGGCCGTGTTCGAGGCCGCCGACGGCGCCGGCACCGTGGCGACGCTGATCCTCGAGTACGAGCTCACGAGCCAGAGCCCGTTCATGGGGGTCACGGACCTGATCTTCATCCGCCCGGCCCTGCGCTCCGCGCTCGACAGAACTCTCTACCGCTTCGCGGTCGAGGCGGCGGAGACCGCCGACCTGTCGGCTCCGGACGTGTAATAGCTTTCCTGGCCAGCCAGCCAACTTCAGGAGATTGATCAGATGGCACGCACCGAGCCCCGCCCTCTTCGTGGCCGGGTAGTCGCGATCACCGGCGGAGCCCGCGGCATCGGCCTCGCAACCGCCAAGGCCTGCGCTGCGCAGGGCATGAAGGTCGCGATCGGCGACCTCGACCTGGCCACCGCGCAAGGGTCCGCCGAGACGATCAACGGCGCGATCGCCCTCGAGCTGGACGTCTGCGACCGCGCGTCCTTCGAGCGCTTCCTCGACGAGGTCGATGCCAAGCTCGGCCCGGTCGACGTGCTGGTGAACAACGCCGGGATCATGCCCATCGGCCCGTTCATGGCCGAGACCGACGACACCGCGCGCCGCCAGGTGGACATCAACGTCCACGGCGTCCTGCACGGGATGAAGGCCGTGCTCCCGCGCTTCGTCGCCCGCGACACCGGCCACCTGGTGAACATCGCCTCCACCGCCGGCAAGGGCGGCTTCCCCGGCGGCGCCACCTACTGCGGCACCAAGCACTTCGTCATCGGCACGAGCGAGGCCGTGCGCGCCGAGCTGCGCGACACGAACATCGAGGTGTCGTGCGTGATGCCGGGCGTGGTCAACACCGAGCTCGCCGACGGGCTGGTCGAGGGCCGCGGTGTGAAGAAGGCCGAGCCGGAGGACGTGGCCAACGAGATCGTCGCGGTGCTCCAGAAGCCGCGCTTCGACGTCTTCGTGCCGCGCTCGATCGGTGCGATCACGAAGGTGATGGGTCTCCTCCCGCGCTCGGGCCGCGAGGGCATCGCCCGGGCGCTGAAGGCCGACCAGATCCTGGCCGGCGCCGATTTCGACGCGCGCAAGGGCTACGAGCTCCGCGCGTCGCACTCGGACCCGGCGCTCGAGCCCGCCGACGACGTCAAGCAGCTGACGGAGAGCACCCGCGATAAGTAGCCTCCCGGGTCGCTGCCGTTCGCGCAAGCAGCCGGCTCGGCCGGCTGCGCAGCGATTGTTTTCTTCGATCCAGTAGGGAGACTCATGTACGTATTCAAGGCCGCCGTCGTAGGCGCCGGCACGATGGGTGGTGAGATCGCCCAGATCATTGCCTCCTCAGGCGTCTCCGTCGTGCTCAAGGACGTGAAGGATGAGTTCGTCGACCTCGGTCTCAACAAGGCCAAGGAGGTCACGGAGGGCCAGCTCGGCGCCCTCGTGGGCAAGGAGAAGATCACCCAGGAGCAGGCCGACGCACAGCTCGCCGAGATCACCGGCCGGATCACGGGGACCACCGACTACGAGGGCTTCGGCGACGTCGACTTCGTGGTCGAGGCGGTGCCGGAGCGCATGGAGATCAAGCAGGCCGTGTTCGAGGAGCTCGACGCGGTCACGCCGGGCCACGCGGTCCTCGCTCGAACACCTCGTCGCTGTCGATCACCGAGATGGGCGAGGCCACCATGCGCCCCGACAAGGTCGTGGGCTTCCACTTCTTCTACCCGGCATCGATGATGCGGCTGATCGAGGTCATCGAGGGCGAGGAGACCTCCGAGGAGACGATCCAGGCGGCGGCCAACTTCGCCCAGGCGATCAAGAAGACGGCGATCCGCTGCGGCGAGGCGCCGGGCTTCGTGGTCAACCGCATCCTCAACTCGGCCGTGTCCGAGATCTGGCGCGTGACCGACGAGGAGGGCCTCGACTTCAAGGAGGTCGACAAGGTCATCCAGGAGTCGAAGTCGGCGCCGATGGGGCCGTTCTTCCTCACCGACCTGCTCGGGCTCGACACCGTGCTGCACGTCGCCGAGCATCTCCGCGACAGCTACGGCGACCGCTTCTACGTCTCGCCCAAGATGCAGGAGCTCGTGGCCGCCGGCAACCTCGGCCAGAAGACCGGAAAGGGTTTCTATGAGCACGGCTAGCCGAGCAGGCGGTGCTGCGCAGGTTGATCCGACCGGCGCCACGTCGACGCTGGTCGAGCGCTTCTCGCTCAAGGCGATCGTCGAGGCCTGCCTCGTCCTCGAGGAGGGCGAGGCCGCGGCGAAGGACATCGAGATCGGGATGATGATGGGCGCCGGCATCCTGCCGGGGCCGTTCGCCCGCGCCGACGAGCAGGGGCTCGACTCCGTGCTCGAGGCGCTCGAGCGCGCCGAGTCCGAGTGGGGCGCGCTCGTTCGAGCCGCCGCTGATCCTGCGGCGCCTCGTGGCGCAGGGCCGGCTCGGCAAGAAGACGGGCCAGGGCTTCTTCGCCTACCCGCAGCCGGACGACGGCCAGACCCGGGAGACCATCGCGCTCGAGACGCGCGGCGACGTACGGCATCGTCTGGCTCGATCGGCCGCCGGCCAACCCGCTGTCGCCCGAGGTGATCGGCGAGCTGACCGAGCTGTGGGGCGAGATCGACGGGAAGCTGCGGGCGGTGGTCTTCGCCAGCTCGAACATCTTCACGTTCTCGGCCGGCGCCGACATCAAGGCGTTCACGAAGATGGACCCGGCGACCGAGGGCAAGGAGCTCCTCGACCCGCCCACGCGCTGTTCCGCTCGTTCGAGCAGTCCTCGACCGTCACGATCGCGGCGGTCAACTCGCTGGCCTTCGGCGGCGGCTGCGAGCTCGCGATGGCCTGCGACATCCGCCTCGCGGCGGAGTCGGCCACGCTTCGGCCAGCCCGAGATCAACCTCGGGATCATCCCCGGCTTCGGCGGCACCCAGCGGCTGCCGCGGCTCGTGGGCGAGGTCGAAGGCGCTCGAGATGAACCTGGTCGGCGACCCGATCGGCGCCGACGAGGCGCTGCGCCTGGGCCTCGCCAACCAGGTCGTGCCCGACCACGAGCTGCTCGACACCGCGCTGTCCTGTGGGCGCAGCAAGCTCGCCGGCCAGGCGCCGCTCGCGGTCGAGCAGATCAAGCAGGTGTCGGCCGAGGGCGACCTCGACGAGGGCATCGAGGCCGAGAAGGGCGGGTTCGCCAAGGTGTTCGCCTCCGAGGACGCGAAGGAAGGCATCGGGGCGTTCCTCGGCAAGCGCGCTCCCAATTGGAGCGGCAAGTGAGCATCCCGACATCCGACGTCCGAAGCCAGGCGTCAGGCGTCGACGAGCTCGCGCGGCTCGTTCGTGAGTCGGAGCTGACCGTCGTGCTCACGGGCGCCGGGATCTCGGTGCCGTCCGGGATCCCGGACTTCCGCACACCGGGAACGGGCCTGTGGGAGAACGTGGACCCGATGGAGGTCGCGCACATCGACGCGTGGCGCAAGCGACCCGGACCGCTTCTGGGCGCTTCTACGGCGAGCGGTTCGCGTCGCTCATCGACAAGCGGCCCAACCGCGCACACGAGATCGTGGCCGAGCTCGAGCAGGAGCGGCCTGGTCGCACGCGCGTGATCACGCAGAACATCGACCGGCTGCACCGGCTGGCAGGCAGCCGAGCGCCTGATCGAGATGCACGGCTCGCATCGAGTGGAGCCTCTGCCCGCAGTGTGGCGGGCGGACCGAGCATCGAGCGCGTGATCGAGCTGCTCGAGGCCGCCGACGGCGCGCCCGAGTGCCCGGCCTGCATCGCCCCGCTGAAGCCCGACGTGGTGCTGTTCGGCGAGCTGCTGCCGGAGCGGGCGATGATCGAGTCGCAGGAGCTGGCCGTCGGAGGCCGACCTGATGATCGCGATCGGCTCGTCGCTCACCGTGCACCCCGTTGCCGCCCTGCCGCAGCTGACGCTGCGCGCCGGCGGGAACCTGGCGATCATCACCGAGAGCGCCACGCCGCTCGACGACCGCGCCGCCGTGAAGCTGACCGGCGACGTGGTGGACGAGCTGGACGCGCTGGCGGTCGCGGTCGCCGCCGCCGCGCCGAACTAGAAAGCGAAGAAGTTACGACAGAGGCGGGATTCCCCCCGGAACCCCGCCTCTCAGTCGTAAGTGGCCGTTAGGTGGGCGTACCGGGGATCGGGGCGTCCTACCTCACGGCCGTTGACCCAGATCCTGCCGCCACCCCGGGGAGAGTGGAGATGACGGCGGGCCTGGATGGCCCGTGCTTCGATTCGGTCGCGTCGTGCGCCAACGCTGTCGAGGTTTGTCACGGGACTCGCCATGGACGGGATCTTCGTATGTGGCACGGCAGGCTCCTATCGCCATGTGGCCGAAAATCGGGCCTCCCGCCTCGACTCCATGTCGAGGCTATATCGCCGTGCAAGCCCCGCGGGTGAACTGAACGTAAAGCGGCGTGGCTAGACGCCGGCGAGGCGGCGGGCGCGCAGGGCGGACTCCATTCGCCGCAGGCACTCGCCGAGCTGCTCCGCCGTGTCGGCGTCGAGATCGCCGCGCAGGGCAGCATTGGCGGCATTGGCCGCCGGGTCGCGGTCGGCCTCCAGCGCCGGCCCGCGGTTGCCGGGGATGTTGGTGCCGATCTCGGCCAGCAGGGCCTCGAGCGCGATGCGCGCCTGGAGCGCTGCCGCGCGCAGGCGGCCGGCGTCGAAGTCGACCCGCGTGCGCAGCACGAGGTCTTCGCAGACGAGCACCTGCTCGCGACCGCCCAGTAGCGCGGCGAAGCGCTCCTCGGGGCCCTCCATCGACCGTTTGGCCCGGGCCGCGGCGCTGCGCGGCAGCTCCCACGCCTCGGCGAAACGGCCCTCGGCCACCTCCTCGCCCGGGCCGAAGCCGATGCGCGTCACGAGCGCCGACGTGGTCGACGCCTCGCGCGTGTAGGCGTCGTTGAACGCCACGCGGTGGGCGTGGAGGGCACGGTTGAGGTATTCGAGCCCGTCATCCACCTCGTCGGCGGCGGCGTCCTCGTCGCGCCGCAGCGCACCCAGCCACTCCGCGGCCTCGCCGGGCTCGATGTGCTCGGGGCGGACGATGGTCGCCCGGCTCGTCGGTACGGGCTCGGGGGAGGCCTGATCGACCGTCTCGCCACGCCGGCCGCGCAGGAAGCGCCGCTCCGGCGCCCCGAGCGTGTTCAGCGCGAGGATCCGCTCGGGCTCGTCCTCGTGGTGCGCCCGCATGATGAAGCGGCCGTCGGTAGGCCCGAGCAGGAACCCGAACTCGAACTGGACGAAGCGGAAAGTGGCGACGGCGTTACTCGCCCTGGTGGGCGGAGGAACCGCGCTTGGCCTTCTTGACCGGCAGCGCGTACTTGGAGGGGGAGGTGGGCACGACCGGGTTGTCGATCTTGCCGAGCCGGTCGATCAGGTCGGACCACTGGCCCGGCTTGAGGACCGCGAGCGCCTGTGCCCCCAGCTTGCGGTTCTCGCCGAACAGCGGGCGGAAGCCGACGTGGATGTGGTCGTCGTGGTCGCCCATCGAGACCGTGTTCTGGCCCAGGTCGAGCAGCGAGATGATCTGGTTCGGCCGCAGGGTGCCCTGCAGGCGCATCAGCCGGCGGACGGCCTGGTCGGTCACGCCGCCGGGCTCCTGGTGGCCGATGATCGGCACGCCGTTGATCTTGTGGATGTCCACGGCGTTGCCCGAGGAATGATGGGACACGTTCCCGGAAGCGGTCAGGTAGCCGTGGTTGCCCTTGAGGCTCGAGATGGACGGCCGCAGGCCGGACTCGGCCAGGTACTCGAGCGTCGCGAGCACGCGGCGGTCGATCTGGCCGGAGCGGATGTCTTCCTCGCCGCCGGGGTAGATCTCGATGCGCTCGTCGGAAAGCACGCGCTTCTCGAGCAGCGGCTTCGGCAGCAGGATGATCTGGCCGATCGACATGCCGTCGCTCTTGTCGTCCCCGTAGAGGACGTTCTTGCCGGACGCGCGGTAGATCGCGGTGGCCTCGAGCAGCTTCCAGCCGTCGAGGATCGGCTTCGGATCGATCCGCGGAGCGCCGCGGCCGGCGGGGCGGATCTCGAAGTTGATGTGGGAGGCCTTGCCGCCCTCGGCCTTGCCGACGCGGCCGAGGATCGTGCCGCCGATGACCTTCGAGCCGACCTTGAGGCGGCGCAGGCGCACGTTCTTGGAGTCGACGCCGAAGGGGCGGGAGAAGTAGTTGCGGTAGGTCTCGAAGCCGCCGGCCTTCTCGAGCTTCTGGTCGAGCAGCTGCTCGAGGCCGCCCGATTCCTTCGCGCCCGGGATGTCCGGGTGGGCGAAGAGGCGCTCCTTGACGGGGATGGACGCGGCGGAGGTCGGGGGCGGGCACGTCGCGGTCGGCGGACTTGTCGGGCTGGCTGCCCGCGGACGCCGCGGCGGTGGGCTTCGGATCCTTGTTGGCCTTCAGCGCCTTGGCGGACGTCTTGGCCGTGGCCTCGTCCTTGGGCACCGGGTAGTACTTGGCGACGGAGCCCAGGTCCGTGTAGCGGTAACGGTTGCCGTACACGTCCTGGAGCACGACGTAGTGGCCGAGCTCAGGGGAGGAGCCGATCTTCTTGATCTCGCCGTCGTTGGTGGCGATCACAGGCGAGCCCGTGCGCGAGTAGATGTCGATCTTGCGGCGGTTGTCGTTCGACTCGATGACGTTGGCGGCGTTCTGGCCGCGCTTCACGCGCTTGACGGCTTCGGCTTCTTGGAGGTCGTCGGCGTAGCGGGCGCGTGCTGCGACGGGGAAGCGGCCTTCGGTCAGGCCGGTGAGCGAGCCGACGAGGTCGGCCGGGACGCCGGCGATCAGGCGTGCGCGCAGCAGGACGGAGTCGACGTACCAGTCGGCGTGGTTGTAGGCAAAGATCGCCTTACGGACCGAGTCCTGGTAGCCGGCGGCCTTCAGATAACGGGCGGCGGCGAAGATCGCGTCGACGGGGTTGTACGGATCCTTCTTGCCGTCCTTGTTCGCATCCGTGCCATACATCCTCCAAGTCGAGGGGATGAACTGCATCCACCCCAGCGCACCGGCCGACGACACGTTCAGGTTGCGGCCGTAATCGGTCTCGATCTCATTGATCGCCGCCAACACCTCCCAACGAATCCCGTACTGGATACCCGCCGCCTGGTAGATCGGCAACAGGAACACCGGCACACGGAACTTGCGGATCACGAAATTCGGCACACCCTGCGCAACCGAAGGACCCGGAAGCGCGTCCATGAACCCAGGGTTCGAAGTCGCCGGCGAACCATCCGAATTGCGCAACGGAGTCTTACGCGGGCGCTTGCGCGCGCCGGGAGAACCCTCACCCAGAAGTCCAGGGTCGGTCGTCGCCGGGTCGTCGCCGTTCTTCGACTTGGACTTGGTCTTGTCGCCGGCCGGGTCCTTCTGGCCGCCGCCCTGCTGGACCGAGCCGTCGCCCACCTGCGGCGCCGAGCCCTGCTGCTGATCGGGCGTTGGCGTGGTGGTGGCCGGAGGCGCGGGCGCCGCGGGCGTGCCCGAGAGGATCTCCAGGACGCCGGGAAGCTTGATGTCGGCGAGATTGACGCCGGCGGGGAGGTCGACCGTGAGCGTGACGATCTGGCCGTTGAGGAGCTTGACGGTCAGGGTGCGCTTCTCAGCGGAAGCGGGCAGCGTGAACGCCGAAAGGGCAGCCAAGGCTGCCAGTCCCGCACAAAGCAGGAGATACAGAAGCCGCTTCTTCATCCCTGTGTTCTCTTTCCTCCCCGGACGCCTCTGGACGAGACGCCGTTGGCCGGGCGCAACCTATCAGAACGGCTGGCCGCCAAGCGAACGCTAACTGGTGTATTTCCTAGCCGCAACTGGGAACCTTCCGGTGGTCGTGACCGCCCGTCCGTGGGCAACCGCCACGTGTGTATCGGCTGAACTCGCTTGGCACTGAAACCGTGATTGTGGCGGCTGGACTCGGTTCGTGCGCCGGGAATCCGCGAATTTGGACCGGCCGAGGACCCAGGAGACACGACTCTAACCCTCGACTCGAACGTCAGAGTAGGGATTTCGGGCCCATCTCGGGGCCACGTGAACGATCGTCTCGCTAGGCTGCGGCGCATATGCCTGACGACCCTGACCCGGACTTCGTAGCCAAGCTCTCACGCCAGGGCGAGGAGACTCTCGGCCGTATCGCCGAGCAGCTGATCGCCAGCCCGAGCATCAATCGCGCCATCACCGGTGCGTTCGACGCGCGGGAGAAGGCCGTCCAGGCCCAGGAAGCGGCGATGGGTGCGCTGAACATCCCGTCGGCCGCCGACATCGAGCGCCTCACCCGGCGTCTGCGGTCGGTCTCGCAGCGCCTCGAGGGCATCGAGGACGCTCTCGACCGGGTCGAGGACCGGGTCGGCAGCGCCGCCGGCGGGGCAGGCGCTCCGCCCAACGCCGCTCTCGAGGAGCGACTCGACGAGCTCAAGCGCGACATCGCGGCAATCCGCGAGGCCGTCGCACCCGGCGGGGACCCGGACCCCCGGGCCCAGGACCGCCTGACTACCGACGCGGACTGACCGCGGCGAGCGCCGCATAGCCGGCCTCGCCGAGCGCGACGCCGGCGGCTTCGAGCGCCTCGGCGCCGATGCGGTTGCGGTTCCCGCTCGCGAGCAGGTCGCTGACCGCCAGCACCACTCCGGCCGGCACGCCGCGCCGGGCCGCGACCGTCAGCAGCGTCGCGGCCTCCATCTCGACCACCTCGGCGCCGGCCGCGCGCCATTCGTCGTCCACCCCCGGCCGCGGGTCGTAGAAGAGGTCGGTGGTGACCGCGCGCACGGGCTTGGCGCCCGCGGCCTCGAGGGCGGCGGCGAGGCCGGGGTCGGCCTCGAGCAGGCCGTCGGCACCGAGCGCGGCGCTGGTGCCGTCGGCTGCGACGACCGAGGTGGCCGCCACGAGCTCGCCGAGGCCGAACCCGTCCGTCAGCGCGCCGCAGGTGCCGATCCGGACCAGGGCCTTCGCGCCGAGGTCGATCAGCTCCTCGATGACTATCGCGGCGCTCGGCCCGCCCATCCCCGTGGACTGGATCGAGAGCAGCTCGCCGTCGGCGGCCGTGCCGGTGTAGCCCCACAGCCCGCGCGCGTGGTTGAACATTCGGGGCTCGTCGAGCACCACCTGGGCCACGGCCAGCGCGCGGTGGGGGTCGCCGGGGAGCAGCACGCGCTCGGCCAGCGGTGCGGCCGGGCGGAGGTGGACGGGCGGCGCCATCGGCGCGCACCTTAGACTCACGGCTCGATGCCCGAGCGGCGCCGCGACATATCCGAAGCTCTCCGCGAGGCGGTCGACAGGACCGTCGCCGCGACCGTGGACACGCGCGAGCGCGCGCAGGGCGCCGTCGACGAGCTCGCCGGGACGGTGGAGAAGAACATCAAGACGGGGCGCAAGACCGTCCGCGAGGCGGTCGAGAGCAACCTCCCGGCGACCCAGGACGACGTGAAGGCGCTGCGCACCGAGCTGCGCGCGATCATGCGCCGGCTCGACGCGATCGAGGATCGCCTTCCGGCCGCGAAGCCGGAGGCGGCAGCGAAGCCCAGGCCGCGGGCGCGGGCGAAGCCGAAGCCGAAGGCGAAGGCGCCGAAGAAGGCCTGACGTGGCCGGGCGCCGCGTCCTGATCACCGGAGTCGGGAGCTACATCGGCGCGTCGCTGGCCCGCCGGCTCGAGATCGACCCCGAGTTCGAGCACGTGGCCGGGCTCGACACCCGCCGCCCGAGCGGCGGCCTCGAGCGCACGACCTTCCTCGAGGCCGACGTGCGCGACCCCGTGATCGACACCCTCATCCCGGGCGAGGAGGTGGACACCGTCGTCCACAACCAGATCGTTCGCCGGCCGGGGCCCGGGATGTCGAGCCGCACGATGCACGACATCAACGTGATCGGCACCCTCCAGCTGCTCACCGCGTGCTACCACTCGCCGACGATCAAGGCGATAGTCATCCGCGGGTCCGCGGGCATCTACGGCTCCGAGCCGGCCGCGCCGCAGTTCTTCGACGAGGACATGTCGCGGTTGTATCCCGCTGCGCACCCGGTTCCAGCGCGACGTCGGCGAGATCGAGAACCTCTTCGAGAGCTACTCGCAGCGACACCCTGAGGTCGTCTGCACGATGCTGCGCTATCAGCCCGCCATCGGCCCATCGGTCGACACCCAGGTCAGCCGCTACCTCTCTCTCACGCCCGTGCCCACCTACCTCGGATTCGACCCCCGCCTCCAGTTCACGCACGAGGACGACGCGCTCGACGCGCTCGTCGCGGCCACGCGCAACCCCGTCCGCGGCGCGGTCAACGTAGCCGGGCCGGGCACGATCGGGCTCCAGCGGATGATCCGCATCGCCGGCCGGCCCGCCCTGCCCGTCGCCGGCCCGCTGTTCGGCACCGTCACCGACGGCATGCGCCGGCTCGGCGCGCCGTCCATCTCGCCCGACTTCCGGCGGCTGCTGCGTTACGGCCGGGCCGTGGACACGCGGCGGCTGGTCGAGGACGTCGGCTTCACACCCCGGTTCACCACCCCGGAGGCCGTCGAGAACTTCGTCCGCCGGCGCGGCACGGCGGGCTCGACGGGGGCCGCGGCATGAACGAGATCCCGCCGCCCCAGGGCCCGGGCGAGATCGTCACGTCGTTCCTGCGCACGCTGCGCGACGGGCTCGACTCCGGCCTCGACCTGCCGGAGGCGCTGGCGCGCGGCGCTGCCGGCGTTCCGCGTGAGACCCGCGAGCGCGGCATGCTCGCCGCGCGGCGCATCGCCGGCGACTACCGCGAGGACGAGTGGGGCTTCGACGAGGAGTTCGCCGAATCGGTCTTCCCGATCCTCGAGTTCCTCTACGACCGCTGGTGGCGCGTGCAGACGAAGGGGATCGAGAACGTGCCCGCGCACGGGCGCGCGCTGCTCGCCGCGCAACCACGCTGGGGTCCTGCCGTTGGACGCGACGATGATGGGCGTCGGCGTGCTGCGCGAGCACCCGCTGCCGCGCTACCCGCGCTTCCTCGTGCTCAACTGGGCGTTCGAGCTGCCGTACGTGTCGATGCTGATCCGCCGCATCGGCGGCGTGGTCGCCTCGCCGTACAACGCGATGCGCCTGCTCGAGCAGGACCAGCTCGTCGCAGTGTTCCCCGAGGGCGTGAAGGGCAGCGGGCAAGCCGTACTCACGAGCGCTACCGCCTGCAGCGCTTCGGCCGCGGCGGGTTCGTCGAGATCGCGCTGCGCACCGGCGCGCCGATCGTGCCGGTCGCCGTGGTCGGCAGCGAGGAGATCTACCCGAAGCTCGGCGAGTCGACGCTGCTCGCCCGCGCGACGGGCGCGCCGTACTTCCCGCTGACCCCGACCTTCCCATGGCTCGGACCGCTGGGCATCGTGCCGCTGCCGTCGAAGTGGCGGATCGAGTACTGCGAGCCGATCGAGGTCGCCCACCACGGGCCCGACGCGGCCGACGACCGCGCCCTCGTGCTCGAGCTCTCCGAGCAGGTCCGCGACGTGATCCAGCAGAAGGTCTACGAGAACCTGGTCGCCCGCGGCCCGGCGTTCGTCTGATCCACGGGCGTACGCGCATCAACTCATCGAGGGAGAGCCCGAAGGTGTCACGACTCCCTCGATGCGCAAGGCCGTCGGGGAGTCGTTCGCTGATCGCCCGCTCGGTCTAGCGGCCCTCGACAACGCTAGAAGTGGACGCCCTTCAGCAGGTACGCCATCGCGACCGCCTCGGTCGACATCTCCTCGTCGCCGGCCGGCGGCACCTCGCCCGGAGGCAGCTCCTTGTCCTTCTTCCCCTTCGCCGCCTTGGAGTCGGGGAAGAGGTTGTAGGCCTGGTTGAGGACGATGTCCACGATCTCCGGCGACAGCGCGTAGAGCACCTCGCCGAACGTGCCGAGCTTCGACGCCTTGCGCTTGGGCTTGTCGATCATCGCGTCGCAGAGCATCTGCGCCGGCCTCTTCGGGCGACATGGTCGGGAACGCCTTGTACATGTCGGTCGGCGCGATCATCGGGGTGCGCACGAGCGGCATGTAGATCGTCGTGAACTTCACGTTGTCCGCCACGCACTCCGGCGCGACGCAGCGTGAGAACGCGTCGAGCGCCGACTTCGACGCCACGTAGGCGGAGAACCGCGGCGTGTTCGTCTGCACGCCGATCGACGACACGTTGATGATGTGGCCCGTCTTGCGCTCGCGCATGCCGGGCAGCAGGGCCAGGATCAGCTTGAGCGCGCCGAAGTAGTTCAGCTGCATGGTGCGCTCGAAGTCGTGGAAGCGGTCGTAGGACCGGGCCACGGACCGGCGGATCGAGCGGCCGGCGTTGTTGATCAGGACGTCGACGCCGCCGTGCGCGTCGATCACCTCCTGCGCCATCCGCTCGATGTCCTCGAGGTCGGACAGGTCGGCCGGGTGCACGTGCGCCGTGCCGCCCTTGGCCTCGACCTGCTTCGCCACCTCCTCCAGCTTCTCGCGCGTGCGCGCGACGAGGATCACGGTGCCGCCGGCCTCGCCGATGCGCAGCGCCGTCTCGAGGCCGATGCCCGACGAGGCGCCGGTGATCAGCACGCGCTTGTCCTTGATCGCGGTCGCCAGCGAGCGGTCGCGGAACAGCGCCGGGTCGAGGTTGCGCTCCCAGTAGTCCCACAGCTTGCCCGCGTAGGTGTCGAGCGGGGGCACGGCGATGCCGGTGCCGTCGAGGGCGCGCTGGGTGTCGCGCGCGTCGAACGTGCAGCGGAAGTCGCGCACCTCCATCGCCTCCGGCGGGATGCCGAGGTCGCCGTAGACCTGGTTGCGGATCTGCTTGACCGTCGGCAGGGCCATGATCCCGGAGCGCACCGGCGCCGGCACAGCCTTCGTCAGGTTCTCGTCCACGCGCAGCGCGAGCTGCGGCGCGTGGGCCGCCTTGGCGAAGTGGTTCAGCGCCTCGCCGATCGTCATCGGGTTCTCGGTCGACGAGGTGGTACGTGTCGCCGGGCAGGTCCGAGTCGGGCAGGTGGGCGATGTGGTCCATCGCCTTGCACGACGAAGTCGACCGGGACGATCGTGATCTTGCCGCCCTCGGGGCCGGCGAGCGGGAACCACGCCGGCAGCGCGCCGCGCAGCTTCTTGAGCAGCGTGAACATGTAGTACGGCCCGTCGATCTTGTCCATCTCGCCGGTCTCGGAGTGGCCGACCACGATGCCCGGGCGGAAGATCAGCGTCTTCGCCTTGACGCCCTTGCGCACCATGGCCTCGGACTCGTACTTCGTCCGGTGGTAGTGGTGGGGCAGCTTCTGCTCCTCGTCGAACATGTCCTCCTGGAACACGCCCTTGTAGGAGCCGGCGACGGCGATCGAGCTGGTGTGGTGGAAGCGGCCGACGTCGTGCGAGTTCGCGAACTCGATGACGTTCCGCGTGCCCTCGACGTTCGCGCGCTCCGAGGCCTCCTCCTCGGCGGTGATGTCGTACACCGCGGCGAGGTGGAAGAGGTGGTCGATCTTCTCGTCGAAGCCCTCGACCCCGAGGCCGGGCTTGGTCAGGTCGCCGGCGACGGGGACGATCCGGCCCTCCGGCGCGTCCAGCCGCTCGATCAGGTCGTCGACCTTGCCCTTCGACCCTTCGCGCACGAGTACGTAGATGGTGCCGTCGCGCTTCAGCAGCTCCTCGACGAGGTGCCGGCCGATGAAGCCCGTGGCGCCCGTGACGAAGTAGTTCACTCGCATCTCCTCAATTGCGGCTCTCCTCGACGGGCAAGCAGCCGACTCGGCCGGATGCGCGCCCTTTCCTATCCCGCGGCGACTATATCCCGACACCGCTTCCGGGCTAGGCTGCGGGCGTGGCCGGCGACGCTCATGCTCACCGAGGCCGCCGAGCGGGTCGGGGTATCGACAGGGACCCTGAAGCGCTGGGCCTCAGGGGGACTGATCCCCTCGCTGACCGGCGCGAAGGGCGAGGAGTGGACCCCGGCGACCGTCGCGCATGCCCGCGTGGTGCACCGGCTGCGCGAGCGCGGCCACACGCTCGACGAGATCCGCCAGGCCACGGCCGAGGGCCGGCTCGCCCACGGCTTCCTCGAGGAGATCTTCCCCGACGCCCCCGAGCACGCCCGCGCGATCGACGAGGTGGCCGAGGAGACCGGGCTCGAGCCGGCGCTGATCGAGCGCTTCTGGGCCAGCCTCGGCCTGCCGGCGCAGGGGCTCGAGAACCTGACCGACGAGGACGTGCAGGCCCTCCAGTACGCCGCGTCGGTGCTGGCGGCCGGCTTCCCGCTCGTCGCCTTCCTCCAGATCGCGCGCGTATACGGGCAGGCGCTCGCCCAGATCGCGGACGCCGAGGTGCGGCTGTTCCACATCTACGTGCACGAGCCGCTGATCCGCGAGGGCGTACCCGAGCATTCAGATGGCCGAGGAGATGGAGCGACCTCGCGCGCGACCTGCTGCCGCTCGCCTCGCCGCTGATGGACTACGTCCACCAGCGCTTCCTCCAGCACTACATCGAGCAGGACGTGGTGGGACACATGGAGATCGAGCTCGGGGCGGAGGAGAACCTCGGCCGGCTGCGCGTGGCCGTCGCCTTCGCCGACCTCGCCGGCTACACCCGCTTCACCGAGGAGGAGGGCGAGGAGGAGGCGCTGTCGTTCGTCGAGCGGTTCGTCGAAGCCGTGACCGACACGCTTCCCGACGACGCGCGCGTGATCAAGACGATCGGCGACGAGGTGATGATCGTCGGGCAGGACATCCAGGCCCTGACCGACTGGGCCGTCGGCTTCCAGCATCTGTTCCAGGAGCGGCCCGAGCCGCGCATCGGCGTCCACTACGGCGTCGCGCTCTACCGCGACGGCGACTACTTCGGCCGCGACGTGAACCTCGCGTCGCGCGTGGTCGCGCGGGCGCGCGGGGGCGAGGTGCTCGTGACCGGCGCGGTGGTCGAGGAGACCGCCGAGTCCGACCACCTCGCGTTCGAGGGCATCGGGCAGGTGAAGCTCAAGGGCTTCAACGAGCCCGTCCAGCTCTGTCGCGCGTCGATGCCGGAGCCGTGAGCCCCGATCCGCTGGAGGCCGCGCGCGCGAGCGGGCTGATCGTCGCGGGCGAGCCGCTGCTGGTGATGCTCTCGGGCGGCGCCGACTCCGTCTGCCTGCTCGACGTGGCGTTGCGGCTGGAGGCGCAGGTGAACGCGCTGCACGTGAACTACGGGCTGCGCGACGAGTCCGACGGGGACGAGGACTTCTGCCGCGCGCTGTGTGCGTCGCGGGGAGTGGAGCTGACCGTGGAGCGGGTGGCGCTGCCGGCGGAGGGGAACCTCCAGGCCGCGGCGCGCGATGCGCGCTACGCGATCGCCGAGCACGTCGCGGCGGGCGACTACGCCACGGCGCACACCGCGAGCGACCAGGCCGAGACCGTGCTCTACCGGCTGGCCACCTCGCCGGGGCGGCGCGCGCTGCTCGGCATGGAGCCGCGCCGCGGGCGACTGGTGCGGCCGCTGCTCGCGGCCACGGGGGCGGACACGCGCGACTGGTGCCGGGCGAACGGGCTCGACTGGCGCGAGGACAGCTCGAACACCGACCCGCGCTTCTCGCGCGCGCGCGTGCGCGAGGCGCTCCTGCCTGCGCTCGAGGAGGTGGCCGGCGGCGCGGAGCTGACGATCGCCGAGACGGCGGCGCCAGCTGCGCGACGAGGCGGAGGTCCTCGAGCACGCGGTCGACGACGCGCTGGCCGGTCTCGGCGGCGGGCCCGCCGTGGTGGTGACCGACCTGCGTGCGCTCGGCCCGGCGCTCGCGCGGCTGGTGCTACGCCGGCTGGCCGAGGAGGTGAGCGGCGGGCAGCGCGCGCTGGGGCGCGGCGAGGCCGAGGCGATCCTCGCGCTCGGCGACCGCGGCGGCACGCACGCGATCAACCTTGGCGGAGGCCTGCGAGCCGTGGCGGAATACGGATCGCTGCGGATCGTGCGGGGAGGCCCGCCGCCCGCGCCGGAGCCCGTGGCGCTGCCCGTGCCGGGGCGTGCGCGGTTCGGGAACTGGGAGGTCGAGGCGCTGGCGGGCGGAGGTGGCGAGGTGGACGTCGACCGGGCGGCGCTCGGCGGCGCGATCACCGTGCGCGCCTGGCAGGAGGGGGATCGGATGCGGCCGGCAGGACTGGGCGGGTCGAAGACCCTCGCCGACGTGTTCACCGACCGCAAGATCCCGCGCGAGTTGCGGCACACGCTCCCGGTGTTCGAGGCGGCGGGCGGGGAGATCGTGTGGGTGGCCGGCGTCGCGGTGGCGGAAGGGTTCCCGGCGCACGGTGGCGACACGATCGGGCTCGCCGCGCGCCAGGTCTAGGCTCCGTCACCGCCTCGACGCTGTCCCGGGGCGGGCCGCCCGGTAGCGTCCAGCCGGTGACCGACCCCGGCCCCGGCGAGATCCTCGTCCAGCAGGACGACCTGGCGCATCGCGTCGACGCGCTGGCCGAGGAGATCTCGCGTGACTATGAGGGGAAGTCGCTGCTGCTCGTCGGAGTCCTGAAGGGCGCCTTCTTCTTCCTCTCGGACCTGATGCGCAAGCTCGAGGTGCCGTGCGAGGTCGACTTCATGGCCGTCGCGTCGTACGGCTCGGCGACCGACTCGAGCGGCGTGGTGCGCATCCTCAAGGACCTCGACGCGGCGATCGAGGGGCGCGAGGTGCTGATCGTCGAGGACATCGTCGACTCGGGACTCACGCTCTCCTACCTGCTGCGCACCCTGAATGCGCGCGATCCCGCGTCACTCGAGGTCTGCGCGCTGCTGACGAAGCCCGAGCGGCGCAAGGTGGACCTGCCGATCCGCTACACCGGCTTCGAGATCCCGAACCGGTTCGTGATCGGCTACGGGCTCGACTACGCGGAGCGTTTCCGCAACCTGCCCTACGTCGCGGTGCTCGATGGCGAGCACCGCGACGCATGAGCAGCGTCTGACTACTTCCTGATCGCGACCGCCTGGCGCAGCGTCCGCGTGCGCTTGGTGGCCGTCTCGGTGACGACGACCTTGACGCTCAGCTTCCCGCGGGTCGCCTTCGCCAGCTTGCGCCGGTTGGCCCGCGAGGGCTTGAGGCGGAACGCCTTGCTGCCGCCGTTGGCGAACGTGCCGCGCACGGTCGCCAGCGAGCCGGACCTGATCCTCAGCCGTTTGCGGGCACCCGCGTCGAGGGTGACCGTTGCCGTGTAGGAGCAGCCGAGCGAGCAGGTGACGCTCGCGCGCAGGCCCTTCCGCGACAGCGTCCTGCGGGTGACCTCGTCACCGGCGCCGAGTGCTGCAATCAGCGGCGGGGCCGTGGTGACCGGCACGAACACCGTGACCGTGACCGGGGGCGCGACCTCGTCGTCGCGGATCGTGACCGTCGACTGACGGGGCGCAGCGAGGCCGGCACCGCCCGTCGGAGCGGACAGGCCGACGATGAACGACTCGCTGCCCTCGAGCACCGCGTTGTTCGTGACGGACACGCTGACCGTCTTCGTGGTCTCGCCGCGTGCGAACGTCACGACCTGGTTCGTCACCGCCGTGTAGTCCTGGCCGGCGACGGCGGTGCCGTCGGCGGTGTTGACCGTGACCGTCGCGGCGGTCTCCGACCCGCCGGTGCGGCGCAGGCCGATCACCACCGTGCCGTCGTTCTCGTCCACCTTGACGGTGGCGCTGCTGACGCTGATCAGGTCCTCGTTGAGGAACGCCAGACCGCGGACGAGCGAGCCGATCGAGCCGACCTTGACCGCCTCGGACGCCGTGTTGCCGGCGCCGATCGTGAACAGGTCGGACGTGCCGAGTGCCGTCCCAGTCTCGAGCGCCGCGTAGCCGAGGTTGAACTCGGGCACGATGTCGTACGAGGCGTTGGCCGTGTAGTCGGGCGCGCCGAGCGACCCGATCGTATTCACGGCGCCGCCGTTCGGCGAGGCCGGCGCACCGTCCACGTCGCCGATGCGCACGAGGCTGTTCGTGCCCGTGTCGAGGGCGAACAGCGTCGTGTTCCGGGTCCCGGCCTCCGGGTTGGTGTAGGCGGCGGCGGTCACCTCGCCGGCCGGAGCCAGCGCGCTGTCGGTCCCGTTCGGCGGGTTGACGGCTGTCGCGCCCGTATCCGGGTTCAGCCGCTGGTTCTGCTCGCCGTCGGAGACGATCCGCAGGCGGTCGGCGGCCGGGTTGAAGTCGAAGCCGAACGAGGCTCCGACCAGGGTCGGGAAGCCGGTGCCGACCGCAGTGGCCGCCCCGGTATCCGTGTCGACGGAGTAGAGGATGCTGTCGTCGCCCGCGGCGTACAGCACGCCGTTGGCGCTGCGGGTGTCGATGCCGACGAGCTCGACGCCGGTCGGTAGGCCGGTCACCGCGACGGGCGGCCGGGTCTGCGTGCCCGGGCGGTCGCCGCGGAAGAACAGCAGCTGATGCGGGGTCGCATCGCTGAGGGCCACGAACTCGCGGACCTTCGGTGCCACCGCGATCTCCTCGACCGGGTCACCCGCGACGCCACCGCCGCCGATCGTCCCGATGTCGCGCGCGGCGGCTGCGCCGCCCGCGGGGATGTCGAGGTTCACGCGGAAGAGCTTCGGCGAGTCGGCCGCGACCTCGAGCACCGCCAGCGCGTCACCGCGCGGCGACACGTCGAGCTCGCCGAGCGCCGACGCGTCGACGCCGAGCGGGCCGCGCTTGGTCACGTTCTGGAAGCCGGGCGCGACGCTCTGGAGCGTCACCACCTGGTCGAGGGTCGAGTCGATCCCGTACAGCTGGGTCGAGCTCGGCCCGGGGAAGCTGGACGTGTAGGCAGTGGCCGTCACGTTCGGCGTGCCGACGGCATCTTCGAACACGAGGACCGGGTCGGTGGCCGCAAGCCCGCCGGTGTTCGGGTTGAAGCGCAGGTTCTCCGTGCCCGCGTGCACACGGATCCGGTCGGCGACGGGGTTGAAGTCGAAGCCGAAATCGGTGCCGGCCACAGCAGGCGGCGCGGCGGTGAGCTTCGTGACGGCACCGCTGACGGTGTCGATCCGGGCGACGGTCGCCGTGCCGGTGTTGGTGATCAGGGCGTACAGCTGACCGGTCGCCGGGCGGAAGTCGATGCTCTCGACGTCGTCGCCGGCGATCAGCCCGGTCAGGGCGGGCCCCGCCGCAACTGTGCCTGGGCGCTCGGCGTCGAACACCACCAGCTTGTCCGTGGCGGTCAGTCCGTAGACGGTGTCGCCGGCGCTGGCGGTCTGGGCGACCGCCGCCGACGCGCAGAACGATGCTGCACAGACCATCCCGAGCACTCGGGCTCGGTGCTTCCTCGATTCACGCACGACCTGAACTCCCCTTCTCGAAGACACGATGTACCCAGGCCTTCGCGGCCGGGGCCGGATCGGTTCATTCGGGGCGCATCGACTGGTCGTGCAGGTCGGCGGGGGACCGCTACCCCCTTGCTACGCTTGCGTTTCACCGGTCAGACGGTTTTTTCGCCGCTGCCCCCATGCCAAGGCCCCCCTCGTGAGCAGATTCTTCAAGAGCGCAGCATTCCCAATCCTCATCGTGGTGGTGCTCGCCTTCTTCGCCCAGAAGCTGATCAGCCCCAGCAGTCAGCAGAAGGACCCCAACTACTCGCAGTTCCTCGCCCAGGTCGACGATGGCCGGGTCAAGAGCGTCACGCTCAACACGAAGAACAACCGCATCGACGTGACCCCCAAGCAGGGTCAGGGCGAGAAGTACCAGACCGCCTATCCGGACAACACCGAGCAGAACCTCGTCAACACGCTGCGCGCCGAGGACGTGCCGATCACGGTCAAGGCCAAGACCGGCAGCGGCTGGATCACGGCGCTGACCTACATCCTGCCGTTCGTGATCTTCCTGTTGTTCTGGCTGTTCATCATCAACCAGATGCAGGGCGGCGGGTCGAAGGTCATGTCCTTCGGCAAGTCGCGCGCCAAACGTATGGCCGTCGACGCGCCCAAGATCACCTTCCGGGACGTCGCCGGGGTCGACGAGGCCGTCGAGGAGCTGCACGAGATCAAGGAGTTCCTCGAGAACCCCAAGAAATTCCAGGCGCTCGGCGCCCGCATACCGAAGGGCGTGTTGCTGTACGGCCCGCCAGGAACGGGCAAGACGCTGCTCGCGCGCGCCGTGGCCGGCGAGGCAGGCGTGCCGTTCTTCTCGATCTCCGGCTCGGACTTCGTCGAGATGTTCGTCGGCGTCGGCGCCTCCCGTGTGCGTGACCTCTTCGAGCAGGCGAAGCAGAACAGCCCCTGCATCATCTTCATGGACGAGATCGACGCCGTCGGCCGCCACCGCGGCGCGGGCATGGGCGGCGGGCACGACGAGCGCGAGCAGACGCTCAACCAGCTGCTCGTCGAGATGGACGGCTTCGAGATGAAGGACAACATCATCCTCATCGCGGCCACCAACCGGCCCGACATCCTCGACCCCGCCCTGCTGCGCCCCGGCCGCTTCGACCGCCAGATCGTGGTCGACCGCCCCGACCGCAAGGGCCGCGCCAAGATCCTCGAGGTGCACACGCGCGGCAAGCCGCTGGCGAAGCACATCGACCTCGACAACCTCGCTGCGCAGACGCCCGGATTCACCGGCGCCGATCTGCAGAACCTCGTGAACGAGGCGGCGCTGCTGTCGGCCCGCATCGGCAAGCGCGAGATCGATCACCTCCAGCTCGAGGAGGGGATCATGCGCGTGATCGCCGGCCCCGAGAAGAAGACCCGTGTGATGAGCGAGAAGGAGCGGCGCATCACCGCGTACCACGAGATGGGCCACGCGATCGTCGCCCACTTCCTCGAGAACACCGACCCGGTGCACAAGATCTCCGTGATCTCGCGCGGCCAGGCGCTCGGCTACACGATCTCGCTGCCCGACCGAGGACAAGTTCCTCACCACCCGCGCGGAGCTGCAGGACACGATGGCGATGACCCTCGGCGGCCGTGCCGCGGAGGAGCTGATGTTCAGCGAGGTCACGACCGGCGCGTCGAACGACATCGAGAAGGTCACCGCGACGGCGAAGCAGATGGTCATGCGCTTCGGCATGTCCGAGAAGCTCGGCCCGCGCGTGTTCGGCCACGACACCGGCCAGCCGTTCCTCGGCCGCGAGTTCTCGACCGAGCCCGACTACTCCGAGGACATCGCGCGCGAGATCGACGACGAGATCCGCCGCGTGGTCGAGGAGGCGCACCAGATGGCGCGCTCGATCCTCGAGGACCACAAGGACGACCTCGAGCACACCTCGGAGATACTGCTCACCCGCGAGACGATCGAGCGCGAGCAGTTCATCGACCTGCTCGCCGGCAAGTCCGAGCTCGAGGTCTTCGGGCCCGACGAGCCCGTGCTGCCCTCCGGGCCGCCCGAGCCGCCCGCCGAGGAGCCCAAGCGCGAGCGCGAGCGCGCGCCGAAGGCGCTCCCGCGCCCCGGCCTCGCCGGCGGAACCGCCGACATCCGGGCCGACGAGACGCCGGGCAAGCCGGACCTCACGTAGCCTCAGCCACACATGAGCGAGGAGCGCAGCCCGGGCGTTGGCCGGGCGAGCACCGCAGCCCTTCCCTTCTCCGTGATGGGCGTGGTCAACGTCACGCCCGACTCGTTCTCGGACGGCGGCGAGTTCCTCGATCCCGGCGCGGCCGTTGCGCACGGGCGTGCGCTGGCCGGCGAGGGCGCGGCGATCCTCGACGTCGGCGGCGAGTCCACGCGGCCCGGCGCCGAGCCGGTCGGGGAGGCCGAGGAGCTGCGCCGGGTCGTGCCGGTGGTCGAGGGCCTGGCGGGCGCGGACGCGGACGTTTCGATCGACACGACGAAGCTGGCGGTCGCCCGCGCCGCGCTCGACGCGGGGGCCACGATCGTCAACGACGTCTCGGCCTTCCGCCACGCGCCGGATCTGGCCGCGCTGACCGCCGAGCGCGGCGCCACCTGCTGCCTGATGCACATGCTCGGCGAGCCGCGCACGATGCAGGCCGACCCCCGCTACGGCGACGTGGTGGCCGATGTCAAGGCGTTCCTCGAGGAGCGGCTCGAGTTCGCGGTCGCGGAGGGCATCCCGGAGGAGAAGGTGTGGCTCGATCCAGGCATCGGCTTCGGCAAGACCGTCGCGCACAACCTCGAGCTGTTGCAGCGGCTCGGCGAGATAGTGGCGCTCGGCCGGCCGGTGGTGGTCGGCACGTCGCGCAAGAGCTTTCTCGGCAAGCTCGCCGGCGGGCGGGCGGAGTCCGAGCGCCTGCCCGGCACCATCGCCACCAACGTCCTCGCCCTCGAGCGCGGCGCGCGCGTGTTCCGCGTGCACGATGTCGCCCCGGTTGCGGATGCCCTGGCGGTCGCCGCTGCTACGGTCGGGCGATGACGGAGGTGGTGGCGTGAGCGACGAGGAGAGCCCGATCGAGCCCGACGACATCGATCGGGACTTCGACGAGGACGACGAGGCGCCCGAGCCCACTGTCACGGTGGAGATCACCGGGCTGTCGCTCTACACCCGTCACGGCGTCTCCGAGGCCGAGCGCGAGCTCGGCCAGCGGCTCGTGATCGACGTCGCCTTCGAGTTGAGCGACTGCGACGCCACGGTGACCGACCGGATCGAGGACACCGTCGACTACGGCGACGTCTGCGAGCAGGTCGCGCTCGCCGCCCAGGAGCGGTCCTACAAGACCCTCGAGCGCCTGTGCGCCGCGATCGCGGAGCGCATGGTCGAGCGCTACGCGGCCGACGAGGTCCGCGTCAAGGCCACCAAGCCCGAGCCGCCGATCCCGCTTCCCGTGGACGAGGTATCGGTCGAGGTCTGGCGCGGGACCTGAGGGTCCCGGTCAGCGCCGCGGCCCGAGGATGAGGTCGAGAATGCCGCCCGCGACAGGACCCAGAGGGCCGGGCAGCGACTCGCCTAGCCGGCGCGTGTCGTCGATCACCTGGCCGACGGGGTTCGCCGGAGCGGTTGCCGGAAGCTCGGGAAGCGCGGGCGTGGTCTCCGTCTGCCCCGGCGGGGTCGGCCCCGTCACCGCCGGCGGTGCACTGGTCGGCGGCAGGGTGTTCTCCGCGCCGGGCGTGGGCAGGCCGCCGGTGATCGGGCCGCCGGCGCCAGGGCCACCGGCCAGCGCGCCGCCACCCGCGGCGGGCAGTCCCGTGGCCGGCGAAGGCCCGAGGCTCTCGCCGACCTCGGCGCCGACGATCTCGGCGCTGCCCGACTCCTGCACGCCCGTGTCGGCGATGCCGATGTCCGGCAACTCGGGGCCCGAAGTCAGCTGGCCGAGCGACCCGAGGCCGCCGAGCCCGCCGCCGCTCGCGGCTACGGCGGCCGCTGCCAGCAGCAGCACGACGGGTGCCAGCAGCGACGCTCCGGTTGCCCCCAGCATCTGGCGGCGCAGCTGGCGCACGAGGTCCACGCGTCCATGGTAGGCCCGGGTGGCAACTCGCGCGACAATCGGGCCGCCCATCCCGAGAAGCTGAGCATGGCGGAGGTGCTGAAGCGCCTCCCGCTGGCCCCGACCCTGACGATCGCGCTCATCACGCTGACGCTCGTGCTGGCGCTGATCGCGGCGATCGGGATCGGGAAGATCTACTCAGCGCGCCAGGACTACGAGGACACGATCGCGCTCAGCTACGAGCTTCAGGCATCGGCATCGCGGCTGCTTGCAGCCGGAGTGATCGAGGAGACCGCGTTCCGCAACCGCGGCTCCAACGCGCCGCAGGCGCGCGCCAATGCGACGCAGGCGTTTGACGCCGAGGCGCGCATCGCGAGCAGCCTCGCCTCGAGTGACCGCGAGAGCGCGCGGCTGCTGCGCGCCCGGCTCGCGGCGGAGCGCAGTGCGCGCCAAGTGGCGGCGAGCGGGCGCGTCCAGGGGCGCCCGCAGCGCGCCGAGCGCAGCCTGGCCCAGGCCATCTATCGCGCCCGCGCGGCGAACGACGACCTCGTCCGCCGCCAGCGGGTGCGCCGTGCCGTCGCGCGCGCGACGGCGAGCGACGAGACCCGCTCGGCGGTGATCACCGTGATCCTCGCCGGCGGGCTCGCGCTGCTGGGCGCGCTGGCTCTGATCGTGGCGCTGATCAACTCGATCCGGCGGCCGCTGGACGAGCTCGTCGACGCGACGAAGGAGCTGGCCGGCGGAGACCTCTCGCGCCGCGTCGACCCGAGCGGCCCGCAGGAGCTGCGCGAGCTCGACACCGCCTTCAACACGATGGCCGAGCAGCTCCAGGGCGCGCGCGGCCGCATCGAGGCTGAGCGCGAGCGGCTGATGACGACCATCGAGAGCCTCGGCGACGCGCTGGTCGTGTGCGAGCGCGACGGCACCGTGAGCGCCGTGAACCCGCGCGCGCAGGTGATCGTGCCCGAGCTGAACCCGGGCGTGAGCGCCGACGGCCCCGGCTCACCGCTCCCGCCGATCGGCCAGGCGCTCTCGGGCGAGGTCGTGATCGACCGCGATGGGCGAACGCTCGCGATCACCGCCTCGGAGCTCGGCGGCGAGGGCGGCGGGGTCGTCTGGACGCTGCGCGACATCTCCGAGCGTGCGCGGCTCGAGCGGGTGAAGTCCGACTTCGTCGCCACCGCCTCGCACGAGCTGCGTAGCCCGCTGACGTCGATCAAGGGCTTCGTCGAGCTGCTCGAGCGCTCGCCGTCGCTGGGCGAGCGCGACCGCGAGTTCGTCGATGTGATCCTCAAGTCGACCGACCGGCTCGTCGAGCTCGTCAACGACCTCCTCGACGTGACGCGGCTCGACGCCGGGAAGATGGAGGTCCACCCGCGGCTGTTCGACCTCGCCGAGCAGGTGCGCGACGTGGCCCAGCTGATGGCGCCGCGGATCGAGGAGAAGGGTCAGCGGCTGGACCTCGACATCCCGCCGAACCTGCCGCGCACGCTCGCCGACCCGGTGCGCACGCGCCAGATCCTGATCAACCTGGTGTCGAACGCCCACCAGTACACGGGCGAGGACGGGCGGATCATCGTCGGCGTCGCCGAGGAGTACGGCGGGATCGTGATGACCGTGGCCGACACCGGGCGCGGGATGACCGAAGAGGACCTCGACCGCGTGTTCGAGCGCTTCGTGCGCCGCGACGACGGTCTCGGCGGCACCGGTCTCGGGCTGTCGATCGTGAAGTCGCTCGTGGAGCTCCAGAGCGGGTCGATCGCGGCTGAGAGCCGGCCCGGCCGGGGCTCGACCTTCACCGTGCGGCTGCCCGGCGAGCCGGGGCGCCGCGACGACCCCGAGCCGCGTCGCGCCATCCGCGGGAAGAAGGTGCTCGTGGTCGACGACGAGCGGCAGGTGGCGCAGCTGATCGCGGCCGACCTCGAGCCGTACGACATCCAGGCCGAGATCGAGACGGACGCCGACCTCGCGCTCGAGCGGCTGCGCCGCGAGCACTTCGACGCGGTGACCCTCGACGTGCTGATGGACGGTAAGAGCGGGATCGACGTCCTGCGCGAGCTGCGCTCGGATCCCGTCCTGCGGCGGACGCCGGTCGTGGTGGTGTCGGTGCTGGCCGACCATCGCGCGTTGTACGGCGAGTGGCGTGTGATGAAGCCGATCGATCCGCTCCAGCTCGCGGACGCGCTCGGCTCGGCCGTACTCGCGGGGCGGACCCGTGTGCTCGTGGTCGGCCGCTCGGACGTGCGCACGGAGCTCGAGCCGGCCCTCGTCAAGCTCGGCCTCGACCACGAGTGGGTCACCAGCGGGCCGGCTGCCGCGCAGGCGTGCAAGCGGCGCCGCTACGAGATCGCGCTCGTCGACGCGGGCATCCGCAACCCCGAGGCGGCGCTGCGCTCGCTCGATCTGCGCGGCCGCCGGCTCGAGCAGGCGGTGCTGCTTTTCTGGGCGGGCAACGAGCCCGAGGGCATGGCCGTGCTCGGCGCGCGGGCGGTGCCGATCGGCCAGGCGGCGTCCGCCGTCCGCGAGGCGCTTGGGCGCCCGCTTGCCGAACCCGTACCCAGCGAAGCCCGCGCGGAGTAGCCTTGCTCGCGAGGGCAGCGAGATGAGGGACATCGCCATCGGCGGCCAAGACGATCTCGAGCAGCTACACGCGGAGCTCGAACGGCAACGCAGCATCGCTGCGGAAAAAGAGCTGCAACTGGAGCGGTATGCGAACGACCTCCGCGAGACCTTCAAGGCCGAGCGTGCGCGAGCCGAGGAGGTCACGGCGTCCTACGTCGCCACCGTGCGCGCGCTGACCAACGCCGTCGAGGCACGCGACGCCTACACCGGCAAGCACGCCGAGCGCGTGGCGGCCTACGGGCTCGAGCTGGCGAAGCGCATCGATCCGGGGCTGGCCGCCAACCAGCAGGTCGAGTTCGGCTTCCTCCTCCACGACGTGGGCAAGGTCGCCATTCCCGACGGCATCCTCCACAAGCCCGAGCCGCTCGCCGACGAGGAGCAGATCCTGATGCGCCGCCACGTGATCATCGGCTTCGAGATCCTCGCCGGGATCGAGTTCCTCGGTGAGGCCGCGCAGATCGTGCGCTCGCATCACGAGCGCTGGGACGGCGCCGGCTACCCCGACGGCCTCGCGGGCGAGGACATCCCGCTCGCCGCGCGCGTGTTCTCCGTGGCCGACAGCCTCGACGCGATCACCACCGATCGGCCCTACCGCCAGGGCGTATCGCTGGCGAAGGCGCGGGTGGAGATCGCCAGCGAGTCAGGGACGCAGTTCGACCCGGCCGTGGTCGACGCGCTCGCCGAGATCCCCGACGACGTGCTCGAGGGCATCCGCGGGGACAGCGGGTAGCGGATGCCGAGCGTGTTGATCGTCGACGACGATCCGTTCATCAGGAAGCTCATCGCAACCACGCTCGAGGACGTAGCCGGGTTCGACCTGGCCGAGGCCGGCGATGGGGCGGAGGCCGTGGCCATCGCCACCGACGACCCGCCGCAGCTCGTGTTCCTCGACATCGACATGCCGCAGATGGACGGGCTCGAGGCGTGCCGGCAGCTGCGGGGCCGACCTGCGACCGCCGACGCGACGATCGTGATGCTCACGGCCAACGCCGACGACCACGCCGAGCGCGAGGCCGAGGCCGCCGGCGCCGACCTCTTCCTCACCAAGCCGTTCAGCCCGCTCGAGCTGCTGCGCCTCGTCGACGAGCTGGGAGCCGGGCAGGTTTGACGCGCGTGTTCCTCGGCCTCGGCTCGAACGAGCCGGGGCGCCACGCCTACCTGCGCGCAGCGCGCGCGGCGCTGGCGGACCACGGTGTGGAGACCCTCGCCACGTCGCCGCTGTACACGACCGCCCCGCAGGGCGAGATCCTCGACCAGCCCGACTTCCTCAACGGCTGTCTCGAGGCCGAGACGGAGCTCGAGCCGCTGGCCCTGCTCGACGCGTGCAAGGCCGTCGAGCGCGAGCTGGGTCGCGAGCCCGGCGGCCCGCGCCATGGGCCGCGCCCGATCGACGTGGACGTACTGCTCTACGGCGATCTCGGGCTGGCGCACGAGCGGCTGACGCTGCCCCACCCCGAGATCGCCTCGCGCCGGTTCGTGCTGCAGCCGCTGCTCGACCTCGCGCCGTGGCTGACCCTGCCCGACGGGACGCCGCTCGCTTCGTTCACCGAGGGGGTGGCCGATCAGCGCGTCGAGCCCGCCCCGCCGCTCGACGATCCGCCCGCGGACTTAGGATGAGCGCCGCATGGTGCTGCTAGCTATCGACGTCGGCAACACGCAGACGCACGTCGGCCTGTTCGAGGGCGACGATCTCGTCGAGCACTGGCGGTTCCACACCGCCAGGACCGCGACCGCCGACGAGCTCGCGATCGTGCTCAACGCCCTCCTGCGGCTGAGCGGGCGGACGATCGCCGACAACGCCGACGCGATGATCGTGTCGTGCGTGGTGCCCGCGCTGTCGATGGAGTACGACGAGGTGCGCCGGCGCTACGTCGACGGCCGCGGCGCGATGGTCGGGCCCGAGCTGCGGACCGGCATGGCGATCCGGATCGACAACCCGCGCGAGCTCGGCGCCGACCGGCTCGTCAACGCCGTTGCGGCGTTCGACCGGGTCGGCGGGGCGTGCATCGCCGTCGACTTCGGCACCGCGATCAACTACGACGTTGTGTCGCCGACGGGTGAGTACCTCGGCGGCGTGATCTCGCCCGGGGTCGAGATCTCGATCGAGGCGCTCACCCAGCGCGCCGCCGCGCTCCCGAAGGTGCGGCTCACCGCGCCGCGGGCGGCGATCGGCCGCGGCACCCACGAGGCGATCCAGTCGGGCGTGATCTACGGCTACGCCGGCCAGGTCGACGGCCTCGTCGGCCGGCTGCGCGAGGAGCTCGGCGAGGAGGCCACAGCGATCGCCACCGGCGGCTGGGCGCACGCGATAGTTCCCCACTGCGAGCAGATCGACGAGCTCGACGACCTGCTCACCCTCGAGGGGCTGCGGTTGATCTGGGAGCGCAACTCGGACGCGTAGGGCTGGGGAACATGCCGTTCCCTACTCCGGGGCAAGCGATGCTGACCGCGCTGGTGCGGCTGTCGACGGTCCCGCTGGCGGCGCTGCAGTTCCACTCGCAGCGTGCGCTGCGCGAGCACATGCCGGAGATCGGGAAGCTGCAGCAGCGGTACAAGGACGACCGCGCGCGCCTTCGCCACGAGATGCAGGGCTTACCACCGCTATGGCGGATTCCGCGACGTTCGCGGGTGTTTAGCCTGTCTGTGATGTCCCGCTCGCTCTCAGACAGCTGGCGGCTCGGCCCGCACGAGCTGCCGAACCGTCTCGTGCTGGCGCCGCTCGCCGGCATCGGCAACTGGTTCGTGCGCCTCCAGGCCAAGCGCCACGGGGCGGGCTACGTGGTGTCGGAGATGGTGTCGAGCTTCGGCATCAAGCACGGCAACGAGCGGACGATCCGCGAGTTCCTGCGCATCCACCCCGACGAGCATCCGGTGTCGATGCAGCTGTTCGGCCACGACGCGGACGTGATGCGCGAGGCGGCCGAGAAGGTCGCCGAGGCGGGCGCCGACGTGGTCGACCTCAACATGGGCTGCCCAGTGCGCAAGGTCTGCAAGACCGGCGCGGGCGCGGCGTTGCTCGACGACCCGGACAAGGCCGTCGCCATCGCCAAGGCCGCGGGCGAGGGCTCGGGCCTTCCGGTGACGGTGAAGCTCCGCCCCGGCCAGCGGCCGGGGGATCGCGCCGGCGTGGAGCTCGCGCGGCGGCTCGTCGAGGAGGCCGGCGTCGCCGGGATCGCCTTTCACCCGCGCCACGCCTCGCAGCAGCACAAGGGCAAGCCCGACTACGACCTCGCGCGAGAGGTGGTCGAGGGCATCGATGTGCCGGTGATCGTTTCCGGCGGTCTGCTCTCGGACGAAAGCGCGCAGGAGGCCCTCGACCGCTCGGGGGCCGAGGCCGTGATGCTCGCGCGCGGGTCGCTCGGGGACCCGTGGCGGTTCGAGCGGCTGCTCGGGTTGCGCGTCGGTCCGACGCCTGTCGACGAGGTGTGCGCCGAGCTGGAGTGGGTGATCGAGCGCTGCGAGGAGCATCTCGGTCCGGATCGGGCGAGTCGCTATCTGCGCAAGTTTTACCCCTGGTACGCGGATGGGCTGGACTTGGAGAAGGCGGTGCGCATGGAGTTGGTCACGGCTCCCACCACCGCTGATGCGCGCGCCGCCCTGGTTCGGATCACCGCTCTCCAGGCCGCCTCGAACGCTGCCTAGCGCGGCGCGGGCGGGTTGCTACACTCCCGCGTCCTCTTGGGTCGCAGTGGGCGATCCGGGGGGTTTATTTGGGGGACTCCAAATGCCTAGAGAGACACTTTTGACACCCGCGGGGCTCAAAGAGCTCCAAGCGAAGATCGAACACCTGACGGTGGATCGCCGTCGCGAGGTGGCCGATCGCATCAAGGAAGCGCGCGAGTTCGGCGACATCGCCGAGAACTCCGAGTACGACGACGCGAAGAACGAGCAGGCAATGCTCGAGAAGCAGATCTCGGACCTCGAGGAGAAGCTGCGCAACGCCCGGGTGATCGACGAGAAGGACGTGAGCACCGAGGCCGTGACGGTCGGCGTGACCGTCCACCTGAAGGACCAGAAGACCGACAAGTCGCAGAAGTTCCGCATCGTCGGCTCGGCCGAGGCCGATCCCGCCGACCACAAGCTTTCGAACGAGTCGCCCGTCGGCAAGGCGCTGATCGGGAAGAAGCGCGGCGAGGTCGTGTCCGTCCCCGTGCCGCGCGGCCCCGCCCGCAAGCTGAAGATCACCAAGATCGAGGCTGCGTAATCGCGTCGCGGCGTAAGCCGCGACCCGCCTGGCTCACGTAGGGTTCCCGCCGTGGACGACGACCGCCGCGCAAAGCTCGAGCGCCTGCGCGAGCAGGGCATCGAGCCGTTTCCCCACTCCTACCCGGGTGTGGTGCCTGCGGCCGACGTACACGCGGCCCACGACGCGCTCGAGGCCGGCGAGGAGACGGACGCCGCCTACCGCGTCGCCGGCCGGATGACCGGCCGCCGCGGGCACGGTGGCCAGGCCTTCCTCGACGTCGTCGACCGCTCGGGGAAGATCCAGATCCAGGCGAAGAAGGACGTGCTCGGCGACGACGCGTTCGAGCTGCTCACGTCGCTCGACCTCGGCGACATCGTCGGGATCGACGGCACCGCCTTCAAGTCCCGCCGTGGCGAGCTCAGCCTCCGTGCCACCGGCTGGCAGCTGCTGGCCAAGTCGCTCGCCCCCCCGCCCGACAAGTTCCACGGGCTCGAGGACGTCGAGACCCGGTACCGCCGCCGCGAGCTCGACCTCATCGCCAACGAGGAGTCGCGTGAGGTCTTCATCCTGCGCTCGAAGGTCGTCGCCTCCGTTCGGCGCTGGCTCGACGCGCGCGGGTTCCTCGAGGTGGAGACGCCGGTGCTGCAGCCGCTCTACGGCGGCGCGCTGGCACGGCCGTTCACCACGCACCACAACTCGCTCGACCGCGACCTGTACCTGCGGATCGCCACCGAGCTCTACCTCAAGCGGCTGATCGTCGGCGGGCTCGAGCGGGTGTACGAGCTCGGCAAGGACTTTCGCAACGAGGGCCTCTCGCCCAAGCACAACCCCGAGTTCACGATGCTCGAGTGGTACGAGGCCTACGCCGACTACGAGGACATCGCCGCCGAGCTCGAGGAGCTCGTCTCACACGTCGCGGGCGAGATCGGCTACTCCGGCGATGTCGACTTCACCGCGCCGTGGAAGCGGATCACGCTCCGCGACGCGATCCTCGCGGAGACGGGGATCGACGTTCTCGCCAATCGCGACCGCGACGAGCTGGTCGCGGCGGCGACCGCAAAGGACGTGGGCCTCGATCCGACGCGCACGTGGCCGGGGCTGGTCGACGACCTGTTGTCGAAGTTCGTCGAGCCAAAGATCGTCAACCCGACGTTCATCACCGACTACCCGGTCGAGCTGTCCCCGTTCGCGAAGACCCACCGGACGGAGCCCGGGCTGGTCGAGCGGTTCGAGTGTTTCGCGGCCGGCATGGAATTCGCCAACGCGTTCACGGAGCTGAACGACCCGGACGACCAGCGCGCCCGCTTCGAGGAGCAGAAGCGCCACACCGCCGCCGGCGACGACGAGGCCCAGCCCTACGACGAGGACTACGTCCGGGCGCTCGAGCAGGGCATGCCGCCGACCGGCGGCATCGGCGTCGGCATCGACCGTCTCGTGATGTTGCTGTCCGGGAGGACGACGATCCGCGAGGTGGTCCTCTTCCCGGCATTGCGTACGTAGCCCGGCGAGCGGCCGAAGGGCGCGGGGGGTGTGAAGGGGGCGCGAGCCCCCCTTCTGAAATCAGTCTTCGACCTTGCTCTTGACCTCGGTCTCGGCCTTCGAGATCGCCTTGCTGTCCTTGCCGAGCTCGGCGACGGCGGTCTGCGCGGCCTTCACGTCGCCCGTCTTGGCCGCTTCGGCGATGGCCTCGAGGTCCTTCTGGCCCTTTGTGAGCGCGGCCTTCAAGTCGTCGAAGCCGGCCTTCGCGTCCTCCGGCGGATCGAGCTCGGCGAGGTTCTTGTTCACCTCGGCGCTCGTGTTCGCGAGCTTGTCGAACTGCGCGGCGACCTGCTCGTCGCTCTGGCTGCTGGCGCTGTTCAGCGACGTGCCGATGTCCTTGCTGAGGTCCTGGAGGGGCTTGGTGGCCTCGTTGTAGTCGTCGATGAAGCTCTGGTCCTCACCGCAGCCGGCGACGGGCACAGCGATGGCGGCGACCGCTGCGAGCGCGGCAAAAGTGCGAGTCGTCTTCAACTTCCCTGCTCCGTTTCGATTGGGAATCGGAGAAGTGTGCCGAATCAGCGGGAATTTCGGGGTGCCGGAGGCGGGCCAGTCGACCGGATGGCGTTGGTAGACTGGCCCCAGGGCGTGTGGCTTGCCAACGGGGGTTCATCCCCTGGACGCTGTTGCCGATCAGAACGGTAAAGGTGTCGGGCTGATCCACCTCCCTCCAGATCCCGAAAGAAGAAGGACCGCAGTGTTCGAGCGCTTCACAGAACGGGCCCGCCAGGTTGTCGTCCTC